>NZ_CP028159.1:8355000-8386853 GCF_003030385.1 Plantactinospora sp. BB1 | reverse complement strand
GGGGGGGGGGGGGGGGGGGGGGGGGGGGGGGGGGGGGGGGGGGGGGGGGGGGGGGGGGGGGGGGGGGGGGGGGGGGGGGGGGGGGGGGGGGGGGGGGGGGGGGGGGGGGGGGGGGGGGGGGGGGGGGGTTTTTTTTTTTTTTTTTTTTTTTTTTTTTTTTTTTTTTTTTTTTTTTTTTTTTTTTTTTTTTTTTTTTTTTTTTTTTTTTTTTTTTTTTTTTTTTTTTTTTTTTTTTTTTTTTTTTTTTTTTTTTTTTGGGGGGGGGGGGGGGGGGGGGGGGGGGGGGGGGGGGGGGGGGGGGGGGGGGGGGGGGGGGGGGGGGGGGGGGGGGGGGGGGGGGGGGGGGGGGGGGGGGGGGGGGGGGGGGGGGGGGGGGGGGGGGGCGGGGGGGGGGGGGGGGGGGGGGGGGGGGGGGGGGGGGGGGGGGGGGGGGGGGGGGGGGGGGGGGGGGGGGGGGGGGGGGGGGGGGGGGGGGGGGGGGGGGGGGGGGGGGGGGGGGGGGGGGGGGGGGGACACCAACCCCACACCAGACTCGAACCAACCCCAATCACGATCCAAACACAACACCTCCACCCCCACACCCACCGGCAACCGCCCCAACAAACCCTCCTGCGTCAACACCACCGACACACCCGTATCCCCCAACACAAAACCCAACCGCTCCACCGGATACTCCGGATCCAACGGCACATAACCACCCCCCGCCTTCAACACCCCCAACAAACCCACCACCATCTCCACCCCACGCCCCACACACAACCCCACCAACACCTCCGGACCAACACCCAAACCCCGCAACCGCCCCGCCACCAAACCCGCCCGACGATCCAACTCCGCAAACGACAACGACACCCCCTCACACACCACCGCGGTCGTGTTCGCGCTGATCGCGGCCCTCCCGATGTCGCTGTTCTTCCTCTCAGTGCAGCTCGGCATCGGCACCGCGGCGATCGCCGGGTTACAGATCTCCTCGCTATCCCACTGGCACCGGGGCTGCCTCAGCCCCGTCGGCGCCGGCCCGCTACTGCCGCTCGCCCAAGCCGTCTCCCGACTCTGCGCCCGAGCCAGGCTGATCGCGCCGGTCCTGCTCGGCCCCCCCCCGCCCGCCCCGCCCCCCCCCCCCCCCCCCCCGCCCCCCCCCCCCACCCCGCCCCCCCCCCCCCGCCCGCCCCCCCCCCCCACCCCCCCCACCCCCACCCCCCCCCCCCGCCCCCCCCCCCCACCCCCCCCCCCCGCCACCCCCCCCTGCCACGCCACTACCTCCTCCACCACCCCCCCCCACCCCCTCACCAACACACAGTGGGGGTGGGGTAGCTGTTGAGTGTGTCGGCGGCGTTGGGCGGGGAGCGGGTGTGGCGTGTGGTGGGGGGACGGGGGACGACCGTGTGGGGGACGTGCCGGTGGAGGGTGACGTGGAGGGGGGCGGCGGGGCGGGCGCGGGCTGGGGGGGGGGGGGGAGCGGGGGGGGGGGGGGGGGCGGGGTGGGGGTGGGGGGGGTGGGGGGGGGGGGGGGGGGCGGGGGGGCGGCGGGCGGGGGGAACAGCCGCAGCGGCGCGGACGACGTAGACGGCCGGCTGCACGAACTGGACGGAGGCGGGGTGGCCGGACTGGCCCGGAACGCGGGCACCGCCTCGTTGCGGGGGGGGCGGGAGCGGGAAAAGCTGGGCGCCGAGATCGACGCAGACCTGGCGGGGTGGCGGCCCGGAGCGGGCGGCGGACGGTGAAGACGCCCACGTCACCCGCCCCCGCCCGCACACCCCCATCCCCCACCCGGCCCGGCTCGACCCCTACTCCCTCGCGCACCCCCCCCCCCCCCCCCCCCCCGCCCCCCCCCCCCGGCCCCCCCCCCCGCCCCCCCACCCCCCCCCCCGCCCCCCCCCCCCCCCCCGCCCCCCACCCCCCCCCCCACCCCCCCCGCCCCCCCCCCCCCCCGCCACCGCCCCCCCCCCCCCGCCCCCCGGCCCAGCCGCTCCCGCACCCCCCCCGCCCACCCACCCGCGTCCCTCCCGGCCACCCCACCCCCGCACGCCACCCGACCCGCCCCCCCCACCCGTCGACCCCCCACCGCACCCCCTCCCCACACGCGCGCCGGCCCGCGCCCGCCGCCACCCCCCCCACCAACCCCCCCCCCCCCCGGCAGCCGCCTCGCGTCCCACATTTGGGGGAGGTAGATGTGGGTAGGGTGTGCGGGTGGGGTGGGGGGAGGGAGTGGGTGATGCGGCAGGGGGGGGGGGGGCGTGTGGCGGGGGGGGGGGCGGGGGTGGGGGGGGGGGGGCTGGGGCGGCGGGGGGGGGGGGGTGGGGGGAGGGGGGGGGGGGGGTGGGGGGGGCGGGGGGGGGGGGGGGGGCGGGGGGCGGGGGGGCGGGGGGGGGGGGGGGGGGCGGGGGGGGGGGGGGGGGGGGTGCCCTGCTGGGCGACGCCGATGCGGCAGTCGGCGCAGCGCAACGGGACGGTGACGCACTGTCGGGCGCGGGGCGCGGCGGGGGGGCGCAGCATGGGCTCCGGGTCGGCGATGGGGTCCGACATCGGGGCCCGGGGCACCGCGATGGGTTGCGCGGGGTCGTGCGGTACCGCCTCGGCCAGCAGCTGCGGGGTGTGGTGCGGACCGCGTGAGTGTCTGGGGGCGACCGGCGCTGTGCGTGCTACGAGGGGCGCGGCTGGTGGGGCGCGGCGCTCGCCGCGCGCGGAGTGTCCGCGAAGTGCGTGTCGCGGGTGCACTGGGGGGCGGTGTGCGCCGGGGGGGGGCGGGGCGGGGCGGGGCGGGGCGGGGCGGGGCGGGGCGGGGGGGCGGGCGGGGGGGGGTGGGCGGGGGCGTGGACGGCGGCGGTGAGGGGCGCGGTGGGGGGGTGGGGGTCGGCCTGGGGGGAGGGTGCGCCGGGAGGCGGGGCGGGGAAGGCGCGGGGCGTGGCGCCGGGGCGGGGGGCGGGGGCCTGGGGCAGGTGGCCGGCGCTCGGCGAGGGGGGGTTGGGGGCCAGGGTGCGGTGTACGAGCGGTTGCAGGCCGGCCAGGGTACGAATCTCCTTTTTTCTTTCCGCTTCTTTTTTTCCCCTCGTCTTGCTCCCCTCCTCCTCCTCTCTCTTTTTCTCTCTCTTCCTCTCCCTCTCTGCCCTTCCCTCCCTCTTCCTCCTCTCTCTCCCCCTCCTTTTCCCTCCTCCCCCTCCTCTTCCTCCTCGCCAGCGGCGTCAGATCTGTGTAAGGGACGCGACCCAACCCGGCCGGACCTACCAGTCGTCCTCCCCGAGCGCACCCGTCTAGGTGGTCGCAGTATGGTCCGACGACTCTGAAGCCGGCCTCGCCCACCGACGGTGGGGCGCACCAGCCGGTCTCGGCCGCGGACCGAGCCGACGAACACAGCGGTCGGACTGCCCCGGCGGACCACCGCTGCACAGGCTACCAAGGTGCAGTGGGGTGGTGCCCTGCCGCAAACCGACCCGATGTCGCCCGACCATACCGGAAAGACCGCGCCACCAGGCGCCCGACCGGGACGGCGCGCGGGCGAGTGGGGGAGGTCGCAGGACCGGGCCGGCAGGGCGTCGCCTGCACCGGGATGGCGACCGGCCGCGCAAGCGGCGCCATCCTCGGGAACCGGGTCGGGCGCCTCGGTCGGCCGGCGCAGCAGGCCGGACAGGGGCCGTGGGTCGACCCCCGGCGCCGTCGGGCCGAGGACCTCGGTGGTACGTAGGGGAGAGGAAGGAGGAAGGGAGGGGGGGAGGAGGAGGGGGGGGAGGGGAAGGAGGGAAGAGAAAAGGGGGAGGGAGGAAGAGCAGAGAGGAAGAAAGAAGGGAGAGAGAAAGGGGGGGGGAAGGGGGAGGAAAGAAAAAGGGGGGGGAGGGGGGGGGAGGGGGGGGGGTGGGGGGGGAGGGGGGTGGGGGGGGGGGGGGGCGGGGGGAGGGGGGGGGGGGGGAGGGGGAGGGGGGGGCGGGGGGGGGGGGGGGGGGGTGTGGGGGGGGGGGGGGGGGAGGAGCTCAAAGAGGGGGACAGGATAGTGATGAACGAGGAGGACGACGAGGACAAGATGGGTGGGTTAGACAGCGCGCGGCGCGAGAGGAGCAACAGGGGAGGCGAAGAAATCGAAGAGGAAGGCGGAAGGCTGCGCGTAGAGAATCGAAAGGGTCGAGAAGGCCGGCTACCGGCTCGGCACGTAAATCGTCTTCGAGCTCGACGTAGCCGCCACCGAGTTCTTCGACGACGGGGTCTACACCTTCGAGAGCAGCCCCCCTCCTTCTTATGAGATGACCGACTCTGCCCCACCCCTTCCCGACGAGTACCCGATCGTCTCCATCGAGGACCCGCTCTCCGAGGACGACTGGTCCGGCTGGGCCGGGCTGACCGCCGCGCTCGGCGACCAGGTCCAGATCGTCGGTGACGACCTCTTCGTCACCAACCCGCAGCGGATCGCCCGGGGCATCGCGGAGCGGACCGCGAACGCCGTACTGGTCAAGGTGAACCAGATCGGTTCGCTGACCGAGCCCTGTCCCTTATACCCATCTGCAGCCGCCGACGATACTCCTCGGTCAGCTCCCCGTGTTCCCCGGACACTGAGCGGGGACCGGGCCGAGAGGAGGAGAGCGACGTGAGCCAGCCCGAGGAGCACCGCGAGAAGAGCGCGAAGACCGACGCCGTGCTGCGGCCACCGACCGCCGGCCGACCGGCGCGGCCCCAACCGCCGCAGGGCAACCGGAACCGTACCGAGGCGCAGCCCGACCGATCCCCCCCCCCCACGCCCGCGGACGCGCGATGGCCCTGTCTCCTACACCCACCTCCCCCCGCCCACCCCCCCCCCCGCCCCCCCCCCCCCGCCCCCCCCCCCCCCCCCCCCCACCCCCCGCCCCCCCCCCCCCCCCCCCCCCTCGCCCCCCCCCCCCCCCCCCTCCACCCCCCCCTCCCCCCCCCCCCCGGCCGCCCCCCCACTCACCTACCCTCCCCTGCCCCCCCCCAGCACACCCCCGGCCCCCCGCCCCCCCTCCCCCCCCCCGTGGGGGCGGCGTGTGGGCGGCGCGGCGGTCGGGGTGGGGTGCCGGGGCGCGGGGGCAGGGTTGGGGAGGAGCGGGGGGGGGTGGGGGGGTGGGGCGGGGGGGGTGGGGGGGGGGGAGGGGGGGGTGGAGGGGGGGGTGGGGGGGGGGGGGGAGGGGGGGGGCGGGGGGGGGGGGAGGGGGGGGGCGGGGGGGGGGGCGGGGGCGGCGGGCACGGTCATCGGGCGTGCGACGGTGCCCGGCCCGCAGGGGGCGGGAGCGACGTGGGCGGAGCGCAGCAGCGCCGGGCGAGGGGGGGAGCGAGCGGGCGCGATCCTGGTCAAGAGGTGTGGCACGAGGGCGAGGTGCGGGAGGATGCGGGGGGCGCGGGGGGGGGACTGGGGCCGACGCCGGCGTGGGAGCGGAGGGGCGGGCCGGGCGGTCGCTGCCGGACCGTTATGTTCTATATCACCTTATCAATCCGTTGACTGATGGATTTATCATTTTCTTTTATTTATTCATTCAGTAGGAGACTGACGAGTTTTCTGCCTGTCTCGGGAGGTATGAGAGGTGTATACCTGGTCCACTGTGGAGGGCGGTCTCTCCGCCCGTTCCCTGTTGCGGCCAAGACACGTCCGCTCCCGGATCCCGGTTGCACCCCGGTCGATGTCGT
Source organism: Plantactinospora sp. BB1 (assembly GCF_003030385.1). Lineage (NCBI taxonomy): Bacteria > Bacillati > Actinomycetota > Actinomycetes > Micromonosporales > Micromonosporaceae > Plantactinospora > Plantactinospora sp. BB1. Next base: position 8,381,228 of record NZ_CP028159.1, on the reverse strand, counting down.
CTGGCCGACACCTCCCGGCCGGGCGGGAGGTGTCGGCCAGACGACATCGACCGGGGTGCAATCGGGACCCGTGACCAGACGTCCGTCTCGTACACATATCTGATCCTGCCGACGATACTCATTGTGTAAAACTCGGTGCTAGCCCCAGAATTAACTATAAAAACAGAGCACGTGGACAAACACTTGAATAAGTTACTACAGGAGATAAGAATGTTGGCTGAGGCGCTGGGGGGTGGGTGGACTGGGCGCGTGGGTAGGCGGGTGGGGGGGTGTGGCGTGTCGGCAGGCCAGGGCAGGTCGGAGGGTGTGGAGCAGGGGCGGGTCGGGGGGGGGGGGGGGCGGGTGGGGGGGGGGGGGGGGGCGGGGGGTGGGGGGGGGGGGGCTGGGGCGGCGGGGGGGGGGGGCGCGGGGGGGGGGGGGCGGGGGGGGGGGTGGGGGGGTGGGGGGGGGGTGGGGGGGGGGGGCGGGGGGGCGGGGGGGGGGGGGGGGGTGGGGGGGCGGGGCGGGGGGGGGCGGGGGGGGCGGGGCGGGGGGGCGGGGCGGGGCCGCCGCACGCGGTCGGCGTTTGCGGACGGGACGGCCGCGCCGGGCCGTCCGGAGATGCGCGACCGGTCAGGCGGCCGGCTTCGCGGCGCCCGGAGTCGCGCGGGCGTGCGCGGGGGCGGCGGGGGGGCCGGCGTGTGGGGGGCCGCGGGCGGTGGGGCGGGGGGCGGGGGGGGGTGGGGGCGGGGGGGGCGGGGGGGGGGGGGGGGGCGGGGGGGGGGGGGACGGGGCGGGGGGGGGGGGGGCGGGGGGGCGGGGGGGGGGGCGGGGGGGGCGGGGGGGGGGCGGGGGGGGGGGGGGGGGGGGGGGGGGGGGCGCTGGGTGTGGAACGGGGTGGGGGGAGCGGCGTGGCGGGGGGCGGGGTGTGGGCGGGGGGCGGCGGCGAGCGGCAGGTTGGAGGGGGGGGGGAGGGCCAGGCCGGCACGGGCGATGAAGGCGCTGAGCGGCGGAGCGACAACGAAGAAGCCCGAGCGGGGGAGGTTCACGAGCGTCTCGGTGCGGGGGGTGTCGTGGACCGGCAGCAGGAAGAGCAGGATGCTCCCCCACCGCCCCCCCATCACCACCCCGCCCCCCCAGCCCGCCTCCGCCGCCCCCCTCCCGATCGGCCACCGCCCCCTGTCCCCGCCTTCCCACCTGCCCCCCCCCTCCCCCCCCCCCGCCCTGCACCCCGCCGCCCCCCCCCCATCCCCCGTGCCCGCCCCCCCCCCACCCCCCCCCCCGCCCGCCCCCCCCCCCCCCCCCGCCGCCGCCCCCCCCCCCCCCCCCCCCGCCCCCCCCTCCCCCTCCCCCCCCCCCCCGCCCCCCTCCCCCCCCCCCCCGCCCTCCCCCCCCCGCCCGTCCGCCACCCCCTCCCCCCCACCCGGTCGGGCCGCCCGGGCGGCCGCCACCCCCGGCCCGGCCGCCTGGGCGGCCCCGCCGCCCCACGCCGCGCAGAACTGGCCCGGCCGGGGCGCCCCAGGGCGCCGGCGGACGGGTTGGGGGGTGGGTCTGCAGCGGGGGGCGGCGCGGGGAACCGGGGGGGGGGGGCAGCGCGGGCGGGGTGGCTGGGGGGGGAGTGGGGGGGCGGGGGGTGGGAGGGGGTGGGGGGGGGGGGCGGCCGGGGGAGCGGGGGGGGGGGGTGGGGGTGGGGGGAGGGGGGGGGGGGGGGGGAGGGCGGGGGGGGGCGGGGGGGCGGGGTGGGGGGGGGGGGGGGGGGGGGGGGCGGGGAGGGCGGGGTGACTGGCGGGCGTGGCACCACGGGGCAGGCTGCCGGACAGGCGGGCGTCGTCGAAGTGGGGAGCCAACAGCCGGGTGGGGGCGGAGACGTGGGGGGGCGGGGAGGCGGTGAGGGTGTCGCCGTGCGGCTGGTGGTCGGGGGGGGGGGGTGCGGGCCCGGCGGTGCCGGGGGGGGGGATGGGGCGTGGGGGCCCTGCACCGGACCGACCGCGCGGCCGCCCTCGCGCGCACTTACCCGTAGCGTCGGGCACCTACCCCTACCCGCCGCGCCCACACCCCCCCCAGCGGCTGCCCGCCCCGCGCGCCCGCCGCCCTTTGCGCCCACCCGACACCGCACCACCGCCCGCCCCCCGGCCCCGTGCCCCCCCGCCCCCGCCCCCGCCCCCCCCTGCCCCCCCCCCCCCCCCGCCCCGCCCCCCCCCCCCCCCCCACCCACCCCCCCCCCCCCCCCGTCCCCCGCCTCCCCCCGCGCCACGCGCCCCCCCCCCCTCTCTCCCCTCCCCTTCCTGCTCACCCCCCTCCGACTCCACCACACCCTCCCCCCCAGCCCCCTTCCCCAGCCTCGCACACCACCACCCCCCACCGCGACGCCCCGCGACCACCCAGCACAGACCCACCACACCACAGGGGAAGAGTTGGAGGGAGAGAGAAGGGAGAGGAAGAGGAGAGAGGAGAGAGGAAGGAGTGAGAAAGAAAAGAAAAGAGAAGGTGAGAGAGAGAAGGAGAAGAGAAGGAGGAGGAAGGAAGGGAAGGAGAGAAAGAGGAAGAGGGAGAAAGAAGAGGATGAGGAGGAGAAAGAGACGGAGAAAAAAGAGAAAGAAAAAAGGAGTATCGGCGGAAGAGGAAGAGGTGTAGAAGAGAAAGGGAACGGACGGGGCAGGGGAGGGCGGTAACGGAGGAGAAGGAGGGGGAGACGGGGGAGAGGGGTACGGGGAAGAGGTAGAAAAGGAGGGAAACGAGGAAGAAGAAGAACAGAAGGGGGTTGAAGACCAGGGGGGAGCCGAAGAAGAGGATAAACACGGTGGCCAGAGCGTACCGGGACAAATACAGAAGAACGAAGGGGCCCAGGTGGTGAGCTCCTCGGCGGCGCCCGCCCGGCACGTGCCCGCCGCACCGAGCAGCCCCGTACGCCCGTCGCCGATCAGCCCCCGGGCCACCTTGCCGCCGGTTGTCGTCTTCCCCGCCCCCTTCACCCCGACCCCCACCCGTACCGCCGGGCCGGCACCTTCCCCCGTCGCCCGCCCCGACCGGCCCCCCGTCCGCTCCCGGACCCCCACCCGCCCCGCCGCGCCCCCCCCCCCCCCCCCCGCCCGCCCCCCCCCCCCCCGCCCCGCCCCCCCCCACCCCCCCCCGCCCCGCCCCCCCCGCCCACCCCCCGCCCCCCCCCCCCGCCCCGCCACCCAGCCCGGCTGTGCCGTCTCGCCGCGCCACGTACGCCGTGCACACCCCCCCCCGCCTCCCGCACCGCCCCCGCCGCGTCCCCGCCCCCCCCTCCCGGGGGGGGTGGGGGGGGGCGGGCCGGGGGGGGGTGGCGAGGGGGGTGGGGGGTGTGGGGGGGTGTGGGGAGTGGGAGGGGGGGGGGGGGGGCGTGCGCGCGGGGGGGGGGCGGGTGGGGGGTGGGGGGGGGGGGGGGGGTGGGGGGGGGGGAGGGGGGGGTGGGGGGGGGGGGGGGCGGGGAGGGGGGGGGGCGGGGGAGGGGGGGGGGGGGGGAGGGGGGCGGGGGGGGGGGGGGGGGCGGGGCGGGGCGGGCGCGGCGGGGTGGGGCGGGGGGGGGGCGGGCGGCGCGGGGGGGGGCGCCGGGGGGCTGGGCAGGCGGTAGGGCGCGAGGCGCGGGGCGGGCCGGACGGGGACGGAGGGACGGGTCGACGCCGCGGCCGGGCCACCGGCGGACCGGGCGCGCCAGGGGGTGGTACGGTGGGTTCGGGCGCTGTTCTGAGGCGCCAGGGCGGTCGCCGGGCCGGCGCCGCAGACTTACCCGGAACTTGTGGTGGATGCCGGCGCCGTCACCGGCCGGCACCTCGGCGCGGTGCTCGACGCGCTCCCCGCCGCCGTTGGGTTTGCCCTGGACGTCTCCAAGCCGGCGCTGCGCCGGGCCTCCCGGGCGCACCCCCGGCCCTCTCTCTTATACCCATCTCGTCGTCCCCGCCCCCTAAACAGATAACTTCCGCTGGTCCTGATACTGCTCCTGATCCCGACCCTCACTCTCTTGCCTGCTCGGATCGCCTTCACTCTTCTCCGCTTCCGACTCCCCCCACGACTGCCCACGCCGTCTACCCTTTCTATTGTCGCCCTGATGCTGCCTACTAACACGTCACGGCCTGTGTCACTCTTGACGACCTTCCCTTGTGGTGTGCGCAGGTTGTCGTGCAGATCCTCCGCGTTAGCGGTGGACGGGGCGTGAGGCGTGTGTGTTGGTCAGACGGAACATCGGTGATGCATGGTCGAGGGACGTCGGATGAGATTGTGTGTCGCGATGTACTGTAACCGGTAGACGTATGTAGCGCTGGGTTGTCCATGTTAGAGGTGGATAAGAGACAGGAGCCCAGGCCAGCCGGGCCGGGCCCGGGGCAACCGCCGCCGGTGCGGCGATCACCTCGGGCGCCGGCCGCATCCGGGAGTAGCGCTCGGCGTCGGTGCGAAGCCCGACTACGGCCAGCGCCAGACCCGGCCCGATCACCTTGCCCAGGGGGCCGAGCAGGCCGTCGACGTATCTACCAACGCTCGATGGTAGTGGTATGTGTGAGAAAGAGACAGTTGCCGAGTTGACACAAGCTCAGGGGTTTGCGGGGCAGTCCGAAGGGTCTAGAGACTAGGGAGATTTAATCCAGAACGAATGGTGACAAGATGAGGCTTGTTTACTTTCTCCAGTACACGTTGCAGCATACTTGGCCCTTTAAAATATTAGATGTGTATAAGGGCTAGGAACCTTACTGCCGCGGTTTTTGGCGTCGTCCGAGGTGGCCCAGCTGGCCGCCACGATGCTGCCGCCCGCCGCTTTCGAGTAGCAGATCACGATTACCGAGATCCGGATCCGTTCCACGTTGATGCCGGCCCGCCGGGCCGGCTCGCAGTTGCCTGCGACCGCGTAGACGGTGGTGTGGGGTGACGGGGGGTGGTGTGGAGATGGGGCGTGCTGGGGGCGCCGGGTGGGGGGGGGGGGGGGGGGTGAGGGGGGGGGGGGGGGGGGTGCGGGGGGGGGGGGGTGGGGGGGGGGGGGGGGGGTGGGGGGAGGGGGGGGGGGGGGGGGGGGCGGGGGGGGGGGGGGGGGCGGCGGGCGGGGGGGGGGGCGGGGGGGGGGGGGGGGGGGGGGGGGGTGTGGGGGGGGGGGGGGGGGGGGAAAGGAAGGGGAGGAAAGGGGGAGAGGGAGAGGGGGAGGGGGGGGGGCGCGGGGGGGGCGACGGAGAGGGACAAGAGAGAGGAGGGGGAGGGGTGCACCGGGGTGGAGAGGGTAGGATACGGTAGGAAAGGACCGACGGAGGCAGACAGGGTGATAAAGAAGAGAAAGAAGTCACACAGTCGACCGAAGAGGTGGGGCGTGGGGAGGGGGTGTGGGTGTGGGGGGCGCGTGGGGGGGGGGGGGCGGGGCGGGGGCGGGTGGGCGGATTGGGGGGGGGTGGGGGGTGTGGGGGGGGGGGGTGGGGGGGGGGGTGGGGGGGGGCGGGGGGGGGGGGCCGGGGGGGGGGGGCGGGGTGGGGGGGGGGGGGGGGGGGGGTGTGGGGGGGGGGGGGGGGGGGGGGGGTGGTGGCGAGTGTGCGTGTGTGGGAGAGGTTTTGCTGGGTGGGGCGGGGCGATGTTGGGGGTGGGGGGGGACGGCGGGGCGGGCTGGGTGGGCGTCGGGGTGGTCGGGCTGGTGCTGGTGCCGGCGGGCCGGGCCGGGCTGGTGAGGACCCGATACCGTGGGCGCGACCGGGGCGGGGCGCGCGTTGGGGCGGGGGGCGGCCCTGGGGGGCGGGGGGGCGAGGATCAGATGGCCGGCGCCCTGGGCGACGACGCCGAGCTCGGGGTTGGGTCGGGCGCTCGCCCTCCGCCCGGCCTTCCGGTTGCCGCCCGGCACGTTCGGCTGGCGCTGCACCACGATCGCGGCGCCGCCGGCCACCTCCGGGGCCGCCATCGCGGTCCCGGACCTTCTGATCCCGCCCCCCCCCGCCCCGCCCGCCCCCCCCCCCCGCCGCCGCCCCCCCCCCCCCCCCCGCCCGCCCCGCCCCCCCCCCCCTCCCCGCCCCCCCCCCCCCCCCTCCCCCCCCACCCCCCCCCCCCCCACCCCCGCCCGCCCGCCGACATGCCCCTCTGTGTCTCTGCCCTCTCTGCCGCTCCCCCCCCCCTCCTGCCCCCACGCCCCACGACCTCGCGCGCCCACCCGCCCCCCCCCAACTCCCCGCTCCCCAACCCGCAGACCAACGACCGCCCGCTTCCTGTTTCTGTTTCCTCCCTTCCACATTCTTACTTTTTCCTCTTCCTTTGCTCTTGTCTTGTTGTTACTGTTCCGGCGTCAACCGAGATCTACCACAGGTGTACCGTCGGCAGCGTCAGATGTTTATACGAGCCATGTTTCGGGGCGGCGAACCGGGCGATCACCAGCCCGACGGTGCCGACCGCGAACGAGATGCCGAGGAATCCCCGGGAGACCCCGACGTCGGCGAGGTAGCCGGCGATCGCGTCTCCCCCGGCGAGCCGCAGGCTGGCCGAGGTGACCCGGCGGTACTCGTCGGCCTGTCGCTTATACAAATGTAAGAAAAAAGAGAAGACAGTAGGGAAAAGAAAAGTAAATAAGAGAACAAAAGGAGAAAGAGAAAGAGAACAGGGGCTATTATGGATGATGGCTGCTGTTGTTGATTCTCTCGTGTCTATCACATGTACTGATATTAGATGGGTATAGGAGACAGCGCCAGGTTCGGCGACGACCTGCCCTCCTACGCCGCCGCCGGCCGGCAGTCGCGCCTCCCGGACGGCGGCGGCGTAGGCGGGCAGGTCGTCGCCGAACCTGGCGTCCCAACTGGCGGCACGGACCCCGAAGAAGGCACGGGACTCGCCGACGTACCCGCGCCGGGCTCATATACACATCGGACGATGTCGTCAGTGCACCTTCTCTCAATCTACCCGGTCTGCCGCATAGTCCAATAGCAACAGCACTCAAACCACACGAGCACCCTCACAAACCATCAACACGCTCCTCCATACCCCATCCGGCACGGCGGGTGGACGCGTGCGTGGCTGGTATGACGGCGGCCGTCGTGTCGCGTGAGCGCGGGCGGGGCCGGCAGGGGGGCTGGCGTGGCGCGGCTGGCGGGGGCGCGGTCTGGCGGTGCGCGGCGTGGGGGGGGGGGGGGGGGGCGCGGGGGGGGGGGTGGGGGGTGGGGGGGGGCGGGGGGGGCGGGGGGGGGGGGGGGGGGGGGGCGCGGGGGGGGAGACGCGGTGGGGGAGTGGGTCGGGGACGGGTGGGAGGGAGTGAGGAGGGTTGACGGGAAGCGGTCCGGCTGGGCCGGGGCGAACGGGGCCGCCGGTCCGACCGGCGACCTGGAATAGCCGGACTAGGCGGGTTATGCGGCGGCGGCCGAGGTGGGTACCGAGGCAGGCGGGGTGAGTCGGTTCGTCAACCGGATCCAGGGGCGGGCGCGGCGCTGGGTCTGCCGGAGAAGCCGCGCCGGGCGCTCCGCGTCCGGGCGCTCCAGGCCGGCTCTGCGGACCACCCTCCGGCACACATCGGGCAGCCGTCGGACTGGCTGGTCCTCAACGGCCGTGCGGTGGTGGAACGCCTCTCCCGCAACTATCTCCCCCACCGCCTGGCCCCGCAACCGGCCGCCCAGTAGACCGATCACCAACCAGCCCCGCCCCCCCCCACCCGCCCCCCCCGCCCCCCCCCGCCCCCCCCCCCCCCCCTCCCACCCCCCCCCCCCCCCCCGCCCCCCACCCCCCCCCGCCCATCACGCCCCCCAGACGCCGCTCTCCACCCCCTGCGCGCACCACCCCCCGCGGCCCGGTCCACCCCCCCCCACGTCCGCCATCCCGCCCCATCCCCCGAGACCCTGCCCATGCCCTCCCCACACGCACCGAGAGCGACTCCCCCAGCGGCTGGGGGGGGCGGGGTGCGGGGGGGGGGCGGCGGCGGGGGGGGGGGGGGTGGGGGGGGGTGGGGGGGGGGGTGGAGGGGGGGGGGGGGGGGGGCGTGGGGGGGGGGGGGGGGGGGGGGGGGGCGGAGGGGGGGGGGGGGGGGGGGGGGAGGGTGGGGGGGGGGGGGGCGGGGGGGGGGGGGGTGCGGGGGGGGGGCGGGGGGGGGGGGGGGGGGGCGGGGGCGGCGGGGGCGGCGGGCGGGGGGGGGGCGGGGGCGGGGTCGGGCGGGCGGCCGCGCGGGTGGTGGTCGCCCCGGCGACGGCCGACCTGCGGGCCAGGGCAGCGCACGGTCGCGCCGGCGACCTGCTCGCCAAGACCCTGCTGACCGCGCGTTGGCCGGTGGTGCTCGCCCCGGCGATGCACAGCGAGATGTGGGAGCATCCGGCCACCGTGCAGAACGCGCGGGGGCGCCCCGGCCGTCCTCCTCCCCCCCCCCTTCCGCCTCCCCAGCCCCGTCACCTCCACCCCCGGCCACCGCCCGTAGCCGCCCTGGCCGCCCGCCATCCCACCGACGTCAGCCCCCCCCCCGGCCGCCGTCCCCTGGCCCCAGCCGGTCCCCACTCACTCCCCCACCGCTGCCTGGGCGGCGGCCCCCACCTGCGTCCTGCCCCCGCCCGCCCCCCCCCCCGCCGCCGCCCCCCCCCCCCCCCCCCCCGCCCCCCCCCGCCCCGCCCGCCCCCCCCCCCCCCCACCCCCCCCGCCCCCCCCCCCCCACCCCCACCCCGCCCCCCCCCCCCCCCACCCCCGCCCCCCCCCCGCCCCCCGGCCCCCCCCCCCCTCCTCGCCATCCCCCCGAACCACGCCCTGCCTCCCGCACCGCCACCAGCCCGCACACCCACCCCCTCGACGCTGCGGTTGGCGTTGGCGGCGATCGGCACCGCCGAGGTCGCTGGCAAGGAGAAGCGGGAACTCTCCGATCCCGAGGGGCTGGCTGTGCTGACCAAGGAAGTCAAGAATCGCCGGGAGGCTGCCGCCGTCTTCGGCGACGCCGGGCGGGCCGAGCAGGCGGAGCGGGTGCGGGCCGAGGGTGGGGTGCTCGACCCGGCTCTTATACACATCTAACAGGCCATCGCCTGGCATTCCGCTACACCTCATTGCTACCCCAGCGGTCAACCTTACAGCAATTTGCATACTCGCACGATTCTCAAAACCCTATCTCAACTACACGTCTTAAGCTTCCACATATCCACTCTTACTAGCTATCGTATGTACAATCAACCTAGAGTTAATCATCCGATGTACTTGTGTTCTTGTGTGTCTCTTACTACAGATTATCATGTGATGTCTGTGTACGGATATGACTACTAGTTTTTTGTTTCTTCTATTTCATTGTAATTTCTATTAGATGTGTATAAGAGACCTCTTGTGGACAGCGCGCTCGCCCTGGCGATCATCCTGTTGCTCGCCGCGCTGCCGTGGCGGCCCGGTGCCGGGCCGGCGTTCTACGTCGAGCACGGCCGACTCGGCCGCCGGCTCGCCGGTCCCCGCTGACGGATCGGCCGGTCACCGATAACAGGATCGGCCAGTAACGGGCTCGGCCCGCCCCGGGATCGGCTCGTCCCGCGGTCAGTGGCAGTTCACCCACCGCGTACGCCGCCACCCTGGCCTCGCGCCTGACCAACCCCACCGATCTCCCCTCCCTGCCGGCCCTCCCGGTCAGCCCCTCCAGCCCCACCTCGCCGGCCGCGCTGTCCACCGCCCCCGTCCGCCCGTCCCCGAAGACCCCCGAGGGCCGGTACCCCACCTCCCAGGCGGCCGCGCCTCCCCGCCCCCCGCCCCCCGCCCACGCCCCCCGCCCCCCCCCCCCCCGCCCCCCCCCCCCACCCCGCCCCCCCCCCCGCCCGCCCCCCCCCCCCTCCCCGCCCCCCGCCCCCCCCACCCCCCCCCCCCCCCCACCCCCCCCCCCACCCCCCCCCCACCCCCCCCCACCCCCCCCCCCGCCCCCCCCCCCCTCCCCCCCACCCCCCCCCCCCCCACACACCCCATCCGTCTCCCCCCACCTCCGCCCCCCCCTGCGCCACCGCCCTCCGCGGGGGTGGTGGGGGGGGGGGGGGGGGGGTGGGGTGGGGGGGGGGGGGGGGGGGGGGGGGCGGGGGGGCGGCGGGGGGGGGGGGGGCGGGCGCGGGGGTGCGGGGGGGGGCCGGGCTGGGGCGCGGTTGCCGGGAGGGGGGCGCCGACGCCGTGCCCGGGGCCGCGGCGGCCGGGCGGGCGGCGGGGACGGAGGGGTGCGGGGCGGGGGCGCCGCAGTCGCTACCGCGGCTGGGCGGGGGGGGCGAGGAGGGCCGGGTGGACTGGCGGCAGGCGCTGGCCGTATGCGAGGAGCGCCGCGCGCCGGAGGAGGCGGCCGTGCGCCGAGAGCGGCGGGAGGAAGGGCCCGGCGGAGCGGGGTGGGAGTCAGCGCAGTTGGCTGAGGAACTGCCGGGCAGGGCCGGGGAGGAGCTCCGGGGTCGCCAGCGCGAGGAAGTGCCCGCGCGGGGGGGGGGGAGGAGGGGGGGGGGGGGGGGGGGGGGGTGGGGGGGGGAGGGGGAGGAGGGGTAGAGGAGGGACTGGAGGTGGTGCGGGGAGAGGGGGGGGGCGAGGGAGGAGAGGGTGGAGTCGCGGAGGGCGAAGAGAAGGAGCAGGGGCAGGGGAAACGGAGGGGCGGGGTGGGCGGGACGGAAGGGGGAAAGAGCAGCGGGGGCGGGGCGGAGCAGGAGGAGAGTGCGACGGAAGGGGAAAAGAGAGGCGGGGGGGCCGAGGTGGAAGCGGAGCGGGGGGGGAAGAACGGACAGGCTGGTGAGGGGGCAGAGGAGTCGACGACGATGGTTGGGGGCGAGACAGGTGGGGAAAGGGGTGTAGTGGAAGAGGAGCGGAAGACGGAGCTAGTCGGGGCGGAGCAACGCGGGCCGGAAAGCGGCATGCGTCGACAGTCGAGGGGCCCACCCAGCCCGCCTCCCCGCGTTCGCCTACCTCCCTCCCCCGCCCGAGCTGACCCCCCGCCACCCCTCCAACCCCCCCGCCGCACCCGCACCTGCCGGCCCACCCGACCCCGCGCAGCGCTACCCCGCCCCACCCCGCCGTCCACTGCTCACGCTCCCCCCCCCCCCCATCTCCTCCTCCCTCCTCGACACCGCGCGCCTCCCACCCCCCCCCCCCCCCCTCCCCTCCCCCCCCCCCCCCCCACCCCCCCCCCCCACACCCCCCACCCCCCCCCCCCCGCCCCCCGCCCGCCCCTCGCCCCCGCCCCGCCCGCCCGCCCCCCACCACTCGCAGCCCGCCGGGCCCCCGCACCCCGACCGCGGGCCGCCCGCACCAACGTCCACCCTGAGGCTCTCGCCAGGCGGCGCGCCCCCCCGCCGCCCACCCGCCCCCGCACGACCGCGTGTCGCTTGTGGGGTGATGGATGGGCGTTTCTTGGGAATAGGGCGGTAAGAGGTAGCTCGAAGCGGGGGCGCGGTGCAAGGTACAGGGGTGTGAAAGAAGCGGGTGTGGGCGGGGACATGGTTAAGACGAGGGGGAGGTCGCACAGTTAGAGGGTGTTTGTTGTGTGGAGATGTGTATAGTGGACAGGGTCCGGGAGGTGTACGAGGAGCAGATCCGGTCGCTGGCGGATGTCGGCGTCGAGATCCTGCGGATCGCGACGTGCATAGACGCGGTGAAGGCGGCGGCGTGCAGCGCAGCCGCACGGGGGGACCCGCCGGATCAGCCGCTCTGGAGGATGGCAGGGCGAGTGGAACTGAGGGGGCGGCGCGGCAGTCGGCGGAGGGCGGGGCGGCTCGGGCGCGGGGTGGGGGGGTGGGGTGTGGGAAGGGGGGTGGGGGGGGGCTGGGGTGCTGTGGGTCTGTGTGCGGGTGGGGGCGGGGCGCGGCGGGCCGCGGGGGGAGGGGGGGCGGGACGTGTGCGGGCGGAGTGGGAGGGGCGGGTGGGGGGGGGGGTGGGGAGGGGGGGGGGGGGGGGGGGGGGGATGGGGGGGGGGGGGGGGGGGGTAGGGGTGGGGGGGGGGGGGGGGGGGCGAGGGGGGGAAGGGGGGAGGAAGGAAAGGAGGGGGTGGGGTAGGGAGGAAACAAGAAGAGAAAGAGGGAGGAAATCGGAGCGGAAGCGCGGGCGAAGGGCGCCGACACGCGGGGGTCGATCGGCGGATAAAAGTCAAACCACACACGGAAGGTCGCAGACGTAGGAGCGTCGCTGGGGATGAAGGAGGTGATGGTGCAGGAGAACGGGGTCGACGCCCCCCGCCCCGTCCTCCCCGTCCGCCCGCCCCACCCCCCCCCCCTCCCCGCCGCGTCCCGCCCCCCCCCCCAAGCCATCCAGTCGCCCCGCCCCGCCCCCCCGCTCCCCTCCCCGCACCTCCGCCCCCCTCTCGCCGCGCCGGCCCACGCCCTCGCTGACGCCCGCCCCCCGTCCCGCCCCCCCCCCCGCGCCAGCCCGCCCCCCGCCCCCGCCCCGCCCCCCCCCCCCACCCCCCCACCCCCCCCCCCCACACCCCCCCCCCCCCCCCCCCCCCCTCCCACCCCCCCCCCCCCCCCCCCCACCCACACCCCCACCCCCCCCCCCCCACCCCCCCTCCCCCGCCACCCCAGCGGCTTCACCCCCCCCTGCCTACCCCACAACCTCGTACACCCGCCTGCAGCAATCACGCCCTTGGTCACGACCCCACCCACACAACCCACCTTCAGGGGGAGGTGGGGGGGGGTGTGCGTGGGCGGGGGGCGGGGGGGGCGGGTGGGGAGGGGCGGGGGGGGGGTGGGGAGGGGTGGGCGGGTGGGGGGGGGGGGGGGCGGGGGCGGTGGGGGGGGGGGGGGGGGGGGGGGGTGGGTGCGGGGGGGGGGGGGGGGCGGCGGGGGGGGGGTGGGGGGGGGGGGGGGGGGGGGGGGGGGGGGGGCGGGGGCGGCGGGGGCGGGGGGGGGCGGGGGGTGGGGGGGGGGGGGCGGCGGGGCGGTGGTCGGGGGGTGCGCCGGGGGAGCGCGCGGGTCGGGGATGACCGGATGCCGCACCCCCGCGTTGCCGTCCGGGTCGACACCGGGGGGGTGGCAGCCGAGGACCAGCGGCAGGCGGTCGGCGGCGAGCCCGGCCCCGCGCAGCGACCAGGTGTCGTGATGGTTCAGCGGGCGGGCCCGGACTGTGTGTTGTCGGGGGTGGTGGTGGCTGTCGGGTTGCGTCTGGGGGTGGCGCGGGCGGGTGGGGGCGCTGCGTGGCGGGGGGATGGTGGTGGCGGGTTGGCGGGGCGGGTGGCGGGGGTGGGGTGGGGGGGGGGGGGGGCGGGGAGGGGGGGGGGGGGGGTGGGGGGGGAGGGGGTGGGGGGGGGGGGGGAGGGGGGGGGGGGGGGCGGCGGGGGGGGGGTCGGGCGCGGGGGACGCGCGACGGCGGGCGCGGTGGGCGGGGGCGGCAGCGGGGGGGCGGGGGGGGGGGGCGGGGCGGGCCGGGGGGGGGGGGTGGGGGGTCGGCTGGGGCGGCGGGGCGTGGGGGGGGTCGTCGGACAGCAGGCGGCGGACGAGGGCGGCGGGCGCGGGGAGGACCGGCCGACGGGGAGCGAGCGGGTGGGCCGGCGAGTCGGGCCGGAGTAGGGGCGTCTACGCGGGCATGCTTGGCGCCATCCCCATCGGTGACTCGTTTCCACGCCTGTGGCCGCGCCCCGGCGCCGACGGCCCCCGCCCGTGCGCCGCCCACTGCGATGGCGGTCGCCTGGCACCGGGCGTCCGTCACCATGTAGCCGATCCGGCGCTTCTCGCGCAACGCACGGAACTTCTCGTCGATGCCGCTCGCCTCGTCGGCGGTGACCCACCGCTACCGCCGCCCCCGCCCCCCCCCCCGCCCGCCGCCCCCCCGCCCCCCCCCCCCCCCCCCCCCCCCCCCCCCCCGCCCCCCCCCCCGCCGCCGCCCCCGCCCCCCCCCCCCCCGCCCCGCCCCCCCCCCCCCCCCCCGCTCCCCCACCCGCCCCCCCCCCCCCCCCCCCCCCCCCGCTCCCCCCCGCGCCGCCGGGCGCCCCCGCCCCCGTCCCCCCCCCCCCCCCCCCAGGTGCTCGCGGGGCCTGTGCGGGGGTGCGTGTGCGTGGGCGGGGGGCGGCGGCGGCGTCGCGCGGGGCTGGGTGGGTGGCGGCCGGGCGCGGCGGGGGGGGGGGTGGCGGGCGGGGGGGCGGGGGCGGGGGGGGGGGTGGCGGGGGGGGCGGGGGGGGGGGGGAGGGGGGCGGGGGGGGGGGGGGCGGGGGCGGGGGCGGGGGGGGGGCGGCGGGGGCGGCGGGGGCGGCGGGGGCGGCGGGGGGGGGCGGGCCAGGGGGTGCAGGAGGGGGGGCGGGACGTGCTCGGCCGGTGGGGTGCGGAGCAGCGTGGCGCGCAGGACCGGCCGCCGGTCGAGGTCGAAGGGGCGGGGGATGTCCGCGTGTACGGGTGTCCGCAGGTGCGCCTCGGGACGGGCGGGGGCGACGGCGACGGTCAGCGGGTCGTGCGGGGCCGGCCGGACGACCTGACGCCCCCCCCCCCCCCGCCCCACCCGCCCCCCGCTTCGCCCCCCCCACCTCCCCCACCCCCCCCCCCCCCCTGCCCCCGCCCTCCCGTCCGCCACCATCCCCCCATCCCCCCTCCTACCCCCTCCCCCCCCCGCCCGCCTGCCCCGCATCCCCCCTCCTCCGCCCCCGCCCACCACCCCCCCCTCTGCCTGCCGCCCCCCCCTCCGCTTCCTCCTCTCACCCCCCCGCGCTGCCCCCCCCTCCCCCCCCTCCCCCCCCTCCCCCCCCCCCCGCCCCCCCTCCCCCCCCCCCCGCCCCCCCCCCCCCCCCCCCCCCCCCCCCCTTCCCCCCCCCCCCCCCCCCCACCCCCCCCCGCCCCCCCCCGCCCACCCCTCCCCCCCCCCCCCCCTTTCCCCTCCTGCCTCCTCTCCTCCCCCCCCCGTCCCCCCCCGTCCCCGTCTCCTCCCTCCTCCGGCAAAGTGCGGCCCGCCCGGCCGGTGCCGGGTCCGCTCTCCGCCCGGTCGGCGGCCGGATGTCCGTACCTGTCTCCTCTACACAACTTCTGACGCGTCAGATGTGTTGAAGCGACAGTGTAGTTCTTGGGTGCCCGTCATGTCTGGGCCGGCCAGGCCGCCGCCGTCGGCCTGTTGCCGTCTGCGCTCTGCCTGACCGAAGACGCGTACGGGCATGACAGCGCCGAGGTGGACCGTGTTTGGTCGGGGGCGGTGTGGGGGATGGTGGCGGCGGGGGCGGGGGCGTGGCCGCGGGGGGGCGGGGGGGCGGTGGGGGGGGTGCGGGCGGGGTGCGGGGGGGCGAGGGGGAGGGGGCGGGGGCAGGGAGGGGGGAGGGCGGGGTGGGGGGGGGGGGGGGGGGGGGGGGCGGTGGGGGGGGGGGGGGGGGCGGGGGGGGGGTGGGGGGGGGGGAGGGGGCGGGGGGGGGGGGGGGGGGGGGGGCGGGGGGGGCGGGGGGGGGGAGGGCGGGGAGGGCGGGGGGGGGGGGGGGGCGGGCGGGGGCGGGGGGCGGGGGGGGGGGGGGGGGGGGGGGGGGGGGGGGGGGAGGGGGCGGTCGGGGTGCCCGCGCGAGGGGGGGACGTGCCGGGCGAGGAAGCCCGCCGGGGGGCCGAAGGCGGGCAGCCCGACGGCGGCGGGGGGGACGGTGGGCAGCCACCACACCATCCCGCAGCGCCCCCCCAGCGCCGCCTTGCTCGACCACCCCGCCGCCGACCCCCCGACCCACGACCCCGCCCCGCCGCCCCCCCCCCTGCCGCCCGCCCCCCCCCCCGCCCCCGCCGCCCCCGCCCCCGCCCCCCCGCCCCCCCCCCCCCCCCCCCCGCCCCCCCCCCCCCCCTCCCCCCCCCCCGCCCCCCCCGCCCGCCCCCCCCCCCGCCCCCCCCCCCCCACCCCCCCCCCCCCCCCGCCCTCCCCCCCCCCGCCCCCCCCCCCCCCGCCCGCCCCCCCCGCCCCCACCCCCCCCCGCCCCCCCCCCCGCCCCCCACCCCCCCCCCCCCGCCCCCCACCCCCCCCCCCCCCGCCCCGCCCACCCCCCCCCCCACCGCTGCGCCCCCCCCCCCCCGCCCCCGCCACCCCCCCGCCCTCCCCCCCCCACCCCCCCCCCTGACATGCACTGGCGAGGTAATCACTATTTTCATTTGTGTTAGGTGCGGCAGCACTGACGCCGAGTTCAACCTGCTCTATCAACTTAGCGGCGACAGCAGAGATCTCCACAGGCAGTGTCGTCGGCAGCGGTCGAGGTGTATAAGAGACAGGCGCGGGACTCGCGGCGTAGGCGCGGGACTCGCGCGGCGAGTGGTCAGGACTCGCGCAGCGAGCGGCCGGTCTTGGTGAGGAACACGTCGTCGAGGCTGGGCCGGTGCAGCTCGATCGAGCTGCACCGGCCCAGCCTCGACGACGTGTTCCTCACCCTTATACACATATTAAAAAAACAACTAAACCAGCTATAGACCGACAACAAGAAACACAACAATAGGACTCCCACAAAGGGGTAAGAGTATTAGTGCCTTCGACTACATGTATTCCACCTTCATCGCGTATCCTCAGGTCGCCGCCTCTCTCGTTGAACTCTTCGATTTTCTGTTCTCGCCGACGCTCGTGCTGGGCGCCGACGAGCGCCACCTGCGTAGCCAGGAACTGGTCACCTCGCTCAACCAGCAGCTCGCCGCCCGCCACCTCCTGCCCCATGCCCTGCTCCTGTCTCTTATACACATCTCTAAAGAAAAACGTTAACGGTTCTCGCCATACGTCCCGACCCACCAACACTGACTTCCTTCTACATATTAGGCAGCAACCACCCTCACCTGTACACTGCCCTCCACCCACCCTCACTCCTACATCAATAACACCATTAGCACTCCACTAACCGACACTACACCAATAAAATGGACTCACAACACATCAAACCCGCAGTTCTACCCCCTGCGGGCCCGAACCTTCCCCCCCCAGCGAGGCGTCCATCCTTCCTACCGCGTCTTCCTCGCCGAGTTCCGGTCCCGTGTCGCCGCCGAGCTGCTCGCCGCCTTGGCCCCCCAGCTCCGCCCCCTCCCCCCGCACGCCCCCCCTCCCCCCCTACACCGCCACCCCCCCCCCCCCCCCCACCGCCCCCCCGCCCCCCCCCCCCCCCCCCCCCCCCCCCCCGCCGCCGCCCCCGCCGCCCCCGCCGCCCCCCCCCCCCCCCCCCACCGCCCCCCTCCCCCCCACCCCCCCCCCCCCCCCACCCCCGCCGGTCCGCCTCGCCCAACCGCTCCATTCCCCCCCCGGCGACGCCGCCCCCGGCCGCACCCGCCGCCCAGCCCCCCCACACCGCGCCCCTCGGCGCCCACGCCCCGCTAGGCCGCCCCGGCCCACCCCGCCCCACCCTCGCTTGCTGCAGTGTGCTCTGGTGTATGTATGCAGTCGGCGAAGCGCGGTACGTACACCTGTGTATGCAGCGCCAGCGGGAGTGCGGTATAAGCGACAATAAGGACGATGCGGCCAAGTAGTGTAATAAGCAGCAAATACAGAAACCAATGCACATAATAAAGACCGAGGACTCTATGTTTTTAAGGTGTGTATAAGAGACGGGCCTGGTGGCGGAACCGGGCCAGTTCCAGGCTGAACCAGTCCTTGCCGCAGTCGGCGTAGGGCAGGAACAGCGGCGCGACCGGGTGGGAGTGGTGGCCGATGATGTCCAGCAGGAGGCTGAGGGACAGGATGGAGAACATCCGGTTCGCCAACTCGTCGAACGACATGTCGCCGCCGGCGCGCAAGTCGCCCTCCCGCCGGTGCTCGTGCGCCCGTCTGGCCGGTGTGTTGCTGGTGTCGTGGGCGGTGACGTCGTTCCGGGCCTCGATGTCATAGTATGTGTTAGGTGTGTATAAGCGACAGCTGTCGGGGTGTGTGTGCCCCGTGGGGTGGATCTGCCGGTGGTGGTGCTCGCGGTGTGGTGGGCGGGTGGGGTGTATGTGCCGTTGGACCCGTCGTTGCCGGCCGCGCGGTTGGCGGAGATGGCGGGTGCGGCGGGTGTTTCGGCGCCTGGCGCTTATACACATCTGACGCTGGCGACGATGCTGCCGGCGTAGGGATCGTCGGTGGCCGCAGCGATAGACACAAGAACCTCCTCCATGTCGCTCCTCGCCTACTCCGCCCAGCAGCACTGCTAGCGACAGCACCACCCAGCATCAGACAACGCCGGAGCAGCGTGGGGCGGTAGTGGTGGCGGGGGGCGTGGGGGTGTCGGGGGGCGGGGGGGGGACGGGGGGGGGGGGGGGGGGGGGGGGGGGGGAGTGGGGGGGGGGGGGGGGGTGGGGGTGGGCGGGGGGGGGGGGGGGGGTGGGGGGGGCGGGGGGGGGGGGGGCGGGGGTGGGGGGGGGGGGGGGGGGGGTGTGGGGGGGGGGGGGGGGGGGGGGGGTGGGGGGGGGGGGGGGGGGGGCGGGGGGGGGGGTGTAGGGGGGGCAGGGCGGGGGGGCGGGGGGCGGGGGGGGGCGGGGGGGGGGGGGGGGGGCGGGGCGGGGGCGGGGGGGCGGGGGGCGGGGGGGGGGAGGGGCGGGGGGGGCAGGAGGGCGGGACGGGGGAGGGGGCGGGCAGGCAAGGTAGGAGTCGCGGTTAGGACAGGCGGCGGCGGCGGCGGGGATGCTGCCGGCAGCCACTGCCCGGGTTGCGCCGCGCCGTGCCTCCCCGGCTACCCCCCCGGCTCGGCCGCCGGCTCGCCCCGGCCACTCCCGCCGGCCCCCGCCCCCCGCCCGGCCCTCCCCCCCCGTCCCCCCACCCCCCTCCCACCCCCCCCCCCGCCACGCCCCACCCCCCCCCGCCGTCCACCCGCCGCTCCCCCCCCCCCTTCCCCCTCCCCCCGCCCCACCCCCCCCCCCCCCCGCCCCCCCCCCCCCCGCCCCCCCCCCCCCCCGCCCCCCCCCCCCCCCCCCCCCCCGCGCCCCCCCCCCCCCCCCCCCCCACCCTCCCCCCCCCCCCCCCCCCCTCGCCCCCCCCCCCCCCCCCCTCCCCCCCCCTCCCCCCCCCCCGCTCCCCCCCCCCCCCCCCCCCTCCCTCCCCCCCCCCCCCCACCCCCTCCCCTCATCCCCCCCCTCCCCCCCCCCCGCCCCCCCCCTCCGCCCCACCCCCCCCCCGCCCCCCTACGCCCCCCCCCCGCCCGCCCTGCACCCCCCCACGCCCCCCCGCCCGCCCCCCCACCGCCCCCCCCCACACCCCCCAGCGCCCCCCGCCCACCCCCCCCCCCACACCCCCACCCCCCCCACGCCCCCCCGCCACACGCGCCTCGCCCCCCCACCCAGCCCGCTGCCCCACCCCACCACGCGCGCCCCCCACCCCCCCCCCCCCCACCCACCCCCCCCCCCCCCCCCCCCCCCCCCCACCAACACCACCCCCCCCCCCCCCACCCCACCCCCCCCCCGCCCCCCTCCCCCCCCGCCCCCACCCCCCCCGCCCGCCTCGGCGCCGACCCCGCGCGGGCCGGCCCACCCACCACCGCGCCACCACAGCGACCCCCGCGCCGCACCGCGCCGCCCAGCAGCCGACGCGCAGGCCAACCGCGCGCCAGCACAGCGTATCCTGGGGCGGCGCCCGGCCCCCCCCTGCCCCTCTCCCGCCACCCCCCCGGCGCACTCGACCTCCCGATCCCCCACCCCCGCACTGCCCCGGCCGCCCCCACCGGCGCCCGCCCCGCGCCCGCCACGACACCCCGCCTCCCCTACCCACCTGCCGCCGCCGACGCCCCCCCCTCTCTCCACCCCCCCGCCCCCCCCACCACCCACACCCCCCCACACCCCCCCCCCCCCCCGCCCGCCCCCCCCCCACCCCCCCCCCCCGCCCCCCCCCCCCGCCCCCCCACCCCCCCCCCCCCCCACCCCGCCCCCCCGCCCCCCCCCGCCCACCCCTCCCCCCCTCCCTGGCCCCCCAACCCACCCCGCCCCCACCCCACGCCACCCCTCTGCTCCCGGCACCTTCCCACCCCACCCCTCACCCTCGCCGCGCTCACACGTGATCCTCGTTGCACCCCCCCTTCTCACGACCTCCATGCCATCGCCCGCCTCTTCCGTCGCACCCTCAGCGACTCTTGCCCTGGTGCCCTCTTATACGCCTTCATCGCTGCCCCCCCCTGCGCCCCCCTAACCGCCGAGGTCCTCCACCGCGTCTACGCCGTCCGCTTCGAGGAGTGGGCCCCCTGCGTCCGCCAGGCCGTCCCCCGAGTCTTAGATTTGTATCAGAGACAGGCTCCGGGGCCCGGCCAGCCTGGTCGCCGCCGGGCGCCGCGTTGAGATCTACCTGGGCCCCCGTCCGGGCCACGGTCCCCGCCTCCCGTTCGGCGAGCCTCATCGTCACCCCCTCTGGCATTTCCGGTACCGGCATCCCTCTCGGCGCGGCCGGTGCCCCCGGCGATCCGCTCCCCGCCGTGCTCGCCCCGTTCCACCACACTCCGCTCGTCTTCTCTGTCGCTCTTCTCGCGGCCCGCCCTCTCCTCTCTTCCCGTCCGTTCACCCCCTCCCTCCATCTTGCCCTCTGCCGCAACCTTCTTCTCCCGTTCCTGCCGTTCGCTCGCCACACCTACCCCCACGCGCTCCCCCTCCCCCCCCCCCCCCTCCCTCCCCCCCCCCCCCCCCCCCCCCCAACCCCCCCCCCCCCCCCCCCCACCCCGCCCCCCCCCCCCCGCCCCGCCGCCCCCCCCCCCCCCCCCCCCCCCCGCCGCCCCAGCCCCCCCCCCCCCACCCCCCCCCCCGCCCGCCACCCCCCCCCGCCCCGGCCCCAGCCCTCCACCGCACCTCTCCCCACCCCCCGCCCCCGCCCGCCTCGCCACCGTCCGCCACCACCGCCGCGCGCCCGCCCCCCCCCCTCCGCCCCGCCCCGCCACCCGCGCTGCGAGACCC
The DNA here is from genome assembly GCF_003030385.1 of Plantactinospora sp. BB1. Lineage (NCBI taxonomy): Bacteria > Bacillati > Actinomycetota > Actinomycetes > Micromonosporales > Micromonosporaceae > Plantactinospora > Plantactinospora sp. BB1. The sequence goes on along the minus strand of NZ_CP028159.1, from coordinate 8,360,571 downwards.
CCCCGCGAGCCGGTCAACCGGCCCCAGGCGGACGGTTTCGCCGCGCACCAGGTGCTGGCCCTGCACGCTCTGGCCCGGTTCGGCCGGGCCGACATCGAGGCCCGCGAGCCGACCGTCACCGCCCGGCGGCGTACGGTGCCCCCGCCGCTGACCGCGCTGAGCGCGGCCGTGGACGGCCCCCTGCCCGCGCCGCTCGCCCGGCCCCCCCCCGCCCCGCCCGCCCCCCCCCCCACCCCCCACCCCCCCCCCCCCCCCCCCCACCCCCCACCCCCCCCCCCCCACCCCGCCCCCCACCCCCCCCCCCCCCACCCCACCCCCCCCCCCCCCCACACCCCCCACCCCCCCCCCCCCCCCCCCGACCCCCCCCACCCCCCAGGCCCAACACACCACCGACCACCCCCGCCCCTGCGCTCCCCCCACGCCTACCCACACCAGCAACCCGCCCCCCACGCCGGCACGCACACGCTCGTGCCGCTGCCCGTCCATGTCCGCCCTGCCGGCGAGGCCCCGGTCCCCCCCGTTGCCGTCGTTGTCGCCCCATGACCCTCCCTTCCCCCGCTCCGGCTCCTACTTTACCGTTCCCCGGCCCGCTCCTGTCTTCCCCTCGCACCTGCTCACTCACTCCCCCCCGTCCACCCCGTACCCGCTCTATTTGCCGTTCCCCTCCCCCCCCCCTCCCCCCCCCTCCCCCCCCCCCCCGCCCCCCCTCCCCCCCCCCCCCGCCCCCCCCCCCCTCCCCCCCCGCCCCCACCCCCCCCGCCCCCCCGCCCCCCCCCCCCACCCCGCCCCGCCCCCTTCCGGCCACCCCGCCCCCCCCCCACCCGTCGCCCGGCCCCCACGCACCTACGCCCCCGCCCCGCCAGCCCCCCACCGCCCGGCCCAGCACCGCCCCGCCCCACCCACACCCCCCGCCCCCCACAGCCCCGGCGAGGGGCGGCGCGGGGCGGGGGGGCGGGGGAGGGGCGGGGCGGCGGAGGGGGCGCGGCGGCCGAAGGGGGCGGGGGGTGAGGCGGGGGGGGCGGGGGGGGGGGGAGGGGGGGTGGGGGGGGAGGGGGTGGGGGGGGGGGGGGCGGGGGGGGGGTGGGGGGGGGAGGGTGGGGGGGGGGGGGGGGGGGGGGGGGAGGTGGGGGGGGGGGGGGGGGGGGGGGGCGGGGAGGGGGGGGGGCGGGGGGGGGGGGGGGAGGGGGGGTGGGGGGGGGGGGGGGGGGGGCGGGGGGGGGGGGGGGGAGGTGGGGGGGGGGGGGGGCGGGGGCGCGGGCGCGGGGGGCGCCGCAGGGGCGGGGGGAAAGGGATGGTGGGGGCCGACGGGGGGGCGGGCCAGGGGAGGGGCGGCGAGTGCGGCGGAGGCGGTCGGCCGGGGCGAGGGGACAGGGGCGGGGGGGAGGGGCTGTCCCCTTCCACGCGGTGGCCGATATGCGCGTTAGTGGCCGGTCGTGGGCGCCCACTGTAGCATTGTCCCACATCAGCCAGTGTAGTTTCAGTGACGCGCACACCAGCGAGACCTACACAAGGAGTAGCGTCGGCAGCGTCAGATTTGTATACGAGACAGGTTCCCGGTGGAGGCCGCCGGTCGGCCGCGACGGATCGTGGTGGCGCTGATTCCACCGGTACGCCGATAGCGGCGCCAACCCGGTCGGCACACCCTCGGTCCGTCCCGCCGAATGCGTATCGGCGGGACGGACCGAGGGCGGGCTCTTATACACATCTAAAACAACACAAGCAGCGTCATGGACGTCCACATACGTGTGAGACTAATCGACCGAAACCACCTGCAACCGAACAAACAGCATCACTACCGACAGCTCTCCGTCCGCTCCTCCCTCCCTCTTTACGCCCTCCCCGCGGTTTCCCCTCTCCTCCGTTCCCTCTTTCCCTCCCTCCCCGTTCCCGTTTCTTCCCCCCCCGTGGTCTCCCCCCTCTCTCTTCTTCCCCTCTTACCCTTCCCTCCCTCCCCCTTTTCTTCCTCCCTCTCCCCCCCCCCCCCTTCCCCCCCCCCCCCCCCCCCCCCCCCTCCCTCGCCCCCCCCCCCCCCCCCCTCCCCCCCTCCCCCCCCCCCCCCTCCCCCTCCCCCTCCCCCCCCCCCTCCCCTTTCCCTTCTCTCCTCCCTCTCCTTCCCTCCTCCTCCCCCTTCCCTCTTTTCCTCCTCTCCTTTCTCTCCCTTTCCTCCCCTCCCCCTCCCCTCCTCCACCTCCCTTTCCCCCCCGCCTTTCCTCCCTCCCCCCTCCTTCCCTTCCTCCTCCCCCCCCCCTCCCCTCCCCCTCCTCCTCTCCCCCCCCGTCCTCCCGCGTCTCCCCCCCCCCTCCCCCTTCCCCTCCCCCCTCCCTCCCCCTTCCCCCCCCCGTCCTCCCTCCCCCCTCCTCCCCTCTCCCCCCTCCCTCTCTCCCTCTCTCTCCCCCCTTCTCTTCTTTCTCTCTCTTTTCTCCTTCTCTCTCCTCCTTCTCTCCTCCTTTTTTCCTCCTCCCCCCTCCCCCCCCCCCTCCTCCCCCCCCCCCCCCCTTCCCCCCCCCCCCCCCCCCCTCCCTCCCCCCCCCCCCCCCCCGCCCCTCCCCCCCCCCCCCCCCACCCCTACCCCCCCCCCCCCCCCCCCTCCCTCCCCCCCCTCTCTTCCCTCTTCCTCTCTCTCTCTCTCCCCCCCCCCCCTCCCCTCCCTCTCCCTCTCTCCTCTCCCTCCCCTTCCCCCTTCCCCTTCCTTTCTCCCCGCCCTCTTCCCCCCCTCTCCTTCCCCCCCTCGTGGCGGGAGTGGAGGGGAGGTGGGGCAGGCCGTGTCGGCGGGGGAGTGGTGTTCGGGGTCCGGTGTGGTTGTGCCGGACAGCGTGGGTGGGCGTGGTGCGCTGTGGCGGCCTGGTGGAAGTGGGCGGGACGGGCTGGGGCGCGGCTGTGGGCGGGGGGGGACGGGGTGTGGGTTGGTCGGGTGTGGGCCGGGGGGGGGGGGGGGGGGGGGGGTCGGGGGGGGGGAGGGGGGGGGGGGCGGGGGCGGGGGCGGGGGGGAGGGGGGGGGGGGTGGGGGGGGGGGGGGGGGGGGGGGGGAGGGCGCGGGCGGGGGTGAGAGCGACGGCGAGGTCAGCCTGGCGGAGCGCGTCGCGGCGAAGACGGCGGGGACGGGCGACCAGGGGAGCAAGGCCGCCGGGGACCAGGGGGCCGGGGCGGGGCAGGTGGGGCAGGGCATCGGGCAGGGGGCGGCCGGGCAGGACGTGGGTGGCGGCGGGTGCGTGGTGGGTGGGGGCGGCACAGGCGGCGGCAAGCTCTGCCGGGGGGGTTTGGGTGGCGGGCGACGGCGGGGCGGGCCGGCGGGGGGGGCGGGAGGGGCGGAGGGGGAGTCCGGACGGGGAGGGGGGCCGGGCGGGGCGGGGGGGGGGGTGGGGGGGGGCGGGGCGGGGGGGGGGGTGGGGCGGGGGGGGTGGGGGGGGGGGGGTGGGGCGGGGCGGGGCCGGGGGGGCGGGGGGGGGGGGGGGGGGGGCGGGGAGGGGGGGGGGGGGGGGGGTGTGGGGGGGGGTGGAGGTGGGGGACGGGGCCGGGGGGGCGGGGGGGCCGCGAGGCGACCGGCGGGGCGGGATGGCGGAGGGGCTGGGCAGGGGCCGGCGGTAGGTGGAGGCGAGAGGGGTGGCGAGCGGGGCGGGCGGCGGGAGGGGGCTGCTGAACCGGGACCGGGCGGGCGCGGCGTGTGGCTGAGCCTCGTGTCTGTTTTTTGGATGTGTATAAGAGCCAGCTCCCGGTCACCGCAGTACCACCGAGCGGGTCAGGTTGCGTGGCACGTCGGGGTCGAGGCCGTGGTGAGCGGCGGCCTCGACCGCGAAACGCTGCGCCACCACCAGGTCGGCGAACGTGTCGCGTCCGGTGTTCACGAACGTGGCGCCGGTCCGGCCGATCTGCTCGGCGAGGCCGGCGGGCGGATCCCCGAACATCCACACCGCACGGCGGGGTGCGGCGATCGCGATCCGTCCGTGCCGGTCCACGATTGCGGAGTCGGACGCGGTCACCGAGCCGGTCCATTCGCGGCCATTGAGGGTCGCCGCGTGAACCAAGCCCCACTGAAACCGACACGCCAGCACCGGTATCACGTACCATCCGCCGAGGTCTACCTCGAGCGCGAGAACCAGCCGCTCACCACTCCACCCAGCCCCGTGACGAAGTAGTTCCCCCCCGGCCCGGACCGTCGCCTCTAGCCGGTGGTCCGGGCCCGGCTCGCCCGTCACGCGACTCCTCCATCGCCCGCAGCCCGTCCCCGCCCGCTCCGCTCGGCCTGCCCCGCCTCGCCCCGCCCCCCCCCCCCCCCCCCCCCCCCCCCCCGCCCCCCCGGCCCCCGCCCCCGCCCCCCCCCCCCTCCCCCCCCCGCCCCCCCCCCCCCCCCCCCGCTCCCCCCGCCCCACCCCCCCCCCCACCCGCCCCGCCCCCCCGCCCCCCACCGCCCCCGACCCCGCGCACGCCCCCCTCGCCCCCACCCCCCCGCCGCACGCCGCCGTCACCCCTCGCCGGCCCCCCCGGCCGCCCCACCCGCCACACGTGCCCGACCCCTCCCCCCCACGCCACCCGCCCAACCGTCGGTGCAGCGGGACGGAGGCTGGGGCGGCGGGTGCTCGCGGCTGGTGGGGTGTGAGAGGGTTCGCGCGGGCGGGAGGGGGGGGGCGGTGGCTCTGGGTGGGGGGGGGGACGGGGGGGGGGGGGGGGTGGTGTGGGGGGCGGGGGTGGGGGGGGGGCGGGGGGGGGGGGGGGGGGAGGGGGGGCGGGGGGGGGGCGGGGGGGGGGTGGGGGGGGTGGGGGGGGGGGGGGGGGGGGGGGGGCGGGGGGGGGAGGGGGGGGGCGGGGGCGGGCGGGGGGGGGGGGGGGGCCGGCGGGTCGTACGGCGGGAGGTTGGGGCGGGCGGTCAGCGGGTGCTGCGGGAGGCGGGCCACCACCCGGTGCACGACGATGCCGGCGGCGGGGTGGTGGGCGGCGACCGGGGCCGGGCAGAGGTGGGCGAACTCGGCCGGCTCGACCACGACGGTGCGGTGGGAGGGGAGCGGCACCGAGGACGGCCGGAGCCGAGACGGGGGGTGGGCGAGGTACGGCCGCGACGAAGGGGCGAGGGGGGTGGCGGGGTGAGAGAGGCGCGGGTCGAGGCGGAGCGCCGGCAGCGGCACCACCGGGGCAGCGAGGAGGGGCGGGCGGAGCAGGTCCAGTGGGTCCTGCGGGGTGGGGATCGGGGGGCCGGGCGGGACGCAGGGGGGGAGACGAGCGGGGAGCGGGGGGGGAGGAACAGAGGGGCATAGGGGGGCGTCGAGCGGCGTCCCGGCGGGCGACCGTGGGCGCTGGCAGGCGGGTGGGTGGGGTTGGGCGGTGCGGACGTCGGGGGGGACGAGTGTCGGCGAGAGGGACTGGGGGGCAGGGACAGGCGGCTAGTCTCCTGGGTCTGGGGGGTGGAGCCTGGCCGGGGGCTGCTAGGCGGTGCGGCAGCGGGCGTGGGGGAGGCCGCCGTGGAGGGGCTCCGGGCTGGCGGGGAGGCGGGGGGGGTGGGGCGGAGGGGCGGGCGGGGGAGGGGGGGGCGGGGGGAGGCGGGGGGGGTGGGGGGGGCGGGGTGGAGGGGGCCGGGGACCC
>NZ_CP028159.1:8310000-8350000 GCF_003030385.1 Plantactinospora sp. BB1 | reverse complement strand
GGGGTGGGGGGGTGGGGCGGGGGGGGGGGGGGGGGGAGGGGGAGGGGGAGGGGGGGGCGGGGGGGGGGGGGGGGGGGGGGGGGAGGGGGGGAAAGGGGGGGGGGGGGAAGGAGGGGGAGGAGAAGGAGAAGAAGGACAGGGAAGGAGGAGGAAAGAAGGGAGGAAAAGAGGAGGAGGAAAGAGCAAGCGATAAAGAAGAAGCGGAAGGAGGAAAGACAGAAAGGGAAGAAAAAGAACGGGAGAAAACGGAGGGGAAGGACGGGACAGAGGGACAGGGGCTCCACCCCCAACAACTCCACCCACCCCCCCCCCCACCCCCTCTCCTTCCCCCCCCTCTTCCCCTCTCACCCCCCCTCCTCCTCCTCCCCCTCCACCCCCCCCCCCTCCTCCCCCCCCTCCTCCTTCCCCTTCCCCCTCCCCTCCGCCCCCGCCCGCCCCCCCCCCACCCCCCCCCCCCTCCCCCCCTCCCTCCCCCCCCCCCCCCCCCCCCCCCCCCCCCACCCCCCCCCCCTCCCCCCCCCCCCCCCCCCCCCCCCCCCCCCCCCCCCCCCGTCCCCCCCCGCCCCCCCCCCCCCCCCCCCACCTCCCCCCCCCCCCCCCCCCCCTCCACCCCCCCCCCCCCCCCCCCCCGCCCCTCCCCCCCCCCCCCCACCCCCCGCCCCCCCCCCTCCCCGCCCACCCCCCACCCCGCGCGCCTCCCCACACCCCCCCCCCCCCTCCCCCCGCCCCCCCCCCCGCCCGCGCCACTCCCGCGCAGGCTGAGGGCGGGCGGGTCGGGCGGTGGGGGCGGTGGCGCTGCGTGTGGGTGCGTGGGGTGGGGCGGGCGAGGGAGGGGGCGCGGGGGGGTGGAGGGCGGGCCGCGGGGGGGCGGGGGGGGGGGGGGGGGGGGGGGGTGGGCGCGGGGAGGGGGGGGGGGGGGGTGGGGGGGGGAGGGGGGGTGGGGGGGGGGGTGGGGTGGGGGGTGGGTGGGGGGGGGGGGGGGGGGGATGGGGGGGGGGGGGGGGGGGTGTGGTGGCGGGGGGGGGGGGGGGGGGGGTGGGGGGGCGGGGGGGGGGGGGGGTGTGGGGGTGGGGGGGGGGGGGGGGGGTGCGGGGGGGGGGGCGGGGGGGGGGTGGGCAGGGTAGGGAGGGGGGGGGAGTGGGGTGGGGTGGCGGGGGCGGGGGGTGGGGGGGGCGCGGAGGAGGTGAGCGGGTGGGGGGGCGGGGACGGGGGGGCGGGGGCGCGGGGCTACGGGTCCCAGGCTCACCACGCCGGTACCGCCCCGCGCCCGCTCCCCGCCCCGGGCCAGCGCCACGACCCCCGCGTGCGGCCCCCCCCCGTACGCGTGGCCGCCCTCCCCGCCGATCCCCCCCCTCCGACCGAACCTCACCCACCCGACCCGCGCCTCCCGCCTCTTCCTCCCACGGCCCCGCACCGCCAGCGCCACCGCCCGCCCCCCCCCCCCCGCGCCCCCCCCCCCCCCCCCGCCACCCCCCCACCCCCCCCCCCCCGTCCCGGCTCTGGACCCCGAACACCCCGGCGCCGCAGGTTCCGCTCCCCGGCGCCCTGCCCGCCCCAGCTCCGCAGCTGCACTCCCGCCGGCCCCAGCCCCCCAGCCCCGTGCCGCCGCCGTGCCCCTCCTCCCGAGACACCCCCACGCCCCGCCCAAGTCCCAGTCCAGCCACACCGGCCCACATCCGTACGCCGCCCACGCAACAGCCCCCCACCATCCCTCGGCGAGGGGGTGGGGCTGCTGGCGGAGCAGGTGGGGGTGGGGGGGGGGGGGGGGGGGGGGGGAGGCGGCGGGGGGGCGTGTTGTGGGGGTGGTGGGCGCGGGGGGGGGCGGGCGGTGTTGCGCTGGGGCGGTGGCGGTGGGGGGGGGCCGGGGGGGGGGGGGGGCGGGGGCGGTGGGGGGGGTGGGGGGGGGGGGGGGGGGGGGGCGGGGCGGGGGGGGGGGGCGGGGGGGGGGGGGGGGGGGGGGGGGGCGTGGGGGGGGGGGGGGCGGGGGCGGCGGGGCGGGGGGACGGGGGGGTGGGCGGGGCGGGTGCGAGTCGGTGAGCAGGAGGGGAGGGGGCGGGGCGAGGCGGACGGTGACGGTGTGTGGGGGGCGGGGGGAGGGAGGGGAGGGGATGGTGGGGGAGCCGGGCGGGGGGAGCAGGTGGGGGCTGCGGGGGGGGAACCGCGTGGGGTCGGCGACGGTGGGCGGTGCGAGTGGTAGGTGGGTGGGGGGGGCGGAGGACGGGGGGTGTGTGGGGCCGGGGTAGGCGCTGAGTGGGGGCGTGCAGGTGGGGGTGGGCGTCGGGAGCAGAGACGGCTAACGGCGGCACCAGTGGGCACGGCTCGGGAGGAACAGCTTGACGCGCGGGTGGGTTGCTCACGGCCGGGAGGGTGGGGGACGTCGACTGCGGTGCGAGGTCGGCGCGAGTGGGCCGGGGGGGGGGGCGGCCGGCGGGGGGGCGGGGGTGGTGGGGGGGACGGTGGGAGAGGTGGGGGCGGGTGGGGAGCCGGGGAGCGGGGGCGGGGAGACGCAGCAGGAGGGACTGGAGGGTGGCGGCGGCGAAGCGGTTGTGGGCGGCGGCGGAGCGCAAGGCGGGGAGGTCCAGGCGGGCGGGGGGCGGCACCGCCGAGTCGAGCGCGGCGAGCAGAGTCAGGGCGATGTAGGACGGGGCCAGCGCCCGGCCCGCCCAGAGCCGCAGGAGGATGGGGTGTGGAGGTGTGGGGTGCCGGTGGGGGAGGTTGTGGGCGGAGCCAGGGGGTGGGGCGGGGGGAGGCGGAGAAGGGGTAGGAGGACGAGTAGGAGGGGGGAGAGGGGGGGGAGGAGCGGACAGGGAGGGGGGACGGGGACGGGGAGGGGGGGGAGAAGATGGAGGGGGGGGAAGGGGGGGGGGAGGTGGGGGTGGGGAGCGGGAGGGGTGGGGGGGTGGGGGGGGGGGGGGGTGGGTGGGGGGAGGGGGGGGGGGGGTGGGTGGGGGGGGGGGGGGGGGGGAGGGGGGGCGGGCGGCCAGGGGGGCAGGGGGGTCGAGCGGGGCGATTGGGGGCGCGGGGGGTGGGAGGGAGCGGGTGGAGGCGGGAGTCAGGGGTGTAAGCGGATGGGGACGGCGAGAGGTGGGCGGCGGTGCGCAGACTGAGCGACGTCTAGGGGGTCTGCGTGGGGGGGGGCGCGGGGGCGCCGGGCCTGTGTTGCCTGTGCGTGTGTTGTCATTCGTGCTTCAGTGTGTTAGTCTTGTGTGCTGAACTGTGGAGTGCGATGAGGTTACACATGGTCTGCGTGTGCTTACGTATTAGATTTTTATAAGGGCCAGTTTCACCGGCGACCCCGACCGGCACCGGGTCCCCGTTCGGGTCCAGCACCAGCACCCGCAGGTTGGCCAGGGGCGGCCGATCGGCACCCGGGCGGTCGGCAGGGCCGGGGCGTAACGGCTGGCTCCTATACACCTCTTCGGGCCCACGGGACAGGCAGGAATCCTGGAAGCCGGCTTCTGGCTGAAAAAAAAAAATACGTGAACAAAGCACAAAGAGAAAGAGGACGCAGCGTGTAACGCGAGAGAGCGCGGGTGGCTAGACACACGGGCGGGGGACATAGCACAGTAGCTCACGACAGTGCTTGTGGCCGCGCTTTCGGTGGTCGGTGGGCGTGGTGCCGCGGGCGCGTCAGCGCCGTGCTCGGCATGGTCAGCCGGGGTAGGGGCTGGGTGTGCGCGCTGTGGCGGGCGCTGGCGCTGCGCGGCGGGGGCGGGGCGGGGGGGGGGGGGGTGGGGGGCGGGGTGGGGGGGGGGGGGGGGGGGGGGGGCGTGGGGGGGGGCGGGGCGGGGGGGGGGGGGCGGGGTGGGGGGGGGGGGGGGGGGCGGGGGGGCGGCGGGCGGGGGGGGGGGCGGGGCGGCGCGGGGGGGGGGGGGAGGCCGGGCTGGGGGGGCGGGCGCGGGGGGACGGGTGCCGGCTGGCAGGGGTGGCGGAAGTGGAGGGGGTGGTGATGGGGGCGCTCCGGGGGGGGGGCTGGAGGAGCTGGCGGGCGGGGGGCGGGGGGCGCGGGGGCGGCGGGGGGGGGGTCGGGGGGCGGTTGGAGTGGCGGTAGAACGGCGGCGGCGTACGCGTGCGCGCGTGCTGTCTGCGCTGGAGGCGCACGTGCTGGGTGGTGCGCGGCTCCGGTCTCGCCGGCGTCGCTGGGGGCCGGTGCCGTGGTTCGGTGGGAGGGGGGTGCGCGTCGCTGGCGAGCTCGGCGTGCGTGCCCTGGCTGTCCGCGAGGTGCTGCGCGGGGTCCCCGGTGACGCGCGCGTGTCTGGTGGAGCGCTGGCCGGCGCGCCGCGTTGGCCGGGCTGGGCGGGCGGCTGGTGGCCGGGCCAGCCCCTCTGCCCCGCGGGATCGGGCGGCCTGGGCGGCCTGGTGAAGCCCTCCCGCCCTTGGCGGGGCCTGCCCGTGCGGTTCTTCTTGGTCTGGCGGTGCCGCCGCCGCCGGGCACCGCCCTTGTCGCGGTGGCCCTGCCCCGCAACGCCCTGCCCCGCCTTTTTCGCCCGGGCACTCCGGCCCGGCGGGAACGACGGCCCGGCGACCTCACGGTGGTCCAGCACAACCTCAGCGACTATCTCTACCCGTGGACCTCCCCCCCGTTCGCCCTCGCCGACCACCCCCTCCCGCCCGTCTACGTTCACGATCCCGCCGCCGTCCCGCCCGTCGCGCCTCTCTCCGCCGCCCTCTCCCGGGTCGCCCAGCTGCTCCCCTCCCCCGTCCACCCCCCTCCCTCGCCTGACCACTCCCCCCCCCGCTCGCTCCTTCTTCTCCCCCCCCCCGACCCCCTCTCCCCCCCCCCCTCCCCGCCCCCCCCCCCCCCCCCCCCCGCCCCCCCCCCCCCGCTCCCCCGCCCCCCCCCCCCCCCCCCGCCCCCGCCCCCCCCCACCCCCGCCCCCCCGCCCCTGCACCCCCCCCCGGCCCCGCCCCGCCGCTCGCCCCGGCCGCCCCCGCCCGCGCCCCCCGCCCGCCCCCCAGCCCCCCCGCGCCGTCTACCCACCCGGCGCGTGCCCCCGGGTCGGCCGCCGCCGCCCCCGGCCGCGCCCCCCGGCTCAGGAGACCGGTCCGTGGGCGCAGGTGGGACGGTGGGTGACGGGGGGGTTGGCCCGAGGGGGCGCGCTGCGCGCCGCGAGGAGGCCGGGCGGGCGGGGGGGGGGGTGGGGGGGCGGGGGGCGGGGGGGCGGGGGGGCGGGGGGGGGGGGGGGGGGAGGGGGAGGGGGAGGGGGGGGGGGGGGGGGGGGGGGGGTGGGGAGGGGGGGGGGGGGGGGCGGGGTGGGGGGGGGGGGGGGGGGGGGGGGGGTGTGGGGGGGGGGGGGGGGGGCGGGGGGGCGGCGGGCGGGGGGGGGGGGGGGGGTGGTGGGTGGGGGCCGCGGGCGGGGGCAGGGGGGAGGGGTGGCGGGGGTGGTGGCGACGGGGGATCGGACCGTGAGCGGGGTGGGGGACGGGGGCGTGACGCGGGGGGACGGGGGGGTGGTGGAGGGGGCGGGTGTGGAGGAGGCGACGCTGGCGGGGGGCTGACGGCCCGCGGAGACGATTCAGGGGCCAGAGCCCGTTGGACTGCTACTGTCCTGGCGACGCCCGACAGAGGCGTCGCGGCGGTAGCCCAACGGACTGACTGGCGTCAGGGGTGGGTGTGGGCGCGTGGCGATGCGTGCGTGAATGATGCGCAGACACCAGGGAGTCAAACCAGGAGGATCGTCGGCAGCGTCAGATGGGTATAAGAGACGGGACCACGGTCCCTCGGGTCCCCGGCGCCGGGCCGGGGACCCGAGGGACCGTGGTCAGGCGGCGTCGTCGGCCTTGCCGAGTCGCCAGTAGCCCATGAAGGCCACCGACTGGCGGTCTGGCTCTTCTACACATCTCCGAGCCAACCAGACAGGCAGAAAACTCGTATGACGTCTGCGGCGAGAAGGAAACAACAGGCAAAATAGACTCCAAAGCACGTCATCGCGGAAATGGAGACAGCGTGACAGCGCCCAGAGCGTCCAGGTCGAAGGTGCGACAAGCGATAACCAGAGCACTTACGATGGTGGGGGTGGAGGTGTGGGTGGGGCTGGGGGGGCGTGGGCGTGGGGGTGTCGTGGGGGGGGCAGGTTCCGGGTGGGGCGGCGACCTGCGCGGGTACGGGGGGGTGGGGCGGAGGGGGGCGGGGTGCGACGGGGAGGTGCGGCGGGGGCGGCGGTGGGGGGGTGCCGGGGCTCGCAGGGGGGGGGGGCGGGGGGGGGCGGGTGGGGGGGGGGGGGGGGGGGTAGGGGTGGGGGGGGGGGGGGGCGGGGCGGGGGGGGGGGGGGGGGGGCGGGGGGGGGAGGGGGGGGGGGGTGGGGGGGTGGGGGGGGGGGGGGGTGGGGGGGTTGGGGGGGGGGGGGGGGGGGGGGTGGAGGGGGGGGTGGGGGGGGGGGGGCGGGGGGGGGGGGGCGGCGGGGGGGGGGGGGGGGGCGGGGGCGGGGTGGGGGGGGGGGGGGGGGGCGGCGCGGGGGGCGGGGAGGGGGGGGGCGGGGGCGGGGAGGGTGTGGGCCGGTCGAGGCGATGTGCGCGGTCAGGGGGGGGGGCTGGCGGGAGTGGGTGAGGGCATCGTCGGGGTGGGGAGGTGGGGAGTGGGCTGTGGGCAGGGTTGGGGTGGTGTGGAGGGGGGGTGGGTGGAGGCCGTGGGGGACAGGGGGGAGGTGGGGGGGGCGGGGCGGGGGGGGGTGGGCGGGGGGGGGGGGGGGGGTGGAGGGGGGGGGGGGGGGGTGGGGGGCGGGGGGGGGGGGGGGGTGGGGGGGGGGGGGGGGCGGGGGCGGGGGGGGGGGGGCGGCGGGTACCGGGCCGCGCGGCGCGGCGGCGTGCGCGGGGTGCCCGGCGACGGGGGCGGGGGCCACGGCCGGCCTGACGGCGGGCGGCGCGAGGGGGGCGTAGAGGTCGCCGCCGGCCGCGTTGCCGTCGGCCCGGGAGTCGTGGCGGGCGGCGATGCGGAGCGGCGGCAGGTCGGGGAGGTGCTGCGGCAGCATGCTGGGCTGGAGCAGTTGGAGGGCGGTATGAGGAGGGGCGGGAAGGGAGTGGTGGGAAGGGTAGTGAGGAGACAGCGGGTGGAGGAGGTGGGAGGGGCAGGGGAGATGGCGGAGGGTGAGCGGGGGAGGGTCGAGCTGATGCGGGAGGGGGAACTGAAAGGCGGGAGGGAGGGGGGGGGGGGGAAAGGGCCGGTGGAGTACGGGCAGTGGGTGGGCGGGGAGGGGGGGGGGCGGCGGGGGGGGTGGGGGGTGGGGGGGGGCGGGGGGGGGGGGGGGGCGGAGGGGGGGGGGGGGGGGGGGGCCGGGGGGGGGGGGGGGGGGGCGGGGGGGGGGGGGGGGGCGGGGGGGCGCGGGGGGGGGGGGCGGCGGGGGTGAGGCGGGGGACCGGGGGCTGGAGGCGGGCGCGGAGGGGGTGGGACTGTTGGGGCGGGGCCGGGGTGGGCAGCGCCGGGTGCAGGATCGCGGTGTGCCGGACCTGGACGGGGGCGGTGGGGAGGAGTTGGGTGGGGCCTGCACCGCCTCGACCTGCCACACCGCGCCGTTGCGGCGGGTACGGCCGCGCCGCCCGATGAAGCCGGGCAGCCGGTCCCGGTGGTCGGCACCGACCCCCAACCGGTCCAGCCCGGCCGCCGCCCCCCGCCGCAGTCCGTCCAGCACCAGCCCGGCCCCCTTCCCCCCGCCGAGCCGGGGCCAGGTGACCGCCGCGGCGCAGCCCCCCCGGGCGGCCGCGTGCGAGGTCTCCTCGGTGGCGACCGAGGGGAGCCGGCACCAGGACGGCCGGGCGCCCCCCGCCCCCGGTGCCCGCGTCCCATCCCGCGACACCCGCCCCCCCACCCCCGTTCCGGCTCCCCTGCCCGCCAAGCCCGTCTTCCCCCACGACCACGACCTCCGGCTCCCCCCCCAGCAGTCCGCCCCACCTCTACTCCCCACCCCGCCCGCGAGGCACTCCGACCCGCTCCCCCCAGCCCCCCCAGCCTCCCCACCCCCAGCGACCCTCGGTACGGCGAGGTGCTCATCGAGCTCCCCGGCGTGGCCACCGACCAGCCCTCCGACGCCGGCTCGCGCCTGCTCCTCGCCGTCGCCCCCCACGCCGAGCCCCGGGCCGCCGACGCCGCCCCGCTCCGCAGCGCTCGTCCGCCCCCTCCGCCCCACCCCGCCCCCCGCTCTCCCCCCCTCCCCGCGTCCCCGCCCCCCGCCCCCGGCCGCCCCGCGCCCCCCCACCCCCCGCCCCCCCCCCCCCCGCCCCCCCGCCCCCACCCCCCCCCGCCCCACCCCCCCCCGCCCCACCCCCCCCGCGCCCCTCCCGCCGCCCGCTCCGCCCCACCCCCCCTCCGCTCACCCCGACCGCCCGCCCCCCCTCCCCGATCCCGCTCCCTCACCCGCCCGACCGCCCGGCACGCCCCCCTCCCGGCCCGCGCACCCCTCGCTCCCGCCCCCCCCCCGCCTCCTCCCCCCGGCCCCCTTCCGCCACCACCGCCACGCCGCTATTAGTGCGTGCTCTGTGTGGGTATGTCGCTGTGTCGATATGCTTTATGTGCTGTTCTGCCACTAGTTCTCTGTTGCTGGTACTTCACACGCCTTTGCTAGCTGGTTTGTTTTTTTTATTGAGCGGGCGCCCACCGAGATCTACCAAAGGGGTACCGTCGGCGGGGTCGATGGTGATAAAGGGACGGGGCCGGCCCCGGCGTACCTGGAGGCCGTGACCGGCGGCGGTGGCCCGCATGGCCTGCCAGCGGGCCTCGCTGGCCAGGAGCGTTCCGGGCCGGAGACGTAGACGATGTCGCGGTGCCCGCCTATACCCATCTAAGACGTGAAAGAAGTACAAGTAGGTCAAATAAGATGCCATGAAAATGATGTAGATAGAACGAGAACAGATAGTAGACTAAGGAGCACAGAAGTAACGGACGAAGCAGAACTCTGACCCGTCTCCACTAAATTGATCATCATCAATCGCTTGAGCGCAGTCTGAACTGACGATGACTCGATGGTGGCAGGCCCTCTTTCCCCTTCTCACGGCCCTCATGCTCTTTATTCTCCTCGCCGTCTCCCAGGCCCCCCCGCCCGTCTCCCCCCCCCCCCCCCCCGGCCCCCCCCCCCCCGCCACCCCCCGCCCCCCCCCCCCCTCCCCCCACCCCCCCCCCCCCCCCCCGCCCCCCCCCCCCCCCCCCCACCCCCCCCCCCACCCCCCCCCCCCCGCCCCCCCCCACCCCCCCCCCGCCCCCCCCCCACCCCCCCCCGCCCCCCCCCCCCCTCCCCCCCCCCGCCCCCCCCCCCCCCCCGCCCCGCTCCCCCCCCCCCCCCCACCTGCCCCCGCCCCCTCACCCCCCCCCCCCCCCCCTGCGCCCGCCTCTCCCCGCCCCCCCCCCTCCCCGCCTCGCCCTCCGCCGCCCCCCCACCCCCCCCCTCGCGCGGGGCGGCGGGGAGTAGGGCTGGGGGGGGGGCGCGGGGCGGGGCGGGCGGGGGGAGCCGGGCGCGGAGGGGGCGTGCGTGATGGCCAGCCCGTCCGGGTGGTGGGGAGAGCGGTGGTGGCCGAGGCCGTCGGGGGGGGTGGGGGGGGGCGGGGGGGTGGGGGCGGGTGGGGGGGGGGGGGGGGGGAGGTGGGGGGGGGGGGGGGGGGGGGGGGGGGCGGGGAGGGGGGGGGGGGGGGGCGGGGGGGGGGGGGGGGGGGGGGTGGGTGGGGGGGGGGGGGGAGGGGGGGGGAGGGGGGGAGGGGGGGGGGGGGGGGGGGGCGTGGAGAGGAGGGTGGAGGGGGAAGTACAAGGGGGAGGGAAGGAGGCGGGAGGGGGCGGGGGGGGGGGCGGGCGAGGGGGGGAAGGAGAAGGTCACGTAAAGGGGGGCGGGGACGCTGGGGGGGGTCGCGTTGATAACAGCGGTAGGCGGCTGGGTGCCGGGGAAGTACCCCTGACCCCGCTCGCCGACGCCGACCTGCGGCTCAGCACCGCCTTCCGGCACGTCTCCGCCAGCCTGCTCGCACCGTTCCCCCACACCCCCCCGGCGCACGTGCTGGCCGCCTCGCGGGGCCGGCCCACCCCCGTGCCCACCTGACTGCGGCCGGCCCCCCGGGTCCTCCCGCCGCCCCGCCCCCCCCCCCCCCGGCCCCCGCCCCCCCCCCCCCCCCCCCCCCGCCCCCCCCCCCCCCCCCCCCCCGCCCCCCGCCCCCCCCCCCCCCGCCCCCCCCCCCCCCCGCCCGCCCCCCCCCCCCCCCCCCCCCCCTCCCCCCGCCCCCCCCCCCCGCCCCCCCCGCCCCCGCCCCCCCCCCCCCCCCCCCCCCCCCCCCCCCCCCCCCCCACCACCCCCCGCCCGCCCACCCCCCCCCCCCCCGCCCCCCCCCCCGCCCGCCCCCCCCCCCGCCCCCCCCACCCCCCCCCCCCCACCCCCCCCCCCGCCCGCCCCCTTATTTCCTTCTCTTCCCCCGCCTTCTTTTCGTTCCTTTCCTTTCTTTCCTCTCTTCCCTCCCCCCTCCTCTACTCCATCCCTCTCCTTCCTTTCTCTCTCCTTCTCTCCCTTTTTCTTCTCCCCCCCTTCCCCCTTCTTCTTCCCTATCCCCCCTCCCCCTCCCCCACCGCCTTTCTCCTCGCCCCCCTCCCCCCCCCCCCCCTCCCCCCCCCCACCCCCCCCCCCCCCCCCCACCCCCACCCCCCGCCCCCCCCCCCCCCCCCCTCCCCCGCCCCCCCCCCCCCACCCCCGCCCCCCCGCCGGCCCCCACCCGCCCACCCCGCACCCCCGCACTCCCGCGGCCGCCCCAGCCACCCCCCCCCCCGCCACCCCGCCACACACACCTCGCGCCACCAGCCACACACCCCCACCCGCTGCACCCCGCCTCCCGCCCCACCCCCACCCCGACCCGCACCGCCCACCGCCGCCGCCGCGCCCCGGCCGCCCCGCGCCTCGACGCCTGAAGTTTTAAACCTGCCATCTTATTTCTCGCTATCGACCAGGCCGCGGACAAACGCACGCTGCATGGCTAAAACAATGACTACGGGTGGGATAAGGGTGAGCAGCATCGCCGCCATCACCTGGTTCCAGAGGGTGGTGCCTTCGCCGGTGGCGATCATGCCTTTGATGCCCGCCACGGCGGTGCCGAGGTTAACGTCCTGAATAATCAGCAGCGGCCACAGGTACTGGTTCCAGCCGTAGATAGAGGTGATCACAAACAGCGCTGCGAGGTTGGTTTTCGACAGCGGCAGAACGATGTCGCGGAAGAAACGGATCGGCGACGCGCCGTCGATGCGCGCCGCTTCAATCAGCTCGTCCGGCAGAGTCATAAAGAACTGGCGGAACAGGAAGGTGGCGGTCGCCGAGGCCATCAGCGGCAGGGTTAAGCCCGCGTAGCTGTCGAGCATCTTCAGGTTGGCGATCACCTCCACCGTCGGGAAGATACGTACTTCCACCGTGGGCGGGGCGTGGCGTGTGGTGTGGGAGGGCAGGGGGTGGGTGGGCGGTGGCGGGGGTAGGGGGGGCGTGAGGGGAGGGTGCGGGTGGGGGAGCGGGGGGGAGGGAGGGGGGGTGGGGAAGGCGGGAGGGGGGGGTGGAGGCGGGGGTGGCGGGGGTGGGGGGCGGGGGGGTGGGGGCGTGGCGGGGGGGGGGGGGGGGGGGGGGGGGCGGGGAGGCGGGGGGGGGGGGGGTGGGGGAGGGGGGGGGGGGCGGGGCGGGGGGGGGGGGGGGGGCGGGGGGGGGGGTGGGGGGGGGCCGGCCGAGGGCGGGGAGGGGGGTGGGTGGCCGGGAGGGGGACCCGGAGGGGGGGTTGCGGGGGTGGCGGGGGGGCTGCTCGGCGGAGGCGCGGGGGGGGGGGGGGTCGGGGGGGAGGAGCCGGTTGGGGTCGGCCAGCAGCGGGGGGGGGACGCAGCGCGGCGGGGGGTGCGCGAGATCGGGCGGCCGGGGGGCGACCAGGGCGGTGTAGAGCATCCTGTTGGGCCCTGAAGGAACACCTGGGAGGTTGGTTCCTGAGTGGCTGTGGCGGGATTTCGGGCACGTGTGTATGCACGGCAAGCCGTGCCGCATATACCGCCGGCGGTTGGCGGGGTTGCGCGGCGTGGTGGGGTTGGGGTGGGGCGTTTGGTCAGAACTGCGCAGGGGCAGCGCGCCGCGTTGGGGGCACGTTGTACGGGGCGGACGGGGCTGTGCGGTGCGGGGTGTGGAGCGGGGCGCAGGTGGCGATGCGGATCCCGAGGGCGACGGGGGGGTGCGAGATGCTGGGGCGTGAGGTGGTTGGTGACAGAGGCCGGTGCGGAGGGAGGTTGAGTGTGCAGCGCGGGGTGCCGGAGGTGGGGCGCGCGGGGCGCGGGCGCGCGGCCGGGGGGGGTTCGGCATCCCCTGCCGGGCCGACCGCCACCGCGCGCGCGGCGACCGCCGCGCTGATCGGCATCGCACCGGCACCCGGGGCCGGGCGGGGGGAGGGACCGCGGCACCGCCGGCCCGGAGCATCGGCACGGTCACCCGCAGGTCTGGGGCGGACGGGCCCGCCGGGCCGCCGTGCCGGCGCACCATCCCGCGTCCGAACCCGCCCCCGCCGAGGAGCAGCCCGGAGACGAACTCGCCGGAGGCGGACGCGTCGACCTCCACCTCGCCGCCGACCACCCGCCCGGCGCCCCGCGCGGTCAGCGGCAGGCTGGCGGCCGGGGGGGGGGCGGGGCGGGCGGGGGGGGGGTGGGGGGGGTGGGACGGGGCGGGGGGGGGGGGGGGGCGGGGGCGGGAGCGCCGGGCCGCTGGCGGCGGTTAGACGCGGTGTAGGCGCGTGGCAGGGGGCCGCGGCCGGGGGGGTCGGAAGGAGTGGGTCGGGGGCGGCGGGGGACCGGCGCGGGGAATGTCGGGCGGTCGGCGGCGGTGAGATCGGCCTGGGACCCGGGGTGGCGGGAACGGTCCCAGACCGTGAACCCGATGGCGTGTGTTGGGTGTTGTTCCGCGCCCAGCACCGCCACCCGGAGCAACCCCGACCCGTCGCCCGGCTCCTGCCCGACACAGGCCGGCCAGACCAACGAGGCGGAGCCGCCGCACTTCACCGCCCCGTCCAGGGCCCCGCCCCGCAGCGCCGCATCCGTCGCCAGCAGCTGCTCCCCCCGCAGGCCCGGCCGCGGCCCCCCCCCGCCGCCGCCCCCCCCCCCCCCCCCCGCCCCCCCCCCCCCCCCCCCCCGGCCCCCCCCCCCCCCCCCCCGCCACCCCCCCCCCCGCCCCCCCCCCCCCCCCCTCCCCCCACCCCCCCCCCCCCGCCCCCCCACCCACCCCCCACCCCACCCCCCCCCCACCCCCCCCCCCCGCCGCCACCCCCCCCCGCGCGCCACACACGGACGCCCCGCCACGGCCCACCCCCTCCCACGAACACGCACACGCCCTCACCCCCCGTCACCCCCACACCCCCCACGCGCAGACCACACACACACAACACACACACACGCCCGACCCACCACACACACACGCTTACCGGCTTCGACTTCCCGGCCGTCGACGACCGTTCCCTGCCCGTCGGCGGTGCCGATCGCGGCGTGGGACGCGCAGCCGACGGTCCTCCCGCTCGGGGCGTCCCCTGACCGCTCGCCGACCGACCGGGCCCCCGCCCGGTAGCAGTGGCCGTCGTCGGCGTCGTCGCCCGCCCCCCCCCCGGCCTCGCCCCCCCCCCCCGCGCCGCCCCCCCCCCCCCCCCCGCCCGCCCCCCCCGCCCCGCCCCCCCCCCCCCCCCCCCCCGACCCCCCCCACCCCCCCCCCCACCCCGCCCCCGCCCCGCCGGCCTCACTGCGTGCCGCCGAGCTCGCTGCCCCACCCGCCCCGCACGTCCTCGCGCAACCGCTCCCTGTCGCCGCCCCTCTCCTCGATCCGCATCCCCGCGCCACGGGCCCCCGGCTCATGCCGCCCGCCGACCGCACCCACGCCCTCCGCCCCCGTCCGCCCGCACCACCCCCTCGCGTCGCACCCCCCCTCGGCCCGCGCCACCACCAGCCGCGACGCGTTCGCCCCACTTCTCCCTCTCTACCTCACCCCTATCCTTCTCCCCGCCCACACCTACGCCGTCTCCCTCTCCTTCGCCGCCGACCTCCTCCTCGACGCTCTTCTCGCCGCGCTGCTTCCGCCCGCCTAGCTCCCCCTGGTCCTTCTCCTCCCCGCCCACGCCCCCCCCCCCCCCCCCCACACCCCCCCCCCCCCCCCCGCCTCCCCCCCCCCCCCCCCCCCCCACCCCCCCCCCCCGCCCCCCCCTCCCCCCCCCCCCCCCCCCACCCCACCCCCCCCCCCCCCCCCCCCCCGCCCCCCCCACCCCACCCCCCCACCCCCCCCCCCCCCCTCCCCGCCCCCCCCCCCCCCGCCCCCCCCCCACCCACCCCCCACCCCACCCCCCCCCCACCCCCCCCCCTCCCCACGACCGACACCCATCACCATCCACCGGTGCCAACCCACTCCACTCCGCACCCCACGCATCAACGCACAGCCACCCTGCTCACGACACTGGCAACTCGACCCGTCCCCGTGCCGTGCCCCCCCAGTCCGGTCGCCCGTCGCCGGCTGCCGCCCCTCCACCCCCACCCGAGCTCCGCGGCCGCCGCGGCCCCCGCCCCACCGACCCCCCCCCGCCTCCCCCCCCCCCCCTCCGCCCCCTCCCACCGCGCCACGCCCCCCCGCCCCCCCCCCCCCCCCCCCCACACCCCCCCCCCCCCCCCCACCCCCACCCCCCCCCCCCCCCCCGCCCCCCCCCCCCCCCCCCCCCCGCCCCGCCCCCCCCCCCCCCCCCCCCCCGCCACCCCCCCCCCCCCCCCCCCCCCACCACCCCCCCCCCCCCCCCCGCCCCCCCCTCCCCCCCCCCCCCGCCCCCCCCCGCGCCCCCCACCCCCCCCCCCCCGCCCCCCCCCGCCCGCCCCCCCCCCACCCCCCCGCCCCCGCCCCCCCCCCCCAGCCGCCGGCACCCCCCCACCCCGCCCCCCCCCGCCGCTCCCCGCCCGCGCCTCCCCACCCCCGGCACCCCGCGACGGCTCCCCTCCTCCCCCCCGCCCGCGCCCACGCCGCCCCCCCCCCCCACCCCCACCTCCCTCCCCCCCCCCCCCCCCTCCACCCCGCGCACCACCACCACCTTCCCGACCCCCACCCCCCCGCCCCACCCCCCCCCCCCCCCCCCCACCACCCCCCCCCCCCCCCCCCCCCCCCGCCCCCGCCCCCCCACCCCCCCCCCCCCCACCCCCCCGCCCCCCCCCCCCCCCCTCCCCCGCCCCCCCCCCCCCCCCCCACCCCCCCCCTACACCCCCCCCCCCCCCCCCCCGCCACCCCGCCCCCCCCCCCCCGCGCCCCGCCCCACTCGTTCCGCGCGCCCCCCCACCCCCCCGGGCCGCCCGCCCCCCCCGCACGCGCCCACGCCGCCCCGCCCGCCCCCCGCGGCCGGACCCACGGCCCCCTCCGCCGGCCCCCACCCGGGCGCGGCCGTTGCGCGCGATCGGCCCCGCCGGCCGGGCCCGACTCCCCGCGAGCCGCACAGCGTCCGCGCTTACCCCCGTCGTTAGCATGAGGGCTTGGCGCACGACTAGTGGACTGAGGAGGATGTGGGTAGCGCAGCGTGGGCGAAGAGTAAGAGGTGTACAAGAGGAAGAGTGGGGGCGACAGGACTTAAGAGGAGTGGGGGATCAGTCTGACTTGTATGTGAGGTGTGTGTAAGAGACAGCTGATCCCGTACGCCGTCGACTGATCGGTCATCGCACGGGGGCGCCGGCCTCGACCCCGGCGACCGAGGCGGACCAGGAGTACGGCTGCCCCTTATACACCTCTAATCCCCACTCAGCTTCAACGCAAACCCTACTTGTTTCCCCTCCTCCTCCTGTCTCCTCTACCACTTTCCCCGCACACATTCCTACAACCACCCGCCTATTACATACACTTCTTACACACCAAACCGAACTCCTAACGCATATGCCCCGTCCCCGCCCCCCAACGACCAGCTCCCGGCACCGAGCAGCCCGCGGGCGCCGTACTCCTTGGCGAACGCCCCCGCCCCCCGCACCTGGTCGCCGCCGGCCAGTCGGGCCGCGATCCCGCCCGACACCGACCACCCGGCCCCGCGCCTGCTCCGCCTCGGCACCCCCGCCCCGCGCCCCACCCGCGCCTCGCGTCCGCCCCCGCGCCCCCCGCCCGCGCCGCCCACCACCCCCCCCCCGCCCCCCCCCCCCCCCCCCCCGCCCCCGCCCCCGCCCCCCCCCCCCCCCCCCCGCCCCCCCGCCCCCACCCCCCCCCCCACCCCACCCCGCCCCCCACCCCCCCCCCCACCCCACCCCCCCCCCGCCCCCCCCCCCCCGCTCCCCCCCGCCCCCCCCCCCCCCCCACCCCCTCCCCCCCCCCCCCCCACCCCCCCCGCCCCCCCCCCCCCACCCCCCTCCCCCCCCACCCCCCCCCCCCCCCCCCCCCCCCCCCCCCGCCCCCCCCTCCCCCCCCCCACCCAGAGTGATGGGGATGTGATGAAGGCGATAGGGGAGAATGGTGAAGGGTGGCGGTGGAGGGGTAGAGCAAGAGGAGAGGAGTAGGGTGGTGGAGGACGAGTGGAATAGTGGTGAAGGAAGAGGGAGGAAGATATAATGATGACGTGGGTTCGGAGGAGTAGGGTCCGAGAGGGGGTGCTGGAGAGGAGTAGGAACATGGTGGATGGGAAGATAGAGCGAGAGGGGGAGGGGGGGGGGGGGGGAGGGGGGGGGGGGGGGGGGGGGAGGGGGGGGGGGGGGAGGGGAGGGGGGGGAGGGGGGGGGGGGTGGGGGGGGGGGGGGGGGGGGGGGAGGAGGGGGAGGGGGAAAGAAGGAGGAAGGGCGGAAGGGGGAGAGGGGGATAAGAGAAAGGAAGACGGAGGGGAATCGGAGGAGGGGAGCGGGAAGGGCCGGATGGGAACGCAGGGGGAGAGGGCAGGAAGGGAGAAAAAGAGGGGAAAGGAAAGGACAACAAGGAGAGAAAGGGAGATTGGGGGGAGGAAAGTAAGGGCTCGTCGAGGAACTGCTCCCGCGGCGCCCACTCCCCGCCGCCCTGCCCGACGTACGGGTGGTCCGTCCGCGCCGACCCGGCTGGCATCCCCTGCCCGGCCCGCCGGCCCCGCTGCCCGGCGCGGTCCCCCCCCCCGGCGGGGCACCCCGCGCCCTGGCCCCCCCGCACGCTCTGCCGCTCCCGGACCGCCACCCCCGCCCCTGCGCCCCGGCGCTGCCCCACTGCCCCCCCGGCCGGCCCACCGCCTGCCCCCCCCCGGCCCCTCACTCCCCGCCCACCTCCGACCTCCCTGCCCTTGTCACCTCCCCACACCTCCCCCCCCCGCCGAAGCGGCTGGTGTACCTCGCCTTCCTCGCCGCCCCAACCGACGTACCCCGGCCCCCGTCCCCCGCCGTACCCCCCGACCCGCGACCGCTCTTCCCCCTTACACCCTGTGCCGCCGACCCCACCGACCGCCACATCGCCCGCGCACCCTCCCCGCCCCCCCCCCCCCCCGACCCCCCCCCCCCCCCCCCCCCCCCCCCCCCCCGTACTGACACCGCCCTGCGCTCCGCGCACGACCCCGTTGTCCCGGTCGCCGTCGCCCCCCCGCGGGCGCGTCCGGCGCCGGTCCGCCCTGTCTCCCCACCCCCGTTGTCCCGCCCCACCTACATCTCCCGCCCGCTCTCCTCGATGTCCGCCGCCCACCCGGTCGCCCCGTCCACGCCCATTCCCCTCCTGCTCCGCTTCCCCCTTCTTCCCCCTCCCCTCCCCCCCCCCCCCCCTCCCCGCCCCCCCGCCCCCCCCCCCCCCCCCCCCCCCCCCCCCCCGTCCCCCCCCCCCCCCCCCCCTCCCCCCCCCCCCGCCCCCCTCCCCCCCCCCCCCCCCCGCCCCCCCCCCCTCCCCCCCCCCGCCCCGCCCCCGCCCCCCCCCGCGCCCCCCACCCCCCCCCCCCCGCCCCCCCCTCCCCCCCCCCCCCCCCCCCTCACCCCTCCACCCCCGCCCTCCCCCCCACCCCCCCCGCCCCCCGCCCCCGCCCTCGCGGCCCCACCCCCCCGCTCGGCCCCCCACACCTCCCACAGGGCGGTGGGGGGGGGGGGGGGGGGGGAGCGGGGGGGGGGGGTGGGGGGGGGGGGGTGGGGGGGCGGGGGGCGGGGGGGGGGGTGGGGGGGGGGGTGGGGGGGGAGGGGGGGCGGGGGGGGGGGGGGGTGTGGGGGTGGGGGGGGGGGGGGGCGGGGGGGGGGGGCGGGGGGGTGGGGGGGGGGGGGGGGGGGGGGGGGAGGGTGGGGGGGGGGGGGGGGGTGTGGGGGGGGGGGGTGGGGGGGGCGGTGGGGGGGGGGGGGGGGGGGGGGCGCGGGGGGGGGGGGGGGGGGGGGGGTGGGAGGGGGGGGGGGGGGGGACGCACGGGGGCGCGCGGCGGCGGGAGGGCCGCGCGGGGGGGCGCGGCGGCGCCCGGGTGGGCGCGGTGGTCGCGTCCGCGCGGGTCGGGCTGGGCGTGGGGGACGGCGGCGGGGGCGGGAAGCGGCTGGGCGGGGCGGGGCGCGGCATGCAGGAGGGTGGGAGGGGCCGGCGCACCGAGCAGGGGGTGCGGAGGGCGAAGGGCAGGTGGCTGGGGGTGAGGGTGGGACACGCGGTGTGGGCGGGGGGGGCTGTGTGACGGGGGGTGGGTGGACGGTGGCCGCGCGGGTGGGCGGGGGGCGGGCGGCGGCGGGACGGCCGGGTGGCGGTGGCGGCGTCGCGGGGTGGGTGAGGGGGGGCGAGGGAGGGGCGGGGGGTGGGCGAGGTGGGGTGGGGGGGGGGGTGGGGGGGGCGGTGGGGGGGGGGGGGGGGCGGGGGGGGCGGGGGGGGGGGGGCGGGGGGGGCGGGGGGCGGGGCGGGGGGGGGGGGGGGGGGGGGGGGGGGGGTGTGGGGGGGGGGGGGGGTGGGGGGAGGGGGGGGGGGGGCGGGGGTGGGTAGGCGGGCTGGGGGGGGAGGGCGGTGCCCGCTGGCCGGGCCGGGTCAGGCGTCGGTACCGAGGCAGGCGCCTCCTCGGTGAGGTGCCGGTCGGGGAGGCGCTGGTAGAAACGGGGCAGAGGCCACGGAACGGGTGGGGTGAGGTTGACGGTGGTCACGGTGAGAGCGGTGCCCTCGGGCATGGTGTGGAAGGGGGGGGGGGGGGGGGGGCGGGGGGGGGGGGGGTGGGGGGGCGGGAGGTGGGCGGCGGGGCGGTGGGCGCGGGGGGGGGGGCTCCTGGGCCGGGGCGCCCGGGCGTGGCGGGGGGAGGGGGTAGGAGCGGGAGGGTGTTCGGGGATGGGGCGTCGGTGATGGGGGTGGCGGGGGGGTGGCCAGCGGCGTGGGGTGGCGGGCCCTTGGCGGCCGGGGGTCGTCACGTGGGCCGGCCCCGCCAGTCCCGGGTCGGCCGAGGGCCGCGGGGTCGCCGGTCGCCCGCGGCCTCCGGGAACGGGGCCCGCGCGCAGGTTGCGGGCGCCCCGCCGGAGCGCCGGGGCGGGGAGCGGAGTGGGGCGGGTGCGCCGCGGGCGGGCCCGGTGCGGGTCGGCTCCGGCAGGGTGGCCGGGCGGTCAAGCAGGACGACGGTCGAGCCGGGCCAGCCGGGCCAGAGCTGCTCGGAGGTGAGAGCCGCCGTCGGCGGCAGCTCGTCGGCGTCGTAGCAGATGAAGACGCGGTCCGGGGGGAGCGGGAAGGATCGGGGGGTTGGGCGGTGGGCGGGGGGGGGAGCGGTAGGCGGGTGAGGGAGGAGGCCGCGACGGTGGGCAGGGGGGGAGAGCCGGGGGGGGGCTAGGCGTCGGCCGGGAGCTGGGAGAGGAGGCGGAGGGCGGGGAGACAGGGGTGGGGGGGGCGGGGTGGGGGGGCGGGGGGGCGGGGTGGGGGGGGGGGTGGGGAGGGGGGCGGGGGGGGGGGGGAGGGGGGGCGGGGGGGGGGCGGGGGGGGGGGGGAGGGGGGGGGGGGGGGAGGGGAGGGGGGGGGGGGGGGGGGGGGGGTGTGGGGGGGGGGGGGGGGGGGGGGGGAGGGAGGGGGGGGGGGGGGGAGGGGAAGGGGGGGAGAGGAGGGAGGGGGGGGAAGGGGGAGGGGGAAAGGGGGGGGGGGAGAGGGGGGGGGGAAAGGGGAAGAGGGAGGGGGAGGAGGGGGGGGGCAAGGAGGAGGTGGACGGGGGGGGAAAGGAAGGGGAGGAGGAGGAGAGGCGGAGGGGAGGAAGAAAGGAGGGAAGGGAAGGGAGCAAGAGCGGTCAAACCATGCGATCCGCATGGTCGAACCGTGCGGCGCGCGGCTGCCGGTTAAGCGGCGGCACCGACAGTCTTGAGCCATGACAGCCACCACGCCGGACACCACGGTCCGGAACCTGACTCTTATACACATCCTCGAGCCCACGAGACAGGCAGAAACACCGTAAGCTGACCGGCTGCTTCTGCTGTCTATACGACACCGGACGCTGCCTACACGGGACGCGTCGAAGTTACGGAGACCAGTATTCAGGGGGCAGGGCCGCCGGTGCCCGGTCCGCGCCATCCGTGCTGTGGGGGTAGTGGGCGTGTGGTGTGGGGGTGGGGGGGTGGTGGCGGGGACTGGTGGAGGCGGGGGTGTGGGGGGGGCGGGGGTGGGGGGTGGTGGCTGGTGGGGGGGTGCGGTGGTGGCGGTGGGGGGGGGGGGGCCGGGGGGTGGGGGGGGGGGGGTGGGGGGGTGGGGGGGGGGGGGTGGGGGGGCGGGGGGGGGGGGGAGGGGGGGAGGGGGGGGGGGGGCGCGGGGGGGGGGGGGTGGGGGGCGGGGGGGGCGGGCGGGGGGGGGCGGGGGGGGGGAGGGCGGGGGGGGGCGGGGGGGGGGGGGGGGGGGGGGGGGGGGCGAGGGGGGGGGGAGGGGGGGAGGGGGGGGGGGGTGGGGGGTGGGGGGGGAGCGGGGCGAGGGGGGGGGGCAGTGGGCGGGGCAGCGCGGCGAGGTCGGCGGCGGGCAGCGGGGGGAGGACGTGGGGGCGGGGGGGCGCGGGGGCGGCGACGTGGTGGCGCAGGGTGGCGGGGAAGAGGTCGGCGGCGTGCGGGGCGGCCAGGAGGGGGGCGCGCAGGGCCCACTGCCTGCCCCCGACCATCGCCCCCCCCGCCCCGTCGCCCGAACCCGCCGCGCCGCACCCCCCCCCCCTGACCACCGCGCCCCCCCGTGCCACCCCCCGGCGCCTACCGTCCCCCGCCGCGCCGCCCCCCGCCCCGCTCCCCGCCACGCCCCCCCCCCCGCCGCGCCGCTCCCCGCCCCCCGCCCCCTACCCCCAGCACCCCCACGCACCCCCCCCCCCCCCCCCCCCGCGCCCCGCCCTCCACCCCTCCCCCCCCGCCGTCCCCGCCGCCCCCACCCCCTCCCCCCCCACCCCGCCCCCCCCGCCCCGCCCCGGCCGCCGGCCCCCTCGCCTCCGTCCTCCCTGCCCGCCTCCGCCCCCCCCCCGGCGTCCCCCACCATGTCCCCACCCCCCCCCCCCCCCTCCCTCCCCCCCCCCCCCCCCACCCCCCCCCCCCGCCCGCCCCCCGCCCCCCCCCCCCCCCACCCCCCCCCCCGCCCCCCCCGCCCGCCCCCCCCCCCCCCCCCCCCGCCCCGCCCCCCCCACCCCCGCACCACGGCCACCCCGGTGGTGCCGTGGTGCGCGGGCGCCGCGCTCGTCTCGTCGCCGCGGGGGTCGGCCCGTGCTGGCGCTGGCGGCGGGTGGGCCGTGGCTGGGGTGGGGGCGGTGGCGGGGTGGGCGGGGGGTTGCGGGCGGGCGGGTGGGCGCGCTGCCGCCGGCTGGGGCGCGGTGGCGGCGGTGCGCGGGGTGGGGGCGGCGGTGGGGGGGGGGGGGGGGGGGGGGGTAGGGGTGGGGGGGGGGGGGGGGTGTGGTGGCGGGGGGGGGGGGGGGCGGGGGAGGGGGGGGGGGGGGGGGGGGGAGGGGGGAGGGGGGGGGGGGGGGGGGGGAGGGTGGGGGGGGGGGGGGGGGAGGGAGGGGGGGGGGGGGGGGGGCGGGTGGGGGGGGGGGGGGGGGAGGAGAAAGGAGGCAAGGGCGAGGGGGGGGGGAGCGAAGGGGGAAACGTAAAGAGGCGGCGGGACGGAGGGGGATACAGAGGGGAACACCTGGGCGCAAGAGGAGTGGACGAAGGGGTAGGAATCGCCCCCAGCGAAAGGGAACAAAGGGAACAGCCGGTAGGGTACGGAGGCGGCGGTAGTGGGAGAAGGGGAGAGGGGGGAGGTGAAGGCTGGGGAGGATGGGGGGGTGAGACGGTGGGGAGGGGACAGAGTGGGCGGGGGGCGGTGTCTGCGTGGTGCGGGTGGTGGGGGTAGCGGCGGGCGCCGGGGGCGGCGCCGCGGGTTGCGGCGGATACCGGGTGCCGACCTCGCAGGGCCGGGGCAGGTGGGTGGGGGTGGCCGGGACGGGGCGTACCGCACCGTCGAGGAGCAGGGGGCGGGGCGGGGGGCGTGGGCGTGGGGTGCGGCGGGTCGGGCTGCGGCTGGTGCGGGGGCTGCCGCGGGGGGGGGGGGCGTGTGCGCGGGTGTGCAGGGGCGGGCGGCGCGAGGTGGGCGGGCGACCCGAGTCGGTCCAGCGTCGAGGGTGGCAGCGGAGGGGGGGGTCGCGCGGCCGGCGCCGGTGGCCAGGGCCCGGGCGGCCGGGTCGGGGGGCGGCGGCCGGCGTGCCCGGGGGGGACGGGGGTGGCGGTGGGAGTCCGGCGCTGCTGGGTGCGGCGGGTCGGGCGGGGGAGCGGGGCGGCCGGCTGGGGGAGCACGTCGGCACCGTCAGATGGGTATAAGAAGCATTCGCCTTCCAACTAGTGGAGTTTGAGGGCGGGGCAGCCACGTTGCGCGACCGGCTGCGTGACCTCCAGGGAGTGGATGCAGGGGCGGGGAGTTCGGGCAGTGGGGGAGGGGGGGAGGGGGCAGGGCGGCGCGGGTGGGGGGGGGGAGGGGCGGCGGGGGCGGGGGCGGGGGCGGGGGGGGCGGGGGGGGGGGGGGGGGGTGGGGGCGGGGGGGCGGGGGGGGGGGGGGGGTGGGGGCGGGGGGGGAGGGGGGGGGGGGGGGGGGGGGGTGGGGGGTGGGGGGGGGGCGCGCGGGGGGGGGGGGGGGGGGGGCGGGGGGGGGGGGGGGGGGGGGGGGGGGGGGAGGAGGGGGGGGGGGAGGGGGAGGGGGGGGGGGGGGGGGGGGGGGGGGGGGGTGTGGGGGGGGGGGGGGGGGGAGGGAGGGGGGGGGGGGGGGGGGAGAGGGGGGGAGGGGGGGGAAGGAGGCAGGAGCAGGGAGGGAAGGAGGGAAAGCGAGGGGAAAGAGAGGAAGCGACAGAGAAGGGGGCGAAGAGAGGAGGGGAGGGAGGAAGGGGGAGAAAAAGATGGGAAAAGACGGGAGAGGGCGGAAAGAAGAGCAGTAAGCGGAGAAGAGAGGAACAAAGAGAAGGAAAAGGACAGTTCTTCCGGTTGTCGTCGTTGGTTGGTGTAGGTGCGCGCGTGTTGTGGGGTCATGGGGTGCGGTGGCGGTGCAGTGCGTCGTCGCGGTTCTGCGGTGCTGCCGTCGCGGCGGGCATGCGTGAGAGGCGTGCAAGGGTGGGCGTGTCCGTCACCGCCGTCGGGCGGCGCATTTTTTGTCTTCGCCTCTCCGCCCCATCGTTGCCACGCTCAGTGTCGGGGCTTCTCGCGGAGGCGGGTCCGCCGGTTGGCGACCGTGCCGGCCCGGCTGCCCGCCGCGATCCCCCTCCAGATCGCCCGGCCCGCCCGTCCCGAACGGCCCCGGCTCCCCGCCTCGGCGGCGGCCGCCGCGACCCCCCCCGCCGACGACGACGCCGCGCCCAGCGCCCCGCACCCCCCCCGCCGCGACCCCCCGACCCGCCCCCCTGCACCCCCCCCGCCCCCGCGCCCACCGGTCCCGCTCCTGCCCCCCCCCCCCCGCCCGCTTCTCGCGCTCCCGCCACCGCCCGCCCGACCACCCCCACCGCCCCCACCCCCCCCCCCCCCCGCCCCCCCCCCCACCCGCCCCCCGCTCCAACTCCGGACGCTCCACCGGCACCGGCAACGCCCGCCGATCCAACTTCCCATTCGCCGTCAACGGCAACGCCGCCAACCACACAAACACCGACGGCACCATGTACTCCGGCAACACCCGCGACAACGCCGCCCGCAACACCGACACCCCCGGCGTCACCCCCACCACCGCCGGCACCACATACGCCACCAACCGCCGACCCGACACCCCATCATCCCGAACCACCACCACCGCCTCCGACACCTCCACCAACCCCACCAACACCGCCTCAACCTCACCCGGCTCCACCCGATAACCCCGCACCTTCACCTGCTCATCCACCCGACCCAAAAACTCCACCACACCATCAGACCGGAACCGACCCACATCACCAGTCCGATACAACCGACCACCCACCACACCACCAAACGGATCCGGCACAAACCGCGACGCCGTCAAACCCGGCCGACCCCAATAACCCCGCGCCAAACCCACCCCACCCAAAAACACCTCACCCGCCACCCCCACCGGCACCGGCTCCCACCACTCATCCAAAATCAACACCCGCATATTCGCGATCGGCCGACCGATTCCGTCGGGACGGGGGGGCGCGGAGCGCTGGGGGGCGGCGGCCGGGGGGTGCGGGAGTGGGGTGGGGGGGGCGGAGGCCGGCGGCGGCGGCGGCTAGCCCAGCCAGGGCGGGGGGGGGGCGGAGGGGCCGGGCGGGCGGTTGAGCGGGCGGGTGCGGCGGGCGGACGGGGGGGGGGGGGGGGGGGGCGCGGGGGCGGGGGGGGCGGGGGCGGGGCGGGGGGGGGGGGGGGGCGGGCGGGGGGGGGGGGGGGGGGAGTGGGGGGGGGGGGGGGGGGGGCGGCGGGGGGGGGGGGGGGGGAGGCGGGGGGGGGGGGGGGAGGGGGGGGGGGGGGGGGGGGGGGGAGGGGGGGGGAGGGGGGGGGGAGGGGGGAGGGAAAGGTGAAAGGGGGGGAGAAGAGGGGAAGGGGAGGGAAGAAGGGGAAGGGGAGAAAAGAGGGAAGGGGAAGGAGGGAGGGGGGGGGGAAAAGGAGGGAGAGGAAGAAGGGGGGGGAAGGGAACGGAAAAAGAAAGAGAGGATGGGGAAGAAGAGGAAGGGGGGGGAAGAGAAGGAGAAAAAAAAAAGGAGAGAGAGGGGGGCCAGCAGCACGGCGCTGTCGAGCGACCACGTGCCGTACGTCGGCGAGTACATCCGCGAGTACGGCGCGCAAGGCCGTATCGAGCAGGACTGGCTGCAGTATCATATACAAATATCCGAGCCCACGAGACAGACAGAAATCTCGGGAGGGGGGGGAGAGGGGAGGTATGGGGGGGGGGGAGGAGGGGGGAAAGGAGAAAGAGGGAGAGGAGGAAGGATATCAGTAGGGGGGAGAGGAGGAGAAGGGTAGAGGAAAGGGGAGGATTGATTTCCAAGGGTGGAAGGGGAGGTACCGACGGCGCCGACACCCCCGAGCCCGACGCACGGCCGGTCCGCCGCATCCCCTACCACGCGCTCACCGCCCACTCGCCGCACGCCGAGGCATCCCTCCCCGCCGGCTCCACCCGCCGCTCCCGCCCTCCGCTGCCCCCCGCCGTACCCGACGCGAGCCGCACCATCCCTGCCCCCCCGCAGGTCCGCCGCCCCCCACCCCCCCACCCCCCCCCCCCCCCCCTCCCTCCCCCCCCCCCCCCCCCCCCGCCCGCCGCCCCCCCCGCCCCCGCCCCCCCCCCCCCCCGACCCCCCCCCCCCCCCCCCCCGCCCCCCCGCCCCCCCCCCCCCGCCCCCCGCCCCCCCCCCCCCCCCACCCCACCCCCCCCCCCCCCCCGCCCCCCCCCCCCCCCCCGCCCCACCCCCCCACCCCCCCCCCCCCTGCCCCCCCCACCCCCCCCCCCACCCCCCCCCTCCCCCCCCCCCCCCACCCCCCCTCCCCCCCCACCCCCCCCTCCCCCCCCCCCGCCCCCCCCGACCCCCACCCCCTCCTCCCCTCCCCCCTCGCGCACCACCCCCCACCCCCACACACCCCCACGTCCCTGACCGAGCTGGGCGTACGCTTCTCGCCGCCGCCCTTCGACCACCCGGTCGGCCACCAGTGTGCGTTTGACAGCGGCCCGCCGCCGCCACCGCCCATCCCCGCCGCCCCCGCTCTCGCCCCCCCCCCCCCTCTCCCCCCCCCCCCCCCCCCCCCCCCCACCCCGCCCCCCCCCCCCCGCCCGCCGCCCCCGCCCCCCCCCCCCCCCCCCCCCCCCCCCCGCCCCCCCCCCCCCCGGCCCCCCCCCCCCCCCCCCGCCCCCACCCCCCCCGCCCCCCCCCCCCCCCCCCCCCGCCCCCCCCACCCCCCCCCCCCCCCCGCCGCCCCCCCCCCCCCGCCCCCTCCCCCCCCCCCACCCCCCCCCCCACCCACCCCCCCCCCCCCCCCACCCTCCCCCCCCCCCTCGCCCCCCCCCCCCCCCCCCCCTCCTCCCCTCCCCTCCTCCTCCTCCCCCTCCCTCCCCTCTCTTTCCCCCCCTCCCCCTCCCTCTCCCTTCCTCCCCTCCTCCCCCCCTCTCCTTTCCTCTCCCTCCTCTCCCCCCCCTTCTCCTCCTTCCCCCCCCCCCTCTCCCCCCCGGGGGGTGGGGGGGGGGGGGGGGGGGGCGGGGGCGGTGGGGGGGGGGGGGCCCGGAGCTGGGGCGGGCAGGCCGGAAAGGGTCGAGAGGTCGGCGGGAGCCAGCGCCGGGGGGTGCGGCGGGATGCCGGTGCAGAGCGGGGCCGGAGGGGGGGGGTGCGGCGGGGGGGGGTCGGTGGCGAGCGGGGAGGCCGCCTCGGGCTGGAGGCGAGTGGCGGTGTGGGCGACCCGGGCGGTGCGGTGGGGGGGCGGGTGCGACGCGTGGGGACCGCGCTGGCTGTGTGCTGGGGGCGGGGACCGGGGGGCGTGCGTCGTGGTGCGCGCCCGGCAGTCGGGGAACGGGTGGTGCGGTCCGGCCGGCGCGCGCCAGGCGCTGCGCGGCGGGGTGGGGGGATGCGGCGCTGGGTGACCGGCTGCCGCCGGCGAGCTGCCGTCGGCGGGCCGGCCGGCAGCCGCGTGCGGGACGGGGGCCGTGGGTTCTGTCTCTTCTACCCATCTACGCCACTGAACAACGTACTCTAATGGGCTCGAAGCGCTATGCTGTCGGTCTTTTCCTGTGCCCTGCTCTTCTGCTCCTCCGGGCTGCCGTCTTCCATCCTCCTCCCCCACCCCCACCCGTCCCGTCGGCCGCTCCGCTAGCCCCCGGCCCCCCCCCCCTCCTCCCGTCCCCCCCCGCCTCCCCTCCCACTCCCCTCGCCCCCCCTCTCCCTCCCCCCTGCCCCCGTCTCCCTTCCCCCCCCCCCCCCCCACCCCTCCCCCCCCCCCCCCCACCCCCCCTCCCCCCCCCCCCCGCCCCCCCCCCCCTCCCCCCCCTCCCCCCCCCCCTCCTCCCCCCCCCCCCCCCCCCCCACCCCCCCTCCCCCCCCCCCCCCTCCTCCCCCCCCCCCCCCCCCCCCCCCCCCCCCCCACTCCCCCCCCCACCCCCCCCCCTCCCCCCCCCCCCCCTCCCCCTCCCCCTCCCCCCCCCCCCCCCCCCCCCCTCCCTCGCCCCCCCCCCCCCCCCCCCCTCCCTCCCCCCCCCCCCCTTGCCCTCTCTTCTCCTGTCTCCCCTCTTGCTCCTCTCTTTCCTCTTCCGCTTCTTCTTCTTCTTCTTCTCTCCTCCCTCCTCCCCCTCCTCCCCCTTCTTCTCCTGCTCGCTCGTCTTCTCCCTTCTCCTCTTCCTGTACTTCTTCTTCGCTTCCACTCTTTTCCTCCGCCTGTCTCTCCACCTGTCTCTTATCCTCATCTTTCTCTTCCGCCCTTCCTCCTTCTTTCTTTCTCTTTTCTCTCCCTCTCCTTCTCTCTCCTTTCTCTCTTCTCCCTCTTCTCTTCCCCTCCCTCCCTCCCCCCCCTCCCCTCCCCCCCCCCCCCCCTCCCTCCCCCCCCCCCCCCCCCCGCCCCCCCCCCCCCCCCCCCGCCGCCGCCCCCCCCCCCCCCCTCCCTCCCCCCCCCCCCCCCCGCCCGCCCCCCCCCCCGCCCCCCCCCCCCCCCCCCCCCCCCCCTCCCCCGCGCCCCCCCCCCCCCCCCCCGCCCCCCTCCCCCCCCCCCCCCCCCCCCCCCTCACCCCCCCCCCCCCCGCCCCCCCCTCCCCCTCCCCCCCCCCCCCCTCCCCCCCTCCCCCCCCCCCCCACACCCCCCCTGCCCCCCCCCGCCCCACCCCCCCCCCCACACACCCCCACCACCCCCCCCCCCCCCCTCCCCCCCCCCACACCGCCCCCCCCCCCCCCTTTATGTTTCTAAGAGACAGCCGCACCGGTAGTCTCCCGCGCCGCAAGCCCGACCGAACCCGTCGAGCCTCGCACGCGTCGGGGTAGGCCGAGACCTGTACCTTCTGCGCGGCCACGGTCAGCGGCAGGTCCTGCCAACCGTCAACCTGCTTGAGGCCCTTGAGGAACGCGATGGTCGAGTACTCCGGATCGGTGATCTGCTCCGGCGAGCCCCAACCCGACGACGGTCGCTGCTGGAACAGGCCCAGCGAGTCGTGGTCGTTGCGGTCACCCAGGTGACCCAGGTTCTCCAGCTTCGACTCCTGCAACGAGGTACCCACGGCGATCACAGCGGCACGCTCGTCCAGACCGGCCTTCTTGGTGGCCTTCACGATCGCCTTGACGTTGTCGGACTGCTCACCCGACAGCGCAATCCGCGACTGCTTACCCTGCGCACCGTGCGGGACCAGCTTGTCCCGCGACGGCTTACGATCCTTGCCCTCGCGCTTGTCACGCTTCTCGCTCTTACGGTCCTTGTCGTTCTTGTCACCCTTGTGGTCCTTGTCGGCCATGACCGACTGCGACACCGGGCTGGCGACGTGCTCGGGGGCGGCGTGAGCGGCCACGGCGGGGCCGGCGACAGCGCCACCGACGAACGCCAGACCAGCAACACCCAGAGCGGTCCTACGAACCAGGGAAGTCTGCTCGATGGCCGGGAGCCATCGGCTGAACAGAGTCGTGTTCATGATGGTCGAAAGGGAAGGGAAAGGGAAGGAGGGGGGGGGGGGGAAGAAAGAAGGAGGAGAAGGAGAGAGGGAGGGGGAGGAAAGGGCGAGAGGGGCGGGGGGGGAGGGAGAAGCAGGGGAGGGTGGGGGGGGGGGGGGGGAGGGGGTGGGGGGGGGGGGGGGGTGGGGGTGGGGGGGGGGGGTGGGGGGGAGGGGGGGGGGGGGGGGGGGTAGGGGGGGGGGGGGGCGGGGGGGGAGAGGGGGGGGGGGGGGGGGGGGGGGAGGGGGGGGGGGGGGGAGGGGAGGGGGGGGGGGGGGGGGCGGGGGGGGAGAGGGGGGGGGGGGGGGAGGGGGGGGGGGGTGGGGGGGGGGGGGGGGGGGGGGGGGAGGGAGGGGGGGGGGGGGGGGGGGGGTGGGAGGGGGGGGGGGGGGGGCGGGAGGGTGGGGGGGGGGGGGGGGGGGTGGGGGGGGGCGGGGGGGGCGGGGGGGGGGGGGGGCGGGGCGGGGGGGGCGGGCGGCGGGGGGGGGGGGGGGGGGGGGGGGGGGGGGGGGGGGGCGGGGGGGGTGGGGGGGGGGGGGGGGGGGGGGGGGTGGGGGGGGGGGGGCGGGGTGGGGGGGGGGGGGGGGGGGGTGGGGGTGGGGGGGGGGGGGGGGGGGGGGGGGGAGGTGGGGGGAGGGGGGGGGACGGGCTGGTGCTGTGGGGGGGGCGGGTGCAGGGCGGCGTGGCTGGGGGGCTCTGGCGGGTGGCGATGGGGCGCGCGGGTGGCCTGCGGGTGCCGGGGGCGGCGGCGGGGGGGGGGGGGGGGGCGGGGGAGCGGGGGGGGGGGGTA
Source organism: Plantactinospora sp. BB1 (assembly GCF_003030385.1). Classification (NCBI taxonomy): domain Bacteria; kingdom Bacillati; phylum Actinomycetota; class Actinomycetes; order Micromonosporales; family Micromonosporaceae; genus Plantactinospora; species Plantactinospora sp. BB1. The sequence goes on along the minus strand of NZ_CP028159.1, from coordinate 8,320,329 downwards.
GGGGCGGGGGGGGGGGGGGCGGGGGTGGGGGGGGGGGGGGGGTGTGGTGGGGGGGGGGGGGGGGGGGGGGGGAGGGGGGGAGGGGGGGGGGGGGGAGGGGGGGGGGGGGGGTGGGGAGGGGGGCGGGGGGGGGGGGGGGGGAGGGGGGCGGGGGGGGGGGGGCGGTGGGGGGGGGGGGGGGGGAGGTGGGGGGGGGGGGGGGGGGAGGGGGGGGGGGGGGTGGGGGGAGGGGGGGGGGGGGGGGAGGGGGGGGGGGGGGAGGGGGGGGGCGGGGGGGGGGGGGGGGGGGGGGGTGTGGGGGGGGGGGGGGGGGGGGGGAGGAGGGGGGGGGGGAGGGGGGAGGGGAGGGGAAGCGGCGGCAAGGAAGAGGAAGGGGGCGACGGGGAAGGCGAAGGAGAGGGCAGAAGAAAAGAGGAGGGGAAGGGGAACGGGGTGAGAGGAAAAGGGGCAGAAAAAGAGGGAAGAAGGGATGAGACAGAGGTGGAGGAGGGGGGAGGAGAGAAGTACCACCAGAAGAGGTTAAGGGGGGTTGCGGGTGATGGGCCGGGGAGAACGGGGGGTTGGCTCGTGTGGGGGTCGGGCGGCGGAGGGTGGCCAGGGGGGGGCGGATGGGGGAAGGGGGTGAGGTGGATAGGAGGCGGGGGTAGGGCGGTAGAGTCGGTCGGAGGACGGAGGGAGGGGGGGGAGGGGGGGCGGGGGGGGGGGGGTGGGGGGCGGGGTGGGGGGGGGGGGGGGTGGGGGGGGGGAGGGGGGGGGGTGGGGGGGGGGGGGGGTGGGGAGGGGGGGGGGGGTGGGGGGGGGGAGGGGGGGGGGGGGGAGGGGAGGGGGGGGGGGGGGGTGGGGGAGGGGGGGGGGGGGGGAGGGGGGGGGGGGGGGGGGGTAGGGGTGGGGGGGGGGGGGGGGAGGGTGGGGGGGGGGGGGGGGGGGGGGAGGGAGGGGGGGGGGGGGGGGGGGGGGGGGAGGGAGGGGGGGAGGGGGGGGGGGGGCGGGGTGGGGGGGGGGGGGGGGGGGGGAAGGGAGGCGTTGGCGGCGGAGACGGGGGAGGAGGGGGCGCGGGCGGGGGAGGCGGGGAGGGAGGGGACGGTGGGCGGGGTAGCGGATGTGGCGGCGGCGGTGGCGGAGGGGTGCGGGCGCTGGCGGGGCCGCGATGCGGTGCAGCGGGGGACGGGCGGGCAGGTGGGCGAGTTGCTGGGGCACGAACAGTCTGTAGTGGTGCAGCACGCCGCATTGAGCGGTTCCGTCCCGGCGCTGGCCACCTTGCTGCTGGCCGCCGGCTCCGGCCTGTGGCGCCGCCACTTCGCCGGGCGACTCCCGCCGCCGTCCCCGACCAACCCCCCCTCCCGGGCCGCCCTCGCGCCGCGGTCGGACCACGCTTCCGCTCCGCCTCCCGCCCCCCCCCCCCCCCCTCCCACCCCCCCCCCCCCCCCCCCCCCCGCCGCCGCCCCCGCCCCCCCCCCCCCCCCCCCCCCAACCCCCCCCCCCCCCCCCCCCCGCCCCCCCCCCCCCCCCCCCCGCGCCCCCCCCCCCCCCCCCCCCCCCCCACACCCCCCCCCCCCCCCCCTCCCCCCCCCCCGCCCCCCCCCCCCCCCCCCCCCCCCCCCCCCACCGCCACCCCCCCCCCCCCCCCCCCCCCCCCCCACCCCGCCCCCCACCCCCCCCCCCCCCCCCCCCCACTCCCCCCCCCCCCCCCACCACCCCCACCCCCCCCCGCTCCCCGCCCCCCCCCACCCCCCCCCCGCCGCCCCCCCCCCCCCCCCCCCGACCCCCCCCACCCCCCCCCACCCCCCCGCCCCCGGACCCACCCCCTCAGCCCCACCCGACCGCACCGCCACCGTCCCCCCCGCCCGCCACACCTACGCAGTCGCCGCCCGCTCCCGCAGCCCGCCACATGCTGAGCCTACCATCCCTGAACCCCGGTCCGTCCCGGGTCCTCCATCCCCTGCTCCGCTAGCGACCGGCCCTACCCCACCCCTTAATACTTTTTGTGGGTCACCCCATGCGGTTTTTTGCGGATAGCGATTTCGGTCCGGGAAGGAGTGTCTTTTTTACTACTCACGTCGTATCGTCGGCAGCGTCAGAAGTGTATAGAAGACAGCTTCCCTCGGCGTCGTCCGGATGCCACCGGCGTCGCTCAGCAGCACGATCGCTCCCGGATACAGGACCGGGCAGTGCGTTTGTGGGCGATATGACCTACTACCCAGCCCACCGACTCCAGCTCAGATGGCGAACCGGCAGGTGCGCCTCGTCGGAGGCGAACGAGCCGACCACACTACGCGCGCCGATCCGGACTTGCTGGTGCAGCTAGTCGAGCAACTGACGTGCCTTATACACATGAGTAGCCGTCTTCGTCAGCAGCGTCAGATCTATATAAGAGCCAGCCGTCCGCGTTCGCCTCGTACCGCGGCGTCGCGCCGTTAGAAGTGTCATCCGCTGACATCCCACTGCACCGCCTGTCCCGTACAGGCGACCGGCAACTGAACTACGCGCTGCACGTCGCCGACCCCAATAACCCCGCGCCAAACCCACCCCACCCAAAAACACCTCACCCGCCACCCCCACCGGCACCGGCTCCCACCACTCATCCAAAATCAACACCCGCATATTCGCGATCGGCCGACCGATGTTGGGCTGGGGTGAGTCGCCGATCCGGGCGACGGTCGTGTCGATCGTGCACTCGGTCGGGCCGTACGAGTTCCAGATCGTCATGTCGGTCAGCTCGTACAGTTGCTTCCACAGTGCCGAGTCGATCGCCTCGCCGCTGACCAGCATCGTCGACGGCGGCTCGGGCAGTTTCGCCAGGCCCTGCCGGAGCAGCGGCTCCAACTGGCTCGGGGTCGTCTCCAGTACGTCGACCGGGTTGCGCGCCAGCCAGCCGAGGAAGTCCGCCGGTGCGAGCCGTACGCTCTCCGGCACGATCACGATCTCCCAGCCGTGGCAGAGCGCGAGCAGGGTGTCCAGTGACTGGTCGAAGGCGATCGAGGCGTTCAGCGCGACCCGCCCGACGGGGTCCTTGGGGGTCCAGCGCAACTCGTGCGCGAAATTGGCCAGGCCGCCGTGTTGGATGACCACACCCTTGGGTCGCCCGGTCGACCCCGACGTGTACATCACATACGCCACATTCTCCGGACCCGCCCCCGACCCACCAGACACCAACCCCACACCAGACTCGAACCAACCCCAATCACGATCCAAACACAACACCTCCACCCCCACACCCACCGGCAACCGCCCCAACAAACCCTCCTGCGTCAACACCACCGACACACCCGTATCCGGCTCCGCGTCGCCGTCGGTGTCACCGTCGTCGTCGGCGGCCGTGCCCCGGTCACCCGCCGGGACACCCCGACCACCAGCCGAACTCTCCATCCCGGGACTGCCCGGCACGCTCTACTACACCGACGGCGAACGCCTACTCCGGCTCACCCGCACCGGACTGCACACCGTACTCAGCACCGGAGCACACAACGCCAACGTCTCCCCCGACGGAAACCACATCGCCTACATCGACCACAACGACAACGTCATCGTCACCGACCGCGACGGCAACCACCGCCGTACCGTCATGCGCCACAGCATCCAACACGGCTACTCACCAGCCTGGTCCCCCGACTCCCGCAAACTCCTCGTCGCCCGCAGCACCACCCCACACCAGACCACCCTCGGCACCCTCACCATCGCCACCACCACCTTCACCCCACTCGCCAAACAACCCCCGGAAGCCATCCACCCACTCTGGTCCGCCGACGGCCGACACCTCGGCTACGCCACCGGCACCTGCCAAATCGGCACCGCCGACCACACCGGTCGCAACGCCAGAATCACCCCCACCTTCGGCAGCCCCGACACCACCACCAACCCACAACGCCGACGCAGCTGCGACCCCCTGAGCATCTCCCCCGACGGCAGCAAAATCGCCGTCAACCAACGCACCGGCGACCAGAACGACGGCGACATCGCCCGCGACCTCACCGCCAACACCACCATCAACACCCACACCGGCGCCACCATCCGCCTCCCCGTCACCGGCACCATCACCGCCATCCACTACCAACCCGACAACACCACCCTCATCCGAACCCGCACCGGCAACACCCACCACCTCACCCTCCTCAACCCCGACCACACCACCAAAACCCACCTCACCGAACCCACCACCACCCGAAACCTCCACCTCCTCACCCACACCCCCCACTAACCGTTTTATACATCAGCCGTTCGGCTAGCATCCTCCGATACCAACGGGCTAAGGTGATGCCTGAACAGCCACACGACACCTCCACCACCCGACCACCACATAACGAACCTCCACCACCGAACAACTCGCACCCCCGCCCACCCAGCAGGGAGGACCACCATGACAACCACCACAGCCCCCACCACCACCACGGTCCCGGCCACCACCCGGACCGACCACCCCACCCCCAACGACACCGCCACCGAACTCCTACACGCCATGACCGCCCTACCCACCCACCACCCCTCCCGACCCGCCCTCCGCGACAAAGCCATCGAAGCCTGGCTCCCCCTGGCCCACCACCTCGCCCACCGCTACAGCGGACGCGGCGAACCCACCGACGACCTCATCCAAACCGCCGCCGTCGGCCTCATCAAAGCCATCGACAAATGGGACCCCACCCGCGGCGTCGACTTCGCCGGCTACGCCATCCCCACCATCATCGGCGAACTCAAACGACACTTCCGCGACCGCACCTGGGACATCCGCGTCCCCCGCCGCCTCCAGGAACTCCGCCTCGCCATCAGCGAAGCCAACAGCAACCTCCTACAAACCCTCGGCCGCTCCCCCACCATCACCGACATCGCCACCCACCTCAACCTCACCGAAGAAGAAGTCCTCGAAGGACTCGAAGGCGCCCGCGCCTACAACGCCGTCTCCCTGTCCACCCCCACCGGCGACGGCGACCGCACCACCGAACTCGGCGACCTCCTCGGCAGCGAAGACAACGAATACGAACTCGCCGAACTCCGCGTCGCCCTCGGCCCCGCCCTGGCCACCCTCGACGAACGCGAACAGAAAATCCTCACCCTCCGCTTCTACGGCAACCTCACCCAATCCCAAATCGCCGAACAAATCGGCGTCTCCCAAATGCACATCAGCCGCCTCCTCACCCGCGCCCTCACCAAACTCCGCGGCCAACTCGCCGACACGTACTGAGTTATGCGGAGTATCCGCGTTCGGCGGCCCAGTTGGCGAGGGTGATGGTGCTCATCCAGTACTCGCTCTGGTTCGGGTTCGCCGGGTCGGCGATCTTCACCTTCCGGCCGTGGTCGTCGTAGCCCACGACCGTCAGGTAGTGCCCGCCCTCGTAGGAGTGCGGTACACCGTTGACGTCGGTGGCGGTGCCCTTGATGTTCATCACCACCGGACGCTTGGCGTCGATCGCGTTGACGATGTCGACCTGGAGCCGGTCCATCTGCTCCGGCTTGGCGGTGCTGTCCGGGATCGCCACCGTCTGGTAGCCCTTACCACCGGCGGAGTTGAGGACCCGGGTGGTGTCCTCGGCCGAGTTCGTACCCGCCTCGGTCGTACCCAGCTGCTTGGCCACCTCGTCCTGCGACGGGGTGTGTCCCTGCGCCGACAGCGCGATCCGGGTCGCCGCGGGCGCGCAGTAGTAGAAGTTCTCCTGCGCCTTGTACTGGTAGTCCAGCATCTTCGACGGCGCCCGCTTGTCGATCTGCTTGATGTCGGCGGTCACCGACGCGGCGGTCGGCGACCCCGTGGTCGGGGTGTCCATCGCGATCACCGGGCCGGCGAACGCGCCACCGACAACGGCGAGTCCGGCGATACCCAGCGCGGTCTTACGCATCGGAGTCTCGGTGATGGCCGGTAGCCATCGCTTGACGAAAGTCATGATGGTCGCCTTCCATTCCGGGGGAACGACAACACCGCACCCGCGGCGCGTCGAAAGGAAAGAAACCCGAAAACCACGTTCCGGGGGAAAGAACGACACCCAACACAGGCCAGGGGGGTTCACGGTCGGGGACCGTTCCCGCTACCCGGGGTGCCAGGCAGATGTAACCGACGCCGACCGCCCGTCATTCCCGGGGCCGGTCACCGGCCGCCCGCAAACCAACTCCTACCGACCCGGCAGGCCGGGGACTGCTGCTGCGGACGTACGCCGGGTATAACCACCGCCACCGGCCCGGTGTTCCGCGATCCGCCCCCACCCACCACCCGATCATGACCAAAAACCGGACACCCGGGTGTAGTGACCATGAGCGTTGTTGACGGCGTGTCGGCTTGATCCATGGAGAGACCTCCGGCGAGGTGTGAGGTGCTGACGCCCATACCTACCGGAGGTCTCTATGGCCCACCGTAACGCCCGGCTGACCGTGTACGCCCGCCGCCTGCTCATCACGCGTGTCATCGATCAGGGCCGGCCAGTCGCGCACGTGGTCAAGGAGCTGGGCTGCTCACGCGCCACCGGCTACAAGTGGCTGGCCCGGTGGCGGGCAGAAGGCGACCCCGGCCTGCACGACCGGCCCAGTACCGCCCACCGGCACCCCCGCAAAACCCCGACCGAGGTCGAGCAGCAGGTCTGCCACCTGCGAACCAGCCGCAAACTCGGCCCCCGCCGACTCGCCCCACTGGTGGCCCTTGCCGCCTCCACCGTGCACGCCATCCTGACCCGTCACCGGCTGCACCGCCTGGCCTGGCTGGACCGGCCCACCGGCCAACCCGTACGCCGCTACGAACGCGACCGCCCCGGCGAACTCATCCACGTCGACGTCAAGAAACTCGGCCGCCTCCGCGACGGCGGCGGCTGGAAGATCCACGGCCGCGACAGCATCGAACACCGCCGCGCCCGCACCAGCACCCGAGTCGGCTTCGACTACGTCCACTGCGCCGTCGACGACCACACCCGCCTCGCCTACGCCGAAATCCACCCAGACGAGAAGACCACCACCTGCGCCGGCTTCCTCCGCCGCGCCGCCCGACACTTCGCCACCCTCGGCATCACCGACATCGAACGAGTCATGACCGACAACGCCCTGGCCTACCGACGCGGCCACGCCTGGCACCAAGCCCTGACCGACCTCGGCGCCCAAGCCAGGTTCACCCGCCGCTACCGACCACAAACCAACGGCAAAGCCGAGCGCTTCAACCGCACCCTCCTCGACGAATGGGCCTACCAACAGCCCTACACCAGCAACCAACACCGCGCCGACGCTCTACCCACCTGGATCCACACCTACAACCACCATCGCGGACACACCGCACTCGGAGGCCAACCACCCATCAGCCGCGTCAACAACGATGCTGGTCCCTACACGGCCGGGGCCGGTGGGGCCGACGATTTTGCTGGCTCCTGATCGGACGCGCAGGCAGCGGTGAGCAGGAGCGCCGAGGCCGCGACGAGCCCGGCGGCAGAGCAGGCGGTTCGGCGCGCGACACGGTGTGAAGACGGTGTGGTCATGGCTGGACTTCCGTTCTGGGAATCACAGTGGAGGTTCGCCGGCCGGCGCGCACGTCCTGTGCACATCCCAAGACGTCGAGCCGGCGTCGGTCGGGCGACAGGCCGTTCGGTCATCCTTCACTCGGCCGAACGGCCGGTCGGTCGACGAGCGGTTCCGAGCGGCGAGGGCTGGGCTACGCCGGCCTTCCAAGCCGGCTCGCAACTGGACGGCTCTACCTACACTCACGGGCCGCAGCCGTCCCGCCGTCGATCGGATCAGGTATGGGCACCCGCGACGACGAGTACGCGGCCTTTGTCAGGGCGAGGAGTCACGCTCTGCTCCGGTCGGCCTTTCTGCTGACCGGTGACCAGCACCTGGCCGAGGATCTGGTGCAGGAGGCGCTGGCCCGGACCCACCGGGCCTGGTCGCGGCTGCGCGAAACCCACAACGCCGAGGCCTACACCCGCCGGACGATGTACCACCTGCAGGTTTCCTGGTGGCGGCGGCGCAGGGTGGCCGAGGAACTGCCCGGTGACCTTCCCGAATCGACGGACCAGCTCGGCCGGACGGACGCCGAGTCGATCACCCGGCGGATAACGGTCGAGCGCGCGCTACGGTCGCTCAGTCCCAAGCAGCGCGCCGTGGTGGTGCTCCGCTACTTCGACGACCACACGGAGGCCGAGGCGGCCGAGATGTTGGGGGTGTCGGTCAGCACCGTCAAGACCCAGACTGTGCGGGCCCTGGAGCGCCTGCGCAAACTTGTGCCCGAGCTCGGCGAACTGCGGGCGACAGAGGGGGCCGGGAAGTGAACGACGACCTGCTGCGCGACAGCCTGGCGCGGATCGGCGACCAGGCGCAGCCGGCGGACCTCCTCGGCGGCGCGCTGACCCGTTCCAGGCGGCTCCGACGCAACCGGGGATTGTTGACGGGCGCCAGCGCGATTGTCGCGCTCGCGTTGGTCGGCACGCTCGCGGTCCGACTGGCGCCGGCGGTGACCAGTCCCGCGCCGCCGACGGACCGGCTCACGGTCGCGCCGGCGCCACCGCTGCCGTCCCAACCGTCGCGCGGCTTCGGCGGCAGCGTCAGTTCTGTATATGGGACAGCTCGGTGCCGGGGCGAACGCGCAGGTAAACGACGGTTCCCGAGCCGACACCGCTGACGCGACGGACCGCACCTGCTCCGGTCAGACCCACGCCCCACACACAACCCCACCAACACCTCCGGACCAACACCCAAACCCCGCAACCGCCCCGCCACCAAACCCGCCCGACGATCCAACTCCGCAAACGACAACGACACCCCCTCACACACCACCGCCGTCGCCCCCGGACACCGCCCCACCACACCCTCAAACAACTCATGCACCAACCCACCACCAAACACACCCACCCCACCCCAACCCCACCCCAACAACCGCCCCCGCTCCACCGACGACAACAACCCCAACCCCGACAACCCCAACCCCGAACCACCAACAACCGAACCCAACAACACCACAAAAGAACCCACCAACCGCTCCACCGACCCCACATCAAACAAATCGGTGCGGTACCGGAGGTCGCCCCTGACCCGGCCGTCCCATTCCGCCAGATAGAGCGAGAGGTCGACCACCGCGCTGTCGGTGGGGATCTCCGGCTCGTCGGTCATCTCCAGTCCGGGCAGGTCCAGCAGCTCGGAGGTGGTGAACCGGGGATGCAGCTGGAAGTCGACCTGGTAGAGCGGGTTACGGGCGAGGTCCCGCTCCGGGCTCAGCTCGTCGACCAGCACCTCAAACGGCAGCTCCTGGTGCGTGTACGCCTCGATCGCGGTGTCCCGTACCCGTTCCAGCAGCTCCGCGAAGCTCGGGTCGCCGGAACAGTCCACCCGCATCACGAGTACGTTGAGGAAGAGGCCGATCAGGTTCGCCGTCTCGGCCTGGTGCCGGTCCGAGACCGGGCAGCCGATGGTGAAGTCCCGCTGCCCGGTGTAGCGGTGCAGCAGCGTGGCGAAGCCGGCGAGCAACGTCATGAACAGGGTCGCGCCGTGCCGGCCACCCAGCTCCCGGAGTCGCCCGACCAGCTCGGCGTCCAGCTCGAAGCTGTGCACCGCGCCGCCGGTGCGCAGCGCCCCGCGCGGGCGGTCGGTGGGCAGTTCCAACTGCTCGGCCCCGGCGAGCTGCTCGCGCCAGTAGGAGAGCGCGGCCTCCCCGGCCGGCCCCTGGAGCCGGTCCCGCTGCCAGGCGGCGAAGTCGACGTACTGGACCGGCAGCTCGGGCAGGCCGCTCGGCGCACCGGTCAGCTCGGCCCGGTACAGCGCGGCGATCTCGGTCGAGAGCCGGTTCATCGAGCGGCCGTCACCGGCGATGTGGTGCATGGTCCAGACCAGGAGGTGCTCCTCGGGCCCGAGCCGGACCAGCCGGGCTCGGTGGACCGGCCCGGTGGCGAGGTCGAAGGGGGTGGCCGACTCCTCGACCCGGACCGCCCGGGCCGCGTCGCGGCGGGCTTGTTCCGGCCGCACGCCGGTCAGGTCGGTCACCGGCACGGTCACCGGTCGCGGTGCGTCGATCACCTGGTTCGGGCGGCCGGCCAGCACGGTGAACCTGGTCCGCAGCACCTCGTGCCGGGCCACCAGTGCGGTCACCGCGCGGTCCAGCGCCGCGAGGTCGAGACGTCCGCGCAGCCGCGCGGTCCACTGCATGTGGTACGCCGAACCGCTCGGCATGAGCTGGTGCAGGAACCAGAGCCGCTGCTGCGCGTACGACAGCGGAAGCTCGCCGTCCCGGGCCACGGCGGTGATCGCGGTCGCGGTACCGGTCTCGGCGGCGTCCAGCGCGCTCGCCAGCCGGGCCACCGTCGGCGCCTCGAAGACCACCCGGACCGGCAGGTCGATTCCGTGCTGCTGCTGTAGTCGCCACAGCAACTGGGTCGCCAGTAG
>NZ_CP028159.1:4800000-8307500 GCF_003030385.1 Plantactinospora sp. BB1 | reverse complement strand
AGTGGCGAGCGAAAGCGGATTGAGGCTAAACCGGTTGCGTGTGATACCTGTCAGGGGTTGCGTGGTCGGGGTTGTGGGACCTCATGACACGAGCTGACACTCGTGTGGGGAGTTATAAAGCCAGTTGTTAGCTGAATGGTGTGGAAAAGCCAACCGTAGGCGGTGATAGTCCGGTAGGTGAAAGCAGCTGGTCTTCCTTGTGGGTGTTCCCGAGTAGCGGCGGACTCCTGTAATCTGCCGTGAATCTGCCAGGACCACCTGGTAAGCCTAAATACTTCCTGGTGACCGATAGCGGACGAGTACCGTGAGGGAATGGTGAAAAGTACCCCGGGAGGGGAGTGAAATAGTACCTGAAACCGTTCGCCTACAATCCGTCGGAGCCTTTAGGGGTGACGGCGTGCCTTTTGAAGAATGAGCCTGCGAGTTAGTGGCATGTGGCGAGGTTAACCCGTGTGGGGTAGCCGTAGCGAAAGCGAGTCTTAATAGGGCGTGTAGTCGCGTGTTCTAGACCCGAAGCGGGGTGATCTAGCCATGGGCAGGCTGAAGCGTGGGTAAGACCGCGTGGAGGGCCGAACCCACCAACGTTGAAAAGTTGGGGGATGACCTGTGGTTAGGGGTGAAAGGCCAATCAAACTCCGTGATAGCTGGTTCTCCCCGAAATGCATTTAGGTGCAGCGTCGTGTGTTTCTTGCCGGAGGTAGAGCACTGGATGGTCTAGGGGCCCTACAAGGTTACTGAAATCAGCCAAACTCCGAATGCCGGTAAGTGAGAGCGCGGCAGTGAGACTGCGGGGGATAAGCTTCGTAGTCGAGAGGGAAACAGCCCAGATCGCCAGCTAAGGCCCCTAAGCGTGTGCTAAGTGGAAAAGGATGTGGGGTCGCATAGACAACCAGGAGGTTGGCTTAGAAGCAGCCACCCTTTAAAGAGTGCGTAATAGCTCACTGGTCAAGTGGTTCCGCGCCGACAATGTAGCGGGGCTCAAGTACACCGCCGAAGCTGTGGCATTCACATTTTAACTTCGCGATCACTTTTGGGTGGTTGTGCAGGTGTGTGGATGGGTAGGGGAGCGTCGTGCCGGGGGTGAAGCAGCAGGGTGACCTAGTTGTGGACGCGGCACGAGTGAGAATGCAGGCATGAGTAGCGAAAGAAGGGTGAGAAACCCTTCCGCCGGATGACCAAGGGTTCCAGGGCCAGGTTAATCCGCCCTGGGTGAGTCGGGGCCTAAGGCGAGGCCGAGAGGCGTAGTCGATGGATAACGGGTTGATATTCCCGTACCCGTGTAGGAGCGCCCGTGATGAACCTCGTTGTGCTAACCACCCAAACCATCCAAGACCTTCGGGTTGAGGGTGGGGAGCGTGGGAACCTGGCGGGTAGTAGTCAAGCGATGGGGTGACGCAGGAAGGTAGCTGAGCCCGGCCGGTGGTTGTGCCGGGGTAAGCGTGTAGGCCGGTGTGTAGGCAAATCCGCACATCATTGAGGCTGAGACGTGATGCCGAGCCGATTCAGGTGAAGTCAGTGATCCTATGCTGCCGAGAAAAGCCTCTAGCGAGTTCCGAGCGGCCCGTACCCTAAACCGACACAGGTGGTCAGGTAGAGAATACCGAGGCGATCGGGTGAACTGTGGTTAAGGAACTCGGCAAATTGCCCCCGTAACTTAGGGAGAAGGGGGGCCGGAGACGTGAAGCCCCATGCGGGTGGAGCGTTGTATGGCCGCAGAGAGCAGGGGGAAGCGACTGTTTACTAAAAACACAGGTCCATGCGAAGAAGTAATTCGATGTATATGGACTGACGCCTGCCCGGTGCTGGAACGTTAAGGGGACCGGTTAGTCTTTCGGGGCGAAGCTGAGAACTTAAGCGCCAGTAAACGGCGGTGGTAACTATAACCATCCTAAGGTAGCGAAATTCCTTGTCGGGTAAGTTCCGACCTGCACGAATGGCGTAACGACTTCCCCACTGTCTCAACCACAGGCCCGGCGAAATTGCAGTACGAGTAAAGATGCTCGTTACGCGCGGCAGGACGGAAAGACCCCGGGACCTTTACTATAGCTTGACATTGGTATCTGAATTAGCTTGTGTAGGATAGGTGGGAGCCGGTGAAGTCCATACGCCAGTATGGGTGGAGGCAATCTTGAAATACCACTCTGGTTGGTTTGGGTATCTAACTTCGGGCCCTTATCGGGTTCAGGGACAGTGTCTGGTGGGTAGTTTAACTGGGGCGGTTGCCTCCTAAAATGTAACGGAGGCGCCCAAAGGTTCCCTCAGCCTGGTTGGCAATCAGGTGTTGAGTGTAAGTGTATAAGGGAGCTTGACTGTGAGACTGACGGGTCGAGCAGGGACGAAAGTCGGGACTAGTGATCCGGCACTTGCGTGTGGAAGCGGTGTCGCTCAACGGATAAAAGGTACCCCGGGGATAACAGGCTGATCTTCCCCAAGAGTCCATATCGACGGGATGGTTTGGCACCTCGATGTCGGCTCGTCGCATCCTGGGGCTGTAGCAGGTCCCAAGGGTTGGGCTGTTCGCCCATTAAAGCGGTACGCGAGCTGGGTTTAGAACGTCGTGAGACAGTTCGGTCCCTATCCGCCGTGCGCGTAGGATACTTGAGAAGGGCTGTCCCTAGTACGAGAGGACCGGGACGGACGAACCTCTGGTGTGCCAGTTGTCCCGCCAGGGGCACGGCTGGTTGGCTACGTTCGGGAGGGATAACCGCTGAAAGCATCTAAGCGGGAAGCCTGCTTCAAGATGAGGTATCCCACCCCGTTGTGGGGGTAAGGCTCCCAGTGAGACGACTGGGTTGATAGGCCGGAGATGTAAGCCAGGTAACTGGTTCAGTTGACCGGTACTAATAGGCCGAGGACTTGACTACAAAGTTGCTACGCGTCCACTGTGTGATTCACAGCAAACGAACAACAGTTTTGCTCCTGCGTGTGGGTAGGGGGTTGTTGTTTGTGTTGTTGATAGGGTTACGGCGGTTATGGCGGAGGGGAAACGCCCGGTTACATTCCGAACCCGGAAGCTAAGCCTTCCAGCGCTGATGGTACTGCACTCGGGAGGGTGTGGGAGAGTAAGACGCCGCCGGACATCTTGAGTTGTTCGGTGGTGGAGGTTCGTTATGTGGTGGTCGGGTGGTGGAGGTGTCGTGTGGCTGTTCAGGCATCACCTTAGCCCGTTGGTATCGGAGGATGCTAGCCGAACGGCTGATGTATAAAACGGGCGCACCCGACGGAAAGCCAACAAAGCATTTAGCCGATCCGGCACACCCGCGCCGACTCCCACGGGATGATTACCGCCTGTGAGCTGGGCGCGACACCGTGTGCCGGGCCGGGCGGGCCGCACCGGCGGCCGGAGCACGACATGATCCGGCCACGTCGGATCATCGAGCGCTGGGGGCTCGACCCGGAGTCCCTGCCCGGCGAGAACGAGGCACGACACGCCTCCTGGCTCGAACTCTTCTTCGACCTCGTCTTCGTCCTGGCCCTCGCCGCCGTGCAGAACCGGCTCACCGACGCGGTACCCGACGTCGACGAGATCCTCCGGACCGCCGGCCTCTTCGTGATCGTCTGGTGGGCCTGGGTCGGGCAGGCGTTCTACGACACCCGGTTCGACCCCGACGACCTCCGCCACCGGTTGGCGGTACTCGTCGGCATGATCGGAGCCGGCATCATGGCGGTCGGCGCCAAGGACGCCCCGGACACCCTGCTGCTGCCGATCGGCTACCTCGTGGTCCGCGGCACCCTGCTGGCGCTCTACCTCCGGGTACGCGGCATCGGGGCCACCGCGCGCGAACTGACCACCGTCTACCTCATCGGGTTCAGCGTGGGGCTGTCGTTCTGGGTCGCCTCCCTCGCCGTACCGGCACAGAACCGGGCGCTGCTCTGGCTGATCGGGCTGATCGTCGAACTGCTGACCCCGTGGCTCGGCCGACGCTGGCTGATCAAACATCCCGTCCATCCGGCACACCTGCCGGAACGGATCGGACAGTTCACCATCATCCTGCTCGGCGTCAGCCTGACCGACCTGATCGGCGCCGTGCCGACCCGGCCGTCGCCGGCCGTCGTCGTGGTGGCGATCACCGGATTCCTGATCCCGGCGTCGGTGTGGTGGGTCTACACCACCTTCGTGACCATGGGGCTGACCACGTCGCGGCTGAGCGCCGGTCTCGGCTACGCGACCGTGCACGGCGCGATCGGCTCCACCCTGCTGCTGCTCGGCTGGTGCCTGGGACAGGCGGTCCGCGAGGTCAGTACCGGCCGGGAGGACCTGCCGGAGATGCTGCGCCTGCTGATGGCCGTCTCGCTGGCCAGTTGGATGGTCGGCGGCCTGGCGCTGCAATGGATCGCACTGGGCACCGTACCGCCACTGCGGATCGGGATCGCGGCGGTCGCCATCGCGCTGGTCGGCGCCGTCGCCCTGGTGCCGCCGCCGCTGGCCCTGATGCCGCTGCTCGCCCTGCTGATGATCGGCTACGCGGTGGTGGTCAGCCGGCTCATCGTCCGGTTCGCCGGGAACCGGATCGAGACGTAGCCACCCCCGACGGACCCCGGCCGCCCGACCACCCGAACGGGCGGCCGGGCTGGCCGGGCGGCCGGGCGACGGTGGACCGGCCAGGACGAGGGATCAGGTGGCCGGGCCGGGTCAGGTCAGGCGGCGGGTGCGGTCGCGTACCCGTCGGGCGGCGAGGTGCGCGGCCGCGAAGCTCCGGCCGGCGGCGATCCGCAGCGGCTCCGGGATGTCGTCCAGCCCCCGGTAGAGCACCCGGAGCAGTTGCAGCCAGCTCATCAGGCCGGCGAGTTCCCCGCCCAGCGGGTCGGGGCGGCCCGCCGGGTCCACGGCCAACGGCCCGGCGTACCCGTCGACGGCCGCCTGGAGTGCGTGCTGCCGCGCGGTCAGCAGCGGCAGCAACTCGGCGACCGGAAACGGCACCCCGGGCCGGATCTGGTACGCGCCGAGCAGCTCGACCACCTCCCCGGCCGCCTCGGCGACGGCGGCGGCGAACCGGCGACGCTCCTCGTCGACCACCCGGGTCATGCCGTCACCTCCGCCAGCCCCAGGGCCCGCCGCAGGTGCACGCCGGTCGGCGAGCTGGCCAGTTCGACCAGCCCGCGCGGCTCGCCCTGGTAGAGCACCCGCCCGCCCCGACTGCCGCCCTCCGGCCCCAGCTCCAGCACCCAGTCGGCGTGCGCGACGACGTCCAGGTTGTGCTCGATCACGAGTACGGTCGCGGCGTACTCGTCGACCAGCCGGTCCAGTACCCCGAGCAGCCGCCCCACGTCCGCCATGTGCAGCCCGGTGGTCGGCTCGTCGAGCACGTACGCCGGGGCGCCGCCGTGCAGTCCGGTGGCGAGCTTGATCCGTTGACACTCACCGCCGGAGAGGCTGGTCAACGGCTGACCCAGCCGCAGATAGTCCAGTCCGACGTCGGCGGTCGCGGCCAGTACCGGTGCGACCCGGCGGTTGCCGGCGAAGAACTCCCGCCCCTGCGCGACCGTCATCTCCAGTACGTCGCTGATGGTCCGGCCGCGCAGCCGGTAACCGAGCACCTCGTCGGAGAAGCGGCGCCCGTCGCAGGTCTGGCAGACCAGCGAGACGCCCTCCAGCGCGCCGAAGTCGGTCTGCACCACGCCCAGCCCGGCGCAGGTGGCGCAGGCACCCGAGGAGTTGGCGCTGAACAGGGCCGGGCTGACCCGGTTGGCCCGGGCGAACTCGGCCCGGACCTGGTCGGCGACCCCGGTGTAGGTGACGACGGTGGAGCGGCGGTTGGCGTGCGGCATCGACTGGTCGATGATCACCGCCTCCGGGTGCTGGGCCCGGAACGCGCCGCCGACCAGGCTCGACTTGCCCGCGCCGGCCACCCCGGCGATCACGGTGAGTACGCCCGCCGGGATGTCGAGGCTGAGGTCGCGCAGGTTGTGGGTACGCGCGCCGACGATCGGGAGTACGCCGGTCGGGGTGCGTACCGCCGCCTTCAACCGGGTGCTCCCGGTCATCGCCCGGCCCGTCGGGGTGTCCGCGTCGGCGAGCGCCTCGACACCTCCGGCGTAGACCACCCGGCCGCCCGCCGTACCGGCACCGGGGCCGAGGTCGAGGACGTGGTCGGCCGCCGCGATCACGTCCCGGTCGTGCTCGACGACCAGCACCGTGTTGCCCTTGTCCCGCAGGGTGCGGAGCAGGTCGGTGAGCCGGTGCACGTCCCGGGGGTGCAGCCCGACGCTCGGCTCGTCGAAGACGTAGAGCAGGTCGTTGAGGCTGCTGGAGAGGTGTCGCACGATCTTGACCCGTTGCGACTCGCCCCCGGAGAGGGTGCCGGTACGCCGGTCCAGACTCAGGTAGCCGAGGCCGATCTGCACGAGGTGCCCGACCTGGGCGACCAGGGTGTCGAGTACCGGCTTGGCCGCCGGCACCTCCAGCCCGGCCAGTACCCCGAGCAGCTCCTCGGCCTCCATCGCGCAGAGTTCGGCGATGTTGTGCCCGCCGACCCGGCTGGAGAGCGCCAGCGGCGAGAGCCGGCTGCCGCCGCAGGCCCGGCACGGGACGGTGGTGGTGTAGTCCGCCACCATCCGCCGGGTCCGCTCCGCCGGCTCCGCCTGCTGGTCGAGGTAGCGGCGGCGGAACTTCACCACCGCGCCCTCGTAGCTCAGGTTGAGCGTCGAGCCGGCCACCTCCAGCGGCACCGTGCCGTCGGTGGCGTAGAGCAGGTCGTCGAGTTCGCGCTCCGAGTACGCCGACACCGGCTTGTCCGGGTCGAGCCGGCCCGACGCGGCGAGCAGGTGCCAGTCCCGGCTGCCCACCTTGAAGGTCGGGGCGAGCAGCGCTCCCTGGTTGAGCGACCGGGTGGGGTCGAGGAAGGCGGCCAGGTCGACGTCGGTGATCTCGCCGAGGCCCTCGCACTCCGGGCACATCCCGGCGGCCATGTTGAACGAGAACGCGTCGGGGTAGCCGACGAACGGCTCGCCGACCCGGGCGAAGAGCAGCCGCAGCAGCGGGGCGATGTCGGTGATGGTGCCGACGGTGGACCGGGGCCCGCCGGTCAGCGGTCGCTGGTCGATCGCGACCGTCGCCGGCAGGTGCTCGATCAGGTCGACGGCCGGCCGGGCCGAACTCGGCATGAAGGTACGGACGAACATCGGCAGCATCTCGGTCATCTGCCGCTGGCCCTCGACGGCGATCGTCTCGAAGACCAGCGACGACTTCCCCGACCCGGAGACGCCGGTGACGACGGTCAGCCGGCGCTTGGGGATCTCGACGTCGACGGCCGCGAGGTTGTGCTCGCGAGCCCCGGTGACCCGGATCCACTCGGTGACCGGCGCACCCTGCCCGGAAGATTGGACGACCCCGGAAGATTGGACGACACTCATTCCCTCAACTCTATCGTTGAACTTCCATCTTAAGAGTTGACGAGGGGGCCACGGTGTCAGCGGGGCTGAAAGTCTCAACTCCCGGGTCAGGGCGGCGGGAAGCGGCGCCGAGGGGCAGCCAGACGAAGGCCGGGAAGCGGCGCCGAGGGACGGGAAGCTAGGCGAAAGCCGGGAAACGGCGGCGGGCGGCCGGTGGCGGCGGTCCTAGTCCCGGAACGGGGTGACCGGCAGCCCGGCGACGCCGGGGTCGGCCCGGAAGAGTGCCCCGGCGGCCGGCTCCGGGTCCTCCAGGCCGAGCCGCGAGGTGGTGATGTAGAGGTCGCGCAGCTCCGGCCCGCCGAAGGTGCAGGCGGTGACCTGGCCGGCCGGCACCGCCAGCCGTACGTCGAGTCGGCCGTCCGGCGCGTAGCGGCGTACCTCCCCGCCGCCCCAGAGCGCGACCCAGACCCCGCCCTCGGCGTCCACGGTCAGCCCGTCGGGTGCGCCGTCGGCGGACTCGATCCGGGCGAACGGCCGTCGGCCGGTCAGCACGGGCTGCTCCGGGTCGTAGTCGAAGACGTCGATGCGCTGGGTCGGGGTGTCGACGTAGTACGCCAGGGTGCCGTCGGGTGACCAGGCGATGCCGTTGGAGATGGTGACGTCGGCGAGCACCCGCCGGGCCACCAGGTCGGCGTCGAGCCGGTAGAGCGCCGCCGCACCGGGCCGGGTGTCGTACGCCATCGAGCCGCAGTAGAACCGGCCCGCCGGGTCGCAGCCGCCCTCGTTCATCCGCAGGTCAGGATCGGTCCAGAGGTCGGGCAGCCGGCGTACCGTGCGAAGTTGCGGGTCGGTGAGGACGAACCCGCGCTCGACGGCGACCAGATAGCCGTCGCCGGCCCGGGGCCGGACCACCGCCGCGACGCTGTCGACGTGGTGCCGGTCCACCCGGTCCGTACCCGGGGTCATCGTCAGTACGTCGCCGGCCAGCATGTCCACCCACAACAGCCGCCCCGTCCGGGGATCCCAGACCGGTCCCTCGGCATGCTCGCAGCACGGATCCGTCACCTGCGTCGCGTCCACCACGTCGCGCTCCTTTCGACAGCCCCGATCATGTCAGCGCGGTACGGCCCGATCACGCCCGCGCCGGTACGGCCGATCGTGTCAGCGCGGTACGGCGCCGACGGTGGCGATGCCGTCGGATATCTCGGCGGTGCTGCTGGCGGCGTAGCCGAGCACCAGGCCGGGCGGGCCGGGACGTTGCCGGTGCCAGGTGAGCGGCTGCACCTTGACCCCCCGGGCCAGTGCCGCGGTCGCCAGCGCGACGTCGTCGACGGCGCCGGCACCGCCCGGAAAGGTGATCATGAGGTGCAGTCCCGCCGCCGCGCCGTGCACCACGGCGTCCGGCAGGTGGGTACGGATCGCCGCGATCATCGCGTCCCGGCGGCGTACGTGGCGACGGCGCAGGAACCGCAGTTGCCGTTCCAGCGCCCCCGACCCGATCAGCTCGGCCAGGACCAGTTGCGGCAGTGCGGCGTTGCCGAGATCCGCGGTCCGCTTCGCGTCGACCAGGGCGGCCCGGTACCGGCTCGGCGCGAGCAGCCAGCCCACCCGCAGGGCCGGGGCGAGCAGTTTGGAGACGCTGCCGGCGTAGCAGACCTGTTCGGGCAGGACCGCCCGCAGCGCCGGTACGGGTGGCCGGTCGTACCGGTGCTCGGCGTCGTAGTCGTCCTCCACGATCAACCCGCCGCCGGCCGCCCAGCGCATCAGCTCGCGCCGCCGGGCACCGTCCAGCACCACCCCGGTCGGGAACTGGTGTGCCGGGGTCAGCATGACCGCCGGGGCGCCGCTGGCGCGCAGCTCGTCGACGCGCAGCCCACCGGCGTCGACCGGGATCGGCGGCGTCGCCAGACCCCAGCTCCGCAGTTGCTGCCGTACCCCGAGCGACCCCGGGTCCTCCACCGCCACCGTCCGTACCCCGTCGGTGTGCAACACCTGGCCGAGCAGGGTCAGCGCCTGCGCGACCCCGGCCACCACCAGCACGTCGTCCGGGTCGACCGCGATCCCCCGGGTCCGGGCCAGCCAGTGCGCGACGGCCAGCCGCAGCTTCGGGGTACCCCTCGGGTCGCCGTAGCCGAAGTCGCCGGGCGTCAGGTCGTGCAGCACGGCGCGTTCGGCCCGCAGCCAGGCCGCGCGGGGAAAGGCGGCGAGATCGGGTACGCCGGGCGTCAGGTCGATCCGGGCCGGCGCGGCGCGGAGCGAGTCGAACATGTCGGGGCGGGGATCGGTGCCGAAGAGTCCGGGGGCCGGTGCCGGGGTGCCGGTCGACCGGGACGGCACGGCCGGCGCGTCGAGCGGGGCGGAGACGACGACGGTCCCGCCCCGGCCCCGGCCGGCGACGTGTCCGTCCTCGACGAGTCGCTGGTACGCCTCGGTGACCACGCCCCGGGAGACGCCCAGCTCGGCGGCGAGTACCCGGGTCGCCGGCAACCGGCCGCCCACCGGCAACCGGCCGTCCGAGATCGCCACCCGCAGCCGGGTGGCGAGCCAGTCGGCCCGGCCGCCGGCCGGCGCGTCGCCGATGTCGAGCTGGAGGAAGTCGGAGCCGGCAATGGACCGGTCGGCTGCTTCCTGTTTGGCCCTGTCCATCAGGCCATTGTGCCGGGCAGAGTGAGTGGACCGACGCCGCCGCAGGCCGGCGGAGAGCGCGCACGACGACGGGGTGAGACGTGTACTTCCAACACTCGGCCGAGATCTGGTCCGACCATCCGGAGTTGGTGGCCGGGGTCGTCGCCGCCACCGGCCTCGCCCGGAACGCCGACCCGGCGATCGACCCGGTGATCGCCGGGTTCACCGCCGCCGCCGGGACCCGCCTCGGTGCGGGACCGGCCGCCGAGCAGCCCGAGATCCGCGCCTGGCGCCGCGCCTTCGCCCGGATGGGGCTGAAGCCGACGCAGTACCGGTGTGCGGCGGAGGCGCTGCTCCGGCGCTTCGCCCGGGAGGGTTCGCTGCCCCGGATCCACCCGCTGATAGACCTCTGCAACGCCGCCTCGCTCGCCTTCGCGATCCCGGTCGGGGTCTTCGACGTCACCCGGATCGCCGGGGGCCTGGAGGTACGGCCGGCCGACGGCACGGAGACCTACCTGACCTTCTCCGGCGAGTCGGAGCAGCCGGCCGTCGGCGAGGTCGTCTTCGCCGATGCCGACGGTCGGGCCCACGCCCGGCGCTGGACCAACCGGCAGAGCGGCTACTCGGCGGTCCGGGAGGGGACCGACGAGATCCTGATCGTCGTCGAGGCGCTGCACGGGACCGCCTCGGCCGACGTCCCGAAGCTCACCGCCGCGCTCGCGGACGAACTGGCCGCGCTCTGGTCGGTCGAACCGACGACCGCGATCCTGAGCCGGGAGAGCCCGCGATTCGACTTCGGCACCTGAGGCCGCCGGCTCGGGGGCGGCGGGCTCCGGCACGTACTGTTCCGGAGACGACGAATGGGCCAGCCCCGGGGTGGGGCTGGCCCATTCGGTCGTGCGTTATGCGGAGTATCCGCGTTCGGCGGCCCAGTTGGCGAGGGTGATGGTGCTCATCCAGTACTCGCTCTGGTTCGGGTTCGCCGGGTCGGCGATCTTCACCTTCCGGCCGTGGTCGTCGTAGCCCACCTCCAACAAAAACCATCGAAAAATTTGCAACCCGGCAACAATAAAAACACTTGCTGCCAAACAAACAAACAATTTGGCACTGGCTTATCAAGCACCCTGTTGAGTTCTCAAAGAACAACCACACACCGAACACGAACCTCGCTGGGAGGACCGCCCTCGGGGCAACTTGCCCAACCTACCCGCTCGGCCTCACAGTGTCAAGCCCCAACTTTTGGGCCCGTCCGCTTCACCCGAGAGGTTCCCCGTACGCACGCACACCTGACGGTGGTCGCTTCTGTCGGGGGGAAGCCCGCAGACCGGCCGATGGCCGCTCGCGGCGCATCTGCCCGGCTCCTGCCGGCCTGGAACACTCTACCCGGTTGGTCCCGCAATCTCAACCTGACGTTCATCCGGTCGAGCGCACCACCCGGCCTCCGTCCCCGTCGGGCGGATGCCCTCCGAGAGACCGAGGTGCTCGCGGCCCGGCCTTTTCGTCCGGGGCGCCGCGCGCAGAGAGAAAGTTACGCCGCCGAGCCGCTGGGCGCAAATCGACGTACTCCTCCTCGCTGTACCGCTGTGACCTGACCGTGCCACGGTTGTCCGTGTCGGAGCGGGCCCGTCGTGTCAGAGTGGCAACCATGGCCGCGTTTGCGAGCTCCACACAGATCACCCTCGCGCAGGACAGCATCACCGCGCTCCTGCTGCCGTTCTGGCAGCTCGTGATCGGTGGGCTGGTGCTGGTGGCCGTGGTCGCCTCGGTACGCCGGCTGGCCCGCCGTGGCCGATCCCGGATGACCACCGGGCTGCTCGTGACGGCCTCCGCGATCATCGGCCTGGCCGTCGTCGGCATGCTGCTCCAGTGACCGTACGGCGGCCGGTGGGCCGATCGCTCC
Source organism: Plantactinospora sp. BB1 (assembly GCF_003030385.1). Classification (NCBI taxonomy): domain Bacteria; kingdom Bacillati; phylum Actinomycetota; class Actinomycetes; order Micromonosporales; family Micromonosporaceae; genus Plantactinospora; species Plantactinospora sp. BB1. The sequence continues at coordinate 8,295,643 of NZ_CP028159.1, read as the reverse complement.
CGTGATCCGGGCCACCGTGGAAGCCCCCGACCGGATCGGTCCGCGCGTCAGAGGCGGCGGTTCGCCAGGCTGGGCAGCTCGGTGCGGATCTCCCGCAGCCGGTCCAGATCGAGGTCGCTGACGACGATCCCCACCGTGTCGGGCGCCTGGCCGATCACGGTCCCCCAGGGGTCGACCACCATGCTGCGGCCGAAACAGGTACGCCCGGGATCGTGGTCGCCGATCTGCGCCGCCGCCGCGACGTAACACTGGTTCTCGATCGCCCGCGCGCGCAGCAGCACCTCCCAGTGGTCCCGACCGGTGTGCAGCATGAAGGCGGCGGGCACCACCAGCAGCTGGGCCTGGCCGACGACCGCCAACTGCCGGTACAGCTCGGGGAAGCGCAGGTCGTAACAGATCGACAGGCCGATGCGTACCCCTTCGACGTCGACGGTGACCGGCTCGGAGCCGGCGGCGACGGTCTTGGACTCCAGGTAGGAGACCCGCTCCGGGATCTCCACGTCGTAAAGATGGATCTTCCGGTACGTCCCGGCGAGCGCACCCGTGCGGTCGAAGACCAGCGAGGTGTTGTAGGTGTGCTCCGGATCCGGGCCCGTCTCGTGAAACGAGCCGGCGTGCACCCATATTCCGTGCTGCCGGGCCGCCTCGGCGAAGAACTCGGCGAACTCGCCGTCGACCGGCTCCGGGGCCGGCAGCCCACGCGACGGGCCGAGATAGTCGACGTACTCCGGCAGGATCGCCAGGTCCGCCCCGGCGGCCGCAGCCCGGGCGAGCAGCTCGCCGGCGGCGGTCAGGTTGGCCTTCCGGTCGTCGCGGGCGTTGAGCTGGCAGACGGCGACGCGCATGCGGAGAGCCTACGGGGACGGTCCCCGGGTGACCAGGCTTACCGGAACGGTCGGCGGAGCGGCCTCAGGCCGAGCGCTCCTCACGCTCCCGGCGGGCGCGCCGGCCGGTGAACTCGCGCGGCACGATCGTCGGGTTGACGTTCTCCAGCACGACACCCCGGGTGATCAGGACGCGGGCCGCGTTGGGGTTGCTGGGCACCTCGTACATCACGGAGAGCAGGACCTCTTCGAGGATGGCGCGCAGGCCCCGGGCACCGGTGCCCCGCAGCATCGCCTGGTCGGCGATCGCCTCCAGCGCCGCCGGCTCGAACTCCAGCTCCACGCCGTCGAGCTCGAAGAGGCGTTGGTATTGCCGGACGAGCGCGTTGCGGGGCTCGGTGAGGATCCGGACCAGCGCCTCGCGGTTGAGGCTCCGGACGTTGGTGATCACCGGAAGCCGGCCGATGAACTCGGGAATCAGACCGAACTTGAGCATGTCCTCCGGCATCACCCGGCCGAAGATGTCGTCGGTCGAGCGCTCGGAGACCGAGCGGAGGTGCGCACCGAAGCCGAGCCCACCCTGACCGGTACGGGCCTCGATGATCTGGTCGAGGCCGGCGAAGGCACCACCGCAGATGAAGAGCACGTTGGTGGTGTCGATCTGGATGAACTCCTGGTGCGGGTGTTTCCGGCCACCCTGCGGCGGCACGTTCGCCACGGTGCCTTCGAGGATCTTGAGCAGCGCCTGCTGCACACCCTCACCCGAGACGTCCCGGGTGATCGACGGGTTCTCCGACTTACGGGCGATCTTGTCGACCTCGTCGATGTAGATGATCCCGGTCTCGGCCCGCTTGATGTCGTAATCGGCGGCCTGGATCAGCTTGAGCAGGATGTTCTCGACGTCCTCGCCGACGTAGCCCGCCTCGGTCAGCGCGGTGGCGTCGGCGATCGCGAACGGCACGTTCAGCATCCGGGCGAGGGTCTGAGCCAGGTGTGTCTTGCCGCACCCCGTCGGGCCGATCAGCAGGATGTTGGACTTCGACAGCTCCACGCCGTCGCTCGCGCCGGGCCCGCCGGCCGACTCCGCCTGGATCCGCTTGTAGTGGTTGTAGACCGCGACCGCGAGGGCCTTCTTCGCCTGGTCCTGACCCACGACGTACTGGTCGAGGAACTGGCAGATCTCCATCGGCTTGGGAAGCTCTTCCCACTTCACCTCGCCGGACTCGGCCAGCTCCTCTTCGATGATCTCGTTGCAGAGGTCTATGCACTCGTCACAGATGTAGACCCCGGGGCCCGCGATGAGCTTCTTGACCTGCTTCTGCGACTTACCGCAGAAGGAGCACTTCAGTAGGTCGCCACCGTCGCCGATCCGTGCCACCTACGTTCTCCCTGCGCTCATCGGCCAGCCTCGCTGAGCGGAGGCCCTGGCCTGCGGACGGTACACCCCGTCGGTTCTCTTCGCCGGCCGGTTCCGACCGGCCGTGGGCGGTGCAGAACCGACGTTACCCGCTGCGCGAGGTTTCTCCGACCCCCAAAACGGGTGTGTCAGAGGCCGGCCGCCGGACAGCCGGTCGGCCGGCCTCTGACCCAAGATGATCAGCTCGAGGCGTTCGCCGCGAGCAGGCCCTTCTTTCGGCTGGTCAGGATGGTGTCGACCAGGCCGTACTCACGGGACTCCTCGGCAGTCATGAACTTGTCACGGTCGATATCACGACGGACTCGTTCAATCGGCTGGTTGGAGTGTCGGGAGAGCATCTCCTCGAGCTGGGTACGCATCCGGAGGATCTCCCGAGCCTGGATCTCGATGTCCGAGCCCTGCCCGTAGCCGCCCTCGGTGGCCGGCTGGTGGATGATGATCCGGGAGTTCGGCAGCGCCATGCGCTTGCCGGGGGTACCGGCGGCGAGGAGTACGGCCGCGGCGCTGGCCGCCTGCCCGAGGCAGACGGTCTGGATGTCCGGCCGGACGTACTGCATCGTGTCGTAGATCGCCGTCATGGCGGTGAACGAGCCGCCGGGCGAGTTGATGTACATGATGATGTCGCGGTCCGGGTCGGTGCCCTCCAGCGTCAGCAGCTGGGCCATCACGTCGTTGGCCGACGCGTCGTCCACCTGCACGCCGAGGAAGATGATCCGGTCCTCGAAGAGCTTGTTGTAGGGGTTCGACTCCTTGACGCCGTACGAGGTGCGCTCGACGAAGGAGGGCAGGACGTACCGGTTGTGCACGGGCTGGAAGCCACCACCGGCAAGCAGGGTCGGGTCAGTCATCGTTTCCGCTCCTCAGCTCAGGGTCCCGGCGCCTTCCGGAACCTGCGCGGCTCCGGTGATCACCTTGTCGATGAAGCCGTAGTCCTTGGCCTCGGTGGCGGTGAACCAGCGGTCCCGGTCCGAGTCGGCCTCGATCTGGGCCTGGTCCTGGCCGGTGTGGTGGGCCACCCGCTCCTGGAACATCCGCTTGGTGTAGAGCATCTGCTCCGCCTGGATGGCGATGTCCGATGCCGTACCGCCCATGCCGCCGGAGGGCTGGTGCATCATGATCCGCGCGTGTGGCAGGGCGTAACGCTTGCCCTTGGTGCCGGCGCAGAGCAGGAGCTGGCCCATCGAGGCGGCCATGCCCATGGCGACCGTGGAGACGTCGTTGTCGATGAATTGCATGGTGTCGTAGATCGCCATGCCGGAGTAGACCGAGCCACCCGGCGAGTTGATCCACAGGTTGATGTCGCGGCCGGGGTCCTCCGCGGCGAGTAGCAGCAGCTGTGCGCAGATGCGGTTGGCGACCTGGTCGGTCACCTCGCTGCCAAGGAAGATGATCCGCTCCTTGAGCAGCCGGTTGTAGACCGAGTCGTCGAGGTTGCCACCAAGTGCGTCCGCACCGCGGGCTTCGGTCACCCGCAGGGGCATAGCTGAGAAGTCTGAACCAGTCATGGCAGCCCTTCGCTCTCCGTGCGTCTTACGCCCGACATTAACCGCTGGCCGGGGTCGTAACGTCCCGGTCCGGGCACTGTTCGCTAACAGCGCAGTTGCCGGCGGTACGGCAGCGGCGTGCTGACCGCCGGGGCGTACCCGGTGGGGTTCTGGTTGGTCGGGCCCGGAGCGGAGCGTCCGGGCCCGGCGGTCCGCGACCCCGCGCGGCTCAGTGCTCGTGGTCGTGGTCGTGCTCCTCGCCACTCGCGGCGCGGAGCTCGTCCATGTTGATCGGGTTGCCGGCCGAGTCGGTGATCTTGATCCGCTCCATCACCATGGCCAGCGCCTTGCCGCGCCGGACGTCGCCGAAGACCGCGCCGGCCGCGCCGGAGCGGACGAGCTGGTCGTAGTACTGCTGAGGGGCCATCCCGGCGCGCTGCGCCCGGTGCACGATCTCGTGCCCGAACTCGTCGTCGGAGACCTGGACCTGCTCGGCGTCGGCCAGGGTGTCCAGCAGCAGCTGGATCTTCACTCCCTCGGTGGCCGCGTCCTTCAGCTCGGCGTCGATCTGCTCCTCGGTCTTCTCCTCGGAGGTCAGGTATTCCTCCAGGGAGGCGCCGATCCGCTCAAGCTGGTCGACCATGGCCTGCTTGCGGTGCTCGACCTCCTCGCGCACGACCCCCTCCGGGGCCGGCACGTCGGCGGCCGCCACCATCTGCTCCAGGGCGCGGTCCCGGGCGGCGTAGATCTGCTCGATCTTCTTCGACCGGCTCACCCGCTCGCGGATGTCGCCACGCAGCTCGTCGAGGGTGTCAAACTCGCTGGCGAGCTGGGCAAAATCGTCGTCGAGCGGCGGAAGCTCCTTCTCCTTGACCGTGCGGACCGTCACAGCGACGTCGGCGTCCCGGCCGGCGAAATCGCCGCCGACGAGCTGGGTCTGGAAGGTGGTCGAGTCGCCGGCCGAGAGGCCGACCAGCACCTCGTCCAGCCCCGGCAGGAGCTGCTTGCTGCCGACCTCGTGCGAGATGTTGGTGGCCGAGCCACCCGGCACCTCCTCGCCGTCGACGGTCGCGGCCAGGTCGATCTGCACGTAGTCGCCCTCCTGGGCGGCCCGCTCGACCGTCTTGAGGGTGGCGAACCGCTCCCGCAGACTGGCAACCTGGGCGTCGATCTCGCTCTCGTCGATCTGGAGCTCGTCGACGGTCACCTCGACCGTGGAGAGGTCGGGCAGCGTGATCTCGGGCCGGACGTCGACCTCGGCGGTGAACTTCAGCGAGTCACCGTCGTTGAACTCGGTGATCTCGACCTCGGGCCGGCCCAGTGTCTTCACGTCGTGCTCGCGGACCGCGGCGAGAATGTTCTCCGGGATGGCGTCCTGGACGGCCTCGTTCAGCACCGTGCCCCGGCCGACCCGCTGGTCGATCACGGCGGCCGGCACCTTGCCGCGCCGGAAGCCCGGGACGTTGACCTGCGAGGCGATCTCCCGGTACGCCTTCTTGAGGCTCGGCTCGAGCTCGACGAACGGCACCTCGATGGCGAGCCGCACGCGCGTCGGGCTCAGAGTCTCGACGGTGCTCTTCACAGGCGTACTCCTTGACGGATCTCGATCTTAATTCTGGGCCGGTCTTCAGCCCATCGCCGGTCTTCAGCCCATCGAGTGTAGGCGAGCCGGCAGCGGCGGCTGACGGCGCGGGGTGGTAGGACTCACCCCGCAGCCGAGGCTCACCCGCCCCGCGACCGAGGCTCTCCCCCGCAGCCACAGCCGCGGGCGACAGTCGGGGTGGCGGGATTTGAACCCACGGCCCCTCGCTCCCAAAGCGAGTGCGCTACCAAGCTGCGCCACACCCCGTGGCGGTGAAGAGTGTATGCCGTCCGGTCAGGGTCGCGCCCGCCCGGTCTCCGTGCCGGGCCGCCGTGTCGTCCCGATCCAGCTTGATCCTGGCGTACGCGGGGTGCTGGCGCTTCCGGTTCCGGTTGTCGGGTGAGGGGTGGGCGGCTGTCGGTGAGGGGTGGGCGGCGGTCGGCGGGATGCCGGTATCCAGGGGGCGGGGCGACCCGTTAGGCTATCCGTCGCGCCCCGAGATGATCGGGGCGAGCGCGGGCGTAGCTCAATGGCAGAGCTTCAGTCTTCCAAACTGACGGTGCGGGTTCGATTCCCGTCGCCCGCTCCAGTCCTTCCGGCCCAGGTCAGCGGTGGTTTCGCCGAGCCTGGACCGTTCTGTTTCCGGCTCTGATCGATCTTGCGGGCCATTGGTGTGGGACGGGCTGGTCAAGTAGCACCTGCGCGGCAAGCGGCTCCCTCCGGTCGCCGGCCCGACAGGTAGAGGCTCACTGCGAGGATCGGTCGGTGGCCAGCCGGGAGGCACGGACGAGGACCTGGGCCTGGTCGCCGGAACGACCGTCGTAGCCGATCTTCACGCCCTCCAGCCACACCCACTCGTCCTGCTCCGGCCGATTCGCCACCAGCCGTACGCCGGTCACCCACAGCACCACCGGACCCTCTGTCGGACGGAGCCGGTCGGCGGCGGACAGCCGGATCACCTCGCCGAGCCGCACCCGAAGGTCAAACACGACGCCCCCTCGCTACCGGCGGACGTCCCGCCGAGACCGAACGCCGAGCCGGAGCGGCCAGACGGAGGCCGGCGAGGCGGACGAAGACATCGCGCCGGTCGAGCGCCTACCCGCGCTGATCGAGGACGTAGCCGGTCAGCCAACACCAGCCGTGGTATGTCGGACGGCCACAGACCACGGTCACTCGGAGCAGGATCGACCGGCCTCCGGCGAACTGGACCGACGCGTGACCATCCAGCAACAACAGGTCACCCGGCTTTGGAACCACCCGCCATCCCTCCCCACTCGTTGGACGGGCGTCGAGGCGGGCGGGCATTCAGACGGCCGTACGTCGACCGCGCGGCCTGGCGCCGGTACCCACCCCGACGCCCAGCTCACGAGCTGGGCGTCGACCCGAAGAGCGTCGAACGATGGATGACGCAGGACCGGACGCCGTACCCCCGTCACCGGCACGCGATCGGCGGCGACCTGTTCGACACGTACGCCGACAGCTTCGACCGGGTGGAGGCCGCAGCACGCCCGGCCTGGCCAGCAGAGGTGACAGCCTAGACATGACCAGGACCGATCACTACCACGAGCCAGACGCGCCGAAGGCCAACAGCATCGTTGTCGCCGTCACCGTGTTCGTTCGGGACGACCAGGACCGCGTACTGCTCATCCAGCGGGCCGACAACGGACTGTGGTCCATCCCCGGCGGCGGCCACGAGATCGGTGAGTACATCGCCGACACGGCGGTCCGGGAGACGCACGAGGAGACCGGCATCGACGTGGAGGTGACCGGGATCGTCGGCGTCTACTCCGACCCCAACCATGTCGTCGAGTACTCCGACGGCCAGGTACGCCAGCAGTTCTCCGTCTGCTTCCGGGCCGAATACCGAGACGGCAGCCCGACAACCAGCGACGAGTCACCTTCCGTCCGCTGGGTAGCACGCGACGAGCTGGACGATCTGACCATTCACCCATCGATCCGACTACGGATCGAGCACGGCTACGATCGCCGCGATCCCTACATCGGTTGAGCCAGCGACCTCCGGGCCAACCGCTGCTCCGTACGCCGCACTGCGGCCACGATCTCCGGCTCGGCCCGATTGATGAAACGGGTCACCAGATGCTCAGGTCCGTAACGGGAGCAGATCTCCGCCAACCGCTCCAGCACCTCGAAGCTCTGCCCGTCCGGACCGGTCGTCATGTCGGCGTAGCAGAGAGCATCGGTGACCGGGCCTTCTTCCCGCTCGAACTCCTCGCGCAACGCCTGGCCGAGCCCGCGCTCCTCTGCCTCCAGCCAGGCACAGGAGTGATGGGCGACCAGTGCGGTGACGCGCTCGTCAACCTGTTGTCGCCGGAGCCACCGGGCACCCGTCCAGCGAGTGGAAGCCGGTATCCACAAGTCCCGGGCTGTAGCCCACGTCGTGAAGCCACGCGGCAGCGATCAAGGTTTCCCGATCCGAGGACGGGACCGCACCAGCAGCTTCTTCTGCTTTGGCTGCGACGGCTTGGACATGTCGCCACCGGCGAGGCAGCGTCTCCTCTAGCTGTAGTGACCATGAGCGTTGTTGACGGCGTGTCGGCTTGATCCATGGAGAGACCTCCGGCGAGGTGTGAGGTGCTGACGCCCATACCTACCGGAGGTCTCTATGGCCCACCGTAACGCCCGGCTGACGGCGGGGCCGGCGACAGCGCCACCGACGAACGCCAGACCAGCAACACCCAGAGCGGTCCTACGAACCAGGGAAGTCTGCTCGATGGCCGGGAGCCATCGGCTGAACAGAGTCGTGTTCATGATGGTCCTGCCTTCCAATCGGGGGAACAACACCCCACGGGGGAAAGCCGGGGTGTCATTGGAAATCACACGTCCCGAGACCGTCACGGCCTCAAGGGACGAAAGAAGGTTCGCCCGGCACACATGCACGGGGGGGTGCTGGTACTCAGGCGAACACCATATGTAACGACCGGCGGCCCCGGATCATTCCCCGAGGCCCGGCCACCAGCCCAGGTCACAGGCGGTGGTACTCGGCCGTACGCATGGTGTAACGACCGAGGCCCCGACGGCATTCCGCCGGATGCAGACCGCGTCCAGTTGATCACGAGCGAGATTCGGACATTCGGGCCAGCCTCGCCGATCCCGCACCGACCCACACCGGGATCGACGGCGACCCGCTTCCACATGCGGTCGTATCGATGCCGCCTTATCCTGGTGCGATGTTTATCCGAAGAGTGACGTCCGGATTACTTGGCGCGACATTTGTCGTGTTCGGCACCAGTGCGGCGGCGAACGCCGACGAGACCAGACAGTTCCGTGGTGAGGGCTACAGCAGCATGGGGCTGGCGTACGACTGGGCGTACGGTCAAGCCCTGGGTCGGGCCCGGGACGCCGGATTCACCGATTGCGAAGTGATCGACAGCTACACCTGGCCGGGTGGGTACGAGGCGTGGGTCCTGCTGGAGTGCAGCCGCTGACCGACCGGGCCGGCTCGGCTTCCGGCTGGTCGTCGCGACCGAGGGACGCCCCGTTACACCGGGTTGTCGGCGTTCTCCGGCGGTTCCGCCGGGTTCAGCGCCGCGACGATCGCCTCGGCGGTACGTCGGCCCACCCCGGGCACTTCGGCTATCTCGTCGACGGTGGCCGCCGTCAGCCGTTTCACCGAGCCGAAGTGCCGCAGCAGCGCCTTGCGGCGTACCTCGCCGAGGCCGGGGACCTGGTCGAGGCCGGAGACGGTCATCCGCTTGGAGCGGCGCTGCCGGTGGAACGTGATGGCGAACCGGTGCGCCTCGTCCCGAACCCGTTGCAGCAGATAGAGCCCCTCCGAGGTGCGGGGCAGGATCACCGGGAACTCGTCACCGGGCAGCCAGACCTCCTCCAGCCGCTTGGCCAACCCGCAGAGTGCGATGTCGTCGATGCCGAGTTCGGCGAAGACCTCCGCCGCGGCGGCGACCTGCGGCTGCCCGCCGTCCACCACCACGAGCTGCGGCGGGTACGCGAACTTGCGCGGCCGCCCGGTCGTCGGGTCGATGCCCGGCCGGTCCGGGTCGGAGGCCATCTCGTCGCCGATCTCCCCGGTCTCGCCGCGCGCCTGGAGGTAGCGGGCGAACCGGCGGCGCAGCACCTCGGAGAGCGCCGACAGGTCGTCGGTGGCCCCGCGCACCACGAAGCGCCGGTATTCGCTCTTGCGCGGCAGGCCGTCCTCGAAGACCACCATGCTGGCCACCACGTCGGTGCCCTGGATCTGTGACACGTCGTAGCACTCGATACGCAGCGGCGCGGTACGCATCCCGAGCGCCTCGGTGATCTCGTCGAGCGCCTCGCTGCGGGTGGTCAGGTCACCGGCCCGGCGCAGCTTGTGCCGGGTCAACGCCTCGGCGGCGTTGCGGGCCACGGTCTCCAGCAGCGCCTTCTTGTCGCCGCGCTGCGGCACCCGCAGGGCGACCTTGCCACCGCCCCGACGCGCCGACAGCCACTCGGCCAGCGCGTCGACGTCGGCCGGCAGCGCGGGCACCAGCAGCTCGCGGGGCACGTCCCCCTCGCCCTCGGCCCCGCCGTAGACCTGGGAGCAGAAGTGGTGCACCAGGTCGCCGGTGGTCAGGTCCTCGACCTTCTCCACCACCCAGCCGCGCTGGCCGCGTACCCGGCCGTCCCGGACGTGGAAGACCTGGACGGCCGCCTCCAGCGGATCCTCGGCGAACGCCACCACGTCGGCGTCGGTGCCGTCGCCGAAGACCACGGTCTGCTTCTCCATCGCCCGGCGCAGCGCCACGATGTCGTCCCGCAGCCGGGCGGCCCGCTCGAACTCCAGCGCCTCGCTGGCCTCGGCCATCTCGCGCTCGAACCGGCGGACCATCTGGTCGGTGCGGCCGGCCATGAAGTCGCAGAACTCCTCGACGATCTGGCGGTGCTCCTCGGGCGAGGCCCGCCCGACGCACGGCGCCGAGCACTTGCCGATGTCGCCGAGCAGGCAGGGCCGGCCGATCTGCGCCTGCCGCCGGAACACCCCGGCCGAGCAGGTCCGGGCCGGAAAGACCCGGAGCAGCAGGTCGAGCGTCTCGCGGATCGCCCAGGCGTGCGAGTACGGCCCGAAGTAGCGCACACCCTTGCGCTTGGCGCCGCGCATCACCTGGAGCCGTGGGAACTCCTCGTCGAGGGTGACCGCGAGATAGGGGTACGACTTGTCGTCCCGGTAGCGCACGTTGAACCGAGGGTCGTACTGCTTGATCCAGTTGTATTCGAGCTGGAGCGCCTCGACCTCGGTGCCGACGGTGACCCAGTCCACGCTGCCGGCCGTGGTGACCATCTGCTGGGTGCGCTGGTGCAGATTCCACAGGTCGCCGAAGTAGGAGTTGAGCCGGCTGCGCAGGCTCTTCGCCTTGCCGACATAGATCACCCGGCCGCTGGGATCGCGGAATCGGTAAACCCCGGGCAGGTCGGGAATGGTGCCCGGTGCCGGGCGATAGGTAGCGGGGTCGGGCACGCCGACAAGCCTAGACCCAGGCTGGGACACCGCCCGGCGCGGCGACAGAGGGTCGACCGCGCCGGGCGAACCGGCGCTCAGGCCAGGACGATGTTGTCCCCGTCGACCGTGATCTTCTGCTCGGCCAGTGGCTTGGTGGCCGGGCCGCCCTTGGGTGAACCGTCAGTCACGGAGAACTTGCTGAAGTGGCAACTACAGTTGATCGTGCCCCCGTCGACCCCGGTCACCGGGCACTGCTGGTGGGTGCAGATCGAACTGAAAGCCTTGAACTCACCCTCGGTCGGTTGGGTGACCACGACCTGCTGGTCGGCGAAGATCTTGCCGCCGCCGACCGGGATCTCGCTCTTCTTGGCCAGTGCGGCGCCGCCGCCACCCTCGGCCGGAGCGCTCGCCGAACCGCTGGGAGCCGGAGCGCCACCGGCCGACGGGCTGTTTCCGGTGCCGTCGAGCGCGTCGTCGTCACCGGTGCCGCACGCGGCCAACACCACGGAGACGCCCACCGCACCCGCGCCCGCCAACAGCGCCCGTCGGGTCTGCGTGCCCGGCCCGGTCAGTTCGTCACTCATACCTAGCCTTCCTCTTCGGCGCCGCGCTCCTGGTCGTCCGCGGCCACGCCCGAAGACACGGATATATCCACCAACCGGTTCAACCGGACCGGCGTCAGGACTTTCCGGTACGCCGGCTCTTCGCCGTACCGGTCTTCGCGGTCGTGGCCTTCGCCGTCGTACCGGCCCGGGCGGCGCCGCCCTTCACCGTACCCTCGACGGCCCGGCCGTTACCGGCCTTCACGGCACCGTCACCGGCGCCGTTCGCCCTGGTCACGCCGCCGTTGGCGGACGCGGCCCTGGCGGTGCCGTTCGCCTTCGCGGTGCCGTTGGCCCGGGCCGCCCGGGTGGTGGCGGCACTCGCTCCCCGGGGCGGGCCGGTCAGCCCGAGCACCGGCCGGAGGAACTGGCCGGTGTGGCTCTCCGGCACCTCCGCCAGCTCTTCCGGGGTACCGGTGGCCAGCACCAGGCCGCCCCGGTGCCCGCCCTCCGGGCCCATGTCGACCAGCCAGTCGGCGGTCTTGATCACGTCGAGGTTGTGCTCGATGACGATCACGGTGTTGCCCTTGTCGACCAGGCTCTCCAGCACCCCGAGCAGCTTGCGGATGTCCTCGAAGTGCAGCCCGGTGGTCGGCTCGTCGAGCACGTACACCGTCCGGCCGGTGGAGCGCTTCTGCAGCTCGGAGGCGAGCTTGACCCGCTGCGCCTCGCCGCCGGAGAGGGTCGGCGCCGGCTGGCCGAGCCGGACGTACCCGAGGCCGACGTCGACCAGGGTCTTCAGGTGCCGGTGGATGGCCGGGATCGCCGAGAAGAACTCGGCCGCCTCCTCGATCGGCATCTCCAGGATGTCCGAGACCGTCCGCCCCTTGTAGTGCACCTCCAGGGTCTCCCGGTTGTAGCGGGCGCCCTTGCAGACCTCGCACGGCACGTAGACGTCCGGCAGGAAGTTCATCTCGATCTTGATCGTGCCGTCGCCGCTGCACGCCTCGCACCGGCCGCCCTTGACGTTGAAGGAGAACCGGCCCGGCCCGTACCCCCGGACCTTCGCCTCGGTGGTCTCGGCGAAGAGCTTGCGGACGTGGTCCCAGACCCCGGTGTACGTCGCCGGGTTCGACCTCGGGGTACGCCCGATCGGCGACTGGTCGACCCCGACCACCTTGTCGACGTGCTCCAGGCCGGTGATCCGGGTGTGCCGGCCGGGCACCAGCCGGGCCCCGTTGATCTGGTTGGCCAGCACCGCGTAGAGGATGTCGTTGACCAGCGTCGACTTGCCGGAGCCGCTGACCCCGGTGACCGCGATGAACTGGCCGAGCGGGAAGGAGACGGTGAGGTTGCGCAAGTTGTGCTCGCGCGCCCCCTGCACCACCAGCTCCCGGCCCGGCATCTGCGGCCGCCGCCCCTTCGGGGTCGGGATCGACCTGCGCCCGGAGAGGTACGCCCCGGTCACCGACTCCTCGTTCGACAACAGCTCCGGCACGGACCCGCTGTGCACGATCTTGCCGCCGTGCTCGCCGGCCCCCGGGCCGATGTCGACGATCCAGTCCGCCGTCCGGATGGTGTCCTCGTCGTGCTCCACCACGATCAGCGTGTTGCCCAGCCCCTTGAGCCGGACCAGCGTCTCGATCAGCCGGTGGTTGTCCCGCTGGTGCAGCCCGATCGACGGCTCGTCCAGCACGTAGAGCACCCCGACCAGGCCGGAGCCGATCTGGGTGGCGAGCCGGATCCGCTGTGCCTCGCCGCCGGAGAGGGTGCCGGCCGGCCGGTCCAGCGACAGGTAGTCCAGGCCGACGTCGACCAGGAAGCGCAGCCGGGCGTTGATCTCCTTGAGCACCCGCTCGGCGATCATCTTCTGCCGGTCGGTCAGGGTCATCCCGCCGAGCAGCTCGGCGCACTCGCCGACCGAGAGCGCGCAGACCTCGGCGATGTTCCGTCCGCCGAGGGTGACCGCCAGCACCTCGGGCTTGAGTCGGCTGCCCCGGCAGACCGGGCAGGGGACGTCCCGCATGTAGCCCTCGTACTTGTCCCGGGACCACTCCGACTCGGTGTCGTTGTGCCGGCGCTCGATCCACTGCACCACGCCCTCGAAGCCGGTGTAGTAGGAGCGCTCGCGGCCGTACTTGTTGCGGTAGCGGACGTGCACCTGGTCGCCGGAGCCGTGCAGGATGGTCTTCTGCGCCCGGGACGGGAGCGCCCGCCACGGGGTGTCGAGGTCGAAGTGCTCCGCCTCGCCCAGCGCCTGCAACAGCCGGAGGAAGTATTCCTGGGTCTGCCCGCCGGACCACGGCTGGACGGCGCCCTCCCGCAGGGTCCGCTCCGGGTCCGGGATGATCAGGTCGGCGTCGACCTCCTTCTTGGTGCCGAGCCCGGTGCACTCGGGGCAGGCGCCGTACGGGGCGTTGAAGGAGAAGACCCGGGGTTCGAGGTCCTCGATCGCCAGCGGGTGGTCGTTGGGGCAGGCCAGGTGCTCCGAGTAGCGCCGCTCCCGGGCCGGGTCGTCCTCGGGCAGGTCGACGAAGTCGAGCAGCACCAGCCCGCCGGAGAGCCCGAGCGTGGCCTCGACCGAGTCGGTGAGCCGCTGCTTGGCGCTCGCCTTGACGGTGAGCCGGTCGACCACCACCTCGATGGTGTGCTTCTCCTGCTTCTTCAGCTTCGGCGGCTCGGTCAGCGGATAGACCACCCCGTCGACCCGGGCCCGGGCGTAGCCCTTGGCCTGTAGCTCGGCGAAGAGGTCGACGTATTCGCCCTTGCGGCCGCGCACCACCGGGGCGAGCACCATGAACCGGGTGCCCTCCTCCATCGCCAGCACCCGGTCGACGATCTGCTGCGGGCTCTGCTTGGAGATCTTCTGGCCGCAGATCGGGCAGTGCGGCTCGCCGACCCGGGCGAAGAGCAGCCGGAGGTAGTCGTAGACCTCGGTGATGGTGCCGACGGTGGAGCGCGGGTTGCGGGAGGTGGACTTCTGGTCGATCGAGACGGCCGGGCTGAGCCCCTCGATGAAGTCGACGTCCGGCTTGTCCATCTGGCCGAGGAACTGCCGGGCGTACGACGACAGTGACTCCACGTAACGCCGTTGCCCCTCGGCGAAGATCGTGTCGAAGGCCAGGCTGGATTTGCCGGAGCCGGAGAGCCCGGTGAAGACGATCATGGCGTCGCGCGGCAGGTCGAGGTTGACGTCGCGCAGGTTGTGTTCACGCGCGCCACGGATGATCAGTCGGTCGGCCACTGTCCGCGCACTCCCGGGGAGAAAAGATATGTTCTGTCCGATTTGGTGGCGCAGAGAAGCGCCTCGGCAACTCTAGCCCCGGCGTATGACAGTTTTCCGCACCGGCAGATTCCCGCAGCTCGACGCCGCGCCCCGACAACCGCACCGGCCCCGGGTTCCGGGCCGATCAGCGCCCCGGGCCGCCCCGGCTCCGCTGCTCCTTCCGAATCCGCTTCCATTTGTACCGCTCCTCGGCCGCCAACCGCGCGTCCCGACGGCGTGTCTCGTACGCCACCTCGCGCTGGAGTTTCTGCCAGCTCGCCCAGCGCCGCGGGCTCAGCTCACCGGTCTCCAGCGCCACCTGGACCGCGCAGCCCGGCTCGCCCCGGTGCCCGCAGTCGGCGAACCGGCAGGCCGAGACGAGCGCCGTCACGTCGGCGAAGGCCTGGTCCAGTCCGGCCGCCGCGTCGAGCAGGCCGACCGCCCGCACGCCCGGGGTGTCCAGTACCGCTCCCCCGCCCGGGATCGGGATCAGCTGCCGGTGCGTGGTGGTGTGCCGGCCCTTGCCGTCCACCCCGCGTACCCCCTGTGTGGTCATCACCGTCGCGCCGGCCAGCGCGTTCACCAGCGTCGACTTGCCGGCGCCGGACGGCCCGAGCAGCGCCAGGGTCCGGCCGGTCGCGATCCACGGACGCAACCGGGCCAGCCCGGTCCCGCGCTGGGCGCTCACCGGCAGCACCTCCACACCGGGCGCCACCTGACCGAGCTGCTCGGCCACCGCCGACGGATCGGCCACCAGGTCGCACTTGGTGAGCACCAGCAGCGGGGTGGCGCCGGACTCCCAGGCCAGCGCGATCAGCCGCTCGATCCGGGCCACGTCCGGGGACGGGTGCAGCGGCTCGATCACCGCCACCGCGTCGGCGTTCGCCGCCAGTACCTGCCCGGACGAGTCCTTGTCGGCGGTCCGCCGCACGATCGCGGTACGCCGGGGCAGCACCGCCTCCACGGTCAGTCGCCGGTCCGGCCAGTCGCGGACCAGTACCCAGTCACCCGCACAGGGCAGGTTGACCGCGTCCCGGGCGGCGGCGATCAGTACCCCGCCGCCGAGGCTGGCCCGGACCGGTCCCCCGGCACCGAGCACCGTGCAGATCCCCCGGTCGGCCCGGACCACCCGGCCGGGCCGTAGTTCGTCGCCGCGTTCCGGGTACGGAGCGGCCGCGGACGCGTCCCAACCGAGGGACGCGAGATCGAAGGTCATGTCAACCCTTGTCGTCAGGAGTGAGATTCAGCAGTGGAATCCAGAAGTGGAAACGGTGGCCCCGCGCACTGCGACCGGCATGCATCCCACCTCCTCACGCCTTGCGGGTGTGTGTACCCGAACGGTAGGTGCTGGCCCGACCACACCGAAAGCCAATTCCTTCTCCGCCACTCCCGGCGCAGGCGCCGCGCCCCGCCGGCCGTCGACCGCTATCGTCGTGAGTCGTGACACTCGACCCGCTCGCGCTGCTGCCCGAGGTGGACCGGGCGACGGCCCGGCTGTTGCGGACCGTCGACGGGCTCGACGACGCGGCGATC
Source organism: Plantactinospora sp. BB1 (assembly GCF_003030385.1). Taxonomy (NCBI): domain Bacteria; kingdom Bacillati; phylum Actinomycetota; class Actinomycetes; order Micromonosporales; family Micromonosporaceae; genus Plantactinospora; species Plantactinospora sp. BB1. Next base: position 8,279,562 of record NZ_CP028159.1, on the reverse strand, counting down.
GGCGAGCCGTCCCTGCTTCCCGGCTGGACCCGGGGACACGTCCTCACCCACCTCGCCCGGAACGCCGACAGCTTCGTCAACCTGCTGACCTCGGCGCGTACCGGTGCGGACATCCCGCAGTACCCGAGCCCGGCGGCCCGGAACGCGGAGATCGCGGCCGGCGCGGCCCGGCCGGCCGCCGCCCAGCTCGCCGATCTGCGGGCCAGCGCGCAACGCTTCGTCGACGCGGTCGCGGAACTGCCGACGGAGGCCTGGGCCGCGCAGGTCCGCTCCGCCCGCGGGCTGCGTCCGGCCGCCACCCTGGCCTGGGGGCGGCTGCGCGAGGTGGAGGTGCACCACGTCGACCTCGCCGCCGGCTACCGGACCGCCGACTGGCCGGACGCGTTCGGCCAGCGGCTGCTGCACGAGGTGGTGCACGACCTGGCCGAGCGGGACGATCCACTCGCCCTGGTGCTGGTTCCGGCGGAGACCGGGCAGCCGCTGACCGTCGGCACCGGCCGGGGTCGGCCGGTGGGCATCCCGGCGTCGGAGAGCGGCCCGGAGCTGCGTACCGTCGCCGGCCCGGCGCACGAACTGGCCGGCTGGCTGACCGGCCGCAGCGCCGGTACCAGCCTCGTCGTCACGCCGGCCGGGCCACTGCCGGCACCCCCGCCCTGGATCTGATCCGCCGACCCGACTCGGAGGCCCTGTCACATGAGCTACACCGGAGACGTCGTCACCGACGGTCCGCCCGACGTACGCGAACTGGCCGGGCTCACCGTCAGCAAGCTGTCGGTCGGCCCGATGGACAACAACGCGTACCTGCTGCGCTGCAACTCGACCGGCGAGCAGGTGTTGATCGACGCGGCCAACGAGGCGCCCCGGCTGCTGGAACTGGTCGGCGACGCCGGGCTGGCCGCCGTGGTGACCACGCACCAGCACATGGACCACTGGGTGGCGCTGGAGGAGGTGGTGGCCAGCACCGGCGCCCGGTCGCTGGTGCACGCCGCCGACGCGGACGGGCTGCCGATCCCCTCCGAGCCGCTCACCGACGGCGACCGGATCCGGGTCGGTGACCGCGAAATCGAGGTGATCCACATCGTCGGGCACACCCCGGGCTCCGTCGCGCTGCTCTATCGGGACGACGCCGACGGGACGCACCTGTTCACCGGGGACTCGCTCTTTCCCGGCGGCCCGGGCAGGACGACCAACCCGAACGAGTTCGCGCAGATCATGGACGACCTGGAGGCCAAGGTCTTCGACGTCCTGCCGGACGACACCTGGTTCTACCCCGGCCACGGCCGGGACTCGACCCTGGGCGCGGAGCGTCCGTCGATTCCGGAGTGGCGGGCCCGGGGCTGGTAGCCGGACCGGCGACCGGACCTCGTGCTGCCCGGCGCGCCCGCTCAGCGACGGACGAGCCGGGACCCGGAGACCCGTTTCACGGATCTGGTCGCCGCCGACCACCACGGAGCCATCGGCCGGGCCATCCGCAGCAGCCGTTCGGCGTTCCAGCCGCGCCGGCGCCTGGCCCGGGCGGCCGCCATGCGCCGGCCCGCCGTCAGCACGCCGACGAGCACCGCGACACCACCGAGGGCGAACGGCACCGGGTTGTGCCGGACGATCCCACCCGCCCGGTTGACCGAGGCGCCCATCATCTCGGCGCCTCGGGCGCCCTGCTCGCCGACATCCGCGGCCATCTGACCCACCCTCCGCTGCGCCTGTTCCACCTTCTGGCCGACCACGTCCGGCAGATGCGCGACCTTCTCGCGTACCGTCCCGGTGGCCTGTGCCGAGCGTTCCCGGAGCCGGTTCGTGGTCTCTTCGGCCTTCTGGCTGCCCCGGGCCCGTACGTCCGTCTTGGCCGCCAACGCCTGGACCGTTTCGCCGAGTTCGGCACGCCGTCTGTCGATCTCCGCACGGGTCCGGTCCACGTCCCCGGCGCCGTCACCCATCGTCATGACCGTCCCCGATCCTTCGCCGCGTTCCGTACCGTTTCGGCATCGGCGCGCAGGCTTCCCACCGTCGATTTCGGCATCGCCGGCGTCGCACGGCGGACCTGTTTGCGGCCGGACCGCGCGAGCAGTCCCGCGACAGCGGCCAGGACGACGCCGACGACGAGTGCGGCCAGCGCTGCCGGGATGACGTAGCTCAACGCCACCACGGCGGCGGCGACCAGCGCGGCACCGGCGTAGAGGGCCAGAGCGCCGCCGCCACCGAACAGTCCGGCGCCGAGTCCCGCTCGCTTGCCCTTCTCCGACATCTCCAGCTGGGCCAGGGCGAATTCCTCGCGGAGCAGTCCGGAGATCTGCTCGGCAGCCCGCTGCACCAGCTCGGGTGTGGTGGCTCCGTCGCCGCTGGTACTCGTGCTGGCCCGGGTGTCTGCCATGGCTTTTCCTCCCGTACGGCTGTCGGACCGGACCCGCGCGACCGACGCGCGCGTTGCGAGCCGCCAGGGTTGGGCCTCGCGGCAACGGCACCCTTCCCGTCGCGAAGATGACCGCCACAGGCGTGTTCAGGGGTGCCGCACCGCCGCCCGCACGGGCCGACCCCGGCCGGGGTTGGTCCCGAGGGTTCAGGCGACTCGGCAAAGACCAACTGCTCTCTCATGGTGCCACCAGCCATCGCCGGGCCGGGACGAAACGGCGCTTCCGCCCCGCCTGACCTGGTGGTACACCTCGGGGCCCGGTCTTCGGGGCGGCGTGCCGAAGGGCCGTCGCCACCGGGAGGGCGCGGCCGGGGCGGTGAACCGGTCCGCCCGGGGACGGGTCCACCCTTGGCGCGGTTGGCTAATGGGTGTAGCTTTTAGGCTATGACACAGATCCACTACCTCCGCCGCCCCGAGGGGCGCCTCGGCTACGAACTCTGGGACGGCGACGGCCCACTGGTGATCTGCTCGCCGGGGATGGGCGAGCTGCGCCAGTCGTACCGGCTGCTCGCGCCGAGGCTGGTCGAGGCGGGCTACCGGGTGGCCGTGCTGGACATCCGGGGGCACGGCGACAGCGACGCCAGCTTCTCCCGGTACGACGACGTCGCCCTCGCCAGCGACCTGCTCGCGCTCCTCGACGAACTCGGCGGGTCCGGCTACCTGGTCGGCAACTCGATGGGCGCCGGAGCCGCCGTGATCGCCGCCGCCGACGCCCCGGAGAAGGTACGCGGACTCGCCCTGCTCGGGCCCTTCGTCCGGCAACCCGCCGGCGCCGCCGTGCTGAACCTGCTCTTCCGGATCATGCTCGTCCGGCCCTGGGGCCCGGCGGCCTTCCTCGGCTACTACCCCAAGTGGGTGCCCGGCACCAAGCCCGAGGGGTACCGGGAGCACCTCGCCCGGGTCCGGGAGAACCTGCGCCGCCCCGGACACTGGCGGGCCTTCGTGCGGACCACCCGCACCTCGCACGAGCCGGCGCGGCAGCGGCTGCCTGAGGTGTCCGCCCCGGCCGTCGTCCTGATGGGCGCCGCCGACGTGGACTGGAAGGACCCGGCGGCCGAGGCCCGGTGGATCGGCGAACAGCTCGGGGCCGAGGTGGTGATGCTCCCCGGCGTGGGCCACTTCCCGCAGGCGCAGGCCCCCGAGGCGGTCGCCGCCGCGGTGACCCGGCTGGTCGAACGGGTCCGTTGAGTCCGGAGTGGGTCGTGCCGGCACCGTTGTCGACCGGTGCCGGCAACGCCATCTAGCAGCTATTCCAGCCCGCCGAATCGACGGTACGCGGGAGAAGCCGAAAAAGATGTTGCTCCGCACGGGAGCGGCCCCTACCGTAGTTGACACAGCGGTCGACAAACCGACAACGAAACGACAGGGAGCATCCGATGTTGTGGCAGACCTCAACGCGAGCGTGGCGGCAACTGCCGTACGCCTCGTCGAGTCACGCCATGCTCGGGCGCCCCGTCCACCTGAGCGCCGGCGAATGTGCCGAGCTGGGCGGCTGGCGGACGTAACGCGACTCCACTCGCGTTCACGCCGCCCTCCCAGACCCGGGACCGGGCGGCGTTTCTTTTACCCCACGGGTTCCACCACACAGGGGTGTGGCGCAACTGGCAGCGCAGCGGCCTCCAAATCCGAAGGTTGCAGGTTCGAGTCCTGTCACCCCTGCTTCTCCCCCGACCTCGGCCGGCGGGACCGGTACCACGTTGAAAACTCCACAGTGGATGGCATAGATAGGGCCCGGCCGGCGCCGTAGCAACGCGTCGGCCGGGCGGATCCGGGGCGAGGGAGACGGCTGACCCGCCTGTTTTGGGTACAGGAGAAACCGAGTTCGATTCTCGGGTCCCGGACGAGTTTGCGTGCACCTCGGGGCGAGCGCGCCCCACCCGGACCGTTGGAGTAGTGGTTATCTCGCCAGACTCTCAATCTGGAGAAGGCCGGTTCGATTCCGGCACGGTCTACGCACGACACCATCCGTCGGGGAATGCTCATGACCCCGACCGCCCGCTCCGGTAGCCCAACGGCAGGAGGCAGCGCGCTCAAACCGCGCACAGTGTGCGTTCGAATCGCACCCGGAGCATCTTCGCACGCGGCTGTAGCGCAGTTGGCAGCGCGCCACCTTGCCATGGTGGAGGTCCCGGGTTCAAATCCCGGTAGCCGCTCCGAACGTTCGTCACGAGTTCCGTGACAACGACGAGAGACTTTTCACGACATCGACGAGAGACAGGGAGGAATCCGGTGGACGTCCTGGTCATCAATGCCGACCTCGGCCCGCTCCACCGGGTCAGTCTCCGGCACGCCGTACGAATGCTGGTCCGGCGGGTCGCCGAGGTGCACGAGGCCGTACCCGACCGGCTGATCGGGGTCTACCCGGTCCCGACGGTGGTCCGGCTCGTCCGGTACGTCGTCACCAGGTGGCGCTTCAGTTCGGGACCGGCCTGGTCCCGGCCGGGTGTGCTGGCCCGGGACGGGCGCCGGTGCGGCTACTGCGGCGCTCCGGCGAGCACCGTCGACCACATCCTGCCCCGCTCCCGTGGTGGCCGGAACACCTGGACCAACACCGTCGCGTGCTGCGACGGCTGCAACCAGCGCAAGGCAGACCGCACCCCCGCCGAGGCGGGCATGGTGCTGCGGTCGGCGGCGACGGTCCCCGGTTGGGCCGCGCTGACCCGGCGCTGACGGCGGCCGGCGGACTCTCCCCCCGCCGGCTGTCAGTCCCAGGTCGTCTAATAGGTAGGACATGCGTCTCTGGAGCGCATTGTTTAGGTTCGAGTCCTAACCTGGGAGCGAGTTGAAATGGCTGGCAAGCCCCGCAAGTGGAGCGATGAGGATCTACGGCCGCAGTCGCTGCCGTCACCTCCTGGGAGCAGGTGACGAAGATCCTAGGCCTAGCCGGTGGGGGCGGCAGCTACCGCTCAATCAAGCTTGACCGCAATGATCGACGACGACGCAAGCTAGTTACTCTATTGAGGTCGTTCAAAGACGAGCCCTGCACCGACTGCGGGGGCAGATACCCGTTTTCGCGATGGAATTCGATCACCGCGACGATGAGGTGAAGGAATTCAATATCGCTGATGGCGTACGATCTCTGGTTCGCACCGGGAGACTGATTGCGGAGATAAAAAAAAATGCGATCTTCCTCCGGGAGCGCGATGCCCTCGTGGCCCAATTGGTAGAGGCGCCAGGTCGAGAGCCTGGTCATCGTGCGCGTTCGAGTCGCGCCGAGGGCACTTCGGGGTGGGTGCTGGTGCACAGCGTTGCCTTGCAAGCTTCGCGTGCGCGGTTCGATCCCGCGTCACTCCACGCAGGCCCGGGTAGCCCAACGGAAGAGGCCGCCGGCTCAGAACCGGTGTGTTGCAGGTTCGACTCCTGCTCCGGGTACGTACGCGCCGTCGGCGCGGTTCGGAAGGATGGCCGAGAGGTCGATGGCACCGCCCCGCTAAGGCGGACCGGCGCACCGCCGGCGGGGGTTCGAATCCCTCTCCTTCCGCTTCATGCCCCTGTAGCTCAGTGGACAGAGCGCCCGGCTACGAACCGGGAGGTCGAACGTTCGAACCGTTCCAGGGGTACGACATCGGGACGTGGCGCAGCTTGGCAGCGCGCCGCACTGGGGGTGCGGAGGTCGTCGGTTCGAATCCGGCCGTCCCGACTTCGACAGGGTCGCCGTACGTGGCGACGACGACTATCGTCTGCCCGACGAGACCGGAAGGATCATGGTGCCGAATCCCACCGAACTGCACAAGATCAACGCTCTGGTGCAGGGCTTCAAGCCCCAGGCCAAGCGGGAACTCACCGACGCGCACCGGCGTACCCAGAAGGCGCCGCCGCTCTCCGGCATCTCCCGCACCTACCAGCCGTTCGCCGACGACATCCGGGAGCAGTTGCCGCCGGAGTCGACCCGGGTGCAGTACACCGTCCAGGAGGTCCTCGACGAGGTGGCCGGCACCATGGGGCGGCTCTTCGACCTCCAGTTCCTCCAGGACACCGGCAACGCCACCGCCAAGGCCGACGTGGTGGTCGACGGGCGGACCCTGGTCCGGCAGGCACCGGTCACCTACCTGCTCTTCCTGGAGAAGCAGCTCGTCGACCTGCGTACCTTCGTCGACGGGCTGGCCACCCTGGACGCGGCGGAGCGGTGGGAGTTCGATCCCGACCGCGGCTGCTACGCGAGTACGCCGAGCCAGACGCAGAAGATGCGCAAGGTGCACCGCAACCACGTCAAGGCGGAGGCGACCGAGAAGCACCCGGCGCAGGTCGAGGTCTACACCGAGGACGTACCGGTGGGCACCTGGACCACGGTGAAGCTCTCCGGCGCCCTGCCGGCGGAGCGGGTCAAGGTGCTGCGCGGCCGGGTCGACAAGCTGCTGGAGGCGGTGAAGGTGGCCCGCGAGGAGGCGAACAGCACCACGGTCGAGGACCGCACGGTCGGCGACGAGGTGTTCGGCTACCTGTTCGGGTAGTCTCCCAGGCACCCCCGTGGAGCGGGGGGTGGCGCACCAGTGCGCCGAGACTGAGGCTGATTTGTCAGACTCATCAGAGGTGACGGTTCCAGTGGAGGTTCGAGTCCTCCCCTCGGCACTCCGGGCCGAGGTAGCCCAACCGGCAGAGGCAGACCGGCACCGAGCAGGCTGAGACTATCGCTCCAGACTCAGCACCCCCACCGATCGCCAGATCTACCGACCACGACGATCTCGACGAGATGCTGGTTCGAGTCCAGTCTGCCGCTCTCCCTGCGGCGGTCGCTTAATGGCAAAGCACGTCGACTGCAGACTGATCGTGGAGCTTAAACGCCGCTGGCGTGCGAACGGGTGGAACTTCAGGGCCCCCGGGGTCGGGCATACCCCGGGGGTCCGCCAAACTCTCGGAAGGCGCCGCCCGGTGGCGGGTGACCGGTCTTGAGGCCACAGTAGATAAGGCCTCATTCAAGACACAACCGGACGACATTGTTTTCCGCGCCCGGAGCCTATCGCCATGAAACGAGTTTCAAAATCGATCTTAGCTGCGCGCGCCTGCGAGGTGTAGCGACCGTTTCTCCGCGTTATCGCCTTGTACTCCTCAACCAACATGCGCGCGCGCTCTACCTTGACTTGACACCGCATGTAGGGAAGGATCTGACGCAGAAGTTCGACGATATTGCCGGCTCCATATAGTCGCCATGACCAGGCTTGTCTATGGTGCTCACGGTACCTTTGCTTGGCGACGAGACCACCCCCGTGAAGGCGCCGCAACTCTTCAAGTATCTCTTGGTCGGTGTTGTCAACGCAAATGACTGGCCTCCTGAAGCCTGAACCATTGCTACCGTTGACGCTCAATGTAATGGTTCCGTCGCCGTCCAAAATGCCGGCAGTCCAGGCGAGTATCCACGTCGGATAGCATGGATACAATCTATCAGATCCAATAGTCCATGGGAGCCTCAAATCACTCGCTGATCAAGGGGTCCATCAATCTCACCGAAGCGCCAAACGGCCCCTAACTTTGGCTGGTCAAGCACAGCCTGCGCCGCTAGCTCAACTGGTCAGAGCAACGCACTCTTAATGCGTGGGTTCAGGGTTCAAGTCCCTGGCGGCGTACTGCTCCGATGGCGCAGTGGTAGCGCGGCGGTCTCATAAGCCGCAGGCTCCGGGTTCGACTCCCGGTCCCGCCCCCGTTCCGGTAGCTCAGTCGGGAGAGCATCGCGTCGACATCGCGAGGGTCGCTGGTTCGAGTCCAGCCCGGAACACTCACATGGCGCCGTGGACGAGTGGCAAGAGTCGCCAGGCTTTCACCCTGGATTTCGCGGGTTCGAATCCCGTCGGCGCTACCTGTCTCCCCGCCCGGGGAGCGACGCCCGGACAGCTCAGTGGTGGCAGCGCCTCGTCCACACCGAGGAGGTCCCTGGTTCGATCCCAGGTCCGGGTACCGGCCGAACGGCCGCGATGGTGACTGTAGCTCAGCCGGAAGAGCGCCGGACTGTGGATCCGGAGGTCGCTGGGTTCGAGTCCCGCCAGTCACCCATGCGGGTGCGCCGACGCTGGAGAGTCGGGCCTGTCTGTAGAACAGGTGCTTCGCGCTGAGGGGGTTCGAGTCCTCCCACCCGCACGTCGGGCCCGATCCTCGGGCACAGCCCGGCCTCGTTTCGTCCCCGGTGGGGCGCCCCGCCTGCAAAGCGGGTGCTGCGGGTTCGACTCCCGACGAGGTCTCGATGCCCTCCACTGTGGATGCCATGGGCGCGGGCGTTGGCTGCTCGGCCGCCACTCATGATGGCGGTGTGCCCGGTTCGACACCGGGGCCCATGACTCGCCGGCCGGCGGTGGTGGTGACGGGGGTACGCCGGCCGGCGCCGAACCACGCCGCGCCCAGCTCAGGAACGAGGCGGGCTCGCGGATCGCGGAGGCCGCCCGGCCCGCCAGCCGCGTACGCCGAGGATGCCGACCGTGCTGCCGATCGCCAGGGACGCCCCGATCAGCAGCGCGTGCACCCAGAGGAAACCGGTCGGGCTGCCCTGCCCGATCTCCCCGGTCGACCAGGCCCGGGCGTCGTTCCAGATCGCGACGGCGAACCGGGGCCAGATCACCCAGGTCCACACGCCGACCAGGATCAGGAAACCGGCCCAGCGCCGCGACAACACCATGGCGGCCCAGTATGCCAGTCACACCATGGCAGCCCGGTATGCCGGTCAGGCAGCGACCCGCCCCGCCCGGCGACATCGCCCGGCACCGGCGGCCGGTCACCCCCTGACCGGCCGCCGGTCCGCAGCGGCTGCGCGACCACGTCCCCCGACCGGCCGTTGCCCCGACCCGTCCCGGCACCCCGTGACCGCGTTCCGCGTCCCCCCGGGTGGCACCGGCCGGCGGCCCCAGCCGGCCGACGCCACCCATCACCCCCCGACCACCGACAGCCGCCGTCAGCCCTGGACCGTCGCCGCGAGCCGGCGGCGTACGCCCAGCAGGACGAGGCCGCCGAAGACCATCCCGAAGCCCACCGTGCCGAGCAGCGCGAACGACTCGCCGGGCAGCAGCCCGCCGACCGACCGGGCCAGGATCCCGAGCACCATGTAGAGCCCGGCCCAGAGCACCGCGCCGACGGCCGCGAAACCCAGGAACCTCCGGTACGACATCCGCAGCCCGCCCGCGGCGAGCGGCAGCAGCGCGTTCAGCACCGGCAGGAAGGGCGCGACCATCACCATCCGGCCCCCGCCACTGCCGAGGATCCGCTCGGCGGCCGACCAGCGCGCCTCCCCGATCCACGCCCCGGTACGGCTGCGCCGCAGCCGGGCACCGAACCGCCGACCGGCGAAGAAGGTCAGCGACCAGCCGCCGAGGCAGCCGCCGATCACCGCCAGGAACGCCCCCAGACTCGCCGGCCGGCCGACCCCCACCGCGGCCAGTACCGCGACGTCGCCCGGTACGAGTACGCCGAGCAGCGGAATCGCGTCCAGCATCATGACACCGCCGAGCACCGCCAGAAAGACTCCCGACGGCAGTTCCCCCACCTGAACCAGCCAGTCCGCCACGTCAGGAACGTTACGGGCGGAACGCCACCTGGACATCCGGGTCGAGCCCTGGTAAGCGGCGTGGGCAACCCTGACTCCGCCTAGGGGTGACTCCGCCGTCCGGCGTAGGCCGGAGGTTTGTACGACTCCCGACTTCCGCCCGCACCGGCGACCCGGGGAGGCTACTGTCGGTGGCGTACGAGGCACGCCACGCACCGGGCGCGCCGCAAAGGAGACACCCATGGCAAGCGGAACCGTCAAGTGGTTCAACTCGGAAAAGGGCTTCGGCTTCATCGAGCAGGACGGCGGGGGGCCGGACGTCTTCGTCCACTACTCCGCGATCGCGACGTCCGGCTACCGCGAGCTCAACGAGGGGCAGAAGGTCGAGTTCGACGTCACCCAGGGCGACAAGGGCCCGCAGGCGGCTAACGTTCAGCCGCGCTGAGCAGTTCGCGACGCACTGACCGGGCCGGCGCGGGGAGTTCCGCGTCGGGCTCCGGCGGTTCGGCGTCGTGCTCCGGTTCGGGCAGGTCGCGGCGCTTGCGCAGCGGGCCGACCAGCAGGATCAGCCCGCTCAGCGCCAGCCCGGTGGTGATCACCCACATCGCCGGGCGGAGCCCGAGTGCCGTACCGAGGGCACCGCCGAGTACGGCACCGAGCGGGATGGTGCCGAGGTTGACCACCTGCATGGTCACGCTGACCCGGCCGAGCAGCCGGTGTGGCACGTACGCCTGGCGGAAGCCGGCCTTGATCACGTTGCCGGCGACCACTCCGGCGCCGATCACCACTCCGGCGAGCACCGGCAGGGCGAGCCGGGCATCGGGTGCGGTCATCGGGATCAGCAGTCCGAAGGGTTCGGCGCCGAGGGCGCAGAGCAGCAGCGCGCGGGCACTGCCAAGTCGCCGGGAGAGCGTGGTGGCGATCGCGGCGCCGATGACCCCGCCGAGGCTCATCACGGCGACCAGGCCGCCGACGGCACCCGGGCCGAGCCCGACCTCGCGGACCAGGAAGACGACCAGGATCGCCTGGTAGCCGATCAGGCCGAGGTTGCTGACCCCACCCCAGACGGTGAGTACCCGCAGGTAGGGATCGCGGGCGGTGAAGCGTACCCCCTCGGCGATCTGCCGGCCGAGACCCGCCGCCGGATCGGCGGCCCGGCGTGGCTCCCTGCTGCGGATCGACAGCAGGCAGGCGGCCGAGCAGAGGAAGCCGAGCACGTCCGCCAGCAGCGCGGTGGCCGCGCCGACCAGGCTGGCCAGCAGGCCGGCGGCGCCCGGACCGGCCACCTGGGCGACCGCCTCGGTGCCCTGGAGCTTCGCGTTCCCCTCGGCCAGGTCGGCCCGGTCGAGCAGGGTGGGCAGGTAGACCTGGTACGCGGTCTTGAAGAAGACGCTCACCGTGCCGCCGGCCAGCGCGACGGCCAGCAGGTGCCCGATGCTGAGTGCCCCGAGCCAGCCGGCGACCGGCACGCTGGCGAAGAGCAGCGCGGCGACCAGGTCGCAGGTCACCATCACCGGCCGGCAGCGCAGCCGGTCCACCAGGGCGCCGGCCGGCAGCCCGACCAGCAGCCAGGGCAGCCACGCGGCGGCGGTCAGCAGCGCCACCTGGAAGGTGCTGGCGTCGAGGGTGGCGATCGCGACCAGCGGCAGCGCCACGCTGGTGACGCTGGCGCCGAAGGTGCTGCCGGCCTGGCCGATCCAGAGCAGCCGGAAGTCCCGATGCCGGAGCAGGCTCATCTCTTCTCCTCGTCTCGCTCGCTCGCCGGCCGGTTCAGGGCTGGGCCGGGATGCCGTAGGCGAAGAAGAAGACCGGCTCGCGGCGCTGCCCGTCCTCGGGCAGCTCGCGGTCGCCCCACCGGGCGAGCAGGGCGAGCAGTTCGGCCTCGAACTCGGCCAGTTCGGCCGGGGTGAACCGCAGCCAGCGGTCGGTGGAGAAGGGCGCCTCACCCCAGGCGGCCCGCTCGTCGGGACCGGTGGCGTGCCAGTCCCGGACCAGCCCGACCTGGCGGTCGAGGTTGAGTGAGACGGCGGCCTGCTGCACCGCCTCCCGGGACGGGTCGTCGGCGAAGTCGGCGCTGGACCAGCGCAGCCCGGCCGAGACCAGCCGCCACCACCGCTCCCGGCGGTCCCGGGCCAGTTCGGGGGCCTCCTGGACCAGGTCGGCGGCGGCGAGCACCTTCAGGTGGTGGCTGACGTTCGCCACCGCCTGCCCGGTGCGCTCGGCCAGCGCGCTGACGGTGGCCGGGCCGTAGACCTTGAGCACGTCCATCAGCCGGCGGCGCAGTGGGTGGGACATCGCGGCCAGCACCCGGGAGTCGGTGACCTGGCGGACCTCTCTCTTCATGTACCCACGCTGACACAGGCAAGAGCAATTGCGCAAGAGCTATTGCACAACTACGGTTGCAGATAGCTGCGCCGGGCGGCTCTGCCCCGCTCGTACGCCACCCGCGCCTCGACCGCGCTCTCCAGCGCCGACACCTCGGCCACCGGCACGTCCCACCAGGCACCGCCGGCCGGCCCCGGCGCCAGCGGATCGGTCTCGACGTGCACCACCGCGGTACGCCCGGACTCCCGCGCCCTGCCCAGCGCCACCCGCAACTCGTCGACACCCCGCGCCCGGAACACCTCGGCACCCAGGCTCGCCGCGTTCGCGGCCAGATCCACCGGCAGCACCGGCCCGGCCAGCCGCCCGGTCTCCGGGTCGCGGTAGCGGTGGGAGGTGCCGAACCGCTGCCCGCCGACCGACTCGGAGAGCGCGCCGATCGAGGCGTACCCGTGGTTCTGCACCAGGACCACGATCAGCTTGACCCCCTCGGCTACCGAGGTCACCAGCTCCTGGGCCATCATCAGGTAGGAGCCGTCCCCCACCAGGACGAAGACCTCCCGGTCCGGCGCGGCCAGCTTCACCCCGAGACCGCCGGCGATCTCGTAGCCCATGCAGGAGTAGCCGTACTCCACGTGGTAGCCGAGCGGGTCGCGTACCCGCCAGAGCCGGTGCAGTTCCCCGGGCAGCGAGCCGGCCGCGCAGACCAGCACGTCCCGGGGGCCGACCACCTCGTCGAGTACCCCCAGCACCTCGGTCTGGGCCGGCAGCGGCGTGTGCCGACGCGCGTAGACCGCCCGGACCGTCGCCGCCCAGCCGGCGGCGAGCCGCTCGGCCCGCCGCCGGTGCCCGGCCGGGGCGGACCAGCCGTGCAGCGCCCCGGTCAGCGCCTCCAGCCCGGCCCGGGCGTCGGCCCGCACCGGCACCGCCGAGAGCTTCGCCGCGTCGAAGGCGGCCACGTTCAGGTTGACGAACCGCACCCCCGGATCGGCGAAGAGCGTCCGGGAGGCGGTGGTGAAGTCGGTGTACCGGGTGCCGACCCCGAGCACCACGTCGGCGTCGGCGGCCAACTCGTTGGCGGCGTGCCCGCCGGTCACCCCGAGCGCGCCGACCGCCAGCGGATGGTCCGACGGCAGCGCACCCTTGCCGGCCTGGGTCACCGCCACCGGCACGCCGGTCACCTCGGCGAACTCGCGCAGCGCGGCGGTCGCCTCGGCGTAGAGCACACCGCCGCCGGCCACCAGCAGCGGGCGGCGGGCCGTCCGCAGCAGCTCCGCCGCCCGGGCCAGCGCCGCCGGCTCCGGCACCGGCCGGGGTACGTGCCAGGTCCGCTCGGCGAAGAGTTCGACCGGCCAGTCGTACGCCTCGGCCTGCACGTCCTGCGGCAGCGCCAGGGTCACCGCCCCGGTCTCGGCCGGATCGGTGAGCACCCGCACCGCACCGAGCAGGGCCCCGGGCAACTGCTCGGGCCGGTGGATCCGGTCGAAGAACCGGGAGACCGGCCGGAAGCAGTCGTTGACCGAGACGTCGGACGCGCGCGGATCCTCCAGCTCCTGGAGCACCGGCGTCGCCACCCGGGTGGCGAAGGCGTCGCCGGGCAGCAGCAGTACCGGCAGCCGGTTGATGGTGGCCAGCGCCGCCCCGGTGACCATGTTGGTGGCACCCGGGCCGATCGAACTGGTGCAGGCCCAGGTGCTCAGCCGGTTGCGCATCCGGGCGTAGCCGACCGCGGCGTGCACCATCGCCTGCTCGTTGCGGGCCGGCAGGTAGCGCAGCCCGGGGGCACCGGCGATCTCGTGCTCGGCGAGTGCCTGACCGAGCCCGGCGACGTTGCCGTGCCCGAAGATGCCGAAACAGCCGGCGAAGAGCCGGTGCCGTACGCCGTCGCGTTCCGTCCACTGCGCGGCGAGGAACCGGAGCAGCGCCTGCCCGACGGTGAGTCTGGTCGTCGTCGTCATCGGAGCCTCCGGTCGGTGGGTGCGCCGCCGGCGGTCAGCGCAGGTCGGCAGGGGGCGGCCGGAGGTCGCGGCCGAACGGGAGCCTCGGGTCCACCGGCTGGCCGGCCCAGGAGGCGCGCACCCAGGCGTGCGCCGGATCGTCGGTGATCAACCAGGCCCGTTCCTCGGCCGGCCCGGCCATCGCGTTCAGGTAGTAGAGCGGGTGGCCCGGTGCGGCGATCGACGGGCCGTGCCAGCCGTACGGGACCAGCACCGTGTCGCCGGAGCGGACCTCGGCCAGTACCTCGATCGGCCGGGCCGCCGTGCCGTAGACCCGCTGGTAGCCGTGGCCGGGGGTACCGGTCGGGCCGGCGCCGACCTCGAAGTAGTAGATTTCCTCCAGCACCGCCTCCGCCCCGGCCCGCTCCTCGTCGTGCTTGTGCGGCGGGTACGACGACCAGTTGCCGTCCGGGGTCAGCACCTCGCAGGCGATCAACCGGTCGGTCCGGAAGGTCTCCGGGGTGGCGAAGTTGTGCACCTGGCGGCTGCACGTGCCGGCGCCGCGCAGTTCGACCCGTACCCCGTCGGCCGGTGCATAGCGGGCCGGGAACCGGCGCCGGGCCCGGGCCGACGGCAGCGCGTACCGGCCGCCGCCGGGGCTGGACAGCTCGGCCCGGGTCCCGGGCGGCAGGTAGCCGAAGTCGGTGGTCCCGGCGAAGACGCCGGAGCGGCCGACCAGCTCCATCGTCCGGTCCACATCGGACGCGTCGGCGCAGCGCAGCACCGCCGAGCCGGCCAGCGGCAGCACGATCACCTCGTCCGGCCCGGTGTCGAAGCCGATCCGCCCGCCCGGCGGCAGCGCGACCACCCGCAGCCCGGTGTGGGCCCAGCCGGCCCGCTCCGGGTCCAGCGACACCGACCACGGGCCGGCGGCGGCGCTCCCGGCCGGCCAGTGCCGGCGACCCGACGCGGGACCGGACATCAGGATCCCGTCCCGTGCACCAGCGCGGCGGCCCGGTCGACCGCGCCGGCCACGTCGTCGTCGGGCGGGAAGAGCAGGCTCCGGCCGACCACCAGGCCGCGTACGCCGGGCAGGGCCAGCGCCTCGGCCCAGGCCGCGAAGGTCCGCGCCGGGTCGTCGGCCGGATCCCCGCCGAGCAGCAGCGTCGGCAGCGTCGTCGCGGTCATCACCCGGGCCATCCCGGTGACCACCGGCAGCTTCAGCCAGGTGTACGCCGAGGTCGGGGCGAGGCCGGAGGCGATCGCCACCGACCGGACGACCGCCTCGACGTCGAGGTCGTTGCGCAGCCGCCCACCCGTCCGGCTGGCCAGGAAGGGCTCGACCAGCGCCATCAGCCGGTAGCGGGCCAACTCCCCCACCGCCCGGCCGCAGGCCGCCAACGTCCCGGCGGTGGCCGGATCGGCCAGGTCCACCCGGCAGAGCATCTTGCCGCCGTCGAAACCCATCTCGGCGATCGTCGGCGCGTCGTAGGCGGTGAACCGGTCGTCGGCCTCGAAGACCGCGCCGTGCAGCCCGCCCCGGTTCATCGAACCGACCACCACCCTGTCGTCCAGGCAGTCGAGCAGCAGCAGGTCCTCCAGGATGTCCGGGGTGCCGAGCACGCCGTCGACGCCGGGCCGGGCCAGGGCGGTGCAGAGCCGGTCGAGCAGCCGGTAGCGGTCGGCCATCACCCCGGTCGCCTGCCCGACCCCGAGCACGCCCCGGGCCGGGTGGTCGGCGGCGATCAACAGCAGCCGGCCGGTCTCGCCCAGCAGGGGGCGACGTCGCCGCCGGGCCGCCGCCGCCCGGATCGCCTCCGGCTGGCGGGCACGGACCTCCCGGAGTTGGTCGTACCGGTCGGACATCTCTCCACCTTCCCCGCCGAAGTCGACCTTTGTCAATACATAGTGACAACCTCACCTCAGCACGATGCCGTACGATGACGGTCGTGGTCCTCGCCGGTGAGCGCGGTGCGAAGGTCTCCCTGGACGGTGTCGTCATCGACCGGGACAGCCCGATGCCGCTCTATTTCCAGATCGCCCAGCAACTGGAGCAGGCGATCACCGCCGGCACGCTGCCACCGGGCGGCCGGCTCGACAACGAGATCGAACTCGCCGACCAGCTCGCGGTCAGCCGGCCGACGCTGCGCAAGGCGATCGAGACCCTGGTCCGGCAGGGGCTGCTGGTCCGCCGACGCGGCCTCGGCACGGTGGTGATGGCCCGGCCGGTGCGCCGGCCACTCGCCCTGACCAGCCTCTTCGACGACCTCGCCAGCGCCGGCCGCCGCCCCTCGACCGAGGTGCTCCGGCTCGACCGGGTGCCGGCCGGCCCCGACGAGGCGGCGGCGCTCGACGTGCCCGAGGGCGCCGAGGTGATCGCCGTGGAACGGCTCCGCTCGGCCGACGGCCAACCGCTCGCGGTGATGCGCAACTACCTGCCGCCGGCACTGGTCAGCGTGGATCGGGCCGGGCTCGGCGAGCACGGCCTCTACCAGTTGCTCCGCCGCCAGGGCGTGACACTGCAACTGGCCAACCAGCAGGTGTCGGCCCGGCCCGCGCTGGCCGGCGAGGCCCGGCTGCTCGGGGTTGCCCGGGGCAGCACGGTGCTGACCATCCGGCGCACCACCTACGACTCCGCCGGCCGCGCCGTCGAGTACGGCGCGCACGCCTATCTGGCGGCCCGCTATTCGGTGGAGATGACCCTGGTCACCCGCTGACCCGACCCGCCCCGGCCGGTTGACGGAGATCGACGGGCGGCAGGTTCGGCTGACAGCGGAAGCGCTCGCAACCTCGGCGACGCGGATCTAGCGTGACGGTATGGAGAAGCTCGCCCTGGTCGTCGGTGCCACCGGGCAGGTCGGTCGGGCCGCGGTCCGGGCCCTGGTCGCCGACGGCTGGCACGTCCGGGCCGCCGCCCGGGGCCTGCGGGCCGGTGCGCCCTGGCCCCTGGACTGGAACGTCGAACTGGTCCCACTGGACCGCGAGGACGACGCCGGGCTGGCCGCCGCGGTCGGTGACGGCTGCGACGTGCTGGTCGACACCGTCGCGTACGACGCCCGGCACGCCCGCCAACTGCTCCGGCTCGCCGACCGGATCGGCTCGGCCGTCGTCGTCTCCACCGCCGGGGTCTACCTGGACGACGCGGGCCGGGGGTTCGGCACCGAGGGAGTCCGGTTCCCAGTGCCGATCGCCGAGACCCAGCCGACCGTCGCACCCCTGGACCCGGACGCGACGGCGAGCGCGCAGACCTACGCGGCCGGGAAGGCGGCGATGGAGCGCGAACTGCTCGCCGCCGGAGCGGTCCTGCCGACCACCCTGCTGCGGGCCGGTGCGATCCACGGGCCGCACACCGTGCACCCGCGCGAGTGGCATTTCGTCAAGCGCGCCCTGGACAACCGGCCGGTACGGGTGCTGGCGTACGCCGGGGAGAGCCGCTTCCACCCGATCTGCACCGCCAACCTCGCCGAGCTGATCCGGCTCTCCGCCGCCGAGCCCGGAGCCCGGGTGCTCAACGCCGGTGACCCGGAGCCGCCGACCGTACGTGAGATCGGTGCCGCCGTGCACGCGGTGCTGGGCCACGACGCGGAGGACGTGCTGATCGAGGGTCCGTCGCCGGCACCACCGGTCGGTGAGACGCCGTGGTCGACGCCGTACCCGGTGGTGCTGGACATGAGTGTGGCGGAACGTCAGCTCGGCTACCGGCCGGTGACCAGCTACCTCGACTCGCTGCCGGCGACCGTGCGGTGGCTGGTGGACGCGGCGCACGGCCGGGACTGGCGGACCGTCTTCCCGGATCTCGCGCAGAACTACCGGACCGACTACTTCGACTACCTCGCCGAGGACGCCTGGCTGCGCCGCCGCACGCCCGGCTGACCGGACGCCGGGCCACCCGGCCGAGGGCGCGACCCGGCTGGCGGGGCCGTGACCGGCACCACCCTGCCGAGGGCGCGACCCGGCTGGCGGGGCCGCGACGGCGCGGCGGGACGCTCAGGGCGCGGCGAGTTTGGCGGCCAGCTCCGCGATCCGGTCGCCGAACGCCGCGCGCAGCGCGGTCGCCGCGTCGTCGAGGTCTTTCGAGCCGAGCCCACTGAGCACGCCGTCGATGATCTCCTGCTCGTTGACCCAGTCCTTGCCGAGCATGGTCATCTGGTTCGCCTTGACCTCGGTCAGCATCCCCTCGATGTTGTAGAAGTGCTGCCGGATGTCGGTACGGCCGCTGCCGTCCGGCTTCTGCGCACCCTGCCAGAGGATGTAGTTGACGTCCTTGGCGTACTTGAGCAGCTGTTCCTGCTCCTGATCGGACAGTGCGGGCATGATGTTCTCCCCTCCGGACGATGCCGCCGCGACGTCGCGCCGGAACTGGTTCATGTTGAAGCTCGGGTCCGTCTTGACGCTCGGGTGTCCGTAGCCGGCCGGCTGGTGCTCCTTGTGGCCGGCGATCCCCCAACCGGTACGGTCCCGCAGCGCCCGGACACCCCGCACATAGGACTCGTACTGCCGCTCGGTCCACGGCTCGCCGAGGGCGTGCTGCGCCTCGATCCCGACCAGGCCGGAGTTGCCGACCCCCTTGAACGGCCCGGCCCAACCGACCCGGACGTGGTTGCACCGGCCGGAGGCGATCACGTGCCAGTGCCCGGTGCGGGAGAGGTAGAGCTGAGCGATCGGTGGCGGCGCCGTCGCGGAGCCGTTGAGCAGGACGTGTATCTCACCGGCGTCGGTGGAGCGGAGCGAGCCGCGGGTCTCGTGGCACATGATCCCGTGTGGATCGAAGGACGTGGACCCTCGACTTCGCCAGCCGCCGACCTCGTGCACGGTGAGACCGGCGGACCGGAGCACGTCGGCTAGCCAGAGCAGTCGCATCGGTCGTTCCTCCTGACTCGGAGGCAGGTGTTCACTACTGACCGTATCCGCGACATCGACCGGAGTCCAGTCGTCCAAGCTGCCAATATGACCAAAAGCAGTGGTCAACCCATCCGAGGTCGGGTGGGGACGGTCAGCCGGCCCGCGAACTCAGAAGGCCAGGCATTCACACTCCGTCATCAGTGCCCGGACGTTGCGGACGTACTGCGGATTGGGGATCTTCAACCCGTCGTCGGTCACCACCGCCCCCGGACCGAAGTTGTACGCCGAGATCACCGCGTTCAGCAGGCAGGAGTCGAGTGCGGTGGTGCAGTCGTCGGCGGAGACCCCGTAGTCGCTCTCGAAGAAGGCGTCACCGATGTACTTGATCAGCCAGGCGAGGTAGTTCGCGCCGAGCGTGGCGTTGTCCCGGTAGGCGTCGATGTCGTACGACTGGTCGAAGCGCTGGTTGACGAAGGCGGCGGTGTCCGGCATGACCTGCATCAGCCCCACCCCGCCGTCGCAGGCGATGATGTTCGACTGCCAGCCGCTCTCCTGCCAGGCGGTCGCCTTGACCAGATCCACCGGCACCCGGATGCCCGGCGCCGAGTTCGGCCAGTAGGTCCGGCCGGCCGCCTCGGTCAGCGCCTGCTTGACCTGGGCCCGGCTGGCCTGGCTGCCCTCGTAGCGCGGCTTGGTGCAGCCGGTCTCCGGCTTCGGCGGCGGCGGGGGCAGCTTCGTCTCGGTCGGCGGCTTCGGGACCTTGCGCGGCCCCGGCTTCTTGCTGGCGGTGCGGCGCGGGGTCGCCGACGGGGTCGGCCGGGCGCCGAGCCCCACCACAGCGGGCGGCTCCGGGTCGGTCGTCGACTCGCCGGCCGCGCTCGGCTCCGCGGCGGCGGTCGGGTCGGTCTGCGCCGCGACCGTGGTGGTGCCGCCGTCGCCGCCCTGCTCGCCGTTGGCGCAGCCGACCACGGTGCCCAGCGCCAGGACCAGCGCCCCCGACACCAGGCCGGTGCTGCGTAGCCACTGCGTCATGCGAGTCCCCCGAATCTCCCGGCGCACCATAACAGGCACACCGGCGGCTCAGGGGGCCTCGACCGTCCGGCCGGCCTGGGCGGCTCCGGCGGCCGGCGTACCGCCCCGTTCCGTCGGCGACCGGGCCGCACTCCCGGCCGCCAGTGCCTCGTCCACCGAGGGCAGAGCCTCGCCGGCCGAGGGCCGGGCCTCGGCCGGCGAGGGCAGGGTCTCGTCCGCCGAGGGCTCGGGCCGGTTGGCGGTCGACGGCCCGGTCGAGGTCCGGCCGGCGCGTACCAGCCGGTCCCGGGTCGCCCAGGCGACCATGAAGACCGCCGTCCAGAGCACCCCGAGCAGCATCGAGGTGACGGTCTCGCTCGCCGAACTCCAGCCGACGTAGAGCCGGGCGGCGCCGACCGTCACCACCCCGACCGCCGCCACCGTCCAGGCCGCCACCGCCATCGGCCAGCGGCTCTGCCGGGCCAGCAACCAGGCCAGCGTGCAGAGGCTGGCCGCGACCACCGCGTTCTGGGCCGGCAGCAGCCGTACCGGCGCCCCGCTGGTCGGCCCGGTGACGTCGGTCACCAGGACCAGCACCAGCAGCGGTACGAAGGCGCCGACCGTACCGAGCACGCTGAGCAGGTCGGCCCGCCACGGCCGGGTACGCCAGCCGACCACCGCGGCGACCAGCGCCACCACCAGAATCAGCACCGGCCCGCGCAGCGCGCCGATCGCCCCGTGCGCCAGCTCGGCCACCCCGTCGGTACGCCGGGACGCGAACCACTCCGCGATCGCGCTGTCGACCACCGACAGCCCGCTCTGGGTGATCACCAAATCGAGCAGCCAGGCCAGGGCGAGCCCGGAGACGAAGAGCAGCGCCAGCCCGGCGACCAGGTTCGCCAGCAGCGTCCAGCCCGGCCCGATGTGCATCGACAGCAGGAAGAAGAGCACCCCGTACCGCCGGGCGAGCCAGCGCAGCGGCGGCCGGGCGACGGCCCGGGACAGCAGCGACCGCACCGGATCGGGATTCCGGCCGAGCCAGCGGCCGACCAGGACGATCGCCACGATGAAGACGATCAGCAGCAGTACGGCCCCGGTCGCCTTGCCGAGATAGTGGGAGACCGTCTCGTAGGACTCCCCGGCCAGATAGCCGGCCAGCACCGAGCCGCCGACCCAGGTCACCACCCCGGCGAGGTTCCACGGCGCGAACCGCCGGTACGGCATCCCGGCGCTGCCGGCCAGCCGGGGCACCAGGGTCCGGGCGAACGCCACCCAGCGGGCCGCGAACACCCCGCGCCCGCCCAGCCGGACCAGCATCGCGTCGGCCTTCGCCCAGCGCCGCTCGCCGACCCGGCTCCCCCACCGGCCGGCCCGCATCCGGGGTCCGTGCCGCCGGCCGCTGCGGAACGCCAGCGCGTCGCCGAGCACCGCTGCGACAATCATCACCACCAGCGCGGGCCCGAGTCGCAGCATCCCGGTGTAGGCGAGGAAGCCGACCGCCAGCAGGGTCGCCTCGGCCGGCATCACCAGCCCGATGATCACCGCCGTCTCGGTGGCCACCAGCAGCGCTGCGGCCAGATAGACAAGCACCGGCGGCAACTCCCGCACCACCGTCAACACATCCTGCACGGCGACCCCCCGAACACCCCGGCCAGCATGCCAGCCGCGTGGTGTGATGGCACAGCGATTCCCGCCGAGAGCGGGGTTACCTCAGGGGGAACCCGGACGCCGGCCCGGATCGCGCAGGCGGGAGGATGGAGAGCATGCAGACCCGCGGGGACCTTCGTAATGTCGCAATCATCGCCCACGTCGACCACGGCAAGACCACCCTGGTCGACGCCATGCTGCGGCAGTCCGGCGCGTTCTCGGCCCGGGCCGAGCCGGCCGACCGGGTGATGGACTCCATGGACCTGGAGCGGGAGAAGGGCATCACCATCCTGGCCAAGAACACCGCCGTGCGCTATCTGCCGGCGGACGGTTCGGACCCGGTCACCATCAACATCATCGACACTCCCGGGCACGCCGACTTCGGCGGCGAGGTGGAACGCGGGCTGACCATGGTCGACGGCGTGCTGCTGCTGGTGGACGCCAGCGAGGGCCCGCTGCCGCAGACCCGGTTCGTGCTCCGCAAGGCGCTCCAGGCCCGGATGCCGATCATCCTCGTGATCAACAAGGTGGACCGGCCGGACGCCCGGATCAAGGAGGTGGTCGACGACACGTACGAACTCTTCCTGGACCTGGACGCGGACGCCGAGCAGATCGACTTCCCGATCATCTACGCCTGCGCCCGGGACGGCATCGCCTCGCTGACCCAGCCCGCCGACGGCACCGTGCCGAGCGACAGCAGCTCGCTGGAGCCGCTCTTCCGCAGCCTGCTGGAGACCATCCCGCCGCCCGCCTACGACGAGAACGCGCCGTTGCAGGCGCACGTCACCAACCTGGACGCCTCGCCGTTCCTCGGCCGGCTGGCGCTGTGCCGGGTCCGCCAGGGCACCATCACCAAGGGTGAGACCGTGGCCTGGTGCCGCACCAACGGCACCGTGGAGCGGGTCCGGGTCTCCGAACTGCTGATCACCGAGGGGCTGGAGCGCAAGTCGGCCACCTCGGCCGGGCCGGGCGACATCATCGCGGTCGCCGGCATCCCCGAGATCATGATCGGCGAGACCCTGGCCGACCTGGAGGACCCCCGGCCGCTGCCACTGATCACCGTCGACGAGCCGGCGATCTCGATGACCATCGGCACCAACACCTCGCCGCTGGTCGGCCGGGTCAAGGGCGCCAAGGTCACCGCCCGGATGGTCAAGGACCGGCTGGACCGGGAACTGATCGGCAACGTCTCGCTCCGGGTGATCCCCACCGACCGGCCGGACGCCTGGGAGGTGCAGGGCCGCGGCGAGCTGGCGCTGGCCATCCTGGTCGAGCAGATGCGCCGCGAGTCGTACGAGCTGACCGTCGGCAAGCCGCAGGTGGTGACCCGGGAGATCGACGGCAAGATCTGCGAGCCGGTCGAGCGGCTCACCATCGACGCCCCGGAGGAATACCTCGGCGCCATCACCCAGCTGCTGGCCACCCGGAAGGGCCGGATGGAGCAGCTCGTCAACCACGGCACCGGCTGGATCCGGATGGAGTGGCTGGTACCGGCCCGGGGGCTGATCGGCTTCCGCACCGAGTTCCTCACCGACACCCGGGGCACCGGCATCCTGCACCACGTCTTCGAGTCGTACGAGCCGTGGTTCGGCGAGCTGCGCACCAGGAACACCGGCTCGCTGGTCGCCGACCGCTCCGGGGTGGCGACCGCGTTCGCGATGCTCAACCTCCAGGAGCGCGGCACCCTTTTCGTCGAGCCCTCCACCGAGGTCTACGAGGGGATGCTGGTCGGCGAGAACTCCCGCTCCGACGACATGGACGTCAACATCACCAAGGAGAAGAAGCTCACCAACATGCGCTCCTCGACCAGCGAGGAGACCGAGAAGCTGATCCCGCCGCGCAAGCTCTCCCTGGAGCAGGCCCTGGAGTTCTGCCGCGAGGACGAGTGCGTCGAGGTGACCCCGGTGGCGATCCGGCTCCGCAAGGTGGTGCTGGACGCCCCGTCCCGGGCCCGCGCCGCCGCCCGGCGCAAGCACGCAAACTGAGTCCGGTCGTACCTCACTCCGATGCCCTGGGACACGCTCGACGGTGAGCTGGCGGCGCTGCCCGGCACCGTCTCGGTCTACGCGGGGCGGCTCGGCCGCCGGCCCGCGTACACCCGGCTGCCGGACACCCCGCACTACGCGGCCAGCACCATGAAGGTGGCGGTGCTGGCCGCCCTGTACCGGGCCGCCGAGGCCGGCGAGGTGGAGTTGGACGCGCCGGTGCCGGTGGTCAACGAGTTCGACTCGGCCCGGCCGGGCGCGGGCCGGTTCTGCTGCGCGCCGGACTACGACAACGACGAGGCGGTCTGGGCCCGGGTCGGCGGCACCGCCCCGCTGCGCTGGCTCGCCGAACGGATGATCGTCCGCTCCAGCAACCTCGCCACCAACCTGGTGCTCGGGCACGTCGGGCTGCCCGCCGTCGCGCAGGTCTGGGCCGACAGCGGCGCCCGGCACAGCCACACCCGGCGGGGCATCGAGGACTTCGCCGCCCGGGACGCCGGGCTCGACAACCAGGTCACCGCGGCCGACCTGGCCCGGCTGCTCGGCGGGATCGCCCGGTCCCGGCTGGCCTCCCCCGGCGCCTGCGCCGCGATGCTGGACGTGCTGCTCGCCCAGGAGCGCGGTGAGGACCTGGCCGCCGGGCTGCCGCCGGGCACCCGGATCGCACACAAGAACGGCTGGGTACGCGGCGTCCGGCACGGCGCCGGAGTGGTCTTCCCGGACGACGCGCCCCCGTACGCCCTGGTGGTCTGCACCAGCGCCCCGCCGGACGGTGCCGGCGGCCCGCCCGGCGAGGACCGGGACGCGCGGGCCCGACGTCTCGTCGCCCGGGTCTCCGCCCTGGTCTGGGCCGCCCGACACCGGCTGGGGACCGTCGGCTGAGCCGACCCTCGATATGGTGCCTGCATGTCGATCGCCTCGGTACGCACCCACCGGCTCTCCGCTCCGCTGCACACGCCGTTCGTGACCGCACTGCGTCGTACCTCCACAGTAGAGACCCTCGTGGTGGAGGTGGTCGACGCCGACGGGCGGTCCGGGTTCGGCGAGGCACCGCAGGTGTGGCGGGTGACCGGGGCGTCGATCGGCGGTGCGCGGGCGTGTGTCGAGGAGGTGCTCGCCCCACTGCTCACCCGACGGAACCCGGACGACCTGGTGGCGCTCTGCGCGGAGGTGCGCCGGGCGGTGGTCGGCAACGAGGCGGCGAAGGCGGCGGTGGACGTCGCACTGCACGACCTGGCGGCCCGGCGGCTCGGCGTACCGCTGGTACGGCTGCTCGGCGGTACGTCCCGGCGGGTCGGCACCGACGTCACCCTGTCGGCCGGGGACGCGGTCGAGTTGGCCGGGGCGGCGAAGCAGCGGGTGGCCGACGGTTTCGACGTACTCAAGGTGAAGGTCGGCACCGACGCGTCGGGTGACCTGGCCCGGGTCCGGGCGGTACGCGCCGCCGCCGGCCCGCAGACCCGGATCCGGCTCGACGCCAACCAGGGCTGGACGCCCCGGGAGGCGGTCCGGGTGATCCGCAGTGTCGAGGACGCCGGCCTGGACGTGGAGTTGGTGGAGCAGCCGGTGCACGCCCGGGACGTCGCCGGGTTGGCCTGGGTGGCCGAGCGGGTGGACGTGCCGATCCTGGCCGACGAGTCGGTCTACGGGCTGCGCGACCTGGTCGAGGTGATCCAGCGGCGGGCCGCCGACATGGTGAACGTGAAGCTGGCCAAGTGTGGCGGGCTGGGGCCGGCCCGCGCGCTGCTGGAGTTGGCCGCCGAGCACGGCCTCGGCACGCTGGTCGGCTCGATGATGGAGAGTCAGATCGGGATCGGCGCGGCCGCCAGCCTGGTCGCCGCGTACGGCACCAGCGCCGTCTCCGACCTGGACGCCGCCTGGTGGCTGGCCTGGTCGCCGGTGCAGGGCGGCATCCGGTACGAGAATGCCGCCGTGCTGCTGCCCGACGCTCCCGGCCTCGGCATCGCCGGCCTGCACCGAACGCCCCCGCCGACGTCCTGACCCGGGCAGACCGTCCGCCACCCGCCAGAGCCCGCCACCCGTCAGAGCCCGCCACCCGTCAGAATCCGCCGCCCGTCACATCGACGGCCGTCACCTGCCGCCCGTGAAGGCAACATTCAGTGGCTTGTTGCAGTACGGCGGTAAGTTTCATATGGTCGGGCGGAGAGCGGGCGAGGACGGGTGGTACTGACATGGTGCTGCGCTCGGGGCACGAGGCCGTTGTCCGGGTCGCCGTCGCCACCCTGTGGGCGCGTCCGGAGGCGGTCCGCCCGGTGGACGCACCGGCGTTGTCCCGCCGGACCGACATCGCCGGCTGGATCTCCGGGATGACCGCCGACCAGCGGGTCGGCGAGTGCGTGCTCAGTCAGCTCCTGCTCGGCGAGCGGGTACTGGTCGAGGAGGTCCGCCCGGACGGCTGGGTCCGGGTCGTCGCCGTGGAACAGCCGGCGGCCAGGCTCGACCCGAGGGGATATCCGGGCTGGCTACCGGGCGAGCAGCTCGTCGAGGCCGCCGACCCGGCGCCGGCACCGCCGGACCTGGTCGTCGCGGCGACCGTCACCCGGCTGCACGACGCCCCGTCCGGCGCGGTGCTGCTGCCCGGGGTCATCCTGGGCACCCGGCTGGCCAGCGCGGGACCGCCCCGGGGCGGCTGGCGGCCGGTGCGGGTCCCCGACCACGGGCAGCCGCTCTGGGCTCCCGACACCCATCTCGCCCCGGCACCGAGCCGGCTGCCCAGCGCGACCGAGGTGCTCACGGTGGCCAGTCGGCTGCGTAACGTGGTCTATCTCTGGGGCGGCGTCTCGGCGTACGGCATCGACTGCTCCGGCCTGGTGCACCTGGCCTGGCGGCGCTTCGGCGTACGCCTGCCCAGGGACGCCGACGACCAGGCGGCGGCGACGGTCCCGGTGCCGCTCGGCGCGGAACGCCCCGGCGACCTCTACTTCTTCGCCCGTCCCGGCCGGCCCGTGCATCACATCGGCATCGTCACGGCCCGTCCCGGACCGGACGGCGACCGGCGGATGCTGCACGCCTGCTACACCAAGCGCCGGGTCCTGGAGGAACCGATGCCCGCCGACCGGGTCGCGACGCTGGTCGGCGCGCACCGGGTCACCGAACCCTTTCCCGGCTGAACCGACGGGGGGCCTCGACCCCGCTCCCCTCGCGGGCCAGGTGGCCCGCGAGGGGAGGTGAGAAGGTTCGCTCCCGATCCGCCGCGCCGGCGGTCGCCCGAGGCGACCTGGACGCGGCGGTCGTGTCAGCCGACCGGGACTCGGCCGTCGCGTCAGGCGACCGGGACCTTGTCGGTCGACCGGCGGTCCCGACTCGACTTGATCAGGCTGGCCACGGTCGCGATCGCCAGGGTGCCCAGGATGACGGTGAGCGAGAGCCAGATCGGGATGTGCGGCGCCCAGCTGATCGGCTCGCCACCGTTGAGGAACCCGAGGTTGTTGCCGGCCAGCGCCTCCAGCACCAGCTTGACCCCGATGAAGCCGAGCACCACGGCGAGCCCGATGTTGAGGTAGACCAGCCGGTCGAGCAGCCCGCCGAGCAGGAAGTAGAGCTGCCGCAGCCCCATCAGCGCGAAGACGTTGGCGGTGAAGACCAGGTACGGCTCCTGGGTGATCCCGAAGATCGCCGGGATGGAGTCGAGCGCGAAGACCAGGTCGGTGGTGCCGATCGCGATCAGCACGATCAGCATCGGGGTGAAGAGCCGGCGGCCGTTCTCCTGCACCGTGAGCCGGGTGCCGGAGAAGTCCCGGGAGATCGGCAGGGCCCGCCGGCTCCAGCGGATCAGCAGGTTCTCCTTGAAGTCGTCCTCGGTCGGCTCACCCTGGCGGAAGAAGTTGATCGCCGTGTAGATGAGGAACGCGCCGAAGATGTAGAAGACCCAGGAGAACTGGTTGATCAGGGCCGCACCGGCCGCGATGAAGCCGCCGCGCATCACCAGCGCCAGCACGATGCCGATCAGCAGCACCTTCTGCTGGTACTGCCGGGGCACGCCGAATCTGGACATGATGATCACGAAGACGAAGAGGTTGTCCACCGAGAGGCTGTATTCGGTCAGCCAACCGGTGTAGAACTCCCCGGCCACGGTGAAGTTGGTGGTCAGGGCCAGACCGACCCCGAAGACGATCGCGAGGCCGACGTAGAGGGCGACCCAGAGGCCGGACTCCTTCAGGCTCGGCTCGTGGGGTCGTCGGCCGATGATCACGAGATCGAGTAGCAGGATCGCCGTCAGCACGACCAGCGAGACGACCCACACCCAGGCGGACACGTTCAAAGCACTCCTCCGGCAGGCACGCGGCACCGCCGTCAGCACGCGGATGACGCGCGTCAGGCGGTGTAGACGGTGGTGACTGTCGGAGGTCTCTTCCGCCGTCGCCACGCGGAGACGCCGTGGCGACAACCTACGGTGCCGGGTCTTCGTACCGGTCTGCCGGCCGATGACCGTGTTGACGACACCGTCGCGAAGGAATACTCCCCTCCTACAGCGCCATTGTTCACCATTCCCCGTCGGTTGCGCATCTCCCCCTGTCCGGGCGACTCTGGTCACCACCGCTGACCATCCTAGGAACCTAGGTGCTATCCCGGGGCCAGACCGGGTCGGCCAGGGACCAACCGGCCGCGAGGATCGCGTCGCAGGCCAGGATCGCGGCGCGCAGCCGGTCCCGGAGCGGACCGGTGAGTTCGATCACGGGTACCCCGGACTCGGCCAGGACGGCACGAAACCGCTCGGTCATCCAGCCCCGCAGGTGTGCCCCGTCCCGCAGTCCGTCGTCGGCGAACGGCACCCCTCGGTGGTCGGTCAGCAGATAGAGATCGGGTCGGCGGGCGGCGGCCCGGACCCGGGGCGAGGTAGAACCGAGATACCGCTCCTCCCAGACGGCGGTGGCCCGGGCGTCGGTGTCGCAGAAGAGCAGCGGCCCACTCCGCCGGGCGGCGGCGTCCTCGGCCGCCTGCTGCTCCCGGACCACCGTCTCGAAGTCCGCCCGGTCCCACTCGACGTCGAAGATCGACGCAGCCGGGTCGGTACGCCGCAGCCGGCCGAGCTTCGCCTCGGTGAGTTCGCGGCCGTACTCCGGCACCCAGCGGGTGCGGTAGTGCCCGGCCAGCGCCTCGGCCACCGTGGTGGTACCGGTCGACTCGGCGCCCACCACCACGATCCGGCGGACGAACCAGGCCCGGACCGGCGGGCTGAGCATCGCCCAGTGCCGCACCGGATCGGCCCGGACCGCGGTGCCGGAGACCGGAAGGGCGGCCCGGGCCGGATCGACGGGTACGTCCACCGCGTCGAACCGGCGGGCCAGCTCCGCTCCGTACGCCTCGGAGGAGAAGACGGCGTCGACCCGGTCCGGTCCGACCGCCGCCCGGAAGACCGCACAGTGCGCCTCCCAGGCCGCCGGATCGGCGTAGTCGACCGGATGGTCGTCGTACCGGCCGACGAACCGGACGTGCCGGTCGGCGGCGTGCACCTCGCGCAACCAGTCCAGCCGCAGCTCCAGCGGGATCGACTCCCGCCGGGACGGCGCCACCACCACCGTGACGGCGGCGCACCGGCGGGCCGCCTCGGCGATCAGCGCGTGGTGCCCGGCGTGCGGCGGATAGAACTTTCCCACCACCAGCCCGTGCCCGAACTCCGGCCGGCCGGCCGCCGCCACCACCGGGTGGGCCGCCTCCGCACCCCGGCCGGGCCGCCCGGCGGGAAAGCTTCCGGCGTTCCGTGCGGTCGGCGGAGCCGCCCGGCCGGGCCGTGGTGCGGCGGCGGGGCCGCCCGGGTCGCGCACGCTCACGGGGTGGCCGGCGCCGGCCCGGGCGCCATCGGCCGGGCGGCGGCCGAGAGCCGGCGCAGGTCGGCCCGCCAGTTCCGCAACCCGAGTACGCAGAGCCCGAGGAAGACCACGTACAGCGCGGCGGTCAGGTAGAGGCCCTTGTAGGCGTAGAGCGGGATGTAGACGAGATCGGCGGTGATCCAGATCCACCAGCTCTCCACCCGCTTGCGGCACTGGCCGTACGTCGCCATCAGCGAGAGCGCGGTGGTGACCGCGTCCGGCAGCGGCACGGTCGAGTCGGTCGCCCGGTCCAGCAGCAGCCAGAGCAGCAGCGTCAGCACCGCACCGGCGCCGACCAGCACCGTCCACTCCCGACGGCCGGTCCGGCTGACCACCAGCCGGCTCCGCTGCGCACCGCCGAAGAGCCAGGCCCACCAGCCGTAGAGGCCGAGTGCGACGTAGACGATCTGGAGCCCGGCGTCGGCGTACAGGCCGGCGGTCCAGAAGAGCAGCATCAGCAGCAGCACGTTGGCGATGCCGACCGGCCAGTTCCACATCTTCTGCCGGGCCAGCAACCAGACGTTGAGTACGCCGGTCGCGAAGCCGAGCAGTTCGGCCCGGCTGGTCGGCGTATCCGCCACGGTGAATGCCGTACCGGTCAGCCAGTCGAGCATGGCGCACCTCCCGCAAGATCCTTCGGAGTTCCTACCGTAGGTACCGGCGGGCGGGACGGGTATACCCCGATCGACCAGCCCGGGCGCTGCGTGCCATGCTGCGAATCATGGTGCTGGAGATTGCCCTGATCGACGTGCTGGCCGGTCAGGAGGAGGCGTTCGCCGAGGCGTACGCCAAGGGTCACCCGACGCTGGCCGGTACCCCCGGCTGCCGGTCCGTCCGGATGACCCGGGGGATCGAGTCGCCGTCCCGGTTCGTGCTGCTGGTCGAGTGGGAGTCGATCGAGGCCCACCTGGAGAACTTCCGGGCCACCGAGCGGTTCGACACCTGGCGCTCGCTGATCGGCCCGTACTTCGCCGCCCCACCGGTGGTCGAGCACTTCACCGACGTACCGGCGCAGGGCTGACCCGCGACGCGCGCAAACTGTCGTACGCCGTCGTTAGCGTCCCCGGGAGACAACGCGGCTCCGTCGACCGACCCGAACACCGGCGCCGCTGGACCCGGCGGGTTCGGGGCCGCCGGGTCCGGCGGGTCGACGCTCGCCGGCCGCGCTAACCCGTCGAGCGAGCCGGTCACCCCGACTGTTCCGGCCCCGGCCAGTCGCCGGGCTTGCCCCAGTCCCCCGGTTCGAGGACGAACTGCCCGTACGGCACCGTCCACACCACCTCGTGACCGAGCCGGTGACCGCTGTGCCCCTCCTCGCCGTACGCGGTGCCGTGGTCGGAGCAGAGCAGCACCAGGCAGGGCCGGTCCCGGGAGGTCGCGAGGGCGAAGAGCCGTCCGATGTGCCGGTCGACGTACTCCAGCGCGGCGGCGTGGCTCTCCCGGGAGTCCCGGTCGGCGCCGGGCAGATAGTGCCGGTTCGGCTGGTGGATCGCCGCGACGTTGACGAAGAGGAAGAGCGGCCGCTCCTCCGGCACCGTCGGCAGCACGGTGGCGATCCGGTCGAGCTGCGCCTCGAAGCAGCGGGGCGCGGACACGCCGAACTCGGGCTCCCAGTGCGCCTCGGCGAAGAGGGCCGGCAGCACGCCGCCGAGCGGGGACCGGCCGTTGAAGAAGCCGACGCCGCCCACGCAGACGGTGTGGTAACCCGCCCCGGCCAGGGCCCGCACCACGTCCGGGGCGTCGAAGGTCCAGGTCTGCTCACCGGTGCTCTCGCTGCCCGGGGCGGCCGCCGCGAAGAGCCGGGTGTGCGGGCCGGGTGTGGTCGGCGTGGGCAGGAAGCCGGCGAAGAACGCCTGGTGCGCCGCGTAGGTGAAGCTGGCCGGACTGTGCCGTCGCTCCCAGACCCCGCCCGGCAGCGCACGCACCAGATTCGGCGTACGCCCGGCCGAGGCAAGCTCCTCGGCCACGTCGTACCGGAGTGTGTCCAGGGTGACGAACAACAGGTCGTGGCTGCCGATCAGCTCCTTCATGCCGCCCTCCCCACCTCTCTGTCACGTCCCGGATTCCCATGCTGCCCGGTGCCGCCGTCGCCCGCGCCCCCGGAACCCCTGCCACCCGCCCAGCGGCGCCCTGGCAGTCATCCGTCGATCATGCCAGTCACCCGTCGACCGCCACGTACCGGT
Organism: Plantactinospora sp. BB1; assembly: GCF_003030385.1. NCBI lineage: Bacteria > Bacillati > Actinomycetota > Actinomycetes > Micromonosporales > Micromonosporaceae > Plantactinospora > Plantactinospora sp. BB1. The sequence continues at coordinate 8,247,935 of NZ_CP028159.1, read as the reverse complement.
CGCCGTCCCCGCCGGGGAGCGCCAGCGCACCGAGGCCGCCCTCCGGCCCGGTTCGCACCATCGTCCACTGTGGCGTCTGTCGACCACCGCCGGGCCGGCGAATGCGCTGCCGGTGCGCATCGATCGTCGTCGTGTGGCGGCTCCGGTAGGGCTCGGGGGCGGCAGAACCCTAGCAAGGCGGCCGGACATCCGACCGCCCGACGCCGAACCCTGGGGGGCGTCGGCCGTTCCACCGGCGATTCCCGCTGGCCCGGACGAGGCGGATCGGGTTGACTCTGCGGCATGGCGGAACGGGTCGCACTGGTAACCGGAGTCAGTCGCCGGGCGGGGATCGCCGCCGCGGTCGCCCGGCGGTTCGCCGCCGCCGGCTACCGGCTACAGCTGACCGGCCTACCCGGGTACGACGAGGCACAGCCGTACGGCGGCGACCCCGAGGGCATCCCCGGACTGCTCGCCGAACTGGAGCGGCTGACCGGCGACCCCGACCTGACCCGGTACCGGGCCGCCGACCTGACCTCGCCGACCGCCCCGGCCGAACTGGTCGAGGCGGCGGTACTCGCCCACGGCCGGCTCGACGTGCTGGTCGCGGCGCACGCCTATTCGACGCCCACCCCGCTCGGCAGGCTCGACGCGGACGAGATCGACCGGCACCTCGTGGTCAACGTGCGGGCGAACCTGCTCCTCGCCGAGGCGTTCGCGGCGGCGTTCGACGCCGGCTCCGGGGGCCGGCTGGTGCTCTTCTCCAGCGGCCAACGGCTCGGCCCGATGCCGGACGAGCTGGCGTACGCGGCCAGCAAGGCCGGGGTGGAGAACCTGGCCCGGCAGTTGAGCCCGCTGCTCATGCCCCGCGGCATCACGGTGAACTGCGTCAACCCGGGGCCGACCGACACCGGTTGGGCCTCGCCGGAGGAGATGACGGCCGGCGGTCACCTCTTCCCCGGCGGCCAGTGGGGGCAGCCGGACGACGCCGCCCGGCTCGTCGAGTGGCTCTGCTCGCCGGACGGCCGCTGGATCACCGGCCAGGTGATCGACTCCGAGGGCGGCTTCAACCGGTACGCCTGACGGCGCCGACCGCCGCCGGCCACGCGGCCGGTGGTCAGTTGACCCCGGCCGCGTCCATCCCGCGCAGTTCCTTCTTCAGCTCGGCCACCTCGTCGCGGATCCGGGCGGCTAGCTCGAACTGCAACTCCCGGGCGGCGGCCAGCATCTGGTCGTTGAGTTCCTGGATGAGCTGGGCCAGCTCGGCCCGGGCCATCCCCTCCCGGGCCGGTGCGGCACCGACCCGGCCCCGGCTGCGGGTCTCCGGCGTCGGCGCCTTGCCCCGGGACATCTGCCGCACCGCGCCGCCGACCCGGGTGGTCGCCCCCTCGGTGTCCTCGGCCTCCCGGTAGATGTCGTCCAGGATGTCGTGGATCTTCTTGCGCAGTGGTTCCGGGCTGATCCCGTTCGCCTCGTTGTGCGCGACCTGCTTGGCCCGGCGCCGGTTCGTCTCCTCGATCGCCTCGGCCATCGACGGGGTCATCTTGTCCGCGTACATGTGCACCTGGCCGGAGACGTTTCGGGCGGCCCGGCCGATGGTCTGGATCAGCGACCGGCCGCTGCGCAGGAAGCCCTCCTTGTCGGCGTCGAGGATCGCCACCAGCGACACCTCGGGCAGGTCCAGCCCCTCCCGGAGCAGGTTGATCCCGACCAGTACGTCGTAGTCGCCCTTGCGCAGCTCGCGCAGCAGCTCCACCCGGCGCAGCGTGTCGACCTCGGAGTGCAGGTAGCGGACCCGGATGCCGTGCTCCAGCAGATAGTCGGAGAGATCCTCCGCCATCTTCTTGGTCAGCGTGGTGACCAGGACCCGCTCGTCCCGCTCGGTGCGCAGCTTGATCTCGTGCATCAGGTCGTCGATCTGCCCCTTGGTGGGCTTCACCACCACCTCGGGGTCGACCAGGCCGGTCGGCCGGATCACCTGCTCGACCACCTCGCCCTGGGCCTGCTCCAGCTCCCACGGGCCGGGGGTGGCGGAGAGGAAGACCATCTGGCCGACCCGGTCCAGGAACTCGTCGAAGCGCAGCGGCCGGTTGTCGGCGGCGCTGGGCAGCCGGAAACCGTGGTCGATCAGCATCCGCTTCCGGGAGGCGTCGCCCTCGTACATGCCGCCGATCTGCGGGATGGTGACGTGCGACTCGTCGACCACGGTCAGGAAGTCGTCGGGGAAGTAGTCGAGCAGACAGTGCGGCGCGCTCCCCGGCGACCGGCCGTCGATGTGCATCGAGTAGTTCTCGATGCCGGAGCAGAAGCCGACCTGGCGCATCATCTCCACGTCGTAGGTGGTGCGCATCCGCAGCCGCTGCGCCTCCAGCAGCTTGCCCTGCCGCTCCAGCTCGGCCAGCCGCTCGGCCAACTCGGCCTCGATGCCGGCGAGCGCCCGCTCCATCCGCTCCGGGCCGGCGGTGTAGTGGGTGGCCGGGAAGATCAGCAGATGGTCGACCTCCCGGACCACCTCGCCGGTCAGCGGGTGCAGGTAGTAGAGCTTCTCCACCTCGTCGCCGAAGAACTCGATCCGGAGCGCCAGCTCCTCGTACGCCGGGATGATCTCCAGCGTGTCGCCCCGGACCCGGAAGGTGCCCCGGTTGAAGGCCATGTCGTTGCGGGTGTATTGCACGTCGACCAGCCGGCGGAGCAGCTTGTCCCGCTCGACCTCCTGGCCGACCCGGATCCGCACCGACCGGTCCAGGTATTCCTGCGGGGTGCCCAGACCGTAGATCGCCGAGACGGTGGCGACCACCACCACGTCCCGGCGGGTCAGCAGGGACATCGTGGTCGCGTGCCGAAGCCGCTCGACCTCCTCGTTGATCGAGGAGTCCTTCTCGATGTAGGTGTCGGTCTGCGGAATGTACGCCTCGGGCTGGTAGTAGTCGTAGTAGGAGACGAAGTATTCGACGGCGTTGTTCGGCAGCAGCTCGCTGAACTCCTTGGCGAGCTGGGCGCAGAGGGTCTTGTTCGGCGCCAGCACCAGGGTGGGGCGCTGCAACCGCTCGATCAGCCACGCCGCGGTCGCGCTCTTGCCGGTGCCGGTGGCGCCGAGCAGCACACTGTGCCGGTCGCCGCGACGGACCCTGCGCTCCAGGTCGTCGATGGCGGTCGGCTGGTCACCCGAGGGCTGGAACTCGGAGATCACCTGGAAGCGGCCGTCGAGCCGCGGAATGTCGAGCGCCATGACCTCAACCGTACGCCGACGGTGTGACAAGCCGCCGGGCCACGGTGGGTACACGATCGGCTTCGATATCGTCATTGTGTGTGTAAGATCACCGCGCTACCGTTCTAGGGTAGGCCGCTCGCGGCGGCCGACCGGGTCTGCGACAACAGCCGCCACACCGGCTGCGTCGCATCCGGCGCAGGAGTTGCAGCCCCGGCTCAGGCCGGCGAGCGCACCGATGCGGTCGCGCAGAGCGCAGACCGGCCGCCGCGAGCGCCCTTTACGTCCCCTCCCCGGCCGCTGTCCGCCGCACCGGTTGTTCTGCGGCGCCTCGCCCCTGCGGACCCTTCACCGCTGCGGACCCCTTCACCCCTGCGGGCCCCTTCACCCCTGCGGGCCCCTTCACCCCTGCGGGCCCCTTCACCGCTGCGGGCTCCTTCGCCTCTGCGGCACCTCGCCCGGGTCGGCACCTCGCCCGGGTCGGCACCTTGCCCGGGTCGGCACCTCGTCCGGGTCGCGGCCGTCCGCCGGCTCCGGCGCCGTTCACGACTCCTCCTCGGGCGGCCCCGGTTGCCAGCCGACGGCCGCCGCCCACTCCTCGGCGTACCGGTGCTCCCGGTCGAACCACGGCTCCTTCGCCTCGGCGTAGGCGTCGAGGTCCGGGCCGGCCGCCGCCAGCCGCCGTTTCACCGCCAGATAGTCGGCCCGGCGCTCGGCATCGGCCCGCAGGTGGTCGCGCATCAACAGGGCGAACCGCCAGCCCGGCGAGCCGATCTCCCGGACGTGCAGGTTGACCGGCCGGCCCGGGTCCGCGCCGCCGTGCAGCCGCTTCTCCCACCGCGAGGTGTCGCCGGGGTGGCGCGGGTTGTCCCACCACTGGCCGGGACAGCGCGGGAAGCCCGCCTCGGCGAGCCGGTCGGCCAGCGCGTCCGCCTCGGCCAGCGAGGTCACCCCGAGCTGGAGGTCGACGACGTCCTTGGCGGCCAGCCCGGGCACGGAGGTCGAGCCGATGTGGTCGACGCGTACCTCGGCCGGGGCGACGGCGTGCCGGATCCGGGCGGCCAGCCGCCGGTACTGGGCCGACCAGCCCGGGTCCGGCTCGACCAGTCGCGCCTCGGTCGCCCGTACCGGCCGGCGCTGCCGGACGTTCTGCTCGTACGGCGTCAGCCGGTCCCGCCACAGCACGTCCAGCGCGGCGTGCAGCTCGGTCAGCTCACCGTCGTTGTCCAGCAGTACGTCGGCGGCAGCGGCCCGCCGCTCGTCCCCGGCCTGGGCGCGGATCCGCTGCGCCGCCTGCTCGACGGTCATGCCACGGTCCCGGACCAGCCGCCGCACCCGGGTCGCCTCGGCGGCCCGCACCACCAGCACCAGGTGGTACGTCGGGGCGAGCCCCACCTCGACCAGCAGCGGTACGTCGTTGACCACGATCGCGTCCGGAGCCGCCCCGTGCACCAGTTCGGCGCTGCGTCGACGTACCCGGGGATGGATGATCGCCTCCAGCCTGGCCCGCGCCGACGGGTCGGCGAAGACGATCTCGCCGAGCGCTGCCCGGTCCAGGGTGCCGTCCTCGGCACAGACCCGGGCGCCGAACGCGGCCACCACCTCCCGCAGCCCGTCGGTACCGGGTTCGACCACCTCCCGGGCGATCCGGTCGGAGTCGACCACCACCGCCCCGAGGCGGGCCAGCCGGGCCGCGACGACGCTCTTGCCCGATCCGATTCCACCGGTGAGTCCGACCTTCAGCACCGGTCCAGTCAACCCGATCGCCGCCCACCAGCCAAGATCTTCGGGGTTCCGCGACCCGTCCGTGCCGCCGGAGCCGGTGGTGACGCACGGCCCCGCGCCTGCCCGGACCCGTCCGGACGCGCCCGCTGCCGCAGTGCCGGCCGGAAGAGGCCGGGGAGAAGGGCGAAGAAGTAGCAGGGGCAAAGGGGAAGGCCCGCTTCCCGGACCGGTCGAGCCGGTCCTGGAAGCGGGCCTCCGCCGCGTGTTACTCCGCGTCGGCTACTTGCCGCCGGCGAGCTTCTCCCGCAGTGCGGCGAGCGCCTCGTCGGTGGCCAGCGTGCCGGCCGGCTCCTCCGCCTGGCGGGCCGGAGTGGTGCTGCTGGACGAGGTGGCGCCGCCGCCACCGCCACCGCTGCCGGTGCCACCGGTCGCGGCAGCCGGGTTGGCCGCAGCCTCGGCGTCGGCCGCCCGGGAGTTCTGCACCTGCTTGGTGTGCGCCTCCCAGCGGTTGCGAGCCTCGGCGTACTGCTGCTCCCAGGCCTCCCGCTGCTTGTCGAAGCCCTCGAGCCACTCCCCGGTCTCCGGGTCGAAGCCCTCCGGGTAGATGTAGTTGCCCTCGTTGTCGTAGGTCGCGGTCATGCCGTAGAGGGTCGGGTCGAAGTGCTCCTCGCCCTCGACGAAGCCCTCGTTGGCCTGCTTGAGCGAGAGCGAGATCCGCCGCCGCTCCAGGTCGATGTCGATGACCTTGACCATGACGTCCGAGCCGACCTGGACGACCTGCTCCGGGATCTCCACGTGGCGCTCGGCCAGCTCGGAGATGTGCACCAGGCCCTCGATGCCGTCGTCGACCCGGACGAACGCACCGAACGGCACCAGCTTGGTGACCTTACCCGGCACGATCTGCTGGATCGCGTGGGTACGGGCGAACTGGCGCCACGGGTCCTCCTGGGTCGCCTTCAGCGACAGCGAGACCCGCTCGCGGTCGAGGTCGACGTCCAGCACCTCGACCTCGACCTCCTGGCCGACCTCGACAACCTCGGACGGGTGGTCGATGTGCTTCCAGGAGAGCTCGGAGACGTGCACCAGGCCGTCCACGCCGCCAAGGTCGACGAAGGCGCCGAAGTTGACGATCGAGGAGACGACGCCCTTGCGGACCTGGCCCTTCTGGAGCTTGTTGAGGAACTCGGTGCGCACCTCGGACTGGGTCTGCTCGAGCCAGGCCCGGCGGGACAGCACCACGTTGTTGCGGTTCTTGTCCAGCTCGATGATCTTGGCTTCGAGCTCCCGGCCGACGTACGGCTGGAGGTCCCGCACCCGACGCATCTCGACCAGGGACGCGGGCAGGAAGCCGCGCAGCCCGATGTCGAGGATGAGGCCGCCCTTGACCACCTCGATGACGGAGCCGCGGACGACGCCGTCCTCGTCCTTGATCTTCTCGATGGTGCCCCAGGCGCGCTCGTACTGGGCCCGCTTCTTCGAGAGGATCAGCCGCCCCTCCTTGTCCTCCTTCTGGAGGACGAGGGCCTCGATGTGATCACCGACCGACACCACCTCGGCGGGGTCGACGTCGTGCTTGATCGACAACTCGCGCGAGGGGATGACGCCCTCGGTCTTGTAGCCGATGTCGAGCAGGACCTCGTCCCGATCGACCTTGACGACGGTGCCTTCGACAATGTCGCCGTCGTTGAAGTACTTGATGGTCTCGTCGATCGCGGCGAGGAAAGCTTCCTCGGAACCGAGGTCGTCGACGGTGACCTTGGTGGCGCTCGAGGGGGCCTCGATGCTGCTCGTCATGTGGGCGGTTGCTCCGGTCGGATGGATGTCACAGCAGGTTTGTGTCGCGGTGACCCTTTACGCTCCGCGGATCCGTCGTCAGGTGCACCGGGCGATCGCTGCCTCCGACCGCTGGGATTATCCGACGACCGCGGACCTGCTCCCTGCCGAGGCACACGATCCGCGAGCGCATCGAACAGCTTACCGTGCGCATTACCACAGCATGCAAGCCCTCCCCGCACGTGATGAGATCCGCTGTCCACTGCTCGGGAAGAGGTCGCCGGGGGCCGTGACCGCACCCTACCCCGCACCGGTACCGGCAAACGGCGACCGACCGCGCGGCGCGCGGGTTGGCCCCGCGTGGCCGCCGGCCCGATGGGTGCCCGCGCCCGTCCGGGGCACTAGCGTTGCGGGGTGCCCGAGAACACCCTGGCCGAGCTGCCCGAGGACGACCTGCCCGGAGTGCTCCGCCGCCCGGTCAGCGACGGCGAGAGCCGGTGGGCCAACCGCCGCTGGTGGGACGCGGACGCCGACGACTACCAGGCCGAACACGGCGCGTTCCTGGGCCAGGTGGACTTCGTCTGGTGCCCGGAGGGGCTGCGCGAGGCCGACGCCCGGCTGCTCGGCGAGCTGACCGGCCGGCGAGTGCTCGAACTCGGCTGTGGCGCGGCCTCGGCGGCCCGCTGGCTCGCCGCCGAGGGTGCCCGGCCGGTCGGGCTCGACCTCTCCGCCGGCATGCTGCGGCACGCCGCGCTCGGGGCCGCCACCTCGGGGGTACGCGTGCCGCTGGTCCAGGCCGACGCCCTGGCACTGCCGTTCCGGGCGGCCAGCTTCGACATCGTCTGTACGGCGTTCGGCGCGATCCCGTTCGTGGCCGACTCCGCGGCGGCGCTCCGCGAGGTGTACCGGGTGCTCCGCCCGGGCGGCCGGTGGGTGTTCTCGGTCACCCACCCGATGCGGTGGATCTTCCTGGACGACCCGGGCGAGGGTGGACTGGTCGCCACGCACTCCTACTTCGACCGCCGGCCGTACGTCGAGCAGGACGCCGACGGCACGCCTACCTACGTCGAGCAGCACCGCACGCTCGGCGACCGGGTACGCGAGATCGTCGGCGCCGGCTTCGTCCTGCGGGACGTGGTGGAGCCGGAGTGGCCGGCCGGCCACGAGCAGGTCTGGGGGCAGTGGAGCCCACTGCGCGGCCGGCTCTTCCCCGGCACCGCCATCTTCGTCTGCGACAAACCCGTCGGCACGGCCGCCTGACGTCGGGCCGGCTCCGTATGCTGGGCCGATGAGCGCTGAGCCGGTCGCCGAGATGCCCGGCCCCTGGCAGCCGGATCCGGTCCGGCAGCGCCAGGCCGGCTACCGGCTGGAAGACCTGCTGCACCTGCCGCCGGACGCCCCCCGGGTCGAACTCGTCGACGGAGTCATCCGCGTGGTCCCCTCCCCCACGCTGGGCCATCAGAACATCTCCTACCTGCTGCGCCGGTGGCTGGGCCAGCATGCACCCGAGCACCTGCGGGTGACCCAGGCGGTCGGGGTCGCGTTGAGTCCGGACTTCACCCGGGAACCGGACGTCCTGGTCCACCGGGCCGAGGTCACGGCGGACCGGCACTTCCTGCTGCCGCACGAGGTGCTGCTCGCCGTCGAGATCGTCTCCCCGGGCACCCGCCGAACCGACCGGTTCAGCAAGCCGGCCGAGTACGCCGCCGCCGGCATCGCCACCTACTGGCGGGTGGAGCAGGACCCGGTCCGGGTGTACGCCTACCGGCTCGCCGACCGGCCCGGACGCAGCGGCAACCGGGAGTACGAACTGCTCGCCGAGGCCGACGAGGTGCTGGAACTGACCCAGCCGTTCCCGATCAAGCTGCCGATCGGCGACATCACCCCGTAAGTCCCTTTCCCGTTCCCGGTGGCGCCCCGGTTACCGCTCCGAGCCGCCGGGTAGACCCCGGTATGCCAGAGCGAAGGAAGCTGCACAAGGGCGACCGGGTGAGTTGGCGCAGCCACGGCTCCAGTGCGCACGGCACCGTCCAGGAGGAGATCACCGAACGGACGTACGCCGGGAAGCGCACCGTCGCCGCGTCGAAGGAGAACCCGCAGTACCGGGTTCGCACCGACGAGGGACGGGACGCGGTGCACAAGCCGGAGGCGTTGTTCGATGAGTAGCCGGGACGAGGACGGCCGGGACACCGTCCGGGAGTTCCGGGACGCGGTGAACATGAAGCCGGGCGAGCTGGGCAAGTGGCTGGCCACCGACGAGGCGAAGGCGGTGGGTTGGCGCAGGCGCGGCAGCGGCGGCGGTGAGTCGGTCGGGCACGAGTCCGGCCGGCGCATCATCGACCTGCTGCGCAAGCGGGCCAACCAGTTCACCGACCGCGACTTCGCGCACATGCGCAAGGTCGTCGGCTACGTACGGCGGCACATGGCGCAGCGCCCGGCCGGGGACGTCCGGAACACGAAGTGGCGGTACTCCCTGATGAACTGGGGCCACGATCCGCTGAAGGCGCCGCTGCCGGCGGTGGGCGGACCGTCCCGGAAGGCGCTGCAACGGCACCGGGAGACGGAGCGCTCCTCGGACCGGAACCGGCGCCGCTGACGCCGGCCGGCCGAGGCGGTCAGTGGTCGGCGCTGTTCCAGTCCGAACCGACGCCGACCGAGACCTCGAGCGGTACGGCCAGCGGATAGGCGCCGCCCATCTCGCGCCGGACCAGCGCCTCAAGGTCGGCCCGCTCGCCGGGCGCCACCTCGAAGACGAGTTCGTCGTGCACCTGGAGCAGCATCCGGGAGCGCAGGCCGGAGTCGCGCAGCGCGGTGTCGACGTGCAGCATCGCCACCTTGATGATGTCGGCCGCCGAACCCTGGATCGGGGCGTTGAGCGCCATCCGCTCGGCCATGTCCCGGCGCTGCCGGTTGTCGCTGACCAGGTCGGGCAGGTAGCGCCGACGGCCGAGGATGGTCTCGGTGTAGCCGTCCTTGACCGCCTTCTTCACCACCGTCTGGAGATAGTCCCGGACCCCGCCGAAGCGGCTGAAGTATTCCTCCATCAGGGCGCGGGCCTCGTCGGCGGCGATCCCGAGCTGCTGGCCGAGGCCGAACGCGCTCAGCCCGTACGCCAGGCCGTAGTTCATTGCCTTGATCTTGCGCCGCTGGTCCGGCGTCACCTCGGCCACCGACACCCCGAAGACCGAGGAGGCGGTCGCGGCGTGGAAGTCGGCGCCGGAGTTGAACGCCTCGATCAGCGCGGCGTCGCAGGAGAGGTGCGCCATGATCCGCATTTCGATCTGGCTGTAGTCGGCGGTGAGCAGGCAGTCGTAGCCCGGCCCGACCACGAAGGCGCGGCGGATCCGCCGGCCCTCCTCGGTGCGGATCGGGATGTTCTGCAGGTTGGGGTCGGTGGAGGAGAGCCGGCCGGTCGCCGCCACCGTCTGGTGGAAGGTGGTGTGGATCCGGCCGTCGTCGGAGACCGACTTGAGCAGGCCGTCGACGGTGGACTTGAGCCGGGCCACGTCGCGGTGCCGGAGCAGGTGCTCCAGCAGCGGGTGCGGCTGCTGCGCGTAGAGCCACTGGAGGGCGTCGGCGTCGGTGGTGTAACCGGTCTTGATCTTCTTGGTCTTGGGCAGGCCGAGTTCGGTGAAGAGGATCTCCTGCAACTGCTTGGGCGAGCCGAGGTTGAACTCCCGCCCGATCACCCCGTACGCCGCCTGGGCCACCGCCTTGACCTCACCGGCGAAGTGCGCCTCCAGCTCCGAGAGGTAGTCGGTGTCGGCGGCGATGCCGGTCCGCTCCATCGCGGCGAGCACCTCGATCAGCGGCTGCTCCACCTCGTCGAGGAGGCGGGCGGACTGCTCGCCGTCCAGGGACAGTTCGGCGCCGATCGCGTCGGCCAGATCCAGGGTGGCCCGGGCCCGGAGCATCAGGTTCTGCTCGACCTCGCCGTCGTTGCCGAGGCCGTCGAAGGCGAGCTGGCCGGTCTCCGGCACGTCGACCTTCAGCTCCCGGTGCAGGTAGCGCAGGGCGAGGTCGGTCAGGTCGTAGGAGCGCTGGTCGGGGCGGGCCAGATAGGCGGCGAGCGCGGTGTCCCGGGCCACCCCGCGCAGCGTCCAGCCGTGCGCGGCGAAGGCGAGCCGCGCCGGCTTGCTGTCGTGCAGCACCTTGGGGCGTTCCGGGTCGGCGAGCCAGTCGGCCACCGCCGCCTCGTCGGCCGGGGCCAGGCCGGCCGGGTCGAACCAGCCGGCCACCCCGGTCGCGGTGGCCAGCGCGACGCCGGTCAGCGCGCCGGTGCCCCGGCCGAACGAGCCGGCGACGGCGACCCCGACCGGAGTGCCGGGCCGCACGTGCTCGGCGAGCCAGCCGGCCACCTCACCGGTCGGCAGGACCTTGCCGGAGAGGTCGAACCCGGACTCGGCCTCGGGCTCCACGGCGTCCAGGTATTGGTAGAGCCGGTCCCGCAGGATGCGGAACTCCAGGGTGTCGAAGACCTGGTGCACCGCCTCCCGGTCCCAGCCCTGCCAGCGGGTCTCCTCGGCGCGCAGCGGCAGCTCCAGGTCGGAGACCAGACAGTTGATCTCGTAGTTCCGGATCACGTCGGCGAGCCGTTCGCGCAGGTTGTCGCCGGCCTTGCCCTTGATCTCGTCGGCCCGGGCGACCACGCCCTCGACGCCGCCGTACTGGAGGATCCACTTCGCGGCCGTCTTCGGGCCCACCCCCGGCACGCCGGGAAGGTTGTCGCTGGTCTCGCCGACCAGCGCGGCGAGGTCGCGGTATTGCTCCGGGCCGACACCGTAGCGCTCGGTGACCGCCGCCCGGTCCATCCGGGCCAGGTCGGAGACGCCCTTGCGGGGGTAGAGCACGGTGGTCCGGTCGTCGATGAGTTGGAACGCGTCCCGGTCGCCGGTGCAGATCAGCACCTCCATGCCGGCCTCCCGGCCCTGGCAGGCGAGGGTGGCGAGCACGTCGTCGGCCTCGTAGCCCGGCTTCTCCACCGTCGGCACCCGTAGCGCGGCCAGCACCTCCTTGACCAGGCTGACCTGGCCGGCGAACTCGCCCGGCGTCTCGGAGCGGCCGGCCTTGTATTCGGCGTAGCGCTCGGTCCGGAACGACCGCCGGGAGACGTCGAAGGCCACCACGATGTGCGTGGGGCGCTCGTCGCGGAGCACGTTGATCAGCATCGAGGTGAAGCCGTAGACCGCGTTGGTCGGCTGCCCGGTCGTGGTGGAGAAGTTCTCCACCGGCAGGGCGAAGAACGCCCGGTATGCGAGCGAATGACCGTCGAGCAGCAGCAGGCGCGGCGTGGAGGCTGTCACGATAGGCGACTCTAGTCCGAACCCCCGACACCGCATCCACCGCCGGGCCGCCCGGCGGGCCTGCGGGTACCCCCGGCGGACGCGGCAGGCCCCGGTCCGGAGAACCGGACCGGGGCCTGTCGGGTACGGGATCAGGCGACCCCGAGATATGCCTCCTTGACCGACGGGTCGTGCAGGAGTTCCTGGCCGCTGCCCTCCTTGACGATCCGGCCGGTCTCCAGCACGTAACCCCGGTGTGCCCGGGAGAGCGCCTGCTGGGCGTTCTGCTCCACCAGCAGGACCGTGGTGCCCTGCTGGTTGATCTCCGTGATGATCTCGAAGATCTGCTGGATCACCATCGGGGCCAGGCCCATGGACGGCTCGTCCAGCAGCAGCAGCTTGGGCCGGCTCATCAGCGCCCGCCCCACCGCCAGCATCTGCTGCTCACCGCCGGAGAGCGTGCCGCCGGCCTGCTTGCGCCGTTCGGCCAGCCGGGGAAAGAGCCCGAAGACCCGCTCCAGGTCGGCGGCGATCCCCGCGCTGTCCCGCCGGGTGTACGCCCCCATGTCGAGGTTCTCCAGCACCGTCATGCCGGGGAAGATGCCCCGGCCCTCCGGCGACTGGCAGATGCCCCGACCCACCCGCAGGTCGGCACGGAGGTTGGTGATGTCCTCACCGGCGAACCGGATCCGGCCCCGGGCCACCGGCCGCAGCCCGGAGATGGCCCGCATCGTGGTGGTCTTGCCGGCGCCGTTGGCGCCGATCAGGGCCACGATCTCGCCCTCGTCCACGTGCAGGCTGATGCCGTGCAGGGCCTCGATCCGGCCGTACAGCAGGGTCAGGTCCTCGATCTCAAGCAGCATCTGCCGGCACCCCCAGGTAGGCCGCGATCACCTTCGGGTTCTCCCGCACCTCGGCGGGGAGCCCTTCGGCGATCTTCTTGCCGAACTCCAGCACGACGATCCGGTCGGTGACACCCATCACCAGCCGCATGTCGTGCTCGATGAGCAGCACGGTGTAGCCGAGGTCGCGGATGCGCCGGATGAGCTGGAGCAGCTCCTCCTTCTCCGCCGGGTTGAAGCCGGCGGCCGGCTCGTCCAGGCAGAGCAGCTTCGGCTCGGTGGCCAGCGCCCGGGCGATCTCCAACCGCCGCTGGTAGCCGTACGGCAGGTTGCGGGCCAGTTCGTTGGCCCGGTCCCCGATGCCGACGAAGCGGAGCAGTGCCAGCGCCTTACGCTCACCGGCCCGCTCCTCCAGGGTGTGCCGGGAGATGCCGAAGATCTTGGCACAGGTGAGCCGGACCTGCTGCCAGGCCCGGTAGAGCGGAACCTCGGAGTCCACCACCGGAAGCTCCTCCGGCTTCGGCCGGACCCGGTAGAGCCGGAACAACGCCCCCGGCACGCTGGTGAAGTGCTGTGAGTCGGTGCCCACCATCACGTTCTCCAGCGCGGTCATCTCCGGAAAGAGCCGGATGTTCTGGAACGTCCGCGCGATGCCCATCCGGTTGATCTGGTGCGGCTTGCGACCGCTGACCCGGGTGCCGTCGAAGCGCACCTCGCCCTCAGTGGGGCGGTAGACCCCGGTCATGGCGTTGAAGCAGGTGGTCTTGCCGGCGCCGTTCGGTCCGATCAGCCCGATGATCTCACCCTTGTAGATCTGGAAGCTGACGTCGTCGAGCGCCACCACCCCGCCGAACCGGAGGGTGAGGTGGTCGACGTCGACCAGTACCTCCCGCTGGCGTGGGATCGCCCCGCCGATTTTGATCTCGTCCTTGATCTCGTCCTCGGACAACGCCTGGATCTCGTCCTTGATCTCGTCGTCAGGCATTCGCGGACACCTCCTTCGCCCGATCCTGCAACTCGCGGGCGCGGCGCCGGCTCGGTATCAGACCCTGCGGCCGGAGCAGCATGATCAGCACCAGGGCCACACCGAAGACCAGGTACCGGTACTCGGCGAAGTCCCGGAACCGCTCCGGCAGGTACGCCACCAGGAAGGCGCCGAGCGCCACCCCGGCCATGTTGCCCGCGCCGCCGACGACCACCATCGCGACGAACAGGATGGAGAGCAGTGCGTTGAACTGGTTGGGTTCGATGAACGCGTTCCGGCTGGCGAAGAGGAAGCCGGACATCCCGCCCAGCGCGGCACCGATGGCGAAGGCCCAGAGCTTGAACTTGAAGCCGTACACCCCCATCACCGCGGCGGCGTCCTCGTCCTCCCGGATCGCCAGCCAGGCCCGGCCGACGCGGCTGCGCTCCAGTCCCCGCACCGCGAAGATCAGCACGATGCCGACGGTGAGTGCCAGGTAGTACCACGGCTTCATGTCGATCAGGCCGAAGATGTCGTTGTCCGGTGAGGGCACGCCCTGCGGTCCCGGGATCCCCGCGATGCCGGAGGGGCCGCCCGTCCAGGCGACGTTCCGGGCGACGATGCGGATGATCTCGCCGAAGCCGAGGGTGACGATGGCCAGGTAGTCACCGCGCAGCCGCAGCGTCGGCCAGCCGAGGATCACCCCGGAGATCATCGTCAGGGCGATGGCCAGCGGGATGCAGATCGCCCAGGCCACCGACCAGTTCTCGGAGAGCCCGAACTGGCTCTGCAACGCCTTCACCACCGGCGACTGCTTCGAGCCGAAGAGCGCCACGGAGTACGCGCCGATGGCGTAGAAGCCGACGTAGCCCAGGTCGAGCAGGCCGGCGAGCCCGACCACCACGTTCAGGCCGATCGCGATCAACACGTAGATGGCGCAGGTGAAGAGCACACCTGCCCAGTTGTTGCCGCCCGGGATCGAGTCGGTGCGCAGCCAGGTGAGCCCCGGGATGCCGAGGTAGGGGAGGTAGTAGAGGAAGGCGAGGAAGGCGAGGAAGGCCAGCACCCGCTGCCACTTCGGCAGCGCGCGGAACCGCGCGCCGATCCCGCCGGTCACCCCGCTCACCCGACCGGTCAAGTTCCGGATGGTGTCGGTCATGCCCGTGCCCTCCCCAACGACTCTCCCAGCAGGCCGGTCGGCCGGAACAGCAGCACGACCACCAGCACGACGAACGCGGCCACGTCCTCCCAGTTCGACGAGGTGAGGGTCGCCGCGTAGACCTCGACGATGCCGAGCAGCAATCCACCGAGCAGGGCGCCCCGCAGGTTGCCGATACCGCCGAGCACAGCCGCGGTGAACGCCTTGAGCCCGAGCAGGAAACCGACGTTGAACCGGGTGTTGCCGTACCGGATGTTGTAGAGCAGCGCCGCGGCGCCGGCCAGCAGTCCGCCGAGGAGGAAGATCAGCAGGATCACGCGGTCCTTGTTCACGCCCATCAGCGCGGCGGTGTCCGGGTTCTGTGCGACCGCGCGCACGCCCCGACCGTACCGCGTCCGGTTGATGAACTGGTCCAGCGCGGCCATCATCAGCAACGCGGCGCCGATCGTGATCACCTGGGTGTTGGTGATCTGGGTGTTGCCGATCGTCAGCCAGACGTCCCGCTCGATCACGTTCGGCATGCCTTTGATCAGCCGGCCCTGCCAGACGCCGAACGCCTCGGAGATGGCCAGCGACAGCCCGATCGCGGTGATCAGGAAGATCAGCGGTGGAGCGTTCATCCGGCGGAGTCGCCGGTAGGCCACCAGTTCCACCGCGACGGCGGTGGCGCCGGAGGCCAACGCCCCGGCGAGCAGACCTGCGGCGAGCAGCAGCAACAACATGCCGATCGACGGGCCGTCGGTCGCACCGAGCATGCCCCACACGCCGAGGACCGCGAAGGTCCCCACCATGAAGACCTCGGAGTGGGCGAAGTTGATCAGCCGGAGTACGCCGTAGACCAGGGTGTAACCGAGTGCCACGAGCGCGTAGATCGAGCCCTTTGCCAAACCGTCAATGGTGTGCTGGCCGAGATGCCCGAAGAGTTCATCGAAGTTCACGAAGTCTCCCTTTTACACCGCGTGCGGCCGGGGGATCCCCCCGGCCGCACGTCGGTTGTCTGGCTCAGCTGAGCTTGATCTCCTGCTGGGCCACGAACTGCTTGGCCTTGACCTCGTAGGCCCAGATGACCACACGAGAGCGGTCGACGTCGCCGTTCGCGTCGAACTTCAGGTACTTCGAGACACCCTGCTTGTCGTAGCTGCGGACCCACTCGACCAGTTCCTCGCGGCTGGTCTTGCCGGCGGCGTAGCCCTCCAGCAGGATCTTCGCCCCGTCGTAGCCCTCGGCGCCGTAGGAGCCCGGCGCGACACCGTACTCCTTCTGGAAGTCGGCGGCGAAGGTGCCGCCGGCCTTGTCGGCGGGCAGGCAGGGGCAGGTCACGATCGCGCCCTCGGCGGCAACCTCGCCGGCACCGTTCGGGAAGCCGGGGTCGTAGAGGCCGTCGAAGCCGAGGAACTTGGCGGTCACACCGGCGGCCCGGGCCTGCTTGAGCAGCGGGGCGGCCTCGTTGGTGTAGCCGGCGTAGGCGATGACGTCCGGCGCGGCAGACTTGATCTTCGAGATGGTCGCGTCGAAGTTCTGCTGGTCGGCCTGGACCTTGTCCTCCGCCACCACGATCGGACCGAGGCCGCTCTTCACCTCGGCGATGATGCCCGCGCCGTAGGTCTGGCTGTCGTCGATCGCGAAGACCTTCTGCGCCTTGAGTACGTCCTTGATGTAGGTGACCGCGGCGCCGCCCTGGGTCTTGTCGTTGCCGACGACCCGGAAGAAGTTCTTGTTGCCGAGGGTGGTCAGCTCGGCGGCCGTCGCCGACGGGCTCACCATGACCAGGCCGGCGGCCTGGTAGGTGCCCATCGTCGCCTTGGTCTCAGCCGAGAAGTGGCCGCCGATCACCGAGGTGAAGCTGGTGTCCTGGGCGACCTGGCTCGCGACCGGGGTGGCCTGGTCGGCGTTGCCCTGGGTGTCGAACTCCTGCAGGGTGACCTGGCAGTTCGGGTTGGCGGCGTTGTGCTCCTTGACGGCCAGCTTCGCGCCGTTCAGCGACGGGGTCACCAGACCGGCGTTCGGACCGGTGAACGCGCCGAAGATGGCGATCTTGCCACCACACTCCTTGTCGCCCTCCGCGGTGCCGCCGCCGGAATCCTGGCAACCGGCTGCGGCGAGCATCGCCACCACCGCCAGTGCGGCGGTGCCGACGGCCCGTACATTCTTTCGCCTCACGGCTTATGACCTCCTCCAGATGCAGGGCGCGGCATCGGTGACGGCAGAACCTCCGCGTTGCCGTCCCGAACCTGAACCGCACACCTGCGCTACGGCTCGTGATGGCGCAGCGTAGCGGAGGCGTAATCCGTCCCGGAAGAGCTAATGGGCGGGCTTGCCAAACCGTTACGAACACGAGTGCAACAGGCCCCTCGTCCGTAACATTTGACTCATCCATAGGCTCCTATCGGCCGCTGGACAGCGCGTCTGTGATCCACAATCCGCCGCGCTCCCCGTCGTCGACGGCGAGCAGTACCCGCGCTTCGTCGGCGCGCACGACGACGTCCTGATAGACCCCGGCGGGCATCCGAACCGGAGCGGTGACCGTCTGCCAGGTTGACCCTGCGTCACCGGACGCCCACAGCTCGTGTTCGCTTCCGTTGGAGGTCGCGGCCAGCAGCCGGTCTCCGGCCGTGGTGAGCGCGCGTACCCGGGGCACCCCGCCCTGACCGGCCGCCCCGAACCGCCCGACGGCGCTCCAGCCGGAGGACCCCGGTCCGGCGGACGGCCCACCCGCCGAGGCGGCGGCGCCGCGCCACGCGCCGAAGGCGCCGCCCCGCAACCCAACCGCCACCGGCGTGCCGCCGAGCAGGACGACCCGCTGGAGTTCCTCGTACTCGTCGGTGGCCGGCAGGTCGAGCCGTTGCCACCGCCGCCCGTCCGGCGAGGTCCAGGCGAGCGGGTCCCGATCCGTCCGGCCGGCCCGGACGATGCCACCGACCAGCAGCCAGCCGGGTGCGGTGGCGATCCCCTCGAAGGCCCACGTCTCGCCGACGCCGTCGTGGGCCAGGCCGGGCGCGGCCTCCAGGATCTCGAACCGGGCGGCGTCCGGCGACAGCCAGACGGCGGCCCCGCTCATCCGGTTGCCGGCGATCAGCCAGCCGTCCGGACCCGCGCCGATCCGGGCCACGTCCATCGCCTGCGGTCCGCCGTACAGCTCGAACGGCGCCGGCACCTCGACCAGTGACCCGTCCGCCACCTGCCGCCAGGTGCTGACCCGGGGGTTGGCGTGCGCACCGCCGCGCTTCGCCCCGATCACCGCCGCACCGCCGTCGGCACAGGCCACCGAGTAGAGGACGCTGCGCTCGCCGTAGTACGACCGTGGGGTCAGCCGGAGCGAGGTCCAGGAGCGCCCGTCCGGGCTGGTCCAGGCGACGGGCCGGGTGTCGGCGTCCCGGACACCCTCCTCCGGGTTGGCGATCGCGCCGACCACGTACCACCGACCGGCACAGGTGGCGATGTCGCGGATCATCAACCGTCCCGACATACCGGACGGAACGGGCAGGGTCACCGGCTGCCACCGGGCCGTCAGGACGGGGTCCGGTTCCTCCCGGGGGGCGTCGCAGCCGGCCGCGACCAGCGCCAGGCAGAGCAGGACGGCGGCACCCGGACGGCGGAGCCGACCGGGCCGACGACGGGCGCGCGGGTGCCGGATCCACATGTGGCGAATCCTAGGTGCCGGTGCGCGCCGGATGCCATCCGTGGTCGCCGCCCGGTGTCGGCGTCAGCCCGCCTCGGCCGGCTCGGTGCCGGTGCCCTCGGCGAGGATCCGCTCGGCCACCTCACGCATCGTCATCCGGTGGTCCATCGCGGTGCGCTGGATCCACTTGAACGCCTGCGGCTCGGTCATCCCGTAGGTGGTCATCAGCGCGCCCTTGGCCCGCTCCACCGTCTTGCGGATCTCCAGGCGGTCGGTCAGGCCGGCCACCTCGGCCTCCAGGGCGGCGATCTCCGAGTAGCGCGACAGGGCGATCTCGATCGCCGGCACCAGGTCGCTCTTCTGGAACGGCTTGACCAGGTACGCCATCGCGCCGGCCGCCCGCGCCCGCTCCACCAGGTCCCGCTGGCTGAACGCGGTCAGGATGACCACCGGGGCGATCCGGCCACCGGCGATCCGTTCCGCCGCGGCCAGCCCGTCCATGATGGGCATCTTGATGTCGAGGATGACGAGGTCGGGCTTCAACTCCTCGGCGAGGCGCACCGCGGTCTCGCCGTCGCCCGCCTCCCCCACGACGTCGTAGCCCTCCTCGACCAGCATCTCGGCCAGGTCCAGCCGGATGAGCGCCTCGTCCTCGGCGATCAACACCCGCCTACGCTCGGTACCAGCCTGAATGTCGGCCACGAGCCCCTACCCCCAACTACACGTTTCCGACACCTGCCCAGCCGGGTGTCGCCGCCCTCAGCGTAGTGGGTAGTCTTATCGACGCCAGGCCCCTGTAGCCCAACGGCAGAGGCGCGATTCTCAAAAGATCGACAGTGTGGGTTCGAATCCCACCGGGGGCACGCGAAGCATCCCAAAACGGCCGACCGGAGCGCTCCAGCGACCGGTCCGGCGTCCGGCCGGTCGGCCGTCGACGCCGCCGTGACCGCCGGGCCAGGAGCGCCCCCGGGCCGACGCGGGTCGATCTTCATTCGGTACCTGTGTGCGCCGCCCCGGATATGCAATTGCTTGACTTGATCAGCGACATCGATGAAGGATTCCTTCAGAGCTGCCGTCGCGCCACCCCGCCCCGGCGATCGCTCCGGTCGCGGCCCGGCACCGGAAGGACAGAGATGACACTCAACCGTCGCTCGTTCCTCGGCAGGCTGGCCGCCGTGGGTGCCGCCGCGTCGATCGTGCCGACCCTCGCGCTGCCCGGCACCGCCCACGCCGCCACCTGGAAGAAGCGCCTGACCGGTGCCGACCTGGACACCAACAGCCGGTGGCGGGTGGCCGGCACCGACCTGGGCATCCCGTACGTGCTGGAGAACGGCTCCATCGGCTATCTCTTCGGCGACACCTTCGACACCCCGTGGCCGGAGGGCCCGCCGCTGCCCAACGACTGGCGCTCCCCCGTCATGCTGCGCTCCAACGTCCATCCGGGGGCGGCCGGCGGCGTCGTCTTCGACAGCGCGGCCCGGGTCGCCGGCAACGGCCGGGCCCCGGAACTGATGCGCAACGGCCACAACGGGATCGGCATCGACGGCCTCTGGGAGGTCACCGTCATCCCCAACGACGGGATCAGCTTTCCGGAGACCGGCCGGCAACTGATCTCCTACATGAGCATCGAGAACTGGAACGCTCCACACTGGCGGACCCGGTACGCCGGCCTCGCCTACTCCGACAACGGCAACGACTTCGTCCGTACGCCGCTGAAGTGGTGGAACAACGGCAGCAACACCGACCCGTTCCAGATGTGGACGATGCAGCGCGACGGTGACTGGGTGTACGTCTTCTCGGTCCGGTCCGGCCGCCAGGACGGCCCGATGATGCTGCGCCGGGTCCGCTGGGACCGGATGTTCCAGCCCGAGTCGTACGAGGGCTGGGGCTGGAACGGCACCGACTGGGGCTGGGGCCGCCCCTGCTCGCCGATCCTGACCGGCCGCTTCGGGGAGCCCTCGGTTCGGCGGCTGGCCGACGGTACCTGGGTGATGGCCTACCTCAACTGCGTCACCGGCTGCATCGTCACCCGTACCGCCACCGGCCCCGACCGGGTCTGGACCGCCGAGAAGGTCCAGGTGCACCCGTGGCAGGAGCCGGCGCTGTACGGCGGTTTCATCCACCCCTGGTCCAGCCGGAACCCGAACGACCTGCACCTCATGGTCTCCAAGTGGACCCGGGGACCGGACGGCCGGAGCACCGCCTACCACGTGAGCCAGTTCGTCGGCACGGTCTGACCCCGCCGGGGGCAGACCGCTCAGGGGGTCAGCGTGAAGCCCCGGTACCCGTCGGCGGCGACGCCGTCGCAGATCCTGCGGTACGCGCCCACCCCGCCGGCGTACGGCATGAAGACCCGCGCCTTGCCGGGCACGTTCGCGCCGAGATACCAGGAGTCGGTCCTCGGGTAGAGGGTGCCGCTGGCGACGGCGGCGACGTGCGCGACCCAGTCGTCCTCGGCCGAGCGGGTGGCCTCGATCGTACTCAGGCCGCGCTCGCGCAGCCACCGGATGCAGTCGGCGATCCACTCCACGTGCTGCTCGATGGAGACGATCATGTTGCTGAGGGCCGACGGGCTGCCCGGTCCGGTGATCATGAACAGGTTGGGGAACCCCGACGTGGCGAGCCCGAGATAGGCGCGGGGTCCGGCGGCCCACTTCTCCCTGAGCGACCGCCCGGACCGGCCCCGGATGTCGATGGCGGTCAGCGCGCCGGTCATCGCGTCGAAGCCGGTGGCGAGGACGATGGCGTCGCACCCGTACTCCTGGCTGGACGTCCGGACACCCCGCGCGGTGACCGCCACCAGCGGGGTCCGGCGCAGGTTGACCAGGCGTACGTTGTCGCGGTTGTAGGTGGCGTAGTAGTCGGTGTCGAGGCAGGGCCGCTTCGTCCCGAACGGGTAGCGGGGGCAGAGGTCCTCGGCGACCACCGGATCCCGGACGATCTGGCGGATCTTCGACCGGACGAACTCGGCGGCGGTGTCGTTGGCGTGCTCGTCGACCGCCAGGTCGGTGAAGGCGCTCATCAGGGCGGTGACGCTGCCGAACTCCCACCTCTGCTGGTACGTCCGGTTCCGTTCCTCGGCCCCGACCTGGAGCGCCGACCGGGTCGCCGGTGGGTGCGGGCTCGGCACACCGAAGCCCGACTCGCGCTGCTGCTGGCGGAACATCCGGTACCCGGCCTTGAGCCGGTCGCGTTCGGCGTCGGTCAGCGGCCGGTTCCAGGCCGGCATGCTGTACGCCGGGGTCCGCTGGAAGACGGTGAGTTCGGCGGCCTGCCGGGCGATGACCGGGATCGACTGCACCCCGGAGGAGCCGGTGCCGACGAGCCCGACCCGCAGCCCGGTGAAGTCCACCCCGTCGTGCGGCCACCGCGCCGTGTGATAGACCGGTCCGGCGAACGAGTCGATGCCGGGGATCTCCGGTGCCTTGGCGACCGACAGGCAGCCGGTGGCCAGCACGCAGAACCGCGCCGTGACCGGCTGCCCGTGGTCGGTACGCACCCGCCAGACACGGGTCCGCTCGTCGTGGTGCACGGCGAGGACCCTGGTGCCGAACCGCACGTGTCGGCGCAGGTCGAACCGGTCGGCCACGTGCCGGATGTACCGCAGCAGCTCCGGCTGGGCCGGATAGCGCTCCGACCAGTTCCACTCCTGTTCGAGTTCGGGCGAGAAGGAGTACGAGTAGTGCATGCTCTCCACGTCGCAGCGCGCCCCGGGGTACCGGTTCCAGTACCAGGTGCCGCCGACGTCGTCGCCGGCCTCGATGGCGCGGACGGCGAGGCCGAGCTGACGCAGCCGGTACAGCATGTACAACCCGGCGAGGCCGGCCCCGACGACCACGGCGTCGACGTGCTCGCCGGGCTCGCTCGCGGTGTCGGGTGGGTTCGTCGCCATGGGCATCCTCGGTCGGTGGGCTGCGGGAGGGGTGCGGCGGGTCGCCGGGCCGTACCGGCTCAGCGGGCCTGGTAGCCGCCGTCGACGTAGAGTTCGGAACCGGTCATGAACGAGGCGTCGTCGCTGGCCAGGAAGGCGACGCAGGCGGCCACCTCGGCGGGTCGGCCCAGCCGGCCCAGCGGGGTGAGCGCGACCATCCCGGCCTCGGCGTCGGTACCCCGGACGAAGTCCAGCAGCGGCGTGTCGATGAACCCGGGGTGTACGGAGTTGACCCGCACCCCGTGCTCCGCCCAGCGCAGCGCCAGGTTCTTCGTCAGCACCCGGACCGCGCCCTTGCTGGCGTGGTAGGCCGGCGAGGTACCGAAGCCGCCCGAGGTGCCGAAGATGGAACTCACGTTGACCACCACACCGTGGCCGGAGACCTTCAACGCCGGTGCGGCGGCCTTCAGCCCCAGGAAGACCCCGGTCTGGTTCACCGCGATCGTCCGCTCGTACTCGTGCAGGGTGGTCTCCTCGATCCCGGCGAGGTCCAGCACACCGGCGTTGTTCACCAGGATGTCGAGCCCGCCGAAGAGGTCGACGGCCCGGCCGACGGCGGCCTGCCAGGAGGACTCGGCGGTGACGTCGTGGTGCCGGAAGGCCGCCCTGCCGCCGCTGTCCCGGATCGCGGCGGCGACGGCCTCCCCCGGCTCGTCGTGGACGTCGGTGACCAGCACCGCGGCGCCCTCGTCGGCCAGCCGCAGCGCGGTGGCCCGGCCGATCCCGCCGGCCGCGCCCGTCACCAACGCCACCCGGTCAACGAGTCGGGCCACCGGTACTCCCCTCGGCTGCTCCGCCGGTCGCCGCCCGCCCCGGCCGGGCGGCCGCCCCGGCGCTCCCCGGGCTCGGCGCCGACCGGGCGCGGCGTCCACGCACGGCGACGGGCAGCCGGAGGAAGCCGCGGATCGTCGCGCTCCGGCGCCGGCTGACCCGGCCGGCGGGGACGAGGTCCAGCCGCTCGGCGATGGTCGCCAGCGCCACCTCACCCTCCAGCCGGGCGAGCGAGGCCCCCAGGCAGTAGTGGATGCCGCTGGAGAAGGCCAGGTGGTCGGCGACCTGCCCACGGGTCATGTCGAACCGGTCCGGGTGCGGATACACCTCCGGGTCGCGGTTGGCGGCACCGAGCAGGGTGATGACCCAGTCGTTCGGGCGTACCACGGCACCGGCGACCTCGATCTCCTCGTGGGCGACCCGCGCCGCGCGCTGCACCGGGGCGTCGTAGCGCAGTGTCTCCTCGACGACGGCGGCGGCCAGCGACGGGTCCGCGCGGAGCAGCGCCCACTGCTCCGGATGGTCGAGCAGCGCGTGCACGGCGTTGCCAATCAGGTTCACCGTCGTCTCGAAGCCGGCGATGAGCAGCAGGGTGCACATCGCGAGCAGCTCGGCGGAGCTGATCTCCTCCTCGGCCGCGACGAGCCTGCTGACCAGGTCGTCGCCCGGCTCGCGGCGACGCCGCGCCACGAGGTCGGTGAAGATGGCGTCGACCTCGGCCCTCGCCGCCACCAGACCCCGGAGCTGGCGTACCGAGCGGACGCCGTCCAGGGCGCCGCCGATCGCGAGTCCGTAGCGGGCGAAGGCGGCCTCGTCGACCCCTGTGACGCCGAGGAGGTCGGCGATCACGGTGATCGGCAGGGGGGCGGCGATCGCGGTGACGAGATCGAAGCTGCCACGGCCGGCGGCCCGCTCGACGAGCCGGGCGGCGGTCTCCTCGATCCGGGGACGGTACCCGGCCACCCGCCGCTGGCTGAAGTCCGGTGCCGCGAGCCGGCGCAGCCGGGTGTGCTCCGGCGGGTCCCGGTCCACGAACGACAGGTCGGTCGGGCTGGTGCCGACCGTGGCACCGAGCCCCTGCACCCCGAACCGGCGGTCCCGCAGCACCTGGTTGCAGACCCGGTGGCCGGTCGCCGCCCAGTTGCCCAGACAGGTCGGGACGATCGGCCCCACCGCCCGCATCCGGTCGTAGAGGCGGTAGGGCTCTACCCGCCCGGGGCGGGTCTCCAGCAGGGCCATCGGGTCGCGCCGGGCGAAGCCGTGGTAGGCGATCTCCGCCCGCCGTCGGTACAGCCGCAGCGCGAATGTCGCGGAGTCAACCACTCTGCCCAAGGCTCCCCCAATCCGACGACCTCGGCACCCGCACGGTCTCCCGCCAGGCCACCCGGCACGGTTCGTCGCCGCGTACCGCCACCGCCGCCGTACCCGGCAGTGGCGGGTGCAGGTCGGTGACCCACCAGGGCCCGGGCAGGCCGGCCGGTCCACCCGGTACGACGGTGCCGCTGGTCGGTGCCGCCGTACCCGTGTGGTCGACCCGCAGCCGGAGCCCGTGCCGCAGCCGTGCGCCGTCCGCCTTGACACAGGCCTCCTTGCGGGTCCACATCCGCAGGAATCTCCGTCGCCGGTCGGCCGGGTCCGGTACCAGCAGCGCGTCGACCTCGTCCGGGGCGAAGAAGCGCCGCGCGAACGCCTCCGGCGACCGGGGGCGGGGGCCGTCGGCGACGTCCACCCCCACCGGCCGGTACGCCGTCACCGCCAGCAGCGCCACGTCACCGTGGTGCGAGACGTTGTGTTCCAGCCCGTCCAGCCGGGGCTTGCCGTGCCGGCCGCGGCGCAGTACGACCAGGTGCGGGGCGCGGTCGAGGTAGCCGCCGAGCACGCTCCGGGTCAGTCCGTGCGCGACGACGAAACGCCGCCGGAGCGCCCCGGCCAGGCGGGCGGCCCGCTCCCGCTCGGCGGCGTCGAGCAGCCCGGTCAGCCGCCGGACGTCGTCGGCACCCGCCGTCAGGTCGAGCGCCCACAGGTCGACCTGATCCCCGTCGCAGCCGAGCGGACCCATCAGCGGTCCCGCCCGCCGGGTCCGGTGGTCGCGGGGAGGTCCACCGCGGCGAGCGACAGGTGGCGCAGCCGGGACTCGTACTCGACGAGGACGAGCCGGCCCGGCGCCCCGGTACCGGCCGGGTCGCCGCCGCCCGGGGTCGCGGTCGACCGGGTGGCCTCGGAGAGGTACGCCCAGCCCGACGTGCAGAGCAGGCCCGCCGGTCCCGCCACCACCGGCACGTCGAGCCCGGTCAACTGCCCCGGCGGCACCCCCGCACCGGCCACCACGCGTACCGGCCCCGGCTGCGTGGTCAGGGCCGGAAGCCGGGCCCGCAGAACCTCGCCGACCTGCCCCGGGTCGACCCCGGCATGCTGCTGGAGCAGTATCCCGCCGTCGGGCCGGGCGGGCACCCGGTCCAGGACCAGCGCCACTCCGAGGTCCCGGCTCGGCAGGTCCGCGCGATCGTCGACCTCCCAGGGCACGGTGCTCTGGTCCAGCACCAGCACCAGGGCGCGACGCAGCGGCACGCTGTCGAGGTACGTCCCGGCGACCCGCAGCGCGCTGAACGGCGCGACCCGCCCCTGGTCGCAGAGGGTGAAGGCGACCGGCGTGCCGGGGGCGGCGTCAACCAGCGAGCAGGCCGGGGACGTCCCGGGATTGAGTTCGGGCACGGCGTGGCAGAGCACGATCAGGTCGACCGAGGGCCACTCCGGGCCGATGTCGCCGACGAGGTCGTGGGCCATCGTGCTGAACGAGGTGCCGGCGCCGGCCCGCAGCGCCTCGGGTCGGAAGGTACCGTCCCGGCTCGCCACGAGATCGCGCAGGTACCGCTCGACCGCGGGCTGCACACCGGTGTCGGCACCGCCGTCGGTACCGCCGTCCGGCCCGAAGGCGCGGTGCCGGGCCGAGACGAGCCGCAGCGGCAGCCGGACGGTGGGGCCGGCCCGGACGGCCCGGGCCAGCGGTGGCGCGGCGGTCACCAGCACGCTAGCCGTCCAGCTGGCACCGCACGTAGCCGGCCAGGGCCCGTACGCTGGTGAAGTGGTGTTGTTCGAGGGTGTCCATGTCGAACTCCACACCCGAGTCGGCCTCGATCTCCATCAGCAGTTCGAGGGCACTCGTCGAGTCCAGGCCGAGGTCGTCGAAGAGCCGGGAGTCCGGCCCGATCTCCGCCGGGTCCCGGTCGAGCACCTGGGCGATGGCCCGGCGCACCAGGTCGAGAAGCTCCTCACCCGGCTCGACGTACGAGGTCGAGATACTGTGCGTCATCCTGGTACTCCCTGGTCGGACCCGGCGCTGGCCGGTTCGGTGTACAGAACTTGCGGGTTCAGCAGGTCGTCCACGGTGTCCCGGCGGCGGACGAGATGGGCCCGGCCGGCGTCCACCAGTACCTCGGCCGGATGGCCGTGGCTGAGGAAGAGCACCGGTGACGCGGACGGCCCGTACGCGCCGGACCGGAGGACCCCGACGAGGTCGCCCACCCGTACCGGCGGCAGCCGCACCGCCTTGCCGAGGGTGTCGTTCGGGGTGCAGAGCGGCCCGGTGACGTGCCAGGACTCCGAGGCCGGCTCCTTGACCCGGTTGAGCAGGGCCAGCGGATAGTTGCGCTTGACGAAGGAACCGATCCCCACCGCCGCCATGTGGTGGTTGGTCCCGCCGTCCACGATCGCGAAGTTCTCGCCCATCGACGACTTCACGTAGTTGACCCTGGTCAGGTAGACGCCGGCCGGTGCGGTGAGATATCTGCCGACCTCCAGCAGCACCCTGGTCCGGGGGTGTCGCCGGACGAAGTCCCCGACCACCGGGTTGAGCAGCCCGGCGAGCACGGCCAGGTCGAGGTCGTTCTCGCCCTCGAAGTAGGCGACCCCGAGCCCACCGCCGACGTCGACGACCTCCAACGGGAAGCCGCAGTGCCGGCTGACCCGCTCGGCCAGCTCGAAGATCCGACGGGTGTTCTCGACCACCACCTGCTCGCTGAGGATCCGGGTACCGACGTACACCTGGATTCCGATCAACCGGATCCCGGGCCTGCGCAGCCGGCCGGGGTCACCGTCGCAGAGCTGGCTCTCGTCGATGCCGAACTGACGCGGCCGGCCGCCCATGGTGAGTCCGGAGCCCTTCACCGAGAAGCGGGGGTTCACCCGCAGCACCACCGGCGCGACGACACCGTGCGCCCGGGCCCGCCGGTCGATCAGCTCCAGCTCGCCGTACGACTCGCAGACGATCGCTCCGACGCCACCGCGTACGCAGGCGTCCACCTCCTCGGCGGTCTTGCCCGGCCCGAGGAAGATCACGTCCGGCGCGGCGACGCCGGCCCGGTCTGCCGTGGCCAGCTCGGCCAGCGACGACACCTCCGCCTTGGCGCCGAGCGAGCGGAGCAGCGCGCAGACCGAGACGTTCGGGTTCGCCTTGAGCGAGTAGAAGATCTCCAGGGCGGGGTGCAGGGCGGCGCGGAGTTCGGTGAACCGTCGGCGGAGTTCGGCGCCGTCGTACAGGTAGACCGGCGTGCCGAACCGCTCCGCCAGCTCGCTGACGCTGAACCCCTGGATCTCGAACTCGGCACTCATCCGGTCACCTCCGCCAGGGTGCGCAGCCGCCGGCCGACCTCGGCGTCGAGGGCGCCGAGCCGGTCCGCCGAGTCGGCCACCAGCAGCGTGTAGAGCCGGCCGTCGAAGGTCTCCGCCCCGGGCCGCCCGGCGGCGGCGTTCACCGTCGCGAAGGTGGTCACCAGCACGCCGGTACCGCCGGCACCGGGAAGCAGCAGGTCGTCGAGCCGGTCGTGGAACGTCTTGAACGGCACCCGGGTACGCAGCCGCACCGGATAGTGCCGGGCCATGGCCCGCTGCCCCGGTGCCAGCAACAGCTCCTGCACCCGGGCCTGGTACGTCGACATGTTGTGCCGGGCGTTGATCTCGATCACCGGAAGGACCCGGCCGTCGTCCCCGACCATCGCGTCGATCCCGACCACCCCCCGGTAGCCCTCCCCCGCCAGCCGCCGCCCGATCAGCTCGCCCGCGTCCCGCAACTGGCCCCGCTCCGCCGGGCTGAGCCGGGCCGGGAAGCGGTGCCCCTGGTGCACGCCCCCCTCGGTGATCGCCTCCTTGACGAAGTCGAAGTGGACGGTGCCGGTACGCCCGACGGTCACCTGGTAGTTCAGGTCGGTACGCTTGCCGACCCACTCCTCGACGACCAGCGCCAACCGGTCGTCGCCGCTGCGTTCCGCCCGCCGCCGCAGCATGCGGTCGAGCTGGTCGAGCCGGGACCCGTCCCGGAGCACCAGGATGCCCCGGCCGGAGACCCCGAAGGCGTCCTTGACGGCGACCGTTCCGCCGGCCGCCAGGATCTGCCGGGCCCGTCCGGCCGCCGCCGCCCACTCGGCGAGCGTCTCGCTGGTCCAGCCGGCCGGCTGGGGCAGGCCGAGTTCGTCGGCGAGCCGACGGCTGTAGATCTTGCTGTTCACCCGCTTGCAGAGCGTCGCCGGGCCGCCCGCGACGGGCAGGTCGCCGGCCCGGGCGAGCCGCTCCTCCAGCACCGAGACGCCGTGCGGCAACAGTTGCGCGCCGGTCGCGGCCAGCGCCCGCAGCCGGGCCAGCACCGGCTCGTCGTCGAGCACGTCCGCGGTGACGACCCGCTCGGGATCCTGCCGCTCCGGGCAGAGCAGACCGGGCAGCGGCACGCCGAGCGCGGAGAGATAGCCGAGGAAGTCGGGGTCGGGCGCCTCCTTGAGTACGACGTGGTCGTCCGGGCCGGCCAGCAGCAGCGCGAACTCGTCCATCCGGTTCACCACCGCGCCGGACGTGCTGAACCCGGCCCTCGGCAGGCCGTACTCGCCCTCGGCCCAGTACTGCTCGACCTCGAAGTTCCCCACCACGACGAACGGCGTCCGGCCCTCCCCGACCAGGGACGCCTTCAGCCGGCTCAGGAAGTCGCCACCCGACCTCGGGAGGTCGCCACCCGACCTCGGGAGGTCGTCGCTCGACCGATGCACGTCAACCACGTGAGCCCGCACCACCGTTTCAGTGTTCGAAGACCATTGCGGAAAATGTGGCGCCGAGACCGACGGAGGCCATCAGGTAGCGGTCCCCGGGCCGGAGGCGCCCCGTCTCGACGGCGGTGGTGTAGTTGATGAACGGGTCGGCGGAGTAGCAGTGCCCGAGACTCGGCACGTTCGCCAGCAGCACCCGCTCCTCCGGGAACCCGAGGTGTCGGCAGACCCGCGCCCAGGAGTAGCGGTTGACGTTGTGCGGCAGCACCAGGTCGAGGTCGGGCAACCCCAGCCCGGCCTCGTGCAGCGCGGCCAGGATGACCTCGGCCAGGTACTCGAAGTACCGGAGCCGGAACTCGTCGGCCAGCTCTCCGGTCAGGTACAGCCCACTGTGGAACTGCCCGTAGGTGCGGGTGGCGTACGACAGCATCCGGTCGCTGGGCCCGCCGTGCCGGACGAGCACCGCGGCCGAGCCCTCCCCCATCACCGACGTCTCCGGGATGAGCTGTACACCCGGGGTGAATGCCTTCTCCCCGGCGAAGACCAGCGCCAGCCCGTCGGGGTCGCCGTCCTCGGCGAGCAGCCGACCGGCCAGGTCGACCGCGAGCAGCCCGGAGGCGCAGCCGTGCTGGGTCACCGTGAACGCCGTCGCGTGGCCGAGCCGCAGTGCGTCGCAGACCTCCCGCAGGGCGGAGACCGGGTACGGCTCCACCGCCTCGATCGTGCGGGCCTGCACCACGTACCGCACCCGGTCCTCGGCGCCGCGCAGGGCGTCGAGCTTTCCGGCCGCCGCGAGCATCAGGTCGGCCAGCGTGCCGGTCGGGTGCAGGCAGACCTCGCCGAGCCCGTAGAACCGCCGGAACACCCGGAGCTGCCGGTCGTCGATGCCCAGCCACCGCGCCAGGTCGCCGATCGGTGCCCGCGTCGACGGCGTGAACGCCGACACCGCCGCCAGCGCGGTCACGGCGGACCCTCGCCCCGGCCGACCACGGTCGACAGGTGTGCGACCAGCGCGTCGACGCTGGGGTGGTCCCAGACCAGCGTCGGTTCCAGCCGGACGTGCAGGTGGTCCTCGAGGTCCGCGCAGAGCGAGAGGGCCAGTACCGAGTGCAGGCCGTAGTCCGCGAGCGACCGGGCCGGGTCGACCTGGGCGGGTCCGCACTCCAGATAGCTGGCGACCCGCTCGATCAGCCAGGCGCGGAGGGTCTCGGTCTCGTCACCGGTGGCAAAGCTGGTCACTGCGCTCCCTCGGTTCTCTGCTGTGGTCATGCCCGCAACGGCCGGTTGGCCAGGTCGAACGAACGTCCGTCGGCGAACCGGGCAGCCAGTTCGGCGTAGAGCAGCGGGCGGCGGGCCGCGACCGGCGCCGGATCGGCCGCGACCGGCAGCCCGGCGTCGCGGGCCAGCCGGTGCAGGGCCACCACCAGCCAGCCGGGATCGCCGAGAAACGCGTCGTCCCGCTCGTGCGCCCAGACGTTGAGACACGCCGCCGCCGCGAGCACGGTGGCGTAGCGCGCCGCCAGCGCCAACGCCTCGGGACGGGCGCCGGGGCCGAGGTCAGCCGGGCGGAGCTGGCCGCACTGCGCCGCCACGTCGGCCAGTTCCGCGCCGAACGCCTCGGTGAGCCGGCACAGTGCCGGGTCACCGGAGTCGGCCACCGCCTCCCGGCCCCGGGCGAGTGCCCCGGCGAGGGTGTCCCGGCCCCCGGTCCGGACGGTCAGCCGGTCGAAGGAGAGCGGCGGCAGCGGGGCACCGCGCCGGTACAGCTGCTCGGGTACCGCCGGTGGCTCCCGGACCCAGGCCCGGCGGGCCAGGATCGGCAACTGCGGCAGCATCGTCATCAGGCAGGCGACCCGGGCGGCGTGGCCGAACCCGGCCGGTGGTACGTCGCGGAGCAGCTTCTGGAAGATCCCGTACTCACCGTCCCGGACGTAGAAGTGGGCCCCGAGCAGCAGGGAGAGCCGGTTCATCGCGTCGATCGCCCGCCCGCCGACGAAGAACTTGGACGCCGACGCCGCCACGCTCGTCTCCTCGGGTAGCAGGTGGATCGCCCGGGCGGTCACCAGCCCCATCGCGTCGGCGACGAGCAGGTCGGTGAAGACGTCCACCAGCGTGGCGCGCACGGTGGGCAGGGCGTCCACGGTCCGGCCGTAGAGCGTGCGGCCGGTGGCGAACCGCAGCGCCGTCCGGATCGCGGTGTCGAGGGCGCCGACGAGCATCGCCGGCAGGCAGGCCCGGGTGATCTGGAACGAACGGAGCGCCACCTCGACGCCGTGCCCGGCGGGGCCGAGTACCGCCGTCTCGTCGACCGGGCAGTCGCGGAACTCCACGCCGCCGAGCTGCACCCCGCGCATCCCGACGCTGGGGTACCGGCCCAGGTCCTTCATGGTGTCCGGCGGCACCACCGCCCGGTCCACCAGTACCTGCGACAGGCTCCGGCTGCCGGGCTCGGTCGCCGTCCGGGCCAGCAGCACCAGCGCGCTGGCCCGGGCCACGTTCGTCACGATCTCCTTGCGGCCGTTGACCAGCAGCCGGCCGTTGCCGTCGGGGAGCGCGGTCAGCTCGATCCGGGAGAAGTCGTTGCCGTGCTCCAGCTCGTGATAGACCGAGGCGACCCGGTGGTTGCCGAGCAGCAGCTCCGCCACCCGCCGGCACTGGTCGGGCCGGCCCGCCGCCCAGACGTTCGCACCGGCGATGAACGAACTCAGCCCGTACCCGAGGGCGAGGCCGGGGTCGCGGCGGCAGACGACCCGGGTCAGCTCGATCAGCTCGTCCAGCCGGGCCAGCCGGCCGCCGTGGACCGTCGGGACGAACTCGGCGTTGAACCCGTACTCGTCGAGGATCCGCTCGCCCTCGACGCAGGTCTCCGCCCGCTCGTCGGCCCGCAGCACGGTGGCGTGCGGAAGCGCCGACTCCGGCGCCCACGGGTCGCCGAAGCGCTCCTCCAGCGCCTCGACCCGGGACCTCCCGTCCCCCGTCATGCCAGCTCGCCTTCCACGTCGGCGACGGTGAGCAGGGTCGGCAGGCCGGCGTGCCGGATCGCCCCGGCCAGCTCGTCGAAGACCGCACCGGCCGGTGCCGGCGGGCGGTGCCCGAGCCGGGACAGCGCGAGCGTCAGGGCGGCGCGCAGCCACCGCGCCTCGTGCCACCAGTCGGCGTCGTCCCGCCGGTCCGCCCGGCTCGTCCGGTTGGCCAGCCAGACCTGGATCGCCGCCGCGGCGGCGAAGCACCACTCGTACCGCTCGACCAGCTCGAACGCCTCCGCCGAGTGGCCGTACACCCGCTGCCGCTGCCCGGCCATCTCCTCGTGCAACCGGTCGGCGAGCCGGACCAGCGCGGTACCGAGCGGCCGCAGCGGCTCGTCGAGTTCGGCGACGGCGGCCGGCAGCGACTGCACCACCGAACATCCGGTACGCGAGGTCAGCAGCAGCTCGCCGATCTCGCCCAGCCCGGGGCGCAACGTCGCCGCCGTTCGCAGCGACTCGGACTCGACGGTGCCCGCTCGCCACGCCTGGACCAGTACCGGGAAGTGGTTCGCCACCGCGCTGCGGTTGACGGCGGTGTTCCCGTCGAAGATGCCGACGATCCGGTGGTCCCGCTCCAGCTTCGCGAAGGCGCCGTGCGCGTAGATGTTGGTCATGAAGGCCCGGGCCCCGAGCAACTCGGCGCAGCCGGCGACGAGTTCGTCGACCACGGTCGGGACGAATGCCTTGACCAGCGACGACACCACCGGCATCTCCCCGGTCGCGGTGTGCGTCAACCGGGCCGCCAGGATGCTCGCCGACTCGGCCAGGAAGGCCCGGGCACAGAGCTGGCCCAGGGTGCGCCGCACGTGCGGCATGTCGATCAGCAGGTGGTCGTAGAGCCGGCGCCGGGTCAGGAAGTCCCAGGTGAGCCGCAGCGCGTGGTCGGCCGCGCCGAGCGACAGGCCGGTGCAGACCACCCGGGTCAGTTGCAGCGCACGCAGTACCGTCTCCAGTCCGGTGCCGGGCCGCCCGATCAGGGCGTCCGGCCCGACGGGGGCCGCGACCAGCTCGATGCCGCTGATGTCCGCGCCCCGGATGCCGTGGGTGGGGACCTTCGGCAGGCAGCGGAAGCTCCCGTCCGGCAGCCGCCGCTTGTCGACCAGCAGCACGCTCAGCCCGCGCGGGTCGCGCTGCGCACCCGTGCGGGCGAGGACGCAGACCAGCTCGCCCCGGGTCGCGTTGTTGACCGGGCGCTTCCGGCCGGTCAACCGGAAGCCCTCCGGGGTGGCCTCGGCGGTCATCTCGGTGGCCATCAGGTCGCTGCCGTGGCCCGGCTCGGTCAGCCCCCAGGCGACCGGCGCCCCGGCGAGCACCCGGCCGGCGAGTCGCCGGCACTGCTCCGGATCGCCGCCGACCCAGACGCTGGCCGCGCCGAGGAACGTCTTCGCGTGCGCCACCGCCACCGTCAGGTCGCGCCGGCTCATCGCCCGGACCAGGTGCACGAGTTCGTCATGGTCGCGCCAGGCGCCGCCGTACCGGGCCGGTACGTAGTGCGCCGGCACCGCCAGGCCGTCGAGCCACCGACAGGCGTCGACCGGGAAGGCCTCCCGCTCGTCCAGCGCGGTGGCGGTGGCCCGGGAGAACCGGCCGGCGTCGTCGGCGAAGGCGCCGAGTTCCGCCACGATGCCGGCCACCCCGGGGTACAGCGGGGCGGCACGGGTCGGCACCGGTGCGCTCATCCCACCGCTCCGCCCGCCGGGGCCGCCGCCACGGGTTCCGCCGGATACCTGGTGCCGACCTCGCAGCGCCGGGCCAGGGTGGTGAGGTTCGCCGCGACGGGTCGTACCGCACCGTCGAGGAACAGTTGCCGGGCCCGGTGGCGCTGGACCTTTCCGCTCGTGGTGCGCGGGATCGTCCGGGGCGGTACCAGCACGACGCTGACGGCGGCGCCGAAGGCCCGGGACAGGTGCAGTTGGAGGGCGTCGGCGAGGCGGCGCGGGGCCTCGTCGGCACGGTCGCCGTCGACCTTGCCGGGCCGGTACTCGTGCAGCAGGACCACCTCCTCGTGCGGCACCGGGATCGTGAACGCGGCGCCGACGAGCCCGACCAGCGACTCGTGGTACGCCCGGGCCTCGGCCTCGATGTCCTGCGGGTAGAGGTTGCGGCCGAAGACCACCAGCACTTCCTTGATCCGTCCGGTCACGTACAGCTCGTCGCCGTGCAGTACGCCGAGGTCGCCGGTGCGCAGGAAGCCGGACTCCCCGTCGGCCGTCACCGCCGCGAACGTCTCCGCAGTGGCCTCGGGGGCCGCCCAGTACCCCTCCGCGACGCTCGGGCCGCGCACCCAGATCTCGCCGACGGTCCGTTCCGGCAACACCTCCCGGGTCTGCGGGTCGACGATCCGCACCTCCGGCCCGGCCGCCTGGCCACTGCCGACGAGCCGGGGCAGGTACCCCCCGGCGTCGGGCCGGGCGTCGACGAGCGGGCGCAGCACGTGCCGGGTGAGCGGCTCCGCCTCCACCGGGATCACCGTGGGCCGGTTGCGGTGCCACTCCAGGCTCACCGCGAGGGTGGCCTCGGCGAGGCCGTAACCGGGGCAGACGGTCTCCGGGCGGAGCCCGGCGGCGGCGAAACGCCGGGTGAACTGCTCGACGGTGTGCGCCTGCACCGGCTCCGAGCCGTTGATCGCCACCGTCCAGCGCGACAGGTCGAGCTGGCGGATCTCCTCGTCGGAGACCCGGGCGACGCACATGTCGTAGCCGAAGTTCGGCGCCGCCGACATGTAGAGCCGGTACCGGTCGATCAGGGTCAACCAGGCGCCGGGTCGGCGCAGGAACGACGTCGGGGACATCAGCACGCTGGTGCCGCCGGAGAAGAGCGGGGTGACGACGTGGCCGACGAGCCCCATGTCGTGGAACATCGGCAACCAGCCGCCGATCGACACCGGTCCGGTGATCCCGAGCATCGCCAGGAACATCCGGGAGTGCTCCGCCAGGTTCCGTTGGCTGACCATCGTGCCGCGCGGCGCCGCCGTCGAACCCGAGGTGTACTGGAGGAAGGAGAGCGCCTCGGCGCGGGGCTCGTCCGGGGACGGGTCGGCGAGGTCGCGCCCCGTCGGTTCCCGGTCCTCGGTCTCGGCGTCGGTCGTGACGACGGGCAGCCGCGCCCCGACCGCCTCCATCCAGCCGTGCACCTCGGACGCCCGGGAGTCGGTCGTCAACACGGCGGCGCTGGTGCTGTTCCGCATGATGCCGAGCAGCCGCTGCCGCCGATAGGGATGCCGGTCCGGCTCCGGGGCCGGTACGGCGACCAGCCCCGCGTACTGGCAGGCGACGAAGGCCACCACGAACTCCAGCCCCGACGGATAGAGCAGCAGCATCCGGGAACCGGGCTGATACTCCGCGCGCAGCCGCGCCGCCAGCCTGGTCGCGGCGGCGTGGAGTTGCCCGTAGCTGAGCCGGGACTCGGCGTCCGGCGAGCGCGGATCCTCGGTGAAGACCACCGCCGGATGCTGTGGCCGGTCCCGGACATGGCGCAGCAGTTGGCCGGTGAACGTCTCGGCCAGCTCCATCACGGCTCCTCCAATCCTCGGGCGCTCCCTCGACGTGGTTCACGCATCGAGAATCGACCGCACGGTCGCCGAGACCAGGTCCCGGCAGTCCTCCGCCGAGAGCAGGTGCACTCCGGCGCGCAACTCGACGGTCAGGGTGGACTCCGAGACCGCCAGGTGGAAGTTCGTGCCCAGGCAGGGCCGGTCCAGGGTGTGCACGGCGACGGTCGGGAAGGCGTCCGCCGTGGCCGGTACGAGTCGCGGGTCGTCGACCGCCGCCGCCTGCATGACGTTCACCCCCGGCGGCGTGACGACGTAGCCGTGCTCACCGACCTGGGCCGGGGTCATCCGCTCGGTGAGCTCGTCGTGGTCGCAGTAGCCGTACGCCTGCGCCCGGACCAGTGCGGACCAGGCGCGGCCGACCACGGCGTGCAGCGAGTCGTGCGGGCGTACCTCGACGACGCAGAGTCCCGCCTGCGCGAGCGCGCAGACCGAGTGCTTGACGCCGGGCAGGTGCCGGTTCGGCACCAGCAGCATCATCGGGACCCGGGCACAGCCGAGGAACCGGGCCAGCGAGATCGCCACCGCGCCCAGCAGCACCGCGCCGCGCCCTCGGCCCCGGGCGATCGTGTCCAGGTGGTCTCCGCCGACGTCGGCCGTGGTCCGCGCGACGTGCAGGGCGTCGGCCGGCCGCTCGGCACCACCCCGGGTCATGGTCGAGATCACCTTTGCCATCTCGTCGGCGTGCCGCTGCCAGTACGCGATCGTCCTGGCGCTGGTCGCGACGCCCTGGGGTGACGCCTCGTACTCCGCGATCTCCACGGCGTGCCGGCCGACCGGCGGCAGGGCCGGCTCGCCGCCGGCCAGGTAGGCCCGGACGGCGGTCTCGAGTTCGGTGCAGAGGAGGTTGAAGCCGTAGAGGTCCGTCGCGATGTGGTGCACCGCCACGCCCAGCCAGGTCCCGCCCGGGGCGGATCCGGCGAGCGCGGCCCGGATCGGCCAGCCGGCCTCGATGTCGATGTCGCCGGCCAGCCAGCTCTCGCACCCGGTCCGGCCGTCGAACTCCCGGAACTCCCAGCACGCGCCGTCGGCGGACCACACCTGCTGGCACGGTTGCCCGTCGTGCACGAAGAAGGTGCTGCGCAACGACGAGTGCCGGGTGACGGCGAGGGTTACGGCCCGGCGGGCCAGCTCCGGTCCGACCCCGTCGGGTATCCG
Organism: Plantactinospora sp. BB1; assembly: GCF_003030385.1. NCBI lineage: Bacteria > Bacillati > Actinomycetota > Actinomycetes > Micromonosporales > Micromonosporaceae > Plantactinospora > Plantactinospora sp. BB1. The sequence goes on along the minus strand of NZ_CP028159.1, from coordinate 8,210,922 downwards.
GATCATCCGCCGGAAGAGCAGGGTCGGTGCCCTGCGTCCGGGCGGCAGCTGTTGCTGGTGCCAGCTCCAGCGCTGGCCCCAGCAGAGCCCGGCCCGGGAGACGACGCCCTCCGTCGGGAAGTTGCCCGGCGGAGGGGGCGGCACCGGGTGCGGGGTGCCCGCCGTCGGTTCCGGAAGGAGGGCGCGCAGTCGTCGCCGGTCCGTCTTGCCGGCGACGTTCCTCGGCAGCGCGGTGACGGTGACGACCCGGATCCGTCCGGCGTCGGCGCCGAACCGGTCCGCCAGCAGCTCGGCCAGGGTCGCGGGAAGGCCGTCGGGCTCCGACCCGGTCCCGGCGACCTCCGGTACGGCGTTCGCCCGGTCCGGCCCGGCCGGGACCACCGCGGCCACCAGCAGCGGCTCCCGACCGGCGTCGGAGTCGGAATCGGAATCGGAGGACCCGACCACCACCACCGCCGCGTCGTCGACCTCGGGCTCGGCCGCCAGTACCGCTTCGACCTGGCGAGCGGTCACCGGCCCGCCGGGCAGCGTCAGCATGTCGTCGGCCCGGCCGGCGAGGAGGAGGCGTCCGGAGTCGTCGACCAGACCGAGGTCGTCGGTGCGGACCCAGCCGTCGACGAAGACGCCGGGCCGGCCGTCGCCGTCGCAGTAGCCGAGCGAACTGGGCAGCCCGGGACGCAGCCAGATCCGTCCCACCGATCCGACATCCGCCGGCGCTCCGGCGGCGTCGGTGATCCGGACCTCGGTGCCGAAGATGGGGCTTCCGACGGGTACGAGTCCGCCGGCCGGGTACCGGGGCTCCGCCGCGTCGTCGGTGGACTCCCGCAGCGGCGGATAGCGCTGCCAGACCTGTCCCCGCCCGGCCTCCGCCACCGAGTAGACGTTGGTCACGGCCGCCCGGGGGAAGCGGGTCCGCAGCGAACGGATCGTCGCGCTGTCGGAGAAGTCGGAGGTCAGGTAGATGGAGAGGACGGCCTCCACGGCGTCCCGGTCCGGCCTCGGCACGGTGCCGTCGAGCAGCGCCCGCGCGCTGGTGGCCGCGAGCAGCAGGTCGGCCGGCCGGTACCGGTTCAGCAGCCCGACGAGCGCCGCCGGCTCCCCGGGCCGGCTCCGTACCCCCGGATAGCGCAACAGGGTGCGGACCAGGCGGCCCAACGCGTCGCCGGTGTCCGGCGGGAACTCGTGCAGGTGCGGTCGCCGCGCCGGGGCACCGGCCCAGCCGGTGAGCCAGCTGAGCAGGTCGGAGTGGGTCCAGCGGACCGCCGCCGGCCGATCGGTCGTGCCGAGGGTGTAGGTGATCGCCCCGCCGGGCGGAAGCTGCCCGGTGCCCGACTGCCGAATCTCGGCGCCGGTCCGAATTCCGGCGCTGGTCCGACTCTCGGCGCCGGTCCGACTCTCGGCGCTGGTCGGGGAGCCGTCGAAGCGGAGGGTCTCCGGGACGGCTCGGCCCGTCCCGGACGCTGCGGTCTCGCTGTCGACCACCACCAGGCCGACCCGGTGCCGCTCGACGGCGCGCTCCACGTCGCCGTCGGAGAACCGCCCGGACATCGGCAGCAGGAAGCGGCCGGACCGGATCGCGGCGAAGAGGGCGACCGCGCCGAGCGCGTCGGACCGCTCGCCGAGACGTGCGACGACGCTGCCCCCGACGGGGGTACGCGCACTGATCAGGCCGGCCAGGACATCCGCCTGACGGTCCCACTCCGCGTAGCTGAGGGTGGAACCGTCCCGGCCGATCAGCGCGACCTCGTCACCGGCGGTGCTCGCGCAGATCTCCAGGGCGGCGCTCAGGGTCTCCGGCGTGTCCATCACGGTTTCCCGCCGTCACCACGGCATCCGGGCCGCCGCGCGGAATGTGGCGACAGACTCCGCGACCCGACTCCCCGACATTCACCAGTCGGCATTCTCCGAACGGCCCCTAGCCCCCGCAATGGCCACCCCCGTGACGCACGCAACGACGTACACGAAAACGTGTCAGGAATTCGCTGCCGTGATGGTAGGAAGACCTCCGGTCCGTACTCCTGTCCGATGTACTCGCCGCCTCATGCTACCGACGCCCGGTGTGCGGGCAAGAGCACCTTTGTACGCCGCACCCCGGCTGTGCCGAATGCCCACGGCGACGCGGTCGGGACCGTACGGCCCTGCTGCGCTAGCCTCGGAGAAATGACCGCCGCCGATGTCGTACGCGCTGGTGAGCTGCGCCGACGACGTCCGGCCGCGCCCGGTCGGCGACGGCACGTCGGTGCTGCCGCCCCGCCGGACCGACTGCGGCGTGCCGGCTGACCGGCACGCGGCGAGCCGTCTCGGTACGGATCGCCGGCCCCGTCCGCGACCCGGCCGACGGCCACGACAGGAGAAGGGTACGAGATGACGGGTGTCCGCACCGGTCCCCTGACCTGGGGGCAGCACATCTTCTGGTTCTACAACCATCCGTGGCGGGAAGAGAGTCACCGGCCACCGGAGTTCAGCCGGAGTCTGGAGATTCCCGAGGGCACCACCGTCTCCGCACTCCAGGATGCGCTCAACAGGTGCGTACAGAAATTCGAATCCCTTCGCACGACATATTCCCGACCGGGCACCGACCCGCCACGGCAGCACGTGCTGGCGTCGTACGAGGCACCGGTGCTGAGCTTCGAGGAGGCGCGCCGCACCGAGTTCTCCATCCTCGACCGGCCGGCCGTCCGGGTGGCGGTGCCGGACACGCACGGTGCGGTCGGCAAGGCCTATCTGGTGGTGAACCAGGTGGACCTCGACTGGCTCTCCTTCGCCATCGTGAAGCGGTTCGTCGAGTGTGACCTGGCGCGCGGCCGGCGGGGGCCGGCACCCGAGTTCAACGCCGACTTCCACAACATCGACCTGGCCCGGTGGGAATCCGGGCAGGTCGCGCAGAGCACGCGTCGGATCGAGTGGATGCGGGAGCTCCGCCGCCGGATACCGCGCAACGTCATGCCGGTCCGCCGCGACGGGTACCCGGCGGGCGACGAGGGACGCCGGGTCGTCGCGGAGGCGCTGGTACCGGAGATCCTGCCCCGGGTCGAGGCGCTGGCCCGCGCCTGCCGGGTCACCGTGCCGACGGTCGTGCACGCGGTCATCGGGCTGCTGCTGGCCGGCTGGCTGCGCCGGGACGACGTGTACCTCTACTCCGAGGTGGCGAACCGCTGGCAGCCGGAGACCCTGCACATGGTCGGCCGGGCAGCCACCGTGGTCATCTGCGAGGTCCGGGCGGACCCGGCGCAGACCGCGCGATGGCTGCTGGTGGAGACGCACAAGGCCCTGTTGAAGGCGTACTGGAACAGCCAGCGCGACTTCGGCGCGTGGCGGATGGACGGGATCAGGGAGGACGCCGAGTTCGGCAGCAGCTTCGCGCTCCCCGTCGTGGTCGACTACGCCGACGGGCTCGGCGGGCGCCCGGAACCCGGTCAGCAGCTCGACCGGGAGACGGTACGGGTGGAGACCCGCGACGGCGGCGCCAACGAGGCGAACTTTCACCTGACCCCGCTGGGGACAGGCCTGCGGATCGAACTGACCGCCGACACGTCCGCCTTCTCGCCCGAGGAGGCGGCCACCGCGCTGCGGCTGCTGGCGCAGTTGCTGCGTACCGTCAGCGGCCAGCCGGAAACGCCGGTGGCCGACCTCCTCCGGCTGGTCACCCTCGGGCCGCCGCGCGGGGTCGAGGGCCTGGCCCGGCTCGGCGAGTCACGGTTCGACGCCGACCTGATCCGGCGGCGGATAACCGAGTTCCCCGGCGTCGAGCGGGCCGAGGTCTTCGTCGACGGCCTGGCCGGCTCGCCCGTCCGGGCGCACCTGGCCGGCGCCGCCGTCGACCTGACCGGGCTGCACGAACACATGATGCTCGCCGCCGCCGGCAGCCCACTGATCCACCTGCCCACCGCCTACCGGCTGGTCCGGACCGCTCCGGACGGGACGGCGGGCGAGGCCGGCTGGCTCGCCCGGGAGGCCACCGCGCAGCTGCGCCCGCGCGACGGGTACCGGCCGACGGTCGAGGACGACGAGCGGATCCGCGCGCTCGTGCGGGTCTTCGAGAGCCGGCATCCCGGCTCGGCCTGCGACCCGGCCCGGTGTTACGCCCGGGCCGGCGGCGAGTACCTGCTGGTCCCGTCGATGATGGTCGGGCTGCGGGAGGCCGGATTCGAGGGCGCCGAACCGGCCGACTTCATCAGCCTGGCCTCGCTCGCGGCGGTCGCCCGGAAACTGCGCCGCCGGGCGGGCACGGCGGCCGACGGTGACGGCGGGTCGGGCGCATCCGTCGTTCAACCGGGTGGCCCGCCCAGTTGCACACCCGGCCGCCGGACCGATCCGGCCGGTGGGGTGCCCGGTATGGTGGCGGCGGGCGGGTCGGTGTGAGCACGCCGGCCCGGGCCGCCCGTGCCGAGGAGGTCGAGCCGACGAAGCCGACTGCCAGCGCCCCGCCCCGGGCCGCCATCTCCCGCCTGCCGGACACCCCCGGCGTCTACCGGTTCCGCGACGGCCGTAACCGGGTGCTCTACATCGGACGGGCGGTCAACCTCCGGCGCCGGGTCGCCTCGTACTGGTCAGACCTCCGGGACCGCGCCCACCTGAGCACGATGGTCGGTCGGATCGCCCGGATCGAGGCGGTGAGCTGCGCCTCCGAGCACGAGGCCGCCTGGCTGGAACGCAACCTGCTCGAAGCGCACCTGCCGGCCGCCAACCGCACCCGGGGCGGACAGGAGGTTCCGGTCCACCTGCGGCTGGACCCGGGACCCGAGACCCCCGGGCTCAGGGTCGTGCACCACCCCGGGCCGGCGTCGCAGGTCCGGCACTTCGGTCCCTACCTCGGCGGCACCCGGGTACGGCTGGCCGCCTCCGCGCTGCACCGGGTGCTGCCGCTGGCGTACGCCGGCACCGGCATCACCGGCCTCGACCTCGACCTCGCCGGCAAGCTGGGCATCGACCCGAGCCACCGGGCCCGGCTGGTCGACGCGCTGGTCGCCGTGCTGTCCCGGGAACCGGCGGCGGTGCGGGACGCCCGCGACCGGCTCTGCCAACGGCGGGACGACGCCGCCGGCCGGCTCGCGTTCGAGCTGGCCGGCCGGTTGCAGGCCGAGATCGAGGCCGTGGAGTGGATCACCTGCACCCAGCGGGTCACCCTGGCCCGACCCGACGACCTCGACGCGTACGGGTGGGCCGACGACCTGCTGGTGCGGTTCCAGGTCCGGGCCGGACGGCTCTGCGGCTGGAGCCAGCGGTCGTGCACCCTGGAGCGGGCCCGCCGGTACCTCGACGCCACCCCGCCCGACTGGGCCGAGTTCGCCGGCGGCACCGCGGAACTGGCCGCCCGGCTGGCCCGGTAACCGGCTCCGCCGGCGGTTTTCGCACCGTTCACCGTGGCGTCGCCTCGCCGTACCCTTCGGTCATGTCGATCGATCATGCAGCGCAGTCCGTACCGGACCCGGACGATCGCCGTTCCAACCCGTCGACCAGCACCCCGTTCCGGGACCTGCTGAACGCCCGGGTCTCCCGACGCGCCCTGGTCCGCGGCGGCACCGTGGTCGCCGCGACGGGTTTCCTCGCCGTCGCCGACAGCGCGCCGCTGGCGCGTACCCTCGGCGTCCCGGCGGCCGGCGCCTCCGGTCGGAGCCTGCTCGGCTTCGCGCCGGTGGCGGCGAACGCCGACGACGCCGTCACGCTGCCGGCCGGCTACCGGGCTGACGTGATCATTCCGTGGGGGACGCCGATCCGCTCCACCGGCCCGGCCTGGCGTCCCGACGGCACCAACAGCGCGGCCGAGCAGGCCGAACAGGTCGGCATGCAGCACGACGGCATGCACTTCTTCCCGCGCGGCCCCGGACCGGCCGGCAACCGGCGCGGCCTGCTGGTGGTCAACCACGAGTACACCGACCGGACGCTGCTGCACGCCGACGGCGACGCGGTGATGACCCGGGAGAAGTCGGACAAGACGCTGGCCGCCCTGGGCGTGACCGTGCTGGAGATCGCGCAGCGGGACGGCGCCTGGCGGCCGGTCGACTCACCGTTCAACCGGCGGATCAACGGTACGACCCGGATGACGTACTCGGGGCCGGTCTCGCCGCGCCATCCCGCGCTGCGCGCCGTCGGCCTGCCACGGGGAACCCTCAACAACTGCTCGCACGGGGTCACCCCCTGGGGCACCTACCTGGCCTGCGAGGAGAACTTCAACATCTACTTCGGCACCGCCGACCCGGCCTGGACGCCCGGCCCCGAGCACGACCGGTACGGGATCTCACGCACCGGGCTGGACTACCGGCTGCACCTGGCGGACCCCCGGTTCGACCTGGCGCGCAACCCGAACGAGCCGAACCGGTTCGGCTGGGTCGTGGAGATCGACCCGTTCCGGCCGGACTCCACCCCGGTGAAACGTACGGCGCTGGGCCGGTTCAAGCACGAGGGCGCGACCGTCACCGAGTCGCGCGGCCACCTCGTGGTCTACAGCGGCGACGACCAGGACGGCGAATACATCTACAAGTACGTCAGTGCGGCCCCCTGGGCGGCGATGCGGGCCCGGGGTCGCAGCCCGCTCGACGAGGGCACCCTCTACGTCGCCCGGTTCGACGACGACGGGACCGGCCGCTGGCTGCCGCTGCGCTTCGGTCACGGGCCGCTCACCCCGGCGCAGGGCTGGACGGACCAGGCCGACGTGCTGCTGCGGACCAGGCGGGCCGCCGACGCGCTCGGCGCGACCCCGCTGGACCGGCCGGAGTGGATCAGCGTGCACCCGGAGAAGTCGGCGGTCTACGCCAGCCTCTCCAACGGTTCCGGCTGGGCGCACGCGGTGACTCCCCGGACCCCCAACCCGTACGGGCACATCATCCGGTGGCGGGAGAGCGGCGACGACAACACCGCCACCACCTTCGAGTGGGACGTCTTCGTGCTCGGCGGCGACCCCGCGTACGACGACCGGGTCCGGTTGGACGACGACGGCATCTTCGGCTCGCCGGACGGGCTGTGGTTCGACCCCGACGGTCGGCTGTGGATCCAGACCGACGTGTCGAACTACGTGCTGAACTCCCCCGGCTGGGGGTACGACCGGATAGGCAACAACGCGATGCTGGCGTGTGACCCGGGTACCGGCGAGATCCGCCGGTTCCTCGTCGGTCCCCGCGGCTGCGAGATCACCGGGATCACCGTGACGCCGGACCGGCGGACGATGTTCGTCAACGTGCAGCACCCCGGCGAGCTGACCCCGGCCTGGGGCAGCCCGACACCGGAGAACCCGCGCGCGGTGAGCAACTGGCCGGACTTCGATCCCGCCGGCCGGCCCCGCTCCGCCACCCTGGTGATCCGCAAGGAGGACGGCGGGATCATCGGGACCTGACCGGTTGTCGCCCCGTCACCGCGCCGCCTCGTCACCGCGCCGGCCGCCGGCCCGCCCGGTTCGGCGCGGCGACCGGGCCCGGTCACAGCCTGACGCGGTCACGGTCCGGCACGGTCACAGTCCCGCGCGGTCACAGTCCGGCGCGTACGGCGGCGACCACCGTCTCGACCTGCTCCGCCGACAGGTGCGGGCCGATCGGCAGGCTGAGCACCTCGTCGGCGAGGCGTTCGGCGACCGGATATCCGCCGGCCGGGAAGTCGAGGCCGGCATAGGCCGGGGCGAGGTGCGGCGGCACCGGGTAGTGGATGATCGTCTCCACGCCGGACCGGTGCAGTGCCGCCCGCAGCCGGTCCCGGGCCGCCGTCCGGACCACGAAGAGGTGCCACACCGGTTCGGCCCAGGATGCCACCCCGGGCAGTGTCAGTCCGGGCAGCCCGGCGAGGTCTGTCAGGTACCGCGTTGCCACCTCGGCGCGACGGCGGTTCCACTCCGGCAGGTGGGCCAGTTTGACCCGCAGGAACGCCGCCTGGAGTTCGTCGAGCCGCGAGTTCGTACCGCGCAACTCGTGCTGGTACTTGACCCGCGAGCCGTAGTTGCGCAGCAGCCGTACCCGCTCGGCCAGCCCGGCGTCGGCAGTCAGCACCGCTCCGCCGTCGCCCATCGCGCCGAGGTTCTTGCCCGGGTAGAAGCTGAACGCCGCCACGGTCGAACCCTCGCCGACCCGGCGGCCACGGTACCGGGCGCCGTGGGCCTGGGCCGCGTCCTCCAGCACCGCCAGGCCCCGGCTGGCGGCCACCTCGTTGATCCCGTCCAGGTCGGCCGGGTGGCCGTAGAGGTGTACCGGCATGATCGCCCTGGTCCGACCGGTGATCGCGGCCTCGATCCGGGCCGGGTCCATCGTCCCGGTCCGCTCGTCCGGCTCGACCGGCACCGGCCGGGCGCCGGCCGCCGACACCGCCAACCAGGTCGCGATGAAGGTGTGCGACGGCACGATGACCTCGTCTCCGTCGCCGATGCCGAGTGCCCGCAGGGCCAGTTCCAGCGCGTCGCATCCGCTGCCCACCGTGACGCAGTGCGGTGCGCCGCAGAAGGCGGCGAACTCCGCCTCGAACGCCTCCGTCTCGGGCCCGAGCACGTACCGCCCGGAGGCCAGCACCCGGGCGTAGGCGGCGTCCAGTTCGGCGCGGAGTTCGGCGTACGCGGCGCGCAGGTCCAGGAAGGGCACCGTCATCGGAGGGCTCCCTGCCGGTGCCGCGCGGCGCCGTCCGGGGCCGGCCCCGGGCCGGCCCCGGTGAGCAGCGACCGCACCAGGGCCCGCAGCACCTGCTCGGCCGGGGCGTCGGCGGGCACGATGAGCGCCCCGTCCGGGCCGACGTCGCCGTCCCGGCCGTTGGCGGTGTCCCGGCCGTAGTCGTCGGTGTCCCGGCCGTTGTCCGTGTCGCCGTCCGGGGCGGACGCCGCCTCGATGAGCTCGGCGTGCGACCACGTGCCGGTCGGCACCGCCGGAAAGCCGCGCCAGGTCGTCAGGGCGGGATCGGAGGGCCGGCAGCGAGCCGGCCACGAGGCGGGCGGCAGGGCCAGGTTCTCCGGGGGTACGGCCGGCACGTCGCGATGCCGGAAGTGCTCCTCGTCGACGATGTCCCCCGGGTCGCAGACCTGTAGTGCCGCACCGAGGTCGAGCGCGATCCGGTCCCGGCGACCATGGTCCGACTCGGCGACGTAGGCGACCTGGTGCCCGGCCCACCACGCCCCGAGGGTGAGCGCCACGATCTCCGCCGGCCGGCGCAGGGCGATCAGCACCAGTGACCCGTCCGGATAGCCCTGCTCGGCGAAGCCCCGCCCGTACCCGCGCGCGCTCTGCTCGTACCGGCCGGCCGGCGCCGGCGGCCTGGTGCTGGCCGCGCCACGCCACAGCAGCTCGCAGACGGTTCCCGGCGCACCGGCCAGCCGGCCGGCCGATCCGGCGGTCAGCGACGACGACATTCGGGTCTCCCCCCTCGATACGACTCTCCTCGGGCCGGTGGAGCCGATGCCTCGCCTGCCGGCGGAGGCGATGGATTGACTGCCGTCCCCGTCTCCGTCCCCGGCCCCGGGATCCCGATACGGCCGCGCCCGGCGGGTCAGCCGGGTCGTACCGCCACCACCTGGCCGGCGCCGTGCCGGTCACCCGCCCGGCGCAGCGCCGCCGCCAGCGTGCCGACGCCGCGCCGCAGCTCCGCGTCGGTCACCGTCAGCGGCGGGCAGAGCTTCAACACCTCGCCGTCCCGACCGCAGGTCTCCAGCAGCAGGCCCTGCTCGAAGGCGTACCGGGCGACCAGGTCCGCCACCCCGCGACTCCGGCAGGGCAGCCCGAGCAGCAGTCCGCGCCCCCGCACCGGCCCGGCCAGGCACCCGCCGTCGTCGTCCAGGGTGGACAGTTCCTCGGCCAGCAGCGCCGACTTGCGCTCCACCTCCCGGCGCAGGTGCTCGGTGCGCCACCACCGCCTGATCGCCAGCGCGCCGGTGACGAAGGCGAGCTGGTTGCCCCGGAACGTTCCGGAGTGCTCGCCGGGCGCCCACACGTCCAGCTCCGGAGCGATGAGCACCAGGCTGAGCGGAAGCCCGAGGCCGCTGATCGACTTCGACAGGCAGACGACGTCGGGCCGCAGCCCGGCGGACTCGAACGAGAAGAACGGTCCGGTACGCCCACCGCCGGCCTGGATGTCGTCCACGATCAGGATCGTCCCGGTGCGCCGGCAGAGCGCCTGTGCCTCGCTCAGGTACCGCGCCGACAGCGGCCGGACGCCGCCCTCGCCCTGGAGGGTCTCGACGACGAACGCCGCCGGTGCGCCGTCCGGGCCGTCGAGCGCGCTCGCCAGGGCGGCCAGCGCGTGCTCGGTGCCGGGCGCGTCCATCTCGTGCGGCACCCGGGTCACCCCGGCCGGGTCCAGGGTGGGCAGCCCGGCCGGCCCGGAGATGTCGGAGACCGCGATCGAGTCGACCGTCATCCCGTGGTAGGCGCCGGTGAGGCAGACCACCCGGCGCCGCCCGGTCGCCTTCCGGGCCACCCGGAGCGCCGCCTCGACCGCGCTGGTGCCGGTCGGCCCGGTGAACTGGATCCGGTAGTCGAGCCCGCGCGGCGCCAGTACCACGTCGGAGAGTGCCCGGACGAACTCGCGCTTGGCCACCGTCGCCGTGTCCAGCCCGTGCACCAGCCCGCCGGAGCGCAGGTAGTCGATCACCGCCTCGACCAGCTCCGGCGGGTTGTGACCGTAGTTGAGCGTCGCCGCGCCGGCGAAGAAGTCCAGGTACTCCCGGCCGTCCTCGTCGTACAGCCGGGCGCCCTCGGCCCGGGCGAAGACCGCCGGCCACCGCCGGCAGTAGTACCGGACCCTCGACTCGTACGTCTCCAGTACGTCCACGCTGCCCCCGCCCTCGTCGACCTGACCACCCGTCCTCACCAACAGCTCACCAGGCACGCGGATCCTCCGCCACCAGCCGGGTGAGGGCGGCACAGAGCTCGTCGGTGACCTGCCGCGCCGCCGCCTCCGCCACCGTCGCCGGGTCGAACCGGACGCGCAGCCCGAGCCGGGCGTCCGGGTGCACCTCGACGGTGAGCGGATAGTTGTTCCGACCGGCTCCCGGCCCCCGGCGCACCGACAGGGTCTCCCCGGCCGGGTACCGTCCGCCCTTGAACAGCGGGAAGTTCTGCACCCCGACGGTGGTGTCGAAGAGCGGCCGGCCCGGCGGTGACCCGGCCGCCCGCTGCGCCTCGGCCACCGACATGTACTCGAACCGGCCCAGCCCGATCAGCGTCGACTGCACCTCCCTGAGGAAGGTCGCCACGTCGTCGTGCCGGGGCAGCCGTACCCGCATCGGCAGGGTGGTCGAGAGGAGCCCGGCCATCCGCTCGATGCCCGGAAGCGGCGCCGACCGGCCGGAGAGGATCACCCCGAAGACGAGGTCGCGGTCGCCGGTGACCCGGCTGAGCGCCACCGCCCAGGCGCCGTAGACCAGGGCGCCGAGGGTCAGCCGGCGACGCTTGCAGAAGAGTTCCACCTCGGTGGTGAACTCGGCGGAGAGTTCCCGCCGCAGCACGCGTTCCGCCGACGGGCCGGCACCCTCCGGGCCGGTCCGGGCCGGCGTGCCGGCGCCGCCGACCGGTTTCGGCAGGCCGGCCGGGTGCGGGAGGTCGGCCAGCAGCTCGCGCCAGAACCGTCGCTCCGGCCCGGGGGTCCGGGTCTGGATCCACCGTACGTAGTCCCGGTACGGTGCCGCGGGCTCGTCGTCCACGGGTCGGCCGGCCAGCAGGTTCGCGTACGCCTGGAAGCACTCCGTGAACACCAGGCTGCTGCTCCAGCCGTCCATGATCGCGTGGTGGTTGGTCCAGACCAGGTGGTGCAGGTCGTCGGCGAGCCGGACGGCGGTGACCCGGTACAGCGGTGCGGTGGAGAACTCCAGGTCGAGCCGGCCGTCCTCGGCGAGGATGTCGGCGATCCGGAACGACGCCGCCGCCGTCCCGGACCGGTCGACGACGGTCAGCGGCGGCACCACCTCGGCGTGCACCACCTGGTGCGGTTCGGCCAGCCGCCGCCAGCGGATCGCCGTACGCAGCGCGTCGTGCCGGCGGGCCACGGCCGTCAGCGCGGTCCGGAACAGTTCCGGGTGGAACTGTCCGGTCAGGGTGAAGCTGGTCTGGTTGAGGTACATGCCCTCGCCGGGGCTGTAGAGGGAGTGGAAGAGCATTCCGTGCTGGGCGGGGGTGAGCGGGTACACCTCGCGTACGCCCGGCTCGGCGCAGACGTCGTCGAGCTGGGCGCCGGTCAGGGTCGCCAGCGGGTGCCGCGCCGGTCTGCCGGGCCCGTCGACGCAGCCGGCCAGCCCCTGGGCCAGGGCGGCCCGCAGCCGGTCGACGAGGTTCACGCAGAGCCGTTGGATCGTCTCCGCCCGGTGCCGGCCGGCCGGGTACGCCCAGGTGATCCGCAGCCGACCGGCGGCCACCTCGCACCGGACGTCGAGCCCCGGTACCGGCTCGGCGGGGCCGAGCGGCACCGTCCGGACCCCGGCGTCGAGCGGCACGCCGTCGAACGCGAACCCGACCGCCTCGGCATCGGCCCGGGCCAGCCGGGCCCGCAGGTCCTGATCGGGTGACAGGTGCCGCAGCACCCCGTACGCCAGGCCGGCGCGGGGAACCCGGCGCAGCTCCCGGGCCACCGCCCGGGCGGTGGCGGTGATGTCACCGGCGACCGCCGGCAGCCGTACCGGACAGCTGCCGGTCAGCCGCCCGACCGTGCGGCTGAGGTCGACCTCCGGGAACGGCGAGTCGCGTCCGTCGTCGCGCAGGCGTACCGCGAGCGCGCCGCCCCGGGTCTCGGCCGTCGCCGTCAGGACCAGGGCGGCGAGTACCAGTTCCGCCGGGGTCACCCCGAACCACTCGGCCGCGACACCGGTCAGCCCGGCGGTTTCGGCCGCGCTCAGCTCCGCCACCACCGACCGGGCGGGGACGGTCTCCGGGCGGGCCGTCGGGTCGGGGCCGTCCGGGGGCAGCGCCGGGGCGGGCTCGTCGGCCATCAGCCAGTAATCGGCCTCGGCCCGGGCCGCGCCGGATTCCGCGTAGCGGCTGATCCGCTCGGCCCAGTACCGGTAGGAGGTGGTCGGCTCCGGCAGCCGGGCCGGCCGACCGGCGGCGATCCGCGCGCACAGGGTGCCGATGTCGGCCGTGACGATCCGCCAGGAGGCCCGGTCGAGCAGCCGGCGCAGCGCCACGAGCACCAGGTGGCGGTCTCCGGAGGACCCGCCGACCAGGGCGGCCCGGACCAGCGGACCGCTCGGGGTGCCGTCGGGCGGCGCGGCGGTGCTGGTCTCGACGATCGTCGCGGCGAGCGTCTCGGCGGCGTCGCGCAGCGCCGACGACGGATCCGTGGCACCGCCGTCGACCTGGCGGATCGACAGCGGCACCGGCCCGACGGCCGGCACCGACAGCCGCCGGCCCTGCGCGTCGACCAGCAGCCGGGCCCGCAGCATGTCGTGCTGCTCGGCGAGCGCGGCCAGCACCTCCGCCACGGCCGGCTCGCCGAGTCCGGGGGGCAGTTCGACGGCGACGGCCCGGACCGCCGGGGTCCCGGCCGGGTCGAGCAGGTCCCGCTGCCCCGGGGTGAGCGGGACCGGGCCGGCCGCCGCGCCGCGGACGACGGTCGGCGCCGCGTCGGCGTCGACGATCCTGGCCAGCTCGGCCACGGTCTGGAACTCGAACACCTGGGCGGGGACGAGCCAGAGGCCCGCGTCACGGGCCCGGGAGACGACCTGGATACCGAGGATCGAGTCGCCACCCAGCTCGAAGAAGTTGTCCTCGATCCCGACGTCGTCCAGCCCCAGCACGTCCGCCCAGATCCCGGCCAGGAGTTCCTGGGTGGGGGTGGACGGCGGGGCGTATCCGGTGGACTGCCCGGCACTCTGGTCGGGCGCCGGCAGTGCCCCCCGGTCGAGCTTGCCGTTCGGGGTCAACGGCAGCGCCGGCAGGTCGACAAAGGCGGCCGGCACCATGTAGTCGGGCAGCCGGTGCCGCAGGTGGTCGCGCAGGGCCGACGGGTCGGGCAGCCGGCCACCGTCGGCGACCAGGTACGCCACCAGCCGTACCCCGCCCGCGTCGTCGGTCCGGCCCACCACCACGGCCTGGCGTACCGCCGGGTGCCCGAGCAGCGCCAGCTCGATCTCGGCCGGCTCCACCCGGTGTCCACGGATCTTGATCTGCTGGTCGACCCGGCCGAGGAACTCGACAGTCCCGTCCGGGCGTCGCCGGCCCAGGTCGCCGGTGCGGTACATCCGCCGCCCCGGCGCAGCCGCGAACGGGTCGGGCCGGAATCGCGCCGCGGTCAGCCCGGGCTGGCCGTGGTAGCCGCGCGCCACGCCGGCACCGCCGAGGTAGATCTCGCCGACCACGCCGACCGGCGTCGGGGCCAGCCGCGAGTCCAGCACGTAGAGGCCGGTGTTCGCGATCGGGGCGCCGATCGTGATCGGTGCCGCCGTACCGTCCACCACGCCGGCCGTGGACCACACCGTGGCCTCGGTCGGCCCGTACACGTTCCAGAGCGTGCTCTCCGGGGCGAGCAGTTCGCCGGCCAGGTCCGTCGGCAGTCGCTCGCCGCCGCAGAGCCGGATCCGCAGCCCCGGCGGCACCCCGACCGACTCGGTGAGCATCCGCCAGGTCGCCGGAGTGGCCTGCATGACGGTGCCGCCCTCGTCGCACACCAGGGCGTGCAGCGCCAGCGGGTCGGTGGTCTGCGCGCGCTGCGCGACGATCACCCGTCCCCCGGTGACCAGCGGCAGCAGCAACTCCAGCACGGAGATGTCGAAGGAGAGGGTGGTCACCGCGACCAGGGCGTCCCGGGGTTCCGGTCGCAGCAGTGCGGCGAAGGAGGTCAGCAGGTTCACCACCGCCGCGTGGCTGACCTGCACCCCCTTCGGTCGTCCGGTGGAGCCCGAGGTGAAGATCACGTAGGCGAGGTCGGCGGGGTCGGCCGGCCCGGCGCCGAGGACGGCGTGGGTCCCGGCGTCGGCATCGGCATCCAGCGCGCCGGCGTCGGCGTTGGCGTCGGCGTCGGCGTCGGCGAGCAGGAGCGGTGCGGGGCCGCCGTCGGGTAGGGCTCCGGCCAGGGCGCGCTGGGTCACCACGATCGGTGCCATGGTGTCCGACAGCGCCTGGGCCACCCGCTCCGCCGGGACGGCGGGGTCCAGCGGGACGTACGCACCGCCGGCCTTCCAGACTCCGAGCAGGGCCACCACGAGATCCACGCCGCGCTCCAGATAGAGCCCGACCAGGGTCCCGGGCCCGACGCCCCGTCGACGGAGCCGGGCGGCCAGCGCGGCGGCCCGACGGTCCAGTTCCGCGTACGTCAACGACCGGCCGCCGGAGGTGACCGCCGTGGCGTCCGGGGTACGGGCCGCCTGCTCGGCCACCAGCTCGTGCGCGCACCGGGGCGGGATCTCGACGACCGGGCCGTACACCGCCGGTCCGGCCGGTGACTCCTCGGCGACGGGCAGGGCGCCGACCGGCTGCCCGGGGTCGCGCACCACCGCCCGCAGGATCGCCTGGTAGTACGCCGACATCCGCCGGACCATCGCCTCGTCGAAGAGTTCGGTGCTGTACTCCCAGCTGCCCCGCAGCCCGGCGGCGGACTCGGTGACCGCCAGGGTGAGTTCGAACTTCGCGGTACGCTGCTCGACCCGGAACGGCAGCACCGCCAGGTCGTGGAACTCCTCCTCCGTCGGCGGGCGTTCCAGCTGGTGGCTGAAGGAGACCTGGAACAGCGGCGGCCGGCTGGTGTCCCGGTCCACCACCACCTCGTCGACGACCAGCTCGAAGGGGACGTCGGAGTTCTCGATCGCCGTCGCGGTGGTCTCCCGGACCCGCCGCAGCAGCTCGGTGAAGGTCGGCTCCGCCGAGACGTCGATCCGCAGCGTCACCATGTTGAGGAAGCACCCGACGAGATCGTCCACCCCGGATTCCGCCCGGCGTACCACCGGCGAGCCGATCCCGATGTCGTCCTGCCCGGCCAGGCGGTGCAGCAACACCGCGAACGCCGCCAGCGCGACGATGTTCGTGGTCACCCCGGCGCTCCGGGTCAACGCGCGGAGGCCCTCGACCACCGGGGGCTCGACGGCGAAGCTCAGCGCCGCCCCCGCCCCGGAGCGGATCCGGCTGCGCACACCGGTGCCGGGCAGGTCGAGGACGGGCAGTCCGGCGAGCCGCTGCTGCCAGTGGTCGAGCTGGCCGCGCAGCGCCCCGGAGTGCACGAGCTGCCGCTGCCACACGGTGTAGTCGACGTACTGCACCGGCAGCTCGGGCAGCTCGGCGGGGCGCCCCAGGCAGGCCGCGGAGTACGCCCGGGCCAGCTCCGTACGGAGCAGCTCGATCGACCGGGCGTCCACCGCGATGTGGTGCAGGGTCAGCACCAGTACGTGGTCGGTGGGCCCGACCCGCAGCAACCGGGCCCGCAGCGGCGGCTCCTCGGCCAGGTGGAACGGCCTGGCCACCTCGTCGGAGACCAGTCGGCGGAGGGTCTCCGGGTCGGCGGGCACGTCGACCGCAGACAGCGCGCTCGCGGTCGCCGGCCGCACCACCTGCCGGGGGTGGCCGTCGGTGACCGGGAATACGCTGCGCAGCACCGAGTGCCGCTCGACCACCGTCTCCAGCGCCGTGCGGAGTTGGTCGACCCGCAACGGCCCGCCCAGCCGCATCACCAGCGGCACGTTGTAGTCCGCCGACTCGGGCTGGAGCTGGGCCAGGAACCACAGCCGCTGCTGGGCGAAGGAGAGCGGGAACGGCCCCGGCGAGCCGGTGGGCCGCACCTGGTGCGCGGTGGTCGGCCGGCCGACCCGGTCCAGCTCGGCGGCGAAGCCGGCCAGTGTCGGGTGCTCGAAGAGGGTACCGAACGGGACCCGCAACCCGAGCGTCCGCCGCAACTGGCCGGCCAGCCGGGCCGCCGTGAGGGAGTGTCCGCCGAGTTCGAAGAAGTTGTCGTCCCGGCCCACCCGGGACACCCCCAGCACGTCGGCCCAGAGTTCGGCCACCGTCCGTTCGGTCGGGGTCGCCGGCTCGGGCGACTTCTCGGCCTGCCCGAGCTGGCGGGCGTCCGGTTCCGGCAGCGCCCGCCGGTCCACCTTGCCGTTGCCGGTCAGCGGCAGCGCGGCGAGCGGCACGAACGCGGCCGGCAGCAGGTATTCGGGCAGTATCCGGAGCAGGTGCGCGCGCAGCGCGGCCGGGTCCGGCACCCGGTCGGCGGCGGCGACGAAGTAGCCGACCAGCCGGTGGTCCCCGTGCCGGTCCTGTCCCGCGACGACCACGGCCTCGGCCAGGTCCGGGTGGGCGAGCATCGCCGCCTCGATCTCGCCCGGCTCCACCCGCCAGCCCCGGATCTTGACCTGGTCGTCCGACCGGCCCACGAACTCCAGCTCGCCGTCCGGCCGGCGGCGCGCCAGGTCGCCGGTCCGGTAGAGCCGGCCGCCGGGCTCGACGGCGAACGGGTCCGGCAGGAAGCAGCGCGCGGTCAGGCCCGGCCGCCCCAGGTAGCCCCGGGCCACCCCGACCCCGCCGATGAAGATCTCCCCGACCGCGCCCTCCGGTACCGGGTTCAGCTCCTCGTCCAGGAGATGGATCGCGGTGTTCGCGATCGGCCGCCCGATCGGTACCGCCGCTCCGGTCAGCTCCGGCACCGCCGCCCGGTGTACGCAGCATCCGACGGTCGCCTCGGTGGGGCCGTACTCGTTGACCACCACGACCGGCTCCGGCGACTCCCGCCACGGAGCCAGCGTGTCGGCGAACAGCGCCGCACCGCCGACCACGAGCTGGCCGGTCAGCGCGGCCAGCCGGTCCGGCGACAGCTCCCGGCCGATCACGGCCAGGTGCGCGGGGGTCAGCTTGACGAAGGTGTACGGCCGGCCCGCCCCGACCTCGTCGGAGAGCAGCCGCCGGTAGTCTTCGAGCACCTCGACGGTGCCACCGGCGGCCAACGGCAGCAGCAGGTTGGTGACGGTGAAGTCGAAGGCCAGCGGCGAGTGCAGCGGTACGGTGCCGATCCCGTCCGGGCCGTACGCCCGGCTCGCCCAGTCGAGGTAGTTCAGCAGCGACCGGTGTTCGATCTGGACACCCTTCGGCTGGCCGGTCGAGCCGGAGGTGTAGATGACGTACGCCAGGTTGCCCGGACCGGCCGACTCCACCTCGGCGCCGACCTCCCCGACACCGTCGAGTTGCTCGGGGCCGGGGTCGAGCTGCTCGGGGCCGGGGTCGGCCTGTTCCAGGGTCACCGCGAGCGCCGGTACGCCGAGGTCGTCGGCGAGTTGCCGCCGGGCCGGCTGGGTCAGCACCAGCCGGGCGCCGCAGTCGTCCAGCATCGTCCGCAGCCGGGCCACCGGGTGCCCGGGTTCCAGCGGGACGTACCCGGCTCCGGCCTTGAGCACGGCCAGGCAGCTCACGACCAGCTCGGCCGAGCGCTCCATCAGCAGCCCGACGAGCTGTTCCGGGCCGACGCCGCGCCGGCGCAGCTCGGCGGCCCAGCGGTCGGCCCGGGCGTCCAGTTCGGCGTAGGTCAGGGTTCGGTGACCGTCCCGGACCGCGACCCGGTCCGGCACCAGCGCCGCCCGGGCCGAGATGAGCTGACCGGCGGACCGGTACCCCGGGTCCGTCATCGACGTACACCTCCCACCGTGGCGGCGTCGGTGGACATCCGCAGCAGCCGTTCCGCGAGGTCCGTACCGAGGGCTCTGATCCCGTCCCGGTGCCACAGGTCGGCCCGATAAGTGATCTTGAATCGCAGTGGCAGGTCCGGTGGACTCGCCAGGACCTCCAGGTGCAGATCGTCGATACAGCCACTCTCGGCGTCCCAGACCAGGCACGGCCCGTCGCGTTCGGCGTCGGCCGGAGCGCTGCGCAGTACCACCCCGAGTTGGAGCCGGCTGCCGATGTCCTGGTTGAAGGCGATCGTCACCTTGGGCGAGAGGTTGAGGACCCGGCCGCTCTCGGTGTGCCGGCCGTCCCGCTGGAACGGGCCGCTCTGCTGGCGCATCGCCCGGCGCAGCACCCCGGCGGCGCTCCGGATCGTGGCCTCCGGGTCCGGATGGGCCGGCATCCGCATCCGCAGCACGCAGAGGTTGACCAGCGACCCCACCAGGTTCCGCCGGCTGGCGCTGCCGCGATCGGTGAGCGGCGTCTGTAGCAGCAGGTCCCGCTGCCCGGTCACCGCACCGACCGCGCTGGCGAAGCCGGCCAGGATGGCCGCCGACCCGTGCCCGCCGAGCGGCCGCGAGCGGGCGTCCAGCCCGGCCATGGTGCAGCCGTCCACCTCGAAGACCAGCGCCGGGAAGCGTCCCGTCCGGAGACCCGGCTGCCAGGGCCGGACCGGGTACGGCAGCCTGAGCGGCTCCGCGTCGCGCAGCTCCTCGGCCCAGAACGCGAGGTGGCCCGCCAACCGCTCCCCGGTCATCGCCTGCCGGGACGCCCGGGCGTACGCCCCGAACGAGCCGGCCGGCGGACCGGACGGGACGGGCCGGCCAGCGCGGAGCGCGGCGTGGTACCGGTAGAAGTCCCTGGCGATCAGCGACGCCGACCAGCCGTCCACGAAGACGTGGTGCAGGTGCAGGATCAGCCTGGGCGGATCCGACCCCTCGTCGATGGCGAAGAAGCACGGGATCCGGCCGGCGGTCGTCGACGGGCCGATCGCCCCGTAGACCCGGGGGTCCGCGCCGGCCGGCAACTGCTGCACCGGTCGGGTCGGGTACGTCAGCTGCGTCTCCGGCTCCCCCGGCAGCACCGACATCCGCAACGCGTCGCGCGCCCGGACGATCCGGGTCAGCGCGGCCAGCACCGGCTCGGGGGCGACGCCGTCGCGCAGCGGCAGGCGCAGCGCGTACACCAGGGTCTCCGGGTCGCTCATCTGCTCGACCAGCCGCAGCTGTTCCTGCCCGAAGGTGAGCGGATCGCCGGTGGGGTCGAGTGACGCACCGGGTCGCATCGGACGGACCACCTCCAAGGCGTCGGGCCTGCGCTGCCAACCGGTACGGCTCCGGCAGCGCGACGCGGCGGCCCGTCGGCTCACCCCGGAGACGGCCGTGCGCCCGCCGATTCTTTCGCATCGCGGTGCGGTGCAATAGGGGCGCGGAAACCGTCGCCAACTGGCGCTTTCCGCAGTTGAACGCGAGCCGACGGTCCACCTTGTCCGGTGCCGCGCCGGGGCGCAGACTGGCCGGCAGGACGAGCCGAGGGAACCCCGCCATGCGTCACCGCGAACCCCCGCCGCCGGTGCCGAACTGATGGCCGGCGCGACCGTCCTGTTCCTGCCCTACCCGTCCACGTCGGGTAGCTGGGGCTCGGTGATGAACCTGGTCGCCCTCGCCCAGGAGTGCCGCGGCCGGGGCGACCGGGCCGTCTTCCACGCCTGCCCGCCGACCGCCGAACTTCTCCGCCGGCAGGGCTTCGAGGTGCTTCCGGTCGAGGGGGTCCCGCCGCGGGAGACACCCCGGGCCGTCGACACCTTCTACGACGTCTGCACCGCCCTCGGCTTCGACGACCGGGCCTTCTGGGACCGGGTGCTGCGCTCCGAGGAGGAGGCCGTCCAGGCGGTACGGCCGGACGCCCTCGTCTCACACATGCGGCTGACGGCGCCGATCACGGCAGCCCGGCACGGCATTCCGCTCGCCTCGTGCGGCGGGTGGTCGACCGATCCCCGGGTCCAGGCGTCCGGCACGCATCCGCTCGACGAGATGGCCGGTCAGCTCGCCAGCACCTGGTCGGCACTGACCGTACGCTCCATCAGCGAACTCGTCTTCTGGCGGGCCGACCTGCGGATGGTCACCTCGGTGCCGATCTTCGAGCCGGACTTCGTCGACCTGCCGAACACGCTCTACACCGGCTATCTGCGCCCGATGACCGAGGCCGAACCGCCGTGGAGCCGACCGGTGCCGGACCGGCTGGTGCTGGCCTACGCCAGCAACGCGCCGTGGGGCGTACCCCGGGTGGTGGAGGCGCTGGCCACCGCCGCCGAGCGGGCCGGGGCGGTGCTCTGGTGCGTGGCCCGGGCCGGTGGGCCGACCGGTCGCGTCTCGGCGCACTGCGAGGTCTTCTCCTACCTGCCGTTCGAGGCGTTGCTGGGCCGGGCCGGCGCGGTGGTCTTCCACGGTGGGCAGGCCACCGCGCTGGCCTCGCTCTGCCACGGCGTACCGGCGCTGGCCGTGCCCGGCCGGCACTACGAGCGGCGGTACAACGCCACCCGCCTCGCCGAGCTGGGCACCAGCGTCACCGGTGACCTGGCGGTACTCCGGCCCAGCCGGCTGGCCACGATCCTCCAACGGCTGCTCGACGACGACATCCGGTCCGCCGCCGCGTCGGCGCACCGGTCGACGTACGAGCACGGCGGGGTGGTGTCGACGGTGGACGCCATACACCGGCTGATCGGCTGCTGAGCAACGGCTACCGGTAGGCGCGCGCCTGGAGCTCGAACAACTCGGCGTAGACGCCGCCGAGGGCGAGCAGCTCCTGGTGGGAGCCGTGCTCGACGATCCGGCCCTGGTCGAAGACGAGGATCAGGTCGGCCATCCGGACCGTGGAGAACCGGTGCGACACCAGCAGGGTGATCGCCCCGCTCCCCTCGGTCCCGCGCCGGGTCGCCTCCCGGAAGCGCTCGAAGAGGGCGTGCTCGGCGTCCGGGTCCAGCGACGCGGTCGGCTCGTCCAGCACCAGCAGCAGCGGCTGTTCGCGCATCATCCCGCGCGCGACCGCGAGTTGCTGCCACTGGCCGCCGGAGAGCTCCGCACCGTCCCAGGCCCGGCCGAGCTGCTCGGAGAGCGGCAGCGTGATCGTCGAGCCGGCGCGGGTGAGCGCCGCCCGGACCGCCCCGTCCTCGTCGCACCGGTCGAGGTCGCCGACGCCGACCGACTCGCCGAGGGTGAACTCGAACCGCGCGAAGTCCTGGAAGGCACCCGCCAGACTCCGTTGCCAGCGGTGGGTGTCCAGGTCGGCCAGGTCCACGCCGTCGACCGTGATCCGCCCACTGCTCGGCTGGTAGAGGCCGAGCAGGAGTTTGATCGCGGTGGTCTTGCCGGCTCCGTTGTCGCCGACGATCCCGACGGTGGCACCGGCCGGCAGCCGGACGCTGAGGTCGTGCAGCACCTCGTCGTCGGTACCGGGATAGCGGAACGAGACCCGGTCGAGTTCGATGCCCCGGGTCAGCCGGGCCGGCGGGGTGCCGGTTCCGGTGCGCTTGCCACGGGCGAACTCCACCAGCCAGACGTACCGGCTCGCCATCGCCAGCGTCTGGGTCAGCTCCCGGACCAGCCCGACGGCGCCGGAGACGTACCCCTGGACGAGGCCGGCCACCGCGATCGCCAGCACCACGTCGCCCGGGGTGGCCTCGCCGCGCACGGCACGGGCGGCGACCAGCACGATGCCGCCGGCCCAGGCCGAGGTGAAGAGCAGCCAGGCGCCGGCCGCCAGCAGGGCGGCCCGCAGGTCGGCTGCGAAGAGTTCCCGGTTGGTCTCCTCGCTGACCCGGTGGAACCGCGACACGATCTCGTCGCGCAGCCGGAAGATCCGGATCTCCTTGCCGAACTGCGGCGTCGTCGCCACCCGGAACAGGTGGGTACTGGTGCGGGACGCCTCGGCGGTCCGCCCGATCGCACCGTCCCGCAACCGCTCGGCCCGGGCCGAGGTGACGAAGAGCGGGATGCCGAAGAGCGGCAGGAGCAGCAGTGCCGGGTCGGCACCGGCGAGCAGCGAGAGCGCGGAGGCGGCGCCGACGAAGAACGACACGTTGGACAGCGCCGTCCAGAGTGCACCGACCAGCAGCCGCGAGTTGCTCCGCAGCACCTCCAGGCGGTCGGCGAAGTCGGGCCGCTCGTGCGGTTCGACGGTGGGGATCGAGGTGACCAGCCGCATGACGTCCTGCTCGAAGAGCCGGGCGGCCCGCTCGGAGACGGTGGTCTGCAACGGTACGGAGATGCCGTACGCGGAGAACATCACCGCGATCATCGCGGCGAGGGTGCCGACGCCGATCCCGGCCCGGGTCCAGTCGCCGGCCAACGCCCCGTCGGTGACCAGTTTCAGCGCCAGCGCGTTGGCCGACGGTTGCAGGGCCAGCGACAGGCTGCACAGCGCGATGACGCCGACCCGCCAGCCGCCGGCCCGGATGGCGAGGCGGGTGCCCAGCCAGACCACCTGGAGCCGCTCAGCCATCGACGAACCTCTCCGCCTGTAGTCGGAACATCCGGGCGTACGTCCCGCCGAGCGAGATCAGCTCGTCGTGACTGCCGTCCTCGGTGACCCGGCCGCCGTCGAGTACGCAGATCCGGTCGGCCCGGCGGACGGTGGAGAAGCGGTGCGAGACGAGGACGGTGGTGGTGCCCGAGGTCAGGTCCAGGAACCGGTCGTAGAACTCGGCCTCGGCCCGGACGTCCAGGTTGGCGGTGGGTTCGTCCAGCACGAGTACCCGGGCACCGGCCCGTACCGCCAGCAGCGCCCGGGCCAGGGCGATCCGCTGCCACTGGCCGCCGGAGAGGTCCGCCCCGCCGGAATAGTTGCGGGACAGCGGTGAATCCCAGCCCCGTGGCATGCCGCGGATCGCCGCCAGCACCCCGGCCCGGTCGGCCGCCTCCTCCAGCGCGGTCCGGTCGTCGAGGAGGTCGAGCGCGCCGAAGCCGACGTTGTCCCTTGCACTCAGCTCGTACCGGGCGAAGTCCTGGAAGATGACGGCGAGCCGGCGGCGCCACCGCTCGGGGTCGAGGTCGCGCAGGTCGGTGTCGCCGACCCGGATCGACCCGCTGGTCGGCTCGTAGAGCCGGGTCAGCAGCTTGATGATGGTGGTCTTGCCGGCGCCGTTCGCCCCGACCAGGGCGACGGTGCTGCCGTCGGCGATGGTCAGGTCCACCCCGTCGACCACCGGACGGTCGACGCCGGGGTAGTGGAAGCCGACCCGGTCGAACCGGATGTCGCCGAGCGGCCCGGCCGGCGGGGCGGGCTCCGGCGGCACGGGCTCCGGCGGTGGCGCCCCGGACCGTCCGCCGTCGACGGTCGGGAGGGTGCCGGCCGGGGCGTCCGCGTTGCGCCGGGCCGTCATCCGGGCCTCCAGTTCCAGCAGCGACGGCAGGGTCAGGCAGCCGTACCGGATCGGGAAGTCGGCGTCCGGCAGGAACCCGCCGAGCCCGACGATGGCGGTCAGCGCGCCGCCGAGCACCACCGCCTGGGCGGCGTCGAGGTCCCCGCTGACCAGACCCAGCACGATCGGCACACCCGCCAGCGCCGCCAGCACCAGTACGGCGAGGTCGACCACGGTCATCCGCCAGCCGATGCTTCGGCGCCGCCGCCACACCGGATCCATCGCCGTCGTCCAGGCGGTGTCGTGCCGGCCCACCAGCCAGCCGCCCAGGCCGAAGAGCCGGGTCTCCTTGGCGGTCTCCGGACGCAGCGCCAGGTCCCGCAGGTACTCCGAGCGCCGCAGCCCCGGTACGTCGCCGCTGAGCGCCTGCGCGGTCTGGAACCAGATCGCCAGGATGTGCCGGCGGATCACCATCGCCCCGGCCGCCACCCCGAGCCCCAACCACCAGCGGTACTGGGCGAGCAGCAGGATCGATCCGAACGCACCGGCCTTGAGGGCGATCAGGTTCAGGTACCCGCGCGCCCCGCTGCCCGGCCCCTGCCCGGGAGAGGCGATGCCCTGCGCGGTGGAGATCAGGTCACGGGTGCCGGAATCCTCCAGGTGCGCCACCCCATACGGCCCGGTCAGGCAGGCCACCATCCGGTTGCGGAAGTTGAGGTCGATGCGGCGGACCAGTTCGCCGGTCAGCGGCTCGACGACGACGGGCAGCACGGTACGGGCCGCCGCGACGACGATCAGGAAGGTCACCGCCGGCCAGAGCCCGGCACCGTCGGCGGTCAGCCCGCCGACCACCGCCCCCATCGCCACGAACTGCACCGGGCCGGCGAGTCCCAGCAGCAGGGTCAGGGTCAGCACCGTCCCGGTCAGCACCGGACCGACCCGCCACGACGCCCGCCACAGCTCCGGAACGGCCCGGGCCGTGGAATGTCGACCGGCGCCCAGCCACCGGAGCAGCGCACCCGCCGGGGCCGCACCCACTGCCGTCATCTGAACCCTCTCGACTCGGCTCGTACCGGACCGGACCCCGTCGTCGCGGAAGCCCGTCCATCAAAGCCAATCGGTCGTGGCCGTGCAACCAGCGCAAAGTCCGGACAGTTCGGGCACGTCCCGGCGGCGCCGGAGACGATGGGCGGCTATCCCGCCGGCCACCCCGGGTCGCGGTTCGGCTTCCCGGCCGGGGTGGTGGGGACGGTGTCGATCCACCGCACGGCCCGGGGCAGCCAACCGTTGCGCAGCCCATGCGCGCGGCAGGCCAGGATCACGTCCCGTTCCGAGAGGGCGGTACCGGCCCGGCGTACCACCCGGGCCTCCAGCACGCTGCCCAGCATCGTGTGCGGTTTCGGCACCACCACGCAGTCGTGCACCGCCGGGTGTGCGTTGATGCACGCCTCCACCATTTGCGGGTCGACCACCTCGGCACCGACGTGGATCCGGTCGTCGACCCGGCCGACCAGGCGCAGCGCGCCGTCGTCGTCGAGGTAGCCGAGATCGCTGGTCCGGACCCCGTCGGACGGGAACGGCACCAGTACGCCCCGCTCGCGGTAGCCCAGCGCCACCAGGTCGCCGCCGATGGTCAGCCGGCCGGCGTCCGGCACTCCGGCGACGCCCGACCCGGACCCGTCCCGCTCGACCAGGACGCGTACCCCCGGCAGGGGCCGGCCGACCCCGGACCGGACGCTGTCGGGATCGTCGTCGTCGTTGAAGGTCACCGTGCCGACCTCGCTGCCGCAGTAGAAGCTGCGCACCACCGCGCCCCAGCGCTCGCGCATCCGGTCGAAGCGGCCGGCGGAGAGCTGCGACGAACTCGACAACCACCACCGCACCGACGGCGCCGATCCGGCGGCCGGGGAGATCCGGCCCAGCACGTCGTAGAACTCCGGCACGGCGTAGACGACCGACGGGGCCGCCGCGACCAGCGAGTCCGCCGCGACCAGCGGATCCGCCGGGGTGACCAGCAGCGCGGTGGCGTCGGCCGCCGCCGCCGGCAGGGTCACCGTGCTCAGCACGCCGGGCAGGCCGTGCGGCAGCGACGTCCAGAGCAGGTCGGTCCGGCCGATCCGCATGGCGGCGGCCAGCGACCGGGCGTTCGCCACCATCGCCGCGTGGCCGAAGACCACACACTTCGGCGTACCGGTGCTGCCCGAGGTGAGCAGGTCCAGCGCCGGGTCGGACGGGCGGCAGCGCGGCGCCCCGTCGACCGGCGGGCCGAGCAGCTCACCGGGGGTCAGCCGGGTCACTCCCCCGGCTGCCTCGGTGCCGGCGTCGACGACCTGCACCAGGGCGTCCACGATCCGGGCCTGGGCGGCCGGGTCGTGCGGGCTGTCGGTACGGGTGAAGGCGACCCGGAGCCCGGACCACCACGCGCCGGCGGCGACGGCCAGCGCCTCGGCCGGGTCGGTGAGCCCGATCGACACACCGGCGCCGCGCGGGTACCGGGCGAAGCCGGCGGCGTACCGGCGGGCCGCCCCGGCCAGCTCCGGGCCGGTGACGGCGCCGCGTTCGGTCTCCAGCACGAACCCGCTGCCGCAGACCAGCTCGGCGAGGGTGCCGGCCGGCTCCGGTGCGGCCGACATCAGCCGGCGGTGTTGTGGTCGGACGGTCCGGCGATCCGGGGGCAGATCCGGATCGGCCGGGCGCCGACGAAGCTGGCCCGGAACTGTGGCATCCAGGCGTGCACGCTGAACCTGTTGTTGGGGTCGAAGCCCGCGATCATGAAGCCCGAGCGGTCGTACCGGCCCCGCATGATCCACACCCACCAGCGGAAGTCCGGGGCCTGGCCGGTCAGGTGCCGCAGCCGCGCGGTGAGGATGATGTACCGCTGGAGGCTCAGTCCGAGCGAACCGTCCTTGTCGTACCGCTGCCGCAGCTCCCGGGCGGAGACGTTGGCGTCCTGCGGCACGAGGTCGCCCGGGGTGAGGAACCAGAGGTCCTCCTCCTCGGCCGGCGCGGTCACCAGCGGGTCGGAGGTGGCCCAGGTGTCACAGTGGAAGGTCCGGGCGGTCTCGGCCAGCGACAGGCCCTTGGGCGAGACGACCGGGATCCACCCGTCGGCCTTGGCCTGCATCAGCTCCTCGGCGGTGTACGGGCACGGGCCCAGCGAGAACTTGCGGCCGGTGACGGTCTCGATGCCGTTGGCCCGGAACCAGGTCTCGTAGTCCTGTCGCAGGCTCTCCGGCTCGAACGGGTCGGCGACCTCGGGGACGTACGCCCGCAGGTCCGTCGGGCTGATGATCCCGTCGGCGAGCAGTCCCTGCACCAGACCGAGTGCCCGGTCCCGGGTCAGCGCCGACGGCGACCGGGCGGGCGCGTACGGGTCCCGGGCCGAGGCGCCGGTGGTGCCCCCACCGATCTGGTTGTCCGTCCGAGTGTCGGTCACTGTCCCTACCTCCGGGCCGAGAATGGGCGAGAATGGGCGGCGCACCGCGACCGCACGCGCTGCGATTGTTTCTTACGATTCCGGGAGGCGGTAGTGCCACCGGGGGAGCGTTCAATTGCTTACTTCCGCAGTTGTGCACTCAGGTCGACCACTCGGTCGCGGTAACCGCTTCGACCTCGATCGCCCGGCCGCCGTCACGCCAGGACCGGTCCGCGGCTTCCAGTGCGGCGATGACCCGGGTACCGAACCAGCCATCCGAGATCGGGCGTTTGCCGGCGGCGACGCATTCCGCGAAATGGGTTATCTGTTCCATGATGGGCTCCTGCACGGCGATGTGCGGCGCCACCGTGTCCCCGTACCGGTAGGTGAGCTGGTCCGCGCCGAAGTCCGGCGACGGCTCCAGCGCCATCCCCTTGTCGTAGACCTTCACCGGCTCGTCCGGCTCGATGTCGTCGTAGACGATCATGCTCTCGTCACCGACGATGACCAGGTTGCGGACCTTCCTCGGCGCCAGCCACGACACGGCCAGCGAGGCGATCACCCCGGACGGGAAGGTCAGGTCCACGAACGCCACGTCCGGGATGCCGGCGGTGACCACGCTGCGGGCGTTGGCGCTGACCGTCACCGGCGTCTCGCCGAGCAGCCGCAGCACGATCGCGACGTCGTGCGGCGCCAGGTCCCAGACCACGCTGGCGTCGTCGCGGTGCGGACCGAGGTTGAGCCGGGACGACATCAGGTAGTGCAGTTGACCGATGCCGGTCGTGGTCAGCCGGCGGAAGATCCAGCGGACCCGGGGGCTGAACAGGAAGGTGTGCCCGACCATGAGTACCCGGCCGACCCGGTCGGCCAGCTCGGCCAGCGCCACCGCCTCGGCCGTCGACGTCGCCAGGGGCTTCTCCACCAGGACGTGACAGCCGGCCTCCAGCGCCGTGCGGACGTACTCCGGATGGGTGCGCACCGGCGTCGCCACGACGACCGCCTCGACGTCGCCCCCGGCCAGCGCGGCGGCCAGGCTCGACCGGCGGGCCACCGACGGGTAGTGCCGGCGGACCCACTCCAACCGGGCCGGATCGGGGTCGACGGCGGTCACCTGGTCGGCGCCGACCAGCCCGACCAGGTTGCGCAGGAGCTTGGCGCCCCAGTAGCCCACCCCGAGCAGCGCCACCCGCATCATCACGACTCCGTACGTCTTCGACGGTTGTCCCCACACATGACAGCGCAGCATATTTGCGTGACCGTCCACCGACCACAGTTCGAGTGCGGACTCGCACGGTACGCCGTTCACGCAGATGGTTGCCGGCCGGACGATTCGTGGATGAGACTGGCCGGCATGGCACACAGAGGCGTCCATGAATTCAACGCGGGCTTTGAGTGGCGACGCCCGGACGGCCCCTTCCGCCGCATTACCGACGAGCAGGTCGACTCGTATTGCGAGCAGGGATTCTTCGTTATTCCGAACGCGTACGACGCCGACGAGGTCGACCGGATGGCCGCCGAGATCGACCCGATCCAGGCGCGCATCAACGCGACGCTCGAACGCCGGGCCAGCGGCGACCGGCCGGGCTTCACCATCGCCTCGAACCTGGTGCTCCGGTCGCCCGTGCTGCGGCGGTTCTGCGCCACCGGCGTACTGCCCGACGTGGCCCGGGACCTGCTCGGCCCGAGGGTACGGCTCTTCTGGGAGCAGGCCGTCTACAAGCGCCCCGAGCACTCCCAGGCGTTCGCCTGGCACCAGGACAACGGCAAGGTCTTCGTCGAGCCGCAGCAGTACATCACCTGCTGGGTCGCGCTGACCGACGCGACCGAGGAGAACGGCTGCCTGAGCGTGGCACCCGGGCTGCACCGGCTGGGCACGCTGCGGCACTGGCAGAGCGAGCAGGGCTGGGTCTGCCTGGACGAGGATCCGGCCGACGCCGTCCCGGTGCCGCTCTCCGCCGGTGACATGGCCATCTTCTCCTCGGTGACGACGCACATGACGTACCCGAACCGGAGCGACTCGACCCGCAAGGCGTACGTGGTGCAGTACATCCCGGACGGTGCGGTCGCGGTCGACCGCGGCGACGACGGCGGCACCGCCATCACCCCGCAGGATCTCGACGACCGCCAGTTCCTGGTCGGCTGACCGGCGGGCCGGATGCCAACCCGACCGACCGGGCCCGCGCCTCGGTTCGTGGCCAACCCTTCCGCCGGTGGGCTGCCGGAGCGCCCCTCCCGGGCGGTGTACGACTGGCACCGCGCCCTGCCCGGCTACGCCGCCACCCCGCTGCGGGAGTTGCCGGACCTCGCCGGCCAGCTCGGGCTGGAACGACTCTGGGTCAAGGACGAGACCGATCGGTTCGGACTGCCCGCCTTCAAGATCCTCGGGGCGTCCTGGGCCAGCGAGGTGGCGCTCGCGCAGCTCGCCGCGCGGCCGGCCGTACCGGTGCTGGTGGCCGCCACCGACGGCAACCACGGACGCGCGGTGGCCCGGGTCGCCCGCCGGGCCGGCTGCCGCGCCCGGATCTTCCTCCCCGCCGACACGGCGCCGGCCCGGATCGAGGCGATCCGGGCCGAGGGCGCCGAGATCGACGCGCGGGAGCGCAGCTACGACGACGCGGTACGCGCCGCCGCCGACTTCGCCGACGCCTCGGCCGACGCCGTACTCGTCTCCGACACCGCGTTCCACCCGGCCGACCCGGTGCCCCGGGCGACCATCGACGGCTACGGCACCATCTTCTGGGAGATCGGTGACGTCTTCGCCCGGACCGGGGATCCCTGGCCGGACCTGGTGACGGTGCAGATCGGGGTCGGCGGACTCGCCGCCGCGACGGCCCGGTTCCTCCGGCACCACGCGCCGGGCCGGCCGTTCATCTGCGGAGTGGAACCAGTTGACGCCGGCTGCGCTGCGGCGTCGGTGGGCCGGGACACCCCGGCGCAGATCGAGTCCGACTTCCGGTCGGTGATGGTGGGACTGAACGCCGGCCGGCTGTCCTCGGCGGCCTGGCCCGACCTCGCCACCGCCCTCGACGGCTTCCTCACCGTCGCCGACGAGTGGGCGCTGCTCGCCCGGGACGCCCTGCGGGAGCGCGGGATACCGGCCGGCGACACCGGCGCCGCCGGACTGGCCGGCCTGCTGGCGCTGCGCCAACTCGCCGCCGAGCGGGACGATCCGGCGCTGGCCGGGGCGCGCACGGCCCGCCGCGCCCTGGTGGTGGTCACCGAGGGCAGGACCGACGACCCCGACGCGGTACCCCGCCGGTAGGCACCGCGCCGACGGGGCACCCGTCCGGCCTACCGGCCCCGGGACGCCTCGTCGAGCCGGCGCCGTACCGAGCGCGGGGTCATGTCCGTCCACACCTCTTCGATGTAGCCGAGGCACTCCTCCTCGGAGCCGGCGCGGCCGACCAGTTCCCAGCCGGGCGGCACCGGCCGACCCTGCGGAAAGATCGAGTACTGGCCCTCGTGGTTGCGGACCACCTCGTAGCCGCGCTGTCGCGGCGACTCGACCTCGCTCATGTCCTCTCCTCCCCCGACCCGCCGGGCCGGTCAGCTTCGGTCCGGATCCGCACGTCGGATCCGGCACCGGGGTCGAGCGGCAACCGGACCGCTCGGTGGACCAGTTGCAGCGCGGCCATCCGGGCGGCCACCACGTCGGCGACCGGGTGCCGGGCCAGCAGCGGCGTGACCGAACTCCAGTCCCCGCCGACCAACCGGGTCAGCGCGGCCGGGAGACCGTCGTCCGCCGGGCCGGGCGGCGGGTACGCCGACAGCAGGTGCCGGGCCCACGCCCGGCCGTACGACAGCCCGAGCCGGAAGTCCCGCTCCCGCCAGGGCTCGGAGAGCGGTCCGGCGTACGGCGTCGCGTACGCGTCGACGAGCACGTGTCCGGTCGGCCAGTACTCCCGGGAGAGCTGGTGCAGCCGCGCGAAGATCGCGGCGATCTCGGCGACCGCACCGGCGTGCCGGGACTCCGGCGCTGCGACTCCGGCTGCCGGCGGGTCCGCCCGGTCGTCATCCGGCGGCCCGCCGCGCTCCGCCCGGACGATCCGGCTCTGCCCGGCGAACGCGCCGGGAGCCTGCGGCGACCCGCTGACCACCGGGGTCAGCCCGTGCCGGTCCAGCATGGCGCAGACGGCCGGTACCGTCGTGGCGTCCGCCTCCACCACCACCGCGTCGACGAGCGGCCAGTGCGCCGGATCCACCCCGGCCAGCACCCGCACCTCGTCACCCTCGACGTCCACCTTCAGCAACGACAGCCGGCGGATCGCGTGCTCCTCGATCAGCGTCGAGACGGTCACCTGCGGCACCACGGACCGTGCCGGGGCGAAGAGCTGGTCGATCAGGTCCGTCGCCACCGCCTCGGCCAGCTGCGGTCCCCACGGGCCGTGCCGCAGCATCCTCGGCAGCGACCGAGCGAGCACCGCGGCGGTTTCGGCCAGCGTCCGGGCGTCCTCGCCGGCCGTGGTGGCGGCGAGCATGCTGCCACCGCGACAGCCGACGATCTCGGCCCGGCCGGGCTGCTGGGCCGCCACGGCGCGGACCGCGACCGGCTCCGTCCGGCCCCGGTGCAGCGCGAGGTTGCGGAGCAGGGCCGCGTGCGACGACCCGAACGGTTCGACCGCGATCACCCGGGCATCGGGGCGGCGGCGCAGGACGTCGAGCGAGAAGAGGCCGATGTGCGCACCGATGTCGAGGACCACCGGCCGGGGTGGCAGCGGACGCATCCGGCGCAGATATCCGCCGTCGGCGGCGAACTCGGCCAGTACGACTTCGGCCTCGTACGGCGTGCTGGCGAATACGGGGTGGTCGCCGATCAGCGACAGCGAGTTGTCGGCGACCCGATCGGCGATCAGGCCA
Organism: Plantactinospora sp. BB1; assembly: GCF_003030385.1. Taxonomy (NCBI): domain Bacteria; kingdom Bacillati; phylum Actinomycetota; class Actinomycetes; order Micromonosporales; family Micromonosporaceae; genus Plantactinospora; species Plantactinospora sp. BB1. The sequence goes on along the minus strand of NZ_CP028159.1, from coordinate 8,178,761 downwards.
ATGAGCGCCGCCGCCCCGGTCGACAACCGATCCGGCGATATCCGGGCCGACAAGACCCGCAGACCGTCTTCCGTGGTGTGTGGACGAAGCTCCGATAAATAGTCAGGCAACATGCCGTACACGTCGCCCTCCTCTCGGCGAGCAAGGTCGATGCTAGCTTTGGCGCCGCCGACCCGCACGACCGAAACTGCACATTCACGTTCGACATCCCACTTGCCCTCGCCCCGGTCGCGGTGTTGGCTCTCATCTGCTGGATCGTGCTGTCGGATCGCTCGTTCCCGGAAGGAAAAACCATGACGGACAAGATGGTTGGCGTGACGGAACAGGTCGACAACGCGTTGCGCGAGGTCCTCGGGTATTTGCCGCCGGACGACGAGGACCTGACCGGGTCGATCGATTCCATGCAGAAGCTGGAACTTCTCGTCCTGCTGGAGCAGAACCTCGCCATTCCATTCCAGGACGAGGCGCTGGGAGCCGACTGGTGGGCCAGCCGGTCCGGCATCATCGGGTACGTCGAGTCCGCTCGCGCGCAGGTCGGCTCCTCCTGACCGGCGACCGGCGGACGGCCTCCGCCACCGACGCCGACTGGCAGCGGCTCTCCGGCGGCACGATGTCGCTGGTGGAGCGGCGCGGTGACGTCGTACGGCGCCGGACGGGCTTCTGGAGCCCGCCGGTGCACGCGCTGCTCTCCCACCTCGAGACGGTCGGGTTCGACCGGTCACCGCGACTGCTCGGCGTCGACGGGCAGGGCCGCGAGCTGCTCAGCTATCTGCCGGGCGAGGTTCCCCGGGCGTGGCGCTGGGTCGGCGACGACCGGGCGCTGGTCGAGGCGGCCCGGCTGCTGCGCCGGTACCACGACGCGGTGGCCGGTACGACGCTGCGGACGCTGCCCGGCTGGGATCCCTTCCTCCAGGAGCCCCCGGAGCTGCGGGGTGACCCGGAGGCGGAGGTGGTCTGCCACAACGACTTCGCGGTGTACAACTGCGTCTTCGTCGACGGACTCCCCCAGGCGATGATCGACTTCGACGGTGCCGCCCCCGGGTCACGCGGCTGGGACCTGGCCTGGACCGCCTTCAGTTTCGTCCCGCTCAATCCGGACGTGCCGGTGCCGGACCGGCCGCGCCGGCTACGACTGATCTGCGACGCGTACGGGCTGACGGACCGGTCCCGGCTGGTCGACCTGATCGAGGCGCGGCTGGAGCGGCTCCGGGACGGGATCCGCTCGCTCGCCGGCACCGACGCACCGCAGGGCGACACGCCACCGAGCCACCTGGCCTACTGCGAGCGGTCGCTGCGGCTGGTCAGGCGGCTACGGCCGGCCCTCGAATCCGCCCTGCGCTGAGCCCTGTGCGGCGCCGGCCAAGGGCTGCGCTGAGCGGGCCGAGGGCTGCGCTGAGCCGGCCGGGTGCGGGTGCGGCGTCGCCGCCCGCAACGGTGCGCAGGGGCGCCATCCGGCCGCCAGCAGTGCCACCGGGCGCAGCCGTACCGACGAGGTCAGCACGGCGTACGCGTCGGCGCCGAACCGGGCCGCGGTGGCCTCGGGTACCGGTCGCGGCGCACACCCCCGCCACCGGGCGGCGAGCCGGGCCGCCTCGACCGCCCGCAGCGGCTCCCCGTCGGCGACCACGCACACCTCGGGCAGCTTCCCGGCCAGCGCCAACCGGACGGCGCCGGCGAGGTCGTCCCGGCGTACGAAGCTCAGCCAGTTCAGTCCCGGGTCCACATAGGACGCCGACACCCCGGTCCGCTCCGGGTCCTCCGCGTAGACCGGTCCGGCCCGCAGGAAGGTGCCGAGGGTCGGCCCGGGCGCCAGCCTCCGCCGTACCGTCTCCTCCATCCGCACCGTCGCCTCGCCGAGCGGATTGCGGGGATCGGCCGGGGTGTCGTCCTCGACCCAGCCGTCGCCCGGACCGTAGACGCTGACGTTGCTCACCTGCACCCAGCGACGTACCCCGGCCCGGGCCGCCGCCGAGGCGAGCCGGCCGGCCGCCTCGACCATCCGCTCCCCGGCGGTACGGCGCGGCCCGGCCGGCGCGAGCGCGTAGACCACCGCGTCGGCACCCCGGAGCAGGTCCTCGCCCGACGCCGGGTCGGCGAGCAGGTCGCGCTCGACCACCGGTACGCCGCGCGGGACCGCCGCGCCGCTGCCCGGCAGTCCGACGGCCACCACCCCGGGCTCCGGTCGACCACCCGCGCCGAGGAGACCGGCGATCGCCCCGCCGACGAATCCCGTGCCGCCGAGCACGACCACCCGGCTCACGGCCACCCCACCGGAGCACCGGGTCGGGCCGGAATCACCATGCTGAACACCACCGATGCGATTGTCGACAGTCGCGGCAACCCGCATTCTGCTCAGTGGCCGGTGCGACGGCCAGGGTTCGACGTGGGGAGGATCCGATGGCGCTGGACCGGCGTACCGGACGGGCCGACGTCGCGGTGGTCGGCGCCGGCATCATCGGGGCGCTCACCGCGTGGCGGCTCCAGGCCGCCGGCCACCGGGTGCTGCTGCTGGCCGAGCGGCTGGTCGGTGGCACCACCGCCGGGTCGGCCGCGGTGCTCCGGACGCTCTGCGACGAGCCGGAGCTGGCCGCGGAAGGGCTCTCCTGGTACCGGCGGTGGAGCGACCAGGTGCCGCCGGCACTGGCCGCCCTGCTGCGCTGCGGCGTCGTCGTGGTTACCCCGGCGGAGGCCGCCGAGGCGGCGACCCGGGCCGGCCGGGCCGTCGCCGGGCGCTCCGGGACCCCGCCGCGGCGGTGCGACCGGGCCGAGGTCCCCGGCGGGTACGACCCGGGGGCCGGCGTGGCCTGGTACGAGCCCGACTCCGGCTGCGCCGACCCCCGGGTCGTGCTGCTCTCCCTGGTCCGGGCCTTCCTGCGGGCGGGCGGTGCGCTCCGGCTGACCCGGGTACGCGCGCTGGACCGGATCGGCGACGGCTGGCGGCTCCGCACCACCGACGGGCCCGCCTCGGACGCCTCGGCAGTCCTGCTGGCGGCCGGCGCGGCCACTCCGGCGCTGCTGCCCGATCCGGCCACCCGGCGCCGGATCCACCGGCAGCCGGTCAGCCTCGGCCTCTTCCCCGACCTCCCCGAGGCCGGCGGTGCCCGCTCCGGCGCCCCGCACGGTGCCCTGCCGGCCGTCGTGGACCTGGTGCACGACGTGCTGCTGCGCCCGGTTCGCGGGGGCCTGCTGGGGACGCTCCGCACCGAAGCGCGCGGCCGGTCCTTCCTGGACGCGCTCCGGGCCGCCGCGACCACCCGGCTGGACCGGGCCCTGCCCCGGCCACGGCTGGTCGTCGAGTCCGAGTTCGACCTCACCGGGGACGGCCAGCCCTACATCGGGCCGGTCGGGGACGGGCTGCTCGTCGCCTACGGCTTCGGCGGCCGGGGCTTCAAACTGGCACCGCCGCTGACCGAGGCGATCGCGCTGGCGATCTCGTCGGGTCGTACCCCGGCCCCGCTGCGGCGCTTCGACCCGCTGCGTACCCGGGCCGCCACCGCTGGCCCGCTCGACGTGCTGGCCTGACGGGGCACGGTCGGCGCGGTCGGCACGTGGTGGCGCGGCACGGCCGTACCGGTCAGTCGGTAGCGAACTCCAGGCACACCAGGTCACGCCGGCAGGCCACGACCACCTGGTCGGTATCCTCGTCGAGGACGGTGCCGGGCGCGGCGGCGACGCCGTTCCAGCGCAGCACGTAGCAGGAGCCCACCCGCCGGCCCCGGTACGTCGGCAGCTGGATCGGCGGGAAGATGAGCGAGCGACACCAGTCCCGCACCTGCTCGGCGTCGCGGTCGAAGTCGCTCACCTCCAGGTCGGTGAAGTCGACCGAGCTGCGGTAGAACGTGGTCGCGGCGGAGTCGTCCTGCGCGGTGGCGGTGACCGTGCCGTGCAGCAACGCCTCCAGATGCTCCTTGAGCAGCTCGAACCCGTACCGGTGGTAGGTCTGGAACAGGTCGTACGCGGTCGTGAAGGGTGGCAGCTCGAAGGCGCGGGTCGCGATCACCGGCCCGGCGTCGACCGACGGCGCCAACACGTGCAGGGTGACACCCACCCGGCTCTCGCCCCGGCGGATCGGCAGCAGCGAGGTCAGGCTGCCCCGGTAGTGCGGCAGGAGCGCGAAGTGCAGGTTGTAGGCGGCGGCACCGCCGAGCCGGGCGCAGTCCACGATCACGTCGTGCTGCAACGACAGGAAGACGTCCCGTGGCCCGAGCCCGGCCGTCTCCGCGGTGCGGTGCACCCGCCAGCCACGCCGCTCGGCGAGGGCCGCCAGCGAGGGCATCCAGGTGTCCCGTCCCGGGTCGCCGTCGTTGCGCACCACCTCGATCCGGGCCTCCAGCGCGCCGGCCGCGACCAGTGAGCCGAGCAGCCGGGCGGCCCGTACCGGCAGCCAGCCACGGCCGCCGATCGCCACCCGCATCGGCGGTTCCGCGCTCACCACGACCGCGACCCGACCGTGCCGAGCACGAGTTCCTCGGCGACCCGTCCCGGATCGGGGTCCTCGGCGAGGCGGGCGGCGGCCGCTCTGGCCGCGACGTGGTACGCCTCGTCGCCCAGGAGCTCGGTGATCGCCCGGCTCACCGCCGCCGGATCCAGGTCCGGCGCCACCACCCGACCGACGCCGAGCCGCTCGGCCCGGCGGGCGTTCTCGAAACCGTCGAGCCAGTGCGGGATCATCAGCGCCGGTACGCCCGCCCGCATCCCGGTGAGCAGGCTGCCCCGGCCGGCGTGGTGCACGATCGCCCTCGCCTGCGGCAACAGCCGGGACAGCGGGGCGAACTGGTGGACCAGGCAGTGCTCGCCCTCGGCGTCGACCCGGCCCCGGCAGACGAGGTAGAGCACCCGGAACCGGAGCCGCTGCGCCAGCCGGGCCAGGTGGGCACAGGTCGGCGGGTAGTCGTTGGCCCAGCTGTCCCCCAGGGTGCAGATGACCAGCGGGCCCAGGTCGGCACGGTCGACGAAGCGCTGCACCCGTGGCGGCACCGCGAGCCCGTCGCTGCCCTCGTACGCCGGGTACCCGGCGACGCGGAAATGGTCGGGCCAGGAATCCGTACCCGAGAGGAACAGCTCGGAGACGATCACCAGAACGGCGTCGTCGGAGAGGCTGCCGAGGGTGCTGGCGTGGGGCCGCTCCGGCAGGCCCAGCTCGCGCCGGATGGCGTTCAGCGGCGGTGTGCCGAGCCGGTCCACCAGCCGCAGCGTGCGCTCGGCCAGGGCACGCTCCTCGGCCGAGGCGCCGGCCGGCGGATAGTACAGCTCGACGATGTCGACCCCGGTCACCGAGATCAGCGGTACGCCCAGCAGTTCGGCGGCGAGCTGGCCGCCGTACTGGAAGTGGTTGGCGATCACGACGTCGAAGGGTCCCTCGGCGACGATCCGGCGGGCCGCCTCGGCCGCGGTCGGCAGCGCCACCCGGCGGATCAGCTGGGACAGCGCCTGGGACGTCTCTCCCGAGTTCTCGAAGACCTCCTGGCAGGCGCTGCCGGTGCCCAGCGGCGCGAACCGCAGGTTGGTCCGGGCGACGTCGTCCGCGTACTCCGAATATTCGAAGACGGTGACCCGGTGGCCCCGGTCCCGCAGCGACCGCCCGATCCCGAGCAGCGGAAAGAGGTCTCCGCGTGAGCCCAGGCTGGCCACGGCTATGTTGGCCACGAAACCCCCAGTTCCGTCAGTAGGTGCTGATGTCCCGGGCCATGCTTCCGCTGCGCATCGCGGCCGCGTCGATGGCGCGCAGCTGTGCGGCCATCGCCCCGGTGCGCGGGTCGTACTTGGCCGCCCACTCGTCGTAGCTCTCGATCCGGCCGGGGTCGCCGGCCGTCCGGCAGAGGTATCCGCCTCGGGCCTTGCGCCGCATGGCCGGACTCTCCGCGCCGAACCGTACGTCCACGGTCCAGCGCACACCCTCGGACTCGTTCGGCAGCGCCTGGTGGACCGTGCTCTCGGTGAAGATCACCACGTCGCCCGGCACGGTCGGCAGGGTGACCGGCTCGATGTGGCCGAGCCGCTCGACCGAGACGTTCTTGTTGCGGAACTCGTCGAACTCCGGCGGGATCACGCCGTGCCGGTGCGAGCCCGGCAGGATCTGGAGGCAACCGGCCCGGGCGTCGACCGGCACCAGCGGAATCCAGCAGGTCAGGATGTTGCCGTCGGCCGGCTCCCAGCCCCGCAGGTAGTACGCGTCCTGGTGCCAGCCGATCTTCTGGACCGGTGCCCACGGCTCGCGCGGACGGCCGTTCCAGGTGTCGTGCGCCCAGAGTTCGTCGCCGAGCCAGCTCCGCATCCGGCCGGTCAGCTCCGGGCGCCGCCACAGCCGGTACATCGCCTCGCTGACCAGCACCCGGCGCCAGGTCACCGGGCGCAGTGCCGGCAACTGCTGGCGGATCAGCCACCACCGGGTGGTGAACGGGGCGTCCTCGTGCAACTGCTCGATGAGCCCCTCGTCCCGCCACTGCCGCGCCATCCGGTCGACGACCGCGGCGAGCGCGTCCCGGACCGGTTGCAGTGCGTCGTCCGGAAGGACGCCACGCAGTACGAGATATCCGTCGTCGGCCAGCCGCGACCGCTCTTCGTCCGTCAGCGGTACCTCGGATGCGAATGCCGATTCCATGCCGGTGCTCCTCTCCATGCGCGTCCTGTCTCCGGACGCGACGGGCCGCCGGTGTGCCATAGGTATAGCGAACTTCCGCGAGGGCAGCCAGGGCGTGGAATTCACCCGGGACTCGGCGTGCAACCGCAGGAACTCCCCAGTTGTGCAGCACGCGGCCTCCGCCCGCGCGATGGGCGGATCGGCTCGCGTTGTCGGTGAGTCAGTCGGTCGGCCGTGCGGCCGACATTGCCTGGTCGTCGAGGGCCGCGGCGAGTTCGGCGACCGTACTCGCCTCGAAGAGCAGTTCGAGTGGCACCTCGGCACCGAACTGTTCCTGTAGTCGCCACAGCAACTGCATCATCAGCAGGGAGTGTCCGCCGAGTTCGAAGAAGTTGTCGTGCACCCCGACCCGGTCCACCCCCAACAACTCCACCCACAACCCCGCCAACACCCGCTCCGTCACCGAACGCGGCGCCTCGAACGCCACCTCCAACTCCGGACGCTCCACCGGCACCGGCAACGCCCGCCGATCCAACTTCCCATTCGCCGTCAACGGCAACGCCGCCAACCACACAAACACCGACGGCACCATGTACTCCGGCAACACCCGCGACAACCAGCAACCAACACCGCGCCGACGCTCTACCCACCTGGATCCACACCTACAACCACCATCGCGGACACACCGCACTCGGAGGCCAACCACCCATCAGCCGCGTCAACAACGATGCTGGTCCCTACATCTAGCCGCTGCCGGGCGAGGGAGCGAGCGGCATCGACAGCGGCGGTCATCTGAAGGAGCCTACGTAGCCGCTCCATGCCTCCCTACCCGCGTGGCGCGTGCCGGCGGTGGGAAGCACACCTACGCTGCCGGGAGTGACCGCCTCCCAGCAGCCACCTATGGCAACGCCACGCGTTGCCGCAGGCGCCCTCTTCTTCGACGCCGCCGGCCGCGTGCTCCTCGTGCGCCCCAGCTACAAGCAGGGCTGGGAGATCCCTGGTGGCTACGTCCAGCTCGGCGAGTCACCCCGCGCCGCTTGCATGCGGGAGGTTCAGGAAGAGCTTGGTCTCACAGTTGACGTGGGCGCTCTCCTCGTCATCGACTGGGCGCCCGCTGCCAACGAGGGTGACAAGCTCCTTTTCGTCTTCGACGCGGGCCCTTTCGACGGTGACCGCCAACGCCGCATCGCCTTCACCGACGGCGAAATCACCGAGTGGCGGTTTGTCGCCGTCGAGGACTTGGACGACTACGGGCCAGACCGCCTGATCCGTCGCATCCGTACGGCGATTGCAGGCAGGACCCGAGGGCGCACGATCTATGCCGAACACGGAATGATGGCGGGCCCGCAGCCTGAGACCCTGCCCGAGCCGTGAGACGTTTCTGTACGTCTTCAAGGCGGCCCTTGACGGGCCGCACGCGCCGCCGCCTGAGCGCGCGGCCGTCGCTCCGCTGCCGCTCCGACTCCGGCCACGCAACACGCCCGGCGGCTGGCGCGGAGGGCGGGAAGCCCGGTGGGCCGCCGGATGACGACACGAGATGCGCTGTAGATCACCTCATCGGGCACCACAAGGGCTACCAGCCTCTTCAGACGGGGTCAAGGTCGTTCGTCCGGTAGGGCACTCCACCTTGGCCCCGTCCGGGGAGGCTGGACGGTCTACGACACCCCGACGAGGAAATCCGCTTTCAAGCAGCTGGTAAACCAGGGCGATGCGGCAATGCATGCGGCTACTAGCTTGACTGGCGTCTGTTCCGGCGAGCCGGGAAAACTCGGTCGATCACTATCACCGGAAGCATGGCGATTGCACCGACCACGGCGAGTGCCCACCAAGGCCAGTCGCTGAGGAAAAGCCCAGCCGCTGTCAAGATGGCGAAAGTCGACAGATAGGCGAGGTACATGGGCCAGCGCATGCCGCTCAGCCTAGATGGCAGGGGCAATCCCGTCGGCCATGAGCGGTCCGCAAGAGGCCGGTTGACGGCGGCAGAGCTGCGAGAGATGAGGAGAAGCAGAACCGCTGGTAGACCGCCGTCCGCGCAGATTGTCGGGCCGCCCGTTTTGATCTCGTAATGCGTCGGTCGTCGTACGGGGATGCCACCGGACAATGCCGTGACGATCGCACGGGTTGCTGGGGGGCACCGTCGAGCGTAGGGCGATCGCTGCCGAGCCGCTTCGCGGCTTGCCACCGGAGTACGTGGTCCAGGCGCACGGTGAACCGGCGCCACGGCAAGCCGTCCCGGCCCGAAGGCCGGGACAGGAAGCCGTACGACGCCGGCCAGTCGCCCTGAGGTCGAGCGCGTGCCAGCCACGTGCCAGAAGCCGATGCCGTAGACGGTCACCAGCGGGCAGTACCGGTCATCGCCAACCCGCCGTTGACCAGGCACAACGGACAGATCAGGGCAGGCGGAAACGATCTTCCAAACTGAGGATGCGGGTTCGATTCCCGTCGCCCGCTCCAGTCTCTCGGGCCCAGGTCAGCGGTAGTTCGCCAAGCCTGGGCCGTTCTGTTTCCGGCTCTGATCGATCTTGCGGGCCATTCGCGGGCCAGTAGCGGTGCCCTTCCGGGCGGTTTTGTCGCCGCCGAGGACTTGGACACCTACGGACCGGAGCGCCTCATCCGCCGCATCCGTATGGCGATCACAGCCAGGATCCGGGGCGCACGATCTACGCCGAACATCGAATCGATGGCAGGGCGGAAGCCCCGAGAGGGTGCCCTGTCTAGTCCCGGTTGCTGCTGCTCGATGCTTGGCCTAGCCGAAGTCGATATGATCAGGTGGACGGGGTTCCGGACTTGGCGCGTCGCGGGACTGGTCAGCTCTGTAGGCGCTGCGCCCAGAAGAGGGCGTGTCCGCTGGCGCCTTCCGGGATGAAGTCCTCGGCTGTGATCGTCAGTCCCGCCTCTTGTAGCCAGGACCGGTAGGTGGGGGCGTCGGCGTGGCTCCACCACATGGTGGCGGAGCCGTCGAGCCAGTTGTCCTCGGTACCGGTCCAGGCGCTGTTGCCGACGGTGGTCAGCAGCCAGCCACCGGGGCGTAGCCAGGTGGCGATGCTGTTGAGGAGCCGGGGTTGGTCGGCCAGGGGCATGTGGATGAGGGCGTAGAGGCAGACCACGGCGTCGAACGAGCCCGGTGGCAGGTCGAGTTGCGTGGCGTCGTCACGGAAGAAGGTGCCGGTCGGTACCAGGCGGCGTGCCCGCTCGATCTGCACGTCGCTGATGTCGACGCCGGTGACGTGGTGCCCGGCGTTGGCGAGGAAGCGGGCGACCGGCACGCCGCACCCGCATCCGAGGTCGAGGACCGCTGCTGACGCCGGTAAGCGGCGATGTAGGCCCGCGAGCCAGGGGGCGTACTGACCGTCGTCGGCATCGTCCGATCGATAGTGGTAGGAGAGTGCGTCGTACCCGCGTCGGACCAAGTCGCGCTCGTCGTTGCTGCCCATCCTCGGACGCTACGAGTGCGGGTGGCGCTTGCCGACTCATTTATCGGCACAGGGCTCCTTAGGATCACAGCGCCGCGCGAGATCCTGCTCATGTCTCACGGCGCGGTCGGCGGCCCCGGGCGGCCTGTTGCCAGCCATCAGCTCCACGTCCCGCTCCTGAGCCGGGCTCGTGGGCCGGGTGGTGGCTAGTGCGCAGCAACGGGTCGTACGAGATCGTGCCGCCCGGTACCACTCCCTGACCGTCCGCAGCGTCACCGCCGGCGGGCTCCGCTGGACGACCACCACCTACAGGTTCTACATAACGGCCGACGCCGCCCGGACCAGTTGACCTGCCGCCGGCCATGGTGGTGGCGACCGCAACCTGCCGCCCGCCCTACCGTGGCCGCGCCCGGCCGACCGGGTCGCCGGGACCGGCCCACTCCTCGGCCAGCAGCCCGTAGATCAGGTTGTCCGCCCAGGTGCCCTTGGTCCAGTAGTCCCGCCGCAGGTGCGCTTCCCTGACCATGCCGACCCGTTCGCAGAGCCGCGCCGACGCCTCGTTCAACGCGTTGAGCTGTGCGATCACCCGGTGCATCCCGCAGTGTGTGAAGGCGACGCCGAGGAACGCGCGTACCGCCTCGGTGGCGAAGCCACGGCCGGAGACCGACGGGTGGAAGGCCCAGCCCATCTCGCCCCGGGACAGCGTCTCGTCGGCCGGCCACAGGATCAGGTCGCCGACCACCTCGCCCTTGTGCTCCACCACCACCGCCAGCCGGGATTCGATCCCGGTGATGCTGGTGTAGTGGATCCGCCGGCCGACCATCTCGGCCGCGAACTCCCGCGTCCACGGCTCCCACGGGATGTAGCGGGCGACCACTGGGTCGCTGTAGTAGGAGTACAGCGCGTCCACGTCGTCGGGACGGTACTGCCGCAGCAGCAGTCGCTCGGTACGGATCGGCAGTGCCAGCTCAGACATGCTCCCAGTATCGTTCCTGATCTCCGTCGCACCCGGGCTGACCCGGCACGAGCCTCGACCGACCGGCGCCGGCGTCCGGGGAAGAGGCACCGGCCTGCGGGGTAGAGACATCGGCCTGCGAGGAAGAGGCATCGGCCCGCGGGCGGGGCCGGAGGCGGCCGGGCCGGCGTGCGGCGAGCAGGGCCAGCGCGGTGACGCAGGCGGCGGGAATCAGGGCGTACCCGCTGAAGGCCAGCACCACGACGACCGCGCCGAAGGCGACGGCGGCGACCGCCCGCAGCGGCCCCGCCAGCACCCGACAGGCGGCGGCGGTGCAGCCGAGGTAGACGACCAGGAAGAACGTCGTCGGCACGTTGACCAGGGTGGCCAGGCTGATCACCCCACTGCCGAGCAGCCCGATCAGCAGGGCACCCGAGCCGAGGAGGGCGGCGACCAGCCAGGCTGGCACCGTGTCCCGGACGACCCGGCCGGGCGCCAGCGAGCGGGCCAGGCTGCCGGCGCCGGAGAGGTACGCGAGGACGGCGCCGACGGTGAGCACCACCGCGCCGACGGCGGCCACGGTCTGCCCGGCCGGGCCGACGGCGAGGGTGAGCAGCGCGGCGAGCGGCACCGACGTGCTCGCCTGCGGGCCGAGCGCGGCGACGGTGACGGCGCCGAGCGCCAGGTAGATCACGGTGGTGACGCCGAAGGCGATGCCGATGACGACCGGGAGTTGCCGGCGGGGCTCGGCGAACCGGTTGGTCAGCGGTGCGATCGCCTCCCAGCCGACGAAGGCGAGCATCAGGGTCGAGGCCGCCGGGCCGATCGCCGCCCAGCCGTGCGGCGCGAACGGCGTCCAGTTGGCGGTGCTGCTCGCCGGTGCCGCCCCGGCGACCGCGCCGACGACGATCGTAACGAGCAGCACGACCAGGCCGAACTGCACCGTGGCCGAGGTGCGGACGCCGCGCAGCGTCACCCCGAGGGTGCCGAGCAGCAGTACCGCCGCGGTGACGCAGGCGAGCCCGACGCCGCCGCCGAGCAGGTCGGCGACGTAGTTTCCGCAGGTGACGCAGACGATCGGCGCACCGGTGACCACCCCGGCGAGGAAGCACCAGGCGACCGCCCGGCCGACCCGGGGACCGAGACCCGCCTCCGCGTACGCCCGGACTCCGCCGGCCGACGGGTGACGCACGCCGAGGGCGGCGAAGACGACCGCGAAGAGGCCGGACGCGACCAGCAGGCCGGCCCAGGCCAGGATCGACGCCGGTCCGGCCCGGGTCACCGCCAGGCCGGGCAACAGCAGCAGGCCCGGCCCGAGCAGGGCTCCGACGTAGAGCGCGGCTCCGCGCAGCACACCGAGATCGGGTACGACGGCCGCACGCTGGCCGGTCAGGCTCGTCACACTGGTCATGCCATGGAGTCTTGCAGCGTACCCGAGGCACACGATGGCAAATGTGCGCGCCTGGACTCGCTGCTACGCAACATCGTTGCGTCACATGCAGATGTTGCCGCATGATGTGCCGATGGCCTCGTACGACTCCACGGACCGGGCGATCCTCGACCGCCTCCAGACCGACGGGCGGATCGCCAACGTCGACCTCGCCGAGGCGGTCGCGCTCTCGCCGTCGGCCTGCCTGCGTCGGGTACGCGCCCTCGAACAGGACGGGTTGATCGCCGGCTACCGGGCCGAGCTGGACCGGGCCCGGCTCGGGCTGGACCTGACCGTCTTCATCGAGCTGAAGGTCGGGCAGCACTCCCGGGAGACGGCGGCCCGGATCGAGTCGGTGCTGAGCGGCATCCCCGAGGTCGTCGCCTGTCACGTGATCTCCGGCTCCGCCGATTTCCTGGTGGAGGCGGCGGTGGCCAACCTCGCCGCGTACGAGCGGCTGCTGATCGACCAGATCCTGGTCATCCCGGCGATCGTGGACGCCCGCAGCACCTTCGCCATCCGCACGGTGAAGACCCGTGGCCCCCTGCCGCTGAGCCAACTCCGCTGACCCAACTCCGCTGACCCAACTCCGCTGACTCAACCTCCACCTCCGCTGACCGAGCCAGCGCGGCCGGGGACCGCCCGGCAGTCGCGAAATAGGCTGCTCGGCACCGGTACGGTGCGGCATCCTGCTGTCACGGCGTCACCGAACGTGACCCGGGTCAGGAGGTACGGCCGGCGATGGCGGTGGAGCTGTTGCTCTTCGGCGACGTGCGGGCCCTGGTCGACGGGCGGCCGGTCGATCTCGGGCACGCGCGGCAGCGCTGCGTACTGGCGGCGCTGCTGGTCGACGCCAACCGGATCGTCCCGGCCGACCGGCTGCTGGACCGGGTCTGGGGCGAGCAGCGACCCCGGCACGCCCGCAACGCGCTGGCCGGGTACGTCTCCCGGCTGCGTACCCTGCTCGGCGGCAGCGGCGGGCTCGCCATCACCCACCGGTCGGACGGATACCTGCTGACGGTGCAGCCGGACGCGGTCGACCTGCACCGGTTCCGCCGGCTGCTCGCCCGGGCCCGCTCCCTCGCCCGTCCCGAGAACCCCGACACCGGCGGCGAAGCCCCGTCAACACCGCGGATCGACGGCGAAACCCCGGCGGCACTGCTCGAAGCGGCGCTGTCGCTCTGCCGGGGCGAGCCCTTCGGCACCCTCGACACACCCTGGCTGGCCGGGCTCCGGACCACGCTCGCCGCCGAGCGGCTGGCCGCCGAACTCGACCTGGCCGATCTCGCCCTCGCCGCCGGCCGGCATGCCGAACTCCTCGGCGAACTGGCCGCCCGCGCCGCCGGGTACCCGTTCGACGAGCGGATCGCCGGGCAGGTGATGACCGCGCTCTACCGCTGCGGCCGGCAGGCCGACGCGCTCCGGCACTACCAGGAGGTCCGGTCCCGGCTGGCCGGGGAACTGGGCATGGACCCGGCCCCGGCGCTGCGCCGACTGCACCGGCAGATCCTGACCAACGACCCGGCGCTGGACGGCCCGCCCGCGCCGGCCCCGCAACGGCCACCGGCCGGCACCGCCACCACCGCGTCGCCGTCGGTGCCGCGACAACTGCCGGCGCCGCCGGTCGCGTTCACCGGCCGGGAGTACGAACTGACCGAACTGGACGGGCTCCTCGACCCGCCCTCGGATACCGGCGCCACCGCCGTGGTCTCCGGTTCGGCCGGGGTGGGCAAGAGCGCCCTGACGCTGTACTGGGCACACCGCAACGCCGACCACTTCCCCGACGGGCAGCTCTACGTCAACCTGCGCGGCTTCGACCCGGACGGCGTGGTGGTCGCCCCCGAGGAGGCGGTACGTGGCTTTCTCGACGCGTTCGGGATCGCCGCCCGGCGGGTACCGGTGGGGCTCGCCGCGCAGACCGCGCTCTACCGCAGCCTCGTCGCCGGGCGGCGGATCCTGGTCGTCCTCGACAACGCCCGCGACGCCGCGCAGGTACGCCCGCTGCTGCCCGGCGCACCCGGCTGCGCCACCGTGGTCACCAGCCGGAACCGGCTCGCCGGCCTGGTCGCGGTCGACGGTGCCCGGCCGGTCGGCGTCGACCTGTTCAGCCCGGCCGAGGCCCGGCACTTCCTGGCCCGGCGCCTCGGCACCGACCGGGTGGCCGAGGAGCCGGCCGCCGTGGCCGAGATCGCGGCCCGGTGCGCGCGGCTGCCGCTGGCGCTGGCCGTGGTGGCCGCCCGTGCCGCCGCCTACCGGAGCTTCCGCCTCACCGACCTGGCCGCCGAGCTGCGGACCGCCGGCGACAGCCTCGACCCGTTCGACGGCGGCGACCCGGCGGCGGACGTCCGGGCGGTCTTCTCCTGGTCCTACCGGGCGCTGAGTCCCACCGCCGCCCGGGTGTTCCGGCTGGTCGGACTCCACCCCGGAGCCGAGTTGACCGGCCCGGCCGTGGCCAGCCTCGCCGGCCTGCCGGTGGCGGCGGCCCGCCGGCCACTGACCGAGCTGGCCCAGGCACACCTGCTCGACGAGCGGTCGCCGGGGCGGTACGCCCGACACGACCTGCTGCGGGCGTACGCCGCCGAGCGGGCCGAGGCGGAGGAGACCGGCACCGACCGGCGTACGGCGGCGAACCGGCTGCTCGACCACTATCTGCACACCGCGTACGCGGCCGACCGGCTGCTCTATCCGCACCGGGACCCGATCGTGCTCGCCGAGCCGGTGCCGGGGGCCGGAGTCGAGTCCTTCGCCGACCAGGCCGGGGCGAGAGCCTGGCTGCACGCCGAGCACCGGACGCTGCACGCCCTGGTCGACTGGGCCGGCCGGACCGGCTTCGACCGGCACTGCTGGGAGCTGGCCTGGAGCCTGACCAGCTTCTTCAACCTCAGCGGGTACTGGCACGACCAGATCGCCGTGCAGCGTACCGCCCTGGAGGCGGCGGGCCGGATCGGCGACGAGGCGGCGCAGGCCCACGTACACCGGAATCTCGGCCGGGCCCAGACCCAGCTCGGCCGCCTCGACCAGGCCCGGACCCACCTCGCCGAGGCGGCCCGGCTCTTCGTCGCGGTCGGCGACCGGGCCAACCAGGCGCAGACCCGGGTGAACATCGCGCGGATCCTCGAACAGCAGGGTCGTGACATGGAGGCGCTCCGTCACGACCGACGCTCGCTCGACCTCTATCGGGAGGCCGGCCACCTGACCGGGCAGGCCCGGGCGTTGAACAACATCGCCTGCATGCTGACCCGGCTCGGCGACCACGACCAGGCCCGGGAGCTGTGCCGGCAGGCGCTCCGGCTCAACGAGGAGATCGGCAACCGGCACGGCGCGGCCACCAACTGGCAGAGCCTCGGCTATCTGGAATGCGCCGCCGGGGCGTACCGGGCGGCGGTCGCCGGCTGCCGGCGGGCGCTCGATCTCTTCGCCGAGGTCGGCGACCGGGCCGGCGCCGCCGAGACGCTGACCTGCCTGGGCGAGGCGCTGCACGGCAACGGTGAGCTCCGGGCCGCCGTGCGGGCCTGGGAACGGGCCCTGCTGCTGCACGACGAGATGGGCCATCCGGACGCCGACCGGGTCCGCCGGCACCTGCTCGCGGCCCGGGAGGCCGGCCGGGTGCGGAGCGCGCTTCCGACGGGTACGGCCGGCGCCACCGTGGACGGTTAGCGCTGCTGTCCCGGATGGATGGCGGTGCTGTCCCGGCTCGGGATCCGCCGCCCGGCCCGGAACGTCTCGCGGGCCGCCACCGGTGGACGGTGGCGGCCCGCTCCGGTCGTCAGGAGGCGCAAATCGCCTGGCTGACGATGAAGTCCCAGTCCTGGCTGACCGGGGTGTTCTCCACCGCGAACACCTCGACGTCGTCGAGCGCGTTGGCCGGGTAGATCACCTGAAGCGACACGCCACCGGGTGCGGCGTCGGAGATGGCCGCACCCGCACCGTGCACCCGGGTACCGGTCGGGCAGCGCGCGAACGCGATCTTCTCCGCCTCCGAGTCGCTCTGCGTCGAGGCGGTGGTGACCACCTGGTAGCCGGCCGGCCGGTTCACGCAGACCGCGTACGCGTCCACGGTCCAGTTCCCGGCGTAGCCGTTGGCGTCCTCGTGTGCGGTGGCCCGGAAGATGTCACCGGTGGCGGAGGCGCGGGACACCTGGAGTGCCACGTCCCGTCCCGGGTTGACGATCCGGGCGCCGCCGCCGAGGGCCCGCCTGGTGCCGCAGGACGCCCGCGCCTCCACCTCGACAGGTGACGAGGTCGCCGAGTTCCGGGTACCCACCACCTGGTAGCCGGCCAGCCCCGACGGACTGGCGCAGATGGCGTACGCCTGCACCCACCAGTCGCCGGTCATCGCGGCCGTGGTCTCCGAGCCGGTCACCACGTAGCTGTCCGGCGTCCCGTCGGTGCGGTGCTCCGGGAAGAGCTGCACCAGCGTCACCTTGGCGCTGTCCGCAGCGGCCACGGCGAAGGCCCAGCCCCCGCCGCCGATCACCCACTTGCCGGCCGGGCACTGCGCCCGGGCGGTGTGCGTCTGCTGTGAGTCGACCGCCGACAGCGGCGACGTCACCTTCTCGATGCCGGTCACCGCCGCGGCCGGGCCGGCGCCGGCCAACTGGATTCCGACCTGGGCGGCCAGCACGATCGTGGCGGCACCGGCCGGGGCGAACCAGCGGTACATCCGAGTCATTGCCCTGTTCCCTTCTCGTTCCGGGTCGACGATCGGCCCGGGTAACTGCCGACAACGGTGGCCGGCCGGGTTTCGGCAACTCTTCGGCGACGATGAAATCGCAGGTCAGCGGCCCACGCGGTGTGGGATCTCGTCCACTACCGGCGCGGACAGGTGGTGTCCCGGTCACTGGCCGAGTTCTGCATGCTGCTCGGCGTACCGCTGGGGATTCGGTGTCGTCGTCCTCGCGTTCCTCGGCTGACCCTGGCGAGAGGAGGCCCGCCTGCTGCGCCGTACCGACGCTGGGCGGACGGGCGGCTACCAGCCGCGCAGCCGGGGCCAGACCTCGGTCGCGTCGCCGCTGGCCGGGTCGAGCAGCAGATACTCGTCGTGCTGGGCGGCGGTCGCGCAGGCGTGGATCGGCAGGATCCGGACCCGGGTACCGACCGGAAGATCGGGCAGCGCGGCGGGGCTGTCCGGGCGGACCGTCAGGATGCCGTGCTCCTGGCTGGCGTCGGTCATCACCAGGTCCGGATAGAGCGGCCCGTCGAGCCGGGCGACCAGGCCGTACCCCTGGTCGACGGGGTGCGCCGAGGTACCCCGGTCGCGCGAGGTGGCCATCCAGCCGCCGTCGGTGAGGATCCAGCCCTTCTCCGGCCGGTGGCCGATGACCGTGACGACCACGGACATCGCCAGGTCGTCCACGGTGCAGACGCCGATCCCGGCCATCACCAGGTCGAAGAAGACGAAGTTGCCGGCCCGGACCTCGGTGACCCCGGTGAGGTCCTCCGCGAAGTGCGCGGTCGGGGTCGAGCCGACGCTCAGCACCGGCGCGGCGAACCCGGCCGACCGGAGCAGTTCGGCGGCCCGGACAGCGCTGGCCCGCTCGTTCTCCGCCGCCGCGACGAGTTCCTCCCGGGACCGGCAGTGATAGGACCCACCGGCGTGCAGCAACACTCCCCGGGCCTCGGCGCCGCCCCGCTCCAGCGTCTCGGCGATCCGCACCGCCGTCGGGTCGTCCGGGAGCAGCCCGCCCCGGTGCCCGTCACAGTCGACCTCGATCAGCGCCGGGACGGATATCCCGGTCCGGGCCGAGGCGGCGGCCACCGCCTCGGCCTGGGCGACGCTGTCGATCAGTACCTGAAGGTCCACCCCGGCGCGGTGCAGCGCCAGTACCCGGTCCAGCTTCTGCGGGGCGAGCCCGACCGCGTACAGGATGTCGGTGTAGCCGTGTGCGGCGAAGACCTCCGCCTCGCGCAGCGTCGACACGGTGATCGGCCCCGGTTCGCCGTCGAAGAGCAGCCGGGCGACGGCGAGCGACTTCGCCGTCTTGACGTGCGGGCGCAGCGGGGTGCCCAGCCGGGCCAGCCGGGACCGAAGCCGGGCGATGTTCCGGCCCACCCGCTCCGGGTCGACCACCAGGAACGGGGTCTCGGGCTGGCCCTCGGCGGGCCGTACCTCGCCGGCCGGCGCCGGCCGGGCGTCACTGGTCAGGGTCACGGCGCTCTCCTCCGGGTTGCCCGGGCAAGTCTAGGCCGCCCACCCCGGCCGGAACCGGGGCGGCCGGGGTCAGCAGCCTGTGCCGGGGCGCCGGTCAGCGCGGCGGGCCGGCGACTCCGACCAGGTTGCCCTCGGGATCGGTGAAGTGCCCGACCGAGAAGGCTCCACCGCTGTCCGGGGCGGGACCGAGCACCCGGGTCCCGCCGAGGCTCTCGGCCCTCCGCAGCGCCGCCTCGACGTCGGGAACTCCCACGTAGAACAGGACCCGGCGCTGGTATCCGGCGCCGCCGCCGACGCCGCCGTTGATCCCGGTACCGTCGCCGGTCGCGCTCCCGTCGACGAAGCCGTACTCGCCCGGCGCGGAGACCGCCTCGGTGGCGGCGTCGCCGACGCCGAACTCCCAGCCGAAGAGTTCACCGTAGTAGCCGCGCAGCGCCGCCGGATCGGTACCGATGATCTCGAAGTGCACCACCTGATGTCCCATGGTCTTTCCCTCCAGGTCACGATGTCGCGCCCACGGCCCACAGCCCACGGCTCACGGCCGTCGACCCTCCGGGGCGCGGCGGCACCTCGGCGGCACCACGCAGCAGAGGTCGGAGCCGACAACCCGTCCTCGACCTCCGGCGGCCCGGCCCAGGAGCGCCGGCCCGGCCAGCCGCGCGGCGGGGCATCGCGTACCACCGATATCGGCTGGCCACAGCGGCCTCGGGACCGCTCCCACCGGGCCCGGTGATACAGTCCACCGGCCGGCCCGACCAGGAGTGGCCGCGACCTGGATCGGGGAGGGAATGATGGGCATCACGGCCGACGAGAGCAGCCGATTCGCCGCGGTACTCGAGACCCACTCGGAGCGGCTGGTCGAGCGTTGGACCGAGGTCGTCGCCGCCTCCCTGCGGGGTCGGATGACCCAGACGGAGTTGCGCCAGCAGGTGCGGGAGCTTCACAGGGCGTTGCGCTCCGCGCTCGACGACGGACGGTTCGACCTCTCCGCCGAGGGGTCGGCCGCGCTCCGGTCCACCCTCGTGGAGATGTCCCGCAGCCGGGCGCAGCAGGGCTTCACCGCCTCCGAGACGGCGGTCAGCGTCTTCTCGCTCAAGAGCGCCCTGCTCGACGTGCTGGACGTCCATGCCGGCGACAAGCAGACGCTGGCGGACTACGTCGCCGCCTCCGCGGTCGTCGACGAACTGGGGCTGTTCACCTTCGAGCGGTACGCCCGGTCCCGGGAGGAACTGCTCAGCGAGCAGGCCGAACAGCTCCTGGAACTCTCCACCCCGGTGGTGAAGCTCTGGGAGGGCGTCGTCGCCATCCCGCTGGTCGGCACCCTGGACTCGGCCCGGGCCCAGGTCGTGATGGAACGACTGTTGCAGACCCTGGTCGACACCGGCTCGCCGTACGCGATCATCGACATCACCGGCGTACCGGCGGTGGACACCCAGGTCGCGCAGCACATCCTGAAGACCGTGGTGGCCGCCCGGCTGATGGGCGCCGAGTGCATCGTCTCCGGCATCCGGCCGCAGATCGCCCAGACCATCGTGGCGCTCGGCATCGAGTTCGGTGACATCGCCACCAAGGCGACCCTGGCCGACGCGCTCCGGCACGCCCTGCGGATGATCGAGCAGTCCCGCCGGAGCAACGGCAGCGGCACGGCCGGGACCCGGGGCGCCTGATGGACCGGGTACCGGTCCTCAAGATCGGCGACCTGCTCCTGGTTTCGATCCAGGTCGACATGGAGGACCAGACCGCGCTGGCCCTGCAACAGGACCTCTCCGACCGGATCGTGGAGAGCGGCTGCCACGGGGTGATCATCGACATCACCGCGATGGACATCGTCGACTCCTTCGTCGGCCGGATGCTCTCCACCATCGCGGCGATAGCCCGGGTACTCGACGCCGAGACAGTGGTGGTCGGGATGCGCCCGGCCGTCGCGATCACCCTCGTCGAGCTGGGCCTGTCGTTGAACGGCATCCGGACCGCGCTCAACGTCGAACGCGGCATGGAGCTGCTGGCCCGGTCGCGGCAGGAGGAGCCGGACTCGGCACCGGGCGCGGAGTCGGACACGGCGTGGATGCTCGCCCTCGGCCCCGACTCCGACCACCCGACGGCGATCACGTCTTGACCGGGGCCGCCAAGCTGACCACTCCGCAGCTCGTGACGATCAGCTCGGACGCGGACGTGGTCCGGGTCCGGCAGCTCGTCCGCACCGCCGCCGTGGCGGTCTCGCTCTCCCTGGTCGACCAGACCAAGTTGGTCACCGCAGCGAGCGAGCTGGCCCGGAACACCCTGGTCTACGGCGGTGGCGGCGGCGCCGAGGTCGACGTCGTGGACAGCGGTCGCCGCAAGGGCATCCGGATCGTCTTCTCCGACGACGGGCCCGGGATCGCCGACCTGGAGCTGGCGCTCACCGACGGCTACACCTCCGGTGGCGGCCTGGGCCTCGGCCTCGGCGGCGCCCGTCGACTGGTCGACGAGTTCGAGGTGGACACCGGCAAGGGTCGGGGGACCCGGGTCACCATCACGAAATGGGCGCGGTCGATGTGAGCGGCGACCACCGGCTCGACGACGAGGGCGTTTGGTTCCAGGTCGAGGAGCCCGGTGCGGTCGGCACGGTACGCCGGGCCGCCGAGCTGCTGGCCGGCCGGATGGGGCTCGACGAGGCCCACGCCGGCGCCCTGGCCATCGTCGCGGCCGAACTCGCCAGCAATCTCGTCAAGCACGCCGACAGCGGACAACTGCTGGTCCGGCCGGCCCGGAACAACGAGGTGGCCGGGGTGGAGCTGATCGCCGTCGACTCCGGCCCCGGCATGAGCGACGTGGTCTCGTCGACCCGGGACGGCCACTCGACCGCCGGCTCCCTGGGCATCGGGCTCGGGGCGATCGGCCGGCAGTCGAGCTGGTTCGACGTCTACTCCCTGCCCGGACGCGGCACGGTGAGCGCCGCCCAGGTCTGGCCGGCGCGGGCACCCGAGCCGGACTGGATCGCCGGGCTCAGCCGGCCGATGAGCGGCGAGCAGTCCTGCGGCGACGGGTTCGCGGTGCGTACCGTCGAGGGCCGGCGGCAGGTGCTGGTCTGCGACGGACTCGGGCACGGGCCGCTCGCTGCGGTGGCCGCCCGGGCCGCCGTACACGCGTTCCACCTCGCCCCGGCGGCACCTCCGGCGGCGGTCCTCGAACACCTGCACCGGGCGATCAGCCACACCCGGGGCGCCGCCGCCGCGGTCGCCGAATTCGACCCGGCGGCCGGGCTGCTGCGGTACGCCGGGCTCGGCAACATCGCCGGCTCCGTGCAGCACTACGACGAACGGCGCGGCCTGGTCTCCATGCCCGGCATCGTCGGTCACCAGCGTCGGACCGTACGCGAGTTCGACTACCCGTTCCCCGGCGGCGCCTGCCTGGTCATGCACAGCGACGGGGTGACCGACCGCTGGCGGCTCGCCGACTATCCCGGACTGCTGGGGCGCTCGCCGCAGGTGATCGCCGGCACGCTCCTACGGGATGCCGCCGTACGCCGCGACGACGCCTGCGTCCTGGTCGCCCGGGCCACGCCGTGACCAGGGACCGGAGATGACCGAGGGTACGGCGGCCGGCGCGGCACTGCTGCGGCTGACGCTGCGCGCCGAGTCGGACGTGTTCCTGGTCCGCCAGCGTGGCCGGGAGGTCGCCGCCGCGGTCGGCATGGAACACCAGGACCAGGTCCGGCTCGCCACCGCGCTCAGCGAGATCGGCCGGTACCTCGTGGTCACCCTGCCCACCGCGGCCCGGGCCGAGGTCGCCTTCACGGCCGCGGTCGGCGAGTCCGGGGCGACGCTGGTCACCGAGGTGAGCAGCGTGTTGCCGGCCGGCACGTCGGCGCGGACGCTCACCGGCGCCCTGCTCGTCGGCCGGCTGGTCGACACCTTCGACGTCGGCCGGGACGGTGACGCCACCGTCATCCGGATGACCCGCAAGATCCCTGCCACGACCACGCTGACGCCGGAGCGTCTCGACGTGATACGCGACAACCTGAACGCCTCGGCCGCCCGTACTCCGCTGGAGGAGATGGCCGAGCAGAACGAGCAGCTCCTCGCCGCGCTGGAGCAGACCCGGGCCCAGCGCGACGAACTCGCCCGGCTCAACGCGGAACTCGCCGAGACCAACCGGGGCGTACTCGCGCTCTACACGCAGCTCTCCGAGGAACTCGACGAGACCAACCGGGGCGTCGTCGCGCTGCACGCCGAGCTGGAGGACCGCTCGGTGCAGCTCCGCACGGCCAGCGAGGCGAAGACCCGGTTCCTGGCCAACGTCAGCCACGAACTGCGCGCGCCGGTGACCGCGGTGATCGGGCTTACCCGGCTGCTGCTGGACCCGGCCTCCGACCCGCTCACCGCCGAGCAGCGGGAGCAGGCCGAGCTGATCCGCAGCTCCGCCGCCGACCTGCTGTCGCTGGTCAACGACCTGCTCGACCTCGGCAAGGCGGAGTCCGGCGCGATCGAGCCGAACTGGTCCGAGGTCGAGCTGCGGGCCGTCTTCGGCCAGCTCCGGGGCACGGTACGCGCGATGGCCACCCGGCCCGAGGTCCAGTTGGTGGTCGTCGACCCCGAACCGCCGGCGGTTATCCGTACCGACGAGGTGCTGCTGACCCAGGTGCTGCGCAACCTGCTGCACAACGGGCTCAAGTTCACCGAGTACGGCGAGGTCCGGATGACGGCCGAGGTCGCCGACGACTCGTTGGTCGTCCGGGTCCGCGACACCGGGATCGGCATTCCGGCCGAACTCCAGGAGCGGATCTTCGAGGAGTTCTACCAGGTACCGGGGCATGGATCGCCGACCGGCGCCCGGGGCACCGGCCTGGGCCTGCCGTACGCCCGGCGGCTCTCCCGGCTGCTCGGCGGCGACCTGCGGGTCGCCAGCGAGCCCGACCGGGGCAGCACGTTCAGCGTCCACCTGCCGCTGGAACCGGTGCCGTGAACAGCCCGGAACAGGTCGGCACCGGCGCGACCATCCTGGTGGTCGACGACAGCGCCGCCAAGCGCTACCTGCTGGTGAGCTGGCTCACCCGGGCCGGATTCACCGTCGTGCAGGCGGACAGCGGCGGTGCCGCGCTCGACCGGATGGAGCGGGAGGAGATCGACCTCGTCGTCCTCGACGTACGGCTCGGCGACATGAGCGGTTTCGAGGTGAGCGAGCGGATCAAGTCCGACCCTCGGCACGCCTCCCGACCGGTCATCCACGTCTCGGCGCACGCGGTCAGCGTGGCCGACCGGGCGCAGGGGCTGACCCGGGGCGCCGACGCGTACCTCGTCGAACCGATCGAGCCGGACGAGCTGATCGCCACCACCCAGGCGGCGCTGCGCTACTACCGGGCCCGCAGCCGGGCCGAACTGCTGGCCACCCGGCTCGCCCGGCTCGCCGAGACCACCCTGGCGGTGAACGCCGCACCCTCGTTCGCGTCGATGCTGACCGCCGCGGCGAGCGGAGCGGCCCGGATCTTCGGCACCGGGGCGCTGGTCGCCGGGCAGGACGCCGACGGACGGGGCTGGGCGGCGGTGGTCGGCGAACCGGACGGGCCGGCGACGATCCAGGAGTGGGCGGCCGATCTCCGGGCGGTGCCGGTCGGCGTCGGGATGCGCACCGAGACGCCGGCCGACTGGCCGGTGCCGGTCCACCCGGACGACCGGATCCGGGTCGCCACCGCACGGCTGCGGCCCGACCGCCCGGCCGTGCAGGTGGGGGTACCGGAATCGGTGCTGGCGACCGAGTCCGCCGTACTCAGCCAGCTCGTCCAGGCGGTGGCGACGGCGGTCGAGGCGCAGCGCTCGTACGACGAGGAGCACCGGATCGCGGTGACACTCCAGCGCAGCCTGCTGCCCCGCCGGCTGCCCGCCGTACCCGGCCTCGACCTCGCCGTCTGCTACGAGCCGGCGAGCGCGCAGACCGAGGTCGGCGGCGACTTCTACGAACTCGCGATGATCGACGGCCGGCTGGTCGTCGCGATCGGCGACGTGGCGGGCCACTCGCTGCACGCCGCGACCGTGATGGCCGAACTCCGGCACGCGATCCGGGCGTACGCCGTGGAGCGGCATCCGCCGGGCGGCATCCTGGAACGGGTCGACGAACTCCTGCGCACCCTGCTGCCGGGCGAGTTCGCGACGCTCTGCCTGCTGACCCTGGAGCCCGCGACCGGCCGGATGCGGCTGGCCAGTGCCGGGCACCTGCCGCCGCTGGTCGTCACGGCGGACTCGACCGAATTCGTCGTACACCGGGCCCCGCTGCTCGGCGTACGGGCCGATCGGCCGGACGACCTGGAACTCGTCCTTCCCCCCGGCGCCACCCTCGTGCTCTACACCGACGGCCTGGTCGAACGCCGGGACATCGATCTCGACCGCCGGCTGGACGACCTGGCCGGCTCGGCGGCGACGGTCGAACCGGACCTCGACGGGTTCTGCCGGCGACTGCTGGCCGAACTCGGCCCGGTGGACGTCACCGACGACATCGCCGTGGTGGCGTTGCGCCGGCACTGAGGCCGCCGAGGCGGGACGCCGACCGGCCTTCCCGGCGCACGCCCGACCATCCGATGCTCCGCGAGCCGCCGGCCGGCGTAGCCGGTGGCCAGCGAGCGCGTGTCCGGGTTGGAGCCGGCGTCGGACACCGACGTCCGGGACCGTCGGGCGCCCACTAGGCTGCCAGGGTGGCGGACGGTGGGTTCCGGCTGAGTGTCGACTATGGAACGTCGCACACCGTTGCGGTGCTGCGCTGGCCCGACGGGCGTACCCGGCCGCTGCTCTTCGACGGTTCGCCACTGCTCTCCTCGGCCACCTGTGTGGAGGACGGCGGCACGATCCTGTCCGGTCAGGACGCCACCGACGCCGCCCGACGACGGCCACAGGGCTTCGAGCCGTACCCGAAGCGGCGCATCGGCGAGGGCACCGTCTGGCTCGGCGACCGGGAGGTCTCGGTCACCTCGCTGGTGGCCGCCACGCTGGCCCGGGTCGCCGACGAGGCCAACCGGGTCGCGGGGCCGGGCGGGCTCGGATCGGTACTGTTCACCCTGCCCGCCACCTGGGGGCCGACCCGGCGGGCGCTGCTGGTGGCCGCCGCCGTCGAGGCCGGCCTGCCCGAGCCCCGGCTCGCCGCCGAGCCGGTCGCCGCCGCGAGCTATCTGGTGGGGGCCGGCGCGCTGGACGTGCCGGCCGGTGGTCACGTCGCCGTCTACGACCTCGGCGCGGGCACCTTCGACGCGACCGTCGTCCGGCGCACCGCCACGGGCGGCTTCACCGTGCTGGCCACCGACGGGCTGCCGCAGACCGGCGGGCTGGATCTCGACGCTGCGCTCGTCGACTACGTCGGCCGGCTGCTGGCGGAGCGCGATCCGGTCCGGTGGCGGCGGCTGACCGCACCGGGTGACGACGCCGACCGCCGCGCCGCGCTGGCCCTGTGGGACGAGGCCCGCCGGGCGAAGGAGAGCCTGAGCCGCACCTCGGTGGGTTACCTGCACGTCCCGCTCTTCGACGAGTCGGTGCCGGTCGGCCGGGAGGAGTTCGAACGGCTGGCCCGGGTGGTGCTGGACCGTACCGTCGAGGTGACGGTGGCGGCGGTCCGCTCGGCCGGCCCCGGAGTGGGACCGGCCACCGTCGTCCTGGTCGGGGGCGCGAGCCGGATCCCGCTGGCGGCGACGCTGCTGCACCGGGTCCTCGGGGTGGCACCGGTCGTCACCGAGCAGCCGGAACTCGTGGTGGCCGAGGGCGCCCTCGCGGTGTCGCCGGACGACATGCTGCCCACCGGCCCCGCCCCGGCACCGCCCGGCCTTCCCGTCCCGCCGCCACCCGGCGCTCCCGTGCCGCCGCCACCGCCACCCGGCCTCTCCTCGACCGGCTCTCCCCTGGCCGGCGTTCCGTCGACCGGCGTTCCGTCGACCGGCTCTCCCCCGGCCGGCTCTCACCTATTACCGGTCGACCCGGTGGCGCCAGCGTCCGGACCACCGGTAGCGGTGCCCGGCCCGGGCGCTCCGGCCGCAGGGGCCGAGTCGCCGACCGGTCCCCCGGGCCGGTCCGCGCCGTCCCGGCGAAGCGGTCGGATCCTCCTCGCCGGGGTGCTCGCGTTGGCCGTACTGGCCGTACTGGCCGTGCTGGCCATCGTCGTGGTGCTGAATCCGTGGGACCGACCCGGTGGCGGGCCTGCCGACCCGACGCCGAGCGCCCAGGCGTCGCCGGTCTTCGCCGAGGGTACGACCATGCGACGGTTGCAGGCGGCACGGCAGATCGCGATCGGCAGCAGGTTCGACCTCCCCGGTACCGGCTACCGGGAGCCCGACGGGACGATGACCGGGTTCGACGTGGAGATCGGGCGGCTGATCGCCGGTGAACTCGGCATCGACCCCGACCGCGTGCGGTGGACCGAGGCGCCGTTGACGGGCCGGGAAGAACTCATCGAGCAGGGCCGGGTCGACCTCGTCATCGCCAGCTACACCATCACCGAGACCCGCGCCCAACGGGTCGCGTTCGCCGGGCCGTACCACCTGCCGGGGCAGCAACTGCTGGTACGGGCCGGCGAGACCGCGATCACCGGCCCCGAGTCGTTACGGACCGAGGGCTACCGGATCTGCACCGTCACCGGAACACCGCACGGCAGGCGGCTCGAAGAGCACCTCGGCGGCCGGTCGCTGGCGCTGACGTCGCTCGGCGGCTATCAGGAGTGTGCGGAGGCGCTCGCGGCCGGCAGGGTCGACGCGATCACCGGGGACGGGCCGGCCCTGGTGGGACTGGCCGCCGGCAACAGCGCCGGATTCCGCCTGGTGGGCCGGGCCTTCGATCCGCAGCCGTACGGGATCGGCCTGCGCCGGGGCGACGAACCGTTCCGGGCCTGGCTCACCGAGACGTTGCGCCGGATCGTCGCCGACGGTCGTTGGCGGGCCGCCTGGCAACGCACAATCGGCCGGTACGACGAGCAGGAGCCCACCGTCCCCGAGGCCCGCTGACTCCCCGAGACCCGCTCAAGCCCCGAGAGCCGCTCAGGCCCCGAGACCCGCCGACTCCCCCGAGACCCGCTGAGTCCGCGAGGCTCGTTGCGTTTTCCCGGTGCGGAGGCGGCGTCGGGAACATCTCCGGCGACCGCTTCTGGGCGAGCCGCGACCGTCGGAGCGGATTCCCGGCCGAGAATGTATGGCATGCCGACGGTATCCGCGAGACCGGACGGTGCGGCCCGGTGGCCGTCCCGAGCCGTATCCCGGCCCGGGACGGCGGCGAGGCCGGTCGCCGCCGGGTCGATGCTGGACTACTACCTGGTCCGGCCCGACAACCCGGACTTCGCCGGCCCGGCGGGAATCCTCGTCGAGGAGTTCGTATTGGACCGCGACTATTCGGCGGTCCGGCTCGACAGCACCGGGTGGACGGCCGGCGGCTCCCGCTGGCGGGGCGCCTCAACGTTCAGCCGGGGCGTACGTGCCGACGCCGCACTGCGGGACCGGGTCGTCGGCGCCAACCGGCAGGAGGTCGAGTTCGTCTACCGCCATCTGGGCGGAGGCGAACTACCCGGCGAGGAGGTGCTGCGCGGACACTTCGACGACGGTATCCGGCTGCCCGCCTCGGCACCGCTGCGGCTGAGCCCCGGCCGGGCCACCCCGGGCTTCACCGAAACCCGGCTCTACCGGGTCCTCTTCACCGCCGGGCTCGACCCGGACGCCCTGACCGGACTGCTCGGCACCTGGCGGATGCGACCCGGTCAGGGCGGCAGCAGCGTCCTGACCGGAGTCGTCGGTACGGCGCGACGCCGGGTCGGTGCCGACGCCTTCACCTGGGAACTGCGTCGGATCGGTGCGGGTGCCGCCTGGTGCCTGGACCTGACGGCCGACCTGGCCGGCGACCGCGACGACGCCATCGGACCACTGCTGCGCGAGCTGGCGACGGCGGCCAGGATGGCGGGGCTGATCCCGGTGACGATCGAGCGCCTCCGCTGACCGACCGGGCCCGGATTGCGGCGGGTGCCACACCCCGGTCACCGGCGCGGCAGGTTCCCCCCGCCTCCGCCTGCCCCCACGACGGACCGTGCGGAGGGCGTTCCCCCAAACGACGGACCGTGCGGGGGGCGTGCCCCCACGACGGACCGTGCGGTGGGCGGACGGGGTTCAGCGCGAACCGACCGGTACCGGGTCCCGGTGGTGTGCCCGCCACAGCCAGCCGACGTCCCGGCCGAACGACCAGCAGAGCAGGGCCAAGGCCAGCCCGACCGACGCGTACGCCAGTGGTCCGGGAAGCAGCCCGGAACTCGCCACCGCCAGCACGATGCCCTGCATCGCGGCGACGGTCTTCCGGGAGAACCGGTGCGGCAGCGCCGCGTTGAGCCACGGCAGCGCCCAGGCGGCCGCGACGAAGAGGTACCGGAGGACGCCGATGGCCAGTACCCAGGCACCGAGGGACTGCGCCAGATAGGCACTCAGGACCAGGATGAGGAAGGCGTCGACCTCCATGTCGAACCGGGCGCCGAGCGCGGAGGTCGTGCCGGTGCGCCGGGCGACCTGACCGTCGACCCAGTCCAGCGCCAGCGCCACCCCTGCCACGGCGACCAGCAGCCCGACCGGGGCCGGCGACCAGAAGGAGGCCGCCACCAGCGCGGTCACCCCGCCGACCAGGGTGCCCCGGGCCAGGGTGACCTGGTTGGCCGCGCCGAGCATCCGGGCGCCGGAGCGGCGCATCGCCCGGCCGAGCAGCAGCCAGGTGACCACCGCGTACGCCGAACCGGCGAACCAGCCGGCGGGGCCCAGCCCGACCGTGGCGGAGAGCGCCGCCAGCAGCACGAACTGGACGGCCAGCCCCACCGCCGGTCCGTCCAGCTCCGCTGGCGTGCCCACCGGTACGGGGCGACGACCATCGAGCGGTACGGATACCGCCCGCTGCCGCGCGGGACGCAGGCGGACCAGGGATGTTGCGATCGGGTGATCACTGACAGTCAACGTTCCTCCGTCACGGTTTGGCGCGATCGACGCGCCGCGTATCGTTGCCGCTGCCCACCCCCGTGGAAACGGAAAACACCCGCGTTCGGTTCATCGCACCGGGAAAGGAGTTGATGACAGTGCGTGCCCAGGCCTTCTGGCTTGCCGCACCCGGCCGGGGCGAGATCCGGTCGGTACCGCTGGCGCCGCCCGGTGCCGACGAGGTGTTGGTCCGCACTCTCCACTCCGGGCTGAGCCGGGGCACCGAGACGCTGGTCTTCGCCGGCAAGGTGCCGCCGAGCCAGTACGCGACGATGCGCGCCCCGTTCCAGGAGGGCGACTTCCCCGGCCCGGTGAAGTACGGCTACCTCAACGTCGGCCTGGTCGAGGCGGGACCGGAGCACCTGGTCGGCCGTACCGCCTTCTGCCTCTTTCCGCACCAGACCCGGTACGTCGTGCCGGCGTCGGCGGTCACCGTCGTACCGGAGGGGGTGCCGGCGTCCCGGGCGGTGCTCGCCGGCACCGTGGAGACCGCGGTGAACGCGCTCTGGGACGCCGCGCCGCTGGTCGGCGACCGGGTCACGGTCGTCGGGGCGGGGATGGTCGGCAGCGCGGTGGCCGGGGTCCTCGCCCGGTTCCCCGGCGCCCGGGTGCAGTTGGTCGACGCCGATCCCGGCCGGGCGGGAGTCGCCGCCGCGCTCGGCGTCGACTTCGCGTCGCCCGCCGACGCGGCCGGCGACCGTGACCTGGTGGTGCACGCCAGCGCCACCTCGGCCGGGCTGACCCGGTCGCTGGAACTGCTCGCTCCGGAGGGGACCGTCGTCGAGCTGAGCTGGTACGGCGACCGCCAGGTCAGCGTGCCGCTCGGCGAGAACTTCCACTCCCGCCGACTGGTCGTACGCAGCAGTCAGGTCGGTACGGTGTCACCGAACGTACGCGGGCGGCGTACCTTCGCGGATCGGCTCGCGCTCGCCCTGGAGCTGCTAGCCGACCCGGTCTTCGACGCCCTGCTCACCGGTGCCTGCGACTTCGCCGAGCTGCCGGAGGTGCTTCCCCGGCTGGTCAGCGGGGAACTATCCGCGTTGTGTCACGTGGTCAACTACGGTGACGCGGCGATCGCCCGTTAGCTCCGACAGACCGACCAGCTCCGACAGAGCCATCAGCTGCGACAGAGCGATCAGCTGCGACAGAGCGACCCGATCGGGCAACTCCGATCGGGGAAACACCAGGAGGAGATCCTTGTTCAGCATCACCGTCCGTGACCACATCATGATCGCGCACAGCTTCCGGGGCGAGGTCTTCGGCCCCGCCCAGAAGCTGCACGGGGCGACCTTCGTGGTGGACGCCACGTTCCGCCGGCCCGAACTCGACGCCGACAACATCGTCGTCGACATCGGGCTGGCCTCCGGAGCGTTGGCCGAGGTGCTGGGCGAACTCAACTACCGCAACCTGGACGACGAGCCCTCGCTCGCCGGGATCAACACCTCGACCGAGGCGCTCGCCCAGATCATCGCCGACCGGCTCGCCGAGCGGGTGCAGGCCGGGCAGCTCGGTGCGGGAGCGCGCGGGCTGACCGGCATCACCGTCACGCTGCACGAGTCGCACATCGCCTGGGCCAGCTACGAGCGGACCCTGTGACGGGAGCGGATCCCGGCGGCCCGCCGGGGCCGGGGCCACGGACGGCGCGATGAACACCGGCGACACGGGCGCCACGCTGAACGCCGGGGACGGGCGGACGGGCGCGATGAACGCCGGCGACACGGGCGCCACGCTGGGCGCCGGGGACGGGCGGACGGGCGCGACGAGCGCCGGGACCGCTTACGTGGTGCTGCCCGGGGACATCGACGACCCGGCCACCCCGAGCGGCGGCAACGCCTACGACCGCCAGGTCATCACCGGGCTGGTCCGGCTCGGCTGGCAGGTGCGCGAACTCGCCGTGCCGGGGAGCTGGCCCCGACCGGACCCGGCCGAGCGGGCGACGCTGGCCGCCGCGCTCGACGGCGTACCGGACGGTGCGGTGGTGCTGCTCGACGGGCTGGTGGCCTGCGGGGTGCCCGAGGTCGTCGGCCCGGCCGCCGCTCGGCTCCGGCTGGCGGTGCTGGTGCACCTGCCGCTGCGCGACGAGACCGGGCTGCCGCCCGATCTGGCGGCCCGGCTCGACGACCTGGAACGGCGCACCCTGCGGGCCGCCCCGGCGATCGTCGCGACCAGCGCCGGGACGGGACGGACGCTGGTGCGGCGACACGGCCTGCCCGCCGGGCGGGTGCACGTCGTGCCGCCCGGGGTCGCGGCCGCACCGCTGGCATCGGGTACGGACGGCGCCGCGAGCCTGCTCTGCGTCGCCTCGGTCATCCCCCGCAAGGGCCACGACGTACTGGTGGAGGCGCTGGCGAGTGTCGCCGACCGCCCCTGGACCTGCCGCTGTGTCGGCCCCGTGGACCGGGATCCGGAGTACGTCGACCGGCTGCGTCGCTCCGCCGCGGCGGCCGGACTGGCCGACCGGGTACTGTTCGCCGGTCCGCGTACCGGTGCCGAGCTGGCCGCCGACTACGCCGCCGCCGACCTGCTGGTGCTGCCGTCCCGGGCCGAGCCGTACGGCATGGTCGTCACCGAGGCGCTGGCCCGGGGCGTACCGGTGCTGGGCAGCGAGGTGGACGGGCTACCGGAGGCGATCGGCCGGGCACCCGACGGAGCCGTACCCGGACTGCTGGTGCCGCCCGGTGACCCGGCGGCGCTGGCCACGGCGCTGCGCCGCTGGTTCGACGAGCCGGACCTGCGGCAGCGGCTCCGGGCCGCCGCCCGGGACCGCCGGGCGGACCTGCCGGGCTGGGACGTCACCGCCGCCCGCCTCGGCGAGGTGTTGACCGCGCTGGCCCGGCAACCGGGACCGCCCCGGCAGCCACGGTCGGCCGAGGACGATCCGCCGCCCACCGGCCAGGACGATCCGTCGCCAGCCAGCCAGGACGATCCATCGCCCGCCGGCCAGGACGATCCGTCGTCAGCCAGCCAGGGCGATCCGTTGGAAGACCGCAGAAGTGAGCGCAGCGAGGGGACGGCATGACTGAGCACGGCGAGCGAACCGGGCAATCCGACGGCGGCGACGACGATTCGCCGTACAGCCTGGCCTGGCTCGGCCTGCGGGAGCCGGCCGACGCCCGGGCCCGGGCGGACGAGCTGGTGGAAGCGCTGCGTGGCCTGCTGCCGGACGCCGGCCCGATCGTGATCCGGGACCTGGGCTGCGGCAGTGGTTCGATGGGGCGCTGGCTCGCCGGTCGGCTACCCGGTCCGCAGCAGTGGGTGCTCTACGACCGGGAGGCCGGGCTGCTTGAGCACGCCCGGGACCACCTGCCGCGCACCGCCGCCGACGGCTCGCCGGTCAGTGTGCTGACCCGGGAGTGCGACCTCACCCGGCTGACCGCCGACGACCTCGCCGGGGCGTCGCTGGTCACCGCCTCGGCCCTGCTCGACCTGCTCAGCCTGGCCGAGGTGGAGCGGCTCGTCACGGCCTGCGTCGACGCCGGCTGCCCGGCGCTGCTGACCCTCTCGGTGCTCGGCGAGGTGGAAATCTCCCCGGCCGACCCGCTCGACGCCGAGATCGCCGCCGCGTTCAACGCCCACCAGCGGCGCGACACCGCCGACGGAGCGCGACTGCTCGGCCCGGACGCCGTGGACGCGACCGCCGAGGCGTTCCGCCGGCTCGGTGCGCAGGTGCGGGTCCGGCCCAGCCCGTGGCGGCTCGGCCCGGCCGACGCGGAACTGGCCGCGTGGTGGCTGCGCGGCTGGGTCGCCGCCGCCGTCGAGCACCGTCCGGAGCTGGCCGGCCCGGCCGCCGGATACCTGGAGCGCCGGCTCGCCGCCGCGACCGCCGGTGAGCTGCGGGTGGTCGTCGGGCACGCCGACCTGCTCGCCACGCAGGCATGAGCCCGTACCGACCCGCTCGGCACGCACGAGTGAGCCCGTACCGACCCGCTCGCCGGGCACGGATGAACCGCAGCCCCGGTTGCCTCGTATAACTGGCGAGACACCGATCGAAGGAGGCTGGCGGATGTGCGGGGCGAGGACGGCACGGCGGGGAGTTCCGGCGGACCGGGCGGCGTCGTGAGGCGTACGTTCTGGGCCTGGGCACGGCTGCTCGGCGGCGCCGCGATCCTCGGCTTCCTGCTGTGGCGGCTCGGCACCGAGGCGTTCCTGGACGGGCTGCGGGTGATCGACGCCGGCACCCTGCTCGCCGCGCTCGGGATCGGGCTGCTGACCACGGTGTTCAGCGCGTGGCGCTGGTGCCTGGTGGCCCGGGGGCTCGGCATCCGGTTGCCGCTGGGCAGGGCTGTCGCCGACTACTACCGGGGGCTCTTCCTCAACGCCGCGCTGCCGGGCGGCGTACTCGGGGACGTGCATCGGGCGGTGCGGCACGGCCGGGACGTGGACGACGTGAGCCGCAGCGTCCGGGCGGTGGTGCTGGAACGTTCGGCCGGACAGATCGTGCTGGTCACCGTCGGCGTACTGGTGCTGCTGCTCGGCTATCCCGCCCCGCTGCCGGCCGGGGTCGGCTCCGATCCGACCGGCCCGCTGCTGGCCGCCGTCGTGGCTGCGGCCGGGGCGCTCGGTCTCGCCTGCTGGCTGGTACTGCGGTCGCGACGGCGACTGCACGCTTCCGCTGCGGACCACTCCCCTTCCGCTGCGGACGGCGCCCCCCCGGAGCGGGTACGGCCCGGCAGCCCGGAGGCGGTCCGCCCGGCCGGTTCGCGGTGGCGCCGGGCGTGCCGGACGGCCGTTTCCGACGTACGGCTCGGGTTGCTCGCCCGGAACAGTTGGCCGGGAGTGGCGCTCTCCTCCGCCGTGGTGCTGGCCGGACATCTCGCTACCTTCGTCGTCGCGGCCCGGGCCGCCGGCTCGTCGGCGCCGGTGGGCCAGCTCGTACCGCTGATGCTGCTGGCCCTGATCGCGATGGCGCTGCCGCTGAACGTCGGCGGCTGGGGTCCCCGGGAAGGCGTCACCGCCTGGGCCTTCGGCGCGGCCGGGCTGGGCGCCTCGCTCGGTCTCACCGTCGCCGTGGTCTACGGGGTGCTCGCCTTCGTCGCGAGCCTGCCCGGAGCCGTGGTGTTGGTCACCCGCTGGATCGCCGGGCTCCGCACGACCGAAACCGGACCGACCGCGATCAGCCCGACCGTGATCAGCACGACCGCAGCCGTGGCACCTGCGGCCATGGCGTCCGCAACGCTGGCACCCGCGACCGTGGCGTCCGGCAAGCGGGTGACGGCGCGTCTCCGGCTACCCCGAGCGGTCGCGTGACCGGCGGCAAGGCCCCCCGCACGCCCTTCGCCGCCCCGGCCGGCCCGGCGGCCGTCCACGGGTCACGTCGCGGCGAACCGCTCCGAGAGGGCGTAGCGCAACAGCACCACATCGTCGATCTGGCAGACCTCGGCGAGTTCCGCCCGGCGGTCGGGTCCCCACGGAAACCGGCCATCGCCGACGAAGCGCGGCGCCCGGGAGTCGCCGACGAAGAATGGCGCGATCACCAACTGCAACTCGTCGGCGAGGCCGGCGGTGAGGAACTGGGTGTGTATCTGCCCGCCGCCCTCGACCATCAGCCGGGCCACGCCCCGGGCGTGCAGGTCGGCCAGCACCATCTCCAGGTCGACGGGGTCGCCGCTGTCGACCACGGTCGCCACCTCGCCGAGACGCTTACGGGCCTCGTCCAGGCTGGCGCTCGCACAGTAGACGATCTTGTCGATGTCACCCGTGACGAAGAACCGGGCGGTCGGGTCCAGGTCGGCCCGACCGGTCACGGTCACCTTCAGCGGTGTCGGCCGCAGTCCCCGGGCCACCCGCTCGGCCCGGCGCTGCTCCGACCGGACCAGAAGTCGCGGGTTGTCCTGGCGGACCGTACCCGCGCCGACCAGGATGGCATCGCATTCCGCCCGTACCGCATCGACCCGGTCGAAATCCGCGTCGTTGGAGAGCAGCAGGCGCGTCTCGCCGGCGTTGTCCAGGTAACCGTCGATTGACATGCCGCAGCTGAGCAGTACGTACGGCCGGTCGCCCACTTGTCGCACCTCTCCGTCGATGAACAGCCCGCGCGGTGGGTCAGTCTTCCGCATCGTCGGCGCCCGTCCCCGCCGACCTCGCCCCGATGCTGGTCAGGTGGCCCGCATCGGATGACCGCGCACCGGGTACCAGCCTCCACGCTCTGCAGATGCGCGGGCGGGCAGACCCCCGAGAGAGGCACCCTAGATCTTCAGGGCGTACGCACCCGACCCCAAGAGGGAGAACTGATGCCGCACACACCGCCCCAGGTAACCACCGCCGAGGCACCCGAAACGCTCGACGCCGTCGGGCCGGTTCCGGCCGCCACCGTCCGTCGGCAGGTGACCGTACCGCTCCGCTTCGCCGACGGCTACACCGCGACCGCGAGCGTCTTCACCTTCGACGGGCTGGTGGACGGCCGGGAGCATCTCGCACTCGGTCTGGGTGACTGGCGGAGCAGACTGGGCCAGTCCGTCGACGGCGCTACCGCGCCGCTGGTGCGGCCGCACAGCGAGTGCATGACCGGTGACGTCTTCGGCAGTCAGCGGTGCGACTGCGGCCCGCAGCTGCGAGAGGCGGTCGAGCGGATCAGCGACCAGGGCGGGTTCCTGCTCTACCTGCGGCAGGAGGGCCGGGGCATCGGGCTGTACGCGAAACTCGACGCGTACGCCCTACAGGACGTGGGGCTGGACACCTACGAGGCCAACCTGGCGCTCGGGCACGGCGAGGACGAGCGGGACTACACCGTGGCGGCGCAGATGCTGCGTACCCTCGGCGCGGACCGGATCGCGCTGCTGAGCAACAACCCCGACAAGGCGGAACAACTCGACCGGCTCGGCGTGCAGGTCGCCGAGCGGGTACCCACCGGTGTGCACCTCTCCGCCGCCAACGCCCGATATCTGAAGACGAAGGCCAACCACACCGCGCACACCATCGACCTGCCGCTCGCCGACTGAGGGCCGGTGCCGGTCCGTGTGCGGCCACCCCCGCCGGGACGGAACACCGGCCGGGCGGGACGGAGCGGATAGAGTGCCGAGATGTCGTCGTCGCCGCGCCTGGAGAAGGTCACTCCGGACAACGTCGTCGCCGCCTGCAAACTGCGGATCCGCCCCGACCAGGAGGGTCTGGTCGCGCCGGTCGCGCAGTCGCTGGCCGAGGCGTACGTCCAGCCGGAGGTCGCCTGGCCCCGGCTGGTCTACGACGCCGATCGGCTCGTCGGCTTCGTGATGGCCTTCTTCCTGGTCAGGTTCGATCCGGACGACCCGGCCGACGAGCCCCGCTCCGGGCTCTGGCGGCTGAACATCGCCGCCGACCAGCAGGGCCGGGGGTACGGTCGGTTCGCCGTGCTGGCGGTCTGCGACGAGCTTCGTCGGCGCGGGCAGGACCGGGCCTATGTGACCTGGGCGCCGGGCGAGCACGGACCGGAGCGCTTCTACACCCGGCTCGGCTTCCGGCTCGCCGGCGAGCGGATCGGCGACCAGGTGGTCGGCGTCCTGGACCTGACCGTCCCGAACGGCCAGACCTGACCGTCCCGAACGACCAGACCTGACCGCGCCGGACGACCAGACCTGACCGTCCCGAACGACCGGACGGGCTTCCCGAACGACGGGACCTGACCGGCCCCGGACGACCGGAGCGACCTCCCACGCGACCAGGGACTCGACGACGATTTCGCGTCGTCCGCACCGCGGTGCCGCGCACCGGCACGTGGCGATCCGCGGCCCGGACGCTACCCTCCGATTTCGGGACGCCTCGGCTCGCGGCCGGGGCCGCTCGCGGGCTGCACCCCTCCAGCCCGCGACGACGAGAGGAGACGGCGCATGCTTGTCGACTGGCCACTGGACCGGTTGCGCGACTACCTACCGAAGCGCGAGGAACCGTCCGACTTCGACGCCTTCTGGGCCGACACCCTGGCCCAGGCCCGTGACGCCGGCACCCCGGCGCGGTTCGCACCGTACGACGCCGGACTCTCCACTGTAGAGGTCTTCGACGTCACCTTCTCCGGCTTCGCCGGTCAGCCGGTACGCGGCTGGTTCCTGCTCCCCCGGCACAGTACCGGCCGACTCCCCTGCGTCGTCGACTACCTCGGGTACGGCGGCGGGCGCGGGTTGCCGCACGAGTGGCTCGCCTGGAGCGCCGCCGGCTACGCCCACCTGGTGATGGACACCCGGGGCCAGGGCAGCGCCGGTCACCTGGTCGGCGACACCCCGGACCCGGACCCGGTCGGCCTGCCGCAGACCCCCGGTTTCCTCACCCGGGGACTCACCGATCCGAGCAGCTACTACTACCGGCGGGTCTTCACCGACGCGGTCCGGGCCGTGGAGACCGTCCGGGCGCACCCGAGGGTCGACCCGGAACGGGTGGCGGTGGGCGGCACCAGTCAGGGCGGCGGGATCAGCATCGCCGTCGCCGGCCTCGTCGACGGGCTCGCGGCGGTACTGCCGAACGTGCCGTTCCTCTGCCACTTCCGCCGGGCCACCGAGATCACCGACGCCACGCCGTACCACGAGCTGGTGACGTACTTGCGGACGCACCGGGGCGACGTGGAGCAGGCGTTCCACACCCTCAGCTACTTCGACGGGGTCAACTTCGCCAGCCGGGCGAGCGCCCCGGCGCTCTTCTCCGTCGCCCTGATGGACGCGGTCTGCCCGCCGTCGACGGTCTACGCCGCCTTCAACCACTATGCGGGCGAGGAGAAGGAGATCACGGTGTGGCCGTACAACGGGCACGAGGGCGGGGCGGGTTTCCAGTTCCCCCGACAGGCCGCACTGCTGCGCCGGCTCTTCGGCTGACCGTGGGTAGCTCGGAGCAGCGCAGGGTCGCCGAGCCGGTCTCCGGCTACGGCGCCGCCTTCGACCGGCTCTTCGTCCGGGGCCGCGACGCGGTGCTGGCCGGCAACCACTACCGGGACTCCCCGCCGGTCGACGGCGGCCGGTGGGGGCTGTCGGTGGTGCTGCCGCCCGGTCCGGCCTGCGCCGCCCGGCTCGCGGCGGTGACCGCCGAGGCGCTCGCGGTGGCCGGCCCCGACCACTGGCCGACGGGTGCGCCGGAGGCGGCGCATTTCACGGTACGGGCGCTGGAGGCGCACCGCAGTGGCGTGCGGGCCGGCGACCCGCTGGTACGCCGGGCCAGCTCGGCGCTGCTTCGGGCCGCGGCGGCGTGCCGGCCGGTACGCCTGGTACTGCGCGGGCTGACACTCACCCCGTCCGGCGTGATGGCCTGCGGGTACCCGGTCGACCCGGCGGCGGACGAGTTCGCCGCGCGGCTCGGCGACGAACTCGGTGCCGACGCCTGGTTCGAGGCCGACTTCACCCGGGACATCTGGTACGCCACCCTCGTGCACTTCACCGGGCCGCTGCGCGATCCGGTGGGGCTGGTCGACTGGGTCGCCGCACGTCGTGACCTGCACCTGGGTGAGGTGGTCGTCGGCGCGGCCGAGCTGCTGCGCTTCCGGTTCAACGGCCGCCAGCCGGTACGGGTGTCGCTGGCCCGCGCACCCTTCGGCACGGGCACCGGCACCGGCACGGGTACCGGATAGTCCTGGCTCGGTCCGGACGCCTCCGGCCGGCGGCGGGAGGCGTCCGCGGACATCGGACGACGCGGCCACCTTCGCGGCCGGGGGTGGGTCAGCGGGCCCCCACCGGAGGCGACCGTGGCCGTATGATTACCCGGCTCCCCGACCGGTCGCATCCGACCCGTCCGCAACACGGTCGACGACGACTGTCAGATCCACGTCCGCCGCTTCTCCTCCGGCCGTCCGTGAGGAAACGATGGTCCGGAAGTCACGGGAGGAATCGATGGACTCCGACAGCGTCGACCCGGGCCGTCCGACGGAGCCGCTGCCCGCCGAGTTCGGTTCGGCCGAGCAGAACGCCGACGGCGGCGACCGGGCGAGCCCGCTCTCGCCGGTGCCGACCTCACCCAGCCTGGTCACCGACTCGGTCATCGCCCGACCGTTGCAGGAGCGGATGCGGGAGTCGGGCGAGGAGCCGATCGGCGTGGTGATCGAGCTGCGCACCCGCTACGTCGGCGGCGTGCGCCGGGCACAGTCCCGGGTGACGGAGCTGATCCG
Organism: Plantactinospora sp. BB1; assembly: GCF_003030385.1. Taxonomy (NCBI): domain Bacteria; kingdom Bacillati; phylum Actinomycetota; class Actinomycetes; order Micromonosporales; family Micromonosporaceae; genus Plantactinospora; species Plantactinospora sp. BB1. Next base: position 8,139,237 of record NZ_CP028159.1, on the reverse strand, counting down.
GGAGGTCGCCGACGCCGAGACGCCGGTCTGGCCGATCGGCTCGTACGTCAGCACCGCCCTGACCGCCGCGCAGATCCGCGCCCTGGTCGCCGCCGACGCCGAGGAGGCCGAGGAGGTCGCCCAGGAGCAGGCGGAGATGGAGGCCGGGCTGGCGGAGCAGGCACCATATTCCGGCCCGGCCACCGAGGAGCCGTCGGCGTCGACGGTCGGCGCCGGTCCGGCCCCGCGCTCGGCGATCCACCGCATCTGGCCCAACTTCGAGGTCCAGCCGCTCATCCACCGCTCGGTGGTGACCACCAAGTGCCAGGCGGCACACCGGGCCTTCAACGCGTACGGCCAGGACATCGTCTGGGCGGTACTCGACTCCGGCATCGACGAGCGGCACGGGCACTTCCAGCGGCACGGCAACCTGGCCCTGACCCCGCCACTGGCGCACCGGTCCTTCGTCGGCGACAGTGACGCCGAGGCGACCAGGGACGTGGCCGGGCACGGCACGCACGTCGCCGGGATCCTGGCCGGCGAGCAGATCGTCGCCGACGACCAGGATCCGCTGACCGCCGCCACGTTCTATCAGCCGGAGGCGGGCGACCTGCGTACCGAGCGGCTGCGCCTGCGGTCGATCAGCGGGATGGCGCCGCGCTGCCGGCTGCTCTCCTGCAAGATCCTCCGGGACGACGGCTCCGGTGACATGGCGGCGGTGCTGGCCGCGCTGGAGTACATCCAGGAACTCAACGACCACGGCCGGGAACTCCTCGTGCACGGGGTCAACCTGTCGGTCGGTTATCCCTTCGACCCGACCTGGTTCGCCACCGGTCTCAGCCCGATCTGCCGCGAGGTCGACCGGCTGGTGCAGTCCGGGGTGGTCGTGGTGGCGGCGGCCGGCAACACCGGCTACGGCTACGTCATCGACGCCGGTGGCCGGCGGATGCGGACGGCGTTCGACCTGACCATCAACGATCCCGGCAACGCCGAACTGGCCATCACGGTCGGCGCCACCTCGTGCCGGCCGCACGCCTCCGGCGTCTCCTACTTCTCCTCCAAGGGTCCGACCGGGGACGGCCGGGCCAAGCCGGATCTGGTGGCCCCGGGCGAGCGGGTGATCAGCGCCGGTACCGGCCGACTGCTCGACCAGGCGCGGCTGGGCGTCCCCGGCGCGACCTACGTGGAGAACTCCGGCACCTCCATGGCGGCACCGCACGTCTCCGGGGTGGCGGCGGCGTTCATGTCGGTGCACCAGGAGTTCATCGGCCGCCCGCACCGGGTCAAGCGGGCGCTGCTCGACTCCGCCACCGACCTCGGTCGGGATCCTTCGTTCCAGGGCCGTGGCCTCGTCGACGCGATGCGGGCCCTCCAGTCGGTCTGACCCAGACGCAACGGACGAGGTGCACTGATGCAGTTTCCGTACGCGGAGGTGGAGATCCGGTCCACCGGCGAGATCCACGACGACGCCCAGCGGCGGGCGGCGGTGGAGCTGGTCGCCTCCTCCGGCGCCACCGACGTACTCGTGCTCTGCCACGGCTGGAACAACGACATCCCGCAGGCCCGTCGCCTCTACCAGCGGCTCACCGACAACCTGGCGGCGGTACGCCCGGCGGTGCCCGGCACGGCGTCCCGGACCCTGGTCGTGGTCGGCGCGCTCTGGCCGTCGATCCGCTGGTCGGACGAGGACGAGGTGGCCGGCGGCGGGGTCGCGGTCGGCGACCAGGCAACGGCGCTGGTCGGGGCGATCGCGACCCGGGTCGAGGATCCGGCCCGGGCGGCGCTGCTGACCCGGCTGGTGCCGAGACTGACGGATTCGGCCGAGGCCCGGCAGCGGTTCCTCGACGCCCTGCGGGAGCAGATCCCGCCCGCGCCGACCGCACCGTCGACGGCACCCTCGACGGCACCCTCGACCGGTGCGACGGAGGTGGACGAGGACCCGCCGCCGACGGCGCTGCTGCACGCCGACGCGGAGACGGTCTTCCAGGCGGTGGGTGGCCCCGAGGTCGACCTCGGGTCCCCGGAGCGGACCGGCGGCGCCGCCACCGGCGGCATGCCCGGCGGGATGGCCGACACCACGGCCGGGGCGACAGCCGGTGGGAGGGCCGACGGCACGGCCGGCGGGGCGGCCGGGTTCGGCTTCGACCTCGACAGTGTGCTGGCCAAGGCGCGCGGGGTGCTGAACATCACCACCTACTACACGATGAAGGACCGGGCCGGGAAGGTCGGCTCAGGTGGCATCGCGACGCTCCTCTCGGAGCTGGCCGGGGCGTCGACGTCGGGCGTACGGCTGCACCTGGCCGGTCACTCGTTCGGCGCCCGGGCGCTGGCCGCCGCCGCCGTACGGCAGCCCCGGCTGCACTCCTACACGCTGATGCAGGGCGCCTTCAGTCACCACGCCTTCGCGGTGGACTTCGACGGCCGGGGCGGGAACGGACACTTCCGCTCGCTGCTGGCGGATCGGCGGCTCACCGGCCCGATGCTGATCACGCACACCGTCAACGACCGGGCGGTCGGTCTGGCGTACGCGGCGGCGTCCCGGCTCGCCCGGCAGGCCGGTGCCGGGCTCGGCGACGCCAACGACCCGTACGGCGGGATCGGCCGGAACGGGGCGCTGAAGACACCCGAGGTGGTCCAGCCCGGCGTCGAGTTGCTGGAGGTGGGCGGCAGCTACCAGTTCCTGCCGGGTCGGGTGTTCAACCTGAAAGCGGACAGGTTCATCAGCTCGCACGGCGACGTCAGCGGCCAACAGGTTGCCTACGCTCTGTATTGTGCGATCAACAGCCAGTGAGATCGGTGTCTCGGCCCTGCCCGAGGCGACGGTTCCGGCCCGCCCGGCGGGCTGAATCCTCGCTGGGCTTTGATTGACTCGGCCGCCGGTGGGTACCGTCCGCGCTGTACCCTGACGGGTCCGGTGACCTTGGAGGCGCCATGACGGACGGTCCGTTGCACGATCAACGGACGGAGACACAGCATGAGCCTCTGTTGCTCCAGGCCGAATTCGACGGGGACCAGGTCGCCGAGGTGCGCCGCGCGCTGACCGAGTGCCTCCTCGTGGCCGGCTTGACCGGAGAGCGGCTGGACGACTTCGTGACCGCGGTCAACGAGGCGATGACCAACGCGGTCCGACACGGTGGCGGAAGGGGCGAGCTGCGGTTCTGGCGGCGACGGCACCTGATCTGTGAGATCCGGGACTACGGGAGGGGCTTCGGCGATCCTCAACCGACCGTTCCGACCAGCCGTCCCCGCCCCTCCGCCAGCGGCGGGATGGGGCTCTGGCTGGCGCAGGAACTCGCCGACTCGATCGAGGTGCGCAGCGACGCCGACGGGGTCCGGGTACGGCTGAGCATGGCCGTCACCGGCCCGGCCGACGTACCGGCGGCGTCCGGACCGGACGGCACCACCGCCTCCGGCCCGAGTCACGCCCAGATCGACCGGACGGTGTGACGGTTCGTCCGCTCGGCCTCCGGCCGACCGCGCCCCTCCGGGACGAGCGCGACGGACGAGCCGGCGACGGACGAGCCGGCGACGGACGAGCCGGCGACGGACGGATCGGGGACGGGCGAGCGGGGAGCTGCCATGCCGCAACTCCCCACCCGCCCTCCCCACCGGCAGCGGGTCCGGTCAGCCGCGCGGCACCGCGTCGGCGACCGCGCCCGGCACCGGCTGGTAGCCGGTGGCCCGGGTGCTGAACGTTCCCCGGCCCTGGCTCCGGCTGCGCAGCCGGGTCGCGTAGCCGAAGAGTTCGGCCAGCGGCACGGTCGCGGTGACCACGACGGTGCCGGCCCGGGTGGTCGAGCCGACGACCCGGCCGCGCCGGGCGGCCAGGTCGCCCAGCACCGCGCCGACGGCGTCGTCCGGCACGGTCACCGTCACCTCGACCACCGGTTCCAGCAGGACCATCTCGCTGGCGGCGAGCGCCGCCCGCAGCGCGAGCCGGCCCGCCGTACGGAACGCCAGCTCCGAGGAGTCCTTCACGTGGGTGGCACCGTCGGTCAGGGTGACCCGCAACCCGATCACCGGGTGGCCGCCGAGCGGCCCGTCGGCGAGCGCGTCCCGGCAGCCGGCCTCGACCGCCCGGACGTACTCCTTCGGGACCCGGCCGCCGACGACCGTCGAGGAGAACTCGAACTCCGGTACGTCGCCGCCGCCCGCCGCCGGATCGCCGGGAAGCGGTGCCACGTCGAGGACGACGTGCGCCCACTGGCCGGCACCACCGTCCTGCTTGACGTGCCGGTACACCAGTCCGGTGACGCCACGCACGACGGTCTCCCGGTAGGCCACCTGCGGCCGTCCCACGGTCACCTCCAGCCCCACGTCCTGGCGGATCTTCTCCACCGCCACCTCCAGGTGCAGTTCTCCCATCCCGGAGAGCACGGTCTGGCCGGTCTCCGGGTCGGTCCGGACGGCCAGCGAGGGATCCTGCTCGACCAGCCGGGCCAGTGCCGAGGCCAACCGTCCGGTGTCGGTGCTCCGGCGCGCCTCGACGGCGACCGAGACCACCGGGTCGGCGGCGGTCGGCGGTTCGAGCAGCAGCGGCGCCTCGGGGGCGCAGAGCGTCGCACCGACCCGTGCCGACTTCAGCCCGACCACCGCGACGATGTCGCCGGCCGCCGCCCGGTCCACCTCGGTGTGCCGGTCGGCCTGCACCCGGAGGATCCGGCTGATCCGTTCGGTACGCCCGGCTCCGGCGTCCAGCACCACTCCTCCCTTCCGGACTGTGCCGGCGTAGACCCGCAGGTAGCTCAGCCGACCGGTACCGGTCGAGTTGACCTTGAACACGAGCGCGGTGAACGGCGCCGCCGGGTCGGCGGGACGCTCCCGCCGCTCGCCGTCGGAGGTGCTGCCGCGCACCGCCGGGACGTCCAGCGGTGACGGCAGGTAGCCGACGGCCGCGTCGAGCAGTGGCTCGATGCCGCGGTTGCGGTACGCCGAACCACAGAGCACCACCACGCCGTCCCCGTCCCGGGTCAGGTCCCGCAGCGCGTCCCGGAGCGTCTCGGCGGTCAGCGTCGACCGTTCGCAGTACTCCTCCAGCGCGGCCGGATGCCGCTCGGCGACCGCCTCCACCAGTACCCGGCGACGCCGCTCCGCCTCCGCCCGCAGCTCGTCGGGAACCGGGCCCTCGACGGGGGTCTCCGCGCCGTCGGCCCAGACCAGCGAGCGCATCGTGACCAGGTCCACCACGCCGGTGAAGTCGTCCTCCCGGCCGATCGGCAGCTGCACCACCAGCGGGGTGACCCGGAGCCGGTCGCGGATCGACCGGACCGCCGCGTCCAGGTCGGCGCCGGCCCGGTCCAGCTTGTTGACGAAGGCGATCCGGGGTACGCCGTGCCGGTCGGCCTGCCGCCACACCGACTCGCTCTGCGGCTCGACTCCGGCGACACCGTCGAAGACCGCGATCGCGCCGTCGAGTACCCGCAGGGCCCGCTCCACCTCGTCGGCGAAGTCGACGTGCCCCGGGGTGTCGATCAGGTTGATCCGGTGACCGGCCCACTCGCAGCTCACCGCGGCGGCGAAGATGGTGATGCCGCGGTCGCGTTCCTGGGTGTCGAAGTCGGTGACGGTCGTCCCGTCGTGCACCTCGCCGCGCTTGTAGGTGGCTCCGGTGGCGTAGAGGATCCGTTCGGTGGTGGTGGTCTTGCCCGCGTCGACGTGGGCGAGAATGCCCAGGTTACGCAGCAGACCAAGCGGGTGGGAAACGTTGCGGTGCAGCTCGGTACGCATGGCCGATGGCCTCTCTGGATGATCTGATCTCCGCTCTCCGACGGCGCGATTTCCGCGACGACCCTGGGCAGGACGCGGCCAGGCGGGACCCCCGGGCCGGCAGTCGGACCGACCGACGCGACCAACCGGTCGACCGACGCGACCATCCCGGCGACGACCGGGGTCGACGTCGGGATGTGGCTCAGGGAGGATTCGTCACGGATCTGCGGTGTGGCCGCGCGGGCCGACACCGGACGTCAGGAAGACGCCAGAATCACCCGGTGCAGCGACTGGGGAATGACGACAGCGGTGCGGTAGCGCACGGCCGGCTCCCCTCACTCGTCGTCGCGCGCGTCCGCCATCGATGGCCAAGATCGCGCTGGGCTGGTCACGAGTGTACTGAACGGAACCCGGACGCACAGCCCGGTTTTCCGGGCCGCGACAGGGTCCGGACCGCCCGGCGCAGCCGTGTCACTTCACGGCGCCGGCGGTCAGGCCCTGCACCAGGAAGCGTTGCAGCATCAGGAATCCGGCCGCGACCGGCACGCTGACCACCAGCGAGGCGGCCATCACCTGGTTCCAGTAGACACCGGCCTGGGTGGAATAGAGCTGGAGCCCGACCGGCAGGGTACGGCTCTGCTCGCTGGTCATGATCGAGGCGAAGAGCACCTCGCTCCACGCCGTCACGAAGGCGTAGATGGCGACCGCCACGATCCCCGGGGTGGCGACCGGCACCACCACCCGGAGCAGCGCGCCGATCGGCCCGGCGCCGTCGACCAGCGCCGCCTCGTCGAGTTCCCGGGGGATCGAGTTGAAGTAGCCGACCAGCATCCAGATGGAGAACGGCAGCGAGAAGGTCAGGTAGGTGATGACCAGGCCGAACCGGGTGCCGTACAGGGTGATGCCGGTGAGCTGGTCGATGTTGACGTAGATGAGGAAGAGCGGCAGCAGGAAGAGGATGCCCGGGAACATCTGGGTGGAGAGCACGGTGACCGAGAAGAGGGCCCGGCCGGGAAACCGGAACCGGCTGATCGCGTACGCGGCGAAGACCGCGACCAGCACCGAGCAGACCGCGGCGGCGGTGGAGACCAGCACGCTGTTCAGGAAGTACCGGCCGAGCGGGATGGTCCGCCAGATCTCGGCGAACGGGCTCAGCGTCAGCTCGGTCGGCCACCAGTGGAACTCGCCCTGCACGTCCCGCAGTGGTTTCGCCGCCGAGGTCGCCATCACGTAGAGCGGCAGCAGCACGATGACGGTGAAGAAGGCCAGACCCACCCAGCGGACCCAGCGGAACCAGCGGGGCTCAAACAGCACGGCGGCGCCTCCGGGAGGTCAGCAGCAGGTATCCGGTGGTGAGCAGGAGCAGGAAGAGCAGCAGCAACACGGACATCGCCGAGCCGAGCCCGAAGTTCCAGGTGACGAAGGAGGACTGGTAGATGTGCACCGATATCAGGTCGGCCTGGTCCGGCGTCGCCTCGCCGAACAGCACGAACGGGGTGGTGAAGTCGTTGAACGTCCAGAGGAAGAGCACCAGCGCCAGCACCAGGTTGACCGGTCGCAGCATCGGCAGGCTGACCCGGCGGATCTGTTGCGCCGGCCCGGCGCCGTCGATCGCCGCCGCCTCGTATAGCTCGGTCGGGATGTTCTGCATCCCGGCCATGATGATCAGGAAGGCGAACGGCCAGTGCCGCCAGATCGAGACCATCACCACGGCGACGAAGCTGCGGTCGCCGAGCAGCCAGAACGCCCGGTCGTCGGTGAGGTGCAGGTTCTCCACCAGCAGGTGGTTGAGCATCCCGTTGTCCCGCTGGAGCAGGAAGTTCCAGGCGATCACCGCGGCGTACCCGGGCAGCGCGTACGGGACGAGGAAGAGGGTGCGCAGCAGTCCCCGGCTGCGCATCGGGCGCTGGAGCAGCAGGGCGGCGACGAAGCCGAGCAGCCACGAGCCGGCGACCGCCAGCAGGGCGTACGCCAGGGTGATCCAGAGCGAGCGGAGCAGCGCGGCACCGATCGCGGAGTCGACGTCGAGCGCCACCCGGTAGTTGCGCAGTCCCGCCCAGGGTGCCGCCGACCAGTTGCGGATGAAGAACTGGGTCAGCTCGCGGAAGCTCATCCAGACGCCGACGGCCATCGGCACCAGGTGGACCAGCAACTCCAGTACGAACGCCGGCAGCAAGAGCAGGTACGCCAGGCCGGGCCGGCGCCAACCGGCACCGGCCCGACGACGTGCCCCGGCCGTCCCGGGACCGTCGGCTGCCCCGGCCGCCTCGGGGCGGTCACGTACCCCGGTCGAGCCGGGGTGGTCAGCCACCGGTGCCCATCTCCTGCTGGGCCTTTTCCAGCGCCGCCGCGATCTCCGGTTCACCGACCGGCTGTCCACTCGCGACCTTGGCGAACAGGTCCCGCATCCCGCTGCCGACCGTGGTCTCGAACTTGCTCTCCTCGGGGACCTGGGGCAGCGGCGCGGCGGTGTTGCCGAGTACGTCCTGGAAGACCTTGATCAGCGGGGTCTGGAAGGCGGGGTCGTCGTAGGCGTCCTTGACCACCGGCAGCGAGCCGAACGCCTTGTTGAGGATCCGCTGCTCCTCGCTGCTGGTCAGGAACTTCACCAGTTCGAGCGCGCCGTCCCGGTTGTCGGTGTTCTTGAAGATCGAGACGTTGATCCCGGCCACGTGGCTGTTCACCCGCCGGCCGCCGGGCGGCAGCGGGTCGGCGATCGGGATCGGCGCGACGCCGTACTCGTCGGGTTTCATCCCGGCGGCGGCGAGCAGGCTCATCGCGTTGCTCTGCCAGAGCAGCATCGCGGCCTTGCCCTTGGCGAAGTCACCGATCGGCTGGTTCGGCGTGCTGTACTCGGCGTTGCTGGGGTTGGCGATCCTGTGGGTGGCCATGAAGTCGATGTACTGCTTGACCGCCATGACGTGGTGATGCCCGGTGAAGTGCGGCTTGCCGGCGTCGTCGAAGAATTCCGCCCCGTGCTGCTGGCCGAAGATGAAGGCGTGGTGCGCGTTCTCGGTGTAGCTCGCCCCCTCGACCGCCAGCCCCCACTGGTCGCCCTTGGTCAGCTTCTTTCCGGCGGCGACGAACTCGGTCCAGTTCTTCGGCGGGCTGTCGATGCCGGCCTCGGCGAAGAGCCGCTTGTGGTAGAAGAGCCCGTACGCCAGGCCGTAGAGCGGGACCGAGGTAGGCGGCTGTCCGGCGGCGCCGGTCGCCGAGAAGCTCGGCCCGAGGAACCGGGCGGGGCCGCCGAGCGGCTCCAACTCCGCGGACTCGAACGGCAGGAACGCCCCCGTGGCCTGCAGCGAGGCGGACCAGGTGTTGCCGATGTTGAGTACGTCGGGTCCCTGCCCGGAGGTGGTCGCGGCCAGGATCCGGTTGAGCAGGTCCGGCCAGCCGATCACCTCCAGCTCGACCTTGATCCCGGTCTGCTGGGTGAACTTGTCGAGTTCCGGTTGCAGGACCTTCCGGTCCTCGTCCAGGCTCGGCCCCTGGTTGCTGGCCCAGTAGGTGAGGGTCTTGCCGTCGCCACCGCCACCGCCGTCGTCGCCGCAGGCGGCCAGCGGCATCAGCAGCAACACCGCCGCAGCGGTCGCGCCGACCTTCCGAAATCGCATGTCTACCCCCAGGACACCATCGCCGGAGCGGTCGGCGAGTCGCCGATCGCCATCGATAAATGGAAATCTATCGAGTAATGTCTGTCAAACCCCTGCGGGATCGCCATCCTCGACCGGCCGCGCCCGGCGGCACACCGGCCGGCGACCCGGGAACGGCGACGCCGCCGGCGAGCGGATGCTCACCGGCGGCGTCGGAGACGGATCGGGTACGACCGACCGCGCTACGGCTTCGGGATGGCCACCGCCGTGTAGGTGGTCTCCGGCGTCGGCGGGGTGCTGAACCGCGCGTTCGGCAGATAGAGCCGGTTGCCGTACGAGGCGACCGTGGTCGGGATGTCGAACCGGGGATCGGTCAACCGGGCGACGATCCGCCCCGAGCGACCGTCCGACGACATCCGGAGTACGGCCACCGTGTTGAGCCGGTTCAGCACGGCGTAGAGCGTGCGGCCCTCCAGCAGCAGCCCGTCGCCGTTGGTGAGGAGTTCCCCGCCCAGGTCCACCTGCCGGGCCACCCCGGAGGAGGGGTCCACCCGGAACAGCAGCCCGGTGTTGGACTGCACCACCAGCAGCGCCCGGCCGTCCGGTGTCCGGCAGATGCCGTTGGCGTTGTTTCCGGTGGTGTAGACGATGTCCCCGGTCAGCGGCAGGTTGCGGACCGTCGCCCGCCGGCCGGTCGACACGACGTACAGCACCGGGTTCTGCGAGTCGGTGAAGTACGCCGAGTGCGGGGTCAGCACCACGTCGTTGACGAAGCTGGTGCCGGTGGTGAAGCTGAGGTCGGCGAGCAGCCGGCCGCTCCAGGCGTCCACGATCCGGCCGGTGCCGGCCGTACCACCGGCGACGAAGAGCCGGCCCCTGCCGTCCAGCTTCAGCCCGATCGACGGGAAGCCCGCCCCCGGCCCCTGGCTGAGGACCCGACCCTTGCCGGTGGCCAGGTTGACCCGGTAGATCGAGCCGTCGGCCCGGGAACCGAAGTACGCGAACGGCAGCTCGCCGATCGTGATCCCCTCCGGCATCCAACCGTCGGGCAGGTCGAACGTGTCCGGGAACAGCCTGCCGGAGTGCGCGCTCGCCTTCTCCGGGGTACCGACCGCGGCGGCGATCCCCAGCGCGGCGAAGCCGGTCAGGACATTACGTCGGATCATGGGCGTTCTCCATCCGTACTCCTGAGTCTGTCGCAGTGCCGGAGGGCACTGGTCGCGCGAGAAGACACGCACGGGCGGATCGACGGGTTCAACTACGGTCGGGATCGACCGCCTGCCGGGACGAGGCGGCGGCCCGGTCCTACTCGTCGGCCGCGTCGTGGGCGAGCAGCGCGAGCTGGATCCGGTTGTCCAGGTCGAGCTTGGCCAGCGCGCTGGAGACGTACGCCTTGACCGTGCCGACGGAGAGGAACAGCCGGTCGGCGATCTCGCCGTTCGACAGCCCCTCGGCCACCGCCACCGCGACCGCCCGCTCCCGTTCGGAGAGCAGCCCGAACCGTTCCCGGGCCTGCTGCCGGCGCTGGTCCGTACGGCGGTGCGGGGCGACGCCCGCCACGTGGTCGATCAGGGTACGGGCGACCGTCGGGGAGAGTACCGGCTCACCGGCGGCGGCCCGGCGCACCGCGTCGACGATCTGCTCCGGCGGGGTGTGCTTGACCAGGAACCCGGCCGCGCCGTTGCGGAGCGCGTCGAGGATCGTCGCGTCGGCGTCGAAGGTGGTCAGCACGATGACCTCCGGACGGTGCCCGGAGCGGGCGGTGATCGCCCGGGTCGCCGCGATCCCGTCGAGCAGCGGCATCCGGACGTCCATCAGCACCACGTCCGGGCGTAGCCGGGTCACCGCGTCGGCGACGTCGGCACCGTCCGCCGCCTCGCCGACGACCTCGATGTCGGGCGCCCCGCCGAGCATCAGCCGCAGCCCGGTCCGGACCAGCGCATCGTCGTCGACGAGCAGTACCCGGATGGCCGGCTCGACACCCGCCCCGGCCTGCTGGCGGCCCGTCGCCGCCGGCTCGACACCCGACGCGGGCGACTCGGCCCCCGTCGCGGGCGGCTGGCGGCCCGACGCCGCCGGCTCGGCAGCCGGCGCGGGGGGCTGGTGGCCCGGTGCGTCGCCCGGAGTCATGCCGGCCAGGGTAGCCGGGTGGAGAGCCGGAACGTCCCGCCGACCACGCCGTGCTCGATGGTCCCGCCGTCCAGGGCCAGCCGTTCGGCGAGCCCGGTCAGCCCGGCACCGGCCCCGGGCAGGTCGGCGGCCGCCCGCGGCGACGGCAACGGATTGCTGATCGTGGCGACGACGCCGGTACCGGGATCGACCTCGACCCGTACCGTCACCTCGGCCTGGCCGGCGTGCTTCCGGGCGTTGGTCAGTCCTTCCTGGACGGTGCGGTAGACCGTACGCTGCACCGCCGGGCGGAGTGACTCGGCCGCACCGGGGGCGCAGACCATCTCGAACGCGACCCGCTGACCGGCCGCCTGTGCCTCCTGGACCAGTCGGAAGATGTCGGCCAGCCTCGGCTGCGGCGCCGAACGGTGCGACGCCGGCCGTTCGGCCGTACCGGCTTCCGGGTCCGGCCCGCTCCCGCCGTTGCGGTCCCCCCGCTCCGGCCGGAGTACGGCGAGTACGTCGCCCAGCTCGACGAGGGCCTGCCGGGCGTTGTCCCGGATCACCTCGATCGCCCCGCCGACCTCTCCCGGCTTGAGTGGGACACCCGCCCCCGCGTCGGCCTGGGTCGTCCGGTACGCCAGCGCGCCCGCGTGCACCGAGATCAGCGAGATCCGGTGCGCGAGTACGTCGTGCATCTCCCGGGCGATCCGCTCCCGTTCCGCCCGGCGGGCTCCGGCCAGCCGTTGCCGGTGCTCGTCGCGTGCCCGGTCGACCTCGCGACGCAGGTTGGCGATCAGCTCCCGCCGGGCCCGGACCGCGATCCCCCAGCCGAGCGGCACCAGATACATCAGCAGGATCAGCGTCATGTATGCCCCCCGGGTGACGCCGGGCGGCGGATTCTCGTACCCGAACAACAGCGACGGCACCAGGTGCAGCACGGTGACCAGCGTGGCCGGCAGCCAGTTGCGGTGCACCGCGACGGTGAGCACCATGACCAGGGCCGCGCCGAGCCCGGTCGCCGCCAGCGCCATGATCAGCACCATCGCGACGCCGAGCAGGATCGGGAAGCGCCGCCGCCACCACAGGGCCAGGCAGCCGACCGCGCCGACCCAGGGGTCGATCGTGATCATCCAGCCGGGGATCGTGTCGACGTAGTGCAGCGGAGCGGTGCGCCAGGTCCACACCCCGTAGAGCACCGCCAGGCCGAAGAGCACGGAATCCACGACCCAGTCCCGGACGCTGCGCCGCGTCCTGTCGCGCCGCGTCTCGTCGCGCCGCCTCTTGTCGCCGGGGTCGGTGTGGGCGGTCCGGGCCGGCGCGGCGGCGGTCCGGCCTCGACCGGGCCACCGAACGCGTCGGGCCAGCTCCATGCGCCGAGCCTACAAACGGTCGGCCCGTCGCCGGTCTGGTCGATCGGCCAACAGCCCTGGCCAGCCGACCAGAACCGATGGCCGACCGGCAGCGGCGCCGGGCCGGGTCCGTACCGCAACGTCCAAGGATGGGACAGCAGCAGCCGTACACCGGCGCACCGCCGACCGCCCCGGATCCGGACGACGGGGACTTCACCGGCCCGACCGTCGCGCCGTCGCCTCCGGTAAATTCCGCCGGGCCGGGCCCGGGGGTGGTGGCCGGGTCAATCGGGTTGCGCCCGCTGCGGCACCGGGTCGACCGCCGGGCCGTCGGCTGGTGGAGCACCCGGGTGATCCTCGGCGTCGCGCCGCTGGTCACGGTCCTTTCCATCGGGTACGCCGTGCTGCCCGCCGCCGCCCGTGACTGGCTCGGCCCGATCCTGCTGGTGCTGGTACCGGCCTGGTTGGCGTACCTGGTCGTGGTGCCGTCGTGGCGGTACGCCGTGCACGGTTGGGAGGTCACCCCGGAGGCCGTGTACGCGGTGTCGGGGTGGTTCGTCCGGGAGTGGCGGGCCGCCCCGATCTCCCGGATCCAGACCGTCGACACGGTCCGGGGACCACTGGAACAACTCTTCGGACTGGCCACGGTGACCGTGACGACGGCCTCGGCGAGCGGACCGGTCGTGTTGGTGGGACTCGACGCGGACCTCGCCGCGCGGACCGCCGAGCGGCTCACCGAGATCGTCCGGCAGACGGCAGGGGACGCGACATGACCGCGCCGTCCGAGACCGCGCGTGACTCGACTCCGGTGGCGGAGATCCCGTGGCGGCGGCTCGACGCCCGGATCATCTGGGTCGACGGGCTCTTTGCGCTGCTGTCGCTCGTACCCGCCGGGTTGGCCCTGCTCGTCGCCGACGAGCCGGGCGCCTCGACGCTGATCCCGGTGCTCGCGGTGGCCGTGGGCGGGGTTGTCGGCGCGGCCCGGGACACCCTGCGCTGGGTCAAGACCCGGTATCGGCTGACCGAGGAGCTGGTGGAGCTGCGCACCGGCCTGCTGGTCCGGCAACACCGCGCGCTGCGCCGGGAGCGGATCCGCACCGTCAGCACGACGGCGCGGCTGCGGCACCGGCTCGCCGGGCTGCGGGTGCTCACCGTCGGGGTCGGCCAGCCGGGCGCGACCGGGTACGAGGCGTTGCAGCTCGACGCGGTCACCCGGACCGCCGCCGACGAACTCCGCCGGGAGCTGCTGGCCGGTTCGGCGGAGACGGTTTCCGGTGGTACCGGTGCCGAGCCGCCGGGTGAGCGGGTCTTCGCCCGAATTCGCTGGTCGTGGGTCTGCTACAACGTGATCAGTGTCTGGGCGCTGGTCACGGCGGCGGGGCTGCTCTGGGGCGGCTACTGGCTGGCGCAGTCGTTCGGGTTCGACGCGGCCGGGTTCGTCGCCGGGCTGGTCGACTGGCGGACCCTCGGTCCGTGGCGTACCGGTGCGATCGCGTTCGTCGGCGTCGGCGCGCTCGGGGTGCTGGGCATGGCGGTCGCGTTCGTGACCGAGAACTGGGCCTTCCGGCTGGTACGCGTCGACACGCCGACCGGCGCCGTGCTGCGCACGTCGCAGGGGCTGTTCCGGACCCGGGAGGTGAACCGGGACGTCAGTCGGCTGCGTGGAGTCGAGATCTCGGAGCCGCTGCTCTGGCGGTGGATGGGGATGGCGGACACCAACGTCATCTCGACCGGGCTGACGATCTGGAGCATGACGCCGGCCACCACGATCCTGCCGCGCGGCCCGATCGGCGTGGCGCGGTCGGTGGCCGCCCGGGTGCTGGACCTCGACGCCGGGGCGAGCCCGTTCGCCGTACCGCTGCGTCGGCATCCGGTGGCCGCGCTGCGGCGGCGGATCGGCTGGGCGACGATGGTCACGGTCGTGGTTACCGGGTTGCTGGCCTGGCTGGGCGGTCTCGTGGCGGCGCTGCCGTCCTGGCTGTGGTTGATCGGGGTGGGGCTGTTGCCGCTGGCGCTGGGCGCGGCGGTGGTGGCGTGGCGGGCGCTCGGGCACGGGCTCGTCGGCGAGTACCTGGTGGTCCGGTCCGGGCTGGTCAGCCGGAGCACGGCGGCGCTGGCCCGTCCGGCGGTGATCGGTTGGCGGCTGCGCCAGTCGGTGCTGCAACGACGCCTCGGCCTGGCCACCCTGACCGCGACCACCGCCGCCGGCCACGGGCAGTACGCGGCGGCGGACATGCCGGCGGGGATCGTGGTCGACTTCGCCGAGCAGGTGGTACCCGGATTGCTCGCCCCGCTGGTCGGTGATGTGCCTGTCGAGCCGTCGCCTGTGTCGGTCGCCGGGCCGTCCCCGGACGCTTCACCTTTGGAGGAGACATGTCACCGCGTCGGCTGACCCGAGTGCTGCTCTGGTGTGGGGTGGTCGGACCGCCGCTGTTCGTCCTGGTGTTCCTGGTCGACGGTGCGACCCGGGCCGGTTACGACCCGACGTACCACCCGGTGAGCGCGCTGAGTCTCGGGCCGCGTGGATGGATCCAGATCACCAATTTCGTACTGACCGGGGTGCTGCTGGTCGGCCTCGCGGTCGGGTTGCGCCGTGCGCTGCGTCCGGGGCGTGCCAGCCTGTGGGGGCCGCTGGCGGTTGGCGTGTTCGGGGTCGGGCTGGTGCTCTCCGGCGTCTTCGTGATGGACCCGGCTCGCGGCTATCCGCCCGGTGCGCCGTCGGACGGTGTCATGACCAGTTGGCCGGGCGTACTGCACGACAACTTCGGCATCGTGGTGTTCGTGTCGGTGCCGGTCGCCTGCTTCGTACTGGCCCGCCGGTCTGCCGGGCGGCCGACCGGTCGCGCCTGGGTCGGGTACGACCTCCTGACCGGACTCGCCGGCCTGGCCCTGTTCGTCACCTTCGGTACGGCGTGGGAAACCGACCATCCGTCGACCGGCCTGATCCAACGAGTGATGATCGCCGTCAACTGGGCCTGGATCACGGTGCTCGCTCTCCGGCTGCTCGCAGAGAACAGTGGCCGGTCCGCCGAGCTGTCGCAGGTCGGACCCTAGGGTCAGCGCCGTACGGGTAACGGCGGATCTACGACCTCGTAATCCGCAGGCTGCTACGCCTGCTCGTCCTCGTCGTCCCGGTCCCTGAGCTGCTGAGGCCGGTACTTCCGGATGTACTCCTCGACGTCGCTACGCAGCCAAACCGAGCCAGCGATCAAGGTCTGGAACGGCGCGGGGAACCGGCGATCCGCGGTGATCTGCCGCAGCCGCGACCGGCCGACGCCGAGCATCTGGAGAATCTCGGCCGGCCCGACCAGAGGTCCCGGAGGAGGGTCCTGTCCCATCCACACGACGGTAGGCACAGGCTGGTCTACCCATCTCGACGCGCATAATGTAACGCGCACACATTGACAGGTCATCAGAGACGGGAGAGGATCCGATCAGGCCCTTGTCCGGGTGGCCATCGAAGGCGGTCGGGCAGGGTGCCGAACACGGGGCTGCTGCCGGCCCTTCTTCCAGGTCCTCCGGCGCCCGGCAGCAGCCCCCACCCGCCTACCCCAGCGAGGAGGGCAAACCCGTGCGAGTGGATGCGTACAGCTCCGACCCGCCACCGTCGTTGACGCTTGAACAACAGAACGAGCGGCTGAAGGCCGAACTGGCCTCCTGCCAGCAGGCCCTGTGCCACCTTCAGTCGCGGCTGGCCGAGGCCAAGGTCCGGCTCGGGATGATCAGCCGGATCGTCCGTGACGTCGAACGAACCAGACGCGCGCCCGGCATATGTTTCGCCGCCATTCGCGCGGCACTGTACGTCCAATCGAACCGGCTCCGCGACCTCGGTGCCGATCTGCCCATCCTATGACCCAAAACGAGGCTCAACGGACTAAATCGCCCACTACCGTTGAACGCATTATGGGTACATGATCGCCTGGATGGCGATCGCGAACTCGCCGTTCAGATGGCCGCCTTCGACCCATAGGAGTAGCGACCAGAGACCGTGTCCCGGCAAGGGCGTGCCGCAGCTTCATCGACGGTGTGGCGTGAACGCTTGTCGATCACCTCGGTCCGAGCACCCGCCGCGTACAATTACTAGAATAATTTTAGCCATGCCAATGAGGGCAACAAGCAGTCACCGAGGTGCGGGCGTAGCAAACCGCCACCAGCAAGCCATTCGCGGCCTAGCGCAGCCTTGACCCAGCAGCGGAAAACTCGAATCATAATCCCGAACTACCGCTCCGGCCTTCGACTCAGGTCGCCATCAAGAGCGCCGTTAGACGGGCGCGAGCCGAAAGTAAGCAGGCTGGCGACGGCTGCAGTGAAGAGTGCCGCCTGCACCCCAGCCGTTCCCTCCGGACTTGCAACACTTTCAGTCAGGTGCGGCAACCAGAAGGCGAGCCCTGCCAATAGGATGCCGGGACCAATCTTGAGAGCTGTCGATTTGAAGGATTCCTTCAGTCGCAAACGCGTTCTTATATCGACCTCACCCCATTCGCCCAGCGCGAGCAATCTGGCTTCATGTCCCAGCTTGAACAAAAGCTCCTCAACATCCGAGACCGTCACGATCTCGTGTATGGCCCTCTCATGTTGCCGAACACGCATAGAAACAGCTAAGGCGCGCGCTTGGTACACGTGGATGTCTCCCCGCAGTCCTCCTGCGTAGTGAACGCTGCGAACAATGTCACGGACGACATACGTCCGGTGTCTTCGAATAGCAGCGACTGCCACCTTCCGCCCCTTGTTCCGCAACAACACACCCTTATTCATCGCGATTAAGAACAGTAAATCCAGGTATAGATTAAGCGCAATGAGTATCGGTGGAGGGTAGCCATTTACCCGTCGGCTTAAGATATCCGCCATAACCCGCTTTCCGGCTAGCCGCCAACGCAAGTCAAGGAGCACCAGGGCCGAAATGTAGAAGGCAGAGGCCACCGGCACAGTTACCGCTAGAGAACGAACTAGACTCGAATCTACAGATCCGCCTAGCTCCCCTACTAGGAACTCTCTCGCTAGACGATCAACAGCTCGGTCGCCGCCATGGATAGCCCACCAAACCAGGCCACCACACAGACCTATGCCCGCCACGTAAATTACATGCTGAAGTTGGCCGATTTTCGGCAGTCTATCTATGATAGCGCCGCCAATCCCGAAAAGGAAGGCTAGAGTTAATGAAAGTAAGCATAGGATTACCCAACCACTCCCATCAAAATCGACACCCATAATAGCCGCAGACGAAGGCGGGATAGCCACAACCGCTACAATCGCTAGAAGGACATTGAAAATCTCTATGCCGCTTCGTCCCCACCATAAGTCGTACGCCACCCTACTCACAGCGGCGCGTCTAACTACCTGGCTGATACGCTGGTAGCTGTCATTCGGGACGTCGCCATAGTTGCCGATAACGTCCATCCATGCACGGTAGACGCGTCTCGACCTCGCCAAAATACTTCGAGCCTTAGCTTCGCGACCTTTCTCAATCAAGCCATCCAAGCCGTCCCTCTTCTGCGGCGCGTCATTCGGTGCCTGGCGGCCCGTCTGACTGTCCCGGACGCTAGTCATTGGCGCGACCGAAACTAAATCCATCGCCCGCCGAGGTAGAATAATTCGAAGGCAGAATTAGACCAAACCTAGCCAGTGCCGTAGCCAACATCAGACATAACCTCGTTAGATATGAGCCAGCAGGATCTCTAGCCGCCTTCGTGGCGAAATTTGTCAACTAGCGATCCATTGTGTCAGGTTTCTGTCATACATAGAGCCCTTACGTCCTGATGATGCTAGTCGCGGTGGAGCATACGGAGGCCGGAGTCGAGGCATGGCGAGATCCAGCAGGGCAGGAGCTGACTAGGATTTCGATTCCGAGCACAGTTGGTGCCCCCGCCCAGGTAATTCCATCGCCTGCGCCCCCGCTTCGCCCAATCTCGCCGTCTGTATGCCCACATCCCCGGCAATACGACGATCGCAATCAGGTCACGATTAACCCTCCCATCGACTCGAAAGGCTAAGAACGACTCGGCGTGAAACTTGCGAGGTGTACTTGACAAAGCTCAACCAGCACTGTTCCAAGGGCTCCGAGGAAAGTAGCGGTTCGCAAAACCTGATCCGGGTCAGGAAAGGTTGTTCCCCCAGTAGGATGAGCGATCTGATTCCGATCTTTCATCAGCTCGTTCAGCAGCCGCATTGCTTCCGACGTGCATTCATTATCCACATGCTTAAGCAAATGCAGTTTTAGCTTAGCTTGCTTGCCGATGTCCTTCCATAGATCGGCCATACCTACGCGTCTCATCAAGTCGGCGAGAGTCTGAGCATTCATATTAGATTCCGTTATACTCAGAACCTGCGAAGAGATTCTAATCGGGCCGCCTCCATGCGTCCCGTCGATGTTCAATGCCAAGTCCGTAACCAGTGCATCGGCTTCCATTACGGTGAAGCCGTATCTGTTGTGATTCAGGGCAACTTCGAGGGTTCCGCGCCGAAGCTCGTTTCGCAACCTTGCCGGCAAGTCGTCATACGTAGTCGCCCGACTCGCAATCTCATCGCTCAGCGCCTCGACGGACTGTCGCACGAAATACTCGAATCTCCCGCACAGGTAGAGAACCATTGACCCGGACATCAATGGCAAATCAGTGCGGAGTGTAGGAGCTACCGCCTTAAGCGCGAGAGCTTCAGCCCAAATAACGGATCCATCCATGATCTGAGGTGGAACCGAACCAGATCCGAACTCTCGAAAGCCCTTGACAAGGCCGAGAAGGTCCTCGATTCGCTTGAGGTCAGACAGGAACTCCTCAAGAATCTCGCTCAGATCGCTCATGCCGCGCCGGCTCGGAGAATAGAGCGGGCAAGCGCGACCCTATCGTGCACTGATTCGATCGTGTTACCCCGACCAACGAGAACATCGTAACGTTTAGGATCGGCAAGCGCCTCATCGAGTGCAGCACGAATGAGAACGGCTCGTGCCTCGATGTCAAGCGTCGGCTCCTCGCTCAGCGCGATCATGAGAGCGTCATATAATGGCCTGCTGAGCCGGCCGTTCGGGAGCCGGAAGGGCGCTCCCGCAAAAATCTCTAAAAATCTTTCCAGGTGACTCGCAAACTCGGTTTTCATTCGCGTCGCAGTGGGCTCATCGATACCCGCGTTGGCCTCCATGTAGCGATCTAAGATACTCCGAAGCGACCCTTGCGTGCCAGACGCGACAGCAGCCTGGAGCGCGAAGAAACGAAGCACTAACTCTGCATCGGCCAGTGACGCAAAGAGAGCATTCTTTAGGAGCGACTCAGGAGGGTCTTGCTCCTCGCCTGCAACGTATGGCGGTATCCCCCATGCTCGGGTGAACGCGGTACTCCTGGCGAGTTCTATCAGGGTTTTGTTTAGAGTTCCGGGATGAAGAGCATTTCGCAGTTCTTGTGGATTAAGCCGTATGCCGCCGGTGTTAAGGCGATTGAAAAGTACCCGACGCACGTCTAAGTCGTCACGCTCCGCCTCTCGCGTTTCAGCCAATAGCACGACCGCCGAAAGGCTCCGCCTAAGGAGGCCGCGCTGCAATATCGGTGGCAGATCAGTGAATTTTTGCCGATTCAATTCGGACCAGTACTCCAACCCAGCGAGCGGGAACTCGTTAGCGAGAAAGCCACGGATGGAATCTAGTCGTTGGCGACCGTCGATCACCTCGTACTCGTTGTAGTCTCGTTCAAATAGAAAGATTGGCGGCACCGGAATGTTGAGCAGAAACGACTCGATTAGCAGTGACTTCTTTTTATTTGACCACCTTAGCCGCCGCTGATATGCCGGAGCAATGTCGATAAGTTCTCGCCCAGGGCGGAGTGCGTGCTGGAGATAGTCAAGTTGGTAATCCTTGGTCTCCCTAACCACGCGAAGCTGACTTCTTGCATATTTCGTTGCAGCATCGATTACCAGATCCGAAGGCGAGGGTAACATCGCCGCTTCTTCCTCGTGCCACTCATCAATCTCATCAATGCCGATCTGAGTATCACCGCTCATGAGTCGATCCTAGGGAATCCCTGCCTCATTTGGACAGTCACCGGACCTTGAGCACCTCAACCTTCCACGGGCGGGGAACCGGAAGGGCATGTGAAATTTCGGTCAAATTAGCTGAGTTTGTCAAACTATCGACCATAGGGAACTTTTGCCACGCAGATGTGCCCTGACCGTCGAGAATGGCTCCCGAGAACCCACCTCATCCCGCCCTCACGGCTAGTCCGTCAACCTCGGGCGAGGTAACCATGGCCTACCATCTGTCCAAGTCGCCGATACGTCAACTGGCAGCATCCTGCCGAAGACATCGGCGTCGAGGTAATTTGCTGCGTGATGAGCGCTATCAGCCCGGCTTACCGTTGACGATCTTCCCTTCCTCGCCGTCCATACAGTCCACGTAGACCCGCCGCAGGACCGCCACGTAATGGTCCAGGTTGGCTTGCGCGCGACGGTCAGCCGGCGATACCCCAGGCCAGCGCCCCTGCTGGCGCGTCGACCATGATCCGGCGTACGACCTCCGAGCCGAGTTGCGTACGCAGCCGGGGCAGGAACCTATTCGGCAGGTACGCCATCCCCGGCATCCCGCCGTACCCGACATACCGGCTGCGCCGCGCCACGTCGCCGCCGAGCAGCAGGTGACCGGCCATCCCCTCCCCGCACACCGCCGCGATCAACTCGATCAGAGCACTGTCCGGCTGCTCCCGGTGCCGGGCCATCCCGTCGTAGCCGAGGTACGCGCCCCGCTGGGCGAGTTCCACGTGCAGCCCCGGGTCCGGGTTCCGATCCGCGTGCGCCAACACCACCCGCCCCGCCTCGACACCATTCGCCCCCAGCAGGTCGAGCACCTCGTGACCAGCACTCCCGTGCTCCAGGTGCACCATCACCGCAGCACCCGTCGCGCGGTGCGCCGCAGCCACCGCCCCGAGCACCCGCCGCTCGAACGGGCTGATCGACCAGTACCCGATTCCCGCCTTGAGCAGCCCGGCCCGCACCGGCCGCCCCTCCGGATCCAGCGCAACCGCCGTACCCGAAGAAGCTGATTCGATGTCCCGGGCCGGGCAGCCGTCGACGAGGTCCGCCCGGAATCGCGCGGCGAGGTCCGACTCCGAAGCGGTGACCAGCGGATGGTCCGGCCCGTAGTGCGCCTCCCGGTGCGCGCCCGTCGTCGCCACCACCCGCATCCCGGTCGCGGCACTGATCCTGGCCACCGCCGCCGGATCCCGACCCAGCCCGATCGGCGTCGCCTCGACCATCGCGGTGATGCCGGCGGCGAACAGCAACCCGGTCTCCGTCCGGCTGGCCGCCTCATCGTCCAGCTCGTCACCGGGCAGCAGCGGAGTGACCTGGAACAGGTGTTCGTGATAGTCGGTCGGGCCGAGCGACTCCGGCGGCACGTCGCCGAGCACGGTCCGGACGAAACTCACGAGCTGACCCCGATCACCGCACCGCCTCGGCCGCCGCCGACAGCCTCCGCACCGTCGCGGGATCCACGGGTACGTCGAAGATCTCGGCGATCGCCTGGCTCCAGCCGTGGATGAAGTACCGCCAGCCGTCGACCACGGTCAGCCCGCGCTCGTCCTGCTGCTCAGCAGCCTGGTGCAGGAACTCCAGGCTCCCCCGATAGTTGAAGTCCCAGGCGTAGCCGTCCCGGGGCAACCGAACCCCGCGCGGCAGCGGCGTCCCAGGCCGGTCTTTGCCGAGGCCGGTCGCGTTGACCACCAGGCTGCCGTCCGGCAGCGCGTCGAGCAGCGCGCCGACGTCGCCGGGATCGGCAACGAGCCGGTACCCGACGAGGTCGGCCGGCAGGCCGCCCCGCTCGACGACGTCGCGCAGGTGGGCGAGCCGGCTCGGGTCGGTGTCGGTGCAGACGATCCGGCGCGGCCGGTCGGTGCGCTGGCCGAGGTACCAGACCAGCGCCGTCCCGGCGCCGCCCGCGCCCAGACAGAGCACCTCGGCCCCGGTCGCCCCGAAATGATCGTCCGGCAGGAAGTCCCGCACGGCGAGCCCGGCGGTTATGGGGTCCTTGGCGCCGCCGCGCAGCCGGCCGTCCCGCTTCGCGATGCTGGAGATCTCGCCGCAGAGCTGCGCGAAGTCGTCCACCTCGTCGAAGAGGTCGTGCGCCGCCTGATAGAGCCGGAGCTTGTGGGTGGTGACCAGCGCGCCCAGGTGCGCCGGATCGTCCCGGATCCGCTTGACCAGGTCACGGTATTGCGCGTCGTCGGCGTCCAGCGGCAGGTCGTGCCCGACCAGCCGGTCGGTCGGCAGGCCGAGGATCTCGGCCCACCTCGGAAAGACCCGGTTGATCGACGAGCCGCCGGTGGTCACCCCGACGAAACCCATGTAGCCGGCTCCGTCCGACCCCCCGTCAGCCGATCCGCTGCGTCCGCCGTCGTCAATCCTCGCCGCGTCCACCGCTGATCCCCCTCTTGCCCTTGCCCTTGCCCTTGCCCGTGCCCTCGCCCCGCCCGTCAGTCTCCCGGCCGCTCACCCCGAGGCCGAGCCCGAGCCCGAGGCTGAGCCGGAGCCGGAGCCGGAGCCGGAGGCTGAGCCGGAGCCCGAGGCTGAGCCGGAGCCCGAGGCTGAGCCGGAGCCCGAGGCTGAGGCCGAGGCTGAGCCCGGCCCGCCGGCCGTCCGGACGGGATGCTTCGGAGTATCGCCGCCGAGCACCGCCAGCAGGTCGGCCACGGCGAGCGAGCCCATCCGGTCGATCGCCTCCACGGTCTGCGCCCCGAGGTGCGGGGTCAGGACGACCCGGTCGGCCAGATCCTCGGCGAGCAGCGGCGAACCGGCACCCGTCGATTCGGTGTCGAGGGTGTCGGCGGCATACCCGGCAATCGTGCCGGCACGCAGCGCCTCGGCGAGGGCCGGCTCGTCGACCAGGTCGGCGCGGGCGGTGTTGACCAGGAGCAGCCCGTCCCGGGCCCCGGCCAGCCACTCGGCGTCGACCAGCGGCCGGCCGCCGCCGGGGGCGTGCAGCGAGACGGCCGTGCAGCGGCGGGGCAGGTCGGCCAGGTCCGCCGGTTCGGCACCCGCCGCCCGGATCGCCGCCGCGTCCAACATCGGGTCGTACGCCAGCAGCGTGGCACCGAACCCGCGCAGCCGCTCCGCCACCGCCCGCCCGATCCGGCCGTACCCGACGAGTCCGACCGTTGACGAGCCGAGTTCCCGCCCCCGGGAGACGCTCCACTCCCCCGCCCGGACCCGGCGGTCCCCGGCCGGGATGCCGCGCAGCACGGCGAGGAGCAGTCCGACGGTCAGGTCGGCGACCGCCTCGGTGTTCGCCCCCGGGGTGTTGGTCACCACGATGCCACGTGCCGCCGCCGAGGTCAGGTCCACCGCGTCGACCCCGACGCCGTGCCGGGCCAGCACCGCGAGCTGCGGGGCGGCGGCGAGATGGTCCTCGGTCACCGGCGCGGTGCCGGCGATCCAGCCGACAGCGTCGGCCAGCAGGGGCCGCAGCTCGTGGAGCCGGTGGTCGGTCGGGCCGCGTACCACCGTGAGGCCGGCGGCGCGCAGCTCGCCGAGCAGGTCCCGGGAGCCGGACGAGAACGACCGCGAGGTGACCAGCACGTTCCGCCGCCCGCTCATGCCGACCCGCCGCCCGCCGACTCGCCACTTCCCGACCCGCCACTTCCCGACCCGCCGCCCGCCGGCTTGTCGCCCCGGGTCGCGTTCCACGGCGCCAACCGCCGGTACGCGTCCAGGAAGATCGCGTGCCGTCGCCGGTAGTCGGCGTGTCGCCCCGGATCGGGCGTGAACTCGGCGGTGACCTCGGAGAGTTCCCGGGCGGCGCCGAAGTCGTCGACCAGGCCGAGCCCGACCGCCGCCGTCACCGCCGCGCCGAGGCTGTTCGCCTCCTCCACTATGGAACGTCGCCGGACCGTGGCGCCCCAGACGTCGGCGAGGATCCGCAGCCACGCGTCGCTGGCCGCCCCGCCGCCGATCGCGTCCACCCGATCCACCGGCATCCCCTGCTCGCGGAACGCGTCGACGCAGGTGAGCAGGTTGAACGCCACCCCCTCCAACACCGCCCGGACCAGGTGCGGGCGGTCGTGGTGCCGGCGGAGCCCGACGAACGCCCCGGCCGCCTCCGGATCCCAGTACGGGGACCGTTCGCCGAGCAGGTGCGGCAGGAAGTAGAGCCCGTCGCCGGCCGCCGTGGCGGTGTCGGCCGCCTCGACGAGCCGGTCGAACCGGTCCCCGTCACCGGCCGGCTCCAGCAGGTCGGCGATCCACTCCAGCGATGCCCCACCGGCCTGCATGGTGGCGGTCGGCACGTAGTGCCCGGGTACCACGTGGTCGAAGGTCATCGTCCGCATCGCCGGATCGTGCAGCGGGCGCGGCGCGGCCAGCGAGATCCAGGACGACGAGCCGAGATAGCAGTACGCGCCGTCGGCCGGGGAGACGACTCCGGCGCCGACCGCCGCCAGTGGGCCGTCCCCGCCGCCCATCAGCACCGGGGTACCGGCCCGCAGCCCGGTCGCCTCCGCCGCCGCCGAGGTCACGGTGCCCACCACGGCGGTGGCGGGGACGATCTCCGGCAGCAGCGCCGGATCGAGCCCGGCCGCGCCGAGCAGCACGTCCGACCAGGTCCCCCGCTCCTGGTCGTACGCGTTCGTGGACGAGGCGTCGGACGGGTCGGTGGCGAGTCGCCCGGTCAGCCGGTAGACGGCATAGTCCTTGGCGAGGCAGACGTGCCGGACCCGCCCGAACACCTCCGGCTCGTGGTCACGCACCCACATCACCTTGGTCAACGAGTACGTCGGGTTCAGCCGGTGCCCCAGCAGCCTGTACGCCCGCTCCGCCCCGATCCGCTCCACCAGCTCGGCACACTGCGACCCACTCCGCGTGTCCGCCCAGATGATCGACGGCCGCACCGGCCGGTACGCCGCGTCGAGCAGCACCGCCCCCATCATCTGCCCCGAGATCGCCAGCCCCCGGACCTCGGCCGGGTCGACGTCGTGCCGGGCCAGCAGTTGCCGGGTCGCGTCGGCGAGCGCGCGCCACCAGTGCGCCGGATCCTGTTCGGCGACGCCGCCGGGGGCGTACCGGGTCGGATAGGTCACCGTCACCGCGCCGACCAGCGCGCCGGTGTAGGTGTGCAGCGACGCCTTGTCGCCGGTGGTACCGAGGTCGTGCGCGATCAGCATCGCCCGCTCACGCTCCCCGACGCACGCGCCGCCGGCCCTGCAACTGGTCGACCCCCACCGCCACCAGGATCAACGCTCCGATCGCCACCTGCAACCAGAACGGGTCGATGCCGAGCAGCGTGCCGCCGTTGTTGAGCAGCCCGACGATCAGCGCTCCGACCAGGGCGCCGAGCGCCGAGCCCCGGGCGCCGAAGAGGCTCGCCCCGCCGATCACGCAGGCGGCGATGGCCTGGAGTTCGTAGCCGGTGCCGGCGGTCGGCACCCCGTTGCCGAGCCGGGAGGCGAGCAGGATGCCGCCGAGCGCGGCCAACGTACCGGCCAGCGCGTAGACGCTGAGCAGCACCGCCCGGACCGGTACCCCGGTGAGCCGGGCCGACTCCGGGTTGGAGCCGACCGCGTAGATGTAGCGGCCCCAGACCGTGCGTCGCAGCCCGAAGCCGACCAGCAGCGCGATCAGCACGGTCAGCCAGATCAGGTTGGCGACGCCGAGGAACTCGCCGCCGGCGATCGAGGTGAAGGAGCGCGGCAGCGGCTGGATGGTCCGGCCGTCGGTGTAGAGCAGGGTGATCCCCCGGGCCATGCCCAGGGTGCCGAGGGTGACGATGAACGGCGGCATCTTGAGGATCGCCACCAGCACGCCGTTGACCAGGCCGACCGCCGCACCGGCGAGCAGCGCGAGCACGACGGCGAGCAGCACCGATCCGCTGCCGGCGGTGTCGAAGACCGCCTTCGCGGCGATCACTCCGGAAAGGCCCACCACCGAGCCGACCGAGAGGTCGATGCCGGCGGTGAGGATCACCAGGAGCTGCCCGATCGCGATGATCGCGTAGATCGAGACCTGGCGTCCGAGGTTGTCCAGGTTGGTGCCGGTCAGGAAGGTGTCGGTGGCCAGGCTCAACCCCAGGACCAGGAGTACGAGCACCGGCAGCCCGCCGAAGCCCCGGCCGAGCAGGCTGCCCAGCCCGAGTACCTCCGGCTCGGCCGTCGTGCCCTTCCCGGCCGCCGTCTCGGGCGCGGAGTCCGGTGTGGCGGCCTCGGCTACTTTGCTGTCGCGGGTGGTCATCGGGACTCCAGCGGGGGTCGGGGCGGCACGGAGGCTTGCGGTGACGAGGTCGGCGCCGTCGGCGCCGTCGGGGTCTTCGGGGTCGACAGGTCGGCGGCGGAGGTCGGCGGGCTGGTGAGCCGGAGGATGCCCTCCTCGGTCGCCTCGGCCGCCGGCAGCTCGCCGACGATCCGGCGCTCGCGTACCACGACGATCCGGTCGCAGAGCCCGAGCAGCTCGGGAAGGTACGACGAGACCACCAGTACGGCGATCCCGGTCCGGGCCATCTCGGCGATCGCCTGGTAGATGTCGGCCTTGGCGCCGACGTCGACGCCCTTGGTCGGCTCGTCCAGCAGCAGCACCTTGGCGCCGGTGCCGAGCCAGCGGGCCAGCAGTACCTTCTGCTGGTTGCCGCCGGAGAGCGAGGTGACCGGGTCGTCGAAGGAGCCGTACTTCAGCCGCAGCCCCTCGACCGCCTGCCGGACGTGCCGGCGTTCCCGGCCGCCGCGCAGTACCGGGCCGCTGGCGACCCGGCCGAGGCTGGCGATCGAGACGTTCGCCTCGATGGAGAGTTCCAGCAGCAGCCCGGACTCCTTGCGGTCCTCGGTGAGCAGCGCGACGCCGTGCCGGGCCGCCGCCCGGGGCGAGCCGGCGGGGATCGGCGTACCGTCGACCCGCACCTCGCCGCCGTCGACCGGGTCGGCGCCGAAGACCGCCCGGACGATCTCGGAACGTCCGGCGCCGAGCAGCCCGGCCAGCCCGACGATCTCGCCCCGGTGCACGGTCAGCTCGACGGGGGCGGCGAAGCCGGGGATGCGCAGGTCGCGTACCTCCAGCCGGGGCGGGCCGATCTCGTGCCGCTCGCCGGGATAGAGGTTCTGCACCGGGCGGCCGACCATCGCCTGGATCAGCGAGTCGTGGTCGTAGTCGGCGACCGGCCGGGTCGCCACCACCCGGCCGTCGCGCAGCACGGTGACCCGGTCCCCGACCGCGAACATCTCTTCGAGGCGGTGCGTCACGTAGAGCACGGTGTGCCCGGCGTCGCGCAGCGCGGTGACCCGCTCCAGCAGGGCCGCCGCCTCCCGTTCCGAGAGTGCGGTGGTCGGCTCGTCGAAGATCACCAGCTTGGCCCGGGTACCGAGGACGCGGGCGATCTCGACGAGCTGGCGGGTGGCGGTCGGCAGCGCGCGTACCGGCTGGTCCAGGTCGAGATCGGCCAGGCCGACCCGGTCCAGGTGGTCCAGCGCGGTACGCCGCTGCGCCGCCCGGTCCACGATGCCGAGGAACCGGCGCGGGAAGCGGCCCATGGTGAGGTTGTCCAGCACGCTGAGGTCGGGCAGCAGGCTCAGCTCCTGGTAGACCACCCCGATCCCGGCGTCCCGGGTCTGCCCCGGGGACGGGCGCGGCCCGAGCGGCACCCCGTCGACCGAGTACTCGCCCCGGTCCCGGGCGACCGCGCCGGTCAGCACCTTGATCAGGGTGGACTTGCCGGCCCCGTTCTCCCCGGCGAGGCAGTGCACCTCGCCGGGGAGCAGCTCCAGGTCGACGTCGCCGAGCGCCGTCACCGGCCCGTACGTCTTGGTGACTCCGCGCAGCCGTACCACCGGCTGGTGCTCGGTCATCACACCTCCCACGCTCAGCCCTTGGTCTTAGGCGGGTTGAGCAGCGCCTTGAGGTCCTCGGCGTCCACGTTGGACCTGTCCACGAGTACGGCGCCCGGGTCCAGCCGCTGCGGGGCGTTGCTGCCGGCGACCGCCATCGCCGCCTCGACCACGCCCTGGTAGCCGAAGAAGAACGGGTTCTGTACGACGATCGCGTCGATCCCGCCGGACCGTACCGCTTCCACCTCGGCCGGGTCGGAGTCGAACGCCACCACCGCGACCCGGTCGGCGGCACCCTTCTCCTGCACCGCCTTGGCGGTGCCGACGCCGGAGGTGTTGTTGTCGGCGAAGATCCCGGCCAGGTCCGGCACCCGGGTCAGCGCGTCGTTGACCTGGCCGACCGCCTTGTTCAGGTCGTTGTCGTTGACCAGGGTCTGCACGATCGTCGCCTGCGGGCACTTCTCGGCGAGCCCCTGCTTGAACCCCTCGAACCGGTCGATCAGCACCTGTACGCCGGAGACGGCCGACTCGTGCAGCACCTTGCCGTTCGGCTTGCCGGCCTCGGTGATCAGCTCACAGAGCCGCTGCCCCGCCTGGGCGCCGGCCTTGACGTTGTCGGTACCGATGAAGCCGTCGGCCTTGGTCTGCACCGCGTTGTCGACGACGATCACTTTGATCCCGCCCGACCGGGCCCGGTCGATCACGCCGTTGAGCGCGGTGGAGGAGTTCGGGGCCAGCACGATCGCCTTGGCGCCGCGCGAGATGGCATCCTCGACCAGGCGTACCTGCGGTTCGATGTCCGCCTCGGAGGTCGGGCCGAACAGGTCGAGTTCAACGCCGAGGTCGCTGCCGGCCTTCTTCGCGCCGGCCAGCATCGACTGCCAGAACTCGCTCTCGGTGGCCTTGACGATGACGTCGATCTTCGTACCGGCGATCGCCGCCGTACCGGCGTTCCCGCCACCGCCGTCGTCGTCCGAGCCGCCGCCGAAGGCCCGGCCGGCGACGACGCCGACGGCCAGGGTGACGACCGCGGCGAGCCCGGCCGCGCCGAGTGAGACGCTCTTCGTTGCCATCTGGTCTCCTATCCGTGGAAGCTGGCGCTGGTTCAGGGCTTGCCGGCCGGTGCACCGAACGGGACGAGGTCGAGGCGACCGGGGTCCCCGACGCGCCGGGCGCGCAGGCCCATGCCGTGCTCGAGCACCCAGCCGTAGTCGTGCCCGGCGCTGCCCGGATAGACGGCGAGGAAGCGGTACGGCTCGTCGCCGACGTTGACGCTGCGGTGCGCCCAGCCGGGCGGGATGTAGCCGATGGTTCCCGGGCGCATCTCCAGCCACTCGGCCCGCTCGCCGTCGAAGAGCAGCAGACCGCCGTGCCCGGCCAGGCCGAGGTAGATCTCGCCCTGCGGGTCGGGGTGCTGGTGCCCCTTGGTCATCCAGAACTCGCCGCCGGTGACGCCCGGCTGGATCGTCGTGATCGACTGCGGCAGTTCCCGGGGGACCTCGGGAACGGGTGAGGAGACGACCGTGTAGACCACCGGATCGCCGTCGGCGACCGCCCGCGCCCAGGCATCGCCGTCGGCGAAGAGCCCTTCGAGGTCGGACATCCGCCGGGTCAGGACCTGGCCCTGCGGCTCCAGCGTGGCGTTGTCGGCGCCGAAGCTGATCGCGAAGGGCTGGATCGGCGGGGTGGCGCTGGTGGTCACGTCGTCTCCCGTTCTTCGGGTTCCGTTCCGGTCCCCATCTCGGTCCAGTGTCGGCCGTGTTTCGGGTTACTGTCGTCCTGTCATTACAGGATGTCAAGGGTTCCAGCAGAGATCAGCGAAGGATGCACCGTCCCAGAGGCCGAGCCGCTGACCGGGGCTATCCCCTGTCGCGCACACTGTCGACATGGGTGCACAAACGGGGCGGGACGTTCCGGACAGCCGCTCAGCGAAACAGCCGATCACCAGCCGGCGGATGATGGCCTTCGCGGATCCGAGACCAGCGGAGGTGGCCTGCGGAGTTTGGCCGTCTCGACCGAGCCGGCGGACCTGCCGTCCGCCCCGCGACTGTGACCGGCGGACAGTGGCCTCCGCCCCTCGACTGTGACCGGCGGACAGTGCCCTCCGCCCCTCGACTGTGACCGGCGGACAGTGCCCTCCGCCCCTCGACTGTGACCGGCGGACAGTGCCGTCCGTCTCGCGATCGGGACCGGTTCGGACGGGCCGCCCTCGCCCTCCGTGCTGGCTTGGAGCCCGGCAGCGGTTCGTGGGCGCACAGACGGGGCAGCTCGACAGGCTCGCGATCAGACAACCCCTGCTCGCCGCCCCCGCCCCCGCTCGCGCCCGTCGCGGGTGGCGAGGGCGCTGGCAGCCGGGATTCTTGGCAAGAAAGGGCGCGCAGCGAACCAGAAATCGGCAAGAATCTTGCGCGCCCGACCGCCCGACCGCGGTGTCGGACGCCGAGGCAGACCCAAGGGGCCCGGGGCCGGGTGCAGGGACGGAGGCGAGGGGAGGTGCCGAGTGGGGGCGTGTCAGGCTTTCACGAGTAGGAGTGGAGTGCCGGGCCGGCCGCCGGCCGTGGAGCGGGTCAGCTCGACCTGGAACCGGCTGCGGTCGCCCCGGTGCAGGGCGAGGAAGCTCTCCACCGGGCGGCCGGACTCCCCGATGCTGATGCTGCGCAGCGCCAGCACCGGATCGCCGCGCCGGATGCCGAGCAGTCTCGCCTGGGCGGCGCTGGCCACCGCCGCCTCGACCGAGCGCACCCCCCGGACCAGCCGCACCCCGTAGGACGACTCCAACACCTGATAGAGCGACCGGTCGGTCAGATCCTCGTCGACCAGCCCGGGAGCCAGATCAGCCGGCAGGTGCGTGACGGTCCAGACCCACGGCTCGTCGTCGACGAAGCGCAACCGCTCCAGGTGGATCACCGACTCGCCGGGATCGATCTCCAGGTCGGCGGCGACGGCGGCGTCCGCCGGCAGCACCTCGACCCGGCGTACCTCGCTGCGCAGGTGACCGCCCCGGGCGGCGACGTCCTCGAAGAGCCCGGTGAGCGACTGCACCAGCCCCTCGGCGGTCTTCGGGTGCGCGACGAAGGTGCCCCGGCCCTTGACCCGCTCGATGACGCCCTCGTTCTCCAGGTCGGTCAGCGCCTGCCGGACGACGGTACGCGAGACGTCGTATCTGGCGCACAGCTCGTGGTCGCCGAGCAGGCGGTCGCCGGGCTGAAGGCGGCGACGCTCGATGTCCCGGACGATCAACTGTTTGAGCTGGTAATACATCGGCAGCGGCGAGCCGCGGTCGATCCGGTCCCCTGCCTGCATGTCATGAGAGGATAACAGGCGACGATCGGGGCGGCGGTGTGTCATACCCGCGCCCTACGCTGGCCCGATGGACTGGAAGATCGAACTCATTCCCGTGCCGGTGACCGACGTCGACCGCGCCAAGACCTTCTACGAGAAGGTGGGATTCAACGCCGACCACGACCACAGAGTGCACGAGGGTCTACGGTTCGTGCAGTTGACCCCGCCCGGCTCGGCCTGCTCGATCGTGATCGGCGACGGCATCACCGACAAGACGCCCGGCACGCAGGAGATCCAGGTCGTGGTGGCCGACGCCGAGGCGGCGCGCCGGCAGTTGGTCGAGGCGGGCGTCGAGGCGAGCGACGTCGACGCACAGCCGTGGGGAAGCTTCGTCTACTTCCGCGACCCGGACGGCAACCGCTGGTCCTTGCAGGCGATCGAGTCGCGTCCGAACGGTTAGACCTGACGCCACACCTCCGGCGTGGCGTCAGGTCATGGGTACCCGTCAGGAGCCCAGCTCGTCCTCCGCGTTGCCGGCGGCGGTGATGATGTCCCAGCGTTCGTCCCGGGTGATCAACCCGGCCTGCACCCACTCGGTGGAGGTGCGGGAGACCTTCGTCATGAACTGGCTGTGGTTCTTGAAGGGTGCCGCCGCCCAGACCTCGTCGAGGAACGACGTGCCGTCCGGCCGCTCCCGGTTCGGGACCCCGGAGTCGTGCGAGCCGAAGACGATCGCCGGCTCGGAGCGCCGGAAATAGACGTGCTGTGCCTGGGTGTCGCCGACATAGAGCGGCCGCAGCGTGTGCTCGTTGGTGGTGAAGGTGCCGTCGCCGGCCGGTACGACCGCCCGGGAGAGGTCACCGGCCAGGGTGAAGTGCCGGTAGAGCGAGAACTCCTTGAAGCTGCTGCCGGTGCCGAGCGCCGGCAGCAGCACCGGGCCGTTGAAGATCGCCTGTACGTCCCGGTCGTCGAGCGCCTTCTCCAGCCGGAGTACGAACGGGATCGTCACCTCGATGGTGTCGCCGGGCTTCCAGTTCCGCTGGATGCTCAGGTAGCTGCCCGGGGTCACCTTCCCCTTCCGGGCCACCCCGTTGATCTTGACGGAGAAGCCCTCGGCCCAGCCCGGCACCCGGAGCCGGATGTCCAGCCGTCCCCGGCCCTGCACCGTCAGCTTGGCCTGCTCGCTGCGCGGATAGTCGGTCTCCTGCCGGATGATGAACCCGTTCGCCTCCCAGGTCAGCACCGACCCGACGTAGAGGTTGACGTAGAGCGTCGAGTTGTCCGCCGACCGGAAGTAGACGGACTCCTGATATTTGGTGTGGTTCTCCAGGCCGGAGCCGCCGCAGCAGGTGCCGGTGTTGCCGTAGCCTCGGCTGCTGCCCGGGGTCAGCGGCAGGAAGTAGGTGACGTTCGGGGTGCTGGTGGACTCGCTGTCCCGCTTGGACCCGAGGATGTGGTTGAGCAGCGTCCGCTCGTAGTACTCCATGTAGGCCGGGTCCGGGTCGTGGAAGAAGAGGTTCCGGGCCACCTTGAGCAGGTTGTACGACGTACACGTCTCGGCGCCGTTCCCGGCGATCGAGCCCGCGATGTTTCCCCGGGGCTGGAACAGTTCGGCGTTGGTGTTCGCCGGCAGGTCCGGGGTGGCCGGCCAGGTGCCGCTGGTGCCGCCGTGCGCGTACATCCGGTGCGGCACCACCATGTGCCAGAAGTTCTCCGTCGCCGCGTGGTAGGTCTCCTCGGCGCCCTGGTCGAAGACGCGCAGGTAGCCGACGAACTGCGGTACGTGGGTGTTGGCGTGCAGCCGGGTGATGATGTCCCGGTCCTCCACACAGGCGTCGAAGAGGGACTGCCGGTTGTCGAAGCACTTCGCCGTGGCGAGGTATTTCGGGTCGCCGGTGATGGCGTGCAGGTCGGCCATCACCTCGTTCATCCCGCCGTACTCGCCCGCGATGTAGATGGCCCACATCCGGTTCAGGGTCTCCCGGGGCAGTACCGAGAGCCGGCTGTGCACCCAGTCGCCCATCGCGGTGACCACGGTCAGCGCCTGCGCGTTCCCGGCCAGCAGATACGCGTCGAGCAGCCCTCGCATGATCTTGTGGCAGGTGTAGTACGGCGCCCAGATCGTCGGGTACGTGGCGAAGGACTCCAGCCGGACGAACTGGTCCTCCGGATAGGCGGCCAGGAAGCCGGGGTGGCTGTATTTGCCGCTCGCCGCCATCGCCGCCTGGCAGGCCGCCAGCTCGGCGACGATGTAGTCCACCTTGTCTCCGTAGACCGAGTCGCCGGTGGAGGCGTACGCCTGGGCGAAGGCGGTGATCAGGTGGCCGCTGTAGTGCCCGCGCAGGTTGCCGGTGGCGTCGTCCCAGCCGCCCGGCGGGGTGGACCCCTCCGGCAGCGGCAGCCCGGCGGTGACCCGGAAGTTGTGCAGCACCCGGTCGGCCGGGTACGCCCGGAGCAGGTTCAGGATCCGGTCCCGCTTCTCGGCGAAGAGCGTACCGTCGAGCAGTTCTACCTGGTCCAGCCCGAACGGCTTCACCACCCAGCGCGGGTTGCGGTCGTAGAAGTCTCCCTGGGACAACCTCGCGGCGGTCACCGCCGCTCCGTCCGGCACGGCGGCGGTGCGGGCCGGCGCCGCCTGGGCGGGTGCGGCCGATGCCGCCGCGCCGGGCAGCTGGGTCGCGGCGACGGTGCCGGCGGTCACCGCGCCGACGGTACGCAGGAAACGGCGACGGTCAAGTGCGTGCTGGTCTGCGACCACTGTCAACCTCCTCGGTGGTGGCTCTGATGTCTCCCGGCACCCGCTGACGCAGATCGCGGCGCGGCAGGCACCGACGTGCTGGCTGACTCCCGATCCGTTGCGGCGCCTGACATTCCGGGGCGCGCGGTGACGCCTCGTCACCTCTCGGCAGGTCGACGCCGATGTGATCGCTAACATTCAACCAGAGACATGGCCGACCATGATTGCGACAGTTGTCGAAATTCCCGGCCCGATCGACCGCCGACAGTTCGGCTGCCTGTCCACCGTCACCGGCCGGGCGGAGCGGACCTGATCAGCGGTAGCCGCACTCGGCGCGCAGCCGGGCCAGCTCGGTTGCGGTGCCGATCCCGGCCCGGTACGACGGATGTGCGACGTACTCCCGGATCGCCGAGGCGAGGAAGTCGGGTTGCACGTTCAACTGCCCGACCGGCAGCTCCTCGACACCCGGTGGACGGCCCGACCAGGGTTGCCGGCCCCGGCGGTAGAGCGTGATGCGGGGGCTGACCGGTGCCGGCTGCGGCGGCCCACCGGGCGCCAACTCGTCCCAGTCGATGGTGGTCGCGCCCGGGAACCCGGACACGGAGATCCCGGTCGGTGCCAGCACCAGACCTGCCCGTCGGAGGAACGGCGAGACCAGCGCGCACCCGACGAGGACGGCGAACATCGCACCGTGGTAGCTCTCGGACGGCCACTCGTTGAAGCCGAGCCTGTCCCGCGCCGGTCCGCGCTCGACCACGACCATTGCGGCGGCATTCCAGAGGAAGAAGATCGTCAGGACGCACTGGAAGCGCGGAAACCCCCCGACGACGAACCGGCGGCCGGCGGCGTCGACCTGGAAGGTGGCGGGCCGCCGCCGCAGCGGCGCGACGACCCGGATGAGGACGACGAGCGGCGCCACCAGGGTGAGGAACAGCGCCAGCAGGCGGAGCAGCAGGCCGAGGCCGGCGGGGTCGATCCGGTCGGTCACCGGTTCCACCCACCAGCTCACCGCGAACCGGCTCAGGAAGGCGACGATGCCGAGCGCCAGGGCGGCGGCCCGGAGCACGCCGAGCGACATGACCGCAGCGTAGCGAGGCCGGTCAATGCCGTACCGACCGCGCGGGACAAGCCCGAGCCGCGCGAAATCCGGTGGAGCCGCCCGCCGGGCACTGGTACCAAGGGCCGATGCGAACCCCATCTCGTACCGCGTGAGCCGCAGCCTGCACACCGACCCGTACCCGAGCCGCGCCGCCCGGCGACTCGACGCGCCCCGGGGCCGGCGCGCGGCCGAGCCGAGGGTACTGCGCCGCCGCGCCCGCCTCGCGGAGCAGCAGCGTCTCGCGCCCGAGCAGGTCGACCGGCCCGAGCCGATCGCCCGGCCGACGACCCCGTACCCCCCGCCCCGGCTCCCGATCCGGGAGTCCCCGGCCCGGCCGGGTTTCCTGCATCCGGCGACCGTCGGCGACGTCACCCGGCTGCTGGACTTCTTCGGCCCCGAACTGCGGTACGGGCTGCGCGCCGTCGAACTGCGGCACGCCGTCGGCGCCGACCGGTCCGGCCCGCTCCTCGCGGCGCTACTGGTGCCGGGCGTGGTGATCCTCTACGAGCAGCCGCGACCACCCTGGACCGTCCCCGGCCAACTCCTGCCACGGTCCCGGTCCCGACTGGAGCGGGCCGGTGCCCGGGTCGACTCCGCCGCGACGTCGACCAGGATCGACTGGCCCGGTACGACGCTGCGCGACTTCCTGCTCTTCGACGGCCTGCTGCACGAGATCGGCCACCACCTGGTGCAGCACGGCAGCGGCAGGCGGACCGCCCGGGTACGCCGGACCGCCGACCACGAGCGCTACGCCGACGGGTTCGCGGCCCGCTGCCGGGAGCGCTGGACAGCCGCCGCCGCGCCCCGGGTCGCCCGTGGATAGCCCGGCCCGGCTGGTCGGCGACGGTCTGGAGAACCCGGCCAACGCGTACGCGCTGCGGGACGCCGCCGCGATGTTCGGGGTGCCGTGCCTGTTCCGGGACGGCCGGGGACTGGCCGGGCGCTGGTCCGCCGAACGGGCCGGCGGGCCGCTGCACATCATCGACAGCGCCGAACTGCTGGCGGCGGCGTCGACCCCGATCGTCGCCGTCGAGAACGCACCCGGCGCGACCTCCGTCTTCGGTACCGCGCCGCCGGCCGGGCGACCGTCGGTGGTGGTCGGCAACGAACGGCTCGGCGTACGACCGGACGTGCTGCGGGCGGCCACCCGCTGCGTACAGATTCCGATGACGGGTCGCGGGGTGAACACCCTGAACGTCGCCTCGGCGGCGGCGGTGGCCCTGCACTACCTGCTGGCGGCGGCCGGCCGGCGTACCGTCCGGGGCACCCGTCCCGGTTCGCGCCGGCCGGCCGTACTCCTGCTCGGGCCCGGCGACCACGTCGAGGCGGGCAGCACGCTGCGCTCGGCCGCCGCCTTCGGCTGGCAGACGGTGGGACTGGACGACCGGGCGAAGGTGTGGTGGGGCACGCCCCGCCCGGTACGCACCGAGGCCCGGGCCGCCGCCCGCAGCTCCCGCAACCCGCTGAAGGTGGTACCGGTGTCGGCGCAGCCGCCGCTGCCGGCCCGGCGGGTGGTGGTCGCCGGGCTGCACCTCGGCGGTCCGGCGCTGCACCGGGTCGACCTGACCGGCGGCCCGGAAACCCTGCTGGTGATCCCGGACGAGGAGGCGACCGGGCCGGCCGAACAGTGGCGGCGACTCGGCCCGACGGTGGAGTTCGCCCGGCTGGAGCTGCCGGCGGTGAACGTGCCGTACCGGTACCGGCTGGTCGCGGCGATCGTGCTCGCCGAGGTCGCCCGGCAGCTCGGTACCCGTGCTCCCGGCCGCGCCGGCCCGGCACCCCGGCACCGTCCCCGCTACGACAGCGCGCTCGCCCTGGTCGACTCCCCGGATGCCGAACTGGTCAGTCCGGCGGAGCTGGAGTCGTACTGAGGTCAGGCGGGGTCCGCACCGTCGAGGGCCGCCTGGATCAGGCCCCGGGTCTTCTCGTCGAAGGCGACCAGTCGGATCGACTCGACCGCCGACGGAGTGGAGCGGAGCGTCTGCACCGCTATCCGCGCCGCCCGGTCGGCCGGAAACCCGTAGACCCCGGTGGCGATGGCCGGAAAGGCGACGCTGCGCGCGCCCACCTCGTCGGCGACCGCCAGGCAGCGGCGGTAGCAGGAGGCGAGCAGCTCGGCTTCGCCGTACCCGCCGCCCTCCCAGACCGGGCCGACGGTGTGGATGACATGCCGGACCGGCGGGTCGAGGTCGAACGCCGGGGTCGCCACCGCCTCGCCGGCTGGGCAGGGGGCGATCGCCCCGCCCGCCTCGGCGAGCCGCGGACCGGCCGCCCGGTGGATGGCACCGTCCACACCGCCGCCACCCAGCAACGACTCGTTGGCGGCGGTGACGATCGCGTCCACGTGCTCCCGGGTGATGTCGCCCAGCACGACTTCGATGGTGGCCATCCGCCGATGATGCCAGTCGACCGGCGACCTGTCCGCACAACACCACCGCCCCGTCACCTGAGCGGACAGGTGACGGGGCGGTGGCGTTGGCTCGGGCTACAGCATCGAGACGTGCACGTGGTCGGTGTGGTCACTCGGACCGCTGTAGGAACTCCAGCCCTCGTCCGGGAACCAGATCTCCTTGTACCAGATCACGTAGAGGATGCCGAGCCGGTCCGCGTTGCGGATCAGGAACGCGGCCAGGTCGTTGCCGTACTTCATCTGGTCGTCGTTGGCAGCCCGGCTGAACCCGGAGTTGCGCAGCGACCAGTCACAGGCCCGGCCCTTCGGATGCTCGAACGGCCCACCGGGCCGGAAGCAGCCGACGAACCTCTTGAAGCCCGCCCGACGCACCTCGTTGTACATGTGGAGCGTCCGGGCGGTGATGCAGCCGCTGGTGGTCGGGTCCTTCTTGTTGCACGGCAGCCCGGGGAAGCCGTCCGCCATCCCCGGCCCCGGCCGGGCGACCGGCGAGGTGGCCGCCACCAGCCCCTTGTCGGGGCGCGAGTTGCCGCCCACCAGGGCGAGCGCCTTCTTCGCGTCCGACTGCTGCTTCTGGATGATCTTCTCTTGCGCGGCCTGCTTGGCGACCTCCTCGTCGATCGCCTTCTTGGCCGCGCCGACCTCGTTGCGCGCCTCGTTGAGCGCCCGGAGCTTGCTGTTGTTGAACAGGTTCAGCTCGTTGAGCGCCGAGGCCCGCTCGATGAACGAGTTCGACGAGGAGTCGGACGAGTTGTTGCTCAACAGCATCGAGATGGCGCTGAGCTTGCCGCTGCGGTAGGACTCGGCCGCGATCTGGCTCGCCTCCGGCGTGAGCGCCGCCAGCCTGGCCTCCGCCTGCTTCAACTGGTTGCCGAGCTGCTGCTGCCGCCGCTGGGACTTGCTGCGCTCGGCCTTCGCCTCGGCGAGCCGCTTGCCGGCGCTGGCGAGCACGTCTCCGAGCACCGGCGAGTCGGCCTCCTCCTGGGGGGCCGGTTTCGGCGCGGGCGCCGCCGACGCCTCCGACGGGACCACGACCAGAGCTGCGGCGGTGAGCAGTGCCAGGGCAGTCGCCAGCCTTCGGCGTAGGGGTGCCCTCACATGTATCCCTTCCGTCGGCCGCCGACCGGGTTAGCTGACGGGTTCGGGATGGAAGTGGTCCCTACCGCTTGCGCGGATTCACCCCAGGGGTGCGTGGGTCCCCGGCTCGCCGGGTGGCGATTAGGCGGCGATCAGCGCCGGCACCACGCGGTATCCGGCGGCTATGAACGGCAGACAGCATACCCGGTTTCACTTCCGGAATGGCAAGCCCCGTTCGCGGGTAAAAGCGTTGCCGGACAACGACTATCAGTAATCACGGCGCGTCGGACGCATCGAAGGTCATGCTTTGTCCGCCATTATCGACTAGCTGCTGTCGGCTATTTACCAAGCGCGTTATCAACCGCCTGACGTGCGGAAACGTGTCCAGGTTGGTCGGTGGCGTGATTCCCCGGTCACCGTCGGCGCCAGGGCGTTGTGCCGAACAGCACACCGGCCACCGTACCGGCCGAGAGCAGACCCGCTGTCACCGCGCCCCGGTGCTGGGACAGCCAGAGTTGCGGACTCCGTGTCCGGTACGGCGTGTCGAACGAGCCGTGCGCGCCCCGGTCCACCCCGGTGCCGTCGTCGACCGGGTGCCACAGGTTCGCCGGTCGACCCCGCTCGGCCGGCTGCTCCGTCTGCTGGCCGGAGTACCCCGTCCGGGCCAGGTACCGGTCGAGCAGGCCGGGCACCAGCCGGTTGCCGAGGATGGTGCCGACCGTCGAGGCACCGACCCAGTACTCCCGCCGGCCCGGCCGGTCGGCCGCGTGCACGATGGCCCGGGCCGCCAGTTCGGGCTGGTAGATCGGTGGCACCGGCTGGGCGCGGTTGCGCAGCCGGGACAGTACCCAGTCGAACTGCGGGGTGTTCACCGCCGGCAGGTGCACCATGGTGAGCCGGACCGGGCTCCGGTCGTGCAGCAGTTCGCAGCGCAGCGACTCGGTGAAGCCCGCGATGGCGTGCTTCGCGCCGCAGTACGCGGACTGGAGCGGGATCGACCGGTAGGCCAGTGCCGACCCGACCTGCACGATCGTGCCGCTGCCGCGCGCCAGCATCCGGTCGAGGGCGGCCCGGGTGCCGTGGACGTACCCGAGATAGCAGACCTCGGTCACCCGCCGGAACTCCTCCGGTCCGATCTCCTTGAAGGGCGCGAAGACCGAGACGATGGCGTTGTTGACCCAGAGGTCGATGGGCCCGAGTTCGCTGGTCGCCCGCTCCGCCGCCGCCTCCACCTGGCGGTAGTCCGCCACGTCGGTCTCGATCGGCAGCGCCACGCCGCCGGCCGCCCGGACGTCCTCGGCGGCGCCCCGCAGGCCGGTGTCGCCCCGGGCCAGCAGG
This sequence comes from Plantactinospora sp. BB1, assembly GCF_003030385.1. Classification (NCBI taxonomy): domain Bacteria; kingdom Bacillati; phylum Actinomycetota; class Actinomycetes; order Micromonosporales; family Micromonosporaceae; genus Plantactinospora; species Plantactinospora sp. BB1. The sequence continues at coordinate 8,098,785 of NZ_CP028159.1, read as the reverse complement.
GCGAGCCGCATCCCCCGGCTGGCCAGCAGCCGTGCCGTTGCCCGGCCCACCCCGGCACTCGCTCCGGTGACCACCGCCACCCGCGCCGCAGGTCGCCGCCGCATCCGCTCCCCCGTCCCGAACCTCCCCGGTCGCCGCGCGCCGGCTACCCGGCCGACGCCCCGACAAACTCCCGGACGCCCTCCGTCGCCGGGCCGCCACGGCACGCCGGGCCGCAACGGCACGTGCGGACGGGGGCTCTGGAGAGGCGGAGAGGCGGAGCCGGGCAGGAGGCGGGCAGTCGGAGTGACCGGCCGGGCCACCCGTCCGGGTGAGGATGAACCCCGGCCGGGCGGGTAACCGCGTCCGCGACGCGGCGGGCGTCGTCGAGGGGTGCGGCGGACGACGGTGCGGCGGGTGACGGTGCGGCGGGCGTCCGCGATGGGTGCGGCGGGTGATGGTGCGGCGGGCGGAGGAACAAGTGCGCGGCGGCGCGGTACCGGCGGCGGCCGTCGGTGCCGCGTTGGCCGTCCAGGTGGTGCCGGCCGTGACGGTACTGCCCCGGGTACGGCTGCGGTTCTTTCCCCGGCTGAGCGGACGCGGCTCGCCGGGGCACGTCGCGCTCACCTTCGACGACGGCCCCGACCCGGCCTCCACCCCGCTCTTCGTCGAGACCCTCGCCGCACACCGGACCCGGGCGACGTTCTTCCTGCTCGGCTCGATGCTGGCCCGCACGCCGGAACTCGGGCTGGATCTCGTCGCCGCCGGGCACGAGGTCGCGGTGCACGGCTGGGCGCACCAGAACCTGCTGCTCCGGGGGCCGCACGCCACCTACCGCGACCTGGCCCGGACCCGGGAACTGATCGGGGCGGTGACCGGACGGGTACCCCGGTTCTTCCGCCCGCCGTACGGGGTGTTCAGCGGCGCCGCCCTGATCGCCGCGCGCCGGCTGGACCTGACCCCGGTGCTCTGGACCTGCTGGGGGCGGGACTGGACCCGGTCGGCGACCCCCTCCTCGGTACTCGACACGCTGCGCGACGGGCTGGCCGGCGGCGGCACCGTGCTGCTGCACGACTCCGACTGCACCTCCGCGCCGGGTGCCTGGCGGGCCAGCCTCGCCGCCCTGCCCCACCTGCTGGAGGAGTGCCTCCGCCGGGGCTGGCGGGTCGGCCCGCTCGGCGAACACGGCTGATCCGGCCGCCCGGCGCCAAGAGCGCGGGGATCAGGCTCAACCAGCGGTTCGCCCGGGGTGTGCCGGTGCCCACTGCCCGGCGGGCTCAGCCCACCCGGTCGGTCAACTCAACCAGTCGGTCAACTCACCCGGTCGGTCAGCTCCCCGGGTACCGCCTCGACCCGGCTGCCGGGCACGGCGGCCACCGGTGCCGACCCGGCGGCGTCGGCCGTCGGCCGCGACCCCAGCGGGTGCCGGACCCGGGTTACCACGCCGACGTGCGCCCGCCGCGCGGCCTGGAGCGCGGCGAAGAGCCCGTACGCTCCGCGACCGACCAGCCGGTGCTTGAGCCCGACGGCGCCGCCCGGCGGCTGGTAGCCGGCGGGTGGCAGGTGCGCCCGGTACCGGGTGACGATCTCGGCGAAGAACTCGCGGCGGCGCGCGGGCGGCACCCGTCGGGGATGGCCGAGCACCTGCAAGAGGTGCCAGATCATCCGCTGGAAGATCAGGTGACGCAGTTCGGCCGGCACCGCCGGGTCCGCGTCCAGCCCGGACAGCACCCGGTCCCAGTGCGCGAAGACCTCGAAGTGCCGGTCGCTGACCGTCGCGGTGATCGCACCCTCGGGACGCTGCCGGTACGCGTAACAGCAGCGGTCCAGCAGGGCGATCCGCTGCGCGGCGAGCATCAGCGGAAAGCTGAACGAGACGTCCTCGTACCAGCCGGGTCCGAAGGTCAGGCCGAGGTCGAGGAGGAACCGGCGCCGGATCACCTTGTTGCAGGTGATGTGCAGCACCGACAGCAGGGCCGGCCGCTGCCGGAGGGTGAAGGTATCCGGCCCCGGGCCTCCGGCACCGACCTGGGAGAGCGACAGGTGCCGGGTCCCGCCGTTCGGGTAGTACCGGGTGTACGCGGTGACCAGCAGGTCGGGCCGGGTCCGGGTCAACCGCTCGGCGACGGCGGTGAGGCTCCCCTCGGGCAGCCAGTCGTCGCCGTCGACGAACCACACGTACTCGCCGGTGGCCCGGGACAGGCCGGTGTTGCGGGCCGCCCCGAGCCCCTGGTTGCGGTCGAGGGTGACCACCACCAGCCGGGAGTCGCGTTCGGCGTACCGGGCCAGGATCGCCCCGCTGCCGTCGCGGGATCCGTCGTCCACCGCCACCAGTTCGAGGTCGCGGAAGGACGTGTCGAGGATGGAGTCCAGGCAGTCGGCCAGGTACGCCCGCACCTGGTAGACCGGGACTATCACGCTGAGCAGGGTCACCGTGGAAACCTCCGGGGGAGGACGGAGACCGAATAGTAGCGCCGAGTAATCGGGCGCCACGCGTTCAGTAACTAGCGAGTGACCAAATTGTGATTTGTCACTTCGATCAACACCTGTCCGGATCTACCGGTCAACCGGTTCGCGTACCGGAGGGTCAGAGCCCCGCCACCCAGTTCCACAGGTCGACCACCCACTCGGTCTGGCGCAGGTACGCCACCCCGACCCCGGCCAGGAAGATCCCGGTGACCAGGTGCGCGCCCCGGGCACTACGGCGGATCTTGCCGAGCTGACGCTCCCAGACGACCCGGCCGACGAGCCGGGCCAGCGCGAAGAGGCCGACCGCGACGAAGAGGGTCAGCACGAAGGTGACCACCGGACTGGTCAGGTCACCCCGGGCCGAGATCGCCCAGATCCCCCAGCAGACGAAGGCGAAGAGGCCGCCCAGCATGCTCCAGTGCCGCCCGATGCGCAGCTGCCGCCAGTGGTAGCCCGGCGGAAGCTGCTCCCGCTCCTGCTCCACCACCGGCCACCCCGTACCGGTCGGCTCGTGCGGCGCCTCCGGCTCGGTACGCGGCCGAGGCACCCCGACCTGCGCCACACCCCGCCGGAAGCCCTCGGGACCCGGCGGCATCCCCGGTCCCTCGGCACCGGGCGGCATCTCGACGGTCCGCTCGGCCCACGGCTGCGTCTGGTCTGCCATCTGTCCCGTCCTCCCCATCGGCTCGGGCCCGGAACCCGCTCCAGTTCCGAGGGTAGCCAGCCGGCCAAGCCCGCGCCGAGCCGCCGTCGATCGACCGGACCGGAAGCCGATCGACCGGACCGGAAGCCGATCGACCGGACCGGAAGCCGATCGACCGGACCGGGACGATGACCTCCACGTCGTTCGACCTCCCGGCCCGGACCTCCGCCGCGTTCGGCGGGCACCGGGCACCCGCCGGTCCGGGGAGCTGCTGAGCCGGGACCGGCACGCCACCGGCCGGTAGGGTCGGCAGCATGACCGGGCGGAGCGAGGGCACCTGCCAGCTCCGGTCTGCCGGTCATGACGCCGACGGGCGGAGCGAGGAGGCGACATGACCGAGCCGGAGCGTCGACGGCGGAGGCTGCGGCACGACCCGTCGAGCGGCAGCGGCGGCACACCCGAACAGGGGCGTCGCGGCGGTGACCCGGGCACCGGGCCGGGCGCCGGGGACGACCGGGACGCGGAACGCGGCCTGCGCGGGCTGATCGGCTCGGGCGCCTCCCAGGTGAGTGTCGCGGCCGCGATGCGCGCCCGGGACGCGGCCCGGCCGACCGAGGCCGACCTCGCGAAGGCGGCCGAACGTCTGGTACTGGTCCGGCGCAACTGGGTACCCCGGGACGAGCTGCCGCGCGGCGGTCGCTGAGCGCCCGCCACCGACCAGCGGGGCGGGCGGCCCGTCCGGCTACGACGCCGGCAGTGCCGGCAGCGCGCCGGAGCGCTCGTACTCGGCGACCTGTCCGATCCGCCGCGCGTGCCGCTCGTTGCCGGAGAACGGCGTGCTGAGGAAGGCCTCCACGATCGCCGTCGCCTCGTCGAGGGTGTGCTGGCGGGCGCCGACCGCGACCACGTTCGCGTCGTTGTGTTCCCGGGCGAGCTGGGCGGTCTCGACGTTCCAGGCGAGCGCGGCGCGCACCCCGGCCACCTTGTTGGCGGCGATCTGCTCGCCGTTGCCCGAGCCGCCGATCACCACGCCCAGGCTGCCCGGGTCGGCCACCACCCGCGCCCCGCAGTGCAGGCAGAAGACCGGGTAGTCGTCGTCCGGGTCGAAGAGGAACGGCCCGACGTCCACCAGTTCGTAGCCCTGCTTGGCCAGGTGGTTGGCCAGGTGCACCTTCAGTTCGTAGCCGGCATGGTCGGATCCCAGATAGACGCGCATACCGCGCAGTCTGTCAGCCCGCCACCGGCACCCGCCGGCAGGCACGGCGACAGCCGGACAGATCACAACCCGACCCCGCCCACGGACCCGGCCGGGCCACCCGGAACATCGCCGAGCGCCCGGCACCGTACGGCGGGGTACCGCCAGTCCGCGGCAGGGTCAGTCGCGCGGCGTCTCCGCCGTGTCCCGGCCCAGCTCGGCCAGGACCAGGCCGGCCCGAGCCTTCGGGGTGAACCAGGTGCTCTTGCGGGGCATCTTCTGCCGGGCCAGGTTCACCGCGACGAAGTCCTGCACGGTCACCGGGGCGATCAGGATCGCCAGCTCCGCCCGGCCGGCGTCGACCTCGCCGACCAGCCACCGCGCCGGGTAGTCCCCACCGACGTACGTGATCCGCTTGTCGCCGGGGTCGAGCCCGAGCGCGTCCCGCAGCAGCACCCGCTCGACGAGCGCATGGTCCAGGTTCTCCACCCCGCCGCCCGGGCCCGAGGGGAGGGTGACGGCGTAGGTCGTGCCGGCCGCGTAGAGCTGGATCGTGCCGCCGGAGTCCGGTACCGCCGCCGGACCCGCCACCTGCTCGACCCGGGCGCCGGCCGCGCGCAGCCGGTCGAGCAGCTCGTCCGGGGTGCTGGTCAGCTCGCTGACCAGCCGGTTGTACGGCTGGATCGCCACCGAGCCGGGTGTGGTGACCACCGCGAGGAACCGGGGCAGCTCGCCGATCTGCGCGGCCAGGCTGCGGTGGTTGCCGTCGGCGACGACGAGTTCTCCGGCACCGGCCAGCGCCAGCAGCTCGTCCTGGCGGGGCCCCGGCCCCTCCAGCCAGATGGCGTGGGTCCGTCCCGCCTGGTCGGTGTCGGTCGCGGCCGGCGGGCCGGCGGCGTCGGTGGCCTCGGCCAGCGCCCGGTGCAGCGCCTCGCCGGCATTCGGCCGCGCACCGCCACCGCCGCTCGCAGCGCCGCCACCGCTCGCACCGCCGCCACCGCTCGCACCGCCGCCATCGCTGGCGCCGCTACCGCTGTCGCTCGCGCCGGGGTCGCCGCCGGCCCGGTTGCCGGTCTGGAGCAGCAGCACCGGCGAGAGGAGATGACCGGTCGCCTCGGCGAGCGCCACCCGCTCCCGCACCTTGGCGATGAAGACGTCCTCGTTGCGGATCACCAGCCCGGGCTCGTCCGCACTGGTGGAGATCTGGTCGGTGTCGACCATGGCGAACATCCCGTAACCGGGCTCCTCGCCCGGCGCGGTGATCCGGTAGAGGACCACGACCTGCTCGGCCGGGGTGTAGCTGCCGTCCGCCCGCGCCTGCGCCAGCCGGGCGACCGCGTCCGGCAGCGCCTCGGTGAAGGACCGCCCGACGCTCTCCGGCGCCCGGTGCGGCATCTCGATCGCGAGTGCGCTGGCTGGGTTGTCCCGGATGATCGCCGTGATCTCGGCGTCGTCGGCGAACTCGTCGTAGTTCTGGGCGCCGGTGCCGCCAGTGGTGACCCAGGCGCGGCTGATCGGATGCACGACCGTCATGTGCCGGAACGCTACCGGCGGTGCCGGAGCCGGCGTACGGATACCCCGGCCGTTTCCACCCCGTGGGCGGCCCGGACCGGTGGGGTACCGGCCGAACCGCCCGGCGGTGCGCTCAGTCGAAGCTCGGCGCCTCGGTACGGGTCCGCTTCAACTCGTAGAAGCCGGGCGTGCCGGCGACCAGGAGTACGCCGTCCCAGAGCCGGCCGGCCGCCTCGCCCTTCGGAGCCGGGGTGATCACCGGACCGAAGAACGCGACGGTCTCCCCCGGCACCGGGCCGGGAGCGTGGACCACCGGGGTGCCGACGTCCTGGCCGACCGGCTTCATCCCGGCGTTGTGGCTGGCCCGCAGCGCCTCGTCGTACTCGGTGGAGTCGGCGGCCTCGGCCAGCGCCGGGTCCAGCCCGACGTCGGCCAGCGCCGCCCGGTACAGCTCCGGGCCCCGCTCCTCCTTGGCCAGGTGGATCCGGTTGCCGAGCGCGGTGTAGAGCTTGCCGACCGCCTCGGAGCCGTGCCGCTGCTCGACCGCGATGCAGATCCGCACCGGCCCCCAGGCGGTCCTCAGCCCCTCCCGGTACTGCTCGGGAAGGTCATCCCGGCCCTCGTTGAGCACCGCGAGGCTCATCACCCGGAACCGGATGTCGACGGCGCGGACCTGCTCCACCTCCAACAGCCAGCGGGAGGTGATCCAGGCCCAGGGGCAGATCGGGTCGAAGAACATGTCAACGGACGCGCGCTCGGACACGGCGCGACTCCCTTCGTCGTCGGGGGCGGCCGAAATCGGCGGCACCGTTACAAATCTTCACCCGTGTACCCCGCACCGACAGCGGGATGAGACCGTGACATGGAGCACCAGTGCCATTCCCGCCGGCATGAAACACTCGACGTCGAGCCGTGGGGATGGCTCGGTGCTGTCAACGGGGACAGCCAGCGGGAAGACCGGATGGAGATTCACGTGCCAGGAGTGCGTAACCTGACCCAGGTCGAGGCGACGGATCGGGGTCGTCTGCTCGACGTCACCGGCTATGACATCCGCCTGGACCTGTCGTCCGCCGGGCTGGGCGCGGACGGCCGCACCTTCCGTTCGACGACCGAGGTCCGGTTCCGGTGCGCCGAGCCGGGTGCCAGCACCTTCATCGAGGTGGCCGCCGACTCGGTACGCTCCGCGACGCTGAACGGCACCCCGGTCGACCTCTCCGGCTGGTCGGCCGAGGACGGCCTCACCCTCACCGGTCTGGCCGCCGAGAACACCCTGGTCGTGGATGCCGACTTCCTCTACTCCTCCAGCGGTCAGGGGCTGCACCGCAGCGTCGACCCGGTGGACGGCGAGACCTATCTCTACAGCCAGTTCGAGACCGCCGACGCGCAGCGGGTCTTCGCCTGCTTCGACCAGCCGGACCTGAAGAGCGTCTTCACCTGGCACGCGACCGTGCCGGCGCACTGGCGGGTCATCTCGAACATGCCGGTCAGCGGCGAGGAGCCGGCCGGCGACGACACCAAGACGGTCCACTTCGCCGAGTCGGTCCGGATGAGCACCTACATCACCGCGCTCTGCGCCGGTCCCTACCACGAGGTGCGGTACACGCACGACGGTCTCGACCTCGGCTACTTCTGCCGGACCAGCATGGCGCCGCACCTCGACTCGGCGGACCTGAACCTGATCACCGTCCAGGGCTTCGACTTCTTCCACCAGCAGTTCGGCGTCCGCTATCCGCTGCCGAAGTACGATCAGGTGTGGGTGCCGGACTTCAACGCGGGCGCGATGGAGAACTTCGGCTGCGTCACGCACGCCGAGGCGCACTACCTGTTCCGCTCGCAAGAGACCGACTTCGAGTACGAGCAGCGGGCCAACACGATCCTGCACGAGCTGGCCCACATGTGGTTCGGCGACCTGGTCACCATGCGCTGGTGGAACGACCTGTGGTTGAACGAGTCGTTCGCCGAGTGGGCCAGCCACTGGGCCAACACCAACGCCACCCGGTTCTCCGACGCCTGGACGACCTTCCTCTCCATCCGGAAGAACTGGGGCTACCGGCAGGACCAGCTCTCCTCCACCCACCCGGTCTACTGCGAGATGCCGGACCTGGAGGCCGTCGAGGTCAACTTCGACGGCATCACGTACGCCAAGGGCGCCAGCGTGCTCAAGCAGCTCGTCGCGTACGTCGGGGAGGCGCCGTTCCTGGAGGGTCTGCGCAGCTACTTCGGCAAGTACGCCTGGAGCAACGCCACCTTCGACGACCTGCTCACCGAACTGGAGGCGGCCTCCGGCCGGGAACTGCGCAAGTTCGCCGCCGAGTGGCTGGAGACCTCGCAGGTCAACACGCTCCGCCCGGAGGTGTCGATCGGCCCGGACGGGACGTACGAGTCGGTGGTGGTCCGGCAGGAGGCGCCGAGCGAGCACCCGACGCTGCGTACGCACCGGATCGGGGTGGGCCTCTACGACCTGCGGGGCGACCGGCTGGTCCGGCGGGACCGGATCGAGGTCGACGTGGTCGGCGAGCGCACCGAGCTGCCCCAGCTCATCGGCGTCGCCGCGCCGGACGTGCTGCTGCTCAACGACGACGACCTGACCTACGCCAAGCTGCGGCTCGACGAGCGGTCCATGGCGACGGTGGTGCGGCACATCGCCGCGTTCGAGTCGTCGCTGGCCCGGGGCCTGTGCTGGGCCGCCGCCTGGGACATGGTCCGGGACGCCGAACTGGCCGCCCGGGACTACGTGGCGCTGGCGCTGGCCGGGCTGCCCGCCGAGACCGACATCAACCTGGTCACCGCGACGCTGCGGCAGGTCGCCGCCACGCTCACCTCGTACGCCGCTCTGCAGTGGGCGCCGACCGGCTGGGCGGAGTTCGCCCGTACCGCGGCGAGCGCGCTCGGCGCCGCCGAGCCGGGCAGCGGCCTGCAACTGGCCTGGGCCCGCACCTACGCCTCGGCGGCCCGCAGCGACGAGGAGCTGGCCGTACTCCGGGGCTGGCTGGACGGTACCGGAGTGCCGGCCGGCCTGACCATCGACACCGAACTGCGCTGGACGGTGTTGCGCGCCCTGGTCGCGGGTGGTGCGGCGGGACGGGCCGAGGTCGACGCCGAGCTGGCCGCCGACCGCACGTCGAGCGGTGAGCGGGAGGCGGCGCTCGCGCACGCGCTGCTGCCCACCGCCGAGAACAAGGAGACGGTGTGGCGCACCCTGACCGGGGACGAGGCGCTGCCGAACTGGCGGCACCGGGCGCTGCTCCAGGGTTTCCAGCACCCGGCGCAGGTCGAGCTGACCGCGCCGTACGCCGAGCGGTTCTTCCAGGTCGTCGGCCAGATCTGGAAGAACCGCGACAGCGAGCCGGCGCAGGAGTTCGTGATGCTGGCCTACCCGGCGTACCAGATCGGCGAGGAGACCATCCGGATGACCGACGCCTGGCTGGCCGAGTCGGGTCATCCGGCGCCGCTGCGCCGGCTGGTCGCCGAGGGCCGCGACGGGGTGGTCCGGGCGGTCAGGGCCCGGGCCAAGGACGCCGCGTCACCGGCCTGACCTCGCCGCCGAACTGACCGCCGCCGGGCGCCGGATCCGATCCGACGCCCGGCGCCGTCGTCGCGCCCGGAAGCGATTCGGGTACGGCCACCAGGTGCGTCCCGTTCCGACCGCCACCCCAGGTCGGGGCGGTGCGGGGGCGGCCGCCGGCCGGCCCGGGCCGTTAGGCTTCCCGATGGAGGTGGATTCGATGGCCCAACCGCGCTACGAGTGGCATCCGCCCGAGCAGGGGTGGACCGAGGACGATCTGCGCACCCTGCCTGCGGACGGGCACCGCTACGAGATCATCGACGGGAGCCTCCACGCGACCCCTCCGGCCGACTTCCAGCACCACGAGCTGGCCGACGAGATCCGCGCCGCCCTACGCGCCGCTACCCCACCGAAGTGGCGGGTGATCCGCGAGATTGGCCTCCGGGTACCGGGGGGCAACGCGATCCCGGACGTCACGGTGCTGCGACCGAGCGCCCCGCCGGACGCCATGTGGGCCGATCCGGCAGACGTGGCGCTGGTGGTCGAGGTGGAGTCGCCGAGCAGCCGGCGGCACGACCGGTTCACCAAGCTGGGCCTGTACGCCGAGGCCGGTATCGAGTCGTACTGGCGGATCGAACGCGCCGAGCGGGGCCCGATCGCCCATCTCTATCTGCGTGCCCCCGCCGGCCACTACGAGCTGCTCCGCTCGGTCCCGTCGACCGGCACCGAGCTGGTCGAGGTGCCGTTTCCGGTGCGGGTCGCCCCGGGCACCTGGCTGTCCTGACCGACCGCCCGACCGTTGGCGGGGCGGTCGGAGAAATCCGGGACGAGCGCGGAACCGGCCGGACGGGCGCCGGGTCAGGCGGCGCGGCCGGCCCGGGTGGCGAGCTGGTCCAGCCCGCTGACGATGCCGCCGGTCAGGTCGCCGCCGCCGAAGGCGGCCACCATGGAGAGCGCGGCCAGCTTGGCGTCCCGGTCCGGGATCCGCTTGCGTGCCTCGGAGCCGGTGACGATCTCCAGCACCCGCTGGTTCGGCGAGAGGGCGACGAGTACGGCGCGGGCCGGGTCGACCAGCTCCAGGTGCAGCCGCTGCGCGTGCTCGCGTACCGGTTCGGTCAGCGGACCGACGTAGACGGTGAAGACCAGCCCGGTCGACTCGTCGGCGATCCGCAGCGCCTCGTCGATCCGGAGGAGCTGGCGGGTGGTGAACGGCCCGTCGAGCACGTCCGGCCGGGTGGTGGCGCTCGGTCCGACCTCGGCCTCGGGCCGTTCGGCCGTCGCCACGCTCTTACCAGCGGTCACTTGCGCCCCCTGTCACGCCGGCGCGCTTCGGCGCGCTGATGGTCTCGATCTCGCCGCTGCTCAGGGCCCGGGCCTCGGCGCCGGCCGGCAGCGCGTTCCGGGCGGACTCGGTCAGGTGCTCGGGCGAGGAGAGGAACCAGACCGGAGTGAACTCGAAGGGCCGCCCCGGGCGGTAACGCCGGGCGTTACGGCCGCTCTTGCCGGCCCGGGCCAGCACGGTGATCACGAGCACCGCGGCGGCCGGGATGGCAACGAAGACCAGCAACGTGTCGGAAACAGACAACCTCAACGCCCCCAGGCGAAAACGGGATCATCGTGCCGGTCGGAGCAGGTGGCGAAGGTGTCCACCCGACCGACCCGGTCGCCGTTCACGGTATCGGAAACCGCCGCCCACCAGATCTCGGGGTGCCGATCCGGCCCGCGCGGCGCTCGGATCAGGCCCCGTCGACGAGCCGGGCCAGCGCCTCGGCCGCCCGCCAGCAGTCGTGGTACGTCGAGTAGAGCGGGACCGGGGCGAACCGGATCACGTCCGGCTCCCGGTCGTCGACGACCACGCCGTACTCCTTGGAGAGCCGCTCGGTCAGCGCGGCGGCCCCGCCCTGGCCGATCCGGACGGAGAGCTGGCAGCCGCGCCGGGCCGGGTCGCGCGGGGTGAGCACGGTGAGGGGCCGGTCGGGGGTGATCTGGTCGAGCAGTCCTTCGAGATAGCCGGTCAACCGCTCGCTGCGGGCCCGCAGCGCGGGCATCCCGACCTGCTGGAAGATGGCCAGGGCGCTGCGCATCGGCGCCATCGCGAGTACCGGTGGATTGGAGATCAGCCACGCCTCCACGGTGGCCGGTGGCCGGGAGACCGGTGCCATCTCGAACCGGGTCGCCTCGTCAGTGCCCCACCAGCCCTCGAACCGGTCGATCGCCGGGTCGCCGAGGTGCCGTTCGTGCACGAACGCCCCGGCCAACGCCCCCGGCCCGGAGTTCAGGTACTTGTAGGTGCACCAGGCGGCGAAGTCCACGTCCCAGTCGTGCAGCGCCAGCGGTACGTTGCCGACCGCGTGCGCGAGGTCCCAGCCGACCATGGCGCCGGCCCGGTGCCCCGCCCGGGTGATCTCCGGGATGTCCATCAGCTCGCCGGTGAGGTAGTTGACCCCGCCGAGCAGGACCAGCGCCACCCGCTGCCCCTCCCGGTCGAGGTAGTCGACGACATCCTCGGTGCGCAGGGTCTCCTCGCCGGGACGGGGGCGCAGCCGGACGACGGTCTCGTCCGGATCCAGTCCGTGGTGCCGGGCCTGGCTGCGCACCGCGTAGCTGTCGGAGGGGAAGGCGCCGTCCTCGATCAGGATCCGGTCGCGGCCGGCGGTCGGCCGGTAGAACGAGACCATCAGCAGGTGCAGGTTGACCGTCAGCGAGTTCATCACCACGGTCTCGGCCGGCAGCGCGCCGACCAGCGAGGCGCTCGGCCCGGTGAGTGAGCGGTACGACGGCACCCACGGCCGGTCGCCGGAGAAGTGACCCGAGACGCCGAGCCTGGCCCAGGTCTCCAGTTCGGCGTCGATGTCGGCCCGGGCGGCCCGGGGTTGCAGCCCGAGCGAGTTGCCGACCAGGTAGGCGGCCTCGGGGTACCGGCCGCCCTCGGCCGGGGGCACGTGGAAGAGGTGCCGGTGCCCGGGGTCGGCCTCGTCGCGGCGCCGGGCCGCCTCCTCCTGCTCCGGGGTGGTCATCCGCTCGTCACTCCTCTGTCGCTCGCCTTCGGCACGGAACGGTAGCCGCCCGCGCTACATGTCGGTCCGGGCGGCCCACAGCTCGGGGAAGACCTCCCGGGCCATGCTCCGGCGCAGCCAGGCCGCGCCGGCCGACCCGCCGGTGCCGACCTTGGCGCCCATGGTCCGGCGTACCGCCTTGAGGTGCTGGTGGCGCCAGTCGTCGAACTGCTCGGCGATCTCCACCAGGGTCTCGCCGAGCTGTCGCAACTGGTTGTCGGGTCCGGTGTCGGCGTAGATCTCCACCCAGGCGGCGGTCAGCTCGGCGCTCGGTTCGGCGTCGCCGGAGAAGTCCCGGTGCAGCAGCGTCTCCGGCAGCGGGAAGCCGCGACGGGCCAGCAGGGCGGTCACCTCGTCCCAGAGGCTCGGCGCCCGGAGCGTCTCCACCAGTTCGGCGTAGACCTCCGGCTGCCGGTGGAAGGGCCGGACCAGGGTGGCGGTCTTCAGCCCGAGCAGGAACTCCAACTGCCGGTACATCGCGGACTGGAATCCGGAGCCCTCGCCGAGCAGGTTGCGGAACCGGTTGAAGTCCGCCGGGGTCATCCAGCGCAGTCCCCGCCAGGCCGCGTTGAGCCCCTCCAGGTGCAGCGCCGCCCGGTGCAGCGGGGCGAGCGCCCCCCACAGGTCGTCGACGCGCAGCCGCTGCCGCGCCTCGCGCAGTTCGAAGCAGGTCAGCCCGAAGTACAGCTCCATGATCTGGCTGACCATCAGGAACGACATCTCGCCCGGATCCTGGCTCAGCGGCTGCTGGAGGCGGTGCAGGGTGCTCGCGTGCACGTACGCGTCGTACGGCGTCCGCCCGGCCGGTTCCAGGGTCGGCTCGCCACCGTTGGCCGCCGCCCGGGCGGCCCGCTGGGCGGCGTTCACCGGGCGTACCCGGGGTCGACCGGGTCGCCGCTGCCGTTGGATGCTCTCCACCGTCGCCTCCGTTCCGCTCTCCACTGCCGCCTCCGTTCCGTTACGCACTAGGGTCATGATCTCTCCCGTCCGGCGCCGGACGGAATGCCGGACCAACGGCGCTGCCGGCCGGGATTCGACGGTTCTACGGTTCGGTGTTGAATTGGCTTAACGTTCGGAAGGTCGATCCGAGGTTCACGATTACGTCACGGAGAGTGAGGCAGCGGTGGACGACATGGACTGGGCACTGCTCCGGGAACTCCAGGCCGATGCCCGGCTCTCGTTCAGCGAACTCTCCCGCCGGGTGCACCTCTCCCCGCCGGCCGTCGCCGAACGGGTCCGCCGGCTGGAGGAGTCCGGCGTGGTGACCGGGTACCACGCACACGTCGACCTGGCCCGGGCCGGCCGGAACGTGGTGGCGATGATCCGGATGTCCTGTTACGGGGCGCGCTGCATCCTTCGGGACCCGGACGTGCCGAGCTGGCCGGAAATCCTGGAGATCCACCGGATCACCGGGGACGCCTGCTCGATGCTGAAGGTCGCGGCCGGGTCGATCGAGGCGTTCGAGCAGGTCATCGACCGTCTCGCCCCGTACGGGCAGCCGTCGAGCACGATGGTGCTCTCCAGCCCGCTGGACTGGCACCCGGTGCTGCCCATCCCACCCACCTCAGGCGCCTGACCAGGGCAATCGTCCGGTTGTCGGCCCGCCGGAGGCGTGTGTGCGCCGGACCGGTGGGAACACGTCCCCCGACGACGGTCGCGCACCCGACCCGTGCGGCGATGCGACGGGTGCCCGGCCGAGGGGATGCACCGCCGGGGAGGGACATCATGCTCACTGCCAAGGTCGTCGGCCGTACGATCGCCGCCGGTGTCACCGTCGCCACGCTGGTCCCCGGGCCGCTGCTCGGGAACGCGGGCGCGGTACGGGCCGGACCGAACACCTTCGTCGAGGTGACCCCGAACACCGCCCAGGCGGGTACCCGGGTCAACATCCGGGCGAGCTGCGACGGCGCGAACAACCAGCAGGCCACGGTGCACTCGGACGCCTTCGGCCGGGTGATCGTACGCCCCGACAACGGCTTCCTGACCGGGTCGGTGACGATCCCGGGCAGCAAGGCTCCCGGGGCGTACGCGGTCAACCTGGCCTGCCAGCAGAACGGCAACAACGCCACCACCACGCTGACCGTGGTGAACATGAGTCAGGGCAGTCAGGGACCGGCCACCGGTGGCGGCGGTACGGCCGGCGGCCCGGGCGGGACGCTGATGATCGTCGGTGGTCTCGGCATCGTCGTGCTCGCGATCGGGTTCGGGGTGGCCGGCCGGCGACGGCGTACCGAACCGAGTAGCTGACCCGCGGACCGACGATGTTCCGCCCTCCCACGGCCGGTGGCACGTGGCGGGACCGGACGGGCCGGTGGTGGGCGCGTACCGACCGGTGGCGACGCCGGACGGCCCGGCTCGCCCGGCAGGCCACCGCGGCCAGCATCACCAGCCCGGATCCGGCCGACGGCACCCCGCCCGGCACCCTGGCCGCCGCGCCACCCCGACCGCCCCGGCGGGCGGGCCGGCGCGGTTGGGCCCGCCGCCCCGGGCCGGTACCGGTGATCAGCCTGCTGCTCGGCATCCTCGTCACCCTCTTCGGGGTGCAGAGCGTCACCGGGATCACCCTGCTGCCCAGCGGGCTGCCGTTCGGCGCCCCGGCACCGCCGCGCAAGTTCCCGGTGCTGGAGTCGAGCCCGCCGGTCGCGATCGGCATCCGGTCGCTCGATCTGGACGCGCCGGTGCATCCGGTCGGGGTCGCACCGGACGGCACCATCGAGGTGCCGGCGTCGGACCGCCGCGACGAGGCCGGCTGGTACAGCCAGAGCCCGACCCCGGGCCAGTACGGGCCGTCGGTGATCGTCGGGCACGTCGACACCCGGACCGGGCCGGCCGTCTTCCACGACCTCTCCGGGCTCCGCCCCGGTGCCAAGATCGAGGTGGACCGGGAAGACGAGTCGGTGGCGGTCTTCGAGGTCAACTCCGTCAGGCGGTACAACAAGTCGGAGCTGCCGGTCGACCAGGTCTACGGCGACTTCAGCCGGCCGTCGCTGCGGCTGATCACCTGCGGCGGGCGCTGGGTGGGCGGCTCCACCGGGTACGCCGACAACGTCATCGTCTTCGCGTCCCTGGTCTCGGCCCGGCACACCTGACCGCGCGCACCGCCGCGCGGTTCCCGGTGCGGGTGAACGGCGCGGCGGGCGGTGGTGGTGGTGGTGGTGGTGGCGAACGGCGCGGCGGGCGGCGGCGGCGCGGCTGGATGCCGGCGCCCAGACCGTTGTGGGTCTGGCTGGCCTCAGGCCGCCTCGGCCTCGCGCAGGTCGAGCCAGTCCGCCCAGCGCGGGTCCGGGGCCCGGTGCCCCAGCACCCGCCACGCGATGCCCTTCGGCGCGGTCGGCAGCGAGTGCAGCCGCCAGCCCAGCTCCGCCGGAGTCTTGTCGCCCTTGGTGTGGTTGCACTTCGCGCAGGCCGCGACGACGTTCTCCCAGGCGTGCCGGCCGCCCCGGCTGCGCGGGAAGACGTGGTCGATGGTCTCGGCCGGGCCCCGGCAGTAGACGCAGCGCCAGTTGTCCCGGGCGAAGATGGCCCGGCGGGAGAGCCCGACGTGCGTCCGGTAGGGCACCCGGACGAACCGGGTCAGCCGGACGACCGACGGCACCGGCAGGGAGTTGCGGGCACTGTGCAGGATCCCCTCCCCGTCGGCCACGCAGACGGCCTTGGCGGAGAGAACCAGGATGGCGGCCCGACGCACTGAAACGACACACAGCGGCTCATAGGTGGCATTGAGCACCAACGCTCCGGAGCCCACCGTGGGTCGTATGTCAGGCATCGCGCTCACCCTCTCGGTTGTTTTCTCGTCCGCTCCCTCGCCCGCCTGGTGCCGGCCCCGGCCCGGTGCTGGTCGGCAGCAGGCGCCGACGACCGCCCAGACCACGGCCGACGCCGGCCGATCACCGGCGTCCGTGCGCCAATAGTCCCCGATAGCCGACGCGATTGCACGTACTAATCGGGGGTCCCGCAGAAAGCTTTCACGTCCCGTGGCAAGATGACCGGTTCCGTCCCGACCCCCGGCCCGACCCGGTCGGGGGACGGCGGCGTCCGCCACGTGCCGGCGGGTCGGCCGAGACCGCCGGACGTCGGTACGGTACGAAGGCATTCGTGAACCCCGCGACGCTGATCACCGCCGCCGTACTCGGAATGCCACACGCCGCGACGCCGGCCCCCGAGACGCCGGACCCGAAGCCGAGCTGCCTGGACAACCCGCTCTGCGACCAGGTCTACCGGGTGACCAAGTCGGCGTGGTTCGCCGAGGGCAGCAACCTCTTCCTGATCAAGCCGGCCACGATCGTGCTGATCCTGCTGGTGGCGGTCCTGCTCCGGTTCCTGCTGCACCGGACCATCAACCGGCTGGTACGCAGCACCTCGGAGAGCCGGATCCCGGCGGTACTCCGGCCGCTGCGCGAACGGATCCCCAGCGCCGCGCCCGACCCGCAGGCGGTGGTACCCGAACGGCGCCGGCAGCGGGCCGAGGCGATCGGCTCGGTGCTGCGCAGCATGACCACGGCGGTGGTCTTCGCGATCGCCGTGTTGCAGATCCTCAGCGAGCTCAGCTTCGACCTCGCCCCGCTGCTGGCCAGCGCCGGCATCGCCGGCCTGGCCCTCGGGTTCGGCGCACAGACGCTGGTCAAGGACCTGCTCGCCGGGCTCTTCATGCTGCTGGAGGACCAGTACGGGGTCGGCGACACGGTGGACCTCGGCGAGGCGACCGGGGTGGTCGAGGCGGTCGGCCTGCGGATCACCACCGTCCGGGACGCCCGTGGGGTGGTCTGGTACATCCGCAACGGCGAGATCATCCGGGTCGGCAACAAGAGCCAGGGCTGGGCGATGGTCGTGGTGGACATGCCGATCGGCTTCGCCCGTACCGAGGAGGCCACCGCCGTGCTACGGACCGCCGCCGCCTCGGTCGCGGTCGACCCGGAGCTGGCGCCGGAGCTGGTGGAGCCGCCCGAGGTGGTCGGGGTCGAGCAGATCACCGTGGACGGTTCGGTGATCCGGACGGTCGCCAAGACCACCGCCGAGGGGCAGCTCCCGGTCTCCCGCGAGCTGCGCCGCCGGCTGGCCGAGGCGCTGGAGAACTCCGGCATCACCGCCGGCATCGCCGCGACCAGGATGTTCCCCCGGCCGTCGACCCCGCCGGCCGACGGGGAGACCGGCCAGGGTGGAGCGACCTGAGGCACCCCCAACCCTTTCCGGGTACGCCGACCGGCGCCCCGCCGACCGGTTGACCCGGCATCGGTACGGGGCGCCACCGCCCACGCCGGACGGTGCCGTACGGGTACCGGATGGCCTGGCCGGAGGGCCGGCCGTCAGGGGTCGCGTACCGTGCGGGCGGTCGGGTATGGTCCGTTCGACCAGTCGCAGATGTGACGATCTATCCGTTCGCCCTAGCCAGTTGTCATACGATCGGGCAGAATCCAGAACTAGCTCCCTCCCGGAGCGTAACGAAGACCTTGCTGATCAGAACGTCTGAAACGTTCCCGGCAGCCCCATCACACGTGGTCAGCGGTCGAGAACGATGGAGGCCCACCGGTGTCCGAAGAGACACACACTCCCGAGCGGCCGGCAACCTATCGGGAGGTGTTCGCCCAGCGTGAATACCGGGCGGTCTTCGCGGCCACCGTACTGACCTGGACCGGCGACTATCTCGCCAAGGCGGCCGTCACGCTGCTGGTCTATCAGCAGAGCCAGTCCGTGGCCCTCTCCGCCGCCGCCTTCGCCACCAGCTACCTGCCGTGGCTGGTCGGCGGCCCGCTGCTCACCACCCTCGCCGACCGGTACCCGTACCGGACGGTGATGGTGATCTGCGACCTCGTCCGGCTGCCGCTCTACGCGGCCATCGCGATCGACGGCCTGGACACGCCGGTGATCCTGGCGTTGCTCTTCGCGGCGACCCTGGCGAATCCACCCAGCCAGGCGGCCCGGTCCGCGATGCTGCCCCTGCTGCTCACCGGAGACCGGCTGGTCGTCGCGCTCTCCCTGCATGGCAGCGTGGGGCAGGCGGCCCAGGTGCTCGGCTACGCGGTCGGGGCCGGCATCGCGCTCTACAGCCCGGCCCTGGCCCTGCTGCTCAACGCCGTCGCCTTCGGGGCCTCCGCGGTGATCCTCTGGTTCGGCGTCCGGCACCGGCCCGCCGTGCCGCCGGAGCGGGGCCGGCGAAACCTGCTCCGGGAGACCGGTGCCGGGTTCGCCCTGGTGTTCGGCACCCCCGTGCTGCGGGCCATCGCGATCATGGTGTTCTGCGCGATGCTGTTCGCGATCGTCCCGGAGGGGCTGGCCGCGGCCTGGGCCACTGATCTCGCGGGTTCGGGCGCCGACCGGAGCATCACCCAGGCGCTGATCATGGTCGCCGCACCGGCCGGTTTCATCCTCGGCGGCATACTGGTCGGCCGGACCCTCCGGCCGGACCTGCGCCGGACCCTGGTCCGGTTCTTCGCGGTACTCGCCCCGCTGGCCCTGGTGCCCGCCCTCTTCAACCCGCCGCCGCTGGTGGTCGCCCTGCTGGCCGCGGTCGCCGGCTTCGCGGTCGCCGGGCTGTTGCCGGTGACGAACGGGCTCTTCGTGCTGGCCCTGCCGCACGGCTACCGGGCCCGGGCCAACGGCGTGATGAACACCGGTGTGCAGGTGACCCAGGGCCTGGCGGTACTCGCCACCGGCCTGCTGGCCGAGCGGTTCACCATTCCCCGGGTGGTCGGGCTGTGGAGCGCCGCCGGGGTGCTGCTGATGCTGGTGCTGGCGCTGCGCTGGCCGCAGCCGGAGCGCTTCGACGCGGCGATCGCGGAGGCCCAGCGCCGCTCCGCCGACCGGGAGGCGGCGGCCGGAGCGGCCCGTCCGGGCCAGCACCCGGCACCGACCTCCCCGCCCAACCCGAGGCCGCCCTCCTCCGAGGCGGGCATCGGCGCGGTCTGAGCCCCGAGCCGCCGCCGATCGGCACGGTGTGAGCCCCGGTCCGCCAGCGGTGGGCGCGGTTTGAGCCCGCGCAGCGCCGCCGGTGTGAGCCAGCCCGCACCGGGGGTACGGCACAGACTGCCGACGATCGCCCACCCGAATGGCAGGATGGAGCGGTGAATCCCGCAGGTGAGCGAGAGCAGACCCGCCCGTCGCCGAACTTCTTCGAGGAGATCGGCGGCGAACCGACCTTCCGGAGGCTGGTCGACGAGTTCTACGCGGGTGTCGCCACCGATCCGGTGCTCCGGCCGATGTACCCGGAGGCCGACCTCGGCCCGGCGGCGGATCGGCTGCGGCTCTTCCTGATCCAGTACTGGGGTGGCCCGAACACCTACTCCGCGCAGCGCGGGCATCCCCGGCTCCGGATGCGGCACGCGCCGTACCGGGTCGGGCCGGTCGAGCGGGACGCCTGGCTGCGCCACATGCGGCAGGCCGTGGACCGGCTGGAGTTGTCGCCGGAGCAGCACGAGACCCTGTGGCAGTACCTGGAGCGGGCCGCGTACTTCATGGTCAACACGATGGACGAGACGCCGGGGCCGGCGCACTGAGCGCTGACCCTGCCGGGGCCGCCCCTAGAGCAGCGCGCCCTCGTCGTGCAGCCAGTCGACGAAGGTGGTCGCCACGGCGGCTCCGCAGTCGAGCATCTCGACGAGCAGGGCGTCGTGCGCACCGGCGCTCAACGGCACCTGCAACTCGGCGTAGATGGGCAGCTGGCCGCGTTCGGTGGGGTCACCGACGTACGCCTTGCAGAACCGCCGGGTGTGGTTCCACTCGTTGACCACCCGGTAGGCCCGGTCGGCCCAGTCCGGCGGAACGGTCGAGTGTGGACGGGCCCGCATCACCAGGATCTCGTCGTCCGGCCCCTCCAGGGCGAACAGCACGGCGTGCCGCTCCCACATGGCCAGCAGGCTGCCGTCGCCGTCGGCGAGATAACGGACGTCGAGCAGGTCCAGCGCGTCACCGACCCGGCGGAGCGTCACCGGCGCGATCACCGGGGGGATCTCCCTGATCGAGGCCCGATCCCCGGGTCGGGCGTCGGGTTCCGGTCGGGAGTCGTGATCCGGCTCCCGGGGCGCCGGCGGCCCGACCCGGACGGCACCGTCCGACGCGATCCTGCTTCGAGTTTCCGGCTCGCCGCCACCGGCGTGGCCGGGGCGCCATGACCACCACGGCATCGCTTGCGCACCTCACTCCCCAGCGGATCCACGTGCCTAC
The DNA here is from genome assembly GCF_003030385.1 of Plantactinospora sp. BB1. Lineage (NCBI taxonomy): Bacteria > Bacillati > Actinomycetota > Actinomycetes > Micromonosporales > Micromonosporaceae > Plantactinospora > Plantactinospora sp. BB1. Next base: position 8,078,269 of record NZ_CP028159.1, on the reverse strand, counting down.
GTTGCGTTGGATCCGAGGCCCGACGGTACCCGTACAGCCGGCTCGAAGCACCCCCCCAACTACAGCCCCGGGACGGTTGGACCATACCGCCTCATCCGTTCGGATGATCACGCGCCGGTTTTATCGCAAGCTGACTGACTTTCTGTGACCATGCCACTCCGAATGGTGCGGCCAATCCGACCCAACGACCCATGATCCGCACCCGTACGGCGTCCTGACCGGGTGAGCCGGAGGAGCCGAGAAAACCCATCCGGACGATGGCCTGGACCAGCCGTTGAGAGATCTCGATCCGGCCGCCGCCGGGTACCGGATCGGTGCCGGCGGTGCCGGCGTCGGGTACCCGATCGGTGTCGGCCGATGGCGCGGTCACCACCACCGCGACGTGGTCGAGCAGGGCGTCCCGGACCGCGCGCTGGCCGACTGCCCGGCCGGCGACGCCCTCGGCGGCGGCGCCGCGCAGCGTCTGCGCCGCCGCCACCGCGATCCGGCGCAGCTCGGCACCGGCGATGGTCTCCACCACCGTGCCGGGCCCGCCCGGCACCGGCCAGCGCCAGTCGGCGTCCCGGCGACGCGGCAGCGCCGCACCGCCACGGCCGAGTTCGGCGAGCAGTTCGGCGGCGGAGACCGTGGCGTCACCCGGACCGGCCCCGGCCACCACCCGGCCCACCAGCACGTCCCAGGGCAGCCGCGCCCAGAGCACGGTCCGGTCCGGTGCCCCGGCCGCCGCACCGGGCGCCCCGGAGCGGAGCCGGACCACCGCACCCGGGTCGAGCCTGGTCAACCGGGCCAGAAAGGCACCGGCGTCCGGCAGGCCGGCGAGCCCGTGCCCGGCACCGGACGCCACCGGCCCACCAGCCGTAGCCTTCTCCGCAGCGGACACCGCATCGCTCCCTACGCTGGCTTGTCCCGGGTCACCGGCTCGACGAGGTACCGCCGGAGGAACTCCTGCTCCGCGTCGGTCAGCCGGCGCGGCCGCTGCTGTTCGAGGTCGAACGGCACCAGCACCGACCGGGCCCGGCTGGCCAGCACCGTACGGTCGAAGAGCTCGTAGGCGACGGTGAACCGGGACTGCCGCAGGTCCTCGATCCACATCTCGATGCGTACCGTCGGGGCGCGCTCGGCGGTCGTCCCGTCCAGCGCGTACCCGACCGGGCGGAGATAGTCGATCTCGTGCCGGTAGATCACCACGCCGTCGGCGAACGAGCCGACTCCCCAGGCCCGGCCGCCGGCGAACATCAACGCCACCCGCGCCTCCTCGTAGAGGGTGAGGAAGCGGGCGTTGTTGACGTGCCCGTACGCGTCCAGGTCCGACCAGCGCAGCGTGCAGTCGTAGACGTACCTGCGGCTGTCGGACCGCTCCGCTTCCGCCGGCCGGGCCTGCACCGGACTAGTCACGGGTGAGCTTGCGGTAGGTGACCCGGTGCGGCCGCGCCGCCTCGGCACCGAGCCGGTCGATCTTGTTCTTCTCGTACGCCTCGAAGTTGCCCTCGAACCAGAACCACTTCGACGGGTCCTCGTCGTCGCCCTCCCAGGCCAGGATGTGCGTCGCCACCCGGTCCAGGAACATCCGGTCGTGCGAGATGACCACGGCACAGCCGGGGAACTCCAGCAGCGCGTTCTCCAGCGAGGAGAGGGTCTCCACGTCCAGGTCGTTGGTGGGCTCGTCGAGCAGGATGACGTTGCCGCCGATCTTGAGCGTCAGCGCCAGGTTGAGCCGGTTGCGCTCGCCGCCGGAGAGCACCTTGGTCGGCTTCTGCTGGTCGGGGCCCTTGAAGCCGAAGGCCGCCACGTAGGCCCGGGACGGCATCTCGACTTTGCCCACCATCAGGTGGTCCAGCCCGTCCGAGACGACCTCCCAGACGGTCTTGTCGCCGGCCAGCCCCTCCCGGTTCTGGTCGACGTACGACAGCTTGACGGTGTCACCGATCTTGACCGAGCCGGCGGTCGGCTGCTCCAGCCCGACGATGGTCTTGAACAGGGTGGTCTTGCCGACGCCGTTCGGGCCGATGATGCCGACGATGCCGTTGCGGGGCAGCGAGAAGCTCAGGTTGTCGATCAGCACCCGCTCGCCGAACGCCTTGCGCAGCCCGTGCGCCTCGATCACGGTGTTGCCCAGCCGGGGGCCCGGCGGGATCTGGATCTCCTCGAAGTCCAGCTTCCGGGTCTTCTCGGCCTCGGTGGCCATCTCCTCGTAGCGGTCCAGCCGGGCCTTGGACTTGGTCTGCCGGGCCTTGGCGTTGGACCGGACCCACTCCAGTTCCTCGCTCAGCCGCTTCTTCATCTTGGCGTCGCGGCGCCCCTCGACGGCCAGCCGGGCCGCCTTCTTCTCCAGGTAGGTGGAGTAGTTGCCCTCGTAGCCGACCGCCCGGCCCCGGTCGAGTTCGAGGATCCAGCCGGCCACGTTGTCGAGGAAGTACCGGTCGTGGGTGATCGCCATCACCGTACCGGCGTACTTGGCGAGGTGCTGCTCCAGCCACTGCACGCTCTCCGCGTCCAGGTGGTTGGTCGGCTCGTCCAGCAGCAGCAGGTCGGGCGCCTCCAGCAGCAGCTTGCAGAGGGCGACCCGGCGCCGCTCGCCACCGGAGAGCTGGGTGACGTCGGCGTCCGGCGGCGGGCAGCGCAGCGCGTCCATCGCCAGTTCGAGCTTGGAGTCGACGTCCCAGGCGTCGGCGTGGTCCAGCTCCTCCTGGAGCTGCCCCATCTCGGCCATCAGCTCGTCGGAGTAGTCGGTGGCCATCTGCTCGGCGATCTTGTTGAACCGCTCCAGCTTGGCCTTGGTCTCCGCCACCGCCTCCTCGATGTTGCCGAGCACGGTCTTGGCGTCGTTGAGCGGCGGCTCCTGGGCGAGCAGCCCGACGGTGTAGCCGGGCATCAGCCGGGCATCACCGTTGCTCGGCCGGTCCAGGCCCGCCATGATCTTGAGCAGGCTGGACTTGCCGGCGCCGTTCGGACCGACCACACCGATCTTGGCCCCCGGCAGGAAGCTCAGCGTCACGTTGTCCAGCACGACCTTGTCGCCGTGCGCCTTGCGCGCCTTCTCCAGGACGTAGATGTACTGGGCCACGGTGCGGCCTACCTCCCACGGATGTGATGTCCCCGAATGCCGTGTTTACGACCGAGCACGACGTCGGGCTTGCTTGGACCGCGCTGTCGGTGTCACGCCGGCTCACGCGGTGCGGCGGAAAACGCCATCGTCAATCCTGACAGGTCCGGCCCGGCCCGCCCACATCACCCTCCGCCGAGCCTCCGCCGCGCCCTCAGCCGGAGCCGATGTGGGAGCCGGCACCGGAGCCGAGGCGGGAGCCGAGGCCGGACCGAACGGGTGGTCATGATCACCTTTGTGTTTTCGCACCGCGTCCCGCAGGGCAGTAACTGTGGCACTGGGGGTTAGGCACCGCAGCTACGCTCAGTACGCTCAGCGGTGGACCACCCGTCATCACCGGAGGTGCACTGATTGTGACCGTACGTAGCTCGTTCGTGGTCGTTGCGAATCGCCTGCCGGTCGACGAGGTGACAACTCCCGAGGGACGCCAGTGGCGGCGCAGCCCCGGAGGTCTGGTCACCGCCCTGCATCCGGTGCTCGCCCAGCACCAGGGCACCTGGGTCGGCTGGGCCGGCGGCGTGGGCGCCGCGCCGGAGCCGTTCGACCTGGAGGGCATCCGGCTGCACCCGGTGCCACTGAGCGCGGAGGAACTCGAACGCTACTACGAGGGCCAGTCCAACGCCACGATCTGGCCGCTCTACCACGACGCGGTGGAGACCCCGGCGTACAAGCGCCGCTGGCGTGAGGCGTACCGGCTGGTGAACGCCCGGTTCGCCGAGGCCGCGGCCGAGGTGGCCGCCGAGGGCGCCACGGTCTGGGTGCAGGACTACCAGCTCCAACTGGTGCCGGCGATGCTCCGCGAACTCCGCCCCGACCTGCGGATCGGGTTCTTCCTGCACATCCCGTTCCCGCCGATCGAACTCTTCATGCAGATGCCGCTGCGCGCCGAGGTGCTGCGCGGGCTGCTCGGCGCCGACCTGGTCGGCTTCCAGCAGCGGCTGGCGGCGCAGAACTTCGTCCGGCTGGCCCGGCACCTGCTCGGCCTCCGCTACGAGGGCCAGATGATCCAGGTGGACGGCCGGCAGGTCAAGGCGGGTGCGTTCCCCATCTCCATCGACGTGGCCGAGATGGAGCGGATGGCCGTCGACCCGGCGGTGCAGGCCCGGGCCAAGCAGATCCGTACCGAGTTGGGCGACCCGAAGACGGTGATCCTCGGGGTGGACCGGCTCGACTACACCAAGGGGATCGAGCTTCGGCTCAAGGCGTTCCGCGAGTTGCTCTCTGACGGAAAGTTGACAGTTCCCGACGCGGTTATGGTGCAGGTTGCTACGCCAAGTCGGGAACGGGTGGAGCACTACCAGGCACTCCGGGTCAAGGTGGAACGCGAAGTTGGTCGAATTAATGGCGAATTCGGCCGGGTCGGCGTACCGGCCGTCCATTACCTCCATCAGTCGTACAGTCGCAGTGAACTGGCCGCGCTCTACTGCGCGGCCGACGTGATGATGGTGACCCCGCTGCGAGACGGAATGAATCTGGTGGCCAAGGAGTACGTAGCAACACGCGCCGACTCGGGCGGCGCCCTCGTGCTCAGTGAGTTTGCCGGCGCCGCCACCGAGCTGCGCCAGGCATTCCTCTGTAACCCGCACGACCCGGACGGAGTCAAGGACGCGCTGCTGCGCGCGGTCCACGTCGACAAGGTCGAGGCCCGGCGCCGCATGCGCATCATGCAGCGCCACCTGCGTACGCACGATGTCGGACACTGGGCCCGGTCCTTCCTCAACGAGTTGGGCGTACCCGAGACGGAGGACGAGTGAAGGTTGGTTCCCTGCTCGACGGGGGTCCGCGCACCCTCGACGGGATCGACCCCGAACTGCGGTCGGCCATCGGCCGGATCGCCCGGGTACCACAGCTCCTGGTCGCCTGCGACTACGACGGCACGCTCGCGCCGATCGTGGAGGACCCGACCAAGGCCGTGCCGCTGCCCGAGTCGGTCGCCGCGGTACGCGCGCTGGCCGCCCTGCCGCAGACCACCGTCGCCGTGGTCTCCGGCCGGGCCCTGCGTGACCTGGCCACGCTCTCCCGGTTGCCCAGCGAGGTACACCTGGTCGGCAGCCACGGCTCCGAGTTCGATATCGGTTTCGTCGAGCGGCTCTCCCCCGAGCTGATCGAGGTACGCACCCGGCTCCGCAACGAGCTGCGCCAGATCGTCGCCGGCCGGGGCCGGGTACGCCTGGAGACCAAACCGGCCAGCATCGCGGTACACACCCGGGGCGCCGACCCCGAGGTCGCCGCCGAGGTCGTCGCGGCGGTGGACGCCGGCCCGGCGATCTGGCCGGACGTCACCGTGACCCGGGGCAAGGAGGTCATCGAGCTGTCGGTGATCCCCACCAACAAGGGCACCGCGCTCGAACAGCTCCGCACCCAGCTCTCGGCGAGCGCCGCCCTCTTCCTCGGCGACGACGTCACCGACGAGAACGCCTTCGCCAAGCTGCACGGCCCGGACGTCGGCATCAAGATCGGCCCCGGCGAGACCAGGGCCACCTTCCGGATCGACGAGCCGGTCGACGCCGCCCGGGTGCTCGCGCTGCTGCTCGAGGTACGCCGGAACTGGCTCTTCGGCGAACGGGCCGTACCGATCGAGCGGCACTCGATGCTCGCCAACGGGCGTACCGTCGCACTCGTCACCCCGGAGGCGAGCCTGAGCTGGCTCTGCCACCCCAAGCCCGACTCGCCGGCCATCTTCGCCGACCTGGTCGGCGGCAACCCGGCCGGCTACTTCAGCATCGCCCCGGAACGCGGTGGCCTGCCGCTCGGCCAGCGCTACCGGACCGGCACCATGACCGTGGAGACCCGCTGGTCCGGGCTGACCGTCACCGACTGGCTGGACCGGCCCTCCACCGACGGCGTGCCGAGCGGCCCGGCGGTGATCAGCGGCGACTCGACCCTGGTCCGGGTGCTCAGCGGCGCCGGCCGGGTCCGGCTGGACTTCGCCCCCCGGCCCGAGTTCGGCCAGGTAGCCGTGCAGCTCCAGCCGCTCGGCGACGGGCTGCTGGTGCTCGGCTCCAACGAGCCGATCGCGCTCTACTCCCCCGGCGTCGAGTGGGAGATCGTGAACGACGGCGGCTACGAGACCGCCCGCGCGGTGGTCGACCTGGCCGCCGCCGGTGGCCAGGTCACCTGCGAGTTGCGGTTCGGCTCGCACAGCCTGGAGCACCACCGGGTACCCGTGCAGGAGCGGCAGGCGGTGGCGGAGCAGCCGTGGCGGGACTGGGTCGCCGGGCTGCGACTGCCCAGCACCGCCCGGGACCTGGTCGGGCGGAGCGCGCTGACCCTGCGCGGCCTGGTGCACGAGGCCAGCGGCTCGATCCTGGCCGCCGCGACCACCTCGCTCCCGGAGGAACTCGGCGGGGTACGCAACTGGGACTACCGGTACTGCTGGCTGCGCGACGCCGCGATGACCGCGCGGGCCCTGGTCGACCTCGGCTCGCTCGCCGAGGCCGAGGGCTTCCTGCGCTGGGTCGACGGCTGCGTCGAGCGCACCGGCGGGCACCCGGAACGGCTGCACCCGCTCTACACCGTCGACGGCTACGAACTCGGCGCCGAGGCGGTCATCGACACCCTGCCCGGGTACGCCGGCTCCCGGCCGGTCCGGGTCGGCAACCTCGCCAACCACCAGCTCCAACTCGACGTCTTCGGGCCGGTCGCCGACCTGCTGGCGGCCGTCGCCGACCTGCGCGGCGAGGTACGCGACACCGAGTGGCGGGTGCTGGAGAACATGGTCGAGGCGGTGGCCCGGCGCTGGCACGAACCCGACCACGGGCTCTGGGAGGCGCGGCTGCCACCGCGGCACCACGTCTACTCCAAGGTGATGTGCTGGATGACCGTGGACCGGGCGCTGCACGTGGTGCGGCGGCACGGCGACGGCGACCGGCCGGAGTGGGTGGAGCTGCGCGACCGGATCGGGCACAACGTGCTGGAGTTCGGCTGGCACGCCGGTGCCGGCGCCTACACGGTGGCGTACGGCGACGAGGAGATGGACGCCTCCTCGCTCTGGATCGGCCTGTCGGGTCTGCTGCCCGACGACGACCCCCGGTTCCTGGCCACCGTGCTGAAGGTCGAGGCCGACCTGCGCAGCGGTCCGGTGGTCTACCGCTACCGGTGGGACGACGGGCTGCCCGGCCGGGAGGGCGGCTTCCACATCTGCACCGCCTGGCTGATCGAGGCGTACCTGCGCACCGGTCGGCGGTCGGACGCGGAGGAGCTCTTCACCCAGATGGTCGACACCGCCGGCCCGACCGGCCTGCTCCCCGAGCAGTACGACCCGATCTCCGAACGCGGCCTCGGCAACCACCCCCAGGCCTACAGCCACCTGGGCCTGATCCGCTGCGCCCTCCTCCTGGACAACATGCTCAAGTCCTGACCCCCTCCGGGGGGGTGATCCGCGCGCTACTTCGGTGCTGTGGTGGCCTCACGGCGTCCGTGAGGCCACCACATTCCGGCACCTGCTGCGCGCCTGCCCTACGGGGCGGAGGAGGGGACCGCGGCGAGGGTGGTGGCCACCTCGCCGAAGACCACGACCGCGGGAGGGCGGAAACCGGCCGCGAGCGCGTCTGCGGCGACGGCGGCCAGGGTCGACCGGAGCACTCGCTGGCCGTGCGTCGTACCCTCCTGCACCACCGCCGCCGGGGTCTCCGGCCGCCGGCCGTGCGCCCGCAGCGCGGCGGCGATCGCCGGGAGGTTGTTCAGCCCCATCAGCACGACCAGGGTGCCGCGCAGCCGGGCCAGCGCCGACCAGTCGACCAGGGAGTCGGGATGCTCCGGCGGAAGGTGCCCGGAGACCACCGTGAACTCGTGCGCCACGCCCCGGTGGGTCACCGGGATGCCCGCCGCAGCCGGAGCGGCGACCGAGCTGGTCACCCCGGGGACCACGGTCACCGGTATCCCGGCGGCCGCACAGGCCAACGCCTCCTCGCCACCCCGACCGAAGACGTACGGGTCGCCGCCCTTGAGCCGGACCACCCGGGCGCCGGCCAGGGCGCGCTCCACCAGTACCCGGTTGATCTCCTCCTGGGCGGCGGCCGGACCGTGCGGGATCTTCGTGGCGTCCACCAACTCGACCTCGGGATGGAGTTCGTCCAGGAGCAGCCCGGGGACCAGCCGGTCGGCGACGACCACGTCGGCCTCGGCGAGCAGCCGCCGGCCCCGGACGGTGATCAGCTCGGGATCGCCGGGCCCCGCACCCACCAACGCGACCCGGCCGACGGGACGCTCCGGCAGCCCGGCCAGCACGGCTGGGGCGGCCACGGTCGTCTCGGAGCCGTCGACCCCGGCCCGTTCCGCCGACAAACCGCTGCCGTCGGCAACGGCGCCGTCCGACCCGCGGGCATCCTGATCGTCAGCCCTGCGCTTGCCGTCTCCGTCTCCGTCGGCGTCGGTGTGGGCGTTGTGGTTGCCGCCGGGGTTGTGGTTGCTGTCACCCTGACCGTGCCCGTTGCCGTTGGGTGGGTTGGTGTTTCGGGTGCTCAGGTGCGCTGGTAGGGCGTCGTCCTTGACGGCGGCGTCGGGGGTGGCGCCGTCCGGGCCGGGTGGCGGGGGTGGCTCTGCCGCGACACCGGAGAGGGCGCCGGTGATCAACTGCTCTCGGATGGCGTCCCGGACCGCCACGGCGCGCCGAGGGTCGCCGCCGCCGAGCACGGCGACGGTGAGCGGGCCGTACCGGGTCACCGCCGGGGTCCAGGCGGTCGCGGCGTCGCGGTCGTCGGCGCGTACACAGAAGATCTGCCGCTCGAACGCGGCGGCGCTGACCGCCTCGGCGGCGGCCGGGTCGTCGACCGCCACCTGCACCAGCCAGGCACCGTCGAGGTCGGCCGGCGCGAACTCCCGGGCCACCCACTCCAGCCGTCCCGCGTCGACGTGGGCCCGCAACGCCGGGGTCAACTCGGGGGCGACCACCACCACCCGGGCCTCCGCCTCCAGCAGCGCCGGCACCCGCCGGGTCGCCACCGCCCCGCCGCCGACCACCAGCACACGCCGGCCGGCGAGCCGCAGCGCAAGCGGATACATGATCATTTCTCCGACACTCCTGCCGCGTCGAAGGTGGCCACCTCGTGCAGCACCCGCACCGCACCGGCGACCACCGGATAGCCAAGCAGGGCGCCGGTGCCCTCGCCGAGCCGTAGGCCCAGATCGATTATCGGCAGCAGACCCAACCGGTCCAACCCGGCGGTCGCGCCCGGCTCGGCCGAGCGGTGCCCGGCGACCATCGCGCCGACCGCGTCCGGGGCGAAGGCCGCCGCCGCGAGCGCGGCGGCGACCGCGCTCACCCCGTCCAGCAGCACCGGGACCCGCCGCGCGGCACCGCCCAGGACGAAACCCGCCAGCGCCGCGTGCTCCAGGCCGCCGACCGCGGCGAGGACCCCGAGCGGATCGGCCGGATCGGGTACGTGCCGAGCCAGCGCCGCCCGGACCACGGCCACCTTGCGGGCGTACGTGACGTCGTCGATCCCGGTACCCCGGCCGGTGGCCTCGGCCGGGTCGATTCCGGTGAAGGCGGCGATCAGCGCGGCGGCCGCCGTGGTGTTGCCGATCCCCATGTCACCGGTCAGCAGGATCCCGGCACCGGAGTCGAGCAGTTCGTGTGCGACCCGGATGCCGGTCTCGACCGCGCTGCGTGCCTCGTCCCGGGTCAGGGCGGGCCGGACGCTCATGTCCCGGCTGCCGGCCCGGACCCTGGCGCTGATCAGCCGGGGCGCCGACCGCGCCGACCGCTGTGCCGGCACCTTCACCTGGGGCAGCGGGGTGGCCACCCCGACGTCGACCACGGTGACCGTCGCGCCGATCTGCCCGGCGAACGCGTTCACCACCGCACCGCCGGCCAGGAAGTTCCCCACCATCTGCGCGGTGACCTCCTGCGGCCACGGGGTGACCCCCTGGGCGTGCACCCCGTGATCGGCGGCGAAGATCGCCACTGCGGCGGGCTCGGGCAGCGGCGGCGGACAGACGCCGGCCAGCCCGGCCAGCCGGATCGAGAGTTCCTCCAGCGCGCCCAGTGAACCGGCCGGCTTGGTCAGCCTCGCGTGCAGGTCCGCGGCCGCGGCCATGGCCGCCTCGTCGAGCGGACCGATCCCGGCGAGGGTGGCGTCCAACATCATTCCTCCAGGATTCCGGCCAGCGCGGCCACGAACAGGTCGGTGGTGGCAGTGTCCCGTACCGCGAGGCGCAGCCAGTCGGGGCCCAGACCCGGGAAGGTGTCCCCGCGCCGTACGGCGAAACCCCGGTCGCGCAGGGCCAGCCGTACCCCGGCCGCCCCGGGCAGGTGCACCAGGACGAAGGCGCTGGCCGGGGTACCCGCGACGCGTACCCGGGGCAGCTCGCCGAGCCGCCGGACCAGGTACGCCCGCTCGACGGCCAGCCGGGCGGCGATCCGGCGCTCCGCCTCGACCGCGCCGGGCGTGGCGCAGGCCGCCGCCGCCGCGAGCGCGGGGCTGGAGACCGCCCAGAGCGGTTGTACCGCCGCCAACCGCTCGACCAGCTCGGCCGGGGCGAGCAGGTAGCCGATGCGGAGTCCGGCCAGTCCCCAGGTCTTGGTGAGGCTCCGCACGACGACCAGCCCCGGGAGGTCACGCCGGCTCGCCAGCGACTCGGGCTCGGCGATCCCGCCGACATCGGCGTCGGCCGTAACGGTGGAGTCGGCGGTGACGGTGGAGTCTTCGGTGACGGTGGAGTCGGCGAAGGCCTCGTCGACCACCAGTACCCGGCCGGGGCGGGCCAGGCCGGCCAGTACGTCGGCCGGGTGGAGTACCGAGGTGGGGTTGGTGGGGTTGCCGACGAAGACGAGATCGGCGTCGGCCGGTACCAGATCGGGGTCCAGCCGGAAGTCGGTCTCCGGCGGCAGCAGCACCCGCTCGACCCGGTGCCCGGCCGCGCGTAGCGCCGCCTCCGGCTCGGTGAACTGGGGATGCACCACCACCGGCCGGTGGGCGCCCCGGAGCGCCTGGGCGAGCAGCACGAACCCCTCTGCGGCGCCTGCGGTGAGCAGTACCTCGTCGGCCGGGCGGCGGTGCCGGGCGGCGACGGCGGCCCGGGCCGGCGCCGGATCGGGATAGCCGGCCAGCGTCTCCAGTGCGGCGACGATCGGTTCCCGCAACCAGGCCGGCATCGGGTGCCGCTGCACGTTGACCGCGAGATCCACCAGACCGGGAGCGAGTTCGACGTCGCCGTGGTGGCCTAGATCCGGCCCGTCCGGGTCGAGCTGAGCGGGGGCGTGCCCGTCGGGCTGAACTGGGGCGTCCGGGTCGGGCTGAGCGGGCGGTGCGGGGGCGGGCCGGTGCATGGGCATGATCCTGCCGGGCGCCCCGGCGCGGGGGCCAGCGCCGTCCCGGAGCGGATCGGGAGCGGTCGAACCCGCCAGCCCGGAGACTCGCACATTCGCGAATCTTTATCATGTTTTACCGAGATTTATCATAGCTTGGAAACGTGACCAACCCCACCACCCGCTCCGCCTCTGGTCGACTCGTACCCCTGCTCCGTGCCGGACTGATCGCCGGTGTGGTCGTCGCGGCGGCGTTGTTCCCGTTCGTCGCGGTCGGTGGACTGGCCGCCAAGGCCGGCGCCGACCTGGTGGAAAAAACCCCGGCCGACCTGCTCGCCTCTTCGCCCGCGCAGACCAGCTACGTCTACGCCGCCGACGGGACCACCCTGATAACCACCTTCTACGAGGAGCACCGGCGGTACGTGCCGGTCTCCCAGATGTCGCCGTACATCCAGCAGGCGATCGTGGCCTCGGAGGACTCCCGGTTCTACGAGCACAACGGCGTCGACCCCAAGGGCGTACTCCGGGCCTTCGTCGCCAACCAGCAGGCCGGCGGAGTCTCCCAGGGCGCCTCGACGCTGACGATGCAGTACGTCCGGATGGCCCTGCGGGACAGCGCGAAGACGCCGATGGAGGCCCGGCAGGCCACCGAGCAGACGCCGCTGCGAAAACTGCGGGAGATGCGGCTCGCACTCGACCTGGAGAAGGAGACGACGAAGTCGCAGATCCTGGAGCGCTACCTCAACTCGGCCTACTTCGGCCACCGGGCGTACGGCATCTACTCGGCGTCGGAGATCTTCTTCTCCAAGCTGCCGAAGGACCTCACCCCGGTCGAGGCGGCCACCCTCGCCGGGCTGGTGAAGGCGCCGACCACGTACGACCCGGCCAGCTCGGACCGGAAGGCCGCCACCGACCGGCGCAACTACGTGCTCGAGCGGATGGAGGCGATGGGCTACCTCTCCCCGCAGGCCACCGCGGCGGCGAAGGCGGAGCCGATCCAGCTCCGCCTCAGCAACCCGCCGAACGACTGCGTCTCGGTGCCGGAGGAGCACAACAGCTGGGGCTTCTTCTGTGACTACCTGAAGGCGTGGTGGGCCGCACAGCCGGCCTTCGGCAGCAACTCCCTGGAGCGCCTCGACCGGCTGCGCCGGGGTGGCTACACCATCGTCACCAGCCTGGACCCGAACATGCAGAAGGTCGCCGACGACCAGGTGCAGGCCGGGGAGGCCAACGGCAGCCCGTACGGACACGGCCTGGTCGCGGTCGAACCCGGCACCGGGTACGTCCGGTCGATGGCGGTGAACCGGTCCTACTCGCTGGACCAGAGCGAGAACGGGCCACACTCCGACCCGAGCAAACGCAACCGGATGAAGGGCAACTATCCGAACACCGTGGTCCCGCTGCTCGGCGGCGGGGATCTCCCCGGCTACCAGGCCGGTTCGACGTTCAAGATGTTCACCATGCTCGCGGCGCTGGACGCCGGGCTGCCACTCAGCACGGCGTTCAACTCCCCGCACCGGTTCGTCTCGATCTATCCGGACGGCAGCGGCGGCCCGACGGACTGCGGCGGGTACTGGTGCCCGTCCAACGCCAGCGGCGCGATGAGCGGCAACCAGACCATGTGGTCCGGCTTCGGCAAGTCGGTCAACACGTACTTCGTCTGGCTGGAGCAGAAGGTCGGTGCCGAGAACGTGGTCCGGCTCGCCGAACGGCTGGGTTTGCAGTGGCGTACCGACATCGACAAGCGCCAGGCGTCACCGAGCCAGGCGAACAAGTGGGGTTCGTTCACCCTCGGGGTCTCCGACGTCACCCCGCTGGAGATGGCCAACGCGTACGCCACCGTCGCCGCCGAGGGACGGTTCTGCGAGGCGCTGCCGGTCAGCTCGATCGTCGGGCCGGACGGCACCCCGGCGACGTACCGGACCGGGTCCGGGATGGATCTGGAGATTGCGCTCCCCCGGTGCAGCCAGCAGGTCAGCGCCGACGCGGCCCGGGCCGCCACCGACGCCGCCCGGTGCCCGACCGGGGACACCCCGGCCCGGGGCTCCTGCGGCGGCTGGTCCACCGCCGACCGGGTACGGGGCATCGTCGGTCGGCCGGTGGCCGGCAAGACGGGTACCACCGACAGCGACCGAGCCGCCTGGTTCGTGGGCTACACCCCCGAACTGGCCGCCGCGAGTTTCCTCTCCGACCCGGACAGCCCGATGAACCCGGTCGGCTCGGGTCCGGCGAACAAGCCGATCGACGCCGTCGCCGGGTTCCTCAAGGGCGCGCTGAAGGACCAGCCGGTACGCCAGTTCAACCCACCCTCGGACGAGATGACCGGTTGACGGGAGGCGTACGGCGCGGGTGGTCAGTGTCGGTGCAGGTCGGCGACGACCAGGGACCAGACCTCCAGGTCGACCCGGCCGCTGTGCACGTACCCGGCGTTGCGCAGCAGCCCTTCGTAGGTGAACCCGGCCTTCTCGGCGACCCGTCGAGAAGCGGTGTTGCCGGGGGCCACCCGTAGTTCGAGACGCTGGAAGCCGTGCTCCAGGATCAACGCGACGGCTATCGCGTCGACCGCCTCCGCCGCCATGCCGAAGCCGCGCGCCTCCGGCGCGACCGCGTACGACACCTCGGTGACCCGGCCTCCCCAGTCCGTACGCTTCGTCCACAGGCAGCCCACCAGCCGCTCGTCCTCGCGCCGGATCATGCCGTAGTGGTCGCCGTTGCCGCTGTCCCGCCGTTCCTGGGCCATCTCCGTGCACCATGCCTCGGCGTCGATCTCGCCAAGTTCACGCTGTAACGGCAGCCAGCGCCGGGTCTGCTTGTCGGCGAAGATCGCCGAGACCGCCTGCGCGTCCGTGCCGCGCAACGGCCGTACGTGCACCCGTGGCGTCGACACGGTCAGGGTCGGAAAGCGGCGCACCGCCACCTCTCCGCTCATTCCGCCGACTCACCCCATTCGCCGCCGGGTCGCCTCCCGACCGTCTCCCACCGGCCCGGCCGGCTGCCGATCCGGTCGTGCCGAACCGCCCACTCGGTCACATCCGCCACCTCATATCGGCTCATGCCCGCCGGGCCCGACATTCACGCAGAACACTGGCTCCCGGAGGTGGCGCCGACCCGCCCACCGGGGGCCGGGGAGGGCCGTCCCCGGGGTTCGGAGGCAGCCGCCCGCCCGGTCACCGACCGGATCACCCCACGGGTCCGCCAGCCGGACTGCTCGGTACCGCACCTGCGCTCCGCTCGGTCCCGGTCGTCCCGCCCGGTCCGGCGGCGTCCGCTGCCGACTCGGTACTCGTCCGGGCCGCCCCGGGCGCCGTACCCGATCCGTCGCCGGCCCGGGACGGACCCGGCCGGTCCGCGCTGCCACCGGGCACCCGCTGTTCGTCGACGGGCACCGGCTGCTCCTCTGCGGGCACCGGCCTCGGACGTGGCGCGGCCATCGCTGCGGGAGACTCGACCGCGCCGGCCGGCCGTGGACGGCTCTGCGGTGTCGGTCCTGCCCCGGCTGGACCGGTGACCGGCCTCGGCGCACCGGCCGACCCGGACCGGCCGGCTGCTCCGGATGACGCGGCGCCACCGTTCGGGGGATGACCACCGTTCGGGGGATGACCACCGTTCGGGGGATGACCACTGTTCGAGACGGGGCGACCGGCGGGTGCCGGTGGCGACACCGGAGCAGCCGGTCCGACCTGTCCCGACGGTGAGACCGGAGCGGACGGTGAGATCGGGACCGACGAGGAGATCGGGGCCGACGGTGAGACTGGGACGGACGACGAGACCGGGGCCGGCGGTGCCGCCGGGGCGGACGGTGGGACCGGGGCCGGCGGTGCCGCCGGGGCGGACGGCGGGACCGGGGCCGAGGGTGCGACCGGACCCGGTGCTCCGGCCAGCGCGGGTGACACCGGCGCGGTCGGGGCGGTCGGGCCCGAGGGCGGAACCGGTCCGACCGGGCCGGCTGATGCCACGGCGGACGGCACGGCGGCAGCCGGGGTGGCCGGGACGGCCGGCGACACCGGAGCCGGATTGGCTGAAGCAGGGTTGGCCGGGGCAGGGTTGGCCGGGGCAGGGGTACCCGCCGGGGCGGGCGTACCGGCCGACGCGGAGGCGGCGACCAGGCGGCTGGCGATCACCGGGCTGCTCGCCCAGTGCAACGTCAACTGGGAGGCGTGCACCCGGCGCCAGACGAACCCCTCCGGCGGGCCACCGCCCCAGCTCCACGCCGGGGTCTGCCCGGCCCGTGGGGTCAGGACGCCACGGTGCTGCTTGTAGCCGACCACCCGGGCGCCGAGTCGGGCAACCGGGGTGTCCGCCTGCGCCGTCGCCTCGCGGTAACCGACCACGGTCCGGTCCAGGCTCGTCCCGGTGGCGTCCAGCACCCCGCACATCGGGCGGCCGTCGAACTCGCGGGCCAGCCAGAGCAGCCCGGCGCCCTCGGCGATCACGGGTCGACCGGTACGCGCCAGCTCGGCGACCGCGATGCAGAGCCGGCGGTTCGCCGACAGCTCCTCGGCGTACGTCTCGGGCAGCGCACCGCCGATCACCAGCGCGCCGGCCTCCGCCGGCAGTGTCTCGTCGCGGAGCGGATCGAAGGGGATCACCTCGGCACCGGCCGCCGCCAGCAGTTCCGCTGTCTCGGCGTACGAGTACGACAGGGCGGGGCCGCCGGCCAGCGCGACCACCGTACCCGTGGCGGGTGCCTCGCCGACCGGCCCCAGCTCGGCGAGCGCCTCCGCCGCCGACCAGGCGGTCACCGGTACCCGGGGTGCGGAACGGGCCAGCGCCAGCAGCCGTTCGAGGTCGACGGCTCCGGCGATCGCCTCGCCGAGCCGCCGCACCCCCCGGTACGCCTCCACGCCGCGCTGCATCACCGGCACGACACCGTGCTGCCGGGACGGCAGTACGGCGGGCAGGTCCCGGCGACGCAGCGCCCCGAAGACCGGTACCCCGATGTCGTCCAGCGCGTCCCGGAGCAGTTGCTCGTGCCGGTCCGAGGCGACCCGGTTCAGGATCACGCCGCCGAGCCAGAGCATCTCGTCGTACGCCCGGAAGCCGTGCGCCAGCGCGGCGACCGACTGGCCCATCGAGCCGACGTCGACGACCAGCACCACCGGGGCCCGCAGGGTGGTGGCGATCGCGGCGGTCGAGTCGACCTCGGGCCGGCCGGCCAGGCTGTCGAAGAGCCCCATCGTGCCCTCGACCACCGCGATCTCGGCGTCGGCGGAGCCGTGCGCGAAGAGCGGGGCGATCCGCTGCGAGCCGACGAGCCGGGGGTCGAGGTTGCGGCCGGGCCGCCCGGCGGCGAGTCCGAGATAGGCGGCGTCGGTGTGGTCGGGGCCGACCTTGAACCCGGCGGCGTCCAGCCCCCGGGCGGCCAGCGCGGCAAGCAGGCCGACCGCGATGGCGGTCTTGCCGTGTCCGGATGACGGTGCGCTCACCACTACGCGCGGCGCGGCGATCATGGTCGGCTCCTCGGGGCGCGGTCACCGGCCCGTGCGGGCGGTGCGGAGGTTCTGGTACGGACGGTGTGGTGGTGCGAGGGACGGCCCGGCCCGACCCGTCGATCGAACCGACGCGCGTGAGGATACCCGGCACCGCGCGCCGCGCCGGCCCGCCGAGCCGGCCACCTGGGAAACCGCCGGAACGGTCCGGGTAGCCTCGTGCTGTGTACCGGTTCCTGCTCACCCCCCGCTGGCTGGGCATCCTCGCGCTGACCCTGGTCGCGGCCACGGTGATGGTGCTGCTCGGCAACTGGCAGTTGAGTCGCTACCAGGAGCGGGCCGCGATCAACGAGCGGATCGACGAGACCGCGACGTTGGCGCCGGTGCCGGTGGACCAGGTGCTGCCCCGGCCGGGTGGCGCGGCCGGCACCGTCGGGCAGCCGCCGCCGGCCGGTGCGGCCTGGACCCGGGTCACGGTCACCGGGCGGTACGACAGCGCGAACGTGATCCTGATCCGCAGCCGTACCGTGCAGAGCAGGGTCGGCTTCGAGGTGCTCACCCCGCTGCGGCTGGCCGACGGCAGTGCCGTGCTGGTGGACCGGGGCTGGATCCCGCCGCTCCCCGGCGGGAGTGCGCTGGCCCGGCCCGAGATCCCGGCCGTACCGTCCGGTGAGGTGACGGTGGTGGGCCGGGTGCACCTGTCGGAGAGCAAGCCAGATGCGGTCACCCGGCGGGACGGTCGGATCGAGACGCGGCGGATCGCCGTACCGGCGCTGGCCCGGGAGTTGCCGTACCCGGTCTACTCGGCGTACCTGCTGCTCGACGAGCAGACCCCGGCCGCCGACCCGGCCTTCTCCGCGATACCGATCCGGCACGAGAACGACTGGCAGAACGGCGGGTACGTCGTGCAGTGGTGGCTGTTCGCGGCGCTGACCCTGGTCGGCTTCGGCTGGGCGGCCCGTCGGGAGGCCCGCGGCGACGCGCCGGACGGTGACAGGAACCGGGACCGGGCCGCTGGTCCGGCCCGGCGGGACGAGCCGGCCGCCGCACCGAGCCCCTGAGCCCGGCCGGCGGGTCGACCGGCGGTCGGGCGTGGGACATCGACGTACCGGGTACACCTCGCGGTGGCGGCGGTCACGGTCCGGGTTAAGGTCTGCGGAACGGGCCGGGGTGGCACTGGGGAGGAGCCGGCATGAGCGTGGACCCGACCGGAGCGCCGGACGTGCCTCCGCCGCCGACCGATCCGTGGCCGACCGACGCCTCCGTCTCGCCCGGCTATCCGCCGTCGCACACCCCGGACGACCCGCCGACACCGACGCCGGCTCCGGGCCACCCGGGCCAGTCCTACCCGGTACCGGCGCAGCCGCATCCGGTTCCTGCGCAGCCTCATCCGGTTCCTGCGCAGTCCTATCCGGGCGGGAGCCAGGCGGGCGGGGGCCAGCCGGGCGGTGCGGCGGCGTGGCCGCCCCCGGCCGGATCGGAGCCGGTGGTCGCGCAGATCGGCGAGATCGCGGTCACCCCGTCGACGGTACGCACCCCGAGCGGCGACCTGCCGCTGGCCGGTTCACAGTGGCACGTCGCGGACTACTGGCAGAGCGAGCAGAAGACGCCGACCTGGGCGATCGTGGTGGCGGTGGTCGGCTTCTGCGTGCTGACCGTGTTCAGCCTGCTGTTCCTGCTGATCAAGGAGACCGTGCACCGTGGCACCGTGCAGGTGACGGTGACCAACGGGCTGCGGCAGTACGTCGCCCGGATCCCGGTCAGCGACCAGTTCCAGGTGCAGCAGATCCATCAGCAGGTCAACTACGCGCGGTCGCTGGCCGCGATCTGACTGGCTGCCGGCTGTCCCCCGGTCAGGCGCCGTACCGGCGCTGCCGGCCGGCGTACGAGCGCAGGGCGCGCAGGAAGTCGACGTACCGGAAGCCGGGCCAGTACGCGTCGCAGAAGTACAGCTCGGAGTAGGCCGCCTGCCAGAGCAGGAAACCGGACATCCGCTGCTCACCACTGGTCCGGATGATCAGGTCGGGGTCGGGCCGTCCCTGGGTGTAGAGGTGCGCCGCGATGTCCTCGGCGGTGAGCCGCTGGGCCAGTTCGGTCGGGGACGTACCGGCCCGGGCCGCCTCGTCGAGCAGGGAGCGGATCGCGTCGACGACCTCGGCCCGGCCGTCGTAGCCGACCGCGATGGTGAGGTGGAATCCCGCCCCACGCTCGGCGGTCGCGTCCCGGGCCAGCTTCAGCGCGTGTCGGGTCGAGTCGGGCAGGGTGTCGAGCCGCCCCGCGAGGTGCAGCCGCCACCGGCCGGGGCGTTCGGCGAGCCGGGCGGCGACGATCCGCTCGACCACCTCCATCAGGTACCGGACCTCGTCCGAGGGCCGTTTCCGCAGGTTGTCGGTTGAGGCGACGAAGATCGTCACGTGTTCGATGCCGAGGTCGGCGCACCAGCCGAGCACCTCGTCGACGTGCTCCGCGCCGTACCGGTGACCGACGCTCGGGTTCTCGAAGCCCTGCTTGCGGGCCCACCGCCGGTTGCCGTCCATCACCATCGCCACGTGCCGGGGCAGCGAGCCGCTGACCAGTTGCGCCCGCAGGCGGCGGGCGTAGAGCCGGTAGAGGGCGTTCCGGAAGATCATTGCCGAACCGTAGCAACCGCTGACCAGTTGCCGGTGGTACCGCGACGGCGGTCAGTCCGGGCGGCGACCTGCGTGAATGGCGCGTACGGTGTCGATGGTGTCCGCCTCCGCCGCGCTCTTGTCGTCGCGGTAGCGCAGCACCCGGGCGAAGCGCAGCGCCACGCCACCCGGATAGCGCGGACTGCTCTGCACGCCGTCGAAGGCGATCTCCACCACCTGTTCGGGTCGTACCCGGACCACCCAGTCGCCACGCTCCACCGCCAACTCCTGGAACCGCTCGGTCTGCCAGCGCAGCAACTCGTCGGTCAGCCCCTTGAAGGTCTTGCCGAGCATCACGAAGCCGCCGGTCTCGGGATCGCGGGCACCGAGATGGAGGTTCGACAGCCAGCCCTTGCGCCGGCCACTGCCCCACTCGACGGCGAGCACGACGAGGTCGAGGGTGTGCCTCGGCTTCACCTTGACCCAGGCGGCACCCCGCCGCCCCGCGTCGTACGCCGCGTCGGGCGCCTTGACCACGATGCCCTCGTGTCCCGCGTCGACGGCGGCGGCGAACGCCGTCGACGCCTGCTCGACCGTGTCGACGGTGATCCGCTCGACGAGCTGCGCCGGGGAGACGGTACGGGCCAGCGCGGCCCAGCGCTCGTGTCCGGGCGCGTCGAGCAGGTCGACGCCGTCCAGGTGCAGGATGTCGAAGAAGTACGGCGTCAGCACGACCCCACCGCTGGTGTTGGCCGCCGCGGCCACTGCCGGAGCGACGGCCATCGGACGCTCCGGGGCGGGGATCTCGGCCGGTGCCGTCCCGGAGCTGCCGATCCGGGGCACTTCGGAGATGTCCACCGGCCCGACCTCCCGCGCCGAGCCGGCCGTCGACGGCGCGACCGGCGCTGCCCCGAAGCTCCGGGCGCCGCCCGCGACGCCGCCAGCCTCCGTCCCGCCCGCCGCGCCGCCGCCGGCTCCCGCCTCGCCCGAGGCGTCGCCGATCGCTCCCGCCTCACCTGAGGCGTCGCCGGCAGCTTCCGTCGCGCCCAAGGCGCCGTCGATCGCTCCCGCCTCGCCCGACGCGCCGTCACCAGTTCCCGCCGCTCCCGGGGTGCGGGCGGCCTCGTCCCGTACCGCTCGGCGGGCTCCCCTGGTGGCCGCCCGGCTCGCGGTCTCCTGGAACGGTCGTGGCCGGCCGGAGGCGTCGAGTGCGATCGCCTCACCGTCCAACACCAGCTCGCGGGCGGGCAGGGACCGGACCGCCGCCACCACCTCGGGAACCCGGGTGGTGATCTCGTCGAGGCTGCGGGTGAAGACCGCGATGTCGTCGCCGGAGCGGTGCACCTGGATGCGGATGCCGTCGAGCTTCACGTCGACCACCGCCGGCAGCCCGACAGCGGTCAGCGCCTCCTCGACCGAGGCCGCGCTCTGCGCCAGCATCGGTGCGAGGGGCCGGCCGACCTGCAACGCGAACCCGGTCAGCGCACCCGAGCCGCCGGTGAGCGCCGCCGCCGCGACCGTCTTCAGGTCACCGGCGAGCAGCAGGGCCCGGCGGACCGCCGGCAGCGGCACCTCGGCCGCCCGCGCGATCGCCTCGGCCAGCAGCCCGGCCTGGGCGCCCTGCCGCAGTTCCCCGCTGAACAGGCCGAGCAACAGCCGCCGCTCCTCGACGGTGGCGGCGCCGAAGAGGGCGGCCAACAGCTCGCGGCGGCGCTGCTGCGAGCCCGGCCCACGCACCTCGGCCAGCTCGGCTATCGCCGCGTCGACTCCGGCCACCGTCAGGGTCGGCTGCTCGGCCGCCGGCGGCAGCTCGCGGAGGCTGGCGTAACCGACCCCGGTCTGCCGCTGGCGCAGCTCTCCGGCCAGATAGCCGGAGCCGGCGACGAGTTCCTCCGGGGCGAGGTTTCGCAGCGCCTCGGCGAGCAGCTCGACCTTGGCCCGCCGCCCGGAGGTGGCGGCGACAGCGGCGGAGGTGGCTGCCAGGTCAACGAAGCGCACGGCTCCATCCTGGCAGCCACCGCCGACATCTTTTCGGCCGGCCCGTCTTCATCCCCCGGCTGAGCTGGGCGGGGACGCTCAGACCGGGGCAGGTTCCTCGATGCGTAGCCCCCGGGCGCGCACGCTGTCGGCCACCCGGGCGAGGGCGGCATCGAGCGCACAGAGAACGGTGGAAAGCTCGCCGAGCTGGTCCCGGAGCGCATCCTCGGACCACGCGGAGACGTCGACGTCCCGCAGCGCACTGACCGCGGCGTCGAGCCGCGCGATGGCCTCGTTCGTACTCATGTTCTAAATCTTACCGCCTCGGCGATCCCGCCGGGCGCTTTCTCCGCTTTCTTCCCGCGAACCTCCGTTCGTGAGACGAGTGGGCTATCTTTCGGGTACGGACATCCATCCGTCCTCTGTCCACACTCCCCTCCAGCCAGACGCGGTCCGTTCCCGGACCCGGGCTCCGGCGAGACCCCCCGGAGAGTCATGACGAACGCCATCCTCCGCCCAGGCAGCCGGCTCGGCGCGGCTGCCGCCGCAGTGCTCGCGACGCTCGCCCTCACCGCCGCACCCAGCCCGGCGCACGCCGCCGCACAGCCACAGTTGCAGATCACCAGCGCCGTCGACGCGACGATCGACGCCGCCGGCACCACCATCGGCTTCCGGCTGCGCAACACCGGGGACGCACCGGCCACCGACGTCGGTGCGGTCTACGACGCCCAGCCCACCACCGACGACGTCATTTTCGTGGTCCCGGCCGGCCCCGAGGACTGCTACCAGTCCCGCAAGGCGGCGGACTGCCGACACGGCGAACTGGCGGCCGGCCAGGAGCGGGTGGTCCAGCCGTTCATGCTGCGCAGTGGTCCGAACGCCCGGCCGGGTCCGGCGGGGGTGGTCCGGGTCAGCGTCACGGGCCAGGGTCCCGACGGCGCGGTCTCGGCGACGTACGAGCTTCCGGTGACGATCCGGGCCACCGGCTCGGGCCTGGTGGCCGAGGTGGATGACATCGGTTCCGAGGCGCAGCGGGTCGGCGGCGGTGACCGGCGCCCGCTGCACACGACCGTCTTCAACTTCGGCACCCGGACGCTGCCCGGCTTCGCCCTGACGATCACCCTCCCACTCGGGGCGACCTTCGTCGAGCGCTACGGAGACTGCGTCTACGAGGACGATCTGCCCGGCGAGCCGCCCACGGGTTACGTCTACGGCCCGCAGCGGGTGACCTGCCAGATGCACCTGATCCTGGAACCCGGTTCCGGGGTCGCCTTCTCCGACCCGGTCTCCGGCGACGCGGCGTTCAACGTCGTCTTCGGCAAGAACCTGCCGGGGCCCGCCGAGCAGACCGGGCGGTTCGAGGTCGGCGAGCTGGACCAGCCGCTCCCCGAGGCCCAGCGCCGGGCGGAAGCGCCGGCCGGACCGTCGCTGGCCGACAGGGTCGCCGAGCTGCGGACCAGGGCGGAGCAGCGGGCCGGAAGCGGGCAACGCGACCGGATCACGCGGACCACGCCGGGGCGGGCCACGACCGGCAGCACCGCGCCGTCCCCGGCGGCCGCCGGGGCGGAGCCCAACGTCGACCAGTTCAGCATCTGGACCAAACCCAACAGCCAGGATCTGGAGGTACGGGCAACCGAGGTCACCGGTTCGGTCGGTGACACCGTGGAGGTGCCGTACACGATCACCAACCACGGGCCGTCGGACGGCGGCGCCGCCTGGCGGATCGTCGCGCCGAGCGGCACCGTGCTGCTGCCCAGCCAGTGGTGCACGTTCCGCGACGAGCAGGGTGAGCAGATCGCCGAAGCGACCGAGGTCGACTGCGGTACCGACAGCCGGTGGCTGGCGACCGCCTCCGGCGAGGGCGTGGTCTCCTCGGTCGTACGGGTGAAAATCACGTCGACACCGGGTACGAACGGCAAGATCACTATCCGTGGTCTGGGCCCCTCCACGGAGACCGGCCCGAAGAGCAACAGCGCACAGCTCGTGATCAACCA
Source organism: Plantactinospora sp. BB1 (assembly GCF_003030385.1). Classification (NCBI taxonomy): domain Bacteria; kingdom Bacillati; phylum Actinomycetota; class Actinomycetes; order Micromonosporales; family Micromonosporaceae; genus Plantactinospora; species Plantactinospora sp. BB1. The sequence goes on along the minus strand of NZ_CP028159.1, from coordinate 8,054,906 downwards.
GCCGGGCGGCGGTGGCGGCGCGGACGATGACGACGGACTCCCGATCACCGGTGTCCGGACCGGCCCCATCGCCGCCGTCGGGGCCGGCGCCCTGCTCCTCGGTGCGGTACTGCTGCTACTCGGCCGGCGGCGCCGGCCGGCGGCACCTCCGTCCGCCGAGTAGCCGGCAGGGAGGCCCGGCGGCAGGCACCGTCGAGGCGGGCGTGCTCCGGGGGTCGTGACCGGCGATCCGGTCCCGACCCCCGGGCCAGCTCAGGAGGCCCTGACTCCCGGGCCAGCTCAGGAGGCCCCGACTCCCGGGCCAGCTCAGGAGGGCCAACTCCCGGGGCAGCTCAGGAGGCCCCGGCGTCGGTCATACGGCGGTCTTGCGGCCGGTCAGGCGGCGGCGGCCTCGGCGACCTTGGCCAGCAGCAGCGCCTCGGCCAGACAGACCCGGGCGAACTCGCCCAGGTGCAGGCTCTCGTTCGGCCCGTGGGCCCGCGCGTACGGGTCCTCGACCCCGGTCACCAGAATCGCGGCGTCCGGGAACATCCGGCGGAACGTCTCGATGAACGGGATGGAACCGCCCACACCCATGTCCACCGGCTCGACGCCGTCCCAGGCGGTCCGGAAGGCGGCCCGGGCGGCGTCGTACATCGGGCCGGAGGCGTCGATCACGCACGGCTCGCCGTCGTGTTCCAGCGTCACGGTGACGCTCGCCCCGTACGGGGTGTGCCGGCGCAGGTGCTCGGTCAGCGCGGCGTACGCCTTCGCGGCCTGGTCGCCCGGGGCCAGCCGGACGCTCAGCTTCGCCTTCGCCGACGGAACCAGCGCGTTCGGCGCCTCGGCGGTCGGCGGTGCGTCCAGCCCGATCACCGAGATCGCCGGCTTGTTCCAGAACCGGTCGGTCAGCCGCCCGGTGCCGATGAACGAGACGCCGTCGAGCATTCCGGCCTCGGTACGCAGCCGCTCCTCCGGATAGTCGACGCTGGCCCCCGGGGTGCTGACCAGCCCCTCCACCGCCACGTCGCCGGCCGGGTCGTGCAGGGTGGCGAGGAGCTGGCAGAGCGTGGTCAGCGCGTCCGGTACCGCGCCGCCGAACATGCCGCTGTGCACCGCCTGGGAGAGGGTACGGACCTCCACGAAGCAGTTGACGATGCCGCGCAGCGAGGTCGTCAGCGCCGGTACGCCGATGTCCCAGTTGCCGGAGTCGGCAATCACGATCACGTCGGCGGCGATCTCGTCCCGGTGCTCGACGAGGAGCCGTTCCAGCGAGTCGGAGCCGTACTCCTCCTCGCCCTCGACGAAGAGCACCACGCCGACCGGGAGCGCGTCGCCGAAGGCCCGCAACGCGGCGACGTGGGCCAGCACGCCGGCCTTGTCGTCGGCGGCGCCCCGTCCGTAGAGCCGGCCGTCCCGTTCCACCGGCTCGAACGGGTCGCTCTGCCACAGGCTCAGGTCGCCGACGGGCTGCACGTCGTGGTGCGCGTACAGCATCACGGTCGGTGCGCCGGGTGGGGCGGGACGTCGGCCGATCACCGCCGGCTGGCCGCCGGACCGGACCACCCGCACGTCGAGGGAGCAGCCGCGGAGCAGTTCGGCGACCGCCTCGGCGGACCGTTCGACCTGGGAGTGGTCGAAGCCGTCGAAGGCGATGCCGGGGATCCGGACCAGCCGCTCCAGGTCGGCCCGTACCCCGGGCAGCTCGCGCTCGATCGCGGCACGCAGTTCGGACTCGGTGCGGATAGTCGTGGTCATGGCAAAGATCGTATGCGCCGCCGGCCGGGGCCGGTCGTCGGAGTCCCCCGGGCCTGCCCGTCCGATCGCCGCCGACCTCGCCGATCCGACTCTCGGGGACGCTCGCCATCCGCCGAGGGTGGTGGCCGGCGGGCGGCTGCTACCGGGTTTCCTCGTCGCGCGGTTCCGGCCCGTCGTCGTCGGCCCCGCTGCCCGGACCGGCGGTGCCGGCCGGGTCCGGCTTGCCGCCCCGGCGGGTACGCCCGGCGGCCCGGGCGGCGGCCTCGCCCGCCGCGTTCACCCAGGAGCGGGCCCGGCCCGCGCTGCCGCCGGCCCACTCGCCGAGGTCACTGGCGCCGTCGCCGAGCCGGCGCAGCAGACCGACCAGCGGGTCCTGGGAGCGCCCGAAAGCCTCCCGGTACGACTCCGCCGCAGCCTTGATCTCGGCGGAGACCGAGGTCAGGTCGTCGTCCTCCCGGCGCGGATAGTCGCCACCGAGCAGCCGGGCGTACTCGCCGGAGTCGACCCACCTGCGCAGGTCCGCCGCCCGGGCCACCGGCACGGGGTGGGTACTCCAGGCGGTCATCCGGATCTTGTGCAGGCTGTCCCGGAGGTCGCCGCCGCCGTCGTACTCTGATGCCTGCTCAAGGAAGGCGGCGGTGTCGATCTGGCTCAGGTCCCCGCCGCCGGCCATCTTCATCAGCACCCGCAGCGCGGCCGCCGGGTCCTGGCCGGCGAGCAGCCCGGCCCGGTCGCCGGAGAGTTCCGCCTTGCGCCACCACTCCAGCATCGCGGCGATGATCGCCCGGAGTGCGAGCGCGCCGACCGGCAGCCAGCTCAGGTTGGCCGCCCATCGGGTCAGAATGGTCAGAATGGTCTTGTAGACGGCGTGTCCGCTGCCCACGTGGCCCAGCTCGTGGCCGAGCAGGAAACGAAGCTCGTCGTCGTCGAGCTGGTTGACCGCGGCCGAACTGATCACGATGAACGGCCGGTCGAGCCCGATCGCCTCACCGGTCAGCCACGGCGACTGGGTCACGAAGAGTTCCGGCAGCTCGGCCACGTCCAGCGCCGCGCCCGCCTCGGCGTAGAGCCGGTAGACCCGGGGATACTGCCGGTGGTCGACCCGGATCGCGGCGGCCAGATAGGAGAGCCGGAAGCCGCGCTCGTTCCACATCCCGAAGAACGCCTTGACCACGTCGTCGAAGCCGCGCAGCTCGCGCAGCGCGGTCAGCGCGCCACGGTCGGCCGGATGCTCCCAGGCGCGGGAGCTGATCCCGCTGAGTGTCAACCTCCGTCGGGCCGGAGTGGGACTCGTGCCGTCGGTCGTCATGGTGTCCCCCCGCCCGCCGCTGCGTCGGCCTCTCCTGCCGATCGTGCCGCAGCGACCCGGATACGTCCATAAGCGGACCAGGGTCAGTCCGTCACCGGACGCGGACGAAGGCGGCGGCCTCCAGCGCAGGGCCGGCGGCGCCATCCACCACCAGGTCGGCCCGTTCGGCGGTACGGTCCGCGGCGAAGTGCGCCCGCTCACCGCGACGCCAGACCGTGAGTCGAGGTGCCAGCGCGGCGCCGTCCCGGGCCAGGGTACGGTCCCGGCACAGCCGCGCCGGTGCGGTCACGAAGACGGCGAGGCTGAGTTCGGCGGCGATCACCGCACGGGCGCTGGAGACTCCTTCGACGATCACCACCGGGGCGGGCGGCACCACCGTCCAGTCCGGCCCGAAGCGGCCACGGGTCCAGTCGTAGCGGCGGTACCGTGCCGGGCGGCCGGCCCGCAGCGGGGCGAGTATCCACTCCTCCAGCCGGGGCCAGAAGGTGAACTGGTCCGCCCAGCCGTCGAGCAGGTCGTCGGTGTGCACCACCGGCGTCTTCGGTCCGTCGGCCGGCGTCTTCGGCCCGTCGACCGGCGTCTTCGGCCCGTCAGCCGGCGGGTTCCGTCCGTCGGGCGGCGGGTTCCGTCCATCGGGCGGCGGGTTCCGTCCGTCGGCCGGATTGGTGGAGGGTCCGTCGGCGGATCGGAGGGTGTCGTCGAGTGCCGGAGCGGCGTCGAGCGCGGCCGCCAGCCGGCTGGCGAAGACCGTCTTGCCGGCTCCGCTCGGCCCGTCGACGGCGACCAGCCGGGTCGGTCCCAGCCGGGCCGGCCGGCGCAGGATCCGCGCCGCCAACTCGGCGTACGCCTCGACCACGGGTGACATCCGGCCGACCCTACTCCGGGCTGACCTGGGCCGGGAGACACTGATCCGGTGTCGGATCAGGATCGGGGGGTGGCCGCACTGCTGGCTCGCTCCCGTGTCGGGGTACGCCGGTTGACGCCGCTGGAGACGCTCGCGGCCGGACGGCGCGGGGCGCTGCTGGTGGACACCCGTACCGATCAGCAGCGGGCGGAGCAGGGCGAACTGCCGGGCGCACTGGTGATCGACCGGACCGTACTGGAGTGGCGACTCGATCCGGCGAGCGGGTCGCGGATCCCGGAGGCGGTCGGTTACGACCTCGAAGTCGTGGTGGTCTGCCGGCAGGGTTACAGCTCCAGCCTGGCGGCGGCCAGCCTCCGCGGCGTCGGTTTGTGGCGGGCGACTGACCTGATCGGCGGCTTCGAGGCGTGGCGGCGGGCCGGACTCCCCCGTGCCGACGGCCCGGCCGACGTGCGGAGGTGATCCCTGCCCTCGACGCGACAGCCCTGAGCCTCCCACCACCGTCGCCCGGCAGCCCCGGAGCCTCCCGTCTGTCTCTTATACCCCTCTGACCAAAACAAAACACCGCGACCCTCACAACACAGTTCCACTCCTCTCCCAAGCAACACTAAAGGGTTACGGCGGTTATGGCGGAGGGGAAACGCCCGGTTACATTCCGAACCCGGAAGCTAAGCCTTCCAGCGCTGATGGTACTGCACTCGGGAGGGTGTGGGAGAGTAAGACGCCGCCGGACATCTTCTACGAAGTGGCGCCACCCGCATGGGTGGCGCCACTCGTGTTTTACCTGACCTGTGTCGGCCCGGGACGGGTCTGACGACGCGCCCGCGCTCAGCGCACGCGGCGCTCAACCCGGTGCCCGCGCCTGACTCGCGCTCCGCCTGCCGATCAGTCTCGGCTCTGTACGGCGTTTCGGATCTCCCGTAGCAGCGTGGCGGACTCGTCCAGCGGACGACCGGCGAACATGCCCATCGCGATGCTGCCGTGGTCGGCCCAGCCGCAGAAGACCAGCTCGCCGTCCCGGATCGGGGCGGTACCGCACTTCATCACCCCGCCGAGCGGACCGGCGTCCACCTCCCGAACGCCCGAGACCTCGCTGTCCTCCTCCGAGGCCAGGTCGAAGAGGCGATCGAGGTCCCGTTCGGGCTGCCAGACCAGGGTCGTACCGCCGAAGAGCAGGACGCTGCGGTCCGGGCCCGCCGGGTCGGCGTAGACGGCACCGAAGCTCTCGGCGAAGTTGATTTCGGCGTTGACGGCGGTCCGGAGGTACTCGATGGTCGCCCGGGCGCCCTCGCTCTCGTCCCGGGTGAGCCCGGCGACCTCGACCGGCGTGGCGAGGGTGGCGTCCTTCTGCTGCATGATGCGCCAGCCCACGGTGCCGAAGACGGCGGCTCCGGCGACGGTGACCGCGAGTACCGAGCCGAGGACGATCTTCCGGCGGCGTGACGACGGCTTGCCGGCCGGGCCGGCGGCACCAGGCTCGCCGTCGGGTGCCGGAGTGACGTCGACCGCCTCGGCTTCCCGGCCGGTCCTCTGGTGCAGCACGATCGGTTCCGAGGTGATCTCGATGGCACCGGAATCGGTCGTGGCAGGCCGTTCGGAGCGGGGAGCATCGGACATAGCCGCCACCGTACGCGACGGGAGGTGGCGCACGACGGGCCCGGCGCCCAGGCTCGTAGACTTCGAGGGTGACCGAGACTCTGGATGCGAACCGCGCCGCGGCCCCGACCCTTTCCGCCCAGTACCAGCCGGGCGAGGTAGAAGGTCGGCGCTACGAGGAGTGGGTAGCGGCCGGGCGTTTCCGGGCCTCGGCCGAGAGCGACAAGCCCCCGTTCACCATCGTCATCCCGCCGCCGAACGTCACCGGCTCGCTGCACATGGGCCACGCCTTCGAGCACACCCTGATGGACGCGCTCACCCGGCGCCGCCGGATGCAGGGCTACGAGGCGCTCTGGCTGCCCGGCATGGACCACGCCGGCATCGCCACCCAGAACCTCGTCGAGCGCCAGCTCGCCAGCGAGGGGCTCTCCCGGCACGACCTCGGCCGAGAGAAGTTCGTCGAGCGGGTCTGGCAGTGGAAGGCCGAGTCGGGTGGCAAGATCCTCGGCCAGATGCGCCGGCTCGGCGACTCCGTCGACTGGGACCGCGAGCGCTTCACCATGGACGAGGGGCTGTCCCGGGCGGTACAGACGATCTTCAAGAAGCTCTACGACGACGGCCTGATCTACCGCGCGGAGCGCATCATCAACTGGTGCCCGCGCTGCCTTACCGCCCTGTCGGACATCGAGGTCGAGCACACCGACGACGACGGCGAACTCGTCTCGATCCGCTACAGCGACGACGTGGTGGTCGCCACCACCCGGGCCGAGACGATGCTCGGCGACACCGCCGTCGCCGTCCACCCGGAGGACGAGCGCTACAGGCACCTGATCGGGACCGAGGTCGAGTTGCCGCTGACCGGGCGACGGATCCCGATCGTCGGTGACGAGCACGTCGACCCGAGCTTCGGCACCGGCATGGTCAAGGTGACCCCGGCGCACGACCCGAACGACTTCGAGATCGGCCAGCGGCACGACCTGCCCTCGCTGACCGTGATGGACGAGCGCGGCGTCATCACCGCGCCCGGCCCGTTCGAGGGACTCGACCGGTTCGAGGCCCGGCCGGCGATCGTCGCCGCGCTGCGCGAGCAGGGCCGGATCGTCGCCGAGAAGCGGCCGTACACGCACGCGGTCGGGCACTGCTCGCGGTGCCGTACGACGGTGGAGCCTCGGCTGTCGTTGCAGTGGTTCGTCAACACCGGGCCGCTGGCCCGGGCCGCCGGCGACGCGGTGCGGGACGGCCGGGTCAAGATCGAGCCCGCCGACATGGCGAAGCGGTACTTCGGCTGGGTCGACAACATGCACGACTGGTGCATCTCCCGGCAGCTCTGGTGGGGGCACCGGATCCCGGTCTGGTACGGCCCGGACGGCGAGGTGCGCTGCGTCGGCCCGGACGAGGAGCCGCCGACCGGCGACGGCTGGACGCAGGACACGGACGTGCTGGACACCTGGTTCTCCAGCGCGCTCTGGCCGTTTTCCACCCTCGGCTGGCCGGAGTCCACGCCCGACCTGGCGAAGTTCTATCCGACCAGCGTGCTGGTGACCGGCTACGACATCCTCTTCTTCTGGGTCGCCCGGATGATGATGTTCGGCCTCTACGCGATGGACGGCCGGCAGCCGTTCGACGTGATCGCGCTGCACGGCATGGTGCGTGACCAGTACGGCAAGAAGATGTCGAAGTCCTTCGGCAACGTGGTCGACCCGCTGGACTGGATCGAGCGGTACGGCGCCGACGCCACCCGGTTCACCCTGGCCCGGGGCGCCAACCCCGGTCAGGACGTGCCGGTCAGCGACGAGTGGTGCCAGGGCTCCCGCAACTTCTGCAACAAGCTCTGGAACGCCACCCGGTTCGCCCTGATGAACGGCGCGCACGTGGCCGGCGAACTGCCCGAGCCGGCCCGGCTCTCGACCGTGGACCGGTGGATCCTCTCCCGGTTGCAGCAGGTCACCGCCGAGGTGGACGAGCAGTTCGAGGCGTACGAGTTCGCCAAGGTCTGCGACGTGCTCTACCACTTCGCCTGGGACGACGTCTGCGACTGGTACGTCGAGCTGGCCAAGCCGGTGCTGGCCGGCGGTGGCGAGCCGGCCGAGGTCACCCGCCGGGTACTCGGACACGTGCTCGACCAGTTGCTGCGGCTGCTGCACCCGGTGGTGCCGTTCGTCACCGACGAGCTCTGGACCGCGCTGGCCGGTACCGAGAACGCCGGTGCGGACCCGGCCGGGGCGTCGGTGATGACCGCCGCCTGGCCGGTGGCGGTGCCGACGCTGCGCGACGAGGCGGCGGAGCGCGAGGTGACCGAACTCCAACGGGTGGTCACCGAGATCCGCCGGTTCCGTTCGGACCAGGGGCTGCGGCCGGCGCAGCGGGTGGCGGCCCGGCTCGACGGGCTGGCCGGGGCCGGCATCGCCGCGCACGAGCCGCTGATCCGCTCGCTGGTCCGGCTGGACGAGGCGGGTTCGGACTTCGCCGCCAGCGCCACGCTCGCCGTCTCCGGCGCGGTGACGGTGGCACTGGACACCCGGGGTTCGATCGACGTCGCCGCCGAGCGGGCCCGGCTGACCAAGGACCGGGCCGCGGCGGAGAAGGAGATCAGCCAGGCCCGGGCGAAACTCGACAACCCGGCCTTCCTCGCCAAGGCGCCCGCGCCGGTGGTCGACAAGATCAGGGACAGGCTGGCGGCGGCCGAGGCGGACCTGGAGCGGATCGCCACCGCCCTCGCGGCACTCGGCTGACCGGCGACGGGGTGCGGATCGAGGGTTTGCGGGTGCGGGACGGCGGTGTGCGGTGGTCAGGGTACGGCGGTCGGGAGCGTGGCGGCGGTCGGGAGTGCGGCGGCGGTCGGAAGCGTGGCGGCGGTCGAGAGTGTGGTGGTCCGGCGGAACGGGCGGGGGGCGTACGGTGCGGGGACGAGGAACGCGGTGAGTGAGCGTACGGAGCGGGCGGCCGAGTTCGCCCGGGTCGAGGCGGAACTGGCCGATCGCGGCTACACCCGGATGGTCTTCGACCTCGGGCGGATCGAGGAACTGCTCGACGTGCTCGGCAGCCCGCAGCGGGCGTACCCGGCGATCCACCTGACCGGCACCAACGGCAAGACGTCGACGGCGCGGATGATCGACTCGCTGCTCCGGGCGTTCGGGCTGCACACCGGCCGGTACACCAGCCCGCACCTGGAGACCGTGCGGGAGCGGATCAGCCTGGACGGCGAGCCGATCAGCGAGGAACGGTTCGTCTCGGTCTACCGCGAGGTGGCGCCGCTGGCCCGGCTGGTCGACGAGCGCGCCGACGAGCCGCTGACGTACTTCGACATGACCACGGCGCTCGCCTTCGCCACCTTCGCCGACGCCCCGGTCGACGTGGCGGTGGTCGAGGTGGGGCTCGGTGGGGCGGAGGACTCCACCAACGTGCTGGGTGCCGGGATCGCCGTCATCACCCCGATCGGGCTCGACCACACCGAGTGGCTCGGCGACACCATCGAGGACATCGCGCTGCACAAGTCGGGAATCATCCACAAGGGCGCCACGGTGATCTCGGCGGTCCAGCCGGAGGAGGCCGCCGGGCCGATCCTGGAACGCTGCGCCGAGGTGGGCGCCACCATCGCCCGGGAGGGCGGCGAGTTCGGCGTACTGCGCCGGAGCATGGCGGTCGGCGGCCAGGTGTTGTCCTTGCAGGGCCTCGGCGGGGTCTACGACAACGTCTTCGTACCCCTGCACGGGGCGCACCAGGCACAGAACGCCGCGATCGCGCTCGCCGCCGTCGAGGCGTTCCTCGGCGCGGGCGCGTCCCGCCAGCTCGACGTCGAGACCGTCCGGCAGGGCTTCGCCACCGCCGACTCACCCGGCCGGCTGGAGCGGGTGCGGTCCGCCCCGACGATCCTGCTGGACGGGGCGCACAACCCGCACGGCATGGCCGCCACCGTCACCGCACTCCAGCAGGAGTTCGCGTTCAGCCGGCTGATCGCGCTGGTCGGCGTACTGGAGGACAAGGACGCCGCAAGCCTGCTCGAACTCCTCGAACCCGTGGTCGACGCGATCGTGGTGACCCGGAACAGCTCGCCCCGGGCGATGTCGGCGGCGGCACTCGGCGAACTGGCCGAGGAGGTCTTCGGACCGGACCGGGTCGAGGTGGCCGAGGAACTGCCGGACGCGATCGAGGCCGCCGTGGCGCTGGCCGAATCCGACGTGCAGGGCGAGCTGAGCGGGGTGGGTGTGCTGGTCACCGGCTCGGTGGTGACCGTGGCCGACGCGCGACGGCTGCTGAAGCGATGAGCGCGCCGGACGAGGCGGTCAACCCGGCCGACCGGGCCGTCGACGGCGGCGGTCGGACGGGTGCGGCGGGCCGCGTCGACGACGGCGGCTCGCCGGGTACCCCCGGTGGTCGGCCCTCCGGGCTGCGGGACCCGGGGCGGGCGGTACGCGGCCTCGGCGCCCTGACCCTGAGCGTCGAGACGCTGGTGCTGCTGCTCGCGATCCAACCGATCCGACTCCTCGGCGGCGACCTGGGCGGCGCTGCCATCGGGGTGGTCGTCGGGCTCGCGGTGTTGGCGGCCGTACTGGCGGGCTGTCTGCGCCGGCCGTGGGCCTGGCACGCCGCCACCGTCCTACAGGGGCTGCTGCTGCTCGCCGGCTTCCTGCACTGGTCACTCGGCGCGCTGGGGCTGATCTTCGCCGCCGTCTGGGCGTACGTGCTGCACGTCCGGCGGGTCATCCTCGGCTGACCCGGGCGGCGGCCGGCGCACCGCGTACGGCTCAGCCGGTGGCCCGGCTCCGCCACTGGGTGAGCGCGATTCCGTGCCCGTCCGGGTCCCGGAACGCGGCGGCCCAGAGTTCGAGTTTGGCGCCCCGGTTGACCGCCCGGGGGGCGTAGGTGAACTTCACGCCCTTGCCGAGGAGTTCCTCGTAGACGGCGGTCACGTCGTTCACCTCCAGGTTGAGGTGGACCAGCCGCCGGTTGATCGGCGCCACCTCACGGATCGCCCGCAGCACCAGCCGGGTCGCGCCGGAGGCGAGGATGGCGTTGCCCTCGCCACCGTCGATCTCGAAGAAGCCGAGCAGGTCCCGGTAGAACGCGATCGACCGTTCGAGGTCGGTGACCAGCAGGGTGATCCCGACCCCGGCGATCGGCCCGGACCCGCCGAGCCGAGCCGGCGGCTGGGTGGCGATCAGGTCCGCCAGGATCGCCTCGTCGTCCGGGTCGGCCACCTGGTCGCCGGACGACGACGCCGCGCCGGCTCGCGGGTCGAGATCCGGCTCCTGGTCCAGATCGCGGTCCCGGTCTTGGTCCAGATCGCGGTCCAGGTCGTGGTCCAGGTCGTGGTCCAGGTCGCGGTCCCGGTCCGCCGCGGAGGCGCGGCCGGGGACGGGGGCCGGGTCGGGGTCGTCGAGTGGGATGTCGATCTCGTCGTACGACTCGTCGTACGACTCGTCGTACGAGCTGTCGGCCGGGCCGGCCAAGCGGGGGCCGGAATCGTCCGCGGCGGCGCCCGAGCGGGCGGCGTCGGTCTTGGTGGGTTCCGGGGTCACCGGGGCCGGGTCGGGTGCTTCCCAATCCGGATCGGCCGGTGCCGCAGCCCTCCCCGGGCTGCCACCGGACCGGGCCCCCGGGATCGGGGGAGTCCCGGGCCGCCGCCCGGTGCCGTCGTCGGGTGTGTCACCGCCACCGGCCTCCGTCGGCGGGACGTCGGGCTCGGTCGGGTGCGGCGCCGGTGGCGCGTCGGGGACGGGTCCGGCAGCGGCCGGGGCCGGACCGGCGGCGGTCGGGGTCGGAGTCGGGCCGGGGCGGGGTCGGCGGGTCCGGCCGCCCGGGCCCGGGGTCGGCCGGGAACGGCGGGGCAGCGGCGCGGTGGAGGGCGGGTCGACCAGGGTCCCCTCCAGCACGATCGTTCCGCCGGGGGTCTGCCGCATCACCACCGGCTCCTCGCGGGGCGTTGCCCGGTCGTCCCGGAGCGGCTCCAGATCGTCCCGGAGCGGGGCGAGATCGTCCTCGGTCAGGGGGTCGCCGACCGGCGGGCCACCGGGCGGTGCGGCGGCGTACGGGTCGTCCCGTCCACCCCGGGCCCACGGCGGCGCCTCCTGCCCGATCAGGATGTCGTCGTCGACCGGGTCGAAGTCGTTGAACTCCGGCGGCAGGTCGCCGCCGGCCGCCGCCTCGGCGTGGGTCAACACCTCGTCCCAGAGGATCCGGACGTGCCGCTGGTCGTCGATCGCCACCATGATCGGGAGAGTGGCGCCGGGATCCGGCCACTTCGACACCGGTACCCGGGGATCGCGGATCCGCACCGACCGGCCCGGCACCCCGGGCGCGTCGATCACGATCTGGAGTTCGCAGCGGCCGAAGGTCGACGAGGCGGGCGGCTCGGTGACGCTGTGTACGTGTCCGATGCCGGTCACCCAGGCCCGGGGACCGCTGCGTACGGCGGTGACCGCGACGAGCGCGATGGCCAGGGCGAGCAGTGCCACCCCGAGTACGGCGATCGCCCAACTGCGCATCCCGAAGCCGAACAGGATGACGAAGGTGGCGAAGGTGCCCAGCACAGCGGCGACCAGCTTGCGCACCGGCGCGACCTGGCGGCGACGACCATCTGCCACAGTGGACCTCCCTGGTTAAGGCCAGGCTAGGCCGGATCTGGCGGGAATGGAACGACCCGAGGCCGGTACGCGACCCCCGTCGCCCGATCGGTCCGGTCGTACGCCGGCCCGAACGTGCCGACCGGCCGGTCCGGGTCGACTCCGGCGTCGGGGCCGCTGGGCGCCGACATACGCTGGCCCCTGCCCAGCTCTCCGGCCGTACCGAGGGGTCTTCCGTGGTCAGCAGCGGTTCCGCCGAGCGTACCCTCGTGTTGATCAAGCCCGACGCGGTACGGCGCCGGCTGGTCAGCGAGATCCTCGGCCGGTTCGAGCGCAAGGGCCTCGGCATCGACGCCATGGCGCTGCGCCGGATGGACGACCGGCTCGCCGACCTGCACTACGCCGAACACGTGGGCCAGCCGTACTATCCGGCGCTGCGGGAGTTCATCACCTCCGGGCCGCTGGTCGCGCTGGTGCTCTCCGGCTCCGGCGCGGTCGGGATGGTCCGTGGGCTGGTCGGCGCGACCGACGGGCGTCGGGCGGTCCCCGGCACGATCCGTGGCGACCTGGCCTGCTCGTCCCGGGAGAACCTGGTGCACGCGGCCGACTCGGTCGAGACCGCCCGCCGGGAGATCGCACTCTGGTTCCCCGAGTTGACCTGACCGGCCGGCGGCCCGGGCGCCCCGGCGACGGTCCGCCGCACCCCGCTGACGGTCAGCCCGCTGGCGAACCGCCCGCTGGTGATCAGCCTGCTGGCGGTCGGCCCGCTGGCGATCGGCGCGCTGGCGGTCGGCCTGGTCAGGACCCGGCCCGGTCGGGACCGGCCCGGTCAGGACGGGGGTGGCGGCGGGGTGGCGGGTGTGCCGGTCAGCGGCAGTGCCCTGAGCGCCGCCGTGGCGACCTCGATCGCGGTCCGCCGGGCCATCGCGGTGACCTCGGGGCCGGTGCTGCCCTGCCAGAGCCTGAGCACCCCGACGGTGAGCAGCAGCGGGCCGTGTGCGAGGAGCAGGCGCGCCTCGCCGGGTACGAAGCCGAAGCCCTGCTCGGGGTGCGGGCCGAGGGCCGTACCGGTGGTCAGCCGGGCCCGGCTGGCGCCGACCCGGATCACGTCGGTGGCCCGGCGGGCGTCGGTGGTGGTGTAGCTCAGGGTGAACCCAGGGGTGCACCGGGCCGAGTGGGCCCGGTCGGCGACCCGCTCCGCCGCTGCCGCGCTGGCGAACCCGGTCACCGTGACCTCCATGATCGTGGTCGCCCGCTCGACCGAGGTGAACGAGGCGATCGGGTTGACCTCGACCAGCCCGGCGAAGATCGGCAGTGGCGGCGTGAACGACTCCCCGGGGCGGGCCTCGGCGGTGAACAACCGGCACGGGGTGATCTGCACCGAGGCGAGTTCGTCCTCGGCGAGAAGCGACGGCGGCGGCACGGTGCCCCGGGACCGGACCGTGGTCGCCAGGGCGGCGAGCACCGCCTCGGGCTGGTAGGGCGGCCCCGGCGCCACGCTGGGCGGCGCCGTCGAGGCCGGCGGTGGAGTCGGTGGCACCGGGCGGCTGGGCTGGGCCGTACCGGGCTGCGGGGTACAGGCGACGAGGGCGAGCAGCGCCGTCCCGACCGCCAGCGCTGGTGCCGTACGCATCCGTCCCCCGATCCGTGCCGTCCGGGCAGCGTAACCGCCGTGCTCGGGGCGGCGCTGCCCGGACGGCGGGGGGACGGGGTGTCGCCGGCAGGCGCCCGGCCGGGGATATCGGGTGGGAGCCGCAGCGACGGTCGAGTATCGTTGACGGGCACAGGCGTCGACCCGGCCATCACCGGCGAGCCTCCGGAAGAACAGGTGGAAACACCCCAGTAGAACCGGACGGGACCGGCCCGTCACAGCCGGCCAACGAGCGGGTGGTCGATTCCCGACCGCCAAGCGGGGTGGTACCGCGGGCCCACGGCCGCGCCGGCTTCCGGCGTACCAGGGCTCGTCCTCGCAGACCACGGTCAGTGAGCTGCGACGAGGAGAACGACCCGCGATGGCGTACCCGAAGAACGCCCCCGCCGGCACGGGCGTGCCGGCCAGTCCGGAGCTGCCGGCGGTCGAGCAGCGCGTGCTCGACCACTGGGTGGCCGACAAGACCTTCGAGGCCAGCGTCGAGGGCCGCGACCCCGGCCCGAACGGCGCCAACGAATACGTCTTCTACGACGGCCCGCCGTTCGCCAACGGCCTGCCGCACTACGGCCACCTGCTGACCGGCTACGTCAAGGACCTGGTGCCGAGATACCAGACGATGCGCGGCCGGCGGGTGGAGCGGCGCTTCGGCTGGGACTGCCACGGCCTGCCGGCCGAGGTGGAGGCGGAGAAGCAGCTCGGCATCACCACCAAGGCGGAGATCCTCGACCTCGGTGTCGGGCGGTTCAACGACGCCTGCCGGACGTCGGTGCTGGCCTACACCCGGGACTGGGAGCGGTACGTCAACCGGCAGGCCCGGTGGGTCGACTTCGGCAACGACTACAAGACGCTCGACCTCAGCTACATGGAGAGCGTCATGTGGGCGTTCCGCCAGCTCCACGACAAGGGGCTGGTCTACGAGGGGTTCAGCGTGCTGGCGTACTGCTGGCGCTGCGAGACCCCGCTGTCGAACACCGAGACCCGGATGGACGACGTCTACCGGGACCGGCACGACCCGACCCTGACCGTCTGGTTCGAGCTGACCCCGGACGAGTCCGCCCCGGAGCCGCTGCGCGGGCCGGTCCGGGTCGGGGTCTGGACCACCACGCCGTGGACGCTGCCGTCGAACCTGGCGCTCGCGGTCGGCCCGGACATCGAGTACGCGGTGCTGGAGCGGGACGGCCAGCGCTACGTCGTCGGCGCCGCCCGGCTCGGGGCGTACGCGAAGGAGCTGGACGGTTACACCCAGGTCGGCACGGTGTACGGCCGGGACCTGGTCGGCCGCCGCTACACCCCGCTCTACGACTTCCTGGTCGAGCGGGGCGGGCCGAACGCCTACCAGGTGCTCGGCGCGGAGTTCGTCACCACCGAGGACGGCACCGGGGTGGTGCACCTGGCCCCGGCCTTCGGCGAGGACGACCAGAAGGCGTGCAACGCGGCCGGCATCCCGACCGTGGTGACCGTGGACGACCACACCCGGTTCACCGCGCTGGTCCCGCCGTACCAGGGCGAGCAGGTCTTCGACGTCAACAAGTCGGTGATCCGGGAGCTGAAGGAGCGCGGGGTGGTGCTCCGGCAGGACACCTACACCCACGCGTACCCGCACTGCTGGCGCTGCGACACCCCGCTGGTCTACAAGGCGGTCTCCTCCTGGTTCGTGGCCGTCACCAAGGTCAAGGACCGGATGCTGGAGCTGAACCAGCAGATCAGCTGGACTCCGGGGCACGTCCGGGACGGCTCGTTCGGCAAGTGGCTGGCGAACGCCCGGGACTGGTCGATCAGCCGGAACCGGTTCTGGGGCTCGCCGATCCCGGTCTGGAAGTCGGACGACCCGCAGTATCCACGGGTCGACGTCTACGGCTCGCTCGCCGAGCTGGAGGCCGACTTCGGGGTCAAGGTCACCGACCTGCACCGGCCCGGCATCGACGAGCTGACCCGGCCCAACCCGGACGACCCGACCGGGCGCTCCACCATGCGCCGGGTGCCGGAGGTGCTGGACTGCTGGTTCGAGTCCGGTTCGATGCCGTTCGCCCAGGTGCACTACCCGTTCGAGAACCGCGAGTGGTTCGAGCACCACTACCCCGGGGACTTCATCGTCGAGTACGTCCCGCAGGTGCGCGGCTGGTTCTACACCATGCACGTGCTGGCGACCGCGCTCTTCGACCGGCCGGCGTTCCGCAACGCCGTGGTGCACGGCATCGTGCTCGGCTCGGACGGGCGCAAGATGTCCAAGAGCCTGCGCAACTATCCGGACGTCTACGAGATGTTCGACAGCTACGGCTCGGACGCGATGCGCTGGACGCTGATGTCCTCGCCGGTGCTGCGCGGCGGCGACGTGGTGGTCAGCGAGACGACGATCCGGGACTCGGTACGCCAGGTGCTGCTGCCGTACTGGAACGTCTGGTACTTCTTCTCGCTCTACGCCAACGCGGAGGGTTACCAGGCCGTCCGGCGTACCGACTCGACGCACCTGCTCGACCGGTACGTGCTGGCCAAGACCCGGGAGCTGGTCGAGGCGGTGCAGGGGCAGCTCGACGTCTACGACATCTCCGGCGCCTGCGGTACGGTCCGCTCCTTCCTCGACGCGCTGACCAACTGGTACGTCCGGCGGTCCCGGGACCGGTTCTGGTCCGGTGACCGGGACGCCTTCGACACCCTCTACACGGTGCTGGAGACGGTCAGCCGGGTGCTGGCCCCGCTGGCCCCGCTGACCGCCGAGGAGGTCTGGCGCGGGCTCACCGGCGAGCGGTCGGTGCACCTGACCGACTGGCCGGAGGCCGCCGAGTTCCCGGCCGACCACGAGCTGGTCGCCGCGATGGACGCCACCCGGGCGGTCGCCTCGGCGGCGCTCTCGCTGCGCAAGGCAAAGGGGCTGCGGGTCCGGCTGCCGCTGTCGTCGCTGACCGTGGCCAGCCCGGCCGCCGCCACCCTGCGGCCCTTCGCCGACCTGG
This sequence comes from Plantactinospora sp. BB1, assembly GCF_003030385.1. Taxonomy (NCBI): domain Bacteria; kingdom Bacillati; phylum Actinomycetota; class Actinomycetes; order Micromonosporales; family Micromonosporaceae; genus Plantactinospora; species Plantactinospora sp. BB1. The sequence goes on along the minus strand of NZ_CP028159.1, from coordinate 8,038,240 downwards.
TCGCCGACGAGGTGAACGTCAAGGCGGTCACCTTCAGCGACGAGCTGGCCAGCTACTGCCAGCAGGTGCTCACGGTGGTGCCCCGGGCGCTCGGCCCCCGGGTCGGCAAGCAGGTGCAGACCGTGATCAAGGCGGTCAAGGCCGGCGACTGGACGCTGGTGGACGGGGTACCGGAGGCGGCCGGGGTCCGGCTGGAGCCGGGCGAGTACGAGCTGAAGCTGGTCCCCGCCGACGCCGAGCACTCCGCGCCGCTGCCCGGCGGGGAGGGCGTGGTGGTGCTGGACACCGCCGTCACCCCGGAACTCGCCGCCGAGGGCCTGGCCCGGGACGTCGTACGGGTGGTGCAGCAGGCCCGCCGCGACGCCGGGCTGGACGTGTCGGACCGGATCGAGGTGCTGCTCGCCGCTCCGGCGGAGGTCGTCTCGGCGGTCGAGGCGTACCGGGACTTCGTGGCCCGGGAGGTGCTGGCCGACTCGATCGGCTTCGCCGACCAGACCGACTCCGTCGGCTTCGCCGACCCGGTCGACGGCTTCGCCGGTGAGGTCGGCGAGGGCGACCGGGTGACGGTGGCGGTACGCCGCCGCTGAGCGGTCCGTCGCGCTGAGCGTTGCCGGGTGCGGTCCGACCGGTCCGGGTGGGTGATCGAGACGGTCACCTACGCGGACCGGTCGGCCGTCGGTTAACGTGACAGCGCCCCACTACCTCGACCGCCGGAGGTCCCGTGCCGCTGCTCTACACCATCGGCCAGTACACCGTCGGCACCGCGATGCGGGTTGCCTGGCGTCCGACCGTGGAGGGCCTGGAGAACGTCCCCGCGACCGGCGGCGCGATCTTCGCGGGCAACCACCTCTCGGTCGCCGACGAGCTGTTCCTCGGCTCGGTGGTGCCCCGGCACCTCGCCTTCTGGGCCAAGGCCGAGTATTTCACCGGTACCGGGGTGCGCGGCTGGATCACCCGGTCGGTGATCAGCGGGCTCGGTGCGATCCGGGTGGAACGGGCCGGCGGCCGAGCCGCACTCTCGGCGTTCGACGGGGCGATCCCGGTGCTCCGCGCCGGTGACCTGGTGGCGATCTACCCGGAGGGCACCCGGTCGCCGGACGGCCGGCTCTACCGGGGGCGTACCGGGGTGGCCCGGCTGGCCCTCGCCGCCGAGGTGCCGGTGATCCCGGTCGGGGTGATCGGCACCGAACGGGTCCAGCCGATCGGGGCCCGGTTGCCCCGGCTGGGCACCGGAAAGGTGACCATCCGGTTCGGCAAGCCGATGGAGTTCGTCGGCCGCCCGACGGACCGTACCTCGTTGCGGCAGATCACCGACGAGATCATGGCGGAGATCCAGAAGCTGACCGGGCAGGAGTACGTGCCCCGGTACGCGCCGGCCCGCAACGCGGCGGAGAACGGCGGCTCGTAGACCCCCGTCCGTCCGCCGCCGCTGGGCGTCGGCCGGCTCAGCCCGTGCTGGGGCTGCCGCCGCCGGAGCCGACCGGGTCCCGCACGATGATGTTCTCCCGCAGCGTGGTCAGCAGCTCGGAGCTGTCCGCTATCGACAGTCGGGTGAATAGGGCGGTGGCCAGGCTGCCGTGGTCCCCCCAGGTGCAGACCACCACCTCGTCACCGTCGGCCCGGCCCGTGCCGCAGCTGCGGTACTCGCCGCGTACGCCGGTCGGCACCGACTCGACCGAGGCGACCCCGTACTCGTCCTGGAGCCGGGTGACCTCCTCCTGCACCGCCGACTCCGGGCTGAGCCGGAAACCGGTACTGCCGAAGATGACCACCCGCTTGCCGTTCGAGGCCCGGTAGACCCCGGCGAACGCCTCGCCGCCGTTGAACCAGTTCCGCCCCTGGACCTCCTGCTTCAACTGCTCGGCGGTCTGCCGGCCGGACGCGTTGTCCAGCAGCCGCAGGTCGAGTACCTCACTGGGCAGGGGATCCTTCGGCGACGCCGGGTACTGGTCCCAGACCGGCTTGGCGTAGTACGCCGGGATGCCGCAGCAGCAGGCGATGCTGAGCAGGGTCAGCGTGAACATCACCCGGGGCCAGCGGCGTCGTCGGCGTACCGGCGGAACGGGTGCGGGCGGCGCCTTGCGGAGCGGTGGTGCCTCCGGCCGGCGCCGTTGCTTCGCCGGCCGGGGCGGGGCGACCGGCGGTGGCGGCGGCTGCTTCCGGGGCGCTGGCGCGGCCGGCGGTCGGGCGGCCCGAGCCGGCGGTGGCGGTGGCGGTGGCGGTGGCGCAGTCTGCGGCGGTGGCGGCGTGCGCGGTGCCGGTGCGGTGCGCGGTGCCGGTGCGGTGCGCGGTGGCGGTGGCGGCGGTGGGCCGGTCGGCGCGGGGAAACGCCGGGTCACCGGCAACTGCCGGGCCGGGGGTGGGCTGACCGGCGCGTCGTAGCCGACCGGTGGATGACTCGCCGCCGGCGGGTGGCCGGCGACCGGCGGGTACGGCGGGTGCGCCGCCCACGGGTCCTCGGCGGCACCGGCCCAGGGGTCGACCGGGGTGGGGATCTCGTCCTCGTCCGCCTCGACGGCCGGCATCCGCAGGGTCGGATCGGGTGGCCGGGTGCGCGCCGTCGGTGCCGCCGCCTCGTCGGGCTCCTCGGGGCCGCCCCGGAACCAGCGACGCTTGCGCGGCCGGGGCGGTGGTACGGCCGCCGAGCCGGTCCAGCGCGGCGCCGCGACCCGGGTAGGGGCCGCCTCGTCGTCCTCCGGTGACGCTGCCGGCGTACCGGCCCCGGCCGGCGGCTCGGGGCCGGCGGCGGTCGGGTCGGGATCGGCGGCGGTCCGGTCGGGGCCGGCGGCGGTCCGGTCGGAGCTGACGGCGGTCGGGTCGGGGCTGGCGGCGGTCCGGTCGGGGCTGGCAGCGGCCGTGGAGGCGGACGGTGGGGCACCGGCCGGGGATGGTGGCCCGTCGACCGTGGCGGGCGATTCTTCGGCCACGTCACGTTTGGTGGGGGTGGAGTGCGGTTCCTCGCTCGGGGGAGCTTCGGAGGCGGCCGGGGACGGTGGTCCTTCGGCCGGGGACCCTTCGTCGGGGCCGGGCGGCGGTGGCACCGCCCCGTCGGGCTCGGCGAGCGTGGAGGTGGCGGTGGAGGCCGCGGGGTCGGGCGACCGCGGCGTGGGCCGGGTCGGTTGGTCGAGCTCGGCGTCGACATCGGCGTCGGCGTCGACATCGGCCGACCCGTCGGCGGGTCCGTCCGGCCCGGCCGGGACGTCCACGGCCGTGTCGTCCGGCTCGCCGGTCCGGCCCTGCCGGTCAGCGGCGGCATATTCCTGCTGGTCGGCGGCGCCACGCTCCTGCCGGTCAGCGACTCGGCCGTCGTGCTCGTCGTCGGCCGGGGCATGCTCGTCGTCGGCCGGGGCGTGCTGGTCGCCGGACGCCACGGTCGACGGTCCGTCGGCCGGGGGCGGTCCGGCCGGCGTGGCTCGGCCCGCCGGTACGGTCTCCTCCGGCTGGGGCTGGGGCATTGTGCGGATCTCCTCTCGCGCCCGTCCGAGGTTAGTACCGCCCGACCAATCGGTCGTTCCACGCCGGATCGTACGAGCGTCTCGGACGGCGGGGAAATCCCGGCGAGCGGGCGTGCGTGGCACGTTCCGGTGGAAACACCGCATCGGGAGGGGCCCGGGGACTACCGCGCCGAGGTGCGGGGGTGGCGCGTACCCTGGATGGTTGGTGTTCCAACGGAGTGTCCCGGGAGGTTCCATGAGCGCCGCGTCGTCCGCCGCGGAAAGGTCAGCGGCGATGACGGTCTGGCCGCAGCTCGAGCAACTGCTGCCCCAGGTCAGCAAGCCGATCCAGTACGTCGGCGGCGAACTGGGCGCGGTGGTGAAGGAGTGGGAGTCGGCGGTCGTCCGTTGGGCGCTGATGTATCCGGACGCGTACGAGGTGGGCCTGCCGAACCAGGGCGTGCAGATCCTCTACGAGGTGCTCAACGAGCTGCCGGACGTACTGGCCGAGCGGACGTACGCGGTCTGGCCCGACCTGGAGCGGCTGATGCGCGCCGAGGGCGTGCCGCAGTTCACCGTCGAGGCGCACCGGCCGGTCGGCGCCTTCGACCTCTTCGGGATCTCGTTCGCCACCGAGCTGGGCTACACCAACCTGCTCACCGCGATCGACCTGGCCGGCATCCCACTGCTCTCCGCCGACCGCACCGACGCGCACCCGGTGGTCGTGGCCGGCGGGCACGCCGCGTTCAACCCGGAACCGATCGCGGACTTCATCGACGCGGCGGTGCTCGGCGACGGCGAGGAAGCCGTACTGGAGATCACCGAGATCGTCCGGGCCTGGAAGGAGGAGGGCAGCCCCGGCGGGCGGGACGAGCTGCTGCTCCGGCTGGCCCGGACCGAGAGCGTCTACGTGCCGCGCTTCTACGACGTCGACTACCTGCCCGACGGCCGGATCCAGCGGGTCGTGCCGAACCGGGCGGACGTGCCGTTCCGGGTGCACAAGCGCACGACGATGGACCTGGACGCCTGGCCGTACCCGAAGAAGCCGATCGTGCCGCTCGCCGAGACCGTGCACGAGCGGTACGCGGTGGAGATCTTCCGGGGTTGCACCCGGGGTTGCCGGTTCTGCCAGGCGGGCATGATCACCCGGCCGGTACGCGAACGTTCGATCACCACCGTCGGGCAGATGGTGCGGGACGGCCTGGAATACTCCGGCTTCCACGAGGTGGGGCTGCTGTCGCTGTCATCGGCCGACCACTCGGAGATCGGCGACATGTGCTCCGGCCTCGCCCAGCAGTACGAGGGCACGAACGTCTCGCTCTCGCTGCCGTCGACCCGGGTCGACGCGTTCAACATCGAGCTGGCCCAGGAGCTGTCCCGCAACGGCCGGCGTACCGGGCTGACCTTCGCCCCGGAGGGCGGCTCGGAGCGGATCCGCAAGGTGATCAACAAGATGGTGTCGGAGGAGGACCTGATCCGCACCGTGGTCACCGCCTACACCAACGGGTGGCGGCAGGTGAAGCTCTACTTCATGTGCGGGTTGCCGACCGAGGAGGACTCCGACGTCCTCCAGATCGCCCGGCTCGCACACGAGGTGATCAAGGCCGGCCGGGCCGCCACCGGCTCCAAGGACATCCGCTGCACCGTGTCGATCGGCGGCTTCGTGCCCAAGCCGCACACCCCGTTCCAGTGGGCGCCGATGGAGCGCCCCGAGGTGATCGACAACCGGCTCAGGCTGCTCAAGCAGGCGATCAACTCCGACCGGTCGCTCGGCCGGGCGATCGGTTACCGCTACCACGACGGCGAGCCGTCGCTGATCGAGGGGCTGCTCAGCCGGGGTGACCGCCGGGTCGGCGCGGTGATCAGGCGGGTCTGGGAGAACGGCGGCCGGTTCGACGGCTGGAGCGAGCACTTCTCCTACCGGCGCTGGGTCGACGCCGCCGCCGAGGTGCTGCCGACCTTCGGGGTCGACCTCGACTGGTACACCGTCCGGGAGCGGGAGCAGACCGAGGTGCTGCCCTGGGACCACCTCGACTCCGGCCTGGACAAGGACTGGCTCTGGCAGGACTGGCAGGACGCCCTCACCGAGTACGAGCAGGACGACTGCCGGTGGACGCCGTGCTTCGACTGCGGCGTCTGCCCCTCCATGGACACCGAGATCCAGATCGGTCCGACCGGCAAGAAGCTGCTGCCGCTGACGCCGGTCAACACCGGCCTGCGGCTGCCGGCCGGCACCGGACACTGACCTGGACCGTTCCCGCCGGAGCAGTCGACTCCGCAGGGGAACGGGCGCACCCCGACCATCCGCACCCGAGGAGCGGCACGATCAGCAGAAAACCACAGCCGGAGGGCGGCCAGGCGCCGGTCGTACAGCGGATCCGCATCAGGTACGCCAAACGCGGTCCGCTGCGGTTCACCTCACACCGGGACTTCGCCCGAGCCTTCGAGCGCGCGTTGCGCCGGGCCGGCGTACCGGTGGCGTTCTCGCAGGGCTTCACCCCGCATCCGAAGATCTCCTACGCCAGCGCGGCCCCGACCGGGGTGGCCAGCGAGGCGGAGTACCTGGAGATCGGGCTCCAGCGGCCGGTGGACCCGACCGAGCTGCGGATCGCCCTGGACGGCGTGCTCTCGCCCGGACTCGACGTACTCGACGCTGTGGTGGCCGGCGGCGGCAGCCTCGCCGACCGGATCGACGCCTCCCGCTGGCGGATCGAACTGCCCGGTGTTGCGCCGGATGTCCTCCGTGCCGCCGTGTCGACCTTTCTGGCCGCCTCCGAGGTGCTGGTCGAGCGGATGACCAAGCAGGGACGACGCGTCTTCGACACCCGTGCCGCCGTCACGACCATCGATGTGATCGAGAGGACCGAGGCACCTTCCGGGGTCGCGGGCGTACCGTGTGCGATACTCGAAGTGGTCGTACGGCAGGTCACCCCGTCCGTACGGCCCGATGACGTCCTTTCCGGCCTCCGCGTGGTGGCCGACCTGGAGCCGCCGGTGCCGCCGAGGGCGACCCGGCTGGCACAGGGCACGCTGACCACGCAGGGGGAGATCGTGGATCCGTTGGAGGCGGATCGCGACGGGACCGCCATCGGCGAACGCCAGCCGGAAGCCCGGCCGGCGGTCAGGTAGGCAGACTTCGGCGACCCGGTCACCTTGACGCGTCACCGGAAATACTTTGCGGCAACCCTGCGTGGCAGCGCTCACCCGCGCCCGGGGAAGCCAGAACTGGAGAACGTCCATGCTCGAGAACGAGCCAGAGGGCGGAGACCGGACCGGCGCTGAGCCGGCCGTCGACGCCACCACCGCAAGCGGCAACACCGGCGACACCGGTAGCACGGGCGCCGGAGGCGGCAGCCCGGAGAGCGCCGGCGCGGAGAGCGCCAGCCCGGAGAGCGGCGGTGCCGAGGCGCCGGCTCGTCGGCGTACCACCCGGCGCCGCACCTCCAGCCCGTCCAGTGAACCGGCGCCGACCGGCGTACCGGCCGAGGCGCCCAGCACGGCCCGGACCACCAGCGGAGAGGCGCCCGACGCCGAGGTGCTGGCACCGGTGGCCGCCGACATCGAGCCCGCCCCGAAGGCGACCCGGCGACGCCGCAAGGCCACCACGGCGGAGAAGAAGGACGACACCGGACTTCCGGCCGGCGAGTCGGCCGCGGCCGTCGACCCGGGTACCTCCGCCGCCGGTGCCGACGACGCGGCCGCGATCGAAGCCGTACCGCCGGTGAAGGTGACGCGTACCCGCCGGAAGAAGGCGGCGCCGCCGGCCGAGCCGACCGACGCGGCCGTCGCCCCGCCGCAGGCCGTCGAGAGCGCTCCCGCGGCGGCCGGCGAGGTCCCGGTGACCGGGTCCGACGTCGGCGCCCCGGCCGCCCCCGAACTGACCGGCGGAGCCGGCCTGCCGGCGGCCGGCGGCCCAGCCGAGGCCGAGGCCGAGGTGGTGGCCGAGGAGACGCCCCGTGGGCGTCGGCGCCGCGCGGCGCTCTCCGCGCCGACCGTGCTGTTCATGGCTCCCGAGCCGGAGACCCCGCCGGCCCGGGTCGGTGCGGCGGTCGAGCCCGCTGCGGCGACCCGACCGACCGAGGCCGAGGCCGAGGGTGAGCCGGTCGAGCCCGTCGAGGGCGCCCGACGGCGTCGCCGTGGCCGGCGTGCCGCCGAGCCCGCCGTGCCGGAGGTCGAGGCCGAGGTCGAGGCGGTCATTGACGAGGAGGCCGCCGACGTCACCGACTCCGACGTCGAGGCCGACGAGGACGAGGAGAGCGCGGCGGCCCGGCGCAGGCGGCGACGCGGCCGCCGGGGCCGGGGCCGGGGCAAGGGCGGTGCCGACGACGTCGAGGACTCCGAGGAGGGCGACGAGCCGGCGGCCCAGGCCGAGGAGGGGGCCGACGACGACGAGGACGAGGACGGCGAGGCCGGCGACGGGGTCACCCGACGCCGCCGCCGACGTCGGCGCAAGGGCGCCGGGGAGACCGACGGCGCGGCGGACGACGGCGTACCCACGGTCATCAAGATCCGCGAGCCCCGCCGGAGCGTGGACGAGGTGCAGGGCGTCTCCGGCTCGACCCGGCTGGAGGCCAAGCGCCAGCGCCGCCGGGACGGTCGTGAGCAGCGGCGTACCCGGCCGCCGATCCTGAGCGAGTCGGAGTTCCTGGCCCGCCGGGAGGCGGTCGACCGGGTGATGGCGGTACGCCAGCGCGGCGACCGGACCCAGATCGCCGTACTGGAGGACGGGGTGCTGGTCGAGCACTACGTCACCCGCGCCTCCGCCGGCACGATGGCCGGCAACGTCTACCTCGGCAAGGTGCAGAACGTGCTGCCCAGCATGGAGGCGGCCTTCGTCGACGTCGGGCGCGGCCGCAACGCGGTGCTCTACGCCGGAGAGGTCAACTGGGACACCACCGGCCTGGAGGGGCGGGCCCGCTCGATCGAGCAGGCGCTGCGCTCCGGCGACTCGGTGCTGGTGCAGGTCACCAAGGACCCGATCGGGCACAAGGGCGCCCGGCTGACCAGCCACATCGCGCTCTCCGGGCGGCACCTGGTCTACGTGCCGCACGGCAACGCCTCGGGGATCAGCCGCAAGCTGCCCGACACCGAGCGCAAGCGGCTGCGGGACATCCTGAAGAAGCTGGTCCCGGACGGTGCCGGAGTGATCGTCCGGACCGCCGCCGAGGGCGCCAGCGAGGACGAGCTGGCCCGGGACGTGAAGCGGCTCCAGGCGCAGTGGGAGGACATCCAGGCGAAGGCGGCCGAGGGTGGCGCCCCGGTGCTGCTCTACGAGGAGCCCGACCTGGTGATCCGGGTGGTCCGGGACCTGTTCAACGAGGACTTCCGCGAGCTGGTAGTGCAGGGCGACGAGTCGTACGACATGGTCGAGTCCTACCTCTCGCACGTCTCGCCCGACCTGGTGCCCCGGCTGCGCCGGCACACCGGTACGGCGGACGTCTTCGCCGAGCGGCGGATCGACGAGCAGATCCTCAAGGGGCTGGACCGGAAGGTCTTCCTCCCCTCCGGCGGCCACCTGGTGATCGACCGTACCGAGGCGATGACGGTGATCGACGTCAACACCGGCAAGTACACCGGTGCCGGCGGCAACCTGGAGGAGACGGTCACCCGGAACAACCTGGAGGCGGCCGAGGAGATCGTCCGGCAGCTCCGCCTCCGTGACCTCGGCGGCATCGTCGTGATCGACTTCATCGACATGGTGCTGGAGTCGAACCGGGACCTGGTGCTGCGCCGGCTCACCGAGTGCCTGGGCCGGGACCGGACCAAGCACCAGGTGACCGAGATCACCTCGCTCGGCCTGGTCCAGATGACCCGGAAGCGGATCGGTGCCGGGCTGCTGGAGGCGTTCAGCGAGACCTGCGACTGCTGCAAGGGCCGTGGCGTGATCATCCACACCGAGCCGGTGCCGGAGAAGTCCCGCCCGGGCGCGGGAGACAAGGTGAAGGCGGTCGCCTCGGCCACCGGTACCTCGGCACCGGCCGCCGCCCCGGCCTCGGAGGCACCGGCCGGCGGCGGTCGGCGCCGGGGCCGCAAGGCCGCCGCGCCGGAGCGGGTCGTCGTCGAGGTCTCGGAGTACGAGGACACCATGGGGTACGACCTGTCCCGCTACGAGGCGGAGACCCCCGAGGCCGGCGACGTCGTCGAGGCCGCACCGGCCGAGTCGATGCGACTGGCCGGGGCCGGTGACCCGGACGGGATCGAGGACACCGGTGACCTGGACGCGGAGGGCGAGGGCGCGGAGATCGGCGGCGGTCGTCGCCGGGCCCGACGTGGCGGTACCCGCCGCCGCACCCGGCCCTGACCCGGCGCCGTCGGCGGAGACGGTTGCTCCGCTGACGCCGCTGGTGGCTAGGCTGGGCTCACTCCCTCGCGATCCCGGGCCGGGCGTCCGACCACCGTCGGCACCGCCCCGCTCGGGACCGGCCGCCCCCCGACAGGAGAAGACCATGCGACGCCTGCTGGTGACCGCCGCTATCGCCACCGCGCTGTTCGCGGCCGCCGGCTGCTCGGGTGAGCGGGACGGTGTCGCCGGGCCCGGGCCCTCCGGCGGCCCGTCGGCCGGCGTGCCGTCGTCGTCGGCCACCGCGACGCCGGGCGCCAGCCCGGGCGGTCCGGCCGGGTCACCGCCGGTGGAGACCAGCCCGGCCGGCGGCAACGGCAAGGAGGTCTGCGCGGCGGCCACCAAGGCGGCCACCTCCTCCGTGCAGACCTTCGTCTCCGAACTGGGCAAGTCGCTCCAGGCGGCGGGAAGCGGCGACACCGCCGGGGCGCAGGCGGCCCAGCGCAAGGCGGAGGCGGCGTTGCAGACCTGGGGCGCGGCGATGCGGGAGCAGTCCGCCCGGGCCACCGACGAGCGGCTCAAGACGGTACTCGCCGAGATCGCGACCGAGGTCGGCACGATGAAGGCCAGCGTCGAGTCGGTCGACGAGAACAAGCTCCAGCAGTTGCAGCAGCGGCTGGACGTGCTCTGCCCGAGCTGATCCCGACCGGCCCGGCAGCGCCGAGGAGGGTGACGAGCCTGGTCACCGCCCCCGCCGCCCGGGCCGATCGGCAGGCCCGGTTTGGGTGAGCGGCCCGTCATGGCGTACGCTAACCTGCGGCGCTGATTACGCGCCACGTTCTCGCGTGCCCGCCCCGCACCTCCCGTGCGGTCGAGCGGACCGTCGCGAACAACCACCCGCAGCCTCAACGACAGGGAGTCCGCGTCCGATGTACGCGATCGTCAAGACCGGCGGCAAGCAGTACAAGGTCGCCGAGGGCGACGTGATCGAGGTCGAGAAGCTGGTCGGCCAGCCCGGCGACGCGATCAAGCTCGCCGCCGTCCTCCTCGTCGACGGGGACAACCTGGTGACCGACGCCGCGCAGCTGGCCAAGGTCGCGGTGTCCGGCGAGATCGCCGCACACACGAAGGGTCCGAAGATCCGGATCCACAAGTTCAAGAACAAGACCGGCTACCACAAGCGCCAGGGTCACCGCCAGCCGCTGACCCAGGTCAAGGTGACCGGCATCTCCAACGGCAAGTAAGCCCCAGCGGAAAGACAGGTCGTCCTCAGATGGCTCACAAAAAGGGTGCGTCCAGCTCGCGGAACGGTCGCGACTCCGCGGCGCAGCGACTCGGCGTCAAGCGGTTCGGTGGGCAGGTCGTCAGCGCCGGCGAGATCCTGATTCGGCAGCGGGGCACCAAGTTCCACCCCGGTGACCTGGTCGGTCGCGGTGGCGACGACACGCTCTTCGCGCTGGCCGCCGGTGCGGTCCAGTTCGGCACCAAGCGCGGCCGCAAGGTCGTCAGCATCGTGCCGTCCGAGCGGTAACGTCAGCTTTTCCGGCGGAGCGGGCCGCGGACCTGGTGTCCGGGCCCGCTCCGCCGTTTCTCGGGCACCGGTCGACCGTGCCCGGCCGTCCGGCCGGGCGACCGACCTGTGCCGTATCCGGCGCCGCCGGTCGGCGCCGATGAAAGGATTGCAGCGTGACGACGTTCGTTGACCGGGTCGTACTGCACCTGCAGGCCGGTGACGGCGGGCACGGTTGCGTGTCGATCCACCGGGAGAAGTTCAAGCCGTTCGGCGGGCCGGACGGCGGCAACGGCGGACACGGCGGCAGCGTGTCCCTGGTGGTCGACCCCCAGGTGCACACCCTGCTCGACTTCCACTTCCGGCCGCACGTCAAGGCCGAGAACGGCAAGGGCGGCGCCGGCTCCAACCGGGACGGTGCCAACGGGCACGACCTGGTGCTCAAGGTCCCGGACGGCACGGTCGTGCACGCCATGGACGGCACGGTGCTGGCCGACCTGGTCGGCGCCGGCACCACCTTCGAGGTGGCCCGGGGCGGTCGGGGCGGTCGGGGCAACGCCTCGCTGGCCAACGCCCGGCGCAAGGCGCCCGGCTTCGCCGAGCTGGGCGAGCCGGGGGACCGGCTCGACGTCGTACTCGAACTCAAGAGCGTGGCCGACGTCGGCCTGGTGGGATTCCCGTCGGCCGGCAAGTCCTCGCTGATCTCGGTCCTCTCGGCCGCCAAGCCGAAGATCGCCGACTACCCGTTCACCACGCTGGTGCCGAACCTCGGCGTGGTCCGGGTCGACGAGCACACCTTCACCGTCGCCGACGTGCCGGGCCTGATCCCCGGTGCCGCCACCGGCAAGGGGCTCGGGCTGGAGTTCCTCCGGCACATCGAGCGCTGCGCGGTGCTGGTGCACGTGGTGGACGCGGCCAACCCCGAGCCGGGGCGCGATCCGCTGGCCGACATCGACGCCATCGAGGCGGAGCTCTCCGAGTACGGCGGGTTGGCCGACCGGCCCCGGCTGGTCGTACTCAACAAGATCGACGTACCGGACGGGCGGGACCTCGCCGAGATCGTCCGCCCCGACATCGAGGCCCGTGGCCTGCGGGTCTTCGAGATCTCGGCGGTGACCCGCGAGGGGCTGCGCGAGCTGACCTTCGCGCTGGCGGAGCTGGTCGAGCAGTCCCGGGCGGTGGCGCCCGACCTGGAGCCGACCCGGATCGTGATCCGGCCGGTCGCGGTCGACGACGCCGGCTTCACGATCGAGACGGCACCGGACGGCGCGTACGTGGTACGCGGGCAGCGGCCGGAGCGCTGGGTCAAGCAGACCAACTTCGACAACGAGGAGGCGGTCGGCTACCTGGCCGACCGGCTGGCCCGGCTCGGTGTCGAGGAGCAGCTCGCCAAGGCGGGTGCGGAGCCGGGCAGCCTGGTCCGGATCGGGGAGCGGGAGTTCGACTGGCAGCCGACGCTCTACGCCGGTGCCGAGTACGTGCCGAGTGCCCGGGGCACCGACAGCCGGCTGGCCGATAAGGTGACCCGGCCGACCGCGGCCGAGCGGCTCGCCGCCCGCAAGGCCCGTCGGCAGCGGTCGCCGGAGGAGGCGACCCCGGACCCGACCCCGGACGGCACCGTGCAGCGGCCCGACGGCAGCACGGCGCCGGACGCGGACTAGTTAGCTGCGCCGGACGTGGACTAGTCCGCGGCGCCGGACGCGGATTAGGTTGCTGTGCCGGGACGCGGATTAGCGGCGCCGGACGCGGATTAGTTCGCTGCGTCGGCGTATCGGGTCCACTTGGCCGAAACCTCGACGAAACGCCTGGTGGTTACCGTCGACGGTGTGCTGATCGAGTCGCGTGCGTCGTCGGATCCCGAGCTGGCCGCCCTGGTGGTGGCCCAGCAGCGTGAGCTTCGGGAAGCCGACGGCGGTCTGGACGGGCAGGTGTTCATGCCGCACGACGACGCCCGCTACCTGGTGGGCGTGATCGCCGGCCGGGCGGTGGCCTGCGGGGCGATCCAGACGCTGGACCGGGACACCGCCGAGGTCAAGCGGATGTACGTCCGGCCGGCCCACCGGGGTCAGGGCCTCGCCCGGCAGATGCTCGGCGCGCTCGAGGAACTGGCCCTGCGGGCCGGGCAGACCGTACTGCGGCTGGAGACCGGCAGCTACCTCCCCGGCGCCATCCAGCTCTACCTCTCCTCCGGTTACGTGGAGATCCCCGCCTACGGCGAATACACCAGCAACCCCTACAGCGTCTGCTTCGAGAAGCGGCAGCCGGCCACCTCGGGGAGAGAGCGGCTGCCCGGACGGGCCGAGGTCACAGCTTCGCTGGGGTAGCCCTCAGGGCAGCAGCCCCAGCGCGCGCTTCGCCCGGTGGACGGTGTCGGTGGCGTTGTCGCGGGCCCGGTCGGCGCCGTCGGCGAGTACCCGCCGGACATAGCCCGGATCGCGGGCGAGTTCCGTGTAGCGGAGCCGGATCGGCCGGAGCATCGCCTCGACCGCCTCGGCGACCGCGTTCTTCAACTGGGCGTACGAGCCGTACCCGGCGGCCAGGTCGGCGGGGGAGCCGCCCAGGCAGGTCGCCAGGATCTCCAGCAGGTTCGCCACACCGGGCCGGCGCTGCGGGTCGTACTCGACGGTCCGGCCCGGGTCGGTGACGGCGCGCAGCACCTTGCGGCGGATCACCTCGGGCGGATCGAGCAGGAAGACGGTGCCGGCCTCGCTGCTGCTGGTCTTGCCCATCTTGGCGGTCGGGTCGGCCAGGTCCATCAGCCGGGCCGACACCGTCGGATGGACCGCCCGGGGGATGGTGAAGGTGTCGCCGTACCGGGTGTTGAACCGGGTCGCCACGGCGCGGGTGAGTTCGAGATGCTGGCTCTGGTCGTCGCCGACCGGCACCTCCTGCACGTCGTGCAGCAGAATGTCGGCGGCCATCAGCACGGGATAGCTGAGCAGGCTCAGCCGGACCTGCCCGTGCCGCGCCGACTTCTCCCGGAACTGGATCATCCGGTGTGCCTCGCCGTAGCCGGTGGCACACTCCAGCAGGTAGTGCAGTTCGGTGTGCTGCGGCACCTGTGACTGCACGTAGAGCAGCGCCCGGTCCGGGTCGAGGCCGGCGGCGAGTAGTACGGTGGCCTGCTCCAGGGTCAGCGCCCGGATCTGCGCCGGTTGGTGGGTCACGGTGAGCGCGTGCAGGTCGGCGAGGAAGACGATCGTCTCGGCCCGGTACTGGCCGGAGACGATCGGCCGGATCGCACCGACCAGGTTGCCCAGGTGCAGGTGGCCGGTTGGTTTGAGGCCGGTGATCCGGCGCAGCGCCGGTGCGTTCGGGGCGAGTGCGGTGGCTGCCGGAAGTGCGGTGCTCGGGGCCATGACGGGTGCTCCTTACCGGTGTGGCGGTCGCCCCCGGGTGAGCACATGCGAAACGGCCGCCCGGAGGGCGGCCGCTGGCTGTTGTTCGGGTACGCGGATGCGCGGGCCGCCCGTCAGGGCAGCCACCAACCGTTCGAGGTCATCCGCACACCTCCACGGTAGCAGGGCGGCGTAGCGGCGGGGCGGTCCACCGGGTGCCCCGGTCGGCGGGCTCGGGCCGGCGGCTCCCGGCGAGCGGTCGGCGGCTCCCGGCGAGCGGTCGGCGACGGTCGTCAGCCGTCACCGGCGCTCGCCGGGGAGCCGGTTCGGCGGGTCAGCCGGTCGGCACCACACCGACGTTGAGTTCGGCCACCGAGGTCCACCGGTTGCCGCTGACCTCACCGAGGGCGCGGAGCCGGACGTACCGGCCGCTGGTCGGCGGGATCGTCACCGTCTGTTCCGCCGCGCTGTTCGGGAAGGTGCCGGTGGCCACCGGGGTGCCCCAACTGCTCCGGCTGTTCGACACGTACACCTCGTAGCCGGTGATCCGGCCGCCGGTGTTCGAGCCCTGCCGGGGCAGGTAGTACAGCCGGTTGACCGTCCGGGCGCTGCCCAGGTCGAGGTCGATCCAGTGCGGGTGCGCCGGGTTGGAGAGCAGCCGCTGGGTGTGCCAGATCGACGAGCTGCTGCCGTCCCGGACGTTGTTGGCCCGGCCGTTGACCAGGAGCGTCTCCTGGCTGTCCGCCCCGGCCACGGTCCAGGCCGACTGCGGCAGCCGGGTGCTGCCGGACTGCGGGTTGTAGGTGGCGGTGTAGCTGGTCGGGGTGGTCGGGGCGGTGATCACGTGGGTCTGCGCCCCGCCGTCGGACCAGGAACCGAAGACGTACGGCACGCCGCCGAGGGTCTGCGGGGTGACCGCGCTGACCGTGTTGCTGGACCCCTGGATGACGGTACGGGTGAAGGGTGCCGCCTGGGCCGTCGCGCCGAAGACCAGTTGCAGGCCCGGCGGGCTGGAGTTGAAGGTCAGGTCGACGGTCTCCGGGTCGAGCCGCACGCTGGTGCTGTGCGACAGTCCGCCGCTGTCGGTGGCGGTGAGCACCAGCTCCAGATAGGACGGATACTCGTGGTCCGGCCCGAACATGCTGCCGCTGGCGCCGGTGAAGTCCTGCAACGTGTGGATGTGGCAGTTGTCCAGCGTGTAGCAGTGGTGCAGCAGCATCCGCCAGTGCAGCGCGCTGGCCGGCAGGGTGCCCTGGTCCGGGTCGGTCGCGTGCCCGGTGAAGCTGATCGTGTCGTTGACCGCCCAGGTGAAGTCGCCGCCCGGACTGTCGATCACCGCGGTCGGCATGCTGTTGCCGGTCTGGATCGGCACCGTCTGGGTGCCGGAGGCGTTCAGCGTGTCGTAGACGGTCAGCCGGGCGGTGTACGGGCCGCCGGCCGGATAGGTGTACGTCGCCGTCGCCGTGGTGGCGTCGACGGTGCCGTCGTTGGTGAAATCCCACTCGTAGCGCAGCCGGCCGGCGTCGGCCGGGTCCGCGTCGGAGGAGCCGGTGCCGTCGAAGTTCACCGTCAGCGGCGCCGTCCCGGAGGTGGGGGAGGCGGCGATGGAGGCGACCGGCGGCTGGTTGCCGGGGAAGTAGCGGATCCGGCGTACCGAACCGGCGTGGTCGACGTAGTAGAGGTCACCGCCCGGCCCCATGGCCAGGTCGACGGGATTGGCGGCGGCGCTGCCGAAGGTACGCCGGCTGCTCGCCACCGGCAGCCCACCGGGTGCGGCGGGCAGCATCGCCCAGATGCAGTCCCGGGAGTAGTCGGAGAAGAAGAGCGCGCCCGCGTACTCGGCCGGATAGCTGCCGCCGGCCGCCGGATAGAAGGCGGCACCCGAGACCGACGAGCTGCCGGTCGGACACGCCTCCCCGGCCACCACCCGGGCCGCGTGGTCGTACGTGTAGAACGGGGCCGTCTGGCCGGCACCGCTGTAGAGGCTCTCGCACATGTCGAGGTTGGCGCTGTCGTAGCCGCTCTGCCGGCCGGCGCCCTCGAAGCACGGCCAGCCGAAGTTGGTGACCGAGGCGGTCGGGTCGACCACCCGGTTGACCTCCTCCCACCGGGTCCAGCCGACGTCACCGGCCCAGACCTCGTTGGTGCCGGGCCGGATGGTGAACCGGAACGGGTTGCGCAGCCCCTGCGCGACGATCCGTCGGGTGTTCGGGTCGGGGCTGGCCGCCGACGGGTTGCCGGGGGCGGCGGCGCCGGTCAGCGGGTCGAGCCGCAGCACCGTACCGTCCAGGCTGGTCGGGTCGGCGGTGGTCCGGGAGTCCTGGGAGCGCAGCGCGCCGCCTTCGGCGGTCGGCGGGGACATCGTGCCGCCGGGCGGGTCGGCGCAGGGGTTCGGCGGGGTGCCGAGCTGGCCGTAGTCGACCAGGTCGTAGCTGGCTCCGTCCCCGGCGGTGGCGTAGAGCATCCCGTCGGCACCGAACCGCAGGTCACCGGTGGCGTGGCTGGCGTACTGCTGGCACCAGTCGTCGATGAAGACCTGCTCGGTGCCGGTCATCGTGTTGCCGGCGGCGGTCAGCCGGGAGAGCCGGCCGGTGACGATGCACCGCCCGCCGTTGGTACCGCCGACCGAGGCGCAGTTGTCGTTCCAGTACGGCGCGGTCTGCCCCGGTGGGGCGTCGTAGGCGTAGAGCACGTAGACGTACGGCTGGGTCGGGAAGTCCGGGTGCAGGGCCAGCCCGAGCAGTCCCCGGTCGTGTTGGTTGTGCACGTTCGCCGACAGGTCGGCGAAGACGGTGGCGGTGGTGTCGGCGAGGTCGTCGTACACCTTGATCCGGCCGCCCTTCTCGGCGACGAAGACCCGCCCGTCCGGGGCGAACTCGATATTGGTCGGCTGGTTCAGGCCGGTGAAGACGACCTGTTCCTGGAAGCCGGTCGGCAGCACCACGGCGGCGGCGGGTGCCGTACCGGAGATCGGTGCGGCCAGCGCCGCGACCAGCGCGACCGCGACTCCTGTCCGTAGTAGGCGGTTGACCGGTGACGGTCGTGCGGAAGATGGCATTCGTTCCCCCAACTTGGCGCAGCTCCAAGCAGTGCACGGTGCGACCTTCGCACCGGTCCGGGACCGGGTGCACAAAGGACCTGTCACGCTAGGGGGAGGGGCGGGGCGCGGCAGCCCGGTCCCGCCCGGAGTGAGCATCTCGTGACTACGGGCTAACCGTACGTCATCTGATGTATGGGGATGATGCCGCCCGGATCACGACGCACCGCCTCAGCGGATCATCGGAGAGTGCCTGTCCGGTCGGGCGAACCGGTTCCACCCGACCGGCCGGCCGCCGCCACACGGCCGCCCGGGGTGCGCAGCCGCCCGCTGCGCCGCCCCGGTCAGTCGAGGTCGAACTCGCCGTCCTGGGCGCCGGCCACGAAGGCGTCCCACTCGGCCTGGGTGAAGACCAGCACCGGACCGTCCGGTTCGGCGGAGTTGCGCATGCCGATCAGATCGTCGACGAACGCGATCTCGACCGCGCCCTCGGAGTCGTCGCCCTCGGCCCGCTGCCACACGGCGCGGGACAGGTCGAAATCACCCTTGGGGTGCTGCGCCATCGTCGGTTCCTCCATAGCGTGATCTGGCCGGGACCGAACCGTCCGCGGACCCATCGTGCAGGATAAGCGGATGCCGAGCCTGACCCGGGTAGCGGCGGCGGAACGCGCCGCCCTGCTCACCGTGGAGTCGTACGACATCGAACTTGATCTCACCGGGTCGGCGGAGCGGTTCCGGTCGACCACCACGGTCCGGTTCCGGGCGGCCACGCCGGGGGCCGGGACGTTCGTCGAGGTCAGGCCGGCTCGACTGCTCGGGGTACGACTCAACGGCGCCGAGCTGGACCCGGCCGCCCTGGACGACAACCAGTACCCGCTGACCGGGCTGGTCGCCGAGAACACGCTGGTGGTCGAGGCGGAGATGGCGTACTCGAACAGCGGCGAGGGGCTGCACCGCTTCGTCGACCCGGCCGACGGCGAGACCTACCTCTACGCGATGTCGGGGATGGACAACGCCCAGCGGATCTTCGCCTGCTTCGACCAGCCCGACCTGAAGGCGCCGGTGACCCTGGCCGTCGTCGCGCCGGAGGAGTGGATCGTCGCCTGCAACGGGCGGCTCGACAGCGGGCCGGTCGCCGGGCGGTGGGTCTTCGCCCCGACCCCGCCGCTGGCCACCTATCTCGTCTCACTGGTCGCCGGCCCGTACGCGGTGCGCCGGGCCGAGCACGACGGTATCCCGCTCGGCCTCTACTGCCGGCGTTCGCTCACCGAGCACCTGGACCGGGACGCCGAGGAGATCCTCACCGTCACCCGGCAGTGCCTGGACCGGCTGCACCGGCTCTTCGGGGTGCGCTACCCGTTCGGCAAGTACGACCAGGCGTTCGTGCCGGAGTTCAACATGGGCGCGATGGAGAACCCGGGCCTGGTCACCTTCCGGGACGAGTTCCTGCCCCGGTCGGCGGTGACCGACGCCGAGCGGGAACAGCGGGCGAACAGCATCGCGCACGAGATGTCGCACATGTGGTTCGGCGACCTGGTCACCCTGCGCTGGTGGGACGACCTGTGGCTGAACGAGTCGTTCGCCGAGTACTTCGGCACCCGGGTCACCGCCGAGGCGACCCGGTTCGACCGGGCGTGGACCACGTTCGCGCTGCGCCGCAAGGCCTGGGGCTACGCCGCCGACCAGCGGCCCTCCACCCATCCGGTCGCGCCGACGGAGGTGGCCGACGCGACCGAGGCGCTGGCCAACCTCGACGGCATCTCGTACGCCAAGGGTGCCTCGGTGCTCCGCCAGCTCGTCGCCTGGCTCGGCGACGACGCCTTCCTGGCCGGGCTGCGGGGATACTTCGCCGCGCACCGGTTCGGCAACGCCACCCTCGCCGACCTGCTCGCCGCGCTCGCCGCCGGCAGCGGCCGCGACCTGGCCGGCTGGGCGGCGGTGTGGCTGCGGCAGCCGCAGCTCAACACCCTGCGCACCGAGGTGCGGCTGCGCGACGACGGGCACTACGCCGAGGTCGCCCTGGTGCAGACCGCCCCGCCGGAGCATCCGGTGCTGCGCCCGCACCGGATCGGTGTCGGGCTCTACGATCCCGACCCGGCCGGCGGGGGGACCGCGCTGCGGTTGCGGGACCGGGTCGAGGTGGACCTCGACCCGGCGGCGGACGGCGGCCGTACGGTGCTGCCCGGGTTGACCGGTCAGCCGGCGGCCCGGCTGCTGCTGCCCAACGACGGCGACCTGACCTTCGCCAAGGTACGCCTGGACGCCGCCTCCGTCGCCGCCGTGCCGGCGGCCCTGCCCGAGCTGGCCGATCCGCTGGCCCGGGCGCTGCTCTGGGCGGAGGCGCTGGACGCGGTGACCGACGGGGAACGGCCGGTCGCCGACCTGGTGGCGCTGGTGGTGGCCGCCCTGCCCGCCGAGACCGAGGTGGTCGTGGTGCAGGACGTGCTGGCCCGGACCCGCGACCTGCTCGACCGCCATCTCCAGCCGGAGGTCCGGCCGGCCGCGCTGGAGCAGCTCGCCGGGGCCTGCACGCGGCTGCTCGCGGTCGCCCCGCCCGGCGGCTCGGGGCAGCTCGCCGCGGCGCGCGGCTGGATCTCCTCGACCGTCGAGGTGGCCCGGCTGACCGGCTGGCTGGCCGGCAAGGAGGTGCCCGACGGGCTGGCGGTCGACGCCGAGCTGCGCTGGGCGGTGCTGGGCCGGCTGGCCGTACTCGGTGCGGTGGGGGAGCCGGAGGTCGCCGCCGAGCAGGCCGAGGACCGAAGTGCCAGCGGGGCGGAGCGGGCCGCCACCTGTCGGGCGGCGCTGCCGGACCCGGCGGCCAAGGAGCACGCCTGGCGGCTGCTCGTCGGCGAGACGAGCCTGTCGAACCGGCTGCTGGAGGCGACGGCGCGCGGGTTCTGGCAACCGGAGCAGGCGGAACTGACCGACTCCTATGTGGAGCGGTACTTCGCCGAGATGCCGGCGGCGGCGCGGCGGCGTACCCCCTGGGTCGCCGACCGGGTCGCGGCGCTGGCCTATCCGCGCTACGCCGTCTCCGCGCGGACCCGGGAACTGGCGGCGGCGCTGCTGCGCCGGGACGACCTGCCCTCCGGCCTGCGCCGGGTGGTGGTCGACGAGGACGACGACCTGCGCCGGGCGCTCGCCGCGCGGCGCTGAACCCCCGGCCGGGCCGGGCCCTCCGGTGGGCCGGAAAATGCGATCTGGCTCATGCTCGCCGGACCGGGCGGCGCGTCCGGCTTACGATCAAGCCGTGGAGGCAGACATCCGGCGGATAGGGATCATGGGGGGTACCTTCGACCCGATCCACCACGGGCACCTCGTCGCCGCGAGCGAGGTCGCCGACCGGTTCGAGCTGGACGAGGTGGTCTTCGTGCCCACCGGCCAGCCGTGGCAGAAGGCCGACGAGCCGGTCAGCTCGGCCGAGGACCGCTACCTGATGACCGTGATCGCGACCGCCTCGAACCCGCGCTTCCAGGTGAGCCGGGCCGACATCGACCGGGGCGGCCCGACCTACACCGTCGACACGCTGCGCGACCTGCACTCGGAGTACGGCCCGAAGGTGCAGCTCTTCTTCATCACCGGTGCCGACGCGCTGGAGAAGATCCTCTCCTGGAAGGATCTCGACCAGATGTTCGAACTGGCCCATTTCATCGGGGTCACCCGGCCCGGTTTCGTCCTCTCCGACGCGCACCTGCCGGCCGACACGGTCAGCCTGGTCGAGGTGCCGGCGATGGCCATCTCCTCGACCGACTGCCGGGCCCGGGTGGCCGCCGGTGGGCCACTCTGGTATCTCGTCCCGGACGGTGTGGTGCAGTACATCGCCAAACGGAGGCTGTACCGGGGGTGATTCCGCCCGGTTTCATGCTCATCGTTCGTTAACCGCCGGGCCGTACGGTCCCCGGGTGTGAGAGGCTAGAAGGGTCCGACGGTTGATCGAAGGAGAATGGTGACAGCTTCCGACCGCGCCCGTGAGCTGGCAACGGCCGCCGCGCAGGCCGCCGCCGACAAGAAGGCGCAGGACATCGTCATCATCGACGTGGCGGACCAGCTAGTGATCACCGACGCGTTCCTGCTCGCCTCCGCGCCGAACGAGCGGCAGGTGACCGCGATCGTGGACGCGATCGAGGAGGCACTGCTCGCCCTGCCGGAGAAGGCCAAGCCGGTCCGCCGCGAGGGTGAGCGGGCGGGCCGCTGGGTGCTGCTCGACTACGTCGACCTGGTGGTGCACGTCCAGCACAGCGAGGAACGCGAGTTCTACGCGCTCGACCGGCTCTGGAAGGACTGCCCGACGATCCCGTTCGTCGACCGGGACCTGGTGGAGGCCGAGGCGGGCATCGCCGAATGACCCGGCTGATCGTCTGGCGGCACGGCAACACGGACTGGAACGCCGCCAACCGGGTGCAGGGCCAACTCGACGTACCACTCAACGACCTCGGCCGCGAACAGGCGACCGAGGCCGCGCCGCTGCTCGCCGGGCTGCGCCCGGACGCGATCGTCGCCAGTGACCTGCGGCGGGCGGCCGACACCGCCGCCGCGCTGGCGGCGCTGACAGGGCTGCCGATCCGCACCGACCCCCGGCTCCGGGAGCGGTTCTACGGGCAGTGGCAGGGGCTGCTGATGACCGAGGTGGCGCAGCGCTTCCCCGCCGAACACGCCCGCTGGCGCAGCGGTGACCCGGATCCGGGCGCCGAGGTGGAGAGCCTCGACGACCTCGGCAAGCGGGTCGGCACGGCGTTGCAGGAGGCCGCCGACGCCGTACCGGGCGGCACGGTCGTGATCGCCACGCACGGCGGCGGCGCCCGGCAGGGCTGCGGCTATCTGCTCGGCTGGGACTCGACCGTGCTCCGGTCGGTCGGCTCGCTGAACAACTGCCACTGGACCGAGTTGCGGCACGACGAGGTACGCGGCTGGCAGTTGCGCGGGCACAACGTCGGCCGCCTGGTCGCCCCGGGCCCGGCCCCGGCCCCCGTCTGAGCCGCTCCCGGCGGGTCCTCCGCCCGGTTGGGTCACCATCCGGTGGCCGGCCGGTCGTTCCGGCGCCGGTGATCGGCTAACGTGCCGGAATGCCTGTCGCGGTCGTCACCGACTCCACCGCCTACCTGCCGGCCGAGTTGGCCGACCGGCACCGGCTCACCGTCGTACCGCTGATCGTCGTCCTCGACGGGACGCCGGGACGGGAGGGCGTCGACGTCGGGCCGGCCGACGCGGCCCAGGCGCTGGCCGCCCGGCGGTTCGCGATGAGTACCTCCCGGCCGGCGCCGGAGGAGTTCGTCGAGACGTACCGCCGGCTCTTGGCCGAGGGGGCCGACGGCGTCGTCTCGGTACACCTGTCGGCGGAACTCTCCGGCACGGTGGAGGCGGCCCGGCTGGCCGCCGCCGAGCTGGGTCCCCGGGTCAGCGTGGTCGACGCCCGGTCGACCGGGATGGGTCTCGGTTTCCCGGCGCTCGCCGCCGCCTCGGCCGCCGACCGGGGTGCGGGCCTGACCGAGGTACGCCGGGCGGCGCTGGACGCCATCGACCGGACCAGCACCTTCTTCTACGTCGACACCCTGGAGTTCCTCCGGCGCGGTGGCCGGATCAACGCCGCCGAGGCGCTGCTCGGCACCGCCCTGTCGGTGAAGCCGATCCTGCACATGGCGGACGGCGGCATCGCGCTGCGGGACCGGGTCCGGACCGCCGGACGGGGACTGGCCCGGCTGGTCGACCTCGCCGTGGAGGCGGCCGGGAGCGGTGAGGTCGAGGTGGCGCTGCACCATCTCGCCGTACCCGGGCGCGCGGCCGAACTGGCGGAGAAGCTCGGCGGGCGCCTCGGTGACCGGCTCCGGGCCAGCTACGTCACGGAGGCCGGCGCGGTGATCGCCACGCACACCGGACCGGGACTGGTCTGTGTTGTGGTGCACCGCTTGTAGCTGGCCGCGCCCGTCTTGTCGCCTTCTGGCCGCGCCCGTCCTGTCGCCCTGCTGGCGTTGTCGGCCTTGTGGCGTTGCTGGCCGCGCAGGGTTGTTCGCGTTGCTGGCGTTGTCGGCCTTGTTGGTTTTGTCGCGACAAGGCGGCTTCTTGCCCGGTAGGCGTTGACCGGGGTCGATCTGGGTGATCTTATGGGACAGTAAACCTTCCTAAGAGATTGTGGTCGTCCGTCACCCCCGCCGACGCCGCGAGCAGGAGGAGCAGCGTGTCCAGATCCCGTCTCCGCGCCAGAACGTCCCGGATGATCGCCGCCGGAGTACTGCTGTCGACCGCCGTGATCGTCCCGTACGCCGGTCCCGGCGCCGCCGCGCCGGCCGCGCAGGCCGCCCCGCCCGGCGCCGAGGTGCGGATCGCCGCGCCACCCACCTTCACCCACCCAGGCGTACTCGTCAGCCGGCCGCAACTCGACTTCGTCCGAGGCCGGGTCAACGCCGGGGCGCAGCCCTGGAAGGGCGCCTACGACCAGATGATGGCCAGCGCCTTCGCCTCGCTGAGCCGTACCCCGAAGCCCCGGGCGGTCGTCGAGTGCGGCTCGTACTCCAACCCCAACAACGGCTGCACCGACGAGCGGCAGGACGCGCTGGCCGCGTACAGCCTGGCGCTGGCCTGGTACATCACCCAGGACAGCCGGTACGCGGAGAAGGCGATCCAGATCATGGACGCCTGGTCGGCGACGATCCGGGACCACACCAACAGCAACGCCCCGTTGCAGACCGCCTGGGCCGGGTCGAGCTGGCCCCGGGCCGCCGAGATCATCCGGTACACCTACGGCGGCTGGTCCTCGGCCGGAATCAGCCGGTTCGGCGCGATGCTGCGCGACGTCTACCTGCCCGAGATCATCAACGGCAACGCGACCAGCAACGGCAACTGGGAACTGAGCATGATGGAGGCCTCGCTCGGGATCGCGGTCTTCCTGGAGGACCGGGCCGTCTACGACCGGGCGGTCGGCAAGTTCCGCGACCGGCTGCCGGCCTTCCTCTACCTGAGCAGCGACGGGGCGTACCCGCGCGGCCCGGCCGGCAGCAGCATCGACACCCGGGCCGAGATCGTGTCGTACTGGCACGACCAGGAAATCTTCTCCGACGGCCTCTCCCAGGAGACCTGCCGCGACTTCACGCACACCGGGTACGGCATCTCGGCCATCTCGCACGTCGCCGAGACGCTCCGGCACCAGGGCCAGGACATCTACCCGGAGATCCAGGACCGGCTGCGGCACGCGCTCGGCTTCCACGCCAGGTACGAGCTGGGCGACGCCGTACCCTCGACGCTCTGCGGCGGCAGTTTGACACTGGGGCTCGGCCCGGTCACCGAGGTGGCCTTCAACGCCCTGAACAACCGTCGGGGCATCCCGATGACCCGGACCCAGCAGCTCACCGAGCGGCAACGCCCGGCCGGCACGAACTATCTCTTCGTCGCCTGGGAGACCCTGACCCACGCCGGCAACCCCAACTGATACGTCGGGTCGCCGGCCGGTACGCGGTCGGCCGGCGACCCGGGTCGCCGCGGCGCTAGCACAGTTTTGCTTGATCAGGGCGTTGTCCACAGTGGCGCCGTTTGTCCACAGCCGGTGGTCCACGGCCGGTAGGACGCTCTCTACGTCGCCTACCTTCGCCGGGTGTCCGACGACGACGAAACAGTGGTACGGCAACGCCTCTCCCGGCTGCTCGGCGGCCGCGCCATCCCGGCGGAGCGGTCGGCCGCCGGACCCGCTCCCGCCGGCACCGGACCAGACCCCTCGGCGGACCCACCGGCGGAGCCGGGGCGGCTCGCCGGTCCGGGCGCCTTCGACCCGGCCGGTCCCGGCGCCTTCGATCCGGGACGGCGTGGGGTCAAGGCCCTCGCGGTGGTGGCGGTCGTCGTGGTGCTCGGCGCGGCCGGCTGGGCCTGGCTGTCCCGGCCCCGGACCGAGCCGGTCGCGCCCCCGCCCGCCTCGGCGGCGACCTTCGCACCCGCATCGTCGACCTCGGGGGCCGCGGTCGGCGCCGCCGAGGTGGTGGTCGCGGTCGCCGGCAAGGTACGCCGCCCCGGCCTGGTACGCCTGCCCGCCGGTGCCCGGGTCGCCGACGCCCTCGAATCCGCCGGCGGCGCGTTGCCCGGCGTCGACGTGGCGTTGCTCAACCTCGCCCGCAAGGTGACCGACGGCGAGCTGATCCTGGTCGGGGTGACTCCGCCGCCCGGGGCTGGCCCGGCCGGCGCCGGCCCGCCCGGGGCACCCGGTGGAGCCACCGGTGCCCAACCGGGCGGCGGAAAGGTCAACCTCAACACCGCCACCGTGGCGCAACTCGACACACTGCCCGGGGTCGGCCCGGTGCTCGCCCAGCGCATCGTGGCGCACCGGGAGGAGCACGGCGGATTCCGCTCGGTGGCCGACCTCCGTCAGGTCACCGGCATCGGCGACGCCCGCTACGAGGACCTCAAAGACCTGGTGACGGTGTGACAGACCGCCCCCGCCCCCGGCACCCCGTCGACCCGGCGAACCAGATCGGTCCACCGGCCGATACCCGAAATCCGACGACCGGACTGAGGGCTTCGTGGGCCGGTGGACAACCCTCGGCGGCGAGCCCGCGAGTCTCGACGGCGAGCCTGCGAGCGTCGACGGTGAGTCCGCCGGGTCCGGCGGCCCGGCTGCTCGGCGCGACGGCGAGTCCGCGAGTCTCGACGGCGAGTCCGCCGGATCCGGCGGCCCGGCGGCAGGGCGCGACGGCCAGTCTGCGGGCTTCGACGGCGAGCCCGCCGGGTCCGACGGCAGGACCGCCGGACGCGGGTCAGGACGCGGCAGAGGCGGCCGAGCCGCCTCGACGGCCGCCGGACCTGCGGTTGGCCGGGCTGGCGGTGGGCGCCTGGCTGTCGGCGCTGGCCGGGCTCCTGATCGGCACCGGGCCGGCCGTGCTGGTGGCGGTGCTGGCCGGGGGCGCCGCGCTGGTCCTGGCCTTTCGGTCGACCCGCCGGCTGCCGGCGGTACCGGGCCGGCACGGCTGGGTGGTGGTGACCGTACTGCTCGGTGTGGTCTGCGGGAGCGTGGCCACGGCCGCCCGGTCGGGGGTGAGGGACGCCCCCTCGATCGCCCGATTGGCCGAGGAAAGTGCCACTGTCAGCGCCGAGCTGGTGGTCCGGGAGGATCCACGGCCCATCGGCGGGGTCGCCGGCCGGCCGGCGACCTATCTGTTGTCGACCCGGCTGGTCTGGGTCGCCGGGGAGGCCGGGAACGACAAACTCAGCGTGTCGGTCCGGATCCTGGTGCTGGCCAGCGACCCGGACTGGCGTGGACTGCTGCCCGGCCAGCGGGTTACCACCACCGGGCGACTGGCGCCACCGCGCGGCGGCGACCTCACCGCCGCCGTGCTGACGGTCAGCACCCCACCCGTGCTGCGCGGGACCCCGTCCTGGGCGCAGCGGGCGGCCGGCACGTTACGGGCCGGGCTGCAACGGGCCTGTGCGCCGCTGCCCACCGAACCGGGCGGGTTGCTGCCGGGACTGGTGGTCGGCGACACCAGTCGGCTGGAACCGGCGGTCGAGGAGGACTTCCTGACCACCGGGATGACGCACCTGACGGCGGTCTCCGGCTCCAACGTGGCGATCGTGGTCGGCCTGGTGCTGCTGCTCGCCCGGTGGGGCCGGGCCGGGCCGTGGCTCGCCGCCGTCCTCTGTGGCACGGCGCTGGTCGGCTTCGTCATCCTGGCCCGGCCGTCGCCGAGCGTCGTCCGGGCCGGCACGATGGGCGCGATCGGTCTGCTGGCGCTCGCCGTCGGACGCCCCCGGGCAGCCCTACCGGCGCTGGCCAGCGCGGTCACCGTACTAGTGCTCGTCGATCCGGAGCTGGCCGGCGACCCGGGGTTCGCGCTCTCCGTACTGGCCACCGGTGGGCTCCTGCTGCTCGCCCCCCGGTGGCGGGACGCGCTGCGGCAGCGGGGTGTACCAGCGGGTGCGGCGGAGGCGTTGGCCATCCCGGCGGCGGCGCAACTGGCCTGCGCCCCGGTGGTGGCCGGACTCTCCGGCACCATCAGCCTGGTGGCCGTACCGGCGAACCTTCTCGCGGTGCCGGCGGTGGCACCGGCCACGGTGCTCGGGGTGACGGCGGCGGTGCTGTCGCCGTTCTGGCCGGCCGGTGCGGAGGGTGTGGCGTGGCTCGGCAGTTGGCCGGCCTGGTGGCTGGTCCTGGTGGCCCGGTACGGCGCACGCCTGCCCGCCGGGACGTTGCCCTGGCTGGACGGGGTGCCCGGCGGGCTGCTGCTCGGAGCCCTGACGGTGGCGCTGCTGGTCGCCGCCCGTCGGCCACCGGTGCGCCGGCTCGTCGCGGTGGTCGCGGCCGCCGTGCTGGTCGGTGCGTTGCCGGTGCGGCTGATCGCCACCGGATGGCCGCCGACCGGCTGGGTGGTCGTCGCCTGTGCGGTGGGTCAGGGCGACAGCCTGGTGCTGCCGGTCGGCGTCGGCCGGGCGGTGGTGGTGGACGCCGGTCCGGACCCCGGGGCGGTGGACCGCTGCCTGCGCCGGCTCGGCGTACGGGAGGTGTCCCTGCTGGTGGTGAGCCACTTCCACGCCGACCACGTGCAGGGGGTGGACGGGGTGTTCCGAGGACGTCGGGTGGCCGCTGTGGTGGTTCCGCAGTGGCTGGAGCCGGTCGAGGGACGCGGCACGGTCGAGCGCGCGGCCAGTGCCAATGGCGTACCGGTCGGCGCGGCCGGGGCGGGCTGGACCTATGCGGCCGGCCCGGTGACGCTGACCCTGTTGGGGCCGCCGCACCCGATCCGGGGCACCCGTTCGGACCCGAACAACAACTCGCTGGTCCTGCGCGCCGAGGTCCACGGTGTCAGCATCCTGCTTACCGGGGACGCCGAGACCGAGGAGCAGCAGGCGTTGCTGGAGGTCGTACCGGTCGCCCGGCTCCGGGCGGACGTGTTGAAACTCGCTCACCACGGCTCGGCGTACCAGGAACCGGCGTTCCTCGACGCCGTACGCCCCGCGGTGGCGCTGGTACCGGTCGGCGCCGACAACGGGTACGGGCACCCCAACGCCCGGGTACTCGCCCGGCTGTCCCGGGCCGGCGCCAGGGTGCTCCGGACCGACGAGCAGGGGGATCTGGCGGTGGTCGAGCCGGGCAGCGGGCGGCTGTCGGTGGCGGTCCGGGGGCTGGACCCCGGCGACCCGTCCACCCGGTGAGCCTTCTCGTGGTCCTCGCCGACCGGCGCGTGCGGCAGGTACCCGTTCGGGTGCGTCGGTTACCGCCCCGCGTGGTGACGCCGTTACCGTCCGCTCCGGCGGTACGCTGCGATCGGTCACCACAACCACTGGCGTGGAATGCCAGGGTTAAGATAAATGTCTGGATTTGCACTAAGTGCGGGGTCAGCCGCAGCGAGCCGGGTGACCAGGCCCGATGGACGCACGCCACGTGCGACGATGACCTCGTGACCCCCGCTAGTCTCGCCCCCGTCGTACTCGTGCTCGGTGACGAAGAACTGCTCGCCACCAGAGCGGTCGCCGGAGTGGTCGACGCGGCCAGAGCCGCCGACCCGGACGTCGACGTACACGACCATGAGGCGGGCGCGTTGGGGCCGGGGGAGATCGCCGAACTACTCGGACCGTCCCTGTTCGGCGGTCGGCGGGTGCTGATCGTCCGGGCTGGACAGGACGCCCGGAAGGATCTGGCGGCGGCGCTGCTGGCGTACGCGAAGAATCCCGACCCCGAGGTGCAGTTGGTGGTCGCGCACGCCGGTGGAGCCAAGGGCAAGGCCTTCGCCGACGGCCTGCGGGCGGCCGGCGCGGAGGTCGTGCCGGCGGCGAAGCTGAAGAGCCACCGGGACCGCGTCGCGTTCGTCCGGGACGAGATCCGGCGCGGCGGTGGCCGGTGCACCGACGACGCGGCCGAGGCGCTGCTCGCGGCGGTCGGCAACGACCTGCGCGAACTCGCCTCCGCCTGTTCCCAGTTGCTGGCCGACACCGACGGGCGGATCGGCGTCGACACGGTGGCCCGCTATTACCGGGGGCGGGCCGAGGTCAGCGGGTTCACGGTCGCCGACGCGGCGATGGCCGGTGACGTGCCGGGCGCCCTGGAGGCGCTGCGCTGGGCGCTGCACGTCGGGGTGGACCCGGTGCCGATCGCCGACGCGATCGCCGACGGGGTACGGACGGTGGCCCGGGTCAGTTCGGCGGGCCGGGGCAGCGCCTACCAGTTGGCGAGCAGCCTGGGCATGCCACCGTGGAAGATCGAGAAGGCGCAGCGGGTCGGCCGGGGCTGGACCCCGGAGGGGCTGGCCGACGCCATGTACGCCGCCGCCGAGTGCAACGCCGCCGTCAAGGGCGGCTCCGACGACCGGGGTTACGCCCTGGAGCGTGCCGTGGTCGCGGTCGCGGCTGCCCGCAGGGCGAGCGCTTCGCGATGAGCACGGCGACGGCGGTGCCGGCGGACGAG
Source organism: Plantactinospora sp. BB1 (assembly GCF_003030385.1). Classification (NCBI taxonomy): domain Bacteria; kingdom Bacillati; phylum Actinomycetota; class Actinomycetes; order Micromonosporales; family Micromonosporaceae; genus Plantactinospora; species Plantactinospora sp. BB1. The sequence goes on along the minus strand of NZ_CP028159.1, from coordinate 8,008,268 downwards.
GAGCGGCTACGACCGCTCTACGCCCGCGTGCTGCGGCTCCGGCACGTCGACCCGGGCGGGATGCTCTGCTTCGTCTTCTTCGAGGGCACCGTGGCCCTCGGCCTGCTGCTCGCGCTCGCCGAGCTGGTGAGCTGGTGGGGCGTACTCGTCCTGCCCGCGACCGTCGCGGTGATGGTGAAGGTCAACGACGTGGTAGCCGCTGCGGTGCTTCGGTCGGCGGCCCGGGTGCCGACGCAGGAACGGGAACGGTTCCGTCGGCAGCTCCAGCCGGCGGTCGGCCGGGCCAGCGTGCCCAAGCGGTCACTGGTCGGGTCCGGGCAGACCCACCGGCTGACCGCGCCGCGACCCGGTGTCGCAGCCGACGACGGCGCGCCGGCCCCTCGGACCGCCCCGGGTAACCGGCTGCCGGCCCGGTTCCTGGTCGCCCGCCCGTTCAGCATGACCGCGATGGTCCGGGCCCGGCTCGAACTCGGCGCCCGCCGTCGACCCCGTCCCGAGGCGGTCACGCCGGACCTGATCGGCCCGTCGACCCCGGCGAGCCGGTCGTCGAAGGGCGACGGCCGGCTGGGACAGGAGGTCGGCGGTGTCACCGGGCGGGAGGCCGGGCGGCCACGTCTCGGCCTGCCGCAGACCCGGCAGGCAGCACCGCCACCGGCAGCCGCCGCCCGGGCCCGGAACAGCGGCCTGGCCGAGCGCCTGGACCAGCGGCCGGAGCGCCGCTGGGTCTCCCGGCAGGATCCGATCGACACCGGCCGGCAGTCCGCCAGACGCCGCTACCGATAGCCGGGCCGCCGAGGGAATCGACACCGGCCACGTTGAGCCCGAGCGTGAGATGTGGCCGTGCCGGAAGAACACCTGACCCGAAGACGTGGGCTGGCCGTGCCAGAAGAACACGTGTGGCCCCCGAGCCGGCCGGCTCGGGGGCCACACGTCAGGTGTGTGGTGTCCCGCTTGTCAGGCGGAGAGCGACTCGAGCCGCTTGGCGATCGCCGACTTGCGGTTCGCCGCCTGGTTCTGGTGGATCACGCCCTTGCTGACCGCCTTGTCGAGCTTGCGCGAGGCGTCCCGCATGAGCTCGGTCGCCTTGGCGCTGTCTCCGCTCTCGGTCGCCTCGTGGAACTTGCGAATGGCGGTCTTCAGCGACGACTTGACCGACTTGTTACGCAGCCGGCGCTTCTCGTTCTGCCGGTTGCGCTTGATCTGGGACTTGATGTTCGCCACGCGACAGCCTCGTCCTAATAGCTAGGGTTACGTTTGCCTTTGATGCGCGGGCGGCGACGCACGTCGGAGTACGGCCCGTGTCGGCACGCGCGAAGAGCCACGTTACCAGGTACGCCCCGCCGGGGCCAAAACAGCCCATCGCCGCCCCGCCCAGCTCACCGCCATCCCTGCCGCTCGGCCAGCCAGTCGAGCGCGGTCTGGGCACTCCACCGCTGGTGCGCCCGGATGTGCGGGGAGCCGGTGTCGCTGCCGGCCGCCGCGCGTACCAGCCAGTATCCGGAGAGTGCGGCGAGTGCGGCGTCCAGCCCGTCGGCCGGAGCGTCCAGTCCCGCCGGATGGGTGGCGAACAGGGCGTCGGCGTCCAAGCCGCTGGCGTACGCGGTGACCAGCAGGCTGGCGAGGTCGAACCAGGGCGGCCCGTAGCAGAGCCACGTCCAGTCGCAGAGCCAGGCGACTCCGGCCCGGTCCAGCAGTACGTTGTCCACCCGCAGGTCGCCGTGGATCATCGACGGGCGGTCGGCGTACCCGGGCAGCCGGGCCTCCAACGCGGCGAGTTCGGGCAGCCGGTGCCGGGCGACGGCGGGGATCTCCGGCAGCGTCTCCCGGCCGGCGGCCAGCTCGGTCCACCAGGCCAGGTCCGCCCGGGCGAGGTCGGCGAGCCGGGGTACGCCGAGCGCCGCCAGTTCCACCGGGGGCTGCCGGAGCGCCGCCGCGGCGGTCGCGTACGCGTCGAGGGTCGCCGCCAGCTCGGCCGGCGCCCAGGGCAGCCCCGGCATCCGGCCGTCGATGGCGTCCAGGCAGATCACGTGGTACCCGGCGGCGGTCAGCGTCCAGCGGGGGCGGGCGACGGCGAGCCCGGCCGGCAGTACGGCGGTGATCGCCGCCTCCCGGGCGTACCAGTCGCTGAGGTGTCGCTGGTCGACCAGGGACGCCGCCTTGACGAAGACCCGGTCCCCGGCGACGGTCTGCAAGACTCCGGCGAATCCCCGGGTGAAGCCGCCACCGGCGGTGCCGGCCCAGCTGACCCGGGCGCCCAGCCGGGCGGTGATCGCGGCCCGCAGGTCGGCGGGGAGATCGGCCCAGCCCGGGCGTACGGCGGTCGCGTCATACGGTCGGGGCGGTACCGAGATGGCGGCCATGTCGTCAAGTCTGCCCCGGCCCGGCCGACCGGCCGGGATTTCGGCCCGCTGTCGCCGGCCGGGGCGCCCCCCGCTGCCGGGCTCGGGTGCCTGCTGTCGCCGGGCTCGGGTGCCCGCTGTCGCCGGCCGGAGTGCAGGCCCGCCGCCGGGCGGATCGGCCGCCGCCGGCCGTGTTCCGGCGGCGCCCCGGAAGCCCCTGGGATGCGGAATCCCGGTGATGGTGACGGAACTCGCGGCGGTGATCCGGCGGCCTCGGCCGGGCACCGTCCGGCGGCATGGGAACATAGAAGGCCCATCGTCGTCAGCCAAGCAGAACGGACCGCCGTGCCACCGACGCCCGACTCCGGCGCGAACTCCCCTGGTGCCACCGACCCCGGCCGCATCAGGAACTTCTGCATCATCGCCCACATCGACCACGGCAAGTCGACGCTGGCCGACCGGATGTTGCAGCTCACCGGCGTGGTCGACCCCCGGCAGATGCGTGCCCAGTATCTCGACCGGATGGACATCGAGCGGGAGCGCGGCATCACGATCAAGAGCCAGGCGGTCCGCATGCCGTGGACCGTGCGGGAGGGCGACCAGCAGGGCGAAGAGGCCGTGTTGAACATGATCGACACGCCTGGGCACGTGGACTTCACCTACGAGGTGTCCCGGTCGCTCGCCGCCTGCGAGGGGGCGATCCTGCTGGTCGACGCCGCCCAGGGGATCGAGGCGCAGACCCTGGCCAACCTCTACCTGGCGCTCGAGAACGACCTGCACATCATCCCGGTACTCAACAAGATCGATCTGCCGGCCGCCCAGCCGGACAAGTACGCCGAGGAGTTGGCGCACCTGATCGGCGGGGATCCGAGCGACTGCATCCGGGTCTCCGGCAAGACCGGCGAGGGCGTGCCCTACCTGCTGGACGAGATCGTCCGGCAGTTCAAGCCGCCGGTCGGCGACGCGAAGGCGCCGGCCCGGGCCATGATCTTCGACTCCGTCTACGACGTGTACCGGGGTGTGGTGACGTACGTCCGGGTGATCGACGGCCGGATCGAGGCGCGCGACAAGATCAAGATGATGTCCACCGGTGCCGTGCACGAGCTGCTGGAACTCGGCGTGATCTCCCCGGAGATGCAGAAGGCGGGTGCGCTCGGCGTCGGCGAGGTGGGCTACCTGATCACCGGCGTGAAGGACGTCCGGCAGTCCCGGGTCGGTGACACCGTCACCATCAACGCCCGACCGGCGAGCGAGGCGCTCGGCGGCTACAAGGACCCGAAGCCGATGGTCTACTCGGGGCTCTACCCGATCGACGGCTCCGACTATCCGGCGCTGCGGGACGCGCTCGACAAGCTGAAGCTCAACGACGCGGCGCTCAGCTACGAGCCGGAGACCTCCGCCGCGCTCGGCTTCGGCTTCCGCTGCGGCTTCCTCGGCCTGCTGCACCTGGAGATCATCGGCGAGCGGCTGGAACGGGAGTTCAACCTCGACCTGATCTCGACGGCCCCCAACGTGGTCTACCGGGTGGGTCTGGAGGACGGCAAAGAGGTCACGGTGACCAACCCCAGCGAGTACCCGACCGGCAAGGTCGCCGAGGTGTACGAGCCGGTGGTCCGGGCCACCGTGCTGACCCCGAACGACTACGTCGGCGCGGTGATGGAGCTCTGCCAGGGGCGGCGCGGCTCGTTGCAGGGGATGGACTACCTCTCCGCCGACCGGGTCGAGCTGCGCTACACGCTGCCGCTCGCCGAGATCATCTTCGACTTCTTCGACCAGCTCAAGAGCCGTACCAAGGGCTACGCCTCGCTGGACTACGAGCCCACCGACGAGCAGCGCTCCGACCTGGTCAAGGTCGACATCCTGCTCAACGGCGAGCCGGTGGACGCGTTCAGCGCGATCGTGCACAAGGACAAGGCCTACAACTACGGCGTCAACATCGCGGCGAAGTTGCAGAAGTTGATCCCCCGGCAGCAGTTCGAGGTGCCGATCCAGGCGGCGATCGGCAACCGGGTGATCGCCCGGGAGACCATCCGGGCCATCCGCAAGGACGTGCTGGCCAAGTGCTACGGCGGTGACATCAGCCGGAAGCGCAAGCTGCTGGAGAAGCAGAAGGAGGGGAAGAAGCGGATGAAGATGGTGGGCCGGGTCGAGGTGCCGCAGGAGGCCTTCATCGCCGCCCTCTCCACCAGCGACTCCGGCGACGGCAAGGGTGGCGGCAAGAAGTGATTCCCCGGGGGTACGGCCCCGGCGCGTCCTTCTGTCCCCGGTGCGCGGCGGCCCTGCCCGGCCCCGCACCGACCACCTGTACCCGGTGCGGCTACCAGCTCTTCGTCAACGCCCGTCCGACCGTCGGCCTCGTCATCCTGGACCGTCCGTCGTCCGGGCCGGCCGCTCCGGCGGTCGCGGAGCCGCGCTTCCTGGCCCTGCGTCGGGCGGCGGAACCGATGATCGGCCACTGGGAGACGCCGGGCGGGTTCTGCGACGGCTGGGAGCACCCGGCCGAGGCGGCGGTCCGGGAGGCCCGGGAGGAACTCGGGGTGTCGATCACCCTTGGTGACCATCTCGGCATGTACGTCGGCAGCTACGAGTTCCAGGACGAGATTTTGCCGGTCCTCGACAACTTTTTTCTGGCCACCCTGGACGACCCGCGGGTCGTGCTCGACCCGGCCGAGTCTGCCGAGCTGAGCTGGTTTTCCCTGGTGGATCCGCCACCGCTGGCCTTCGGCACGATGGACGTGGCGGTTCGGGAGGCGGCGCGACGCTTGGGTGCCTAGGGCGGTTTGAGATTTTCGGCCTTCGGGAATCTACCAGTCACCACAACAACGTGTGACGCATCCGAAGGAGGACGGCCGTGGAACTCACCGTCTGGGGTATCATCACCGCGCTCATCGTCGGTCTCGTTATCGGCGCCCTCGGTCGTCTGGTCGTACCAGGCCGCCAGGACATCCCGATCTGGCTGACCATGCTGATCGGTGTCGGCGCCGCGCTGCTCGGTACGGTCATCGCCCGGGCCGCCGGTATCGCGACCGAGACGGCCGGCATCGACTGGATGGAGCTGCTGATCCAGGTCGCGCTCGCCGCCATCGGTGTGGCCCTGGTGGCCGGAGTCGGCCGTCGGCGCCGAGTCAGCCGGTACTGAGCACCCCGCTCCCCGGTAGCAAGGGGCGTCGGCCGACTCTCGGCCGGCGCCCCTGCTGGCGTTCTCGCCCCGCTTGCCGCCGGAGCCGTCGAGCCCGCTTGTCGCCGGGAGCCGTCGAACCCGCTGCCGGCCGGAGCGTCGAACCCGCTGCCGGCGGGAGCGGCAGATCGGGCCGGATCGGTCTGGCGCCGATTGCCGGGAACCGCTAAATTCACCACGGCCGTACGATCGACTGTCGTGATCGACTAGCCGGCATCACCTATAGTTGTGAACGTCCATTCGCATTTGCTCAAATGATCTCCCCATGTTACGCTCTGTAAGTGTCCACGGACTCTCTCCCGGGAAGCGTCAGGGTGTCGCCTCTACAGCTTTCGGATCAGCATCCCAAGGTCGCGTTGTACCTTGAGGCGTACACCCCCCTGGTCGAAGAGTGGTTCTCCGCGCTGCGGGTTTCCAGTGGGCTGAGGGAATTGCGGCAGGACGGGCCGGGCCGGGATCTCGTCGAGAATCTGCAAAGGCTCGACCAGCTTTTCCGGGACCTGGTCGACGGCATGTTCGCACACCCGACACCGGTGCTGGAGCGCGCCGTCGCGGTCGTGGCCGCACACCGGGAGGCGGTCGTCTGGGAGGACCAGCTGGTGCCGAGTCCGGGTGCCGGTGCCGAGGAGCTGGCCGCCTCGCTGCGACACAAGTTCAAGCGCAACATCAGCCTCGCCCTGCTGGAGGCGTTGATCTGCCTGGAGTCGGCCCTGAGCTACGGGCGGGACACCCTGGGCCTGTCCGGAGAGACGCTGGAGCGCACCCTGCGGGGCAGCACCTCCATGCTGGCCAGCCTCTCCGTCCTGCACGACCAGCAGGAGATGGCCCGGATGCGGCAGTTGACCGGCGACCCGACCGAGATCCAGCATCCGAGGTTCACCGTCGCGGACATCGTCCGGGGCGCCTTCCGGATCGGGCCGGACAAGTTCCGTGCCGTCGGCCCCGAGGGGCAGCAGAGGATCCGGTTCGGCAGCGTCCCGCCGCACGGGGTCGAGGTGACCAGCCCGACCATGAAGTGTCCGGCGCACCGGCTGACCAACGAGGAGGGCCAGCCATTGAATAACGAGCTCTGGGCCCTTCTCATCGACGTCTACCGGATGTCCGGTCGGCTGGCCTAGCGCGACCCGAACGGTGCCGGTCGGCTCGGCTGAACATGAATGGTTCGGCAATTCCGTCGCGTTGGCGTCCGCGTTCCGCGGGGAGAATAGGCGCCGACCGGTCGTCGCCGTCCACCCGAATCGGCGACCGCATCCCGGCCGAGGCGGCAGGCTCGTCGCGAACCACTTCCTACGGCATCGGTAGAACTGCCAATGCGACGGGTGAATTACCCAGGGTTATGCGCCGGTTCCATTCAGCGCAAAGGGTTCCGGAACCGGCGGCCGGAAATCACCGGCCGGCTGACCGGTCGGGGTCCGGCCCGATCTCCGGAAACAAAGCGGTGGTGACTGCGCCGGCCCCGACGGAATCGGCACAGCCACCACCCTCGGCCCGGAAGCTCAGCGCAGCCAGGGGATGCTGCGGTCGAGCAGACCGCGCTCCTTCAGCTCCTTGCGCAGCGGGATCTCGTCGTCGACGTACCCGTTCCAGTTGATGCCCCAGTAGTTGGCGGTGTGCGTACCCTCGCCGAGCAGCTGGCGCTGCACCGGGGTCCGGTTCTGGTACCACTGCCCGTTCTTGTCCGGGTGCAGCTCGTCCAACGGGCGGATCCACCGGTAGGTGTAGCCCACGAAGAGCATCTTCCGGGTGATGTTGGAGAGGTTGGTGGACCGGGAGTGCCACTGCCGCCGGTCGAAGATGAAGGCGTCGCCGGGGTTGGCCGTGATCTCCACGGTCCCCTCCGGGTCCGGGTTCTGCACCGTCAGGTCGGCCGGACGCGGCAGCGAGTTCCACAGGTGGCTGCCCGGGATGACCTTGGTGGCACCCCGGCCCTTCTCGGAGAGGTCGGAGAGCACGTACGCGACCTTGAGCGAGAACATCGGCCGGGGCAGGTTCGGATCCATCGTCTCCGGGTCCGAGTTCTGCCGGTAACCGTCCTGGTGCCAGCCCCAGTACGGCTTCTCCGGCTCCAGGGCCGGCGGGGTGACGTCCAGGTGGTTGTGGTGGGTGTAGATGTTCCAGCCCGCGAGGCCCCACATGTAGGGGAAGGAGATCGGGTGGGTGAGCAGCTCGCCGAAGAGCTCGTCCCGCTCCAGGAAGCCGAGCAGGTGCAGGGTGCCGTCCTTGGTGGTGTTGCCCTTCGCCTTCTCCTCGGCGTAGACCCGGTCGACCGCCGCCTCCAGGGCCGCGCGGTGGTCCTCGGTCAGGACGTTGCGGAGCAACAGGAAGCCCTGCTCGTGGAACTCCTTGCGATCCGTGTCACTGATCGGCTCGTAGCCAGTGCGGCCGCCGTAGTCGAACACCGCGTCCCCTCCCCATAGGGTGAAACTCTTTCTGAGCACAGGCTGCCGATCGTAACTCCCTCCGCAAGACCCGCAGCCCGGCGCTCGGCCGTCGGATCGGCGGCGGCCATCCGGGGGTACGCAGGGCAGCGAGCCTTTGACACACGGCAACGAAACGGTCGAAAAATGGGGGAGTCTGTGGCGATCTGACCGTTTGTGCAATCACTGCCAGTTAGTGATCGTTCCGGGAAGCAACAGAATCGCCGGCGGATCAGTCCGCGAAGGCGGCTCAGTCGGTGAAGACCTCGGCGACCACCTGGTGCGGTGTCGGCGGTACGCCCTTGACCGGCGCCCAGGTGCCGCCGTCCGCCGTCCACTGGAGGTCGCCGAAGCGCACCGTCTTCACCCCGTGGTCGTCGGCGTGCGACACCAGCCAGTGCGCGTAACGCCAGCCCACCTGCGGATCCGTCGTCGGTACGGCCAGACCGGTCAACTCGGCTGGTACCGAGGTCTCCAGCCGGCCCCAGTCGAGCTTCAGCCCGGCGGTCAACGCCACCGCCGCCGCGTTCCCGCGCATCGCCGGCTCCCGGCCCACCGTGCAGGCCACCGCGCCGGTGGCGTTGCCGAGCAGGGCCCGGGTCAGCACCTCGGACTCGTCCGCCCACTGCTGGTACGCGTTGGGGAAGGCCGACCGCTGCACCCGCTGGGCCGCGACCGTGACCTCCATCTGCTCCCAGCCCCGGACCCTCTTCAGCGCGTTGTAGAACCTGGTCGCGGCGTAGCGCGGATCCCGGATCTGCTCCGGCGTGCCCCAGCCCTGACTCGGCCGCTGCTGGAACAGCCCGACCGAGTCCCGGTCGCCGCCGGCCAGGTTGCGCAGCCGGGACTCCTGGAACGCGGTCGCCAGGGCCACCACCACGGCCCGCTCCGGCATCTTGCGCCGGATGCCCACCGCGGCGATGGTGGCCGCGTTCGCCATCTGCTCGGCGTTCAACGTGACACGGCCGTCCGCCTCGACCACGCAGCCGGGGGCGGCGCTGGGTAGCGGCAGCTTGTGCCCGAACTCCCGGGCACCCAGGTAGACGCCGAATCCGGCAACCGCCGCGAGCGCCACGCCCGCCGCCACCACGGCCCGAGTCCGCACCGCCACCCCCTGCCCGATAGTCGGACACAGCCTACTTCGACCGCCCAAAATCCGGACCGGGTCACGGTCGGGTCAGCGGCCGGCCGGGCCCGAGTCAGCTACCGGGTACCCACCGGGCGGGCCGTTTCTCCCCGAACGCCGCAACACCCTCGCGCCCCTCCTCCGAGTGGAAGTACCGCACCGAGAGGTCGCGCAGCCGCGCCAGCTCGGCCCGGAAGCTCTCCGTCGAGCCGCGCCGGAGCAGCTCCTTCGCCCCGGCCAGCGCGCCGGGGGCACCCCGGACCAGCGCCAGGCAGTACGAGGCGACCGTCTCGTCCAGCGCCTCGGCCGAGGTGACCGTGGTGACCAACCCGATCTCGGCCGCCCGACGGCCGTCGAAGGTGTCCCCGGTCAGATACAGCTCGGCGGCGGCCCGTGGCTGCAACCGGGGCAGTACGGTCGCCGAGATCACCGCCGGGATCACCCCGAGCCGTACCTCGGTGAACGCGAAGGTGGCCTCCTGGGCGCAGATCGCCACGTCGGCCGCCGCGATCAGGCCGAGGCCACCGGCCCGGGCCGGCCCGCCGATCCGAGCCACCACCGGCTTCGGGCACTCCCAGATCGCCGCGAGCACGTCACCCAGCATCGCCACCGGCACCGTGCCCTCGCGGTACGCCGCCGCCGTCTCCTTCAGGTCCGCACCCGAGCTGAAGACCGGCCCGGTGTGCGAGAGCACCACCACCCGGACGTCGTCGTCGGCCGCCGCCGCGCCCAGCGCGTCGAGCAGTTGACCGAGCAGGGCGCTGGAGAGCGCGTTGCGGTTGCGCGGGCTGTCCAGGGTGAGAGTTGTCACTCCGTGCGTGGTAGACACCCGGACGAGCGGATCAGGGGCTGAGGTCATGCCGGCACACTAGTCCCATGCCTGGAGTGCTCCCAGCGGGCGAGCCCGTACCCGTCGACGGGGCGCTGCCCGCCGCCGCCCTGGCCACGGTGGGTGACCGCGGCTTCGGCGTCTACGTCCACGTGCCGTTCTGCGCCAGCCGCTGCGGCTACTGCGACTTCAACACGTACACCGCGACCGAACTCGGCGGTTCGGCGGGCCGGGACGGCTACGCCGACCAGGTACTCGCCGAACTGCGCCTGGCCGACCGGGTGCTGGCCGATCGGCCGCCGGCCCGGGTCGACACGGTCTTCGTCGGCGGCGGTACCCCCACCCTGCTGCCCCCGGACGACCTGGCCCGGATCCTGGACGGCATCGACCGGACCTGGGGACTTGCCGCCGACGCCGAGGTCAGCACGGAGGCGAACCCGGAGTCGGTGACCCGGGAGTCGCTCAAGGCGCTCCGGGCGGCGGGCTACACCCGGATCTCCCTGGGCATGCAGTCGGCCGCCCCGCCGGTGCTGGCGATCCTCGACCGCCGGCACACCGCCGGCCGGGCCACCGAGGCCGCGCAGGAGGCCCGGGAGGTCGGCTTCGACCACGTCAACCTGGACCTGATCTACGGAACGCCGGGGGAGCGGGCCGAGGACTTCGCGGCGTCGCTTCGGGCGGTGCTGGCCGCCGGGGTCGACCACGTCAGCGCGTACGCCCTGATCGTCGAGGACGGCACCCGGCTGGCCGCCCGGATGCGGCGCGGCGAGCTGGCGTACCCGGACGACGACGTGGCGGCGGACCGCTACCTGGCCGCCGAGGCGGCGCTCTCGGCGGCGGGTTTCTCCTGGTACGAGGTCTCCAACTGGGCCCGTACGCCGGCCGCGGCCTGCCGGCACAACCTGCTCTACTGGACCGGCGGCGACTGGTGGGGCCTCGGCCCCGGCGCGCACAGCCACGTCGGCGGGGTCCGCTGGTGGAACGTCAAGCACCCGTCGAGTTACGCGGCCCGGCTGGCGGCGGGGCACTCCCCGGGGCAGGCCCGGGAGGTGCTCTCGGCCGAGGAGCGGCGGACGGAGGAGGTGCTGCTCGGGCTCCGGCTCGCCGCCGGGCTGCCGCTGTCGGTCCTCGACGACGCCGGTCGGGCGGCTGCGGCCGGAGCCTGCCGGACCGGTCTGCTGGACGGGGCGGCGTACGACGCGGGGCGGGCCGTGCTCACCCTGCGCGGCCGGCTGCTGGCCGACGCGGTGGTCCGGGACCTGCTGCCCTGATCCGACCCGTTTCGACCCCGGATGGCGCGATGGCCCGCGCCGGAGCCGGCGCGGGCCGTCGCGGAGACGGTTCGGGCGTTACTTGATCATGCGGATGGTCATCGGGTACCGGTACAGCACGCCCTCGTTGGCCTTCATGCCGGCGATGACCGAGAAGATCAGCACGATCACCCAGGCGATCAACGGCAGGAAGAACAGCACGATGGTGCAGGTCCCGACGATCAGCGAGACGATCGAGATGATGCCCCAGGTGATCTGGAAGTTGAGCGCCTCGACCGCGTGTGCGCGTACGGTCGGCGACTCGTTGCCCTTGGCGAGCAGCGCGACCAGCGAGGCGATGAAGCCGACCACGATGCCGCCGAAGTGCGCGATCAGGGCCCAGGTCTTCTCGTCGCTGTTGGCGTAGCCGGACGGTGCCGGGGCGCCGTACGGGTTGCCCGGCGGCGGGTAGCCACCCGGCGGCGGGTAGCCGGCGCCCGGGTACCCACCCGGGGGCTGACCGCCGGGGGGCGGGTAGCCGCCACCGGGAGGTGGGTAACCGCCGGCCGGCGGGTAGCCGCCGCCGGGCGGGGGATAACCGCCACCGGAGGTCGGATAGGTCCCGCCACCTGACGTCGGGTACGTCCCGCCACCGGAGGTCGGGTACGTCCCCGCGCCCGAGGTCGGGTACGTCCCGCCGCCCGAGGTCGGCGGGGGCGTGCCGGGCGCACCGTACTGCGGTGCGGCGGGCGGGGGGTACCCCTCGCCTGGTGTCGGGTATTGGCCCGGATTCATCGGGGTGGTCGGGTCCTGGGGCGGACCGCCGTATTCTCCGGGAGGGCGAGGCGGTTCAGTCATGGAGGTCACGGTAGGACTCCCGATCAACCAGCGCCAGCCGCCCCCCGAATCGAATCTGGACAATGGCCGACCGTACCTGCTAGGTCCACCGGGGTAGGGTGTGCTGGCAAGCCTGTTGTCCAGGTTCGGATATCCCCTCCAAACGATCATCGCGCCGGGTACGCCTTGGTCGTAGACTGGCACTCGCTACAGTCGAGTGCCAGGGCGGACCTGGCCCGACCGTCGTGGTCGCCCCGGTCGTTTCGCCCAGCCGGGGCCGGGACGTCGCAGGGAGGTGAGGATGGGTCTCGACGACCGCAAGCTCGACGTGCTGCGCGCGATCGTGGAGGACTACGTCGCCACCCAGGAGCCGGTCGGCAGCAAGGCCCTGGTCGAGCGGCACCAACTCGGGGTCTCCCCGGCCACCGTCCGCAACGACATGGCCGTGCTGGAGGAGGAGGGCTACATCCGGCAGCCGCACACCAGCGCCGGCCGGGTGCCCACCGACCGTGGTTACCGGCTCTTCGTGGACCGGCTCTCCCGGGTCAAGCCGCTCACCCCGGCCGAGCGCCGGGCGATCGAGCGTTTCATGGTCGGCGCGGTGGACCTCGACGACGTGGTGCACCGTACGGTCCGGCTGCTCGCCCAGCTCACCCGGCAGGTGGCCGTGGTGCAGTACCCGAGCCTGGCCCGCTCCGCCGTCCGGCACCTGGAACTGGTGCCGATCTCCACCACCCGGCTGATGCTGGTCATGATCGCCGACACCGGTCGGGTGGAGCAGCGGCTGGTCGAGCTGCCCATCCCGATCACCGCCGACGACGTGACGGACCTGCGCCGGCTGGTCAACGAGCGGCTCGTCGGCAAGAAGCTGGCCGACACCCCGCCGCTGGTCCAGGCGCTGGTCGAGGAGGTGCCTCCGGGGCTCCGCCCGGCGATGACCACGCTCGCCACGGTGCTGCTGGAGACCCTGGTCGAGCGGCACGAGGAGCGGATCGTGATGGCCGGCACCGCCAACCTGACCCGGGGCGGACTGCTCGACTTCCAGGGTTCACTGCGACCGATTCTCGAGGCGCTCGAGGAGGAGGTCGTTCTGCTCAAGCTGATCGGCGAGGTGGAGCCGAACACCCTCCAGGTGCGCATCGGCGACGAGAACGAGATCGACAACCTGCGGGCCACCTCGGTGGTCAGCACCGGATACGGTCCGGGTACGACCATCGTCGGCGGACTCGGCGTGTTGGGGCCCACTCGGATGGACTACCCGGGCACCATCGCCACGGTGCGGGCCGTGGCACGCTACGTCGGCGACGTGCTGGCGCAGAACTGACCACCAAGCTCACCCCTGACGACCGGCGGACGGTAACGCGAGACAGACATGAGGACACGGAACGCAGTGGCCAAGGACTACTACGGGATTCTCGGCGTCAGCCGGGACGCCTCCGACGACGACATCAAGCGCGCCTACCGCAAGTTGGCGCGGCAGTACCACCCGGACGTTAATCCGGATCCGGAGGCACACGAGAAGTTCAAGGACATCAACGCCGCGTACGAAGTCCTCTCGGACGACCAGAAGCGGCAGATCGTCGACCTCGGTGGCGACCCGCTGGCTCCCGGTGGCGGCCCCGGTGCCGGCCCGGGCGGTGCCGGCGGGCCGTTCGTCGGCTTCCAGGACATCATGGACGCCTTCTTCGGCGCGGCGGGTGGCTCCCGGGGGCCGCGTCCGCGTACCCGGCCGGGTGCCGACGCCATCCTGCGGCTCGAACTCGACCTGCACGAGACGGCCTTCGGGGTCGAGGCGCCGATCGCGGTGGACACCGCCGTGCTCTGCACCACCTGCACGGGGGCCGGCACGGCGCCCGGCACCCACCTGGCCACCTGCGAGGCGTGCGGCGGGCGGGGCGAGGTGCAGTCGGTCCAGCGCACCTTCCTCGGCCAGGTCGTCTCGTCCCGGCCGTGCACCGTCTGCCAGGGGTACGGCACGGTCATCCCGCACCCCTGCCCGACCTGCGCCGGGGACGGCCGGGTGCGTACCCGTCGCTCGCTGACCGTCAAGATCCCGGCCGGGGTCGAGGACGGCATGCGGATCCGGCTGGCCCAGCAGGGCGAGGTCGGCCCCGGCGGCGGTACTGCCGGCGACCTCTACGTCGAGATCCACGAGCGGCCGCACGACGTCTACTCCCGCAAGGGCGACGACCTGCACTGCCGGGTCACCGTGCCGATGACCGCCGCCGCACTCGGTACCCGGCTGACCATCAAGACGCTGGACAGCGAGGAGCCGGTCGACGTCAAGCCGGGCACCCAGCCGGGCTCGACGCTGCGGCTGCGGGCCCGGGGAGTGCCACACCTGCGCGGTACCGGCCGGGGCGACCTCTACGTGCACCTCGACGTGCGTACCCCGACCAAGCTCGACGCCGAGCAGGAGCGGATGCTGCGCGAGTTCGCCAAGACCCGGGGCGAGGAGGTCGCCGAGCTGACCAAGCAGGGCGGCTTCTTCTCCCGGATGCGCGACGCCTTCAACGGCCACGCCTGACGGCCACGCCTGACGGCCACGCCTGATTGGCGCGTCGTCCGGCCGGCGAGCCGTGCCGGCCGGACGACCCGCTAACCTGCTCGCCGTGAGCGCGCCGCTGTTCCTGGTCGAGTCGTTGCCGCCGGACGACTCCGTCACGCTGGACGGTCCGGAGGGGCACCACGCGGCGACCGTGCAGCGGCTGCGTACCGGCGAGGAACTGCTGCTCGCCGACGGACGCGGCGGCACCCTGACCGCCGTGGTCACCGCCGTCGGCCGGGGCACCCTGACCGCCGCGGTCACCTCCCGGCGGTACGTCGACCCGCCCGACCCGAGGCTGGTGGTGGTGCAGGGCATCGCCAAGGGCGACCGGGCCGAGCTGGCCGTGCAGGCGATGACCGAGGTCGGGGTGGACGAGATCGTGCCCTGGGCGGCGGAGCGTTCGGTGGCGCAGTGGCGCGGCGACCGGGGCGCCCGGGCCCGGGACCGCTGGGCGGCGACCGCCCGTGAGGCGGCCAAGCAGGCCCGCCGCGCCTGGCTGCCGACGGTCGCCGGCTCGGCGCAGGCGCCGGACGAGTCGACCCGGGCGGTGGCCCGGCGGGTCGCCGAGGCGGCGGCCGGTTTCGTGCTGCACGAGGAGGCGCGGGCGCGGCTCGGCACCGCCGACCTGCCGCCCTCCGGCGACATCGTGCTGGTGGTCGGTCCCGAGGGAGGCGTGTCGCCGGCCGAGTTGGCGACGCTCACCTCGGCGGGTGCCGTACCGGTCCGGCTCGGCCCGGAGGTGCTGCGTACCTCGACCGCCGGGGTCGCCGCCCTCGCCGTCCTCTCCACCCGCCTCGGCCGATGGTGACCCGCAGTTCAAGATTCTTGTAGATCTGCGGTCAGCTCCGAACCACAGATCTACAAGAATCTTGCGGGAAGGGGTGGGTCAGCGGTCGAGGGTTGTGGACTGGCGTATGTCGGCGATGCTGTGCGCCGCCTCGACCCGGTAACGGCCGGGGCGGGTCTGCCAACCGTCCCGCTCCCAGACCTGGAAGATCCGGGCCGGCAGGGGCACCCGGACCGTCGCCGCCGCTCCGGGAGCCGCCTCGGCAGCGGCGAAGCCGGCCAGCCAGCGGACCGGACGGTCCGGCTCGGCGGCCTCCGGGCCGACGTACACCTGCACCACCTCGCGGCCGGGGCGGCGACCGGTGTTGCGGACGGTGACCACCGCGACCGGCCCCTCCGCCCCCTCCTCGACGGTCAGCGACTCGTACGCCCAGTCGGTGTAGCCGAGGCCGTGCCCGAACGGGAAGAGCGGTGCGGCCCGCCAGCCCCGGTAGCCGACGAAGATCCCGTCGGTGTAGTCGAGCACCCCGTCGACCGGGGTGGTGGAAAGCGCCGGGCAGTCCTCCGGGCGGCGTGGCCAGGTGGTGGGGAGCCGTCCGCCCGGTTCCGCCCGGCCGAGCAGCACGTCGGCGAGCGCCGCCCCGGCCTCCTGCCCGGGAAACCAGGTGAGCAGGATCGCCGCCACCTCGTCGGCCCAGGGCATCAGCACCGGGGAGCCGGCGTTGACCACCACCACCGTCCGGGGATTGGCCGCCGCGACCCGCCGGACCAGCTCGTCCTGCCGGCCGGGCAGCGTGAGCGTGCTCCGGTCGAACCCCTCCGACTCGACCTCCTCGGTGGTGCCGACCACCACCACCGCCACGTCGGCGTCGGCGGCGATCCGGACCGCCTCGTCGAGCAGGGCGTCGTCCGGGGCGACCGCGGGCTCGGCGTGCCCGAGGGTGACGGAGACGAAGCCCGGGTGCTCGCCGTCGACCATCCGGCGGGTGAGCCGTACCTCGACCGGCTCACCGGCCCGTACGGCGATCTCGAACCGGCGCTCCACGGTGGCCCGGAAGACGGTGCCGGGCTCCTCCGACGGCTCGTAGAGCGGGCCGTCGAAGATTTCCGTGCCGTCCACGGTGAGGGTGAGGACCCCGAAGCCCTCGACGGCGAGCCGGGCGGTGCCGCTGCGCAGCGGCGTGTGCACGGCGGCGAGTTCGATGCTGACCAGCTCCTCCGGCGGCAGCCCGTCGGGCAGCTCACCCATCCAGCGCACCGTCGCCCGGTCCAGCTCCGTCCGGTAGCGCTCCCGGCCGTCGGCGTCGCGCAGCGTCGCGGTGATCGGCGTCCAGGCCACCCCGCCGGCCGCCGGCAGCCGGAGCCGGGGGTCGGCGCCGACCGCGTGGTCGAGGTCGGCCTCGGGCAGCGCGGCGGTCAGCCCGGCGAGCGGGGAGATGGCGTGCGGCGGCACGACCAGCGCACTGCCGCCGCCCTGGATCTGCGCGTCGTCGGCGAGCGCGCCGAGCACCGCGACCCGGCGCAGCTGACCCGGATCGAGCGGCAGCAGGTCGCCGTCGTTGCGGGCCAGCACGAAGGAGCGGACCGCGACCGCGTGCGCCAGGGCGGCGCCGTCCGGCGGGCGCGGCCGGTCGGCGGGGGCCACCGCCGGGGGTACGCCGTCGAGCAGCCCGACCCGGCCGGCGAGCCGGAGCACCCGGCGTACCTTGTCGTCCACCTCCGTCTCGGCGACCGTGCCGGCCCGGACGGCGGCGACCAGCGCGGCGCCCCACGGGTCCCCGGCGGCCGGCATCACCACGTCGAGGCCGGCGTTCGCGGACGCCTCAGTGCTCCTCGCCGCCGTCCAGTCCGAGACCACGATCCCGTCGAAGCCCCACTCCCGCTTGAGCAGGTCCCGGAGCAGGCCGGCGTGCTCGGTCATGGTGTGCCCGTTGACCCCGTTGTACGCCGCCATCACCGCCCAGACCCCGGCGGCGACGATCCGTTCGAACGGGGCGAGGTAGAGCTCTCGGAGCGCCCGTTCGGAGACCCGGACGTCCACGGTCATCCGGTCCGTCTCCGAGTCGTTGGCGACCAGGTGCTTGACCGTGGCCCCGACGCCGAGGTCCTGTACGCCGGTGACGTAACCGACGCCGATCTCGGCACTGAGCAGCGGATCCTCCGAATAGCACTCGAAGTGCCGGCCGCCGAGCGGGCTGCGGTGCAGGTTGACGGTGGGGGCGAGGAGCAGGTGGATGCCGTTGCGCCGGCATTCGGCCCCGAGCACCCGGCCCGCCTGCCGGGCCAGCGCGGGATCCCAGGTGGCGGCCAGCGCGGTCGGGCTGGGCAGGGCGATCGACGGGTTGTCCGGGGCCCAGCGGACGCCGCGTATCCCGATCGGGCCGTCGGACATGACCAGCGAGCCGAGCCCGATCTCGGGTACGGCCGGCAGGGTCCAGAAGTCCTGGCCGGAGAGGAGCCGGACCTTGGTCTCCAGGTCCAGCGCGGCGAGCGCCCGTTCGACCACCGCCTCCGCCGGGTCGGCCACCGCGTCCGCCCCGTCGGCCTTCGTCCCGTCCGCCCCGTCGGCCGCGTCCGCCCCGTCGGCCTTCGCTCCGTCGGCCTCCGCCGTGTCCCGCCGATCCACCGTCATCGTCGCGCCCCTTCCACCGGCCGGATATCGATCATCCTGCCAGTCCGGGCCGCCGCCCGCCGCCCGACGACCACCGCCCGATTTCCGGACTACTCCGGTCGGCGTCGTCCGGCGCCGGTCGGCGTCGTTCGGCGGCGGCGGTCAGGTACGCAGGTAGGAGGCACCGTTGAGGTCCACGATGGTGCCGGAGGCCCACTCCGCCTCGGGCGAGGCCAGCCAGTGCACGGCGGCGGCGATCTCCTCCGGCCGGGCGATCCGGTTGAACGGGCTCTGCGCCCGGATCGCGTCGCCGCGCGGCGCCTTGAGGTGCTCGTTGGTCATGTCGGTCTCGACGAAGCCGGGCGCGACCGTGGCGACCGCGATGCCGTACGGGGCGAGGGCCACCGCCAGGGACTGGCCGAGCGCGTTCAGCCCGGCCTTGCTGGCGCCGTACGCCGGCTGCGTCGGCTCGCCCCGGAACGCGCCCCGGGACGAGACGTTGACGATCCGGCCACCCGGCTGCGGCAGGTGCCGGGCGGCACACCAGATGGTGTTGGCCGCGCCCAGCAGGTTGACGTCGAGGGTGCGGCGCCACTGCTGCTGCCACTGCTCGTAGGAGGACTCGAAGACCGGGTGCCCGGCATCCGCACTGCCGAAGACCCCGGCGTTGTTCACCAGTACGTCCAGGCCGCCGAGCCGGTCGGCCGCGTCGTCGACCATCGCGCGTACCTCCTCCGGGTCGGCCAGGTCGGCCCGGACCACCACGTGCCCCTCGCCGGGCAGGGCCGCGACGAGTTGCTCGGCCAGCGGCGTCGAGTCGCGGTGGTGCACGGCCACCCGATCGCCTCCGGCGGCGAACGCCGTCGCCACCGCCCGCCCGATCCCCCGGGACGCCCCCGTCACCAGCACCGCTCGTCCAGTCATCCGGCCATGATGCCGGTCGCCGCCCACCCCGGCCCGACCGGGCCGGCCCGGCCCGTGCCGGAGCGCGCCGGCCGGGCCGTGTCGCGCCGTGCGCTAACGGTGCCGTGTCGCGCCGTGCGTCAACCGGACCGCGTCGTGCCGGGTGCCGGCCGGGCCGCGTCGTGTCGCGTGCCGGCCGGGCCGCGTCGTGCCGGGTGCCGGCCGGGCCGCGTCGTGCCGGGTGCCGGCCGGGCCGCGTCGTGTCGCGTGCCGGCCGGGCCGCGTCGTGCCGGGTGCCGGCCGGGCCGCGTCGTGCCGGGTGCCGGCCGGGCCGCGTCGGGCAGGGGCAGCCCCTACGATGGCGATGATGGAGACCAACTGCCTGTTCTGCCGGATCGTCGCGGGCGAGATCCCGGCCACCGTCGTCCGGGAGACCGACACCACGCTCGCCTTCCGGGACATCGACCCGAAGGCACCGGTGCACGTGCTGGTGATCCCGAAGGAGCACTACGCCGACGTGGTGACCCTGACCGAGGCCGATCCCGGGCTGGCCGGCGACGTGCTCGGCACCGCGGCGGTGGTCGCCGAGACCGAGGGACTGGCCGCCGACGGCTTCCGGCTGATCTTCAACACCGGCCCGTACGGCGGGCAGGAGGTCTTCCACGCCCACGCCCACGTGTTGGGCGGCGCGCCGCTGGGGCCGATGCTGGCCCGCTGAGCGCGGCTTCCCCCGCCCCGCCCCACCGGTCGGGAAACCCGCGCGGACCGGGGCGGCCGGGGCGGTGGCCAGCGGGGACGGCCAGGTGGGCGGGCGTTAGGATCCGTGATCTTGGCGAAGGGATCGCCGGCGAGGGGGCATCGTGGCCGAGGGAGACGGACGGTTCGAGCGGCTGGTCCGGCAGGCGCAGGCCGAGTCCCGGATCCCGGCGGTCTCCGCCGCGCTGCACCGGGCCGACCGGCCGCTGCGGACCTGCACGGTCGGCACCACCGGCAACGACGCGCCGCTGGGCCCCGGTACGGCGTTCCGGATCGGCTCGGTGACGAAGACCTTCACCGCCGTACTCGTGATGCAGTGCCGGGACGACGGCCTGCTCGACCTGGACGACCCGATCGGCGCGCACCTCGACGTACCGGCGCACGGCGAACTGACCGTACGTCGGCTGCTGTCGCACACCTCCGGGGTGCAACGCGAGCCGTACGGCGACATCTGGGACACCCTGCACACCCCGGAACTCGACGAGTTCCTCGCCGACCTGGCCCGGGCCGAACGGGTGCTCCCGGCGGCCCGCCGCTTCCACTACTCCAACCTCGGCGCCGCGCTGCTCGGCCAGGCGGTCGCCCGGCTGCGTGGCGGTACCTGGGCGGAGGTGCTCGCCGACCGGGTACTCGGTCCGCTCGGGCTGGCCGACACCCAGCCGCAGCCGCCGGCCGGCGCGGCGACCGGGTTCCTGGTCGACGCCTACTCCGACCACGCCCGGCCGGAGCCGAACACCGACCTCGGCGCGGTCGGCCCGGCCGCGCAGCTCTGGAGCACCGCACCCGACATGGCCCGCTGGGCGGCGTTCCTGGCCGACCCGGCGGCGGTGGACCCGGCCGGCGCGGTGCTCCGGTCCACCACCCTCGACGAGATGCGCTGGCCGCTGACGGTGACCGACGAGTCGCTCTGGACCGCCGGGTTCGGGCTGGGACTCATCCTGCTGCCCCAGCGGGACGCGTCGGGCGCCGCCGAGCGGATCACGCACGTCGGGCACGACGGCGCGATGCCGGGCTTCCTGGCCAGCGTCTACGGCCGGCGTGGCGGGCCCGGCACCCCGGGGGCGATGGGGTGCGCGGTGCTCGGGTCCTCCGGTACCGGCGTGGCGGTGAACGACCTGACGCACCAGCTCCTGGCCGCCTCGGCCCAGGACGATCCCGCCGACATCGTGCCGTGGGCTCCGGGCGAGCCGGCTCCGGAGCCGTACCGTGGGCTGCTGGGCCGCTGGTGGGGCGAGGGCTTCGAGTACGTCTTCTCGTGGCGGGACGGCACCCTGCGGGCCCGGGGCGCGGCCGATCCGGCCGGAAAGCCGCCGGCCGTCTTCGCGCCGCTGCCGGACCGGCCGGACGTGCTGCGTACGGTCTCCGGCCGGGAGGTCGGCGAACTGCTCCGGCTGACCCGGGACGACCGGGGCGAGGTGGTCAGGATGCACTGGGCCACCTACCGCTTCACCCGCCGCCAGGAGACCTTCGACCGCTTCGACTTCCGCGCGAGCTGACGGCTGGTGCCTCCCGTGTGGTTCCCGCCGGCGCGCCGGGCCCCGACCCGTGCCGGAGCGGCGTCACCGCCGTCCCGTTACGCCCAGGTAGTCCAGGTCGGCGGGGGTGCCGGCCGGTCGGCGAGCGGACCGGCCGCGCCGGCCTCGCGGCGGCGGGGCGGCTCGGTGGGCTCCTGCGCGGACGGGGTGCGGCACGCCCTGCCCGGGCCGGCGGTCGGTGGCGGAAATGGGCAGCGTGCCGTCGGCGTTGAACAGATACGATGACTCCAACGTCCGCACGTCGCGCGACCGGCCGGGAGACTCCCGGCGGCGCAGCGGCACCGAGATCGGAAGCAGGTGGCACAGGGCCTCGGGCCCGACCCATGACCGGTACCCCACCCCCCGGGCAGCCCCGGGTGCAGACCAGGATCACGGTCCCAGACCCCAAGATCATGGTTAATCTGCTCGGCGCGGGCGACGAGATCCTGCGGCTCATCGAGCGGTCGATCCCCAGTGACGTGCACGTCCGGGGAAACGAGATCACCCTCACCGGTGCCCCTGCCGACAACGCCTTCGCCGAGCGGCTCTTCACCGAGCTGCTTGAGTTGATCGAGAAGGGCGAGACACTGACCACGGACGCCGTGCGGCGTACCCTCGGCATGATCGAGCAGGGCGGCACCGAGCGCCCCGCCGAGGTGCTGACGCTCAACATCCTGTCCCGGCGCGGCCGGACCATCCGGCCCAAGACGCTGGGCCAGAAGCGGTACGTCGACGCGATCGACGGCAAGACCATCGTCTTCGGCATCGGCCCGGCCGGCACCGGCAAGACCTACCTGGCGATGGCGAAGGCCGTGCAGGCGCTCCAGGCCAAGCAGGTGAACCGGATCATCCTGACCCGGCCGGCGGTCGAGGCCGGCGAGCGGCTCGGCTTCCTCCCCGGCACCCTGCACGAGAAGATCGACCCCTACCTGCGGCCGCTCTACGACGCGCTGCACGACATGCTCGACCCGGACTCCATCCCCAAGCTGATGGCCGCCGGGACGATCGAGGTCGCGCCGCTGGCATACATGCGGGGCCGTACCCTCAACGACGCGTTCATCATCCTCGACGAGGCGCAGAACACCACGCCCGAGCAGATGAAGATGTTCCTCACCCGGCTGGGCTTCGGCTCCAAGATCGTGGTGACCGGTGACGTGACCCAGGTCGACCTGCCCGGCGGGACGACCAGCGGCCTGCGCGCCGTCCGGGACATCCTCGAAGGCGTCGACGACGTGCACTTCGCCCAGCTCTCCAGCTCCGACGTCGTGCGGCACCGGCTGGTCAGTGACATCGTGGACGCGTACGCCCGCTGGGACGCCGAGCGGGAGTCCCAGCAGCAGGGCCAGGGCGTGCACGCCGTACCGGGACGGACCGCGCACGGCGGCCGGACCGGCCGGCGCCGCTAGACCGGCCGACAGTGCGGCCACCACAGCTTCCGACAGCGCATCAGGGGAACCAGTTGTCCATCGAGATCGCCAACGAGTCGGGGAGCAGCGTCGACACCGACGCCGTGCTCGCCGTCGCCCGGCACGCCCTCGACGAGATGGGAGTGAACTCCCTCGCCGAGCTGTCGGTGCTGCTCGTCGACGTCGACTACATGACCGAGCTGAACCACCGCTGGATGGGTGGGGACGGCCCGACCGACGTACTCGCCTTCCCGATGGACGAGGGGAGCGTCGACCACGGGCCCGGCGAGGTGAACGGCGGCGAGCCGGCGCTCCTCGGCGACATCGTGCTCTGCCCGGAGGTGGCCGCCAAGCAGGCCGCCACGGCCGGGCACTCGGCCGCCGACGAGCTGCACCTGCTGACCGTGCACGGCGTACTGCACCTACTCGGCTACGACCACGCCGAACCGGAGGAGGAACGGGAGATGTTCGCGCTACAGGCGCGGCTCCTGGACAGCTGGCGCGCGACCCGGACCCAGTGATGCCTGGTCATTTAGCCGCGCTGCCCGCGCCGCTGGCGTCCACCGTCAGCGCCCCGGGCGGCCTACCCGATCTCGCACTGCTCTTCTTCGCCGCCGGCCTGGTGGTGCTCGCCGGCATCTTCGCGATGGCCGACGCCGCGCTCGGCGCCGTCTCCCCGGCCCAGGCCGGTGAGCTGGCCCGGGACGGCGTACGCGGCGCGCGTACCCTCCAGGTCGTCGCCGCCGACGCGGTGCGGCACATCAACCTGCTGCTGTTGCTGCGACTGCTCTGCGAACTGACCGCGACCGTGCTGGTCGCGCTCGTCGCGGTGGACACCTTCGGCGCCGGCTGGACCGCCGCCCTGGTCACCGCGGGCGCGATGACGGTGGTCAGCTTCGTGGTGGTCGGCGTGGCGCCGCGCACCATCGGCCGGCAGCACGCCTACACGGTCGGCCGGGTCACCGCGCCGCTGGTCCGCTGGCTGGGCCGGGTGCTCAACCCGCTCGCCTCGCTGCTGATCCTGATCGGCAACGCGGTGACCCCGGGGCGCGGTTTCCGGGAGGGCCCGTTCGCCACCCAGGTCGAGCTGCGCGAGCTGGTCGACCTGGCCGAGCAGCGCGGCGTCGTGGAGCACGGCGAACGGCAGATGATCCACTCCGTCTTCGCGCTCGGCGACACCATCGTCCGCGAGGTGATGGTGCCGCGTACCGAGATGGTCTGGATCGAGGCGCACAAGAGGCTGCCGCAGGCGCTGGTGCTCTTCCTCCGCTCCGGCTTCTCCCGGATCCCGGTGATCGGCGACAGCGTCGACGACGTGCTCGGGGTGCTCTATCTCAAGGACGTGATCCGGCAGACCCAGGGCGACGACCCCGCCGCCGCCGAGCGGCCGGTCTCCGAGGTGATGCGGACCGCCACCTTCGTACCCGAGTCGAAGCCGGTCGACGACCTGCTCTCCGAGATGCAGGCGGCCCGGACCCACATGGTGATCGTCGTCGACGAGTACGGCGGCACCGGCGGGTTGGTCACCATCGAGGACATCCTGGAGGAGATCGTCGGCGAGATCACCGACGAGTACGACGTCGAGCGCCCGCCGGTCGAGCGCCTCGACGACGGCCAGGTGCGGGTCACCGCCCGGCTGCCGGTCGAGGATCTCGGCGAGCTCTTCGACGTCGAGTTGCCGGCCGACGAGGTGGAGACCGTCGGCGGGCTGCTCGCCCAGTCCCTCGGCCGGGTGCCGCTGCCCGGTGCCTCGGCCGACGTGGGCGGGCTGCGGCTGATCGCCGAGGGCACCACCGGCCGGCGCAACCACATCGACTCCGTACTGGTCCGCCGGCTCACCGAGGCCGACGAGCCGGAGCAGCAGCAGACCGCCACCGACCCCGAGTCCCGGGGCGCACAGAACACCCGGGAGCAGCACTCCCGGGCCGAGGAGAGGCAACCCGCCGATGCCTGACCCGTCCGCCCCACCGACCGCCCCGGTCGGTGGACACACCCCGTCGGCGACGGTCGAGCTGACCGCCGAGGACACCAAGCTGGTGGTCCTGGCCCGGGGTGCCCGGGGCCGGGTCGGCGCGGTGGAGGGCGCGGCAGTACGCGACCAGGACGGCCGGACGTACGCCGCCGCCAGTGTCTCGCTGCCGTCGCTGACCATCACCGCGTTGCAGCTCGCGGTCGCCTCGGCGGTCGCCGCCGGAGCGACCCGGCTGGAGGCCGGTGCGGTGGTGACCGAGGCGTCGACGCTGGACGGCGCCGGGCACGCCGCCGTCCGGGACCTCGCGGCGGACGCGCCGATCCACGTCGCCGCCCCGGACGGCACCCTGCTCGGCACGGTGCTGGAGTGACCGCACCCCGCTCCGCCGGCCAGCAGGCAGGCGGCCGCTCCACCGGCCAGGCGGCCGGGCACCGCTCGACCGGCCAGGCGGCCGGCTACCGGGCCGGGTTCGCCTGCTTCGTCGGGCGGCCGAACGCCGGCAAGTCGACGCTGACCAACGCGATCGTCGGGCAGAAGATCGCGATCACCTCCAACAAGCCGCAGACCACCCGGCACGTGATCCGGGCCGTACTGCACCGGCCGGACTCGCAGCTCGTGCTCGTGGACACCCCCGGGCTGCACCGGCCGCGTACCCTGCTCGGCGAGCGCCTCAACGACCTGGTCCGGCAGACCTGGAGCGAGGTCGACGTGATCGGCCTCTGCATCCCGGCGGACGAGCCGATCGGCCGGGGCGACCGGTTCATCACCGGCGAGCTGGCCGAGCTGAAGGCCAAGGTGCTGGCGGTGGTCACCAAGACCGACCTGGTGGACCGGAAGCGGCTGGCCGAGCAGTTGCTCGCGGTCAGCGAGCTGGGCGACTTCGCCGAGGTCGTACCGGTCAGCGCGGTCTCCGGCCACCAGGTGGACACCCTGGTCGACGTGATGACCGGCTACCTGCCGCCCTCGCCGCAGCTCTATCCGGACGACATGCTCACCGACGAGCCGGAGCAGATCCTGGTCGCCGAGCTGATCCGGGAGGCGGCCCTGGAGGGGGTCCGGGACGAGCTGCCGCACTCGATCGCGGTGGTGGTCGAGGAGATGATCCCCGAGGACCGGCTGATGAAGATCTACGCCGACGTCTACGTGGAACGCTCCAGCCAGAAGGCGATTGTGATCGGCGCCCGGGCCAGCCGGCTCAAGGACGTCGGCATCCGGGCCCGGCAACAGATCGAGGAGCTGCTCGGCACCCGGGTCTATCTCGACCTGCACGTCCGGGTGGCCAAGGACTGGCAGCGGGATCCGAAGCAGCTCCGCAAGCTCGGCTTCTGAGCCCGGTCGCGGATCGGTCGGGGGAGGGGACGCGAATGCCGGCACGGCTACTGGTCACCGGCGCGGCCGGGCGGATCGGACGGCTGCTCCGGCCCCGGCTGGCCGGCCCGGAACGGTTCCTGCGGCTGCTCGACGTCGCCGAGCAGCCTCCGGCGGCGCCCGGCGAACCGGTGGAGATCGTCCGCGCCGACCTGCACGATCCGGTGGCGCTGGCGTCGGCCTGTTCCGGCGTCGACGCCGTACTGCACCTAGCGGCGATTCCCGGCGAGGACACCTTCGCGGAACTGCTCCGGGTGAACGTGGCGGGCACCCAGAGCCTGCTGGAGGCGGCCCGGGTGGCCGGGGTACCCCGGGTGGTGCTCGCCTCGTCGATCCACGCGGCCGGCTGGTACCGCCGGGCCGGCAGCAGCCCGGAGCCGGCCGGCGTACCGGCACCGACCGGGCCGGACGGGGTGCCGGCGACGGCGCCGCCCCGCCCGGACACCTACTACGGCTGGTCCAAGGCGGCCGTCGAGTCGCTCGGCAGCCTCTACGCCGACCGGTTCGGCATGGTGGTCTTCGCGCTGCGGCTCGGCGCATGCTTCCCCGAGCCGCCCGGGATCAGCGGGCTGGAGAACTGGATCTCCCCGGACGACTGTGCCCGGCTGGTCGACGCCTGCCTGCGGTCGGACGCCACCGGTTTCCGGCTGCTCTGGGGGATCAGCCGGAACAGCCGGCGGTGGTGGTCGCTGGCCGAGGGGCGGGAGATCGGGTACGAGCCCGAGGACGACGCCGAGCCCTACGCCGACCGGGCGCGTCCGCTCGACGGCGAGGAGGCCACCGCCGGTCTGGTCGGCGCGCAGTTCTGTGCCTATCCGCTCGGCGAGCGGCAGTGACCCGACGGGTGACGGGGCCGCGCGGCCGGACCGGTGGCGTCTCCGGCCCTCGGAGAGCGCATGAAATCGGTGCATGTCGAAGGACGGCACTGGGTAGGGTGCGGATCCATGGGAAAAATCCTCTCCGTCAACCTGGCCGTGCCCGAGCCGAACAGCGCCAAGGCGGTCGGGACCACCGGCATCAACAAGCGTCCGGTGGACGGGCCCGTACTGGTCCGGGCACCCGGGCCGAAGAAGGTCGGGCTGGGCAGCGGCCTGGTCGGTGACCAGATCTTCGACCTGGCGCACCACGGCGGCGACGACCAGGCGGTCTACGCGTACGCCCGGGAGGACTACGACTGGTGGGAGGCGGAACTGGGGCGCCCGCTCCCCGGCGGCCTCTTCGGGGAGAACCTGACCACGGTCGGGCTCGACGTGAACGGGGCGGTTCTCGGCGAGCGGTGGCAGGTCGGCTCCGAGCTGGTGTTGCAGACCACGTTCGGCCGGATCCCGTGCGCCACCTTCCAGGTCAAGATGGGGCTGCCGCGCTGGCTGAAGCGGTTCACCCAGGCGGCCCGGCCGGGGGCGTACCTCCGGGTGGTGCGGCCGGGGCAGGTGCGCGCCGGTGACGAGGTGACGGTGTCGCACCGGCCGGAGCACGGGGTGACGGTCGCCGAGGGGTTCCGGGCCTGGATGTCCGAGCCGGAGCTGCTGCACCGGCTGCTCGCCGTCGAGGAGGCGCCGGAGGAGTTGCGCGAGCAGGTCAGGCGGCGGTTGGGGGTCTGACCCGGTAGGGGTGTCCGACGGCGGTTCCGGGCCGTTCGCCGCGAATTCCCGGAGGGTTCATCGCGGAACCTGCGCGGGATCGGTTGTCCGGGCGGGGATGCGGGGTACGAAGGCATCCTGTCCCCTCCTCCCGGCGACAAGTCAGGCTGATGCGAAACCGGTACTACGACCTGCTCCGCTGTCTTGCCATCGTCCGAGTCGTCGTCTACCACGTCACCGGTTGGGCCTTCCTCACCCTGGCGTTCCCGGCCATGTCGGTGATGTTCGCGCTCGCCGGGGCGTTGATGGCCAGTTCCCTCGACCGCTGGGGTCCCGCGGCGGTCGGCCGGCGGCTGCGTCGACTGCTGCCGTCGCTCTGGCTGGTGGCGCTGCTCTTCGTACCCGCGATGCTGCTCACCGGCCTGGCGCCGTCCTGGCGGCTGGTCTTCTGGGTACTGCCGCTGGCCGACCCGCCGGCCAACTCCTGGGGCGCGCTGACGCTGAGCGTGGTCTGGTATCTGCGCGACTACCTGTGGTTCGTCGGAGTCTCGCCGCTGGCCCGCTGGCTGTTCCGCCGCTGGCCGGTGCCGACGCTGCTCGCCCCGTACCTGCTGCTCGGGGTCGTCGAGTTCGGCTATCCCGAGGCGCCGGGACTGCTCCGCGACTTCGGGCTCTACTACGGGGCCTGGCTGCTCGGCTTCGCCCAGCACGACGGGCTGCTGCGGCGGATGTCCCGCCGGCTGCTGCTGGCCGTCGCGGTACCGGTCGGCGCGGTCGGGCTCGCCTGGACCCTGAGCCACCAGGGGCCGCGCGGCTACGACCTGAACGACGTACCGCTGGGCAACGCGCTCTGGTCCGTCGCCTTCGTGCTGCTGGTCTTCGGCTTCGCTCCCTCGGCGGTCGCCCCGGTCGACCGCTGGGCGCCGCTGCGCCGGGCGGTGACCGTGCTGAACGCCCGGGCGCTGACCGTCTATCTCTGGCACATGCCCTTCGTGATCGCCGTCAACGAGCTGCTCTCCGGGCTCGGGCTCGCCCATTCCTCCGCGCTCGGCCTGGCGGCCCGGCTGGCCGCCGTCGCGGTGCTGGTGGCGGTCGCGGTCGCGCTCTTCGGCTGGGTCGAGGACGTGGCGGCCCGGCGTCCACCGTGCCTGCTGCCCGGCGGCACCGTCCGGGCGTCGGCCGGCGGCGCCACGGCGGCGGTCCGGAGGGAGCCGGCCCGGGGTACGCCGGCCGGCGAGCCCGCCGGGCTCAGTTCGACCGGACGGTGATGTCGCCGCTGCCGGTCTGCATGTCGAGTACGGACTTCGCGGCCGGGTCGTTCGGCACCCGCACGTCGGTACTGCCCGAGTCGGCGTGCGCGGTCACCTGGTAGCCGCCGGCCGGTACGGTGACGTCGATCGAGCCGCTCGACGCGCTGGCCTGGACCGAGCCGGCGGCGACGAGGGTCAGCGAGATGTCGCCGGAACCCGTCTGCGCGCTGACCTTTCCGGCGCCCAGCGAGCGTCCCTCGATCGATCCGGAGCCGGCCCGGGCCGAGACGGTGCCGGGTACCCGGTTCAGCCGGATGTCCCCGGAGCCGGTCTCGACGCGTACCGCGCCGCTCGCGTCGGTCACCGAGATGTCGCCGGAGCCGACCTTGATGTCCACCGTCGTCAGCGCGGTCAGGGTGACGTTCCCGGAGCCGTTCTCGCCGCGCAGCGCGACCCCGGCCGGGGCGAGGACGTCGTAGGAGACCCCGCAGTGCTTGCCGCAGTCGGTGTCCAGGACGAGCTTCGTGCCCTCGATCCGGTAGGTGGCGTCGTTCGGCTCGGGGCCGCGGTACTGCACCACCCGCTCGATCCGGACGTTCTGCACCGCTCCGGTCCGGATCACCACGTCTCCGGCGCCGGGGAGCACCTCGATCTCGGTGATCTTCACGTCCTCGGTCCGGTCGTAGGTGAGGCGCTGTTCGGCGAAGCCGTCGCAGCCGGCGAGGCCGATCAGGGCGACCAGGGCGAGACCGCCGGTCAGGGCGGTGGTCCGGGAAACCAGCATTGCCGAAGGGTATGGCGGCGGCGGGGCCCGGGACATCCGGGTCCGCCACCGACCGACCCCGATCCGACCCTGAGAACCGTCTCAGGGTCGCCGACCGGGGCAGCGTCGGGCGGACCGGGCGACCGGCGGGGTCCGGCGGCAGGGAACAATGGGCGGGTGCCCGGGTACCGCCGACAGCTCTACCGCGACGACGCGGTGGTGCTGCGCGTGCAGAAACTCGGCGAGTCCGACCGGATCATCACCCTGCTGACCCGCCGGCACGGCCGGCTGCGGGCGGTCGCCCGGGGGGTACGCCGGACCACCTCGCGGTTCGGTGCCCGGCTGGAGCCGTTCGGCCACGTCGACCTCCAGATCGCCGGTGACCCGAAGGGCGAGCAGGGCAGCTCGCTGCACTCGATCAGCCAGGTGGAGGGGATCGCGCTCTACGGCAAGGCGTTCGTCTCCGACTATCCCCGCTACACGGCGGCGAGCGCGATCGCCGAGACGGCGGAGCGGCTCACCCCGGTCGAGCGGGAGCCGTCGCTGCGGCTGTTCCAGCTCACCCTGGGCGGGCTGCGCGCGCTCGCCGACGGTGAGCACGCCAGCACGCTGGTGCTGGACGCCTACCTGCTGCGCGGGATGGGGCTGGCCGGCTGGGCACCGGCGCTGGTCGCCTGCGCGGTCTGCGGTACGCCGGGCCGGCACGGCGCGTTCTCCGTACCCGCCGGGGGTTGTGTCTGCCCGGACTGCCGGCCGCCCGGCGCCGCCCATCCGGCGCCGGCCACCCTCGACCTGATGGCCGCGCTCGCCTCCGGGGACTGGCGGACCGCGGACGCCGCCGAGCCGCCGCACCGCCGGGAGTGCAGCGGGCTGGTGGCGGCACACCTGCAATGGCATCTGGAGCGGGGGTTACGCTCCTTGCCGCTGGTCGACAGGGGATCGACCGGTGAGCGGACCGAGCGGGCGCGGCACCTCCCGCGCCCCGACCCGGCGGACGTAGCGAAGGAAGCACAGTGATCCGAGCGATGACCAACCGGGGCCGTCGGGGCCCGGTGCCACCGACCCCGCACCCGTCCGGGGCCCGCCCCCCGGCGCTGCCGGTCGAGGCGCTGCCGAAGCACGTGGCGGTGGTGATGGACGGCAACGGGCGCTGGGCCAAGCAGCGCGGACTGCCCCGGACCAAGGGTCACGAGCAGGGCGAGTACTCCCTCTTCGACACCATCGAGGGCGCGATCGAACTCGGCATCCCCTATCTGTCGGCGTACGCCTTCTCCACGGAGAACTGGCGGCGCTCGCCGGACGAGGTGCGCTTCCTGATGGGCTTCAACCGGGACGTCATCCGGCGCCGCCGGGACCAGTTGGTGGAGCTGGGGGTCCGGGTCGTCTGGTCCGGGCGGGCCGGCCGGCTCTGGAAGAGCGTGATCTCGGAGTTGCAGACGGCCGAGGAGATGTCCCGGGGCAACTCGACGCTGACCCTCCAGTTCTGCGTCAACTACGGCGGGCAGGCCGAGATCGCCGACGCGGCCGCCGCGATCGCCCGGGACGTCGCCGCCGGCAGGGTGGATCCGGGCAAGGTCAACGAAAAGATGATCTCGCGGTACCTCTACCACCCCGAGGTGCCGCCGGTCGACATGTTCCTCCGCCCCTCCGGCGAACAGCGGATCTCCAACTTCCTGCTCTGGCAGAGCGCGTACGCCGAACTGGTCTACCTGGACACCCTCTGGCCGGACTTCGACCGCCGCCACCTCTGGTACGCCTGCGAGCTGTACGCGCAGCGGGACCGCAGGTTCGGCGGTGCCCTGCCCAACCCGGTCGCGCCCGGACCGGCACACGGCTGACCGCGCGGGCCCGCGGAAGACGGTTCGACTTCGAGTCGAAAAACAGGTGCGCCCGGGGAGCGAACCGGGCTATGGTCCAGACATGCGGTACTGATGCCCCTTCATCCGAGCCGACCCGCCCGCCTGTTCCGCGCGGCGCGGGTGCCAGCGCTCCGGGCGTCCGTGCCGTTCCGCCTTCTCCGGCGACCCGTCACCGATCGGTGACACCTCCGCGAACGGACTCCCGGGATCCCATTCCCGCGCGCCGCTGCCGCTGCGCAAGCAGGGCGGTCCCGACCAGGAGGAGAGAACACCGTATGCCTGCCAAACGAAAGTCCAGGAAGACCACCGGCTCGACCGGTAAGGGCGGTTTCCCGGCCCGGGTCGCCCGGCCGGCGGACGACCCGATCGAACTCGCCGCCCCGATCGTGCTGCCGGGTGACGACACCCCGACCGGGTCGCCGGGTGACGACAGCCCGGCACGCCCGCGGCCGGCGGCGCCGAAGGCGGGTCCGGCGATCCGCAACGGCGGCGGCCCGGCCGGTGTCGGGCGTGGTCGGGGCAGTGCGTCGTCCCGCCAGTACGCCTTCCGGCGCAGCTGAGCCGGCCGCACCGATCCACCGGGAACGGCGCCGGGCCACCCGCCCGGCGCCGTCCGCCCTGTCCGGGGGAGGCCCCCGTCGCCGAATCGCGCGCACACGGTGGCGCCGACCGGCCTCCCGATGGAGCTGATCCAATGTGATACTTACTCGACTTCCGGTGACGGGGTGGCTGGTCCGCGGGGCGGTGGAGGGTCGGGATGACGGGCGAGGTCTCCGGGGCACAACCGCTCCGGCCCACCGATCCACGCCAACTCGGCCCGTGCGAGCTGGTCGGTCGGCTCGGTGAGGGCGGCATGGGCACCGTCTACCTGGCCCGGCTGGCCGATGCGCGGACGGTCGCGGTCAAGGTGATCCGGCCGGACCTGGCGCACGACGCCGAGTTCCGGCGCCGGTTCCGGGGCGAGGTGAAACGGGCCCGGCAGGTGCCGCCGTTCTGCACCGCCGAGGTACTCGACGCCGACCCCGACCACGACCCGCCCTACCTGGTCGTCGAGTACGTCGACGGCCCCAGTCTGTCCACAGTGGTCGCCGACCGTGGCCCGCTCACCCCGGGCAACCTCTACGGACTCGCGATCGGGATGGCGACCGCGCTCACCGCGATCCACGGCGCCGGGGTGATCCACCGCGATCTCAAGCCGAGCAACGTGCTGCTGCCGCCCGGCAGCCCGAAGGTGATCGACTTCGGGATCGCCCGCGCGATGCACGGCACCGCCGCCGGTACCCGTACCGACCAGGTGATCGGCACGGTGGCGTACATGGCGCCGGAACGGTTCGAGCCGGCGACCAAGGGGGTACTCACGCCGGCCGCCGACGTCTTCGCCTGGGGCGCCGTGGTGGCGTACGCCGGCACCGGGCGTACCCCGTTCGCCGCCGAGACACCGGCCGCGACGGCGGTACGGATCATGACCGAGGAGCCCGATCTCGACGGGTTGACCGGACCCCTGCGCGAACTGGTCGAACTGGCGCTGGCCAAGGAGCCGCACCGCCGGCCGAACACCCGTGACCTGCTGGACCGGCTGCTGGCCGGCGGGCCGGGCCGAACCGGGCAGGTCGCCGAGACGCTGGTCCGGCAACCGGACCTGCTGGCTGCGGCCGAGCAGGCGCAGGCCGTCACCGACCAGCGCCCGCTCGCCGAGACCGCGCTGGTCGGACGTTCGGCGGCCGGGCCCGGCACGGCGAGCCCGCCCGGCGCCCCGGAGCGGTTCGCCGGCAACCCGTACGGGCTGGTCGTGCGGGACGCCCCTCCGCCCGGCACCTCCGGCGTGACCGTCCCGGGAGCCGTCGATCCGGCAGCCGCCGCCGGCCCGCCCGGTGTGGCCCAGCCCGCGCCGCCGCCCGGTCAGCCGGTCGCCCCCGCCGCACCGGACCGTCGAGGAGGCGGCCGGTGGGGGACGCTCGCCAGCGCGCTCTTCGCGCTCGTCGGACTGCTGGGCGCGGCGGTCACCGTCGGCTACGCCAGCGGGGTGCTGCCGCCCGGCGCGGAGCGGCCGGGAGTCGGCCAGACCCCACCGGGTCCGCTGGCCAACGCCGGACCCGGCGCCACGATCGGTGGCCCGACCGGGCCGGCGAGTCCCACCCCGTCCGCCGGGGCACCGCCGCCCGGCCGGGTGGTGGTCGCCGATCCGCTGACCAGGTCCGGCCTCTGGACACCGAGGACGGACCAGCGGCACCGGGTCGGCTGCGAGTTCGACGGCGGACTGGTGGTCTCCAAGCAGAGCGACGGCCCGTACCGGTGCCCGGGGCCGCAGCGGGTCTGGGCCGACGTACGGGCCGAGGTCGACGTCGTCCTGGTCGAGCCGGTCAGCTGCGCCGGGATCTGGTTCCGGTTCACCGACGCGCAGGGCGGGTACGTGCTGCGGATCTGCGCCGACGGGTACCACCTGATGCGGCACGGGCCCGATGCCGCGCTCGAGGCCGGCGACTTCCCCTTCCCCGCGGATCGGCGGCCG
The DNA here is from genome assembly GCF_003030385.1 of Plantactinospora sp. BB1. Classification (NCBI taxonomy): domain Bacteria; kingdom Bacillati; phylum Actinomycetota; class Actinomycetes; order Micromonosporales; family Micromonosporaceae; genus Plantactinospora; species Plantactinospora sp. BB1. Next base: position 7,974,467 of record NZ_CP028159.1, on the reverse strand, counting down.
AACGGCCGGATCCGGGTCGGCGTGGTCGCCGACGGCGAGGAACTCCGCTTCTATCAGGACGGTCGGCAGATCGGCGCGGCCCGGGACGACGCGCCGGTGGCCGGCCGGGTGGTGCTGGGCATCTTCTCCGACCCGACCTCCGACCCGGACCGGGAGCCGTCCTACCGGGTCTCGTTCGGCGACATCGAGATCGCCACCCTGGACTGACCGGGCCCGCGCCGCCCGGCGGAGACTGGTCGGCGCCGCGCCGCCCGGCCGGGCGCGTCTGCCGGCGGGGCCCGGTCGGGTCAGCCGACCAGCGGGCGGAAGGCGCCGAGTGCGACGCTGACCGCGAGCGCTCCGCCGGCCAGCATCGCGGCCCCGGCGACCAGGGCGGCGTCGGCGACGGTGAACCGCTGCCGGCGTGCCGACGTACGCGGCGAGCCCGAGTCGAAGCCCCGGGCGTCCATCGCGGTGGCCAGCCGGGTACCCCGGCGGATCGCCCCGACCAGCAGGGCGAACGCCGTCGAGCCGAACAGCCGCAGCCGGGCCAGCGGATTCCGTCCGGCGTCGACGCCCCGGGCCCGCCGGGCCAGGCTCAACATCCGCCACTCCAGGGCGAGCAGCGGTACCAGCCGGAACGCGGCCAGCGCCCCGATCGCGAACCGGGGCGGCGCCTTGACGTTCTGGATCAGCGCGTCCGTCAGGTCGGTGGGATCGGTGGTGGCGAAGACGAGTACGCCGGGCAGCGCCACCGCGATCACCCGCAGCGCCATGCCGAGCGCGGTGCCGAGTACCCCGGTGGTGACCTCCACCGGCCCGGCCTGCCACAGCAGGCTGCCGGTCCGCTCGGCGGCGAAGAGCACCAGGGTGCAGAGGATGCCGAGGGCGCTGAGCAGCAGCGTCCAGGCCCGGCGGGCCAGTGCGGCGTACCGGACGCCGAAGAGCGGCACCACGGCGAGCTCGAAGGCGATCGCCACCGCCGGAGCCACCGGGTCCACCGTGACGATCAGCGCCACCGAGAAGATCATCGCGGCGGCGACCTTGGCCACCGGGTTGCGCCGGGCCAGCGGTGCGCCGGGGGTGGCGATCGGCTGGTACGGGATCATCGGGCCCGCCCCGCCGCCCGGGTCTGCCCCGACTCCGTCGCCCCGTCGCCGCCGAGCCGGATCGTCCGGTCGGCCAGCGCGGCGACGAAGTCGGCGTCGTGGGTGACGGTGACGATGCCGTGCCCGTCGTCGCGGAGCCCGGCGAGCAGGTCGACCAGTTCGAGCCAGGTACGCCGATCCTGGCCGAAGGTCGGCTCGTCCAGCACCAGCAGCCGGGGCGCGGTGGCCAGCGCGGTCGCCACGCTCAGCCGCCGCGCCTGCCCACCGGAGAGGGTGTACGGGTTCGCCGCCGCCAACCGGTCCAGCCGGAGCCGGACCAGCAACTCGTCCACCACCGACCGGACCGTCGCCTCGGGCCGGCCGATCCGGCGCGGCCCGAGCGCCAGCTCCTCGAAGACGGTGCCGCGGACGAACTGGTGCTCCGGATCCTGGAAGACCGAGCCGATCCGGCCGGCCAGCACCGGCGCCCGCCACCGGTGCGGTGCGGTGCCGGCGTGCCGCCCGGCCAGCTCCGGGGAGGCCGACAGCCGGCCGCTGCCGGGCCGGAGCAGCCCGCCGAGCAGCAGCGCCAGGGTTGACTTGCCGGCACCGTTGCGGCCGAGCACCGCGAGCGCCTCGCCGGCGCGTACCCGCAGGTCGGTGCTTGCCAGCCGGGGTGGCAGGCCGAGCCGGTCGGCGGTGAGCAGCGCCTCGCCGGGTCCGGTCGCGGCCCGGCGCGGTGCCGGCGGCGGCCCCGGCACCCAGACCCCGGCGGCGGCCAGTGCCGTGCCGTGCGCCGCGAAGATCCGCTCCGGCGGCCCGTCGGCGCGTACCCCGCCGCCCGGTTCGAGCACCACCACCCGGTCGACCAGTGGCAGCGCCTCCGACACCCGGTGCTCGACCAGGATCAGCGTGGTGTCGTCGTCGACCGCCGCCCGGACCGCGTCGCGGACCAGCTCGGCGCCGGCCGGGTCCAGGTTGGCGGTCGGCTCGTCGAGCAGCAGCAGTCCGGGCCGCAGCGCCAGCACCCCGGCCAGGGCGAGCCGCTGCTGCTCGCCGCCGGAGAGCGCGGCGGTGGACCGGTCCAGGCCGTACGGGAAGCCGACCCGGTGCAGGGCCTCGGTGACCCGGGGCCAGATCTCCGTCGCCGGTACGCCCCGGTTCTCCAGGCCGAACGCCACGTCGTCACCGGCCCGGTCCATCACGAGCTGGGTCTGCGGGTCCTGGAAGACGATCCCGACCCGCTCCCTCGCCTTGCGCGGATCGAGCCCGTCGATCTCGACGGTGCCCTCCTGCTCGCCGGAGTCCTCGGCGAGCAGCCCGGCCAGTGCCGCCAGCAGGGTGCTCTTGCCGGCACCGGAGGCGCCGAGCAGGAGTACCCGCTCGCCGTGCCCGATCCGCAGGTCGACGTCGCGGACCGCCCAGGCCCGCCGGCCCGCGTGCCGCCAGCCGAAGCCGCGCAGCCGCACCTCACTCATGCCGGCACTCCGCTTCGCTGCGTGCCGTCATGAGGCTCATCCGCACTGAGCTGGCTGATTCGCTCGCTCCGCTCGCTCACGACGGCACCACCGCAGTCGCGCCGCTCACACGGCGGTGCGGTCTCGACCGGCCGGGAACCGGTCCAGCACACCGGTCTGGGCCAGGGCCCGGGTGAGCGCCCAGCCGCCGGCACCGGCCAGCACCGCCGAACTGAGCACGGTGAAGAGGAAGACCGGCAGCCGGAACGAGTCGAAGTCGTACTCGGAGTAGTAGCGGATCTGGTCGAAGATCGCCGCGGCGAGCCCGGCCAGCAGGCCGGAGGCGACCGCCACCGGCAGCCGGAACGAGCGGTACCCGACGGCGAGGAACGCCAGCTCGGCGCCGACGCCCTGGGCGAGCCCCTGGAGGATCGCGACGGTGCCCCACTGGCTGCCGAGCAGCACCGAGACGAAGGCGGCGAGGAACTCGCAGTAGAGCGCCGCACCCGGCTTGCGGATCACCAGGCCGCCGAGCACGCCGGGTACCAGCCAGATGCCGTAGATGACCGCCTGGGCCGGCGGGAAGAAGGTGAAGGCACCCTCGGTGGCACCCCAGACCAGGTTCCAGGCCCAGAAGATGACCCCGAACGCGACCGCGATGACCGAGGCGACGACGATGTCGACGGTGCGCCATCTGGTGGTGGTGGACGAACTCATGGGCATGCCTCCCAGTCGCGTGGCGAACCAGGCAAGACGCACGCCGCAACCCGGGACGGCCCGGACTGCGGCGCGGCTGGAGACTCGACCGAACTCCCTGCGCTGGCATTACCCAGATCAGGTTCGAGGGTCTGCGGGTGTGTCACCCGCACTCTCAGCGCTGTGCGCTCCCCTGTCGGATGTGCTGTTGTTCCGCAGACCGTACACCGGATGCCGCGGTGCCGACAGCGGTGGAACCGGCGGATGTGGCGGCGCCCACCAGGTGGCGGGATAGGGTGGATGGCCCAGATCAACATCTCGAAGGGACGCGTGCGGCGTGACACTCAGCCCCGAGGGCTATCTCGACGTGGTCACCGAGACGATCGGGCGGGTGGCGGTGGCCGCCCGGGACGGCGTACGCCGGGCGGCCGACCTGGTCACCGACGCGCTGCGGGCCGGTGGGGTGGTGCAGGCGTTCGGTACCGGCCACTCGGAGGCGCTGGCCATGGAGATCGCCGGCCGGGCCGGCGGGCTGGTCCCGACGAACCGGATCGCGCTGCGTGACCTGGTACTGCGCGGCGGCGAGCCGGTCGAGATCCTCGGCCCGACCCTGGAGCGGGACCCGACCGTGGCCCGCCGGCTCTACGAGCTGACCCCGATCGACCCCCGGGACGTCTTCGTGATCGCCTCGAACTCCGGGGTGAACGGCACCATCGTCGAGTTCGCGTCGCTGGTGAAGGAGCGCGGTCACGGGCTGATCGCGATCACCTCGGAGCAGCACTCGGCCCGGGTCGCCTCCCGGCACCCGTCCGGCCGGAAGCTGAGCGACCTCGCCGACGTGGTACTCGACAACGGCGCCCCGTACGGCGACGCGACGCTGCCGCTGCCCGGTGGCGGCGCGGTCGGCGCGGTCTCCTCGATCACTGCCGCGCTCCTCGCGCAGCAGGTCGTGGTGGAGGTGGTCCGCCGGCTGGTGGAGGCGGGGGAGACGGCCCCGGTCTACCTTTCGGCGAACATCCCGGACAGTGACGACCACAACAACAGCCTGGAGGCGCGGTACGCCGGCCGGATCCGCCGGGGCGGCTGACCCGGCACGCTCCGACCTCCCAGGCCGCCCGGTTTGGTCCCGGTACCGCCTCCCCGTCCGCTGACGAGCCTTCCTCGCGTTTCACGTACGGTCGGTCAGGGCACACTGCTGCGAACTTGACCGAGGGGGAGGAGGCCCAGGTGGCCGTGGAGACGGAGAAGCAGCGTTGGCAGCGAAACTTCGCCGACCTGTTGCAGGAGCTGCGAGTGGCGCAGACCGGGGTGCAGATCCTGTTCGCCTTCCTGCTCACCCTGCCCTTCAGCAACGGCTTCCCGCGAGCCACGGAGTTCCAGAAGGACACCTACATCGTCGCGTTGCTGGCCGCCGCCGCGGCCACCGCGCTGATCATCTCGCCGGTCGCCTTCCACCGGGCGCTCTTCCGGCAGGGGCGCAAGCCGGAACTGGTCCGGTTCGCGCACGGCATGGCGACCGGTGGGCTGGCGTTCATGCTGATCGCGATGGTCAGCTCGGTACTGCTGATCACCGACTTCGTGCTGCCCCGGCCGGTGGCGTTCGTGCTCAGCGGGGTGACCGGGATCTGGTTCCTGACCTTCTGGGCCGTGCTGCCGTTCCTGCGCCGCAACTGGGGCGAGGCCGACGAGGACGACGACGAGGAGCCGGCCACCGCCCGCCCCGACGCGGTCGACTGAACCTCTCCGCTCAGCGCGTCATGTCGTAACTCTCTGCAATCCATACTGGACAGTAGACGTGTTCGTTTGATCGGCTTGTCTACTGTGGCTGATCGGAGGAAATACCCCAGCTCGTCGCCGCTTTATTGATCATTGTCATCTTCGCCTGGGCGGGTCGCCCCCTACACCGAGGCCCTTGACGGAGAGTTATACGCGGAACGACAACTACGGACCGCGAGAGGCGAGGATGAGCGAGGTTCTGGGGGGACTGTCGACCGGGAGCTCGGTGGCGGTGCTGGTGGGCCTGATCGGGGGGTCGGGGCTGTTGGTGCGGGACCGCGACGGGCACCGGGTCGTGGAGCTGCGGGGTCTGCGTCGAACAGACGGGGGCGAGGCGGCATGAGGAGCGGGGACAACGCGGTGGTGCGGGCCGAGTCGGCCGCCCGGTTGGGGGACCGGGGCCAGGCCGAGTCCGAGGTGAGCTTCGAGGCGTTCTGCCAGCGGAACTTCGTGCTGGTCGAGCGCTTCCTGCTCGCCCAGTGCCCGGACCGGGGGCTGGCCGAGGACGCCGTACAGGAGGCGTTCATCACCGCCCGGGACAAGTGGGAGCAGATCCGCGACTACGAGAAGCCGCTGGCCTGGATGTACAAGACCGCCCGGTACAAGCTGCTGGTGCTGCAACGGCGCCGCCGGCAGGACGTGACGGTCAGTCTGGAGGAGGTGCCGCCGGAACGGCTCGCCGAACCGGCCGACCCGGCGGAGGCCCGGGAACTGCTGCGCGGCTGGCTGCCGAGGCTGCCACCCCCGGCAGGCCGAGGTCTTCGTACTGGCACTCGACGGCTGGTCCGACGACGAGATCGCGGCCATCCTCGGCATCGCCTACAACACGGTGCGGACCTACCGGCAGGAGGCGCGGTCCCGGTTGAAGGAACTCGCCCAGCAGGCGGGCTTCGACACGCCCTCCGGGAGGGAGCGGGGATGAACCTGGACGACATCCTGTCGCTGGCCTCCGACCGGACGCTCAGCGAACTGGAACGGGCCCGGGCCCGCCGGGCGACCCGCCGGGTGCAGCAGGAATACCAGCGGGCGCTCTCCGAGGGCCGGGACCTGACCGGCGACATCGAGGTACGCGATCCGCTGACCACCGACACCGACGAGGTGGCCCGGATCACCCGGGCGGCCCAGTTGGCCAAGCTCGGCACCGTGACCTGGGTCCGGGCCAGCGGAGAACTGACCTGGTCCGACGAGATGGCCCTGATCCTCGGCTATCCGCCCGGCACCCTCCGGCACTCGGTCGCGACGCTGACCCGACTGGTCCACCCCGACGACGTCGACGGGGTACGTCGGGTGGTCGAGTCGGTGTGGCGGGACCGGACCGTCCGGGAGACGACCTGCCGGGTGATCGGCCCGGACCGGGTCACCCGGTACGTGCACTGCCACCTCGAATACGTCGTCGACGCGGAGAACCGGCCGTACGGCATCATCGCCACCGGCCGGGACATCACCGAACTCGAACTCGCCCGCCAGGAGCAGGCCCGACTGGCCCGCCGCCGCGAGACGGTGCAGGCGGAACTGGCCGGCCGGGACCCGGTCACCGGGCTCTTCCACCGGGCGAGGTTCGCCGACGAGATCGACACCGCCCAGCGGGGCGGGCCCGGCGTGCTGCTGGTGGTGGCCGTCGAACCGGTCGGCCCGGCCACCGGCCCCGACGCCGGGCTCGACCCCGATCCGGAGGGTGAGTTCGGCGGCGACGCGGACGAGCAGCAGCGGCTGGCGGTGGCGGTCGCCCAGGTCGTCCGCCGGGTCGCCCGCCGCACCGACGTCTGCGGGCTGACCGGTCCGTACGAGTTCGGGGTGCTGATGCAGCGCACCACGCTGAGTTCGGCCACCGCGCTCGCCGAGCGGATCATCGACGGCATCCGGTCGCAGTCCTTCGTGCTCGGCCGGACCCGCCTGGTCGACGCCTGGGGCGGCCTGGTCCGCTACCAGGGGCGGGACGGCAGCCGAGGCGTCGACCTGATCGTGGACGCCGAGACGGCCTGGCGCCGGGCCCGGGCGACCGGCGTCGACCGGGTCGCCCTGGACCAGCCGGCCGCCGAGGACGAGCGCCGGGAGCTGTGCCGGAGCCGGGTACGCGCCACGGTGGCGGAGAACCGGTTCACCCTCTACACCCAGCCGATCCTCGACCTGCGACTCAACCAGATCACCCGGCAGGAGATCCTGCTCCGGGTGGTCAACGACGGCGGGCAGGCACACTCGGCGTCGACCCTGCTCGGCGACGCGGAACGGCTGGACGAGATCCTGCCGATCGACCGGTGGGTGATCGACCGGACCATCGAACTCATCGCCCGGGGCCCGCGTACCTCGCACTACCAGGTGAACCTCTCCGGGCGATCGCTCGGCGACCCGCACCTGCTGGAGCGGGTACAGCAGCGACTCCAGCAGTACGACGTCGATCCCGGCCAGCTCACCTTCGAGATCACCGAGACGGCGCGGATCGGCAACCTGACCGAGGCGCACAACTTCGCGTACGGGATCCGCCAGCTCGGCTGCCAGCTCGCGCTCGACGACTTCGGCTCCGGGCACGTGCCGTTCGCCTTCCTCACCTGTTTTCCGGTGGACCTGGTGAAGGTGGGTGGCGAGTTCATCGCCGGCATCGCGCACTCGGTGGCGAACCGGGGCATCGTGCGGTCGATCGTCGAGATGTGCCGCGGGTTGGGCATCCGGACCGCCGCCGAGCACGTGGAGGACGAGGCCACCATGGATCTGCTCCGCGACTACGGGGTGGACTTCGCCCAGGGGTACCTGGTCGGCAAGCCCAAGCCGGTGACCAGCCCGGCGCGTACCCCGCTGGTGCCGGCCGAGCCGGAGGTCGATCCGGAGCGGGAGCTGCGGGCCGCCACCGGATAGCCGCACCGACCGTCGGCCGGCTCACCGTAGCCGGTCGACGGTCCATGCAAAGTCCCGGGGCCGATGGTCGTCATTAAGGGGTGTGGAAGCCCGAGCAAGGTCGTCACCGGCCGTCGACCGGCAGTTCGCGACAGCCGTCCTGCTGCTGGTGGTGCTGGTGGTCGCCGGCCTCACCGCCGGCTGTGCCGCCGATCCGGCACCCCGCTCGTCGGCCGGCGAAGGTGCCCGGCTGACCGCGAGTGGTCCGGCTGACCGGCCGGCAGCGCTCGACCTGGCCCTGCTCCAGCCGAGCGGACTCGGCACGGGATGGCGGCAGAGCCCGCATCCGCCGGAGCCGCCGCCGTGGCCGTGGCTCCAGGCCGACTGCCCGGCGTACCGGGCGGAGGACTATCCGGCCCAGCGGCATCGCAGCGCCGCCGTGCAGCGCCGCTACCGGCACGAGCCGACCGAGCTGGTCGCGACGCAGGTGGTCGAGGCGTACGAGCCGGGCTGGGCGGTGCGGGCCCTCGACGACGTGCGCCGGGTGGTGGGCACCTGCTCCCGGTACGACGCCTACGGCGCCAGCATCTCGTTCACGCTTCTCGACACCGGCCTGCCGCCCACCGACGCTGTGCTGGTGCGGGGGCGGATCGAGTCGCCGGGGGCGCCGGCCCGGTCCACGCTGCTGGTGGCGGTACGCCACGGCGACCGGCTCTCGACGCTGAACGTTCCGGGGCCGGTGGACCGGGACACCGGGTACGCGGTGGCGAAGAAGTTGGCGGACCTCCTTGACTAGCCGTCGCGGGCCGAGCCGCCGGGAGTTGCTCGTGGCCACCGCCGCCGCGTTGCTCGGCACGGGTGCGGCCGGCACCGGGCTGGCGTACCGGTGGGCGGGGTCGGCGGGTGCCAGCCCCGGGCCGGAGACGGCGGCCAGCCCGCCCCGACCGACGCCCAGCCCGACCCCGGACTACCCGGCGCTGGCGCGTACCCGGATCGAGCGTTACCTGCGCGGAGTCGGTGGCCGGGTCACGCTCGCGGTGCGGGACCGGACCAGCGGCCTGGCGGTCACCGCCGGCACCCGGCGGTACCAGACCGCCAGCATCGTCAAGGTCGACATCCTGGCCGCGTTGCTGCTGCGCCGCCAGGACCAGGGGCGCAGGCTCAGCGCGAACGAGCGGCGACTGGCCCGCTCGATGATCGTGGTCAGCGACAACGCGGCGGCGAGCGGCCTCTACGCCGCCATCGGCTACCGGTCCGGGCTGACCGCCGCGAACCGGACCCTCGGGCTGCGCCAGACCACTCCGAGTTCGAGTTGGGGGATGACCACGACGACCGCCGCCGACCAGCTCCGGCTGCTCACCGCGGTCACCGACCCGACCGGCCCGCTCGGCGACGAGGGCCGGGAGTTCCTGCTCGGGCTGATGGGTGAGGTCGACAAGCAGCAGGACTGGGGGATCACCGCCGCCGCCGGTCGGGCCGGCACCACGAGCTACGTCAAGAACGGCTGGACGACGGTCGACGCCGACAACGGGCTGTGGCTGGCCAACAGCATCGGCCGGATCGTCGAGCCGGGCCGGGACTGGCTGATCGCCGTGCTCTCCGATCACCATGCGACGCAACAGAAGGGGATCGCGGCGGTGGAGAAGGCCGCGAAGTACGCCCTCACCGAGCTGCGCGCGATCCCACCGGTCGGTGGCCCGCCGAACTGATCTGATCGGCCGGCAGGGCCCACCTGCCAGCTCGCCCCGCTTGCCGCGCTTGCCGCGCCTGCCCGCTTGTCCGCTTGTCCGCTTGTCCGCTTGTCCGGAGAAGGCTCCGCTGGCCCGGCAGGTACCCCGTGCCGGAGACTGTCGAGCTGCCCCACCTGCGCACCCGCAGCGCGCTGCCTGCCCGGCTTTTGTCTGCCCGGCTGCTGTCTGCCCGGTGCGCTGTCTACCCGGCTGCTGTCTACTCGGGCGCCGGCCGTGTCGGGCGGGTGCCGTCCGGCCGGCGCTCGGTGCTCACCTGGACGTCAGAGGCGTTATCTGCCCGGCGTAGCGCCTCTGGCGTACAGGTGACCGAATCCCGGCCGGCCGCCGTGGCTCAGGGGTCAGTGGGTACTGACGGTGTGGACGAAGGTGCGCCAGGCGTCGGTGCTGAAGGTGAGCACGGGGCCCCGGCGGTCCTTGCTGTCGCGGACGTGTACGGCGTCGGGGAGGTTGTCGGCCACCTCGACGCAGGTGTTGCCGCCGTTGGAGGAGCGGGTGGAGGTGCGCCACTGGGCGTTGCTCAGGTCCATGTCTTCGCCGCTTCCTTGAACAGGTCGAGGGAGTGCTGGCGCGGCAACGCCTCGCTGCGGACGCATTCCCACGCCTCTTGCAGGCTATCAATCTCGTCCGGCAGCGTGACGATCTGACCACGGAGCAGATTGTCCAGATGGCCGAGCCAGCCGTTGCCCTCCAGCGCGGCCAGCACGAACGGCCCGGCCAGCCCGGCGTACATGCCGATGCCGGTCGGCACGACCAGCAGGTCGGCGTTCGGCAACTCGGCCATCGCGATCAGGTGGTCGAGCTGCTCCCGCATGATCGCCGGAGTCCCGATCAGCCGGCCCAGCACGGTGGCGTCGAGCACCGCGAAGAGCTGCACCGGCATCTCCCGGGTGAGGATGGTCTGCCGATCCAGCCGGACGGCCACCCGGCGCTCGATCTCCTGCTCGGTGAGCCGGCTGCCGGCGGCGATCACCGTCCGGGCGTACGCCTCGGTCTGCAACAGGCCGGGCACCAGGTTCGGTTCGAACGTCCGGAGTATCCGTGCGTTCCGTTCGGCGTCCCGCCACGAGCGGAACCACTGGTTGTCCCGGGTGGCAATCCGAAGCAGCTCCACGAAGAGGCCGCCGGTGTCAAGCTCGCGGTCCGCCAGGGCCAGGTAGCGGAAGTCCAGCGGGCGGGTGCCGGTCTCCACCGCGCTCACCAGGGAACCGGAGAAGCTGATCCGCCTGTCGCGTCGCGGCGCTCAGAGCGTGGGCGCACAAGCGGGGCAGCTCGACAGTCTCGCCAACGCACTGTCACTCCTTGGGCGGCGGTGCGTCTGCCCGCCGCCCGACCCGGTGGCAAGCCGCGAGCCCGGCACCGGTGGCGGGCCGCGCGCCCAGCCCGGCGGCAGGCCGCGCGCCCGGCAGGGCGGCCCGGCGCCAGGCGCGCTGCCAGGGATGACGGCATGTGCATATTTTGTGCTACCGACGGGTAACAAAACCGGGTAGCGTTGGTGGTGTATTCGGCCGCAGCACGTCAAGGGGGTTGCCCGCTCCGCCACACGGAGTGATGAGCGCGGGTGACCCCTCACCGCCGTACTCGATCGAGGGGGTTGCCGTGACCACGACAGAGCAGAACAGGCCGGCGGCGAGCGGATCGGACGGAGTCGGGCCACTGCCCAAGGAGGCCGGGCAGGTCTCCGAGCGGGAGGCCCGGCAGGTCGCCGAGGCCGCCCGGGAGACCGAGTGGCGCAAGCCGAGCTTCGGCAAGGAACTCTTCCTCGGCCGGCTCCGGCTGGACCTGATCGACCCGTGGCCGCAGCCCGACCCCGAGCGTGCCGCCGAGGCGCAGCAGTTCCTCGACCGGCTCGACACCTACGTCCGGTCCGAGGTGGACGGCGCGGCGATCGAGCGGGACGCCGAGATCCCGGACGAGGTCTTCGCCGGACTCGCCCGGCTCGGCAGCTTCGGAATGAAAATCGACAAGAAGTACGGCGGCCTCGGCCTGAGCAATCTGCACTACTGCCGGGCGCTGACCCTGGCCGGCTCGGCCAGCCCGGCGATCGGCGCGCTGCTCTCCGCGCACCAGTCGATCGGGGTGCCGCAGCCACTGAAACTCTTCGGCACCGACGAGCAGAAGCAGCGCTTCCTGCCCCGGCTGGCCGCCGGTGAGGTGTCGGCGTTCCTGCTGACCGAGCCGGACGTCGGCTCCGACCCGGCCCGGCTGGCCACCACCGCCGAGCCGACCCCCGACGGCACCGGCTACCGGCTCAACGGGGTCAAGCTCTGGGCCACCAACGGCACCGTGGCCTCGCTGCTGGTGGCGATGGCCCGGGTGCCGGCGTCCGAGGGGCGGCGCGGCGGGATCACCGCGTTCGTCGTCGAGGCGGACTCGCCCGGGATCACCGTCGAACGGCGCAACGCCTTCCTCGGGCTGCGCGGCCTGGAGAACAGCCTGACCCGCTTCACCGACGTCCTCGTACCCGCCGAGAACGTCATCGGCGGCGAGGGACGCGGCCTGAAGATCGCGCTGACCACCCTGAACACCGGCCGGCTCTCGCTGCCGGCGATGTGCGTCGGCGCCGGCAAGTGGTCGCTGAACGTGGCCCGGGAGTGGGCCGCCGAACGGGTTCAGTGGGGACGGCCGGTCGGCGGGCACGAGGCCGTCGCCAGCAAGCTCGCCTTCATCGCCGCCACCACCTACGGCATGGAGACGATGCTCGACCTCTGCTGCCTGCTCGCCGACGACGACACCAACGACATCCGGATCGAGGCCGCCCTGGTCAAGCTCTACGCCAGCGAGATGGCCTGGAAGATCGCCGACGAACTGGTGCAGATCCGGGGCGGGCGCGGCTACGAAACCGCCGACTCGCTGACCGCCCGGGGCGAGCGGCCGGCCGCCGTCGAGCAGATCCTCCGCGACCTGCGGATCAACCGGATCTTCGAGGGGTCGACCGAGATCATGCACCTGCTGATCGCCCGGGAGGCGGTCGACGCCCATCTCTCGGTGGCCGGCGACATCATCGACCCCGACGCCGAACTCGGCCGGAAGGTCCGGGCCGGGGCCAGGGCGGGCGCGTTCTACGCCAGGTGGCTGCCGACCCTCGCGGTCGGACGCGGGCAGAACCCCGGCGGGTACGCCGGGTACGGGCCCCTCGCCGGTCACCTGCGGCACGTCGAGCGGTCGTCCCGCAAACTGGCCCGGTCCACGTTCCTGGGGATGTCCCGCTGGCAGGGGAAACTGGAACACAAGCAGGGCTTCCTCGGCCGGATCGTGGACATCGGCGCGGAACTCTTCGCGATGTCGGCGGTCTGCGTACGGGCGCACGCCGAACGGGAGACCCGGCCCGAGGGCGTCGAACTGGCCGACCTCTTCTGCCGGCAGGCGAGGGTGCGGATCGCCGCGCTGTTCCGGGCACTCTGGGAGAACACCGACTCGGTCGACACGGCGGCGGCGAAGCGGATCCTCGCCGGCCGGTACGCCTTCGTGGAGGAGGGTGTCGTCACCCCGCCCGCCGACCTGCCCTGGGTCGCCCCCTGGCAGCCCGGCCCGTCGACCGCCGAGGACGTACGCCGCCGGATTCCGAAGCCGGGAGGGGGAAACTGAGGCCGGAGGGTCAGGTCAGTAGAGCCAGGATTCCTTCGGGGCGGTGAGCGGAGCCAGGGTCTCCCAGAGTTCCTCGGGGATCGCCCAGGTGGCGAGCCGGGCGGTCTCCGGGATCCGCTCCGGGCGGGACACCCCGACGATGGTGGAGGTGATCCGGGGGTCGCGCAGCGAGAACTGGAGCGCCGCCGCCGCGAGCGGTACGCCGTGCGCCGCGCACGCCGCCTCCATCGCCCGGATCCGGTCCAGCATCGCGTCGTCGGCCTGCCGATAGGCGTACTTGGTGAACCGGGCGGGACCCTTGGCCAGGATGCCGCTGGCGAAAGGGGCGGCGTTCACCACACCGACGCCGAGCGAGACCGCCTCGTCGATCAGGTCACCGGCCGAGCGGTCCACCAGGGTCCACCGGTTGTGCGTGATCAACGCCGCGAAGTGCCCCGTACGCAGGTATCGCGCCATCAGCTCCACCGGGCCGCCGGCCACCCCGAGGTGTTCGATCACGCCCTCGCGCTGTAGTTCGAGCAGCGCCTCGACCGGGCCGCCCGGCGCCATGCCGGCCTCGAAACTGATGTGCTCCGGGTCGTGCAGATAGACCAGCGGCAGCCGGTCCAGGCCGAGCCGTTCCAGGCTGCCCTCGGTCGAGCGGCGCATCTGCGCACCGGAGAAGTCACCGGTCCGCATGTCCCGGTCCACCTTGGTGGCCAGCACGAAGCCCTCCGGCACGCCGCCGATCCGGCGCAGCGCGGCGCCGACCCGTCGCTCGCTCTCCCCGTCGCTGTAGCCGGCGGCGGTGTCGAGGAAGTTGAACGGGCCGGTCAGCGCGGCGAGCGCGGTCTCGGTGCCGCGTTCGGCGCTGACGTCGTACCCGAAGAGGCCCGGCATGCTGCCCAGCGGGCCGCCGCCGACGCAGACCGGCGTGACGCGCAGGCCGGTGGCGCCGAGCGGGCGGCGGGGGAAGGCGTCCGGCGGTTGCTGTTCTCCGTGCACGACCGCACCCTACTGTGACCTGGCTGACTGCCGGTCATGGGGCGTCCGGGTGTCTCGTCTCTATGGGTGAACCCGACGAGCGGAGATGTCATGTCCTCGGAGCTCTACGCCGAGCTGCGACCGCAGGCGTTCGCCATCGCCTACCAGATGCTCGGCAGCGTGAGCGAGGCCGAGGACGTGGTGCAGGAAGCGTTCCTGCGGATGCACCAGACCCTGCGCCGGGGTGAGTCGATCGCCTCGCCCCGGGCGTACCTCGCCACCCTGGTCACCCGGCTTGCCATCGACCAGCTGCGCTCGGCCCGGGTGCGCCGGGAGAGGTACGTCGGCGAGTGGCTGCCGGAGCCACTGGTCACCGACCCGTCACCGGCCGAGTACGCGGAGACCGCCGACTCGCTGTCGCTGGCGTTCCTGGTGCTGCTGGAGAGCCTGACGCCGCAGCAGCGGGCCGCGTTCCTGCTGCGCGAGGTGTTCGACTATCCGTACCCGGAGGTCGCCGAGATCGTCGGCACCGATGTGGACGGTGCCCGGCACCTGGTCGCCCGGGCCCGCAACCATCTCCGGGAGCGCCGGCCGCGCTATCACGCCTCCCGGCGGCAGCGGCAAGAATTGGCCGAGCGCTTCTTCGCCGCAGCCGGTCAGGGCGACCTGCGGGCGCTGGAGGAACTGCTGGCGCAGGACGTGGCACTGCACGGCGACGGCGGCGGCAGGGCGCCGGCGCTGGGGCGGCCGCTCAACGGCCGGCAGCGGGTGGCCCGGGCCCTGCTGGCCGGGATCTCGGCGCTGCCCCGCCTCGGCGTGCGCGTCCAGCTCGCCGAGGTCAACGGCCAGCCCGGCGCGATGGCGTTCGATTCGCAGGACCGGCTGGTCGGGGTGATCGGGCTCGGCATCGCCGACGGTCAGGTCCAGACGATCCACTCCGTCGTCAACCCCGACAAGCTGCGGCACTTCGGCCCGGTCGGCGACCTGGCCGCCCTGGTGCGCGCCAGCCGCCAGCCCCGCCGACCGCCAGCCGACAGCTGATTATCCGTGCTCGAAAGGAAATCCTGATGAACCTGGCTCTGTGGATCGTCACCGGCGTACTGGCCACCGTCCTGCTGGTCAGCACCTCCAAGATGTTCGTGCCCAGGGAGAAGATGGCGGCCATGGGTGGCCACGCCGCCCAGTGGGTCCTCGACTTCAGCCCCGGCGCACTCCGGGCCATCGGAGCCGTCGAAATCCTGGCCGTCGCGGGCCTGATCCTGCCCGCCGTACTCGACATCGCGCCGGTTCTGGTGCCGGTCACCGCCACCTGCGTGGCGCTGCTGTTCGGCGCGGCGGCGGCGATGCGTCTCCGCCGTGGCGAGCGGGCGACGATCATCGGCGACCTGGTCTATCTCGGCATGGCCGTCTTCGTGGCCTGGGGTCGTTTCGGCCCCGAGTCCTTCACCGGCTGAGCCGGCGGCCCGGCTGTCCCTCCGTCAGCCTTCTCTGTCCCTCCGTCAGCCTTCTCAGGTGATCCTCGAAGGTGGCGGCGGTGGCGGCGTCAGCGGCGTACCGGGGTGGCCCGCAGGCCGAGCGCCCGCAGCTCCAGCGCCGCCAACGCCTCCACCGCCGCCGGGTCACCCCGACGCCACGCCTGCGCCACGTCCGGGTCGATCCGGGTCAGCCGCCGGATCGGCTGGTTCGCCAGCGCCCGCAACGCCAACAGGTCCCGGCCGGCCGGCGCCGACCGCAGTGCCCGGGCCGCACCGGCCCGCCGCATCCAGCGCACCCGCAGCGGCAGCCACCCCAACAGCACCACCCCGAGCGGAAACACCAGCAGCGCCAGCGCGAGCGCCAACGCCAGCTCGCCGACCAGCTCCTGCTGCTCCCGCCCGGCGTCCGCCATCGCCCGCGCCGCCCCGGCGGCCTTCTCGAACGGCGAGGTCAGCTCGTCACCCACCACCGGTACCCGGCCGATCTTGCCGCCCGCGTCGGCCAGGTTGTCGGCCAGTCCACCGCCGGCCCCCTCCAGCTTCTGTCCGGGTACGGCGAGCTTCTGCACCAGGTCGTGCAGCCACATGGCGGCCCGGATCCACAGATAGATCCAGGCGACGACGAGCAGGTCGGTGAGGAGTTGGCGGGCGGCGGTCGGGAAGCGATCGGCGTAGATCCTCATGCCGGTCAGCGTGCCACGGGCCGGACCGTGTCGCCGACCGGCTCCGAGGAGGCCGAGCGGGCTGCCGGTGTCGCGCCGGCCTGCGCACGGCCGATGGGCCGGGGAGCCCTCCCCGGCCCCCCGGCCCACCGTCCTCCGTCGTCAGCCTCGGCCCTCCGTCGTCAGCCTCGGCCCACCGTCCTCCGTTGTCAGCCTCGGCCCGACACGATGGTGTAGTCCACCCCGCCCAGCACGAACTTCTCGCCGCCCTCCCGGGCCGGTCCGACCTGTAGCACCTGGAGCACGTACGGCTTCTGCCCGCCCTCGCCGACCGCGAAGCTGAGCTTGACGACGGGACGCTCCTCCGGATTGATCAGCAGGTCCCTGATCTGTGCCTTGTTCGGGTCGACCTCCAGCTGGGTCCGACCGACCACCCGGACGCCGTCACCCGCCCGGCCGGCTCGTACCCAGCGCTCGAACAGCTCCGGGCCGAGGTCGACCAGGATCTTCAGGTTCGGCGCGCCCTGGTCCGCCGGGCGGAACACGAGATCGAAGTTCGCCGGCACCGGCAGCGCGTTCGCCAGCGCGTACGGCCGGTCGACCGGCGGCCCGCCCGGGGTGGCCGGGACGGTGTTGGCGTTCTTCCAGGCGAGGTTGTTGTTGTACTGCGTGTTGATGGAGGTCGTCGTCCCCTCGAAGTTCATCGGGTCGGTCTCGGACTCCCAGCGGAGCAGCAGGCAGAAGTGGCCGATGGAGGGGACGTTCGGCCACGCGATCGAGGTGACGGTCTCACCGGGTGCGACCGGCAGGCTCTTCGAGCCGATCGGGGTCCAGTGGGCCGGCCAGTTCGCGGCGCCACCCGAGGTGGTGTAGTACGCACGCAGCGTGCCGGAGCTGATCCCCGACCCGTACGGGCCCGGGTTCCGGAGCTTGACGAAGATGTAGCTGGTCGACCCCACGACCGGGTTCGTGTGCGACGCGCACTCGATCGCGCTGGGGCAGATCTTGACGTCCGGGCTGTTGAAGAAGGACGAATAGATCGCCCCGTGCGGCTCGTTCCCGACGTCCGACGCGGTGTCCTTCATGAACACGTCGGTACGCGCGGAGACCGCCGCGCCGGCCTCCGACCCGTTGCCGACGCCGCCCAGGGCGGCGCCACTCGTCGAGACGGTCAGCAGCGTCGCCAATACCGCGCCGAACAACACTCCGGCGGTTCGGAACAGACGTGGACTCGCAGTGGTCATTTGGGGGTTCCTTCTCCTCGGGTACTGGGGCGATGAGCAATGAGGAGCGCGCTCGTACCGGGCCGGCAAAAGGACTCTAATCCAATGGTCGGAGGCAATGGAACAGGCGAATAATTCGATTGCCGCGCGTGCCCGCATATGCCGGGGAGGGAGTAATTCTCGAATAAGGCGGAATGCGAGCGGAAGAATTACGTGCCTATTTGTATCAACGGAGCCCGACGGTCCTCTTGTACGGCCACACCTGTCCGGGCGCACACGACGGCCCCGGCGGCGGTCGAGGGTGGCGGCGGTTGCCGGTGGCGGCGGAGCATCCGGGTCGGTCGGCTCAGCGGAGCGTCCGGGTCGGTCGGCTCAGCGGAGCGAGACCCAGCTGGTCGCCACCGCGTAGTCGGAGGTCCGCGCGTGCAGTTGGACCGGACCGGGCGGCGGCGGACCCAGCGAGAAGAAGCCGACCGGGTCCACGGCGACCTCCTCATAGGGGCCGCCCGGGGTGCGGGCGACGACCCGGCCGCCGCGAGCCGGTGAGAGCTGGCCGACGATGCCGGTCCCGGTCACCTCGATCGCGACGACGACCGGACCGGCGTGGAACGCCAGGGCGCGGGTGGAGCCGGTGGACCGGGTCAGCCCGGCCGGCTCGGGGTCGCACGCCGAGTCGAAGGTCAGCTCGGCGACGGCCAGTTCGGCGTCCACGGTCCGCCAGCTGAACGCCGCGTACGCGGCGGTCAGGAACTCCTCCGGCGGTGGCCCTGCCTCGCGCAGCGCCGCACCCAGCTCGCTCAGCAGGGCGTCGTCATCGGCCGGCGGCCACAGCCCCATCGCGGTCACCTCCGCTCCCCTCGGCGTCCGAGGACGCCCCGACGAACGCGGCGAGCGCGGGGGAGTTGCGCAGCTTCCGCAGGCAGCGTGCCTGCGAGGGGCCGATGCTGCCGATCGGCATGCCCAACCGCTGCGCGATCTCCCGGTAGCTGGTCGGGGGATCGGCGACCAGCAGGGAGAGCAACTCCCGGCAGCGCGCCGGAAGCTGGCCGAAGCCGTCCCGTAGCGCCTGCCGGCGTTCCGCCCGGAGCAGGTTCTCGTCCGGCGTTCTGAAGTCCGGTGGCAGCAGGGCGCCGATGGTCGCCTCGACGGCCTCGTCGAGCGGGTCGAACGGCTGGGTACGCCGGCCGACCCGGACCAGCCGGTAGCACTCCCGCCGGGTGGTGGTGGCCAGCCAGGTGGCCAGGGCGGCGGGCTCGCGTACCCGGCCCAGGTGCTCCACCAGGCGCAGCCAGACGGTCTGATTCACGTCGGCCGCGTCGGTCCGGTTCAGCCCGTGCGCCCGGATCACCGACAGGACCAGTGGGGCGTAGCGGCGGACCAGCTCGACCCAGGCGAACTCGTCGCCGTTCGCGGCGGCGGAGACCAGACCGGCGAGGATCGCGTCGCTCGTCGGGACCTCCGGTGCCGGGCCGGCGTCCGGACCCGTGGCGGGATCGGGCTGCTCAGTCAACGAGTACGCCGTAGTCGGGGTGCCAGTCGGGCTCGCCGAGCAGGACCAGCCGGGCCTGCTCGGCGTCGAGCCCGGTGGCGCTCATCAGGGCGGCCAGCCGGCCCGAGACGTGTGCCGCCGCGAAGGAGGTGCCGGCCCAGGTCGCGTACCCGCGGAACTCCTTGACGGGCCGGCCGGGCAGCAGCAGCCGGCCGTCCACGTAGGTGCTGGTCCGCTCGCCGACGGCGCAGGCGTCCACCCAGGACCCGAAGCCGCTGTACGCGGCCGGCAGCAGCCCGTTCGCCCCCTGGCTGACCGCCGCCACCGCCACCACCTCCGGCAGCGCGGCCGGCCAGGCCGGCCGGGCGGTGCCGGCGTTACCGCTGGCCGCGACGACGACGCTGCCCGCCCGCTTGCCGGCGAGGACGTTCGCCAGCGGCAGTGGCGGCAGGTCGTCCTGGGTGAAACAGCCCAGCGACAGGTTGACGATCGACACGTCCGGGCCGAGTCCGGCCAGGGCCGCCGCCAGCATCTCCTCGTCGCCGACGCCGGTCGGGTTCAGCGCCGGCTCGGGGTCGAACGACACGCCCGGGGCGGCCTGCCGGACCACCCCGGCGACGAAGGTGCCGTGCCCACCCTGCGGGCCGAGCACGTCGCTGTGCAGGTAGAGCGGGTCCTCGTCGTCGACCTGCGGCAGGTAGCCGCCGCCGAGCCACTCCGGATGGCGGGCGCCGGCCAGTCGCCAGACCCCGGTGTCGCAGATCCCCACCGTCACCCCGGCGCCGTCCCCGGCGTGCGCCGGATCCGGGGCGGGCAGGGCGGCGGCGACCTGCGGTGGCCCGCCCGGGTTGCCCATGATGTTGCCGTAGCCGAGCAGCACGTGGTGCGGTTGCACCCGGGGTATCGGTTGGTCGGGCCACTGCCGTGGATCGCGCAGCTTCGCCACGACCGAGGGGACGTGGGCCTCCCGGTCGAAGCGCAGCCGGGTGACACCGGCGAACTCGCCGCCCCGGGTGACCGGATGCCCGGCCTTGCGCAGTGCGGTCACCACCCGTTCGGCGTCCGGGTTGGCCACCAGCAACTGCCGGGGGCGGTAGAGGAACTCCCGGCCGGGCTCGTCGTGGACCAGCACGTCCGGATCGGCCGCCAGCAGTTGCTGAAATGCCCGCTGGTACGCGTCGTCGTCGCTGCCGGCGAGGGCGGGCCCGGGCCGGAGTCCGGCGCCCAACGGGGTGGCTGCGGTCAGCGCGGCCAGCGCCATGAGATGCCGGCGGGACAACCGACCGATCGGGCGCGGCGCGACGGGACGGTCAGGCGACACCGGTCCTCCCAAATGAACGAAAGAAGTGCGGTCGGCGGGCGCTTCGGCGGGCCAACTCCCCGAGACATTCCCCGACCGTGTCGATTGTTTTCCAGTGATAGTCGATTGTCAATAATCGCGGATCCGTGAGGGGTCGTGGAATCGTCGCTTTTCGGATAACCGTACAGATTGACCCAAGGTCATCGATCGGGGATTCTGTCCGCATGGGTGACAGCGCCGGCTCCGTCGCTCCCACGGCCCGGGCGGCGCTCGACGCCGTACAGCGCTATCCCCGCGAAGCGATCATGCTCGGTCGGCGGGTGCTGGCCACCGCCCACTCCGACGCCGACGAGCGCTCCACCGCCGAGCGGGCGATCGGGCTGGCGCTGCGGGAACTCAACGACCTGCCGGCGGCCCTGCGGCACCTGCGCCGTGCGTTGCGCGCCGCCGGCACGCCCCGGGTGGCGGCACTGGCCAGGATGAGCCTCGGCTACGTACTCGCCAACGCCGGCCGCACCTCCGCCGCACTGGCCGAGGTCACCTCGGCGCTGCCCGAGCTGACCGGCGCCGACGCCGGGCGGGCCCGGATGCAGCGGGGCGTGGTGCTGCACTTCCGCGGCCAGTTCGAGGAGGCGGTCCGGGAGTACGGGATCGCGGTGGAGATCGCCGGGCGCGAGGGCGACCTGCTGCTGGAGGCGCGCGCCCGGAACAACCGAGGGCTGCTCAACGCGCACCGGGGCGCCACCCTCGGCGCCGACGACGACCTCGGTTGCGCCGCCGCCATCTTCCAACGGCTCGGACTCGACCTGGCCGCCGCCGACGTCCGGTGGAACCTCGGCATCGCCGCGAGCCACGGCGGCGACATCCCCGGGGCGCTGCGCCGCTTCGCCGCCGTCGAGGAAGAGTACGCCCGGCTCAACGTGCCCCGGCCGGCGCTGCTGCTGGACCGGTTCGAGCTGCTGCTCTCCGTACCACTTGTCGACGAGGCGGTCGAGGTGGCCAGCCTCGCCGTACGCGAGCTGCGCCGGCGGGGGATGGCCTCGGATCTCGCCGAGGCGCTGCTCGCCCGCGCCCGGGCCGCGCTGCTCGCCGGTGACCTGGAGACCGCCACCACGGCCGCCGCCGAGGCGCGGGTCCGGTTCCGCCGGCAGGGGCGACGCACCTGGGCCGCCTTCGCCCGGCACGTCGAACTCCGCGCCGAGCTGCGCCGGGGTACCCGCTCGGCGGCGCTGCTGACCGCGCTGGTGCGTACCGCCGACCAGCTCGACGCCACCGGATGGCCGGGACCGGCGCTGACCACCCGGATCGAGGCCGCTTCGCTGGCCACCGCGCTGGGGCGTACCGGTCGGGCGGCGGAACTGCTGGCGGTCGCCGCCCGGGCCCGCCGCCGGGGTACGGCGTCGCGGCGGGCGCAGGGCTGGTACGCGCTGGCGCTGTCCCGGCGGCTCGACGGCGACCACCGGGGCGGCGCCCGCGCGTTGCAGCGCGGACTGGCGGTACTCGACGGCTACCGGGCCGCGCTCGGCGCCACCGAGTTGCGCGCGCACAGCGGCGCACACGGCCAGGAACTCGCGGCCGAGGGAGTCGACCTGGCGATCACCTCCGGTACCCCCGCCCAGGTGCTGGCCTGGACGGAGCGGTGGCGCGCCAGCGCGCTGCGGATGCGGGCGGTGCTTCCGCCGCAGGACGTCGGGCTCGCCGCCGCCCTCGCCGAGCTGCGGATGGTCAGCGGTGCGCTGGAGGAGGCGCTGCTCGCCGGCCGCCCGGTGACCGCGCTGCGCCGCCGCCAGGCCCGGCTAGAACGGCAGATCCGGGAGCTGGCCCGGGGGGTCGACGGCGACGGCGGGCTGCTGGCGCCGCCGGGTGTGCAGACCCTCGGCGAGTGGCTCGGCGACGCCGTACTGGTGGAACTGGTGGCCCACCGGGAACGGCTCCGGGCGGTGCTGCTCCGGGACTGCCGGGCGACCCTGCACGACCTCGGCCCGCTGGAGGCGGCACTGCACGCCGCCCGGCTGCACCGGTTCGGTCTGCGCCGGCTGGTCGTCACCGGGGACACCCCCGACGCGCGGGCCGGGGTCGAGCACGCCGCGTCGGCCCTGGACCGGCAGCTCTTCGGGCCGCTGCGGGCGCGCCTGGCCGACCGGCCGCTGGTGATGGTGCCGATCGGGGCGTTGCACGCGGTTGCCTGGGCGGGGTTGCCGACCTGCGCCGGACGGCCGGTGACGGTGGCTCCGTCGGCGACGGCGTGGCTTGCCGCCGCCCGCCGTACGCTGCCGGACGGTCCGCCGCTGCTCGCCGCCGGCCCGCGCCTGCCGGCCGCCGAGACCGAGGTACGCCTGCTGAGCCGGGTACTGCCCGGGGCGCGGCTGCTGGCCGGCGAGGGCGCGACCGCCGAGGCGGTGACCACGGGGCTGGACGGGGCCCGGCTGGCGCACATCGCGGCGCACGGGACCTTCCGGGCCGACAACCCGCTCTTCTCCACACTGGACCTCGCCGACGGACCGCTGACCGCGTACGAGTTGGAGCGGCTGCCCCGACCGCCCGGCTGTGTGGTGCTCTCCGCCTGCGACTCGGGGCTGTCCGGGGTACGCCCCGGTGACGAGGTGATGGGCTTCACCTCGGTGCTGCTGGCCCTCGGCGCCAGCAGCCTGATCGCCACCGTGCTGCCGG
Source organism: Plantactinospora sp. BB1 (assembly GCF_003030385.1). Lineage (NCBI taxonomy): Bacteria > Bacillati > Actinomycetota > Actinomycetes > Micromonosporales > Micromonosporaceae > Plantactinospora > Plantactinospora sp. BB1. The sequence continues at coordinate 7,951,524 of NZ_CP028159.1, read as the reverse complement.
TGCCGGCCGATCTGACCAGCACGCTGATGCTGGACCTGCACCGCCGGATGGGTGCCGGCGCCCGGCCGGCGTCGGCGCTCGCCGCCGCCCAGCGGGAGTTCGCCGCCGACGGCGACGGCTCCGCGCAGGCCACGGCGGCGGCCTTCGTCTGCTTCGGGGCGGGCTGACCCCGGCTCAGCTCACCGGCCGGCGCAGTCAGGGCAGGTGCCGAAGATCTCCAGGGTGTGGCTGACGTCGGAGAAGCCGTGCTTGTTGGCGACCCGGTCGGCCCAGCTCTCCACGGCCGGCCCCTCCACCTCGACCGTACGCCCGCAGGCCCGGCAGACCAGGTGGTGGTGGTGCCCCTCGCTGCACCGCCGGTAGAGGTGCTCGCCGCCCGGCGGGCGCATCACGTCGATCTCGCCCGCGTCGGCGAGCCCTTGCAGGGTGCGGTAGACGGTGGTCAGGCCGACCCGTTCGCCACGGCTGCGCAACATCGCGTGCAGGTCCTGGGCGCTGTGGAAGCCCTCGACCTCACCGAGCAGGGCGCTGACCGCGCTGCGCTGTCGGGTGTTGCGTACCGCCGCGCCGCTCTCCGCCGCCGCCATCTCGCCCTCCTCGCGTCGTGTCAGGTGCCTGCCGCCGGACGTCCCCCGTCAGGTGGCTTCCCCCGAATGGCTCACCGCGTCCGCCACGATATGCGCGATGTGCTCGTCGACCAAGGTATAGGCGATTTCCCGACCGCGCCGCGAGCCGCGTACCACCCCGGCGCCGCGGAGTACCCGCAGGTGCTGGGAGACGAGCGGCTGCGGGGCGCCGAGGGTCTCCACCAGTTCGTGCACGCACCGTTCGCCGTGCGCGAGTTCGCTGACGATGGCGAGCCGGATCGGTGCGGCGAGCGCTCGTAGCAGCTCACCGGCGCCCGCGTAGGCCTCGTAGGCGTTTGTGCCCGTCACCCCGTAACGGTAACCGTTGTTAACGGCGTACCGCCGTTCGGTGCGCGGTTCCAAGGTCAACCGGGACCGGCCCGGTCGACGGGGCCGGGTCCTGGGCGGCTTGCCGGGCGGCGTCGAGCACCACGTCACAGGGTTCGACGTGCGGATCCGGCCCGGGCACGGCACGGCGTCGGGCCACCGCCCGGCGTACCGCCACGGCCACCGAGGCCACCAGGAAGAGCCCGATCGCCAGGATCACGATGGTGGCCCCGAGCGCGGTGTTGGCGGTGCCGGCCAGCCACACCCCGGAGCCGGAGGCGAGCAGCCCCAGCCCCATCGCGGCGAGCATGGTGCCGAGGAAGCCCCGGGTGAACAGCTGCGCGGTGGCCACCGGCACCACCATCAGGGCGCTGATCAGCAGCAGCCCGACCGCCCGCATCGCGATGGTCACGGTCACCGCCGTGGTCACCGCGAGCAGCAGGTTCAGCGCCCGGACCGGCAGGCCGGAGACCCGGGCGTACTCCTCGTCGTGGCAGATCGCGAAGAGCGCCGGGCGCAGCGCGACCATGGCGGTCAGGACCACCGCCGCGAGGACCACGATCACCACCAGATCCTGCGGCGACGTCGTGGTCAGCGAGCCGAAGAGGTACGCCATCAGGTTGGCGTTGCTCCGGCTGCCGGAGAGCCCGACCAGCATCACGCCACCGGCGATGCCGCCGTAGAAGAGCATCGCCAGGGCGACGTCGCCGGAGGTCCGGCCGCGTTCCCGGATCAGCTCGATGCCGATCGCGGCGACCGCGGCGACGATCACCGCCGTCAGCACCGGGGACCGGTCGAGCAGCAGCCCGACCCCGACCCCGGTCAGCGCGACGTGTCCGACCCCGTCACCGATCAGCGACATCCGGCGCTGCACCAGATAGATGCCGAGCGCCGGGGCGGTCAGCCCGATCACCAGCGCCCCGACCAGGGCTCTGATCATGAAGTCGTACTGGAAGAGACTCATGCCGGCCCTCCGCTGCGCTCCGTGCCGGCATGAGGCACATCGACACTGTGCTTGCTGATTCGCTCGCTTCGCTCGCTCACGGCCGGCTGCCCCACATCCCTGTCGACTCCTCCGGCGCGTGCGGGTGGACGTGCTCGTGTCCGGGCGCCGCGTGGTGCCCGGCCGGTTCCGGTACCGCGCCGTCGTGCGCGATCGTTCCCTCGTGTACGACCACCGCCCGGGTGATCACCCCGGCCAGTGGCCCGAGTTCGTGCGCGACCAGCAGCACCGTCCCGCCACCGGCGACGAACCCGCGCAGCGCCTCGGCGAAGGCGTCCTGGCTGGCCGAGTCGACCCCGGCGGTCGGCTCGTCGAGGACCAGCAGCTCCGGCCGGCCGGCGAGGGCCCGGGCGATCAGGGTGCGCTGCTGCTGCCCGCCGGAGAGGGTGGCCACCGGGTCACCGGCCCGGTCGGCGAGCCCGACCGCCGCCAGCGCCTCGGCCACCGCCGCCCGGTCGACCCGCCCCGGCGGCCGGAACACGCCGCGCCGGGCCAGCCGTCCGGAGGCGACCACCTCGGCCACGGTCGCCGGTACGCCGCTGCCGGCGCCCATCCGCTGCGGCACGTACCCGATCCGGGCCCACTGCCGGAACCGGCGCTGCGGGGTGCCGAACAGGGTGACCGTCCCGGCGGCCAGCGGCACCAGCCCGAGGATCGCCCGGATCAGGGTGGACTTGCCGGAGCCGTTGGCGCCGAGTACGGCGACCACCTCGCCGGGGTCGACCCGCAGGGAGACACCGCGCAGCACGGCCCGGTCGTCGTAGGCGACCACGCCGTGCTGCACGGTGACGACAGGTCCGGTCATGAGCATCCCAGTCCGGTCCTCAGGGCCGCGAGGTTGCTGCGCATCACCGAAAGGTAGTCCCCGGTACTGCCGGGTTGCAGGCCCTCGATCGGATCCAGTACGGCGGTCTTCGCCCCGACCTCCCGGGCGATCGTCTCGGCGACCTTCGGGCTGACCAGGGTCTCGAAGAAGATCGTGCTCGTGTGGTGCTCCCGGGCCTCGGCGGCCACCTCGGCCAGCCGCTGCGGGGCCGGCTCGTCCTCCGGGGTCAGCCCGGAGATGCCGATCTGCTCCAGCCGGTAGCGCTCGGCCAGATACCCGAAGGCGGTGTGGCTGGTCACCAGTTCGCGCCGCTGGCAGTTCGCCAGCCCCTTGGCGTACTCGGAATCGAGGGTCTCCAGTTCGGTGCGGAGCGCCTTCGCCCGGGCGGTGTAGTCGGCGGCCCGGTCCGGGTCGACCGTGCCGAGCCGCTCGGCCAGCTTGTCGGCGATCCCGGCGAGCCGGGTCGGGTCCAGCCAGACGTGCGGGTCCTTGCCGGCCGCTCCCTCCGCCTGCTCGGCGCCCTGGCCCTCGTGCCCGTCTTCGCCCTCGTGTTCGTGTCCGCCGGCGGTGGCGGCCAGCAGCGGCTGCACGGTGGCCACGTCGAAGGCCCGGTCCTCGGCCTGCTGCTGCACCGCCTCGTCCACGTTCGGCTGGAAGCCGGCGAGGTAGACGACCAGTTCGGCGTCGCTGACCTGGCCGACCTGGCCCGGGTTGAGTTCCAGGTCGTGCGGCTCGGCGCCGGGCTTGGCGAGGTTGGTCACCCGGACGGCGTCCCCGCCGACACGTTCGGTGACGAACTGGAGGGGATAGAAGGCGGCGACGACGTCGACCCGGTCGGGGTCGGCGCCGCTGCCGTCGTTGCCACAGGCGGCGGCGCCGGCCAGCGCGAGCAGGCCGGTGGTGGTAAGGGCGACGGTACGGAGGGCGGAGCGGATCACCATGTCATCCACTCTCCGCGACAATGAGAATGATTGTCAAAAACGCATGCTTGCATGGAACCGCGTCATACGCTCGGCACCGGTCGGGGAACCGGCAGCTGGCGGGTGGCCATCAGAGGATCTTCATCAGCGCGGCACCGACCAGCAGGGTCAGGATCACCAGCCGGAGGATCCGGGTCGCCGGGCGCTGCACCGGCCAGGTGGTCACCAGCAGCGCGGCCAGCCCGGCCGCGATCGCCAGCAGCAGCGCCCCGCCGACGATCCCCGGCGCGAAGAGGGCGACCAGCATCAGCGCCAGGGCGGCCAGGAACACACCCGTGGGGTTGACCCGGGCCAGGCGGGTCAGCAGAACGCTCTGCGTACGCTGCATTCCACAGACTCTACGAGATCTCGGTGCCCGGGCCGGTGAGCTGTCGTCAGCGACACCCCAGCTCGCCGGGCCCCGGCACCCGGCAGGAGGCGTACGTGCTGGTGACCAACCGCTTCGTGGTGGCAGAGGAGACCGCCGGAACCTTCACGGAACGGGCGCACGCCGCGCTGGCCGCCCTCGCCGCCCGGCCGGGATACCGCCGGGGCCAACTGCTGCGGGCCCTCGACGACCCCCGGCACTGGTGCCTGGTCACCGAGTGGGAGTCGGTCGGTACCTACCGGCGGGCCCTCGGCGCCTTCGACGTCAAGGTCAACGCCACTCCGTTGCTCGCCGAGTCGCTGGACGAGCCGTCCGCGTACGAGACGCTGGCCAGCGCCGAACCGGACGGCCAGGTCGAAGTCACCCCGAGCGACCGGGCCGCTGACTCCGGCCGGTGATGCGCCGGGCACTACCCTTGCCCCATGACCGTTCCCGGACCGCCCGGCGGGCCGTCGTCCCCACCCGAGCCCGTCCGGGCCGACGACCCGGCCCCACCCGGTGGCGCCGCCCCGCAGCCCGGCCCGCCATCGCCGCCCGCCGGATACGGTCCGCCGCCCGGATATGGCCCGCCACCCGCCGGGTACGGTCCGCCGCCGCCCGGCGGGTACGGGCCGGTGCCGACCGCCGGATATGGTCCGCCACCCGCCGGATACGGTCCGCCGCCGAGTGTGCCGGCGCCGCCGCCGGGCCCCGGTGCGGAGCCGCTCTTCGCCGCGCCGCCCAGCGAGGGGCGTGGGGCGCGGTTGTGGCTGGGGCTCGGGGTGGCCGCCCTCGCCGTCGTCCTCTTCTGCGGCGGTGGCGGAGCGGCCCTGGTCGGCCTGTTGATCTCCGGCTCGCAGGCGTTGAACGAGCAGGCCAGGACGGTGGTGACCGACTACTTCGACGCGCTCGACGACGGGGACTTCCGCAAGGCGTACGACCTGCTCTGCGACTCCGCCCGGCAGCGGGAGTCGCCGGCCGAGTTCGAGCGCCGGGTCAGCGCCGAGCCGGAGATCGACTCGTTCCGGATCGGCGACGTGTCGTTGACCAGCGAGTTGAGCGTGCCGGTGGACGTCACCTATGCCGGCGGGGGACAGGACAACCTCCAGGCCCTGCTGGACCAGGACCAGACCACCGGCGGATTGCGGGTCTGCGACATCAGATGACGCGACATCGGATGACGCGACATCGGATGAACCGTGCCGGCCCGCCGGGCGGCGGCGGTACGGCCGCCGAGGTGGAGTAATCTGCTGGGCTCGGGCCGCAGGCGACCGTACCGTTGTGCGGAGTACCGCCCGATCCAGGTCCGAGTGCCGTCCCTGTCCGCCTGTTTCCCTGACCGTCCCGAAGAAGTCCCCGCCGGCCGCCAGCCGGTGTAGGAGGTAGCCATGCCAGCCGACCGTATCGACGCCGTCGTCAGTCTCGCGAAGCGCCGAGGCTTCGTCTTCCCGTCCAGCGAGATCTACGGGGGCACCCGGTCGGCCTGGGACTACGGCCCGCTCGGCGTGGAGTTGAAGGAGAACGTCCGCCGCCAGTGGTGGCGGGCCATGGTGCAGCAGCGGGACGACATCGTCGGCCTCGACTCGGCGGTGATCCTCGCCCGGGACGTCTGGGCCGCCTCCGGCCACCTGGACGCCTTCGTCGACCCGCTGACCGAGTGCCAGTCCTGCCACAAGCGGTTCCGGGCCGACCACCTCGAAGAGGCGTACGCGGAGAAGCACGGCAACCCGCCGGCCTCGCTGGCCGAGCTGAACTGCCCGAACTGCGGCAACAAGGGCACCTTCACCGAGCCGCGGATGTTCAACGGCCTGATGAAGACCTACCTCGGCCCGGTGGAGAGCGAGGAGGGCCTGCACTACCTCCGGCCGGAGACCGCGCAGGGCATCTTCGTCAACTACAACAACGTGGCCGCCTCGGCCCGGAAGAAGCCGCCGTTCGGCATCGCCCAGGTCGGCAAGTCGTTCCGCAACGAGATCACCCCGGGCAACTTCATCTTCCGGACCCGGGAGTTCGAGCAGATGGAGATGGAGTTCTTCGTCGAGCCGGGCACCGACGAGGAATGGCACGAGTACTGGCTGCGCGAGCGCTGGAACTGGTATATCGACCTCGGTCTCTCCGAGGAGAACCTGCGCTTCCTGGAGCACCCGCAGGAGAAGCTCTCGCACTACTCGAAGCGGACCGTGGACATCGAGTACCGGTTCCGGTTCGGTGGCACCGAGTTCTCCGAGCTGGAGGGCATCGCCAACCGCACCGACTTCGACCTCTCCACGCACAGCAAGCACTCCGGCGTCGACCTGTCCTACTTCGACCAGGAGAAGCAGCAGCGTTGGGTGCCGTACGTGATCGAGCCGGCCGCCGGGCTGACCCGGGCGGTGCTCGCCTTCCTGCTGGAGGCGTACGACGAGGACGAGGCGCCGAACACCAAGGGCGGGGTCGACAAGCGCACCGTGCTCCGCCTCGACCCCCGGCTCTCCCCGGTGAAGGTGGCCGTGCTGCCGCTCTCCCGCAACCCCTCGCTCTCGCCGAAGGCGAAGGACCTGGCCGCCGCGCTGCGCAAGCGTTGGGTGGTCGAGTTCGACGACTCGCAGGCGATCGGCCGTCGCTACCGTCGGCAGGACGAGATCGGTACCCCGTTCTGCGTCACCGTCGACTTCGACACCCTGGACGACAACGCCGTCACCGTTCGTAACCGGGACAGCATGACCCAGGAGCGGGTCGGCCTGGACCGGGTCGAGCAGTACCTGCTCGAGCGCCTGCCCGGCTGCTGACCCGGCGGGGTCCGGCCGGCCCGGCCCGCCTGGTCACCGGGGTCCCGCACGGACGTGCCATGCTCGAACGCGTGACCACGACCGACCTCGCGCCACCGGCCGCTGCCCGCCCGCTGAAGCTGGGCGGGCATCCGGTCTGGCCGCCGGTGGTGCTCGCCCCGATGGCCGGGATCACGAATGTCGCCTTCCGGCGTCTCTGTCGGGAACAGGGCGGTGGCCTCTACGTCTGCGAGATGGTCACCACCCGGGCGCTGGTCGAGCGGAACCCGAAGACGCTCCGGATGGTGGCGTTCGGTGGCGACGAGCGGCCGCGCAGCCTCCAGCTCTACGGGATCGACCCGGAGGTGACGGCGGCGGCGGTCCGGATGGTGGTCGAGGAGGACCTCGCCGACCACGTGGACCTGAACTTCGGCTGCCCGGTGCCGAAGGTCACCCGCAAGGGCGGTGGGGCCGCGCTGCCGTGGCGGCGCCGGCTCTTCGCCCGGATCGTCCGGGCGGCGGTCGAGGCGGCCGCCCCGGCCGGGGTGCCGGTGACGGTCAAGATGCGCAAGGGCATCGACGACGACCACCTGACGTACGTGGAGGCGGGGCTCGCCGCCCAGGAGGCCGGGGTGGCGGCGGTCGCGCTGCACGGGCGTACGGCCGCGCAGCGGTACTCCGGTACGGCGGACTGGGACGCGATCGGCACCCTGAAGCAGGCGCTGGACGTGCCGGTACTCGGCAACGGCGACATCTGGGAGGGCGACGACGCGCTGCGGATGGTCGCGCACACCGGGGCGGACGGTGTGGTGGTCGGTCGTGGTTGCCTCGGCCGGCCCTGGCTCTTCGCGGACCTGGCGGCGGCCTTCGACGGCCGCCCGGTACGCCGGCTGCCGGCCCTCGGCGAGGTCGCGGCGACCATGCGCCGGCACGCCGAGCTGCTGGTCGAGTGGTTCGCCGGAGGCGACCGGCCCGACACCGCGGAGCGGGACGGCTGTGTCGACTTCCGCAAGCACGTCGCCTGGTATCTGAAGGGTTTCCCGGTCGGCGGCGAGCTGCGCCGGGCCCTGGCGATGGTGAACAGCCTGGCTGAGCTGGACGACCTGCTCGGCAAGCTCGACCCGGCCGAGCCGTTTCCGCTGGAGACGCTCGGCCAGCCCCGGGGCCGGACGAACTCGCCGGGCAAGGTCTTCCTGCCGGACGGCTGGCTGGCCGACCGGGACAGCGCCGAGGTGCCGGCCGGCGCGGAACTCGCCGACTCCGGCGGCTGAGCGCCGCCGCACCGCGCGCGGGGCCGGCAAGACCGCCGGGCAGTTCGACCGTGGTCCCGACATGTCATCGGTTCCGGTCATCGGTTCCGGGACTGTCGAGCTGCCCCGTCTGCGCCCACCCCCGACCGAGCACGAGCAGGCGACCGACCGAGCCGGTCAGGCGATCGGCACCGGCTGGTCGTCGGCGGGCGGCGGCGCGTCTCCGGCCGGCGCCGCCGCGCCGCCGCGCGCCGTCGATCCGGCGGGCCGGGGCTCGGGTACGACCGGAGCGCCCGCCCACGGCACGTCGGGCGAGCGGTGGAAGGTGATCCCGGCCGTGCTCCAGCGCACGCCCTGGCCGGCCAGCCGCAGCCGGAAGTCCGCCCAGTCCCGGGCCCGTGCCGGCGACCAGCCCAGCTCGGCGATGGCCGGCAGCCGGGGGAAGGTCATGAACTCGATGTCGCCGACCGTCCGGATCGTCTCCGTCCAGAGCGGCGCCTCCACCCCGAGCACCGCCTCGGCCGGTACTCCGGCCAGGTAGTCGCCGGGATCCCAGTCGTACGCGTCGCGGACCTCGACCAGTCCGGCCCAGTCCTTGCCCAGCGGGGTGGTCGCCGAGTACTTCATGTCGAGGTAGCTGCGGTTGCCGGGGGAGAGCAGCAGCTTCGCGCCGTCCCGGACCGCTGCCGCCACCGTCGGATCCTCGGTCGCGGTGCCCCAGTACTGGACGACCCGGCCGGCGCTGTGCTCGGCGACGGCGAGCTGGTGCCAGCCGAGCACCCGCTTGCCGTGCCCGGTGACGATCCGCTGGACCCGGTTCATGAACCGGGTGTAGGCGGCCCGGTCCAGGGTGAACGCCTCGTCGCCGCCGACGTGCAGGTAGCGGCCGGGGGTGAGCGCGGCGACCTCGCCGAGTACGTCGTCGATGAACCGGTAGGTCCGCTCGTTGTCGACGGCGACCGCGCTGAACCCGACGTCGGTGCCGGTGTACTCCGGTGGCGCGACGCCGTCCGGGGCGAGTTCGGCGTACGCGTTCAGTGCCGCGTTGGTGTGCCCGGGCAGGTCGATCTCGGGTACGACGGTGATGTGCCGGGCGGCCGCGTACGCGACGATCTCGGCGTATTGCTCCTTGGTGTAGTAGCCGCCGGGGCCGCCGTCCACCTCGGTGGATCCGCCGATGCTGGCGAGTCGGGGCCAGGAGTCGACGGCGATCCGCCAGCCCTGGTCGTCGGTGAGGTGCAGGTGCAGGTGGTTGAGCTTGTACCGGGCCAGGTGGTCGACGAAGCGCAGCACGTGCGGTACGGCGAAGAAGTGCCGGGCCACGTCGAGCATCGCGCCCCGGTAGCCGAACCGGGGCTGGTCGTCGATGGTGCCGCCGGGGATCGCCCACGGGCCGGGCTGCCGGCGGGCGGACTCGATCTTGGGCGGCAGCAGTTGCCGCAGCGTCTGCACCGCGTAGAAGAGGCCGGCGGCGGTGCTGGCCCGGGCCACCACGCCGGAGGAGTTGATCTCCAGGTGGTAGCCCTCGGCCGAGCCGGCGCCGCCGGGCTGCGGCTTCCGGGAGCGGCCGGTCGATCCGTCGTCGCCGGTGAGCAGCAGGGAGATCCCGCCGGGCCCGTCGGCCTGGCCGGCGGTGACCACGGGCAGCGGATAGCCGGTGGGGCGGCGCAGCAGCTCCGCCAGGTGTCGGCCGACGGCGCTCGCCTCGGGGCCGGGGGTGGTCCGGATCGTCGTGCCGGGGGTCAGGATGAACTCCACCCCGGCGGCCGGCTCGACCCGGGCAGGGGCGGGGAGCACGTCGGTCAGTCGGGGCGGGGTGTCGGCCGGGGTGCGGGTGGACCGGGACTGAAAGGTGGTAGGTCGCACGGCAGATCTCTCCGGGGGGAGCCGCAGGTGATTTCCGGGCAAATCTCATGAAACGTACGTACGAAATGGCCGCGTGTCAAGGGTTGGTCACCCTGTGGTACGACCCTTTCCGTGGCACCTGGTCGATCCAGCCCAACGCCGAGGCGGCCCGATTTCTTCCGGCTGACTGATCTTGCTCATGGGATCGTTCCCACACAACCTCGCGAACACGTACAGCCCTCGCAACTGTGCGGATTGTCACCGAACGGTCCCAAGCCGCCCGTCGGTCCCTTAGCCTTCGCCCACCAGTAGCCGGCGATTCCCGCTGGTACGGGCAACCGTCCCCTGGGTACGTAGAGAGCGGCTAAACCTTCGTTCAGTGTCGAACGGCGCACGTGGGAGGGTCCGTTGACAGCGCAGCAGACGGCGGGACACAAGTACGTTTACGACTTCACCGAGGGCAACAAGGACCTGAAGGACCTGCTCGGTGGCAAGGGCGCGAACCTGGCCGAGATGACCAACCTCGGGCTGCCGGTTCCACCGGGCTTCACCATCAGCACCGAGGCCTGCCAGGCGTACCTCGCCACCGGGAGCCAACCCGACGGGCTGGCCGACGAGATCGACGCGCACCTGTCCGCGCTGGAGGACGGGATGGGCAAGCGGCTGGGCGACCCGGCCGATCCGCTGCTGGTCTCGGTCCGCTCCGGAGCCAAGTTCTCCATGCCCGGGATGATGGAGACGGTGCTGAACGTCGGGCTCAACGACGCCAGCGTGACCGGCCTCGCCGCCCAGGCCGGCGGGAACGAGCGCTTCGCCTGGGACTCCTACCGCCGGCTGATCCAGATGTTCGGCAAGACGGTCTGCGACGTACCCGGCGAGGATTTCGAGCACGCCCTCGACGACGCCAAGCGGGCCAAGGGTACCGAGAACGACCTCGACCTCGACGCGGACGACCTGCGGGCGCTGGTCGACGCGTACAAGACGATCTTCAGGAAGCACACCGGGCGGGACTTCCCGCAACAGCCCCGGGAGCAGCTCCGACTCGCCATCAACGCGGTCTTCGACTCGTGGAACGCCGAACGGGCCGTGCTCTACCGGCGGCAGGAGCGGATCCCCGCCGACCTCGGCACCGCCGTCAACGTCGTGGCGATGGTCTTCGGCAACCTCGGGCCGGACTCCGGCACCGGAGTGGCGTTCACCCGCGACCCGGCCAGCGGCGCGCAGGGGATTTACGGCGACTACCTGGCCAACGCCCAGGGCGAGGACGTGGTGGCCGGGATCCGCAACACCGTCCCGCTGCAACAGCTCGAAGAGCTGAACAAGCCGGCGTACGACGAACTGCTGGCCATCATGGCCCGGCTGGAGGAGCACTACCGCGACCTCTGCGACATCGAGTTCACCATCGAGCGCGGCAAACTGTGGATGTTGCAGACCCGGGTCGGCAAGCGCACCGCCGCCGCCGCGTTCGTGATCGCCGCCCAGCTCGTCGACGAGGGCCTGATCGACCTGGACGAGGCGCTGCACCGGGTCAACGGCGCACAGCTCGCCCAGCTGATGTTCCCCCGGTTCAGGCTCGACGCCGACCCGACCCCGCTGGCCACCGGCATCGGCGCCTCGCCGGGCGCCGCGGTCGGCAAGGTGGTCTTCGAGGGGAGCCGGGCGGTCGAACTCGCCGACGCCGGCGAGGACGTCATCCTGGTCCGCCGGGAGACCAACCCGGACGACCTGCCCGGCATGATCGCCTCGCGCGGCATCCTCACCTCGCGCGGCGGCAAGACCAGCCACGCCGCCGTGGTCGCCCGGGGAATGGGCAAGACCTGCGTCTGCGGCGCCGACTCGCTCGACGTCGACGTCCGGCAACGCCGGTTCATTGTGGACGGCCAGACGATTTCCGAGGGCGACGTCGTCTCCATCGACGGCACCACCGGCAAGGTCTACCTCGGCGAGGTGCCGGTCTGGCCCTCCGAGGTGGTGCGCTACTTCGAGGGCAGCGTGGACGGTGCGACCACGGACGATCCGCTGGTGGCCGCCGTACACCGGATCATGACGCACGCCGACGCCAAGCGGCGGCTGGGCGTCCGGGCGAACGCCGACACCGGCGAGGACGCGGCCCGGGCCCGGCGGTTCGGGGCCGAGGGGATCGGCCTGTGCCGCACCGAGCACATGTTCCTCGGTGACCGCCGCGCGCTGGTCGAGCGGCTGATCCTGGCCCGCAGCGACGACGAGCGGCAGGCCGCGCTGGCCGAACTGCTGCCGTTGCAGCGGGCCGACTTCGGCGAGGTCTTCCGGGCGATGGACGGCCAGCCGGTCACCGTCCGGCTGATCGACCCGCCGCTGCACGAGTTCCTCCCCTCGCTGGAGGAACTGGCCGTGCACGTCGCGGTCGCGCACGAGCGCGGCGAGGACGCCGCCCGGGACGAGGCCCTGCTCAACGCGGTACGCCGGATGCACGAACAGAACCCGATGCTGGGCCTGCGCGGGGTGCGACTCGGCCTGGTCATCCCGGGCCTCTTCGCCATGCAGGTGCGGGCGATCGTCGAGGCGGCCGTGGAGTGCGCCAGGGCCGGCGGCAACCCGAAGCCCGAGATCATGGTCCCGCTGGTCGGCGCGGTCCAGGAGCTGGAGACGGTACGCGCCGAGGCCGAAAAGATCATCGCGGAGGTGACCCGGGAACACGCCGTCGAGGTGTTGATCGGCACCATGATCGAGGTACCCCGGGCGGCGCTGACCGCCGGGCAGATCGCCGAGGCCGCCGAGTTCTTCTCCTTCGGCACCAACGACCTGACCCAGATGGGCTGGGGCTTCTCCCGCGACGACGTGGAGGGTGCCTTCTTCTGGCGCTACCTGGAGCTGGGCATCTTCGGCATCTCGCCGTTCGAGTCGATCGACGCCGACGGGGTCGGCCGGCTGGTCCGGATCGCCACCGACGAGGGCCGGGCGGCCCGCCCCGGCCTCAAGCTCGGCGTCTGCGGCGAGCACGGCGGCGACCCCGAATCGGTGCACTTCTTCCACGAGGTGGGGCTGGACTACGTCTCCTGCTCACCGTTCCGGGTCCCGGTGGCCCGGCTGGAGGCCGGCCGCGCGGTGATCGAGTCCACCGGCTCCGACAGCCGCTGACCCTCCGATCCCGTCCCGTACGCGTCGCCCGGTACCGGTGCTGGCCAACGCCGTTCACCACCGGTACCGGGCCGACGACCGGTCGCGGTCAGCGGGCGACCGCCAAACCGAACGACGCCCGGCACGTGACGCCGCCGGACGGGCCGGGGTGCGGCCCCGGCGCCGTGCCGGTCACTGCCGGCCGGGGAAGCGCCGGTCGCCGGAGGAGGACCAGAGGCCGGCCGGGAGGGCGGCCATCGGAGTACGGGTGGCCAGCGGTGCGTCCGGGTCGGTGGCCGGCGGGATCGCCGTCGCCACCGTCGGCTGCCGTACGGCGTCCCAGAGCGCACCGAGTCGCTGGGCGGTCGGCCGGGCCTCGGCGTGCAGCCGGAGCAGGTCGGTCTCCGGCCGGACCACGGTGGTGAGGATCGCGTCCGCACCGGCCGGATAGACGACGACCGAGCCCTCCGCGCCCCGGACCACGGCCTCGTGCAGCGACCCGTGCCCGACCAGGTCGGCGAAGCGGCTCCCGATCCCGAGCCCCGCCGCGGAGAGGGCGGCGATGTGGTGCGGATCGGTGTCGGGCAGGTCGCTGACGACCAGCAGCCCGTCCACGGCGGCGAGTATGGCACCCGATATCTCCGGTACCGCGCGTCGCAGCCGGTGCAGTTCGGCCAGCAGGGCGGCATCAGTGTTCACTGGTGACTCTCCTTGGGCGTTGGTCCGTGCCGCTGGACTTTGCTCGGTGCCGTCGCTCGTCGCCTGTGGCCTCGTTGCCGCTCGACGTCGCCGGGTGCCCTCCGACGGTGCTGCCACGTCGTCATGAGACGCGGTCCGCGCCGCCCGGGTCGGCCGGCCGCCCCCGGTGGAGCGCCACCCGCTGCTCGCCGACCGCCGCCGGGGTCGGTGGTCCCCCGCCCGGTAACCTTCCGACTCCGGCACGCTACACCGAGCGAAGTCCCGACGCCGTCCCATGACCATCGGCAATCGTCCGGCAACTCTCGGCTGTTTGGCGGTTGCGTACGGATCGCCAGGTCAACCGCGTGGTGTGTCGGGGCTTCGTTGGCGCGCCCGACTCGGGAACCCGGGCGTAACCTGAGCGACACGCGAACTTCGTTTCCCTCGTGACGGAGGTGTGGCCCATGGGCATCGTGTGGGAGAACCTGGTGGTCGATGCCGCCGATCCGGCTCGGCTCGCGCGCTGGTGGGCCGAGGCGCTCGGCTACCAGATCGTCGCCGAGTTGCCGGACGAGGTGGAGATCCGCCGGACACCCGACACGCTGCCCGGCCTGATCTTCGTACCGGTGCCGGAGGGCAAGGAGACGAAGAACCGGCTGCACATCGACCTGCGCCCGACCGACCAGGAGGCCGAGGTCGAGCGGCTGGTCGACATGGGTGCCCGGCACGTCGACGTCGGGCAGTCGGCGGACGACACCTGGATCGTGCTGGCCGACCCGGAGGGCAACGAGTTCTGCGTACTCGCCCGGCGGAGTTGACGGAGCCGGGGGCGGCCGGGTGAAGATCGGTGGCGTGGTCAGCCAACCTGACGCGGAGCGCCGGGTGGCCGAACCGGCGAAGGACAGCGGCTACGGGCGGAGCCCGTACCAGCGGGACCGGGCCCGGGTGTTGCACTCGGCGGCGTTCCGGCGGCTGGCCGCCAAGACCCAGGTGCACACCGCCGGCACCGACGACTTCCTCCGGACCCGGCTCACCCACTCGCTGGAGGTGGCCCAGATCGCCCGCGAGATGGGCGGCCGGCTCGGCTGCGACCCGGACATCGTGGACGTGGCCGGGCTCGCGCACGACCTCGGGCACCCGCCGTTCGGGCACAACGGCGAGGCCGCGCTCGACGTCCTCGCCGCCGACTGCGGCGGCTTCGAGGGCAACGCACAGACGCTGCGGGTGCTGACCCGGCTGGAAGCCAAGGTGTACGGCCCGGACGGCACCTCCGCCGGACTCAACCTGACCCGGGCCGCCCTCGACGCCACCTGCAAATACCCCTGGCAGCGCCGGCCCGGCGAGCGCAAGTTCGGGGTGTACGCCGACGACGCCGACACCTTCGGCTGGCTGCGCCGGGGCGCCCCGGACGGCGACGTCCGCTGCCTGGAGGCGCAGGTGATGGACTGGGCCGACGACGTGGCGTACTCGGTGCACGACGTCGAGGACGGCATCCACGGCGGCTACCTGCGACTCCGGCTGGCACAGTTGCGGGCCGACCCCGACGAGCGGGCCGCGCTCTGCGCCGACGTCGCCGGGCGGTACTCGACCGAGTCGGCGGACGACCTCGCCGAGGTGCTGGCCGGACTGCTCGCCGACCCGGTGCTCGCCCCGCTCTACGACTACGACGGCAGCCACCGGGCCCTGGCCGCGCTGAAGGCGAGCACCAGCCTGCTGACCGGGCGCTTCGTCGCGGCGGCCGTCGAGGCCACCGAACGGCGGCACGGCACCGGCCCGCTGCGCCGGTACGCCGCCGAACTGGTGGTACCCCGACGGATCCGCGCCGAGTGCGCGCTGCTGAAGGGGATGGCGCTGCGGTACGTGATGCGCCGCCCCGGCGCGCAGGACTGGTACGAGCACCAGCGGGAGATCCTCGCCGAACTGGTGGCGGCGCTGCTGAGCCGGGCGCCGGAGGTGCTCGACCCGGTCTTCGCACCACTGTGGAAGGCGGCGCCGGACGACCGCACCCGACTCCGGGTGGTGGTCGACCAGGTCGCCTCGCTCACCGACCCGGCGGCGGTCGCCTGGCACGGGCGGTTGTGCGACCCCTGACCGGCGACCGGGCATCCGCCTACCAGTCCGAGTTGGAGCCGTCCACCCCGAGGATGACCTGGTCGAACGAGTTGCCGTCGTTGTCGTCGGTGTAGCAGACGCTGACCTCACCCCAGGGGGACGAGGTGAGCGCGATCTGCTCCTGCCGGCCGGTGGTGGTCTGCCCGAGCACCTGACCGGGCAGCCGGCCGGTCCCCGTACCGTCCGGGTTGAAGCCCCGGGCCGCGACGTCCTGGGCGGCGGTCGCCACCGTCCAGCCCACCACCGCGTTGGCCTGGTCGTCGATCCCGACGCTCGGCGCGACCGCACCGGCGCCGGTGGAGACCTCGACGTCGTCGTGCCGGGCCGCCGCCGCGCTGCTGAACGAGCGCAGCCAAACCCCGGCCGCACCGGTGTGGTCGGACTCCCAGGCCACGGCGAAGTCGCCGGTGAAGTTGGCCGCGATCGCGGGCCGGCGCTGCTGCCCGCCGCTGGCCGAGTTGGCGATCCGGCGGGAGAGGTTCACCGCGCCGTTCGACCGGGCGAACCGGGCCAGGCCGACGTTGTACGACCCGTTCGCGTCACCGTCCTCGTCCCAGACCACCAGCGCGTCACCCGAGGACGAGACCGCCACGTCCGGCCGGTGGTGCTCGCCGGTCGACTGGCTGGCCGGCACCTCGTACGCCTTGCTGGTGTTGCCGGTGTAACCGGCGACCCGGACGGTCGCCGGCCCGGTGCCCTGGACGTCCTCCCACACCACGCTGAAGCCGACCGCCGTGCTGCTGTTCGGTACGCCGTCGGGGTCCACCGCCACCTTCGGATGGAGCTGCTGGCCGTCGGCGGAGGCGTTGGCCCGGCCCGAGGCGAGCACGCTGCCGGTCGGCGAGACCACCCGGTACGGCACGTTGTAGAAGCCGTTGCCGTCCGGGTCGTCCGCCCAGACGACCACCGCGTTGCCCCGGTCGTCGATGCCGACGTCCGGGGTGACGTGCTTCCAGTTCGTCCCGGAGGTGCCACCGGCGGAGAGCTTCAGCTCGTAGACCGGGGTGCCGTTGTCGAACACCCGCAGGTAGATCTCGGAGTGCGCGTCGTCTTCGGGCGCGGTCGCGTCGCGGTCGTCCTCCCAGACCACCGCGACCCGGCCGTTGCGGTTGGCGGCGATCGCCGGCACGTCCTGGTCGCCGCTGGCGGTGCTGTTCGCCGTGGTCCAGGTGACCGGCGCGGCGGCGACGGCCATTTCGGCCGGGGCCGGGGCCGGGACCGCCCGGCCGGTCGGCGCCGGCCCGGCCGTAATGGTCGGCCTCGGAGTCGGGGTACCGCCGGAGGGCGCGGCGCCGGTGGGGATCGGAGTCACGGCGCCGGTCGGGGAGGGGGTCGGGGCGGTCGGGGCGACCGGGCTGGGCGGTGTCGCCGGCGCCGGGCTGGGCGACGTCGCCGGTCCCGGCGTGGGCGACGTCGTCGGGACGGCCGGCGCCGGCACGGTCAGCAGGGAGGTGACGAGCAGCGAGATGACGGGGTTCAACGGAGGTACTTCCTCTCAGCCGGCCTGGAGGCCGGGGCGGCCCTCGGCGATGACGAACGAACCGACGGTGGAGACCGGGGCACCGTGCTCGGTGACGCTGGCCACCGCCCGGAAGTCGGCCCGGAGCTGGGTCCGGCCGATGGTGGTACGCACGTAGCCGCGCCGGTTGGAGAAGAACCTGATGTGCGGGTTCACGCTCCCGTTCGGGATCGCCGTGTCGGCGGAGCCGTTGCCGCCGGACGAGATCGAGGTGCAGACCAGTTCGGTGCCGATCATCGCCGAACCCGGGTTGGCGTAGTCGGCCTTGAGGTCGTTGGCCCAGGCCTGGTGCACGTCGCCGGTCAGCACCAGCGGGTTGCGTACGCCGCGCTGGGTCCAGCCCTGCTGGATCCGGGACCGGGAGGCGCGGTAGCCGTCCCAGGAGTCCATGTTCGCCGCCCCGGCCGCGTCGAGCTGCCGGGCGAAGAAGACCTGCTGACCCATGATGTCCCAGGTGCCGAGCCGCTGGCCCAGGCCGTCGAGGAGCCAGGCCTCCTGGGCGGCGCCGGTGAGGGTACGGCCGGGCAGGTCGGCGTCGGCGCAGACCTTGCGACCGTCCCCGCAGGCCTGGTCGTCCCGGTACTGCCGGGTGTCGAGCATGTGGAAGGTGGCGAGCTGCCCCCAGCGGATCCGCCGGTACAGCCCGATGCTGTTGCCGGACGGCGCCGAGCTGGGCCGCAGCGGCAGGTTCTCGTAGTACGCCCGGTAGGCGGCGGTACGCCGGGCGGTCCACTGTGCGGCGGTCAGCGCCGGGGAGTTGTTCTCCCGTACCGTGCCGGCGTAGTTGTTCTCCACCTCGTGGTCGTCCGGCACCAGCAGCCACGGCGCGGCCGCGTGCGCCGCCTGGAGGTCCGGATCGGACTTGTACTGGGCGTACCGGCGGCGGTAGTCGGCCAGCGAGACGATCTCGGCGCCGACGTGTTCGCGTACCGAGCCGGTGGTGGTGGCGTCCTCGTAGAGGTAGTCGCCGAGGTGCAGTACCAGCCCCGGGTTCTCCTCGGCCATCCGCCGGTAGGCGGTGTAGTAGCCGGACTCGTAGTGCGCGCAGGAGGCGAAGGTCATCACCAGGTCCCGGCCGAAGCTGCCGGCCGCCGGCGCGGTCCGGGTACGCCCCACCGGCGAGATGTGTCCCTGGGCCCGGAACCGGTAGAAGTAGTCGGCGTCCGGGGCGAGACCACCGGCGACCACGTGTACCGAGTGCGCGTCGACGTATCGCGCGGCGACCGAGCCGGCGGCGACCAGCGAGCCGAACCGCTCGTCGGCCGACACCTGCCACTCGACGGTGACGTCCGCGTTGGCCATCCCGCCCTGTCCGTCGGCGTTCAGCGGCGACGGGGCGAGCCGGGTCCAGAGTACGACGCTGTCCGGTGCTGGTTCACCGGAGGCGACGCCCAGCTTGAACGGGTAGGGGGTCGCGGCCACGGCACCCCGCAGCGGCAGCGCGACCGTGCCGACGGCACCGAGTCCACCCAGGACGAAGATGCGGCGATTGATCTTCTGCATGGCCGGTAACCCTGGATCCTCCGGATTAACGGGGCAAGCACCGTCGCGAAACCCCAGATGACACCGGGCTGTCGCATCGAGACGGGCGGATGCGCACACCGGCTCCGGCGCCGCTTGCCGGCGGGCCGATCGGGGGCGGCGCGGTCGGCCACCGGGTACCACCCCGCTGCCGGAAGCCTGGCCGGAGGTCGGTCACGCACCCGCTGTCCCGAATCGGGTCCCGAGCATCGGGCCGTCCCGAATCGGCCGGTCCGGGGCGGCCGGCCGTGGCCGTACGCCCGCCCGGATTACCCGATCATGGCCGCACGCCCGCGCCACAGGTGGAACCCTCCTTGATAGGACCGCGTCTCGACGAGGAGGTGGAGTGGGCATGGACTCCAGGACATTCGTGGTGGACGGCGGCACCAGCGGGCTCGGGAAGGAGGTCGCCCGGATCCTCGCCGCCGACCACCGGGTCGTGATCCTCGGCAACGTCCCGGACGAGGTGTCCCAGGCCCGTGACGAGCTGGGCTGCGACGGCATCGTCTGCGACATGTCCCGCAGCGAGCAGGTCCGGGACGCCCTCGCGGAGATCGTCGCCCGGTACGGCTCGATCGACGGCCTGGCGCACTGCGCCGCGATGTGGGCCGGCGGCAGGCTGGAGGAACTCTCCCCGGAGACGATCCGCCGGGCGATCGAGGTGAACGTGCTGGGTACGGCGTACCTGCTGCACGAGGCGCTGCTGCGGATGCGCGAACAGGGGTACGGCAACATCGTCTACGTCAGCGCGCTCGCCACCGACGTGCCCCGGCCGGGCATTCCGCTCTATCGGGCGACGAAGAGCTTCGGCACCAGCCTGGTCGAGTCGCTGGCCGAGGCGCAGGGCACGAACAGCATCAAGGTGATGGAGATCCACCCCGGCCCGATGCCGACCAGACTCCAGGAGCGGGTCGGCGCCGAGTTCCTCGACACGATCTTCGCGCTGCCCGAGCAGGTGGCGACCGAGGTCGTCCGGCTGCTGCTGCTCGGCGGGGACGACCTCTACGTCTCCGGGCAGAGGGTGCTCCGCGCCGACGGGCGTTGGTAACCCGCCGGCGATGGTCAGCGCCGGGCCGGCCTCCGCCGAGCCGCCACCCTCGGCGTGGGCGCCGCTGCGGGTGGCGACCTACCGCAGCCTCTGGGTGGCGATGCTGGTCGCCAACATCGGCACCTGGATGCAGACCGTCGGGGCCCAGTGGCTGCTGATCGACGAACGGAACGCCTCCACCCTGGTCTCCCTGGTGCAGACCGCCAGCGCCCTGCCGATCCTGCTGCTCGCGCTGCCGGCCGGTGCCCTGGCCGACACCCTCGACCGGCGGCGGCTGCTGATCGCCGTGCAGTTCTTCATCGTCGCGGTGGGGGTGGCGCTGACCCTGCTCACCGCGACCGGGCGGATGCCACCGGCGCTGCTGCTCACCCTCACCTTCGCCTTCGGGGTCGGGCAGGCGCTGACCCTGCCGGCCTGGGCCGCGATCATCCCCGACCTGGTGCCGCGCAACCTGTTGCAGTCCGCCTCCGGGCTCGGCTCGATCAGCGTGAACGTGGCCCGCTCGGTCGGCCCGGCGGTGGCCGGCCTGCTGATCGCCTGGACCGGCGTACCGCTGGTTTTCGCCCTCAACACCCTGGCCTTCCTCTTCTTCGCGTTCACCCTGCTCCGCTGGCGGGCCGGCACCTCACGTTCGGTGGAGGTGCCGGAGCGGTTCACCGCCGCGCTCCGGGCCGGCGGCCGGTACGTCCGGCACTCGCCGATCGTGCAGCGGCTGCTGCTGCGGGCGCTGCTCTTCCTGGTACCCGGTAGTGCGCTCTGGGCGCTGCTGCCGCTGATCGCCAACCAGCGGCTCGGGCTCGGCGCCGGCGGGTACGGCGTCCTGCTGGCCGCGCTCGGCGCCGGTGCGGTGGCCGGCGGGCTGGTGCTGCCCTGGGTCCGGAGCAGGTTCTCGCCGAACCTCTTCCTGCTGGTCGCCGGGCTGACCTACGGGGCGGCGATGCTGGTGGTGGCGCTGGTACCGGTCGAGGCGGTGGTGCTGGTCGCACTGGTGCCGGCCGGCCTGGCCTGGGTGACCGTGCTCTCCAACCTCAACGCCGAGATGCAGCTCTTCCTCCCCGGCTGGGTACGCGCCCGCGGCCTCGCCGTCTACCAGGTGGTCTTCGCCGGAGGGCAGGCGATCGGCGCGCTCGTCTGGGGCGTCGTCGCCGACACGGCGGGGCTGGTCCTCGCGCACGTCGCCGCCGGGCTGCTGATGCTCCTCGGCGGGCTCACCGTGAAGATGTGGCCGCTGCCGGACCTGCGCGCGGTGGAACGGGACCCGGCGACGCACTGGCCCGACCTGGAACTGGTGCACGAGCCCGACCCGAGCGTCGGGCCGGTGATGGTGGTGCTGACGTACACGGTCCGGGAGGAGCGGCGGGAGGGGTTCGTGGCGGCCATGCAGGAGGTCCGGGCGGCCCGGCAGCGCACCGGCGCGTCGCGCTGGGGCCTGTTCCGGGAGGGCGAGTCGGCCGACCTCTTCGTGGAGGTCTACGAGCTGCCCTCCTGGGACGAGCACCTGCGGCAGCACGGCGGCCGGCTGACCAAGGCCGACCAGGCCGCCGAGCTGCGCGCGCTGGAACACGCCGAGGGGCTGCCGCAGGTGAGCCACCTGCTGCCGGCCCAGGCCAACCCGTGACGTGACGTGCGCTCCTCACCCGCTCAGGACTCGACCGGCTCCCGGGGGCCGATCGGCTCGCGGACCAGCGCGCCGTCGACGTAGCAGTACTGCCAGTCCTCGTGCGGCTCGATCGAGCGGATCAGCGGATGCCCGGTCTGCTCGAAGTGCGCGGTCGCGTGCCGGCCCGGCGACTCGTCGCAGCAGCCGACCGCGCCGCAGGTCAGGCACATCCGCAGGTGCACCCACTCCTCACCGGCGTCGAGGCACTCCCGGCAGGCGTCTCCGTCGGTCTCGGTGATGTGGATCCGGTCCAGGTGGGTGCAGGCCGTGCTCATGGTCTCCTCGCGGACGTAGCGCCAGCGCGACCGGAGGAGCTGGTCCGGGATGACCCGGGCAAGATAGCGGGACTGCGCCGCGAACATCGGGCTGAGCACCGCGAGGATCAGGACGTAGAGCGCGACGAACGGCCCGATCCGGTCGTCGAGCCCGGCGCCGAGGGCCAGGGTGGCCAGGATCAGCGAGAACTCGCCCCGGCCCAGCACGGTCAGCCCGACGTTGGCCGCACCCCGCTGGTTGAACCCGAAGAGCGAACCGGTGATCAGGCCGGAGCCGATGTTCGCCACGATCGTCACCCCGACCGCGATCGCCACCGGTACGGCCACCGAGCCGAACGCCCCGATGTCGATGCTCAACCCGAAGCCGACGAAGAAGACGGCGGCGAAGACGTCGCGCAGCGGCAGGACGAGTCGCTCCACCCGTTCCCGTACGGCGGTCCGGGCGACGACGAGGCCGATCATGAGCGCGCCGATCGCGTCGGAGACGCCGACCTCGGCCGAGAGCCCGGCGACCAGTACCACCAGCCCGACCATCCCGATGGCGAGCAGTTCGTCCTCGCGGGCGCCGATCACGGCGCCGATCGCCCGGGCGCCCCACTTCGCCACCGCCACCAGCAGCAGCAGGTAGCCGAAGCTCATCCCGATGTGCAGCGCGATGTCGCCCGGGGAGGTGGCGCCGGCCAGGATCGGCGAGAGCAGGGCCAGATAGATGGCGAGGAAGAGGTCCTCGATCACGATGATGCCGAGGATGACCGGGGTCTCGGCGTTGGTCAGCCGGCGCAGCTCGATGAGGAGCTTGGTGGCGATCGCCGAGGAGGAGATGCCGAGCGCCCCGGCGATCACGAACGCCTCGGGGGTGCCCCAGCCGAGGGTGAAGCCGAGCGCGAGCCCGGCCCCGACGTTCAGCCCGATCGAGCAGGCGGCGGCGATGAAGAGGCGCTTCCCGCTGCCGAAGACCTGCCGTACCGGGAACTCGACGCCGAGGTTGAACAGCAGCAGTACCAGGCCGATGGCGGCGAGCAGGGCGAGGTCCTCGGGATGCTCGACCAAGACCGGGCCGGGGGTGGCCGGCCCGAGCAGGATGCCGGTCAGCATGAAGAACGGCACGCTGGGCAGGCCGACCCGGCGGCCGGCCCGGGCCAGCAGGCCGGCGACCAGCACGATCGCGCCGAACCCGATCAGATCGGCGTGCATGGGGTCTCCAATCGGATGTCGTCGCGCCGGGCGGGGGCCCCGGTGACGTCAGGCGAAGGGCGGGCGGAGGTCAGGCGCGGGGGGTGGGGCGCAGAGGGGTCGGGGCTGGGGGAGGTCGCGCGGAGGGCTGGTGGCGGCAGGCCGGAGCGGGTCAGGCGAAGAAGGTCCCGCCGAGCACGGCGCCGACCTTGCGGGACTGCTCCTCGGAGAGTTCGACCACGGCGGTGGGCTCGTCCGAGCGGGAGGTGAAGACGTAGAGGTCACGGGTGCCGTCCCGGCGTACCACCACCGAGACGCGGGTGCCGCCGTGCCCGAGATCGATGTCGTAGCGCTTGCCGATGCCCGGCAGCTCCTGCACGTGTACGCCCTGGCCCATGACCCTCTCCCCAGACGAATGGCCGCCCCCACAGCCGGGTGGTGGTCGGTGACCGGCCGGTCAAGGGGGTGAGTGCCGCCAGCCTACGTCTCCACCGGGCGGATCGGCGGCCCCGGGGCGCCACCGGGGCCAGACTTAGGGTAGCCTAAACTAATGGCGGAAAGTTCGAACGGAACCGGGGTCAGGTACGCCAGCGTACTGCGCACGGCGTGGCTCACGCCGCACATGATCCGAGTGGTGCTCGGCGGGGAGGGTCTGGCCGGGTTCGCGGCCGACACCTACACCGACCACTACGTAAAGTTGATCTTTCCGCCGGCCGGCGTCGACTATCCGGTGCCGCTCGACCTCGACATGGTCAAACGCGAGCTGCCCCGCGACCAGTGGCCCCGGCTGCGCACCTACACCGTGCGGGCCTGGGACGCGGTGGCCCGGGAGCTGACCCTGGACTTCGTCTACCACGGCGACGAGGGGCTGGCCGGTCCGTGGGCCGCGGCGGCCCGCCCCGGCGACCGGGTGATGTTCCGGGGCCCCGGCGGCGGGTACGCCCCGGATCCGCTGGCCGACTGGCACCTGCTGGTCGGCGACGAGAGCGCCCTGCCGGCGATCGGCGCGGCGCTGGAGCGGCTGCCGTACGCCGCCCCGGCCCGGGTCTTCCTGGAGGTCGACGGCCCGGCCGAGGAGCAGCACCTCGGCACCGAGGCGGACGCCGAGATCGTCTGGGTGCACCGCGCCGGCCGGGTCGTCGGCGAGGCCCTGGTCGAGGCGGTACGCGCGGCCACCTTCCCGGCCGGCCAGCCGCACGCCTTCGTGCACGGCGAGGCGTACTTCGTCCGCGAGCTGCGCCGGATGCTCCGCGGCGAACTCCGGGTGCCGAAGGAGCGGCTCTCCATCTCCGGCTACTGGCGTCGCGGCGACGACGACGAGAGCTGGCGCTCCGCCAAGCCCGACTGGAACCGGCAGGTCGAGGCCGAGGAGTCCGCGGTCGTCGTCGGCTGAGCCGCGTCGCACCGCCACCCCTTCACCGTGCACGTCAGCCCGGCAGGGCAGGATGTAGCCCGGAGGGGGTGAGGCGGTGGCCGGGCGGATCCGCGACGAGGACATCGCGCTGGTACGGGAGCGCACCTCGATCGCCGACATCATCTCCGAGACCGTCACGCTCAAGTCGGCCGGCGGTGGCAACCTCAAGGGCCTCTGCCCGTTCCACGACGAGAAGACCCCGTCGTTCACGGTCGCACCTGCCCGAAACGTCTACTTCTGTTTTGCCGGCGACACCCGGGTGCTGACCCGGTCCGGCGTACGAGAGATCGGGGACCTGGCCGGTGGCAGCCACTCGGTGCTGACCACCGGGGGGCGGTGGGTCGAGGCGCCCTTCTACTCCTTCGGTGAGCAGCCCGTCCTGCGGGTGCACCTGAGCCGCAACGGGCAGAGGAAGGTTGTCCGGGCGACGGCGAACCACCGCTGGTTCGTCCGGGCAGGGCGAGACCGCAAGCGGCACCTGGAGCGGGTGACGGAGCAGCTGCGGACAGGTGACCGGCTGGCCTACACCTATCCACGGTCGCTGACCACCCGTGACGGTGGACACGAACTGCGCCCGTCCCCGTACGGGGTGGCTCGGGGCATCGTCTTCGGCGACGGGACCCTGTTCGGCGGTGGGAGTGTCGCCATGCTCTACGGCGACAAGGACACGGAACTGCTCAAGTGGTTCCCACTCAGTCACACCTACCAGCGGGAGAACGGGCTGGCCGTGTCCGGGCTGCCGGCATACTTCAAGACGGACCTGCCGCCGCTCGACGAATCGCTGTCGTACCTTTTCGGCTGGCTGGCCGGCTATTTCGCGGCGGACGGGGACGTCGCCGCCGACGGCTGCATCTCGCTCGACTCCACCTCGCGGGAGCACCTGGAGTTCGTCCGCGACCTCTGCACCAGGATCGGCGTCGGCAGCTACGGGATCCGTGAGTACATCCGGACCGGCTTCAAGGACTACCTCCGACCCGACGGGGAGCTGGGCTACACCGGGCCGGTCTACCGGCTGACCCTGATGGGTTCGGACCTGCCGGAGGACTTCTTCCTGATCTCCGCCCACCGGGAGCGGTTCCTCGCCCATCGCGAGGCGTACGAGCGCCGGGGTTGGACCGTCGAGCGGGTCGAGGACCACGGCGAGGTGGAGGAGGTCTTCTGCCCGGTGGTCGAAGGCACCCACGCGTTCGTGCTGGAAGACAACATCCTCACCGGCAACTGCCACGGCTGTGGGGCCGGCGGGGACGCGATCAAGTTCCTGATGGACGCCGAGCACCTGACCTTCGTCGAGTCGGTCGAGCGCCTCGCCGACCGGGCCAACATCCAACTGCGCTACATCGAGGCCGGCCCCGCGCCGATCCGGCCGCAGCAGGGGCAGAAGCAGCGGCTGGTCGCCGCGCACGCCGCCGCCGCCGAGTTCTACGCCGGTCAGCTCGGCACCGCCGGGGCCCGGGCGGCTCGGGAGTTCCTGGCCCAGCGCGGCTTCGACCGCGCGGCGGCGCAGACCTACGGCTGCGGCTTCGCCCCGGACGCCTGGGACCTGCTCACCAAGCACCTGCGGCAGAAGGGCTTCACCGGTCAGGAGCTGGTCACCGCCGGGCTGGCCCGGGAGGCGCGGTCCGGCTCGCTGATCGACCGGTTCCGGCGCCGGCTGCTCTGGCCGATCAAGGACCTGACCGGCGACGTGATCGGTTTCGGCGCCCGCAAGCTCTTCGACGACGACGACGGCCCGAAATACCTGAACACGCCCGAGACGCCGATCTACAAGAAGTCGCACGTGCTCTACGGCATCTCGCAGGCGAAGCGGGAGATCGCCCGGCAGGGGCGGGCGGTGATCGTCGAGGGGTACACCGACGTGATGGCGTGCCACCTGGCCGGCGTACCGACGGCGGTGGCGACCTGTGGCACGGCGTTCGGCGCGGACCACATCTCGGTGCTCCGCCGGCTGCTGATGGACACCGACGCGGTGGCAGGCGAGATCATCTTCACCTTCGACGGTGACGCCGCCGGACAGAAGGCGGCGCTGCGGGCCTTCGAGGACGACCAGCGGTTCGTCGGGCGTACCTTCATCGCGGTCAGCCCGGACAACATGGACCCGTGCGAGCTGCGGTTGGCAAAGGGCGACCTGGCGGTGCGGGACCTGGTCGCCCGCCGCGAGCCGCTGGTCGACTTCGCGCTGCGCCAGGTGCTCAACCGGTACGACCTGGACACCGTCGACGGCCGGGTGGAGGCGATGCGCCGGGCGGCGCCGCTGGTGGCCAAGCTGAAGGACCGGGAGAAGCGTCCGGAGTACGTCCGCAAGCTCGCCGGTGACCTCGGGATGGAGATCGAGCCGGTGCAGCGGGCGGTACTGGCCGCCGCCGCCGGGCAGGGGGCCGGGCAGTCCCGTCGGGGCAACGGGGCCGGGCCGACCCCGCCGCAGCGGCCGGCACCGGTGGAGCCGGTGGTGGACAACCCGCAGTCGCTGGTGGAGCGGGAGGCGCTGAAGCTCGCCCTCCAGGTGCCGGTGCTGGCCGGCCCGATGTTCGACGCGCTCGCGGCCGAGGTCTACCTGCACCCCGTACACCGGGCGGTGCGGGCCGCGATCGAGTCGGCCGGCGGCGCGGCGGCGGCGACCACCGGCGCGGTCTGGATCGAGCGGGTCCGGGACGCCTGCGACGACCTGGCCGCCGCCGCGCTCGTCGGCGAGCTGGCCGTGGAGCCGCTGCGGCTGGACACCGACCCCGATCCCCGGTACGTCTCGATCACCCTGGCCCGGCTGGAGTGGGGCTCGGTGACCAGCCGGATCCGGGACCTGAAGTCGAAGGTGCAGCGGGTCAACCCGACGGCCAACAAGGACGAATACTTCGCGCTCTTCGGTGAGCTGCTCTCCCTGGAGCAGCACGCGCGAGCCCTGCGCGAGCAGGCGATGGGGGGTCTGTAGCCGGTGGAGGCGTTCAACCTGTTCCGCCGTGGCCGGAAGCTGCCGGCCGATCAGCGGCCGCCGCTGGAGTCCGGCGAGCGGGTGCTCGACTGGGCCCGGGTGGGTGACGGCGAGGAGATCGTGGTGGTCACCGACCGTGGGCTCTGGCTGCCCGGGGACGCCACCCGGCTGGGCTGGCACGGCGTGCACAAGGCGGTCTGGTCGGGTCGGGACCTGGCGGTCACCTCGGCCGAGCTGGTCGAGGAGCGGACCGACTACCGGGTGGTGGCCGACGGGCCGGTGCGCACCTACCTGCTGGTCGACCCGGGTGACGTACCGCACCAGGTGCGGGCCCGGGTGACCCGGTCGGTGGCGTACACGGCACATCACCGGCTGCCCGACGGCGGCCTGCGGATCGCGGCCCGGCAGGTGCGCGGCGTCGACGGCCTGACCTGGACCGTCCGCTACGACCCCGGTACGCCGGTCGACGACCCCGCCGTGCTGGCCGAGACCGACCGGCTGGTGGCGGCGGCCCGGTCCGGCACCGACCCCGACCTCTGAGCCCGCCGGCCCCGGAAACTCGCTGGGGCGTGTCGGACCTGACGGTTATGGTCGAGCCCGTGGCTAAGGACGGGATTCTCATCCAGGCGCGAGGGTTGGTCAAGCGCTTCGGAGACTTCACCGCCGTCGATGGGATCGACGTCGACGTGCGGGCGGGGGAGGCGTTCGGGTTCCTCGGCCCCAACGGTGCCGGCAAGAGTTCGACGATGCGGATGGTCGGCTGTGTCTCGCCGCCGACCGGCGGCGAGCTGCGGATCATGGGGATGGATCCCCGGCGGGACGGGCCGGCGATCCGGTCCCGGCTCGGCGTCTGCCCGCAGCTGGACAACCTCGACCCGGAGCTGACCGTCCGGGAGAACCTCACCACCTATGCGCGCTACTTCGGCATCCCGCGCCGGGTGGCCCGGGAGCGCGCCGCCGAGCTGCTCGACTTCGTGCAGCTCGCCGAGCGGGCGGGCAGCAAGGTGGAGCCGCTCTCCGGCGGCATGAAACGCCGGTTGACCATCGCCCGCGCGCTGGTCAACGAGCCCGACATCGTGCTGCTCGACGAGCCGACCACCGGGCTGGACCCGCAGGCCCGGCACCTGGTCTGGGAGCGGCTGTTCCGGCTCAAGCAGCAGGGGGTCACGCTGGTGCTGACCACCCACTACATGGACGAGGCGGAGCAGCTCTGCGACCGGCTGGTGGTGATGGACGGCGGCCGGATCGTCGCCGAGGGCTCGCCGCGCGCGCTGATCGACCGCTACTCGACCCGCGAGGTGGTGGAGCTGCGCTTCGCCGGTGAGACCCAGGAGGCCTTCGCCGGCAAGCTGGACGGGCTCGCCGAGCGGGTCGAGGTGCTGCCGGACCGGATCCTGCTCTACGTCACCGACGGCGACGCCGCCGTGGCCGAGGTGCACGCCCGGGCGCTCACCCCGGCCAGCGTGCTGGTCCGGCGCAGCAGCCTGGAGGACGTCTTCCTGCACCTGACCGGCCGGACGTTGGTGGACTGAGATGGCGCTCCTGGAGGCCACGGCGGCGACCCGCCCCCGGGCCGGACTCGTCGGGCGGTTCCCCGCGCTGGCGGTGCTCGAATACAACCTCGTCGCCTACCGCCGCACCTGGCGGGCCGGCGTCTTCTCGTCGTTCCTGCTGCCGCTGCTCACCATGGTCGGCTTCGGGGTGGGCGTCGGGGCGTACGTCGAGGCGCCGGTGGCCGGGGTGCCCTACCTGGACTTCCTCGTCCCGGGGTTGATCGCCTCGACCGCGCTCCAGGTCGCGATCGGCGAGTCGACCTGGCCGGTGCTGGGCAACTTCGAGTGGATCAAGATCTACTTCGCCCAGGCGGCGACACCGCTGCGGGTGGCCGACATCCTCGGCGGGCAGCTCGGCTTCGTGCTGTTCCGGGTGCTCACCAGCAGCCTCTCCTTCCTGCTCGTGGCGGCGGCGTTCGGCGCGCTGCACTCGCCGTGGGCGCTGGCCACCCTGCCGCTGGTGGCGCTGATCGGGGCGGCGGTGGCGGCACCGGTCTTCGCCTACAGCTCCTCGGTGCGCAGCGACAGCTATCTGGCGCTGCTGTTCCGGTTCGCGGTGATCCCGATGACCCTCTTCGCCGGGGTCTTCTTCCCGGTCGAGTCGCTGCCGGTGGTGCTGCGCTGGCTGGCCTACGCGTCGCCGCTCTGGCACGGCGTGGACCTGTGCCGGGCCGCCACCCTCGGCGTCGCGCCCGCCTGGTCGATCCCCGGTCACCTGCTCTACCTCGGCGCCTGGGTCGCCGTCGGCTGGTGGCTGGCGCACGCGGCGTTCCGCCGCCGGCTGGTGGTCTGAGCCACCGCCGGCCGACCGCCCTCCGTTCCCGTCCGTTCCGATCCGAAGAGAGAGGCTTCCGTGGTCAGCATCGTCCTGCCTCGGCTGATCAGCTTCGAGGGCGCACCCCGCCGCGCGGCCTCGGTGGCCGAGCGCAACGTCGCGGCGCTGAAGTCCGCGTACTGGGTGGTGCTGATCTCGGGCTTCTTCGAGCCGTTGCTCTATCTGCTCTCCATCGGCGTCGGGGTGGGGGCGCTGGTCGGCGACCTGACGCTGCCGAGCGGCACCGTGGTGACGTACGCGGCGTTCGTGGCACCGGCGATGCTGGCCGCCTCGGCGATGAGCGGGGCGCTGGCGGAAACGACGTTCAATTTCTTCGGCAAGATGAAGTACATGAAGCTGTACGACGGGATCCTCGCCACCCCGGTGCAGCCGTTCGAGATCGCCCTCGGCGAGCTGGGCTGGGCGATGCTCCGGGGCAGCCTCTATTCGGCGGCGTTCCTGGCCGTGATGGTGGGGCTGGACCTGACCAGTGGGATCCGGGCGTTGGTCGCCTTTCCGGCCGCCGTACTGGTCGGCTTCGCGTTCGGCGCGCTGGGCATGGCGCTCTCCACCTTCATGCGCAGTTGGCAGGACTTCGACCTGATGGGCTCGGCCCAGTTCGCGCTCTTCCTCTTCTCCGGGACGTTCGTGCCGGCCGAGGCGTACCCGTCGGTGCTGCGCTGGGTGGTCGAGGCGACGCCGCTCTACCGCGCGGTGCACCTGGTCCGGGGCATCACCGTGCAGGGCGGCGGCTGGGGCGAGCTCGGCGACGTCCTCTACCTGGTCGGGGTGACCGCGCTCGGCCTGGTCGTCGCCGGACGCCGGATGGGCCGGCTGCTCTGCAAGTGAGCCCGCGAGTCCGCACGGGCCCGGTCCGTGGTGGGTCGACCGCACCGGCTACGGCGGTTGGACCGACGCGGCCTCCCGTTGCGACTACCGTGAGTAGTTGACCGGTAGCCCGGTTCGGCGGTGGTCGCACCGTCCCGGGCGGCGCCGTTCGAGGGAGAGCGGGATGGCCGAGGAGCGACGGACCGGCAGTCCGGGTCGGCTGCCCCGGAGTGCCTGGGGCACCGTGCTGCGGCGGACCCTGCGCGAGGCGCAGGAGGACAACGTCACCGACTGGGCGGCGGCACTGACCTACTACGGGGTGCTGTCGCTCTTTCCGGCCCTGCTGGTGCTGGTGGCGGTGCTGGGCCTGCTCGGCGACGCGGCGGTGCGCGGTGTGCAGGACGTGATCCGGGACGTCGTGCCGGCGGCGTCCGCCCGGGACATCCTGCTGACCGCGATCACCCAGGTCCAGGGGAGTACCGGCACGGCCGGCCTGGTCGCGGCGCTCGGCATCCTCGGCGCGTTCTGGACGGCGTCCGGCTACATCGGTGCCTTCAGCCGGGCCGCCAACGCGATCTACGACGTGCCGGAGGGACGGCCGCTCGCCCGTACCCTGCTGCTCCGGATCGGCCTGACCGCCCTGATCGGGCTGCTGGTGCTGATCAGCCTGGTGCTGCTGGTGTTCAGTGGGCGGCTCTCGGCGCAGGTGGGCCGGCGGCTGGGTGTCGGCGAGGCCGGGGTGACGGCCTGGGACATCGGCAAGTGGCCGGTACTCGTGCTGCTGGTCAGTCTGATCTTCGCGGTGCTCTACTGGGCGGCACCGAACGCCCGGCAGCGCTTCCGGTGGATCAGTCCCGGTAGCGTCTTCGCCGTGCTGGCCTGGGCGGTCGTCTCGGCCGGCTTCGCGCTCTACGTGAGCTACTTCGCCTCGTACAACCGGACCTACGGCTCGCTGGCCGGGGTGATCGTCTTCCTCGTCTGGCTCTGGCTCTCCAACGTCGCGATCCTGCTCGGTGCCGAGTTGAGTGCGGAGCTGGAGCGGGAGCGGACGATCCGGCTGGGCGGGTCGGCGGAGCGGGAGCCGTACGTCTCGCTGCGGGACGACCGCAAGCTCAGGAAGCGGCGGGGTCGCGGTGAGTGACCCCGCGCTTTCCTTGATCAACAACTAACTTTCGTCCGTTGGGACAAAAGTTAGCGTCATCTTGGATGAAGCTCTAGACATCCGCTCCGGAAGCCTCCTACTGTGTCGAACACAACGCGCTGGCGTTGCGTCGACGCGAACGTGAGCCTGACGGAGGTGACTCCCTGTGCGCACCCCGGAAGCGCTGCACCTGCGGCTGCTGCGGCTGTTGCGCGACCAGGGCGCGGTGTCCAGGGCCGAACTGGCCGACCGGTTGCAGATTCCTCGGCCGCGCCTGCTCGCCGAGCTGGAGCGGCTGGTCAGCCTCGGTTACGTCGCGGAGGCCGGACTCGCCGCCTCCCGGGGCGGTCGCCGTTCCACGCTGGTCGAACTCAGCCCTGACCTACGGTTCGCCGCCGTCGACCTGGGCGCCAGCTCGATCGACGTCGAGGTGGTCAACGGCCGGCTCGAACCCGTCGCCGCGTACGCCGAGACCACCGACATCCGCTCCGGCCCCAAGGTGATCCTGCAACGGGTGCACGAACTCCTGCACAAGGCGAGGGTCGACGGGGCGTACGAGCGGCTGCACGCCGTCGGCATCGGCGTACCGGGGCCGGTGAGCTTCCGGGACGGCGTACCGGTGTCGCCGCCGATCATGCCCGGCTGGGACCGGTTCCCCGTCCGGGAGCTGCTGACCCGCGAGCACGGCTGCCCGGCGGTGGTGGACAACGACGTCAACATAATGGCCATCGGCGAGCGGCACGGCGGGGTGGCGCACTCGGTCGACGACTTCCTGTTCGTCAAGATCGGCACCGGCATCGGCTGCGGCATCTACCTCTCCGGCGAGGTCTACCGGGGCACCGACGGCTGTGCCGGCGACATCGGGCACATCCAGGTCGACTCGCACGGCCCGATGTGCTCGTGCGGCAACGTCGGCTGCCTGGAGGCGCTGTTCAGCGGTGCCGCGCTGGCCAAGGAGGCCACCGTGGCGGCCCGCAGCGGCACCTCACCGGCGCTGGCCGAGCGACTCGCCGCCACCGGTACGGTCACCGCGCTCGACGTCGCCGAGGGCGCCATCGAGGGGGACGTGACCTGCATCCGGCTGATCCGCGACGGCGGGCGGCGGGTCGGCGGCGTACTCGCCGGCCTGGTCAGCTTCGCCAACCCGTCGATGATCGTGATCGGCGGCGGGCTGGCCCAGCTCGGCCACATCCTGCTGGCGGAGATCCGCAGCGTGGTCTACCGGCGCTCGCTGCCGCTGGCCACCGGCAACCTGCCGGTGGTGCTCTCCGAACTCGGTCCCCGGGCCGGGGTCACCGGCGCCGCCGTGCTCGCCACCGACGTCGCCTTCGCGGAGGCGTCATGACCGGCCGGAGCGCGAGCCCCGGCCGGCCCGGTCGGTCGGGTCGTGGCGGCGACGAGCCAAACGAGGAGACGTCATGACCGAACCCGACGAGCGGTCCGGCGACGCCGAACGGACCGGCGCCGACGTGACCGGTCCGGCCGGCGCGCCGCACCCGGACGGGACCGGCCCGGTCGGCGACCCGCCGCCGCTGGTGACCCCGCCCGCCGACACGGTGCCCGGCGAGGTCGTCCTCCGGCTCACCGACGTGGTGAAGACCTTTCCCGGGGTACGCGCTCTGGACGGGGTGCAGTTGGAGGTGCGGGCCGGCGAGGTGCACTGCCTGCTCGGCCAGAACGGCGCCGGCAAGTCGACGCTGATCAAGGTCCTCTCCGGTGCCCACCAGCCCGACTCGGGGCAGGTGGAGTGGCTCGGCGAGCCGGTCACCTTCGGCAACCCGCAGGCCGCGATGAAGGCCGGCATCGCCACCATCTACCAGGAACTCGACCTGGTCGAGGACCTCTCCGTCGCCGAGAACGCCTTCCTCGGGCACGAACCGAAGACCCTCGGCTTCGTCCGGCGCGGCTACATGGCCCGGCAGACCCGGGAGATCCTGGGCCGGCTCGGGCACCCGGAGATCCCGCCCCGCCGGATGGTCCGCGCACTGCCGTCGGCCGGCAAGCAGATCGTCAGCATGGCCCGGGCACTCTCGCACGAGGCGCGACTGATCATCATGGACGAGCCGAGCGCCGTACTGGCACACGACGAGGTCGGCAACCTGTTCCGGATCATCCGGGAGCTGACCGCGCAGGGCATCGCCGTCATCTACATCTCGCACCGGCTGGAGGAGATCCGCGAGATCGGCGACCGGGTCACCGTACTCAAGGACGGCCGGACCACCGCGGCGAACCTGCCGGCCCGGTCCACCCCGACCCGCGACCTGGTCAGCCGGATGACCGGCCGGACCATCGAGTACGTCTTCCCGGACCGCCCGGCCGAGACGCCGGCCGCCGAGACCCTGCTCGAGGTGCGCGACCTCGGCCGGGAGGGCGAGTTCGCCGACGTGTCGCTGACCGTGCGGGCCGGTGAGATCGTCGGCATCGCCGGCCTGGTCGGCTCGGGCCGCTCCGAGCTGCTGGAGACGATCTTCGGGGCCCGCCGGCCCACCTCCGGCACGGTCTCGATGGCCGGCCGGCCGGTCCGGCCGGGCAGCGTCGGCGCCGCCGTCCGGGCCGGGATGGGGATGGCCCCGGAGGAGCGCAAGAGTCAGGCGCTGCTGCTCGGCGAGCCGATCTACCGCAACGTCACGCTGGCCACCTTCACCCGCTGGGCCCGGCTGGGCTTCACCGACGCGGGCCGGGAGCGGGCCGAGGCGAACGAGGTCGCCGACCGGCTGGAGCTGCGGCCTCGGGACGTCCGGCGACCGGTCCGGACGCTCTCCGGCGGCAACCAGCAGAAGGTCGTGGTCGGCCGCTGGCTGCTCGGCGACACCAAACTGCTGCTGCTCGACGAACCGACCCGGGGCGTCGACGTCGGCGCCCGGGCCGAGCTGTACCAGGTGATCCGGGCGCTGGCCGCCCGGGGAGTGGGCGTACTGCTGGTCTCCAGCGAGGTGCCGGAGGTGCTCGGCCTGGCCGACCGCGTACTCGTGATGCGGGAGGGCCGGGTGGTGCACGAGGCCCCGGCCGGAGAACTCGACGAAGACACCGTGCTCGACCTCGTGATGGCGGGGTCGCTGATGGAGGGGGCGCCAGCGTGACCGAACGTACCGAGACCGCCGCGCCGGCGGGAACGGCGCCGCCGGTTGACCGGCCGTCGCCGGTGTCGCCGGCACCGGCCGGAGCGCCGGTGCACAAGGGCGCCGGTGCGCCCGGGAACGGCACCGGCCGGTGGAGCGGCGACGCGGCCGAGACGTTCCGGCGCAACCTGGGCCTGGTCGGGGTACTGGTGGTGCTGATCATCATCGGCATCGTCACCCGCCCCGACCTGTACGGCGACCCGTCCTGGGTACGGGCGAACATCTTCTCGATCCTCACCCTGGCCTCGGTGGTCGGCGTGGTGACGGTCGGGATGACCTTCGTGATCATCGGTGGCGGGATCGACCTATCGGTCGGCGCGATCGTGGCGCTGGCCGGGGTCTGGAGCACCACGGTCGCGACCCAGAGCTACGGCGCCGGAGGGATGATCTTCACCGCGATCGTGGTGGCGGTCTGCGTCGGGCTGGTCAACGGCTTCCTGATCTCGTACGGCCGGCTGGTGCCGTTCATCGCCACCCTGGCCATGCTGGTCGCCGCCCGGGGACTGGCCGCCGAGATCTCCGACAAGCAGACCCAGGTCTCCAACAACGCGACCATCAACGGCATCGCGAGTACCGACCTCCTCGGCATCCCGGTGCTGGTCTACATCCTCGCCGCGGTGGTGGCGGCCGGCTGGGTACTGCTCAACCGCACCACCTTCGGCCGGCGTACGGTCGCGGTCGGCGGCAACCCGGAGGCGGCCCGGCTGGCCGGCATCAACGTACGCCGGCACAGCATGCTGCTCTACGCCCTCTCCGGCCTCTGCTGCGGAATCGCCGCGATCATGCTCACCGCACAGGCGAACTCCGCACAGGCGGCGATGGCGAACCTCTACGAACTCGACGCGATCGCCGCGGCGATCATCGGTGGCACGCTGCTCAGCGGCGGCCGGGGCACGATCATCGGCTCCCTGCTCGGTGTGATCATCTTCGCCACCATCACCAACCTGTTCGCGATCAACGGCCTCTCCACCGAGGCGCAGAACATGGTCAAGGGCGGCATCATCGTCGCCGCCGTACTGGTCCAGCAGTTCCGGTTCAAGTCGGTCACCCAGCTCCTCGCCCGAAACAAGCTCACCTCGACGAACTGACGCACCGCAGCAATCCGGTGGCGCCCGCCGCCGGTGGCCCACCCCGGCCGCCGGCCGGTGGACCCCACCCACCTCACCCCACCCGAAGTCGAAATAACCAGGAGGTCGTCATGACCCAGCACGATCCGCTCCGGCCGGTGCGTGACCTGTCCCGCCGCCGGCTGCTGCTCGGCGGGGCGGCGGTGGGCGCCGGTGCCCTGCTCACCGCCTGCACCAGCAACGAGACCGGCTCCGGTGGCGGCGGGAACGAGCAGGTCAAGGAGGCGGACAACGCCGCCAACCCGAACAGCGCGCCGGGCCAGCGGGTGGTCATCGGCTTCTCCGCCCCGGCCGCCGACCACGGCTGGCTCGCCGCCATCACCAAGAACGCCGAGGCGCAGGCGAAGGTCTACTCGGACGTGGAGTTCAAGACGGTGGCCGCGGGCGCGGACGCCGCCGCCCAGCGGGCCGCGCTCTCCACGCTGATCTCGCAGAAGCCGAACGTGATCGTCATGCTGCCGCACGACGGCAAGGAACTGAACGCCTCCGGGCTGGAGGCGATGAAGGCCGGCATCCCGGTGGTCAACCTGGACCGGGCGTTCCCGGACGCGCTGGCCTACCGGCTCCAGATCAAGGGCGACAACTACGGCATGGGCGTCGCGGCCGGCCGCTACATCGGCGAGCAGATGAAGGCCAAGGGCATCGCCAACCCGATCATCGGCGAGATCGCCGGCATGGACGAGTTGGAGCTGACCAAGGAGCGGTCCGCCGGCTTCGCCGCCGAACTGGCCGTCTACGGCTTCAAGGTGCAGAACCGCCGCGCCGCCCGATTCACCGCCGACACCGGCCAGAGCGAGGCGTCACAGCTGCTCCAGGCGCTGCCCAAGATGGACGCGCTGTGGAATCACGACGACGACCAGGGCATCGGGGTACTCGCGGCGATCAAGCAGGCCAACCGCTCCGAGTTCATCATGGTCGGCGGCGCCGGCTCCAAGGCCGCCATCGACGCGATCGCGGCCGACAACAGCGTCCTGAAGGCAACCGTCACCTACAGCCCCTCGATGGCCTCGTCGGCGATCTCGCTGGCCCGGCTCATCGGCCAGGGCAAGGGCATGTCCGACCTGGTCGAGCTGCAGGTGCCGAAGGAGATCACTCTGGCCTCCGAGACGATCACGAAGGAGAACGCGAGCCAGTACGCCAAGCTCGGGTTCTGACACACCGGGGGGAGACCCACCTTGTCCACGAATGAGAAAGAACTGCGGGTCGGCATGGTCGGCTACGCGTTCATGGGCGCCGCGCACTCGCAGGCGTGGCGGACCGTGAACCGCGTCTTCGACCTGCCGGTACGTGCCCGGATGGCCCTGATCTGCGGCCGGGACGAGTCGAAGGTCGCCGACGCGGCCGGCCGGCTCGGCTGGGAGGGCCACACCACCGACTGGCGCGAGCTGATCGCCCGGGACGACATCGACATCGTCGACGTCTGCACGCCCGGCGACAGCCACGCCGAGATCACCATCGCGGCCCTGGAGGCGGGCAAGCACGTACTGTGCGAGAAGCCGCTGGCCAACACGGTCGAGGAGGCTCGGGCCATGGTCGCCGCGGCGGCCAAGGCCCAGACGGTGGGCGTACGGGCCATGTGCGGGTTCAACTACCGCCGGGTTCCCGCGGTCAGCCTGATGCGGGAGCTGGTCGCCTCCGGCCGGCTCGGCGCGATCCGGCACGTCCGCGCGGTCTACCTGCAGGACTGGATCACCGACCCGCAGTTTCCGCTGGTGTGGCGGCTGCAGAAGGACAAGGCGGGGTCCG
Source organism: Plantactinospora sp. BB1 (assembly GCF_003030385.1). Taxonomy (NCBI): domain Bacteria; kingdom Bacillati; phylum Actinomycetota; class Actinomycetes; order Micromonosporales; family Micromonosporaceae; genus Plantactinospora; species Plantactinospora sp. BB1. Next base: position 7,913,827 of record NZ_CP028159.1, on the reverse strand, counting down.
GTGCGCTCGGCGACATCGGGGCGCACATCATCGACCTGACCCAGTTCGTGACCGGCCAGCGGATCACCGGGGTCAGCGCGATCACCGAGACCTTCGTCAAGGAGCGTCCGCTGCCGGCCTCGTCCAGCGGACTGGCCGCCTCGGCCGACGGCGCCGGGGCCGCCATGGGCCAGGTCACCGTCGACGACGCGGCGGTCTTCGTGGCCCGGCTCGACGGCGGTGCGCTCGCCACCTACGAGGCGACCCGGTTCGCCACCGGGCGGCGCAACGCGCTGCGGGTCGAGATCAACGGTTCGCTCGGCTCGGTGGCGTTCGACCTGGAACGCCTCAACGAGCTGGAGTTCTACGACGCCACGGAACCCGGCGCCGAGCAGGGCTTCCGGCGGATCCTGGTGACCGAGGGCGACCACCCGTACATGGCGGCGTGGTGGCCGCCGGGACACATCATCGGGTACGAGCACTCGTTCACGCACGAGCTGCGGGACTTCCTCGCGGCGATCGCCACCGGGTCGGACCCGTCCCCGTCGTTCACCGACGCGCTCCAGGTCCAGCTCGTACTGGACGCCGTGGCGCGCTCGGGGGAGCTGGGCTCGTCCTTCACCGCGGTGGAGCAGGTGCCCGCTCCGGTCAGCGCGTAACCGCAGGACCGGCGTACGCCGGCTTCGCCAGCCCTCGGGCGCGGAGCCGGCACCGCCGGAGACAGTTGTCCACCCGTCGGGTGGTCCGGCCCGCTCGGGCCGGAACCCGACCCGAGAAGCTTTCCGGAACGACCGGCGAGGGTCCGGTCGCGGTTGCGCCCCGCGACCGGAGGGAGGTCGACCCGGAAGGAGTGCGCACGCGCACGACGGAGCCCGCTCCGGTCGTGCCGGGCGACAGGTGACACGGCCGTCCGGTGCGGCCGGACCGGGATTCCCCGGTCGCACCGGACGCCGGAACGGCACCGGCCAACCCCCGGCCGGTGGTACCACCGCCGCAGGCGACCCCCGCAGCGGCCCCGCAGCACGACCCGTCCCGGCCATCCGGCCGGGCCGCCCGACGACTTTCGCCCCGCCGTCCACAGTGGCCGGTGAGGGCACAACTCCACAGCGAGACCCGCGACCGGAGCCGGCAACCCCCGCCGCCCGGTCGCCCCGGACCGGGGGAGGCAGGACCGCGACGCCGACCGGCCCTGCCTACCAAGCCCCGTCCGCCCGCACGGTCACGGACCCGAGCAGTGTCGTTGCCGCCGACTCCGGCGCTGCCGCACGGGATGTTCCACCGCGACGGTCGGGCGGGCGGGGCGCTTTTCACAGTTGCGAGGCAAGATGTCCCGATAGGTGGACCCGATGGGCCGATCCGACACATGGCACGGTTCGTCGTAGTACACCCCCGGTCGGCCCAGGGCCGTGCCGGCACCGGAGGGAGGAGCACTGATGCGTACGGGTGTCTGGCTGGTTGGCGGGCGTGGTTCGGTCGCCGTGACCAGTACGGTCGGGGCGCTGGCCCTGCGGGCCGGGCTGGCCGAGCCGACAGGCTGCGTGACCGAGCTTCCGGCCCTGCGTAGCGCCGCCCTGCCGGCCCTGGCCGACCTGGTCTTCGGCGGGCACGACATCGCCACCACCCCGCTGGTGAAGAAGGCCGAGGCGCTGGCCGAGGCGGGCGTACTGCCGGCCCGGCTGGTCGCGGCGCTGGCCGAGGAGTTCGGCGCGGTCGAGGCCGAGCTGCGACCGGCACCGACCGGTGGCCCGCAGGCGGCCGCCGTCGAGACGATCGTCGCCGACCTGACCGGGTTCCGCGAACGGCACCGGCTCGACCGGGTGGTGGTGGTGAACGTCTCCTCGACCGAGCCGGCCCCGCAGGCGCATCCGGCACACGCCAGCCTCGCCGAACTGGACGCCGCGCTCGCCCACGGCAGCCCACTGCCGGTCAGCTCCACGTACGCCTACGCCGCCTTCACCGCCGGCTGCTCCTATGTGGACTTCACCCCGTCCACCGGCGCCCGGCTCCCCGCCCTGGCCGAACTGGCCCGCCGGGCCGGCCTTCCGTACGCCGGGCACGACGGCAAGACCGGCGAGACGCTGGTGAAGTCGGTCCTCGCCCCGATGTTCGCGATGCGGAACCTGCGGGTACGCAGCTGGTCCGGCACCAACCTGCTCGGCGGCGGCGACGGCGCCAACCTGGCCGAACCGGCGGCGAACGCGGCCAAGTCCGCCAGCAAGCAGCGGGTACTCGGCGAGACCCTCGGCTACGTCCCGCAGGGCAACACCCGGATCGAGTACGTCGACGACATCGGCGACTTCAAGACCGCCTGGGACCTGGTCACCTTCGCCGGCTTCCTCGGCACCCCGATGCGGATGGAGTTCACCTGGCACGGCTGCGACTCGTCGCTCGCCGCACCGCTGGTGCTCGACCTGGCCCGGCTGACCGCCGCCGCGCACCGGGCCGGCCGGGCCGGCCCGCTGACCGAACTGGCGTTCTTCTTCAAGGATCCGCTCGGCGAGGTGCCGCACGCCCTCGCCGAACAGTGGGCCACGCTGCGCGCCTTCGTCCGGGAACTCGACGCCGAGCCGACTTCGGGGGACCCGGATGCCGTCGCTGCGTGACCTGACCGAGCTGGTCCGGGCACCCGCCGCGCTCTCCGTCCCCGGGGACGTGCTGGCCGGGGCCGCCGCCGCCGACGCGCTGGACCGTCGGGTGCCGGGGCTGGCCGGGGCATCGGTGCTGCTCTACTGGGCCGGGATGGCCGCCAACGACCTCGCGGACCGCGAACTCGACGCGCGGGAGCGGCCCGAGCGGCCGATCCCGAGCGGCCGGGTCTCGCCGGGGTTCGCCCTCGGCGTCTCGGCCGGGCTCACCGCCGCCGGGATCGGGCTCGCCGGGCTGGCCGGCGGTCGCCGGGCGCTGGCCGTGGCGGTGCCGCTGGCCGGCGCGGTCTGGGCGTACGACCTGTGGGCCAAGAACACCCCGGCCGGGCCGGCGGTGATGGCCGCCTGTCGGGGGCTGGACGTGCTGCTCGGCGCGAGCGGGGGCCGGGTGGCCCGGGCGGTACCGGCGGCGCTGACGGTGGCCGCGCACACGTACACGGTCACCGAGCTCTCCCGGCGGGAGGTCTCCGGGGCGACCCGGGCGCTGCCGGCGGCGACCCTGGCCGGTACCGCCGCGGTGGCCGCCGCCGCGGTAACCCGGCCTGGCCCCGCCGACCCGGCCCACCGCACCGGCTGGGGCGCCCTGGTCCCGGCCGCCCTCGCCGGCTGGTACGGCCTGCACTACGGCACCGCGCAGGCCCGGGTGGCGGCCGACCCGCAGGCGTCCCGGGTCCGGGCCGCGGTCGGCGCCGGCATCACCGGCCTGCCCGCGCTACAGGGCGCGCTGGTCGCCCGGACCGGCGCCGCGCTGCTCGGCGTCGCGGTGGCCGCCGCCGCCCCGATCGGGCGACGGCTCGCCCGACTGGTGTCCCCGACATGAGCGCCGGTGCCGGGTCCGCCGCCGCACCGGGTCAGCGGGCGACGGCTCGCCCGACTGGTGTCGCCGACATGAGCGCCGGTGCCGGGTCCGCCGCCGCACCGGGTCAGCGGGCGACGGCTCGCCCGACTGGTGTCGCCGACATGAGCGCCGCGCTGCCCGGGCTGCGGTTCGGGTACGGGACCAACGGCTTCGCCAACCACCGCCTCGACGACGCGCTGCGGGTCATCGCCGACCTCGGCTACCGGGGCGTGGCGCTGACCCTGGACCACGACCACCTGGACCCGTTCGGCCCGCACCTGGCGGCCCGGGTGGCGGCGGTCGGCCGGAGCCTCGCCGCGCACGGCCTCGGCGTGGTGATCGAGACCGGGGCCCGCTACCTGCTCGACCCCTGGCACAAGCACGCCCCGACGCTGCTGCACGACGACAACGCGCTGCGGGTCGAGTTCCTCCGCCGGGCCGTCGCGATCGGCGCCGACCTCGGCGCCGAGGCGGTCTCCTTCTGGTCCGGGGTACGACCGGCCGACGTCGAACCGGCGGCCGCCTGGGACCGGCTCGTCGCCGGCTGTGCCGAACTGGTCGAGGTCGCGGACGCCGCCGGGATGCCGCTCGGCTTCGAGCCGGAGCCGGGCATGCTGGTGGCCGAGATCGCCGACTGGTGGCGGCTGCGCGAGGCCCTGGGTGCCCCGGCCGGCTTCGGCATCACCCTCGACATCGGGCACTGCCGGTGCCTGGAGCCCCACCCGGTGCCGGACTGCGTCGCGCAGGTGGCCCCGCACCTGGTCAACGTGCAGATCGACGACATGCGCCGGGGCGTGCACGAGCACCTGGAGTTCGGCACCGGAGAGATCGACTTCCCGCCCGTACTGCGGGCGCTGGCCGAGGCCGGTTACGCCGGGCTGGTCGCCGTCGAGCTGCCCCGGCACTCGCACGCCGCCCCCACCGTGGCGGCGCGGTCGATCGACTTTCTCCGGGGCGCCGCCGCCGAGGCCGGGCTCACCGAGGCGCGGGGCAGCGCCGTGCCGGACCGGGGGCGGTGACCGGCACACCCGACTGACGAAGCACCACCACCGGGGGGACCGCGACCACCATCCACACCGGAAAGACTGGGGAGGACCGGATGGAACCGGAACCGGAACTGGAACGACTGCGGGCGGCACTGCTGGCCGTACCCGACGGGCGGCCGCCCGACCCGTGGCTGGCCGAGGCGTTACGCCGGGTCGGGGCCGAACCGTCCGCGATCGGCCGGCTCTTCGCCGCGGCCGGCCGCAGGTGTGGCCGGGCGCCCCTGCCCGACCTGCCGCACTGGTCCGCCGACGACGCCGCCCGGGTACTGCTGCTCGGCGCGCTGCCCCCGACCGAGCTGCCCGGCCAGGTCGAGGCCCGCTACCGCGAGGGCGACGCGGCCGAGAAGCGGGCGGTACTCCGGGCCCTGCCGCTGCTGCCGGTCGGTGATGCCGGGGTGCCGCTGCTGCACGACGCGATCCGGACCAACGACACCCGGCTGGTCGCCGCCGCCCTCGGCCCGTACGCCGACCGGCTCGACCAGGCCGCCTGGCGGCAGGCGGTGCTCAAGTGCGTCTTCACCGGCATCCCGCTGGCCGCCGTGCACCGGCTCGACGAGCGGGCCGACGCCGAGCTGGCCGGCATGCTGGCCGGCTTCGCCGACGAGCGCCGGGCGGCCGGCCGGGAGATGCCGGCCGACGCGACCGCGTTGCTGGATCGACTGAGCACGCTCGACCGGTCGGGGACCCCGACCGGGCCGGGCGCGGAGGAGGCGTGATGAGGATCTTCGACCCGCACATCCACATGACCTCGCGGACCACCGACGACTACGAACGGATGGCCGCCGCCGGGGTACGCGCCCTGGTGGAGCCGGCGTTCTGGCTCGGCCAACCCCGGACCAGCGCCGCCTCCTTCGTCGACTACTTCGACTCGCTGGTCGGCTGGGAGCCGTTCCGGGCCGGCCAGTTCGGCATCCGGCACCACGCCACCATCGCGCTGAACCCGAAGGAGGCCAACGACCCGCGCTGCCGCGAGGTGCTCGACCTGCTGCCCCGCTATCTGGACAAGGACGGCGTGGTGGCGGTCGGCGAGGTCGGCTACGACTCGATGACGCCGGAGGAGGACGAGGTCTTCGCCGCCCAGCTCGCCCTGGCGGTCGAGCACGAGCTGCCGGCGCTGGTGCACACCCCGCACCGGGACAAGGCCCGGGGCACCGAGCGCAGCCTGGCGGTGGTCGCCGAGTCCGGGCTCGACCCCGGCCGGGTGGTGATCGACCACCTCAACGAGGTGACGGTGCCGCTGGTCCGGGACACCGGCTGCTGGCTCGGCTTCTCCATCTATCCCGAGACGAAGATGTCGCCGCCGAGGATGGTCGAGCTGCTCCGGAAGTACGGCACCGAACGGATGCTGGTCAACTCGGCCGCCGACTGGGGCCGGTCGGATCCGCTGCTGACCCGGGCCACCGGCGAGGCGATGCTGGCCGCCGGATTCGACGACGACGACGTCGACCGGGTGCTCTGGCGCAACCCGGTGGAGTTCTACGGCCAGTCCGGCCGGCTGGACCTCGAAGACGCGGACGAGTCCTCCGGCGCGGCGCCGCCCGGCACCTTCGAGGGGAACTCGATCCTGCGGGGCGGTAGCTGATGCGGCTGCGGCACGCCGACGGGCAACTGGTGCACCTGAGCTACTGCACCAACGTGCATCCGGCCGAGGACCTGGCCGGGGTGCTGGGACAGCTCGACACGTACGCGGTGCCGATCCGGGAACGGCTCGGCGCCGACGTACTCGGACTCGGGCTGTGGCTGGCCGCGCCGGTGGCGGCCGGGCTCGCCGCCGACCCGCAGACCCGGCGGCGGCTGCGCGCCGAGCTGACCGCGCGCGGGCTGGAGGTGGTCACCCTGAACGGGTTCCCCTACCAGTCCTTCCACGCGCCGGTGGTGAAGCAGGCCGTCTACCACCCGGACTGGACCACCCGGGAGCGGCTGGTCTACACCCTGAACCTGGCCACCGTACTGGTCGACCTGCTTCCCGACGACGCCGTCCGGGGCTCGGTCTCCACCCTGCCACTGGCCTGGCGCCAGCCCTGGGAGCGGCGCCAGGCCGACCGGGCGGCCCGGGTGCTGGACGAGCTGGCCGCCGGGCTGACCCAGATCGCCTGGCGTACCGGCCGGGCGGTCCGGGTCGGCTTCGAGCCGGAGCCGGGCTGCGTGGTCGAGTCGACCGGCCAGGCGGTCGCCGCACTGTCCCGGGTGGACAGCGACCGGCTCGGCATCTGCCTCGACCTGGCCCACCTCGCCTGCGCCTGGGAGGATCCGGCCCAGGCGCTCGGCCGGCTCCGCGCCGCCGGGCTGCCGGTGGTGAAGGTGCAGGTCTCGGCCGCGCTGGCCGCCGCCGACCCGGTCGCCGCCGCCGACGTGCTGCGCGGGTACGTCGAACCGCGTTTTCTGCACCAGACCCGCACCGACGCCTGCGGAGGGGCCGCCGACCCGGCCGACCCGGCACACGCCGCCGACGACCTGGACGCGGCGCTGGACGCCAACCTGCCCGGCGCCTGGCGGGTGCACTACCACGTACCGCTGCACGCCGTACCCGCCGCGCCGCTGGAGTCCACCGTGCCGGTGCTCCGGGACGCGCTGCGGGAGCTGTTCGCCGGGCCGGTCGCCGGCTGCGACCACCTGGACGTCGAGACGTACACCTGGGGGGTGCTGCCGGCCGGGCAGCGCCCGGGATCGGACGCGGAGCTGGCCGGCGGGATCGCCGCCGAACTGGCCTTCGCCCGCGACGAACTGGTCGCGCTCGGGCTGACCGAGGACTCCGCCTCGCCCGCCGGCCCGGCCGCCGCCCCCGTTTCCGCGCCGAGGAGGCACGATGGCTGACCCACTGGTCGTGATCGACGTGGTCGGGCTGACCCCCCGACTGCTCGCCCACATGCCCCGGCTGCGCGCCGTGGCCGACGCCGGCTGCCGGGCCGAACTCGGCACCGTGCTGCCGGCGGTGACCTGCTCGGCGCAGGCGACCCTGCTCACCGGGGCGCTCCCGGCCGAGCACGGCATCGTCGGCAACGGCTGGTACTTCCGGGACCTGGGCGAGGTCTTCCTCTGGCGGCAGCACCACGCGCTGATGGGTGGGGAGAAGGTCTGGCAGGCGGTCCGCCGGGAGCGCCCGGACTACACCGTGGCGAACGTCTGCTGGTGGTACGCGATGGGCGCCGACGTGAACTGGACGGTGACGCCCCGGCCGATCTACTACGCCGACGGGCGCAAGGAGCCCGACTGCTACACCGACCCGCCGGAGCTGCACGACGAGCTGACCGGGAAGCTGGGCGGGTTCCCGCTCTTCACGTACTGGGGGCCGGGGGCGGGGCTGCCGTCGTCGCGGTGGATCTGCCGGGCCGCCGAGCAGATCATGGCGGAGAAGAACCCGGACCTGACCCTGGTCTACGTCCCGCACCTCGACTACGACCTGCAACGCTTCGGCCCGTCGTCTCCGCAGGCGGCGGCCGCCGCGACCGAACTGGACGGGGTACTCGGCCCGCTGCTGGACGCGGCGGCCGCCCGGAACGCGACCGTGGTGGTGCTGTCGGAGTACGGCATCACCGAGGCGAGCCGGCCGGTGGACGTGAACCGGCTGCTCCGGGCCGAGGGGCTGCTCCGGGTCTACACCCAGGACGGGATGGAGTATCTCGACCCGTGGACGTCCCGGGCGTTCGCGGTCGCCGACCACCAGATCGCGCACGTCTACGTGAAGGATCCGGCCGACGTGCCGGCGGTGGCGAAGCTCTGCGCGGGGCTGTCCGGGGTCGCCGAGGTGCTGGACGCCGCCGGCAAGGCCGCGCACGGGCTGGACCACGAGCGGGCCGGCGAGCTGGTGCTGGTCGCCGAGCCGGACGCCTGGTTCAGCTACTACTACTGGCTCGACGACGCCCGGGCCCCGGACTTCGCCCGGCTGGTGGAGATCCACCGCAAACCCGGGTACGACCCGGCGGAGCTTTTCTTCGACCCGGCCGCGCCGGGTGCGGCGAAGCGCCGGGCGGCGGTGGCGCTGGCCCGGAAGAAGCTCGGGATGCGCTACCTGATGAGCGTGGTGGGGCTGGATGCCGGCGCCCGGGCGGTACGCGGCTCGCACGGGCGGCTGCCGGCCGACCCGGCGGACGGTCCGGTGCTGATCTGTTCGGACCGGTCGGCGGCCCGGGACCGCTACCAGGCCACCGAGGTCAAGAGCCTGCTGCTCCGCCTCGCCGGTCTCGATTCCGCCGCCGCCGATCCGGCCGGTGCCGCAACCACCGCCGTCGATCCGGCCGGTGTCGATCCCGCCTCGGCCGGGGGAGGGCGGTCATGACGGCGACCGTGCCGGAGGTGGATCTCGGGGAGCTACGGAAGCGCTTCGACGCCCAGCTCGTCGCCTTCCTCGACCGGCAGGACCCGGACTGGCCGGACGGCGCGCCCCGGGGCGTCTTCACCACCCTGCACCGGTTCGTGCTGGCCGGCGGCAAGCGGCTGCGCCCGCTCTTCTGCTACTGGGGCTGGCGGGCCGCCGGTGGCGTGGACGGTACCCCGATCGTGGCCGCCGCCGCCGCGCTGGAGCTGTTCCACGCCTTCGCGCTGATCCACGACGACATCATGGACGGCAGTGACCGGCGCCGGGGCGAGCCCTCGGTGCACCGGCTCTTCGCCGACCTGCACGCCCGGTCGGCCTGGCGCGGCGATCCGGCCTCGTACGGGCGCAGTACCGCGCTGCTCTGCGGTGATCTCTGCGCCGCCTGGGCGGACCAGCTCTTCCACGAGTGCGGGCTCACCCCCGAGGAGGTGCACCGGGGGTACGGGGTCTTCGCGACGATGCGTACCGAGGTGATCGCCGGGCAGTACCTGGATCTGGTCTCCGGGGTGGGGGACGGCTCGGTGGCGAGCGCGCTGACGGTGATCCGGATGAAGGCCGCCCGTTACACGGTGACCCGGCCGTTGCAGATCGGCGCCGCGCTGGCATCGGGCTCGCCGGAGCTGCTGGCCGCGCTGGCCGCCTTCGGTGACCCGCTCGGCGACGCGTTCCAGCTCCGGGACGACGTGCTCGGGGTCTTCGGCGACCCGGCGTTGACCGGCAAGTCCATTCTGGAGGATCTGCGGGAGGGGAAGCCGACGGTGATGATGGCGCTGGCCCGGGGGAGTGCGGACCGGGCCCAGGCGCAGCGGTTGAAGGCGCTCTTCGGCAATCCGGAGCTGGATCCGGAGGGTGCGGCCGAGCTGCGCGCGATCATCGTCGACACCGGCGCGCTGGACCGGATCGAGCAGATGATCAAGGTACGTGTCGACGCGGCGCTGGCCGCGCTCGCCGACACGCCACTCGGCGAAGAGACCGCGGGCGTGCTCGCCGCGCTGGCCGCCGAGACCGTCGACCGGCAGTTGTAGCCGCCGACGACGGGGGAGCGGCCAGGCTCCACAGTGGTACCCAGCGCGGCCGGTTGATCACCGACGGCGCAACTTTTCGCCGTGTCGACAAAAGTTCATGTTGACGTGGCAGAAGGTATGGACACATCAACACATGGAAATTACTGTGTCGAGCACAGCTCAGAGTTGTTACGTCGAGGTAACCGACGGCGCGGTTTGCCCACGACAGCGATCGACGTACCGGTGTGCCCATGCCGGTCCACGGTCGCGGCTTGGCGGGAACGGCGGCCCCCGGGCGGAGATCCACCCCGACGGCATCTGGCGCGACGGCGAGCGCCCTGCCTGTACGCAACTGTTCAGGACGGGAGTGCACGACCATGTCTTCCACCGACCATCCACATCCGCCCCGCCGGCCGCTGGCCGGTCGAGCCCCTTCGAGACGACGGCGGTGGGCCTCCGGTGCGGCGCTGCTGCTGGCCGCCACCACGCTCCCGGCGGTGATCGCCCCGGCCACCCCCGCCGCGGCACACCCGATCAACGCCGCCGACTTCCAGCAGGTGACCCTGGCCCGGGGCGTCGCCGAGGTGGGCGAGCCGATGACCATCGCGGTGCTGCCGGACCGCTCCGTGCTGCACACCGCCCGCAACGGCACGCTGCGCCGCACCGACGCGGCCGGCAACACGGCGGTGCTCGGCACGCTGCCGGTCTACACCCACGACGAGGAGGGGTTGCAGGGCGTCGGCGTCGACCCCGGCTTCGCCACCAACCGGCAGATCTACCTCTATTACGCCCCGCCGCTCTCCACCCCGGCCGGTGACGCGCCGGCCACCGGCACGGCGGCGCAGTTCGCGCCCTTCGCCGGGGTCAACCGGCTCTCCCGGTTCACCCTGAACGCCGACTTCACCCTCAACATGGGCAGCCAGGTGACGGTGCTGGACGTGCCGGCCGACCGGGGGATGTGCTGCCACGTCGGCGGCGACATCGACTTCGACGCCGCCGGCAACCTCTATCTCTCCACCGGGGACGACTCCAACCCGTTCGAGTCCGCCGGCTACGCGCCGATCGACGAGCGGACCAACCGCTATCCGGCGTACGACGCACAGCGCTCGGCCGGCAACACCAACGACCTGCGGGGCAAGATCCTGCGGATCAGGGTGAACGCCAACGGGACGTACTCGATCCCGAGCGGGAACCTCTTCGCGCCCGGCACCGCGAACACCCGGCCCGAGATCTACGCGATGGGCTTCCGCAACCCGTTCCGGATGAGCGTCGACAAGGCCACCGGGCACGTCTACGTCGGCGACTACGGCCCGGACGCCGGCTCCACCAACGCCAACCGGGGCCCGAGCGGGCAGGTCGAGTTCAACCGGGTCACCTCGCCCGGCAACTACGGCTGGCCGTACTGCACCGGGACGAACACCAGCACCGAGACGTACAACGAGTGGACCTTCCCGGACGGGCCGAGCGGGGCGAAGTACAACTGCACCGGCGGGCCGACCAACAACTCGTTCCGGAACACCGGCCAGTCCACCCTGCCGGCCGCCCGCCCGGCCTGGATCCGGTACGCCGGTGACGCCGGCACCCCGCCAGCCTTCGGCGGCGGCTCGGAGTCGCCGATGGCCGGCCCGGTCTACCGGTACAACGCGTCGAACCCGTCGGCCACCAAGTTCCCGCAGTCCTTCGACGGCCAGTTCTTCGCCACCGAGTTCGGCCGGGGCTGGATCAAGCCGATCCACCTCAACACCGACGGCTCGCCCGGCACCATCGACACCTTCCCCTGGGTCGGCAAGCAGGTGATGGACTCGGCGTTCGGGCCGGACGGCTCGTACTACGTGCTCGACTACGGCACCGGCTACTTCAACGGGGACGCCAACTCGGCGCTCTACCGCTTCGACTACGTCGGCGGCGGCAACCGGGCCCCGATCGCGGTGGCCAGCGGCAACCCGACCTCCGGGGTCGCCCCGCTGACCGTCAACTTCTCCTCGGCCGGCTCGTCCGACCCCGAGGGCGGGGCGCTGAGCTACTCCTGGGCGTTCGGCGACGGCAGCACCTCGACGGCGGCGAACCCGACGAAGACGTACAGCGCGAACGGCACGTACACGGCGACACTGACCGTACGCGATCCGGCCGGCGCCACCGGCACCGCCAGCGTCACCATCGGGGTCGGCAACACCGCGCCGACGGTGACCATCACCGCCCCGGCCGCCGGGCAGCTCGTCGCCTTCGGGGACGCGGTACCGTTCTCGATCACCGTCAGCGACCCGGAGGACGGCACGATCGACTGCTCCCGGGTCAAGATGAACTACGTCCTCGGGCACGACAGCCACGGCCACCTGATCACCACGGCCACCGGCTGCTCCGGCACCATCACCATCCCGGTCGACGGCGAGCACGACGACGCGGCGAACATCTTCCCGATCTTCGACGCGGAGTACACCGACCGGGGCGGGCTGACCACGCACAGCCAGCACGAGCTGACCCCGAAGCGCCGGCAGGCCGAGCACTACGAGACCTCGTCCGGGGTGAACAAGTTCGCCAAGACCGCCGCCGAGGGCGGCCAGACCGTCGGTGACATCAACAACGGGGACTGGATCGCCTTCACGCCGTACCGGCTGGCGAACGCGACCTCGTTCAGCGCCCGGGTCTCGTCGGCCGGGGCCGGCGGCACCATCCAGCTCCGGGCCGGCTCGGCCACCGGCGCCGTACTCGGCAGCGCCACCGTCCCGGTCACCGGCGGCTGGGACACCTTCACCACCGTCACCGGCACGATCAGCAACCCGCCGGCCGGCACCACCACGATGTACCTGACCTTCGCCGGCTCCGGCACCGGCGCCCTCTACGACGTGGACGCCTTCACCGTCAACACCGGCAGCTCCGGTGGGGGCGGCGGCACCGGCCCGATCGTCGGGCTGGCCGGAAAGTGCCTGGAGATCGAGGGCGGCGGCACCGCCGACGGCAGCCAGGCGCAGATCTGGAGCTGCACCGGATCGGCTCACCAGACCTGGACCCGGAACGGCCAGACCCTGCGTACCCTCGGCAAGTGTCTGGACGTCTCCGGCGCCGGCACCGCCAACGGCACCAAGATCCAGCTCTGGACCTGCAACTCCACTGCCGCCCAGAACTGGGCCCCGCAGGCCGACGGCTCGCTGCGCAACGCCGGCTCGGCCAAGTGCCTGGACGTCTCCGACAACAGCTCCGCCGACGGCCAGAACGTGCACCTCTGGGACTGCATAGCCGGCGCCGCCAACCAGAAGTGGACCCTGCCCTGACGTAGCCCGGACGGGCGCCCGTCCGGCACCGGCGGGCGCCCCTCCCCACCGCCCTCGACAGGAGAGCGACGATGCGACTGTTCCGCAGCAGCACCCGGAAGACGATCCGTCCCAGCCTCGCCATCGCCACCACCGCGCTCGCGGTGCTGGCCTGCACAGTGCCGGCCGGCCCGGCCAGCGCCGCCGACGCCCCCTACGACGTGCTGGTCTTCTCCAAGACCGCCGGGTTCCGGCACGACTCGATCGCCGCCGGCACCCAGGCGATCCGCGAACTCGGCGCGGCGAACAACTTCACCGTGACCGCCACCGAGGACGCCGCCGCGTTCACCACCGCCAACCTCGGCCAGTACGAGGTGGTGGTCTTCCTGAACACCACCGGCGACACCCTCAACGCCAGCCAGCAGAGCGCCTTCGAGTCGTACATCCGCAGCGGCAGGGGGTACGTCGGGGTGCACGCCGCCGCCGACACCGAGTACGACTGGCCGTTCTACGGCAACCTGGTCGGGGCGTACTTCGCCTCGCACCCGGCCATCCAGCAGGCCAACGTCAAGGCGGTGGACCGGGGCCACGCGGCAACGGCCCACCTGCCGCAGACCTGGACCCGCACCGACGAGTGGTACAACTACCGCACCAACGCCCGGTCCACCGCCCGGGTGCTGGCGACCCTGGACGAGTCGTCGTACTCCGGTGGCGGGATGGGGGCGGACCACCCGCACGCCTGGTGCAAGTCGTACGAGGGTGGCCGCTCCTTCTACACCGGCGGCGGGCACACCCAGGCGTCGTACGCCGAGCCGGCGTTCCGGGCACACCTGCTCGGCGGCATCCGGTACGCCGCCGGCCGCAGCAGGGCCGACTGCCGGCCCGAGTCCGGCTACAGCACCCTCTACAACGGTTCCACCACCGGCTGGTCCCAGGCCGGGCCGGGCAGCTTCACCAACGCCGACGCCACGCTCACCTCGGTCGGCGGCATGGGCCTCTACTGGTACAGCGCCAAGCAGTTCAGCTCGTACTCCCTGAAGCTGGACTGGCGGATGGCCGGCGACGACAACTCCGGGATCTTCATCGGCTTCCCGCCGTCGTCCGACCCCTGGTCGGCGGTGGACAACGGCTACGAGATCCAGATCGACGCCACCGACGCGGCCGACCGGACCACCGGGGCGGTCTACACCTTCAAGTCCGCCGACATCGCGGCCCGGGACGCCGCGCTCAACCCGCCCGGCGAGTGGAACAGCTACGAGCTGCTGGTCGAGGGGGAGCGGCTGCGCATTTACCTCAACGGTGTGCTGATCAACGACTTCACCAACACCAACCCGGTGCGGTCGCTGGCCGGGCACATCGGCATCCAGAACCACGGCACCGGCGACGACGTCTCGTTCCGGAACATCCGGATCAAGGAACTCGGCGGCGGCCCCGGCCCGGACCCGGGCCAGAACACCACGGTCCAGGCCGAGGCGTTCACCGCGCAGAGCGGGGTCCAGGTGGTCGGCAAGGCCGGCGCCAACGGCGGTTCGACGATCGGGTACCTGGACCCGGGCGACTGGGCGGCCTACAACGGGCAGAACCTGACCGGCGTCACCTCGCTGCGGGCCCGGGTCGTCTCCGGCGGTGCCGGCGGCACCCTCCAGGTTCGGACCGGTTCGCAGACCGGCCCGGTGCACGGCACCGCGACGATCTCGAACACCGGCGGCTGGGAGAGCTACGCCGAGGTGAGTACCGCGCTGACCGGGCTGCCGTCCGGCACCGGGAACCTCTACCTCACCGTCGCCGGTTCCGGCACCGGACTGTACGACGTCGACGAGTTCACCCTGGTGCGCTCGACGAGCGGCGGCGGCGGTTCCGGGACCGGGCCGGTGGTCGGGCTGGCCGGCAAGTGCCTGGAGATCGACGGTGGCGGCACCGCCGACGGTACGCAGGCACAGATCAACACCTGCGTCGCCAACTCGGCCCGGCAGACCTGGACCCGTACCGGCCAGACCCTGCGGGCGCTCGGCAAGTGCCTCGACATCTCCGGCTCGGGTACGGCGAACGGCACCAGGATCCAGCTCTGGACCTGCAACTCCACCGGGGCGCAGAACTGGGCCGCCCAGGCCGACGGCACGCTCCGCAACCCCGGCTCGGGCAAGTGCCTGGACGTGTCGAACAACAGCTCGGCGGACGGCCAGGACGTACACCTGTGGGACTGCGTCGCCGGCGCCGCCAACCAGAAGTGGACGTTGCCCTGAGCTGAGCGGGTGGCGGGCGGCGCGCCATCCCCACCACCCGCCCAGCGCGACCCCGCCACCCGCCGGCAAGGGAGACGGATCGGCCGCGAACAGTGCACAGGGTCGGAACGTCTCCGCCCCGCCTTCCGGGTCCGCGGATCCGGAAGGCGGGGCTTCCTTGCGCCGGGCGGCACGGCCTAGAGTGGTCGTGGCGATCCTCGGTGATGGCCGGCGACCAGGCGGGAGGCGCAACCCGCCCGGCTCGGGTGCGGCTGCGCACGTGCCGACCACACCGCCGGGGAGGTTCCCGCCACCGTTCCGGACGGCCACCCTCGCCCCGGTCCACCGGCGCCGCCTGCGGCGCAGTCGCGAATCCCGCGTGACCAACAGGGAGAAAGACCATGGCGCGACCCATCACGCTCTTCACCGGCCAGTGGGCCGACCTACCGTTCGAGGAGGTGTGCCGGCTCGCCTCGGAGTGGGGCTACGACGGGCTGGAGATCGCCTGCTGGGGTGATCACTTCGAGGTCGACAAGGCGCTCGCCGACGACTCGTACGTCGACCGCAAGCGCCAGACACTGGCCAAGTACAACCTCAAGGTCTGGACGATCTCCAACCACCTGGTCGGGCAGGCCGTCTGCGACCACCCGATCGACGAGCGCCACCAGGACATCCTGCCGGCCCGGATCTGGGGCGACGGGGAGCCGGAGGGGGTCCGGCAGCGGGCCGCCGAGGAGATCAAGGACACCGCGCGGGCGGCGGCGAAGCTCGGCGTCAAGACCGTCGTCGGGTTCACCGGCTCGTCGATCTGGCACACCCTGGCGATGTTCCCGCCGGTCCCGCCGTCGATGATCGAGAAGGGCTACCAGGACTTCGCCGACCGGTGGAATCCGATCCTCGACGTCTTCGACGAGGTGGGGGTGCGGTTCGCGCACGAGGTGCACCCGAGCGAGATCGCGTACGACTACTGGACGACCCGGCGGACCCTGGAGGCGATCGGGCACCGGCCGGCGTTCGGGCTGAACTGGGACCCGTCGCACTTCGTCTGGCAGGAACTCGACCCGGTGAACTTCATCTTCGACTTCGCCGACCGGATCTACCACGTCGACTGCAAGGACGCGAAGGTGCGTACCGGGGACGGGCGGCGGGGCCGGCTCTCGTCCCACCTGCCCTGGGCGGACCTGCGCCGGGGCTGGGACTTCGTCTCGACCGGGCACGGCGACGTGCCGTGGGAGGACTCGTTCCGGGCGCTGAACGCGATCGGCTACGACGGCCCGATCTCGATCGAGTGGGAGGACGCCGGGATGGACCGGCTGGTCGGGGCGCCCGAGGCGTTGCAGTTCGTCCGCCGGCTCGCCTTCGACGCCCCGAGCGCGGCCTTCGACGCCGCCTTCAGCAGCAAGGAGTGACCCGTCGGCGTCGCCGGCCCGCACCGGCCGGCGGCTAGCCAGGCTCCGTGCACGGCGAACGGCGCGGGGCCGACCCGATCCCGGGTCGGCCCCGCGCCGGTCACGCGGTGTGGTGCACTGCTCAGAAGGTGGTGCCGTTCGCTCCCGTCGCCGCCCGGGAGGCGGGGGCGGTCGTCGACGACTTCGTACCCGTTCCCGCCTTCGTGCTCGACCCGGACGTCGTGCTCGACCCGGAGGCCGTACCCGATCCGGTTGCTGCCGTGCTCGATCCGGTCGCCTTGCCCGACCCCGACGTGCTGCCCGACCCCGACGTGCTGCCTGACCCGGACGTGCTCCCCGACCCGGCGGTCGCGTTCGTGCGACCGCTGTCGTCGGTGTCCGACTCGGACGAGCTGCCGTTGCCCAGGGCGATCTTCTCGCCCAGCCTGGTGTTGCTGAGCCGGTCCTTGCCCTCGGTGTACAGCCGGGAAGCCTGGGCCTGAGCAACCCCGGCCGCCTCCTGCACCGTCGGGTGGTCGAGAACCTGCCGGCCCTTGAGAACCAGCTCCTCGTACCTCTCCCGGCCCGCGCGGGCGCCCAGGACGAAGCCCACAGCCAGCCCGCCGACGAACCACAGCTTTCCGCGCATGACGGCTCCTCTCCATGTTCTGACGCGGTCAGCGCCCCCGGCTTCCCGTTGGGCGACCGTGTCGCGCCTGCGTCGTCTGTCCCCAGGTCCCTACCCATCCTCCACCGATGTCATGCCTGGTTGTGGCCCCCGTGCCGTTTTGTCCAGATAACTGGCCCGGCGCACCTCCGGCGATAACCCGGTAGCCCGACACCCCCGCCCGTCCTGTACTCTTGTCCCGTCGCACGGCACCGGAGAGATCCAGTGCCGGCCAATGCGATCCCCCGTAGCTCAATTGGCAGAGCAGCCGGCTGTTAACCGGCAGGTTTTTGGTTCGAGTCCAAACGGGGGAGCTTTCCCAACATCCCGCCCGTCGGCCCCGCCGACGGGCATCGTCATATCTGGGGTCCGTCCGGCCTCCGGCGCCCGCCGGCCCACGGTGGCGGTCGCTCCTCGTGACGCACCGCGCCCGGACCGGCGGTGCGGCGGCCGGGCGGCGCGGACGTGGCACGGGACGGATGGGTGGGAAATGGCTGGATCGCGGCGCCGGGCCGCCCTGCTGCTCGCCGCCCTGCTCGCGGTCGGCTGGCTGGCGGTGGGTGCGCTGTCGACGCCGTACCCGGGCAGGCTCAGCGAGGTCGCCACCAACGACAACGCCGCGTTCCTGCCCGAGGACGCCGAGGCGACCCGGGGCGAACGGCTCGCCGCCGGATTCGTCGAGCGGCCGACCATTCCGGCGCTGGTGGTCTACGCCCGGGACAGTGGTGTCACCGAGGCCGACCGGCAGCGGGTCGGCGCCGACCTGGCCAGGTTCGCCGCCGTGCCGGGGGTGGTGGCGCCACTGCCGCCGCCGATACCGAGCACGGACGGCAAGGCGCTCCAGGTGATCGTGCCGATCGACAACGCCGAGGACGACCGGACCCGCGAGGTGGTCGGCGAACTGCGCCGGATCGCCGGGCACGGCGCCGATGCCGGCCAGGTCGTCGTGGTCGGTGGCCCGGCCGGAATGCTCGGCGACCTGATCGAGGTCTTCTCCTCGATCGACGGGCCGCTGCTGCTGGTCACCCTCGGGGTGGTGTTCGTCATCCTGCTGGTGGTCTACCGCAGCCCGGTGCTCTGGATCGTCCCGCTGATCGCCGCCGGCCTGTCGTACGCGCTCGCCGCCCTGGCGGTCTACTTCCTGGCCAAGAACGACGTGATCACGCTGAACGGCCAGGCCCAGGGCATCCTCACCGTGCTGGTCTTCGGGGCCGGCACCGACTACGCCCTGCTGCTGATCGCCCGCTACCGCGAGGAGCTGTGCCGGCACCACGACACCGCCACCGCGATCCTCGCCGCCTGGCGGGGCGCCGCACCGGCCATCTTCGCCTCCGGCGGCACCGTCATCGCCGGGCTGCTCTGCCTGCTGCTCTCCAGCCTCAGCTCCAACCAGGCCATGGGACCGGTCGCGGCGGTCGGCATCGGCGCCACCCTGGTGGTGATGCTGACCTTCCTGCCCGCGCTGCTGCTGCTCGGCGGGCGGTGGGCGTTCTGGCCCCGGTCGCCGTACGTCGCGCACGCCGCGACCGTCGGCCGGCTGTGGAAACCGGTCGCGCACTTCGTCGCCCGCCGGTCCCGGCTCGTCTGGGTGGTGACCACCCTGGCCCTGATCGCGCTCGGCTTCGGCCTGACCCAGCTCGGGGCCACCCGGCTCAGCCAGTCCGAACTGTTCACCAACAAGACCGACTCGGTCCTCGCCCAGGAGGTGATCGACCGGCACTACCCGGGTGGGTTGGGCAGTCCGGTGACCATCTTCCCGCTGGCCGGCGCGGCCGACCGGGTGGCGGCGGCGGCCCGCACCGTACCGGGGGTGGCCGAGGTCCGAGCCGTCCCGGCCGGCGACCCGAACGCGACCGGTTCGGAAGCCGCCCCGGGCGCCCCGGGTGCCCCCGCCGGGCCGGGTCCCTCCGGTGGGCCGGGTGCCTCCGGTGGGCCGCCGAAGGTGGTGGACGGCCGCGTCCAGCTCCAGGCCACCCTGACGGCGCCGGCCGACAGCGCCGAGGCGGAGCAGACGGTACGCGAGCTGCGCGTCGCCGTACACGGGGTGCCGGACGCGGACGCGGTGGTCGGCGGCTCCGCCGCGATCGGCGTGGACACCGCCGACGCCAACACCCGGGACCGGAACGTGATCATCCCCTCGGTACTCGGGGTGATCGCGGTGATCCTGGCCCTGCTGCTCCGGGCCCTGCTCGCGCCGATCCTGCTGATCCTCACCGTGGTGCTGTCGTTCCTGGCCACCCTCGGGCTCTGCGCGTTCCTCTTCCGGTACGCCTTCGGCTTCCCCGGCGTCGACGCGTCGTTTCCGCTCTTCGCGTTCGTCTTCCTGGTCGCGCTCGGCATCGACTACAACATCTTCCTGATGAGCCGGGTCCGGGAGGAGTCGGTGCACCGGGGCACCCGGTCCGGGGTGCTGCGCGGGCTGGTGGTGACCGGCGGAGTGATCACCTCGGCCGGGTTCGTGCTGGCGGCGACCTTCTCGGCACTGGCGGTACTGCCACTGGTGATCCTGATCGAGCTGGGGTTGGCGGTCGCGCTCGGCGTCCTGCTGGACACCATCGTCGTACGCTCGCTGCTGGTGCCGGCGCTCACCTACGACATCGGGCCGGCGGTCTGGTGGCCGTCCAAGCTGTCCCGGATCCGTGGCCATCCGGAGACCCATCCGGAGACCCAGCCGGAGTCGCGGTGAGCGGCGTGACCGAACTGCCGGCACAGACCGACGTGGTGATCGTCGGTGGCGGATTGGCCGGGCTCGCCGCCGCCCGTCGACTGCACCGCGCCGGTACGCCGTGGCTGCTGGTCGAGGCCGCCGAGCGGCTCGGCGGCCGGGTCGGCACGGAGGCGGTGGACGGCTACCTGATCGATCGCGGCTTCCAGGTGGTGAACACCGGGTACCCGCGGCTCTCGGCGCTGGTGGACCTGACCTCGCTGGGACTCGGCTACTTCACCCAGGGCGTACTGGTGCGCCGGGGCGAGACCCTGCACCGGATGGTCCACCCGCTGCGGGACCCGTTCGGCGCGGCCCGTACGGTGCTGACCGGCCTCGCCGACGCGGCCGGGCTCGGGCGGCTCGGAAACGTACCGGCGGGCCACGATGTCGACCGGGTCGTCGGCGGGCGGCTCGCGGACGTACGCCGGATCAGTAGCGTCGGACGGGCCACGGACCGACTCCGGCTGGCGGCGCTGGCGGCCCGCTGTGCGAGCCTTCCGGTGGACCGGCTGCTCGCGGCCCCGGAGTCCAGCACCGAGACAGCGCTGCGCCGGGCCGGACTCTCCGACCGGATCGTCGAGGAACTCCTCCGGCCGTTCCTCTCCGGAGTCTTCGGCGAGCGGGAGCTGCACACTTCCAGCCACGTCTTCGCGATGATCGTCCGGTCGTTCGCCCGGGGCCGGATCGGGCTGCCGGCCGGCGGGATCGCGGCACTGCCCGAGGCGGTCGCCACCCCGCTGCCGGAGTCGCTGATCGCGCTCGGCGTCTCCGCCACGTCGCTGCGGCCCGGACTGGTCCGCACCTCGGCCGGGGCGGTCCGCTGCCGGGCCGTACTCGTCGCCACCGACCCGGGCACCGCGACCGCCCTGCTGCCGCCGCTGCGCCGGATCCGCATGCAGAGCCTGACCACCTACTACCACTCGACGGCCGAGCCGCCGCTGGCCGAGCCGATCCTGCTGCTCGACGGGGACCGGCGGGAACTGGTCGCCAACACGGTGGTGGTCAGCCACGCCGCGCCGACGTACGCCCCGGCCGGGCGGCACCTGGTGGCGACCTCGGTGGCCGGGCCGATGGTGCCGCCCGAGCCGGTGGTCCGGGCCGAGCTGGCCCGGCTCTACGGCCGCCCGGTCGACGACTGGGAGCACCTGACCACCGTCCCGGTGCCGGAGGCGCTGCCGGCCGCGCCGGCACCGCAGGGGCGGCTGCGCAAGCCGGTGGCGTTGGGGGAGGGGATCTTCGTGGCCGGGGACCACCGGGCAAGTCCCTCCGTGCAGGGTGCCCTGGCCAGCGGCTGGCGGGCGGCCGGCGCCATCAACGGGTACCTGCGCGGTTGACCTCCCCCTGCCGGGCGCGGACCCGGCCGCCCGCTCGGCGTCGCCGCGATGTCGATCCCGATTGGTATCCTCGCCGTGCCGGAACCGTCGGGGCGGTGCCGAACCGGCGAGCGATCCGGTGGGCCGGAGAGGGCTGACTCGATCTTCACTGGTGGGCGCCGCATGTCGGTGGCCGGTCGACGCCGTGCCGGGTTACTATCCCGGCGCCCGTTGCGGGGCGGTAGCTCAGCAGGTTAGAGCAGGGGACTCATAATCCCTCGGTCGCGGGTTCGAGTCCCGCCCGCCCCACAAACTGCGGACCGAACGCGGTCCGAGACGCAGGGGTACGTATCCAGGGAATCGCCGAGGGCCGGGCGTGAGCAGGCCGTGGCAGGCTTGACGAGTACATCGATGTCCGTTAGACCGTGTGGGGAAGACTCCTACCGGTCGATGGAGGACAACGTGGTGCCACACCGGATCGCTGTCACGGTGCTCACTGCCGGCCTGCTGCTCGGCGCTGGCGCCGCTCCGGCACATGCCGCCGCCGCTTCGCCGGAGGTGACGAAGGGGCCCTGCCAGTACACCGAGACTCCGGACGAACCGGCGGCACGACCGGTGCCGCTGCCGCGCGATCCCCGGCACACGCCCGACCGGGGCACGGTGACGACCGCCCTGATCACCAACCTCGGCCTCATTCCGCTGACCCTCGACCGCGCGCAGGCGCCATGCACCGTGCAGAGCTTCCTGCACCTGGTACGGCACAGGTTCTACAACCGGACCATCTGCCACCGGCTCACCACCTACCCGACGCTGAAGGTGTTGCAGTGCGGCGACCCGTCGGGCACGGGCTCGGGCGGCCCCGGGTACCGGTACAGGGACGAACTGCCGACGGACCTGCCGCCCGCGCCCACCGACCCGACCGGCGAGCGGAAGGTCTACGCCCGTGGGGTGCTGGCGATGGCCAACGCCGGTCCGGACACCAACGGCAGCCAGTTCTTCCTGGTCTTTGCCGACTCGGCGCTGCGCCCGAACTACACGATCTTCGGCAGTGTCCGGCCGCTCGGGCTGCGTACCCTGGACCGGGTCGCCGCGGGCGGCGTGGCGCCGACGGCCGAGGACCCGGCCCCGGTCGACGGCGCCCCGGCCCTGCGCACGGAGATCTGCCTGGCGATCTAGCATCCACGAGGCAAGATCCGTCTATCTGGATGACGTTCCGGGCCGGATCCCGCCATCGGGGCTGCTTCAGCAGGCGGAATCGCGCCAGTGGCCCTCGATGGGCGGGGTAGGCGAGGGGGTGGGGGCAACGCCGCTTCCGTTCCAGAAGGTGATGGTGACCGGAAAGCTCACGGACGTCATCTTGTTGTTCACCACGTATCCCCGGTCGCCGAGGGGCTGCGGCGGCTGGCCGACGACGACCAGCCAGGTGCGGCCCTGCTGGACGAAGAGCAGCCCGATCGCGTCGTTCTCCGGGTCAGGGTGCTGCATCATGACGCTGGTACAGGGGCCGATGTCGGCGAGGTCCCACCCGCCGTACGAGTCGACGGTGGCCCGGCCGTCCTTCACCACCCACTTCAGCTGGCGTTGATTCGTCCAGTTCAGGAGATACACCGAGTCCGCCACGGCGGTCGACATGTTCTGGATCTGGATCGCGTCTCCGTCGTACGGGTTGAGGGCGCTTCCCTTCGGCACGGTCCAGATCGCGACGCTGGAGGGATCCCGGTACTGCTCCTGCCTCTCCGCCGTCAGGTAAGCCTTGCGGGCATAGTAGAAACCCCAACTCGTGACGATGGTCGTGACGACGACCATCACCAGGTTGATCATCCCTTGGTGCCTGGTGAAGAAGCCCCCGGCCTCGCTCGACCTCTGCCGTTCGGGGGCAGCCGACTCGTCCGACGTCGGCTCCGTTGGTGGTGTCGCGTCTCCGTCAGCCACAGCCGGATGGTCGCGTATCGGCGCAAGCGGGCGAGTGGAGCGCCGTGGACCGCCAGCCCGGTCACCCCTCCCACGCACGGCTGCCTATCGAGCCTCTGGGTTCGTCGCCTGCTTCCAACGCAGCAGCGCGCTGACGATGATGAACAACGTCAGCAGCAGAAGCGCACCGCCGACGACATAGGCGGCGATGTTCCCGTCGGCGCTCAGGATCAGCAGGATCGACCCCACGGCCACCAGCGCCGAGACGACGACCAGCAGCACCCCGCGGACCTGCATGGCCGTTCGACCAACCGGCATGCCTGCCTCCTCGTTACCGTCGTCACCCGCTGAAGCCGCGCCGCCACGCCTGACGTCCTGCGGGGCGTACCTGATCAGGCCGAGCGCGAAGAGCCCGAACGCCAGGGCCATCAGCGCCCAACCCGGCGCTGGACCGAACGTCCCGGTGAGTCGGCCGAGGTATCCCACCGCCAGCAACACGAGGAAGAGGCCGACGCAGAGGTACCACATCCCGGCGTCGCGCGGCCGCCTCCACGACATCCGCGTCGGCGCGGGCGGACGACCGGTGCGCAGTATCCAGAGTCCGTAGCCGGCGAGGATCAGGCCGCCGGCACCGGAGCAGACACTCCACCATCCCGGTACGTCCACGCTCGACACCTACCCGCAGGCCACCAGCCACAACCCTGTACGGACGAGGGCAGGTGCGGCCCCGTCGGGACCGCACCTGCCCTGTCGACTCGTACCGTGCCGCTGACCAGGGTCAGCGTCGTACCGTCCGACGTCGGCGGCTCAGGTAGAGGAACGCCATGCCGGCGATCAGCAACGCGACGCCGACCCCGATGAAGGCGATCGTGTTCGTACCGGTGAGTGCCAGACCGCCGCCACCGCCGGACGCCGCCTTCTCGGCGTTGTCCTGGGCGGGCGGTGGGGCCTGGGCGGCGTTCGCCCCGCCGGCCGGCGACTCCTCGGCCGCCGACTCGGTGGCCGGAGTGGTCGGCCGGGCCGCGCCGGCTGCCGGCTTCTGCGGGGCCGGCTTCTGTCCGGCCGGTTCCTGCCCGTTGTCCGGCTGCTCCGGCCGGTCCGGCTCCTGCTCGGGGGCGTCGCCGCCGGGCTGCCCGGCCGGTGGCTGCTGACCACCGGGGTTGTCGGCGGGCGGCTCCTCGTTGCCGGGCTGTTCGGCGGGCGGCTGCTCGTTGCCGGGGTTGTCGGCCGGCGGCTGCTCCCCGCCCGGGTTGCCGCCGGCCGGTCCCTCGTTGCCGGGGTCGTCGGCCGGTGGCTGCTCCCCGCCGGGCTCCTCCGCCGGTGGCTCCTCGTTACCGGGTTCCTCGGCGGGCGGTTCCTCGGCCGGCGGTTCCTCGGCGGGCGGCTCTTCGGCGGGCGGCTCTTCGGCCGGCGGTCGCACCAGGATGCGGACCGAGTCGAGCGCGGGGATCTGGTTGGCACGCACCATCATCGGAATCCGGTGCGAACCGTCACCGGCCCACGACGAGCACTGGGCCAGGCCGGCGGTGGGCAGGCCCGGCACCTCGATGATCACCGAGTCCGGTTCGTCGCCGCCCTTGCCGTCCTCCGTGGCGACGAAGAACGCCGGCACCGGGGCCGGGTCGACCGCCTCGCTCGTGCTGGTGAGCATCCGGCAGGCGGTGTGGAAGTGCCCCCGGACCAGACCCTCCTCGGTGAGCAGCGAGGATTCCAGGTAGTAGCCACCCCGCCCGGCCGGCAGGAACCGGTCCCGGACGAGGTTGCGGGTGCTCACCACGAGCCGGAACGGCTGTCCCGCGCGTACCGTCCGGGGCGCCTGGGTGATCAGCAGGGTCGGGTTCTGCTCCGCGCTACCCACCTCGCCGAAGGCGGTCGCCACGCAGCGGCCGCCGTCCTGGAAGCCGGTGTGCGCGGGAAGGTCGCTCGCCTCGCAGTCGTCGCCGAGGGCGTTCAGGCCGCCGCCGCCCGGAGCGGCCCCGCCGGGAGTACCCGACGGCGTGGCCGGGGCGGTCGACGCCGGACACTTCTCGGCGGACGCCGGTGGCGACGCCTCGCCGGTCGCGTCGTTCCCGCCGGCGCCGGGAGTCTCGGACGCGCCGGCGCCGGGACTCTCGGATCCGCCGGCAGCCGGCGGCGGCGAACCGGGCTCGCAGCCGGGGGCCGCTTGCCGGGTCTCCGCGTTGGAGATCTGTGTGACACCGACCAGGCCACCGAACACGGCGAGAGCGGCGGCCACGGCGAGGAGGCGGCGGCGCTGGCCCGAACCGGTGGAGGCGCGACCGCGGTGCGACCGTCGCATGTGTATGAAACCTCCCGAAATCATGCGCTGCGGCTCGGACCGGTGGGGGTTCCGGCTGCCGTGCAGGACGACCGTCTTCCGATCGCTGGCGACCCGACAACGCCCGTAGGTCGAGGTCGGTGCCGCGTGGGCCGTCCTTACGCCGCACGCACACCGTAGGGACCGCGCCGTCGCCTGGCCAAACGCGGCGGGCGGAAATGCGGGTTTCTTGAACCAGAGATAATGGAAACTTATGGTCCAGCCGCCTCGACCGGGTCGACCGGTCAGCAGCCGCCGTTCGGTCGGCCGGGCCCGTCCGGCCTGGTCTCGCCGCCGGGCGCGAGTTCGGCTACGGTGATCAAATAGTGTTCTCGACCCGTCGCCGAATCCTGATCGCCGTGCCGGCCGCCCTGCTCGCCCTCGGCGCGGGGCTGTTCGCCGTGCTCCGGTTCACCGAGGACCGGCCCACCGAGCCGGCCGCCACCACCCGGGTGGTCCAACCCGGAGCGCCGGGTCAGGCCGGCCGTGCCCTCTCGCCGGCTGAGCAGTCCAAGTTGCCGCCGCCGCCGGCACACACCGAGGCCGACGTCCAGTTCATGCAACGGATGATCGCGCACCACGCGCAGGCCCTGGAGATGACCGCACTGGTCGCCGACCGCGCCGAGAACCCCGAGGTGTCGCTGCTCGCCGGCCGGATCCAGACCTCGCAGCGGGACGAGACCGCGCAGATGGAGCGCTGGCTGACCGAACGCGGCGCCGAGGTGCCCGGCCCGCACACCCACCACGCCGGGCACGAGGCGCTGATGCCGGGCATGCTCACCCCGGAGCAGCTCGGCCAGTTGCGGCAGGCCCGGGGTCGGGAGTTCGACCGGCTCTTCCTCGACTTCATGATTCGCCACCACAACGGGGCGTTGACGATGGTGCAGCAGCTCTACGCGGCCGGCGGTGGGCTGGAGCCGGCGACCGACCGCTTCGCCCGCGAGGTCAACGCCGACCAGGCGATCGAGATCAGGAGCCTGCGGGAGCTGCTGGCCAAGCTCTCCGGCTGAGACCACCGGCGACGACGGACCGGCCGGCGACGACGGACCGGCCGGCCGGACCGGCGCCGGTCCGACGCCGGGCCGGCGGGTCCGGGCCACGGGCCGGAGGATCCGGGTACGGGGGAGAGCCGCAGAACCCGGCACTGCCCCCGAAACGCGCCGAGGGCGTGCCCGGCCGGAACTCCGACCGGACACGCCCCTGGCGGCGGTGCCTACCGTGGGTCAGTCAAGACTGGCGCACTGGCCGGCGACCGGTCCCCGGACCGTGTTGGCCGCACCGAGGTTGATCGGCGCCGGTGAGTTGCCGGTGCAGCTCAGCGGGCCACGTACGGTGCTGTCCGCGACGATCGGCTCGACCGTCCCGGTCCGGTTCGAGGTGAGTACCGCCGGCCCGGAGATCTCCGTCTCCACGATGGCGGTGCTGCCCTTCGTACCGGTGATGCTCACCGGCCCGCGCACCGTGCTCCGGTAGAGATGCACGGCGGCCGCGTTCGACGCCGACACCGGTCCGGAGATCGACGAGTCGAGCGCGAGCAGCGAGGCACCCGGGCGGACCGTGACCGGGCCGGAGACGGTCGCCCCGGTCAGGCAGGTGACGCCGGTGACCGTCAGCGGTCCGTTGTGTCGCTTGCTGACGGTCGAGGTGCAGGTCCGGGCCAACTGGTCGAAGCGGGCCCGGGCCGTCGCGAAGCTCGGCGTCCAGGTGGTCCTGGTCTGGTGCTGCGCGTTGAACTCCGGCAGCCGCACCTCGCGGGCGGCGGCGATCTCGGCCGCGCTCAGGTCCTTGCTGGGCTTGAGGCCGAAGACGTCGAAGCCGCGGGCGATCTCACTGCCGTAGACCTGACCGTTGTACCAGTACGCCGACCAGAAGCCGCCGAGCATGATGCTGGTGGGGCTGATCGGTCCTCGGTCGAAGTACCCGATCTCGCGCGGGTTGGCCGAGTCGGTGAAGTCGAGCAGCGAGATGCCGCCCTGGTACCACGCCTGGGCCAGGATGTCCCGCCCCGGCACCGGGATCAGCGAGCCGTTGTGCGCGACGCAGTTCTCCTGGAGCGTCTGCGGTACCGGCAGCTTGTAGTAGCTGGCGAACCGCATCTTCCGGTCCACGATGTCGAAGATCGCGTTGGCGCCCCACTGCGGCTGGTCCGTCGTCCGGCACCGGGCACCGGTACCGCCGCCCCACTCGTCGGTGAAGATGACCTTCTTGCCGTCGTTGCTGAGCGTCGCAGAGTGCCAGTACGCGAAGTTCGGGTCGGAGACCTCGTCGATCCGTACCGGGTTGACCGGGTCGGAGATGTCGATCAGGATTCCGTTGCCCTCACAGGCGCCCGCCGCCAGGCCGAGTTCCGGATAGGCGGTGATGTCGTGGCAGGCGTCGGTGACCGGCGACGGGCTCCAGCCGCTGCCCGACGGGTGGGTCGGGGCCGGCGGGGTGTTCTGCAACCCGTCGACCGCGCCGGTCTGCGGGTTCGCGAAGAGCCGGGGACCGCTGACGATCGCGGCCTGCTCGGGGGCGGCCACCGGGACCTTGATGACGTCGATCCGCCAGCGAGCCGGGTCGTCGCCGGCCGCCGGGGTGTTGTTGCAGCCGGCCATCGTGCTCGCCGGGCGGACACCGGCGGTGCCGGAGACGTACACGTAGACGTTCGCGCTGTCGTCCGGGTCGGTCACCAGGGTGTGCGTGTGCGAGCCGCGACAGGTCTGCACCGCCGCGACCTGCACCGGGTTCGCCACGTCGCTGATGTCGAAGACGCGTACGCCCTGGAAACGGGTGCCGGCCGCCGGGTTTGTACCGCAGTCGAGCCGGCCCCGGGTCTCCTCGACCGACATGAAGAGCAGATCGCCGTGGACGCTGAGGTCGCCCTGTCCACCCGGGCACACCACACTGGTGACCAGTGCCGGGTTGGTCGGCCGGGAGATGTCGTAGATGTTGAAGCCGTTGAAGTTGCCGATGAAGGCGTGGTCGCCGCCGAAGGCGAGATCCGATCCGGCGTAGCCGAAGTCACCCGGGTTGGCCGGGTTGACGAAGCCCGCCGGCTTGTCGAGGTGGGCCAGCAGTTCGAGGTTGCTGCTCGCGCTCTGCGCGTCCAGCCATCCGGCGCCGAGGCCGATCCGTGGGTCCGGCGCGGGTTCCTGGCCCGACGCCGTTCCCGGCAGCAGGGAGACGAGGAGTACGGCTGCCGCCGCCACGCCGACGATCCGGCGTCTCCTGCCTGGTGTGCGTTCCGACCGATAGGTCATGCGTATGTCCTCCGTGCACGATGCCCCAGGTGGTGGCGACGTGCGTCGGGGCGCGTGCACGCCGCGGTAGTAAGGACCGTACCGCGTTTGGCCCCGAAAAGATCATGGAAATATTCGCGCGGGACGCGAAAACCGTCGACAACCAGGGCCGACCGGCCGACCCGGTCGAGCCGAACCGCCGATCGACCGTCCCGACCTCGCCACCGTGCCGTCCCGACCTCGCCACCGTGCCGTCCCGATCCCGCCACCGCGCCGTCCCCAGTGGAGCGGCCGGCCGCCGGGGATCGGGCCGTACCGCTATCCGGCGGCCGGGTCGCCAGGCGCCGCCGGTACCTCGTCGAGGCGGCCGTGGCCCGTCCGGGACCGAGGAATCTGGTCCAGCAGGAACGTTTCGAGCCGGTCCCAGGCGGACTGCAACAACTCCGCCGGATCCTCGGCGGTCATCATGTCGCGCCCGGAGACGAAGGCGCTGCGGGTGAAGTACTCGCCGTTGGCGACGTAGCTCAGCTTGAGTACGGTGTGCCGACCGTGGGACTGGAGCGTCGGGACCAGCACCGGTCCCGGGAACGGCGTCCGGCAGTGCGGGCAGAGGTGGCAGGGAGCGCCGTCCCGCCGCCCGTCCAGCGGTACGCCGTGCCGGTCGCAGCGCCGGCACAGCCGCTGCCACGGCTGGCTCGGGGCGCCGCCGAGCCGGGCCGGCCCGATGGCCCGGGGCGCCGGGGGCGCTCCGGCTCGGCCGGGGAAGGCGGCCTGCCACGGCCCGGCGTACGGCGTGGCGCGGCGGGGATCGCCCAGTTCCCGTTCCAGCCGTCGCCAGATCTCCCGGATCCGTCCGACCACCTGCTCGGGCACCGGCCCCGAGCGGATCTCGACCGGGTCGTCGAGGTCCCGGCCGACGTACCGGTGCCCGTCGTCCAGCCGCAGGTGCCAACTGCCGGGCCGGCTGGCCCGCTCGAAGATCTGCGCCCGGTACGGGCCCTCGTACCAGGTCTCGGTGCGGGGACCGACCAGGTCCTCGTCGTCACCGGCGGTGACCAGGTCGGGGCGCCATCGCATCGGTGTCGCCAGGTGGCCGGTTTCCCGGGTGTCGGTGTCGTCGCCGACGTGGCTGGGTCGGCAGTCGTCCGAGCAGTACGCCGAGCCGTCGGCGGGTGCGGCGCCGCAGGGGCAGAGACCGGACATGGCCCGGTCGATCCGGTCGAGCAGGTTGGCCATGAGATCGCCGCCTCGGTGCGGGTGTACGCGCTCGGCTACCGCCGGTCGCAGACTCAACACATCCAAGAATATCGCTATCGCAGCGGACCCACGCGGTCGTTCCGACAACCCCGGCCAACCCGACCGGCCCGGTCAACCGGCCAACCCGGCCAACCGCCCGACCCGCCCCCGCACCTCCGGCCGCCCGGCCCGCCCCCGCACCTCCGGCCGGCCGAGCCGGGCTGCCGGCGCGCTATTCCGCGCGGTCCTGGGGGTACCAGCGCAGCTCGACGGTGTTGCCGTCGGGGTCGGAGACGTAGATCGACATTGCCTCCCCGCGCGCGCCGAACCGGCCGACCGGCCCCTCCAGGACGGTGAAGATTCCCGACGCGATCACCTCGGCCCAGTCCAGCGGCTCCACGACCAGGCAGATGTGGTCGACGTTCGACTCGCCCCGCCGGCCCTGCACCAGGTCGATGATCGTCTCCGGGGTGACCCGGGCGGAGGGGAACGGCACCTTGCCGGCCCGCCACTCGTCGACCCGGACCGGTGCCAGGCCGAGGGTGCCGCAGTAGAAGTCCAGGGCGCGTTCCACGTCCTGCACGGTGAGTACCAGATGGTCGAACGCCTTCACCCGCACCGTCGTCACCTCGTCTCCAGTTCGCCGGCCCGGCGCAGCCAGCCGGTGAAGAGCGCCGGGTCGATCTCGTCCACCGTGTGCAGTTTCACCGCTGCCATCCGGCGGGCGCCCGGGACGAGCCGCCCGGACGGGTCGGCCAGCTCCTGCCCCCGCCAGAACC
The DNA here is from genome assembly GCF_003030385.1 of Plantactinospora sp. BB1. NCBI lineage: Bacteria > Bacillati > Actinomycetota > Actinomycetes > Micromonosporales > Micromonosporaceae > Plantactinospora > Plantactinospora sp. BB1. The sequence goes on along the minus strand of NZ_CP028159.1, from coordinate 7,882,991 downwards.
CGAAGGTCAGGTACGACCGGTACGCCTTGACCAGGCAGACCGGCCGCTGCCCGGGTCGGTCGCCCAGGCTCCAGGTCGGGTGGCCGTGCCACATCCCGGCGGTCGCCTCCGGCAAGCCTGCGTCGACGATCGGCCGGAGCTTCTCGCCGGTCTCCCGCAGCGGTGCGTCGAGACCGCGCAGGTAGTCGGTTATCTCGGTGGTGCCCATGTTCCTCCTGTCGACCACGCCGGTCCGCTCCGCCCCGGCGTGCTGGCCGAAATCCGGCCCCGTTGGTGACGCCTCTTACGATCCGCCCCGCGCTGACGGGGACCAAGCCGCGATCGGGCTACGATCGTTGAACCAGATTCAACGATGGGCGCCGACGTGCTGGAACGACACGAGATCGAGACCTTCCTGACCCTCGCCGAGGAGCTGCACTTCGGGCGTACCGCCGAGCGGCTCCGGGTCACCACCGGGCGGATCAGCCACGTGGTGAAGAAGCTGGAACGGCGGATCGGCGCGCCGCTGTTCGAGCGCACCAGTCGGGTCGTCCGGCTGACCCCGATCGGGCGGCAGTTGGCCGCCGACCTGACCCCGCTGGTGGCCGGGATCGACGACGCCGTACGCCGGGCCGTCGATGCCGGCCGCAACGTCAGCGGGCGGCTCCGGGTGGCGTTCCTGGGTGAGGGGACGGCACCGCTGCTGCTCAGGGCGGTCAACCTCTTCACCGAGCGCCACCCCGGGTGCGAGGTCGAGGTGCACGAGGCGCAGCTCGCGAACACCCGGTCGAGCCTGCTGGACGGCTCGGTCGACGTGCTGATCGCCTCGTACCCGTTCGACGGCATGATGAACGGCCCGGCGCTGCTGCGCGAGGGGCGGGTCCTCGCGGTCGCCGCCGACCATCCGCTGGCCGGCGCGCCGTCGGTCTCCCTGGAGGTCCTCGCGGAATATCCGGTGGTGCAGTATCCGGCGGTCACCTCCGCCCAGTTCAAGCGCGACCGTACCCCCGAGCAGACCCCGTCGGGCCGGCCGGTGCCGAAGGGGCCGGTCGGGAAGAGCTTCTCCGAGATGCTCTCGCTGGTCGCGCTCGGCCGGGGCGTCCTGCCGGTCGGCGAGCACAGCCGGCGCTACTATCCGCGCCCCGACCTCGCGTACGTGCCGATCTCCGACGCGCCACCCATCGAACGCGGCCCGATCTGGCTGGCCACCAACACCACCGCCCGGGTCCGGGAGTTCGTCCGGGCCGCCGTCGACGCCAACCGACCGACCCCGCCCGGCTGACGGTGCCGCTCACGGGGTCAGCAGCAGGACCCGGTCCGGCGTACCGGGCAGGGCGGCGACGACCCCGGCGGCGTTGACCAGGCGGTAGCCCTCGCCGTCGACCGCCTCGATCCGCCACCGCACCGCCGGACCGGCGCCGTCGCGGGGACCGAGCCCGAGGCGTACCCGGACGTCCCGGCCGGCGATCGCGGCCAGCGGCCGGCCCGCGCCCCGGTTGACGATCCGGAAGTAGCCCTCCCCGGCGGGCACGAAGCGCCAGAGCTGGCAGCCGCCGGCCCGGGGCCGGTCCGCGACCACCCGGCCGGCCGAGCCGGGCCGCCAGGCACATCCGGGTACGCCCCAGACCCGCTGCCCGGCCGCGTCGGCGATCAGCACGTCGCCGACCGGTTCGAGGCGGAACTGCTGGCAGGCGTTCTCCAGCCAGCTCCAGACCTGCACCGGGGTGCCCACGCCGCCGCAGCCGGCCGCCTCCAGCACCCGTCCGGCCAGCCGGTTCTCGATCCGCGACCAGCCGTCGGTGGTCGGCAGCAGCCGGAACTTCTGGCAGTCGTTGTCGAGCCAGCCCCAGAGCGCGACCCGGGCACCGTCGGCGTCGACGCAGCCGGCGATCTCGGCGACCTTGTTGCTCGACCGGTGCAGCAGGCTGACGTACCCGTCGCCGCGGTATTCCGGCCGCCACTGCTGGCAGGTACCGGCCGACGGCTCGACGATCCGGACGTCGGCGCCCTCGTATCCACAGTCCGGTACGCCCACCGCCGCGCCGCTGGCCCGGTTGACCAGGTGGAACCAGGCACTGCCGCGACCGACCCGGATGCTGCCCGACCTCGGGTCGCCGAGCCGGGGCCAGCCGTCGGTCCAGGTCACCGGGCGTACCGACAGCTTCGGCGCTCCGGCGTCCGTGGTGTCGTAGTAGTGGTGGGCGAACCAGTCGCCGCCCGGGCCGGCGAAGACGTCCCCACCGCCGGTGCCCCGGAACTCGTTGTAGCCGCGCAGCAGGTCGGTGCCGCCACCGGCGAGCAGCGGCACCCCGTCCCGGTCCAGGTAGGGGCCGGTGAGCTGGGCGGAGCGGCCGACCACGGTGCGGTAGTCGGCGTTGACGCCCCGGCAGCAGAAGTCGAGGCTGGCGAAGAGGTAGTAGTAGCCGCCCCGGCGGACGATCGCCGGACCCTCGATCGAGGCGCCGCCCCGGGAGGCGATGTGGTGCAGTGTCCGGTCGGCCGGCATCCCGGTGCTCCGGTCGAGCCGGCGGATCCGCAGGCCGTCCCAGAACGAGCCGAACGACAGCCAGGGCTGGCCGTCGGCGTCGAAGACCACGTCCGGATCGATGGCGTTGAAGGTGTCGGTGCCGGACGAGCGCATCACCATGCCGTGGTCGACCCAGCCGTACGCCGGGCTGGCCGGGTCGAGCGTCCGGCTGGTGGCCAGCCCGATGACCGAGTTGTTGGTGCCGAACGACGAGGCGGCGTAGTAGAGGTGGTAGGCGCCGTCGAAGTAGCTGAGGTCGGGGGCCCAGAAGTCGGCCGGGGTCACGCCCAGCTCGGCGACGACCCAGGCCGGCGGGGTGCCGAAGACGGTGCCGAGTTCGGTCCAGTGCAGCAGGTCGGCCGAGCGCTTGATCGGCAGGTAGCTGCGGGTGGCGGCGTCGCCGGTGATGACGGTGTAGTAGTACCGACCCTGCTTGATCACGGTCGGGTCGTGCGCGATCGGGTCGGCCGCGATCCGGCCGGCCGGGGCGGGTGCCGGAGCCGGTGCGTCCGGTCGTACGGCGCCGGCCTGCGCGGGCGCGCCGCCGAGTGGTACGACGAGCGCGGCGACCAGCCCGACCACCGCCGTACGGGCCAGCCGTCCGGAGCCGCCCTGCCGGCCGCGAGCCGGTCCGGGCCGGTGCCCGCGAGCCGGTCCGGGCCGGTGCCGTGCCGTGATCGCGCGAAGCATGGCCGCTCCCTCCGCCAGACCGTCGTCCGCAGTGGACGGAGTCGGCTGAGCACGACGGTGGCACGCCGGCCTGTCCCGACACCATCGTCCTGGCGTCCATAACCGCGCCGCGTGGCTGCGGGGACCCGGCGGGAGCGGCGCCCTTCCTGTGCGGTGCCGCCCCGGTTACCGCCTCCGGTCCGGATGACGGTCGACGAAGGCCATCCAGGGATCGGCCTCCGGCGTGTCACCGCCGGCCCCGGTCCCCGGTCCGGCTCCGCCCGGTGCCGCTGCCGGAGTCGATGCCGCTGCCGCCGGCAGCTCTCCACCCACACCGCGCCGTGCGGCCGGTGCCGGAGCCGTGCCCGGAGCGGCCGGTGCCGGGGCGGCGCCCGGAGCGGGGGTGGTCGGGGTGGGTGCCGCCGGCCCCGCCCCCGCCTCGGCGCCGCGCCGGGCGGCGAGCAGCGCCGCCAGGGCGGTGGTGATCGGTACGGCGGCGATCAGCCCGATGGTGCCGACCGCGCTGCGTACCAGCTCCTGGGCGATCAGTTGACTGGTGAGCAGCTCGCTGACCGGGGTGGCGGTGTCGGCGGCGAAGAGCAGCATCAGCGGCAGGGAGGCGCCGGCGTACGCCAGCACGATCGTGTTGATCACCGATGCGATGTGTGCCCGGCCGATCCGGGTGGCCGCCGAGTAGAGCCGCCGGAACCCGTAGCCGGGGTTCGCCAGCGCGAGCTCGCTGACCGTGGCCGACTGGGTGACGGTGACGTCGTCGAGTACCCCGAGAGAGCCGATCACGATGCCGGCCAGCAGCAGGCCGCGCATGTTCACCTCGCCCTGGGTGATGGAGAGGTAGTTGGAGGTCTCGTCGGCGATCCCGGAGAGGTGGGCGGCGGCGGTGGCGATCGCGGAGAGCGCCGCGGTGATGGTCAGGCTGACCAGGGTGCCGGCCACCGCGACCGTGGTGGTCATGCTGAAGCCGTGCGTCAGATACAGCACGGTGAGCATGATCGCGGCGGCGCCGACGATGGCGACCAGCAGCGGTGAGCGCCCGTCGAGGATGGCCGGCACGATGAACATCAGCAGCACCGCGAAGGTGACGCCGAGCCCGGCCAGGGCGCTCAGGCCGCGCCACCGGCCGAAGGCGAGGACGGCGAGCGCGAAGACCGCGCCGAGCAGCCACAGCTGGGTGGAGCGCTGGTGGTCGATGATCGAGTACTGCCGCTCCGGGCTCTCCTCCAGGTAGAGCAGCGCCACCTCGTCCCCGGCGGCCACCCGGACCGCGCCCGGCCCGGACGGTACGTCGGTGCTGACCCGCTGGCCGGCGCCGACGCCCTCGGTCAGGTCGACCGTGACCGTGCCGCAGTCGGTCGGTGCGCCGGTCGGCAGTTCCTCCCCGGGGGGCGGCCCGGGACACGGGGCCGACTCGACGGCGACGACCGTGCCGAGTACCCGGATCGGCCCGTCGGTCGGACCGGGCGTCGGAGTGTCCCGGGGCCAGAGCAGCGCCATCGACACCAGGGTGAGCACCGCCACCGGGATCAGCAGGGCCAGACTCAGCCGGCGCGCGGCCCGGCTGGTCGGCCGGCCGGCGCCGGGCAGGTGGCTGTGGGTGTGTTCGGAACTCATCGGCTCGACTGCTGGCCTTCCTCGTCGGGACGGTCGGCGGGGGCTCCGCCCGAGCATCGCAGCCGGAGGCACCCGACGGGCCAGCATGACACGCCGCCGACCGGCCGGACGAGGTACCGGCGGGGTCAGCGGATCAGGACGTCGGTCAGCCGCTCGGCGGTCTCCTGGTTCAGCGGACCGTGCCCGAGCAGGAAGCGATACCAGAAGAGCCCGTACGCCTGGTCGACCAGGAGTTCGAGGTCCAGCTCCGGGCCGAGTTCGTCGCGTTCCCGGCCCCGCCGGACGATGGCGTGCAGCGCGTCCCGGCGGGTCTGGGTGAACTGCCGGAACAGTTCGGCGGTGCCCGGGTCGCGGGCCGCCTCGGCGGCCAGGGTACGCAGCACCGCCGCCGTCGCCGGCTCGCCCGTCCGGCGGAACGTGTGCGCCAGGTAGGTGCAGAGGTCCTCGCGGAGCGATCCGGTGTCCGGGACCGGCACCAGCGAGTCGCTCCAGTCGGTCAGCGCCTCCAGCAGGACCGCGCCCTTCGACTGCCACCATCGGTAGATCGTCTGCTTGCCGACGCCGGCCTCGTGGGCGATGAGGTCGACGGTCAGCCCGCCGTCGCGCGGGGTGGTGAGCAGCCGGAGCGCCGCGTCGAGGATCGCCTGCCGGGCCTCCTCGTTGCGGCGCCGACCGGTGTGTGCCCGGCGGTGGCCGTCCGGGGAGCCGCTGGTCGTCACCGCACCAGCATATGATTTGTCGGAACTGTCGGTCTCGGTAATGCGGTTCGGCGCGGTCCCGGCAGTGCCGTTCCGGGTGCCGGCGCGGCCGTCCGGGATGGCCGGCCGAGCGGCGTCAGCTCCGCCGGGGCCCGGGGCGCAGGAAGTCGACGAGCACCTCCCGCCACCGGTCCGGGCTCGTCAGGTGCAGGTCGTGCCCGGCCTCGGGGATCTCCACCGCGCTGACCGCCGGATGCCGGGCCATCCGGGCGTACTCGTGCGGGTCCAGCCAGCCGCGACCGCCGCGTACCACCAGCGTCGGGCGGTCGAGCCGGGCGAACTCCTCCCAGCGCGGCCCGACGGCGGCGGCGACCGTCCCGACCATGACGTCCCGGTCGAAGGCCGGGTACCACCCGTCGCCCCGGTGCCGCAGACCGGCGGCCCAGGCGTCCCCGACCAGGCCACCGCCGAGGTACCGGGCGGCGGTCTCCCGGTCCGGGAACGGCGTCGGCCAGCCGGCGAGCCAGCGCCCGATCCGCTCCGGGGTGCCGGCATCCGGTCCCTGCGGACCCGCCTCGACCAGCACCAGCCGGGTCACCAGGTCGGGATGGCGCGCGGCGACGAGAAACGCGGTGTGCCCACCCAGCGACTGACCGATCAGCACGGCCGGAGCGGTGACGGCCAGCGCCGCCGCGACGTCCGCGACGTGGGCGTCCCGGGAGACGTCGGCGGGACGCCGCTCGCTGTCGCCGTGACCGCGCGGGTCGAGCGCGTGCACGTGGTGCGTCGCGCCGAGCCAGGCGGCGGTGCCGGACCACTCCCCGGCGTGACCGCAGAGACCGGGCACGAGCAGCACCGGCGTACCGGTGCCGCCGAGATCGTGCAGCGCCAGCCGGGTGCCGTCCGGGGCGTACAGGTCGGGCATTCGCCGGACGGTAGCAGGGCGACCGGGCCGTCCACGATCGAGTACTTCTCCGATCTGTGCCGCCTCGGTAGGTTTCGACCACCGTGGCCGGTGGGGAGAGACTGTGGACATGGGCGAGATAAAGGTGGGCACCTCCTCCTGGGCCGACCGGTCGCTGCTCGCGTCCGGCTGGTACCCCCGCTCGGCCAACACCCCGGCCGGGCGACTGGCCTACTACGCGGAGCGGTTCGGCCTGGTCGAAGTGGACACCACCTACTACGCCGTACCGGCGCCGGAGACGACCTCGGCCTGGGCGGACCGTACGCCGCCGGACTTCACCTTCAACGTGAAGGCGTTCGGCCTCTTCACCGGGCACGGGGCGGAGCTGGCGGCGCTGCCCCGGGACCTGCGCCCGGACGGCCGGGACACCGGTCGGGTGCGCCGCCGCGACCTGCCGTCGTCGACCTACGACGAGCTGTGGCAGCGGTTCCGGCAGGCCGTCGCGCCGATCGCCGGAGCCGGCAAGCTCGGGGTACTCCTCTTCCAGTTCCCGCCCTGGCTGGCGCACGGCGAAAACGCGAAGCGGCGGATCCTCGACGCCGTCGAGCGCTGCCGGCCCTGGCGGGTCGCGGTCGAGCTGCGCAACGCGTCCTGGTTCGACGGCGACAACGCCCCGGACACCGTCGGCTTCCTGGCCCGGCACGACATCAGCATGGTCAGCGTCGACATGCCGCAGGGCCACGAGTCCTCGGTCCCGCCGCTGCTGCTCGCCACCGCCGAGCCGGCGGTGGTGCGCTTCCACGGGCACAGTCCGGAGTGGAGCACCGGGGGCAAGGAGGACCGGTTCCGGTACGCCTACGGCGACGACGAACTCGCCGCCTGGGCGGAACGGCTGCGCGACCTCGCCGCCGAGACCGACGAACTGCACGTACTGCTGAACAACTGCTGCGCGGGGCAGGCGCAGCGGGACGCCGCCACGCTCGCCGCGCTGCTTGGCCCCGAGGCGGACTGGCCCGGCCGGTACGAGCGGCGCCGCGCCGCGCTGCGGGTGGTGCGATAGCGGGCGGCGCGCCGGGGCCGGGCCGGAGTCAGCCGTCAGCCGTCAGCCGTCAGCCGTCAGCCGTCAGCCGGCCAGGTCGGCGGGGTCGGTGTTCGCCCCGCAGAGCAGTACGGCCAACCGCTCCCCGGCGACCGGCCGGTACGCCCCGGAGAGGAGCGCGGCCATCGCGGCGGCGGTGCCGTGCTCGACGGCGATCCGGTAGTTGCTCCAGAGCAGCCTTCGCGCCCGCACGATCCGCTCGTCGCTGACCAGCAGGCTGCGTACCCCGGCCCGGACCGCCACCTCGTAGGCGATCGCGCCGACCCGGCGGGCGCCGAGCGCGTCGGCGGCCACCCCGGCGACCGGTACGTCGACCGGCCCGCCCGCCGCCAGCGCGGCGTGCAGCGCCGAGGCGCCCTCCGGCTCGACCGCCACCACCTCGGCCCGACCGTCCAGTGCGGCGGCCACCCCGGCCATCAGTCCGCCGCCGCCGACCGCCACCAGCACGGTGTCCAGCTCACCCGCCTGCTCCAGCAGCTCCAGCGCCAGGGTGCCCTGACCGGCACAGATCTCCGGCTGGTCGTAGGCGTGACAAAACAGCGCCCCGGTGTCGGCGGCCCGCTTGACCGCGGCGTCGTACGCCTCGGCGTACTCGGTGCCGTGCTGCACCACGGTGGCGCCGAGCTGGCGCAGCTTGCCGACCTTGACGGCGGGGGCGGTGGTCGGCACGTACACCTCGGCCGGCACGCCGAGGGACCTCGCCGCGTACCCGACGGCGGCGCCCGCGTTGCCGCCGGAGGCGGTGACCACCCCGGCGGGCGGCAGTTCGCCGCGCTCGGCGGCGGCCAGCATCCGGTTGAACGCGCCCCGGGCCTTGAACGATCCCGAGTGTTGCAGGAACTCCAGCTTCAGCCAGAGCGCTCCGGCCGGTCCGGCGAGGTCGGGTTCCACCCGGGCCAGCGGCGTCCTCCGGACGTGTCCGGCGATCCGGGCCGCCGCGTCCTGCACATCGGTACGGGTGATCACGGTCGTCGCCCCTTCCACCTGGTACGCCGTACCGTATCCCCGGCCGCCGGAGGAGACGGATAGGGTGTGGGCCAAGCCACCCGGTCCGCTCCCGGACCCCGCTTCCGGAGGTCGCGCGATCATCGACGGCAGCACTCTCCGGCAGCTCGCCGGCCGGGTCTGGATCTCGCCCGGCGACCCGGACCCGGAGAACGTCCAGGCGGCGGTGGCGGTCGTCGCCGACGAGCGGGGCAGCGTCGTCGTCGACGCCGGGCACAGCCCCGGACAGGCCCGGGCGGTCCAGGCGGCGATGCGGGCCGCCGGGCTGCCCCCGGCCAGGTGGCTGGTCTACACCCACCACCACTGGGACCACGTCTGGGGTGCCTGCGCCTGGCCCGGCGTCGAAATTGTCGGGCAGGTCGCCGGGGAGGAACTGCTCCGGCAGGAGGCGGCCCGGCCGTGGAGCCACCGCTACCTGCGCGAGCAGGTACGCGCCAACCCGCGACTCGGTCCCAGCTTCCGGGCCCGGGCGCTGGCCATGGACGACTGGGTCGACTTCACGATCCTGCCGCCGACCCGCACCTTCGACGCCGAGCTGACCCTGCCGACCGGGGTACGGCTGCGCCACGTCGGCGGCGCGCACGCCCCCGACTCGACGGTGGTGTACGTCCCGGACGCCCGGGTCGCGCTGCTCGGCGACTGCTTCTATCCGCCACCGGCGCACCTGCGCGGCCCCGACGACGGCCCCGACCTGGCGATGCTGCGCGACCTGCTCGACGACGACTACGAGTGGTACCTCGACAGCCACGGCGAGCCGACCACCCTGGCCGAGGCCCGGCAACTCGTCTCGGGCTGAACGCCGGCCCGCCGCGGATTCCGGATCGCCAGGCAACCTTCCCCGACCCTGTCACGTGGTAGGACCGTGACGGACCGAGCAGGGCCGCCGTCGGCGGCCGACACCTCATTCGTGGCCTTCGTGGAGTCGGCCTGGCAACGCCACCTACGGCTGGCGCTGCTGTTGACCGGCGACCGCTGGCAGGCCGAGGAGCTGTTGCAGGACAGCCTGGTCAAGATGTACGAACGCTGGCGCAAGCTGTCCCGGCACGACGACCTGCACGCGTACCTGAGACGGGTGCTGACGAACAACCACACCTCGCTGTGGCGGCGGCGCCGGCGGGAGAACCTCGTCGCGGACGTACCCGACCGGCCGGCGCCGGCCGGTCCGGAGGCCGACGCCGACGAACTCCGCCGGGCGCTGCGGGCGTTGCCGCCGAGACAGCGGGCGGTGGTGGTGCTGCGGCACTACGAGGACCTGTCGGAGCGGCAGGTCGCCCAGGTGCTCGGCTGCTCGGTCGGCACGGTCAAGAGTCAGTACTCGCGGGCCATGGCCAAACTGCGGAGCCTGGTACGCGAGCCGGTTCTCGAACGGAACAGGTGATCTGGGATGAACTCTCTCGACTCGCGGCTGGCGAGCGGACTACGTGACCTGGTCGACGGCGAGCCGCTGTCGGCCGCCCCGACCGAGCAGATCCTCCGGCGCGGGGTGCGGGCCCGGCGGCGCCGGACGGCCGCGATCGTCGGTGCCTCCTGTGCGGTACTGGCGGTCGGGGTGGTCGCGGGGACCGCGCTCACCACCCAGCCGGCGGCACCGGACCGGCCGGCCCTCGTCGCGGAGGCACCGACGCCCCGGCTGGAACTGGTGGCGGCGATCACCGCCAGCGAGAACGTGAGTTACCGGGTGAAGGCGACGGTCACCTTCAACAAGTCGCACGGCGACACCCGCGCGCCGGACTCGTCATACACCTCGGAGGGGGCGTTCGACCCGGCGACGACCACCGGATACTCGCGGTTCGACGGGGTCGAGCAGCAGCGGCTGGTCGACGGGGTGCTCTACACGCACACCATGGGCGGGCAGTTCGTCCGGGAGTCGGGCCGGACCGAGCGGCTGGCGTTCGACCCGCACGTGCTGGACGGCGCGCTGAGCGGCTCGGCGGACCGGGAACGGCTCTTCGAGGTGCTGCGCCAGAGCGACGCGAAGATCACCAAGAAGGGCGACCGGGCGTACCACTTCGAGGCGACCACGAAGTCGGACCCCGGCACCGGCCCGGCGACCGTCCGGCTCGTCGGCGACGTCACGGTCGACGCCGAGGGCCGGGTCCGGACGCTGCGCTACGAGTGGCGGATGACCGGGCGGACCACGGCGGAGCCGCCGACCGAGTTCACCCGCGAGGTGCGGGTGAACATGGAGTTCTCCGGCTACGGGGCACCGGTGACGGTCGAGCCGCCGGCCGACGTGGTCACCGGGTAGTCCAGCCCGGCCCGGCTGGCCGGGGACGACCGCTCCGGGCGGTCGGCCCCGGTCAGCGCGCGTACTCCGAGATAGAGGAAGGGCAGCAGCAGGAGCAGGTCGGCCACGTGCGCGATCATCGGCTCCCGGGTGATCCGGCTGAGCGGGAACGCCAGCGCGCCCAGGCAGAGCAGTACGCCGACCGGCACCGGTGCCGCGCGCAGCTTCAGCAGCGCCACGCCGAGGGCGAAGAGGGCGAGCGGGAAGAGCGGACCGGCGATCCAGTAGAGCGACCAGGCGGCCAGCGGATGCTGGTCGAGCAGCTCGATCGTGCTGGCGTGCGAGGCGTCGAAGAGTCCCTCGTGGATGCTCTGCACCCCGAACGCCACCCCGCCGACGGCAGCGAAGACGGTCAACGGCATCGCCACCGCCACGTAGCGGGGTGCGGCGGCGCGGAGCCGGTCGTAGAGGCCGATCAGGCCGACGAGCCAGCAGGCGCAGGCGAGCGCGGCGAGCGTACCGCCGGTGATGCCCTGCGAGTCGGGCTCCCAGAAGAAGCCGGAGACGAAGTTCAGCAACGGTCCCAGAAGAAGAAACATGCCGGGAACGCTACGAACGGCCGGCCGCCGCCGGATCCGCCCGACGGCGCCGCCGACTACCGCGGTCGTCGTATCCCGGCGAGCCCGCCGCGGTAGGCGAAGACCACGAGCTGGGCCCGGTCCCGGGCGCCGAGCTTGCTCATCGCCCGGTTCGCGTGCGTCTTGGCGGTGGCCGTACTCATCCCGAGCCGGGCACCCACCTCCGCGTTGGAGAGCCCGTCGGCGACCAGCGTCACCACCTCGCGTTCCCGGGCGGTCAGCGTGTGCAGGCCGGGTACCTCCGGACCGTCGGCGTAGGCGGCGATCAGCCGGCGGGTCACCTCGGGGGCCAGCAGCGCGTCGCCGGCCGCCACCACCCGGACCGCCCGGCGCAGCTCGTCCGGTTCCAGGTTCTTCAGTAGGAAGCCGCTCGCCCCGGCGTGCAGTGCCGCGTAGACGTACTCGTCGAGTTCGAAGGTGGTCAGCACGACGACCTTGACCCCCGGCAGCCGGTCGTCGGCGAGGATCCGCCGGGTCGCGGTCAGCCCGTCGGTGCCCGGCATCCGGATGTCCATCAGCACGACGTCCGGCCGGTGTGCCCGGGTCAGCGCGATCGCCTCGTCGCCGTCGGTGGCCTCGGCGACCACCTCGATCTCCGGTGCCCGCTCCAGCAGCACCCGGAAGCCCGCCCGGACCAGCGTCTGGTCGTCGGCGAGCAACACCCGGATCGTCGTCATCCCGGCAGCCACCCCCGTACCTGGAAACCGCCGCCGTCGTCGGCCGGACCGGTACGCAGCCAGCCGCCCAGCCCGGCGGCCCGTTCCGCCATCCCGCGCAGGCCGTTGCCGGGCGGTCCGGTCGGCCCCCGGCCGTCGTCGGAGACGGTGAGGTCGAGCCCGTCGCGGCGGTAGCCGAGCCGCACCTCGATCCGGTCGGCGTCGGCGTGCCGGACCGCGTTCGCCACCGCCTCCTGCACGATCCGGTACGCGGTCGCCTCCACCGCCCGGGGCAGCGGGCGCGGCGTACCGTCCTGCCGCAGTACCGCGCCGGTCGTCTCGGCCAGGGTGTGCAGCCGGTCCAGGTTGGGTGCCGGCGGTTCCGGCCCGGCGGCGCGGGTGCCGTCCCGGAGTACCCCGACCGCCGCCCGCAGTTCGGTCAGTGCCTCCCGGGCGGCCCGCCGGACCGCCTCCAACGCCGCCCGCGCCTGCACCGGGTCGTCGTCGAGCACGTCGGCGGCCACCCCGGCCTGCACGCCGACCACCGCCAGGGTGTGTGCGGTGATGTCGTGCAGCTCGCGGGCGATCCGGATCCGCTCCTCGACCACCCGCCGCTGCGCCGTGCGGTCCCGTTCGGCGGTGAGCAGGTCGAGCCGGATCCGCCGGCTCCGCACCGTCTCGCCGAGCAGCAGTACCGCCACGAAGACCACGGTCGAGCTGTCCAGGGTGGCGTCCAGCGGCCCGACCCCGGCCACCATGATCCGGCCCTGCGCGTCCAGCAGGACGAAGAGTCCGGCCAGCGCCAGGCCGAGCCGGCGGCGCGGGGCGACCGCCACCGAGTAGAGCGCGACCCAGACCGGCGCGGCCGGTGCGCCGCCGGGATAGCGCGAGACGTGGTAGAGCAGGAACAGCCCGCCGACCACCGCCAGCACCGCGGCGGGCCAGCGCCGCCGGGCGAGCAGGGCCGCAGCCATCGCCGTGCCGAGGCCGTACGCCCAGAGGTCCGGCGCCCGGTCGCCCGGCTGCACCGCCACGACCGCGATCCGGTACGCGGTGACGGCACCGGCCGCCGTCGCGATCCCGGCGTCCACCGCCCAGCGCCGCCACCGGCCACCGCCGAGCGCCACCGCGGCCACGGCTGCGTCCCTCACCCGGCCACTCTACGAAGCCGGGCACCCGGAGACGTACCACGAACGCGGTAGCCGGGGTGGCCCCTTCGCGTGGGGATCGGGCTTGACCCTCGACCTCGTCGAGCCGGCAGCATCGGCGGCGGCACACGGCCGACCCAGGGGAGTGGACGAACGATGGAGCAGGGTACCGACCAGACGATGGCGAGCATCATCGAGGCGGTCGAGTGGGGGCGGGCCGGGCGTACCGAGGCGGCGCGCGAGCGGCTGACCGAGCTGTGGGGACGGATCGGCCGGACCGGGGACCCGTTCCACCGCTGCACCCTCGCGCACTATCTGGCCGACCTCCAGGCCGACCCGGCCGAGGAACTCCGTTGGGACCTGCGGGCGTTGGAGGCCGCCGACTCGCTGACCGACGATCGGGTGCAGCAGCACCACGCCAGTTTCCAGGTCGCCGCGTTCCGGCCGTCGTTGCAGCTCAACCTCGCCGAGGACTACCGCAAGCTGGGTCGGCCGGACCGGGCCCGGGAACACCTGGCCCTGGCCCGGCAGAGTCTGCCGGCGCTCGGCGACGACCCGTACGGCCAGATGATCAAGGACGGCGTCGAACGGCTCGGGGCAGAGCTGGGCACCGCCGAACCGACGGCCGGCCCCTGACGGGCCGGAGAGGATCCGGAGACGACGAGAGGGCCAGCCCCGGGTGGGGCTGACCCTCTCGCGTGTTCGTGTTTGTTATGCGGAGTATCCGCGTTCGGCGGCCCAGTTGGCGAGGGTGATGGTGCTCATCCAGTACTCGCTCTGGTTCGGGTTCGCCGGGTCGGCGATCTTCACCTTCCGGCCGTGGTCGTCGTAGCCCACTGTACATGACAGCCAATACGGCAGAAGACTGAATGTGCTTATTTTAGTTCTAAGCGCACGGCAACCGCACGGATGTCGACAGGGCGTGTCGCCGGCAGCGTCAGATATGTATAGGAGACCGCGGCACCGCCGCAGCGTCCGGCACCGCCGCAGCGTCCGGCACCGCCGCAGCGTCCGGCACCGCCGCAGCGTCCGGCACCGCCACGGCGTCCGGCACCGCCGCAGCGTCCGGCACCGCCCCGGCTTCCGGCACCGTCGAGGTGGCCCCGGGCGGATCCGTTCCGCCCACCGAGCCGGGGGCCGTTCCGTCCACCGAGCCCGGGGCCGTTCCGCCCAGCGAGCCCGGATCCGGTCCGTCCGCCGAGCCGGAAGGGGTCGGCGAGGGATCGGGGGCCGCGTCCGTACCGTCGGTGTCGGCCCGGCCGCCGGCTCCGCTCGACATACCGTCGGACGCCGGCCCGGAGCGGTTGCTCGACCTGGCCGAGGCGGCCTGGCGTACCGAGCGCGACGACGACCTCTTCGCCGTACTCGCGGTCTTCGACGAACGGTTCGGCGGGCAGCCGCAGGAGCGGTCCGTCGTCGCCCGCCGGGGCGAGTTCCGGGCGGTCGAGCGGCAGGTGGCCGGCGACCTGGCCGGGGCGGTGGCGGCGAACCGGGAGGCGCTGGCGCTGTACCAGCAGCTCCCGGATCCGCTTCGCGCCCAGGTGGTGGCGGGTCGGTTGGGCGTACTGCTGGTGATGTCGGGCGAGCCGGACGAGGGATTGCCGCTGGTCGAGGAGTCCGCCGACTACCTGATGGCGCACGGTGACCCCTGGTATCGGGCCGCCGCGCAGGACCGGCTGGCGGTGGCGTACGCCGAGCGGGGGCGGGGTGCGGAGGCGCTGGCGGCGGTGGAGCGGGCGTCGACCGAGGCGGCCGGTGCCGACGACCGGCACCTGGTGGCGCGGATCGCGCTGACCAGGGTGCGGGTGCTGGAGTCGCTGGACCGGCGTGCCGAGGCCGGCGAGGCGGCGCTGCGGGCCCGGGACCTCTACGACGAACTCGGCCTGCCCGAACACCGGGCGGTCGCCAGTCTCGGCTACGCCAACTCGCTGGACGACCCGGAGCGGGCGGTTTCGGCGTACGACGAGGCGGTGCGGCTGGCCACCGAGAAGCTCGCGCTGCCGGCCCGGACGGGGCGGGCCCGCGCGCTGGTCGCCGCCGGCCGGCCCGGCGAGGCGGTCGACGACCTGGTGGAGGCGGTCGCCCTCTGTGTGGAGCGGGGCATCGTGGACGGGGCCGCCTACCTGCGCTGGGAGCTGGCCGACGCCTACCGGCGGGCGGACCGGGCGGTGGAGGCGGCCGAGGCGGCGGAGGAGGCGGTGGGCGAGCTGGACCGGCTCGGCCGGCAGGCCGACGCGGACCAGTGCCGGCACCTGCTCGCCACCGTCTACCGGTCGCTCGGCGAGGACGGCTTGGCGTTGACCCTGCTGGACGAGCTTGCCGACAACCTCGACGGCCCGGACAACCTACCCGCCCGGGCACGGGTACTGGAGGAGGCCGGCGAGCTGCTCTACGCCCAGGACCGGGACAACCTCGCTGCGCAGCGGTTCGCCGCCGCCGCGACCGCGTTCCGGCTGGCCGGGCTGCCGCTGGACGAGTTGCGGGTACGGCGTCGCGAGGTGGCCGCCCGGCACTGGGCCGGCGACCCGGCGGCGGCGCTGGCCGCGCTGGAGGTGGCCGACCGGGTGGCGGCGGCCCTGCCCGGCGGGTCGGCGGGATCGGAGCCGGACGACGCCGAGGTGGAGCCGGCGGTGCGGTGGGAGCGGGCGATGCTGGCCGACGTCGCGGCCCGGGCGCTGCTCGGTGCGGACCGGCCGGAGGAGGCGCTGACCAGGTTGGACGGCGTCGCCGACGCGCTGCGGTCGATCCAGGCCTTCGGTGAGGCGCTCCTGGTGGAGTTGTTCACCGGGGAGCTACTGCTCCGGCTGGACCGGCCGGTGGAGGCCGAACCACTGCTCCGGGCCACCCTGAACAGCCTGCCGGAGCATTCTGAGGCGGTACTCCGGGCGGCCTGGCTGCTCAGTGTCGCGCTCAACGCCCTCGGCCGTACGGCGGAGGCCGACGCCCTGCGCGCCCGGTACTCCCTGGACCCTGACGACGAGTAGCCGGCGCGGGTCCCCGCCCGACGGGGCGGCACTGCCGGCCCGGCCCGGCCCGTTCCGCTTCGGTGCGGATCGGCCCGGCCTGTCCGCCCCGTCGGACGGGGGTCTGTCCGCCCAGTGGCGGCCGACACTCGGCGGGGGGTCAGCGATTGACAGCTGACTAGGCTGGTCGGGTGACGGTGAAGGAGCAGGTGATGGCGACGGAGGCCGGCGCGCCCGCCAGCGGCGTGCGGCGACGGCGGTCCCGGCGCGAGGAGATTCTGGAGATCGCGGTCGGCCTCTTCGCGGCCCGCGGATATCACGGGGTCTCGATGGACGACATCGGGTCGGCCGCCGGGGTGACCGGTCCGGCCCTTTACCACCACTTCGCCGGCAAGGAGGCGATGCTGATCGCCGCGCTGATGCCGGTGAGTGACGGGCTGCTGGCCGGCGGCCGGCAGCGGGTCGCGGAGCATCCGGAGAACGTCCGGGCGGCTCTCGAATCCCTGATCGACTTCCACGTCGACTTCGCCCTGGCCAACCCGGCGGTCATCGCGTTGCACCTGCACGAGCTGGACCGGCTGCCGGAGGAGCCCCGGCGGCAGATCCGCCGGCTCCAGCGGCTCTACGTCGAGGAGTGGGTGGGGGTGCTGACCGCGCTGCACCCGAAACTGTCGGCGGGCGAGGCGCGGGTGCTGGCCCATGCCGCGTTCGGCCTGATGAATTCCACGCCGTTCCTCGGTGGCGAGGTGGACCGCCAGCGCCGGGCCGCGCTGCTCCGGGCCGCCACCCTGGCTGCGCTGCTCGCCGACCCGGACGACTAGACCGTCGTTCCCCGGGCGACCGAACCGTCGCTCCCCGGGCGACCGAACCGTCGCTCCCCGGGCGACCGAACCGTAGTTCCCGGACGACTGAACGTTCGTTAACCTAGCCGCGTGGCGCTCGGGCGCCGCGTCCGACCCTCCGGTCCGCCGAACCGGCGGGGGAGGCTGGCAGCGGTTCACCGAGCGAGGTCGCGGACGACCGTACGACGAGGTACGGCCGGTCGAGTACTGGGAGGTAGCGCATGATCGAGTCTCTGCTCGTCGCCAACCGAGGTGAGATTGCCCGCCGGATCCTCCGGACCGCCCGGCGACTCGGCGTACGGACGGTCGCGGTCCACTCCGAGGCGGACGCCGACCTGCCGTTCGTCCGCGAGGCCGACGAGGCGGTCTGCGTCGGCCCGGCCGACCCGGCGCAGAGCTACCGCAACGCCGAGGCGATCCTGGCCGCCGCCAAGTCGACCGGTGCCCGGGCGATCCACCCCGGCTACGGCTTCCTCTCGGAAAACGCGGACTTCGCCCGTACCGTCGAGGCGAACGGCCTGGTCTGGGTCGGTCCCGGCGCCGACGCGATCAGCGCGATGGGCGACAAGATCAATGCTCGTAACCTGATGGTCGCCGCCGGCGTGCCGGTGGCGCCCGGCACCACCGAGCCGGCCGGCACGGTCGAGGCGGCGCTCGCCGCCGCCGAGGAGATCGGTTTTCCGGTCATGGTCAAGGCCGCCGCCGGGGGCGGCGGGATGGGCATGGCGGTCGCCGCCGACTCCGCCGGCCTGCGCACCGAGTACGACAGGGTGCGCGCCTTCGCCGAGCGGATGTTCGGGGACGGCTCGGTGCTGATCGAGCGGTACTTCCCCCGGGTGCGGCACGTCGAGGTGCAGATCCTCGGCCTGGCCGACGGCCGGGTGGTGGCGCTCGGCGAGCGGGAGTGCTCGGTGCAGCGGCGCAACCAGAAGCTGGTCGAGGAGTCGCCGTCGCCGGCCGTCGACGCCGCGCTGCGGGAGCGGATGCTGGCGGCGGCGGTCCGGGCCGGCGAGGCGGTCGGCTACCGCAACGCGGGCACCGTGGAGTGCCTGCTGGATCCGGCCACCGGGGAGTTCTTCTTCCTGGAGATGAACACCCGGCTCCAGGTGGAGCACCCGGTGACCGAACTCGTCTACGGCGTCGACCTGGTCGAGGAGCAGTTGCGGGTGGCCGCCGGGCTGGCGCCGAACTTCGACCCGGACGCGCTCGCCCCGCGCGGGCACGCCATCGAGCTGCGGGTCAACGCCGAGGACCCGTTGCGGTTCCTGCCCGGCCCGGGCACGGTGACCGGGTGGACGGAGCCGACCGGCGAGGGGGTACGGGTCGACTCAGGATACTCCCTCGGCACCACCGTCACCCGGTTCTACGACTCGCTGCTGGCGAAGCTGATCGTGTACGGCGCCGACCGGGCCGAGGCGATCGACCGGGCCCGTACGGCGGTGGCCGACTTCGAGATCGCCGGGCCGAAGTGCAACCTGCCGTTCTTCACCGAGCTGTTCGACAACCCCGAGTTCCTCGGCGGCGACTACGACACCGGCATCGTCGGCCGGATGCGGGCGAAGAAGTGACCGGGCCGATCGGAGCCGAGCAGCGGATGGGAGCCGAGCAGCGGATGGGAGCCGAGCAGCGGATGGGAGCCGACAAGTGAGTGCCGACCTGCCGAGTGCGGTCTCGATCCGGGAGGTCGGACCGCGCGACGGGCTACAGAACGAGGAGCCGGTACCGACCGACGGGAAGGTACGCCTGCTGGAGCTGCTCGGCAGCACCGGCGTACGCCGGATCGAGGCGGTCTCCTTCGTGCATCCGAAGGCGATTCCGCAGATGGCGGACGCCGACGAGGTGTGGGCGCAGGCCGTGCAGGTGCCGGGGGTGCGCTACTCGGCGCTGGTGCCGAACTCCCGGGGTGCCCAGCGGGCCCTGGCCGCCGGCTTCACCGAGATCGAGGTGGTGGTCTCGGCCAGCGACACCCACAACCGGCGCAACGTCAACCGCTCCACCGCCGAGTCGCTGGACGACATCGCCGGGCTGATCTCGCTGCTGCACGAGGCGGGGGCGACCGCCGAGGTGATCGTGGCGACCAGCTTCGGCTGCCCGTACGAGGGGGACGTCGACCCGGCCCGGGTGGCCGGCATCGTCGACCGGGTGGTGGCCGACGGGGCGGACCGGGTCGCCTTCGGTGACACCACCGGGATGGCGACGCCGCGCCGGGTCCGGGAACTCGTCACCGCGGTCCGGGACCGGCAGCCGGAGATCCCGGTGCTGCTGCACTTCCACAACACCCGGGGTACCGCGCTGGCGAACCTGCTGACCGCGCTCGAACTCGGGATCACCGAGTACGACGCCAGCGTCGGCGGGCTCGGCGGCTGCCCGTACGCCCCGGGGGCGAGCGGGAACGTGGCCACCGAGGAGGTGGTGCACATGCTGCACGACATGGGCATCGAGACCGGTGTCGACCTGGACGCGCTGCTGGAGGCGGCGGCCTACGCCGAGCGGCTCGTCGGCCGGGAGCTGCCCTCCGGGGTGCTCCGGGCCGGCCCGCGTAGCCGGCTGGTCTGAGCCGTAGCCGGCTGGTCTGAGCTGTAGCCGCTGGTCTGAGCTGGGCGGGGTCGTCGCCGGGGTCGACCCGCCCGGCGGACGGACGTGTGCCTCGGCAAGCACCCTGGTGGAGATGCCGAACCCCCGCGCCGAAACCTCCCCACATTCGAGACGCATTGCTAGATTTGCATCCGTCACGTCACTCGTCTCGTCGACGGGGCCTCGCGGAGACGCGGAGGGTCGGGCCGCGTCGGTCGCCGCGACGGATGGAGGATTCGTGCGGACCGCACAGTCGCTGTTCAGCACCGCGCTGGTCGTCACCACACTCGGGTTGCCCGTCGCCGTCCCGGACGTCGCGGCGGCAACCCCGTCCACCGATCGGCCGGGCACGATCGACTGGTCGCCGTGTCCGGAGGACGAGACCGCCCAGTGCGGCGTGCTCAGGGTGCCCCTCGACTGGTCGCATCCGTCGGGACCGACCATCGAACTGGCGTTGGCCCGGCGCCCGGCCACCGATCCGGGCCGCCGGATCGGCTCGATGCAGATCAACCCGGGCGGTCCCGGTGGTTCCGGCAGGTTGATGGCCATCTTCGGGGCGGACCGGTTCGGCGAGGAGATCCGCAGCCGCTTCGACATCGTCGGCATCGACCCCCGAGGCGTCGGTCTGAGCACCCCGATCCGCTGCTCGCAGGACCTGCTCGACCAGGAGCCGTCGTTCGTGATGCGCAGCCAGGCCGACTTCGACGCCAGGCTGGCCTTCAACGCCCGGCTGCGGGCGGACTGCCGGGCGCGCAGCGGCCCGATCGTCGACCATGCCGACATGCTCAGCGTGGTCCGCGACATGGATCACGTCCGGGCGGTGCTCGGCGACCGGCAACTCACCTTCTACGGCCTCTCCTACGGCTCGTTGAACGCCCAGCAGTACGCCGAACTCTTTCCAGACCGGGTACGCGCGATCGTCTCGGACAGCAACCTGGACCACAGCCTCGGCACGACCGGTTTCCTCGACACCCAGGCGGCCAGCGCCCAGGACTCCTTCGACGAGTTCGTGAGGTGGAGTGACCGGACGCCGACCAGCCCGCTGCACGGCCGGGATGTGCGGGCCTTCTGGCACCGGCTGCTCGACCGGGTCGACCGGGGTGAGATCCCGTCCCCCTTCGTTCCGGACGTCGCACTGCGGCCGGAGATTCTGATCTGGTTCGTCTTCCGCGCCTTCTACGGGCCGGAGTGGTCCTTCCTGGCCGACTTCCTCGTCGACCTCGACTCCGGGGACGCGCAGCCGTGGGAGCCGGGCCCGGAACTGCCCGAGGAGACCGAGTACCCGCAGGTCGCGATCTTCTGCAACGACTGGAGCCTGCCCGTGCGCGACTACCGGGAGTGGGCCCGGCACCTGCGCCGGGCGGAACGGATCGCGCCGGACCTGCGCTACTCGCCGGCCGCCGCCGCCCTGACCGCGGCCTGCCTCGGCTCGCCCGCCCGGATCGCCAACCCGCAACACCCGCTCCGGGTCCGGGACAGCGCCACCCCGCTGCTGGTCACGAACGCGCTGCACGACCCGGCGACCGGATACAACCAGGCGCTCGGGGTGACCCGGCAGCTTGGCCGGGACGGGGTCCTGTTCAGCTATCACGGGTGGGGACACGGCGTGTACGGCCGCAGCGAGTGCACCGACGACGCCATCGAGCGGTATCTCATCGACCGTACGCTCCCGGCGCGCGGGGCGGGCTGCCCGGCTGTCGAGCCACCTGCCGAGCCGTCGGCCAGCCGTCAGTCGATCCGCCCGCCGACGACCGTGGACCGGCTCTTCCCGTACCGGATGGTGCCCTGGTCGAGGGGATAGCCACCGAGAGACGACCGCGCGGCGGACTGGCGGCGTAACGGCGGTGAGCGCCGCCGAACAGGGATAGGCTCGGCAAATGCGGCTGATCAAGTACACCCACGCCTGCGTACGCCTGGAGGCGGACGGACGGTCGCTGGTGATCGATCCGGGCATCTGGACCGAGGCCGAGGCGCTGGACTCGGTCGACCACGTGCTGGTCACGCACGAGCACCCCGACCACCTGGACACCGAGCGGATCAGCGGGGCGGTGGCCACCAATCCGGCGCTGCGGATCTACGCCCACGCCGACGTGGCCGGGCAGTTGGCCGACCTCGGTCCGGCGCTGGTTCCGGTCGCCTCCGGCGACGAGTTCGACGCGGGCGGGTTCCGGGTGCGGGCGGTCGGCCGGGACCACGCCGAGATCTACCAGGGGCTGCCCGGAATTCCGAACCTCGGCTTCGTGGTCGACGTCGGGTCGACGGGCGGCGGGCTCTATCACCCGGGTGACGCGTTCTTCGTGCCGGACCTGCCGGTGGCGACCCTGCTGGTGCCGACGAGCGCGCCGTGGCTGAAGGTCTCCGAGTCGCTCGACTTCGTCCGGGCGGTCAAGCCCCGCCGGGCGTACTCGATCCACGACGCGGTGGTCAGCGAGCGCGGGGCGCCGATCGTGGACCGTTGGTTCGAGCAGAAGGCCGAGACGGAGTACGCCCGGATCCCGCCCGGCCAGTCGGTGACCTTCGACTGACCCGCCCCGCCCGCCTGCGTCGTGACCGGGCCGGGTGGACGGCGGAAGGGGCCGGCGTCCACCGGCCCCTCCGTCACGCGTCGCCGCCGGGGCGGCGGCTCAGCCGATCGGGGCGAGCATCGTGGTCGCCGGCCAGCTGTCCCGGAAGATCTGGCTGTCGACGTCCGCGGTCCGCGCCGGCCCGACCCGGGTACCGGCGAAGAGCTGGGTGACCCGGTTGGCCTCGGCCGTGCTCGGGTACGGGTTGGTACAGCTCGTACCGGCGCTGCCGCCGGACATCAGCAGCGAGCAGTTGCCGTTGTAGTTGTCGGGCAGCCCGAGGATGTGCCCGATCTCGTGCGTCATGATCCGCAGCGGGCTGTACTGCGCCGCCTGCCGGGTGTCGATGTAGACCCGGCCGTTGCCCAGGCTGGTCCGTACGGCGTACGAGCCGCCGCCGGTGATCTGGTAGATCCGCAGGTTGGTGCCGCAGTTGGCCGAGAGCGTCAGGTTTGACGTGGCGTTGTTCCAGATCGAGGCGGCCTGGTTGGCGATGCTGACGTAGCTGGGCGCCTGGCTGGTGTTGTAGCAGATGGTCATGGCGGCCGACGCGGGCGAGGGGTTGGCCAGCGTGATGCCGAGGGTGGCACCCGTCGTCGCGACGAACGCGACCAGTAGCCGGCTGATGCGTGAGGTCATGACTCACTCTCCGATCCGGTGGTTCGTTGGGGGTGCCAGCAGCGTAGTTATAGACAAATGTCTATTACAACATCCTGTCCGGATACGTGGTCGTTCGGTATGACGGGTGGTCGGCTGGCCCGGGGTGGGTCGGATGCAGTAGCCTAACGATCGTTCAGGTCGGTTGGCGCGGGGCGCGAAGTCCCGCCGCGGGCGAGGGGGTCGGCGTGACACTCGACGGTGCGGCGCTGGAACAACTCGGCAAGCGGGTCCGGGCCGGCGGAGCGGAGAAATACCACGCCGCCAACGCGGCCAAGGGCAAGCTCTTCGCCCGGGAACGGATCGCGCTGCTGGTCGACGAGGGATCGTTCGTCGAGGACGGGCTCTACGCCAACGCGCTCGCCGACGGGCTCCCCGCCGACGGCGTGGTCACCGGCCAGGCCAGCATCGACGGCCGACCCGTCTGCCTGATGGCCAACGACTCGACGGTCAAGGCCGGGAGCTGGGGCGCCCGTACCGTCGAGAAGATCATCCGGATCATCGAGCGGGCGTACGCGAACGGCCAGCCGATGGTCTATCTGGTCGACTCGGCCGGCGCCCGGATCACCGACCAGGTCGACCTCTTCCCCGGCCGGCGCGGCGCCGGAAAGATCTTCTGGAACCAGGTACGCGCCTCCGGCTCGATCCCGCAGGTCTGCGCGCTCTTCGGGCCCAGCGCGGCCGGCGGGGCGTACATTCCGGCGTTCTGCGACGTGGTCGCGATGGTGGACGGCAACGCCAGCATGTACCTCGGCTCCGACCGGATGGTCGAGATGGTCACCGGGGAGAAGACCACACTGGAGGAGATGGGCGGGGCCCGGGTGCACTGCGCCGAGTCCGGCGTCGGGCACTTCCTCTGCAAGACCGAGGCGGACGCGCTCGACGTGGTCCGCCGCTATCTGTCGTACCTGCCGGCGAACTGGACGCAGCCGCCGCCGGCCGCCCCCGCCGTCGCCGCCTCCGACAAGATCGACCTGGCCGCGCTGGTGCCGGCGAGCGAGCGGCAGGCGTTCGACATGCGCCGGTACGTCAAGGGCCTGCTCGACGCCGACTCCTTCCTGGAGATCCAGGCGCTCTGGGCCAAGGAGCTGACGGTCGGCTTCGGCCGGCTCGACGGCCAGGTCGTCGGCGTGGTGGCGAACAACTCGATGTTCAAGGGCGGGGTGCTCTTCGTCGATTCCGCCGACAAGGCGACCCGGTTCGTGCAGCTCTGCGACGCCTTCAACGTGCCGCTGCTCTTCCTCTCCGACGTACCCGGGTTCATGGTCGGCACGGCGGTGGAGAAGCAGGGCATCATCCGACACGGCGCCAAGATGATCACCGCGATCAGTGAGGCGACCGTACCGAAGATCTGCGTCGTGGTCCGCAAGGCGTACGGGGCCGGCCTCTACGCGATGGCCGGGCCCGGCTTCGAGCCGGACGCCACGATCGCGCTGCCCACCGCGAAGATCGCGGTGATGGGCGCCGAGGCGGCGGTGAACGCCGTCTACGCCAACAAGATCGCCGCGATCGAGGACCCGGACGAGCGGGCGGCCTTCGTCGCGGAGCGGCGCACCGCCTACGAGCAGGACATCGACGTCGTCCGGCTGGCCAGCGAGCTGGTCGTGGACGCGATCGTCGAGCCGGCCGACCTGCGGACCGAACTGGTCCGGCGGTTCGCCGCCGCCCGGGGCAAGGACCGCAGCTTCTCCCGGCGCCGGCACGGCGTCACACCCGTCTAGCGGCCCGTCCGCGACCCGCCCCGCCCGGCGCGCCACGAGCGTTCCCGGCGTACCGACCCGATGGAGGAACCCATGGACTTCCGGCTCAGCGAGGAGTACGAGGCGCTGCGATCGAGCGTGCGGTCCTTCGCCCGCGAGGTCGTCGCGCCGGCCATCGCCGAACACTACGAGCGGCACACCTTCCCGTACGAGATCGTCGCGCAGATGGGCAAGATGGGCCTCTTCGGCCTGCCGTTCCCGGAGGAGCACGGCGGGATGGGTGGCGACTACTTCGCGCTCTGCCTCGCCCTGGAGGAGATCGCCCGGGTCGACTCCAGTGTGGCGATCACCCTGGAGGCGGCGGTCTCGCTCGGCGCGATGCCGATCTACCGGTTCGGCACCGACGAGCAGCGCGCCCGCTGGCTGCCGAAGCTGGTCACCGGCGAGGCGCTGGCCGGCTTCGGGCTGACCGAGCCGGGCTTCGGCTCCGACGCGGGCGGCACGGCGACCCGGGCGGTACTCGACGGCGACGAGTGGGTGATCAACGGCTCGAAGGCGTTCATCACCAACTCCGGTACCGACATCACCGCCCTGGTCACGGTCACCGCGGTCACCGGCACCAACCCGGACGGCTCCAAGGAACTCTCCACCATCATCGTGCCGTCCGGTACGCCGGGCTTCACCGTCGCGCCCGGCTATTCCAAGGTGGGCTGGTGCGCCTCGGACACCCACGAGCTGACCTTCGACGACTGCCGGGTACCGGCGGAGAACCTGCTCGGCCAGCGCGGTCGGGGCTTCGCCCAGTTCCTGCGGATCCTCGACGAGGGACGGATCGCCATCGCGGCGCTCGCCGTCGGCCTCGCCCAGGGCTGCGTCGACGAGTCCGTCCGGTACGCCAGGGACCGGCACGCCTTCGGGCAGCCGATCGGCAACTTCCAGGCCATCCAGTTCAAGATCGCCGACATGGAGCGGCGGGCGCACACCTCCCGGCTCGCCTACTACGACGCGGCGGCCCGGATGCTGGCCGGCGAGGACTTCAAGCGGCACGCGGCGATCGCCAAGCTGCACGCCAGCGAGTGCGCGGTGGACAACGCCCGGGAGGCGACCCAGATCCACGGCGGGTACGGCTTCATGAACGAGTTCGCGGTGGCCCGGTTCTGGCGGGACTCGAAGATCCTGGAGATCGGCGAGGGCACCTCCGAGGTGCAGCGGATGATCATCGCTCGCGACCTGGGACTCTAGCCGCCCGGAAGACTCCGGCCGGCCGATGCACGGCTCGGTCGGCCGGCCGGTTGGTTTCCGCGATGGGTCGGCCGGTTTCCGCGCCGGCCGGCCGGTTCCGCGATGCCCGCCGCTCAACCGGTCGCGGTCAGCCCGGCCAGGGCGCGGAGGGTCTTCCAGTTCCGGGTGGTGGAGGCGACGGCGAGCCGCTTCTCCAGGTAGGCGTTGTTGAACCTGCTCCGGCCGTACCCGTCCGGGTAGTGCAGGTAGAGGTCCCGACCGGTGTCGGCGACGGTGAACTCGGCGGTCTCGGCCCCGGGCACGGACAACTCGGCCACCCGGTCGGCCCCGGGCGGTTCGGCCAGGAACGCCACCAGCAGTTTGACCTCGTCCGGCTGCCCGGACACGTACGGGTTGCCGCCGGCCAGCGCCGCCAACTCCGGTCCACTCCGGACCATCACCGCCACGTCCAGACCCAACTGGTCGGCGAGGGCCCGCCGGATCTCGTCGGCCAGCCGCTCCGGCCCGGCGTCGTCGCCGGCCCCGAAGACGACGTTCCCGCTCTGTAGGTAGGTCGTGACGTCGTCGTACCCGAGGTCGGTGACGATCCGGCGCAGGTCGGCCATGCCGATCCGGTTGTGGGAGCCCAGATTGACGGCCCGCAGGAGTGCGGCGTACCGGCCCATCCCCGCCTCCCCGGTCGACCCTGCCCGACGGTCAGCAGCGTATCTCGCACAGGAACACACCGGGCGGACCGTACGCGAGCAGGCCGGAGTCGGGCAGCCAGACCGTCCCGGACAGCCGGCCGTACCGGTCGGGGGCGAGCCGCAGCATCGGACCCGGCCGGTCCTGGACCAGGTCGTGCAACCGCAGCTCGTTGTCGTGCACGGTCGCCCGCCACCGGCCGTCCGGGCTGGTGGTCCGGGTCCGGTCCGGCGGGGGACGGGTACCGCTGGCCGGAAGGGTCGGCAGGAGTCGCCCGGTGGCGGCGTCCCAGGCGCGGTCGCCGTCCTCAGCCGAGGTGAACAGCCAGGTGCTGTCGGCACCGACGGCGAGGGAGAGGATCTGGTGGCGGTATCGGCCGCTGAGCCGGAACCGGGGCTCGCCGGTCGCCGTGTCGACGACGTGCACGTAGGTGGCCGAGGGTGGGTCCTCGGGACCGGCCGACACCAGCCCGTCGGAGGTCCAGACGGCGAGCCAACTGCCGTCCGGGCTGAGCCGTACCCGCCGGGCGACCTCCTGGCGGCCGAAGTGCGACGAGCGCCAGCGCAGGTCGGCGAGGTGCAGCCAGTAAGCGACGGCCTGCCCACCCGCGACGGCCAGCAGACCGCCGTCGGCGCTGAGGTCGACGTCCCAGGCACCGCTGGAGCCGGCGAGGGCGCCGACCAGGGCGTCACCCGCGGACCGCTTGACCAGGACCGGCCGGCCCAGGCCCGCCTGGACGGCCTCGGCCTGGTCACCCCAGCCCGGATGGTGCTGGAGGTGGTAGAGCAGGACGTCCCGCACCGCCTCGGGCGGATCGGTCGGGTCGAGCAACGGTGCGATCTTCGTCAACCCGTGGCGCAGGCTGCCGACGCCGGGCGCGGTGTCGCCGGTCCTGGCCTCGACCGGCACCGGCCGTCGGGCGGTACGCTGCGCCACCTCGGTCAGGTCCGCGATCGGTCCGACCGGTCCCTCCCGGAGCAGTCGCTCCCCGACCCAGCGGAGGTCTCCGGCCAGCAGCCCGGCCTCGGTCAGCGTCCCGGCGTCGAGCAGGTGGCCGACCAGGTGCCGCCACAGGTACTCCTCGGTGCCGTCCAGGCGCCACCAGGCCCGATCCGGTGCACCTCCCGCCAGCGCTTCGGCCCGAGGTAGCCGGCCGGCGAGGGCGGTCACCAGCCCGGCGTTCGCCTCGGCCAGCCGCTGCTCGCCGAGATCGAGCCGGCCGATCGCCCGGACCACCGGGTCCACGGTCAGCCACCCGAACCCGTACCCGACATCGGGCGGCCAGGCCGGCGGGGCGACCCGGTCCGGAGTCGGCCGGATCAGCGACAGCTCGGCGAGCCGCCGGCACAGTGCCGCCGTTTCCGCCGGGCTCATGCCGGCGGTCGCCCGCCACACCGTCTCGACCAGCGGCAGCGGGATCTCCGCCGCCTCCGCGAAGATACCGAGTTCGGCCAACCGCTCCGCCCCGCCGGTGGGGAGCAGGTCGGTGCGGGTCCGCAGCGACGCCCGGACGGACCGCTCGACCGCCGCCGCGTCCGCCGGGACGACCCGGACCCACCCCGACAGGGTGCTCCGGTCCGGCATCGTCACCAGGGTGCTCTGCGCCCGCCGCCCGACGAGCAGCCGGCTGACATTGTCGGCACCGGCGGGAACACCGTCGACGACCACCAGCAACCGCCGGTACATGTCGAGGATGCGGTCCTCCGTCGAGGACCACTCTCCGTCGGTGTACGGCACGGGTGCTCCGGCCAGCCCGACGTTGCGCCGGTGCCGGCGGACCGCCGTACCCGGCTTGTCCCGGGCACCGGGGCCGGCCGCGAGCCACCAGGTACGGCCGGCGAATCGGCGCCGGATCCGGCGGTCGGCGCAGACCAGTCGGGCCAGTACGCTCAGCCCGTAGCCGGCGACCTCGGCCGGACCGTCCGGTACCAGCGCCACGCCCCGGGTCTTGTGCCGGGTCGGGCGGCTCCGCAGCAGGCGTACGGCCTCGTGCACCGCGTCCGGTGCGGAGAGGTCCAGCCACTCCGGCAGCGGTGGCGGCCCCGGCAGGACCTGGCGACGATATCCGCGCTGCCGGCGCAGTTTGCGGTCCAGCGGGTCCATGATGCCTCCCCGGCACCCGTCACGAACTGCTCGTGCGCAAAGTGTTCCAGACAGTGACGATCGTCGAAAGGCGGTGCGGAAAACGGACGCGGCGCCGGGCACCGTTGCGGATACTGCCCGGATGACGACGGAACCTGATGCGGGGCTGGCGGTCGCGGTCGGCGGGGAGGACCCGGAGCTCTCCGGGCGGCTCAGCGCGGAGCTGACGACCTTCAACAACGCGGCGACCGGCGCCGACGACGAGGCCGACCTCTCGGTCCGGGCGACCGACGGGGCGGGCGAGCTGGTCGGCGGCCTGACCGGCTGGACCTGGGGCGGCTGCGGCGGCATCAACATGCTCTGGGTCCGCGAGGACCACCGACGGCGCGGCGTGGGCGGCCGGCTGCTGCGGGCCGCCGAGGAGGAGGCCCGGCGGCGCGGCTGCGACCGGATGATCGTCTCGTCGTTCGAGTTCCAGGCGCCGCCGTTCTACCGCCGGCACGGCTACGTCCAGGTCGGTCGCAGCGAGGGCTTCCCCGGCGGGTACGCCGACCTGCACTTCATCAAGCGGTTGGACGGCTCGGAACCCCGGTCCCGGATCCGGCTCGTCGCGGTGCTCGACGTCCCCGAGGAGCACCTCGCCGCCTTCGCCCGCTACGAGGAGCGGGTGCTGGCCCTGCTGGCCGGCCACGGTGGCCGGCTGGAGCAGCGGCTGCGTACCGGCGACGGCCGGACCGAGGTGCACCTGCTGTCGTTCACCGGGCGGGACGGTTACGACTCCTATCTGGCCGACCCGCGGCGGGCGGCGTACCGGGCCGAGGAGCTGCCCGGCGTCGAGCTGGCCGCCCGGGTCCTGGAGGTCTCCGAGGTCCAACCGCCACCTGCGGCGGGTTAGCGGGAACCCGGGTCACCGCCGTCGTGTCGGCGGGCGGCCCGGCGCCGCTGTCGGACCAGGAGCACCAGCAGGGTACCGACCAGGATCACCGGGGCGGCCGTGCCGAGCAGCCAGTCGGTGCGGGAACCCCGGTCCGGGGGTACCCGGGTGGCGCCGGCCGCCGGCGACGAGATCTGGCCGCGGGAGTCCTGACCCGCCGCGACGAGCTGGCCGACCGTCGCGTCGGCGGGCAGACCGAATCCCCAGTCGAGGAGTGCGGCCCCCTGCTCCCAGCCGCGCTGCGGCTGCGACTCCGCACCGAGCAGGGTGACCAGCAGGGTACGCCCGTTCCGCTCGGCCGCCCCGACGAAGCTGTGCCGGGCCAGGTCGGTGTAGCCGGTCTTGCCGCCGAGCGCGCCGGGATAGCGGTGCAGCAGCTGGTTGTCGTTCCAGATCGGATAGCCCTTGGTGTTGTTCGCCGCCTGCGCCGGTACCTGCGCGATCTTCGTGCCGGCGTACCGCCGGAAGTCGGGGTGCCCGAAGCAGGCGCGGGCGATCAGCGCCAGGTCGTAGGCGCTGGTGTACTGCCCGGGACCGTCCAGCCCGGACGGTGTGGCGGCGTGCGTCTGGTGCGCGCCGAGCCGGGCCGCCTCGGCGTTCATCGCCGCGACCCCGCCGGCCTGGCCTGCGGCACCGCCGCCGAGCCGGGCCAGCACGTTCGCCGCGTCGTTGCCGGAGTTGAGGATCAGGCCGAGCCAGAGCGTCTCGACGGAGTACCGGCCGCCCCGGACCAGCCCCACCGCCGAGCTGCCCGGCTCGAAGTCGAGGTCCGACTCGGTCACCTCGACGACCTGGTGCGGGTCGAGGTGTGGCAGCACCGCCGCCACCAGCAGCAGCTTCTGCACGCTGGCCGGCACGCCGTACTCGTGCGGGCCGCAGCCGCCGAGCACGGCGCCGCTGGTCAGGTCGGCGACCAGCCACGAGGTGGCGGTGACCCTGGGCGGTTCGGCGACGCCGGACGGGGTGACCAGACCGGCGGTGGCCAGCGCCGGACCGCCGACCGCCGCGTTCGCCGGATCGAGCGGGGGCGGGGCGGGCCGGGTGGGCCGGGGCACCGGCGGGCTCGGCGTCGGGCAGGGCCGGGCCGGCGTACCCGCTCGGGCTGGGGCCGGTGCACCCGCTCGGGCCTGGGTCGGAGTCCTCGCCATCGCGGCTCCGGGTGCGCCGCCCAGCGTTACCCACGGCAGCACCAGGAGAGCGCTGGCTACTCTGAGTACGAGCAACCGTCGGGTCATACTCCGGAGAGTAGTCGTCGTCATCCGTACGGGTGGCAGGTTCGGATATCGGACCCGCCCGCCCGACGCCCGGCACTCGCCGCGCGGCGCAGGTTCGCCAAGATTCTTGGCGAATTGTGGTTCGGCACGCGCCATAACTCGCCAAGAATCTTGGTGGACGCACGCTCCGGAGGAGCGGATGCCGGTGTCAGGTGGCGGGGCGGTGGCCCCGGGTGAGCAGCAGCGCGAGGCAGGCGACCGTGACGCAGACGGTCATGCCCAGGAAGAGCGCCACGGCGTTGTCCCGGCCACCGAGCCCCATCAGCGGCGCCGTCACCGCGGCGAGTACGCCCTGGAGAGTGCCGAGCACCGCCGATCCGCTGCCGGCCGCCTTCGGTACCCGTTGGATCGCCAGCGCGGTCGCGTTCCCCATGATCATGCCGAGCCCGACGAAGAAGAGCAGCAGCACGACCGCGACCGCCCGGTCGAGGCGCCCGGCCAGGGTGACGGCGAGCAGGCCGCCGGTGGTGGCCAGCATGACGGCCAGGCCGATCCGGAGCAGGAGCGCCGGTGAGGCGCCCCGGCCGACGACCCGGGCGTTGACCGCGCTGCTCAGGGTGGCGACCAACGCACCGGCGGCGAAGGCGACGGCGGCCTGCCGGACGGAGAGCTCCAGGACGTACTGGAGGAAGAAGGGCGAGGCGGCGATGTAGCAGAACAGGGCCGCGAACCCGAAGCCGAACGCGAAGATGTAGCCGAGATAGACCCGGTCGGTCAGCAACGACCGCGCGGTGGCCAGGGTGGCGCGCAGCCCGCCGGCGTGCCGGCGGTCCGGCGGCAGGCTTTCGGGTACGCCGACCAGCGCGACCAGCAGGGTGAGCAGCAGCCCGACGGCGAGGGTGACCCAGACCGCGCGCCAGCCGGCGGCGCTGGTCACCACGCCACCGATCAGCGGTGCGGTGATCGGGGCGATGCCGCTGAGCGCCATCAGGATGCCGAACATCCGGGCGGCGGCCGGCCCCTGGGCGGTGTCGGAGATGACGGCCCGGCCGACCACCACCCCGGCCGCCGCGCTGAATCCCATCACGAACCGGAGCGCGGTCAGGGTCTCCAGGGTGGGCGCGAACGCGCAGGCGGCGGCGGAGGCGGCGCAGACCGCCGTGCCGGCGAGGATGAGCAGCCGGCGGCCGTACCGGTCGGAGAGCGGGCCGAGCACGAGCTGCCCGAGGGCCAGCCCGATCACGAACGCGGTGAGGGTGAGCTGGATTCCGGCGGGGTCGGTGCGGAACTCGTCGGCCATCCGGGGGAAGGCCGGCAGGTACATGTCGATGCCCATCGGCGGCACGAAGGCCAGCAGCACCAGGGCGGGGAGCAGCAGCCGGCGTTTCCTGCCGGGCGGCTCGCCGGTTGTCTCTGGCGGTGGGGGTGGGCTGGACTCGTCGGTCCGGGAGGGGGCGGAAGTCACGACCGCAAATTACTATACCTATATAACTATGTCTAGCGTTATTCTCGTGAAGTGAAACGAGTGACCATGGCGGACGAGACGGTTCTCCGGCAGGCGAGGACACTCGTACCAGTTCTGTACCAACTGAGCCGGGTGATGCGGCTGCACGGCGTCGACGCGGCCGGGCTCGGCCAACTGCCCCCCTCCGAGCTGGAGGTGCTGCGGTACGTCGCCGACAGCCCCGGCGTCTCGGTGAGCACCCTCGCCCGTGACCTCGGCCTGCACGCCAGCAACGTCAGTGCGACCGTCCGCGCCCTGGTGGCCCGCAACCTGGTCCGCCGCGAACCCGACCCGAACGACCGACGGGCCGTACGGCTGCACGCCACCCTCGACGCGGCGCACGGCTCGGCCCGGATCGAGGACGCCTGGGCCAGGATCTTCGCCGACGCGATGGCCGAGATCAGCGACGAGCAGCGGGCCGAACTGGCCGACGCCGCCCCGGCCCTCGGCGCGCTCGCCGAACGCCTCCGGGCCCGCCGCGCCACCGGACGCGGCTGACCCGGCCGCCGAGCCCGGCTGATCCGACCGCCGAGCCCGGCTGATCCGGCCGCCGACCCCGGCTGCTCCCGCCCTCCGGTCCCGGTCTCGACCCGCCCCCGGTCCCGGTCTCGACTCGCCCCCGGTCCCGGTCTCTACCCGGCACACCGGAGCGCCGACCGGGCCCGACCCGGCACACCGGACAGTCGATTCTGACCGGATAGCGGCTGACGGCCGACTGCTCAGGGTGTTTGCATGTGCGCCGAGGGCGACGAGCGGGCGTCGCCTCAGGGGAGGTTCAGGGCATGTTCGCTGGGTTCGGACGGTGGCTGTGGCGGTGGCGCTGGCCGGTACTGGTCGGCTGGCTGGGACTCGTACTCGCCGGGGCGACCCTCGGCGGGCAGGTCTTCGACCGGCTGGTCGACACCGACAACCTCCGCCCGGACGCCGAGTCGCAGCGGGCCGACCGTCGGATCGCCGAACTCCTGCCCGAGGGGCCGACCGTGGTGGCGATCGTCCGGGACCGGGACCCGTACGACCCGGCGCTGGTGGCCAGCGTCAACCGGGTACGCGCCGAGGTCCAGGCCGTACCGGGGGTCAGCGAGGTCGAGGACCTCTACAACGCGGCGGGCGGCCGGATCGGCGCCGACAACCGCAGCACCCTGGTCCGGGTCGAGTTGGCCGACGGACTGCCCACCGCCGAGCGGGAGGCGGCCGAGGATCGGGTGGCCGCCCTGCTGCGCGGCATCGACGCCCCGCAGGTGCTGGTCGGCGGCGAGGAGCTGGCGGAGCGGGCCTTCGCGGAGCAGGCGATCGACGACGCGGCCGTGGGGGAGTCGATCGCGCTCGGGGTACTCCTGGTGGCGCTGGTGGTGATCCTCGGCGGCCTGCTGGCCGGGGTGCTGCCGCTGCTCGCCGCGCTCGCCGCCGTCGCGGTGACCCTGCTCGGCCTCTACGGACTGACCGCGGTCACCGGGGTCGGCGAGTTCACCGTCAACGTGGTGACGCTGCTCGGCATCGGCCTGACCGTGGACTACGCGCTGCTGCTGATCGCCCGGTTCCGCGAGGAGCGCGCAGCCGGGTCGGCCAACGGCGACGGGTCGGCCAGCGCCACCGGGTCGGGCAGCGGCGACGGATCGGGCAACGGCGGCAGGTCGGGCAGTGGCGACGGGTCGGGGCGCGGCGATCCCGCCGAGGCGCTGGCCCGGACGATGGCGACCGCCGGCCGTACCGTGCTGATCTCCGGCCTGGCCGTCGCCGCCGCGATGGTCGGCCTCTACGCCTTCGCGGAGCCGCTGCTCGCCGCGATCGCGCTCGGCGGCGCGCTGGCGGTGGCCCTGGCCACGCTGGCCGGGCTGACCCTGCTGCCGGCGCTGGTCGCCGTCGCCCACCGGCACATCCCGGCCCCCGCCGACCGGACCTGGGTGCGCCGGGCCCTGGCCGCCGCCGCCCGCCCGGCCCGCCGCATCGTCCCGGCCTTCCGACGCTCCGGTACGCCCACCGCCCGCCCCGGCCTGCTCGGCCGGCTCGCCGGGTACGCGCAGCGCAGGCCCGGACCGGTGGCGTTCGGGGTCTCCGCCGGCCTGCTGCTGCTGGCCCTGCCCTTTCTGGCCGGCGCCAACCTGGCCAACTCCGACGCCCGGGCGCTGCCCCGGTCGATGGAGGCGCGGCAGGTGCACGACGTGCTGCTGCGCGACTTCGAGGCCGGCCGGGCCGCCCCGGTCACCGTCGTCGTCGAGGCGGATCCGGCCAGCGCCGAGGTGCGGGACCTGATGAACCAGCTCAACACCCTGCCCCAGGTGATCCGGATGCAGCCCCGCCCCGACGTACCCGGCCCGGCGGTGGTGATCGACCTGACTCCGAAGGGCGCGACCGGCGGCCCCGAGTCCCGGGAACTCGTACGCGCGGTGCGCGCCCTCGACCAGCCACTGCCGCTGCTGGTCGGTGGGGCCGCCGCCGAACTGGTCGACTACCGGTCGTCGGTCGCGCAACGGCTGCCGTACGCCGTGCTCGTGCTGCTGCTGGTCACCACCGTCCTGCTCTTCGTACTCACCGGCTCGCTGGTCATTCCGGTCAAGGCGCTGGTGATGAACGTACTGACCCTGCTCGCCACCCTCGGGGTACTGGTCGTGGTCTTCCAGTGGGGTGTCGGGGCGGCCCTGCTCGGGGTGGAGTCCTGGGGGGCGATCGACCTCACCACCCCGGTACTGCTCTTCGTCTTCGTCTTCGGGCTGTCGATGGACTACGAGGTGTTCCTGCTGGCCCGGATCAGGGAGGAGTGGCGCCGCTGGTCGGGACTGCGTACCCCGGCGGCCCGCACCCGGGCGGGGCAGCGGGCGGTACTCGCCGGGATCACCCGGACCGGTCCGGTGGTGACCTCGGCGGCGGTCTGCATCACCATCGTCTTCCTGGGTTTCCTGCTCGGCGACCTGACCGCGGTCAAGGAGATCGGCTTCGGCATGGCGGTGGCGGTACTCCTCGACGTCACGGTCGTGCGCGGGCTGCTGATGCCGGCGGTGATGAGCCTGCTGGGCGAGTGGAACTGGTGGGCGCCGGCCCCGCTGCGCCGGCTGCACCAGCGGTACTCCGGTGACGCTGAGCGATCGCCCGCCGCCGGATCGCCGGCCGCTCCGGTACCGGTTTCCGCCGAACGGTGAGGGTTCGGTTACCGGCCGGATCGGGCATCAGTGATCTGTCGGATATCTATGTCCTCTTCCGTCGGTAGCGCGACGTATCTCTGCCGGGGCCGTACCGGGCTGCGTAGTCTTCCTGCCCATGACTCCGGATCATGGCGCTGACCGGGTTCCGGGTGGCTTCGCCGAGTTGCTCCGTCGGCGCCGGCTGGCGGCCGGGCTGACCCAGGCCGAACTCGCCGAACGGGCCGCCGTCGGGATCCGTACAGTCCGTGACCTCGAACGGGGCCGGGCGTCCCGTCCACAGCGGACGACCGTCGAGCTGCTCGCGGCCGCGCTCGGTCTGGCCGGTCAGGACCGGGCCGACTTCGTCGCGCTCTCCCGGGGCCAGGCCGGTCCGGCGGTGGAGGCGGGCGGCGAGGCACCCGCTCCGCCGTCCCGGCGCCGGCCGCCGCGCGGCTTCGGGCTCCCCGAGCCGGGTGAGCTGATCGGTCGGGACCGGGACGTCGCCGACCTGGCCGCGATGCTGACCGAGCAGCCACCGGTGGCGCGCGGCGTGGTCAGCCTGGTCGGTCTCGCCGGAGTCGGCAAGACCGGGCTGGCCCTCAAGGTGGCCCGGGAGGTGGCCGACGACTTTCCCGGCGGCACCAGCGGGATCGTGATGATCGAGGGTTCCACCGAGGGCGACGTCCTGTCGGTCGTCGCCACCGTCTTCGGCGTCGGCCGGGCCAGCGACCTCGCCGGCCGGTTCTCGGACACGCCGTCGCTGCTGCTGGTGGACGCCGTGGAGCGGGCTCCCGGTGCGGCCGCCGAAGCACTCAACCGGCTCGCCGAGATCGCGCCGACGCTGCGGGTGCTGACCACCGGACGGCACCCGGTGGGGCTCTCCGGCGAGCGGGTCCGGCCGGTCACCCCGCTGGAGGTGCCGCCCGCCGACGTACCGGCCGACCTCGCGGTGGTGGCCGACTATCCGGCCGTCGCGCTGCTGCTCGCCCGGCTGCGTCAGATCGGCCGCGAGCCGCCGCAGCCCGACGAGGTGGTCGCGCTGGTCGAGCTGGTACGCCGGCTCGGCGGGCTGCCCCTCGCCATCGAACTGGCCGCGGCGCACGGCCGGGTGCTCAACCTCAACGAGCTGCTCGACCGGTACGGCAACCGCCTGCTCGACCTCGGCCGGCCGCCGGTGGGTCGGGAGGCGGTGGTGACCCTGCGCGACACGGTGGCCGCGAGCTACCGGCTGCTCGACGCCGACGAGCGCGCCGCCCTGCGCCGCCTCTCGGTGCTGCGCAACCGCTGGTCCGTGGAGCTGGCCGAGGCGATGCTCGCCCCCGACCCGGTACCGGCCGAGGACCCGACCCCGCCCGGTGGACCGGGGTTCGCCGAGGGCGGCGACGCACCGTCCGGTGCCGGGGATGCCGGGGGTGCCGGTGCCGGTGCCGGTGACGAGCGGAGCGGTCCGGTCGATCCGGTACGTCTCCTGGACCGGCTGCTGGCGCACGGGCTGATCAACTCACGGGGTACCGGACCGCTGCGGTTCCGGGTACTGGACGTGGTGCGGGACTTCGCCGCCGAGCGGGCCACCGCCAACGGTGAACTCGCCGCGATCCGCCGACGGCACGCCTCGGTCTTCGCCGCGCTGGCCGCCCGGGTCGCGCCGGACCTGGCCGGTGCCCGGCTCGTCGAGGCGGTCGGCCGGCTCGACGAGGTCGCCGGTGACCTCTGGACCGCGCTGGCGTACTCGGCGAACGACGATCCGCACACCGCGCTGCGGCTGGCCGGCAACCTGGCCCGCTGGTGGCGCTACCGGGGACGGGACGTCGCCGGCCGGCAGTGGCTGCGAAGGCTGCTGGACGATCCGCGCACCGGTGACGCCGACCCGGCGGCCCGGGCGTGGGCGGAGGTCGGTGTGGCGCAGCTCGCCCAGGAGCACGGCGCGGGGCCGCAGGAGCTGCCGGCCGCCGAGGCGGCGGTGGCGACGTTCCAGCGGTTGTCCGACGTATCCGGTGAACTGGCGGCCCGGAACGTGCTCTGTGGACTCTGGACCGCGATCGGCGGCCACGACGAGGCGCGCCGGCACGGCGAGGCGGCTCTGGAGCTGGCCACCCGTGCCGGACGGATCCGGGACATGGCGGTGGCGCAGAACAACCTGACCTGGCACGAGATCAGGGTCGGCGACCTCGCCGCCGCCCGACGCCGACTGGCGGCGGTGGACCGGCTCGCCGGGGAGTGCGGCGAGGAGCGGCTCCGGGTGCTCGCCCGGGCGAACCTGGCCGAGGCGGCCCGCCTGGAGGGCCGGTACGCGGACGCGGTCCGGCACGGGCGGCAGGTGGTGGCCGCGCTGGCCGACCTCGGCGACCCCGGACACCGTCGGCGGGCGCTCGGTACGGTCGGTCTGGCGCTGGCCCAGGACGGGCGGATCGACGAGGCGACGGCGGTACTCGCCGAGTTGCGGGCCCGGAAGTCGGTCGACGGTGCCGGTCCGGCCGAGTTGGAGTCCGGACGCTCCCGGGCGGACGAGGTGCCTCCCCGGGACGACGGGATCTGCGCGCTGATCGAGGCCAGCCTGGCGATGTGGCGGGGTGACCGGGAGTGGGCCGCCGAGTGGTACGCGGCGGCCGTACGCGCCTGCGAGGGTTCCCGTGACCTGCGGGACGTGGCCGAGGCGCTGGTCGGGCTGGTGGCCAGCACCGACGAGCCGGCAGCGCGGGCGGCGGCGGTACGGCGTCTCGACCAGGTCTGCCGGGAGGGCGCCATCGTCCTGCTGCCCCGGGAGCGGGCACTGGTCGACGCGGCGGGCGTCGACCCGGCGGAGAGTTGACCGGGCTCTGAGAGCCGACCGGGCCGAGAGTTGACCGCGTGGTGGCGTCGGGGATTCCGTCACCTTGGGGCCGTGGCGCGAGCGGGACAGCCCCCCGACAGAGCCCTCACTGATCCCCGCTCGCGCCACGTCCCCAGAGCCCCCCGGCTGCCTGAAGATTAACCAGGCTCCGGTGCCCGTTTTTTCTTATTAACGCATGACGTGCCGATATGCGGCTGACTTCTGCCGGTCTTTCTGCCGGTGGTCCCCGGAGGTATCGCTCGTCCACTCCTGAGGTGATAATCAGGATCCGTGGCGATTGTTGGCACTCCGTGTCTGGAGATCAACAGCCGGTGGTCGCTCCGGCGGTCGCGCCCAGGCTGCCGGCGGTGGCGCCGGGATGGACCGCGTCCCGGACGATCCGCAGCGAGTCGAGCAGGTTCTCCAGCCGGGCCGGTTCGAGTTGTCCGATGAACCAGTCCTGGATGAGTTGGATGTGGCCGGGCAGCGTCTCCTCGAGTCGCGCCATGCCGGACTCCGTCACCACCGCGTACGCACTGCGTCGGTCGGAGGGGCAGGCGCGGCGGCAGAGCAGGCCGTCCCGCTCCATCCGGTCGACGACCCGGGTCACGCCGCTGGTGGAGAGCGAGGTCTGCGCGGCGAGGTCGGTCATCCGGAGTTGGTGCTCGGGCGACCGGGCCAGCCGCATCA
Source organism: Plantactinospora sp. BB1 (assembly GCF_003030385.1). NCBI lineage: Bacteria > Bacillati > Actinomycetota > Actinomycetes > Micromonosporales > Micromonosporaceae > Plantactinospora > Plantactinospora sp. BB1. The sequence continues at coordinate 7,844,237 of NZ_CP028159.1, read as the reverse complement.
GGACCTCGAACTCGACCGTCGACAGCCCGTGCTCCTCGAACTGGGCGGCGAATCTCCCAGCGAGCCCCGCGTACACCTCCATGACGAGGCCCACCGCGGTGATCCGGGCGTCGTCGTACAGGTTCTTGGTCACGCTGCCATCGTAGCAGTGATTGACACGGGGAATATTGCTATGTCTATAGTTGCTGAGTCAGTCATCGGTCACACAACCTATCTCCTGGGAAGGCATCACCATGACCAGCAGCGCCGAGTCCGCCACCACCCGTACGTGGGAAGGGCTGACGATCCCCACCGCCGGCACCTACCTGCTCGACCAGGCGCACAAGCGCGTCGGGTTCGTGGCCCGGCACATGATGGTGAGCAAGGTCCGTGGTCAGTTCCGCGAGGCGGAGGCGACGATCACCGTCGCGGAGAACCCGCTGGAGTCCGCGGTGACCGCGACCATCCAGGCCGCCAGCATCGACACCGGCGCCGATGACCGCGACAACCACCTGCGCAGCGGCGACTTCCTGGAGTCGGAGAAGTACCCGACCCTGGAGTTCCGCAGCACCGGGGTGAAGTCGCACAGCGGCAACGGGTTCGTGCTCGCCGGTGACCTCACGATCAAGGACGTCACCAAGCAGGTCGACCTGGAGGTCGAGTTCGAGGGTGCCGGCCGTAGCCCGTTCGGCCAGGACATCTTCGGCTTCACCGCGACCACCGAGATCGACCGCGAGGACTTCGGGCTGACCTGGAACGTCGCGCTGGAGACCGGCGGCGTACTGGTGGGCAAGAAGATCAAGATTGAGATCGAGGGCGAGGCCATCCGCCAGGCCTGACTTCCGTCGCCCGGCCACCCGCCGGGTCGGCACCAGGACGCCCCGGTCACCGATCACATGGTGACCGGGGCGCCTCGCTGGGTAATGCTCCCGATGGAAAGAGCAGCTCGATCGTGTGCGATCGTGGACGCGGCGCCGTTGCCCGCTCACCGAGGGGTCGGCGGGCGCCGTGACCGTGGCCGCGCGTGCGCGAGGCGCTCCCACGGTGATGATTGGAACACGCTTCCGCTGGGCAAGCCCCTCCGGATTGCGCGGACAGCGCCGCACGGCGGGAGGGGTCGATGGGCGAGGACGTGTCGGAGGTCCCCTTCACCCGGGAGGACCGGATCCGATACCGGCAGAAGGTACGCCGCTGTCTGGACGTCTTCGCGCTCATGCTGGACGACTTCGGCTTCGACGCCGACCGGCCGACCACCGGGCTGGAGATCGAACTGAACCTGGTGGACGCGGACGCCGAGCCGGCGATGCGCAACGCGGAAGTGCTGGACAACCTCGCCGACCCCAGCTTCCAGACCGAGCTGGGCCAGTTCAACCTGGAACTCAACGCCCGGCCCCGGCTGATCGAGGGCGCCGGCTTCGCCGACTACGAGCAGGACCTGCGGGCCAGCCTCGGCCGCGCGGAGGAACTGGCGGTCAAGTCCGACGCCAACATCATCCTGATCGGTATCCTCCCCACCCTCACCCCCCGGCACCTGGTCCGCGACAACCTCTCCAGCAACGAGCGCTACCAGGTGCTCAACGACCAGATCGTCGCCGCCCGGGGCGAGGACATCGAGCTGGACATCCGGGGCGTCGAACGGTTGCAGACCCACACCGACTCGATCGTCTCCGAGGCCGCCTGCACCAGTCTGCAGTTCCACCTCCAGGTCGCGCCGGACAGCTTCGCCGACTACTGGAACGCCTCCCAGGCCATCGCCGGGGTGCAGGTCGCGCTCGGCGCCAACTCGCCGTTCCTGCACGGCCGGCAGCTCTGGGCCGAAACCCGGGTCGCCCTATTCGAACAGGCCACCGACACCCGCCCGGACGAGCTGAAAGCCCAGGGGGTACGCCCACGGGTCTGGTTCGGCGAGCGGTGGATCACCTCGATCTTCGACCTCTTCGAGGAGAACGTCCGGTACTTCCCGCCGCTGCTGCCGATCTGCGACGACGAGGACCCGGTCGAGGTACTGCACAACGGCGGCATCCCCCGCCTCTCCGAGCTGCGGCTGCACAACGGCACCGTCTACCGGTGGAACCGGCCGGTCTACGACATCATGAACGGCCGCCCGCACCTGCGGGTGGAGAACCGGGTACTCCCGGCCGGGCCGACCGTGGTCGACATGCTGGCCAACGCCGCCTTCTACTTCGGGCTCGCCCGTGACCTGGCCGAGGGCGACCGGCCGCTCTGGAGCCAGCTCACCTTCAGCGCCGCCGAGGAGAACTTCCACGCGGCCGCCCGGCGGGGCATCGACGCCGCCGTCACCTGGCCCCGGCTCGGCGAGGTGAAGGTGACCGAGCTGGTTCTCGACGTACTGCTGCCGAGGGCGGCGGCCGGGCTGGACCGGTTCGGGGTCGGTGCCGACCACCGGGACCGGCTGCTCGGCATCATCGAGCAGCGCTGCCGTACCCGCCGCAACGGCGCGGTGTGGCAGGTCGAGGCGGTGCAGGCCGCCGAACGCGGTCGGGGGATGAACCGGTCCGAGGCCCTGCACCACATGCTGCGCCGGTACGGCGAACTCCAGCGGACCGACCAACCCGTGCACACCTGGCCGGTCGACTGACCGCACCCGTCGGCGGGAGCGGCCACGGTCGGCGGGAGCGTGTCCAGCGCCGGAGTCCGGAACACCGGCCGCTCGTCCAGCACCGCGTCGGCGGCGGCTCTCCTCGGCTTGGAGTGTCGGACGAGCGAGCGCCCGCGCTCAGCGGAAGCGGCGGCCGAGGCGGCCGAGCCTGCCCTTCGCACCGCCCTCGGCGGACTGCTCGGACTGCTCGGCCGGCTCCTCCGACTCGGTGGATCCGTTCGAGGCCGCGGTGTCGGCGTCGGCGGCTGCCGGGGTCGAATCGCCGCCGGTGGCGGTGTCGGACTCGTCGCCGCCGCGCGGCGTCGCGCGGGTCGGCTGGGCGGGCAGCCGCCCGGACCGGCCGCGCTTGCCCGCCGACTCGCCCCTCGTCGGTCTGCTCTCCGTCGGTCTGCTCTCCGTCGGTCCGCTCTCCGTCGGTCCGCTCGTCGGTCCGCCGCTCGTCGGTCCGCTGGCCAGGTCGGCGGTCCGGTCCGGGTCTCGGGGCGTGTCGGTGTCGGCGGTCCGGTCGGGGGTGTCGGTCGGTCGCGCCCGGTGCCGGACACCGGTTGCCGAGCCGCCGGTCTCGGCCGGTCGCGCCGCCGGGCCGCGGTCGGTCGGCGGCGCCTCCGGCCCGGAGCCGGAGGAGTGCGGTGCGGCACCCGATTCCGGGGTCTCGGCCTGTCGGGCCATCGTCTCCGCGCGCTGCGCCAGCGCCGCCACCAGCGCCGACCCGGCGAGACCGGCGACCACCGCGTACGGCGCCATCAGGTGCGCCGACACCTGCTCGGGACGGATGCCCACCAGCCGGGGCGCGGCGAGGAAGTAGGCGACCGCCACCAGCAACGGCCCACTGATCCCCGAGACGGCGGCACCGACCCGGGTCGCCGGCCGGCGTGCCGCCGAGCGGGCGGCGAGCGCGCCGATCAGCAGCGCGGAACCGAGGGAGAGGGCGGCACCGGGCCAGTAGAAGTACTCGCGGAACCAGAAGCGCTCGCCGTCGGAGGTCAACTGCCACACCCCGAGCTGCGCGGCGGAGAGCCCGCGTCCGGAGAGTACGCCGTCGACGACCGAGATCACCGCGAGCGCCCAGAGCCAGCAGACCGTACCGAGCACGTTGCTGGCGACGGCCGGTGACGAGATCGCCCAGATCGCCGCCACCAGCCCGAGCAGTACGCCGAGGATGGCGTAGCCGGCCGCGACGGTCTGCGGGGCGGAGGTGTCGACCCGGACCGCCGCCCGGGCGGGCACGGCGACCAGTACCACGGTCACCAGCGCGCCGATCGCGCTGGAGACGGCGAGCGCGGCCCGCCAGAGCAGGGTGGCCAGGGTCGGCGGTGGATCGCCGGCACGCCCGGTGGATCGCCGGCCGCCCCCGCCGAGCCGGTGCGCGCAGACCGCGCCGGCCACGGTCGAGGTGGCGGCTATCCAGGCGGCCCAGGTGAGGCTGGCCACCCAGGCCGCCTCGGCGCTGGCGCCGGCCGCCGGCACCCAGGCGATGATGCCGAGCCCGTAGCCGAAGCCCAGTTGAGCGGCGCCGGCGCCGGCGGCCACGCCGACCGCCGTCGCGACGGATCCTCCCCAGCCTCGTGCGGCCATGCGGGGCAGCGTAGCGTCCATCCGACGCCGGGGGCGAGCCGTCAACCGGGGGGAGCCGTCCCGACACGAACCGTGGCCGGTTGCGCTTCGAGGCCCGGGCCACCGATGCTGTCGGGCACACACGTGCACCGGGCGGACGGAACAACGGCGTGGGCTTTCGTACGCCGGATGGTGAGGCAGGGTCGGCATGACGGATGAGGCTGTGGCGGGACACCCGGACCAGGGCGGCGGTCCCTCGAACCGGACGGGCCTGTTCGCGGGCGCGGCGGTCGGGCTGGTCGTCTGTGCCGTCGTCGGTGCCCTCGGCGGCTACCTGCTGGCCGGCGACGGCGGTGAGCGGGAGGGGCCGTACGACGCCGGGGCCACCACCACCCCGACGGTGGAGGCCACGAGCAAGCCGCCACGGAGTACGCCGAGCCGAACCCCGAGCCGTCGACCGAGCAGCACGCCGCCGCCGATCGGCCAGATGATCCTGCCGGACGTGGTCGGCGAGGACTTCCAGAAGGCCCGGGAGCAGTTGCGCGAACTCGGCCTCGGCGTGCAGTTCGTCTTCGGCAGGGCCGGCGACGACCCCACTGTCGCCAGTACCAACCCGAGGGGCGGTACGGCGGTGAAGCGGGGCATCACCGTACGGGTCACCGTGGTCGGAGCGGCACCGGAGGTGGTGGTGCCCGCGCTCGTCGGCGAGTCCTGCAAGCAGGCGGCCCGGCGGCTGGTCGACGACGGCCTCTATCCGAACTATCCGACCGGCGAGCGGGGCGAGGTGCGCAGCCAGGAGCCGCCCGGCGGGACGGTGCTGCACTGGAACGAGCGGGTCCGGCTCTACTGTTCCGACGGTCCCGCGCCGGGCGGGACGCCGACGCCATAGCCCGCAGACGCGGCGCCGATCGGGCAGACACGCCCGGACTCGCGACGATGGCCGCGGCACGTCCCGCCGGATAGGTTTGAGGCGGTTCGCCCGGTCCCATCCGATGGCGAGAGGACGTGGCATGGCCGACGATCCGCGGCAGCCTCCGGACGACCGGGGTGTGGACGGAGACCGGGGCGTACCCGATGACGGGCCGAGGGCCGGCGACCCCGCTCCACCCACGGCAGCCGGTCCGCCCACGGCGGCTGGTCCGCCGACGGCCGCTGGTCCGCCCACGGCACCGGGTCCGCCCACGGCGGCCGGTGCGGGCCGGGACGATGCCACCCGGGTCGCCGGGAGTCACCGGCAACCCGGCGCACCGGATGCCACCAGGCCGATGCCGCCGCGCGAGCCGGCCTGGTCCGGCCGGGCCGGAGTGCCGCCCCCGGGCTCGCCCCCGCCCCGGCAGCCGCAGCCCGACTGGGGCTACGGCCCGGAGGCGGACGACCGGCGGTGGTGGATGCCGATCCTGATCGGGTCGGTGGCGCTGGTCCTGCTCGGCGCGCTGGTCGTCGCCGGCTGGGCGATCGTCGATGCGGGTCGGCGCGACACGCCCACCTCGCCGACACCGGTGGCGACCACCTCGGCGGCGCCGACCACGCCCGCGCCGACCACTGCCGCCACCACACCGAGCCCCACCCCGGCGGCCACCACCGGAGCGCCGGTGCCACTGCCCCCGCTCGTCGGGCTCTCCCAGCAGGAGGCGGTGGCGGAACTGGAACGGTTGGGGCTGGTGGCCCGGATCGAGCCGCGTACCTCCGCCCGGCCGCCGGGGACGGTGCTGGACACCGAGCCGTCGACCGGTACCGAGGTGGAGCCGGGCAGCGAGGTCCTGCTGGTGGTCGCCGAGCCACCGACCCCGCCACCGAGCACCGAGCCCGGTCCGACCGGCCCGCCGCAGCCCACCCCGGAGGGCTGATCTCACCGTCCGGCACCGGCACGACTCGGGAACGGGTCGGCCGGGGCGGGGACCGGCGGGGGCCGGTGGCCGGAGCGGGGCGGGACGGCGGAGTACCCGAACCCGGGCCGGTGCCGGCGGTCACCAGTACCGGCGTCTGGTGCCCACCATCACCAGCCCGACCGCGGAGATGACCAGGCCGAACAGGCCGGAGTACGCAAGCGAGCGCTGATAGCCCGGCGGCGGTCCGTCGGTGCGCGGCGCCGGGCCGGCCCGCTGTTCCCCGGTGCCGGCGGGTGACCGGTCCGGGCCGGTCGGCGTCGGGTAGCCCTCCCGGTCGTGCTCCGGTGCACCGGCCGGGTCGGTGGCCGGGTCGGGGATGTCGACGCCGTCCGGTTCCTCCCGGTCGCCCTGAGCCGGCAGCCGGTGCCAGGGCTGGAAGCGCCGCCCCGGCCATCCCCGGTCGGCGTCGGTGGGAGATGCGGGTACGGCCGCCCCGCCGTGTCCGGAGGGATCGACGAGCCCCGGGTCGGGCTCGCCACCCCCCGACTCGGCCGGCGACGTCGGGTTGGCGACCGGGTGCCGTACGGATGGTGGGCGGCCACTGCCGGTGGCGCTCGCGCAGCCGGGCAGGCCGACCGTGATCAGGATCAGCAGCACGCTGACCCGCATGCTCCGACACGTCGTCCGGTGTCGGTCGGAGGTCTCAACTGCCATCGGCGGCTCCCAGGTTCGGGGCCCTCGACGACGTGCGGGTTGGTCAACCCTGGGGTGGATACGCCCAGTCTAGGGCGGTGCCCGGGGCTGTCGCCCGACCTTTGCCGCAGATCCGCCTCAGCCGACCCGGACCCGCGCGGCCAGCGTGCTGGAGTTGGTCAGCGCGGGCCTGCGGGCCTCGGGATAGTTGTGCCGCCCGGCGTTGGTCTGGAGGTGTCGCAACCCGTTGATCTGCACGAATATCGACCGTCGCTCGACCGCGTCGCCGCTCGGGTTGAGTTCGTATCCGTCGAGCCAGACCCAGCCGTGGTAGGTCGGCCAGTCGTGCACCCGGATCACCCGGAAGTAGATGGGCTCGGCGAACTGGACGCTCGCCGCGCGGGTCACATGGAGCACGTCACCGGAGCGGGGAAGGGGCACATCAGCTCCTGTCCGACTGGCGCCGGGGGGCCGGCGAAAGTGGCGGGCGGGGGTCTGGTGGTGGGGCCTGACGCGGTCGTTCGGGCGCGCACCAGGGCCGGTCGGAGTGGGGCGTCGGCCGGGGCGATGTGTCGTTGCCATCACATCGCCCCGGCCGACACCTGTCGACTCCGGGACGCGCCAGCCGCCGTAGCGGCCCTGGCATACAGCGGCGGGGGCTCTTACCCCGGAGCGGGGCTTCTTGCCGTACCGCCGGCACGGCCGTCTCCACGGTCAGGCGAGAATGGGGGAGCATTGCGTCGCCTGACCAGAGGGGAACGCTGCGTAGCCCGAGCCATACGGACAGGGTGCATCAAGAACATGATCAATGCAAGTTGCAGTTTGCCCTTTGCTCCGGCATGGCGATAGTGGGTCGTACGGCGCTTGATGCGCCGCGCGTGGAACCGGCAGACTGGACCCGGTTTCGGCCCCTGTGGCCGACAGGGTCATCGCTCCATCCGCCGCGAATGATCCCCCGCCGATCGGCGGTCTCGAAGGCGCGGCGGCCCCGACTCTCTAATTGATCGTCCGGAGGTGACCCGGTGACCGAGCGCCGGAGCCCGACCATCCGCCGCCGTCGGCTCGGCGCCGAGCTGCGCCAGCGCCGGGAGAAGGCCGGAGTCACGATCGAGGCCGTCGCCGAGTTGCTGGAGTGCTCCGCGTCCAAGGTGTCCCGGATCGAGACCGGCCACACCACGGCCACCGTCCGGGACGTACGGGACATGCTCGGCATCTACGGCGTGACGGGCGCCGAGTGCGACGAGCTGATCCAGATCGCCCGGGAGGCCCGGCAGAAGGGCTGGTGGCATCCGTACAGCCCGGTGCTCGCCGGGGCGTACGTCGGGCTGGAGGCGGCGGCCGCCTCGATCCGGGCGTACGAGCAGCAGACCGTGCCGGGGCTGTTGCAGACCGAGGAGTACGCCCAGGCGATGATCCGGTCCGCCCGGCCGGACTGGGTCGCCGAGGAAGTCGACCAGCGGGTCCGTGTCCGGTTGGGTCGTCAGTCGTTACTTGACCCGGACGATCCGATCGATCTGTGGGTGGTGCTCGATGAGGCGGTGATCAGCCGGCCGGTGGGCGGCGACGCGGTCATGCGGGCCCAGTTGGAGCGGCTGGTAGAGGCCGCTGACCTACCGAACGTCACGCTCCAGGTCCTGCCGTTCGACGCCGGTGCGCACGCCGGCATGGACGGCACTTTCACCATCCTCGGCTTCCCGGAACCGGGTGATCCGGATGTGGTGTACGCCGAAAATGCCACGGGCGGGCTTTTTCTGGAGAAGCGGGATGAGCTGCAGAAATACATATTCATCTTCGATCATATCCGAGCGGCAGCCCTACGCCCGGAGGAGTCCGTCGCGCTGATTTCGAAGTTGGCAGAGGAGCCATTGTGGAAGTGGAGACAAAGGGGTACCGCGTCGACCTGAGCGGGGCAGCGTGGCACAAGAGTTCGCGTAGCGGACCCAATTGTGACAACTGCGTCGAGGTGGCCTTCGCGGGCGGCGCGATCGCGGTACGCGACTCGAAGAACCCGAGCGGGCCCGCCCTGATCTTCACGCCCGACGAGTGGGACGCGTTCGTCGGCGGTGCCAAGGACGGCGAATTCGACCTGACCTGACGGTCCCGGACAACCCAGCGCGGTCACCCGGCCAGCCCGCGAAGCTGCCCGGATGGCCGCGCTGGCCCGCGTCGGTGGAGCTTCCGGCCGGGTCGCCGGAGCTCCGGCCGGGCGGCGGGTCCGGCCGGCCGTCGCCGGTGACCGGCCGCGTCGTTGTACCAGACGGCGAGAGTCGGCATGACCGGCCGCCGCAGGGGGTTCGCAAACCGAGCGAGGCAGGCGAGACGGATGACGATCGGGTCGGAGAATCTGGGCAACGGCACCGGCAAGCCGGAACGGTTCGGCGGCAAGTACCGGGGTGCCCGCCGGGACAGCGGCGCCACGGTGGAGGAGGCGCCGGTCGACACCGACCTCGGCCCGGCCGAGGGTGCCCCGGCGGATCGGGTCACCGATCTGGGTGCCGGCCTGACGTCGGCGAGCCCGCCGGAGCGTACGCCGACGCTTCCGTCGCTGGACATGGGCGGCCTGACCGAGCCGGTCTTCCCGCCGGCCGGCTGGCCGGACGTGCCGCCGACCGAGCCGCTCGTCGACCATCCGCTGCTGCGCGGACTGCTGCTGGAACTGCCGCCCAAGGGCAGCATCCCGAACTCGCTCTGGCTCGACCGCTGGTTCGAGGCCGCCCGGGCGATCCTGGAACTGCTATACGTGCAGGACGCCAGCCGTACGCGATGAGCGCGACCGTACGGTGACCGCCCGCTCCAGCAGGCGGCTGTGCCGCAGCGCGTGCCGTACCCCGATGGTGCCGACCGCGAGCACCGCCACGGTGAGCACCAGGCCGATCATCCCCGGACTGGTCAGCGGCACCAGACCGGTGGCGGTGACCAGTGCCGGCAGCATGACCAGACCGGTCACCTGCACCGGCAGGGCGATCATCGGGTGTGCGGCGGCGGCGCGCAGCGCGGGTGGGGCCGGGGTCTCCGGCGCCGAGGCGAACGCGCCCGCGCCGCCCCAGATCTGCCGCAGCCGGCGTACGGTCACCGCCGCGACGACCACCGCGGGCACCGCCGGCAGCGCGAGCCCGACCGAGGTCCGGTCGGCGAGCGTCGGCTCCGCCTGCACGAGCCCGGCCAGCAGTACCCCGCCCAGCCCGGCCAGGCCGGACCCGACCAGCCCGAGCAGCAGTCCGGTACGCCGGCGCAGCGGTCGCGCCGCCCGCAGCTGTGGCAGCCCCTCGACGACGAGACCGGCCGCCAGCCAGACGGCGGCGATCGCGAGCAGGATGACGAGGTCGGTGTCCATGCCAACAGCCTTGCCCGTTTTCCGTTTCGGCGAATCCGGGCCCGCCCCCACCGATTCCCGGAGAAGTCACCCGTAGGGGGCGCGGAGCCGGCGGCCCAGGCAACGACGGCCATCTTTCCGTTGAGATAGAACGTTCGGGATCTACTGTTCCGCAAGGCTTCTGACTAGTGTCAGCTCGATCGGTCGTGCTGACCCGCCACTCAACGGGTGCGGGCGGTCGTGCACCGATCGGAGGGGAGGAGGGGAGATGAGTCTCCCTCGTAGGTCCGTTGTCGTCGGAGTGTCCACTCTGGCCATGATCGCCGCTGCCGCCGTACCGGCCGCCGCGGCTCCACCGGAAGCGCCGGTCCGGGGTGTCGGCAGCGCGAACGCCGTCGCCGACAGCTACATCGTGGTGTTCAAGGACACCGCCGTCGCCCGGACCAACGTGTCGACGACGGCCCGGAGCCTGATCGGCAAGCACGGCGGCAAGGTCGGCCGCACCTACAGCGCCGCGCTGCGGGGCTTCGAGATCAGCGCCTCCGCGCAGGCCGCGCGGCGGATCGCCGCCGACCCGAGCGTGGCGTACGTCGAGCAGAACAAGACGTTCCAGGTCAGCGGTACGCAGCCGAACCCCCCGTCCTGGGGCCTCGACCGGACCGACCAGCGGAACCTGCCGCTGAACAGCTCGTACACGTACCCGAACACGGCGTCGAACGTGAACGCGTACGTCATCGACACCGGTATCCGGTTCAGCCACAACGACTTCGGCGGCCGGGCGGTGAGCGGGTACGACGCGATCGACGGCGGCACGGCCGACGACTGCCACGGGCACGGCACGCACGTCGCCGGTACGGTCGGCGGCACCTCGTACGGGGTGGCCAAGGCGGCCCGAATCTACGGCGTACGCGTGCTGAACTGCGCCGGCAGCGGCACCACCGCCCAGGTGGTCGCCGGGATGGACTGGGTCACCGCGAACGCGGTACGCCCGGCAGTGGCCAACATGAGCCTCGGCGGCTCGGCGGACAGCGCGATCGACACCGCCGTCAACAACTCCATCAACGCCGGCATCACCTACGTGGTCGCGGCCGGCAACGGCAACACGCTCGGCGTGCGGCAGGACGCCTGCAACTACTCCCCGGCCCGGGTGCCGAACGCCATCACGGTCGGCGCCACCCAGAGCAACGACGCGGCGGCGAGCTTCTCCAACTACGGCACCTGCGTCGACATCCTGGCGCCGGGTGTCGGCATCACCTCCGCCTGGTACAACAGCAACACCGCGACCAACACCATCAGCGGTACCTCGATGGCGTCGCCGCACGTGGCCGGCGCGGCGGCGATGGTGCTCTCCACCAATCCGACCTGGACGCCGCAGCAGGTCCGCGACCACCTGGTCAACAACTCGACCCCCAACGTAGTGACCAACGTGGGCACCGGCACCCCGAACCGGCTGCTCTACGTGGTCAACGAGGCGCCGGCCAACGACTTCTCGGTCTCGGTCTCGCCGGGCACCGGGTCGACGACGCCGGGCGGCTCCGTGTCGGCCACCGTCGCCACCGCCACCACGGCCGGCTCGGCGCAGTCGGTGACCTTCTCGGCGAGCGGCCTGCCGAGCGGTGCCACCGCCACGTTCAGCCCGGCCACGGTCACCTCGGGCGGCTCGGCCACGCTGACCGTCGCCACCTCCGCCGCCACCCCGCCGGGGACGTACCCGCTGACCATCACCGGCAGCGGGACGTCGGCCACCCGGAGCACCCCGTTCACGCTGACGGTGACCGGTAGCAGCACCGGCTGCACGGCCAGCAACGCGGCCGACGTGGCCATCCCGGACACCAACGTCAACGTGACGAGCGGGATCACCATCTCCGGCTGCAACCGGAGCGCCTCCAACACCTCCACGGTGGCCGTGGAGATCGTGCACACCTACCGGGGTGACCTGGTCATCGACCTGATCGCTCCGGACGGCAGCGGCTACCGGCTGAAGAACAGCAGCATCGTCGACGGTGCCGACAACGTGAACGCGACGTACACCGTGAACCTCTCCGCCGAGACCGCCAACGGTCTCTGGCGGTTGCAGGTGCGGGACGTCTACTCCGGGGACACCGGCTACATCAACGCCTGGACCCTGACCCTCTAGTGCGCTGACCCACCGCGAGCGGGCCCCCTCCCAGACTGGGAGGGGGCCCGCTTCGTCGTCGGGGCGGCTAGAGGGTACGCAGGTGGAAACCGCCGTCCACGTCGATCACCTGGCCGGTGCTGAACGGCAGCAGGTCGGTGGCGACCGCCACGACGGCCCGGCCGACGTCGTCGGGCTGCCCCCAGCGCCGGATCGGGGTCAGGCCCTGGTTGAAGATCAGATCGTCGTACCGGGCCTTGACCGGGCCGGTCATGTCGGTCTCGATCACGCCGGGCCGGATCTCGTAGACGTTGATCCCGTGCTCGGCCAGCCGGGCGGCGTAGAGCTGGGTGGTCATCGCCAGTCCGGCCTTGGTGACGCAGTAGTCGCCCCGGTTCACGCTCGCCGTGTACGCGCTGATCGACGAGATCACCACGATCTTCGGCCGTTCCACCCGGCCGGCGGCCTGCTGCGCGATCATGGTGTTGGCGACGAGCTGGATCAGGAAGTACGGCCCCTTGAGGTTGATGTCGACCAGCCGGTCGAAGGACTCCTCCCCGGCCTCCAGCAGGTCCGCCCGGACGCTCGGCGCCACCCCGGCGTTGCTGACCAGCAGGTCGATCCGGCCGAACGCCGCCGTCGTCTCGTCGACCAGGTGCCGCCGGTCCTCGGCCCGGGAGACGTCGGCCCGGACCAGGTGGGCCCGGCCGCCCCGGGCCTCGACCTCCTTGCCGACCTCCGCCGCCGCGTCGGCGTTGCTGGCGTAGTTGACCACCACGTCGTAGCCGGCACCGGCCAGCGCCAGCACCACGCCGCGGCCGATCCCCCGCGACCCGCCGGTCACCACCGCCACCGGACGTCCGCTCACGCCGCCACCTCGCCGCGCACCGGGCCGAAGAAGGTGTAGTACGGCTCGTCCCGGGCGACCCGCTGGAGATAGAGGGCCAGCTCCCGGGCGTGGTAGTCGCCCCACATGCTCGACTCGCCGTTCGGCACCCGCTGCCCGGCCGGTACGTGGTCCCAGCCGTTCGGCCGGTGGTAGACCGAGTGCAGCAGCAGGCCCTGGTGCCGGGCGTCGGTGCTCAGGTACGGCTCGCCGAAGAGCGTGTCGGCGACGGTCAGCCCGGCCTGCCAGTACTTCCGGCCCTCCTCGGTCCGGCCGGCCTGGTCGAGATGGCGGCCGAGCCGGAGCAGCCCCTGCGCCCCGATCGCCGCCGCCGAGGAGTCCACCGGCTCGTGCGCGTTGTACGGGTCGGCCGGCCGGTCCAGATAGTCGCCGAGCTGGACCAGGCCGGGTGCGCCGGTGTCCCAGTACGGCACGCCGTCGGTGGGGGTGTGCGCCAGGTAGAAGTCGCAGGTGGCGGTGGCGGCGCGCAGCATCGTCGCCTCGATCTCGGCCCGGCCGCCGTACGGGGCCAGTTCGTCGTCGGGCACGGTCGCGAGGAATTCGAGCTGCTCCGGGAAGCCGAGCATCGCCCAGGCCAGCCCCCGGGTCCAGGTGCTGAACGGCGAGTACCCCTGCTGGGTGCTGGGGCAGCGGTAGCTGCCGTCGTTCACGTTGAAGATCGACTCGTGCGCGGTCCGGCCGAGGACGTCGTAGCTGTCCCGGCCCTCGCCGTAGTAGACGTTCCACCGGGCGGTGTTCCCGGCGTGCTCGACCAGCCGGCGCAGCAGCGAGATCCGCTCGTCCCGCTCGCCCATCAGCACGTGCCCGAGCAGGTGTGACACGGCGAGTGCCCGGCAGGACCGGATGGTGTCGACGAAGAGCGACTGCGGCCCGTTGAACGAGTAGACGTAGCCGGTGCCGTCCGCCGTGGTACGCCAGCGGGCGGCCTGCACCGCGCCGGTCAGCTTGAGCGCCAGCTCGTAGAAGTCCCGCTCGGCACGGTCGGCCGGGATCCGCCCCTCGTTCATCAGCCGCCACAGGTTCCCGTACGTGCTGACGTTGTTGAACCCGTGGTCGTGTACGCCGATGTGGCTGACGTGGCTGGCCATCACCGCCACGGTCTGCTCCCGGCCGGAGTCGAGGAACCGCCGCTCGCCGGTGGCGTCGAACTGGAGCAGCGCGGCGCCGTACTGGAAGCCCTGGGTCCACTCGGTCCAGCCCCGCGCGGTGTACTGCCCGTCGACGGTGAAGACCGGCGAGGCGGCGCCGGGCGGGCAGGTCTTCTCGATCGAGTCGATCTTCTGGGCGGAGGCCTCCCAGAGTCGTTCGATCTTGGGTAGCAGCGCGGACGGGGTAAGGCCCTGGTCGATCCTCATCATCGGCCCAGCATAGGAAAGCGCTATCCCGAGCAACAGGGGGCCACCACACCTACTCCGGCATCCCCGCGAGCTGGGCGGCCGGGGTACGCAGCGCCAGCGCCGTCGGCACCAGGCTGGCCAGTACCGCGGCGAGCAGGCAGCCCGCCGCGATCAGCGCGATCGGCGTCCACGGCACGCTGATCTGCGGCTGCGCCACCAGCTCGGCCAACCGGGCCCGCAGCCCCGCCAGCATCGCGGCGGCCACCAGCCCGGCCAGCGCCGTGCCGGCCAGCCCGACCAGCACCGCCTCCAGGCCGACCATCCGCAGCACCTGCCCGGGAGTCGCCCCGGTCAACCGCAGCACCGCCAGCTCCCGGCGCCGGTCGTTGGTCGCCATCACCAGCGTGTTCGCGACCGCGATGCCGGTGTAGAGCAGCGCCATCCCGAGCACCGCCAGCAGGGCCACCCGGTTCTGCTCGTACTGCACCGCGTCCCCCGCCACCAGATGCTCGGCGGTCGGCAGTACCCGCCCACCGCCGGCAACGGCCGCCGCGTCGAGCGCCGCCGGGTCACCCCCGTCCAGATAGACGACGTCGGCGCCGCCGGGCTGGTGCGCCCGACCCAGCTCCCAGGGAAGCAGCAGGGTCCGGTCCAGGTCGAGCGAGTCGTCGAGTACGGCCACCAACCGCAGCCGCACCTTCGTCGTGTCGGCGAGCCACACCTGGACCCGCTCACCGACCCGCCAGCCCATCGACCGGCTCACCGCCACCGTGTCGGTACCGGTCAACCCGTCGAGCGAACCGGCCACCACCGGCAGCCGCAGCACCCGGTCCAGCCCCGCACCGACGTACCGGGCCGAGTACTCCTCCGGGTAGTCGTCGCTGCGCACGTACACCTCGCTCTGCCGGCTCGGCACGGCGGCGCGCACCCCGGCGACCCGGCCGAGCGCCGCGACCGTCGGCTCGGCCAACCCCACCGGACCGCTCGCGGTCGCCACCGCGCTCGCGGTGACCCGCTCCCGGGCGGCGCTCTGCTCCGCCTGCCAGAGCGTCGCGGTCAGCGGCAGCGTGGTGGCCGCGATGCCGACGGTGACCAGGATCGGCGCGGCGGTGGCGGAGGTGCGGCGCAGCGCGCTCAGCGCGCTCGCCCGGGCGATCGCACCGGTCTGCCCGCGCAGCGGAGCGCCGAGCAGCGGCACCAGCACCCGGATCAGCACCGGCGCGAGCAGCCCGGCGGCGACCAGGGCCAGCTGGGCGACCAGCATCACCATGGCCAGGCCGTCCGAGACCCCGATCTCCGGCAGCGCGGCGAGCAGCAGCACGGCGCCGCCGAGGAAGAGCAGTCCGAAGAGCCACCGTCCCCAGCCCATCACCCGGGTGTCGACCGACGCCTCGCGCAGCGCCTCGACCGGGCGTACCCGGGCCGCCCGCCGGGCCGCGACCCCGGCGCCGAGCAGGGCGACCAGCAGGCCGGCCCCGGAGGCGGCGAGCAGCGGCCAGAGCACGAACCGGGCGGTGAAGTCCTCCGGCGCGAAACCGGACCGGGCCAGCCAGTGCGCGTACGGCGGCGCGGTGACCAGGCTGAGCAGGCTGCCGGCGAGCCCGGCCAACACCCCGACGAGTACCGCCTCGCCGAGCACCAGCCGGCGGATCTGCCGGGGCGTGGCACCGGTGGTACGCAGCAGGGCGAACTCGCGCCGGCGCTGGGCGACCGCGAACGAGAAGGTACCCGCGACCACGAAGACGGAGACGAAGGTGGCCACCCCGGCGGTGGTACCCAGCAACGACGCCGCGAGGGCCAGCGCGTCGTCGTCCGGATCCGGCTCGGCGGCCCGCCGGTCGTCACCGGCGAGGACCCGGAACCCGGGCGCGGCGGCCCGGACCCGCCCGGCGAGCGTGCCGACGGAGACCCCGTCCCCGGCCCGGAGCGCCACGGCGCTGATCCGGTCGCCGGCCAGCGCGGCGGCGACCCGGTCGGTGCCGAAGACGACGACCGGCCCGTCCTGGTCTGCCGCTCGCTCCTCGTCGCCCGGCCCGTCCGCCGTGCCGGCGGCCGGGGGCAGCACCCCGCTGATCGTGAACGTCCGTGGCCCGTCCGGGGTCTGCACCCGGATCCGGTCACCCGGCCGGTGCCCGCCCGGCGAGGTGGAGACCAGCTCACCGTCCACGGTGGGCGGCTCACCCACCAGTGCGCCGTACCCGCCCAGTGCCGAGGCGGACCAGGGGCGGACGATCCCGGGCGTACCGGCCAGGTCGACCGGGACCTGACGGTCGGGTACCGCCACCGCGACCCCCGGCACCGTGCCCAGCCGGGCCGCCAACTCCGCCGGTACCGGCCGGGACTGCCGGGTGTCCGTGGTCGAGGTGTACCGCTCGTCGCCGGTACCCGTGCTGACGCTGACCGAATTCGGCCCGGCCACCACCACGTCGGCGTTCCGGTACCACCGGGTGGCCCGGTCCGTTCCGCCAACGCTGGACGTCAGGGCCAGCCCGGTGGTGGCGAGCAGGCAGACGCCGAGACAGAGCGCGACGAAGGTACCCACGAACGCGGTCCAGCGGCTCCGGAACGTCTGGCCGGCGAGCGTCAGCACGGCGCGACCCGGCCCGCCCGGGGCCGGGTGATCAGCGCACGGGCGATCGCCACCCGCTGCTGCTGTCCTCCGGAGAGCTGGGCCGGCCGGTGCCCGGACCGTCCGGCCAGCCCCACCGCGGCGAGTGCGGCCCGGACGTCGCCCCGGTGCGGCCGGCGCCCGGCCAGCCGCAGCTGCAGTGCCACGTTCTGTTCGGCGGTGAGCGCGGGCAGCAGGTTGAAGGACTGGAAGACGAAGCCGATGATGTCCCGGCGCAGCAGTGTCAGCCGGGTCTCGGAGAGCCCGCCCAGGTCGACGTCGCCGATCGTGACGCTGCCGGCGGTCGGCCGGTCCAGGCCGACCGCGCACTGCAACAGCGTGCTCTTGCCGGAACCCGACGGACCCATCACCGCCGTGAAGGTGCCGCTGGCGAAGCCCAGGGTCACCCGGTCCAGCGCGGTCACCGCGCCCTCGCCCGAACCGTACCCTCTGCTGACCTCCGCCAGCCGCACCGCGTCCATGGCAGCGAGTCAATCGGACCGGGCACGCCGAGACACTCCCGGCGGCCGGCCTTTCCCGGGTAGGGGCAGCCCTACCCGGCCGGGTACGCGCCGGTCAGACCGCGAAGGTGGCGGGGCGGTCGTTCGCCGGGGCCGGCGGGGTGGCCTTCCAGATGCCGAGTCGCTGCGCGGTCAGCCGGGCCACGTACGCCGGGTTGAGCACCATGTACCGGTGGAAGAGGCGCTTCGGCTCCAGCCCGAACCGCCACAGCCACTCCAGGCCCACCCGCTGCATCCACGGTGGAGGCTTGCGGAGCAGGCCGGCGTGGTAGTCGAAGGCCGCGCCGACCGCCATCAGCGGCATGTCGAGCAGCGGCCGCATCGCGTACGCGAAGACCTCCTGCCGGGGGCAGCCGAGCCCGACCAGCACGAGCCGGGCCCCGGAGGCACGGATCCGGTCGGCGATCTCGGCGTCCTCGCCCGGTCGGGCCGGCCGGAACTTCGACGACTCCACCCCGGCGATCTTCAGCGCCGGGAACATCCGCTCCAGCTCCGGGATCAGCCGGGCCAGGGTGGCGTCGGTGGAACCGTAGAGATAGACCGGCATCCCCTCGTCGGCGAACCTGGCCAGCACGCTCAGCGTCAGATCGGGGCCGTAGACCCGCTCGGCCAGGGCGGCGCGGTGCAGCAGGTTGAGCGCCCACCGCACGGGCTGCCCGTCCGGGGTGACCACGTCGAAGGCGTTGAGCCGGGCGTTGTGCGCCGGGTCGAGCACCCCGGTCATCACGCCGTGCACGGCCAGCGCGGTCAGCGCCATCGGCCGGCGTTCCCGCCCGGCGGCCACCACCTGCTCGGTCGCGGCCTCGTAGTCGACCGCGTCGACCAGTACGCCGAGCACGTTCCGCTTGCCCCGCGAGATCACGCCTTCTCCCCGCCCTGCGGTATCCACTTGTCGACGTTGGCGGCGTAGATCTCCTGGAGGATCATCGGCACGTCGTAGATCTGCTTCCAGTGCGGGTAGTCGCGCTGGAAGGCGGCGTTCGAGCCGATCCACCACTGGTGGTCGCCGACCCGGTTCGCCTCGTGGTATTCGGTGACCATCTCCTGCCCGGTGATCTGCTCGGCCAGCGCGAACGCCTCCAGGTGCGAGCAGTTCGAGTGCCGCCCGCCACCGAGGTTGTAGACCGCCGCCGAGCGGGGCTCCCGGAAGAACGCCTCGAAGGCGGCGACCACGTCGTGGCTGTGGATCGCGTCCCGGACCATCTTGCCCTTGTACCCGAAGATCTTGTATGTCCGGCGTTCCATGTTGCAGCGCATCACGTAGCCGAGGTAGCCGTGCAGCTCGGTGGCGGAGTGCGCCGGGCCGGTCAGCGTGCCGCCCCGGAAGCAGGCGGTCTTCATGCCGAAGTAGCGGCCGTACTCCTGCACCATCACGTCGGCGGCGACCTTGGAGGCACCGAAGACCGAGTGCAGCGAGCCGTCGATCGACATGTCCTCCTTGATGCCGTCGAAGTACGGGTGGTCGGCCGCGAGTTCCCAGCGGGTCTCCTGCTCGATCAGCGGGAGACTGTTCGGCCGGTCGCCGTAGACCTTGTTGGTGGAGCAGTGGATGACCGGGGCGTCGATGCAGTGCTCGCGGACGTTCTGCAGGACGTTGAGCGTGCCGCCCGCGTTCACGTCGAAGTCGGTGAACGGGTCGCGCAGGGCCCAGTCGTGCGAGGGCTGCGCGGCGGTGTGGATCACCACGCCGATGTCCCGGCCGTACCGCCGGAAGATCCCCGCCAGCGCGTCCCGGTCGCGGATGTCGACGTCGTGGTGGGTGTACGCGTCACCGAGGTCACTGGTGAGCCGCAGCACGTTCCACGCGGTGGAGGCCTCGGCACCGAAGAAGCGCCGCCGCATGTCGTTGTCGATTCCGACCACGTCCAGGCCGAGCCCGGCGAAGTGCCGGACCGCCTCCGAGCCGATCAGGCCGCCGGATCCGGTCACCAACGCGACTGTCACACGCACTCCTGGTCTGCCCTCGGGTCGGAAAACCACCGGAGCATAGCGCGATGGCGCCTTTGCCCCGATATGAACGAGGGGCCCCGTGTCACCACGGAGCCCCTCGAAGCGGTGGGGAAGGGGGGAGTTGAACCCCCACGCCCTTTCGGGCACACGGACCTGAACCGTGCGCGTCTGCCATTCCGCCACTTCCCCTTGCGAGGCGTGACCCGCGTCGCCCCGTGCCCTCTCGACGAGAGGCCCGGGACAACCCGACTCATCCCCCGAGCGCGCCACAGGACAATAACAATCATGTCCGGAGCCCACTCTTCGGCATGTGCCGGGACATACTACGCTGTCCCTACTGCCGCTGCGGGCGTTACCGCTCGCAGCGGATGGAAGAGTAGCACGACTATCCCCGGCCACTGAGGAGAGGCCGGATGCAGGCGGCCGAGCGGCGTGCGAGCCGCACGTGCGGCGGCCGGATACCATCATGTCCTCGGAACCCGAGGAGGAGCCGGTGAGCGTGCTGCAACGCTTTGAGAAGCGTCTGGAGGGCCTGGTCGAGGGGGCCTTCGCAAAGGTGTTCAAAGGGGTCGTGCACCCCGTCGAGATCCTCAACGCGATGCAGCGGGAGGCAGAGGCGCACAAGGCGATCCTCGCCGGTGGGCGCACTCTGGTACCCAACCGCTACGTGATCGATCTCTCACCGTACGACCACAGTCGGCTGGCGCCGTACGCCGCCGCGCTGGCCCAGGAGCTGGCCCAGTCGCAGGCGGAGTTCATCGGCGAGCAGGCGTGGACGGTCTACGGCGACGTCATCGTCGAGATCGAGCGCGGGGACGGCCTCGACACGGGGATGTTCCGGGTCACCGCCGAGGTCTACACCGGCGGCGACGTGGCGCCGGTGCACTCCTCGCCATACGACCAGCAGCCTGGCGGCTACCCGCCGTACGACCAGGGTGGCGGCTACGGCCCGCCGCCGGGGCACGGCGCGGGCGGTCGCAACATCCGGCTGGTCTCCGGCGACGGCCGCACCTACCCGTTGCAGATGGGCTCGACCGTGATCGGCCGGGGCGACCAGGCGAACCTGCGGCTGCCGGACGTCGGCATCTCCCGCCGGCACGCCCGGCTCGACTTCGACGGCGCCCAGGTGGTGCTGACCGACCTCGGGTCGACCAACGGCACCATGCTCAACGGGCAGCGGGTCTCCGCCGTGGCGCTCAACCCGGGCGACATGATCCAGCTCGGCACCACCACCCTGACCTTCCGCGTGGACGGCTAACCACCTTGCCCCCATTTGTCATCACCGTTGCCCGGATCGGCTTCATCGTCCTGCTGTGGATCTTCGTCTTCACGGTGGTCGGGGTGATCCGTCGGGACCTCTTCGCAGGCGCGAGGTCGAGTCGCCTCGTCGCCGCGCCGCGCGGGGTGGGGGCCGCGCTGGGACAGAACAAACCGGCGAAGGTCAAACGGGGCCGGGCGGCGCACCAGTTGGTCGTCACCGGGGGCCAACTCGCCGGCACACGGATCACGCTCGGCGAAGCACAGATCACCATCGGCCGGGCGGAGGATTCGACGCTGGTGATCACCGACGACTACGCCTCGGCCCGGCACGCCCGGCTCGTGCCCCGGTCCGGGCAGTGGTTCGTCGAAGATCTCGGCTCGACTAACGGGACCTACCTCGATCGCGCTAAGGTCACCGGACCTACCCCCGTCCCCCTCGGCGTGCCGATCCGGATCGGCCGCACTTCTCTCGAATTACGGCCATGACTCTGACCCTGCGTTACGCGGCGCACAGCGACCGCGGGCTGATCCGAGACGGCAACCAGGATTCCGTCTATGCCGGGCCGCGGCTTCTCGCCGTGGCCGACGGCATGGGCGGGATGGCCGCCGGTGACGTCGCCAGCAACATCGTCATCGGTGCCATGGCCCCGCTCGACGAGGACGTCCCGGGTGACGCCCTCGTCGACGCGCTGCGATCGGCCGTGGACACCGCCAACCAACAGTTGCGCGACACGGTGGACGCCAATCCGCATCTCGAGGGGATGGGCACCACGCTCACCGCTCTGCTCTTCTCGGGCAGCAAGATCGGCATGGTGCACATCGGTGACTCCCGCGCCTACCTGCTCCGCGACGGCGAGTTCGCCCAGATCACCAAGGACGACACGTACGTCCAGATGCTGGTCGACGAGGGCCGGATCAGCCTGGAGGAGGCGAGCAGCCACCCGCAGCGGTCGCTGCTCACCCGGGCGCTGGACGGCCGCGACATCGACCCCGAATACTCCGTACGCCAGGTGCGCACCGGCGACCGCTACCTGATCTGTAGCGACGGTCTCTCCGGCGTGGTGAGCGCGGAGACCATCGGGGAGACGCTGCGCAACGTCAAGGATCCCCAGGCGTGCGTCGAGCGGCTGGTGCAGCTCGCACTCCGCGGCGGCGGCCCGGACAACATCACCGTGATCATCGCGGACGCCAGCGACCAGGACATCCTGGAGGCGGCCCCGATCGTCGGCGGCGCGGCCTCCCGGGACCGGGGCATGGCGACCTCGGCCGACGACTCGACACCGGCCGCCCGGGCCTCGGCGCTCTCCCCGCCGCGTCCGGCCAGTCCGGAGCCGGCCGAGCCCGAGTCCTCCGCCGACGACGAGTCCGAGCGGCCCCGCCGGCACCCGCTGCGCACCGCCGTACTCGTGGTGGCGCTGCTCGGGGTGGTCGGCGCCGGGCTCTGGTTCGGCTGGGACTACACCCAGCGGCAGTACTACGTCGGCGCGACCGACGACGGCCAGCTCGCGGTCTTCCAGGGCATTCCGGGCCGGATCGCCGGGCTCGAACTGTCGAACGTGCACGCGACCAGCCCGACGAAGCTGGACGACCTGACCGATGCCGCCCAGGAGCAGGTGAAGCAGGGCATCCAGGCCGACGACGAGCCGGACGCGGAACGCCGGCTCGCGGAGCTGACGAACGAGGATCCCGGCAACCCCAACCTGAAGCCGCTCTGCCAGCCGAGCGCCACGGCCGGCCCCACCCCCACGCCGAGCGCCACCCCGGCGGCCCCGACCACACCCACTCCTACCCCCGGCCAGACCGTGCGGGCGACCGCCACTCCGGCGGACACGCCCGACGCGCCACCGTCCGACCCGATCCCGCCGGTCACCGACCCTGCGGGATGCCGGTCGATCGAGTGAGCGTCAGCTCCGACGATCCGAGGGAACTCACGTGACCGCCCCGCCTGGATCGGCATCGACGCCCGCACCCACGGGCGAGTTGCCACGTGTCCGAGTCGCCGCCAGGTCCAGGCGGAACGCCGAGTTGGCGCTGCTGCTGCTCGCCATGGTCGTCGTGGCGGCGTACGCGGCGACGGCCGAGGCGAACCTGCTCGACACGGTGACCTTCGACTTCTGGGTACCGATCGCCTCGATCACCGCCGTCTTCCTGGCGATCCACGTGGTGGTCCGGTTCCTGGCGCCGTACGCCGATCCGGTACTCGTGCCGGCGGTCGCCCTGGTCAACGGCCTCGGCGTCGCCTTCCTGCGCCGGCTGGACCTGGCCAGGGCCACCCCGGACGAGCGGGCCGACCTCACCACGTTCTCCGGCACCGGCGGGCGGCAACTCGCCTGGACGCTGCTCTCGGTGGCGCTCGCCGCCGGGCTGCTGGTGCTGATCCGCGACCACCGGGCGATCAGCCGGTACGCCTACACCCTGGTGCTGGCCGGCATCGTGCTGGTGATCACCCCGGCGCTGTTGCCCGCGAAGTACTCGCAGGTCAACCCGCAGTCGGACGCCAAGCTCTGGATCAGTTTCGGCGGGTTCACGATCCAGCCCGGCGAGTTCGCCAAGCTGGCCCTGCTGGTCTTCTTCGCCTACTACCTGGTCCGCAAGCGCGAGGTGCTCTCGCTGGCCAGCCGGCGCTTCCTCGGCATCGACTTCCCGCGCGGCCGGGACCTCGGTCCGGTCATCGTGGTCTGGCTGATCAGCCTCGCGGTGCTGGTCTTCCAGAAGGACCTCGGCACCTCGCTGCTCTACTTCGGCATGTTCGTGGTCACCCTCTACATCGCCACCGAACGGGTCAGCTGGCTGATCATCGGTCTGCTGCTCTTCTTCGGCGGTGCCGTGCTCGCCTGGTATCTCGGCAGCACCGTCGGGGGCCCGTTCGCCAGCTTCTACACCCGGGTCGACATCTGGCTCGACCCGTACGGCGACCCGTACGGCAGCGGTTGGCAGACCCTGCAAGGGCTGCTCGGCCTGGGTACCGGTGGACTCTTCGGCACCGGCCCCGGTGCCGGGCAGCCGACCGAGATTCCCGAGGTGCACACGGACTTCGTCTTCGCCGGCCTGGGCGAGGAGATCGGCCTCTTCGGGCTCTCCGCCCTGCTGGTGGTCTACCTGCTCATCATCGAGCGGGGGCTGCGGGCGGCGCTGGCCGTGCGTGACTCGTTCGGCAAGCTGCTCGCCGGCGGTCTCTCCTTCACGGTCTGCCTCCAGCTCTTCGTGATCATCGGTGGCGTCAGCGGCCTGATCCCGCTCACCGGCCAGACCACGCCGTTCCTCTCCGCCGGTGGCTCGTCGCTGATGGCGAACTGGCTGCTGGTGGCGGCCCTGCTCCGGATCTCCGACGCCGCGCGCCGGCCGGCTGACACCGCGTCACCGGCCCGGCCGAGCGGGGTTCCCGCCGGTCCACCGGCACAGTTGCACGGCGCCACGACGGAGGTGATCAGACCGTGAACGCACCCCTGCGCAAGGTGGGCGTCGTCGTGATGGTCCTGTTTGGCCTGCTCTTCGTCAACCTCAACTACGTACAGGCGTACAAGGCCGACGAATATCGCAACAGCGACTACAACGGCCGGGTCCAGGTCGCCGAGTACGAGCGCAAGCGCGGAATCATCGAGGCCGGCGGTACGCCCCTGGCGACGAGCAAGGAGACCGGCGGCAAGCTGAACTTCCTCCGCACCTACCCGAAGGGCGAGGTGTACGCGCACGCGCTCGGCTACAAGCCGGTCAACCTGGCCGACACCGGCATCGAGAAGAGCGAGAACGAGTTCCTCGCCGGCACCAGCGACCAGCTCTTCGGGGACCGGGTGCGGGACCTCTTCACCGGCAACCAGACCGCCGGCGGGAACATCCTGCTCACCCTCTCGCCCCGGGCGCAGGAGACCGCCTACCGCGAGCTGACCAACAACCGCAACGACGTGACCAAGGGCGCGGCGGTGGCGCTCGACCCCACCACCGGGGCGATCCAGGCGCTCGTCTCGATGCCGAGCTTCGACCCGAACCCGCTGGTCGACCACGACACCAAGAAGGCCGAGGCCGCGTACAACCAGCTCGACGCGGCCAAGGACGGGCCGCTGAAGAACCGGGCGCTCGCCGAGACCTTCCCGCCGGGCTCCACCTTCAAGGTGATCACCGCGGCGGCGGCGCTGGAGAACGGGTACGACCCCGGCACCCGGATTCCGGCCGGCCCGAGCTATCTGGCGCCGACGGCCGGGGCGCCGATCCGCAACGCGTCGCCGGGCATCTGCCCGGAGGCCCAGGTCACGCTGACCCAGGCGTTGACCGAGTCCTGCAACACCGGCTTCGCCCAGCTCGGGGTCAAGCTCGGCGCCGCCAAGCTCAAGGACGAGGCCCGGCAGTTCGGTTTCGAGGACGACGAGCTGAGCGTCGGCCGGCTGAACGGTTCGGGCCAGAAGGCGGCGGCCAGCCGTACCGGCGAGATGGCCACCCCGGACGGCAACGACGACCCGCCGCAGGTGGCGCAGTCCTCGATCGGGCAGAACAACGTCCGGATGACCCCACTCCAGGGCGCGATGATCGCGGCGACCGTCGCCAACGACGGGCGACAGATGCGGCCCTACCTGGTGCAGCAGCAGCTCGGCCCGGACCGCACCACCGACTACTACACCGCGGTCCCCAAGGAGCTGCGCGAGCCGGTCAGCGCCGACGTGGCCAGCCAGCTCGAAGAGATGATGGTCAGCGTGGTGCAGAACGGCACCGGCACCAACGCGCGGATCAACGGCTACCGGGTCGGCGGCAAGACCGGAACCGCCGAGAACGGCGGAGACAACGCCGACCACGGCTGGTTCATCGGGTTCGCGATCAACAGCGCCGGCAAGCCGGTCTCGGCGGTCTGCGTCTTCCTGGAGAACGCCGGCTCGGGCGGCAGCGGCGAGGCGGCGCGGATCAGCCAGCAGATCATGCGGGCGGTCATCCAGGACCGGGGAGGCCGCTGACATGCTGAAGCCCGGAGTGCTGCTCGGTAACCGGTACCGCCTCGACGAGCGGATCGCCGGTGGCGGCATGGGCGACGTGTGGCGGGGCACCGACGAGGTGCTCGGCCGTACGGTGGCGGTCAAGATCCTGCTGCCGGCGCTGCTGGACGAGCCGGGCTTCGCCGAGCGCTTCCGGGGCGAGGCCCGGACGATGGCCACCATCAACCACCCCGGGGTGGTGGACGTCTACGACTACGGCAGCGACCAGCAGATCGCCTTCCTGGTCATGGAGTACGTCGAGGGCGACGCGCTCTCCCGGACGCTGAGCCGGGTCGGCCGGCTCACCCCGGCCCGCACCATGGCACTGGTCGCGCAGGCCGCCGACGCGTTGCAGGCCGCGCACGACAAGGGCATCGTGCACCGGGACGTGAAGCCGGGCAACCTGCTGGTCCGGCCGAACGGCACGCTGGTGCTGACCGACTTCGGCATCGCCCGCTCGGCCCTGGTCGGCCAGCTCACCGCCGCCGGTTCGGTACTCGGCACCGCGTCGTACATCTCGCCGGAGCAGGCCGCCGGCGAGGTCGCCACCGCCTGCTCCGACGTGTACGCGCTCGGCGTGGTCGCGTACCAGTGCCTCGCCGGCCGGCGGCCGTTCGAGGGCAACAGTGCGATCGAGATCGCCATGAAGCACGTCCGGGACACTCCCCGGCAGCTTCCCGGCGACATCCCACCGGCGATCCGGGCGATCGTCGAGCGGTCGATGGCGAAGGACCCGAAGGCCCGCTGGCAGAGCGCGGCCGAGCTGGCCGCGGTGTCCCGGCAGGCCGCCGCCACGATCGGGATGGCCAACCAGCCCGGCCGGCCGGTCGGATCGCTGCCGGTGCCGCCGCAGCGTCCCGCGCCGCCGCCGGCCGCGCCGGTGATGCCGCCCCGGCCGACCTCGGTGCCGCCCGCGCCCCGGGTGCCACCCGCCGCCGCGCGGGTGGCGCCGCACTCGCCGGCCGTCGCGCCGGTGGCCCGCCCGCCGGCCGGTACGGCGCCGGTCGGGCCCGCCGGCTACAACCGCGGCGCGGCCCCGGTGCCGCAGCCGGTCCGGCCTCGCCCGGAGGCCGCATACTCGTATCCGGGGCGTCCGGCCGTACCGCCGCCGTCGCCCGGGAACCGCTCCTTGCTGATCGCGCTCTTCGTTGTGCTGGGCCTGTTGGTACTGATCTGCTCGGGCGTGGTTGCCTTCAACTGGAAAGAGAACCAGAACAACAGCGGCATGTCAGCGCCCCAGACGGCGATATCGGAATTCCGGCCGGAAGCCGGACGCGACGCACCGCCCGGTGCGCCGTACCGTCAGGTGGAACGGACCGGATACCCCGGCGGGGTGACCAGATGAGCGAAGGACGACAGACGAGATGACGGCGCAGGCCCGCCTGCTGGGTGGCAGGTACCAGGTCGGCGAGCTGCTCGGTTACGGCGGCATGGCCGAGGTGCACCGCGGGCGCGACCTCCGGCTCGGCCGCGATGTCGCGATCAAGATGCTTCGTACCGATCTGGCCCGTGACGACACCTTCCAGATGCGTTTCCGGCGGGAGGCGCAGAACGCCGCCTCGCTGAACCACCCCGCGATCGTCGCCGTCTACGACACCGGCGAGGAGATCGCGCCCACCGGCGAGACCCTGCCGTTCATCGTGATGGAGTTCGTCAACGGCCGGACGCTCAAGGAGGTGCTCGCCGCCGAGGGACGGCTGATGCCCCGTCGGGCCCTGGAGATCACTGCCGACGTCTGCGCCGCGCTGGAGTTCAGCCACCGGCACGGGATCATCCACCGGGACATCAAGCCCGGCAACGTGATGATGACCCAGACCGGCCAGGTCAAGGTGATGGACTTCGGCATCGCCCGGGCGCTGGCCAGCGGCGCCACCACGATGACGCAGACCAGCGCGGTGATCGGTACGGCCCAGTACCTCTCCCCCGAGCAGGCCCGGGGCGAGGCGGTGGACGCCCGGTCGGACGTCTACGCCGCCGGTTGCGTCCTCTTCGAGCTGCTCTGCGGCCATCCGCCGTTCGTCGGTGACAGCCCGGTCAGCGTCGCCTACCAGCATGTCCGGGAAGATCCGCCGTCGCCGAGCGACCTCAACCCGGACGTCACCCCGCCGATCGACGCGATCGTGCTCAAGGCGCTGTCGAAGAACCCGCTCAACCGCTACCAGAGCGCGGCCGAGATGCGTGCCGACCTGCTCCGTGCGGCGGCCGGCCGGCCGGTGATGGCCACCCCGGTGCTGCGCGAGGACGAGACGATGGCGATGTCGCACACCGCCACCACCCGGCAGATCCAGGCCGGCGGAGGACGGCCGATGCCGCCGGCCCGGGTCGGTGACGCGCGGCGCCGCAAGGCCTCTGCCTGGGTGATCGCCACGCTGAGCGGCCTCGGGGTGCTCGCGGTGATCGCCCTGGTCGCCGCGCTGATGCTCAACAACGACCAGGACCCGGGCGCCACGGCCAGCGTCGAGGTGCCGAACGTGGTCGGCAGCACCGAGGCGGCGGCCCGGAACGCCCTCGAACAGGCGGAGCTGACCGCCAAGGTCGGCGACCCGGACACCAGCGACGAGTGCAAGGTGGGACAGGTCACCTCGCAGAGTCAGCCGCCGACCACCAAGGTCGACGCGGGTACCGAGATCGAGATCCGGGTCTGCACCGGCCCCGGCACCGTCACCGTCCCGGCCGGCCTGGTCGGCGGCACCTTCGAGTCCGCCGAGATCCGGCTCAAGGAGCAGGGCCTGACGGTCAAGCGCACCGACGTGAACAGCGAGAGGAACAAGGGCACCGTCACCGAGGTCGACCCGGCCGAGGGCAGGAAGGTCGCCAAGGGCAGCACGGTGACCGTCTCGGTCTCCCGGGGCAACGTCGTCGAGGTGCCGAGGGTCCTCGGGCTCCAGGAGGACGAGGCGCGGGAGCGGCTGGACCGGGCCGGCTTCGACGTGAGGGTCGTCGACGGTGAGCCGGTGCCGCCGGCCGAGGCCGGCGAGGTGACCCGGCAGAACCCGTCCGCCGGGGAGAAGAAGCCGACCGGTACGACCGTGACGATCACCGTCAGCGTGGCGCAGGAGGACGAACCGACTCCCCCCACCCCCACTCCCACGCCCACCGGGCCGGGCGACGGCGGCGGCGGTGGCGGACTGTTCCCGCCGGTGAACCCGCCGGTCACCCGACCCGAATCACGGTGATCGCGGCGGCGCGGCTGACCTCGCCGCGCCCGCACCACCCTCCGGCGGAGTCGCCCGGGGTGGTCGGCGACCACGCGCCGGGCCGGCCAGCCTGAGACCGTGACGCCCAGTTCCAGGGCCGCCACGCCCGGGCTCGGACCGTGACGCCCCTTCTCGGGGCGTCACGTCGGCTCAGACCGTGACGAAGGCGGCCCGACGTCGGGCGTCGACCTCGGCGGCCAGCGCGGGAGCCCGGTCCAGTGCCGCCGGCAGGCCGCAGTTGGCGAGCCAGTTCGCGAGCATCAGGTGACCGCCCTCGGTCAACACCGACTCGGGGTGGAACTGCACCCCCTCGACCGGCAGCTCGCGGTGCCGCATCGCCATCACCACGCCCGACTCGGTCCAGCCGGTGACCTCGATCTCCGCCGGCAGGGTCTCCGGGGGTACGGCGAGCGAGTGGTAGCGGGTCGCGGTGAACGGGTCCGGCAGCCCGGCCAGTACGCCCACACCCCGGTGCCGGACCTCGGACGTCTTGCCGTGCAGCAGCTCGGGTGCCCGTTCGACCGTCCCGCCGAAGGCGGCGCCGATGGCCTGGTGACCGAGGCAGACGCCGAGGATCGGCAGCCGGCCGGCGTACTCGCGGATCACGTCGAGGCAGACGCCGGCCCGGTCCGGAGTGCCGGGGCCGGGTGAGAGCAACACTCCGGCCACGTCCAGCCGGCCCACCTCGGCGAGGTCGATCTCGTCGTTGCGGCGTACCTCGCAGTCGGCACCGAGCTGGCCGAGGTACTGCACGAGGTTGAAGACGAACGAGTCGTAGTTGTCGATCACGAGGACGCGCATCGGGCCTACCTGGTGGGGCTCGGGGGCGGAGTGTTGTTCCGGGTGGTGTCGTACGGCAGCTCGTGCTCGTCGCCGGAGGGTTCGCCGCCGACGCCCGGATCCTCGCCCTCGACCCCGGGCTCATCGGCCGGCCCCCCGGGGACTCCGTTGTCCTGGGTCACCTGGACGTCGTCGAACGGCAGCAGCGGCTCGGCCCACGGGAAGACGACGTACCAGAGCAGGGCGAGCAGGCTCGCGACGATCAGCAGCGAGCCGATCAGTTTGCCCGGTACCCCGAACGGCAGCTTGCGCCAGATCCACGCGTACATGGCGGGGTCAGTCGTCCAACTCGGGCGGGCGGGGCGAGCCGACCGTCTTCGGCTCGGTACGGATCAGCTCCGCGTGCACGATCAACCGCTGGTAGTTGTCGAACTTCGGGTTGCAGGTGGTCAGGGTCAGCATCGCCTTCTTCGGCTTCGCACCGGGCTTGCCGGGGACCGGGGCGACCACCTCGACCTGGGACGGCCTGACGATCCGGGTCTGCGACACGTGGTAGACGAACCAGGCTTCCTTGGACTCCACGACGATCGAGTCGCCGTCGTCGAGTTCGTCGAGCCGCCAGAAGGTGGCCCGGTTCCGGTGGCCGGCGACCGAGAAGTTGCCGACCTGTCCGGGCAGGGCGCTGGTCGGGTAGTGGCCGGGGGCGTACCGGATGTCCTTCTGGGTGACGCCCTCGACCACGACCCAGTGCTTGTCCAGCTTGGGGATGTAGAGCCCGGCGATCGGCTTGCCCTGCACCGGCTTGGCCGGCTTCGGGGTGGCGGTGGGGGTCGGGCCGACCGTCGGGTCGGGCTCGTCCCACTGCTGTGCCAGTTGCTGGCCGAGGTCGTCCTGGTGTGCGTTGACGATGGTGGACTTGCCCCAGACCTCGTACGCCGCGAAGAGCAGGACGACCAGGCCGAAGGTGATCAGCACCTCGCCGGTGGCCCGGATGCCGGTCCGGATCCGGGAGCCGAGCGACGGCCGGGTCAGCTCGGAGTAGACGCTCTTGTAGCCCTCGCCGGTCTGTTCCGGGCGGAGTTGGACGACCCGCTCGCCGCGCCGGGGGCGCTGGTCGGCGTCCGCTGCGCCGTCCGGGTCGGCTGAGCCGCCCGCGTCGTCGCTGGCCGGCGGGGGTGGGATCGCGCCGATCAGCGCGGTCGCCTCGATGTCGTCGTGGCGGGGCACTGCGGCGGGCCGGACCTGCGGCAGCGCGGTGGTGGCCTCGGCGGCGGCGGTGCGGTGCGGCGGTACGGGCGTGCCGGCGGCGGCGCCGGAGGCCCGCTGCGACATCGGCGGGATCGGCGCGGTGGTCTCGGGGTCCGCCGGGGGGACGGTCGGGATGAGCGCGGTCGGGCTGTCGACGCGACCCGCTCCGTTGGCCCGACGGCCGAGGTCGTCCGGGGACGGCTGCCGGTGGCCGGGCTCGGCGGGTTTCCAGCGATCGGCTTCGGCGGTGGCCGGGGTCGGCTCCCAGGCGCCCGGTCGGACGGCGGGCGCCGGTTCCCGCCGCTCCGGGACGCTCTCCGGAGCCGGCGACCAGGGTTCGGGCTCGGCGGACGCGACGGGTCGGCCGGCGGGTGGCGCCAGCTCCCGACGCTCCGACGGCGGACCGGCGACCCGGAACTCGGGCTCGACCGGCTGGTACGGCTGCCGGAACTCCGGCTCAGCCGGCTGGTACGGCTGCCGGAACTCCGGCTCGGCCGGCTGGTACGGCTGCCGGAACTCCGGCTCAACCGGTGAGTAGGGCTGCCGGAACTCGGGTTCGACCGGTTGGTACGGCTGCCGGAACTCCGGCTCGGCCGGCTGGTAGGGCTGCCGGAACTCGGAGTCGGCCGGCGGGTAGGGCTGCGGTCGGTAGCCGTCGGCCGGGCCGCGACGGTCCCCGGACCGACCGTGCTCTCCCGGACGGGGTTCCGGTGCGGGCGGGCCGACGGTGTCGTGTGCGGCCGGCGGAGGCGGCTCGGGTGTGCGCGGTCCCCGGCCCGGCGGCGCCGGCACGACGTGGTCGACCGTGATCCGGGGGCGGCGGCTGCCCGGCTCCGCCGGCTCCGGGCGGGCCGGCCGCAGTGCCCGGTCGGCCGCCGGTGGCTCGTCGGCCTCCGGCAGTCGGGGGATGAACATCGTCGGGTCGTCGCCGTCCGGGGCGCGGTGCCGACCGTTGCGGGCGGAGTTCGGGTCGCCGGCCACCGGAGTCACCCCGGAACCTTGGCCGACCGGAGTCCGCCGGGACCGTCGTACGCGGGAACCGTCACGCTGGGCTCCACTGTCTCGCGGTATCCGAGGTGGTAGTGGGTGACCGCGTCCCTGAACAACCGGACCCCCTCGGACGCGGCGAGCGCTCGCTGTAGTGCGGCGGGATTGCCGATGGCGGTGATCTTGAACGGTGGTGAGTACACCCGGCCGTGCAGGAGCAGGGTGTTCCCCACGCAGCGTACCGCGCTGGTGGAGAGGACCCGGACACCCATGATGGTCATCGCCTCGGCGCCGCCGGCCCAGAGCGCGTTGACCACGGCCTGTACGTCGCCCTGGTGCACCACGAGATCGTCGTTGCTGACGTCGGCCGGCAGCTTGCCGTCGCCCTGCTGTGGCGCGTCGTCGAGTTCGACCGTGACGCCGGGGCCGGCCAACGCGGTGAACCCGGCCGCCTCCCGGCTGCCGGTGGCCCGGTCCCGCTGGGCCGCCACCCGGCCGTCGGAGCCGCCGAGCGCCTCGGCCTGGCTCTCCACCTCGTCCCGGAGTGCGGCGGCCCGTTCCTGCCCGGAGGCGACCTGGTCGCGGCGGTCCTCGATGAGCTGGGCGAGCTCCGGGCGGCGGTCCTCGCGCAGCGACGTGCCCCCGGCGGTGGTGGCCGTGGTGGTGAAGAGCAGCCCGGCGGCGAGCGCGATCAGGGGTACGCCCACCGACCACCCGGGGCGGCGCTCGGCCGACCGCCGGGGCAGCAGCCCCACGGCGGCGCGGCGGAGTACCTTCCGCCAGGAGGCGACGCCGGAGGTGTACTCCATCGAGCCTTCTCCCTCACGATCATACCGATCTGGTAATTATGTCCTAATCGCGGGAATTACCGAGGCGATCCGGGCGTTCAACCGTCCGTACCCAGATGCCCGGGTCCGTGGCCTGAACGGGTTCTCGCGACTACGCTAGCTGTCGAACATTATTGGCCATGGACCGTCGCCCTTGCGTCCGGTTGTCAGGCCGGACGAGGATCACCACCCCCTCAGGAGAGCGCCGTGCCCAAGTCTCAGGTACGTAAGAAGAAGGTGTACACCCCGCCGACCGACGTCCGTCCGACGTCCACCGCGGCGACCCGTAAGCCTAGCCCGGTGTGGCTGCCGGCCACGGCGGTCGGGTTGATCGTCTTCGGCATCGGCTGGCTGGTGGTCTTCTACCTGTCCGACATGGAGTACCCCGTCGCCACCTGGCGGTACTGGAACCTCGCCATCGGCTTCGGCGCGATGGTCGGTTCGCTGGGCCTGCTCTCCCGCTGGCGCTGACTCCGGTCCGACATCCCGCCCCGGCGGTCCCGCCCCGGGCGGCTGCCGGTGGCGAACGCCTCGCCGCCCATTTCGGCCCTGCTGACTGTCGATGCGAGGATAGTCACGTTACCAACGAGTAACCTCGCCGCGTAGGCTTCGTGCATCGGCGCCGCCGGTCGACGGCCGGCCGGCGGCGGACGAGGTCAGACAGCAGGACGGGGAGGGCCAACAGGCATGGGCAGCGTCCAGATCGTCACCACGATCCTCGCCGCCGGCATCACCGCGGTCGCGGTGTGGCTGGCGACGCGTGCGGTGCTGCGGATGACCGCGGTGATCCGGCTCGGCCAGCCCGACCCGACGCGGTTCACCGACCGGGGTCTGCGGGCCAGGAACATGCTGGTCGAGACGCTCGGCCACACCCGGATGCTGCGCTGGAGCGTGGTGGGCGCCGCGCACTGGTTCGTGATGGTCGCCTTCCTCGTCCTCTCCCTGCTGGTGCTGGAGGCGTACTTCGAGGTGGTCACCCCGACCGGGGGACTGCCGCTGATCGGGCACTGGGTCGGCTACGGACTGGTCACCGAGCTGATCGGGATCCTCGGGGTGGTCGGGATCCTGGTGCTGATCGGCATCCGGCTGCGCAACCGGCCGAGCAACCCGGCCCGGCGCTCCCGGTTCACCGGCTCGACCATGTGGCAGGGCTACTTCGTCGAGGCCGTGGTGCTGGCCGTACTGGTCTGCGGGTTCCTGATCCGCGGCTTCAAGGTCGCCACCGACCATTTCGAGTTCCCGGCCTGGGCCACCCCGGTCAGCCACGCCGTCGGCGCGCTGCTGCCGGCCTGGGACGCGGGCACCAGCGTCACCGCCCTGGTGAAGATCGCGATCTCGATGACCTGGGTCATCGTGATCTCGCTGAACGTCACCATGGGCGTCGCCTGGCACCGGTTCGCCGCCTTCCCCAACATCTTCTTCAAGCGCGACCCCGGCCGGACCGGCTCCGGGCTCGGCGCGCTGCGCCCGATGACCAGCAACGGCAAGCCGCTCGACTTCGAGGAGGCCGACCCGGAGTCCGACCAGTTCGGGGTGGCCCAGGTCGAGCAGTTCAGCTGGAAGGGGCTGCTGGACTTCACCACCTGTACCGAGTGCGGGCGGTGCCAGTCGCAGTGCCCGGCCTGGAACACCGGCAAGCCGCTCTCGCCGAAGCTGCTGGTGCTGTCGCTGCGCGACCACGCGTACGCCAAGGCGCCGTACCTGCTCGCCGGTGGCGGCAAGGACCTGACCGGCGAGGAGAAGGCGACCGAGGCCCAGTTGGCGCACCTGGACGTGCTGGCGCTGGCCGAGGCGAACCGGCCGCTGATCGGCGGCGCCGAGGAGCTCGGGGTGATCGACCCTGACGTCCTCTGGTCCTGCACCACCTGCGGCGCCTGCGTCGAGCAGTGCCCGGTCGACATCGAGCACGTCGACCACATCGTGGACATGCGCCGCTACCAGGTGCTGATCGAGTCGAGCTTCCCCTCCGAGGCCGGCGTGATGCTGCGCAACCTGGAGAACAAGGGCAACCCGTGGGGCGCCCCGCCGAACACCCGGGAGGACTGGACCAAGGGCCTCGACTTCGAGGTGCCCCGGGTCGGCGAGGTCGAGGACTTCGAGTACCTCTTCTGGGTCGGCTGTGCCGGTGCGTTCGAGGACCGGGCCAAGAAGACCACCCGGGCGGTGGCCACCCTGCTGCACGAGGCGGGGGTGAACTTCGCCATCCTCGGCGAGGGCGAGACCTGTAGCGGTGACCCGGCCCGGCGGATCGGCAACGAGTTCGTCTTCCAGATGCTCGCCCAGCAGAACGTCGAGACCCTCAACGAGGCCTTCGGCGACCGCGAGCCGGCGAAGCGCAAGATCGTCGCCACCTGCCCGCACTGCTTCAACACCCTCGGCAACGAGTACGGCGAACTCGGTGGCCAGTTCGAGGTCGTGCACCACACCCAGTTGCTGGCCCACCTGGTCGCCGAGGGACGGCTCACCCCGGTCCAGCCGGTCGACGGCGGGCTGACCTACCACGACCCGTGCTACCTGGGCCGGCACAACCGGGTCTTCACCCCGCCCCGCGAGGTGCTCGGCGCGGCGGCGGCCGACGGGATCACCGAGATGCCCCGCAACCAGGAACGATCCTTCTGCTGCGGCGCCGGTGGTGCCCGGATGTGGATGGAGGAGCGGATCGGCAAGCGGATCAACGTCGACCGGGTCGAGGAGGCGATGTCGACCGGCGCGAAGACCGTCGCGGTCGGCTGCCCGTTCTGCTCGACGATGCTGAACGACGGGGTGAACGGCAAGGAGGCCGGCGACCAGGTCGAGGTGGTCGACGTCGCCACCGTGCTGCTCCGCTCGGTCAAGCCGGGCGCCTGACCGCCCGCCCGGCCGGCCGATGGCCGGCCGGTGGTCCCGGGTCGGGCAGGTGGCTGCGGAGTTCCGCCGCCGGCAGGCTGTGGAAAACCACAACGGTAGCCTTCGACACGTGCCGCAGCAGGGGATCGGGACCACGGACGCGCTGCCGGGCGGGTCGGAGGAGACCGCCGGCCGGGTGCCGTCGTGGGACCGTCCGGAAAGCCGCCCGTCCTGGTGGTCGTTCCGTACCTGGCTGCGGGTCGCCACCGGGGTGCTGCTCGGCGCCGTCACCGCGACGGTCAGCCTGGGGCACCTGGTCGGTACGCTGCTCGGCCACGCCGTGCCGGCCCGCTTTCCGCGACCCCGGCGGTGGCTGGGCGGGCTGGCCCGCCGGCTCGCCGAGTACGACCGGCGACGGGTCGAGCGGTACTTCGGCGACAGCCCCGCAGGTGTGATCACCGACGCCCGCGCGGTGGGCTACCTCGCCGCCCGGCTGCCGGTCGGGGTACTCGGCGGGATCGTGCTGGGGATGATGCTGTACGGCGCGGTCGTGGCCTGCGCCGTGGTGGTCGGCTGGGCGATCGGACGCCCGGTCGACGAGATCGAGGCCACCCCGCTGATCGTGGTGTACTTCGGCGTCTTCGCCCTGGTCCTGCTCTTCCTCGCCGTGCAGGGGGTGCTCGGCGTCGCGGCGCTGGACCGCCGGCTGGCCCGGCGGTTCCTCGGGCCGAACGGCCGGGAGGCGCTCGAACGCCGGATCACCGAGCTGGCCACCAGCCGGGCCGGGGTGGTGGCGGCGGTGGACGCGGAGCGGCGCCGGATCGAGCGGGACCTGCACGACGGCGTACAGCAGCGGCTGGTCGCGCTCGGCATGCTGGTCGGCCGGGCCCGCCGGGCCACCGACCCGGCCAGGGCGGCGGAGCTGCTGCGGCAGGCGCACGAGGAGTCCGGCCGGGTGATCGACGACCTCCGCGAGGTCGCCTGGCGGGTCTATCCGACCGCGCTGGACAACCTGGGGCTGGCCGACGCGCTGGCCCGGGTCGCCGAGCACGCCGGGCTGCCGGTCCGGATCGACCACCGGCTGACCGTCCGGCCGGCGCGGGCGGTCGAGACGGCCGCGTACTTCGTGGTCTCGGAGGCGGTCACGAACGCCGCCAAGCACTCCCGGGCCAGCCGGGTCGACGTCGAGGTCGCGGTCCGGGACGGCCGGCTGGTCGTGACGGTCGTCGACGACGGCGTCGGCGGGGCCGACCCGACCGGCGGCGGCCTCTCCGGGCTGGCCCGCCGGGTCGCCGCCCTCGACGGCCGCCTCCGGGTGGCGAGCCCGGTCGGCGGCCCCACCACCGTCGTCGCGGAGCTGCCATGCGGGTGATGTTGGCCGAGGACTCGACCCTGCTCCGGGAGGGGCTGGTCCGGCTGCTGGCCGAGGAGGGGCACCGGGTCGCCGCCGCCGTGGGGGACGCGACCGCCCTGGTCGCGGCCGTCACGGCCGATCCACCGGAGGCGGTGGTGGTCGACGTACGGATGCCGCCGACGCACACCGACGAGGGGCTGCGCGCCGCGCTGGAGATCCGCCGCCGCTGGCCGGCCGTCGGGGTCCTGGTGCTCTCCCAGTACGTCGAGAAGCGTTACGCCGTGGAGCTGCTGACCAGCCAGAGCGGCGGGGTCGGCTACCTGCTGAAGGACCGGGTGGCCCAGGTCGGCGAGTTTCTCGACGCGCTGGCCCGGGTGGCTGACGGCGGGGCCGCCTTCGACCCCGAGGTGGTACGCCAACTGCTCGCCCGGACCAGCCACACCGACCCGCTGAGCCGGCTGACCGTACGGGAACGGGCGGTGCTCGACCTGATGGCGCAGGGGCACACCAACGCCGCCATCGCCGGGCAGTTGCACGTCTCGCAGAGCGCCGTCGAGAAGCACGTGAACGCGATCTTCGACAAGCTCGACCTGGCGCACGTCACCGGCTACAGCCGGCGGGTGCTGGCGGTGCTCCGCTACCTGGGCGGCTGACCGGACCCGGGCCGCCGGGCGGGGGCGACCCGGGCCGGACGCCGGGTCACATCCGGTGGCGGCTGCGCGGCCGGTCGCGCCGGGAGAGCCGGGAGAGTACGAACCAGCCGACCGCGAGCGCCACGGCCACGATCACCACCTTCTGGAAGAGGCCGGCGTACTCCTCGACCAGGTGCCAGTTCTCGCCGAGCAGATAGCCGGCCAGCACGAAGGCGGTGTTCCAGATCAGGCTGCCGAGGGCGGTGCAGAGCAGGAAGGTGCCCAGGCGCATCCGTTCGATGCCGGCCGGGATGGAGATCAGGCTGCGGAAGATCGGGATCATCCGGCCGAAGAAGACCGTCTTGACCCCGTGCCGGACGAACCACGCCTCGGTACGGTCCACGTCGGCGAGCTTGACCAGCGGCAGCCGGGCGGCGATGGCCCGGGTACGTTCCCGGCCGAGCAGCGCGCCGACGTAGTAGAGCGCCAGCGCGCCGACCACCGAGCCGAGGGTGGTCCAGAAGATCGCCGACCAGAGGCTCATCTCGCCCCGGCTGGCGGCGAAGCCGGCGAGCGGCAGGATGATCTCGCTGGGCAGCGGCGGGAAGAGGTTCTCCAGCGCCACCGCCAGGCCCGCTCCGGGGGCGCCGAGCGTGTCCATCAGGTCGGTCGCCCACTCGGCGATCCCGCTCAGCGGGGTGGGTTCGGCGGCCATCGGAGCCGTATCATCGATCATGAATCCGACGCTAGCCGGTGCCACCTGTCCAAACCCTGTGGAGCGGCGCCCGATGATCCGCCGGGCCGCCACAGTCACGGACTGCGGTGAACCACATACGGCGTTCGTTCGTACCTGTCGATGTTGGACCGCCGCGCGGCGGTCTCCAACCAGGCGATGGTGGCCGACGACGGCCCCTCAGACCGCGAGGAGGCGGGCGCCGCGTGGCGGAAAGCGCACCACACCGGATGGCGGCGGAGTCGAGCGGCCGGCACCGCAGGACCGGGTCGGCCGACCGGCGGGACCGGTCGGGTCGGCGGCTCCGGCTGATCTCCACCGTGGGGCTCGGAGTCGGGCTGCTGCTCCTCGCCATCCCGTTCGGGGCGGAGACGCTCCGCACGACGCTCTGGGGTGGCGGGACCGAGCCGGAGGTCGGGGTACCGGTGGCGGTGGCCGACCCGCCGACACCGGGATCGCCGGTGGCCGAGCCGACCCCGGACGCCGCGCTGCCGACCGGTACGCCCGGCGCGACCCCGACGGCGACTCCCGGCCCGACCTCCCGGGCCGGCGGTGCTCCGGCGTCGCCCCCACCCGCACCGTCGACGCCGGCGCGGCCACCGCTTCAGGGAGCGGGAGCGGCGGTACCGACGCCGCCCCCGACGACCGCCCCGCCGTCCTCGCCGGCCGCACCGCCGCCGCCCCCACCGCCCGCCCAGCCGGTGCTGCTCGGCCCGGACGGCCGGGACGGGCTGGCCCGGATGATGGACCGCTACTGCGACGAGCACGTGGGCGGGGCGAGCTGGGCGGACACCCGTGGCGACGGCTGGGAGTGCGAGCGGCTGCTGCTGTCGTCCCGGGCCATCGACATCGACCGGGCCTGCCGGGACACCTACGGCGACGGCGCGTTCGCGGAGAACCGGGAGGGCCGGGACCCGTTCGG
Source organism: Plantactinospora sp. BB1 (assembly GCF_003030385.1). Taxonomy (NCBI): domain Bacteria; kingdom Bacillati; phylum Actinomycetota; class Actinomycetes; order Micromonosporales; family Micromonosporaceae; genus Plantactinospora; species Plantactinospora sp. BB1. The sequence goes on along the minus strand of NZ_CP028159.1, from coordinate 7,805,086 downwards.
CTGGCGCTGCTTCCGGCGCTGAGTCCCGGGGGCCGACCGCCCCGCGCACCGGGCAGCCGTCGCCTGGTCGGGCCGGTACTGTGCTCGATATTCGCGGGCGGGACGCAACCACGGTCGAGGTGAACCCATCATCGACGCCCTACTCCTCAGCACCCTGTTGCCGCTGGCCGGCTTCGTCCTGTTGACCGGCGGCAACGCGTTCTTCGTCGCGGCCGAGTTCGCGCTGGTCACCGTCGACCGGGCGGAACTCGACCGGCGGGTGGCCGGCGGCGACCGGCGGGCCGGTACGGTCCGCAAGGCGCTGCGGGAACTCTCCTTCCAGCTCTCCGGCGCGCAGCTCGGGATCACCATCACCGCCCTGCTCACCGGCTATCTCGCCGAGCCGGCGCTGGCGAAGCTCTTCGCCCCGCTGCTCCGGCCGGTGGCCGGGGAGAACACCGGACGGGTCACCCCGCTGCTCGCGCTGGCGCTGGCGACGCTGCTGTCGATGCTCTTCGGCGAGCTGGTGCCGAAGAACGCCGCGCTGGCCCGGCCGATGCCGGCGGCGCTGGCCACCGCCGGGCCGATGCGGGCCTTCTCCCGGATCTTCGGCTGGCTGATCCGGGCCCTGAACAACTCGGCCAACTGGCTGGTCCGCCGGCTCGGCGTCGAACCGCAGGAGGAGTTGGCCAGCGCCCGGTCGCCGGAGGAACTCGGCCTGCTGGCGGCGATCTCCGCGCAGGCCGGGGCGCTGCCCCGGGAGACCGCGATGCTGCTGCAACGGACGATCCGGTTCGGCGACAAGCGGGCCGCCGAGGCGATGACGCCCCGGGTCGACGTGGTCGCGTTGCGGGCCAGCGCCTCCGTCGCCGAGCTGCTGGCGCTGGCCCAGCAGACCGGCCGGACCCGGTTCCCGGTCTACGAGGAGACCGTCGACCTGGTCACCGGGGTGGCCGGGGTCGTCGACGCGCTCGGCGTACCACCGAACCGGCGGTCCTCCACCACGGTGGCGGCGGTGGCCCGGGAGCCGGTGTACGTGCCGGAGAGCCTGGACCTGGACGGGGTACTCGCGGCGCTGCGCGGCGCCGGTGCGGACCTGGCGATCGTGGTCGACGAGTACGGCGGCACCGACGGCGTGGTCACCGTGGAGGACCTGGTCGAGGAGCTGGTCGGGGAGATCGCCGACGAGTTCGACCCGGTCGTCGACGGGTTCACCCCGGACCCGGCCGGCTCCGCCGGGTCCGGAGTGGAGGATCCGGTCGAGTTGACGGTGCCGGGCGGCGAACGCACCGTGCTGGTCGACGGGGTGCTGCGCGAGGACGAGCTGGTCGAACAGGTCGGCTTCCGGCTGCCCGAGGGCCCGTACGAGACGCTGGCCGGGTTCCTGCTGGCCCGGTTCGGCCACATCCCGGTGGCCGGCGAGACCGTCGAGGAGCAGGGCTTCGAGTTCACCGTGGTCGAGGTGGTCCGGCACCGGATCGAGCAGGTCCGGGTGGTCCGGCCCGAGGACGCCGCCGAATGAACCTGCTGGTCACCCTCGGGCTGCTGCTCGGCAACGCCTTCTTCGTGGGCAGCGAGTTCGCGTTGATCGCGTCCCGGCGTACCGTGCTCGAACCGCTGGCGGCCGGGTCGAAGCGGGCCCGGTGGGCGCTGTCGGCGATGAACCAGATCCCGCTGATGATCGCCGGCGCCCAGCTCGGCATCACCATCTGCTCGCTCGGCCTCGGCGCCATCGCCGAGCCGGCCCTGGCACACCTGCTGGAGGAGCCGATGCACGCCGTCGGGCTGCCGGACCGCGCGGTGCACCCGGTCGCCTTCGTGATCGCGCTCGGCGTGGTGGTCTTCCTGCACACCGTGATCGGTGAGATGGTGCCGAAGAACATCACCCTGGCCGGGCCGGAGCCCTCCGCGCTCTGGCTCGGGCCGGCGATGCTGGCGTTCTGCGTGGCGACCAAGCCGCTGCTGCTGGCGATGAAGTGGGCGTCGGCCCGGATCCTGCGGCTGTGGCGGATCGAGGCCGCCGACGCGGTGAAGACGGTCTTCACCGCCGAGGAGTTGGCCGGGCTGGTCTCGCAGGCGCGTACCGAGGGCTTGCTCGGCTCCGAGGAGCATGCCCGGATCACCGGCGCGCTGGCCCTGAACCGGCGTACCGCCGCCGACGCGCTGCGACCCTGGGCCACGGTCACCACGGTGGCCGAGGACGTCTCTCCGGCCTCCCTGGAGGTGCTGGCGACCCGTACCGGCCGGTCCCGGTTCCCGGTGGTGCAGCGGGCCACCCGCCGGGTGCTGGGCTTCGTGCACGTCAAGGACGTCCTCGGGTACTCCGGTGCGGCCCGCCGGGCGCCGGTGCCGACGGAGCTGCTCCGGCCGCTGGCCGTGGTGCCGCCGGAGCGCAGCCTCGCCGACCTGCTGCTGTCGATGCGCCGGGAGCGCCGGCACATGGTGCTGGTCAGCGACGGGCGGGTGCCGATGGGGGTGGTCACCCTGGACGACGTGCTCACCGCCGTCGTCGGGGCGGCCACCGACCCCACCGGCACCGCGCAGCAGCCGGCGCCGGCCGCCGGTCAGGTCTAGCCCGGCGCGCCGATCGGCGACGGCAGCAGTCGTACGTCGTCGGCGTTCACGAACATGATCCGGTGGCCGAACTGGATCTGGACGTACCGCAGGTCGCCCCGGATCACCGTCCAGTCACCGGGTGACGAGCCGTCGAAGGTGGTGGCCCGGTAGTACTCGCTGGGCAGGATGTTGCCGACGGCGTAGCGCTGCCCGGCGGCGAGGGTGTACTGCAACGGCGTGACCGCCTGCACCGGCACGCCGGCCGGGTAGGCGTCGGCCTCCGGGTACGCCCGGCCGTACACCGGGATGGTGGCCCGGCCCGGCTTCGGCGTCGCGACCAGCCCGACCGTCCACTTCGCCGTGGGGTTGCTCCTCGGGTTGTGGAACCACGCCTTCTGCCCGAGATACCAGATCGCGGTCCAGTCGCCCTGCCGGCCGGCGAGCGCGTAGGTCTGCCCGGCCGAGGCCCGCGCGCCGTGGTCGGAGATGTGCATGGTGTTCGGGGTGCCGTCCGGGCGCAGCGCGATGTCGTTGACCAGCGGCGCGTCGGCGGCCGGGGCGCTGCGCAGGATCACCGACGAGGAGCCGCGCGACGGGCAGGGCACCCCGGCGGTGTCGCAGCCGGTGAAGGCCGGCCGGTTGGTGGCGAAGTCCGGGTCGATGGTGACCAGGCCGGCGGCCGGGATGCCGATGCCCCGGAACGGTGCCTTCAGCAGGTCGAAGTAGTGCGACCAGTCCCAGTACGGGCCGGGGTCCCAGTGCATGCCGCGCACGTTCGCCGGCAGGATGCCGGGTACGTTGTCGTGCCCGATGATGTGGTCGCGGTCGAGTGGGATGTCGTACCGGTCGGCGAGGTAGCGGACGAGCTTGGCGGAGGTCCGGTACATCGCCTCGGTGTACCAGGTGCCCTGGGCGGCGAAGCCCTCGTGTTCGAGGCCGATCGCCTTGGCGTTGACGTACCAGTTGCCGGCGTGCCAGGCCACGTCCTTGCCCAAGACATGCTGCGCGATGTGCCCGTCCGCCGAGCGGAGCGTGTACTGCCAGCTCACGTAGGTCGGGTCCTGCACCAGCCGCAGCGTGGTGTCGTAGCTGCCCTCGGTGTCGTGGATGACGATGTATTCGATCTTCTGCCGGGCGGGCCGGTCGGAGAGGTCGTGGTTGCCGTAGTCGCCGTCCCCGAACGCCTGGTAGGGGGCGGGGATCCACTCGCAGGAGATGTCGCGCGGGCACTCCAGCCCGTCCGGGCGGGGGGTGCCGGGCAGGCCGAGCCGGTCCAGCCAGGAGCGCTGCGGGGCGAGCCCCGGTCGGCCGGGCAGGGTGATCCGGTGGCCGTCGTCGGTGGTCCGGCTGGCGCCTTCGGCGATGGTCCGGTACACCTCGTCGGCGAAGGCCGCCGCGGCGTCGGCGCGGTCGCTGCCGGCGTACCGGGCCACCGCGCCGTACCAGGCCGCCGGGTCGCTGGCCGGGCCCGTCGGCGCGGCCAGCGATTTCTGGTACGACGCCAGCAGCGCCGCCCCGCCCCGGATGTTCGCCGCCGGTTGCGAGCGGAGCAGGTGCTCGTCGACTCCGGTCAGCGCGACGGCGGCGTCCAGGGTCTGTCCGCCGGGCGGCGCGTCGGCGCTCCGGTCGAGGTGTGGGCCGGCGGGTCCGGGTGCCGGGCGGGCGGGTCGGGCCTGGTCGCCGCGTCGGTCCTCACCGTGCTCGGGGTGCTCCGGCCCGGTGGCCAGCCCGGCGACGTCGGTGAGGTGCATCGGGCCGTACCCGCCGCTGGTGCTCGGCGTGCCGGCGTTCGTGTCCCAGCGGGATTCCAGATAGGAGACGCCGAGCAGCACACTTTCGGGTACGCCGAACTCGGCCGCGGCGGCGGCGTACTCCTGTTGCCGGCTGTCGGCGGACGCGGCGGTGGCGGGCGCGGGGCTGGCCGGCAGCAGCGCGGCGGCGCCGACGACTGCGGCCCCGATCGCGATTCTCCTGCTCAGCGGCTGTTTCGTGGGAAGCATCGAACCTCCATGAGCCGGGGGTGGGCCTGCTGATCACCCTCCACCCGGGACCGGTGCTGGTCAATACCTGCCGGCCAAGGTCGTCACTATGTAGGAATCTTTCACATATACCGAGTGTGATCGGCGGGTTCGATCCTTCGGTTCGGGGGTTCGAATGCTCCCACCGTCAGCGACCGATCCGATACATAACGAATCGACTCAGATCACGGGGTTGCGTTTGGATAACACCCTTCTCTAAGGTTGGGGACCGTCGAGCCGACGGCAGGCCGCCTAGCCGGGCGGCGACGTCTCGACACCGCCGAATCGTCACACTCAGCGAACCGGGGACCCGAGCTTCATGGGGTGAATCCGCGTCTCACGCGGTAGGGCGACAATCTTCCCGCCCGAACCCGTCAGCTAACCCGGTAGGCGGGCTACGGAAGAAGGAGTACGGACCCCGGTGGCTCCCCCTGCCCCGCCGCGGTCGCCATCCCTCCGATCGGCCTCCGCCGACGCCGGGAACGCGAAACCGCGCCCTCGAAGGTCCATTCTCGCCATCGCCCTCACGGCCCTGGCCAGCGCCGCCGTGCTGTTCACCGGCACGACGCCGGCACTCGCCGAACCGTCGGTGGCCGAGATCGAGCAGCAGATCGACACCGCCTGGCGCAAACTGGAGCCGGTCGTCGAGAGGCACAACGCCACCCGGCAGGACCTGACCGCGAAGAAGAAGCAGGCCGCCGCCCTGCAGAAGAAGATCGCCCCGCTCCAGTCGCAGATCGACGCCGCGATGAACCGGGTGAGCGACTTCGCCGTGGAGGCGTACAAGGGCGACAAGGCGTCCGCGGTCAACGCCCTGCTCACCACGAAGTCGCCGACCGCGCTGGTCGGCCAGCTCTCGGTGCTCGACCAGTTCGCGCGGCAGCAGCAGCGCGAGGTGCAGGCGGTCGTCGACCTCAAGAACAAGTACGCCGCCCAGAAGGCCCCGCTGGACCGGTTGGTCAGCCAGCTGACCAAGACCGAGGCGGAGCTGGCGGCGAAGAAGAAGGAGATCGACGCCGAGGTCGAGCGGTTGCAGAAGCTGCGGATCCAGGCGTACGGGAACGGCTCCGCCGGCCCGCTGCGGCCCGCGCCCTGCCCGGCGACCTACCCCGGCGGCCCGGCCGGCCAGGCGGTCAAGTTCGCCTGCGCCCAGATCGGCAAGCCGTACAAGTGGGGTGCCGAAGGCCCCAGCTCGTACGACTGCTCCGGCCTGACCCTGGCCGCCTGGGCGAAGGGCGGCGTCGGGCTGCCGCACAACGCCCGGGCGCAGCGCGGGCAGGTGAAGTCGGTCAGCCGCTCCCAGCTCCGCCCCGGTGACCTCGTCTTCTACTACGCCGACCTCAGCCACGTCGGCATGTACGTCGGCGGCGGATGGATCGTGCACGCCTCCCGGGCCGGTGAACCGGTGAAGATGAAGCGGATGGACGACGGCGAGATCCACAGCTTCGGCAGACCCGGCTGACGTCTCCCCGATCGACCGTGTCAACGGAGGAACCCCCGTCGCGCACCTGCGGCGGGGGTTCCTCTATTCGGTCCGTGTGGCCGCCGCGCGGGCGGGGCGTCAGCGGGTGGGCCAGGTGCGCCAGTTCTGCCAGGAGCGGCTCGGGGTGGGGCCGCGCTGCCCCTGGTAGCGCGACCCGTAGACCGCCGACCCGTACGGGTGGGCGGACGGCGACGAGAGCCGGAAGATGCAGAGCTGGCCGATCTTCATCCCGGGCCAGAGCCGGATCGGCAGGTTGGCCACGTTCGACAGCTCCAGCGTGACGTGCCCGGAGAACCCGGGGTCGATGAAGCCGGCGGTCGAGTGGGTGAGCAGGCCGAGCCGGCCGAGGCTGGAGTTGTGGGTCGGCACGAACGTCCGGCCGGCGAGGAACATCCCACGCGGATCCGCCACCTGGATGCAGCGGACCGGGACGGACTCCACGGGCCGCACGTCGTCGACCGCACGGAAACGGTGGAACCGGCCAGCCTTCTGTCGTGCGAGCTTCCGGGGCAGCCGGAAGACCGGTAGGTGTGGCGTGAACTTGACCTGGAACGCCACCCCGCACTCCACGCCGTTCAGGACCGCCCGCTTCTTCCGTTTCACCGGCCTCAGTCCGAGACTTGCGGCGAGTTCGACCACCGCGTCCGCAAGCCTTTCCTTGGTGCTGACGAACTCACAGCGGCCCAGATCGTCGATGTGGCCGTCGGTGTCCATGAGGCCCTGCAACAGCGCGGTGCGCTGGTCGACATCGGCCGTGAGGTACTCGGCCGGCACATGCTTGTTGCCGACGACGCCGAGTTGTTTGAGCAGGCTCGACAACGACCCGTTCGCCGAATACCGACCGCTGCTGGCGTCGCGTGTGTGGCCTACCCCGCCGATCCGGTACCGGTAGCGACCGCTGACCTTCGAGACCGGGTAGCCGGCACGTCGGATCTCGTCGAGAATCGATTCGTCGGCGCAGGTGAACTCGGCACTGTCCGATGTGCCGGCGCCGAGCCACGCACCGAGAACATAGGGGTCCACGAGCAGGTCACGGGTGGGGTAATGGACCGGCTCGGTGACGTGGATATGGTGGTTTCGCTCCTTGTCACCGTAGCGAAGATCGCCGGCAATCTCGGCGGTCGTCCGAACCGAGCCGGCCGCGAGCGTGCCGCGGGCGATGTACTTGCGCTCCAGCTTCGTGGTGGTGATCCACCGATGATCGGCGTCGGCGACGATCGACTCACCGTCCGAGAAACTGACCCGGAAGCAGGGACGGTTGGTCATCACGTCAGTCGCAGCCACGATCCGTACCGGTTGGCCCCGATCATCGAAGACGAGATCGCCCACCCTCAGGTCGCCCATCTCCCGCCACCCTGCCGGAGTCGGGATGGGCGTGTCCACGGCCAACGCCTTTCCCTCCAGCCGGCCCGCGAGCTGGTCGCCGAGCGAGATCACCTCCAGGGTGGAGGCGAGCACGAACTCACCCGGGTGCAGCACGAACGGCTCGCCGTCCGGCACGTCGACCAGCGAGGTCAGCTCGTCCTGCTGCACCGCCGGGTCGATGTGCGTGTAGAGGTGGTTGTTGAAGACCCGGAAGAGCCGGTCCAGGCGTACGTCGATGCTCGACGGCTGCACCAGCGCGGGCTCGAACGGCTCCAGCGCGAGGGTGCCCGCCTTGATCTCGATCACTAGGTCGTGGTCGGAGAGCAGCACCGGATCACCTTAGCGGTCGGGTGCGGCCGGCTGGCCGCGACCTCGCCGAAGGGTGGGATCGGGGTGGGTTCGGGGTAGGTGATCGAACATGTGTTCGATAGAATGTACCCATGGCATCCTGGTCCGAATTCGCCTCTGACGAGCCTCGACTCGCCGACGCGATCCGCGTCCTCATCCAGCAGTACGGTCCGGGTCTCGGCTACCTGGCGACCGTGCGCGCCGACGGTGGGCCGCGGGTGCACCCGGTGTCCCCGGTCATCACCGACGAGGGACTCTTCTGTTTCGTCGTCGACTCCCCGAAGCGGCGCGACCTCGAACGGGACGGGCGCTACGCGCTGCACTCCTTCCCGCCCGAGGACAGCGACGACGAGGCCTACGTCGCCGGTCGGGCCCGCCCGGTGACCGACCAGGCCCGGGTGGACCAGCTCGCCGGCAACCTGCGGGCCGCACCGCAGGTCGACTGGCGGCTCTTCGAGTTCACCGTCGACGTGGCGATGGTGGCCCGGCACGGCAGCAACGGTGCCACCCCGCTCGCCGCCGGAGACCGGTCCGAGCGCCCTGCCGTGCAGGTCTGGCTCGACCCGGCCGGCGCCGTCACCACAGGCGAGGGCGTTGCGGGCGGAGGCGCCACCGCCGGGCCGAAGCGACGCGGCCGGCGCCGGGCCGTCGAGGCGGAACCGGTCCCGACACCGTGACCTACGGCTCCCGGAACGCCTTCCACGCCTTGAGCATCCGGAACACCTGACCGTACGTGAACTCGTACATACAGGCGTCGACCGAGTAGTCCATGAAGTTGTGGATCGGGTCGAGACCCGGCTTCGTCGTGCAGGTGTCCCGTCGCTCCGGGCAACCGAAGGCCGGCTCCGCCTCGGCGGGCGTGTCGTAGACGTGGTCGCCCTGACCGGAGCAGCCCTGCTGGAAGGTGTGGTAGAGGTTCAGCCAGTGCCCGACCTCGTGCGTCGCCGTGTCCCCCGCGTTGTACGGTGCCGCCGTGCCGCCCGGCAGCGACTCGGCGAGCACCACCACCCCGTCGTACGGGTCGAGTTCGCGTTGCGGGAAAGTAGCCCAGCCGAGCAACTCGTCGTCCAGCAGCCCCGTGTAGATGTTCAGGGTGTGCTTGCCGCCGACCCGCAGCGCACGCTTCATCTGCGTCTCCGCCGGGCTCTCCGCCACGATCGGGTACCAGGCCGGATTGACCACCCGGTTCACCTTCTTCAACCTGAAGTGGAACGGCGTCCAGGCCCCACCGGTACGCCCACCGAAGGCGTCGTTCAGCACCCTCAGTTGGGCCTGGATCAGCGACAGTGGGATGTCCCCGTCCGCCCGGGTCCGCTTCTCGCTGACGACGTGGAACACCACGTCGATGGTGATCCTGAGCTTGCCCGGTACGCCCAGCGGCGCCACCCCGACCCGTTGTGCGTACGCCGAGTCGACCGCTCGGTCCAGTTCGGCGGCCTCGGCCGGGGTCAGCTCGTTGGGCTCGGCGGCGTGCGGCGCCCCGGGTCTGGCCTTGGCGTTCGGTGTCGCGCTGCTCGGTGTCACGGCGCTCGGGTGGCCGCTGGTCGTCTCGGCGCAATCCGGTGCGCCGGTTCGCCCGGCCGAGCCCGGAGGCGCCGCCACCGCCGGGCCGGCTCCGAGCAGCAGGACGAGAAACATGCTCGCCATGCCGGTCAAGCCGGAACGCGACGACAACCACAGTCCACGAAACGCCATTGCCACACCCTTTGCTTTCGGAGAGTGGCTCTGCGATGACACAGAGCCATAGTTGCAGGTGAGGCGGACGTTACTAGCTGCGGTCAGCGTTGCAAACGAGGCGACGCGGCGTGGTTCGCGTGGGATCTGAAGGCGTGACAGGCCGGTCCGGCCGTACCCGGGGGGAGGGTGAGTGCATGATCGGACCCGACCGGGTACAGTGGGGTCCGCTCGCGGGTGTAGTTCAATGGCAGAACATCAGCTTCCCAAGCTGACAGTGCGGGTTCGATTCCCGTCACCCGCTCCAACCCGAAGGCCCTGGTCAGAGGACATCTCCTGACGCTGGGCCTTCGTCGTATTCGATCTCTATCCGGGCGTCGTGCCCCTGCGTGCCCCTCCGGTTTCGCGTGCCCTTCCGCGCCCTCCGTCGCGTCGCCGGCCGGGTCGGCGGGCGCCTGGTTCTGGTCCCCGTTGCCGGTGTCGTCGGTGGGCTTGCGCGCGTCCTCGACGAGCTTGCTCAGCGCGTCGGCGATAGGCGGTCGCTGACAAAAGACGGCCCTCATCCAATGCGTGGACCCTCGACCGAACTTGATGTCGGCACAGGGCGGCACACTGCCGGCATGAGCTACGACCTTGCGGTGTGGGAAGGTGCTCCTCCGGCTGACGATGTCGACGGCGGCGTTGTGTACGAGCGGCTCTATCAGGAGTTCATGGAGGACGAGACGTTCGATCCGACCCCGCGCATCCGGGTCTACGCTGCGGCGCTGGCCGAGCGCTGGGCCGAGCTGACTGGCGGTGCGACGTCTGAGTGGGGTCCCCTGCTCGACGACGCATCCGGGCCGATGATCTATCTGACGATGCCCTACGGCAGATCGAGGGAGTTGTCAGCCGAAGCTGCCAGACTGGCCGCTGAGCACGGTCTTGTCTGCTACGACCCTCAGTGGGAGCACCTGCGGCCTGCCGACGAACAGCACGAAGACGCCGGGCCATCCACGGGCCATGAGCCGGTATAACTCCAGGCCGAACCAGCTCCATCCCAGAACCGCGTCGACCAGGGGAAACGCTGTACCAGGACCCAGGCTGGTCCAAATGTCGTCGCCCCGCGTACCCTTGCCTGTCCTCCGTCGTGTCGCCGGCCGGATCGGCGGGCGTCTGGCGGGTAGGCCGAGGCTCAACTCCTCACGGCCTCTGCGATCTGCAGGGCGGCCTGGGCGGGCGTGAGCTGCGCGGTGTCGACGACCTCGGCCTCGTCGTGTAGCCACGTGCGAGCCGCCTCCGCGTATGGCTCAAGGTATCTGAGGCGGAACGGGGAGGGGATGGCGTGTTTCCCCGCGATCCGCCGACGGAGGGTGTCCTGGTCAGCGTGGAGGACGAAGTGCCTCACCGGGATGGCATGGTGGGCGAGGCCCGTACTGATCTCGCGCCAGTACTGCTCGACCAGGACAGTCATGGGAATCACCAGGGTGCCGCCGGTGTAGTCGAGTACGCGGCGGGCGGTCTCGACGACGAGTTGTCGCCATGGCGGCCAGTGCTGGAAGTTGTCCGTCGCAGGCAGCCCCGGCGTGATGTCCATGAGTGTCTCGCCGACCTTCTCGGCGTCGAACACCCGTGAGTCCGGGAGCAGTTGCTGCACGAGTGCACTGGTCGTCGTCTTGCCTGCGCCGTGGGTGCCGTTGAGCCACACGATCATCGAACCGAAGCTACCCGTGGCGCGTTGCCGGACGGAAGGCGGTCGAACCCGTCGCCGAGCCCGCGCATGGCGAACGCCGGTTGCCCGCACCCTGCGGGCAACCGGCGTCTGTTGTCCGGGCCGTTACCGGTCTCAGGTCGACTTGCAGAGCGAGAAGCCAACCGCCGAGAGCGCGGTGAGCGCGTACCGGCAGTACTGCAGGTGCACCTTGATCATATTTACACCTCCCTCAGTCTCCGAGTCCGATGGCGACCTGGTGGTCGCCGTCCATGGGCGGGGGCGCGGTCATGTCGCGGCCTGCGAGGTGAGGGGTTCGGCCCGCAGGTACTCGACCGTCGTTCGCTCCCGACCACCCGCGCGCCGTCGCCACCAGAAGTACTGGCCGACGACGAGCGGACCGATGACCACCATCGCCGGGATGGTCGCCGTCACCACTCCGGTGACCAGCAGCGCGAAGAGGATCGGCGGAATTGTCAGGCCGAGGACGAGCGCGACCAGTCCAGCCGCCCGCCCGTAGGCCTTGCGCATCACGAGTGGAAAGACCGTCAGGATCAGGACGTCACCGAGCCCGATCCGCAGGCCCGTCGCCAGGTTGCCCAGGTCCCAGCCGATGATCGGTACGAGCGGTGCGGTCGCGAGCCGTTCCATCACGTCGGTCATGACGGAGAGTTGCCACGTCGCGATGACGTCGTACCCGGTCAGCGCGGCGGCCAGCAGCGCGATGTCCCGGGCCTTCGCGCCGCTCTGCGCCCACAGGTTGGTCGCCCCGACGATGGCGATGACCATGACCAGGTTGTTCACGACCAGGAACGACGTGGCCGTGACCCCGTCGAGGACGCCGAGTGCGATGTCGGCCCCGATCAGCACCAGACCGACGGTGAGGGCCAGCCAGCCGTACCGCAGCATCGGCTCGAGGGTGACGTACATGGTGGCGAGGGTGCCGACGGCGAGGACCACGGTCACCACGGCGATCGGCAGGTTCAGGTAGAGGTACGGCAGCAGGACGAGAAGCGCGAGGAGGATCGCGATGTCGCTGCGCGTGACCACGCCGATCGGGGGCCGGTCCACTGTGAAGCGTCGGTAGAACCACCAGCCGGCGATCGCGGTGGCGGCCACGATGCCGATGACGACGTAGAACGACGTGGGCATCACGGCCTCCCGTTCACGCCCGCGAGGGCCGGTTGGGCAACCGGCTTCCGGGTCGGGGCCTTGGGCTTCTCCGCGAGCTTGGCCATCGACCCCTCCCGCAGGTCGCAGCGCAGCGGTCGCGGATGTTGGAGGTCCGCGCGGTCGGTGATGACCCGGAGGTCGCGCAGTGGTACCCCGCGCTCCTCCAGCGCGGTGCCGATGGCCTCCCGGGTGGCCGCGTCGTCGGAGCGGGCCACCACCTCGACGGCGACGCCGCCGGGGACCGCCCAGAAGCCGTACCGGGCGGGCAGCACGACCGCGTCGACCGAGTCCAGGGCCTCCACCACGTCCCGGACGAACACCCAACCGTCGTCGTGCCGTACGGCCAGTTTGAGCTTGCCGAGCAGATTGGTACTGGCCGGGATGCGTCGCATGTCGCAGGTCAACGGACCCGTTACCGGTCGGACCACGTCCTCGGTGTTGTAGCGCAGCAGCACGGTGGTGTCCCGGAACGGCGGCAGCGGGGTGGCGACGACCACGCCCGGTTCGTCCGCCCCCACCGGCCTGCCCGTCCCCTCCAGGTCGAGGAACTCGGCGAGTCCGACCGCCGGCTCGTAGTGCAGGTGAGCCTGGTTGCAGAGATTGGCGCCGAACGGCATCAGCTCGGTCATCCCGTAGTTCTGCAGCAGGGTGATCGGGCCGAAGACCTCCTGGGCGCGGCGTTCCAGGCCGGCGGTGATGATCTCGCCGCCCATCAGGATCCGCTCCAGACCGAAGTCGTTCGGCTGGTAGTTGCCCTCCCGGGCAGCCTCGATCAACTGGCCGAGATACGACGGGTACGTGGACATCACGCTCACGTACGGCTTGTGCCGGGGCAACCGGTGCCGTTCGGAGAGCAGCGCGAGCGTGTGCTCGGGGCTGACCAGCCCGGCGGCGTGCATCACCGCGCCGATCGCCCCGGCGGCGAACGACACCCCGTGCACGCCGAGCCGCGCCCTGGTGCTGATCGACACCTGTACGAAGTCCTCGGGAGTGATGATCTCCCGGTTGAGGAAGGTGATGGCCGAGAGGACGCCGATCAGGTGGTACTCGTCGTCGGAGAACCACACCGTGGTGGGCCAGCCGGTGGTACCCGTGGTGGTGCTGCGGTGATGCGGCCGGGCTCCACTGCGGACGAAAGCCTCGGGGTCGTCCCGGAGCGCCTCCTTCGGTGTGACCGGCACCGACGCGATGTCGTCGAACTGGATGCGGCGCGGATCGAGCCCGGTGCGCTGGAACACCTCGGCGTAGTACGACGTCTCCCGGGCGGCCCGTACCGCCTGCTCTCGGAACCGCCGGCTCTGTACGACCTTCCGGGTTTCCTCGTCCAGCGAAGGTCCGCCGAGCATGTCCCCGCCGGCGCTCGTGATCGGGCCGAGTTCCTCGTACGTGGCCCGCATGGCGGTCATGATTCGGTCGAGGGAGCGCCGGTGGAAGGGTCTGTTGAACACCATGGAGGTACCGAAACGCAGGGTCGCCCATGCGGTTTCTAGCATCTGTGCTCCTTGACTGGCCCGGGGGTGAGCTGCCTTGGCGGAGGCGGTCACAGCGTCTTCGGCGGCCGGTCGGCAGCCGGCGCGGACGTCCTGTCGGCATCGACCTCCTCCGGAGGGCTGGCCGTGAGAGTGCTGACCAGTGCATTCATCAAAGGCGGCCGGTCCCCGCCGGTCCAGGATCTTGAACCGGACGTTCTGCCGGACGTACGGTTGTGCTACTGGTGACTGGACGGGGGTCAGATGGCACCAGAGACGGAGTTCGCTGCGCTGCTCCGGCAGCACCGGCTCGACCGCCGGCTGACTCAGGAAGAGCTCGCCGAAGGGTCGGGGATCAGCTCCCGTTCCGTCCGGGAGATGGAACGCGGCCGAGGGCGCAGCCCGCGACCACGGACGGTCGAGCGGCTGGCGACGGCACTTGCGCTCACCGGGACCGCCCGAGACGAGTTCGTCCTCGCCGGACGTCTGCTCTTCTGGGCCAATCGGCCCGGCCAGCTGAGACCCGACCAGCCCAACACCGGCCAGCCCAACACCGGCCAGCCCACTCTCGGCCAGCCCAACCCCGGTGAGCCCAACACCGGACAGCCCAACCCTGGACAGCCCAGTTCCGGCCGGTCGCGGGTAGCTGCCCCGATCGCCGCCGCCGCACCGCGGCAGCTACCCGCCGACCTCTCCGACTTCGTCGCCCGCGAGGACGAGGTCGGCCTGCTCCGCCGGGTGCTCGCACCGACATCCGGAGCCGCGAGGCTGGTCGTCATCTCCGGGCCGTCGGGCGTGGGTAAGACGGCGTTGGCCGTACACGCGGGGCACTCGCTCGCCGGCAGTTTCCCGGACGGACAGCTCTACGCGGCGCTGCGGGACACCCAGGGCCAACCGGTCGATCCTGCCGAGGTGTTGGCCTCTCTGCTGCGGGCGCTCGGCGCCGACGGTTCGGCACTGCCGACCGGGCTGGACGCCCGAGCAGGTTTGTTCCGGACGCGGCTGGCCGGGCGACGCGTCCTGCTCCTCCTCGACGACGCGCACGGCCACCGTCAGGTCGAGCCGTTCCTGCCCCCCGAGGGCACCGCGGTCATGGTGACCAGCCGTCTATCGCTCACCGGACTCTCCGGCGTGACCGCGATCGACCTGCGACCACTCCCCACCGCCGCCGCGATCGACCTGCTCTGCCGGGTATCCGGCGGGGACCGGGTGCGGAACGAACCAGCCACCGCCGAGATCGTCGACGCCTGTGGCGGGCTGCCACTCGCGATCCGGATCGCCGGGGCGCGGCTCGCCGCTCGCCCGCACTGGACGGCGGGCATGCTCGGCAAGCGGCTCGCCGACGAGCGGCACAGGCTCGACGAACTCCGGCACGGTGACCTTGCCGTACGGCCGGGTCTCCAGCTCGCCTACCAGGGGCTGACACCGGCCGCCGCCCGGGCGTTCGCACTGCTCGGCGGGCTGAACGTGCCGACGTTCCCCGGCTGGCCGGTCGCCACCCTGCTCGATTCCTCCCCGGACGTCGGCGCCGCCGTACTCGAAGAGTTGCTCGACGCCCGGTTGCTGGACGCGCTCGGTCCGGACCAGGCCGGTCAGCTGCGGTACCGGTTCCACGAGCTGACCCGGCTGTTCGCGCGTGAGCGCCAACAGGACCGGATCAGCCGCGCCGAATGGGCGGGCGCGCTGGAGCGGACCGTGTCGGGCTGGCTGGCTCTCGCCCGCAACGCCCAGGACCGACTCGACTGCCGGAGATTCCACCTCGACGACCGGAGCCATCCGGCGGTCGACGTCGACCAGCGGGCCGTCGCCGTCGCCACCGGCCGGCCCGTCGAGTGGTTCGAGGCCGAACGGGAAGCGCTGGCTGCCTTGGTGCCCGCCTCCGCCGAGGCCGGCCTGGCCGCCGTCACCCGGGCCCTCGCCGGATGCAGCGCCGACTTCTACCAGCTACGTGGCTACTACGACGACTGGCGTCGGGGGATGCTTGCCGCGCTGGACTGCTGCCGGAGGGTCGGCGACCGGCCCGGCGAGGCGCTGGTGCTCCGCGGGCTCGGCAGTTGCCTGGTCGAACTCGACGACCCTGACGCGGCGCTGTCGACGCTGCGGGCGGCACGGGTAGCCGCGGCGAACCTCGGCGACGAGGCCGGGGCCGCGATGACGGGTAGGGACATCGGCTTCGTCCTCGGCCTGACCGGCCGGCTCGCCGAGGCCGAGACCGAGCTGCGCGCTGCCGTGGCGGCACTGGGACGGGTCGGCGAGCGCCGGACCAGGGCCCTGACCCTCACCAGTCTCGGGTTCGTGTTGCGGCAACGCGGCGACACGGACGAGGCGCTACGGGTGATCCGGGATGCGATCGCGATCGCCCGGTCGTGCCGGGACAGGTTTCTCCAGGCGTGCGGCCTGCGCGGCCTCGCCGGTGCGCTGCTGGCCGCCGGCCGGGACGGCGAGGCGGAACAGCCGGCCAGGAAGGCCGCCGAACTCTTCGCGCGGATCGGCGATCCGATCGGTACCGCGCAGAGCCTGCGCGCCGTGGGGGAGGCGCTGGCACACGACGCCAGCCGCGCGGCCGAGGCCCAGGAGGCGCTGGCCAGCGCGGTGGTCATCTTCCGCGACCGGGGTAACGACTGGGGCCTCGCCCTGGCGGAGTTGAGTCTCGGCGAGATCGAGGTACGCCGTGGCGGGGCAGGCGCTGTCGGCCGTCTCCGCCGATCCCTGCGCTACTGGACCGACCAGCAGGTGCCGGTGCTGCGGGCGCGGGCCCTCGTCGCCCTCGCCGCCGCGGCGGAGTCGACGGGCGATCCGGCGGCCCGGGGACTCCTGATGGAGGCGTACCGGCTCTACCAGGAGCTGGGAGTACCGGAGTCGGCCGAACTCGCCGAGCGGCTCGGTATCGACGTACCGGGCCGGATGCGCTGACGAGGCGGGTCCGACGTACCGGGCCGGACGCGCTGACGAGGCGGGTCCGATCGCGGGCTGCCGGACGTCACGGGGCAGCACCGTGGTGTGATGGAGCCGTGCGCCGTGCCGTGGAGGAGAGCAACCGCCGGATGCTCCGGGCACGGGACGCGATGGACCGGGCGTACGCGCAGCCGTTGGACGTACCGGCGCTGGCCCGGATCGCGCACGTCTCGGAGGCGCACTTCGCGCGTACCTTCCGGGCGACCTTCGGCGAGACGCCGCACCGCTACCTCCAGCGGCGTCGGGTCGAGCGGGCGATGTTCCTGCTCCGGGAGACCGAGCGCAGTGTGACCGACATCTGCTTCGATGTCGGCTTCGGCAGCCTGGGCACCTTCAGCCGTACGTTCCGGGACATCGTCGGCCGCTCGCCGAGGGCGTACCGGAAGGAGACGGTGGCGGTCGACGTCCCGACCTGCTTCACGATGGCCTGGATGCGGCCGAGTTCCTGACCGCGCTGACCTGCCGGTACGCCCCCGCACACTGATCAGTTTTGGATAAGTTTTCGGCCGGCCCCGGCCGTAGCGTGAGGGACATGTTCAACAGCATCACGCACTCGCAGATCTACGTCCTCGACCAGGACGAGGCCCTTGACTTCTACGTCGGCAAGCTCGGCCTGGAGGTCAACACCGACACCGATCTCGGATTCATGCGCTGGCTCACCGTCAACATCCCCGGCGAGCCGGAGCGGCAGATCCTGCTGACGACGCCGGGCCCGCCGGTGTTGAGCGAGGAGACGGCGCAGCAGGTCCGCGAGCTGGTCACCAAGGGGGCCACGGGCGGCTGGCTCATCTTCAGTACCGACGACTGCCGCAAGACGTACGAGACGCTGTTGGCCCGGGGGGTCGAGTTCACCGAGGAGCCGACCGAGCGCCCGTACGGCATCGACTGCGGCCTGCGCGATCCCTTCGGCAACAGCATCCGCTTCACCCAGCCGAAATAGTGGCCTATCCGCCATCCACGGCAGGCCCCGGCCGGGACACGCGTCCCGACCGGGGCCTTCGACGTTCGCAGACCCGATCGCACCAACTGACCGACCGGGACGGTACGGCGCCGGTCAGCGGTGCCGGCGGATCCGCTCCCAGTTGCTCGGCGGCGCCAACCGCGCCCCGCTGTGCAGTGCGCCGGTGACCGGAGCACCCTCACCGGCGACCGCGGTCAGCTGGCCGTGCGCGGTCTGCGCCGGCAGCCGGGCCGGTACGGCCGGCACGTCGACGTCCAGGCGTACCCGCATGCCGGGCCAGCCGACCACGGCCAGGTCTTTGCCGGCGTGGATCGTGGTGCCGGTGCCGAGCGGCCCCCGCACGGTGGCGACCTGGTCGCCGGCCCGGACGACCGGATGCACCCCGAGCGCGGCCGTGGCGGTGCGCACCAGCGGACGGGTCGCCTTGAACACCCGGTCGAGCTGCACCGGAGTGTTCGCGCCGGGTTGCCCGAGGACCGCGCCCACGATGGTGATCTTCTTGCCGCCGACCTTGACGACGGCGGCGAAGACGAGACAGCCGCCCGCCTCGTCGGTGGAGCCGGTCTTGATCCCGACCACGCCGTCCCGGCCGACCAGCGAGTTGTAGTTCTGCACCGTGCCGGCGACCGGCAGGGTCGCCTTCTTCTGCGCCACGATCTCCGCGAACGCCGGCAGTTCCATCGCGGCGCGGGCCAGGATCACCTGGTCGACGGCGGTGCTCACGGTGCCCGGATCGAGGCCGGACGGGTCGGTGTAGTGGGTGTCCTTCATCCCGAGCGCGTCGGCGGTGGCGTTCATCTTCTCGACGAACGCCGGGACGCTGCCGGCGTCCCAGGCGGCGAGGATCCGGGCCATGTTGTTTGCCGAGGGCAGCAGCACCGCCTGGAGTGCCTGGCGTTCGGTGAAGACCGCGCCCGCGACGACCGGCACCAGGGATTCACCCCGGGCCAGCTCCGCCGGGTACGCGGCGGCCTGCGCGGCGCTGACGGTCAGCTTCGGCCCGTGTTCGCCCCGGTCGAGCGGGTGCTCCCTGAGGATGACGTACGCGGTCATCACCTTGGTCACGCTGGCGATCGGCACCGGTTCGCTGCCGCCCGACGTGCCGAGCGAGCCGACCGGATCGACCGAGAGCGCCGCCTGCCCGGTCCTCGGCCACGGCACCACCGGCGCCCTGCCGGGAATGGTGGTCGACTCGGGCAGGGTCCGGGTGACGGCCGCGGCCGGCAGCGGGTCGCGCAGCGGCGCGATCGCGAAGAGCGTACCGCCGGCCAGGAGCACGATCAGCAGTCCGCTGATCAGTAGCCAGTGGCTGCGGGTGCGACGCCGCTTCGGCGGTGGAGGCGGCACAGGTTCGAGTACCTGGGTCGTCGCGGAGTCGAGCATCGGTGAAGATTCCCCCCGTGTGGCACGCCGGCCCGCCGCACGGCGCGGCCGGTGCGCTGCTGTCGGTTTCGCCGCGCCGGGTGCGCCCCGGCAGGTCGGGGCAGCAGATCGCGCGGTCGAAGTAGTGCATTGTCGCACCGCGCGGCAACCGCCCGGTCGGGCCGGCGAGCCGGCGGGCGGCCGGCTCAGCCTCGGCTGAGGGTCGCCACGGCGTACTCGGTGGCCCTGGCGATGATCGCCTGGTCGTGGTCGGCGTCCCGGGCGGCCCTGCTGGACATGATCGCGATGACCAGCGGCGGGGAGTTCGGTGGCCAGACGACACCGATGTCGTTGACCGTGCCGTAGCCGCCGGTCCCGGTCTTGTCGGCCACCGTCCAACCCTTCGGCACGCCGGCCCGGATGCGCCGGGCGCCGACGCTGGTGGCGTTGCGTTCCAGCAGGTCGCGGAGGAAGGCGCGCTTCTCGGGTACGAGCGCGTCGCCCAGCAGGATCTTCTGGTAGTCGGTGCCGATCGCCCTGGGGGAGGTGGTGTCGCGCGGATCTCCCGGGGTCGCCTGGGTGATCGCCGGTTCGATCCGGTCCATCCGGGTGACCGTGTCGCCGAGACTGCGCGCGTACGCCGTCAACTGGGCCGGCCCGCCGAGGTCCCGCACCAGCAGGTTCCCGGCGGTACCGTCGCTGTACCGGACCGCGGCGTCGCAGAGTTGCCGGATCGTCATCCTCCCCCGGTCGACGTGTCGCCTGGTGATGACCGCGTTCGCCGTCAGGTCACGCCTGGCGTACCGGACGACGGTGTCCAGGTGGGTCAGCGGGTTGCGGGCCAGTACCGCCGCCGCGGCGAGTCCCTTGAACGTGGAACAGAACGCGAACCGCTCGTCCGCCCGGTGCGCGACGACGGTGCCGGTGCCGGTGGCGAGGGCGTACACCCCGAGCCGCGCGTCGAACTCGCGCTCCAACCGGAGCAGCTGGTCGTGCCGGCGTGGCGGAGCGGCGGTGGCCGGAGACGTGCTGGCCGGGGCCGTGCTGGGCGGTGGAGCCGAGGCGTGCGGCGGTGCTGTCGTGGTGTCCCTCGCGCAGCCGGCCAGCGGCGCTAGCGCGACTGCGCCGAGCAGGGCCCGGCGGGTGACGGTCGGACGCGATGGTGCCATTCTGCTTTCCCCCGTTGCTGAGTTGCGCGGGCGGCGGGCCGCCCGTGTTCCGTGCGGCCGTCAGCGGGCCCGTTGCCGGTGGACGCGCATCGTGGCCCGGCTGCCGCAGATGCCCATGGTGCACCATCGGCTCCGGCCGGCCGGGCTGCGGTCGTAGTGGAGCCAGCGGCAGCCGTGCGCGGTGCGGGGGGTCGCGGTCGGCACGCTCGGGCTGGTCGTGTCCGCCCTGCCGCTGCTCGGCCGCCGGCTCCGTACCCTGACCGGCCCGCAGGATGCCAGGGTCGAGGCCGGGCGAGGCGAGGCGGACGTCACCCCGCGCCGCGATGTAGAGGATGCCCGGCCGGCACCGTCCGTATGGTGACGACG
Source organism: Plantactinospora sp. BB1 (assembly GCF_003030385.1). Lineage (NCBI taxonomy): Bacteria > Bacillati > Actinomycetota > Actinomycetes > Micromonosporales > Micromonosporaceae > Plantactinospora > Plantactinospora sp. BB1. Next base: position 7,784,521 of record NZ_CP028159.1, on the reverse strand, counting down.
TGCCGACGGGGTACGCGGAGACGGAAGCGGAGGACCAGAGGTGAAGTACCTGCTGCTGATCTACGGCAACCAGGAGAAGTGGGACTCGATCCCGGCCGAGTCGTGGCCGGCGGAGATCGCCAAGCAGGACGAGTTCAACCGGCGTTACCACGAGACCGGTGAACTGATCGGCGGGTACGGCCTGGCCGACGCCGCCGCTGCCCGGCTGGTACGCCGCGCGGGCGGTGCCCCGACCGTCACCGACGGGCCGTACCTGGAGACGAAGGAGTACATCGCCAGCTTCTACCTGCTGGACTGCTCCAGCGAGGCGCGGGCGTACGAGATCGCCGCCGACCTGCCCTGGGCCGACCAGGAACCCGTCGAGGTCTGGCCGATCCTGCACGAGTCCGTCGCCGACCTGGCGTGACCGGTCACCGAGGCGGCAAGCGGGTGAGCGTGCACCGGGACGGCGAGGAAGGGTGAGCGTGGATCGGAGGATCGAGGACCTGCTGCGCGAGTTGGCGCCGCAGGTCCTCGGCACGCTGGTCCGTCGCTACGGACGGTTCGACGCGGCCGAGGACGCCACCCAGGAGGCGCTGCTCCGGGCCGCCCAGCACTGGCCGACCGAGGGGATTCCGGACAATCCCCGGGGCTGGCTGGTGACGGTCGCCGTACACCGGTTGCTGGACGAGTTGCGCAGCGAGGCGTCGCGGCGGCGCCGGGAGGACGCGGTGGTCGCGGCGACCCCGCAGGCCGAGCTGTTGGGCCGGCCGGCGGACGCCGACCCGGGTACGGACCGGGACGACTCGCTGACCCTGCTCTTCCTCTGCTGCCATCCGGCGCTCTCGACGGCCAGCCAGATCGCGTTGACGCTGCGCGCGGTCGGCGGCCTGACCACCGGGCAGATCGCCGCCGCGTTCCTGGTGCCGGAGGCGACGATGGCGCAGCGGATCAGCCGGGCCAAGCAGACCATCAGGGCCAGTGGACTGCCGTTCGCGATGCCGGACGGCCGGGACCGGGGCGAGCGGCTGGACGCGGTGCTGCACGTGCTCTACCTGGTCTTCAACGAGGGCTACACCGCGTCGACCGGGCCGGAGCTGACCGCACCGAGGCTCTCCGACGAGGCGCTCCGGCTCACCCGCTGGCTGCGCCGGCTGCTGCCCGACGACGCCGAGGTGGCCGGGCTGCTCGCCCTGATGCTGCTCACCGACGCCCGCCGGCCGGCGCGGACCCGTCCGGACGGCGCTCTGGTGCCGCTGGCCGAGCAGGACCGGAACAGTTGGGACCGGGAGCGGATCGCCGAGGGAATCGCCTTGATCACCGAGGTGCTGCCCCGGGGGTCGGTCGGGCCGTACCAGGTGCAGGCGGCGATCGCGGCGCTGCACGACGAGGCCGAAGACGTCGACCAGACGGACTGGCCGCAGATCCTCGCCCTCTACGACCTGCTGGAACAGCTCGCGCCGAACCCGGTGGTGACGTTGAACCGGGCGGTCGCGGTCGCCATGGTGCAGGGCCCGGCCGCCGGGCTGGCCCTGCTGGAGACCCTCGCCGCCGACCGGCGGATGGCGACCCACCACCGGTTGCTCGCCACCCGGGCCCGGCTGCGGGAACTCTCCGGCGACCCGGCCGGGGCGGCGGCCGACTACCGGGAGGCCGCCCGGCGGACGGCGAGCCTGCCCGAGCGCCGCCACCTGACCTCCCGGGCCGCAGAGCTGGACGCCCGGCGGGGCCCCTGACCGGGTACGCGTCGACGGGTCAGCGGTTCCAGTCCTGCTTGGCGGCCCGGACCAGCTTGTCCTTCAGTTCCCGGGTGTGCCGGCGGCTCACCGGCAGCTCGGTCTCGTCGACCACCACGACGTACCCGGAGTTGGCGAGCCGGAGTTCGGCGATCAGCCGGAGCTGCACCAGGTAGGAGCGGTGGATCCGGACGAAACCGGCGTCGGCCCACCGCTCGGCGAGGGTGGCCAGCGGCACCCGGACCAGGTGCGAGCCGTCGGCGGTGTGCAGCCGGGCGTAGTCGCCCTGCGCCTCGACCCAGCGTACGGCGGAGCGGGGCAGCATCCGGGTGGTGCCGGCCAGCTCGACCGGGATCGTCGGGTCGGGTTCGGCCCGGGCCAGTGCCGCCGGATGGGTGGCGACGACCCGGGAGCCGACCACCCGGCGCAGCGACTCGGCGAGCCGTTCGGCCCGGACCGGCTTGCGTACGTAGTCGGTGGCGCCGAGGTCGAAGGCGTCGACCGCCCCGTCGTCGTACGCGGTGACGAAGACGATCGCCGGTGGCCGGGCGAACCGGCGGAGTACCCGGGCCAGCTCCATGCCGTCGAGACCGGGCATCCGGATGTCCAGGAAGACGACGTCGACGTCGGCGTCCCGGAGCACCCGCAGCGCCTCGGTGGCGTCCCCGGCGGTGTGCAGCCGGGAGACCCGTGGGTCGGCCCGCAGGTGGTACGCCAGCTCGTCGAGCGCGGGTGGCTCGTCGTCGACGGCCAGGACGCGCAGGAAACCGGTCACGGGGCACCCCTCCGGGTCGCTCGCCGGTCCGGGTGCGGGTGCGGGCAGCCGGTCACGCGCTCGCCCGGACGTGGCGGTGGAACTTCGGTATCCGCATGCTCACCTTCGTACCCGATCCGAGGTCGGTCTCGACGACCAGGCCGAACTGGTCCCCGAAGACCGACCGGAGCCGCTCGTCCACGTTGGAGAGGCCGACGTGCTGGCCGGAGTCGTCGGCCGGGTCGGCGGCGGCGTCGGCGATGCCGGCGGCCAGCACGGCCGGGTCCATCCCGACCCCGTCGTCCTCGACCGTTATGTGGCATTCCGCCCCGGCGTCCCGGGCCTCGATGCTGACCATCCCCACCCCCGGCTTGCGGGACAGCCCGTGCCGGACGGCGTTCTCGACCAGCGGTTGCAGGCAGAGGAACGGCAGGCTGACCGGCAACACCTCCGGGGCGATCTGCAACTTCACCTGGAGCCGGTCGCCGAACCGGGCCCGCTCGATGGTCAGGTAGCGGTCGATCGAGCGCAGCTCCTCGGCCAGCGTGGTGAACTCGCCGTGCGCCCGGAACGAGTAGCGGGTGAACTCGGCGAACTCCAGGATCAGTTCCCGGGCCCGCTCCGGGTCGGTCCGGACGAACGAACCGATCGCGGTCAGCGCGTTGTAGATGAAGTGCGGGCTGATCTGGGCCCGCAGCGCGCGTACCTCGGCCCGGGCCAGCCGCTCCCGGGACGAGTCGAGCTCGGCGAGCGCGAGTTGGGCGCCGGCCCAGTGCGCGGTCTCCAGGGCGGCCTGCACCAGCCCGGGAGCCGGCTGGGCGTCGGCGATCGCCACCAGCGCCGCGCCGACCCGCCCGTCGGGGCCGGTCAGCGGTGCGATCACCGCGCCCCGGACCGGGCAGTCGACCCGGTCGCAGCGCAGCTCCGACTCGCCGAGCACGGTCGACCGCCGGGTCCGGATGGTGTTGGCGGCGGCGGCGAGGAGCTGCTCGCCGTGGTGGCCGCCGCGCCCGTCGAGGGCGAGCAGCCGGTCCCGGTCGGCCAGCGCGAGCCCGGCGGAGCCGACCAGGGTACGCAGGTGGCGTACCGCCTTGGCCGCGCCGGCCGGGGTGAGTCCGGCGCGCAGCGGCTCGGCGGCCAGCCCGGCGGTGTGCAGTACGTCGTAGGTGGCCCGCTGGGTGGCGGTGGCGATGCCCTGCCGGGCCCGCAGCCGGACGACGGCGAAGAGGGCAGCCGCCAACGCACTGATCATCGCCACCACGGCGACCGCCGTGGACAGGTTGGGCCACCCCACCCAGAGATCCTGACGGTTGGTCGACCGGTTCGCCAAGCCACCGATCCGGCCGGATCCGTCACCGGCCGGTCCCGATGTCGGCTAGTACGCGCCCTTGCGGGCCAGTACCACCCCGACGGTCCGCCACAGGATGCTCAGGTCGTACGCCAGCGACCAGTTGTCGACGTAGTAGAGGTCCAGCCGGACCGCCTCGTCCCAGGAGAGGTCGGAGCGGCCGGAGACCTGCCACAGCCCGGTGATGCCGGGCCGGACGAGCAGCCGGCGCCGTACGTCGCCGAGGAAGTCGCCGTCGTCGGCGGGGAGCGGGCGGGGACCGACCAGGGACATCTCGCCCCAGAGCACGTTGATCAACTGGGGCAGCTCGTCGAGCGAGCTGGCCCGGAGGAACCGCCCGGCCGGGAAGACCCGGGGATCCTCCTTGATCTTGAACAGCATGCCGTCGGTCTCGTTCTGGTCGACCAGGCTGGCGAGCCGCTGCTCGGCGTCGACGTACATGGTCCGGAACTTCCAGACCCGGAACGTCCGGCCCTCGTGCCCGACCCGGGGCTGCCGGAAGAAGACCGGGCCGGGGTCGGAGATCCGGATCGCGATCGCGATCGCGGCGAAGAGCGGGACCAGCAGCAGCAGCCCCAGCCCGGCGGCGAACCGGTCGAGCAGGTTCTTCGCCAGCAGCGCCGGGCCGGAGAGGGTCGGCTCCTCGACGTGCAGCAACGGCAGGCCCTCGATCGGCCGGATGTGCACCCGGGGGCCGGCGATGTCGGTGAGCTGCGGTGCCACGATCAGGTCGACGCCGGAGCCCTCCAACTGCCAGGCCAGCCGGCGCAGCTCGCCGGGCTCGGTGCTGGCCGAGCCGCAGACCGCGATGGTGTCACCGCCGACCTCGCGGACCAGCGAGAGGATGTCCCGGCCGGCGTAGACCGGGATCGGCGTCTCGATCCCCCGGGCCGCGGCGTAACCGTCAGTGAGGTGGATCGCCACCGGGATCAGCCCGGCCGCCGGCACCCGGTTGATCGCCGTGTAGACCTCCAGCGCCTCCGGCAGGGTGCCGACCAGCACGATCCGCTGCGCGGCCTGGCCGGCGCGGCGTCGCACGGTGTGCAGCAGCAGGCGGGCGGCGGAGCGGGCGAGGAGCACCAGCAGCAGGGTGCCGAGCAGCGCGGTGCCGACGGTCCACCGGGACAGGTCGGTCTTGGTGGCGAAGGCCAGGAACGAGACGCTGGCCGCGACCGCCACCCCGGCCCGGGTGACCCGCTTGAACTCGTCGGTGCCGAGCCCCAGGTAGCGGCGGTCGTAGGCGCCGTTGGCCCAGAGCACGATCAGCCAGCCGAGCGGGAGCAGCAGATAGGAGACGGTGTGGAACCAGGTGGGGTCCTTGTCCGCGTCGGTGAAGCCGGCCGCCGCCTGGTCGAACCACTGGATCGCGGTCCAGCTCGCCAGCACCGCCGCCCCGAAGTCGAGCAGCAGCAGGATCGCGATGTAGGGCCGGTGCCAACGGGAGACCCGCCGCCGCGCCCGCGCCCACGCCGAGCGGGGTACCCCGTTCGTCTGCGGAGTGGTCGGTGGCTGGATCTCGAAGCTGTCGACGTGACGCAGAGTACTCGGTCGGCCGCTGCCTACCGGGCGCTGGAGGCTTGTCGTCACCTCACCCACGTCCTCCCGCGTGACACGTGCCGCCCATTTGCCGTAAGGGCTCGGGTCGCCCACCGTCTCAGTCTCTCCCATGCAGGCCCCGATCCTCATTCGGTCCGGAGGCCGCGGAGTCGCAGACCGGGGTCACTATACCGACGGACAACCGTGGCGGTAGAGCCCGGCGGTTGCCGGTTTCTTGCCCAGTGGGCGTTTTTGACCCGGTGTACGAGCCGGGATCACTTAACGTACAAGCAGGATCGCTCAACCTACAAGCACGACCACGCAGCGGGCGAACCCGATCACTCAACGCGTCAACGCACCAGCCGGGAGAGGCGGCGGTCGGCGAGCGGCTTGCCGCCGGTCTGGCACCTCGGGCAGTACTGGAGGCTGGAGTCGGCGAACGACACCTCACGGATCGTGTCGCCACAGACCGGACAGGGCAGCCCGGTCCGGGCGTGCACCCGCAACCCGGCCCGCTTCTCCCCCTTCAGCTCCGCCGCCCGCTGCCCCAGCGACCGCTCCACGGCATCGCCGAGCACCTGCCGGGTCGCCTCGTGCAGCGCCGCCATCTGCGCGTCGGTGAGCCGGTTGGTCAGCGCGAACGGCGACAGCTTCGCCGTGTGCAGGATCTCGTCCGAGTACGCGTTGCCGACCCCGGCCAGCACCTCCTGGTCGGTGAGCACGCCCTTCACCTGGCCCTTCCGGCCGCGCAGCCGCTCGGCGAAGGTGGGCAGGTCGGCGGCGAGCGCGTCCGGCCCGAGCCGGGACACCCCGGGCACCTGGGTCGGATCGGTCACCAGGTAGACGGCGAGCTTCTTCTGCGTACCGGCCTCGGTCAGGTCGAAACCGGACCCGTCGTCGAGGCGTACCCGCAGCGCGATCGGGCCCTTGCCGGGCTTGAGCGGCACCGCCGAGTTGAACGACTCCCGGTAGTGCAGCCAGCCGGCCCGGGCCAGGTGGGTCACCAGGTGCAGCTCCGGCCCGCCGTCACCGGCCAGCGTCACGTCGAGGAACTTGCCGTGCCGGCCCGCGTCCACGACCTCCCGCCCGGCGGCCGCCGTCGGCGCCGGGTCGTACGTCTTCAGGGCGCTGATCGCCGCGACCTCGATCCGGTCGACCCGCCGGCCGACCGCCCGCTCGCGCAGGTAACCGGCGAGCGCCTCCACCTCAGGTAACTCGGGCACGACATAAACGGTAGCGTTCAATCCCGGCCACGCGCGGAACGCGCGGAACGGGGAGGACGCGATCATGGAGGAGGAGCGACCGGCGTGCAGGTGATCGTGGCGCACAACCGCTACCGCGAGGCGCAGCCGTCCGGCGAGAACACCATCGTCGACCAGGAGATCATCCAGCTCCGGGCCGCCGGGGTGACCGTCCATCCCTTCCTGCGCAGTTCCGACGAGATCGCGGAGTTCTCCCCGGCCGCCAGGGCGCTGCTGCCGATCTCGCCGATCTACGCGCCGAAGGCGCAGCAGGAGCTGAGCCGGCTGATCACCGAGCACCGGCCGGACGTACTGCACCTGCACAACCCGTACCCGCTGCTCTCGCCCTGGGTCGTCCGGACCGCGCACCGGCACGGGGTGCCGGTGGTGCAGACGGTGCACAACTACCGGCAGGTCTGCTCCTCCGGGCTCTACTTCCGGGACGGCAAGATCTGCCAGGACTGCCGGGGCCGGGCGCTCGGCGTGCCGGCGATCGTGCACCGCTGCTACCGGGGCTCCCGGGCGCAGAGCGCGCTGATGGCGACCACCCTGGCCGTACACCGGCCGACCTGGCGCTCGGTGGACCGCTACATCGCGCTCACCTCCGGGATCGCCGCGCACCTGCGCGACTACGGCATCCCGGCCGACCGGATCGTGGTCAAGCCGAACGGCATCCCGGACCCGGGTGTGCCGGCCCCGCTCGGCGAGGGCTTCCTCTTCTTCGGCCGGCTCTCCCCGGAGAAGGGGGTCGGGCTGCTGCTCGACGCCTGGCGCCGGCAGCCGGACGGCGCGCTCGGGCCGCTGCGGATCGCCGGGGACGGCGAGCTGCGGCCGCTGGCCGAGGCGGCGGCGGCCGAACGCGCCGACGTCGAGTTCCTCGGCCCGCTGGACCGGGCCGGGGTGGCCGCCGCGCTCCGGGCCACCGCCGTGGTGCTGGCCGTACCGACCTGGCACGACGTGCTGCCGACCGTGGTGATCGAGGCGCTGGCCGCCGGCCGCCCGGTGCTGGGTACCGCGCTCGGCGGCATCCCGTACCTGGTCGGCGCGGACGACCCGGCCGGTGCGGCCGGCTGGCTGGTACCGGCCGACCCGGCCGCGCTGGCCGGGGCGCTGCCCGCCGCCCGGGAGGCGGCCGCCGCCGTCGCCCCGCTGGCCCGATCCCGCTACGAGCGGACCTTCCACCCGGACGTGGTCACCAAGCAGCTCCTGGACGTCTACGCCGGGATGGCCCAGCGCTGACCCGCCCGCCGGCCGGGAGTCAGCGCCGGTCGGGAGTCAGCGGAGTGAGGCGCGGGCGGAGAAGGCGATGCTGGCCAGCAGGAAGCCGCCGTTGACGATCGTGAACGCGGCGACCAGCCAGGTCGTCCACTCCGGCACGACGGTCAGCACCAGCCCGGCCACGAAGATCACCGCACCGTAGTCGCGGATCAGCTTCACCAGCCGTACCGGCAGCGAGGTCGAGGTGACCATGCTGGCCGCGTTCGGGCCGGCCGCCATCACCGAGGTCACCAGGTTGACCATCCAGGTGCCGGCGAAGGCCGCGACCAGCCAGATCGGCGCCGAGGGCCGCTGCGCCACCGCCGTCGCCGAAAGCGCGGTGACCAGCGCGATCTGTGCCGCCACGTCACAGAGGATGTCGACCCGGGCGCCGGCCGGGCTGCCCTGGCCGGTGACCCGGGCGAGCTGCCCGTCGGCGCAGTCCAGGGCGTACGCCAGCTGCCAGCCGAGCAGCGCGGCGAGCCCGACCGCCCAGGCCGGCACGTCCCCGGCGGCGACCGGCCCGGCCAGGGTCACCACGGTCACCGAGACCGCCAGCCCGAGCACCAGGTTGGCCATGGTCAGCGCGGTGGGTGGCAGGCCGGTCCGGTGCGCTGCCAGGGCCAGGGCGGCACCGATCCGCTGGCTGATCGCCTCGCTGAACAGCCCACCACCCCGGTTGACCCGGTAGAAGTCGGCGGTGGTGGGCGGGGACACCGGGTCAGCCGAGATGTTCACGGATTGCATCGACGTAGTTTGCCAGCCGTTCACCGATCGCGGCAGGAGGCAGGTCGAGGTGTTCCAGGATCGTGTACCGGTCCGGCCGGGTACGCGGGGCATAGTGGACGGCGGCCACGAACTCCTCGTCGGTCAACCCCAGCTCGGCCGGGGTGGTGGGCAGGCCGTGCCGGTGCAGGCAGGAGGCGAGCTGGCCGAACCGCTCCAGGTCGCCGCGGAGGAAAGTGCAGAAGAGGGCACCGAGCCCGACCTGCTCGCCGTGCGAGCCGGTACCCGGGTTGAGCCGGTCCAGCGCGTGCGAGATCTCGTGGCAGCCGCCGCTGGCCGGCCGGCTCGACCCGCAGATCGAGGAGGCGATCCCACCCAGGATCAGCGCCTCGGCCAGGGTGGTGAGGAAGGCGTCGTCGGTGATCTTTCCGGGGTGGTTGAGCAGCGCCTCGGCGCCGGAGCGGGCCAGCGTGACGGCGAGCCCGTCGATCGGCTCGGCGCGTACCCGATGGGCCAGCTCCCAGTCGGCGATCGCGCTGAGGTTGCTCAGCGCGTCCCCGATGCCGGCCTGGGTCTGCCGGTCCGGGCCGTTCTCCACGAAGTCGAGGTCGACCACGATGGCGATCGGGATGTGCACCCCGTAGGAGCCCTTGCCGCCGTCGTGGTCGAGCGAGGCGGTCGGCGAGGCGATCCCGTCGTGCGCCAGGCTGGTCGCCACGGTCACCATCGGGATGCCGTAGCGCGAGGCGGCCCACTTGGCGGTGTCGATGGTCTTGCCGCCGCCGATCCCGACCACCGCGTCGTAGGAGCGGCGGTGCAGGTGCTCGCCGAGTTCCTGGGCGGCGTCCAGGGTGCCGCCGGTCACCGTGAAGACGTCGGCGTTGCCGAGGCCGGGCCGGCAGAGCTCGGCGATCCGCTCGCCCTGCCCGGGGCCGACCACCACCGCCACCTCGCCGCCGGCCGAGATGCGCCGGTCGGCCAGCAGCGCGCCGAGGTCCGCGACCGCGCCGCGGCGCACGTCGATCACCAGCGGGGTGTTGACGGTACGGGCTAGTAGTGGCATGCGATCTCCCGGGCTCGGGCCAGGTCCTCGTGGTTGTCGACCTCGACCCACGGCAGGTCGCCGATGGGTGCCGCCCGCACCTCGCCGCCGCGCTGGGCGAACTCCTGGTAGCCGTCCTCGTAGTAGAGGTTCGGGTCGCGCCGCCAGGTCGCCTCCAGGGCGTCGGCCAGCTCACCGGCGACCCGGGACTCGATCACGGTCGCCCCGATGTACTCCCCGTACGCCTGCGCCGGGTCCATCAGCTTGCTGATCCGGACGAGCTGGCCGGAGTCGTCGAAGACGGTCTTCATCTCCTCCTCGGCGAGCTTCTTCACGGTGTCGACCGCGAGCAGGATGCCGGGGCCGCGCCGGGCGAGCAGGGTCTTCTCCACGTCGACGGGGTGCACGGTGTCGCCGTTGACCAGCAGTGCGCCCTGGGCGAAGTGCTCCCGGGCCAGCCAGAGCGAGTACGCGTTGTTCCACTCCTCGGCCTTGTCGTTGTGCACCAGGGTGAGCCGCACCCCGTACCGGCTCTGGAGGTCGGCCTGGCGGGACTCGACCGCTTCGGCGGCGTACCCGACCACCACGGTCACGTCGGTCAGCCCGACCTCGGCCAGGTTGCGCAGCGCGATGTCGAGGATCGTGGTTTCGCCGTCGACCGGAATGAGCGCCTTGGGCAGGGTGTCCGTGTACGGCCGCAGCCGGCGACCCGCCCCCGCGGCCAGTACCACACCGATCATTCCGGGTCCTTCCTCGCGACACGTCCGACGCAGGGAGGATAGCGCCGCGTGTCCGGAGTACGAATTCCCGGAGAACGCCGGGCCAACCCATGTCGATGCGACGGCGGGTGCCCGGGTGGAAACCGCCCAGGCGGGCGGTTACCGGACCGGGGGAGGTCAGCCGGGCAGTGCGGCCAGGTCGGCGAGGAGCCGCAGCCGCTCCGCCGGGGTCAGTACGGCGTACGGGCCGGCCGCCCGGCGGTCCGTCTCCAGCTCGATGGCGATCCGTTCCGGCCCGGCCGCGAGTTCGGCGATGCTCCGGGCGGTGTGCCCGGCGGCCTGCCAGGCGGCGGCGTGCGCGTCGGCCCGGTGGTAGCGCAGCGTGCCGAGCCGGTTGAGCAGCAGTACGCCCGGCGGGCTGCCGTCCGGCTCGTACGGCGGTGCCATCGCCTCGAAGGCCCGTCCGTCGGTCGGCCCCTCGACCGGGCCGGTCTCGACCGGAGCGGGTGGCAGGTGACCCTGCCCGACGCCGGTTGCCGGGATCTGGGCGGGACGCAGTTCGTCGAGCGCGGCGGAGAGCAGCAGACCGAGGGTGCCGACGAGCCGGCGTACCCGTTCGGGATGTGCCGCCCAGAGTTCGCCGGTCACCTCGGCGTGCACCTCGGCGAGCTCGGCCAGGAAGGCCCGGCCGCGTTCGGTGGCCAGGATGCCGCCGTCCGGCTGCCGGTGCAGCATCCCGTGCGCGACCTGCTTGTCCAGCACGCGCTGGCATTCGGCCGGGTCGCCGTAGCGGAGGAGGGCGGCCAGCCCGACGCTGTCGATGGTGCCGCCGGGGGCCGCGAGCCTGGTCCGGAAGTCGATCAGGAAGCCGGTCGCGGCCGGGCCGCCGTAGCTCTGGACCAGCTCGGCACCACCCCGCACCCGGGCGGTCGCCATGACACCGCGGAAGACCCGGTCGACTGCCGGCCAGACCAGCGCGGCGGCCTGGTGCGGGGCGAGCGGGACGGAGTCGTTCACAGGCCGATCAGGTGCAGGGCGCGGAAACCGTCCTCCGCGATCCGCCGGATCAGCCCGTCGTTGACGTCGCGGTGCTCGTCGAGCAGTGCGATCTCGTCCTCGGCGAGCCAGCGGAACTCGGTGTGCTTGCCGGCCTCCAGCCGGGGACGGGTGAGGTCGCCGTCGACCCGGACCAGGTAGTCGGTCTCGATCCGCTCGATGCCGTCGTCGGGGGTGTAGCGGTATTCGCCGACCGTGCCCAGCACCAGCGAGACCGTCCAGCCGGTCTCCTCGGTGACCTCACGGAACAGCGCCTCCTCGACCGTCTCGCCGGTTTCGAGGTGACCACCGACGATGTCCCAGGTGTTGGGAAAGAGCTTCCGGTTGGGGGACCTTCGCTGGAAGAAGATCCGGCCCTCGTCGTCGACGATCAGGGCTCCGGCGCAGCGTAGGGGCTCTGTGGACACGGGTCGAGACTAGCCACCCCGGTCTCGCCGCCCACACCGCCGCTTGTGGTTCCCCCGGGGAGCGTCCAGTCTGTCCCTGACCGGTGTCCCCGTCCCAGGGATGTGATGAGTGATGCGGGTACGTGAAGCGATGTCCGGCGATGTCCTGATAGTCGGTCCCGAGCACACCCTCCGGCAGGCCGCCGAGATGATGGCGCAGCGCGGCGTCGGTTCCGCCGTCGTCGTCGACCCCGACTCCGAGGGCGTCGGCATCATGACCGAACGTGACGTGCTGAAGGCGGTCGGCGCCGGCCTCGACGTCGATGTCGAACGGACCGCCGCGCACCTCACCCCGGAGGTGGTCTACGCCGGACCGGACTGGACCGTGCACGAGGCGGCCGAGGCGATGTCCAGGGGCGGTTTCCGGCACCTGGTGGTGCTGGACGACGACGAGGTGGTCGGGATGATCTCGGTCCGGGACATCGTCCGGGTCTGGGTCGGCGCCCCGGCGGTCGCCTCGATCTGACCGGAGTCTCCCGTCCGGCGGCCGTCGCCATCGGCCACAACCCGGCGGATCGCCCGCCCGGCGGTTTCAGCCGTCCAAGATACGGACATTGTCGTGCCTCCGCCCGGGACGCTGGCGGCGCCCGTACGCTGGGTAGTCATGACTGTCGAGCAGCTGATCTCCTTCGCCCGTGGGGCGCCGTCGCTGGACATCGTCGATATCGAGGGGCTGAAGGCTGCGGCCGTACGCGCCTTCGACGCCGATCCGGCCGGCATCACCGGGTACGGGACATCCGTCGGATACCCGCCCCTGCGGAAGTGGATCGCCGACAAGCATGGCGTCGAGGTCGACCAGGTTCTCGTCACCAACGGATCGCTCCAGGCGGACGCCTTCCTCTTCCAGCACCTGGTGCGTTCCGGCGACCCGGTGGTGGTGGAGCGGCCGACCTACGACCGGACCCTGCTCAACCTGCAACGACAGGGCGCCGAGCTGCACCCGGTCACCATCCAGCCGGACGGGATCGACACCGACGAGCTGGGCAAACTGCTCGAATCCGGGGTACGCCCGAAGCTGGCGCACATCATCCCCAACTTCCAGAACCCGGCCGGGGTGACCCTGTCGCAGGAGAAGCGGCAGGCCCTGCTCGACCTCGCCGCCGAGTACGACTTCACGATCTTCGAGGACGACCCGTACGCGGACGTCCGGTTCCGGGGCGAGCCGCTGCCCTCGATGCTCTCGCTGGACCGGGAGGGCACCGTGGTGCACGCCTCCAGCTTCACCAAGACGGTCTGCCCGGGGGTCCGGGTCGGCTACCTGGTCGGGCCGGCGCGGCTGATCGCCCACATCGCCAAGGAGGCGACCAACCTCTACATCTCGCCCGGCCTGGTGGCGCAGGGGATCGTGCACCAGTTCTGCGTCAACGGCGACCTGGAGCGCTCGATCCGGACCGTCAGCACCGCCCTCGGTGAGCGGGCCGCCACGCTGGCCGCGTCGCTGCGGGAGCACATCCCGGACGCCCGGTTCACCGAGCCGAACGGCGGCTACTTCCTCTGGATCGAGCTGCCGCAGAACGTGCACGTGGACCGGCTGGCACCGGCGGCGGCCGAGCGGGGCGTCACGGTGGTCAAGGGCAGCGACTTCCTGGTCGAGGGGGGTCGGCACGCGCTGCGGCTGGCGTACTCCGGGGTCACCACCGACCAGATCGAGGAGGGGGTCCGCCGGCTCGCCGACGCGGTACGGGCGGTGCGGGAGTAACCGCCGCTTAGCTGACCAGGCCCTTCAGGGGAACCTTCTGTCAGATATCTGACAATAGTGGCGGATGGCGAATTCGGGGCTTCCTACGTGCCGGTAGCCGGCCCACAATGCTGCGAGCGCCACTCGCGTGGAGGCGGCCCGTTCCGGCACCGGACGGCGAGTCTCCGGCCGTGGCTGGCGCCCACGAGCAGAACCCCCGCCCCCACGGCGCCGGGTGGGCCGTCCGCACCTTACCCCCCGACGTGGACGGTCCACCCGGCGCCACTTTTTCACCGCGCCATCCAGGGGGCCGTGCCGCCACCGGCGGCGCCACCAGGGGTGATCCGCGACATGTCCGGTGCCGAGCATCGGCGGCGTACGCTGCAACGCGCACCCGAACGGGCCGAAAGGGGGCGGTGGCGATGCCGGATCAAACCGATTCCGACCGAGTGGCGGTCAGTGGGAACAGCCGACCGAGACCCCGGGCCTGGACGGCGCCGGTCCGGGCGGCGGTGACCCGGATGTTGAGCACCGAGGCCGGTGGAGGGCGGACCCCGACCGACTCCCGGCCGGACGGGCTGGGCATCGTCGACTGCGGGCTCTACGTCGACGGGGTACGCCAGCCGGGGCAGACGGGCTACGCCGAGGCGCTGGACGCGGCGCGGCAGCAGCCCGGCGCCTTCGTCTGGCTGGGCGTGCACGAGCCGAGCCAGGCCGAGATGGCCGGCATCGCGGCCGCGTACGGGCTGCACGAACTCGCCGTCGAGGATGCCGTCAAGGCGGAGCAGCGCCCCAAGCTGGAGCGCTTCGGCGAGGTCAGCTTCCTGGTGCTGCGTACCGTCCGGTATGTCCGGCACGGCGAGCTGACCGAGAACTCCGACGTGATCGAGACCGGCCAGATGATGCTCTTCATCGGGCCGAACTTCGTGCTCACCGTCCGGCACGGGGACGCCTGCCGGCTGGCACCGGTCCGCTCCGAGCTGGAGGCCCGGCAGGAGATCCTCCGCCAGGGACCGTGGGCGGTGGCGTACGCCGTGATGGACCGGGTGGTGGACATCTACCTGGAGGTGACCGACCAGGTCGGCGACGACCTGGACATACTCGAAGGCGAGGTCTTCGCCCGGCAGGCGCACGGCCGGATCCAGCGGATCTACCAGATGAAGCGGGAACTCGTCGAGTTCAAGCGGGCGGTCGTGCCGCTGCAACGGCCGATGATGACGCTGACCGCCCAGGTCAACCGGGAGATCCCCAAGGAGATCCGGCGCTACTTCCGGGACGTGCAGGACCACCTGACCCGCACGGTCGAGCAGGTCAACTCCTACGACGACCTGCTCAACTCGATCCTCCAGGCCCGGCTGGCCCAGGTGACGGTCGACCAGAACAACGACATGCGCAAGATCGCTGCCTGGGCCGCGATCGCCGCGGTCTGGACCGCCATCGCCGGCATCTACGGGATGAACTTCGACTTCATGCCGGAGACCGGCTGGAAGTACGGCTATCCGGTGGTACTCGCGCTGATGCTGGCGATCTCGCTCGGCCTCTACCGCTGGTTCCGCCGCAACCGCTGGCTCTGAGCCCGCCGCCGGAGACGGTCACGGCGGCGCGGGGCGCTTCCGGCCCCACACCGCCGTGACGGTCCCCGAACGTCGACCCGCGGTCGCCGCTCAGTTGCCGCTGTTGCGGGACGCGGCCGTACCGAGCAACCCGTCGGACCGGTCGCCGCTCTTCGTCGACACCTTCCGGGCCCCGTCGGTGATCGGCCCGGTCGAGATCTTCTCGCCGGCCGTCGCCGTACGGTCCTTCACCTTCTCCGTCGGCACGGACTTGTCCCCGGTGGTCTCCCGGGTCGTGCCGCCGGCCGAGCTGTCCATGATCGTGGCGGCGTCGTCGCGTACGGCGTCCAGCGTGGCCGCCGGGTCGTACTCGTCCCACGGGCGCTGCCCGCGTCGCCGCACCACGACCGCGCCCATGGCGCCGGCCACCGCCCCCGCGACCAACAGCCCGGTCAGGACCGGCCAGCGTCGACGCATCATCGAGTTCTTCTTCCGCATCGCTCTCATCTTCTTCGACCTCGCCTTACGGGCGACCGAGCCGGCCTGGCGGGCGCCGTCCGTGGCGGCCGTCGCCAGCGGCGCGAACCTGGTCATCGCCGACTCCCAGCCGTCCGACGCCGTCGCCCGCACCCTGGTCGCCGTCGGCGCGAGATAGGCCTGGGCGGCGTACGCCCGCGGTCCCACCGTTGCCCCGACCCCGGACGCCGCGTGGGTGGCCGCGCGCATCAGGTGATCGAAGCTCTCGCCCAGTTCGGCCTTGACGAGCTTCCTGTGGGATCTGCGCCCCCCGAATCCAAACACCGGTCCCCACCTCCTTGGGTGTTGTTCCCCAGTCATCCTGCACCCTCGGATGCGCCCGCACTGCCAGAACGGGCACATGGGAGGATCCGCATAGAACCACCTACCAGCGCCGGCCTGCGCCTCCTGGCCGGCGGACCGCCCCGCCGGCCGGCACCTCGCGGCCGGCGGCCTGTCGAGCGAGGAGTACCCGTGGCCGAGGCCGCCTACGCAACCCTGCACACCAACGCCGGTCCGATCCGGCTGGAGTTGTTTCCCAACCACGCCCCGAAGACGGTGCGGAACTTCGTCGAACTCGCCGAGGGAACCCGGCAGTACACCGACCCGCGCACCGGCCAGCCGGGCAGCGGGCCGTACTACGACGGCACCATCTCGCACCGGGTGATCAGCGGATTCATGATCCAGATGGGTGACCCGACCGGCACCGGCCGGGGTGGTCCCGGTTACAACTTCGCCGACGAGTTCCACCCGGACCTGCGGTTCGACCGGCCCTACCTGCTGGCGATGGCGAACGCCGGGCCGGGCACCAACGGGTCGCAGTTCTTCATCACCGTCGCGCCGACCCCGCACCTGAACAACCGGCACACCATCTTCGGCCAGGTCGCGGACGAGGAGTCGGCGAAGGTCGTCGACTCGATCGCCAACGCCCCGACCGGCGCCCAGGACCGACCGCTCCAGGATGTGGTCATCGAGCGCGTCGAGATCGAGCGTAAGGACGGCTGACGTCGATCCCGGGTACCTTTGCCTGCATGACTCGTAGCGGGCGGAGGTCGGGAATGAACGGGCGCGGCGGGGATCCGGCATGAGCGAGCGGATCAGGCGGCTGCGCGTCGACGCGTCTGATACCGGCGCGCGGCTGCGCGGAGTGCCGGCATGAGCGAGTCTCCGCCGACCACGCCGGTCTGCTACCGCCACCCGTCCCGGGAGACCTACGTCCGGTGCACCCGGTGCGACCGGCCGATCTGCCCGGACTGCATGCGGGAGGCATCGGTCGGGCACCAGTGCCCGGAGTGCGTCGCGGTGGGTCGCCGCGGGCAGCGGCCGGCGCGCACCGTCTTCGGTGGCGGTGCCGCCGGCCACCGCGGCTACGTCACCAAGGCGCTGATCGCGATCAACGTCGCGTTGATCCTGCTCTCCATCTACACCGCCCGGGGCGGCGACGCGGTGGCCGGGGCCGGCTTCGGCGGCCTGCTCGGCGGTGCGACGCCGCTGACCGACTGGGGTGCCGTGCTCGGCCTGGACCGGGTCGGCCCGTTCGGCGTCGAGGAGGGCATCGCGGCCGGTGAGTACTACCGGCTCTTCACCGCGATGTTCCTGCACTACGGGCTGCTGCACCTGTTGATGAACATGTGGGCGCTCTGGGTGCTGGGCCGCTCCCTGGAGGCCACCCTCGGGCCGCTGCGGTTCCTGGCGCTCTACCTGGTCGCCGGGTTCGGCGGCAACGTCGCGGCATACCTGTTCAGCGTGCCGCAGGCCAGGACGGTCGGCGCGTCGACCGCGATCTTCGGGCTCTTTGCCGCGCTCTTCGTGATCATGCGTCGGCTGGGTCGGGACACCTCGTCGGTGATCCCGATCCTCGTGATCAACCTGGTCTTCACCTTCGCCGTACCCGGGATCTCCATCGCCGGCCACCTGGGCGGGCTGACCGCCGGCGCGGCGATGGCCGTGGTGCTCGCCTACGCACCCCGGTCCCGCCGCACGCTCTTCCAGATCGGCGGCGGTGCGCTGATCGGCCTGGTGCTGGCCGGGCTGACCCTGATGCAGTCCGCCGCCCTGCTCGCCTGACCCGGTCGGCCCGGCGGCTCAGTACGCCGGGCCACCGCCGGACGGGCCACCCGGGCGTACGGCGTGCAGCACCTCGGCCACCTCGCGCGGCGCGACCCCGAGGTCGTACCGGCTGAACAGGTGCAGCGAGGCGCCCCGGTCGATCTCCAGCGTCTCGGTCGACAGTCCGAGGCGGGACCGGGTGTCCACGGTGATCCGGTCGATCTCCGACCACGGGATGTGCCGCCGGCCGGCGAAGCCCTGGATCACGGTGACCCCGCCGGGGTCCACCGCGAGCCGGACCGGTGCCACCAGGTCCCGTACGCCCCAGCCGAGCAGGACCGCCCCGACCAGCAGTCCGGCGCCGAGGCGTACCGGGTCGCCGTCGGCGAAGAGGACGCCGAGCGCCACGAAGAGGGCGGCGACGCCGAGCTTGCACACCGGCAGCGCGGTCTCGACCCGCCAGTGCCGTACGGAAGTGTCCGGTTCGGAGTGCACGCGTCCAGGATGCCACCGCCGCCGGTTCCGCTGCCGGGTCGACCGTCCGGGGTTCGGTCACCGGGCCACCGGTGCGGCCGGGCGGGACCTCTTCGGGGGCGGGCGGGACCTCTTCGGGAGGGCGGCCGGCGACGACGTAGTATCGAGGGTAGCCAAGTTACTGGGGAGTAGACATGGCGGACGCGGTCATCGTCGGTGCGGTACGCACCCCGGTCGGGCGGCGCGGCGGAGCACTCGGCGCCGTACATCCGGTCGACCTGTCGGCGCGGGTGCTCACGGCGCTCGCCGAACGTGCCGGACTGGACCCGGCGCAGGTGGACGACGTGATCTGGGGGTGCGTCTCCCAGGTCGGCGAGCAGGCCTGGAACGTCGGCCGCAACGCCGTACTCGCCGCCGGCTGGCCGGAGTCGGTGCCCGGCACCACGCTCGACCGGCAGTGCGGGTCGAGCCAGCAGGCGCTGCACTTCGCGGCGGCGGCGGTCGCCTCCGGCCAGGCCGACCTGGTGGTCGCCGGCGGCGTGGAGTCGATGACCCGGGTGCCGATGGGCAGCAGCATCGCCCCCGGCGGCTCGACCGGCACCGGCCTGCCCTACGGCGACCTGGTCCGGGACCGCTACCGGGGCACGCCCGGCTTCGCCGCCGACGATCCGGTGCCGTTCAACCAGGGCGTCGGCGCGGAGTTGATCGCCCAGCGGTGGGGGCTGACCCGACGGCAGCTCGACGAGTACGCGCTGGCCAGTCACGAGAAGGCGGCCGCCGCCCAGGACGCCGGTGCCTTCGCCGCGGAGATCGTCCCGGTGGTCGTACCGGACGGTGCCAAGGTGCACGCCGACGAGGGAATCCGCCGGGACACGAGCCTGGAGCGGCTGGCCGGGCTGAAAACCCCGTTCCGGGCCGACGGGGTGGTCACCGCCGGCTCCGCCTCGCAGATCTCCGACGGTGCCGCCGCGCTCGCGGTGACCACCGCCGAGTGGGCCCGGCGCAACGGCCTGCGACCGCTGGCCCGGATCCACACCGCCGTGGTCACCGCCGACGACCCGGTGCTGATGCTCACCGCACCCATCCCGGCCACCGCCAGGGCGCTGCGCCGGGCCGGGCTCGGCATCGAGGAGATCGGAGTGTACGAGGTCAACGAGGCGTTCGCCCCGGTGCCGCTCGCCTGGATGGCCGAGACCGAGGCGGACCCGGCCCGGCTCAACCCCCGGGGCGGGGCGATCGCCCTCGGTCACCCGCTCGGCGGCTCCGGTGCCCGGATCATGACCACGATGCTGCACCACATGCGCGACCACGGCCTCCGGTACGGCCTCCAGACGATGTGCGAGGGCGGCGGAATGGCCAACGCAACCATCGTGGAACTTCTATAATTTCATTCTCATCCATGCCTCGGCCGCGTCATCCCCGGCCGGATCTCGTTGGAAAAGGCGTGGATGTGTTCTGTCGAACGTTTCTGCCGGCCGCCGCCGAGACCGGGGTGGCCAGCCCGACGGTGAGTCGGCACCTGCCGGTGCTGCGCAACTGCGTACCGGCCGGCGACGTCACGGTACTGGTGACCCGGTGTACCCGTCCGGAACAGCCCGCGAACGGCTGCCTGCTGCTGCTCACCACCCGCCGGCTGGTGGTGACCGAGCAGACCCGGCTGCTGCACCGGCTGCGGCTGCACCTCAACACCGAGCTGCGGCACCTCAACAACGTCGCCTGGAACCCCGACCCCCGAGCCTCGATGGTCGAGCTGGCCGCGACCGCCGTCGACGGCGTACGCGAGCGGTTTCTGATCCGGGCCGACCGGCCCAGCCAGATGTGGCAGCTCGACGCCCTGTTCAGCCAGGTGTTCCGGCCGAAGATGGCGGCCCGGTCCCGGGTGGCGGACCCCGCCGTACCCCTCGACCGCCCGGCCGTGCCCGGCAGCCCGCACCAGCACCCGGTCCCGACGGTGGCGGCGGCGACCCCGCCGGCCCGGCTGACCGTCCCGGCCCGCGCCCCGCGACTGAGCCCCGTCGTCGCCGTCTGAGCCGCCGGTCAGCACCACGGTCGCCGGCCGGGCCGGCCGCTCGACCAGCGTCCCGACGGGCCACGGCGGACCCGTACCGGATCCGAACGTTGCCGGCGGGGGCACCGGGCCGGCGATCGGACATCATTGGCCGGTGGCCGTCGACACCGCGCAACCCGGCACCTCCCCGCACCGGGGCCTCGTCCTGGTGGTCGAGGACGAACGGTCCATCGCCGACCTGGTCCGGCTCTATCTGACCCGGGACGGCTACGGCGTACACGTCGAACACGACGGCGACGCCGGACTCGCCGCGGCCCGCCGACTGCGGCCGGTCGCCTGCGTACTGGACATCGCCCTGCCCGGCCTGCCCGGCACCGAGGTCTGCCGCCGGCTACGCGCGGCCGGGGACTGGACGCCGGTGATCTTCCTGACCGCCCGGGACGACGAGGTGGACCGGATCGTCGGGCTGGAACTCGGCGCCGACGACTACGTGACCAAGCCGTTCAGCCCGCGCGAGCTGGTCGCCCGGATCCGTGCGGTGCTGCGCCGCACCGGCGGCGCGCCGGACGCCGCCGAGCAACCCCGGGTGGTCGGCCCGGTCACCCTCGATCCGGTACGCCGGCAGGTCACCGTGGCCGGCGACCCGGTGCAGCTCACCTCGACCGAGTTCGACCTGCTCGCCCACCTGATGGGCCGGCCGGGCCGGGTCTTCACCCGGGAGGAGCTGCTGGCCAGCGTCTGGGGGTACGCCGCGCACACCGGCACCCGCACCGTCGACGTGCACGTCGCGCAGGTACGCGGCAAGCTCGGCCCGGCCGCCGACGTGATCCGCACCCATCGCGGCGTCGGGTACGCCTGTGCCGGCTGACCCGACGCCCCGGGCGGGCCGGCCGGCGGCAGACCCGGCCGGCGGCGCGCCGGAGCGGAACCGGTCCCGCCGCTTCGGGCGTACCCTGACCGCCCGCGCCGTCGCGGTCAGTTGTGCTGTCGCCCTGGTGTCGGTACTGGTGACCGCCGTCGTCGCGGTACCGCTGGCCGCCCGCTCGGCGGAACGGCAGGCCCGGGAGGCGCTGACCGCCCAGGCCCGGCTCGCCGCCGAGGCGCTGCGCAACCGGCTGGACCGGGGCCGGGCCGCCGACGAGGAGCGGATCGTCCGGCAACTGCGCAACCAGGGCATCGACGCGTACCTGATCAGGGCCGGCAACCCCGACCGGCCCGGCCTGCCCGCCGAGGTGGTCGACCGGGTCGCCGCCGGCCGGAACTTCTCCGGGCGGCGGACCGTCGCCGGCCAGCCGGCGATGGTCGAGGGGCGCTGGCTGCCCGGCGGCAACGGTGTCGTGCTGGCCCGGCCGGCCACCACCGGGCTCTGGGGCGACGTCGCCGGGCTGCTCTGGCTGCCGCTGCTCGCCGGGCTCGCCGCCGGGGTGGTGGCCGGGGCGCTGCTGGCCCGCCGGCTCGCCCGGCCGATCCGGCACGCGGCCACGGCGGCGGCCCGGCTGCGCTCCGGCGACCGGGCGGTACGCCTGCCGGTGGAGCCGCCGGAGGAGGCCGCCGACCTGGCGTACGCGCTCAACGAGCTGGCCGCCGCGCTGGCCCAGAGCGAGGGGCGGCAGCGGGAGTTCCTGCTCTCCGTCTCACACGAGCTACGCACCCCGCTGACCGCGATCCGGGGCTATGCGGAGGCGCTGGCCGACGGGGTGGTCGGCCCGGAGGGTGCCCAGCGGGCCGGGCAGACCATGCTGACCGAGGCCGAACACCTCGACCGGCTGATCGGCGACCTGCTGTCGCTGGCCCGGCTGGAGGCGGCGGACTTCGCCCTGGAGCCGGTGCCGGTGGACCTCAACCAGTTGACCGCCGATGCGGCGCAGGTGTGGAGCGCCCGCTGTGCCGCGCTCGGCGTCGTACTCCGGGCCGAGGTGCCGGCCGGGCCGACCTCGGTGCACACCGATCCGGGCCGGATTCGGCAGGTCGTGGACGGGCTGCTGGAGAACGCGCTCCGGGTCGTACCGCCGGGCGCGGCGATCGTGCTCGCGGTACGCCCGGCGGGGCCGGCCGAAGCGCCGGGTGGGGTGCTGGAGGTCCGGGACGGCGGGCCGGGACTGACCGACGACGATCTCGCGGTGGCCTTCGAACGCGGCGCGCTGCGCCAGCGCTACCAGGGGGTACGCAAGGTCGGCACTGGTCTCGGGCTGGCCCTGGCCGCCGGTCTGGTGCGCCGGCTGGGCGGCCGGATCACCGCCGGGCACGCGCCGGAGGGTGGTGCCCGGTTCACCGTCTGGCTACCGGCCGGACCCTGGACCGGTCACCGGTCGCAGGGGTCGGCGCCCCTTACTGCGGTCCCGCCGGCGGCCCGGGCGACCCCGCCGCCGGCCCACGCCGATCCCGCCGAACGGACCTGACCGGCGAGGCCCGGAGCGGATGCCAGGCATGGCCCAGGCCGGTAATCAGGCTAGGCTAGGGCCGATTTGTCGTCGGCACCGTGGAGACTCCCGTGAAGCTCTCGATCCTCATGCCGGTCTACAACGAGGAAGAACGCATCGCGGACGCCCTCAAGCAGGCCCTCGCGGTCGACTATCCGTGCGAGATCGAACTCGTCGTGGTCGATGACGGTAGCCGAGATGGTACCGGAGAGATCCTCGACCGGGCCGACGACACCCGGCTCCGGGTGATCACCCATCCCCGCAACGCCGGCAAGGGTGCGGCGATCCGGACGGCGGTGGACAACGCCGAGGGCGAGTACATGGTGATCCTCGACGCCGACCTGGAGTACGACCCGCAGGACATCCCGAAGTTGCTCGCCCCGGTGCTGGACGGCCGGGCCACGGTGGTCTACGGAAATCGGACCTTCGGCAGCCACAGCGCCTACAGCTTCTGGTACGTGATGGGCAACAAGGCCGTCACCACCGCCGCGAACGTGCTCTTCAACTCCTACATCGGCGACCTGGAGACCTGCTTCAAGCTGATGCCGGTCGCGCTCTACCGCTCGCTGGACGTCCGCTCCCGGGGCTTCGGGATGGAGGCGGAGGTGACCGGCAAGCTGCTGCGCCGCCGGATCCGCCCCTACGAGGTGCCGATCAGCTACCGGGCCCGCAACCGGGAAGAGGGCAAGAAGATCACCTGGAAGGACGGCGTCGAGGCGCTGCTGATCCTCGGCCGGGAACGTACCCGCCGGCGGGAGCGCGCCGGCCGGCGCTGACCGGCCGCCCGGCCCCACCCCCGACCCGGGGACGGGTCAGGGGCGCGGCCCGTGGCGGGTGGTCAGTCCAGGAACTCGACGATCGACCGGCGCAGGCCCGCCGGGTCGAGGCCGTGCCACCGGGCGTGATCCGCCGGCTCGCCGTACCGCCGCAGGTCGGAGCGGCCCACGCCGAGCGAGAGCGACCGGTGCGGTACCCCGGCCAGCGCCGCGCCGAGCAGCGCGCTCGACGTGCCGGCCAGGTACGGCTCCACCAGTACCACCGCCGGGGCGGCGCCGGCCGAGGTGGCGGTACCGGCCAGTTCCCGGAGCCCGACCACGTCGAACGGGCGCGGGGTGTGGGTGTACGCGACCGTCACGTCCAGCCCGGCGACCGCCGCCAGCACCGGCCGGAGCATCGGGCCGACCGCCACCACCAGGGCGGAGCCGGCCGAGCCCCGGCGAAGCACCGTCAGCCGTCCCGCCCCGGGCAGCGGCGCCTCGTTGACCTGGGTCGAGAGCCGCAGATAGACCCGGTCGTCGTGCCGGGCGGCGGCCCGGAGCAGCCCGGGCACCTCGGCCGGATGCCCGGGCACGTGCACCGTCCAGTCGGTGAGGGTGTCCAGCAGGGCCACGTCGCCCGGGGACATGTGCGTGCGGCCCATGCTCGCCCCGTCGTACGACGCGCCGACGCTGACCACCACCGCACCCACCCCCTGGTGGTCGAGGTCGAGCTTGAGCTGCTCGTACACCCGGTCGACGGCGAAGGTGGCGTACGAGTGCACGATCGGGCGCAGCCCGGTCAGGGCGAGCCCGCCGGCCACGCCGACCATCAACTGCTCCCGGATGCCGACGTTGAGTACCCGATCCGGGTGCGTCCGGGCGGCGGGCGCGAAACTCGACGCCGAGATGTCGGCGAGCACGACGGCGGTACGCGGATCGTCGTCCAGCAGCGCGGTGGCGGTGTCGATGAAGGTGTCCCGCATCGTCGGTCACTCCTTGGGCTCGACGACCGCGACGACCACGTGCGGCCGATCCGGTCGGGCGGTGGTGATGGCGCTCTCGATCGCGTCGTGGTCGCGGCCGTCGACGGTGCTGGCGGTCCAGCCGTGCACGGTGAACCGGCTGGCGATCCCGCCCGGCCAGCCGTGGCTGGCGGACTGGTTGTCGATCACGATCGCGGTGAGCGTGCCGAGGCCGGTCGCCCCGGCGTACGCCATCGCCTCGTGGTTCGACCCCTCGTCGAGTTCGGCGTCGCCGAGCAGGACGTACACCCGGGGTCGGTCCAGGCCCTGGGCGCGCAGCCCGAGCGCGGTGCCGACGCCCAGCCCGAGGCCGTGGCCGAGCGAGCCGGTGCCGATCTCGACCCCGGGGACCAGTACCCGGTCCGGGTGGTGGCCGAGCCGGCTCTCCGGGCCGGCCAGGTCGTCGAGCCAGTGCTCCGGGATGAAACCCTTGGCGGCGAGTACCGCGTAGTAGGCGGCCGG
Source organism: Plantactinospora sp. BB1 (assembly GCF_003030385.1). NCBI lineage: Bacteria > Bacillati > Actinomycetota > Actinomycetes > Micromonosporales > Micromonosporaceae > Plantactinospora > Plantactinospora sp. BB1. The sequence goes on along the minus strand of NZ_CP028159.1, from coordinate 7,759,741 downwards.
CCCGTGCCCCTTGGAGAGCAGGAAGCGGTCCCGGTCGGGCTCGTCGGCGGTCGCCGGGGAGACCCGCAGGACCCGGTCGTAGAGCACCCAGAGCACGTCGAGGGTCGAATGTGCACTGGGCGCGTGTTTCTCGTCGCCGGTCAGCCGGCGTAGCAGCGGCCAGAGTTCGGCCGGAAGTTCGGAGCGCCGTGGCTGCGGCGCGGATCGGCGGGTACGCCCCGGCGGGGTGGCTGTGGTCGTCATGCCTCTACCCTGCAAGTTGAAGTGCGCTTCAACTCAAGCCCTTCAGGGCAGGGGAGGATCGACGTGCGTCAGGAGGGCCTGACCATCGGGGAACTGGCCGCCCGCTCCGGCGTGGCGACCTCGGCGCTGCGCTACTACGAGCGGCTCGGGCTGATCCGGGCCCGGCGTACCGGAGGCAACCAGCGACGCTTCGACCGGGCCGAACTGCGCCGGGTGTCGTTCATCCGGATCTCGCAACAGCTCGGCGTCTCACTGGAGGACATCCGGGAGGCGCTCGCCGAGCTGCCGGACGGGCGTACCCCGACCAAGGCCGACTGGGCGCGGCTCTCCGCGCGCTGGCGTCGACGGCTGGACGAGAAGATCGAGCTGATGACCCGGCTCCGCGACGACCTGAGCAACTGCATCGGCTGCGGCTGCCTGTCGCTGCGCAGCTGCAACCTCTACAACCCCGGCGACGAACTGGCCGCCCAGGGCACCGGCCCGCGCAGGATGCTGCCCGCCCCGCCACCTGCCGTGGTGCACCCGGAGCCGCCCCCGCCCCCGTCCCCGCTTCTGGAGCCGGGCTCGGCCGACGGGACCGGGTGATTGTGATTCAGTCGACCGTGAGCAGCACCTTGCCGACGTGGTCGCTGGACTCCACGACCCGGTGCGCCTCGGCCGCCTCGGACATCGGCAGCCGGCGGTAGATCACCGGGCGGACCGAGCCCGACTCGATCAGCGGCCAGACCTCCTCGCGTACGCCCCGGACGATCGCGGCCTTCTCGGCGGCGGGCCGGGAGCGCAGCGCGGTCGCCGCCACCGAACCCCGCTTGGCCAGCAGCGCCGCCAGGTCCAGCTCGCCCTTGCGGCCGCCCTGTAGGCCGATCACCACGATCCGACCGCCGGTGGCCAGCGCCTTGACGTTACGCCCTAGGTAGGAGGCGCCCATGATGTCCAGGATCACGTCGGCGCCCCGGCCGTCGGTGAGCCGCTTCGTCGCCTCGACGAAGTCCTCCTCCGCGTAGTCGACCAGACCGCTGGCGCCCAGCTCGCGGAGCTGGTCGTGCTTGCCGCCCCGGGCCGTGGCCAGCACGGTGGCGCCGAGAGCCGCGCCGAGCTGGATCGCGAAGGTGCCGATGCCGCTGCCGCCGCCGTGCACGAGCAGCGTCTCCCCGATGCCGAGCCGGGCCAGTTGCACCACGTTGGACCAGACCGTGCAGGCGACCTCGGGCAGCGCCGCCGCGTCGGCCAGGTCGACCCCCTCCGGTACCGGCAGGAGCTGCCCGGCCGGCACCGCCACCCGCTCGGCGTAGCCTCCGCCGCTGAGCAGCGCGCAGGCGGGATCGCCGACGCTCCAGCCGGTCACCTCGGCGCCGACCGCGCTGACCACGCCCGCGCACTCCAGACCCGGGTACGGCGGAGCATCCGGCGGCGGCGGATAGTGCCCCTGGCGTTGCAGCAGATCCGCCCGGTTGACCGCACTCGCCCGGATGTCGAGCGTCACCTCGTCCGGCCCGGGGGTCGGCTCGGGCACGTCGGCCCAGACCAACGCGTCGGGTCCACCCGGCTCGGGAATCGTGATCGCCTTCATCGCTCCAGTCTTACCCGATCTCGCTCCCGCCCCAAGACTCGACCCGCGATCCCGTGATCGTTCCGGTGGTCCCATGGCTCTCAGCCGCTGTGCCCGTCGATCCGTCGGCGGTCCCCGGGCTGGTACGCCCGGCCGGCGGCCGGTCATGGCACACTAGGCACGGCCGTGACCGCCGTTGGATCGACGACCACGGCCCCGGAGGGCTCGCCTAGTGGCCGATGGCGCTGGTCTTGAAAACCGGTAAGGGGAGTGATCCTCTTCGTGGGTTCGAATCCCACGCCCTCCGCGCGACGTGACAGACATTCAGGCAGGTACACGCCATCGTCCCTGTTCCGTCACACCATCCCGATAGCCGAACCGCGACTACGGCGGGAGCGGTCCAGTAGCCCGGCGTCCGCTGCGACGCCGCGCTCTCCGCTACTCCGGCATCGGCCGGTACGCCTCGTACGCGTCACGCAGGTCCCGGGCTTCGCTGATGCCGGTCGCCTCGACGCTCGCAACCACCTCGGACGCCCGCCACCAGTTCGACGCCACCACCCGGCCGGACGTGATCGCCGCCTGAGCCGTGACGCTGGCCTCGTCTGGCTTCCCGGCAGCGACCAGCGCCAGGCCAAGGTCCAGCCGCGCCGACGCGGTGCGCCGGGGCCGGGCAGATCCGTTCAGTTCCGCGACCGCCGCTCGGGCGTAGTCCTCGGCAGCCGGTTCACCGGCCCAGGCGAGCGTCGTCGCGGTGTACGAGAGCGCCTTCGCCGGGTCGTACCGGTAGTGGTGCTCGGGCCGGTCCGGCACCGGCAGCGGGGACACCAGCCGGGACAGTCGGGACAACGTGCGGCGCGTCTCCCGCTGGTCGCCGATCCGGGCCCATGCCCGGCCTTCCTGCGCGGTCGCCTGGATGTACGCCGAACTGTCGCGCGGCGCCACCTCCTGAGCCTGGCGAGACAGGTTGAGCGCCCGTCGGTAGTCGCCTGCGGTGAGCACGTCCCACGCCACCGTCTCCAGGCACCACGCCTGGATCTCCCGGTGCTCGGTCTGCTGTGCCAACTGCTCGGCGATCGCCAGGTGCGCGGTTGCGGCGGCGCGGTGGCGCAGATCGATGTGCACGGTTGCCCGCAGGAGACTGAGCCACCCACCGGCGACCAGTAGGCGTCTGCGCTGGTCGAGCGTCGCCCGGGCGTCGAGCAGCCGGCCGATCCGGGCGAGCTGTTGCCGGATCGGGTCGAGCAGCTCGCCTGGCGGACTGGTCGCGTACGCGCTCGCCAGGTCATCGACGGCCAACTCGACGGCGCTGAGCACCTCGGCGCTGACGTCGGTCGCGTCCACGAGTTGGGCGAGGGCGCCGACCGAGAGCCCTCGCTCCTGCCGCAGTCGGCGGAGAAGCGGGGCGAAGTACGGGTCGACGTCGTACATGGGGACCGTCCCAGGTTGGAGCTGGGTGGGTGGTGGCTCGGGCCTGACCTGCGGGGACACCACTTCGGACGGTACACACTCGGCGGCGGAGAGACTCCCCACCAGTGTCTCCGTGTTTGCCGCTGTGGATCTGTCCGTGCGGGGTCTGGTCCGCTACCTGGGAGATGTCCCACACTCTGTTGACGGCTACGCGGGGCGTACCCCTACGCTCTACGCGTAGTAATCGCGCGGTGATTCTGCGTGCACAACTTCTGCGGAAATCGGCGGTACGGGGCCGCTGGCGACAGTCACGCCCGGGTGGGCGTACGGAGTGAAGCGAGGGCGCCATGGAGCTGCGGCTCACCCCGGTGCAGGTGCGGAACCGACTGATCCTGGTGGCCCGGCGGATCGTCGCCGACCACGCCTCGGACGCCGAGGGGATCTGCCGGATCTGCGGGGTCCTGCACTGTGAGGCGCTGGCGGCGGCACGCGGTTATCTGGCCCGGGTCGAGGAGCCGCGCCGCCCGATGGTGGTCGAGATCCACCGCCGCGCGGCGGTACCCCCGCCCGGGATCACCGCCACCGCGCTGCGGATCGCCGCCGACGCGGTGCCGCAGGACGCCGAGTCGTAGCGGCGGCACCGGCGGTCGGCGTACCGGCCCGGTGAGGTCCGCGCGGGTGGTTACCCGTCGAACGGGTAGAAAGGGCACGGCGCCGGTTGCCCGGCCCGAGCCACCCGCTGTGCGGAAAGGACATCGCGATGACTCTCGACCGACCCGTTCCACCCGACCCGTACGAGATGCTGCCGAGCGTTCCGGCATTCACGTTGACCAGTAACGACGTCCAGAACGGCGAGCCGATGGCGGCCGAGTTCGCCCACCCGAGCGTCGGCGGCGGGAACCTCTCGCCGCAGCTCGCCTGGACGGGCTTCCCCGCCGAGACCAAAAGCTTCACGGTCACCTGCTACGACCCCGACGCGCCCACCGGCAGCGGATTCTGGCACTGGGTGCTGGTCAACGTGCCGGCCGAGGTGACCGAGCTGCCCAGGGGGGCCGGGCGGGAGTCGTCGGCGGGCGTCCAGGGGGCGTTCAGCGTGCGCAACGACTACGGCGAGCAGACGTACGGCGGTTCCGCGCCGCCGGCCGGAGACCGCCCGCACCGGTACGTCTTCGCCGTGCACGCCCTGGACGTGGAGAAGCTCGACCTCACCCCGGAGGCGAGCCCCGCGTACGTCGGGTTCAACCTGACCTTCCACACCCTGGCGCGGGCGGTGATCCGGCCGACGTACCAGGTCAAGGGCTGAGGCTGGCGACGGGGCCGGCATCCGGCGATTCGAGCCGATGCCGGCCCGTGGCCCGCGGTGGCGTCAGGCGGGCACTCGGGCTACCGCGAAGACCGACTGACCGAACGGCGGCCGGACCACCCGCTCGGCGGCCTTGGTCACCGGCAGCACGAGGCTGTCGTACACCTTGACCATCGGCCCTTCCTTCGGCATCAGCCGGAAGACGCTGGTCGCCATGTAGTAGCCGATCAGGCCCAGCGCGTTGGCGTAGTGCAGCGTCTCGACCTCCAGGCCCGCCTCTTCGAGCGCGGCCCGCATGGTCTTCTTGGTGTAGCGCCGGACGTGCCCGGTGGCGATGTCGGCCGGGCTCATCGCGAACTGGAAGGCCGGCACGATCAGCACGATCGCCCCGCCGGGCCGGACCAGGTTGCGCATGCTCCGCAGCGCACCGACGTGGTCCTCGATGTGCTCCAGGACGTTGTAGGAGACGGCGGCGCTGTAGTCGCCCTGCTCGGTGTTGGGCAGCAGCATCTGCCGCACCTCGATGGTCGGTTCGCTGGCGAGGCGCTCCTTCAGCGCGACCAGCCGGTCCGGATCAGCCTCGGTCGCGGTGAAGCGCTCCAGGAACGGCGCCCACTCGATGGCGTAGTCGCCCAGCCCGCTGCCGATCTCGATCGGGTTGTTGCCCAGGTAGGGCAGGGCCAGCTCGACGAACCAGCGTCGGTGGTTGACGGCGGTGGCGAGGCCCTCGAGCACCTCTTCCTGAATGCGTTGATCTCCAGTTATTTCTGCCATGCGTAGATCCCTCACGCTCTGACTCGACCTGCACTGGACCGACAGAGTGAACCATCTACGACGACCGTAGGGAAATTGGGGCACTCGTGCGAGCCGAACTCGTGACTTCAGGCATCGGTTGTGACCAGTTCGGGGGCGTTTTCGTTACAGACCACCCGAACATAGCCCCAGGACGTTGGGCGGACGTGACGCGGGGATAACAGTCCAGTGTCGATCTCCTGGCCGTCCGCCACGCTCCGGAATCCGGCGGTGACGCTCGGATCGTCGATGCGACGGCGCGGGGCCGGTGCGGGCGCGGACGACGGCGGGCCGGTGCGAGCGCGGACGGGCGGGGCTCAGGGGGTGCGGATGCAGCAGCCGGCGCAGACCTTCGGCTGTGGCAGGGTGAAGGCCAGGCAGCAGGTCTTGCGCTGCACGGTCAGCTCGCCGGTCGGACCGGGCACCAAGTCGACCAGGTCGGCCACGCCCAGGGTCTCCAGCAGCGCCCCGATCGTCTCGGCCGAGCCGCCGGGCAGCGCGTCGGCGGCCCGGAGCACGCCGTGCGCCACGCCGGAGGCGACCGAGCCGAGCAGCGTCCGGGCGCCGACCCGGACCTGCTGGTGCAGCGAGTCGAGCATCGGGGTCAGGTGCGCGTCGAGCAGGGAGGCGCGCAGCGCGGCGAGCAGCTCGGCCTCGCCGAGCACCACCCGTACCTCGGGCAGGCCGTGCAGGGCCAGCGGGTCCGAGGGGAGCACCGCGATCTCGGTACTGCGGCGCATGCCGAGCGTGAGCAGCGGCCGGTTCTCCTCGAACCGGACCAGCACGTCGGAGGGGCGCAGCAGCGGCACCCGGCGTGCGGAGGCCCAGCCGAGCACCACGGGCAGCAGGAGCCAGTAGGTGTAGGACTTCCAGGCGAGTGCGGCGGCGGCGTGCGAGGTGGCGCCCCAGCGCTGCCGGGTGACGGCCAGCAGCTCGGGCAGCCGGGTGCCGTCGACGAGTTCGGTGGCCGGAGCCCAGCCGGTCTCGTCGGAGACCAGCAGGCCGGTCGCGAGGCCGGGCAGCTCGTCGGTGCCGAAGGCGGCCCGCAGGGTCGCGGTGACCGGAGCCAGTGGTGCGGCGGCGCGGTCGCCGATCAGGATGGTCACGCTGGGTTGCCGTTTCGTGGCGTTCCGGCCGACGGGCAGGCGCCCGGCACGACGGCCGCAACCGGACTGGTCTGCCTCGGGAACACCTGGATCAACCCCCCATGTCTGACACCGACCGTCACCATAGCTTACTAAGGCAAGGCTAACCAGAGTTGGGGACCCGCGCATCCCGACCCGCCATGTTCGCCCCGACACGTCGAAGATCTGACCGGTACGCCACGGGTGGGTGAGGGAGGATCATCCACGGAGACCGGAATGTCAAGCCATTGTCGTTAACGCGCCAGTTCTGTCAGACTGGCCGGCTCGGCCAGCAAACTGAGATTCCCGGCCAGAGGAACCTGATGACCACGCCAATCGAGCGGGCTGCCGACTCGTTCGCGGCCGAGCTTTCCCGTCGGCGGGTCGAGCGGGGCATGACTAAGAAACAGCTCGCGGCCCGGATGGGGTTCGACCCTTCCTACGTCAGCCATGTCGAGGGTCGGCGGCACCGGCCGACCGAGGACTTCGCCCGGCGCGCGGAGGCCGTACTCGGTGCCGCCGGAGCGATCTGGCAGCGCTTCCAGGAGTACGACGAGCTGCGGCAGGCCCGCTCCAGCGCGGTCGCGCACCGCGATCCGCCCGTACCCGAGCAGTGGATGCCGCCCGGCACCGGCCTGATCGTGGAGCAGGAGACCGCGACGCTCGCCTACCACGAGGGCGCGTACCGCTGCGTGATCCGCCGGGCGCTCTACAACGCCGGTACGGAGCCGGTGACCCGCTACCTGGTGCGGATAGCCGTGGACCGCTATCCGAACGACCCGGCCCGGTCCAACCGGCACCACCGGGAGAACCCGCTGACCTTCGCCGAGCTGGACCTCCAGGCGTTCTGCGACGACCAGGGCAGCCGCGAGCCGATGGAGTGGCGCAAGAAGCACGACCGGGACGCGTTCAAGGAGGTCTGGCTGCTCTTCGAGAACGGCGACGGCCGGTTTCCGCTGTACCCGGGCGAGCGGGTGACCACCGAATACTCCTACCGGGTCAACCAGGACAAGTGGGGGCAGTGGTTTCAGCGCGCCGTACGGCTGCCCACCCGCCGGCTCGCGCTCCGGCTCGACCTGCCGCTCGACCTCGACCCGCAGGTCTGGGGCGTGGAGACGTCGCTCTCGGCCGAGGAGGGGCCGCTGCGTACGCCACTGGTCCGGCACGACGAGGGCGGCCGGGCCCTCTTCGAGTGGTCGACCGACGACCCGCCGCTGAACGCCCGCTACCGCCTGGAGTGGCGCTACCGGGCCCAGCCGGCCACCCCCGCGACCCCGCCGGCCGAATCGGCGGAGGGCCGGGCCAGCGACCGGATGCGGGCCGCCGGCATCGTGCAGCTCGGCGCGGACCTGCTCCGCCAGCCGGCCCGGCACTTCGACCTGCCCCGGGACGACGCCAACGCCCGGGACGTGGTGGCCCGGCTCCGGGCCGCCCTGGAACGCCTCGACGAGCTGCACCCGTTCAGCAAGGGGGTCGGGCTAGCCGCCCCGCAGATCGGGCTGCCCTGGGCCGCCGCCGTGGTACGCCCACCGGACCGGGACGCCGAACCGGTGGTACTGCTCAACCCCCGGGTGGTTGACGCCGCCCTGGAGACCGACGAGCAGTACGAGGGCTGCCTCTCCCTCTTCGACCTCCGTGGCCTGGTCGCCCGGCCGCTGCGGCTCGACGTCGAGCACGCGCGCTGGGACGGCGGGCGCATGATCACGTCGTTCGAACTCGCCATGGCCCGACTGGTCGCGCACGAGATCGACCACCTGGAGGGCCGGCTCTACGTCGACCGGATGGACCCGGAGGTCCCGCTGGTGCCGATCGAGGAATACCGGGACACCGGCAACCCCTGGCGCTACTGACCCCGCCCGGCGGCAGCCCCCGAAACGGGGGCCGGGTCTCCGTGCCCTACGGAGAGGAGGGCACGGAGACCCGGCTTTGGGGGGAGAGGGAGGGTGTCTAGAGGTCGCCGAATGCGTCGTACCGGATGTTCTCCGGGGGCACGTCGTCGGCGGCGAGCGCGCGGAGCGCGGACCGGACCAGGGTGGCCGATCCGGAGACGTAGCAGTCGTGGGTGGTCCACGGGCCGTACCGGGCGAAGACGTCGGTGATCTCGCCCCGCTCGCCGTCGAAGCCGGGATCGGCGCTGCACACCGGGATGACCGACAGCCAGGGGTGCGCGGCGGCGAGTTGGTGCAGCTCCGTCAGCCCGTACAGCTCGTCCCGGTTGGTCGCGCCGACGAAGACGTGCATCCACCGGGTGCGGTTGTATCCGGCCAGTTCCTCGGCGAGCGCCTTGATCGGGGCGAGACCGACGCCGCCGGCCACGCAGAGCACGTCCCGGGTGGAGGCCCGGTCCAGCGTCATCCCGCCCATCGGGGCGGCCACCCGCAGCAGGTCACCGACCTTGACCCGGCGTACCAGGGCACTGGAGACCCACCCGGCACCGACCGCCCGGACGTGGAACTCGAGCGTGTTGTCCGGACGGGGGGCGTTGGCGATCGAGTACGTCCGCCACAGGCGCGGCTGGTACCGCGGCACCTCGACGCTGACGTACTGCCCGGCCCGGTAGGGCAGCGGGTGCTGGAGCGCCCGACAGGTCAGTACGGCGACGTCGCTGCCCCGGCGCTCGTGGCCGACCACCTCCGCGTGCCAGAACGGCGGGTTCGGGTCGTCGGCCGCGCCGGCCTGCATGCGCTCGGCGATCACCCGGTAGGCGTCCCGCCACGCCTGGTCGTACTCGACGGTCCACTGCTCACCCGCGACCTCCGCCAACGCGGCCAGCAGCGCGGTGCCCATGGTGTCGTAGTGCGCCGGCCGGACGTGGTATTTGCGGTGGTCACGACCGAGCGACCGGAGATAGTCGTCGAAGTTCTCCGGGTCGTCGATGGTCTGGACGGCGGTCACGATCGCCTCCAGCAGGCGGTCCCGCTGGCCGCTCATCTGCACCGGAAACAATGTGCGCAGGGCGGGGTCGGACAGGAACATCCGGGCGTAGAAGTATCCCCCGATCTTGTCCCGTCGGTCTTCGACGAGGGTCCAGCTCTCCTTCAACAGCTGCGCGAGGTTGTCCATGACACCTTCTCGGTCGGGGCCACTGCGCGGATAAGAATGAATACCGTGAGTCAGTGTCGGTCGCACAGAGTGTGCGATTGACGATCGATCGGCCGTTGTCGGAGAACCGACTCCGGTCGGCACCGGAATGGCTGCGAACCGGCCGGAAATGTGATCCCCGATCGGGCACAGTTGTCGGGTGACGGTTGATCTCGCCCGCCCGCTCTCCCGCCGCGTACTCGGCACCGAGGTGCTCCTCGTGCTCGGGCTGTCCCTGGGACAGTCAGCGGTCTACTCGGCGGTGACGATCATCGCCCGGCTCACCGCCGACCGGCCGCTGTCCCAGCAGACCGCCACGCTGAACGCCTCGCAGTCGGCGCGGCCCTGGCTCGACCTCACGTACCAGCTCCTCGGGATCTTCTTCGCCCTCGTGCCGGTGCTGCTCGCCGTACACCTGTTGAACCGGGACCGGACCCTGGACCGCGACGGGCTGCTCGCCCCGGACGCGCTGCCCGGGCAGCGTCGGGGCGGTGCCCGGGAGGTACTCGGCCTGGACGGGCGCCGGCCCGGTCCGGACCTCGCCTGGGGCGCGGCGCTGGCCGCCGCGATCGGCCTGCCCGGGCTCGGCCTCTTCTGGATCGCCGCGCATCTCGGCGTCAACGCGAGTGTCGTCCCGGCGAGCCTGCCGGACCTGTGGTGGGCGGTCCCGGTGCTCGTCCTCTCGGCCGCGCAGAACGCGATCCTCGAAGAGGTCGTCGTGGTCGGCTACCTGATGACCCGGCTCCGGGACCTCGGGTGGCGGGTCGGCGCCGTCATCGCCACCAGCGCGCTGCTACGCGGCTCCTACCACCTCTACCAGGGCTTCGGGGCGTTCGTCGGCAACGCCGTCATGGGAGTGCTCTTCGCGCTGTTCTTCCTGCGTACCAAGCGGGTGCTGCCACTGGTGGTGGCGCACACCCTGCTGGACGTGGTCGCCTTCGTCGGCTACGCGCTGCTGCCCCGGGAATGGTTCGACTGGTTGTAGGCGGCCTGTTCGTTCCCGACGGCCACCGCCGGACGTACGGCCAGATCCGACCGGCCCGCTTCCGAGCGGTAGTACCCGACGGCCCGGGCGGCGAGCCGTTCGGTGTCGGCGGAACCGAGCATCGCGGCGGCCAGCGTCATCGCCCCGGGCAGTCGCCGTACGGCCAGCCGCAGCACAAGCCAGTTCGCGGTCCGGGCGACGATCGGCGCCCCCAGCCGCCAGCCCGCCTCGACCAGCCGACCCAGCTCGGCGTCGACGTCGGCGTCGGCGTCCTCCTCGTCCTCGTTTGAGGCGTCGTCGGTCGTGGGCAGGGTGTTGTCCGTTGCGGGTGGGGTGGCCGCTGTGGCTCGGTCTGGGTCGTGGCCGCCCTCCGCGATCGCGGCTTCGGCGGCCGCCAGCGCGGCCCGGGCACTGGCCAGGTCCGGGTGGACCCGGGTCAGCACCAGCACGTCGGCGGCCCGCTCCGGCCCGGTCGGATCATGGCCGTGGGCGGCGGCCAGGTGCAGCACCAGGCCGGCCTGCGCCCAGGTGACGGCGGCCAGCTCGGCGAGCGGCGCCAGCAGCCCGGTCACCGTGGAGAGGGCGGCGCCGGTGGCGGCGAGCCGGACGTACCGCCGGGTGGCCAGCCGGACCAGGCCGTCGGCTGTGGCACCCGGGTACGTGGCCCGGACCCACTCCGCCCACCCGCGAGCCTCCGGGCCCAGTCCGCGTACGGCGGCCAGGGCGAGCAGCTCGGGTGCGTACCCCGGATGGTCGAGAAGCTGCCGGACCGTCGAGGGGCGACCCTCCCGCCCAGGAGTACGCCCCGAAGCCGCCCGATCGGCCGGGGCGGTTTCGTTGGGCGCGCCACCCGGCTGTGACGTACCGATGCCGGTCGGCTCGGGAGTCGGGATTCTGTTCACGGAGGGGTCGACGGCGTCGGTGGCGGGGGGCGGTGCCGTCGTCGTCGGTGGCGCGGTGGCGGCGGCAAGTACCGGTGTACTGGTACTCGTACTCCCACCGGGGTCCGTCGTGGCGGGCTCGGGCGACGGCGTTGCGGCGGCTTCCTCGGCTGTGGGCTTCTTCGCGGTACGGGCCTTCTTCGCCGTGGCCTTCGTCACGGCGGCGGCCTTCTTCGCGGGTGCCTTGCTCACTGCGGCGGTCTTCTTGGCGGGTGTCTCGCTCGCGGCGGCGGCCTTCTTGGCGGTGCTGGCCTTCTTGGCGGTTGCCTTCTTCGCCGTGCCGATCTTCTGGGCGGTGGCCTTGGTCCCGGCCGTCTTCCTGGTGGCGGCCCTGGACGCGGCGGTTGCCCTCGCGGTGCCGCCCTGCGGGCCGGCGTCGGCCGTGGTCTCCCCGTCGACGGTGGTGTCCCTGCCTGCGGTGGCGGCATGCTCGGGTGCCGGGACGGCTCTTCCGTCCGTGGCCTCCGCGCCGGATCCTTCAGCCGGAGCCGGAGCCGGAGCCGGAGCCGGAGCCGGAGCCGGAGCCGGAGCCGGAGCCGGAGCCGGAGCCGGGTCGGTGGGTTGCGGGTGGGTCGGCGGTGGCACCGTGGCCGACGGAACCCGGTAGGCCCGTCGTCCGGCCGAGGGCGGTGCGGCGGGACCCGACTGCGCGGGTGTTTCCGACGCTCGCACGGGACTTCCCGGCGCCTGAGCGGGACTTCCCGACGTTTGAGCGGGGCTTTCCGCAGCCCGGGCGGGTCGGGTGGGCGGTCGCCCGGACGTCGGTGGCTCGACTTCGGGAGGCGGCTGGAAGAGCACCGTCGGAGGCGTCTTGCGGGTGCGGGGGCGGGGCGGCGTCGGGGGCCGGTCGCCCGTCTCCGCCTCCGTGGCGGTCTCCGGGTCCGGAGCAGGGGTGAAGGTGGCCTTGGTCGGGCCGGAGCGGCGCGTGGACCTCGGCTCCGGGCGGCGTCGCGACGGCTCGGTGGGCGGCTGCTCCTCCATACCATGTGAGCCTAGTCTCGGTGGCGGATTGGCACCGAACAGGAATCGGCGGAGGTCGTAACGTCGGTCTGGCGGGCGGGGCCGACGCGGGCCGGGCGTACCCGGGAAGTCGTTTTGCTCCGCCGGGTGGCCGCCCTGTATCCTCGACCGACGTGGTCTGGTGAGACCACGGGGAGACTTCGCCTAGTCTGGTCTATGGCGCCGCACTGCTAATGCGGTTGGGGTCTTAAAGCCCCTCCCGGGTTCGAATCCCGGAGTCTCCGCGCTTAGGTCGGTGTGTAGACTGACCCGGCACCTGCGCCCGTAGCTCAACGGATAGAGCATCTGACTACGGATCAGAAGGTTAGGGGTTCGAATCCCTTCGGGCGCGCAAGATCAAAAGCGCCTGACCTGCGGGAACGCGGTCAGGCGTTTTTGTTGCTCGTCCTGGGTGGACCCTGGGTGCCGTCTGGCTGTCATGTGGTGTCGCTACTCTCTGTAATCATACTGGGGACGGATCGGTGGCGGGTCGGCGCGTGCGACGAGCCGGGCGAAGTGAAGTGTGGCGTAGCCGGAGTGCAGTGGCAGACCGTCGCTTCGGGTGAACACGTGAGCCACTCGTCCCGGGCTCTGCTGGCGGCGGCCTTGGACGGGAAGCCGCCTCGGCGCGCCCGGGCGGGCTTGCCGAACGCGTCGGTGGTGGAGCAGTCGAAGTACCAGGTGCCGTGGCCTCGCTGCGGCAGCCGGGGACAGTCCTTCTCCAGCCGCTTCTTTGTGCTGGTGGCGCCGCAGCCGCAGCGCTTGTAGGTCTTGCCTAAACCGGCCATGGCGTCTCCCTGTTGCCCGGAATCCGATGAAATGTGAGCGCTGGTCACATTCTCGGCCGGACTGTTGGGAGCGAGGCGGACTGCCGGTCGTCGCGGGGCCGGGTCTCGAGGCAAAGGTGAAGTACCGGTCGATGTGGGGTGACAGGCGGGTCGCCTACCAGTTGCTGGTGCGTTCCTGGCCGCCCCTTTGGTCCTCGCTTTGGTGCTCGTGGCTCTCGTCGTCCTGACTCCGGTTGTTCCGTAGGCGAGGAGTTCGGCTGGCGGAGCTGCCTCCAATACAGCGGTTCGGTCGCAGCTCCGCCCCTGTCATCAGCCGATGCGTTCGATGAGTGCCCTACTTTCCGCAGCGGGGTCCCAGACGGCGCCGACGCCCCAGAACGTCGACGTGCCCGGGATGTTGGTCAACGCCGACAGGTACGGGTCGGCGTTGTTGACCTTCGGTCCGTAGGCCGCGCTCCACCGTCCGCCGGTGTATCGCAGGAACAGCGACCCGGGATACTCGACGTACGGCGGTACGGGGTTCGCTCCGCTGATCCACAGGTTGCCGGCCTGGTCGCCGGCCACGGCGCCGAGGCTGCCCGCGGCTACCGGTGCGGTCACCCGCCGCCAGGTGGTGCCGTTCCAGCGCATGATCAGCGGCTTCGGTGCGCTGTCGTAGTCGGCGGTGCCGACCGCCCACGCGTCGGTGGCGGAGCGGGCCCAGACGCCGAGCAGGCGCGCGCTGGGCACTGTCGGTAGGGTCGCCACCTGCCATGCCGAGCCGGTGCGCTGCACGATCATCGGTTCGGGGTAGGCGGCGTCCTCGACGTGCCAGGCTCCGACCGCGAACGTGGCACCGTCCGGGGCGGTCGTCACTCCGTAGAGGGTGCCGGGCCACGCGTCGGCGCCCGGCACCGTTGCCCTGGTGAAGCGCTGGCCGTCCCATTCCAGGACGAGTGGATGGGCGTTCCCGCCGACGAGCACGGCCCGCCCACCGTCGGCGGCCACGTCGAACAGCGTCGAGGCGGTGTCCTGGCCCAGCGGTCGGTATCCCTGCCAGGCCGAGCCGTTCCATCGTGCGGCGTACGGGGCGAGTTGCCGGTCCTGTCCGACGGTCCACACGTCCGACGCGGTGGTCGCGCTCACCCCCGACAGGGTGCTGACGTCATCCGACAGCAGCCGCTCGGTCCAGCTGTTTCCGTCCCATCGCAGCAACGCGTACGGCCGGGGCGGTGGCGGTGCGCCGTAGCTGGCGCCCTGGTAGCCGACGGCCCACGCGCCGTCCGGTTCGGTCGCGGTCACGTCCACGAGCCGGCTCGAAAGCTCCAACTGCGGCAGAGCCGCCACCCGCCAGTTCGGGACTGCCTGGGCCGGTGTCGCCCCGGCCAGGCTGACCAGCACCACCCCGAGCGCCATGACGCGCGTCCGGCGTCGCATCGAGATCCTCATGGATACTCCTTCACGAACACAGTTCCCTGCTGGGTCGATGGGGATCAGCGTCGACGCCTCCGGCGGGGATCGCGAGGACGCGGGCCTTTCCGTAAGGCCCTCGTAATCTCAGGGCGCATCCGCAGGGGCCGACCGGTCTGTCACCCACCACGCGCGGACATCTGCGGTCCCACCAGGCCCCAGCCAGCTCATGGGTTGCAACAGTCAACGGCCGGTCGCCGGTTCGACCGATTCCGCTGGTCGACCTTTGACGGGCTCCGGAAGCCGATCGCCGTAAGCACTTCGAAAGGGTCCGCAGCCTCTGCTTCCTGCCGGCCGGTGGCTACGCTGGCCCGATGGCGACGAACACGGTCGATCGGACAGGCGTGCGCGGAGACCATCGGTGACACACCGGGTCCTGGTGGTCGACGACGACCAGACCGTCAGTGATGTGATCTGCCGTTACCTCGAGCACGCCGGCTACCAGGTCAACCACGTCGGGGACGGCGCCGCGGCCCTGACCGCCGTCGCGCGGCAGGCGCCACATCTGGTCGTACTCGACCTGATGCTGCCCAAGGTCAGCGGGCTTCAGGTGTGTCGCGAGTTGCGGGCACGACCGGACAGCCTGCCGATCATCATGCTGACCGCGCTCGGCGACGAAGCCGACCGGATCCTCGGCCTGCAACTCGGCGCGGACGACTACCTGACCAAGCCGTTCTCGCCCCGGGAGTTGGTGCTCCGGGTGCGGTCGGTGCTCCGCCGCGCCAGCGGGGAACCACCACTCGGGCGGTCGGAGGTCCTGACCGACGACGGTCTGGTGCTACGTACCGGACCTCGGACGGCCCACCTAGACGACACCGAGCTGGCGCTGACCTTACGAGAGTTCGACCTGCTCGCCCACTTCCTGCGGCAACCGTCCCAGGTGTTCACCCGTGCCGAACTGCTGCAGCGGGTCTGGGGATGGGACTTCGGTGACCATTCGACGGTCACGGTGCACGTACGGCGGCTCCGGGAGAAGATAGAGGTCGAGCCCGCAGCCCCCCGGCGGATCGTGACCGTGTGGGGCGTCGGTTACCGCTACGATCCCGCCGATGCGTGACCTCGCGCTGATCTTCGTGATCGCCCTCGGCGCCGCGGTCGTCGTCGGCACAGCCGGCGCGGTCCTGCTTCGTCTGCTCCGGCGCAGCTCAATCACCGTGCACCTGTGTGTCCTGCTGACCGTCACGGTCATCGCGGTCGTCGTTGGCGTGGCCGCCGTCGCGGAGGCGATGTTTCTGTCACCGCACGACCTGGAGGTGGTCCTGATCACCGTCGCGGCGGCAGCGACGGTGAGCCTCGCCGTGGGTTGGCACTTCGGACGGCGACTGGCCGCCGCGGCAATCTGGGCGAACCAGGCCCGCGATCGGGAACGGCACCTCGAAAAGGGGCGCCGCGACCTCATCGCCTGGGTGTCGCACGACCTGCGCACCCCGCTCGCCGGGCTGCGGGCGATGGCGGAGGCGCTGGAGGACGGCGTCGTCAGCGACCCGGCGACGACCGGCGAGTACCACCGACGAATCCGAACCGAGACGGACCGGATGACCCGCCTTGTCGACGACCTGTTTGAACTGTCCCGGATCAACGCCGGGGCGCTCGCCCTGTCCCTGACCGCGGTTTCGCTCCGCGAGGTCGTCTCGGACGTGCTGTCCAGCACGGCGCCGCTGGCCGCCGCACGACGGATCCGGCTGGTCGCGGCCGAAACCGGATGGCCGACGGTGTCGGCCAGCGAACCGGAACTGACCCGGGTGGTGGCCAACCTGCTGGTCAACGCCGTCTGCTACACCCCGGAGGACGGTACCGTCCGCATCGAGGCCGGCCGCGAACGTGAATCCGCCTGGCTGTCGGTCTCCGACACCTGCGGAGGCATCCCACCGCCGGATCTGCCCCGCCTGTTCGAGGTGGCGTTCCGGGGCGAACCCGCCCGCACTCCCCGGCAGACCGACGCGGGCGCTTCGGGCGGACTGGGACTGGCGATCGTCCACGGGTTGGTCGATGCGCACGGCGGCCGAGTGGAGGTACACAACACCGCCGACGGGTGCCGTTTCGTCGTCCGACTGCCGGCCGCCTGATCCATCAACCGGGGCCGACCGCCGGCCGTCTAGGTCGTGAAAATGTCGCAGGTCAGGTGGCTTGCAGTTCCGCTGCCCCGAACGAGACCGCAAAGCGCTTGCACCAGATCGAGACGCTGCGGAAGTCCGCCGGATCGAACGAGCGCGGAAGTTCGTACACCTGGTTGCCGCGATTGCCCTTGAGCCGCGCCACCTCGAACCACTTCCCGTCGTCGAACAGCCGCCACCCTGCCGTACCCGCCACCACCGGCTGGTCGGTCAACCAGACCCGCAGGTCCGGCCCATTCGATGTGTCGAGATCATGTAGCACGAGCAGATGCCGACCGTCTGCTTGTCGGACGATCTCCGCTCGTCCCGTCGTGGTGTGCTCGTGGGTGATGAAGATACCCGCGGCCAGTAGCTGGTTCGACGCTGGCGGGTCGGATCCGGCAGAGGCCGGGGTCGCACCGGAAGCGTCCGGTGCCGGCGATGCCGTCACGGGCGCGACGGGAAGGGCGTCATCGACACGGCTGTCCGTGACCAGCTTCCACGGCTGGAACCAGTACAGGCCGAACGCCGCCACGATGCCGAGAACCACCACACCAGCCCAAGCGAACGGTGATCTGAAGACCCGGTTCCACATGCGTCGAATCTACGGGGACTGCACCTGCGGAAACGCCCAACGCATCTTGCAAAACCCTTACGGCCCCCGAGCCACTGACCTACGGCGTGATCGAACGGGGGATGTAGGCGCCGTGCCTGACCGCACCACCGGCCGCCAACTGTCTGTAGCTGATCGTCTCGTTCCTGCCTGCTCCGGGTCCCGGGGCCTGGCGAGCCGAGCTTCTGCCAGCGGGCGCGTACGGCGTTCGGGACTCTTCCGAGCTGGAAGGCGCGCTCACGCGACGTGGCCGTCCTCGTGGCGACCGGCGCGGTCGGCGAGCTTGTCGTGCTGGCCGCTTCTGGCTCCATCTTCATGACCACAGCCGCAGAACCGTGGCGCCGGTGGGACCGGTTTGTCGGTCCTGTTGTCGGGTAGGGCCATCGCGGGTCGCGTGTGCTGGAGGGGACCCGGGATGATCGGTTTCGCCTGGGTAGTCGCCCTGCTGTCGCTGGCCGCGATCGCCGCAGTACTGTCGCATCGGGTCAGCGACCGGTTGCACGTGCCCGCGCCGGTGGTGTTCCTGCTCGTGGCCGCGGCACTGTCGGATCTCTTCCCCCAGCTCGGCAAGCTGTCGACCGGGACCGTGCGGCACGTCGTGACCGTCGCGCTGGTGTTGGTGCTGTTCAACGGCGGCATGAACATCGGCTGGCGCCGGCTACGCCCCGCGCTGGCGCCGGTGCTCTGGCTAGGGGTGCTCGGCACGGTGCTGACCGCGCTGGTACTCGCCGGGCTCGCTCACTGGATCTTCAATTTTGGCTGGCTGGCCGCGCTGCTGATCGGTACGGCGCTGGCGCCGACGGATCCGGCGGCGGTCTTCTCGGTGCTGGGCCGGCGGGAGATCCTGGGCCGGACCGGCACGCTGCTGGAGGGGGAGTCGGGGGCGAACGACCCGGTCGGTATCGCGTTGATGCTCAGCCTGCTCGCCGCCGGCTCGGCCAGCGGCTGGAGTGCGATCGGCATGGGAATACGCGAGTTCGCCCTACAGATCGTCGTCGGGTTGCTGGTCGGCGTGGTCGGCGGGTATCTGCTGGTGCTGCTGATGCGTCGGGTCGCATTGCCGGGCGAGGGCCTCTACCCGTTGCAGGTGCTCTTCGCCGGCCTGGCGATCTACGGCCTGGCCACTGTCGCTCGCGGGTCGGGATTTCTCGCCGTGTTCCTGGCCGGCATCCTCGTCGGTGACGCGCGGGCGCCGTACAAGCGAGAGATCGAGCGGTTCCACGAGGTGTTGGCGAGTTTCGGGGAGATCGTCGCGTTCTCCGTGCTCGGGCTGGTGGTGTCGCTGCGGAGCCTGCCGGAGGGCAATGCCTGGCTCGTCGGGCTGGTCCTGGCGGTGCTGCTGACCCTGGTGGTACGGCCGCTGGTCGTCGGGACGCTGCTGCTACCGGCCCGGTTGCGGTGGGGAGAGCGGATCTTCGTGGCCTGGGCCGGCTTGAAGGGTGCGGTGCCGATCCTGCTCGGCACCTTCATCCTGACTAGCGATCTCTCTCAACAGTTGCGGCTGTTCGACATCATCTTCGTGGTCGTGGCGTTCTCGGTGATCGTGCAGGGCGGGCTGGTGACCGTCGTGGCCCGACTGTGCCGGGTGCCGATGCGGGCACTGCCGCTACGGCCGTGGACGGTCGGATTGCGGGTTCGGAGCGAGCCACAGGGAACCCACCGGTACCACGTTGGCGAGGGCTCGCCGGCCGTTGGACGCTCGGTACGGGACCTGAGCCGCGACGAGGGCGTGTGGGTGAGCCTGCTGACCCGCGACGGCGAAGCGGTCCCGGTCAACCGGGACACCGTCCTGCGGTCGGGAGACGAAATTTTGATCACCGTGGACCCGGACGAGCCCGACAGGTCCGCGAGGCTGTTCCGCCCTGGACGATGAGCAGCGCATCTGCTGGCGACAGGACAGTTCTGACAGCGATAAAAAGTTAGAAAAGGACGGCGTCTGTTGTAGAGGCTGCTCGATTGGCTTGCGCTACTAGGGCGCTTGACAGAGCAAGGGGCCCGATGTTGACTTACGGATATGACCTCAGCAGAAGAACAAGAATCGTTAGCCCGGTCGAATGTGACTAACCGCGAGATCTTTGTTTCGTGGTGGTACTACGCGATAACCGGCGTAATCGCAGGCGCTGCGGTCGCGGCGACTGCTCTTCTGCCGCAGCAGATCGCAGGTCCCTCTCTCACTGCCGCAGCCCTACTCGTGGCAATTACTAGCCGCCTCGCGGGCAAAGCCTCGGGTACTCGTCTGCCTGTCCCGGCCAGCGTTGCCGGCATCGGTTTCTTGGTAGGCCTGACGGTCGTGGTGATCGGGTCCTTGATCGTTGCATGGACCGTGGTGCGTCCTGGCGGTCCTTCCTGACTCGCCTGGATGCTTGCCGCTCTCGTGTTTGTGGTGGCAGTCAGCGGGACATGGGTGGCGAGGGCGGGGCCGGCGGCATAAAGCTGTTCATCGGTGAAATTGCACGTTGACCCGCCCGGCCCGGTCGAGGCCAACACCTCGTCTCCGCCAGTACTCCACGCCTGCGGCCATTGCCGTACCGAATTCTCCGACACCCGCAACCGCTGCGCGATTACGGTCGGCTCACCCTGGGCGAGCATCTCGGCCGCCTGGCGACCTACCGCTTCTCGGCGCTGCCGGGCGGCCCGCACTCAGACCACCGCGATCGGGATAACTCACTTTACCGGTCTAGTAGATCAACCCGGCCGATTCGGCACGACACGCCGAGCAGCCTCCACAACAACCCTCGACCTTTCAATTTCTGTAGCGCAAGCTTCGGGATCACGCAGATGGCCCCAATGACCTGCCCCGGGCGTCGCTAGCGACGCAGATTTACCAGCTCGCGCTTCCTGACGCGATAGGGTAGCCAGGATCGAGCGAGCAGCATCATACTGATGGATACGATGATCAGCCCGATGTGGTCTGTCGGTCGGGAATGATTGATTGCAAGGGCGGCAACGGAGAAGAGTGAGCGATTTTCATCCTGTCGGCGCCCTGGTCTGTTGGACGGTTGCCGGCAGACCGGCAGGCGCTTCTGGTCCTAGCCCACCTGCGCAACGGTGACACCCTGGGGCGGCGCCTGGCCGCCGGGTTCGGCATCGTCAAGGCCATCCTCGTCCTGGAAGCAGCAGAGAACGCCAGCTACTCAGGATGAAAAGGGCTCAGTGACGCTCTTAGCACGAGATCGCGAACCACGCGCGTGAGAAGCGTCGCCTCGGATGATCGTGGTTGCTCGTTGCCTTTTGGCGGTCGCATGCGATGTCCTCGTATCCCGGCGCGATGGGGTGTCCTGTGGTGCGTGATGGCTATCCGCGCAGGTCACGACGGTGGTAGCCGATGGCGCCTAGGGCCGTGAGCGCGGCGGCGAGGATCAGCATGGTGATGGTGGCCGGCCAGTTCGGTGGCTGGTCGGGGACCGGGGCGAGGTGGGCGAACGGGGACAGCCGGCCGACCCAGGGCGGTGCGCCGGTGCTGTCGGCGGTGACCTGGAGGAGGAATCCGCCGGCTGCGGGCAGTGCGCCGACGAGCGCGACCGCGCGGGGTAGCCAGCCGAGGGCGAGTACGGCCGCGCCGAGGCAGAGCAGAGCGATGGGGAGCACGTTCGCCGTGCCGGTGAGGGCGGCGCCGAGCGGCAGGGGTGCGTCGACGGTGGTCGCCCCGGCCCAGGTGGCAAGGCCGGTGACGATGGTGAGGATCGCTGTCCCGCAGGCGGTGACGGTCATCTCGGCGGTGAGCAGTCGGGTGCGGGTGACGGGCTGGGCGTACAGGAGGGTGAGCCGCCGGTTTGTTTCGTCGGCGGCGAGGGCGGCGATACGGATGGCCGCGAAGACGCCGACCGGGATCGCCAGTAGCGCGAACAGTGCCGCCACGTAGCCCTCGATCGACCCGAGAGCGTCGAATCCGGCCTGCGCGGCGAGGTCGGCGAATCGTGGATTGTCGGCGAGGAACCCGGTCATGGATACCGCGAGCAGGCCGATGAGCAGGAAGTAGGCGCCTACTCCGGTCGCCCACCCGAGGAGGGGGCGTAACAGGCGTCGGGTCGCGAATCCGGGTACCGAGCCGAGCAGCCGCAGCCGTGGCGGCCGGCTCGCCGAGGCGGCGAGCCAGCCGCCGCCGACGTCCCGGCGGGCTGCCATCGCCGTGACGGCGGCGATCAGTGTCGCGGCGGCGACCGCCAGCACCACCAGCGGCAGCGCACGGTTCGCCTCGTACGGTCGGGAGAGTGCGACCAGCCCGAACGGTGACAGCCAACGCAGCCATCCCAGGGCGTCGACGCCGTCGCCGATCATCCGCACGATCAGGCCGGCACCGAGCGTCGTGACCGCCGCGCCGGTTGCCGCGCCGCGGCTGGCGAAGACCTGAGCCGTCAGCGCGCCGGTGGTGGCGAAGACCATCCCGGTCAACGCGAGTCCTGCCCCGTGCAGCAGGGCACCCTGGGGTGCGGTACCGACCGCGGTGAGGGTCCCCGTCGCCGCCAACCCGGCCAGCAGCGCCGTGGCGAGTACGACGGTCAGGTGTCGCGCCACGATCGAGGCGAGCGAGAGACGGCCCGCGGCCAGCAGGTCCCACCGGCCGGCGTCCTCCTCAGCACGGGTGATCCGGGTGGCGACGAGGAGCGCCCAGACGCCGACGAGCACGCCGAGGGCCGTGCCGGTGCGCCAGACCGTGAACCCGCCCGCATCGTCGAGGGCGACCGGTTCACCGAACAGGGTGCGGATGGCCGGGTTGTCGGCCAGCGCGGCGAGCGCCTCGGCGTCCAGCGCGTTGCCGACGGTGCTGGTGTAGGTGGCGGCCACCATGGCGGACATGCCGGCCAGCACCGCGATGACGATCATGCCACCAGGCCGGACCTGCCGTACGGCGAGCCCAGTGATCGCCCAACCCACCGTTCGAGTCGCGGGCACCACCGGGGTCTGTCCGATGCGGGCTCCGACGGCGGTCACCGCGAACCGTGCGCGTAGTAGTCGAGGAAGATCTCTTCCAGGGTCGGCTCGTGGACCTGCAACGCGGTCACCTCCGCCGCGGCCAGCGCCCGCAGCGCCGGTGCCGGCGGGCCGGTGAGAGTGAACCGGAGCCGGGACGGTCCCACCACCTCGACACCCTCGACGCCAGGCACCTGCGACACCTCCGGTGCCGTGCCGGCGAAGGTCACCTCCACCTGACTGCGGTGCAACCGACGCAGGTCCGGCACACCGGCGACCTCGACCAGGCGCCCCGCGCGCAGGATCCCCACTCGATCGCACACCGCTTCGACCTCGGCCAGCTGGTGAGAGCTGAGAAAAACCGTCTGCCCGCGCTGGCGGGCGTGCCCGACCGCATGTTGGAACTCGCGTTCCATCAACGGATCGAGGCCACTGGTCGGTTCGTCCAGGATCAGCAGTGGGGCTCGGGCCGCGAACGCGGCGACCAGCGCGACCTTCTGTCGGTTCCCGGTCGAGTACGCTCGCCCGGGCTTCGACAGGTCCAACGCGAACCGGTCCACCAGTTCGTCGCGATAGGCGCGGTCGACGCCAGGGCCGGTGCGACCCAGCAACTCCAGTGTTTCCGCGCCGGTCAACGTGGGCCACAGCGCCACATCGGCAGGCACGTGCGCGATCGACCGGTGCGCTACCGCCACGTCGCTCGCGTCGGTGTCGAAGATCCAGGCGTGGCCGGCGGTCGGTCGGGCCAGGCCGAGGAGGAGCCGGATGGTGGTGGATTTACCCGCGCCGTTGGGGCCCAGGAATCCGAACACCTCGCCCGCCGGGACGGTGAGATCGAGCGCGTCCAACGCGGACACTCGGCCGTAGCGTTTGGTCAGGGCTGCGGTGCGAATGGCAGGGGTATCCACGGAAGCCTCCGAGATCGACAGCGGTCACGACTGCCGACCAGACTTCCCGGCGCACCAGGGCAGAGCCTACGCCCACCCGTCGATATGAGGAAGGCCGCCGGTCACCCGTCGGATCGGCGCCATCTGACCGATCGGCGTACGGATCTCCTCGACGGCAGCCCATCCGACGAGCAGGAGGCGGTGGGTCACAAGCGGCGTTGCCGGCGTCACCCCCGCGACGCGTCCGCCTCGTACACGTCCGGCACCCCGTCGGCGTCGGCGTCGCGTTCCTCGACGGCGCGGATCTGTCGGTAGTGCCGGTTGCGGGCCCGCAGGACAGGGTGGCCAGCACCGCCGACAACACCGACCCGAGCAGGACGCCGATCTTGGCGTGTTCGTCGCGTTCGCTGCCGGCCCCGAACGCCAGTTCCCCGATCAGCAGCGACACGGTGAACCCGATCCCGGCCAGCAGTGCCAGCCCGAACACGTCCCACCAACTCAGCCCCTCGGCGAGGCGGGCCCGGGTGAACCGCTGGACCAGCCACGTTGCGCCCAGCACACCCACCGTCTTACCGACGACCAACCCGACGGCGATCCCCACGGTGACCGAGTCGGTCGTGCTCGCCCCGAGCCCACCCGCGCCGACGGCCGACACTCCGGCGGCGAAGAACGCGAACACCGGCACCGCGACACCGGCCGACAACGGTCGGAACCGGTGCTCGAAACGTTCGGCCAGCCCGGGGCCGGGCTCTGGCTTGCGGCGAATCACCGGAACCGTGAACGCGAGCAGCACTCCGGCGACCGTGGCATGTACCCCGGAGGCGTGTACCAATGCCCAGGTGACCACCGCCAGCGGCAGCAACAGCCGCCAGGACCGGACCCCCGCCGCCCCAGCAGCCCGAACACCGCCAGCGGGAGCAGCGCCAACAACAGTGGCAGGAAGTGCAGGGCTCTGGTGTAGAACACAGCGATGATCACGATCGCGAGCAGGTCGTCGACCACGGCGAGGGTCAGCAGGAACGTCCGCATCGCCGCCGGCAGATGCGTGTTGATCACGCCGAGTACCGCCAGTGCGAACGCGATGTCCGTCGCGGTCGGGATCGCCCACCCGGTCAACGCCCCACTGGCGCCCGCGTTGACCAGGGTGTAGATCAGGGCGGGGACGATCATTCCGCCGAGCGCGGCGGCGACCGGCAGCACCGCCCGGCGAGGTTCACGCAGATCGCCAGCGACGAACTCCCGCTTGAGTTCCAGTCCGGCGACGAAGAAGAAGATCGCCAGCAGGCCGTCGGCGGCCCACTGCGCCAGCGTCAGATCCAGATGCAGGGCGGTAGGGCCGATCTGGAAGGCGCCCAATGACCGGTAAGCCTCTGCCCACGGGGAGTTCACCCACCCGAGGGCGATGACCGCGATGCGGCGGGCCGCTGCCGGGCTGGACCATCGAGTGCCTCCGAGGCGGTCGGGAAATGAGCCGCCGACCAGACTTCCCGGCACACCACCGCCTACCCCTCGCCGATTTGGATCAACCCCCGTCCGCGAGAGCCGGCCTGCCCTTCGGGTGCTACCGCGCAGGGCGTTACTCCGCTGCTGGCCCGCCACGCCAGGCCGTCTGCCTCCCGGGCGAGGAAGTAGGGCGGGCAGGCAGGCGACGAGACCCTTCGGGTGCACGCCTTTCCGTCTGTGGGCGGCATCTTCCGGCTAGTTCCGCCGCACGGGTGTTTGCAGGGCTGGAGCAGCGCAAATGGCGCCGACCGCCGCAGCGGCTCGGTAGCCTCCCAAATGGGAAAAAATACTCGTGTTACTCGCGGAGCGGAAGAAGGGTAATCATGCTTCGAAAGAGGATGATACTGGCGGCTGCCCTCGTCAGTTTGATCGGCGGCGCCGTCGCCGCGGCTCCGGGGTCCGCCAGCGACGAACCACACCGACACGAACGCGTGGAGGGCCTGGTCTTCGTCCAGACGAACAAGCCGCTCGGCAACACGATCCGGGTCTACCAGCGCGGCGACGGCGGCGAACTGAGCCTCGCCGGCGAGTTCGAGACCGGCGGACTGGGTGGCTCCACCCTCAACCCACCGGTCGACCCGCTCGCCTCACAGAGCTCCCTGGTCTACCGCGACGGGCTGCTCTTCGCGGTGAACGCCGGCAGTAACACGGTGACCCTGTTCCGGGTCGACGGCTCCGAACTGGAACGCCTCCAGGTGATCTGGTCCGGTGGCCTGCTGCCGGTCAGCCTGGATGTGCGCGACGACCTGGTCTACGTGTTGAACGCCGGCGGCGAGGGCGTCGTCCAGGGCTACCGCCTCGACGACGACGAACTGGAACCGATTCGGGGCGCCCAGCGGTCGCTCGGCCTGGACAACCCCAACCCGCCGCCGTTCGGCGACGCCCCGGCCCAGGTGGGCATCGACCCGGAGGGCGA
Source organism: Plantactinospora sp. BB1 (assembly GCF_003030385.1). Taxonomy (NCBI): domain Bacteria; kingdom Bacillati; phylum Actinomycetota; class Actinomycetes; order Micromonosporales; family Micromonosporaceae; genus Plantactinospora; species Plantactinospora sp. BB1. The sequence goes on along the minus strand of NZ_CP028159.1, from coordinate 7,734,157 downwards.
GGTGGTTCTGGTCAGCACCAAGAGCCACAACATCATCGACGCGTTCCGCATCGAGCGCGGCGGTCGCCTGTCGGAGGAGCCGGTCAGCAACCCGGCTGAGGGCATGCCGTTCGGCTTCACCTTCGACCACCGCGGGGGCCTGATGGTCACCCTGGCCGCGACGAACGCGGTGATCCGCTACCGGCTCGACGAGGAGAACGGCAAACTGACCGCGGTCGGCCCGGCGGTCCCGAACGGCCAGATGGCTAGTTGCTGGATCCAGCGGGTCGGCGACTACTACTACGTCGCCAACGCCGGCAGCTCCACCCTCAGCAGCTACCGCATTGACGAGGACGGACAGGTCGTATTGGTCGCCGCGGTCGCCGCCAAGGGCGACGGCGGGACGATCGACATGACCACCAGTGGGGGCTTCCTCTACGTGCAGAACGGCGCCGCCGGTACCGTCCAGGGCTTCGACGTCCTCGACGACGGCTCCCTGAAACTGGTCAACACCACGACCGGACTCCCCCAGGCAACCAACAACGGCGGCATCCTCAACGGGATGGAGGGCATCGCGGCGACCCCGTGACTCCACGACACCCGACGCCGGCCCTGGCAACCACCAGGGCCGGCGTCGATGCGTCCCCAGAGCCGGCACGATCGCGCTCGACGTCTCCCTCGAGTGCATGACGAAGTACCGACCCCGCCGCCAACGCCTTCGGCGCAACAATCGTCCATCAGAGGGTGGAAGCCGGCACCAGCGGACGAGCCGCCGGGCACAACCCCAGCACTCGTCCCAGGCACACGAGGCGGCGGTCGGCGCTGGTCGTCATCCGCTGGCCGCCCGACGGCACCTCGCCGGACGTCTTCCGCTGGCGCGGGCCTCGGGCCGAACGGCTGTGTGGGCAGTGCGGGCCCCGACAACAGGCCGACGGACAGGGCGTTGCGCGCACGTTGAACGAGTGTTTAATCTGGTGTCGTGGCGTCGAACGGCGTGAGGTCGGACAGTCACGATGGTGACTTCACCACCGTGAGCCGAATCCGTGACGCCGCCATCGCACGATTCGCTCGGGACGGCTTTCGCGTCGGGCTGCGTACCGTCGCCGCCGACGCTGGTGTCACCGCCGGTCTGGTCGTTCACCACTTCGGTTCGAAGGACGGGCTGCGTCGCGGCTGTGACGAGCACGTGCTCGCGGTGATGCGTGAGGAGAAGGCGAAGGCGTTGACCGACGGCACCGGCGCGATGCTGCTGGCGCAGATGGCCGAGGTTGAGAAGTTCGCGCCGATGGTGCAGTACGTGCTGCGCAGCATGCAGGCGGGCGGGGATCTGGCGCTCAGCCTGATCGATCACATGATCGCCGACGCGGAGGAGTACCTGTCCGCGGGTGAGGCGGCGGGAGTGATCCGGCCGAGCCGGGACCGGGCCGCCCGGACGCGCTACCTCGCCTATCAGGCGACGGGCAGCATGGTGCTGTGGTTCACCCTGCACGGGGCCGCCGCCACGCCGCAAGAGTTCCCGATTCTCTTCCGCCGGTACATGGAGGATCTCGCACTGCCGGCGCTGGAGTTGTTCACGCAGGGTCTGCTGGTCGACCGGTCGATGCTCGACGAATACCTGATGTACGTGCCGGATCCGCCGACGGCAGGCGACGCAGGCAACGCCGCACGCTAGCCACCACGCCCCCTCCGGCGGGGCCGTTCTCCTTCCGCGAACCTTCGCGGCTCCACGACATCGGGTCCCAGGCTGACCCTGGGCTTTCCTCGAACGAGGTCAACGACGATGACGCCTGCAATCGACATCCAACACATCGACAAGTCCTTCGGCCGAGTCAAGGCCCTCGACGGGCTCGACCTGCGGGTCGAAACCGGCACCGTGCACGGCTTCCTCGGCCCCAACGGCGCCGGCAAGTCCACCACCATCCGGATCCTGCTCGGACTACTGCGCGCCGACGCCGGCCACGCCCGAATGCTCGGCGGTGACCCGTGGGCGGACGCGGTGACCCTGCACCGCCGGCTCGCGTACGTCCCCGGCGACGTGGAACTGTGGCCCAACCTCACCGGCGGCGAGGCGATCGACCTGTTCGCCCGCCTACGCGGCGGCACCGACCCGGTCCGCCGTGACGAACTGTGCCAACGCTTCGACCTCGACCCGAGCAAGAAGGGCCGCACCTACTCCAAGGGCAACCGGCAGAAAGTGGCCCTGATCGCCGCGCTCGCCAGCGACGTGGAACTGCTGCTCCTCGACGAGCCCACCGCCGGGCTGGACCCGCTGATGGAGGCGGTGTTCCAGGAGTGCATCCGCGAGGCCAAGGACGCCGGCCGCACCGTGCTGCTGTCCAGCCACATCCTCGCCCAGGTCGAGGTGCTGGCCGACCAGATCTCGATCATCCGTCAGGGACGGATCGTCGAGACGGGCTCCCTGACCGATCTGCGTCACCTGACGCGTACCTCGGTCGACGCCGTCACCAACCGGCCGGCGGACGCGCTGGCCGACCTGCCCGGCGTGCACGGACTGCGGTCCGAGGACGGCCACATCCGCTTCGAGGTCGACGGCGACCACCTTGCCGTTGTGGTCCGCCAGCTCGGCGACCTCGGCGTGCAGGCACTGGCGGTCCGGCCGCCGACCCTGGAGCAGCTGCTGCTGCGTCACTACGGCGACCAGCGCGCGCACAACGGTGCGGCGGAGGTGGCGCAATGACCACGACGACAGTCAACCGGCCGACGTCCGCCCTGGCCAGCCACGGAACCACCGTCACCGGGACCTGGACTCTGCTGCAGTTCATGCTGCGCCGCGACCGGATCCGCTTCCCCGCGTGGACGCTGGGCCTGTCGCTGCTATTGACGTACTTCGCCACCGCGTTGGACGCCATCGTGCAGAGCCCGGAGGATCTGGAAGGGCTGAGCGGCTTCTCCGGCAGCCCGGCCGGGGCGCTGTTCGGCGGACCGGGCTTCGGCTTCGACGACCTGACCATCGAACGGTTCCTCGCCGGTCAGTACGGCCTCTACGTGGCGATCGGCGCCGGCCTGATGGGCCTACTCACCGTGGTGAGACACACCCGCGCCGAGGAACGTACCGGCCGGGCCGAGCTGATCCGGGCCAATGTCGTCGGCCGGTACGCCCAGCTCACCGCCGCGTTGACGCTCACCGCCGTGATGGCGGTGCTGGTCGCGATGCTGATCGGCGCGATGATGATCGGTCGGGGCTTCGACGCCGGCGGATCGCTGCTGTTCGGTGTCTCCATCGGGGCGGTGGCGTTGGCCTTCGCCGGCATCGCCACGGTCACCGTCCAACTGTCGGAATATCCCCGAGCCGCCTCCGGAATGGCCGGCGCCGCGCTCGGGGCCGCGTTCGTGCTGCGCGGACTGGGGGACATGGCAGCGGTGCAGGGCAGCGGCCCGTCCTGGCTGTCCTGGCTGTCCCCGATCGGCTGGTCCCAGCAGACCGCACCGTTCGTCCACGACCGCTGGTGGCCACTGGTCATCTCACTGACGTTCGCCACCGCCACCGCCACCGCCGGCTACGCCCTGTCGGCACGCCGGGACTTCGGCGCCGGCCTGGTGCCGCCCCGACCGGGCGCGCCACGAGCCGCCGCCTGGCTGGCCAGTTCGTTCGCCCTCGCGTTCCGGCTACAACGGGCCAGCCTGATCGGCTGGAGCGCGGCGCTGCTGGTCGCCGGCCTCGCCTACGGCTCCTTCATCCAGCCACTGCTCGACGGCTTCGCCGATGCGCCCGACGACCTGATAGCCATCATGGGAGGCTCGGACAACCTCCTGGCCGGCTACCTTGGCATGATGGGCCTGACCATGGCCCTCACCGTCGGGGTGTACGCGGTGCTCGCCGTGCAGGCGCTCCGCGCCGAGGAAGCCGATGGACGCCTCGAACCGGTCCTCGCCACGGCGGTGAGCCGCCCGCAATGGATTGGCAGCCACGCCGCCGTGACGGCCGTCGGCGTACCGTGGCTGCTGCTTGTCAGCGGTTTCGGCATGGGGATCGGGGCAGCGGCGAGCACGGGCGACGGGACGCTGATCGGTGAGCTGCTGCTCGGCCACCTCGCCCACACCCCGGCGGTCTGGCTCGTCCTCGCCACCGCCACCCTGCTCTACGCTGCGGCGCCGAGAACGCTGCCGGCGATCTGGGTGGTGCTCGGCTACGGGCTGATCGCCGGCTACTTCGCCCCGATCCTCGACATCCCCGACACGGCGCTGCATCTCTCACCGTTCGAGCACATCGGCGAGTACCCACTGCAGGATGTCAACGTGGTCGCGGTCCTGGTACTGACGCTACTCGCCGGGCTGCTCGTCCAGACCGCCGTGGCGGCATTCCGCCGCCGTGACCTCGTCAGCAGCGCCTAGGAACGCGTACGGTCAGTCGGACCGGCCTGTCCGACCGGCCCGGCGACGTCCCGACCTCCGCAGCCCGGATGATCCCACCGCCCGAGACGGTCTCCCGCGCGGCCGGCACCCAGATGCTGACCGTTCCTGCGCGGCAGGGACTGCGGATCGCGACCCTGCTCTACGACGGGTCGAGTACGACCCGCAGCCGCCCTACGACACCGGAAGTCCGGAGAAGGCCGGGCCGGAACTCCAGCAGTTGGCGCTCAAACTACTCGCCGACGCCGCCCGGTAGCCGTCAGGAACGGGCCTCCGCGTTCTGCCTAACGTGGGCGGATCCTGGTCACGCGGCGAACGGCCGCTAGTGCGGCTCCCGGCCAACGCCTCCGTTCCGGCCGGGAGCCTGGCCGTCGTCGCCCTGGCCGCCGTCGACCTGTGCGGTGGCGTGCAGGAAGGCGTTGTACCGGGCCAGGTCGTCCTCCTCGCCGGTGGCGTCGGCGCGGTCGGCGGCCCGGTCGAGTCGGGCCTGTTCACGCTGGTCGGCGCGGATCCACTGCCGGACCAGGATGATCATGACAACAGCGGCGGGGAGTTCGCCGAAGGCCCAGGCGATGCCGGCACCGAGGCGCTGGTCGACCAACAGGGGCGACGCCCAGTCGGGATGCACGGCGGTGTACCAGTCCGGCGCGATGACGGTGGTGGACTGCATCAGGACCAGGCCGAAGAAGCCGTGCGCCATCATGGCCGCGAAGTGGATGATCACCAGCAGGGGTGGGGCGGGTCGTGGCCGCCCGGGGTCGATGCCGATGAGTACCCAGAAGAGCAGGTATCCGGCGACGACGAAGTGGGTGAGCATGGCCAGGTGGCCGAGGTGGTAGCGCATCAGGGTGCCGAGCAGGTCGCTGAAGTACAGGCCGAAGAGGCTGGCGGTGTAGATGCCGAGCGCGACGAGTGGGTGAGTGAGCAGCCGGAGTGGCCGGCTGTGGATGAGCAGGAGCAGCCATTCCCGGGCGCCGCGCATCTGCCGGTCGGCGGGGCGGCGCAGTGCCCGTAGCGCCAGGGTGATCGGGGCGCCGCCGACGAGCAGGATCGGCACCGCCATCGACAGCACCATGTGTTGGACCATGTGCGTGCTGAAGAGTACGTAGGCGTAGCGGGCGACGCCGAGGTTGGTGATCGCGGTGAGTAGCAGTATCCCGACCAGCCAGCTCGCGGTGCGCGACGGCGGCCAGCGGTGTCCGGCGCGGTGCAGCCGCCACACTCCGGTCAGGTATCCGGCCACCGCGAGGACGCAGCCGGTGAGGAAGAACAGGTCGGGCAGCGGGTCGCCGAGCAGTCGGGCCGGGGTGGGCGGGGCGGGTGGGGTGAAGCCGAGCAGTTCGACCAGCGGGTCCGCCTCGACGGGATCGGTCGGAATCGGGGTGGGGCTGCGGGACAGCGCCACCGCCAGGCCGAAGGTGGCGGCGAAGAGCACCAGTTCCCCGGCGGCGAACCGGGTGAACGCGGCGCGCCGCCCGGCGTGCAGCGCGGGGAGGGTACGGCGGCGGTGCGCGGCGCCGAGTCCGCCGAGCAGCAGCAGGGCGGCGAGTTTGCCGACGACCAGCCAGCCGTAGCGGGACTGGCAGAGCTGGTCCCAGGCGCCGAGGCGTACCCAGGCGTTGGTCAGGCCGCTGACCGCGACGGCGACCCAGCAGGCCAGGGCGAGCCGGCTGTACCGGGCGGCCGTGTCGGCGAGCAGCCGGTGACGGCGGACCATCAGCAGTGCGGCCAGCCCGCCGACCCAGACGGTGGCGGCGAGGATGTGCAGGGCCAGGCTCGTCACCGCGATCTGGTGGTTGCCGGCACCGGCGGCGTGTCCGGTGAACGCGGGCGGCAGCACCGCCAGCAGGGCCAGTACGGCGGTGGTTGCGGCGGCCGCCCGGGACACCCCGACCCAGGACAGCGCGGCCACCAGCCCGGCCAGTCCGGCCTGGAGCAGCAGCGCCTGCCCCTGGGAGATCGAGGTGGCGAAGCTGACCACGGTGGCGACGCCGAGTTGTGACGGCGGGGCGCCGAGCAGGTCCGAGACGGTCAGCACGATCAGGACGAGGGCGGTGGCCGCCCAGCCGGCGGCCAAGGCGGTGACCCGGCGCAGCAACAGGTATCCCGGTGCGGAGACGCTGGGCCCATCGCCGGGCAGCAGGAACCCGGCGGTCACCGCCAGCCCGACCGTAAGGGTGGCCAGCACGTCGAGCAGCAGTCGTATCACCGGCAGGCCGTAGCTGGTGACCGGGCCCGGGTCGGGCAGGCCGGTGACCGTGGTGCCGGTCAGACCGTTCCCGGCACCGAGCGCGAGCAGGAGCGCGCCGAGCCCGGCCATCCCGGCAGCGGCGGGAAGCCAGTGAACCCGGCGGGTCGGGCCGGCGTCGGGCGGAGCGGGAATGGCCGTGCGCGGCCGTGATCCGGTTGTCACCGGGTCGAGGTCCCGCGCCGCCGGCGTACCAGGAGGAACCCGGCGCCGACCAGGGCGACGCCGAGCCCGACCGCACCGACCTGCCGCAGCCCGGCGCCGCCGCCGGTGTCTCCGTTCGCCGCTCCAGCGGCGGGTGACGCCGATGGTCCGTCGGATGCGGCCGGAGCGGCCGGGGCGGCGGTCGGTTCCAGCGCCGGAGGCAGCGTGACGGTGAACCGGAACTGTCCCTGGATCGGGTGTCCGTCGGCGGAGACGACCCGGTACGCGACCCGGTAGCCGCCGGACCGCACCGGCTCGACGGGCAGGTGTACCTGCTTGTCGATCGTCCGTGGCTGGCCGGCGCCGTGCCGGGTGCCGTCGGGTCCGGTGACGACGATGGTGCTGAAATTGCCCCGGACCGGTTCGTTGAAGGTGAGGGTGATCTCGTCCAGTGGTGTGGTGACGGTCGAGTCGGCCCGGGGGTCGCTGCCCAGTAGCTGGGCGTGCGCGGATGCCGGGCTGGCGCTCAGCAGCCCGCCGGACGCGGTGGTGACCGCGAGTGCGGCCACCACCGTCGCCAGCCGCATTCCGATGCGCCGCACCGACCGTCCTTCCGGGTTGCGCGGTACTGTGCCGGTCATCCGAGTACCTGTTCGCCGATCCAGCCGCCGGGCTGGCAGCCGGGTGGGATGGCGAAGACGGCGGAGCCGATCGGGGTGATCCAGTCGTTGAGCAGGTCCCGTTCGGCGAGCCGGCGCTGGATCGGCAGGTACTGCCGGGTGACGTCGGCCTGGTAGGCGGCGAAGATCAGGCCGCTGTCGGCCCGTCCGGCGGCGTCCGGCGCCGCGTCGTAGTTGTACGGTCGGCGCAGGATCTTCAGCCGGTCGTCCATCACCCTGGCCCGGGTCACGTGCGCGAAGTCCGGCATCACCGGCAGCCCGGCCTCGTTGAGGGCGGAGAAGTCGGGCTCGTCCCGCTCATGGTGACCGCTCAGCGGCGCGCCGGTGTCCAGCCGCCGCCCGACGGCGAGTTCCTTGTCGGCCCGGCCGAGCTTGTCCCAGGTCTCCAACTCGGCCCGGATGCGTCGCAGTACCAGGGTGCTGCCGTCGCGTAGCCAGTCCGGGCCGTCGCCGATCCAGACCGACTGTTCGAAGGCGGCGGTGCCGGGGCGGGGATTGGCGGTGCCGTCGAGCTGTCCCATCACGTTGCGTTGGGTGTGTCCGTCGGCCTGGGCGCCCCGGCTGCGGCGGAAGCCGCGTTGCACCCAGCGGACGGCGGCGAACGGCCGGGCGTCCTTGACCAGCATCCGCTGCGCGTGGGTGACCGTCAGCGGGTCGTCGGCGCAGATCTGGAGCAGCAGGTCACCCCCGGACCAGGCCGGTTGCAGCCGGTCGATCCCGAAGGCGGGCAGCGGGGCGACGGATGGCGGGCGGCGGTCGTCCCGGCCGGCCGCCGCGTACAGGTGGGGACCGAACCCGAAGGTGACGGTGAGCCGGGCCGGCAGCACGGCGAGTTCCGGTTCGGTGTCGGCCAGCGGAGCCCGGCCCTGGGTCAGCCGGGCGGCGTCGTCGGTGAGCAGCCGCATCAGCCGGCCCAACGCCGCCCGGTCGACGCCGCGGTGCAGGGTGAGGGCGACGAACGCGGCGTGCGCCTGCGGGTCGGTGGCGATCCCGGCCTGCCGGGCGCCGTGGAACGGCACGACATCGGTACCGACGGCGGTCGCGGCGCCCAGGTCGACCGGGGCCGGTGCCGAGGGCTGCCGGCCGGCGGCGGTCGCGGCGACCCCTGCCGCCGCACCGGCGACGGCGCCGCCGACACCCAGGGCACCACCGGTGAGCAGTCGACGCCTGCTCACCGGGCGGGCTGCGGCACGGTCGGTCACGACGCGGGACTCGGCGTCGGCTGGTGCCCGGGGCTCATCGGCATGCCCGAACTCGGGTCGTAGCTCTCCTCGGCACCGGTGAACGGCTTGGCCACCGCGCTGAACTCGGTGGTCTTTCCGTCGGCGAAGGTGAGGGTGAAGCTCAGTTCGTCGCCGGCCCGGACCGGCTTGGTGAGGTCCATCAGCATCAGGTGGTCGCCGCCGGGCTCGAGTACGTGACTGCCGCCGGCCTTGATCGTGATGCCGCCGGTCTTGGGCTGCATCACCATCTTGCCGTCCTTCATCGTCATCTCGTGCACCTCCATCGGCGAGACAGAGGTGCTCACGCCGGTGATGGTGACGTCGGCGCCAGTGTTGTTCACCAGGGTGCCGAAGGCAGCGGTCATCCCCTTGTCGGCCGCCTTGATCCACGGGTCCCGCACCGTGAACGTGGCGCTGTCGGTGGTCGCCGACGGGGCCGGGCTGGGCGCGGCCCCCGATGTGTCGTCGGCCCCGCCGCAACCTGCGACGGCGAGTACCGCCACCACGGTCACGCCGAACCTCGCCGCCCAGCCCCGTACGCCGGATGATGCCGACCTGCGCATATGCACGTCCTCCGCTGCTCGATCCTCGTTCTACTACTGGTCGTCGTGGACTGGTGGTTGGTTCCCGTCGGGTTCCGCCGCTCAGGCCGGGCAGCGTCCGCACCAGGGCGCGGGCAGGCGGTCCACGGTGTGGGCGGTTTCGGGGTTGCCGCTGGTTGTCCGGCATCCGACGATGGTGGTGGGAACCCGGCGGTGTTGTCGGCCGACTACCGGTGCATGGGGTGTGAGCAGTTCCGGGAGTCGCTGTCCGCGTGTCTCGACGGTGAGGACAGCCAGGCCGAACGCGCCGCCGCCGACAGCCACCTGGCCGGTTGCCCCGACTGCCGCCGCTGGTACGAGGCCGCCGCCATGGTCACCCGCGTGGCCCGCACCAGCCCCGCCCCGGCAGGGGCCCGGGTCGACGACGCGCTCCTCGACGCGGCACCGGTTCCGACCCCGGCCCGACTGCCGGCCGCGCTGCGGATCCTCCTCGGCGTGCTCGGCATCGCCCAGTTCCTCCTCGGCGCCGCGCAGATCGGCGGCACCGCCGCCGCGCGACACCTACACAGCGCGGGCGTAGGCGCGGGCGGCCATCTCTGGCACGAGTCCGCCGCCTGGAACGTCGCGGTCGGCGCCGGCTTCGCCTGGATCGCCCTGCGACGCACCCGCCCGGCCGGGCTCGTGCCCATGCTCACCGTCTTCGTCGGCGTACTGAGCCTGCTCACCGTCAACGATCTGATCGCCGGCCGGGTCGACATCGCCCGGGTGCTGAGCCACGGCATCATCGCCGTCGGCTACATCGTCATCCTGATCATGGCTCGGATCGGTGGCGGCCCCGAGACGCCACTGGCCGGTCGTCAGCAGCCGTGGCGGCGCTGGCGGGCCACCTTCGACGCCGACCCGTCACCGGTGCCACCCCTGCGGCTGGTTCCCGGCCGGACCCGGTCAACGAGAACCGCGCAGACTCGTGCCGACGTACGCCGGGTCGCCTGAGGTCAGACGGCGCGAAGCCTGCGAGGCGGCTCGGCCATCGCGGCGACCAGGTCTTCCCGTGCGCGGGCGACCCGGGACCGGATCGTGCCCACCGGGCAGTCACAGACCCGCGCCGCCTCCTCGTACGAGAGTCCGAGCACCTGGGTGGCGACGAACGCCTCCCGCCGCTCGGTCACCAGGCCGTCGAGAAGGTGGCGCAGGATCACGCCTTCCTCGAACCGCGACGTCTCGTCGGCCCGGTCGGTGTCGGCCGCCTTCTGCCAGTCGCTGCCGGCGACCAGCCGGGGCCGGGCCGCGGCGGCGCGGACCTGGTCGACCGCGACCCGGCGGGCGATCGTGAACAGCCAGGTGGCGGCGGAGGACCGGCCGGCGAACGTCGGCAGGCTCCGTAGCGCCCGCAGGTAGGTCTCCTGGGTCAGGTCGTCCGCCTCGGCGGGGCTGGACAGGTGGGCCAGGAAACGCCACACGTCCCGTTGGGTCGCCGCCACGAACGCCGCAGCCGCCTGCCGATCCCCCCGGGCGGCGGCAAGGGCCAACTCGGTGACGGTCGGGTCGCCGCTGATACTGGTCATCGCGCCGCGATCCCTCATTTCGCCCATGTCCACGGGCGCCGTAGCACCCAACGGAGCGGAACTCTCACGTGTTTCGGCCGCCCTCGCGGCCAAGGGGTGGGCTCCAGGAAACCCCGCGCATCGAGACTAGTCAATGATTGACCGTTCGGTGAGACACCCGGCCCGCAGGAACGTCCGGTCAACGCCGAGACTCCGCGTACACGTTGGGCATTGGCCCCATCTCGCGCTCCTCGTCGGCCGGTCCGCCGCTGTCACCGTGCTGCGATAGATGTCAGCGGATGGGTCGGATGGTGAGTCGGGCCGGCCGGCACGTCGATGCCGGCCGGCCGGTCGTCAGTTTCGGGTCGGTGCGGGCGAGGTCGGTATCGCCCGCCGCGCCCGCCGGCGTTGGAGCACGCCGAGGATCACGTCGACGACGAGGAACGCGGCGAGCGTGACACCGAGCGTCGGCAACGCCCAACCCACCGCCACCGCGACCAGCAGCGCGACGAACGCGACCAGTGGATGGGCCTGCCGCCACGCGCCCCGGTCGGGCGGGGTACCCAGGGGTGCGCGCCGGTCGGCGCGGGTGGGACGACGCTGCCACCACATCCGGTATCCCCAGACGATCACGCAGAGCAGCCCGACGGCCAGCGCGGCGAGCAGGATCTGGTTGACGATCCCGAACAGGAAACCCATGTGGAACGCGACGCCCAGCTTGGACAGCTGCGCCAACAGCGGCCAGTCGGCGAAGTCGGAGCGTGCCACGACGCTGCCGGTGGCCGGGTCGACGGCGACCCGGTCCCAGCCGTACGGCCAGAAGGGGTCGTCCTGCGCCACCACCCACGCCGTGCCGGGCTCGGCGGGTGGCGTGACGATCACCTTCCCGTCCACGCCGGCCTCGCGGGCGATCGACGTAACCCTGTCCACGTCGGCCGGATCGAAATCCCCGGTCGTGGTGCCGCCGCCGTGGTGCCCGCCACCGTCGGCGTGACCGCCCGGGGCGGCGCCGGGCAGGGCGGTTTCGAGGGTGGGGCTGTGCGCGTTGAACTCGTTCTGGACGATGTCGAAGTTCCCGCCGGCGTAGCGCGACCACGTCAACCCGGTCGCGGAGAGCGCGAGCAGCCCGATCGCCAACCACACCCCGGTGGCCGCGTGCCAGCTGCGGGTACGGCGCACACCCACGTTCGCGGCAAGGTCGGGCAGCACGGTGCGGCGCAGCTTGCGTCGACCGGTCCACTGGCGGCGCAGCCACAGGAACAGACCACCGAGGACGACCACCCACAGCCAGCTCGCCGCCAGCTCGGAGTAGTGCCGCCCCACCACACCGAGATGCAGGTTGCGGTGCAGGTCATCCAGCCAGGTCATCAGCGGCGTCTCGCCGAACCAGGTGGTCAGGGTGCCGCGCACCTCGTTGGTGTACGGGTCCACGTAGACGGTGTGCTGCTTCTCCCCCAGGTACGGCAGGTTGAACACCACCTGGGTGGTGTCGGTCGCCTCCACCGGTGGGAGCACCGACGCCAGCTCGCCGTCCGGATGGGCGGCGCGGGCCGCCACCACCTGCTCGGCCAACGGGCGGGCGGGTGCGGCACCCGCGTCGACGCGCAGCTCGTGGGCGTAGACGACGCTGTCCAGCTGTGGTGTGAAGATGAACGCCAGACCGGTCAGCGCGGCCACGACCAGGAACGGCGCGATGAGAACTCCGGCGTAGAAGTGCAGCCGCAGCACGAGTGGCCCGATCGACCGCCGCCGTCCGGCCGATGTCCCCGGTGGTGCGCCGGCGGCGACTGGTGCGAGCGGGGTTTCCGGCTCCGACGCCGGCGTCGCGGTAGTTGACACGGGAGGCTCCAAGAGGATGGGGGTGATGGTCAGCGGATCCAGACGGCGTCGCGGGCTTCGTGCTCCAGTACGCCCTCGGCGCGGACGGCTATGTCGGCGCTCACCTCCCGCCGCACCATGTGCAGAGCGAGTCCCAGACCGAACGTGATGCCGGCCGCGGTGACCAGGGCGTCGGGGCCACTGTTGGGGTGGCGGGCCGCCCTGTGCCGGCCGTCGTCGCGTCGACCCCGACCACGACCACGACCACGAAGTGCCTGTGTTCCATCCGTCCCACCTCCCGAACAGTCGTGACACGCCAGGGAGATAGTCGGCCGGGACATCGGTCTGGTTCCCGACGTTCCATCGATGATTTTCAAACGAAGGTGTCGCCCGGGTCGTGGCCATCCAACGCCCGTGGCTCGAACTCGATGTGGCCACCGGGTACCTGTAGTTCCACCAGTACCTCTCCAGCTACGCCGATGGCCGCGTACCGGCGCTGTTCTACGGCGGCGTGCGGGCAGCGTCCGACTGATCCGCATCGGCCTCTGGATTGATCAGATATCGACATTCCAGAATGGCCGGGAACTACTATCTGTTGCGGGGCGACTACTGGGTCAACTGCTGTCCAGATCCGGGAGCCGAGGTGCTTCCGGGGGAGGAGGACCGACGATGGTCAAGAAGCCGCTCAAGATCGTGGTGCGTCGGAAGAAGACCCGTAGCCGGCTGTTGAACAACCACGGCTGACAGGTCGCCAGCAGGTAAGAAGGTCGCCGCCGGAGTTGCTCCTCCGGCGGCGACCGAGCGGATTCGGATCGCGGCTTCTTCGGCAGGGAGAACGCATGACGCAGGCGGAGTTCCGGCGGGCGCAGACGTTGATGATGTATTGGCATGAGGGGGAGTTAACGGCCGAGAACTACCTGGAGAGTCGCTCCACCGACACCGAAGCCGACAACGCGGTGGCCGTCGACGGGCAGGCGGTGGAACTGCTGGAGCATTTCACGGACTGGTCGACGGTGCAGAAGGTCGCGGCCGGCCTCGGCGAGTACGACCGCGAGTCCGTGCAGGACGCGGTCGGGGCGTTGGTCGACGCCGGCCTGCTGCTCGACCGGGTCGGCGCGCAGCGGGAGGAGCAGTTCCTGCGGGCCTGGCAGAACTGGGGTGAGGAGGCCCGCTTCTTCCACTTCGGCACCCGGAACACGATCTACACCGGCGACAGCCTCGAGCAGCGCCGCAGCGACGCCCGCTGGGTACGGGAGACCGGCGGAACCCCTCCGGCGATCTTCAAGTCGTACCCGGACGCGCCACGGGTGTACCTGCCGAGGGCGTTCCTGCCGCTGGCCGACCCGTTCGGGGAGGTGCTGACCCGCCGCCGTACGCACCGGGTGTTCACCGGCGAGCCGACGAGCCTGGCGCAGCTGTCGACGGTGCTGTTCTACACCTTCGCGCCGATGCAGCTCTACGACGCCGGTGACCTGGGCACGCTGATGCTGCGGACCAGCCCGTGTGGCGGCGCCCGGCACGAACTGGAGGGCTACGTCGCCGTCCTCGACGTGCAGGACGTGCCGCCGGGGCTGTACCACTACAACGCCGAGGCGCACGCGCTCGAACTGGTCGATCCCGACTTCGACCGGGGCCGGCTGCACCGGTTGACGTACGAGTCGGAGATGTGCACGCCGTCGGCGTTCGTCTGCTTCGTGACCGTCGTGTTCGAGCGGACGATGTACAAGTACCGGCACTCCCGGGCGCTGCGGGTGACGTTGCTGTCGGCGGGGCATCTGGGGCAGACGTTCGTGCTCACCTCGACCGCGGTGGGGCTGGGCGGGTGGCAGAGTGCCGCGTTCCGCGACGAGGAACTCGACGCCGCGCTCGGCGTCGACGGCTTCGCCGAGGGATCCCTCTACATGTTCGGTGCTGGTGTGCCGGTGCTGGCCGAGACCGGGATGCCGGCGGGGATCACCCGGGCCCGGCTCACCGACCCGGCCCGCCTCGTCGCGCCACATCCGACGGACGGGCGCGCCGGCGGCACCAGCGGGTGAGCGGTTCGGTGTCGGCGTACCGGCGGTTGTGGCGGCACCGGTGGGTGCCGTCACTGCTGCTCGTGGGCGTCTGCGCCCGGGTGCCGCTGCAGGCGTACGTCTTCGCGGTGCTGTTGCTGGCGGTGGACCGGACCGGCACCTACCCGGCGGCGGGGGTGGTGACCGCCGCGACCGGGGTCGGCTACGCGGTCGGTGTGCCGGTGCACGGACGGCTCGTCGACCGGTACGGCCAGACCTGGCCACTGCTGCTCGCCGCCGGAGCCAACGCTGTCGCGTTCACCGGACTGCTCGTCACCGCCCAGGTACGGCCGACGACGGTGGCCCTGACCGTCTGGTCGGCGGCGGTGGGGCTGTCGCTGCCCCCGGTGGCCGCCGCAGCCCGGGCGCTGTGGTCGCAGGCGATCCCCGACGACGACATCCGCCGCACGGCGTTGGCGGTGGACGCCATGGTCCTCGACCTCGCCCTGGTGGTCGGTCCGCTGCTGGTCAGTGCCCTCAGCGTGCTGGCTGGGCCGGGCTGGGCCCTGGCCGGCTGCGCCGTGGTGCTGCTCGGCGGCACGCTGTGGTTCAGTGTTCTGCCGCCGTCGCGGTCCTGGGTCCCGGCCCGCCGCCGGGGCAGTCTGGCCGGTCCGCTGCGCTCGACGGGCATAGTCGTGCTGCTGGCCGTCTCCGTCCTGGCCGGGGCGCTGCTGGGAATGCTCCGGCTCGGCTTCGTGGAGTTCACCGATCGCGAATCCACGCCGGCTACCGGCGGCCTGGCGTTGGCAGCGTTCGGCGCCGGGAGTCTGCTCGGCGGGCTGCTCTACGGTGCCCGTTCCTGGCGGGCGGACGCGGCCGTACGGATCCGGGTGATCCTCGCCGGGTACGCCTGTGGCGTCGCGTCACTGGCGCTGGCCCCGACCGTGCCGGTGCTGGTGGGGTTGTCGGTGGCGGCCGGCCTCTTCCTGGCCCCGCTGGTGATCTGCAACTTCGAACTCATCGGCCGGTGCGCGCCGAGGGGAACGCTCACCGAGGCGTTCGCGTGGGGAATCACCGCCACCTTCGCCGGGTCGGCGCTCGGCAACCTCGTCGCCGGTCTGCTCTCCGCCGCCGACGCGTCGGCGGCGGTCATGTTCACGATCGCCGCCGGGTTCGCTGCCCTGGCCGCCGCCGTGGCCGGCGCCGGCTCCCGTGCCCTTGGCAGGGATCAGTCGGCGGCGAGCGTCGTGCCCGCCGCGCCGACGCCGAGACCGCCGCTGACGCCACCCACCCGCGCCGCCGAGAAGGCTGCCCGATGAGGACCCTCGTGCAGGCGACGGACACGCCTGCCCGGCTGTGTCGGGTGCGACGCGTCAGACGCCAGTTGATCGCCGGCGACGTAGCAGCAGACCCCCGAGCACCGCGACCGCGAGCACGGCGCCGAGAATCACCGCCCACCAGAGCGCGGGCGACGATCCACCACCATCGGTGTTGGTCACTGCGGCGGGCGACGCGGCAGGTGGCGTCGTCGGTGCCACGGTCGGTGTCGGCTCGGCCGTCGGGGTGGGCGCAGCGGTCGGGGTGGGCGGCGCGACCCTGTTGGTGAAGGTGAAGCTGCCCTTGATCGTGTGACCGTCGGCCGAGACGGTACGCCAGACGACCGTGATCGCACCGACGGGCAGCGGCTTCACCTTCTGCGTGATCGTCTTGTCCAGCACCTGCGCGTCGGCGTCGCTGTAGGAGACCTTGTCCGGGCCGGTCACCACCACGGTGGTCCCGGGCTTCTTGATCAGCCCGCTGAAGGTCAGCGTCACCGCGGTCACCGCCTTGCTGACCGTGCTCCTGGCCGCCGGCGACGTACGGCTCAGTTCCGTGTGCGCGTGGGCCGGACTCGCCGGTGAGACGACGACGAGCATCGAGGCGAGCAGAGCGGCAGCGATGGCGAGCAGGCGGTTCGAAGACCCGGTCGATGCCGCCGACCGCCGCCCGCCTGAGAAGAAGTTCCGGGTCACCGTGCCACGGTAGCGCCCCGGCTGTCGTCGAGCCGAGAAGGCGCCCGACGCGGACCGGGGAGGCGACGAGCAGGCAAATGCGCCTCCCTGGTGGCTGTCCTGGTGGCGGATTCGGGACGCTGCTCTACGCGCTCGAATATTCGCGCAGGTCACGACCAACGCCAGCGCAGGCGTCCGCGCGTTCCCGTTACCCACCCGGCCACCTGTGATCCCGCCCGACGGGCCGGAAAGGGAGCCTTTCCGGCCCGTACACGACCGTGATCTGCCCGCCCGCCGCTACCGGCTTCCCGACGGTGGCTGCTCGGCGGCGGTGGCGAGGTGCAGGGCCAGTTCCCGGACAAGGTCGTCCACTGACTCCCCGGACTGCGCCTGCAACAGTCCGAGGGCGAGGTCGGCGAGGAGATAGAAGCCGAGGGTTTTCGCCGCTTCGGTGGGGAAGGCGGCGAGGAGGGCTTCGGCGCCGTCGAGGTCGCCGCGTCGGCGGGCGGCGATGACTCCGGCGGCGCGTTGGACCGTTTCGGCGGCGTGGACCGGGTCGGGGTGGCCCACCGGTGGTCAGATCTTGGGTTGGCTGGTTCGGGTGGCGTCGAACCGGGCGGTGACGTCGGTCCAGTTGACGAGGTTCCAGAGTCGGTCGACGTAGTCGGGGCGGACGTTGCGGTATTGCAGGTAGTAGGCGTGTTCCCAGGCGTCGAAGACGAGGATCGGGGTGGAGCCCTGGCCGACGTTGCCGTGGTGGTCGTAGACCTGTTCGACGATGAGGCGGCGGCTGAGTGGTTCCCAGGCCAGGACGCCCCAGCCGGAGCCCTGGACGCTCTTGGTGGCGGCGGAGAGCTGTCCGGAGAACTTGTCGAAGGATCCGAAGTGTTCGTCGATGGCGGCGGCGAGGTCTCCGTCGGGGCGGTCGCCGCCGTCGGGGGAGAGGTTGTTCCAGAAGATCGAGTGGAGTACGTGGCCGGAGAGGTTGAACGCGAAGGTCTTCTCCAGCCCGACGAGGGTGCCGTAGTCGCCCTTGTCGCGGGCCTCGGCGAGTTGGTCGAGGGCGTCGTTGCTGCCCTTGACGTACGCGGCGTGGTGCTTGCTGTGGTGCAGTTCCAGGATCTCGCCGGACATGGCGGGTTCGAGGGCGCCGTAGTCGTAGGGCATGTCGGGGAGCGTGTAGACGGCCATCCGGAGCTTCCTTCCCAGTTCTGCCAAGAGAGTGCTCCTGCCACACTATGGCAATAGTGGCGGTCGAGGTAGCGGTCTGGCCGTGAGCCCAGGGAACTGCGCGGGCGGCGCTGGTCGACGACGCGTTCGAGGGATCCGGCGGGGCGCAGCCGGATGCCACGGGTGGGTATGCCTCATCCCACGGATCACCCGGAAGGTCCACATCGGTCCGGCGCAAGAGCGATTCCTGATCCCGCCGATCAACCTCTTCTTGATCCGTTTCAGTTCGTTCTTTCACCAGCCGTCATTGATCAATTCGTGTACCCGTACCCGGTGACCGGACCCTCTATACTCGGCGCCACGACCCTCCCCAGTACACAAGGATGGATCACCAATCCAGATCCGCCCGGCCACGGGCCAAGCACCTCGGAGGTCAAGTGCTCTACTTCTTCCTCAGTTACGCCCGAGGTGACGAGGATGAACTTGTTCAGCGCTTCTTTCAAGATCTGAGCACCGAAGTGCGGCTACTGGCCGGTCTGCCCCGGGACGAAGTGGTCGGCTTCGTCGACCGGAGCATCCGGGTCGGCGAGCGTTGGCCGAGGCAGCTCTCCGAGGCGCTCTCCACATGCCGATCTTTTCTTGCACTGATGTCGCCGCGCTATTTCCAGAGCCGGTCCTGCGGTCAGGAATGG
Organism: Plantactinospora sp. BB1; assembly: GCF_003030385.1. Taxonomy (NCBI): domain Bacteria; kingdom Bacillati; phylum Actinomycetota; class Actinomycetes; order Micromonosporales; family Micromonosporaceae; genus Plantactinospora; species Plantactinospora sp. BB1. Next base: position 7,715,761 of record NZ_CP028159.1, on the reverse strand, counting down.
CAGGTGTTCGCCGACCGGGCACACCGCTACGAGTCGGCGGCAAAGGTCGACTCGTCGCTCCTCAAACCACTCATGTGGGTCCCCACCGCCCCGCCGAAGATGCACCGGGTCGCCGAGCCGATCCAATACTTCTCCGACCGGCTCGGCGACACCTACCGGCAGTTGGGCATCCGACAGCTCATGCGACTCCGGCGGCTCGAGGACGACTACCGCGCCTTCACGTTCGAACTGGCCGAGCAGGTCGTCAACAGCGTCGAGGCGCACCAGCTCACCGAGGGCGTGGCGGCGGCCGACTTCTCCGCCCTGCCCAGCGCATTCCACCGCAACGTCACGGAGCCCGGCGGCGACTCCGGTCTGGACGACAAGCCGTTCACCACGCACATCGTGGTGGTGGCGCTGCCCCGTCCCGACATGGCTGCCGTACGCACCGAACTCGACGTCTACGGCGACCAGGCCCTCGACTGGGCTCCCTACCGGCCACCGCTGCTGAGCCCCCTCGTCGAGTACGCCTGCAACATCGCGGAGACGCACAGTTTCCGTTCCCGGGTGGCCGGCCTGAACGAGCTTGCCGTCCGGGCGGCGCAGGCGCACCAGCACAACCAGATCATCGTGCTGCTCGTCGACGCCTGGGTGACCCAGGTCGACGAGGTGCAGCGGGCCCTGACGAGCAGGGGCGGCGACCGGGTGCCGATCACCGCCGTGCTCATTCCGAACAGCCGGGACGATCCGGAAACCCGGCGCCGGTGGCCGGATCTGTCGATGGCGTGCCGAGAATTGTTCGGAAAGCTGGCCAACGACGACGAACTCTACCGTTCGGCGATTCCGACCCACATGGCCTTCGGCCACGCACTTCCCGATGTCCTCGAAGCCGCCCGGAACCGCGTGCACAGCGTGGGTACGGTGAAACGCACGCTGGAGGGACCGGTGAGCACCGAACACGCACGGGTGGACGGCCCCTGGATGAATCCGAGCTGACAGAAGGTGTGCAGGTGACATCCGCGAACACGACCACGCCGGAGACCGGTCCCAAGCCTTCCGGCAGCATCATCACGTTCTATTCCTACAAGGGCGGTGCCGGCCGGACGATGGCGTTGGCCAATGTCGCCTGGATCCTCGCCAGCGCCGGCCAGCGGGTCCTCGTCGTCGACTGGGACCTGGAATCACCGGGCCTGCACCGCTATTTCCACCCCTTCCTGCTCGACAAACACCTGCGATCGTCGCGCGGGGTGATCGACATGGTCCGCGACTACGCCGACGCGATGCTCGAATCACCCGCCGACAACGAGGACCCGGACTGGGTCTCGACCTATGCCGACGTGCTGCGCTACGCGGTCTCCCTGGACTGGAACTTCGAGCCGCCGCCAGGGCCGGGCGGAGCGCGCCGCAAGGCCGGCTTTCTCGACCTGCTGCCCGCCGGACGGCAGGATCCGACGTACACGACGGCGGTCGGCACCTTCGACTGGTCCGCCTTCTTCGAGCGGCTCGGCGGGAACGCCTTCCTCGCGGCGCTCGCCAGGAGCATGCGGGACAACTACGACTACGTGCTGGTCGACAGCCGCACCGGGGTCGGCGACGGCGCCGGCATCTGCACCATCCGGCTGCCCGACACCGTGGTCGCCTCCTTCACGATGAACGAGCAGAGCATCGACGGTGCGGTCGCGGTGGCCCGCTCGATCATGCGCCAGCGCGACGACGGGGCGATCCGGCTGCTGCCCGTGCCGATGCGGGTGGAGGACGCCGAGCAGGTCAAGCTCGAGGCCGGCCGGGACCACGCCCGGCGCAGTTTCGCGCCCTTCCTGCCCCGGCTGACCGCCGAGGAGAGCGACCGGTACTGGGGTGACATCGAAATCCCGTACAAGCCCTTCTACGCCTACGAGGAGATCCTCGCGCCGTTCGGGGACCGGCCCCGACAGGAGGGCACCCTGCTGGCCGCGTACGAGCGGCTGACCCGGGAACTCAGCAACGGCCGCGTGACGCAGCTGACCCCGATGGAGGAGCGTCAGCGCCGACGCTGGCTGCCGGCCTTCGAGCGGGTACGCGCCGGCACCGGCACGGACCTGCTGATCAGCTACGCGGCGGTCGACCGGATGTGGGCGGAGTGGATCGCCGGTGAGCTGACCGAGACCGGCCTGCGGGTGGTCATGCGGGAGGTGGACTTCTCCTCCGTCGGCGCGGAGGCGGACGTCAGCGGGCCGGAGGGCGCGGGGCAGATCATGGTCCTGCTCTCCCAGGACTACGTGCAGTCCCCCAACGCCGCCGAGCTGTGGAACAAGACCATCGACCGGGAGCCGATGGACAGCCGCCGCTACCTCGTCGCGGTCCGACTCGACAACGCCCGGGTGCCCGTACCGTTCGTCGAACGCGACCCGATCGAGCTCGCCGGGCTGGGCGAGGAGCGGGCCCGCGAGCAGCTCATGGAGGCATTCGACCGGCCCCGGCCGCGGCGCCGGGACGAGTCCCTACCCGAGGCGGGTGCCGCGCAACGGCACCGCTTCCCCAACTCCGAGCCGCCGATCTGGAACGTACCCCCGCGCAACGTCGCCTTCACCGGCCGCCGGGCCCTACTGGAGGACATTCGCAACCGGTTGTCGGCCGCGGAGACCGTGGTGATGCCGCAGGCGCTGCACGGCCTCGGCGGCGTCGGCAAGACCCAGACCGCCCTGGAGTACGCGCACCGGTTCCGCGCCGACTATGACGTGGTGTGGTGGATCTCCGCCCGGCAGCCGAGCGTGGTCCGCGCCTCACTGGCGGAACTCGCCGAGCAGCTCGGCGTGGCGGCCGGCAGCAGCGTCTCCGAGCGGGTGACCGACGTGCTGAACGCGCTCCGCCGTGGCCAGCCGTACCGGCGGTGGTTGATCGTCTTCGACAACGCGGAGGATCCGGCGGAGCTGCGGGAGATCCTGCCGCAGGGTCCCGGACACACCCTGGTGACGACCCGTAACCAGGCGTGGGCCGAGAAGGCGAAGACCGTGGAGGTCGGGGTCTTCAGCCGGATGGAGAGCATCGCCTTCCTGCGTCGGCGGGCGAAGCATCTCTCCGAGTCCGAGGCCTCCGTGGTCGCCGAGCGCCTCGGCGACCTGCCGCTCGCCGTCGAGCAGGCCGGGGCCTGGCTGGCCACCACCGTCGAGCCGGTGCAGCAGTACCTGGACCGGCTCGAACGCCAGTTGCCGCAGATGCTCTCCGAGGAGCTGCCACCCGACTACCAGGAGACCGGCGCGCAGCCGTGGCTGGTCTCGCTGGAGAGCCTGCGCGAGCGGAGCCCCGCCTCGGCGAAGCTGCTCGAGGTCTGCGCGTTCTTCGCCGCCGAGCCGATCCCGATGTGGCTGGTATACAGCGAACGGTTCGTCTCGGTACTGGTGCCGTACGACCCGACGCTGCGCGATCCGGTGCTGATGGCGCGGGCGATCCGGGAGGTCGGCCGGTACGCGCTGGCCCGTATCGAGGCCGGGCGGTCCGGCGTACGGGTCGACCAGCGGCGGCGAGGCGGCGAATCCGACGACTCCGGGCAGACGAGCATCCAGTTGCACCCGCTGGTTCAGGCGGTGATCCGGGCCTCGCTACCGTCCGAGGAGGCGGCCGGCAACCGCGAGCACGTCCACGCGATCCTCGCCGCGGCGAACCGGAAGGACCCGGACCGCCCGGAGAACTGGAGCCTCTACTCGGACCTCTGGCCGCACATCGTGCCGCCGGGCACGATGGACTCCGAGCAGCCCGAGGTGCGCCAACTGCTCCTTGACATGGCCCGTTACCTCTGGAAACGCGTCGACTACACCACCTGCGAGGAGTTGGCCACCGCCAGCATCGCCCAGTGGCAGCAACGTTTCGGCGCGGACGACCCGCAGACGCTGCTGATGCGCTTCCACCTCGCGAACGCGCTGCGGCTGCGGGCGCAGTACCCGGCGGCGCACGAGATCGACCAGGACGTGCACCAGCGGCTGCTCCGTACCCTCGGCGGCGACCACCCCTACACGCTGATGGCGGCCGGCAGCCTCGCCGGTGACCTCCGCGCGCTGGGCCGCTTCGTCGAGGCGCGCGACCTCGACGAGCAGACCGAGCCGTTGGCCCGGGACGTCTTCGGCGAGTTCAACCCGCTGGCGTTGAACGCGGCGCACAACCTCGCCGTGTCGCTGCGACTCGTCGGCGACCTGCGCCGGGCCCTGCAACTCGACGAGGACACCTTCAACCGGCGCCGGGCCGTACTCGGCGACCGGCACCCCAACACGCTCTACAGCGCCGGCAACTACGGGCGCGACCTGCGCGACACCGGCGAGCTGCGCGAATCGCGCCGGGTGCTGGAGCAGACCGTGGAGGCGCACCGGGAGGTGCTCGGCGAGGAGCACCCGGAGACGCTGCGGGCGATCAAGAACTACGCCGTGACACTGCGGAAGATCGGGGAGTTCGAGCAGGCGCACGCCCTGAGCGCCGAGACGCTGACCCGGTCGCGGCGACTCTTCCAGGGCCCCGACCATCCCGACGTGCAGGCCTGCGCGATGAATCTCGCCTGTGACGACTCCGCCCTCGGCAACGACGAGGCGGCGCTGCGCCGCGCCCAGCCGGTCTACGAGTGGTACCGGCGGATCATGGGCGACAACCACCTCTTCACGCTCGCGTACGGGAGCAACGTCGCGATCTTCCTCCGCAAGACCGGGGAGACAGCCGGGGCGTACGAGCTCAACAAGGACATGGTGCAGCGGTTCACCGCGGTCGCCGGGGCGAACCACCCGTACACGCTGGCCGCCCGGATCAACCTCGGCAACTGCCTCTACCACCAGGGCGACTACGCGGCGGCCCGCCGCACCGACGAGCAGGACTACGAACGGCTCCGGCAACTTCTCGGCCCGGACCATCCCGACACGTTGGCGGTCGCCAACAACCTGGCGACCAGCCTCACCGCCGACGGCGACCGGTCGGCGGCACAGGAGCTGCGCCGCTCGCTGCTACCCGCGTTCCGTCGGGTCCTCGGCGACACCCATCCCAACACCGTCGCGCTGGCCGAGGAGAACCGGCTCAACTGCGATCTGGAGCCGCCTCCGACGTAGCGGCGACCGGCGTACGGCGTGGCTGGACGAGCGGGCCCCAGGTCCGCTCGCCCGCGCCGTCCTCGTCGCAGGTCACCGGCTCCAGCCAGCGGGCCAGCTCCAGCGGGTCCGCCTCGCGGCCCCGGCGGCGCAGTTCCGTGTGCACCGCGAGACAGAGTTCGGGGGAGTCGAGCCGCACCGGGTACCGGTCGTCGCGCTGGCACGCCAGGGTCAGTCCGATCCACGCGTCCAGCGGATCCTCGCCGACCGCGATCTGCGCCCGGTACGCGTCCCGGGCCGCCGCCAGGTCGCCGCCGACCAGCGCGAGGTCGCCGACGGAGAAGCCCGGGTCCGGCTCCCGGCAGAGTTCGGCGAACCGCGCCGGGTCGGTCAGCCCGAGCCGGATCAGGTCCAGCCGGGCGCTGAAGGTGAGCAGCCGCTCCGCCCGGGGTTCGACGCGCACCTCCACCCAGCGGGCCGGGCACGGCTCCCCGTCGGCGAAGAGGTCGGCGAGGCGGAGCACGGCGGCCCGATCCGGCCGGCGGTTGCGCAGCCGCCAGCCCACCCAGTGATCGGCGGCGGCGTCGCGGGCCAACTGCTGCGCCTGCGGCGAGGTCGGCTCGCTCCACCACAGCTCCTGCACCGCTCGCATCGCCGCGAGGAACCGCCGCCCGGGTGCGGTGAACCGGTCCGCCCTGACCAGGGTGTCGTGGGTCCGCCAGACCCGGTCCCGCCAGCGGACGAACTCGGCCTCCGCGAGCTGGGCCGGCCCGCCGGTGAGGACGGCGCGCTGGACCCGCCAGAAGTCGGTGACCGCGAGGAACGCGTACACGCCCTGGAGGACGGCGCCGAGCGGGCGGGGGTCGTCGCGCCAGGGTGCGTAGTAGCGGGGCCGCTCGTCCCGCTGGTACAGCTCGACGACGTCGAGTACGGCACCGAGCTTCGCGTGCTGGAACTCGTGTACCAGGCCGAGCCCGAGGGCGATCCCGTCGGCGGGTCGGGTCATCGCGGTGGCGCCGAAGGCCTCCAGGCTGGTCACGTTCACCCCGGCAGTGCTGTGCGGCGCGTCCAGCGGCACCACCGTGGTCAGGCCGGCGGCGATCCCTTCGGCGTACTGGCGGTGCTGCCGGGTGAGCATCGACCAGGCCGAGGTGAGCGCGGTCTGCCAGTGCCGTACCTCCTTCTCGTCGAGCCGGGTGGCCGCGCCGAGCTGGTGCCGGTCCCGGAACGGGTCCAGGTCGTCCAGGAGCAGCGTTATGCCCAGTCCCTCGCTCTCGGCCCGCAGCGTCCGCACCGCCAACCAGTTCTCGGTGTCCCGCTCCGGTTCGGCGGGGACGGTCAGCGTACCGATGCGCAGGACGCCGTCGCGGTGGCGGACGACGGCCGGTGCCGACGGGTCGACCAGGGCCATGCCCCGGCCCGGCAGCACGAGTGCGCCGTCGCGCGGGGTGAGGGTCAGTTCGAAGTCCAGGCCGGCCCGGACCGCCGCGTCCGCCGCCACGCAGCCGAGATAGTCGACGTCCGCCGGGGCGGGGGCGCCGTCCCGGCCACCGTGCAGCCGCCGCAGCTGTTCGGCCAGCCAGGTACCGAGGTGCGGGTGGGCGAGGGTGGCCGATCCGAGTTCGGGCCGGCGCCGGGTCGCCGCGACCAGGAGCGCGAAGTGCTCGTGTACGCGGCTCTGCTCCGGCAGGCCGTCCAGCAGCAGCCGCAGGTGCAGCATCCGCTTGCTCAGCTGGCCGGCGCGCAGCCGGTCGATGAGCGCCGGGTCGCCCAGACCACGGCCCAGTTGGTCGAGTTCGGCGTCAGCCAGGTGATGCGTGTGCATTCGTACCATCCCTCAGGCCGGTCAGATCACTGCGGAGCCGCGCCACGATGTGGCGGATGAGTCGCTCCAGGTCCGAGCAGTACACCGAGGGGTTGGCGAAGCCGGACGCCGCACGGTAGCGGTGAGGGTAGTAGCCCCCGCCGCACACCAGGTGCACGGCGCACCGCCGGCAGGCGTCGGCAAGTCCCGCCGCTCCGGCCTGGCGCGCGCGTACCTGGGGGTGGTGCATCGCGGCGTCCAGCGGATTGGCGAAGACGGTCAGATCGGTACCGACGGCGCCCGAGTACGTCGACCGTAACGTGTCGACCTGCTCGTATGCGCCGTCCACATTGAACACCACGGTGGCGACGGGGCTCAGCCCCACCGTCTCCGTGCGGCTGGGTGCACCGAACGAGAGGCGGATCAGCTCCTCGAAGAGCCGCACCCTGGTCTCCTGCACGGGTGCGCCGTACTGCCGGTCGAAGACCGCGACCAGCCAGTCACCGTAGCGGGTGGTGCCGGGCCGCCAGCCGGGCGGCGGACGGTCCCAGTGCGCGTGCGGCAGCAGGAAGTCCACCATCGGCGGGTCGTATTCGAGGAGTGCCTCGTAGGTGTGCACCGGGTCGTTCTCGACGTCGACCACGCAGAGGATGCCGGCGAAGAGCTCCGGCCGGGCGCGCAACATCCGCAGGGCCCGGTCCGCCGCCGGGAAGCTGCTGCGCCCGCTGCGGTAGCGCCGGTGCCGGTCGTTGGCGACCCGACCGCCGTCCAGGCTCACCCCGACGCGTACCCCGGCGGCGGCGAGCCGATCCAGGTCGGCGCCGGTCAGCAGCACGCCGTTGGTCTGCACCGCGACGTGCGCGGCCATCCGCTCCGGCAACGCCTCGCGCAGCCGGCCGGCCCACTGGGCCAGCAGTGCGGAGCCGGCGAGCATCGGCTCACCGCCGTGGAACACCACCCGCACCTCGGCCAGCCCGTGCGTGTCGGCATGTTCGGCGATCCGCTCGCACACGCGGTCGAAAACCGCGCTGTTCATGACCGCCGGTGCGCTGCGGGCGCTCTGGTCGGCCAGTTCGTACATGTAGCAGTAGTCGCAGGCGAGGTTGCAGCGCGACCGCAGTTTGACGACGTACTCGCGGAACGGCACCCCTCGCTCCTCCGCGCCGGCGCCCGGCGGCGCGGAGCGGGCGGGCTCCGGCGGCCGGGTCGTGGCGGGTGGTGGAAGAGGCACGGGCGGCATGACCTACATGGCCGAGTTCCACCCGGCCACCACGTCGTGGGGCTCTTCGATGTCTTCGAGGATCCTCCGCAACGAGCCGACGAAGACGGTCTGCGGCAACTCGTTGAGCTTGGCCAGGCTCACGCCGGTCAGATCGACAAGGTCGAAGTGAGCAGTCTCGGCCAAAGGTTCCATGCGACCCACCCTGGGTGATCGGTACTGCCCCTAGCATCCGACAATTCGGCGCATTGCGCCGAAGGACACGCCAATCGCAGAGCAAATGTTAGCGGTCATGGTTTCCCGGCGGCGGCCCGAGAGCCCAATGTGGGACGAGGCGACCCGGACCGGCGGCCGGTTGGTCGGGTCAGCCGCCGGAGGCGCGCCGGGTAGTTTCACGGTCGGACGGAAGCGGAGGCGGCATGCTCAGGGGCTGGCACGGCTGGGTCGGCACATTCACCGGCGTGGTACTCATCACGGTGGCCGTACTGCCGTTGGCGGCGCTGACGGTGTGGGCGCTGGCACGCCGCCGCAGGGCCGCCGGCACCGAGCCGGCGTGGGCCTGGCGGATGTCGCTGGCCGAGGTCGGCATCGTCTACGGCACGGTGCCGTGGGTATGGATGATCATGTTGCCGGGTGACCGGGCCGGCACCGTCTCCGGTCGGGTGAGCCTGGTACCACTGGTCGACCTGTTCACGATCGCCGCCGCCGGGCCGCTGACCGCGGCGGGCCAGGTGATGGGCAACCTGCTGGTCTTCGCGGCGCTGGGCTTCCTCGCCCCGCTGCGGTTCCCGGCGCTGGCGTCGGTACCGCGGATCCTGGCGCTCGCTGCGGGCTGCTCGGTACTGGTCGAAGCCGCGCAGTACCTCCTGCGGCTGGACCGGGTGTCCTCAGTGGACGACGTACTGCTCAACGCGGCCGGCGCCGGCCTGGCCCCGCTGGCGTCGCGTCGCTGGTGGCGCGACACCGCCGAAGCGTCGTCGGGGCTGCCCCGATCGGCGCCGGCACCGGAATCCTGAGTCGTGCGGGCGGTGATCAGTAGGCCCCGGCTGCCTCCTTGCACCGGCGCTGCCGGCCCGCTCTCCACCCCGCTCGGCCACCACCGCAGGTTTCCCTGGCGGGACATTTGGTCCCCTCATAGGCTCACTCGACATGCGCGTGACCCACTCCCTCCTGCACGCCGAGGACCTCGCCCGGCTCGTGGAACGGGAGTACGCCATCGCGGCGCCCGTCAGGGTGAGCTTGCTGAACCGCGGCTTCAACGACACCTATCTGGTCGCCGACGTCGAGGGCGGTCGCCGCGTGCTGCGGGTCTACAACCGAGAGAAGTACTGGATCCACTCCGAGTCCGACCTCCGTTTCGAGCTCAGCCTGCTTGAGCACCTGGCCTCGGCCGGGCTGGGCGTCATCCGCCCGTACCAGCGGACCCTCGGCGACCGGCTCGGCCGGCTGACGGCGCCCGAAGGCGAACGATGCTTCGCGCTGTTCACCCACGCGCCCGGCACGCCGCTGCACGAAGGCACGCTGACCGTCGAGCAATGGCGCGAGTTCGGCTCCTACATCGCCCGGATGCACCTGGAGATGGACCGCTTCCTCACCAGCCACCACCGCTACCACCTCGACGAACGCATCCTCGTCGAACGGCCGCTGGCCAGCCTGGCACCCTATGCCGGCTCGGAACGGGCCGCGGCGGACCTCGACGAACTCGGCAAGCTCGGCGAGCGGCTGACCGGCGAGATCCAGCGACTCCGGTCGATCGACGGCGCATACGGGATCATCCATGCGGACCTGCACCGGGGCAACACCAACATCGACGGCGACGGACGGTTCGTCACCTTCGACTTCGACCACTGCGGGTTCGGGTTACGCGCGTACGACCTGGTCGCCCTCTATCGCGGGCCCGACGCGCCGGAGGAGGATCGCGAACGCTGGGCAGCGGTCCTCGCCGGCTACCAGCGGGTCCGCCCGTTGAGCCGGAGCGAGGTGGCCGGCTTCCCCGTACTGGCTGCCTGCCGGGCGATGTGGGACATCGGTGATTGGCTCGGTGCCGCCGACCGTACCGGCGACGCCTGGATGACCGAAGCGGTGCTCGCCAGGCTGCTGACGGACGTCCGCAAGGCGGAATCCGATCCCACACCCCGGCCCGCCGCCGAGCAACCGAACAACGGATCAGGCGACGGGTAACGCCGCAGGCGCTCTCGTCACAGTGGACCCGATGGACGACGCGGGAGCCCGAGGTCGAGCGGCCCGGCCGGGCTCGTGACGGTCGTGCGGGTACCGGTCGTTCCGCCCTCGGTGCGCAGGTAGCCGCCGGGACCGCTGATCCGGGCGCCGATCCCGTCGGCCAGCGCGGGGGTGACGACCGCGGACGAGCCGAAGACGTAGCCGGTGGAGATGGCGGCCCGGTAGGTGTCCAGGTATTCCCGGGTCGGCGCGCTCAGCGTCGTCGCGTTGCCGGCGGTGAGCAGCAGCGGCGCCCTGAGGGTACCCATCAGCGCGGCGCCGGCCAGCGCGTCCGGCCAGTTCGTGCCGGTGGCCACGCCGACGACGTCCCGGCCGCCCGCGATGTCGATGCCGTCGAAGTAGCGGTACGCCACCTGTTGCGCGGTCTCGTAGCGGTCGAAGCCGAACGTCTGCCGGGGCGCGTACTCGATCATCGCCGTGCTGGCCTGCATGCCGATCGTGTTCAGTTGCCAGCGGGTGAAGCCGTGGTCGTCGAGGTACTTGCGGGTGACGGCCGGCAGGGTGGTGTCGTTGGTGAGCAGCAGCACGGTGCCCTGGCCGCCGACCCGGGCGGGCATGTTGTAGGCGCCGGCGAGCGCACCCGCGGCGAGGGCGTCGGGGAAGTCGGCGCCGGTCGCGGCGAAGACGGTGATCGGATCCGGGTCGATCGCGTTGGCGATCTCCACCGCCGTGCTGTAGCGGTCCGGCCCGGAGAGCCGGCGTACCCGGTAGCCCGCCGCCTCGACCTCCGCCTGCACCTCGGCGGAGACGGCACCGGTACTACCCAGCAGGTACACCGTCTTGTCCGGGGCGAGAACCCGCACCATCTCGGCCCTGGTGGCCGGGTCGAGGGCGTGCGGGGAGGTCAGCAGCAACGGTCCCTGCTTCGCCGAGGCCAGTACCGTGCCGCCGAGCGCGTCGGCGAACATGTCCGACCGGGCCAGCACCACGGTCTCGGCCCGGCTGCCCGTGGCCGGGTTGTCGCCGACGCCGCCCCAGTGGGCCCGGGAGACGGCGACGGCGGTGCCGACCCGGTCCGCCCCGGCCAGCCGGACCACGGACTCCTTGCGCCGCGACTGGTACGCCGGCACCCCGGACAGTCCCGGCACCATCGCGTACCCGGAGCCTTCCGGCCGCACCGTCGCCACCCCGGACCCGTCGCTGAAGGCGATCCGGGAACCGGTGGGCGACCAGACCGGATGGTCGTGGTCGACCGGGTTCGACGTCACCTGGACAGTCCTGCCGTCACGCAGGTCGTAGACGAAGATCTGCTGGTGGCTGCCGTCGGAGCGGACGAACGCCAGCCGGATGCCGTCCGGCGAGATCGCCGGGTTGGCGGCGTTGTCGACGACCTTTCGCTGGCCGAGGGCGTAGTCCCACATGCCGACCCACGGTTCCCCGACGAGCCGGCCGCCCTCGTTCGGCTGCGCCTGGAAGACGAACCCCCAGTCCACCCCGGTCGCGTCCGGGTTCAGGTAGTGCCGGCTGTCGTCCGGTGAGTGGACGAACTGCTGCGGCCAGGACGACTCCTTGAGCGGGTTGCGGTTCACCGCGATCTGCCACGGCTTCGCCGACGACTCCTTGACCGCCATGATCAGGCCGAGGCCGAACTTCCAGTAGCTCGGCGAGGCGTACCTGCCGCCCGGGTCGGCCGGCGGAACGGCGACAGGAGTCCTGGGCGAGTCGTAGCGGAACCTCTTGACCTGCTGGTCCGCGCCGACGTACACCGCCTCGCTGCCGTCGGGTGCCCACGCGACGTGCTGGACCGCCTCGGAGACCGTCACCGTGCCGCCGGTGTCGAACCGGACCGTGTTGCTGCCGTTGCTGGCCGAGAGCACCGCCTCCTCGACGGCGGCGGCGGGCTCGGCGCGGTTGACGGCGGGACGGGCGCCGGCCGGGGCCGGCACGACCAGCACCGCCGTCGTACCGACGGCGAGCGCCGAGGCCAGCACGAACAGTCGACGAGAACGACGTGGAGGCAAGGGGGCTCCTGGTTGCAGACGGTCCCGTGCTGCCCGGACCGGGCGCGCTCCGCATCCCGTGGGACGGTACCGGCAGGAAACCTTAGAGCTTCCTGACCGGGTACCGCTGCCCCATTACGGGCGGGAAGCCGAGCCGATAGGCCGATGGCCGACGCGATCACCCGGCCAGCGGTCAGCCGGTCCGGGCCCCGTCCGGTGTGTCGGGCGTCGACGCCGGTACGAAGACGACCCGGGACCGCACCTGGCGGAACCCGGTCCGCTCCAGTTCGGCGAGTACGCGTACCCGATGGGCGTCCACGTCCGCGATCACCTCCCGGGCGCCCCCCTCGGCCAGCACCCGGACCGCCTCGGCCAGCAGTTCGCCCCGGACGGCCTCGTCGAGCAGGCCGAGGTAGCCGATGATCGGATAGCAGGCGTCCCCGGCCGTGCCGACCAGCCCGACCGGGCGTGCGCCGTCGAGCGCGATCCGCCAGTTCCCGGCCGGACTGTCCAGCCAGGCCAGCGGGTCGGTGGCCAGGTCGACCCCGGCGACCGCCCGGGCCACCTCCCGGCCGGTCAACACGTCCGGCTCGACGATCCGGGCGACCAGGGCGCCTATCTCCGCCGCGTCGGCGGCCGGCCGGAACGTGTACCGGCCGGAGGGCGTCGGCAGCGGGGTACCCGTCCACGAGCAGCGCAGCCGCTCACCCTGCTCGACCAGGCCGGCGAGCCGAGCCGCCGCCATCGGCGCCTCGACCACGGCGAGTACCTCGGGCCGGCGTCGCCAGTGTGCCGGCAGCGCGGCGTAGTAAATCAGCGGACCGCCGAGCGCCCGGTGGGCGGCGTGCAGCAGCGCGGCGCCGACCTCCGGCTCGGCGGCCAGGTCGAACCGTTCCAGCCACGGTGCGCCGACCGCACCGGGCAGCAGTAGCCAGGCAGCCCGGCCGACGACCCGGCCATCTCTGAGGGCGACCCAGGTGCGCTCGGGGCGGTAGCCGCCGCCGGCCAGCCCGTCGGCGTAGCCGACCTGGCGCAGTTGGGGCAGTGGATCGGGCATGGAGTCGAAGAGACTTTCCTCGCCCGCGACGAGCGGGCGGACGACCAGATCGGTCATGGCGTGATCCTCGCAGAAAGCGGGCGCCCCGCTCAGATCCGCGTGAACGCCGGTGCGCGGAGGGGGCGCAGAACATCGGACATTGTTCTGACCTCCTTCCGGCTCGTCGGCGTACCGGGAAGTTAGCGGGGCGCAGCTGCCGGCCGCAACGCAATTAGCCGTCCTCCGGGCAGCCCCCGGGCGGCTGGTCTGATCGGCGGGAAAAACGGCCCTCGGCGGATTGCCGGCGACGGCTCGGGGAAGTCCGAGGGTCGGCAGGTGGGGAGGTGTGTGCCCGATGGGTCGTGGATCGAGCAGCAGCGACGGTGTCGCGGGACGGCTCAGGGCGGTTCGGAACCGTACGAAGCGTCGGCGGTTCCGGTTCGCCAGGAGGGCCGAGGAGTTGGCAGCCCAGCTCGGGGTACTGATAGGGCGGAAAGCCGTCAAGGCGGGACGGAAACGCCCGCGCAAGACCGAACGGGGTGGCCGGCACGTGACGCGCAGTGCGAGTGCGCAGACTCGTACGGTCAAGTCGACGCGGGTCAGCCGGCGGCAGGGCCGGAAGATCGGGCGCGGCCGCAAGCGGATCCGCCCCGGTTGAGCGGGATCCGCCCCGGTTGAACGGCCGTCGCGTCACCGCTTCCTGCGGAAGCGCAGCACCTCGCGCATGAGGAGCACCCCTACCAGGGTGGGCAGCATCGCGAGAGCGCCAAACCCGTAGCCGATCCATTCCAGCCACGGTCGCGGTGCCACGTCGGCGCGGGCCAACTGTCGACTGCTGCGGTTGTATCCCAGGTCCCCGACCCGCACCGTCTTACCGATGTCCGCCGAGTTGAAGACCACGCCGATCGTCATCCCCTCGATCTCGGTGCCCTCCCAGACGACCTTCACCTGGCAGCTCTCCCAGTAGCCGAAGCCCCGGTTGGTGACGGGACCTCGCTCGACGCACGAGCTGACCGTGGCCTCGCCCTCGCGATCGGCGTCTGCCATGTCGTTGGCGGACATCCGGCCCAGCGTGACCCCGACCCCGAGCAGGCCGGCAGCCAAGGCCAGTACGCCGAGGGTGAACAGCAGTGACGACAGGAACCCGGCCTTGCGTTGCACCACCTGCGCACCGAGCGCCGGTACGTCGGCGTTCCGCTCGGCCTCCTTCCGATCGAGTTCTCGCTCCTGCTCCTTGATTTCGGCGAGACGTTTGGCGATGCGGTCGTCCAGCGGTTCCACAATGCCTCCCGTCAGAGCGGAAGTTCGATGGGTGTTGGGGTCGGGTTGTCTCCGCGCAGTGTATCCCCGGCCTGACCCGTATTCTGTGCGCCGTTCGTCTGGCTCGCGGAACGGGCGGTGTTCTGGGCTACCTTGTCGACCGTGCCGTAAACCGCAGTATGGCCCCGACCGATCGTGTCGAACGCCCCTCTGAACCCGCTCATACCGCTTCCGCCGGCCTCTCCCACGGCCTGGAGGCGGAACGCCTCGAGCAGCAGGGTGCCGTTGTTGGCCTGGCGAATCTGGGCCAGGATGCCGTTGCACCTGCCGGCGATCATGCTGATGCGATTGATCGCCTCGAAGAGACGCTCAAGCAAATTCAGGATCTTGCTGCTGGCCTTGCCGACCAGGATCGCAACCTCGGCAGCGACTTTGGGAATCAGCACCACGGTGAGGGCCTGGACCGCCTTGGAGATGCAGGCTCCAACAACCTCCGCCACGATGTCGCGGATGGTGTTACGGATGATGCCAACCATGGCGCCGACGATGGTAGTCGCCTTGCTCATGGCGTCGGCAATCTTGCCGAGAGACTGCACCGACTCCGCATGGGTTCGGGCGCGCTGCCGGTAGGCTGCCGCTGCCTGCGACGTCCAGGCCGCTGTGCTCCGGTTGACCTCGTCGACGAAGAAGTCAGTGGCCTCGTAGATGCGCTGCTCGATGTTGTACCAGGTTTGGGCGTGCCCTTCGATCGCTTTCGGGTCGCCGGCGAGCTTGTCCAGGGGTTCCCGGAGGAAGCTGACGTGCTCCATCAGCCAGCCGACACCGGCGGCGAAGACTGCCTGGAGCGGGTCCATGATCGCACCAATGGCAGAGAGGCCGCCCGCCAGGGCGTTGCCCCCAGCACCAAGCCAATCTCCGCCCCTCAGGTTGTCCACCACGCCGCAGGCCGACTCGAAGATGCCGGCGCCCTCGTACCCCTTCGTCTCGCCCTCGGGCGCGACGACGGAGGCTCGGGTGAAGGCCGCGTCCGTACTCATCGGCCGCCCGCCTCCTTGATCCGGGTCGCCGCCGCACCGTCGGTGATGTCGACGTTGTCGGCCAGCGCGCGGAGCAGCTCCGCCAGGTGGGTGGTCGCGTCAGCCCCGTTGCGGATCTCCGTCAACGCGTAGTCGGAGAGCGGGTCGATGATCGGGAGGAAGAGCGGGCTGCACAGGACGCCGTAGACCTCGTCGTGCAGGCTGACGTACTCGGCCCCGGCGGCGGCCTCCCCGCACATCCGGCCGGCCTCCTCCACCATCTGGGCATGCTTGCGGACCTCGGCCGTCGACAGTCTGATGTCGCTCATCGGTGGTCACGCTCCTCGTCCTCCGGCGGTTCCGGAAACTGCTTGGTGTATGCGCCGCCGATGAAGGAGGCGGTCTCGGAGCCCGCGCCGTAGAGGCTGCTCACCACGGCGACCATCTGCTGCGCCATCTTCGCCTGGGCGCGCCGGCTGGTGTCGAGAATGATCGAGGCGAGTTCGTCGGCGGAGAGTCGCATCGCCTGGTTGCTGAGGCGTAGTTCGGCCATCCCGCCCGACGAGTCGACGGTGACGACGGCTTCGCCGCCCCGTGACTCCACAGTCGCCCTGTTCTGTTCCATCCGCTGACTGAGCTCGGTGGTGAGTGCCGTCTGCTGCTCCACACGCCGCTGCCAGTCGACGAGCATGCCTTCCGGGTCCCCCCGCACAAGTCCTCCCTCGGTGGCTGTCGCGGGTAGTTTAGACAAATCCCGCGAGCCCGAAATCCCATTGACATATCTAGATGGCTGCGGGGTCGTCCGCACGGGCGGCGGCTCCGGCTCTCGACCACCGTCCACTGTGTCGCGTTTCCGCCTGGCGTGCTCCTGCTTGGCGTGCTCCTGCCGGAAGGAGCGAGCGGCACGCCGCCGTCGTACCGGGCGGGGGCCGGGGGGCCGTGCGATCATGGCGTCGACCGACCCGACGGTGCGGAGGCGGCATGTCCCAGCAGTACGACTCGATCGGCGAACTCTACGAGCGGGCCAAGCACCTCCCGATCGGGCAGGCCGAAGAGAGCACCCTACGGTCCGCACTCCCGGATCTGGCCGGCAGGTCGGTGCTGGACGTCGGCTCCGGAACCGGCTTCTATCCCCGGCTCTTCAGCCGGCTCGGTGCCGTCCGGGTGATCGGGGTGGACGCGTCGCCGGAGATGGTGGCCCATGCCCGCCGGGTGGAGGCGGACGATCCGCTCGGCATCAGCTACCAGGTACACGACGCCGCGGCGCTGCCGAAGCTCGGCGAGTTCGACGTGGTGACCGCCGTCTGGCTGCTCGGTTACGCCCCGGGCGAGGCGGCCCTGGACGGCATGCTCGGCCAGCTGGTGGCGAACCTCGCGCCCGGTGGCACCCTGCTCGTGCTGGTGCCCAACCCCGACCTGGACTGGGCGCGGCTGGACATCTTCCCGCGCTACGGGATCACCGCCACGAAGACGGCACCCTCGCACGGTCGGCAGGGCTATGCCGTGCACATCGACGGGGAGCCGCCGATCGACTTCGAGGGCTTCTCCTGGCCACCGGGGGTCATCGAGGCCGCCCTGGACCGGGCCGGTCTGGCCGACGTACGCCGGCATCCGCCGGTCGTCGCCGCGGACCTGCTCGCCGAACGCGGCCCGGACTACTGGGCCGACCTGCTGGCGAACCCGACGTTCGCCGTCTTCACCGCCGTCCGTCCCGGCTAGCCGACCCCGCCCCGTCCCGCAGCCGCACGCCGAGGGGTCAGCCGGGCGGCATCACGAACCGGCCGTCGACGGTCCGCTCCAGGGGCGCCACCGCCACCACCGCGTCGAGGTTGATCGGACCGTAGATGTGCGGGAAGAAGATCCCCGGCTCGACCTCGTCGTCGCGTACCGGGGAGGAGAGTCGGTCCGGGTCGATGTGCAGCAGCAGCAGCGGACCCGCGTCCGCGTAGGCGGCCTCGGCCACGCCGAGCACCTGACCTCGGCGGGAGGCGTGGATGAACCCCTCGTCGGCGAGGCTCCGCCCCCGGGTCGAGACCCGGTAGTCGCCGGACTCCTGCGCCGCCGCCCAGTCCGACGCCTCGGCGATGTGGAAGATCACTCTGGTGACTGTACCGGGACCGACCGGTGGCGCCGGTGGATTGCCGGACGGTGGTCCATCCCTGGTGGTCGGAGGCGGTCCGGTCCCTGATCGTCGGAGCCGGTTTAGTCGCGGTGCGCCGGGGCAAGGAGGGCAAATGTCTCCGCGTCCCGGTCTCCTCGCCGACAACACGCTGCGGCTCGCCGTCGAGGGCTACGGCTGGCTGCCCAACCTCCGCCGCCGTCAGCAGGCCGAGGTCGTCCAGACCCGGCTGCTGGGGCAGCCGGCGGTGGCGTTGCGCGGCCCGGAGGCGGCCCGGTTCTTCTACGACGAGGAGCACGTCCGGCGGCACGGGGCGATTCCCGGGCCGGTGCAGGACACCCTCTTCGGCCGGCGTGCGGTGCACACCCTCGACGGCGCCGACCACCGGCACCGCAAGGCGATCTTCACGTCGCTGCTCACCCCCGACGCGATCACCACCCTCCAGGGGTACGCCGGCACGGCGTGGGACGAGACCGTCGACCGCTGGCCGTCCTGGCAGCCGGTCGTACTCTTCGAAGAGGTCAGCCGGGTCCTCACCCGGGCCGTCTGCCGGTGGGTGGGCGTGCCGGTGGCCGAGCCGGAGGTCGCTCCGCTGGCCGCCGACATGGTGGCGCTGGTGGACGGCTTCGGCAGCCTCGGCCCCCGGCACTGGCGGGCCCGGCAGGCGCGGGGCCGGCGGGAACGCTGGCTGGCCGAGCTGGTCGAGCAGGTCCGGCAGGGACGGCGGGCCGTCGACGCCGGGTCGGCTTTCGAGGTGATCACCCACTACCGGGGTGCCGACGGCGAGCAGCTCGATCCCCGGCTCGCGGCGGTGGAGATCCTCAACCTGGTCCGGCCGACGGTGGCGGTCTGCTGGTTCGTCAGCTTCGCGGCGCACGCCCTGCACCGCTGGCCGGACCTCCGGGAGCGGCTGCGTTCCGGCAGCAGCGAGTACGTCACGGCGTTCGGGCACGAGGTCCGCCGCTTCTATCCCTTCGCGCCGTTCGTCGCCGGCCACGCCGTACGGGACCTCAGCTGGCGGGACGTACCCATCCCGGCCGGCTCGCTGGTGATGCTCGACCTGTACGGGCAGAACCACGACCCGCAGCTGTGGCCGGACCCGTACGTCTTCGACCCGGAGCGGTTCCTCGGGCGGGAGATCGGCGCGTTCGAGCTGGTACCGCAGGGCGGCGGCGATCCGCGTACCGGCCACCGCTGTCCGGGCGAGACGACCACCGTGGCGCTGCTGGACGTGCTCGCCAGTCGGCTGGCCGAGCTGGACTACCAGGTACCCGAGCAGGATCTCAGGATCTCGCTGAGCCGGGTACCGACCCGGCCGCGCAGCGGCTTCGTCCTCGTCCGAGGCTGACCGCCGGGTGCGGCGGCGCCCCGTTTGGCCGCCCCGATCGGGGGAAGCCAGCCGCCGGAGGATGGGGCCGGCTGCGGTGCCCTCGTCGGCGGAACTGGGAGGCTTGGGATGGCTGGTCGGGACGAACTTCATGACCTTCGCCAACGCGCTCACGAGGCGGGCATCGAGGGCAGCTCGAAGATGAGCGAGCAGCAGCTGCGGGAGGCGTTGAAGAAGGTCGGCAAGGGAGCCGAGCCGATGGTCGCCAAGCAGGAGGCCAAGGGCTACCTGTAGCCGAAGCCGAGGTACGGCCCGGGCGGGGATCCGCTCGGGCCGTACCCGTGCGCGGTTCAGGACTTGGGTCGGGCCCGGCCGGTCGGCCAACTGGCCCGGACCAGGGCGGGCAGTTCCCGGCGGTGCCGGGCCAGCAGGAACGCGGCGAGGACGGCGTACACGACCGCGACGCCGTACCGGACCGCCTGGGTGGGTATCGCGAACTGCACCGCGAAGAGCAGGAACAGCAGCGCCGCCTCGACCCGGGAGATCCGCAGGTCGGCCAGGACGGCGACGCCGAGCAGGGTCTGCGCGGCGGTCAGGTAGAGCTCCTCGGTCTGCCGCGCGTCGAGTTCCAGGCCGGCGAACTCACCGCCGCCGAGGTAGAAGGCGATCGGCAGGCAGGCGATCAGCAGGGTCCACTGGTTGAGTTTCGCCGCCAGCAGCGCGCCCAGCCCGTCGTCGGCCCGGCCGCGCAGCGCGAAGGCGATCGCCACGATCACCTCCGGGGCCTCCGAGGCGACCGGGGCGAGCCACTGGACGAGCAGGAACTCGTCGATGCCGAGCGCGGTACCGGCCTCGACGAGCGACTTGCCGAACGGCTCGGCGGAGCTGAGGATCACCACCGCCGCCGTACCGAAGAGCGCGGCGACGGTCAACCGGCGGCGCCTCGCCGGCTGGCGGGCGAGGGTGGCGGAGACCCCGACCAGCGACTCCTCCGCGTGCTCGGTACGCCCGATCCGGGAGAGGTAGAGCCCGAACAGGACGCCAAGGACGATGCTGTCGTACCAGGCCAGCCGGCCGGTCACCGGGATCACCAGGGCGTAGATGGTGGCCACCAGCAGATAGATCGTCTCGGTTCGGCGGTGCCCGGAGAGGCTGACCCCGGTCCGGTCGCCGCGCTGGCCGCGCCGGCGTACCGCCCAGATGGCGGCGAAGACCAGCAGCGGCCAGGCGATCCCGATCAGCAGCCGGTTGGCCCCGGTCATGTTGGCCAGCGCGAAGGCCGCGAATTCCGGGTCGGAGCCGGCGGCGAAGGCGAAGTAGATGTCGATCGCGTACTCCGGGAGGACCGCGACCAGGGCGAGCAGTGCCAGGGCCAGGCTCCCCGGCAGGTCGACCCGGGCCACCTCGGAGGCCCACATCAGCAGGGCCACCGCGGAGAGCACCGCCACCCCGAAGACGGCCATTCCGGCGACCGCCGGCAGGTGGACGCCGGCCAGCCGCATGGCGACGGCCGGGCTGGCCGCCAGCACGGCGAGCCCGACCCGGGTGGCCACGCCCCGGGCGGACACCGTGACATCCAGTCCCACCCGCACGCCGTCACCCCCGCCTGGCATCGAGCCTGCCGGACCCCACGGACGCGAGGGGGCAGAATTGCCGAGATGGTCGGTCCGGTTGTCGGTCCTCCGGCCGGGTGGTGCCGTTCGGGACGGAGCTGCGCCGGCTCCGGAGGGGACAGCCGGGGACCGGCCCGGGGACCGGGCCGGTCCCGACGGCCTACCGGGCGTGAGCGGCGACCGTCACCAGCGCGGTTGCGCGATGTCCTCGACGGTCGCGCCGGCCGGTGGGGCGAACGCGCTGCCGTCGACCTTTCCGGAGTACTTCACCAGCTCGATCGCGGCCTGCTCGCCACTGTCCGTCCGGCCGGCGAAGGCGGCCAGTACGCCGGACTCGGTGACGCAGACGGTGAGCCTGTCGAGGGTTCCCTCGGTGCCGCCCCGCGGGTCGCTGACCCCGGTGACGTCGGCGCAGAGCGTCTCCTGTCCGGCGATCCTGCGCTCGGTGGTCCGCACGTCGGTGTTCGGCACGATCGCGGCGGCGGCGACCAGGCCGAGCGCCAGTTCCGGGGTGACGAAGCCGGGACCGGCGACGGCGGTGACCATGCCGGCCTCCGGGGTGGTCGTGGCGGCGGTGTTCGGACTCTTCTGGCAGGCACCGTCGGAGCAGATGATCATGTATTCCGGTGTGTGGACCAGCCGACCGCCCGGGGTGCTCAGCGCCGAGTTGGGCGGCTGCTGGCTGAGGATCACGGTCTCGGTCTCCCGCTGGCCGGCCTCCTCGCCGACGATCCGGTATTCGGCGGTGAAGGTGAGTTGGGCGGACCGGCCCAACCGGTCGGCGAAGCTGCCCAGCGTGTTGGCCGTGTCGACCGCGTTCTGAACGGTGTCGACGACGCCACAGCCGGCGCCGAGCAGGACGAGTGCGCAGAGGGCGACGAGGCGCCCGGCGAGGTGGTCACGAGGCGGGGTCATGCCGAGTACTGTGCGGCCGGCGGCGACCGCCGGCCACGCTCCGCGACCGGGACGGCACGAATCCGGGAGATCCGTCGCCACTGCCCACGGTCCCGGCCGTACCGCCGCCAGGTGGGGTACCTTGAGGGCCTCGTTCGTGGCGACCAGAGGAGGTGGGACCGATTTCCGTGTCGATCGGCCGGGCGCTCCCGTCCTCCGGACCGGTGCCCTCCCCGGGGCACCTCGGGCCGCGCTAGCCGGGAGAGCGCCCGCAGGCGTTCCGAAGGGCTACCCGTTGTCAACACCCATCTCCGGTCCCGTCTCCACACCGGACGGCGCGGACGTCGTCCGTCGGCTCCGGGCCGCCGGCTGTGTCTTCGCCGAGGACGAGGCCGAACTCCTGACTACCGCCGCCCGGAGCCCGACCGAACTGCTGGCCATGGTCGAGCTGCGGGTCTCCGGGCTGCCGCTGGAACACATCGTCGGCTGGGTGGACTTCTGCGGGCTGCGGGTCGCCGTCGACCCGGGAGTCTTCGTGCCGCGCCGCCGTACCGAGCTGCTGGTCCGTCGGGCCGCCGCGCTGGCCCGGCCCGGGGCGACGGTGCTGGACCTGGCCTGCGGCTCCGGTGCGATCGGGCTGGCGGTTGCGGCACTGGTCGGCGACGTGACGCTGTACGCGGTGGACGTCGAACCGGCCGCCGTCCGTTGCGCCCGGCGCAACCTCGCCGCACTCGACGCCCAGGTGTACGCCGGTGACCTGTACCAGCCCCTTCCGTCCCGGCTGCGCGGCCGGATCGACGTGCTGGTCGCGAACGTGCCGTACGTGCCCAGCGCGGCGGTCGAGCTGTTGCCGCCGGAGGCGCGGCTGCACGAGCCGCTGGTGGCGCTGGACGGCGGACGTGACGGTCTCGACGTGCTGCGCCGGGTGGCTGCCGGAGCCCGCGACTGGCTCCTCCCCGGCGGTCACCTGCTGGTGGAGACGGGCCTGGAGCAGGCGGAGGTGGCGGCGGACGTGTTCGACCGGGCCGGCCTCGATCCGGCGGTGGTCACCGACGACGACCTCCCGGCGACGGTGGTGATCGGCCGCCGCTGACCACCGCCCCCCGCAGACCGCATCACCCGCCCGGAAACAGCGTCCCCCGGCACCCGGCTACCGTTCGGCCACCGGCTCCGGTTCGGCCTTCGGCGCTGGTTCGGCGCCCGGCTGCGGTTCGGCCACCGGCTCCGGCTCGGCCTCCGACACCGGTTCGGCCTTCGGCGCTGGTTCGGTCTCTGGCGCTGGTTCGGTCTCCGGCTCCGGCTCGACCTCTGGCTCCGGTCCGGTCTCCGGCACTGCCATGATCTCGGCGATGGTGGCCGCGTCTGCGGCGGTGTGCGCGGCGAGCAGTTCGGCGAAGCGTTCGGCCGGCATCACCCGGACGCCGAGGCCGGCCGCCTTCTCCGCCTTGCTGCCCGCGCCGTCACCGACCACCACCAGATCGGTCCGCTTGGAGACCGAGCCGGACGACTTGCCGCCGAGCCGCTCGACCGCCTCGTTGCCCTCGTTGCGGGTCAGCCCCGGCACGGAGCCGGTGACCACGACCGTCATCGGGGTGCCGTCCGGCCGGCGCAGCGGCAGCGCGGTCGCCGCCGGCATCTCCGGGTCGGCGTCGCCCCCGGCGGTCGCGGCCTGGCCGGGAACGCCCGGTTCGGTCATGTTGACCCCGCGCGCGGCGAGCTTCTCCACGACCGGGGCCAACTCGACCAGCTCCGCCGCGATGGTGACGGCGCGCTCCGGCCCGACGCCCTCGACCTCCTGAAGGTCGGCGACGGAGGCGGCGAGCAGCGCCTCCATGGTGCCGAAGTGCCGGGCGAGCCGGCGGGACATCGACCGGCCGGTCATCCGTACGCCCAGGCCGGTGAGCACCCGGCTGAGCGGCTGCCGCTTCGACGCCTCGATGTTGGCCACGAGTTTGCGGGCGGAGGTCTCGCCCAGCCGCTCCAGGGTGGCCAGCGTGGCGGCGTCGAGATCGTAGAGGTCGGCCGGGTCGGTGACCATGCCGGCGCTGACCAGCAGGTCGATGATCTTACTGCCCAGCCCTTCGATGTCCATCGAGTCGCGAGCCGCGTAGTAGGAGAGCGACTCGCGGGCGCCGCAGGCCCGGCCCTGGGTGCAGCGCCAGCGCTTCTGCGAGCGGTCGATCTCGCCGCCGCAGCGCGGGCACGAGGTCGGCGGCTCGTACGCCGTGGAGTCCGCCGGCCGCTCGTCGAGCTTGGCACCGGTGATCTCGGGGATCACGTCACCGGCCCG
The DNA here is from genome assembly GCF_003030385.1 of Plantactinospora sp. BB1. Taxonomy (NCBI): domain Bacteria; kingdom Bacillati; phylum Actinomycetota; class Actinomycetes; order Micromonosporales; family Micromonosporaceae; genus Plantactinospora; species Plantactinospora sp. BB1. The sequence continues at coordinate 7,691,984 of NZ_CP028159.1, read as the reverse complement.
CCGGACGAAGACGGTGTCGCCGGCCCGGACGTTGCGCCGGACCAGGTCGTCGAAGTTGTGCAGGGTGGCCGAGGTGACCGTCACCCCACCGACCTGCACCGGTGCCAGTACGGCGACCGGGGTGATCAGCCCGGTCCGGCCAACCTGCACCTCGATCGAGAGCAGGGTGGTGGTGCGGGTGTCGGCGGGGAACTTGTAGGCGATGCCCCAGCGGGGGGCCCGGGTGCCGGAGCCGGCCAGCTCGCGGTCGGCGGGGTGGTCGGCCTTGATCACCGCACCGTCGATGCCGAAGCCCAACTCCCCCCGGCGGGCGTAGAGCGACTCCACCACCGCCAGCACCTCGTCGATGGTGGTGCAGAGCGGCATCCCGGCCGGTGAACCGGCGGTGGTGGCGACGCCGAGGCTCTCGACGTACGCCATGGTGGCCGAGTGTGGGCGCGGCTCGGTCGTCCCGTCGGCGCCGTCGAGGCCGTGCACCGCGTAGGCGAGGAAGGAGAGCGGCGCGTCGTACGCCCGGTCCTGCGCGCGGAGGGTGCCGGCGGCGGCGCTGCGCGGATGCGCGAAGGCCGGCTCGCCGTGCCCGGTGCGCATCTCCTGGGCCCTGGCGAAGTCGGCGTCGGTCATGTAGACCTCGCCGCGGATCTCCAGGGTGAGCGGCTCGGTGAGCCGTTCCGGGAGGCCGGCCGCCCGCCGTGCCTGCGGGGTGACGTCCTCGCCGGCCAGCCCGTCGCCCCGGGTGGCGACCTGGGTGAGTCGGCCGTCCACGTAACGGGCGGCGATGGCCAGCCCGTCGATCTTGGGCTCCACGGTGTAACCGGCGGCGGGACGGCCGAGCAGCTTGTCGAGCCGGGCCGCCCAGCGGGCCAACTCCTCCTCGCCGAAGACGTTGTCGAGGCTGAGCATCGGGACGCTGTGCACGACGTCGCCGACCAGTCCGGCACCGGCCGCCACCAGCTCGCTGGGCGAGTCGTCGTCCTTCCAGCCCGGCTGGGCGGCCTCGGTGGCGACGACCCGGGCCATCAGCGCGTCGTAGGTCGCGTCGTCCATCGCCAGGTCCGCGCCGTTGTAGTAGGCGGCCGCCGCCGAGCGGATCTCGGCGATCGCCGCCTGGTAGGCCGGGCGGTCCGGGAACGGCGCGGCGAGCGCGGCGTCGACCACCGGATCCACCGGGTCGACCACCGGATCGGCGGCCGGGTCGACCACCGGATCGGCGGCTGGTTCCACCGGGTCGAGCCCGGCTCCGCCCGGCTGCTCGGGCCGATCGTCGGTCGCCGTCACCACTGCCTCGTGCGCCACGAAGTCCCCCTCCCGTCAGGCCCGTAAGCTCGGCGTTCAGCCTAGAGACCGGGTACGACGAAGCGACCTCCCCGGTCCCGTCGGACTCGGGGCAACCGCCGGCTGGGCCCCGGCCCGGCACCTAGGCTGACCTCATGGCCGAGCCGGCGCGCAGCCCGGACGTCGAGCCGGCGCGCAGCCCGGACGCCGAGCCGGGCGGAAACGGGCCGTACGCGCGCCGGCCGGACGCGCCCGGGTCGGGCGTACCGGGGCCCGGTGCACCCGAGCCGGGCGTACGCCAGCCGGGCGGCGTCCGGAGCACCCAGCACACCGAGGGCTCGGCCGCCGGTCAGGCACCCTGGTCGCAGGCGGGACCGCTGAGTTCGTCGCGTTCGCAGCACAGCCAGAGCGTCGGCACGGTGATCATCGCGGGTCTGGCCAACCTCACGGTGGCGGTGGCGAAGGCGATCGCCGGGATCGTCTCCGGCTCGGCCGCGGTGCTCTCCGAGGCGGCGCACTCGGTCGCCGACACCACCACCGAGCTGCTGCTCTTCATCGCGCTGCGGCGGGGCGCCCGGCCACCGACCACGCAGTACCCGTTCGGGTACGGCCGGGAGAGCTATCTCTGGGCGTTCGTCGCCGCCGTGGTCACCTTCGTCATCGGTGCCGGGTTCTCCATCTTCCAGGGTGTGGAGGCGATCCAGCAGCGGCACGAGGACCTCGACCCGCTCGTCGCGTACGTGGTGCTGGTGGTCTCCTTCGTGGCCGAGGGCATCTCGCTGACCCGCTCGGTACGCCAGTTGCGCCGTCGGGCGGCGCGCTGGCGCGTCTCCTGGCTGCGGGTGGCCCGGCGTACCCCGAACACCACGATCAAGGCGGTACTGCTGGAGGACAGCGCGGCGCTGGTCGGGCTGGTCCTGGCGGGCATCGGGGTGGGTGCCTCGGAGCTGACCGGCAGCCCGGTCTGGGACGGCGTCGCCTCGATCGCGATCGGTGTGCTGCTGCTGGTGGTGGCGACCACCCTGGCGCACAACAACATCGCGCTGCTGGTCGGCCGGGCGGCCCAGGACGCGGTACGCGCGGAGATCGAGCAGGAGTTGGCGGCGGTGCCGGATCTCCGGGGCGTGGACCGGTTGATGACGCTGCAACTCGGGCCGGAGGACATCCTGGTGGCGGTGAAGGTCAACTTCGCCGACGACGCCAGCCGGGAGGAGATCGAGATCGCCGCCGACGAGGCGGAACGGCGACTGATCGCCCGCAACCCGGCGATCCGGTACGTCTTCCTCGACCCGACCCGCCGCCCCGGCTGACGATGCGCGGCCGCCGCCCCGGCTGAGGATGCGCCTTCGCCGTCCGAGGGGCGGATGCGCGGTCGCCGGCCGAGGGGAGAATGCGCGGTCGCCGTGCCGGTGGAGATGAGCGGTTCGGGCCGGAAGTATTGACAGCTTTCGACGGCAGGCTCAAGCTGGTGGATGTGAGAGAGAGCGCTCTCTCACACCTCGAACGAGGGCAGACCACCACCAGTCTGGCCACCACCAGTCTGGCCACCACCAGTCTGGCCACCACCCAGTCTGGCCAGCGATCTCCGACGCCTTCGGCGGCGGCGCCGGAACCCTCGCTGGCCGCTCACCAGCTAGGAGTGCCCACATGGAAAGGGCCGCACCCCTGCCCGCGCCGCGCCGCCGGCTGAGGATCGTGACACTGTTCGGTGCCCTGCTCGTCCTGCTCGGCGGCTACGCCGTGGTCGAGCGGGCGGAGCCGGCCGAGGCCCGGATCGTCCGGGTCGCCGAGTTCCTGGCCGACTGTCCGTACAGCCACCGGCTGCCGGACGACCCGATCATCTACCCGGGCCTGCCCGGCGCCTCGCACATGCACAGCTTCTTCGGCGCGACGACCACCAACGCCTACACCAACCTGGCCGACCTGCTGAACTCCAACACCACCTGCAACCCCCGGGTCGACGTCTCGTCCTACTGGGTGCCCACCCTCTACGCGGACAACGTCCCGGTCGAGCCGGCCATCGTCACGTTCTACTACCTCGGCGAGGGCGTCCGCAGCGACATCGTCGCCAACACCCAGCCACTGCCGCTGGGCCTGCGGATCGTGGCCGGCAACGCCCGGGCCACCGGCCCGGACTCGACCACGATCTCCCGGTGGTCCTGCCTGCACGCGGGGCACGTCGGCGCGTCCAAGGACTTCGTCAACTGTCCGTCCGGGACGATGCTGGAGTCGTACCTCGACTTCCCGCAGTGCTGGAACGGCCGCGACCTCGACTCGCCGGACCACAAGAGCCACATGGCGTACCCGGTGAACCAGGCCTGCCCGCCCAGCCACCCGGTGGCGGTGCCGAAGCTCCGCCAGGTGCTGCGCTACCCGGTGAGCGGCAACCCGGCGCGGTTCCGGCTCGCCTCCGGTGGCGGTTTCACGATGCACGGTGACTTCTTCAACGCCTGGCCCGAGGCCGAGATGCTGCGCCGGGTCCGGGACTGCATCCGCCCCGTGATCAAGTGCGGTGCGGACGGTCGCCCGAGCTGACCGTGGGCTCCAGGGTGGGTCCGGCTCCGGCCGGGCCCGCCCCGGGACAGCGACCGGAGGGGGAACCGGGAAATGAGGTCCGGCACCGTGGCACCGGCCGCCGTGGCGCTCGTCGCGCTCCTGCTGGTCGGTGGGTGCGCCGGCTCCGACGCGGCGCCAGCGTCCGTTTCGGGTACGCCCACCAGCGCGGCCACGGCCGGTCGACCAGCCGTCCCGACGGGTACGCCCAGCCAGTCCGGCCCGTTCAACGGCACCGACATCGCCTGGCTGCAACTCACCGTCGCCATGCACGAGCGGGTACTGCCGCTGCTGGACCTGGTGCCGCAGCGCACCGCCGACCCGGCCGTACGCCGGCTCGCCGCCCGGATACGGGAGACCCACCGCGCCGATCTGGACCGGTCCCGGCGCCTGCTCGACCGCTCCGGTGCGCCGAAGACCAACCCGCACGAGGGGCACGACATGCCGGGCATGGTCACCGCCGCCGAGCTGACCGCGCTCGGTACGGCCCCGGAAGCCGAGTTCCGCCGCCTCTTCGGCCAGCACCTCAGGGCGCACCTGGAGCAGTCGGTCCGGGTCGCCGGTGCCGAGCAGCGCTCCGGGGCCGACCCCGAGACCACCGCCCTGGCCGGCACGATCGTCCGGACCGGCAGCGCCTACCTGACCCGACTCGCCCAACTCCCGGACTGACCGCCGCCACTCAGCCTGCCGCGACCACTCAGCCGGCCGCCATCGCCCAGGCGAAGGCCGGGAACACGGAGCCATACACCGTGGTTACACCTGGCGTAGGTCCGCAGCAGCGGGCCCGGCACCTGACCGGGACTGCGGCGCGGGCCGAACAGATTCCGACACTTCAGACTTAACGCCTTATTCTTTCCAGGTTCGACCCCGATTTGGCGTTGCCGCCTCGGGCGTGTAACTTTCTCTCCCGGCAGGGCACCGGGCAAGACCGCAAGGCAACACCGCGGCGGCCGGCCTGCCAAACCCCGAACGATCGCGGCGGTAGCCCGTCGCGTCCGTGCGGGTGCACGACGGCTGGACGAAGCATGACAAACCGGGAGACATCGGTTTGACGAGGCGGAAACAGTCGGGTAAAGTACAACAAGTGCCTGGCGGAAACGGCGGGTGCGGATAGCCCCGGGTGGCTGGTCTTTGTGGCTGGTTGTCTGGTGTGTGGTTGTTCTTTGAGAACTCAACAGGGTGCTTGATAAGCCAGTGCCAAATTGTTTGTTTGTTTGGCAGCAAGTGTTTTTATTGTTGCCGGGTTGCAAATTTTTCGATGGTTTTTGTTGGAGAGCAGATCACCGATCCGGAGTACTCGACCATCGCGTTCCTCAAGGGCCTCAAGCAGGTTGACGGTTGGCAGGACCTGCCGCTGACCGTGGCCGCGCAGAAGGTACAGGTCTCGGCCTACCCCGACGCGTACGCGCAATGGGAGGACCTGGCCGCCGACCTGGTCGCCAACACCTGGAACAACAGCTAACAACAACAGGTAACAACAACAGGTAACGAGAACGGTTAGACGACCGCACCACCCGCTGGCCGGGTCCCCACCACAGGGGACCCGGCCAGCGGCGTCTCCGGATCGGGCGGCACCGAGCCGGGCGGCGTTGCCGGCCCGGGCGTTACCGGCTCGGGCGTTGCCGGCTCGGTGCCCGGCTGGCCGCCTGGCGCGGGCGGAGGCGGCTTCGGCAGCCGGCGCCGGTATTCGGTCGCCAGCAGCTCAAGTGCCTGGTAGATCTCCCGGCCGGCCAGGGTCCGGCGGTCCGCCACGTAGCCACGGCAGAGCTCGAAGCACCTGGTCATGGTGCCGCCGCGCAGGTTGAGCAGCAGCGGTACGTCGACCATGCCGCGTACGGCGAGTACCGCGAGGAACTCGTAGTAGTCGAGCAGTGGAAGGACGCGCTGTTCGTCGTCGCCGGTCAGGTCGGCGCCGACCGGCTGGTGCGCGCTGATCCGCCGGGCCATCCAGACGTCCGCCTGGCTGAGCGTCTCCGCACTCTGGAAGGCGGTGATCAGACCCACGGTGTACTGCCGGCGCTGCGACTGCCGCTGCTGCAACACGGTCATCGCGCCGAAGACCACGGCGACCAGGATCGACGCCGCCGTCTCGTTGATCTCGCCACTGGTACGCAGGAAGCTGAAGCCGGCCATCACCAGGGTGGCGAGTCCGACGGCCTGCACCCCCAGCCGGATCGGTCGGCGGGCCAACCGCCACCGCATCCGTATCCGCCGCAGTACGGCGGTCAGCCGCTCGCCAGCATCGCCCATTCCCGCCCCCATCGCGCGGCCGCTCGCCAGATCGCGTCCAGGGCAGGATATCGACTCCTGTCATCCCGCGGCGGCGTGATCCGGCTCCGGCAGCTCGCGCAGTTTCGGTATCGCGGTCGGCAGCACCCAGAGCAGCCCGGTGACCGCCCCGACGGTGGCGATCCAGAGCGTCGGGCGTACCCCGAGGGTGGCGCCCAGGGTGCCGCCCAGCACGGCGCCGATCGGCCGGATGCCGTAGTTGACGGTCCGCTTCGCACCCGCGACCCGGGCCAGCAGCCGCTCCGGGATGACTGCGGTCTGGAGCGAGCCGACGGTGATGTCCATCATCATCAGGCCGAGCCCGGAGAGGAACTCCGAGGCGAAGAGCACGCCGAGCACCACCGGGGTCGACCCGCCGGCCAGCGGCACCAGCACCAGCGGCGCCGGGAAGAGCACGAAGCTGATGACCACGGTCCGGCCGATGCCGAGCCGGCGGACGAGCCGACCGGTGACCGCCGCGCCGAGCAGCGCGCCGATCGCGCCGATCCCGATCACCAGCCCGAGCAGGCCGGGGGAGAGGCCCAGTTCGGTGCTGACGTAGAGCACGTACAGCGCGGTGAACATGTAGTTGAAGAGGTTCAGCGTGGTGGTGCCCAGCAGCAGCGAGCGGAGGATCGGGGCGCGGACCACGAACCGGAGTCCCTGGCCGAGGCCGAGGCCGGCGCCGTCGGTGGACGCCGGCTCCGTCGGCCGGGTCAGCCTGATCCGGGCCAGGAAGAGCGCGGAGACCAGGTACGACACCGCGTCGACGAGCAGTGTGACCGGTGCGGTGAGGGTCTGCACCAGCAGGCCGCCGACGCTCGGCCCGGCGACGAAGGACATCGCCCGGCTGCCGTAGGTCAGCGCGTTCGCGTCGACGTAGTCCTTGCGGGGTACCAGGGAGACGAAGAGGGTGCTGTGCGCGACCTCGAACAGCACGGCCAGGGTGCCGGTCAGGAAGGCCACCACGTAGAGCTGGCCGAGCGAGAGGACCCCGAACAGGTACGCCACCGGCACGGTGGCGAGCAGCACCGCCCGGCCCAGGTCGGCGAGGACCATCACCCGGCGCTTGTGCGGGTACCGGTCGATCCAGGCGCCGAGGAGGAGCGAGAAGAGCAGGCTCGGGGTGAGCGCGGCGGCGGTGAGGTAGCCCATCTCGGCCGGACCGGCGCCGGTGCTGAGTACCGCGAGCAGGGGCAGGGCGAGCACCGAGATCTCGTCGCCGAAGAGCGAGACGGTCTGGGCCGACCAGTACCGCCGGAACTGCGCCTGGCGGAGCAGCTCCGGCAGCCAGCGCCGACGGCGCCGGACCACCGGCGGGGTCAGGGTGCCGGTCACCGCCCCGACTCCCCGTCCACGGCCGGCGTCGACGCCGGCTGCGACGTCGACGTCGATGGCGGCTGCGACGTCGACGGCGATGGCGATGGCGAGTCGATCGGCACCATCAGTTGGACGAGGTTGATCGGCCGGGAACCCTCGGGCCGGGTCGACGGGTCGGTGATCCGTTCGTCGTACTCGGCGACCAGGGCTTCGAGCCGCCGGGTCAGCTCGGCGAGTTCGGCGGCCGTGACGTGTACCAGCGAGTCGCCGAAGCCGAGCACGGCACGCCAGTGGGCCGGTTCGTACGCCCGCTGCGCCAGGTGGGCCCGGGCCCGGGCGACGTAGTGGTCAAGGATCACCGCGTTGAGGTGGTTGGCCGCGGCCCGGGTCTCCGGATCGTCGGAGAGGTCGTCCCAGGAGGTGCTGAGGGCGGTCGCCTGCCAGGGTCGTTCCCGGGAGTCGGCGCCCTCGGCCCGCTCGGCCAGCCCGTACTTGGCGAGTTGGCGCAGGTGGTAGGAGCAGTTCGGCACGCTCTCGTCGAGTCGCTCGGCGGCCTGGGTGGCGGTGAGTGGGCCCTCCCGGCGGAGCAGCCCGAGCAGGGCCATCCGGAGCGGGTGCGCGTACCCCCGTAGGGCCCGGGGGTCGGTGAGGCGGATCTCGGGTATCGGCACATCCTAAAGATACCTCTAGAAAGACTTCTTTAGCAAAGCCTCGGCGCCGATCCGCCCGGCCCACCGCCCCGGGAGATTGCGACGGCCGGGTAGATTACGTCTCCAACCTCGCCGGATGGTCGACCGTCGGGAAACCGCCTCCGGGCGCGTACCGTCGATCCGGCGGGCGGGTACGGCTGGGGGGTGGAACGTGAGTGAGACTCGGTTGGCGGCCGACGAGTCGCCGACGGGCGCGAACGACCAGAGCAGGGGGTACGACACGGATCCGGCATCGGACGCGGCACAGCCGACGCTGACCCGGTCCGAGACGGGACCGACGGAACCGACCCGCTCGGACACCACCCTGGTGGTGGTCACCGGGGTCTCCGGCGGCGGGCGCAGCACCGTCGCCCGGGCACTGGAGAACGTCGGCTTCTACGTGGTGGACAACCTGCCGCAGGCGCTCATGCTCGACATGGCCGAGTTGGCGTTCCGGGCCGGTGGGGCGGCCCGGAAGACCGCGATGGTGCTCGACGTGCGCAGCCGGGCGTTCTCCACCGACCTGGCCGGGGCGATCCGGGCTCTCAAGGAGCGCGGCTTCCAGCCCCGGGTGGTCTTCGTGGACGCCGACGACGAGGTGCTGATCCGGCGCTTCGAGAGCGTCCGGCGCTCGCACCCGTTGCAGGCCGACGGCCGGCTCGCCGACGGCATCGCGATCGAGCGCGGCCTGCTGGAGGAGGCCCGCGACCAGGCCGACGTGATCATCGACACCTCGCACCTGAACGTGAACCAGCTCCGCCGCCGGGTCGAGGAGCTGTTCGCCGGCGAGGACGCCCGCCGGCTGCGGGTGACGGTGCTCTCCTTCGGCTTCAAGTACGGCCTTCCGCCGGACGCCGACTTCGTGCTGGACGCCCGCTTCCTGCCCAACCCGTACTGGGTGCCGGAGCTGCGCGAGCACACCGGCCGCGAGGAGGACGTCAGCCGGTACGTGCTGGGCCAGCGCGGCGCGGTGACCTTCGTCGAGACGTACGCCCGGTTGATCAACGCGACCGCGCCCGGCTTCGAGCGGGAGGGGAAGCGCTACCTGACGGTGGCGGTCGGCTGCACCGGCGGCAAGCACCGCAGCGTGGCGATCGCCGAGGAACTGTCCGCCCGGCTGCGCCAGGCCCGGCTGGCCGCCACGGCGCACCATCGTGACCTGGGGCGCGAGTGAATTCTTCCCAACCTGAGTCGCCCGGCGGGCGCCCCCCGACCTCCACCGGCGGTCCCGACGGACCGCGCGGAGAGGTGGAGAAAGCCTCCCGGAAACAGCGGGTCGTCGCCTTCGGCGGCGGGCACGGTCTGGCGGCGTCGCTGCGGGCGCTGCGCCGCTGCGCGCCGGAGCTGGACCTCGACATCACCGCGGTGGTGACCGTCGGCGACGACGGCGGCTCCAGCGGGCGGCTGCGGCTGGAACGCGGCGCGCTGCCCCCCGGCGACCTGCGGCAGGCGCTCGCCGCGCTCGCCGCCGACGAGCCCGGCACCCGGCGCAGCGCCGAGCTGTTCCAGCACCGCTTCGCCGGTGGCGGCCCGCGTCCCGACCCGCTGGCCGGGCACGCGGTCGGCAACCTGGTGCTCTGCGGGCTGATGGAGCTGCTCGGCGACCCGGTGGCCGCCCTCGACCACGCCGCCGCGATGCTCGGCGCGGTCGGCCGGGTGCTGCCGATGGCCTGCCAGCCGGTCGGGATCGAGGCCCGCGTCCGCGGCGCCGACCCGCGTCGGCCCAGCGCGGTGCAGACGGTACGCGGCCAGCACGCGGTGGCGGTCACCGACGGCCGGGTCGAGTCCGTCCGGCTCACCCCGGAGGGGCCGAGCGCCTGCCCGCAGGCGGTGGCGGCGGTCCGCGAGGCCGACTGGCTGATCTTCGGCCCCGGAAGCTGGTACACCAGCGTCATCCCGCACCTGCTGGTGCCGGAGCTGGCCGCGGCGATGGTGGCCAGCCCGGCCCGCCGGCTGGTCACGCTCAACCTCGCCAACGAGGCGGAGACACTCGGCCTCTCCCTCGCCGACCACCTGGCGGCGCTCGGCTGGTACCTGCCCGGGCTCACCGTCGACGTGGTGGTGGCGGACGGAAAGGCGGTCGGTGACCCCGAACCGGTGCATCGTGCGGCAGAATCCCTGGGTGCGCGGCTCGTCCTCGCCCCGGTGGCCGTACCGGACGGTGGCCCCCAGCACGATCCGGCAGCGTTGGGCGCCGCGCTGGTGCCTCTCCTGGGCGCCGATCGTTAAGCACCTACGAATCAACAACGAAGCACCTACGAATCACCGGCACCCGCCGGGACCGGCCCACGAGGTGACGACAAGATGGCGATGACGGCTGCGGTCAAGGACGAGCTGAGCCGGGTGGACGTACCCAAGCCCTGCTGCCGGCGGGCGGAGATGGCCGCCCTGCTGCGCTTCGCGGGCGGACTGCACATCGTCTCCGGACGGGTGGTGGTCGAGGCGGAACTCGACACCGGCGCGGTGGCCCGCCGGCTGCGCCGGGAGATCGCCGAGGTCTACGGATATCCGAGCGAGATCCACGTACTCGCCTCCGGCGGGCTGCGCAAGGGCAGCCACTACATCGTCCGGGTGGTCAAGGACGGCGAGGCGCTGGCCCGGCAGACCGGGCTGCTCGACGTACGCGGCCGGCCGGTACGCGGGCTGCCCCCGCACGTGGTGGCGGCGAACGTCTGCTGCGCGGTCTCGGCCTGGCGGGGCGCCTTCATGGCGCACGGCTCGCTGACCGAGCCCGGCCGCTCCTGCGCGCTGGAGATCACCTGCCCGGGTCCGGAGACCGCGCTCGCCCTGGTCGGCGCGGCCCGCCGGATCGGCATCACCGCCAAATACCGGGAGGTGCGCGGGGTGGACCGGGTGGTGGTCAAGGACGGCGACGCGATCGCCGCGCTGCTGACCCGGATCGGTGCCCACTCCAGCGTGCTCTCCTGGGAGGAGCGCCGGGTACGCCGCGAGGTGCGGGCCACCGCCAACCGGCTGGCCAACTTCGACGACGCCAACCTGCGCCGCTCGGCCCGGGCCGCGGTCGCCGCCGCCGCCCGGGTGACCCGGGCCCTGGAGATCCTCGCCGAGGACGCCCCGAACCACCTCACCTCGGCCGGCCGGCTGCGGCTGGAGCACCGGCAGGCGTCCCTTGAGGAGTTGGGGGCGCTGGCCGATCCGCCGCTGACCAAGGACGCGATCGCCGGGCGGATCCGCCGGCTGCTGGCGCTGGCCGACAAGCGGGCCCGTGACCTGGGAATCCCGGACACCGAGGCGGCGGTCACCCCGGACATGCTGGCGGTCTGACCTCGGCCGGGGGAGTCGATTGGCCGGATTGTGCCCCGACGCAACGCGGAGCGGCGCGCTCGGATAAGGTCGCAGCGTACGGCGACGGGGCCGGTACCGGCCTTCTCCGCCGTGCTGACCGCCCAGAGGTCGCGGTGTGAGACGGCCGGGGTGACATCCAGCGGCCGGCTCCAACGGTCGGCGCACCCACCTTCGCCGCTGTGCGCTCTCACCGGCGGCGAACCGAAACACGAGGAGATGGACCCAGTGACCATCCGGGTTGGCATCAACGGATTCGGCCGGATCGGCCGCAACTTCTTCCGCGCGGTGCTCGCGTCGGGCGCCGACGTCGAGGTGGTCGGCGCCAACGACCTGACCGACAACGCCACGCTGGCGCACCTGGTCAAGTACGACAGCATCCTCGGCCGGCTGCCGCAGGAGGTCAAGGCGAGCGCCGACGAGATCAGCGTCGGCGGGCACACCATGAAGGTCTTCGCCGAGAAGGACCCGAGCAAGCTGCCCTGGGGTGACCTCGGTGCCGACGTGGTGATCGAGTCGACCGGCTTCTTCACCGACGCCACCAAGGCGAAGGCGCACATCGACGGCGGCGCCAAGAAGGTGATCATCTCGGCGCCGGCCAAGAACGAGGACGTCACGGTCGTGATGGGGGTCAACCACCAGAACTACGACCCGGCGAAGCACAACATCATCTCCAACGCCTCGTGCACCACCAACTGCCTCGCGCCGATGGCGAAGGTGCTCCAGGACACGGTGGGCATCGAGAAGGGGCTGATGACCACCATCCACGCGTACACCCAGGACCAGAACCTCCAGGACGGCCCGCACAAGGACCTCCGCCGGGCCCGGGCCGCCGCGCTGAACATCGTGCCGACCTCGACCGGTGCCGCCAAGGCGATCGGCCTGGTGCTGCCCGACCTGAAGGGCAAGCTGGACGGCTTCGCGCTGCGGGTGCCGATCCCGACCGGCTCGGCCACCGACCTGACCATCGAGGCCGGCCGGGACACCTCGGTCGAGGAGATCAACGCCGCGATGAAGGCCGCCGCCGACGGCCCGCTGAAGGGCATCCTCACCTACACCGAGGACGAGATCGTCTCCGCCGACATCGTCACCGACCCGTCGTCGTGCATCTTCGACTCCGGGCTGACCAAGGTGATCGGCAACCAGGTCAAGGTCGTCGGCTGGTACGACAACGAGTGGGGCTACTCGAACCGCCTGGTCGACCTCGTGAAGCTGGTCGGCACCGGGCTGTGAGTGAGCTTGCGAGCCCCGCGGTCGTGAACGGAAAGGCAGCTCTGTGAGCATCCGCAACCTCGACGATCTGCTCGCCGAGGGGGTCTCGGGTCGGCGCGTGCTGGTGCGCGCCGACCTGAACGTCCCGCTCGACAAGCAGACCGGCGCCATCACGGACGACGGTCGGATCCGGGCGGTGCTACCGACGCTGACCGCGCTGCGGGACGCCGGGGCCGCCGTCGTGGTCTGTTCGCACCTGGGCCGTCCCAAGGGCGCGCCCGACCCGAAATACAGCCTCGCCCCGGTCGCGGCCCGGCTCGGTGAGCTGCTCGACACCGAGGTCGCGTTCGCCACCGACACGGTCGGCGAGTCGGCCCGCGGGGTGGTCGAGGCGCTCGCCGCCGGCCAGGTCGCCCTGCTGGAGAACCTGCGGTTCAACCCGGGCGAGACCAGCAAGGACGACGCGGAGCGGGGCACCTTCGCCGACCAGCTCGCGGCGTTCGCCGAGGCGTACGTCGACGACGCGTTCGGCGCCGTGCACCGCAAGCACGCCAGCGTCTACGACGTACCGGCCCGGCTGCCGCACTTCGCCGGCCAGCTGGTGCTCCGCGAGGTCGAGGTGCTGGCCCGGCTGCGGCAGGAGCCGGACCGCCCCTTCGTGGTGGTGCTCGGCGGCTCCAAGGTCTCCGACAAGCTCGCCGTGATCGAGGCGCTGCTGCCGACCGTCGACCGGCTGCTGATCGGCGGCGGCATGTGCTTCACCTTCCTGCGTGCCCAGGGGCACGAGGTGGGCAAGTCGCTGCTCGAGGAGGATCTGGTCGACACCTGCCGGGAGCTGCTGGAGCGGGGCGCCGACCGGATCGTGCTCCCGATCGACGTGGTGGCGGCGACCGAGTTCAGCGCCGACGCGGATCACGAAGCGGTGCCGGCGAACCAGATCCCGGCCGACCGGCTCGGCCTGGACATCGGTCCCCGGACGATCGCCGAGTTCGCCGACATGGCCGGTACGGCCCGGATGGTCTTCTGGAACGGCCCGATGGGCGTCTTCGAGCTGGCCCCGTTCGCCGCCGGTACCCGGGGCGTCGCCGAGGCGATCAGTCACGTGAAGGGCTTCACGGTGGTCGGTGGCGGTGACTCGGCCGCGGCCGTCCGCGCGCTCGGTCTGGACGAGTCGTCGTTCGGGCACATCTCGACCGGCGGGGGAGCCTCGCTGGAATACCTGGAGGGCAAGGCCCTCCCCGGCATCGTCGCTCTGGAGCAGTAGTGGCCACCCCCGCACCCGCCCGCCGGCCGCTGATGGCCGGCAACTGGAAGATGAACCTCAACCACCGGGAAGCGAACCTGCTGATCCAGAAGCTCGCCGCGAGCCTCAACGAGAAGCAGTTGACCGACGTGGAGACGGTGGTGCTGCCGCCGTACACGGACCTGCGGACGGTGCAGACCCTGGTCGACGGCGACAAGCTGCTGATCGGGTACGGCGCGCAGGACATCTCGCCGCACAAGGGCGGGGCGTACACCGGGGAGATCTCGGGTGCGCTGCTGACCGCGCTCGGCTGCACCTACGTGGTCGTCGGGCACTCCGAGCGGCGGACGTACCACCACGAGGACGACGCGCTGGTCAACGCCAAGGCGAAGGCGGCGCTGGAGAACGGGTTGACCCCGATCGTCTGCGTCGGCGAGGGCCTGGACATCCGCGAGCAGGACGGGCAGGTGGCGTACGTGCGCGACCAGCTCGACGGCTCGCTGGCCGGGTTGACCGCCGAGCAGGTGGCCAAGGTGGTCGTGGCGTACGAGCCGGTCTGGGCGATCGGCACCGGCAAGACCGCGACCCCGGAGAACGCCCAGGAGGTCTGCGGCGCGATCCGGCAGCGGATCGCCGAGCTGCACGGTCAGGAGACCGCCGACCAGGTCCGGGTGCTCTACGGCGGGTCGGTGAAGGCGGCCAACATCGCCGCGATCATGGCGCAGCCCGACGTGGACGGCGCACTGGTCGGCGGGGCGAGCCTGGACGCCGAGGAGTTCGCGCAGATCTGTCGGTTCCCGGAGCACATCGCCCGCTGACGGTCGCTATCCTTGACGAGCCCCGCGTAGCTGAGAGGACTGACCCCTACCATGCCGATCTGGTTCGCATACACGTTGATCGTGTTGCTGGTGATCACGAGCGTGCTGCTCACCTTGCTGATCCTGCTGCACCGGGGCAAGGGCGGCGGGATGTCGAGCATGTTCGGCGGAGGGGTCAGCTCCAGCCTGGCCGGCTCCTCGGTGGCCGAGAAGAACCTCGACCGATACACCGTTTTGGTGGGTCTTGTCTGGTTCGCCTGCATCGTCGGCCTCGGCCTCTGGCTGCGTCTCGCCGAGACCACCTGACAACAGGGCGTACAAACTGCGCGCGGTCCGCTAACGTGGGCCGCGCGCAGTTTGTCATATCCCCTCGGGACCCCCCTCTGACGAACGGAGCGAGCAGCCGTGCCCCCTGGCAGTGCCATTCGTGGCAGCCGAGTCGGTGCCGGCCCGGCCCGGCCGACCGAGCGATGCGAACCCGCCCCCCGCCGTCCGGTCACCTACTGGTGCGGCAACGGGCACATGCTGGAGATCCTGTTGGCGGCCGAGGCCGAGATCCCGGAGATCTGGGACTGTCCGCACTGCGGGCAGCCGGCCGGGCAGGACGTGCACAATCCGCCGGGGCGGCAGCGGACGGAGCCGTACAAGTCGCACCTGGCGTACGTGAAGGAGCGGCGCAGCGAGGCGGACGCCGAGGCGATCCTCGCCGAGGCGCTGGCCGCGTTGCGGGCCCGCCGGGGCGAGACCCGACCCAATCCGGGCCGGTGACGACACCGGCCCGGCTCATCGGTCGGGTGTGACCGGGCCAGCCTCCTGACGTTGGCGGGCGACCCGCCGGGTCGGCGGAGGCTACGGAACGGTCAGCGGAGGCGCTGGGAACGGTCAGCGGGGGCGCTGGAAACGGTCAGCGGAGGCTACGGAACCTCGGCTTCACCTCGGCCGCCGCCGCCCGGTCCAACAGCCACCGGGTCCGCTGCACCCCGGTCACCCCGGCCGCCGGCACCTGGACCGGCCCGGCACCGCCCAGCGCCATGCCGACCGCCCGGGCCTTGCCGCTGCCGCTGGCGATCAGCCAGACGTCCTCGGCGGTGTTGATGGCCCCCCGGGTCAGCGTGATCCGCACCGGTGGCGGCTTCGGGCTGCCCCGGACCGCGCTCACCGGCCGGCTCTCGTAGCCGACCGGATGCTCGGGGAAGAGCGAGGCGACGTGCCCGTCCTCGCCGACCCCGAGCATCAGTACGTCGAAGTAGGGCAGCGCGGCCGTACCCGGACCGGCGGCCGCGGCGAGTTCGGCCGCGTACCGGGCCGCCGCCGCCTCCGGGTCGGCACCGTCCGGACCGTCCGAGGCGGGCATCGGATGCACCCGGACCTGCGGCAGCGCGTCGAGCAGCGCCTCCCGGGCCTGGGTCTCGTTCCGCTCCGGGTCCCCGGCCGGCAGGAACCGTTCGTCACCCCACCAGACGTCGACCCGGGACCAGTCGACCGCGTCCCGGGCCGGCAGGTCGCGTATCGCCCGGTGCACCGCCGCCGCGATCCGGCCGCCGGTCAGCACCACGCTCGCCTCGCCCCGCTCCGCCTGGGCGTCGATGATCCTGACCAGCAACCGGGCCGCGACCGCCTGCGCGAGCAGGTCCGGGTCGGCGTGCACCACCACCGTCGTCTCGGTCACGCGACACCCTGCGGCTGCTTCGTCGGGTCCTTCCAGACGTGCACCCGCTGGGCCGGCCGCCGGTCCAGTCGGGCCACCCCGGCGACGGCGCCCAGCGCCTCGGCGTAGATCTGGTCCGGGTCGAGCCGGCGCAGCTCCTCGGCGAGTTCGTCGCCGAGCGGGCGGCGTACCAGCGGCAGTTGCCGGTCGGCCTGCCCGGTACGCCGGAACGTCGCCTGGTTGTCGTCCCGGGTCAGCACCAGCTCGTCGCCGTTGGCGCAGCGCAGTTCCACCGAGCGCATCCGGGGGAACTCGCTGGTGTGCTCCCAGTGCGGGTGCAGGCCCAGCCGGGCCTTCAACCAGCCGATCATCAGCGCCGCGGTCGGATCGGTGTGCGGCGCGACGACGGTGGCCGAGGTGACCCGGTTCCCCTCGGTGGTGTCGAACGCCCCGGCGACCAGGGTGCGCCACGGGGTGATCCGGGTCCACGCCAGGTCGGTGTCGCCGGGGGCGTAGTCCCGGGCCCGCTGCCGCAGCGCCTCCACCGGATCGGCCGCCTGCGCGCAGTCGGTGATCCGGCGGTCCGCCACCACGCCGAGGAAGTCGTTGGCGATCTCGGCCGGCGGCTCGCCGTGCCACCAGGTCACCACCGGCACGTCCGGCACCAGCAGCGGCATCACCACCGACTCGGCGTGCAGGGCGAGCCGGCCGTACATCCGGGTCACCACGGCCTCGCCCGGGCCCAGCCGGCCGCCGACCACGATCTCGGCGTCCAGCCGGTTGCGGTCGCGTTCGATGTCGGAGCGGACCACCACCACCATCCGGCACGGGTGGGCGGCCGAGGCGATCGTCACCGCCGCCTCGGCCTCCCGGACCCGCGGCTCGTCGACGACGACGATCAGGGTCAGCGCCATGCCGCTGGCCACTCCGCCCGCGCTGCGCCGTTCGGCGGCCAGGGCCTTCACCACCTCGTTGCCGGTGGTGTCCCACAAGCCGATCAACGCTGCCTCCTGGTTGTTGTCGTTACGATCGTCGGCGGGTCACGCCCGCCGCCACGCCCTGCCCTCCCGGGCCAGCAGCTCGTCCGCCGCCCGGGGACCCCACTCGCCGGCCCGGTACGGCTCGGGCTTGACGCCCGCCCAGGCCTCCTCCAGCGGGTCGATCACCTGCCAGCTCTGCTCGACCTCGGCGGCGTCCGGGAAGAGGGTCCGGTCCCCGATCAGCACGTCCAGCACCAGCCGCTCGTACGCCTCGGGGCTGGCCTCGGTGAACGCCTCGCCGTACTGGAAGTCCATCGCGATGTCCCGGACCTCCATGGTGGTGCCGGGAACCTTCGAACCGAACTTCAGCACCACGCCCTCGTCCGGCTGGACCCGGATCACGAGCTGGTTGTTGCCGAGCATCTCCATGTCGGCCGGGTTGAAGGGCAGGTGCGGCGCCTTCTTGAAGATGATGGCGACCTCGGTCACCCGGCGCGGCAAACGCTTGCCGGCCCGGATGTAGAAGGGCACCTCGGCCCAGCGCCGGTTCTGGATGCCGAGCCGGACCGCCACGTACGTCTCGGTGGTCGACTCCGGCGGCACACCCTCCTCGTCGAGGTAGCCGACGGCCCGCTTGCCGGCCACCCAGCCGGGCAGGTACTGCCCGCGCACGGTGCCGGCGTGCACGTCCTGCGGCAGGGTGATCGCCCGCAGCACCTTCAGCTTCTCGGCCCGGATCTCGCTGGCGTCGAAGCTGGTCGGCTCCTCCATCGCCACCAGGGCGAGCAGTTGCAGGAGGTGGTTCTGCAACACGTCCCGGGCGGTGCCGGTCGCGTCGTAGAAGCCGGCCCGGGTGCCGATCCCGACGTCCTCGGCCATGGTGATCTGCACCGAGTCGACGTACTTCGAGTTCCAGAGCGGCTCGAAGAGGTTGTTGGCGAAGCGCAGGGCGAGGATGTTCTGGACGGTCTCCTTGCCCAGGTAGTGGTCGATCCGGAAGACGTCCTCCCGGGTGAAGACGTCGTCGACCAGGTCGTTGAGCGCCTTCGCCGAGGGCAGGTCGTGGCCGAACGGCTTCTCCACCACCACCCGCCGCCAGCCGCCGCACTTGTCGTTGTCGGCCATCCCGGTCCGGGCGAGCTGCTTGAGCACGGTCGGGAACGCCGCCGGGGGGATGGAGAAGTAGAAGGCGGCGTTGCCGGCGATGCCGTGGCTGTCCCGCAGCTCGTCCAGGCAGGTCGCCAGCTTGTCGAAGGCGGCGTCGTCGTCGAACGCGCCACCGACGAACTTGATGTTGCCGGCCAACCGGGCCCAGACCTCGTCCCGCCACGGTGTCCGGGCGTGCGCCTGCGCGGCGTCCCGGGCCATCGACTCGAAGTCGCCGTCGCCCCAGTCGCGCCGGGCGAACCCGAGCACCACGAAGCCCGGCGGCAGCAGCCCCCGGTTGGCCAGGTCGTAGACCGCCGGCAGCAGCTTCTTGCGGGCCAGGTCCCCGGTGACACCGAAGATCACCAGTGCGCACGGCTCCGGGATCCGCGGCAACCGCCGGTCCTGCGGGTCGCGCAGCGGATTCACGGCACCCCCTCCTCGCTCAGTCCGTCAGTGTCAGCATGCCGGGTTGCCGTCAACTCCGCAGACCCCGTACCGCATCGAGCAGGTGCGGAATCGCGGCGCCCCGGTCCGTCAGGTGCAGCCGGAGCACCGGCCGGCCCCGCTGGGCGAGGGCCTCGCGGTCGCCCGCGGCCTGCGCGGCCTGCAACTGCCCGAAGGAGTACGGCTTGCCGGGCACCGGCAGGTCCTCGGCCACGTCACCGGTGATCTGGAGGTACGACCCGAGCTGCGGACCGCCCTTGTGGTATTGCCCGGTCGAGTGCAGGAACCGGGGTCCCCAGCCGAAGGTGACCGGCCGCCCGGAGGCGGCGGCGAGCCCGGGGCGCACCTGTGCGGTCTTGGCGTCGGCGAACCGGTCGAGGTAGGCCATCACGGCCAGGTAGCCGTCGTCGCCGAGCCCGTCCAGCAGCAGCCGCAGCGCCCCGGCCAGGTCACCGGGGAGCGGGTCGGTCCGCTGCGGCTCGCCCGGGAACCAGTACCCCTCGATCCCGCCGTCGACGAAGGTCGGCGTCTCGACCGGCAGCCCGGTGCCGAGCAGCCGGTTGGTGTTCTCCTTGGACTCGGTCACGTTCGGCTGGTTGAACGGGTCGATTCCGAGCACCACCCCGGCGACGGCGGTGGCGTACTCCCAGGCCAGGAACTGCGCGCCCAGCGGGCCGTTCACCGCCAGGTCGGCCCGGATCCCGCCGCCCGGCACCGCACCGGCGGCGAGCCCGCCGCCGTAGGTGACGGTGAGCACGTCCGGCCCGGTCGCACCCGGGCTGCCCGGGTCCTCGACCACCACCGGCAGGATGCCGACGCCGTTCTTGCCGGTGGACTCGGCGATCAACTGCTCGGCCCAGTCACCGAGGCCGTCGATGCCGGTGCCGTCCGAGATCAGCGCGACCTTGTCCCGGCCGGTGGTGGCGGCGGCGCCGAGCGCGGCGCCGATCGCCAGTCCGGGGTTGTCCTGCGGCCCGCCGAGCGCCCCGGCCAACTCCTCGGCCTGGTCGAGCAGCTCGGAGACCTCGACCCCGGCCAGCGCCGAGGGGACCAGCCCGAACGCGGTCAGCGCCGAGTAGCGCCCCCCGACGTCCGGGTCGGCGAGCACCACGAAGGCGCCCATCTCCTCGGCGGTCTTGGCCAGCGGCGAGTCGGGGTCGGTGACCACCACGAAGCGCCGGCCGGCCTCCGCCTCGGTCAGCCCGGAGTCGAGGAACGCCTGCCAGTACGCCCGGCGGTGGCTGTCGGTCTCCACCGTCGAGCCGGACTTGCTGGCCACCACCACGACGGTCCGGTCCAGCCGGTCGGCGATCGCGGCGCGTACCTGCCCGGGGTCGGTGGTGTCGAGCACGGTCAGCGACTTGCCGAGGGTACGGGTGATCACCTCGGGGGCCAGCGACGAGCCGCCCATACCGGCCAGCACCACGTGGTCGAGGTCGGCCAGTTCGGCCCTCAGCTCGGCGAGCTGGGGCAGCAGTTCCCGGCTGCGCCGGAAGGTGTCCACCCAGCCGAGCCGGACCGCCGCCTCGGCCTGGGCGTCCGGCCCCCACAGCGTCGGGTCCTTGGCGACCAGCCGGGCCGGTACGTCCTCGGCGAGCAGCGCGGCCCGGGCCGAGGCCGGCGCGGCGGCGTCGACCGCCTCCGCGCCGTAGACGGCGAGTCCAGCCGCCCCCTCGCAGCCGCCGTCCAGCAGGTCCTGGCTGGTCACGCGTTGCCTCCCGCCCGGGCGGCGGCCTCGGCGTTCTCCCCGGCGGCCTGGTTCGGCTCCCCGGCGCCCTGCGCGGCGGCCTCCAGCGACTTGCGTACCCCGTCGAGCAGCTCCAGCCAGCTCGTCTCGAACTTCTCCACGCCCTCCCGCTCCAGGGTGGCGATCACGTCGTCGAAGTCGACCCCGGCCGCGGCCAGCCCGGTGAGCACCTCCCGGGCCTGGGCGTAGGAGCCGGTGACGGTGTCCGGGCGGGTCTCGCCGTGCTCGGCGAAGGCGTCGATCACCGGCTCCGGCATGGTGTTGACGGTGCCGGGGGCGATCAGCTCCTCGACGTAGATCACGTCCCGGTACTCGGGGTTCTTCGTCGAGGTGGAGGCCCAGAGCGGGCGCTGCGGGTGGGCACCGGCGTCGGCCAGCGCCTGCCAGCGGTCCGAGGAGAAGACCTCGGCGTACCGCTCGTACGCGAGCTGCGCGTTGGCGACCGCCGCCTTGCCCTTCAGGGCGGCCAGGTCCGGCCGGCCGGCGCCGCCACCGAGCTTGTCCAGCCGCTTGTCGACCTCGGTGTCGACCCGGGAGACGAAGAACGACGCCACCGAGGCGATCCTGCTGAGGTCGTGCCCGTTCGCCTTGGCCTGCTCCAGCCCGGCCAGGAACGCCTCCATCACCTGCGAGTAGCGCTCCAACCCGAAGATCAGCGTGACGTTCACGCTGATCCCGGCGGCCAGGGTCGCGGTGATGGCCGGCAGCCCGGCCTCGGTCGCCGGGATCTTGATGAAGAGGTTCGGCCGGTCGATCAGCCACCACAGGGCCTTCGCCTCGGCCACCGTCGGCTCGGTCCGGTACGCCAGCCGAGGGTCCACCTCGATCGAGACCCGACCGTCCACCCCGGCACTGCTGTCGTACGCCGGGCGCATCACGTCGCAGGCCCACCGCACGTCGTACGTGGTCAGCGCGCGTACCGCCTCCTCGACGCTGACCCCGCGCATCGCCAGGTCCCGCAGTTGCCAGTTGTACTCGTCCGCGTCGCTGAGCGCCTTGGCGAAGATGGTCGGGTTGGTGGTCACCCCGACCAGGTGCTTCTCCCGGCGCAGCTGGTCCAGGTTGCCGGAACTCAGCCGTACCCTCGAAAGATCGTCGAGCCAGACCGCCACTCCCGCGGCGGTGAGCTCACCCAACCGGTCAGTCATGTCTGCAACGCTCCCTCAGTTGCCGGTGGTGTCACCGGTGATCTGGCCCACCCGGGTCAGCGACGCGTGCGCGGCCGCGACGATCCGGTCGGGGGTGAATCCGAACTGTTCGAAGAGCACGCTGTGCGGTGCGCTGGCGCCGTAGTGCTCCAGGCTGACCGCCTCACCGCTGTCGCCGATCAGGTCCCGCCACGACATCGCGATGCCGGCCTCGACGCTGACCCGGGCCCGGACGGAGCGGGGCAGCACCGCGTCCTGGTAGGCCGAGTCCTGCTCCCGGAACCACTCCTGGCAGGGCATCGAGACCACCCGGGTGGGGGTGCCCTCGGCCTCCAGCCGCTCCCGGGCGGTCAGGCAGAGCTGCACCTCGGAGCCGGTGCCGATCAGGATCACCTGCGGCTGCGCGTTCGACGCCTCGGCCAGCACGTAGCCGCCCTTGACGGTCTGGTCGGCGCCGGCCAGTTCGCTGCGGTCCAGCGTCGGCAGCGCCTGCCGGCTCAGCGCCAGCGCGGACGGCCGGTCGGTGTGCTCCAGCGCGTGTCGCCAGGCCCAGGCGGTCTCGTTGGCGTCGGCCGGCCGGATCACGTCCAGGCCGGGGATGGCCCGCAGCGCGGTCAGGTGCTCGACCGGCTGGTGGGTGGGGCCGTCCTCGCCGAGACCGATCGAGTCGTGCGTCCAGACGTAGACGACGGGCAGCTTCATCAGCGCGGCGAGCCGGACCGCCGGGCGCATGTAGTCGCTGAAGACCAGGAAGGTGCCGCCGTAGGGGCGGGTGCCGCCGTGCAGCGCGATGCCGTTCAGGATGGCGCCCATGGCGTGCTCACGGATGCCGAAGTGCAGGGTGCGGCCGTACTCGTTGCCCGGGAACGCCTTGGTGGCGTAGTCGCTGGGGATGAAGGACGGCTCGCCCTCCATGGTGGTGTTGTTGCTCTCGGCCAGGTCGGCCGAGCCGCCCCACAGCTCCGGCAGGACCGGGGCCAGGGCGTTCAGGACCTTGCCGGAGGCGGCCCGGGTGGCGATCCCCTTGGCGTCCGCCGGGAACTCCGGCAGCGCGTCGGCCCAGCCGACCGGCAGGGTACGGGTGGCCAGCCGGTCGTGCAGCGCCTTGCCCTCCGGGTTGGCGTCGGCCCACGCCTGGTACGCGGTCTCCCACTCGGCGTGCGCGCTCCGGCCCCGCTCCAGCACCTGGCGGGCGTGCGTCAGCACCTCCTCGTCGACCTCGAAGTGCTGGGCCGGGTCGAAGCCGAGCAGCTTCTTGGTCTCGGCCACCTCGTCGGCACCGAGCGCCGAGCCGTGGATCTTGCCGGTGTTCTGCTTGGTCGGCGCCGGCCAGCCGATGATGGTGCGCAGCGCGACGAACGACGGCCGGCCGGTCTCCGCCTTGGCGGCCAGCAGCGCGGCGTAGAGCGCCTCGACGTCCTCGTGGTAGTGGCCCTGGTCCGCGTCCCCGCTGCGCCAGTCGACCGTCTGCACGTGCCAGCCGTACGCCTCGTAGCGGGCGGCCACGTCCTCGCTCTTGGCGATCCGGGTGTCGTCCTCGATCGAGATCTCGTTGTCGTCGTAGATCAGGATCAGGTTGCCCAGTCGCTGGTGCCCGGCGAGCGCACTCGCCTCGTGGCTGATCCCCTCCTCGATGTCGCCGTCCGAGGCGATGCACCAGATGTGGTGGTCGAAGGGGGAGGTGCCGGGAGCCGCGTCCGGGTCCAGCAGGCCACGCTCGCGGCGGGCGGCCATCGCCATCCCGACCGCGTTGCCGAGCCCCTGGCCGAGCGGGCCGGTGGTGGTCTCGACGCCCCGGGTGTGGCCGTGCTCGGGGTGGCCCGGGGTGAGCGAGCCCCACTGCCGCAGCGCCTTGAGGTCGGTCAGGCCGAGGCCGTAGCCGCTCAGGTAGAGCTGGATGTAGAGGGTGAGACTGCTGTGCCCCGCCGACAGCACGAACCGGTCCCGCCCGGTCCAGTCGGGGTGGGACGGGTCGTGCCGCATGACCCGGTTGAACAGCAGGTAGGCGGCCGGTGCCAGGCTCATCGCCGTACCCGGATGCCCGTTGCCGGACTTCTCCACGGCGTCCATGGCCAGCACGCGGACGGTGTCGACGGCACGCTGGTCGAGATCGGACCAGCTCAGCGAGGTTTGCTCGGGTCGATTGTCAGCCACGATCGTGTGTGCTCCTCGGCGTGATGGGCGGAACCCTCACTGATGACCCTAGTGCGGTGTCCATAAACGTTCACCGGATCCCCCGGTGGTGTTGTGTGGATCCTCGCCTTTGTCGAGCGAGCGACTCCCCGCCGGCTGGCAGGGCGGGCCACCGCTGGCCAACCGACCCGCGCCGCCGCAGCGGCGCGGATCACGCCGGGACCGGCCCGCACCCGGTAGGTGCCGGCCGACTCGACGGTGCGTTACCGCCCCGCCCGGTACGGCGGGTCTTGGGGCGGTTGGTCCGCCGCCCGGTGTCCGGGTGGCGATGATGGCCGCCGCGATCAGGTCACGATGGCCCAGGTGTCGACAGTGTGCGCAGGCGAAGACCCGTCCTCGGGGCTTCGACACCCGACGGAGGCAGGACGGACAGGTCGATGACGACCCTCGCTCATCCACCAACTGCATCTTAATTCCGGCTGCCGCTGCCTTGTCAGCCAAAATCCGGATGAGACGACCGAGCTGCCACTGCCGTAGCCGTAGGTTGTGCCGGCGCCCGGCATCGATTCTCAGGACGCCCCGCGGATCACCGACCCGCAGAGTGCTGACTCGCTGCTCAACGGCCCAGCCGACCACAGCTTTCGCGGCCTCGTGCTGGGCCTGTCGGATTCGGCGGCGATGTCGTCCTTCCACCCGGCGGGCTCGCCGCCGGTAGCGTCGCCATCGGCGAGAACCCTGCTCACCGCGGCCCGGTGCCCGCCGGGCAACCGCCCGACTGCGTCGTTTGGTGTCGGTCAGGTGTTGGCGGTGCTCGGCGCGGAGCGCCCGCCCGGAGACCAGCAGTGCCTGTCCGTCCGGGCCGCTCACCGCGTACGGATGTATCACACCCAGGTCCACCCCAGCTATCCGATCGGGGTCGACGGCCGTGCCTGGCTCGGACGCGGCCACCGGTAGCTCGGCGGTGACATCCAGGAAGATTCGGCCGGCATCGTAGATCAGGGTGATCGAGCGAATCTGCCCGGCGGGGTAGGGCGGATCGCGGGCCAGCCGCAACCACAACGGTGGGGCGCCCTGGGCCGTCGGGATCCGTACCCGCCGACCGTGGAGGGTGAAGGTGCCGTGATACCAACGCAGCGGCACCAGCAGTCGTCGACGGCGCGGAAACCGGCCGCGATCGTCACCTCCGGCCCGGCGCTTCGCCGCTGCGAACCAGGCGTCGGAGAACCGGCGCAACACGGACCGGGCACCCGTCGTGTCCAGGTCCGCGAATGTTCCTGAACCGGCCCTGGTCAACTCTCGACACAACTCCTGGTAGCCCGCCAAGGGAGCGGCACCTCGGGCCTGTCGCCAATTGTTGATCTCCAGGATGCACGCCCAGACGTCGCCCGCCGAGCGCAACAGACCGAAACACCGCCGCCGCTGTGCGGGCGTGAGGCGCAGGCCGACCCGGGCGGTGCGATGCACCACGGCAGGTGCGGTCGGATCTCGGCGACGAGGCACGAGGAGAGCCAACCGGACCCGTACGACAATCCGGCAGCGGTGGCGTGGCCGTCTGCGGATCCCGACCTCGACCACCGGTCGAGCGGTTCGCCGCGAGTGTGATCGTTCGCACCGAAGAAGGGTCGCCCGGGCAGCGGAAACGACGACGCGTAGGCTGTCGGTCGGCGTGCTGACCATCGGTCGCCCGCCACCCGCGCTGCCCGCGCAGCCAATCACTCGTCGTGCCCGACGCCGGAAGGTGGCAATCCGTGAGCATGATCACCGAGCGCCCCGTGACCGGCGGTGCCCCGGCAGCGGGGACGCCGGACGAGGTGACCCGGCGACGCGACGTCGCCGCCCTGATCCGGGCGTACGTCGCGCTGACCAAGCCACGGATCGTCGAGCTGCTGCTGATTTCCACGGTGCCGACGATGATGCTGGCCGACGGCGGGATCCCGTCGCTCTGGCTGGTCACGGTGGTGCTGGTCGGCGGGTCGCTGGCGGCGGGTGCGGCCAACGCGTTGAACTGCTACATCGACCGCGACATCGACCAGGTGATGAAGCGGACCAAGCGGCGGCCACTGCCGACGCACACCGTGGCGCCCCGCAACGCGCTGGTCTTCGGGCTGGTGCTGGCGGTGGTCTCGGTGACCCTGATGGCGGTCTTCACCAACTGGTTGGCCACCGCGCTGACGCTGGCCGCCATCGCCTACTACGACCTCGTCTACACCCTGTGGTTGAAGCGGACGACCTGGCAGAACACCTTCTGGGGCGGCATCTGCGGCTCCGCTCCGGTGCTGATCGGCTGGGCGGCGGTGACCGGCTCGCTGGCGCCGCAGGCCTGGGGCCTCTTCGCGGTGGTGTTCTTCTGGCAGCTGCCGCACTTCTACGCCCTGGCCATCAAGTTCAAGGACGACTACGCCCGGGCCGGCATCCCGATGCTGCCGGTGGTCGCCTCGATCCGCCGGGTCACCACCGAGATCGTGGTCTACACCTGGTTGACCGTGGCGGCGTCGGTGCTGGTCTGGCCGCTGGGCATGGGCCCGGTCTACGGGGTCACGGTGCTGGCGGCCGGCGGGATGTTCATCGTCGAGGCGCACCGGCTGAGCCAGCGGGCCGCCCGGGGTGGTCCGGTCAAGCCGATGCGGCTCTTCCACTGGTCGATCACGTACCTGACGATCGTCTTCGCGGCGGTCGCGGTCGACGCGCTGCTCTGACGTTTTCGGGGGCTTCGTGCCCGTTCGTCCTGTTTGCCGGGCTTGAACGTGAATGATGGTTTTGAATAGTCGCGTATAGCCCGAAAAATCGCCCCGAGTTGGTGCGTCGTTACCGTAAACGTCACCGTAATCGGGATCACAAATTATCGGTAGCTGCCCCTCGTGGCGGTCGAAGTCTGCTTAGGCTTCGCGTTATGGCAGATGGTTCCGATACGACGCCGACGGGCGAGCAGACCGTCGCGGGGCAGACCCACAACGGTCTGGTCGCCGGCATCCAGTCGTTTGCCGCCGGCCACGGCGGCGCGAAGGCGGTCATCGAGTACGTCGGCAAGCGGGGCGCGCGCATTGTCCTGGTGGGGGAGGACGGCGTGTGGGCTGACCAGTTCGCGGACAGCACCGACGTCGCGCGACTGGCCTGCGCCAAGGCGGGGGTCGCCGTGGAGAACGAATGGGAGCGGGAACTGATGGACCAGATGCGTCCGAGCAACGATCTTTGGCGGTCGATGGCTCGACGTACCATGGCTCGTTGATAATTTTGTCCGATAACAACCGTGCGACCCGGGGCGAGCCCCGGGTCGCTCTTATTACCTGTGCGGAACTTCCCGGCCTCGACCCCGACGACCGGCTGCTGCTGGACCCGCTCGCCGAACGCGGGATCCGGGTCGAGGCGGCGGTCTGGGACGACCCGGAGGTGGACTGGGCCGGCTACGCGCTGGCGGTGCTCCGTTCGCCCTGGGACTATCCGCCCCGGCGCGCCGAGTTCGTCGCCTGGGCCGAGACCGTGCCCCGGCTGGCCAACCCGGCCGACCTGGTGCGGTGGAACACCGACAAGCGCTACCTGCGGGAGTTCGCCGAGGCGGGGCTGCCGACCGTGCCGACCAGCTGGCTGGCCCCGGACACCACCTGGGCGCTGCCGGCGGTGCCCGGCGAGTACGTCCTCAAGCCCGTCGTCGGCGCCGGCAGCCTGGACACCGGCCGCTACGACCTCGCCGACGCGGAACACCGGGAGCTGGCCGTCGCACACGTCAAGCGGCTACAGGCGGCCGGCCGGTGGGTGATGGTGCAGCCGTACCTGGCCGCCGTGGACACCGCCGGGGAGACGGCGCTGCTCTTCGTCGCCGGCCCGGACGGGCTCCGGTTCAGCCACGCGATCCGCAAGGGGCCGATGCTGGTCGGCCCGGACTACGGCGTCGAGGGGCTGTTCCGGCCGGAGGAGATCACCCCGCGTACCCCGGCCGAGGCGGAACTCGCCCTCGCCGAGCGGGTACTGGCGGCGCTGCCCGGCGGTCCGGGCCGGCCGCTCTACGCCCGGGTGGACCTGATTCCGGGCCCGGACGGCGCGCCGGTGCTGGTCGAGGTGGAACTCACCGAGCCGTCGCTCTTCCTGGCCCACGCTCCCGGCGCGGCCGACCGGATCGCCGACGCGATCGCCGCCCGGCTGGCGGCCTGAACCGCCCGGCTGGGCTGAAACTGCCCGGCTGGGCTTACACTGCCCGGCTGGGCTGAGCCGCCCGGCACGGCCCGGTCGGCGCGGCCCGGTCGGGGTCAGCGGGCCGCCGCGTCGGCGAGTTCGGGCCGGGTCCGGTCCGCCGGGGCGGCCGGGGCGGTGCGTTCCCGGGTCGACCAGAGCACCGCGAGGGCGGCGAGCCAGACCAGGCAGGAGCCGAGCATGTGCGCGCCGACCAACGCCACCGGCAGCCCGGTGAAATATTGCACGAAGCCGATCAGGCCCTGGCCGAGTTCGGCGAGCACCAGCAGGCCGGCCGCCCGGACCGCCTGGACCGGTGCGCCGACCGCGCGGAAGGCGAACCAGATCGCGATCGAGAGCCCCAGCAGCAGGAAGACCGTGTCGGCGTGCACCTGGGAGATGGTCTCCGGGTCCAGGTTGTTGCGGGCCGCCCCCGAGTCGCCGGAGTGCGGGCCGCTGCCGGTCACCCAGGTGCCGACCACGAGTACGGCGGCGGCCACCCCGGCGGTGAGCCAGGCGAGCGCGCGCAGCGGTGCCGGTACGGTCGGCCGGGGCGGTCCGTCCGGTTCGAGGGTCCGGCGCCAGAACGCGTACGCGGCCGCGATCACCGCCATCGAGGCGAGGAAGTGCAGCCCGACCACCCACGGGTTCAGGTTGGTGAGCACGGTGATCCCGCCGATGACCGCCTGGGCCGGGATGCCGAACGCGGCACCGACGCTGAGCCAGCGGAGCCCTCGGCGGGCCGGGCGCTGCCGCCAGGCGGCGACCACTCCGGCGATGACCACGGCGGCGAGCGCGAAGGTGAGCAGCCGATTGCCGAACTCGATCACCCCGTGCACGCCCATCTCGGCGGTCGCCACGTACGAGTCGTCGGTGCAGCGGGGCCAGGTGGGGCAGCCGAGCCCGGATTTGGTCAGCCGGACCGCGCCCCCGGTCCCGACGATCAGCACGTTCCCCACCACGGAGGCGAGGGCCAGTCGCGATAGGGTGGGTTTGCCAGAAAATTCGCCGAATCGGCTCACGCCGGCCATGGTACGTGCAAATGTGATCATGCTGGACGGCACGTCCGCCGTCCGGTGGTCTGGATCACCGGACCCCGGGTTTGCGGACCTAGGACGAAATACGTAACGTTGGCGTAGTGAAAAACCTGGCGGCGTACTCGGAGCAGGAACGGGTGACCGATCCGGTCGCCGGTTCCGCCGTGTCCGCCGTCGAGATGGCCGGACCCGACGGCGTGGCCGGACCCGACGGGCGTCCCACCCGGGACCGGGTGACCCAGTTGCTGCTGGAGCACGGCGCGGCCACCGCCGCGCAGCTCGGCGCGGAGCTGGGGCTCAGCCCGGCGGCGATCCGCCGGCACCTGGACGCGATGCTCGCCGACGGTGACGTGGTCGCCCGTGACCAGGTCGTCCGCGGCCAGCGCGGTCGTGGTCGACCCGCCCGGATCTTCCGGCTCACCGACTCCGGCCGGCGCCGCTGCGGCACCCACACCTACGACGGGATGGCCACCGCCGCGCTGCGGTGGATCTCCCGGCACGGTGGACCGGACGCGGTCGACGCCTTCGCCGCCGAGCAGGTCGCGGCGCTGGAGGCCCGCTGCCGGGCCGCCATGGAGGGCGCCGGGGACGACCCGCTGGCCAGGGCCGAGGCACTCGCCGGGGCGCTGACCGCCGAGGGATACGCTGCCAACGCGTCCACGATCGCGTCCGGCGGACAGCTGTGCCAGCACCACTGTCCGGTGGCCCACGTGGCCGCGGAGTTTCCCCAGCTGTGCGAGGCCGAGACGGCGGTCATCTCCCGCCTGGTCGGCACCCACGTGCAGCGGCTCGCCACCATCGCCCACGGTGACGGGGTCTGCACCACGCACATCCCGACCCAGCCCAAACCTTCCGTCAGCAGTGTGAGGACAGATAGATGACCGAGCAGATCGTCCAGCCCATGACGCAGGAGGAGCAGCTCGCCGCCCTGGGGCGTTACGAGTACGGCTGGGCCGACTCCGACGTCGCCGGTGCCGCTGCCCAGCGTGGCCTGAACGAGGCGGTGGTGCGGGACATCTCCGCCAAGAAGAACGAGCCCGCCTGGATGCTCGACCTGCGGCTGAAGGGGTTGCGGCTGTTCGGCCGCAAGCCGATGCCGAACTGGGGTGCCGACCTCGGCGGGATCGACTTCGACAACATCAAGTACTTCGTCCGGTCCACCGAGAAGCAGGCCGCGAGCTGGGAGGACCTGCCCGAGGACATCAAGAACACCTACGACAAGCTGGGCATCCCGGAGGCCGAGAAGCAGCGGCTGGTCGCCGGTGTCGCCGCGCAGTACGAGTCCGAGGTGGTCTACCACAAGATCCGCGAGGACCTTGAGGAGCAGGGCGTCGTCTTCCTGGACACCGACACCGCGCTCAAGGAGCACGAGGACATCTTCAAGGAGTACTTCGGCACGGTGATCCCGGTCGGCGACAACAAGTTCGCCGCGCTGAACACCTCGGTCTGGTCCGGCGGCTCCTTCATCTACGTGCCGAAGGGCGTGCACGTGGAGATCCCGCTCCAGGCGTACTTCCGGATCAACACCGAGAACATGGGCCAGTTCGAGCGGACCCTGATCATCGTCGACGAGGGCGCGTACGTGCACTACGTCGAGGGCTGCACCGCGCCGATCTACTCCTCAGACTCGCTGCACAGCGCGGTCGTGGAGATCGTCGTCAAGAAGAACGCGCGCTGCCGCTACACCACGATCCAGAACTGGTCGAACAACGTCTACAACCTGGTCACCAAGCGGGCGGTCTGCCACGAGGGCGCGACCATGGAGTGGATCGACGGCAACATCGGCTCCAAGGTGACGATGAAGTACCCGGCGGTCTTCATGACCGGCGAGCACGCCAAGGGCGAGGTGCTCTCGGTGGCGATGGCCGGCGAGGGCCAGCACCAGGACGCCGGCGCCAAGATGGTGCACGCCGCCCCGCACACCTCCAGCACGATCGTCTCCAAGTCGATCGCCCGGGCCGGTGGGCGGACCTCCTACCGCGGCCTGGTCCAGGTGCTGGAGGGCTCGCACCACAGCAAGAGCACCGTCAAGTGCGACGCGCTGCTGGTCGACACCATCTCCCGGTCGGACACCTACCCGTACGTCGACATCCGCGAGGACGACGTGGCGATGGGGCACGAGGCGACCGTCTCCAAGGTCAGCGAGGACCAGCTCTTCTACCTGATGAGCCGGGGCCTGACCGAGGACGAGGCGATGGCGATGATCGTGCGCGGCTTCATCGAGCCGATCGCCAAGGAACTCCCGATGGAGTACGCCCTGGAGCTCAACCGGCTGATCGAGCTGCAGATGGAGGGTGCGGTCGGCTGACGCCGCCCGCCCGTCGATCCGCCTTGCGACCTCGTCGAGACAAGACCAAGGAAGAGATGACTACCGAAGCATTCGCGCCCGAAGCACCCGGAGCGCAGGCGGCCCAGATCGCGCAGACCAAGGCGCAGACGCTCCGCTCGTACGACGTCCGCGACTTCCCGGCCCTGACCGGCCTGGAGGAGGAGTGGCGGTTCACCCCGCTCAAGCGGCTGCGCGGCCTGGCCGACGACACGTTCACCCCGGTCGACGGCCGGCTGCGCTACGAGGTCGCCGCGCTGCCGGACGGGGTCACGTTCGGCGGGGTGCACGAGGGTGACGCCCGGATCGGCAGCGTGCTCACCCCGTTCGACCGGATCAGCGCGCTGGCGCACGGCCGGGCCGGCGAGGCGGTGGTCGTGGCGGTGGCCCCGGAGACCCGGCCGGCCGAGCCGGTGACCGTCCGGCTGGTCGGGCAGGGCGCCGACGGCGCCTCCTTCGGGCACACCTTCCTCGACATCGGCCGGTTCGCCGAGGTCACGCTGGTGCTGGAGCAGACCGGTTCGGTGACCCTGGCCGACAACGTCGAGGTCGCGGTCGACGAGGGCGCGAAGCTGACCCTGGTCACCGTCGCCGACTGGGCGTCCGACGCGGTGCAGGCCCAGCACCTGCGGGTCCGGCTCGGCCGGGACGCGAAGGTGACGCACATCCAGGTGAGCCTGGGCGGGGACCTGGTCCGGCAGTACACCAGCGTGGAATACACCGGCCGGGGCGGCGAGGCCGAGCTCTACGGCCTCTACTTCGCCGACGCCGGGCAGCACCTGGAGCACCGGCAGATGGTCGACCACAGCGTGCCGGACTGCCGCAGCTACGTCGGCTACCGGGGCGCGTTGCAGGGCGAGAGCGCGCACACCGTCTGGGTCGGCGACGTGCTGATCCGGGCCGCCGCCACCGGCACCGACACGTACGAGATCAACCGGAACCTGGTGCTGACCGACGGCGCCCGCGCCGACTCGGTGCCCAACCTGGAGATCGAGACCGGCGAGGTGGCCGGTGCCGGGCACGCCAGCGCGACCGGGCGCTTCGACGACGAGCAGCTCTTCTACCTGATGGCCCGGGGCATCCCCGAGGGCGAGGCCCGCAAGCTGGTCGTCCGGGGCTTCTTCGCCGAACTGCTCAACAAGATCCCGGCCGAGGAGCTGCGCGACCGGCTGGGGGAGCAGATCGAACTCAGACTCGTGAAGGCGGCGGTCTGATGATTCGGATCTGTTCGACCGAGGACGTGCCGAAGGGCAGCGTCGTCTCCGCCGACGTGGACGGCACCGAGGTCGCCGTCGTGCACGCCGAGGACGGCAACTTCTACGCCATCCGGGACGAGTGCTCGCACGCCGCCGTCGCGCTCTCCGAGGGCGAGGTCGACGGCTGCACCCTGGAGTGCTGGCTGCACGGCTCCCGCTTCGACCTGCGTACCGGTGAACCGACCGGGCTCCCCGCGACCGAACCCGTACCCGTCTACCCCGTCGAGATCCGCGACGGTGACATCTACCTGAGTCTCACGCCGAGCAATGGAGTTACCGCACCATGAGCGTTCTGGAGATCCGTGACCTGCAGGTGTCGGTCCGGCTGCCCGAGGGCGAGCTGAAGCCGATCCTGGCCGGGGTCGACCTCACCGTGCGGGCGGGGGAGACCCACGCCATCATGGGCCCGAACGGGTCCGGCAAGTCGACCCTGGCGTACTCGATCGCCGGGCACCCGAAGTACGAGATCACCGGCGGCGAGGTGCTGCTGGACGGTCAGGACGTGCTCTCGATGGCCGTCGACGAGCGGGCCCGCGCCGGCCTCTTCCTGGCCATGCAGTACCCGGTCGAGGTGCCCGGGGTGTCGGTGGCGAACTTCCTCCGCACCGCCAAGACGGCGATCGACGGTGAGGCGCCGAAGCTGCGCACCTGGGCCGGCGAGCTGCGCGGCGCGATGGAGCGGCTCCAGATGGACCCGGCGTTCGCCCAGCGCAACGTGAACGAGGGCTTCTCCGGCGGCGAGAAGAAGCGGCACGAGATCGTCCAGCTCGAGCTGCTCAAGCCGAAGGTGGCGATCCTCGACGAGACCGACTCCGGCCTCGACATCGACGCCCTGCGGGTGGTCAGCGAGGGGGTCAACCGGGTCCGCGAGACCGGCGAGACCGGGCTGCTGCTGATCACCCACTACACCCGGATCCTCCGCTACATCAAGCCGGACTTCGTGCACGTCTTCGTGGCGGGCCGGATCGTCGAGCAGGGCGGTCCGGAGCTGGCCGAGAAGCTCGAGGCCGAGGGCTACGAGCGGTACGTCGCCGGCGCGGGCTCGGCCCGGGCCTGAGCCGAAGGGCACCGTCGAGATGACCACGATCGCGATCCCACCGGGGATGCCACAGTACGACGACGTGCCGCGCTACGACGTCGAGGCGGTACGCGCCGACTTCCCGATCCTGGGGCGCGAGGTCAACGGCCATCCGATGGTCTACCTCGACAGCGCGAACACCTCGCAGAAGCCCCGGCAGGTGCTGGACGCGCTGCGGGAGCACTACGAGCGGCACAACGGCAACGTCTCCCGCTCGGTGCACACCGTCGGAACCGAGGCGACCGAGGCGTACGAGGCGGCCCGGGCGAAGGTCGCGGCCTTCATCAACGCGCCGAGCCCCGACGAGGTGGTCTTCACCAAGAACTCCACCGAGGCGATCAACCTGGTCGCGTACGCCTTCTCCAACGCCTCGCTCGGCGGCCCGGCCGGTGACCCGCGGTTCCGGCTCGGCCCCGGCGACGAGATCGTGATCTCCGAGATGGAGCACCACTCGAACATCGTGCCGTGGCAGCTCCTCTGCGAGCGGACCGGCGCCACGCTGCGCTGGTTCCCGGTCACCGACGGCGGCCGGCTCGACGAGTCCGGGCTGGCGGAGCTGGTCAACGAGCGGACCAGGCTGGTCTCGATCGTGCACATGTCCAACATCCTCGGCACGGTCAACGCCACCGCCCGGATCACCGAGCGGGTCCGGCAGGTCGGCGCGCTGCTGCTGCTCGACTGCTCGCAGTCGGTGCCGCACCTGCCGGTCGACGTGGTCGACCTGGACGTCGACTTCATCGCCTTCACCGGGCACAAGATGTGCGCGCCGAGCGGGATCGGGGTGCTCTGGGGCCGGGGCGAGCTGCTGGCCGCGATGCCGCCGGTCTTCGGCGGCGGTTCGATGATCGAGACGGTCAGCATGGCCGGCTCGACGTACGCGTCGCCGCCGGCCCGGTTCGAGGCGGGTACCCCGCCGATCGCCGAGGCGGTGGCGCTGGGCGCGGCGGTGGACTACCTGACCGGGATCGGCATGAAGGCGATCCAGTGGCACGAGAAGGAGCTGACCGCGTACGCGCTGGACGCCCTGGCGACCGTCCCCGGGCTGCGGATCTTCGGCCCGACGGTGCCGGTCGGCCGGGGCGGGACGATCTCGTTCGCGCTGGACGGCATCCACCCGCACGACGTGGGTCAGGTGCTCGACGCCCAGGGCGTCGAGGTGCGGGTCGGCCATCACTGTGCGCGACCGGTCTGCGTCCGGTTCGGCGTACCGGCGACGACCCGCGCCTCGTTCTACCTGTACACCACGACCAGCGAGGTCGACGCCCTGGTGCGCGGGCTGGAACAGGTACGGAAGGTGTTCGGGTGATGCAGGTCGACCAGCTCTACCAGGAGATCATCCTGGATCACTACAAGCATCCGCACGGGCGCGGGCTGCGCGAGCCGTACGCCGCCGAGGCGCACCACGTCAACCCCACCTGCGGGGACGAGGTGACCGTACGGGTCGCCCTGGCCGACGACACGCTCAGCGACGTCTCGTACGACGGCCTCGGCTGCTCGATCAGCCAGGCGTCGGCGAGCGTGCTGCACGAGCTGCTCACCGGCCGGCGGGCCGGGGACGCGTTCGCGGTGCACGCCGCCTTCGTGGAGCTGATGTCGGGACGCGGTCAGGTGACCCCGGACGAGGAACTGCTCGGCGACGCGGTGGCGTTCGCCGGGGTGGCCCGCTATCCGGCGCGGGTGAAGTGCGCGCTGCTGCCCTGGATGGCGTTCAAGGACGCCGCGGCCCGGGCCGGGGTGGACGTCGAGGCAGCCGACAACCAGGACAGTAACGAGCGGAGCGAGGTGAAGACGGCATGACTGACCAGGACATGAAGGCCGCGTCGGCCGAGCCGACGGGGTCGACCGGCAGGGCCGCGGTCGCCGACATCGAAGAGGCGATGAAGGACGTCGTCGACCCCGAGCTGGGCATCAACGTGGTCGACCTCGGCCTGGTCTACGGGGTGCACGTCGACGACGAGAACGTCGCGACCCTGGACATGACGCTCACCTCGGCGGCCTGCCCGCTGACCGACGTGATCGAGGACCAGGCCCGGCAGGCGCTGACCACCGGCCCCGGTGGCGGGCTCGTCGACGACATCCGGATCAACTGGGTCTGGCTGCCGCCGTGGGGCCCCGACAAGATCACCGACGAGGGCCGGGACCAGCTCCGCGCCCTCGGCTTCAACGTCTGAGCCGATCCGGCGGACCTCGACGGCCCGTGGTCGCCCCGCGACCACGGGCCGTCGGCTTTTCCGGTGGGCTTTTCCGGGGTACGGCGGGAGGATGATCAGGTGACAGCGAAAGCGATCATCTTTCACGGTACGGGCGGGCACCCCGAGGTCGTCTGGTACCCGTGGTTGGGCCGGCGACTGGCCGACCGGGGGTACGCGGTGGAGATCCCGCACTATCCGGACCTGAACGTGGAGCCGATCGACACCTTCCTGCCGAAGGTGCTGGCCAGCCACGAGTTCGACGAGCAGACCGTGCTGGTCGGGCACTCGGGCGGCGCGGCGCTGCTGCTGGCGCTCCTGGAACACCTCGACACCACGGTCTCCCAGGCGATCCTGGTCGCCGGCTACTCGACCCGGCCGAACACCGACGAGGAGCCGGTGCTGCAACCGGCCTACGACTGGGCGGCGATCAGGGCGAGTGTCCGGGACATCTACTTCGTCAACTCCCGACGTGACCCGTACGGCTGCGACGAACGGCAGGGACGCGCCATGTTCGAGCGGCTCGGCGGCACGCAGATCGTCCGCGACGACGGCCACTTCGGCGACGCCGACCAGCCGTACGAGTCCTTCGAGCTGCTCGACAGGCTGATCCCCTGACTCAGTGCCGGTACGCCTGGAACTCCCAGAGCGAGAAGCCGTAGTCGGTGCCCCGGGTGAGGCCCCGCATCCGCAGGTAGCGGGTCGAGGTCGCGGGGAAGGCGACGTTGTCGGTGCCGCCGTCGCCGGCCGTGGTCGACCAGACCGGGCGCCAGGTGCTGCCGTCGGTGGAGACCTCGATCCGGTACGACCTCGCGTACGCCGCCTCCCAGTGCAGCACCACCCGGCCGACGGTGCGGGTCGAGCCGAGGTCGACGGTGATCGACTGGTTGTCCGACCAGGAGCTGGCCCAGCGGGTACCCGGATCGCCGTCCACCGCCCGGGCGGCGCCGTGTCCGAGCTGGTTGCTGGAGGCGGAGACCGGCCGCCCGGCGGCGAGGTTGCTCAGGTCGTCGCCGCGCCCGGCCGGGAACGACACCACCTGCTGGTACGTCGGCCGGTTCTGCCAGGCGATGTTGTCGTGCCTGATCCCGCCCAGCGGGGACTGCACGATGGCGTCGGCGCACCACTGGTCCCCGGCGGCGCAGTGCTCGTCGCCGGGATAGACCTCGGTGGCCGGCTGGGCGGCGGCGGTGCGCAGGGTGTCCAGCAGGACCTGCCGGCAGGCAGCCAGGCTCCCGTCGCCGCAGTACGTCCGGCCGAGCCCGCCGGGGACCGGTTCGCCGAGTACCGCCCGCAGGTCGGCGTCGACGTAACCCCACCAGCCGTACTGGAACGACGAGCCCTTGTGCCCCTGGGCGTCGGCGGCCGAACCGGGCAGGTCCGAGGTGTCCCCCTGCTGGTGCCCGGAGGGTGACTCGTTGATCTGCATCGCGTTGACCAGCGCCTGGTAGAGGTCGCCGCCGAGCGGCCCGGCGAACTGGCCCCGGACCAGCAGCGGCCACCAGGCGTCGAAGACCCGGATCGCCTCGGCGTGCTGGTACGTCTCCGAGCCGGCCGAGGTCTCCACCCGGAGCGCACCGGCCTGCCGCCACGCCTTGAGCCGGCCGATCGTCGCGGCCAGCCCGGCGTCGGTGACCGGTTGGCTCTCCAGCACCCGGACCAGCTCGTCGAGCACCTCGATCCCGCGCAGGTCGGTCAGGCCGGCCCGCTGCACCAGCGCGGTCAGCGAGGCCCGGTCGAACTTCTGGCCGGCCTCGATCGCCGCCCGGATCGGCCTGTCCAGCAGGTCGCCCCGGTGCACCGGGCCGAAGCTGAAGTTGCCGTCCGAGGCGCCGTAGTCGGCGGCCTGCTTGTTGTTCCAGCTGATGTAGTAGTCCTGGTCGACCGAGTTCGGGTGTGCCGACGCCGGGTGGTAGGTCGCGGTGTTGGTCGCCGGGTCGAAGCCCTGCCACTCGTACCCCGGCTCGGCCCGCATCGGCAGGTTCGGGTTGCTGCCGGCGGCCCGGACCGGGTTCAGCCCCGAGTTGGCGTACGCGGCCTGGCGGGAGTTGACGTAGAACCAGTTGAAGGCGTACCCGATCTCGGCGGCGGCGCTCATGAACTGCGCGGCGGAGCCCATCGCGGCGGGGTCGTTGAACATCTGGAAGCCGATCGCCGAGTCGGCCTCGTGCCGGTACGTCGAGCGGAGCTGGGTGAACGCGTGCGGCGCCCCGCCGACGGTGGCCCGCCAGGCCACCAGCCCCAGCCTGGTCCGCCGGGCGACCATCGTGTACGAGCCGGCCGCCGTGCCGTCCGCCACGGTCGGCTGCCAGGAGTTGACGTGGGAGATCTCCTCCATCGCCAGGCACTGGCCCCGGTAGCGGTAGAAGTTGCTGGCCAGCGTCGGGGTGCTGCCGTCGGTGGTGCACAACGGCACCGCGTAGGTGTCGGTGATGTCCTGGGTGGCCGAGGTGGCGCTCCAGGCGTAGTCCTGGCCCCGGCCGAGCAGCACGTAGAGGTTGACCCCGGCGAACGCGGCGCCCCGGGCGCTGATCCCCGGCCCCTGCAACTCCTGCATCATCAGCAGTTGCGGGGCGAAGTAGCCGGTCTGCGGCCCGAAGACGGCGATCGGGTGGCCGGTGGCGGAGTGCGCGGCGGAGACCACGGCGGCGTTCGACATCCCCCGGGGGGTGACGGTCAGCCCCGACAGCGCGGCGGCCAGTTCGG
The DNA here is from genome assembly GCF_003030385.1 of Plantactinospora sp. BB1. Taxonomy (NCBI): domain Bacteria; kingdom Bacillati; phylum Actinomycetota; class Actinomycetes; order Micromonosporales; family Micromonosporaceae; genus Plantactinospora; species Plantactinospora sp. BB1. The sequence continues at coordinate 7,653,298 of NZ_CP028159.1, read as the reverse complement.
ACGGTCCGCCGCCGGCCTGCCGGGCCGAGCCGGTGGGGTTGGCGGTGACCGCCTCGGGCCGGGCCGATCCCGGGTCGGGCAGTACCACGCTGGGCGCGTCCGGGTCGGCGGCGCCGTACGGGAAGCTCTGCCCGTCGTGCAGGGTCAGTACCGTCTCCGGGTTGTTCTGCATCCGGAACGCGCTCCACACCCGGTCACCCTCGACCGGGCCGTACTTCGCCCGGGCGGCGATCCGGACCAGCGCGGACTGCATCTCGTGCCCGCCACCGCCGCCGAAGAGCCCGCCGACCACCCCGGAGATCGCGATCAGGTCGGTCAGCTGGAACGGCTCCGGCCCGCCCGCGTTGGTGATCGCGTCCAGGTGGCCGGTGAGGACGTACTCGCCGGGGCAGTTGCGGTTCGCCATGCAGTGCCGGATGTAGGCGTTGATCCCGGCGATGTACTCCTGCACGTCGGTGTAGAGCTGCTCGCCCCGGGGACCGCGCTGGCGCAGCGCGGCGACCTGGGCCGCGAGATCCGCCTCGGTGTACGGCGAGTTCCGCCAGACGCTCTGTTCGAGGGCCCGGTTGCCCGGTGCGCCGCCGGCGAACGGGGTGAGGGTGCCCCGGCCGACGTGCCGGAGCAGGTCCATCGTGAAGAGCCGGTCCTCCGCGCCGACGTAACCGGCGCCGAACATGGTGCCGCCCCGGGTGGTGCCGGTGACGTGCGGGACGCCGGTCGCCCGGTCCCGCAGCACGGTGACGTCGGCGCGGGGCGAGTAGCTGCGTTCGACCTGCCCGGGCGGTACCCCGAAGGAGGCGTCGTTGAAGAACGCCCCGAGCTGGTCCTCGCGCAGCCCGGCGTACCCGTAGACCAGGCTGGCGTACCGGTCGAGCTGGTCGCCGGCGTGCCGGGGGAGTACCCCGAGGGTCTGGTTGGCCAGCACCTCGACCAGGGTGGCGTTGCCGTTCTGGCCCGGCGGCAGGATGTCGGCGCACTGGCCCAGGCAGTGGTCGCCGGCCGCGAAGGCGGTGGTGGCCGGCGCGGCCGGCGGCGCGGTCTCCGGGCCGGTGGGTCCGGAGGGTGCCGCGGCCGGTGCCGGGGCGGCGGTCAACGCGAGCACGGCGGCGCTGAGCACCGCGATCCCGGCGGCGGCGCGGCGGCGGGGACGGTGGGCCATCGGGGATCCTTCCGACGGTACGAGCGAATGTGAGCAACATTCGGCTACCGGATGGTAACGAGTTCGCGGGCCCGATAGATAGTCCTGGATCGGCCCGCCCGAGCCGACGGATAATCCGTCGCGGGTGGCTGGCTGGCCGGCCAGAATCGTCGCGTGATCGCGCCCACCTCGTGCACCTCCGCTCTCGCCGCCGCGCCCGAACCGGCCACCCGACGACAGCGGAAGTGCCACCGGTCGGCGTCGAGCGCCCCGGCACCGTGATGGCCGACGCGCTCCTCGCCGGCCTGCTCGCCGGATACGGCGTCGCCATCCCGGTCGGCGCGATCGCCATCCTCGTGATCGGACTGACCGCGCGTACCTCGATCCGGGTCGGCGCCGCCGCCGCGCTCGGGGTCGCCACCGCCGACGGGCTCTACGCGGTCGTCGCCGTGCTCGGCGGCGCCGCGCTGGCCGGCCTGATCGAGCCGATCGCCGAACCGCTGCGCTGGGTCGCGGTCGGGGTACTCCTGCTGCTGGCCGGTACCGGAGCCTGGGGCGCCCTGCGGCACCGGGCCGACCCGGGCCGGGCCGCCAGAACCGACCGCAGCCTCGGTACCCCGCTGCGGGCGTACGGCGGGCTGCTGGCGCTGACCCTGCTGAACCCGATGACGATCCTCTACTTCACCGCCCTGGTGCTCGGCCGGCGGGCCGGTACCGACTGGTCGGCCGGGGCGGAGGCGATCTTCGTGCTCGCCGCGTTCGCCGCCTCGGCGAGCTGGCAGCTGCTGGTCGCCTCCGGCGGGTCGCTGGTCGGCCGGGCGCTCTCCGGCCCCCGGGGGCGGCTGGGCACCGCCCTGGTCTCCAGCGCACTGATCGCCGCGCTCGCCATCCAACTGCTGCTGAACTGACCCGGCCGCGGTGGCGGGTGCCGACCCGCCGAGCGGGTACCGGACCCGGCGGCCGGGTGGTGGTGGCCGACGTCGTACCGTTCGGTGGTGAACAGCCGACCCGCTGCCGGCGGCGGCCGGTGGGTGGACGTGGCCCCGGCCCGGCTCGCCCGCTGGCTCGACGGCTTCGCCGAGCGGCACGGCGGGCCCCCCGAGGTCGCCGCCGGGCCGGACGGGCCCCGGTTGACCGCCCCGGACGGCACCCTCGCGGTGCTGCACCCGCCGCCGGGCGTGCCCGGCACGGACGACCTGCCCGCCTTCCTGGCCGCCGTCGCGGCGCCCCGGCGACTGGGGCTGCTGCTGGCCCGCAAGGGAGCGGTGGCGGTCGGCGTCGCCGACGGCGACCGCCTCGTCGTCTCCAAGGTGGACAGCCGGTACGTGCAGGGCCGCACCGCCGCCGGTGGCTGGTCACAGCAGCGGTTCGCCCGGCGCCGCGACAACCAGGCGAAGGCCGCCGCCGCCGACGGGGCGGACCTGGCGGTCCGGCTGCTGCTGCCCGAGGCCGGCCGGCTCGCCGCGGTGGTGACCGGCGGCGACCGGCGGGCGGTGGAGACCATCCTGGCGGACCGGCGGCTCGCCCCGGTGGCGGCGCTGCGGGCCGAGCGCCTGCTCGACGTGCCCGAGCCCCGGCACACCGTACTCGTCGACGCGATCTCCGCCGCCCGAGCGGTACGCGTGCTGCTCCGCGACCCGTAGCCGGGCGGGCAGGTCGGCGTGCTGCTCCGCGACCCGTAACCGGGCGGGCCGGGCAGCGTGCCGCTCCGCGACCCGGCGCCGGGCTAGTCGGTCAGCGGGTGGTGCCGAAGGTGTCGCAGGAGGTCGGGTCGCCGCTGGAGTAGCCGGTGCCGAACCACTTCTGCCGGTCGGCCGAGCTGCCGTGGGTGAACTGCGACTCGTCGATCCGGCCGCCGGACTTCCGCTGGATCGCGTCGTCTCCGATCGCCGCCGCCGTGTCCAGACCCTCCTGGATGTCCCGCTCGGTGAGACTGGTGAAGATCTTCACCCCTCGCTCGTCGGCGGTGCCGGTGGCGTTGCGGGCCCACGCGCCGGCGTAGCAGTCCGCCTGGAGTTCCAGCAGCACCGAGAGGCGGTTCGCCTCGCCGGGGTCGGCCTGCCGCTGGTCGCGTACCCGTTGCTCGGTGCCGAGCAGGTCCTGCACGTGGTGGCCGTACTCGTGCGCCAGCACGTACGGCTGGGCGAACTCGCCGGGGGCGCCGAGCTGCTCGGCGAGTACCCGGTAGAAGCTCAGGTCGATGTAGACCAGGTCGTCGAGCGGGCAGTAGAACGGCCCGACCCCGGAGTCGGCCCGGCCGCAGCCACTGCTCACCGCCTGCTCGAAGAAGACCGTGTCGGACGGCTGGTACGGCCGGTCGAAGTGCTCCGGCATCGCCCGCTGCCAGTACGCCTGGATGGAGTTGACGAAGAGGGTGTTGCGGCAGTCGAGCTGGCGCAGCGCGTCGGCGGCGTCGCAGCGCTGCTCCAGTGCGGTGTTGTCGCCCTGTTCCTCGCCGCCCCCGCCGGTGAGCTGGCTGACGCCGAAGCCGCCGCCGACCAGGGTGACCAGCACGGCGATGACCAGGCCGACCAGGCCGCCCCGGCCGCCGCCGATCGGGATGGGTATCCCGGCGAGCCCGCCGCCGCCGGACCCGCGTCGATCGTCCACCTGACTGGTATCGATCCGTGCGTTCTCGTTGAGTTCCATCACGTACCCCGATCGCCCTGATCGCCGATGCCTCGCCCGATGTCACCTGCCGGGCCGACTGTCGCCTGCGCCGCCCGGTGTCGCGAATTGTCGATACCCGATGATCTTGATCGGTAATCCGGCACCGGTCCGGGCCGGTCGCCCGGTACAATCGCAACCGTGCTGCTCTGCGAAGGCTGAACGCCCCGAGCCGACGGATCCGTGATCCGCCGGCTCGTCCGTGTGCCCTGAGTCAGCCTTCGACCCCGAGAGCGAGTTCTCCGACATGATCACTGCGAGCGGCCTGGAACTCCGTGCCGGCGCCCGGATCCTGCTGTCCGACACCACGTTGCGGGTCCAGCCCGGTGACCGGATCGGCCTGGTGGGGCGCAACGGTGCCGGCAAGACCACCACCCTCAAGGTGCTGGCCGGCGAGGGGCAGCCCTACGCCGGGCAGATCGACCGGCGCAGCCAGGTCGGCTACCTGCCGCAGGACCCGCGCACCGGTGACCTGGGGGTCACCGCCCGGGACCGGGTGCTCTCGGCCCGGGGCCTGGACGTGCTGATGGCGCGGATGAAGGAGATCGAGGAGCAGCTCGCCGACGGCTCCGGCGACGACCGCCTGGTCCGCCGGTACGGCGCGCTGGAGGACCAGTTCGCCTCCCTCGGCGGGTACGCCGCCGAGGCGGAGGCGGCGCGGATCTGCGCCAACCTCGGCCTGCCGGACCGGGTCCTGGCGCAGACCATCGGCACCCTCTCCGGCGGCCAGCGCCGCCGGGTCGAGCTGGCCCGGATTCTGTTCCGGGACGCGGCCGAGAACGGCGGCGGCATCCTGCTCCTCGACGAGCCGACCAACCACCTGGACGCCGACTCGATCACCTGGCTGCGCGGTTTCCTCTCCGGGCACAAGGGCGGGCTGATCGTGATCAGTCACGACGCCTCGCTGCTGGAGGCCGTGGTCAACAAGGTCTGGTTCCTGGACGCGACCCGCTCGGTGGTGGACGTCTACAACGTCGGCTGGCAGAAATATCTGGAGCAGCGGGAGACCGACGAGCGGCGCCGCCGCCGGGAGCGGGCCAACGCCGAGAAGAAGGCCGGCGCCCTGATGGCCCAGGCCGACAAGATGCGGGCCAAGGCGACCAAGACGGTGGCCGCGCAGAACATGGCCCGCCGGGCCGAGAAGCTGCTCTCCGGGCTGGAGGAGGCCCGGGTCGCCGACCGGGTGGCCAAGGTCAGGTTCCCCAGCCCGGCGCCGTGCGGCAAGACGCCGCTGACCGCCGCCGGCCTGTCGAAGTCGTACGGTTCGTTGGAGATCTTCACCGACGTCAACGTCGCCGTCGACCGGGGTTCCCGGGTGGCGATCCTCGGGCTCAACGGTGCCGGCAAGACCACCCTGCTGCGGATCCTCGGCGGGCTGCTGGAGCCGGACACCGGCGAGGTCCGGCCGGGCCACGGGCTGCGGCTGGGCTACTACGCGCAGGAGCACGAGACGCTCGACGTGGACCGCAGCGTGCTGGACCACATGCGCAGCGCCGCCAGCGAGCAGACCGACACCGACCTGCGCAAGATCCTGGGCGCGTTCCTCTTCTCCGGTGACGACGTGGACAAGCCGGCGGGGGTGCTCTCCGGCGGTGAGAAGACCCGGCTGGCGCTGGCCACCCTGGTCTGCTCGGGCGCGAACGTGCTGCTGCTGGACGAGCCGACGAACAACCTGGACCCGGTGAGCCGGGAGCAGGTGCTCGACGCCATCGCCCGCTACCCCGGGGCGATCGTGCTGGTCACCCACGATCCGGGCGCGGTGCTGGCGCTCAAGCCCGACCGGGCGATCCTGCTCCCGGACGGCGACGAGGACGCCTGGAGCGACGACCTGCTCGAGCTGGTCGAGCTGGCCTAGCGGCGGGTCCGTCGCCGGTCGCGGCGGATTCCGGGGTACTGACCGACGACGATCCGGGATCGGCGCCGTCCCGCCCGGGTCGAGGTGCCGAAGAGGACGGTCGGTACGACAATGTCTCGTGCTTGCCGGTGGCGGGCACAGACGGCACTGCGCGGAGCGGAACACCATTCTGCGGAATCCGCCGCTAGGGAATCCGAGCCGGGAACGAAACCCTCCGCGAGGTGAGCCGAAACTTGACGTCCGTGGAACGAAACTCGCCGGATGATGAACCGAAACTCCCGTGGCGTGGAAGGAAACTCGACCGGGCGGCGGGAAAACAGCGTCGGCCCGGGTCGCGACCGGACGGTTGCGGCTCGAAATCCCTGCTGACGTGCGGTGCAACCTCGGAAGGTGGATGCGGACCGGGCCGGTGGCGCAATCACTCAATCGGGAAACTGACAGTGCTGTGCGTGTCGGTTGGCGAAGAGTTGATATCTAGCGCATGATCGTTCGAGGCGGTCTAATAGGTGGGACCGTATCGAACCGCACAGTCTGGGACGTGAGGAATCAACATGGCAGCCACTGGCACAGCCACCAGCACTGAGAAGGGTCGCCGGATCGTCGGAGCCGAGCGCCAGACGCTCGCCAAGGACCTGGTCAAGCGGTATACCTCCGGCGAAAGCATCCGCGCCCTGGCGGCCTCGACCGGCCGTTCCTACGGGTTCATCCACCGGGTGCTCACCGAGTCTGGTGTACAGCTTCGTCAGCGTGGCGGCGCGCGTCGTCGGAAGAAGGCGTGATCCGTTCAGCAGCCTGGTCCGGACCCGTACGCCTGCGGCCTTCTGCATGACCGTCGGCGTACGACTCAATTGCGACGGGCCGGTCGCGACAGTGACGTTGTGCCGGCCCGACGTACTCAACGCACAGACGCCGCAGATGTGGCGGGCGATGCGCGACTTCTCCCGGGACCTGCCGGGTGACGTGCGCGTCGTGGTGGTACGGGGCGAGGGTCGGGCCTTCTCCGCCGGGCTCGACCTCTCCGTGGCGACCGGCCGCTCGGGGGCGGGGGACTCGCTGGCCGAGATGGCCGCGTTGCCGCCCGAGGAGTGCGCCGAACGGATCGCCGGCTTCCAGGCCGGCTTCACCTGGCTGCACCGCCCCGACCTGATCTCGATCGCGGCGGTGCAGGGGCACGCCATCGGGGCCGGTTTCCAGCTCGCGCTCGCCTGCGACCTGCGGGTGCTCGCCTCCGACGCCACCTTCGCGATGGCCGAGGTCACCCTCGGCCTGGTCCCCGACCTGGCCGGCACCAAGCGGCTGGTGGACCTGGTCGGCTATGCCCGGGCCCTGGAGGTCTGCGTGACCGGCCGGCGGATCGACGCGGCCGAGGCCGAGCGGCTCGGCCTGGCCAGCGTGGTCGTGCCGCCGGAGGAGCTCGACGCGGCGGTCCGGGACCTGACCGCCGCGATCCTCAGCGGCGACCGGAACGCGGTGGTGGAGATCAAGGCGCTGCTGGCCGGCGCCGCCGGGCGCTCCCCGGCGGAGCAGCAGCGGGCCGAGCGCGAGGCGCAGGCCCGGCGTATGCGTGATCTTGTCGGAGCCGGCGAATAGGCTGAGCCCGACGGCGTGCGTGATCAGCCGACGGGGTGTGATCAAGGGGCGATTCGGGAAGAATCGCGCGGCCGCTCCGGTTGTCGTAGTCGTCGAGGACGACTGGGAGGTCGCGCGTGGTGAACCCGATGGGTGCCGGTGCCAGCATGGGCGGTTGGAACATGCTGCGCTCGTTGCGAAACCGCGACGAGGTGACCGCACACCGGGTGAGCCGGCGCAGCGTACGACGGGTCGTGGAGTTCGCCCGACCCTACCGGCGCGACATCGCGGTGTTCCTGGTCACGGTCGTCTTCGCCGCGATCATCGGGGTGGCGACCCCGGTCCTCGCCGGTGACGTGATCAACGCGATCTCGGGCGGCGGCGCCGACGCGGGCGGACTGGTCGTCCGGCTGGCCCTGGTGATCGCCGGTCTCGCGGTGCTGGACGCGCTGCTCTCGCTGGCCCAGCGCTGGTATTCGGCGCGGATCGGTGAGGGGATCATCCTCAACCTGCGCACCCGGGTCTTCGACCACGTCCAGCGGATGCCGTTGCAGTTCTTCACCCGGACCCAGACCGGGGCGCTGGTCAGCCGGATCAACAACGACGTGACCGGGGCGCAGCGGGCCTTCACCAGCACGCTCTCCGGGGTGGTCAGCAACATCATCCAGCTGGTGCTGACCGCCGCCGTCATGTTCACGCTCTCCTGGCAGATCACCGCGCTCTCCCTGGTGCTGCTGCCGATCTTCATCATCCCGGCCCGCCGGGTGGGTCGCCGGCTGGCGGAGATCACCCGGGAGTCGTACGACCTCGACGCCAAGATGAACGCCACCATGACCGAGCGGTTCGGGGTGTCCGGGGCGCTGCTGGTCAAGCTCTTCGCCCGGCCGGAGGTCGAGGCGCGGCGGTTCGGCGACCGGGCCGAGCGGGTCCGCGACATCGGCATCCAGTCCGCGATGTACTCCCGCACCTTCTTCGTGGCGATGCTCCTGGTGGCCTCGCTGGCCCAGGCCCTGACCTACGGGCTCGGCGGCTGGCTCGCGGTCCAGGGCGACGTCAGCGCCGGCACGGTGGTGACGCTCGCCCTGCTGCTCACCCGCCTCTACGGCCCGCTGACCGCGCTGTCGAACGTCCGGGTGGACGTGATGAGCGCCCTGGTCTCCTTCGACCGGGTCTTCGAGGTGCTCGACCTGACCCCGTCGATCTCCGAGAAGCCGGACGCGGTGGAGATCCCGCGCGGCGCCGGCCGGCTGGAGTTCGACGACGTACGGTTCCGCTATCCGTCCGCCGCCGAGGTGTCGCTCGCCTCGCTGGAGGAGGTCGCCACGCTGGACCGTACCGTCAACGAGCCGGTGCTGCGCGGCGTCTCGTTCACCGTCGAGCCGGGCCAGATGGTGGCTCTGGTCGGGCCCTCCGGTGCCGGCAAGTCCACCACCTCGATGCTGGTCTCCCGGATCTACGACGTCACCGACGGGGCGGTCCGGGTCGGCGGCGTCGACGTCCGGGACGCCACCGGAGACTCACTGCGCGACACCATCGGGGTGGTGACCCAGGACTCGCACCTGTTCCACGAGACCATCGCCGAGAACCTGCGCTACGCCAAGCCCGACGCGACCGACGACGAACTCTGGGCGGCGCTGCGCGGCGCCCAGGTGGAGGAGCTGGTCCGCTCGCTGCCGGACGGGCTCGACACCATGGTCGGCGAGCGGGGCTACCGCTTCTCCGGCGGCGAGAAGCAGCGCATCGCCATCGCCCGGCTGCTGCTCAAGGCCCCGTCGATCGTGATCCTGGACGAGGCGACCGCACACCTCGACTCCGAGTCGGAGGCGGCGGTGCAGCGGGCGCTGTCGGTGGCGCTGAGCGGGCGTACGGCGCTGGTCATCGCACACCGGCTCTCGACGGTACGGGAGGCGGACCAGATCCTGGTGCTGGACCGCGGGCGGATCGTCGAACGCGGCCGGCACGACGAGCTGGTCGCCGTGGGCGGCCTCTACGCCGAGCTGTACCGGACCCAGTTCGCCGTCGTCGACTCCCCGGCGCCGTACGCCGACGCGGTCGGCCCGGAGCCGGTGATCACGATGCCGCGCCCCGACTACGACCCGGTCTGACCGGGCTCGGCCAGGGTCGCCGCCCGCAGTGCGGCGAACTCGGCAGCCAACCCCGGCCCGGTGAAGTGGGCGTTCAGCCCGCTCGGGTTCGGCAGCACCCAGAGCTGGGCGTCACCGATCGTCTCCGGTTGCCGGCCGATCCTTGCCGTACGCCGTGCGAACGCCGTCCGGTACGCCGTCACCCCGAGTACCGCCACCCAGCGTGGCCGGTAGCGGTGGACCTTCTCGACCAGCAGCCGGCCGCCCTCGACCAGTTCGTCCCGGGTCAGTTCGTCGGCCCGGGCGCTGGCCCGGGCCGCCAGGTTCGTGATGCCCAGCCCGTAGCCGAGCAGGTCGGCCTGGTCGGCCGGGTCGACCAGGTGCGGCGTGAACCCGCCCTGGTGCAGGGCGGGCCAGAACCGGTTGCCGGGGCGGGCGAAGTGCCAGCCGGTCGCGGCCGAGTAGAGCCCCGGGTTGATGCCGCAAAAAAGCACCCGCAGGTCCGGGGCGATCAGGTCGGGGAGGAGCCGGTCGGCGGCCGCCGCCACCTCGGCCGGGGTCGGTCGGCGCCTGGCCCGCGGCGCTGCGGTCAAGGTCGGCCGCTCTTCCGGGTCGCCCATATCACCGTCAGCACCAGACCGGTCAGCACCAGGCAGCCGAGCCCGCCGACGGCGAGCACGAGCCCGCTGACGGAAACGATGACATCCACCTCCCTCGGCAACGGGTGGCAACTCTATCCGGGCCGGTGCCCGGCCGGCGTGCCGAGACCGTCAGAGGCTGCGCAGCGCGCCGCCGTCGACCGGGATGGTCACCCCGGTCAGATAGCTGGCGGCGGGGGAGAGCACGAACGCGGCCACCCGGCCGAACTCGTCCGGGTCGCCGATCCGGCGCAGCGGTATCGCCGCCTCGGCGTCGGCCCGGGCCCGCTCCGGGTCGCCGGTGGCGGCGAAGAGTTCCCGGTTGCGGTCGGTCAGGATCCGGCCCGGGAGCAGGCTGAGCACCCGTACCCCGCGCGGGCCGTACTCGTCGGCCATGTCCTTGGCCACTCCGGCCAGTCCCGGGCGCAGCCCGTTCGAGATGCCGAGCCCGGGGATCGGTGCCCGGGCCGAGTTGGAGAGGACCAGGCCGAGCGCCCCGCCGGTGCTCAGGGCCGCGGCGATCGTCCGGGCGGCCCGGACGGTGCCGAGGAAGATGGTCTCGAAGGAGTCCCGCCACTGCGCGTCGGTGGCCTGGGCGGCGCTGCCGTGCGGCGGGCCGCCGACCGAGACGAGCCCGCCGTCGAGCCGGCCGAACCGCTCCAGCGCGGTCTCGACCAGCCGGGTCGCGGTCTCCGGCGCCGCCAGGTCGGCGGCGAGCCCCACCACCCGGTCGTCCGGGCCGAGCCGGCTCGCCGCGTCGGCGACCTGGTCGGCGTCCCGGGCCGAGATCACCACCCGGGCGCCGTCGGCCACCAGCGCGCGTGCGGTGGCGAGGCCGAGTCCCTTCGAGGCGCCGGTCAGCACGTACGCCCGGTCCGCGAGTCCGAGGTCCATGGAAGGGATCCTATGACCCGGACGGCGTCGAGTCGATCTTCGGGTTGCCGTGGGTGCCCGCAGTGCGCCGGGTCTGCGAGCCCGGCAGTCACGAACCGGAGCCGGTCCGGGAGCCGGGCAGGGTCCACACCCGTACCCGACCGGCGACCTGCACCACCAGCACGTCCGGGGTCCGGCGCAGCGCCGGCAGTCGACGTCGGCGCGGTGCCGTGCGGCCGTCGTACCGCCAGCCGGCCTCCCGGACGGCGAGTTCCCCGGCGGCGGGCGCCGGGAGCGTCTTCCCGGCGGCCAGCTCCCGGGCCAGGTCCCAGCCGTCCCGGACCGAGCCGGCGGGCGGGCGGCCCGCCGCCCAGGCCGCGAAGACGGCCCGCCAACTCCGGCCGTGCCCGGCGGCGAGCAGCGGCCAGTGCCGGGCCACCTCGCCGGCCCGCTTGTGCAGCAGCGCCGACCGGGCCACCCCGACCAGTCGGGCGTCGAATCCGGCTGGCAGCGGTGCCCCGGCCACCAGGGCGGCCACCAGGGCGGCCTGCCGGTCGGCCAGCGTCCCGGCCGGTCCGGGCGGGGTCTTCTCGGTCGTCAGCTCACCGCCGGGCGGCCGGAGGCGTGGTCGTGCGGCCGTTGGGCCGGCGCCGCCGACAGCGGTGGTCCGGTCGGTCATCTCAGGTCACCGTCGGGTAGCCGGAGGCGGCGGCGATCGCGTCCAGTTCGGCGTGCAGCGCCGTCGCCGGTGGATAGTGCCCGTCCCGCTCCAGCAGCAGCGCCGGTGGCCGGTGCCGGGCGGAGAGTTCGGCGACCAGGTCGAGCACCTCCGGCGGGACCGGGTCGGTGTGCGTGTCGTGGTAGATCCCGTCGCTGGCCGCCCCACCCGCGACGTGTACGTAGCCGACCCGATCCAGCGGCAGCCGGTCGAGCAGGTCGAGCGGGTCGGTACCCCGGTTGCGGGCGTTGGCGTAGACGTTGGCGATGTCCAGCAAGAGCAGCGCGCCGGTGCGGTCGAGGATCTCGGTGAGGAAGTCCGCCTCGTCCAGCTCGTCGTCCGGCCAGTCGAAGATGGCGGCGATCGGCTCCAGGGCGAGCGGAACGGAGAGTTCGGCCCGTACCCGGGCGACGTTTCCGACGACCGCGTCGACCGCCTCCCGGGTACGCGGCAACGGCAGCAGGTGACCCGCCTCGATGCCGCCGGCCCGGACGAAGGCGATGTGTTCACTCGCCAGCGGGGCGTCCAGCAGCTCGGCGGCCCGGGCGAACTGGCGTACCCGGGCCGGCTCGACCGGCTCGGCACCGCCGAGGGAGAGCCGCACCCCGTGCGGTACCACGGTCACGCCGCGGTCGCGCAGCTCGGCGAGGCCCGGCGGCGGCCCGGCGGCGGGGATCGACTCGGCGATCACCTCGACGAAGCGCAGGCCGGGCAGCTCCGCGACGAAGCCGGCGATCTCCGGCCGCCAGCCGATTCCCACCCCGTACCCGGGCTGCGGTGCCGACGCGCCGGGCAGGCCGTTCCCGGTCGTCATCCGCCACACCCGCCGCAGCCGCCGCAGCCGCCGCCGCAGCCGCCGCCCGAACCGTCGCCGCCGCCGCTGCTGTCCCCGCCGCCGGATCCGCCGCCGGTATTCGCGGCCGTCCAGCCGCCGCCCGCCGCCGAACCGCTCATCGCGGGCTGCACCTCGGCCTCCATCGCGAACGCCGGGTCGAACTCGACCAGCGCGGCCGTGCCGAACAGGGCGACGCCCAGCGCCGCACCGGCCGCGCCGTAGGTGGCATAGGCCGGGGAGTGCCTCGGTTCGAGGTGCCGGTGTTGCCGACGCAGGTCACGCAGCAGTGCGTCCGCCGCCCGGGTCCGGCGCGGCACCACGCAGAGCAGCACCACGCTGGTGGGCGCCAGCACCAGCAGGCTCAGCCCGAGGTAGCCGACCGGCTGGCCGCCGACCAGGCCGGCGACCAGCCGGGCCAGGCCGACCGCCACCAGCCCGAGCAGCAGCACCGGCCCGATCCGGGCGACCGGGCGGGCCGACGAGGGCAGCGCCAGGCCGCTGCGGGTCAGGTCGGCCCGGAGCGCGGCGAGCGCCGCGAGGACCTGGGGGTCGCTGTCGAGGGCCCGTCCGGGTACCCCGTGCGCGGCGGCCCGGTGCACGGCGGCGTCGAGCGGGGTGGCCGGTACCGGCAACGGTCCGGTCTGCGTCAGCCGGTGCTGCGGTGCGGTGCCGATCGCCCCGGCCGCGCGGAGCGCGCCGAGGGTGGCGTGCACGGCCAGCCGGTCACCGCCGGCCAGCCAGGCAAGCTGGACCGGATGTAGCCGCTCGGCCCCCGGTGGGCGGCGCCCGGCGAAGCCGAGCAGCCGGTGGGCCAGGGTGCCGAGCAGGACGACCCCGGCGATCGCCAGGTAGCCGCTCAGGAAGACCGGGCCGGACACGCCCCAGGTCTCGGTGTGCAGGGTCAGCGCGTCCATCCGGTGCCTCCAGGCGTACGGGGGCGGACTGTCACCATTGTGGATCGGCCGTGCCAGCCGGCCGGGTCGCGGTTCGGCAAACCTCCCGGGCCGCTCGACCGGCAGCCCGGGACCGGTAGGCCCGGACCGGCGGCCCCGACCGGCGCCGCTCGGGGCGACCGGGCCGACCCGTGCTCAGCCCTCGGGACGGCGTACCGCCTCCTCGACCAGGTCGAGCACCGGGCCGAGGTCGCCGGCCGGCCGGGCCATCGCCAGTTGCAGTACCAGGCCGTCGTAGGCCAGCTCCAGGAACCGGGCCAGCGTCTCGATCGGTACGTCGTCGCGCAGCACCCCGGCGTCCCGCTGCCGGGCCAGCCGATCCCGGGTGGCCTCGGCCAGACTCGCCGAACGTTCCGCCCAGCGCTGCGCGAACTCGGGGTCGGTGCGCAGTCGCCGGGACACCTCGAGCTGGCTGCCCAGCCAGCCGGTGGTGTCCGGCGAGGTGGCACCGGCGAGCAGGTCGCGCATGACCTGCACCAGGCCGTTGCGGGCGACCGTGGCGACCATCGCGGCGGCGTCGTCCTCGGCGACGGCGAGAAAGAGCGAGTCCTTGTCCCGGAAGTGGTGGAAGATCGCTCCCCGGGAGAGCCCGGTCGCCTCTTCGAGCCGGCGCACCGTGGCACCCTCGTAGCCGTGGCGGGCGAAGCAGGCCCGGGCCGCGCCGAGAATCTCCTGACGGCGGGCGTCGAGCTGGTCCTGACTTACCCTGGGCACCATCCGATCGTGCCAGGCGGCGTCCGGGTATGCAATCCGTACGTACGTCTTGGGTTGTCGTCGACCGGTCGGCGCGACCGGGCCACTCAGCCCGACCGGCGTCCCACCATCAGCGCCTGGGCGCCCCGGCCCAGCCCGCCGGTGGCGTCGGAGAGCACCGTCTCGGCCAGCCCGGACCCGTACCCGTCCAGGGTGGTACCGGCCCGTACGTGCAGCCACTCCTCGGTCGGCTGCCGGTGCAGGTGCAGCGTCAGCTCGGTGTTGATGAACCACCACCGCTGCATGTCCAGCAGCCGGCTCAGCCCGTTGCCGGAGTCGGCGAGCAGGGCGACCCGCTGCAACGGGCTCGGCTCCTCGCCGGCCACCAGCGGAATCCGTTGCCGGGCCCAGGCCGAGGCGGGGCCGGGGCGCTCGAAGTGGCCCTCGACGAACCGCCAGTCGATCGCCCGCAGGTAGCCGATCTGCCAGCGCGGCTCGGTGAACCGGGACGGCTGCGCCGGCCGGGGCGGCGGCACCACCGGAGCGGTGACCGCCTCGGCGGGCAGGTCGACCGGGGTACGCCGGATCCGCCACACCCGGGCGCGCAGCGCCACCCGTCCGGCGGCGTGCAGCTCCGCCTCGACCAGTTCCACCGAGCGTCCGGGCCGGCCCACGGTGGCCCGTACCTCCACCTCGGCCACCGGCACGGCGCCGAGGAACTCCACCGTCAGCCGGCTGACCTGTGCCGCCCCCTCCAGCGAGCTGGGTGTCCGTTCCACGGCCCGGGCCAGCAGCGCGCACGGCGGTCCGCCGTGTTGCAGGCCGCTGCTCCACGGCCCCTCGGTGGCCGGGGTGGCGACGTACCGTTCGGGGTCGTCGGTGGGCAGGTAGAAGGCGTCGGGCACGGGCCGATTTTCCTCTCCGGCGCCGGTTTCGCAAGATCGGACGGGCTTCGCCGCCCGGTTATCATCGCGGCCGTGACGCAGACCACCGCCGGAGCGCCGGCCGCAGTACTGCCCGTCGCCGCGGTACAGGCCGAACCGGAACCCGGGAACGTCACCGGGAACGCCGGCTCCGCCGCCCGGCTGGTGGCGCGGGCCGCCGACGAGGGCGCCCGGGTCGTCGTACTCCCGGAGTTGTTCCTGCCGGCGTACCATCCGCCGACCCTGGCCGACGATCCGGCCGGTACCGACGTGGCGGCCGACCACGACGGGCGGGTGGCGGACGCCCGGCTCGACCCGCTGCGCGCGGTCGCCCGGGATCGCCAGGTGGTGGTCGTGCTCGGCGCGGCGGTCCGGCACCCGGACGGCCGGCGGACCTGTTCGGCGCTGGTGGTGGACCGGGCCGGCCGGGTCGACGCCGGATACGCCAAACAGCACCTCTGGGGGCCGGACGAGAACGCGCTGTTCACCCCCGGGCGGAGCGGCGCGACCCTGCTGGTCGACGGTTGGCGGCTCGGTCTCGGCGTCTGCTACGACGGCTGCTTCCCGGAGCACGGCCGGGCGGCGGCGGCCGACGGGGCGCACGGCTACCTCTGCCCGAGCGGCTACCTGGTCGGCTCGGAGCACCGGCGTGACCTCTACTACCGGGCCCGCGCGCTCGACAACACCATGTACGTGGTCTTCGCCAACGCCGCCGGCGGTGCGCCGCCGTGGCGGTTCAACGGCGGCGCGGCGGTCTACGACCCCGAGGGCCGGGTGCTGGGCCGGGCCGGGGACTCCGGCGAGGCCGTCGTCGTCGCGCGGCTCGACCCGGCCGAACTGCACCGGGTACGCGACGCGCACCGGATGCTCGCCGACCGGCTGCCCGAGCAGGGTCGGGTACGGACCCGGTTGACCGGTTGACGCCGTCGTCCGCCTGGCCAACCGGGCTTGTTTACATGCTGGGACTGTTGTCCGACCGGGTGCGTCCCGTACTGTGCGCAAGTGCCGCTGTTGCTCCTCGATCTGGACAACACTCTGCTCGACCGGGCGGGCCCGTTCCGCACCTGGGCGCAGGGGTTCCTGGACGAGATCGGGGCACCCGAGAGCGACATCGACTGGCTCCTCTCGGTGGACGCCGACGGCCTGACCAATCGCTGGGACGTGGCCGACGCGATCCGTGACCGGTACCGCCTCCGGATCCCCTCCATCGACCTGGTCGAGGCGCTGCACGAGGGAGTGGTGGAATACACCCGGCTCGATCCGCTGATCGCCTGCGCGCTGCGGATCGCCGACGACGCCGGCTGGGTGCCGGTAGCGGTCACCAACGGCACGCAGCGGCAACAGGAGATGAAGATCAGGCGTACCGGCCTGGACCGCTACCTGGCGGACTGGGTGATCTCCGAGGAGGTCGGGGTCAGCAAGCCGAATCCGCGGATCTTCGCGCTCGCCGCCGAGCGGGTCCGGATGCGGCTGCGCGGCGCCTGGATGGTCGGGGACAGCCCCGAGGCCGACATCGGCGGCGCCGCCGCGGTCGGGCTGCCCAGCGTCTGGCTGCACCGGGGCCGCCGCTGGATGGAGCGCCGGTACGCCCCGACCAAGACCGTGGACGGGCTGATCCCCGCCGTCGCCACCGTCCTCGCCGCCTGACCGTCTGACCGTCTGATCGCGGTCGGCTGTCCGATCGCGGCTGGCCATCCGATCGGGTTCCGTCGGAGGCGTCGACCCCCGGCGCGGTAATTCGGTTGACCGTCGTCGTCGGGGTTGGCGAACATGTGCGCGTCGGAGGACCCTGCCCGGTCTCTCCGGGTCGTATCGCATTCCGGGCACCGCCCGGCCGAGTGGAAGGAGGAGTGACCGTGGCTGTCGTTGTGCTGCGTTTCCGCCTGCCTTCTTCCGACTCGACCAGAGGATTCCTCCAGTGCCACGCGATTATGACGACTATTCCGGTTCGGCCCGCTCCCGTGGCGGTCGCACCACCCGCCGGTTCGACGACGACGAGCCGCGCTTTCTGAAACGGAACCGGCACGCCACGACGGCCGCGTTCGACACCAACGCCGACACCGACACGCCGGACGTCGGCGACCGCTGGTCGACCTGGGACCAGGCGGTGCACGGGCCGGAGCCGCATCCCGACTGGCTGGTCACCGAGCTGGCCGCCGTCGACACCGAGCTGGGCGTGCTGAAGACCGGCAAGGAGGCGGACGTGCACCTGGTCCGCCGGGCCGTGCCGGACAGTGACCGGAGCTGCCTGCTCGCCGCCAAGCGCTACCGCGACCCGGAGCACCGGCTCTTCCACCGCGACGCCGGCTATCTGGAGGGACGGCGGGTACGCCGGTCCCGGGAGAACCGGGCGATGGAGGGGCGTACCGCGTTCGGCCGGCAGATGATCGCCGGTCAGTGGGCCGCCGCCGAGTTCGCCGCGCTGAGCCGGCTCTGGCAGGTGGGGCGGGAACTGGGCAGCATCGCCGTGCCGTACCCGGTGCAGTTGATCGGGACGGAGCTGATGCTCGAGTTCGTCGGCGATCCGGTGCAGGGGGAGGCGGCTCCCCGGCTGGCCCAGCTCCGGCCCGACCCGGTGCTGCTGCGCCAGCTCTGGGACCAGCTCGTCGACGCGCTGGTCGTACTGGCCCGGGCCGGGCTGGCGCACGGCGACCTCTCGCCGTACAACCTGCTGGTGCACGCCGACCGGCTGGTGCTGATCGACCTGCCGCAGGTGGTGGACGTGGTCGCCAACCCGGGCGGGCGGGAGTTCCTGGCCCGGGACGTACGGGTGGTGGCCGCCTGGTTCGCGGCGCGCGGACTCCCCGGCGAGCTGGTCGATCCGGGCGTACTGACCGGGCGACTGTTCCGGGAGGCGGGGCTGCGCTAGGGGTTCACTGGAGGTACTTCTCGACCTCGTTCACGCTGCGTGCTCCGGTGGTGTCCGGGTCGCTGCCGGCCTGCCGGGCGGCCCGGCGCCGTCGGAGCAGGTCCCAGCACTGGTCGAGCGACTCCTCCAGTTCGCGCAGCCGGGTCCGGTCGTCGTCGGTCGAGTTCTCGACCTGCTGGGCGTGGTTGCGGAGCCGGTGTTCCTCGTCGACCAGTTCGGAGATCCGGCTCAGAATCGTCCTGTCGTCCATGTCCAAGATCCTGGCACAGCGTCGAACCTGCCGCCCACCATCCGCGAGGCTGATGGGCGGCCCGGGCCGGCGCGTCGTCGGACGGGGTGGTCGGCACCGGTCGGCGGCGCGGTGCCCGGGGTCGGGCACGAGGTCGGCGACCCCGTCCCGGACCGCCGGAAGACATTCATTGACATAGTTCTCCGTGGTTCCTATCGTGGCGGTTAGGAAAGCGCTTTCCAGGTCGCCCGTACCCGTCGGAGCCGCTCCCCGGCGGCGCCGCACACCCACCTGCCGCGCGCCGGCCGACCACGCTCCGCCAGCCACCCCACCGAGCCCGCGCATCCCCGCCACCACCGGAAAGGCAGAAGACCCGTGACCTCACCGCGCACCAGGGCCGGCACCGCCGTCCCGGCCGGTCGCCGCTGGCGGCGACCCGCCGCCGTCGGCCTCGCCGTCGCGCTGGCCGCCACCCTCAACCACGGCGCCGGCACCGCCCAGGCCGCCAGCCGCACCGACACCCACGACGTCACCGCGGAGGCCGCCCCGCCCGGGCCGCCCCCGACCTCGTCGACGGCCGGCATCTCCGGCCCGACCGTGCTGGTGCCGGCGGGCCCGGCGGACGGCTTCGCCAGCGTCGACGCGCTCGGCCAGAACGGCACCACCGGCGGCGCCGGTGGACCGGTCGTCACCGTGAACAGCACCGCCGCGTTCCTCGACTACATCGCCCGACCCGGCCCGTACGTCATCCAGGTCGCCGGCACCATCACCCTGCCGACCGGCGACAGCGACGGCATGCACGACGTCACCTCGGACAAGACGATCGTGGGCATCGGGGCGAACGCCACCCTGCGCGGCGGCGGCCTCAACATCGGCCTGCCGGTGAACGACGACACCACCGCACCGCCGGCCAACGCGGTACACAACGTGATCATCCGGAACCTGCACCTCACCGGGGCCACCGACGACCTGCTCAACGTGCAGATGTTCTCGCACCACATCTGGATCGACCACAACGAGTTCTCCAACGGCGACGACGGCGCGGTCGACATCAAACGCGGCTCGGACTACGTCACCGTCTCGTGGAACCACTTCCACGACCACGACAAGACCCTGCTGCTCTCGCACGACGAGGACGCCGGCGCCCAGGACATCGGGCGGCTGCGGGTCACCTACCACCACAACTGGTTCAACGCCTCCGACCAGCGGCACCCCCGGGTCCGCTTCTCGGCCATGACGCACGTCTACAACAACTACTACTACGAGAACAGCTACGGGGTGGCCTCCACCTACGACGCCGCCGTGCTGGTCGAGGAGAACTACTTCTACAGCGTCAACAACCCCGGCCGGGTCGAGTTCAGCGGCGACCTGGGCCGGATCGTCGAACGCGGCAACATCCTGGTCGACTGCAACCACCCGATCGAGACCCGGGGCACGGTACCCGAGCCGAGCGGCTTCTACCGCTACCAGGCCGACGACGCGGCCGCCATCCCGACCATCGTCCCGGCCGGTGCCGGGGTGGGAAAGCTGGGCTGACCCGATGACCGAGAACCTCCTGTTACGCCGAGCGGCCCGTCGCCCCGTCGCCGTCGCCCTCGCCGGGACGCTGGCCGTGACCCTGACCGCCGCGCTGGTCGCCGGCACCGGCCCGGCCCGGGCGGTTTCACCGCCGACCGGCGCGCTGCCGAGCGCCGTCGGGCAGCCGGACGGCTTCGCCAGCGTCAACGCGCTCGGCCAGAACGGCACCACCGGTGGGATCGGCGGACCGGTGGTCACCGCCACCAACGCCGACGACTTCCTGGAGTACATCGACACGGTCGGGCCGATGACGATCCGGGTACAGGGCACCATCCGGATCAGCAGCAAGCAGGGCGTACGGCCGAACAAGACGATCATCGGCGTCGGGTCCAACGCCACCATCGACGGCGGCGGGCTGGACTTCTACCGGTCGTACAACGTGATCGTGCAGAACCTCAACTTCACCAACGCCGAGGACGACGCGGTCAACGTCGGGCAGGAGTCGCACCACATCTGGATCGACCACAACCGGTTCACCGGCGCGGTGGACGGCTCGGTCGACATCGTCCGGGGCGCCGACTACGTCACCGTCTCCTGGAACCACTTCGACCACGCCGACAAGAGCATGCTGATCAGCCACTCCGACGGGGCCGCCTCGACCGACGTCGGGCACCTCAAGGTCAGCATCCACCACAACTTCTTCGACAACAGCCGGCAGCGGCACCCCCGGGTCCGGTTCGGCGAGCCGGTGCACGTCTACAACAACTACTTCCTCGGCAACGAGCTCTACGGGGTCGCCTCGACCGAGAACGCCGGGGTACTCGTCGAGGGGAACTACTTCGAGAACGTGCCGTACCCGCTCCACTCGGCCAGCGGCTACGCCGACAGTGGACCCGGCCGGGCGGTACAGCGGAACAACATCTTCGTGAACTCCGGCGTACCGGAGACGGCGGGTTCGGTGGTCGAGCCGCGGACGTACTACGCGTACCAGCTCGATCCGCCCGCCGGGGTGCCGGCCTCGGTCCGGGCCGGCGCCGGTACCGGAAGGATCTCCGGCTGACCCGATCCCCGACTGACCCGGTCGTTGCCTGACCGGTCAGTCCGTGGCCAGCCGGGGCGGACGGTCGGGAGGTGGGTCCCGACCGTCCGCCGGTCAGTGCCCCCCGCGCGACGCGCGGGGGGCACTGCGCGTCGTGGGTCGGTGACCGCCGCTGCTATTTGGTCATTCGGCTCCGACCGGGGTGTCCGTTTGATATGAACTACCAAACCCGGTGCCGGGAAGCCCGCAGATCGGGCATTCTCGATGCCGGGGAGGTAGTCCTGTCCTCAGGGGACCAGACCCGGAACGGAAAGAGCCCGAACATCATGGACCAAGCTACGTTGCCGACACCGCTCCGCGAGGCTGTCACGGTCACCACGGCCGGGGCCACCGGGGTGGCCCGGCTGGTGATCCAGGGTCTGCTCGACCTGATCGACGACCCCGCCGCGACCGCCGCCGCGACGGAGTTCCTGACCGCCCGGCTGCCCGGCTACGCGCCGATGTGGCACATCGCCAACGCGGTGCGTTCGGCCGAGCCGGCCGAGGCGCTGCGGCGGATCCGGGCCGAACTCGACCACGCCGTGGAGAACACCGTGAAGGCGGCGGTCACCTGGGTCGGCGAGCAGGGTGTCCCGGTCACCTACGCGCCCAGCAGCTCGATCGTCAAGCAGATCCTGGCCCAGTTGCCGGAGTCGCTGCGCAGCGGCGAGCCGGCGGTCGCGCTGGCCGGCGCCGACGCGATCGGGCCGGACACCGTGCTCAACATCCGGGGTACCCGGGAACTGGCCGAGACGCTGCCCACCCTGATCGTCACCACCGCGCTGAAGCTGGTCCCCGCGCCGGTCTTCGCCCGCCTCGGCGCGCCGGTCTTCGAGCACATCCCGCTGGACGGCTTCGTCGGCGTGGTGCTCGACGGTGAGCTGCTCAGCCCGGGAGAGGTCGGCCGGCGAGCCGCGGAACTGCGTGAGTGACCCGCGATGGCCACCCCCGGCGCCCAGCAGATCCCCGCCTTCCTGTCGACGCTTCCGGAAAAGCGGTCGCTCTACGCGGTCGACACGTACTTCCGGGAGAGCTTCGAAGACCTGCTCGCCGTCGGTGGTGGCCGCATCGAGGAGTTCTGCCACGACCACGCACTCCTGCTGCTGAAACCGGACGCCGTGGTCAGCCGCCGGCTCGGCCCGGTGCTGCGCTGGGTGCTGGCGTACGGCTTCAGCATCGTCTGGGCCGCGACGGTGACGATCGACCGGCACGGCGTACGGGCGCTGTGGCAGTACGGCCTGAACGCCGCCAGCCGGGACCGGCGGGACGCCGCCGACCTCTACGTCACGGCGTGCGAGTGCCTGCTCCTGCTGCTCGCCCTGCCCGGCCGTCCCGAACCGGCCTCGCTGGTGCTCAGCACCGCCAAGGGGCCGGCCGACCCGGTCCGGTGCCGTCCCGGGCAGCTCCGCTACGACGTCGGCAGCTTCAACTACCAGCTCAACCTGGTGCACGCCGCCGACGAGCCGGCCGACCTGCTCCGGGAACTCGCCGTGCTCTGCAACCACGAGACCCGGGCCGGCCTCTACCGGCGCACGCTGCGCGGATCGGCGGGGCCCGCCCCGGACGGTCGGTCCGAGGCGTTCGCCCTGGCCGACCGGCTGGAGGCGGCCACCCCGCAGGTCGACCTCGAACTGGACCGGACCCTCGGCGAGCTGGCCGACGTCGCCGAGGCCCGCCGACGCGGCGGCTCCGGCACGTCGGCCGGCGAACTCGTGTCGCTGATAGAGCGGATCCGGGCCCGCTGCTCCCGGGACTGGCGGGCGGTGGTGCGGCTGGCCGAGTCGAGCGGGGTACCGGTCAGCCGGTGGCAGCGGATCGTGCTCGCCACCCACCTGCTCGACCCGTACGTGCCCGGCGCCACCAGCCTGCTCCCGGACAGCTCCACCACCGCCGCCGACCCGTAGGGCACAGCCTGACCCCCCCGGCTCGGCCGGGCCGTCAGAGCAGACCGACCCGGCTGGGCGGGGCCGTCAGAGCACCCGGGTCACCCGTTCGGCCTGGCTGCGCCGCTGCACCGTCGCCGGGTCGAGGTTGGCGCAGAGCACCACGGTGGCCCCGGCGGCCAGCGGTGCCAGCAGCCACTTCACCGGGTGCTCGTGCTCGGCCGCGTCGACCAGTACCCGGTCGCCGGGGCGCAGCCCGAAGACCTCGTCGGCCATTCCCCGGGCCAGCCGGCCCCACTCGGCGTAGCTGGTGCCGTCCACAGTGGCCGCGTCGTCGGGGTGCAGCGGCACGTACGGCCGCAGGTCGGGGTCGTGTCGGCGTACCTCGGTGAGGTAGTCCCGGTAGCCGTCCGGCGGCTCGGCCAGCGGGGCGCCGTCCGGCGCGAACCCGAGCACGAACCGGTGTCTCGCCTCGGGTACGTGATCGAGCCAGTCGTCGATCCGGGGCAGCGCGGCGTACGTGACGTCGAAGGGCTCCTCGACGCCCGGGCCGAGCCGGGGCAGCCCGGCGGTGGCGGTGCCGTGGAAGCTCACCGACACCCCCGCCGACCAGGCACCGAGCAGTACGGCGGCGGTCTGCCAGTGCGGCGGCAGCAGCACTGCGGCCCGGGCGCCGATGCCCAGCCCGCAGCCGTGGACCAGCAGGTTCGCCGTCCGGGCCACCCACTCGGCCAGCGCCTCGGCGGAGAGTTCGGTGCGTTCCCCGGTCGCGTCGTCGTAGTAGGTGAGCAGCGGCCGGGTCCGATCCGTCGCCAGCGCGGAGGCGAAGAGCGCCGGTACCCCGCCCACCCGGACCGAACTCTGCCGCATGGAATGCCCCCTGCCCGCTGGCTGCCGGTGCTCGCGCGGGCCGTCCCGCGCGGCACCGACGATACCGGTCCCGGCGCCCCGCTCAGTCGATGGTGAGCACCAGCTTGCCCCGGCCGTGCCGGGTCTCCAGCTCGCGGTGCGCCTCGGCGGCGCGCTCCAGCGGCAGCGTCCGGCGGACGTGGATCCGCAGTTCGCCCCTGGTGTGCAGGTCGACGAGTCCGGCCAGCCGGTGCGCCGACCGGAGGTTGCGGGTGACCCGGATGCCGAGTTCCTCGGCCCGGCCGTGCTCGACCAGGGTGAGGATCCGCTTGCGGTCCGGCACCAGCTCCAGGCTGACCCGCAGCGCGTCGCCGCCGGCCCCGTCCAGCGCCGCGTCCACCCCGTCCGGCGCGAGCGCGCGGACCCGGTCGGCCAGGCCCGGCCCGTACGCCACCGGGGTGGCGCCGAGCGACCGGAGGTAGTCGTGGTTGTCCGGGCTGGCCGTGCCGAGCACCGTCGCGCCGGCCGCCACGGCGAGCTGTACCGCGACCGTGCCGACCGCACCGGCGGCGGCGTGCACCAGCAGCGTCTCGCCGCGCGCGACGGCCAGCTCGTCGAGGGCGATGTGCGCGGTCTGTGCCCCGGCGGTGAAGCCGCCGGCCACCTCCCAGGGCATCTCGGTGGGCTTGGCGGTGATCTGGTCGGCCGGGATCACCAGGTATTCGGCGTAGCAGTCGAGCTGACCGAAGCCGAGCACCTCGGCACCGACGGCGACGCTGCTGACGTCCGGGCCGAGCTGGTCGACGATGCCGGCGAACTCGTTGCCGGGCACCCTCGGCAGGTCGCCGGCCACCCCCGGCGGCGCCCAGCCGGACCGGATCGCGCAGTCGTACGGCTGCACCCCGGCCGCCTTCACCCGGATCCGTACCTGGCCCGGGCCGGGCACCGGGGTGGGCAGCTCCAGCAGCCGCAGTACCTCGGGACCGCCGTACTCGGTGAAACCCGCCGCTCGCATCGGACATCCTCCCGTCGTGGAGTTGACGGGCCGAGTCTGCGTCCTCAACCTCGATTGAGGTCAAGTCGCCGGGAACGGGCCGGGCCGGTCACCCCGACTGGGGTGACCGGCCGGGTCTCGCGGAGCTGGCGGCGCCGGCTCAGGCGGCCAGCATCTTGCGCAGCACGTACCGCAGGATGCCGCCGTGCCGGTAGTAGTCGGCCTCGCCGGGGGTGTCGATCCGGACCACGGCGTCGAACTCGACTCCGGTGTCGGTGGTCACCCGGACGGTACGCGGGATCTGGCCCTCGTTCAGCGCGGTCACCCCGCTGATCGAGAACGTCTCGGTGCCGGTCAGCCCCAACGACTCCGCGTCGGTGTCGGCCGGGTACTGCAACGGCAGCACGCCCATCCCGATCAGGTTCGACCGGTGGATCCGCTCGTACGACTGGGCGATCACCGCGCGTACCCCGAGCAGCATGGTGCCCTTCGCCGCCCAGTCCCGGGACGAGCCGGAGCCGTACTCCGTACCGGCCAGGATCACCAGCGGGATGCCCGCCTCCTGGTAGGCCACCGAGGCGTCGTAGATCGAGGTCTGCTCGCCGGTCAGGTGGTTGACCGTGAAGCCGCCCTCGACCCCCGGCACGAGCTGGTTGCGCAGCCGGATGTTGGCGAAGGTGCCCCGGATCATCACCTCGTGGTTGCCGCGCCGGGACCCGTACGAGTTGAACTCGTGCCGGGCCACGCCGTGCTCGGCGAGGTATTTCCCGGCGGGGGAGTCGGGCTTGATCGAGCCGGCCGGCGAGATGTGGTCGGTGGTGACCGAGTCGCCGAGCTTGGCCAGCACCCGGGCGCCGGAGATGTCCTGCACCGGGGTGGGTTCCCGGTCCATCCCCTCGAAGTACGGGGGCTTGCGCACGTACGTCGACTCGCCGTCCCAGGCGAAGGTGTCGCCCTCCGGGGTGGGCAGCGAACGCCACTGCTCGTCCCCGGCGAAGACGTCGGCGTAGTCCTTGGTGAACATCTCGCTGCGCAGCGCGCTCGCGATGACCTCGTCGATCTCGGCGGCGCTGGGCCAGATGTCCCGCAGGTAGACGGGCTGACCGTCGGCGCCGGTGTCGATCGGCTCGTTGGCCAGGTCGATGTCCATCGTGCCGGCCAGCGCGTACGCCACCACCAGCGGCGGGGACGCCAGGTAGTTCATCTTGACGTCCGGGTTGATCCGGCCCTCGAAGTTCCGGTTGCCGCTGAGCACCGAGACCACCGACAGGTCGTGTTCGTTGACCGCCGCCGAGACCTCCTCGGGCAGCGGGCCGGAGTTGCCGATGCAGGTGGTGCAGCCGTAGCCGACCAGGTGGAAGCCGAGCTTCTCCAGGTAGGGGGTGAGGCCGGCCCGCTCGTAGTAGTCCATCACCACCTTGGAGCCCGGGGCCAGGGTGGTCTTCACCCACGGCTTGCGGGACAGCCCCCGGTCGACGGCGTTCCGGGCCAGCAGCGCGGCGCCGATCATCACCTGCGGGTTGGAGGTGTTGGTGCAGGAGGTGATCGCGGCGATCACCACCGCGCCGTGGTCGAGTTCGTATTCCACGCCGTCGTCGCCGGTGACCTGGACCGGGTTGCTGGCCCGGCCCTTGGCGCCGGTGGCGGCGGAGACCAGCTCGTGGGGGGCGTCGGCCGGGTCGTTGACGCCGTTGGCCGGCGGGTCGCTGGCCGGGAAGGACTCCTCGCTCGCCTCGTCGGCCGGGCCGTGCGCGCCGTCGCCGCCGTCACCGACGTAGTCGATCAACGCGGACCGGAAGAGCGTCTTGGCGTTGCCCAGCGGCACCCGGTCCTGCGGGCGCTTCGGGCCGGCCAGCGACGGCTCGATGGTGGAGAGATCGAGTTCGAGCCGCTCGCTGTAGTCGGGTTCGGCGGCCGGGTCGTGCCAGAGGCCCTGCTCCTTGGCGTACGCCTCGACGAGCGCGACCTGCTGCTCCGAGCGCCCGGTGAGCTTCAGGTAGCGGACCGTCTCCTCGTCGATCGGGAAGATCGCCACCGTGGAGCCGTACTCCGGGGACATGTTGCCGATGGTGGCCCGGTTGGCCAGCGGCACCGCGCTGACGCCGGGGCCGTAGAACTCGACGAACTTGCCGACGACGCCGTGCTTGCGGAGCATCTCGGTGATGGTCAGCACCAGGTCGGTGGCGGTGGTGCCGGCCGGCATCTCGCCGTGCAGCTTGAAGCCGACGACCCGGGGGATGAGCATGCTGACCGGCTGGCCGAGCATCGCGGCCTCGGCCTCGATGCCGCCGACGCCCCAGCCGAGCACGCCGAGCCCGTTGACCATGGTGGTGTGCGAGTCGGTGCCGACCACGGTGTCCGGGTACGCCTGGCCGTTGCGCTCCATGATCGTGCGGGCCAGGTATTCGATGTTGACCTGGTGCACGATGCCGGTGCCGGGCGGGACGACCTTGAACTCGTTGAAGGCGGTCTGGCCCCAGCGGAGGAACTGGTAGCGCTCCCTGTTGCGGCCGTACTCCAGCTCGACGTTGCGGGCGAAGGCGTCCTGCCGGCCGAAGAGGTCGGCGATCACCGAGTGGTCGATCACCAGCTCGGCCGGTGCGAGCGGGTTGACCTTGGTCGGGTCGCCGCCCAGCTCGCGGACCGCCTCCCGCATGGTGGCCAGGTCGACCACGCAGGGCACGCCGGTGAAGTCCTGCATCAGCACCCGGGCCGGGGTGAACTGGATCTCCACGCTCGGGTCGGCGTCCGGATCCCAGTCGCCGAGCTGCCGGATGTGCTCGGCGGTGATGTTCGCACCGTCCTCGGTGCGGAGCAGGTTCTCCAGCAGGATCTTCAGGCTGTACGGCAGGCGCTCGTGCCCGGGTACCGTGTTGATCTTGAAAATCTCGTAGCTCGCGTCTGCGACGCGTAGCTGGCTCTTCGCACCGAAGGTGTCGAGGCTCGCCACGTCGTACTCCTTCACGCTGTCTTCGTCCCGGCCCATGCGGTCGGCGTGTCCGGGGGCGGGTCGGCCGGCCCCCGGCCGGCGGGCGACCGGGCGTAGTACCCCGCAGTCTTTCCTACCCAGTACCTCGCCGCAGGGCTCAGGTAACCCTTACCAACGTCCCGTTCGACTCAACAAAACCGTACGTCCGTCTTGCTAGAAACGCAAGCCTTTCCGGATGCCGGGACACCGGGTGCGGCTAGGCCGGGTGCTCGGTGGGGTCCGGCCCGGCGGCCGGCCGACCGTCGTCGGACGTCGTCCCACCGAGCGCCTCGGCGTGCCGTTCCCGCAACCGGTCGCGGATCTGCTCCGGGGTGTACGCCCGGCGGCGCCGCTCGGACCGGGCCAGCACCACCCCGGTGGCGGCCACCCCGACGACACTCGCCACACCGATTACCTTCCACCAGCGCATCCGCCTAGGGTAGTCAGTCGGCGGGCCCCGGGACGGCCCGGCGGACCGAGGTGGGAGCGATGGCCGAGGAGCGCACCGAACTCAGCCTCGACGAGGCGGTCGAGCTGACCCGTACCGGCGACGTCTGGGTCTTCCGGGGTCGCAGCGTGCCGGATCGGGCGATCCAGTTCACCACGAACAGTCCGGTGAACCATGTCGGAATGTCCGTGGTCATCGAGGACCTGCCGCCGTTAATGTGGCACGCCGAACTCGGCCGGTCGCTGCCCGATCTGTGGTCGGGCAGCCACCAGCGGGGCGTGCAACTGCACGACCTGCGCGACGCCGTCCGGGTCTGGGGAATCCGGTACGGTCAGCGCGCCTGGCTGCGGCAACTCGAACCGCCGGCCGACGACGAGATGGAGAACGGGGTGCTGCGTACCATCGCCCGCCTAGACGGAACGCCGTTCCCGTCCACCGCCCAGCTCGCCTGGCGGTGGCTGCGCGGCCGGGCCCCCGCCGTGCGCCGCCGGCCGAACGACAGCACCCTGGAGACGGCGTACTGCGCCGAGGTCGTCGCGGCGACCTACCAGGCGATGGGGCTGCTCCCGGCCGGCCGCCGACCGAACTGGTACGACCCCGGTCGGTTCTGGAGCGGCGACGACCTGGAACTCTCCTCCGGACGACGGCTCGGCAACGAGATCTCGGTGCGGATTCCGGCGCGGTGAGCGCCCCCGAACCGACCCGGCCGAGGCTGCTCGCGGCGGCGCCGTGGATCGTCGTGCTGGCCGGCGTCCTGGTGATGACCGTGCTCTTCGCCCTCGCCGCCGGATACCTCACCGGTGACCGGCGCACCTCCGGCGCGCCCGAGCCGGCCTGGCCGTTCGCCCCCGGCTCCACCCCGGCACCGGTGGACTCCGGCACCGACCCGGCGAGTCCGAGCAGTTCCCCGTCGGCGGCGCCCCGGACCCCGACGCCGACCTCGGCGCGGCCGAACGGCGGCAAGCCGGCCGCGTCCCGGCCCGCTCCGCCGCGCACCACACCGGCACGGCCCCGGCCGACCACCTCCGCACCGAAGCCGCCCGAGCCGCTGACCGGCCGCTACCGGGTACTCGCCGACTACCGTGACTCGTTCATCGCCGAGGTGCTGGTGCGCAACGAGAGCGGCTCGGCACAGTCCTGGACCGTGGAGCTGCGGTTCCGGCACGAGGTCGACGACCTGCGGGGCTTCTGGGTCGAGGGCGCGCCCCGGCCATCGGTGGACCGCGACGACGGGCGGTGGATCTTCCGCAGCGGTGCACCGCTGGCCGGTGGAGAATCCGATCCGCTGCGGTTCCAGTTCGAACGCTGGGGCGACGGCGAGCGGCCGATCAGCTGCACGGTGAACGGTCGGGCCTGCCAGATCCCGTAGCCGCCCGGAGCACCGCGTCGGCGAGCCGCTTGCCGAGCATCTTGCGTCGCCGTGCCCCGAGCCTCGTCCGCCGCCGTCTCCGCACCCGGCCAGGGTAGGAGCGACGGCCGTCGGGCGCCGCCAAATATCCGGGGTCAGCCGCCGAGGAAGCCGCTCGTGGCGGTGCGGATCGCGGCGACGAAGGCGGCGGTCGCCGGATGGCTGGCGGCGCCGCGCCGGTATGCGATCCGGGTCCGGCGTCGGGTCTCCAGCGGCACCAGCCGGACGCCGACCGGTGGCTGCGCGGCGGCGAGCTGGGGGATCACCGAGACGCCCTGGCCGGCGGCGACCAGGGCCAGCACGGTGGCGAAGTCGTCGGCGTGGTGCCGGGCCCGGGGCGTGAAGCCGGCGGTCCGGCAGACGTGCAGGGTGGCCGTGTGGCAGAGGGTGCCGGGGCTGGCCAGGATCCAGGCCGCGTCCCGGGTCGCCCGCAGCGGGTCGGCGGATTCCGGTTCGCCGGCGGGCACGGCGAGGAAGACCGTCTCGTCCAGCAGCGGTAGCGTCTCCAGCCCGGGATCGGGTTCCACCGGTACGACGTCGTAGTCGTGCAGCAGACCCACGTCGAGCCGGCGCTCGCGCAGCCCGGCCGGTACCGCGACCGGGTCCAGTTCGGTCACCCGAAGCTCCAGCCCGGGATGCTGCTGGCCGAGCGCGACCAGGGTGGCCGGGAGCAGCGTACGGACGGCGGTGGGGAAGGCGCCGATCCGCAGCGGGCCGGTCGGGCCGGTGGCGACCGCGGCGAGCGCGGCGGTGGTCTGCTCCAGTGCGGTGAGGACGGTCTCGGCGTGCCGGACCAGCACCCGGCCGGCGGTGG
The DNA here is from genome assembly GCF_003030385.1 of Plantactinospora sp. BB1. NCBI lineage: Bacteria > Bacillati > Actinomycetota > Actinomycetes > Micromonosporales > Micromonosporaceae > Plantactinospora > Plantactinospora sp. BB1. The sequence continues at coordinate 7,623,294 of NZ_CP028159.1, read as the reverse complement.
TGAGGGTGACCCGCCGCCCGGTGCGTTCCAGCAGCGGCACGCCCGCCTCCCGCTCCAGCGTCGCCAGTTGCTGGGAGACCGCCGACGGGGTGTAGGTGTGCGCCTGCGCCACCGCCGCGATGGTGCCGAGGCGGGCGAGGTCGCGGAGCAGCCGGAGCCGACGTACGTCGAGCATCAGCAGAGCTTACGCAACTGTTCAGAAAGCTGTACTGGACCTTACGGGTCCGCCTGCCGGACGCTGTGGTCATGACGTTCTCCGGCGTGTACGTACCGCTGATCACCCCGTTCGATGCCACCGGCGCGGTGGCGCTCGACGCACTCGACGCGCTGACCCATCAGGTGCTGGCGGCCGGTGCGGCCGGGGTGGTGGCGCTGGGCACCACGGGCGAGCCGGCGTCGCTGAACGTCCGGGAGCGGCAGGCCGTGGTCGACGCCGTGGCCCGGGTCTGCCGGGAGCGGAACGCCCCGCTGATCGTCGGGGCGAACGCGGTGGAGGCGGTCGAGGCGCTGCCCCGGCGGGCCGAGGTGGTGGCGGCGCTCAGCGTGGTACCGCCGTTCCTGCGCCCCGGCGAGGCCGGCGTACTCGCGCACTTCGCCTCGCTCGCCGCCGCCAGCCCGGTGCCGCTGGTCGTCTACCACGTGCCGTACCGGACGGGTCAGCACCTCGGCACGGACGCGATCCGGCGGCTGGCCGAGCTGCCCGGGGTGGCCGGGATCAAGTACTCGGTCGGTGCCATCGACGGCGGCACCGTCGAGTTGCTGGCCGAACCGCCGCCCGACTTCGCGGTGCTGGGCGGCGACGACACGCTGATCTCCGCACTGCTGGCGCTCGGCGCGCACGGCGGCATCCTGGCCTCGGCACACCTCGGCACGGCCGCCTTCGTGGAGCTTGCCGAGGCGTGGCGGGCCGGCGACACCGCCCGGGCCCGGTGGCTCGGGCATCGGCTCGCCGCGCTCTCCACCGCGCTCTTCGCCGAGCCGAACCCGACGGTGATCAAGGCGGTGCTGCACGCCCAGGGGCGCATCCCGACCCCCTCGGTACGGCTCCCGCTGGTCCGGCCCGGCCCGGAGGCGGTACGGGCGGCGGCACGGCTTGCGCAAGATGATGGATGGCGGACGCTTTCATTGCAAGGTCTTGCATAGACTTTCCGCAAAGGACTAGCGTGCGGGCGAATCAGCGACCACAGGAAGGCCGTCGATGAAGCCGCTGCCGCTGCCGCCGACCGTCGTGCCACGCACCGCGCTGCGGCGTACCGTGCTGCTGGTCCTCGCCGCCGCACTCACCCTCCCGCTGACCGGAGCCGGCGCGGTCGCCGGACCGGGGTTCAGCCCGGCCGGCCGGCCGGGCGCGGCGACCGGCCCGGACGACCGGGCGGAGTCCACCAGCGCGACGCTCGGCGCAGAGTGGACGGCGGAACCCTCGGCCGAGGCGCTGCTCGACGCGGCCGACGCCGACCGGGGCCGGGCCGAGCAGTTCTACTTCGTGCTGCCGGACCGGTTCGCCAACGGCGACCCCCGCAACGACCGGGGCGGGCTGGCCGGCGACCGGCTGCGCACCGGCCACGACCCGAGCGACAAGGGCTTCTACCACGGCGGCGACCTGCGCGGCCTGCTGGACAGACTGGACTACGTCCAGGGGCTCGGCACCACCGCGATCTGGCTGGCCCCGGTCTTCGTCAACCGGCCGGTGCAGGGCAGCGGGGCGGACGCCTCGGCCGGCTACCACGGCTACTGGATCACCGACTTCACCCGGGTCGACCCGCACTTTGGCACCAACGAGGAGCTGCGGAAACTGGTCCGGGAGGCACACCGGCGGGGCATCAAGATCTATCTGGACGTCATCGTCAACCACACCGCCGACGTCATCCGGTATCCCGACGGTCAGACCGGCTACCGGGACAAGGCGAGCCAGCCGTACCGGGACGCGCAGGGGAGAGCGTTCGAGGACCGCAACTACGCCGACGGCAGCCGTGCCTTCCCGGCGGTGGACGAGGAGTCCTTCCCGTACCGGCCGACGTTCGCACACGAGGCGGACCGCCGGGTCAAGGTGCCGGCCTGGCTCAACGACCCGACGATGTACCACAACCGGGGCGACTCCACCTTCGTCGGCGAGAACAGCGAGTACGGCGACTTCGTCGGCCTGGACGACCTCTGGACCGAGCGCCCCGAGGTGGTACGCGGGATGACGAAGATCTTCGCCGACTGGGTCACCGAGCTGGGCGTCGACGGCTTCCGGCTGGACACCGCCAAACACGTCAACCTGGAGTTCTGGCCGCAGTTCCGGGCCGGCGTCGAGCAGGCCGCCCGCCGGGCCGGCAAGTCGGACTTCTTCATGTTCGGCGAGGTCTACGACGCCAACCCCGAGGTCACCTCGACGTACGTCCGTCGGGGCGGGCTGCCGGCCACCCTCGACTTCACCTTCCAGAACGCTGCCCGGGGCTACGTGGCCAGCGGCGGCGGCTCGGCGAAGGCGCTGGCCGACGGGTTCGCCGCCGACGACCTCTACACCGCCCGGGACACCGACGCCGGCCGGTTGCCGACCTTCCTCGGCAACCACGACATGGGCCGGATCGGCTCCTTCATCGCGAACGGCGGCACCGACCCGGCCAGCCACCTGCGCCGGGACCAGCTCGCGCACGAGCTGATGTTCCTCACCCGGGGACAGCCGATCGTCTACTCCGGAGACGAGCAGGGCTTCACCGGGCCGGGCGGGGACCGGGACGCCCGGCAGGACATGTTCGCCTCCCGTACCGCCGACTATCTCGACGACGACCTGCTCGGCACCGACCGGAGCCACGCCGTCGACCAGTACGACCCGACGCATCCGCTCTACCGGACCATCGCCGGGCTCGGTGCGCTGCGCAAGGCGCATCCGGCGCTGCGGGACGGCATCCAGGTCACCCGGTACGCCGCCGACGGCCCCGGGGTCTTCGCCTTCTCCCGGATCGCCCCCGCCGACCGGGTCGAGTACGTCGCCGCGGTCAACAACGCCCCGACCGCGCAGACCGTCACCGTGCACACCTGGTCGGCCGGCACCCGGTTCAGCGGCATCTACGGCTCGGACGCGACCGCACAGGCCGGCCCGGACGGCAAACTGAGCATCACCGTGCCGCCGCTGGCCGCCGTCGTGCTCCGGGCGGACGCCCCGATCGCCCGGCCGACCGCCGCGCCGAGCGTCCGGATCACCGACCCGGCACCGGAGGCGGCGGTGCCGACCCGGGCCGGGGTGGTCGCCCAGGTCACCGGGGACCCGCTGGCCACCGTCACCGTGGCGGCCCGGGTCGACGGCGGCGCCTGGAGGCTGCTCGGCCAGGCCCGCAACCAGGGCGGACCGGTGCCGTACCGGGTCCACCACGACCTGCAAGGGTTGCCGGGCGGCGCCCGGATCGAGTACAAGGCGGTGGTGCGGGACTCGTCGGGGCGTACCGGCACCGCCCGGTCGACGGCGACGGTCGGCACCCCGCCCCGGACCGACGCCCGGGACTGGCTGGTGGTGCACTACCAGCGGCCGGCCGGCGGGTACCCGGACTGGCAACTGCACGCCTGGGGCGACATCGACCCGGCGTACCAGACGCCGTGGCCGAGCGGGCAGCCCTTCGCCGGGGAGGACTCGTACGGCCGGTTCGCCTGGGTGAAGCTGAAGCCGGGAGCCCGCACCGTCGGCTTCCTGGTGGTGGACGCCGCCGGCAACAAGGACGTGCCGGTGGACCGCAGCGTCGACGTGACCCGGACCGGCGAGGTCTGGCTCAGGCAGGGCGACCCGACGGTCCATCCGAGCCGCCAGGCGGCGACCGGCGAACCGGACCCGCCGGTCGACGAGAGCGTGGCGGTGCTGCACTACCGCCGGGCCGGCAACGACTACGCCGGCTGGGGGCTGCACGTCTGGGACGGTGCGGCGAACCCGACCGACTGGGCCAGCCCGCTGCCGCCGGCCGAGCGCGACGAGTTCGGCATCACCTTCCGGGTGCCGCTGGCCGCCGGGGCGACCGGACTGAGCTACATCATCCACAACGGCGACACCAAGGACGTCCCCGACGACCAGCGGCTCGACTTCGCCGGCGCCGGCCGGGAGGCGTGGCTGCTCGCCGGCACCCCCGGTCGGCTGTTGCCGGCCACCGGCAGCGCCGCCCCGGACCTCGACATCACGAAACAGCGGGCACACTGGATCGACCGCTCCACCCTGCTCCGGCCACCGGGGCAGCCCACCGACGGCCGGCGGTACGCCCTGGTCAGCGCCCCGGACGGCGGGCTGGCGGTGCGGGACGGCGAGCTGGTCGGGACGTACACCGAACTGCCGTTGCGGGCGGTGCCCGGCGGGCCGACGGAGGCCCAGCGCGCGAAGTTCCCGCATCTGTGGCAGTTCCAGGCCCTCAAGCTGGACCCGCGCGACCGGGCCAAGCTGGCGGCGGCGCTGCGCGGTCAGCTCGTGCTGACCGAGCGGGACGCCGCCGGGTCGCTGCTCGGCGCCACCGGGGTGCAGCTGCCCGGGGTGCTCGACGACCTCTACGCGCCGGCCAGCGCCGCCCGGCTCGGCCCGACCGTCGATGGTGGACGACCGAGCCTCGCCGTCTGGGCCCCGACGGCCCGGAACGTGACCCTGGAACTCTCCGACTCGCCGGGCGCGACGGTTCGGACCGTGCCGATGCGCCGCGACGACCGGACCGGCGTCTGGTCGGTGCGCGGCGAACGGGACTGGCTCGGCCGCTACTACCGCTACCGGGTGCAGGCGTGGCAGCCGGCGGCACAGCGGATCGTCACCGCCTCGGTCACCGACCCCTATTCGCTGGCGCTGACCGCGAACTCCACGCACAGCCGGATCGTCGACCCGACCGACCCGGCAGCGGCCCCGGCCGGCTGGGCGGGGCTGCGCAAGCCGGCGGCGGTGCCGTCGACGCGTACCCAGATCCAGGAGGTCTCGGTCCGGGACTTCTCCATCGCCGACGCGTCGGTGCCGGCGGAGCGGCGCGGCACCTACCTGGCCTTCACCGACCCGGCGACCACCGGGATGCGGCACCTGCGGTCACTGGCCGACGCCGGGGTCAGCCACCTGCACCTGCTGCCGACCTTCGACTTCGCGACCATCCCGGAGCGCCGGGCCGACCAGGCCGGGCCGCCCTGCGACCTGGCGGCGCTGCCGGCCGACTCCGAGCGCCAGCAGGAGTGCGTCGGCGCGGTCCGGGACACCGACGGCTACAACTGGGGGTACGACCCGCTGCACTACACCGTGCCCGAGGGCGGCTACGCGGTCGACCCGGACCGGCGGACCACCGAGTTCCGGCAGATGGTCGCCGGAGTCAACGCGGCCGGGCTGCGGGTGGTGCTGGACGTCGTCTACAACCACACCTCGGCGGCCGGCACCGACCCGAGGTCGGTACTCGACCAGATCGTCCCCGGCTACTACCACCGGCTGCTCGACGACGGTACGGTCGCCAACTCGACCTGCTGCGCCAACACCGCCCCCGAGCACGCCATGATGGGCAAGCTCGTGGTCGACTCGGTGGTCACCTGGGCGAAGGCGTACAAGGTCGACGGGTTCCGGTTCGACCTGATGGGACACCACCCGAAGGCGAACCTCCTGGCGGTGCGGGCCGCGCTGGACAGGCTGACGATGGCCCGGGACGGGGTCGACGGCCGGTCGATCCTGCTCTACGGCGAGGGCTGGGACTTCGGCGAGGTGGCCGGCGACGCCCGGTTCGTCCAGGCCACCCAGGCGAACATGGCCGGTACCGGGATCGGCACTTTCAACGACCGGCTCCGGGACGCGGTGCGCGGCGGCGGGCCGTTCGACGCCAACCCCCGGGTGCAGGGCTTCGGCTCCGGGCTCTTCACCGACCCGAACGGCGACCCGGTGAACGGCACGCTGGCCGAGCAGCGGACCCGGCTGCTGCACCAGCAGGACCAGCTCAAGGTCGGGCTGACCGGCAACCTCGCCGGCTACCGGTTCGTCGGCTCGTCCGGCGAGCCGGTGACCGGGGCCGACGTCGACTACAACGGCGCGCCGGCCGGCTACACCGCCGCGCCGGGCGAGGCGGTCAGCTACGTCGACGCGCACGACAACGAGATCCTGTACGACGCGCTGGCGTACAAGCTGCCGCAGGGGACGTCGGCGATGGACCGGGCGCGGATGCAGGTGCTCTCGCTGGGTACGGCGGTGCTGAGCCAGGGGACCGGCTTCGTGACGGCGGGCAGTGAACGGCTGCGGTCGAAGTCGCTGGACCGGAACTCCTACAACAGCGGGGACTGGTTCAACCAGATCCGCTGGGACTGCGCCGAGGGGAACGGGTTCGGGGTCGGACTTCCGCCGGCCGCCGACAACGCCGACAAGTGGCCGTACGCCCGGCCGCTGCTGGCCGACCCGAAGCTGGTACCCGACTGCGTGGCGATCGGGCTCGCCGAGGCGCGCTACCGCGAGCTGCTGCGGGTCCGGTCCTCGTCGCCGGTCTTCGGGCTGGCCGACGCGGCCCAGGTGCAGCGGCGGGTGTCGTTCCCACTCTCCGGAGTGGACGAGACGCCGGGGGTGCTGACCATGAAGCTCGACGGGACGGGGCTGGACCCGCGCTGGCGGTCGGTGACGGTGGTCTTCAACGCGACTCCGGCGGCGGCGACCCAGACCGTTGCCGGGCTGCGGGGCGCGTCGGTGGCGTTGCATCCGGTGCTGCGCGAGTCGGCCGACCCGGTACTCCGGACGGCCTCCTTCGACCGCGCCACCGGCACCTTCACCGTCCCGCCGCGCAGCATCGCCGTGTACGTCGAGCCGCGCTGAGCGGCCTGGGAATCCGCAACTGGCCGATAATGACGGGATGGTCGACAAGCACGCCGCCGGATCGACCCGGTGGACGATCCACGGCGAGCGGGAGGTGGACGGTACTCGACGAGCGCGGCTGAGCATCGCCGACGTGGAACTACCGGACGGCGTACGGTTCGAGCAGTACGTGATCCGGGCGCCTCGCTCGGCGATGGTCGCCGTACTGGACGAGCGGGAGCGGCTGCTGTTGATGCGCCGGCACCGGTTCGTCTTCGACCGATGGGTGTGGGAGTTACCCGGCGGCTACGTCGACGACGACGAGCACCCGGCGGAGTGTGCCGTCCGGGAGGTCGAGGAGGAGACCGGCTGGCGGCCAGCGGCGGTCGAGCCGTTGGTGTCGTTCCAACCGTGGGTGGGCATGGCCGACGCGGAAAACCTGTTGTTCCTGTCTCGACGAGCGGACTTCACAGGTGCGCCGGTGGACGGCAACGAGGCCGAACGGGTCGAGTGGATCCCACTCGACGCGGCACGTGATCTCGTGTCGCGGGGGGAGATTGTCGGTGCCGGCACGGTCATCGCCGTACTCGAACTGACCGTTCGCAAGGCAAGGTGCGAGTTGTAGCGGTTGCCTCCTCTGCCAACTCGGTTCGGGTCACGGCTGACAAGGACACCTTTGGTGATTTCCTATAGGTGCCGACCGGAGGGATCACCGTGCCACCGCGCTACCGCTACGAGGAAATAGCCGATGACCTGGAGAAGCGGATCGAGGCGGGAGAGTTTCCGCCCGGCTCCAGGCTGCCGAGCCGACGTGAACTGATCGAGCACTACGGCGTCACGGAACCGGTCATCGACCGGGCCATGCAGAACCTACGGGCCAAGGGCATCACGGAGACGCTGCCCGGCGTCGGAGTGTACGTCCGGGAGCGTTGAGGGCCGCGCCAGGTTCGTCCGAACCGGGTGCGGCGGTCGGCCTCAGTGCGGCGGGTCGACCAGGGTCTGCGCCCAGCGTCGGGCGGGGGAGTCGGGCGCGGTCGCGCACCAGCGGCGGAACAGTTCCCGGCTCTCCTCCCGGCGGATCCCGCCGACGATCACCGAGGGAGCCGCGAACCACGGTACGGCCGGCTCGGGTCGCCAAGCCGCCGCGACCGAGGCGCCGCCGTCGCTCGGCGACTCCAGTCCGAAGTAGACCTCGTCCACGCCGAGTGCCATCGCCGTACCCAGGCACATCATGCACGGTTCCAGGTTCACCGCGAGCCGCAGCGGAGCCGGGCGTTCCCGCCAGCCCAGCCGCTCGTCGGCCTCGATCATGGCCAGCAGGTCGGCGTGCACCAGCCGGCGCCGGAGGCTGCGTTCCCGGGTGAAGCCCCGCCCGACGATCTCGTCGCCCAGCATCACCACGGCGCCGATCGGCTGTTCCCCGGCCGCCAGGCCCGCCTCGGCGACCTCCAGGGCCGCCCCGACCATCTCGTTGGGATTCACCGGCCGACCCTACGGGGCGTCGATGGCCCCGCACCATTCCGAGACGCCGACCGGCTCCGGCCGACCGTCCCGAGGTGATCTCCATCCGGGCTCGGCGTGCCGGCGCCGGGTCCTCGACGTGCGGGCGGGCCGGCTGACGGTTGACGCCTGGGACGGAGGTCGCCCGGTTAAGCCGGCCGGAGCCGGGTAAGCGGCTGCCCGGATGTAGTAGGGAGAAACAGCCGTGATCCGGACGAAGCGCTGAGCGGAGGCGATCGGGTCGCCCGGACATCGACCAGCCAGGGGGTGGCCTGCGGTGTGCGCCCGTCGGATCGACGACTACGGCTACCTCGCCGACGGCCGGTCCGGGGCACTGGTCGGCCGGGACGGGTCCGTGGACTGGTGGTGCCCGCCCCGGTTCGACGCGCCCTCGGTCTTCGCCCGCCTGCTCGACGACGCCGGTGGGCACTGGTGGATTCGCCCGGCGGGCGAGTTCCGGGTCGAGCGGAGCTACCTGGACGACACGCTGGTGCTGCGTACGGTCTTCACCACCGAGGAGGGGTCGGTGGCGGTCACCGATGCCCTGGCCCTGGGCCACGGCCGGGGGCACGAGATCGGCCGCAACTCGCCCGGCCTGCTCCTCCGGCTGGTGGAAGGGCTCACCGGGCAAGTGCCGATGGTGATGTCCTACGCACCGCACTTCGAGTACGGCCGCGTGCGGGCCTACCTCGAACGGCGCGGTCAGACCGTGATCGGGACCGCCACCGGCGCCACCCTGGGGATGACCGCGAGCGTTCCGGTGGACTGCCATGAGACGACCGCCTCGTCGTCGTTCACCATCGGGGCGGGCCAGCGGGAGAGCTTCTCGCTGGCCTACTGGTCGAGCTACCGAGAAGATCCACCGGTCGCTCCCGACGTCCCGGCGTCGCTCGCCGAAACGGTCGAGGGCTGGCACTCCTGGATGGCGGAGCACGACTACACGGGAGAGCATTCCGATCTGGTACGGCGCAGTACGTTGCTGCTGGTGGGGTTGACCTACCAGCCCAGCGGCGGTGTCGTCGCGGCGGCCACCACCTCTGTGCCGGTGCGGCCGGAGGGGCACGACAACTACGACTACCGCTACGTGTGGCTGCGCGACTTCAGCCTCACCCTGCGGATGCTCTCCATCGCGGCCTGCCCGAAGGAGGCGGACCGGCTCTTCTGCTGGTTGGCCGAGTCGATCGGCGACGCCCACCTGGCGCCCGTACCGATCATGTTCGGCGTGGAGGGCGAGCGTGACCTCGCCGAACGGGAACTCGGCACGCTGGGCGAGCCGGGGGAGAACGATCCGGTGCTGCTCGGCAACGACGCCTGGCACCAGCGCCAGCAGGACGTACTCGGTCAGGTGCTCGACGCCGCGTGGTTGCTGCGCAGGCGGCTCGACCCGATGCCCAAGCCGGTACGCCGAATGCTGCGGTCCCTGACCGACCGTGCGGTCGAGACGTGGCGGCTGCCGGATTCGGGCATGTGGGAGCTGCGGGGCGAGGAGCGGCACTACCTGACGGCCAAACTGGGCTGCTGGATCGCACTGGATCGGGCCGTACGCTTCGACGCCGTGCTGGGTGACCCGGCCGAGGTGGCGCGGTGGGCGGCCGTCCGCGACGAGATCCGGGAGGCGATCCTGCGGTACGGCTGGAATCCCGAACTCGGTGCCTTCACCGACGCCTTCGAGTCGGACCGGCTGGACGCGTCGGTTCTGGTCCTTCCCCTGGTGGGGTTCATCTCCGCGGCCGATCCGCGGATGCGTGCCACGATCGAGCGGATCGAACGGGAGTTGACCACCGACGGGCTGGTCCGGCGCTGGCCCGGTGACTCCGCCGGCTTCGTCATCTGCTCGTTCTGGCTGGTGGGTTGTCTCGCGCTCCTCGGCGAACAGGACCGGGCCGACGCACTCTTCACCCGGATGGTCGCCCGCGCCAACGACCTCGGCCTCTTCGCCGAGCAGATCGACCTACGGACCGGTGAGCAGCTGGGCAACTTTCCGCAGGCGTTCTCGCACATCGGGCTGATCTCGGCGGCGTGGCGCCTCACCTCGGCCAGGACGGGCCGGCCCACGCCGATCACCACGGTGGTGTGACCGGCAGCCGGCAGCCCTGCCGGCTCGGCTCAGACCCGGGCGGCCGGGAGCGTGCCGATGTGCTCCAGCACCGAGCGGAGGATCGTGAACGACTCGTCGTCGTCCTCGGTGCCGGCGTGCGGGGCCCGGAAACGGCTCGTCTCCTCGGCGACGTCGGCAAGGTGCCACCAGCTGCGGTACAGCTCCAGCATCTCCGCCAGCGGTGCCGCGCCGGTCGCCTCGGCGTAGCCGTCGAGCACCGACCCGTCACCGGGTTCCATCAGCCAGAGGTCGCGTTCGGGCGGCGCGACCCGCACGGTGTCCCAGTCGATCAGCCGCCAGCCGTCGACCGTCCGCATCGTGTTGCCGGGATGCGGTTCGCCGTGGGTCAGGACCATCCGGCCCGGCTGGGCGCGCGCCGCCCGCACGAGTTCGCCGTGCCGGGCGAGCAGCCGGCGTACCGGTGCCGCGTGCGTGACGAGCAGCCGGGCGGCGGGGCCGGCGTACGGGCCGGTGTCGGGGACGTCACCGGTGCCGGCCAGGCCGAGTTCCAGCTCGTCGAAGTGCGGGATGGCGAAGTCGTCGACCGGGGCATGCGCGCGGGCCGCTGCCGGCGCCGCGTGCACCGCCAGCACCATGTCGAGTACGCCCCGCAGGTGCGCCGCCGACGAGAACGCGCCCCACCGGAAGCTCTCCCCGTCGACGTACGGGTAGAGCGCGAGCGCGAACCGGTCGCCGACCCGGACCAGCGGCTCGCCGCCCGAGGTCGGGATCGGCGCCACCACGAACCCGCGGCCGTGCTCCCGGAGCCGCCGGGCGGTGCCGAGCGCGGCCCGCAGCCGGGCGTACGCCGCGTCGAGCGGGTCGGTCAGGGTCAGCCGCTTGGTGGTCAGCTCGTCGACGGAGACGAACCGCCGGCCGCCCTCGGCGTCGGTGACCTCCCAGTGGTGACTGCCCCGCCCCACCGCGCGGTATTCGAGCGAGCCGACCCGTAGCCCCCAGTCCCGCAGCAGCGCAGCCCGGAGCAGGTCCTCGGGGAGATCGTCGGGCGGGGTCAGCACCCGTCCACCCTGGAACGCGGCGGACAGCGCCGGCAACCGGTTTTCGCCCCGGTCACCCGCCGGCTGGCACCATGTGCTGATGTCCGAGCTTCCCCGGCCGTCGGCCGCGCAGGCGTACCAGCGCGCCCGGCTGCTCGCCGACTCCGGCCGGTACGACGACGCCGAGCGCCAGATCCGCTCCGGGTTGGCCGTCGAGCCCGACGACCCGGACTCGCTCGTCTTCCTGGCGTACCTGCTGCGGATCCGGGAGCGGTACGTCGAGGCGCTCGCCGCCTGCGACGCCGCCGTGGCCGCCGCGCCGGGACACGCCGAGGCGTACGTGGAACGGGCCGAGGCCCTGGTCGCGGTCTTCCGGGGCGAGGCGGCGGTGCGGGCCGCCACCGAGGCGGTCCGGCTCGACCCCGGGGCGCCGAGGACGCACCGGAGCCTCGCCCGGGCGCTCGCCTTCACCGAGGAGTACGACCGGGCCCGGTACGCGGTCCGGCAGGCGCTCGCGCTCGACCCGGGGTCGGTCGACTCGCTGCTGACCCTGGCCGCCCTGGAGCGGGACGCCGGCAACCGGGGCGCCGCCGAGCAGGCGGTCCGGGCGGCCCTGCGGCACGAGCCCGACAACGCCCACGGCCGGCGGCTGCTCGCGATGCTCGACGCGGACCGGTGGCGGGTCGGCCGCTCGATGCGAATCCTGCGCGCGGTCGCCGCCCAACACCCCGCCGATCCCGACCCGGTGGCGATGGTCTGGCCGCTGCGCCGGGCGCTGACCGGCCCGTGTCGCTGGCTCTCCGGCGGTGCCGTCCTGCTGGCCGTCGCCGCGCCGCTCGCGGCCGGGCCGCTGCCCGCCCTGGCCGGCATCCTCGGCCGGCTGGCCGCCGCCCTGCTGGCCGTGGCCGTCGTCGCCGTCCAGTTCCGGGTGCTGGCGCCGGCCGGGCGTACGCCGTGGCGCTGCCTGCGACTGGTGCCCCGGCTGCTGCGTACCGCCCTCGGTCTCGGTCTGCTCGTCTCGACCGCGCTGCTCGGGCTGCTCGTCGGGTACGCCGGCACCGGCTGGTGGCCGCTGCCGCTGATCGCCCTCGCCCTCGTCCCGCCGCTCTGGGCCTGCGTACTGGCGGAACGGATCGGTGCGCACGCCGACGACCCCGGCCTGCACCAGGCGGCCCGGGACATCGGCTCCGGATTCGCCCAGTGGTGGGCGGAGCTGCGGCAGTGGTGGACCGAGACCCGCCGGGACCTGCGGGCCGCCTGGCAGGAACCGGCCGCCGCACCGCCCACAGTGGATGGAACGGGCGGCGGCGTAGGATCCGGCGATGCCCGAGAAGGTGACCGATGAACCGCCGGACGGGTCCGGCGGCTCCGGCGACGCCCCGGCGACCGCGATGCCGGCGGTCGGCTACCTGACCCTGCTCGCGTTCGGCGTCGGCCTGCTGGCCTGCTGCGGCGGGGTCGGTACCGCCTGGTTCGGCCCCGGGGTCGGCCCGGCCGCGCTCGGGCTGGGCGCCGCGGGTCTGGTCCTCACGGTCGGCAGCTTCGCGCTGATCAAGGCCAGGGGCGGGGACTGGACCAGCCGGGTGCCGCCGCCGGACGTACCGCCGGAACGGGTGACGGAGCTGGCCCGGCGGTACCAGCTCGGCGAACACCTGGTCTCCCGGACCGGGGAGAGTCCGGCCGGCACCTTCGGCGTGGTGCTGGTCTGCGTTGCCGGCCTGGTCGGGATCGCCCTCGGCGTCGGCTGGCTGCTCGACACCGTCGCCCTGCGGCGGCTGGCGTTCGTCGCGGTGCTGCTCGTGGTGGTCACGGTGGTACTCGTGCCGGTGGCGCTGCTGGTCCTGCCGACCAGGAAGGTCCGGACCGACCTGTTCAGCCACGGCCTGGTGCACGGCACCCGGCGCCGGCCCCGGGCGGTCTACTGGCACGAGATCGACCGGATCGTGCTCTGGATCGCCGCCCAGGGCAAGCTCTTCGGCGGCCGGATCCTCGGTTACCACGTCCGGACCAGGGACGGTGCCTGGCTGCGCATCGAGGCCCGCCCGCACCAGCGGTCCGACCCGTTCGGCGAGCGGTTGCTGGCGGCGGCCGAGGCGGCGCGGCTGCCGGTCGAGCGGGGCGGCCCCTACTACGGCGAATGGCGGCCCCGCCGCTCCTGACCCCGACGGTGGCCCCGCCGCTGGAGAACCGACGGCGGCCCGGCGGATAGATGCCCGTTACATGCCGTTCGCTCCGACTCCTCCCGACTGCAACGCCCGAACGGCTGTCGCCCGTCATCGGTGCGGAGCATCCAGAGAGGAGCGGCATGCGTGCCGACTGCGAGACCGAGTACGTGGAGTACGTCACCGCACGGCTGCCCGCGCTGCACCGGGCCGCGTACCTGCTGTCCGGTGACACGCACCGTGCCGACGACATCGTGCAGAGCACCATCACCGCCCTGTACCGGCACTGGCGGCGGGCCCGGGCGGTCGACAACCTCGACGGGTACGTGCACCGGATCCTGGTCCGCAAGCACCTCGACGAGGTACGCGGACCCTGGGCCCGGGTACGGCTGATGTTTCAGCCGCCCGACCGGCCGGCGGCGCCGGCGGCCAGCGTCGAGGACCGGGACACCGTCCAGCGGCTGCTCGGCGAGCTGACCGGGGCGCAGCGGGCCGTCCTGGTGCTGCGCTTCGCCTGCGACATGTCGGTGCAGGAGGTGGCGGCCGTGCTGAACACCTCCACCGGCAACGTCAAGAGCCACACCGCACGGGGGCTGGCGGCACTCCGGCGCCACCTCGACGTCCAGCAGTCCGGCACCGGCACCGCAGAGCGCTGAGGGGGAGATCATGCCTATCGAAGACGACCAGGAGACGGCGCGGGCGCTGCACACACTGCTGCGCGAGGCGGCGGTGCCGCCGAGCAGGGCCGACATCGGCGAGGCCGTCCGGCAGGGGCGCCGGGCCGAGCGACGTCGCCGGGGCGCGGCAGCCACGGTGGCGGCGGTGGCGCTGCTCGGGGTGATCGGGACGGCCACGGTGGTGCTGGGCCGGGGCGGGGAGGTCCGGCCGGAGCCGGCCCGCCCCGTCCCGTCGATCTCGCCCGGCCCGATCGGCACCGTGACCGCGCAGGTGCGGACCGTGCCGGTGACCATCAGCGACGAGACGCTGAGCTGCGACATCGCCCCCCTCGTGCTGCCGACCGAAGCCCGTCAGGTGCACGTCGAGGGGATCGACCCGAGCGGACGGTTCATCGTCGGCAGGATCGCGATTGCGGCCGGACGGGTAGCGCAGCGCGCCGAAGGACAGCAGGTGCTGTGGGATCGGGGCACGCCGAAAGTCTTCCACGTGCCGAACGGCTCACGTCGCGGATCCCCGGTGGTGAACGCCGACGGTGTGGTGGCCGGCACCGGGAACGACAACCAGGGCGAGGGGCGTGAGCGGGAGTTCGGCTGGGTCTACCGGGACGGCCAGGTCCACCGGCTGCCACTGCTCTCCGGTTACGACGCGGCCCGGGTCGGGGCGATCACCCCGCAGGGCGACATCGTCGGGCACGCCTACCGGATACCGCCGATCGGTGAGACGGTCAGCGTCGCCGTACCCGTGCTCTGGCGGTCGGACGGCACCGGCGGCCCGTGGCCGCTGAGCACCCCGGAAAACGGCGGCGAGGTGCTGGGGGTGACCCGGGACGGCACCGTGGTCGGCGCGCACGGGATGTCCCGGATCCGGATCTGGCGGCCCGACGGCAGCGCCGCCGACCTGCAACTGCCGCCCGGGATCACCCGGACCTCCGGCTGGCACGTCAGCGGCGACTGGGTCACCGGGTTCGTCGCGCCCGGCGACGCGCAGTCGCCGACCCCGCTGATGCGCTGGAACGTCCGCACCGGAAAGCTCGACGTCTATCCCCGCATCGACACCGAGGGCGTCTTCAGCATGGCCGTCAACGCCGGGGGATGGATGATCGTCTCGACCCCGAAGGACCGCCAGTTGGTGGTGGCCCCGGACGGCACGGTCCGCCGGCTGCCGACGCCGCCGGGCGCGGAGGATTGGCCGAGGCACCTCGACGCGAGTGTCATCAGCGACAACGGGCTGGTGGTCGGCGGCGCCTACCACGGGCCGAGCGCCCCGGTCGTCAGCCGCGACTACACCTGGCAGTGCGGCGGATGAGACCCCGGTAGCCGGCCGAGCGCCGTCCCTCCGCCGCCGGCGGCACCAGCGGCGGAGGGACGGGCCGTCGTCGGGTACGTCCCCGACGGCCGGGTCGGCACCGGTCAGCCGGTCGCCTCGATCTTCAGCAGGTCGACCTGGCCGAACGCGTCCATCTCGACGTTGCTGACCCGGGTCGAGTGGCCGAAGTTGTTCTGGCCGAACCGGAGCGGGATCACCGGCATCTCCCGGGCCAGGATCTGCTCCGCCTCCTGGTACTTCTTGATCGCCGCCTCCTGGTTCGGCGCCCGCTCACCCTCGGCGACCAGCCGGTCGAACTCGGCGTTGCTGAAGCCGTAGTAGTTCGACGACCCGTCGGTGGTGTAGATCGGCCCGAGGTAGTTCTGCATCGACGGGTAGTCCATCGACCAGCCCATCCGGAACATCCCGACCGGCGTCTTCGCCTCCACCTTGTTGAGCAGGTCGGCGAACCTCGCCTCCGGAGTACTGCTGCACTTCACGCCGAGGTTGTTGGAGAGCTGGTTGCAGGTGGCCTCCACCCACTCCTGGTGGCCGCCGTCGCCGTTGAAGGAGATCTGCAACCGGGCCGGTCCGCCGGCCGCCTGGTAGTCGGCCTTCGCCCTCGCCGGATCGAACTGGCACGCCTCGCCGCAGGTGTCCGGCCGGGCACCTGCGAGCAGCGGGGAGACGAAGGACCGCGCCGAGGTCTGCGAGTCCTTGAAGACGGACTTCACTATCTCGTCCCGGTCGATCGCCATCGAGATCGCCTTGCGTACCTCGGCCCTGGCGAACTCCGGCTGGAAGGTGGGGAAGGCGAGGAACTGGAACGACGACAGCGGGCTCTTCTTGAACCGGTCGCCCAGGTCGCCCGGCGCGGTGCCCAGCGCCTCGGTCGGCACCTGCCTGGTCACGTCGTTGTTCCCGGCGAGCAGGTCGGCGTAGTCGGCGGCCAGCTCCTGGTAGATCTGGAAGACCACGCCGCCGATCTTGGGCTTCGGGCCGGGGTACGCGTCGTAGCGCTCGACCTCGATCCGGCTGTCGTGCTGCCAGCTCCCCTTCATCCTGAACGGCCCGTTGCCGATCGGGGCCTGCTCGAAGCCCTCCTTCAACACCCCGTCCGAGGCCCACGCGGCGTTCGGCAGCGGCGCGAAGACGTGGTAGCCGAGCACCGACTCGAACTCGGCGAACGACGCGGAGAGGGTGATGGTGAAGGTGAGGTCGTCGACCTTCTGCAGGCCGGTCAGCTTCTTCGCCTTCGGCTCCGGAGCCTTCTGCGGACCCTCGCCGTCCGGATCGGTCGACTGGAGGTCGTCGTACCCCTGGACCTTGCCGAAGAAGTACGCCCCGCCGTGGCCGTTCGGTCCGTACGCCGCGTGGTTCCAGGCGTTGATGTAGCTGTCGGCGTTGACCGGCTCTCCGTTGTGGAAGGTGTACCCGCTCTTCAGCTTCACCGTCCACAGTTTGTTGTCGGTCGACTCGATCGACTCCGCCGCCACCTCGAACGGCTTCTTGTTCTCGTCGAAGTCGACCAGCGGGGTGTAGAGGGCGGCCAGCACCTGCGCCCCGGCGCTCTCGGTCGCGTTCGACGGGATCAGGTGCTGCGGCTCGGCGATGCCGATCCGCACCACCGCGTCGGCGTCCGAGGTGCTCGGGTCCTCGCCGCCGCCACTGCACCCCGTCGCGGCGAGTACGGCGGCCAGCGCCGCCGCGCTCCAGGTCATCCGTCTGGACACCGGCATGAAGACTCCCTCACATCGACGCCGCACCTCGGGCACCGCCGGCGGCGTGACCTCGCCGGGCGCGACGGTCGTCGTCCGGCCGGACCGGACCATCACCGGCCGGCTCCTGCTCCCAGTTACGAGCCGATCAGCCCGTCGCGGCAATGCTTTTGACTGGGTCCAAACCGTCCGGAGAGCCGACAACTGGGCGGCGGGGTGACCGCGTCTCGTGATCAGACATCAGCCGTGCGGTGCCGCTCGGCTCCAGGCGTGGAGGTGGTGATGATCCGGATCTGGTTGGGCCCCGAGGACATCGCCCGGACCCGGATCGCACCCGCGCCCCTCCCGCTGTACGAGGTCTTCGTCAGCCTCGCCGGGTCCCCGGCCGACGACGCGGCGGGTCCGGTGGCCGGGCCGGAACTCGCCGGCTGGCTGCGTGAGCTGACCGAGGCGACCGACGCGGCGTGGGGCGTCCGGCGGAGGTCGACGCCGGCCCTCCGGCCCGAGTCGGCCGACCTGCTCGCCCCGCTGACCGAGGACCGGACCCTGGAGGGCGCCCTCGCCTGGTTGCTCACCACCTCGGCGCGCCGGGCCCGCAGCCTGGCGGCGGCGGTGCGCGGCTACTACGACCGGCGGGTACGCGCCGAGCTGACCGCCTGGGAGTCGGTGGTCCGGCTCGACGTCAACGAGCGCGGCCGTGCCCTGGCCACCGGCGGGGTGGAGGCGCTGCTGGCGATGTTCGACCCGTGGGCGGCATGGCGTAACCCGGTGCTCTCGGTCTCCTCCAGCATCGACCTGGACCTGCGGCCGAACGGCGCCGGCCTGCTGCTGGTGCCCTCGGTCGCCGCCCGGAAGCTCTGGGTCGGCGGGCAACCCGACTCGGTGGTGCTGGCCTATCCGGTACGCCGGCCCCGCACCCCCGGCGGTCGTGCGCCCGGGCACCGGCCGGTTCCGGCGTACGCGCTGGGCGCCGCCGCGGCCACCGGGGATCCGCTGACCGCGCTGCTCGGGCGCTCCCGGGCGGCGGTGCTCCGGGCCGCCATGGTCGGGGCGAACACCACCGATCTGGCCCGCCGGGCCGGCATCAGCACCCCGTCCGCGTCCCAGCACGCCAGCGTGCTCCGCGACGCCGGACTGCTGCGGACCACCCGGCACGGCAAGGCGGCCCACCACACGCTCACCCCGCTGGCCCGCGCCCTGCTCACCGCCGACGACGCCGTCAGCCGACGCTGACCGGCGCCGGGTTTCAGCGGCGGCGGGCGCCGGCCGGCTCAGAGTTTCAGCCGGCGGGCGCCGGCCGGCCAGAGTACGGTCACCGGCAGGTCCCGGGACTGCGCCGCCCGGACCACGTCGGCGGTGTCCCCGACGTCCGCCGACGGGTTGCCGTCCCAGACCGCGAAGAGCCGCTCGCACCGGCGCAGCATCTCCAGGCTCGCCGCCAGGTACGCCGCCCGCCCCGAGCGCGGAAACGGCATGTACGACACCGAGGTGGCCCGGCGCAGCAGCTCGTCGAAGGCGGGCAGGTTGTGCGCCCGTACCGACCGCTGCCGGTAGTCCCGGGCCGGGATCACCGCCTCGAAGCTCCCGCCGCTGTCGAGTACCGCCCGGGCGAAGATCTGGTCGGCGCCGTCGGCGAGGCAGGTGATCCCGTGCAGCTCCGGCCCGGCGTACGGGCGCAGCTCCTCGGTCAGCCGGGCGTAGACCAGCTCCGCCGTGCCGTCGGCGAGCACTACGTGCCCGGTGACACCGATGCGGGCCATCCAGCACCGTCCGTTCGTGGTTACGCGTGCCCGACGCGGACGATCCGGAAGCCCGCGTCGGCCAGGATGACCGGGAGTTCCCGGACCGCCTCGTGGTTACGCTCCCGGAGATCTTCCCGTAGATCCTCCCAGGGGCTCAACGCCGGATGGAGTCGTCGCTCGTCGTCCCGGTGTGGCGCGTACCGCCAGCCGCTCGCCACCTGCTCGGCCAGCCAGCGCTGGTGCTCCAGGATGGCCAGCCGCTCGATTTCGGGCTCCTCCAGGGCGTGCTCGTCGCCCGGCCCGACCCGGGGCGACAGGGCGCAGCCGAGCTCCCGCAGCTTGCGGCCGATGTCCTTGGCCTGGGCCCGGTTGGCCCGGCGCAACGACTCCGGCAGCTCCTCCCAGGGCACCAGCGCGGGGTTGCCACCGGGCCGTTCACCGTGCCGGCGCCGGGCCACCACGTAACTCTCGTGGATCACCCGGGCCAGCCGTTCCACCAGGTCGTCCCCGATCAGCGCCGGGTCGCAGGCGGCGTGCACCACGCCGTAGAGCCGGAGCGCGCCGGAGAGGTCGTCGAGGACGCCGAGGCCGGTCCCGCTGCCGAACGCCTCCCGCAGGTTGGCCAGCCGGTCCAGCCGGACCACCATCGAGCCGGGCCCGCCGTGCCAGAGCTGCTCGGCGGTGAGCGCCGTCTTCAGCGCCCGCTCCTCGTCGTCGTAGCAGATGAAGACCCGGTCCGGCGGGAGCGGGAAGCCGGCCCGGGGAAGCTGGCCGAGCAGCTCGCCGAGGCCGCCGTCGAGCGGGATGATCCGGCAGACCCGGGACAGGAACGGATAGCGGTGGGTGAGCTGGGCCGCCGCCTCGGTCGCCGCCTCGTCGACCAGGACCAGGGGTACCAGCCGGGCGCCGTGCGGGTCGCGTACCCGCCAGCGCCGGGCCAGCTCGACCAGTACCGCCCGGCCGAACGCGGTGGCGCCGAGCACCACCACCCGGGGCGGCCGGCCGTCCACGGCGGTCAACGGGTCCTCGGCGAAGAGCTTCCGGGCGGCCAGGTCGTCGATGTTGAAGAAGTCCAGCCGGGCGCCGGGGTGCCGGGCCAGGCCCAGGTGCCGGGCCTGCAACGCGAGGCAGAGTTCCGGGTCGGCGACCTGGGCGTACACGGTCAGCGGGGAACGGCCGTGCCGGGCCGCGGCCAGCCCGATCGCGGCGTTGGTGGCGCTGTCGTCGGTACACGCGTAGACGGCCCTGGCCCGGCCGATGCCGGCGCCGCGCAGCACGCTCGGGTCCCGGGCGGCCCGCGCCACCTGGCCGGAGCCGGACGGCGTCGTGACGTCGGAGCGGACGGCCACCACCCGGTGGCCGGCGGCCTGGAGCCGGCGGGCCAGGGTGTCCGCCACCAGGCCGTCGCCGCAGACGATGACGTGCCCCCGGGCGTTGCGGTCGCGCAGCCGGCGCAGCTCGGTGGCGAAGAGCAGCCGGCAGGCCTCCACCAGGGCGTACGCGGTGACCGCCGGTGCGGCGAACCGGGCGAAGTTCAGCAGCGCCGGAAACGGCCCGCCGTCGTCCAGCGGCGGCGCGCCGAGCACGAAGAGCTGTAGGTCGTAGTAGATCAGGTCGAACGGGTCGGAGCCGTAGCCGCCGGTCCGTTCGATGTGCTGGGAGAGCCCGAGGTAGCCACAGACGAAGGCGACCACTCCGGCGAGCGCGAACACCAGTCTGAGCACACTCTTGGTCGGTGCGCGGGGCGGCTCGCCGAGGTTGTTTCCGGGCACCACACCTCTCCTGCTGTCCGGTGCGACGACGCAGCGCTATCGTACCGTCGCGGTCTGCCCGCAGCGAACGTGAAATGATCGAGACTTTTCCCTGCACCGGGAGGCCGTCGCCGGCCGGGACGGGTCCCGACCGGCGACGGGAAGCCGGTCGGTTCAGCCGGGCAGCCGGAACCCGGCGTCGCGCTGGGCGGCCAGCCACGCCTCCACCTCGTCGGCCCGCCGGGGCAGCCCGGCCGAGAGGTTGACCGCGCCGTCCGCCGTGACGAGTACGTCGTCCTCGATCCGGATGCCGATCCCGCGCAGCTCGGCCGGGACCAGGTCGTCCTCGGGCTGGAAGTAGAGCCCCGGCTCGACGGTCAGCACGTACCCCTCGCCGAGGGTGCCGTCCCGGTAGCTCTCCTTGCGGGCGTTGGCGCAGTCGTGCACGTCGAGCCCGAGCATGTGCCCGAAGCCGTGCAGCGTCCACCGGCGGTAGACCATCGACGTCTCGTCCATCGCCTCGTCCACGCTGACCGGCAGCAGACCCAGCTCGGCGAGCCCCTCGGCGAGCACCCGCATGCAGGTCCGGTGCACGTCCTTGAAGGTCACCCCGGGCCGGATGAAGTCGATGCCGGCCTGCTGGGCCGCGTACACGATGTCGTAGACCTGGCGTTGCAGCGGGGAGAAGCTGCCGGAGACCGGCAGCACCCGGGTCACGTCGGCGGTGTAGAGGTGCCGCCCCTCCACGCCCATGTCCATCAGCAGCAGCTCGCCCGGCCGGGTGATGCCGGTGTTGTGGATCCAGTGCAGGATCGTGGCGTGCTCGCCGGCACCGACGATCGAGTTGTAGCCGACGTCGTAGCCGTCGTGCCGGGCCCGCAGCCCGAAGACCCCCTCCAGGAGCCGCTCGCTGACCGGGCGGTCGGCCGGCAGCACCCGGGCGACGTCCTCGAAGCCGCGTACGGTGGCGTCGATCGCCTCCTGGAGCTGGGCGATCTCCCACTCGTCCTTGACCAGCTTCTGTTCCGAGAGCAGCGCGGCCAGCTCCCGGTCCCGGCCGAGTCGGGCGTCGGAGTCCTCGGTCGCTCCGCTCTTCGGCGGCTCGTACGGCCGCACCGCGCCGTCCACCGCCGGGTCCAGCCCGCGCAGCACCCGGGTCCGACCGGGGGCGCAGTCGGCCAGCGCCTCCGGCAGCTCGGACAGGGGCGCGGTCTCGATGCCCAGCTCGGTCGACTTCTCGGTCAGGGTGTGCCGGCGGCCGACCCAGAGTTCGCCGTTGCGGCTGCGGAAGAACTCGTCGGTCTCCCGCGAGGAGCGGGGGCGCATGTAGAGCACCGCGTCGTGGCCGGAGCCGTTCGGGCGCATCACCAGCACGCCGTCCGGATCGTGGTCGCCGGTGAGGTAGACGAAGTCGCTGCCGGGGCGGAACCGGTAGGCGGTGTCGTTGGCGCGTACCTTCTCCGGGCCGGTCGGGATCACCAGGGTCTCGCCGGGCAGGGCCGCCGAGAGCGCCGCCCGGCGCTTGGCGTGGTTGGGCACCTCGGGCCGGGGGCCGACCGGCAGGGTGCTGTCCCGCCAGCCCTGCCACATGAACTCGAGGAACTTCTCCGGGAAGTCCGGGTCGTGTGACTCCGTCCGGGCCGTCTCCACCTCTGCCGGCTCCGCCGTGATGTCGGTGTGCTCGTCTGACATCGCCGCTCCTCCCTCGTCCGGCCCGGTCCTCGCGAGGTCCGGTCGGCGTACGGCGGGGATCGACGACTCCCGCCGGCTGGCGACCCTGTCCCTCGTCCGGCTGACCTGATCTGCGCTTCTGGCGTGCCCCGACCGTACCGTGCCCGGAGCGGTCGGTCTCGGTGGCGGTGCCGGCACAGCGGACGGGTCCGCGTGGAAAGATGACCGCCATGTGCGGACTCCTGGCCTTCTTCAGCGCGCACGGCAACGCCGGCGCACACCGAGACGCCCTGGCCGGTGCGTTGGAATGCCTGCACCACCGGGGACCGGACGAGACCGGCGTAGAGGTGATTTCCACCCCGGACGGGTACACCGACGCCGTTTTCGCACACAAACGGCTCTCGATCATCGACGTGGCGTCCAGCCACGAGCCGCTGCCGTACGCGGGCGGCCGCTACCTGCTGACCTTCAACGGCGAGATCTACAACTACATCGAGCTGCGCGAGGAGCTGGCCCGGGACTACGGCGCCCAGTTCGCCACCGCCGGTGACGGCGAGGTGATCGTCGCCGGCTTCCACTACTGGGGAGAGCAGGTGCTCACCCGGCTGCGCGGGATGTTCGCCTTCGTGATCTGGGACCGGCAGCAGCGCCGCGCCTTCGGCGCCCGGGACTACTTCGGGATCAAGCCGCTGCACTACCTCCAGACCCGGGACGGGGTCTACCTCGCCTCGGAGAAGAAGGCGCTGCTGCCGTTCGCGCCCTCGGCGCACGCCGGTGACGCCGGGGTGGACACCGCCAACCTGTCGCACTACCTGACCTTGCAGTACGTCCCCGAGCCCGGCACCCTGCACCAGGGGATCAACCGGATCGGCTCGGGGGAGTACCTCACCTGGAGCCCGGGCCGGCAGATCGAGGTGCGCCGCTGGTACCGGCCGGTGTTCCGGCCCGCTCCGGTCCAGGAGCCGCAGAAGCTCTACGACCGGATCCGGGAGACGCTGCGGGAGAGCGTCCGGATGCACATGCGGGCCGACGTGCCGGTGGGCTGCTTCCTCTCCAGCGGCATCGACTCGACCGCGGTGGTGGCGCTGGCCCGGGAGTTCAACCCCAACATCCTCACCTTCACCGTCGGCTACGACGTGCCCGGCTACTCCGAGATCGAGGTGGCCCAGGACTCGGCCCGGCACCTCGGGGTCACCACCATCCCGACCAAGATCGGCCCCCGGGACATGATGGAGGCGCTGCCGAAGATCGTCTGGCACCTGGACGACCCGGTCGCCGACCCGGCCCTGGTGCCGCTCTACTTCGTCGCCAAGAAGGCCGCCGAGCACGTCACGGTGGTGCTCTCCGGCGAGGGCGCGGACGAGTTCTTCGGCGGGTACACGATCTATCGGGAGCCGCTCTCGCTCGGCACCGTCAACGGCCTGCCCGGCGGGGTGCAGAAGGGGCTGCGGGCGGTCTCCAAGGCGATCCCGCAGGGGGTCAAGGGGAAGAGCTTCCTGGAGCGCGGCACCACCCCGATCGAGCAGCGCTACTACGGCAACGCCCGGATGTTCACCGAGGAGGAGAAGCAGAAGCTGCTCCGCCGCTACGACCCGGCCGTCCGCTACACCGACGTCACGGCGCCGATCTACGCCGAGTGCACCGAGCTGGACGACGTGACCAAGATGCAGTACGTCGACCTCTACACCTGGCTGCGCGGCGACATCCTGGTCAAGGCGGACCGGATCTCGATGGCGCACTCGCTGGAGGTGCGGGTGCCCTTCCTCGACCGAGAGGTCTTCGAGGTCGCCGCCGGCATCCCGGTGGACCTGAAGCTGCCGCCCCGCTCCGACGCCACGAAGTGGGCGATGCGGCAGGCGTTGCAGGGCGTGGTGCCGCCGGCCATCGTCAACCGGCGCAAGCTCGGCTTCCCGACCCCGACCCGGGTCTGGCTGGCCGGCGAGATGTACGAGTGGGCCCGGCACATCTTCTCGATCTCCGGCGCCGGTGAGCTGCTCGACCTCTCGTACGCGATGCGGCTGCTCGACGAGCACCAGCGGGGCGAGGCCGACCACTCCCGCAAGATCTGGACCGTGCTGATCTTCTGTGTCTGGCACGCCATCTTCGTGGCCCGCACCCTGGACCCGGGCATCCAGCGCAACCAGTCGGCGCTGCTCACCAAGCCGGTGGTCGGCTCGATGGTGCGCTGACCACCCGGTCGATTCCCGAAGCGGGCAGCGAACGGGCCCGGCGCCGCCGACGCCGGGCCCGTCGCGTTCCGCGGGGTGGTTACGAGCTGGTGCAGGTCAGCGTCGGGGCACCGCTGGTGTTGCCGCTGCCGACGAAACCGAAGGTGGCGCTCGCACCGGGGGCGAGGCTGCCGTTGTGGGCGACGTTCCGGACTGTCACCGTACTGCCGCTCTGGGTGTGCGTACCGTTCCACAGGCTGCCGATGGTCTCGCCGTTCGCCCAGATCCAGCCGGCCGTCCAGCCGCCCAGCGTGGCGGTGCCGCTGTTCCGGACCGTCACCTCGGCCTGGAAGCCACCGCTCCAGCTACCGGTCGACCGGTACGTCGCGGTGCAGGCACCGGTGCCCGGGTTGTTGGTCGGCGGGTTCGTCGGGTTGCCGGTCGGCGGGTTGGTCGGCGGGTTCGTCGGCGGGTTGGTCGGGTTGCTGCCACCCGGGCCGGCCCCGGTGACCTCGCCGTTGCCGCCGTCGAAGACCACGTCGGAGCAGCCGAAGAAGTTCTCCTGGCTGTCCGAGCGGACCCAGCGGGAGTAGATGATGTGCCGGCCGCTCTTGCCGGTCGGCAGCCGCCCGCTGAAGTAGTAGTGGCCATCGTTGGTGCCGACCGCGCCCTGCTGCGGCGGGTTGGTCACCGTCAGGAACGGCGTCGCCTCCAGGTCACTCCAGTTCAGCGCCCGGGTCGGGCTGAAGCCGTCCCGGGTCACGTAGAAGTAGAACGTGCCGGGGTGGTGGGCCCAGTTGCTGTACTTGAAGTTGAAGTTGCCGCCGGCGGTCAGGTGGGTCAGCGGCCAGTCGTTGCGGGCCAGGTTGTAGCCGCTGAAGCTGCTGTTGCCGCCGCTGCAGAGCTGCCCGTCCGGGACGAAGCCGGTGGTCCGGCCGCCCGCGTCCGAGCGGAGCACGCTGAACCAGTTGTAGAGCGAGTTGGCCCCGCTCTGCGCGACCGCGGCCGCGCAGGCCGGGTTGTTGGGCCTGATGTCGCCCTGCGGGCTGAGCCCGTCCTTCCAGCAGAGGAAGGTACGGCTGCCCGGCGCCATGGCGGCACCGTGCGCGACGGCCGGAGTGGGATTGACCACCGTGATGACACCGGCGGTGAGCGCGGCCACGGCGCCGAGGGCCGCGATCCTGCGTAGACGTTTCACCGAGTTCTCCTTCTGGGGGCAGTGTCGCAGCGGGTAACCGACGCTGCGGACGACCTGCGGGGGACCCGCGACACGGCGGGCGCCCGCTTCCGACACTGGTTGCGGTATCGCCGGTCCGCCCCGCCAGAGGTGGTGGGCTGGTATCTGCCGGATGGCAGACGGGCGACACGGCGCACAGTCCGATCACGGATGTGTGCCCTTCGCGTGGCCCCTTGCCGGCACCCGGCACAGCGCGTCAGCCCCCGCACTGGCTCGGTACGGGCAATCGCATCACGGAACCCGGCGCCGAGGCAATAGGAATCTCTCGATGAAAAGTTTCCAGGCGGATTGACGGATGTCGGGGTCGGACGTCCGGCCGACCTGCTCCCGGGCCCGCGCCCCGCACACGGCCCGGTACCCCGGAACGATCTCGTGCGCTTCCGTCATGCCGGCGGAGTCTGCCCGGCGGGTACGACGGGAGCGGCGGTGTGCCAGGGTCAGGGGGATACACCGGAACCCGCCGGTGCCGGCCGGCCCGGGTCGGCACGGACGGCGGTGCGGGTCGGGAGGTTCGGATGGGATACGCGGTGGTGCTCGGCGAGGCCCTCGTCGACCTGCTCGACGGCGAGTACGACGGGCAGCCCGTCTACCGGCAGGCGATCGGCGGGGCGCCGCTGAACGTGGCCGTCGGGGCGGCCCGGCTCGGTGCCGAGGTGGAGTTCGCCGGCTCGCTCGGCGACGACGTACTCGCCGGGCGGATCGCCGACTTCCTGGCCGGCGCCGGGGTCGGCCGGCGGGGCGTGGTGGTCCGCCCCGTACCGACCGCGCTGGCGGTGGCCACCTTCGCCGGGGCGGAACCCGACTTCCGGTTCTACGGCGAGCCGCTCTCCTACGGGCTGCTCGGGCCGGAGGATCTCGACGTACCCCTGGTCGAGGGCGCCTCGGTGCTCTACGCCGGCTCGATCGTGCTGCTCTGCCCGCCGGTGCTGGCCGCCGCCCGGCGGGCCTGGACGCTCGCCACCGGCCTGCGGGTCTTCGACCCGAACGTCCGACCCCGGCTGCTGCCGGACGAGGCCGCGGTGGCCGGGCTCCGGGCCGTGGTGGCCGAGTTCGTCGCCTCCGCCGACCTGGTCAAACTGAGCCTGGCCGACGCGGAGGTGCTCTACGGCGACACCGTCCCCGAGGCCGCCGCCGGGCGGCTGCACGACCTCGGCGCCGGCACCGTCGTGGTCACCCTCGGACCGCGCGGCGCGCTGGTCTCGACCGCCGCCGGCACCACCGGGGTACGCCTGCCGGCGCCGGCGGTCGAGGCCGTGGACGCGACCGGCGCCGGCGACTCGGTGATGGCGGCCCTGATCGCCGACCTGCTCGCCGACGGGCTCCCGGTCGACGCGGCCGGCTGGTCCGAGCGGGTCGGCTACGCGCTCCGGGTCGCCGGACTGGTCTGCGAGTCTCCGGGCGGCGCGGTCTCGATGCCGACCCGGGCCCAGGTCGCCCGCCGCTTCCCCGACTGACCCGACTCGTGCGGACGCCGGCCGGTCAGCCGTCGCCGCGCAGTTCGGCGTAGCCGCGCTGGACGGCGGCGAGGCCGGCCTCCGGGCCGAACGGCGTGCGCTGGGCGACCCGCTCGGCGGGAGCCCGGTCCGCGTCCCCGTTGCGGATCAGCCAGCTCATCGTGGCCAGGTCGTCGTGCTGGACCCGGACGAATTCGGTGTCGACCACCGTGCCGTGCCCGGGGACCACCACGCTGCCCGGGGTGAGCAGGCGCAGCAGCGCGGTGACGGTCTCCACCCACTCCAGCGGGAAGGCGTCCTCGAAGGCCGGCGGGCCGCTCTGCTCGATCAGGTCACCGGCGACCAGCACGTCGGCGTCCGGCACCTGCACCACCAGGTCACCCTCGGTGTGCCCGCGTCCGAGGTGCCGCAGCAGCACCGCCCGGCCGCCGACGTCGATGGTGGCCTCCTGGCGTACCGGGTGGGTGGGGGCGAGCACCGTGGTCCGGGCGAGTTCGGCGGCGAGCCCGGGATCGGCGGGCAGCACCTCGTCGTACGCCTGCCGGCGCACCAGCGCGGGCTGTTCGCGCAGCAGCCGGGCGGTCTCCTCGTGGGCGTAGATCGGCACCGGACCGGCTGCGGCCAGTGCCGCGTTGCCGAAGCAGTGGTCGAAGTGGTGGTGCGTGTTGACCACCACCAGCGGGTCGGCGGTGAGCCTCCGGACGGCGGCGAGCAGCTCGGCGGCCTGGCCGGCGGTGGAGAGGGTGTCCACCACCAGCGCACCACCGTCGCCGACCACCAGGGTCACGTTGACGTCGAGCAGCGGCTGGCGCAGCACGTACACCCGGTCGGCGACCTCGGTGAAGGCGAGGCCCACGGTGGCGGTCATGCCGGGCCCTGCTGCGCCCGCTCGACGAAGCGGTGCCGGTCCACCAGGACCCGTTCGACCCGGCCCTCGGCCACCGTCGTCGCGCCCTCGGTGACAGCCACCTCGAAGAGCAGCCGGCGCCCGTCGACCTTGGCCAACCGGGCCTGCGCCACGGCGGTCCGGCCGACCGGGGTCGGCACCCGGTGGTCGAGTTCGACCCGCATCCCGACGGTGGTCATCCCGGTCGGTAGCCGGCTCGCCGTGGCGGCGACGGTGGCCGCC
The DNA here is from genome assembly GCF_003030385.1 of Plantactinospora sp. BB1. Classification (NCBI taxonomy): domain Bacteria; kingdom Bacillati; phylum Actinomycetota; class Actinomycetes; order Micromonosporales; family Micromonosporaceae; genus Plantactinospora; species Plantactinospora sp. BB1. The sequence goes on along the minus strand of NZ_CP028159.1, from coordinate 7,594,941 downwards.
TCGGCCAGCGCCAGCACCCTGGGGGTACCCAGCACCGGCACGTCGCCGGAGCCGACCGCCTGCGCGGTGTCGACGTCGGTGACGGTCAGCTCGACCCGGGCGGTCAGGCCCGGCGGAAACACGCTCTGTGACTCGGACGCGGCCGGGCGTGACTCGGGCGCGGCGGGGCGTGCTTCGGGTGCGGCGGGGCGTGTTTCGGGTGCGGCGGGGCGTGTTTCGGGTGCGGCTGCGCTGACCTGCGGTTGCGTCGAACCGTCCGACGCTGACTCCGGCGCCTGTCCGGCCGGGTGTTCCTGATCCATCAGCAAAGCGTAGATGTTCGGCCGACCGCTGACGCCGACACGCGACGACACGCCGGACGACTGTCGGACAGTCCACAGCCGGCCCGCTCCCCGGACCGTCGAAACCGTACGTGACCAGGGGTTTCCCGACGGAATCGCCAGGTCCGGCCGCCGGTCGCCACCCGGCCCCTGCTCCGACACTCGTGGGCTGAAGTCCGGGCCGTCCGCCAGTGCCCCGGGAGAGCCACCGCCCCGCATCCGGGTGGATGCACAAGCGGGCCGCCGCCCGTCCTCGGTCACCTGGACACCAGATGCGCTACGACCGATCGATTACGCCTCTGCTGTCCAGGTGAGTGCGGCCGACCGGCAGCCGTGGTGGGCGCACAAGCGGGGCAGCTGGACAGTCTCCGAGTGGGGCACTCCTCGCCGGCCGAGCCGGCGGCCGAGCCGGCGGCCGAGCCGGCAGCCGAGCCGGCAGCCGAGCCGCCGGCCGCCTGGGCGGGGGCACCGGCTGTCGCCGATCACCTCGCCCGGTCAGGGTCGGCGGAGCTGTTCGGCGGTGATCCGCTGGGTCAACCAGGCCGGTACGGCGATCAGCACCACCCCGACCACCAGCGCCCCGCCGGCCAGCCAGAGCGTCGGGGCGACCCGGTCGAAGACCTGCGCTCGGTCGACGTCGAAGAGGCCGGCGAGCACGGTCGCGATGATGATCGTGGCCAGGCTGGCCAGGCCGAGCCCGATCACCAGCGGCAGGGTGCCGAACCCGACCTCTCCGGCGGTGATGGTGCGCGGGCTGGTGCCGACCACGGCCAGCGTGGCGTTGTCGCGGCGCCGTTCCACGGTGCGGTCGATCGCGGCGGCGGCGAACGCCCCGATCCCGAGCACGAAGCTCAGGGTCAGCCCGGCGACCAGCAGCGTCACCAGGAGTTCCGCGTCGAATCCGCGACGGGCGCCGAGGTCGCCTTCGAGATAGCGGGTCGGCACCCGGGCGGCCAGCACCTGGGCGGCCCGGTCGGCGGCGGCCGGATCGGTCGCCACCAGGTGCACCGAGGACGACGGCGGTACCTCCAGCGTGGCGGCGACCGCTGCCTGCCGGGTGATCAGCATCGGTCCGCCCATACCGACGTCGAACCGCATCCGGGTGTGCAGGATCTGCTCCGGCACCGGTATCCGGGTCCCGCCTTGCGCGACCACCTCGGCGCCGGGCTGCGGCAGCGGTGCCCCGCCGAAGAAGGACTCGTGCACCAGCCGGTAGGTCCGGCCGTCCACACACGATTCCCCGGCGCCGAGCGCGAACATGCCGGTGAAGTCGGCACAGTCGCCGACGACCAGGAAGTCCGGCTCGCCGGAGACGGTCGCCGGCACGCCGACCAGGTCGACGAGCTGCACGCCGGGGAGCTGCCGCAGTTCCGCGGCGGGCAGCGGACCCGGGCCGAGGAGCTGGTACATCCGGCGTCCGGCCGGGTCGTTGGTCGGGCTGAGGCCGCGATCGTTGACGATCAGGCTGACGCCGAGCGAGCCCATCCCGGCGACGTAGACCATCACGGCGAAGGCGGCGACCAGCCGGGGTGCCACCCCTGGCGTGTGCCGCAGCCGGGCGGCGGCCAGTTCCAGCCAGACCGGGGTACCCGGCAGCCGGGCGACCAGCGCGGCGGCGGCGTACCCGAGGGTGGGTAGGGCGAGCGGCAGGGCAAGGCCGGTGAGCAGCATCGAGACGGCGAAGAGCAGGGCGTCGGACTGGGTGGGTTCGTGCCGGCCGGACCAGCCGGCCAGTACCGCACCGGCGAGCCCGGCCAGCAGCGGGAGGACCCGCCAGACGCCGGGGCGGCGGTGCGGCGCGTCCCGGCGTACCGCCAGCGGGTCGATCCGGGCGGACCGGGTGGCGAGTACGCCGACGGCGACCGCGTACGCCACGGTCACCGCGACCATCCCGACGACCACCGGCACCGGTACGGCGAGGTCGGCGGCGTACCAGCGCAGCCGCCCGATCCGCCAGCCCGCCGAGACCGGGGCGAGAATCGCGAAGGCGGCCAGCCCGAGCAGCGCGCCGCCGAGGGTGACCACCCCGGTCTCCACCGCGTTGACCAGGGTCGCCTGCCGGGCCGAGACGCCGAGCAGCCGCAGCGCGGCGATCCGCCGGTCCCGGGTGGAGGCGGAGAGCCGGGCGCAGGTGGCCAGGAAGACGCCGAACGGGACCAGTACGAAGAGCCCGAAGGCGCCGGCCAGGATCCGGGCCGGGGTGAAGACGTCCGGCCCGGCGCCCTGGCCGAGGGCGTAGTTCAGCGGGTGACCGAACCCGGTGACCGGCCAGTGTTCGTCGAGCATCCGCTCCACCTCCGGCACGGTCACCGGTTCGGCCCCGACGTAGGCCAGCAGTTCGTCCGGGGCGAGCAGCCCGGCCGGGCCGACCGTGCCGATCACCCGCTGGGGCAGGCGTGCCGCCGCTCTTCCGTCGGTGGCGAGCAGGTCGCGCAGGGCCGGCGAGACCACCATCTCCCCGGGTGCGGGCAGCGCGGCCACCCCGGGCGGGCGAGGGCTGGTCGCGGTGGCACCGATCACGGCGGTACGCCGGAGCACCCGGCCGCCGACCACGTCCTCGATGTCGTAGATCCGCAGCGCCGACGGGCTGGCCGGGTTCTCCTCGCGGACCGGGGTGCGCGCCTCGGCCCGCCCGTGCTGTGCCCCGGCCACCGAGACCGTGGCCAGTGACGCCAGCACCAGCAGTACGCCGAGCGCCGCCCCGGACGACATCAGCGCGGTACGCAGCAGCCCGCCCCGGCCGGAGCCGACCGAGAGCCGCAGTCCGAGCCAGATCCACCGCCTCATGCCGTCGCCCCTTCCGGCCGCTTCGACGGGCCGTCCGGCCGGCTCACGCGGCTACCCGGCCGTCGCGCAGGAAGACGGTCCGGTCCGCGTACGCCGCCACCCGGGCCTCGTGGGTGACCATCACCACCGAGCTGCCCTCCTTGCGGGCCAGCCCGGTCAGCGCGTCCAGCACCACCTCGCCGGCCGCGCTGTCCAGCGCCCCGGTCGGCTCGTCGGCGAAGATCACCGAGGGCCGGTGTGCCAGTGCCCGGGCGACGGCGGCGCGCTGTGCCTCGCCGCCGGAGACCTGCCCCGGGCGCCGGTCGGCCAGCTCGGCCACGGCCAGTTGGCCGAGCAGTTCGGCGCCCCGGCGCCGGGCCTGGGCCCGGGGCGTGCCGAGCAGTCGCAGCGGCAGTTCGACGTTCTCCCGCAGGGAGAGTTCCGGCACCAGGTCGCCGAACTGGAGCACGAATCCGAACGACCGGAGCCGGAGTCGGCTGCGCCGGCCGTCCGGGAGGTTGTCGATGCGCTGCGCGTCGAGGCGTACCTCGCCGTGCTCGGGGCGGAGGATGCCGGCGAGGACGTGCAGCAGGGTCGACTTGCCGGAGCCGGACGGTCCCATGATGGCGACGATCTCGCCGGGTGGGATGGTCACGTCGGCGCCGTCGAGCGCGACGGTCCGGCCGAACCGGAGGGCCAGGTTGCTGCCCTGGAGTGTCATCGGGACTCCTTCTCCGCGTCGTCGGCGCGGGACACCAGTGCGGCCAGCCGGGCGAGCCGGGCGACGGCGCCGTCGATCCACTTGAGGTCGGCGTCGAGGTGGTACATCTCGAAGTCGGCGTCGAGCTGGGTGAGCAGGTCGCCGGCCTGCCGCTGGGCGCGCAGCTCGCGCATCCGGGCCAGGTGCGCCTGGCGCTGCCGGTCGAGCATCGGCTCGGCCGGCCGGCCGCTGGAGAGCGCGATCAGCACCTTGGCGAAGAGCACCCGGCGGCTGCCGGTCACCTCGGGCACCTCCGGCTCGTCGAGCCAGCGGTCGAGTTCGCCGACGCCCGCCTCGGTGATCGCGTAGACCCGGCGGTCCGGGCCGACCCCGCTGGCCACTCCGGCCAGGTCGATCAGCCCGTCCCGGTCCAGCCGGCCGAGGGTGGCGTAGACCTGCGCCGACTTGAGCGGGCGGCTGTTGCCGAACCACTCGTCGTAGCGGCGGCGCAGCACGTAGCCGTGTTGGGACCTCGGTTCGAGGAGGCCGAGCAGGATCCGGGAGACCGACATGGCGGGGACACTAGCAACTGGGTTACTAAGCTAGCAAGCGAGTTGCTAGTGGCCGCGCCATCGTCCCTCTCGGAGTTCGTCGTACCGGCGCCGTTAACCTGGACGGCGATGACCGCCACCGTCACCGACACCCCGCCCGCGCCGCCACCCGGTCCGGCGTCCCCGGACAACCGGCGCCGCCGGTTCGTCGCCATGTCGATCTGGGCGGTGGCCTTCGTCGCCGCCTGGCTGCTGATCGGCCTGCCCACCGACCCGCTGTACGCCTTCGCCTGGCTCTGGGCCGCCACCATCGCCTGGCGCAGTGACCGTCCCTGGCGGACACATCTGGGCTTCGCCCGGGACTGGCTGCCGGTGGTGGTGCTGCTCGCCCTCTACAACCTCTCCCGGGGGTTCGCGGACAACGGGGCGACCCCACACGCCTACGAGCTGATCGTCGCCGACCGGTGGATGTTCGGCTGGGCGATGGACGGCCAGGTCCCCACCGTCTGGCTGCAACAGCACCTCTACGACCCGGACGGCATCCACTGGTGGGACGTCGGCGTGAGCTGGGTCTACTTCTCGCACTTCGTGGTCACCCTGACCGCCGCGGTGGTGCTCTGGCTGCGCTCCCGGACCCAGTGGGGCGCGTTCATGCGCCGCTGGGGCTTCCTCTGCGCCAGCGGCCTGGTCACCTACTTCATCTACCCGGCCGCGCCGCCCTGGTGGGCCGCGCAGTACGGGATGCTCACCGACGTCGCCCGGATCTCGACCCGGGGCTGGCGGGAGTTCGGCATGCACGGCGCCGGCAACCTGCTCAACGCCGGTCAGATCGCCTCCAACCCGGTCGCCGCGATGCCGTCGCTGCACACCGCCTGGGCGCTCTTCGTGGTGGTCTTCTTCCTCGGCGCGACCCGCCGACGCTGGTGGCCGCTGCTGCTCTGCTATCCGCTGGCGATGACCTTCACCCTGGTCTACGCGGGCGAGCACTACGTGATCGACGTACTGGTCGGCTGGGCGTACGTGGGGCTGACCTTCCTGGTCGTCGGGCTCGCCGAGCGCTGGTGGGCGGCGCGCAGGGCCCGCCGCCAGCCGGCCGAGCCCGCTCCGTCCGAGCCCACTCCGGCCGAGGCCGCCGAAGCCGCCGAGGCGCCGGAGCGGACGGTCAGCGCGGGTCGCTGAGCCGGGCGGCCCGGGCCCGGGCGGTCAGTTCGGCGGCCAGCGCCCATGCCTCGTGCAGGTCCCGGTCCCGGGCGGCGGCGCCGGGCCCGCCGGCGGTGTCCGCGTACACGGTGGCCAGCCGCAGCCGCCGCTGGAGCGGCCCCTGCACCACCCGTACGCTCTGGATCCGGGCGTACGGCACGACGAGGAGTTCCCGGGTCAGCAGTCCGGAGCGGACCGCGAAGACCCGGGCGGAGAGCCCGGCACCGAGCGCGGTACGGGCCAGCGGGTGCACCCAGCGGGCCCGGGCCGGTGGCGGGGTGAGGGTGCCGGTGATCGCCACCCCGGGCAGGATCTCCGCCATGATCATCTGTGCCGTGGCCAGGTCGCCGACCGGCAGCAGCCGGTCCGGATGGCTCCGGTCGTCCAGCTCACCGCTGGCGAACCCGGCGACCGACAGCCGCATCCGCAGCCACCCCTTCATCCGCCAGAGCAGCGGCCAGGTGACCCCGATCGCCTGGAGCCGGTCCAGCGGTACGGTCTGGGCCCGGGTCTCCAGCAGGCCGTGCCGGACCCGCAGCGCGGCGTCGTCACGGGCCAGCCGGAAACTCCAGTCGTCCAGCACCCGCCGGATCGGCTGGAGCACCACCCCGGCCATCGCGGTCAGGGTGCTGGCGACCGCGATGAACGACCAGGAACCCTCGGTGAGGAACTGGACCAGCACGAAGGCGACGCCGAACGGCAGCAGGAACGCCTGCGGGGTGAGAAGCTGGCTGACCAGCAGGTCGCGGTTGGAGACCGCGTGCAGGTGCCGGCCGACCGGAGGCTCGACGGTGCCGACCAGTCCGGGCAGACCGGGTACGCCGGGCTGACCCGGCACCGGTGCACCCGGCTGCCCGGCCGGTGTCGCGCCGGGCGCGGCCCCGGGCACCTGCACCGGGCCGGACGGCGCCCGGCCGGCCAGCACCAGCAGGCGCTCCCGCAGCACCACTGCGTCGGCCACCGTGACGTACGCCAGCGGCGCCTCCGTCTTGCCGCCGCCGACCACCTCCAACCGCAGCTCGGCGAGCCCGCTGAGCTGGGCCAGCAGCGGCCGGACCACCTCCACGGACTGCAACCGCTCCAGCGGGATCGCCCGGGTACGCCGCCACAGCAGACCCTCGTGGATCCGCAGTTCCCGCCCGACCACGTGGTAGCCGGTGTTGTACCAACTGACCACCGAGAGCACCAGCGCGCCGACCAGCAACACCGCGACGAGCAGGGCGAAGAAGCCGAGGCCGACCCGGGACAGCGTCGACCAGGAGAGCGCGGCGACGATCACCACCAGTGATTTCGCCCCGTGCAGCAGCGGACTCAACGGGTGCAGCCGCTGCCGGGGCTCGGCGCCCTCCTCGGGAGTCACAGACCCTCCGCCCGGTCCTCGCCGAGGGCGGTGAGCCGGTCGCGCAGCCGGGACGCCTCCGCCGGGCGCAGCCCGGGCACCCGGGCGTCGCTCGCGGCGGCGGCGGTGTGCAGTTGCACGGTGGCCAGGTCGAAGGCGCGCTCCAGCGGCCCGGCGGTGACGTCGACGAACTGCATCCGGGCGTACGGCACGATCGACAGTCGCCGGACCAGCAGGCCGTGCCGGACCAGCAGGTCGTGGTCGCGTTCGGCGTACCCCCAGGCGCGTACGGCCCGGACGATCACCGTCAGCCGCCACACGGTCGCTACCACCACCGCGCCGAGGGCGAGGCCGAAGAGCCAGTGACCGGTGAGCGCGAGGCCGATCCCGGCACCGGCGGCGAGGGCCAGCATGCCGATCCCGAGCCGGAGCGCCTCCACCTTTATCAGGTCCGTGGAGACCGGCTGCCAGCGTACGGTCTCCGGCCACGGCTCCAGCGGGTCCGTCGGCCCGGTCGCGGATCGTCCGGCCGCCGGCTCGCCGATCGACTCCGGGTCGTGCCCGCCTCGGTCGTCATCGCCGGGCCCGCTTCGCTCGCCGCCTCGCTCGCTCACGTGTCGAGCGTAGGCGATCCTCCGGCGGGTGCTACCTCGCGAAGGAACCCGCGCGCGCCGAGGAAGTCGCCGAGCGACTGCCGGTGCTCCACACAGGCGAGCCAGGTCTTGCGCCGCTCCGGGGTGTGCAGCCGGGGATTGTTCCAGCGCAACGCCCAGGCGGCCGGTGCCCGGCAGCCTCGCGCCGAGCAGATCCGGGGCTGACTGTCGGCCGGCGGGGAGGTGTCGGCGGCTGGGAACCCTTCGCTCACGGCGGCGATTCTACGGCGCGGCACGGCGGGGCCCGGGGGAAGAGATCGCCGGGCGGCCACGGGGGGAGCCGCCCGGCGATTCGCGCCATCGTACACAGAGAAAACCCCTCTATGTCTACCCACCATCGACCGTTTTCCGGATTGCGCGTCTTGGCGAGGCGCAAATGCGCCGGATGGAACCGCAAATCCGGTTCTCCCTTCGCGGTCTGCTCGGCGGACGTGCGACGCTTGGGGACGTCGGCCCGCGCCGACCCGTTGATCCCGTGACCCTGCTGTGGAGGACCGGTGGCCCAGCCGACGACGCCCGACACCCCGACCCCGCCCGACGTCGGCGGTGCCGTCCCGACCGTGGGGAGCACCCCGGCCGAGGACGCCACCCTGCTGGAGCGAGCCCTCTTCGAGGTCAAGCGGGTCATCGTCGGGCAGGACCGGATGGTGGAGCGGATGTTCGTCGCCCTGCTGGCCCGGGGACACTGCCTGCTCGAAGGGGTGCCGGGGGTGGCCAAGACGCTCGCGGTGGAGACCCTGGCCCGGGTGGTCGGCGGCACCTTCGCCCGGGTGCAGTTCACCCCGGACCTGGTCCCCGCCGACATCGTCGGTACCCGGATCTACCGGCAGTCGAGCGAGAAGTTCGACGTCGAACTCGGGCCGGTCTTCGTGAACTTCCTCCTCGCCGACGAGGTCAACCGGGCACCGGCCAAGGTGCAGTCGGCGCTGCTGGAGGTGATGTCCGAGCAGCAGGTGTCGATCGGCGGGCAGACCCACCGGGTGCCGAACCCGTTCCTGGTGATGGCCACCCAGAACCCGATCGAGCAGGAGGGGGTCTATCCGCTGCCCGAGGCGCAGCGGGACCGCTTCCTCATGAAGATCATCGTCGGCTATCCCACCGACGCCGAGGAGCGGGAGATCGTCTACCGGATGGGGGTCAGCGCGCCCGAGCCGTCCTCGGTCTTCACCCCGCTCGAACTCGTCGGGCTGCAACAGAAGGCCGACAAGGTCTTCGTGCACAACGCCCTGGTCGACTACACCGTACGCCTGGTGCTGGCGACCCGGGCCCCGGCCGAGCACGGGATGCCGGACGTGGCGCAGCTCATCCAGTACGGTGCCAGCCCGCGCGCCTCGCTCGGCATCGTCCGGGCCACCCGGGCGCTGGCGCTGATGCGCGGCCGGGACTACGCGCTGCCGCAGGACGTCCAGGACATCGCCCCGGACATCCTCCGGCACCGGCTGGTGCTCAGCTACGACGCGCTGGCCGACAACATCCCCGCCGACCACGTCGTCGACCGGGTGATGTCCACCATCCCGCTCCCCTCGGTCGCACCCCGGCAGAACGCCACCCCCACCCCGCCGGCCGGCCCCGGGCTCGGCATCGGACCCGCGTCCGGGGTGCCGGCGGTCGGCTCGGCGTGGCCCGGGCGCCCGCCGGCATGACGTCGGCGACCGACGGCGGTCCCGCCCGGGCCGAGGCCGTACTCTCCCGGTTGCAGTTGCTGGTCACCCGCAAACTCGACGGGCTGCTCCAGGGCGACTACCTCGGCCTGCTGCCGGGGCCCGGCACCGAGGCGGGGGAGTCCCGGGAGTACCGCCCCGGCGACGACGTACGCCGGATGGACTGGCCGGTGACGGCCCGGACGACGGTGCCGCACGTCCGGCGTACGGTCGCCGACCGGGAACTGGAGACCTGGCTCGCGGTGGACCTCTCGGCCAGCCTCGACTTCGGCACCGGCCGCTGGCTCAAGCGGGAACTCGTGATCGCGGCGGCGGCGGCGATCACCCACCTGACCGTGCGCGGCGGCAACCGGATCGGCGCGGTGATCGGCACCGGCCCGCCCCCCGGCGGCGGGAGCGGGTCGCTCGCCACCCCGCCGGGAGTGCTGCGGCTGCCGGCCCGGCCCGGGCGCAAGGAGGCACAGGGGCTGCTCCGGGCCGTCGCCGGCACGCCGACCCGACCCGGACGCACCGACCTCGGTCTGCTGGTGGACGCGCTCAACCGGCCGCCCCGGCGCCGGGGGATGGCGGTGGTGATCTCCGACTTCCTGGCCCCGCCGCAGCAGTGGGGACGCCCGGTACGCAAGCTCGGGGTCCGGCACGAGGTGCTCGCCGTCGAGGTCGTCGACCCGAGGGAACTGGAACTGCCGGACGTCGGGGTACTGCCCGTCGTCGACCCGGAGACCGGTGAGCTGCACGAGGTGCAGACCGCCGACCCACGGCTGCGGCGCCGTTACGCCGCCGCGGCGGCAGCCCAGCGCGCCGCCATCGCCCACGAGCTGCGGGCCGCCGGAGCGGCGCACCTGCGGCTGCGTACCGACTCCGACTGGCTGCTGGACATGGTGCGCTTCGTCGCAGCGCAGCGGCACGCCCGTACCCGGGGGACGACACGATGATCCGTTTTCTGCAACCGTGGTGGCTGCTCGCCGTGCTACCCGTGCTGCTGCTCGCCGGGGCGTACGTCTGGCGACAACTGCACCGCCGCACGTACGCTATGCGGTTCACCAACGTGGAGCTGCTGCGCACCCTCGTGCCGAAGGGGATCGGCTGGCGCCGGCACGCCGCGGCCGGGGTGATGCTGCTCAGCCTGCTGATCCTGGCCACCGGGATGGCCCGGCCCGCGATCGACACCAAGGAGCCGCTGGAGCGGGCCACCATCATGCTGGCGATCGACGTGTCGCTGTCGATGGAGGCCGACGACGTGACGCCGAACCGGCTGGAGGCGGCCCAGGAGGCGGCGAAGCAGTTCGTCGCGGAGCTGCCGCCGAGCTACAACCTCGGGCTGGTCGCCTTCGCCAAGTCCGCCAACGTGCTGGTGCCGCCGGGCAAGGACCGCCCGGCGGTGACCCAGGCCATCGACGGTCTGGTGCTGGCCGAGGCGACCGCGACCGGCGAGGCGGTCTTCACCTGCCTGGAGGCGATCCGGTCGGTGCCGGCGGACGGCGCCCAGGGCATCCCGCCGGCCCGGATCGTGCTGCTCTCCGACGGCTACCGCACCTCGGGCCGCTCGGTCGAGGAGGCCGGTGCGGCGGCGCAGGCGGCGAACGTGCCGGTCTCGACCATCGCGTTCGGCACCGACTCGGGCCAGGTCGACATCGGCGGCCAGGTGCAGCGGGTACCGGTCGACCGGCTGGCCCTGGCCGAGCTGGCCGAGACGACGCAGGGCTTCTTCTACGAGGCGGCCTCGGTCACCGAGCTGAAGCAGGTCTACCAGGACATGGGCAGCTCGATCGGGTTCCGCACCGAGGCCCGGGAGATCACCCAGTGGTACGCGGGGATCGCGCTGCTCTTCGCGCTCGGCGCGGCGGGACTGAGCCTGCTCTGGACGTCCCGCCTGGTGTGACGGCGGTCGTCACGCGGGTGGTGGTCGTCACGCGGGTGGTGGTCGTCATGGAGCCGACGGTCGGCCCGGGGTCGACCGTCGGCCCGGGGGTGGTGGTTGTCGCGGGAGTGGCGGTCGTCACGGGGTCGCGCGGACCAGGATGAAGACCAGCACGACCCAGGCGGCGGCGAGGGTGAAGCCCAGCGGGGCGACGTAACGCTGCATGATTCTGCTCTCCGGGTGGCGACTGGAGACGTCCGGCGGGCGGCGCGGGGCCACGCGGGAGCGTCTCGGGGATCAGTGGGCGCGCACACGAAGTCGTGACCGGACAGCTCCACACACCTCGGCTCGGCGACAGCCATCGGAAGACGCACGGCCGGACGGCACGCCGGCAGGTGCCGGAGCGGTCCGGGGATGCGGTGTGGAGCGGAACTGGGTCAGTCGGCGGGAGACGTCACGGCTCAGGCGGACTGACCAAGGACCCGGCCACGACTGGGAGGATCGCTATTTCGCACAGCGATCACCTCCAAATGTCGACCGGACCTTGAACGTGAGTCATCGTACACCCGCGGGGCCCGGCGGCCGCAGTCGGCATCCGGGTCCCGCGGGTGTCGGCTCTCCGACCGCGCCGGGCGGAAAAGCGGCTCCGCCGGTCACTCTGCGTATCGATCCGGGCCGCCCCGGGGCCGTCCGGACTCCGCTTCACCGCCCTCGCGGGTGCCCCGCCGCCGATAGCCGCCGGCCCGGCCGACCAGCACGGCGAGGACCAGGAGCAGCAGCGGCAGCCAGGCCAGCCGGGCGGCGACCCAGCCGGGTCCGTCCGGCGCGGTGTGCAGTCCGGGTACGGCACCGGCGCCGGCCAGCCGGGCCCCGAGCGCGGCGAGTGCGGTCACCCCGAGCAGCGTGCTCTGGTGCCACAGGTAGACGCTGATCGCCACGGCGTTGAGCCGGTCCACCGGGGCCCACCGGGCCGGCCGGGCCAGCGCCCGGCCCAGCGCCGGCCGGAGCAGCAGCGCCGCGCCGACCTGCGCCAGCGCCAGGCAGACCGCGAAGAGCGACGGCGGGTCCAGGTTGGACATCCCCTCCCCGGGCACCCCGACCGCGCTGAGCGGATAGCCCGCCCAGCCCAGCCCGGCCATCCCGGTCGCACCGGCCAGCAGCAACCCGACGGCGGTGCGCCGGCCGCCGAGCCGGCCGTCGGCGAGGGCCATCCCAAGCAGGTACGGCAGCAGCCAGCCGGCCAGCACCGCGACCGGTACCCGCCACGCACCGTCCCCGGGCAGCGGCACCGGCCACCCCGACGAGTCCCCGCCCCGACCCGCCAGGTCGCTCAGCGTGACCAACGCCACGGCCGGTACGGCGAGCCGGAGCGGCCCGTACCGGTCCAGCGCCCGGGCCAGCGGGGCGGTGGACGCGATCAGCACCACCAGCGGCAGCAGGAACCACAGTGGACTGACCACCAGCGTGGCGGCGGTGCGCAGGGTTCCCGCCGGGGTGCCGAGCAGGGCGGCGGCGGCGAGTACCGCCAGCCAGCCGCCGAGCAGCAGCAGTACCGGCCGACCCAGTCGACCGAGCCGCCGGCGCAGCCACGGCACCGGGCCCAGCCCCCGGGCGGTCGCCGAGCGGAGCGACCGGGCCGAGGCGTACCCGCTGACGAAGAAGAAGAGCCCGAGCGTCTGGAACAGCCAGCTCACCGGCACCAGCGCCGGCATCGCGGCCAGCGGGCTGGCGGTGCGCAGCGCGCCGTCCGGGCCGAGTACCAGGGCGGTGACCAGCCAGTGCCCGAAGACCACCCCGCCGATCGCGTACGCCCGCAGCCCGTCGACGCCCCGGTCCCGGCCGCCGCCCTCCGACGGCACCCGGTGCGTGATCGTCCCCTCGGTCCGGCGCCGTTCGAGCAGACTCATCGGACGGTCCCCGCCGCCGCGCGGGCCGGCTGCCGGTCGACCCCGGCCTCCGGTACGTCGCCGCCGGCCGCACCGAGCGTGACCAGGGCGGTTGCCCGCAGCGTCGCGCTGCCCGGCACCAGGCAGCCGTCGTGGCCGCGCACCCCGTCCACCGGCAGCGGCCGGGCGCCGAACTCCGGCGCGGCCGGCCGGACGCCGTGCCCGAAGCCGAACACCCGCACCGGGGGCAGCCGGCGGATCCAGTCGTCCGGGGCCTCGGCCGCCCAGACCCGGGCGGCGGTGTCCAGTTCGGCCACCCGGTCCACGCCGGTGCCGATCCCGGCCAGCGTCACCAGGTCGGTCACCTGCGGCGGCACCCGGGACGCGGCCAGCCCGACCACCAGGGCGCCGTAGCTGTGCCCGATCAGCGTCACCGCCGCGCCCGGGCGGTGCCGGGCCAGCGTCCGGGTCAGCTCGACCAGGGCATCCGCCCCCGCCTGCGCGTGCTCGGCGCGGGCCGCCGCCCGGCCCAGCCCGTTCGGCGGGTCGTAGCCGAGCCAGGCCAGCACCGCCACCCGGGCACCGGGCCGGACGGCACGGGCCTGGTCGTAGAGGGCGCGGGCCTGGACGGCGGGCGCGCGTCGGCGTACCCCGCCCAGGCCACGGTCGAAGTCCCGCAGTCTGCTGTCCACCCCCGGTACCAGCACGGCGATCCGGTCGGCGGTGCCGAGGTCGCCGACGACCTCCACGGCCAGCCCGTCCCCACCCGGGTCGAACGCCAGAAAGGACCGCCCGGCGGCCGCCCAGCCGGCGTACGGCGCACCGGCCGCCCGCATCGCCGCCGCCACCGCCGGGTACGCCTCGACGAACCCGGCCCGGGCCACCGCCACCTCGCTCGCCCCGGCCGGCGGCGGCACCATCAGCCCCAGCGCGAGCAGACCGGCCACCACCGGTCGTACCGCCGGTCGCCACACCATCCCGAACTCCCTCCGATCGCCTTCGCCAGCCGAGAATGCGTGCTCGGAGGGGGTCGGCGCGTCACGCCACGGGACGGCTTCCGGCGGCCTACCCGGGGACTACGGCAGGGCTACCGGGGCACTAGTCGCCGGCCGCGACCAGCCCGGACTCGTACGCGACGACCACCGCCTGGGCCCGGTCGCGCAGGTCGAGCTTGCTCAGGATCCGCCCGACGTGGGTCTTCACGGTCTGTTCCGCGACGATCAGCTCGGCGGCGATCTCCCCGTTGGAGCGCCCCCGGGCGATCAGCCGGAGCACCTCGGTCTCCCGGGGGGTGAGCCCGGCCAGGCTGGTCGGGCGGGGCCGGTCCCGGCCGGGCCGGGCGGCGAACTCGGCGATCAGCCGACGGGTCACCGCCGGGGCGAGCAGCGCGTCGCCGGCCGCGACCACCCGGACCGCGTGCACCAGGTCGGCGGCCGGGGCGTCCTTGAGCAGGAAGCCGCTGGCGCCGGCCCGCAGTGCCTCGTAGACGTAGTCGTCGAGGTCGAAGGTGGTAAGGATGAGGACCCGGGGCCGGTCCGCCGCCGGCCGGTCGCCGAGCAGCTGTCGGGTCGCGGCCAGGCCGTCCAGCACCGGCATCCGGACGTCCATCAGCACCACGTCGGGGTCGAGGCGCCGGGCCGCGGTGACCGCGTCGGCACCGTTCGCCGCGTCGCCGACCACCAGCAGGTCTGGCTGGGCCGCCAGCAGCGCCCCGAAGCCCTGCCGGACCATCGCCTGGTCGTCGGCGATCAGCACCCGGATCATCGGGGCGTACCTCCGTCGGGCTCGGCGGTCGGCTCCGGGGCGTAGGGCAGGTGCGCGGTGACCGCGTACCCGTGGTCGTCGGTCGGGCCGGCCCGCAGCCGGCCGCCGAGGAGCCGGACCCGCTCCCGCATCCCGGTCAGCCCGTGCCCGGCGGGGCCGGCGGCGCTCGCCGGCCGGCCGGCGCCGGGACCGGCCGGGTCGTTCCAGACCCCGATGACCAGCGCGGTGTCGTCCGCGTCCACCGACACCCGCACGGCCGTCCCGGGCGCGTGCCGGGCCGCGTTCGCCAGGGCCTCCTGGATGATCCGGTACCCGGCCAGCCCGACCGCCTCCGGCACCGCCCGGCGCTGCTCCGGCTCCGGACCGGTGGCGACCGTCACCGACATCCCGGCCCGGCGGGCCGCCTCGACCAGCTCCGGTACGTCGGCCAGCCCCGGCTGCGGCGCGGTCTGCGGTGCCGCCGACTCGCTGCGGAGTACCCCGAGCAGCCGGCGCATGTCGGTCAGCGCCTCCCGGGCCGACCCCGCGATCGCGGTGAACTCGTCCCGGGCCGGCTCGGGCAGCTCGCCCAGCCGGTACGGCGCGGTCTCCGCCTGCACGGCGATCATCGACATGTGGTGCGCGACGACGTCGTGCATCTCCCGGGCGATCCGGGTCCGTTCCTCCAGCACCGCCCGGCGGGCCTGCTCCAGCTCGCTGCGTTCGGCCTGTTCGGCCAGGGCCCGCTGGCTCTGCCGGCGCCGCCGCACCTGGTCGCCGACGATCAGGATCGCCAGGAAGAGGAGCGCCACCCCGTGCGCGTTGGCCCGGGTCGGCACGAACACGTACGCCGGCAGCACGCTGAGCAGCCCCGCCCAGGCGGCGATCCCCAGGCTGGTCCGGGCGGCCAGCACCAGCAGGACGAAGAGGAAGGCGATGATCTGCACCGGGCTCCACGGCCACGACTCGCCCGGCAGTGCGTCGATCACCCCGAGGTAGAGCAGCGGGTAGCCGAACCGCCAGGCGAACAGCGGGCGGAACGGTGCGAGTACCGCCGGCAGGGTTCCGCCGACGCCGAGCGCGACCGCCAGCCATCCGGGCAGGCCCCGGGTGTCGGTCAGGTACTGGATGCCGGCGATGGTGATGCCGACCAGGGCGAAGATCAGCACCGGCGCCAGGAACTGCCGGGCGCCCTCCCACACTCGTCGCCACCTGCCGGGCGGCCCGGTCGGCGGTGACAGCGGAAAGTCCGCCCCGACCAGCAGCCGGCGCAGGTCGTCGCGGCCGGTGCGTAGCGCCTCGGCGGTGCCGTTCTCCATCACCGGCAGGGTACGGGTGCCAGCTCCGCCCCGTCGTCACCCCGTGGCACGACGCCGCCGGTAGTACCCGGGTATCACCCCACCCGGGTTACGGATTACCTGCCGGTAGCGCCTAGTCTCCAACCCGCACGTCCGTACCGTCCGTGAGGAGGACACCCGTGGCCCGAACCGTGCTGGTGACCGGAGGCAACCGGGGGATCGGCCTGGCCATCGC
This sequence comes from Plantactinospora sp. BB1, assembly GCF_003030385.1. NCBI lineage: Bacteria > Bacillati > Actinomycetota > Actinomycetes > Micromonosporales > Micromonosporaceae > Plantactinospora > Plantactinospora sp. BB1. The sequence continues at coordinate 7,578,728 of NZ_CP028159.1, read as the reverse complement.
GCAGGCCTTCGCCAAGCAGGGCGACCGGGTGGCGGTCACCCACCGCGGCAGCAACCCGCCGGCCGACCTCTTCGGCGTCCGGTGCGACGTCACCGACAGCGCCCAGGTCGACGAGGCGTTCTCGGCCGTCGAGGCGGAGTTGGGTCCGGTCGAGGTGCTGGTGTGCAACGCCGGGGTCACCGACGACACGCTGCTGCTGCGGATGTCCGAGGAGCAGTTCACCCGGGTCGTCGACGCCAACCTGACCGGCGCGTTCCGGTGCGCCAAGCGCGCCTCGGCGAAGATGCTCCGGGCCCGGTGGGGCCGCATGATCTTCGTCTCCTCGGTGGTCGGCCTCTCCGGCGGCGCCGGCCAGGTGAACTACGCGGCGAGCAAGGCCGGCCTGGTCGGGGTGGCCCGGTCGATCACCCGGGAGCTGGGCGGCCGGAACATCACCGCGAACGTCGTCGCGCCCGGCTTCATCGACACCGACATGACGGCGGTGCTCTCCGAGGAGCGCAAGGCGGAGATCCGCAAGTCGATCCCGGCCGGCCGGATGGCCGGCGCGGACGAGGTGGCCGGGGTGGTGGCCTGGCTCGCCTCCGACGCCGCCGGCTACGTCTCCGGGGCGGTCATCCCGGTCGACGGCGGCCTCGGCATGGGGCACTGACCGGCCCGGGCCCGGGGCAATCACTGGCACAATCGCCCAGGCGCCGTGATCGGCCGGGACGGACCCGGACCGGCCACGGGACGCGGGGGACCACGACGGTTTGGAGGATCTTCACGTGTCTGGACTGCTGGCCGGCAAGCGGCTGCTCGTCACCGGTGTCATCACCGACCAGTCGATCGCGTTCTCGGTGGCGAAGCTCGCCCAGGAGAACGGCGCGCAGGTGGTACTCACCGGCTTCGGCCGGATGTCCCTGGTCGAGCGGATCGCCAGGCGGCTGCCCGAGCCCGCGCCGGTGATCGAGCTGGACGTCACCGACGCCGAGCAGCTGGCCAGCCTGGCGGAGCGGGTCCGCGAGCACGTCGACGGGCTCGACGGCGTGGTGCACTCGATCGGCTTCGCGCCGCAGAGCTGCCTCGGCGGCGGTTTCCTGGACGCGCCGTGGGAGGACGTGGCGACCGCGGTGCACGTCTCGACGTACTCCTACAAGGCGCTCGCGGTGGCCGCGCTGCCGCTGATGAGCCCGGGCGGCGCCGTGGTCGGGCTCACCTTCGACGCCACCAAGGCCTGGCCGGTGTACGACTGGATGGGCGTGGCCAAGGCCGGCCTGGAGTCCGCCTCCCGCTATCTGGCGCTGCACCTGGGCCCGAAGGGGATCCGCAGCAACCTGGTCTCGGCCGGTCCGCTGCGCACGATGGCGGCGAAGTCGATCCCGGGTTTCGAGCAGTTCGAACAGGCCTGGTCCGACCGGGCGCCGCTGGGCTGGTCGCTGACCGACCAGGAGCCGGCCGCGCGGGCCTGCCTGGCCCTGCTCTCCGACTGGTTCCCGGCCACCACGGGTGAGATCGTGCACGTCGACGGCGGCTACCACGCGCTCGGCGCCGCGATGTGAGCAAGGTCCCGTCGGCCTGACCCGGCGGGCGGGCGGGGCCGGGCCGGCTCGCCCGGCCGGAGCGGGAACAATGGTGGCATGTCGTACGACGCCGTTGTGCTGATCTCGTTCGGTGGCCCGGAACGGCCGGAGGACGTCCTGCCGTTCCTGGCCAACGTCACCCGGGGGCGGAACGTGCCACCGGACCGGCTGGCCGAGGTCGCCGAGCACTACCAGCACTTCGGCGGCGTGTCGCCGATCAACCAGCAGTGCCGGGACCTGCTCGCCGCGATCCGGGCCGACTTCGCCGCGCACGGGCTCGACCTGCCGGTCTACTGGGGCAACCGCAACTGGCACCCGATGCTCGCCGACACCGTGGCCGAGCTGCGCAACGACGGGATCCGTTCCGCTCTGGGCTTCGTGACCAGCGCGTACGGCGGCTACTCCTCCTGTCGGCAATACCTGGAGGACATCGTGGCCGCCCGAGCGGCGGTGGGGCCGGACGCGCCGAGGATCGACAAGCTGCGGCAGTACTGGGACCATCCCGGGTTCGTCGAGCCGCACGCCGACGCGGTGGCCACCGCGCTGGCCACCCTCGACCCGGCCCGTCGGGAGAGCACCCGGCTGGTCTTCACCGCCCACTCGATCCCGGTCTCGATGGCCGCCTCCGCCGGCCCGCAGGGCGGCCGGTACGAAGCCCAGCTCCGCGAGACCGCCGCGCTGGTGGCCGAGCGGGCCGCCCCCGGCCTGCCGTACGACCTGGTCTGGCAGAGCCGCTCCGGCCCGCCCCAGGTGCCGTGGCTGGAGCCGGACGTCAACGACCACCTGCGGGCGCTGGCGGCCGACGGGGTCAGCTCGGTGGTGGTCAGCCCGATCGGCTTCGTCTCCGACCACCTGGAGGTGGTCTGGGACCTGGACACCGAGGCGGCGGCGACCGCCAAGCAGCTCGGCCTCGACTTCGTCCGGGCCGCCACCCCGGGCACCGACCGGCGGTTCGTGGCGATGGTCCGGGAACTGGTGACCGAGCGGCTTAACCCGGCCGACACGGCGGCGCGACGCCGGCTGGGTACGCTGCCCGCCTGGGACGCCTGTCCGGCCGGCTGCTGCCAGCCGGCCCGGCGCCCGTGACCCCGCCCGGTAGGAGAGTCATGAACGAGAGCAGCGGAGTGCCGGCATGAGCGATCGAAAGCCGGTGGAGAGCTGGCTCACCGACATGGACGGGGTACTGGTGCACGAGGGGCAGCCGGTGCCCGGCGCGCCCGAGTTCGTCCGCGCGCTGCGCGCCTCGGGCAAGCCGTTCCTGATCCTGACCAACAACTCGATCTACACCGCCCGGGACCTACAGGCCCGGCTGAACCGGATGGGCTTCGACGTCCCCGAACACGCCATCTGGACCGCCGCGCTGGCCACCGCGCAGTTCCTGGCCGACCAGCGCCCGGGCGGTACGGCGTACGTGATCGGCGAGGCGGGGCTGACCACCGCGATGCACGCCGTCGGGTACGTGCTGACCGACTTCGCACCCGACTACGTGGTGCTGGGCGAGACCCGGACGTACAGCTTCGAGGCGATCACCAAGGCGGTCCGGCTGATCGACGGCGGGGCGAGGTTCATCTGCACCAACCCGGACCCGACCGGCCCGTCCGCCGAGGGTGCCCTGCCGGCCGCCGGATCGGTGGCGGCGATGATCTCGAAGGCGACCGGGGTGGAGCCGTACTTCGTCGGCAAGCCGAACCCGATGATGATGCGGTCGGCGCTGAACACCATCGACGCGCACTCCGAGACGACCGCGATGATCGGTGACCGGATGGACACCGACATCCTCTGCGGGCTGGAGGCCGGCCTGCAGACCGTGCTGGTGCTGACCGGGATCAGCACCCGGGCCGAGGCCGAGCGCTACCCGTACCTGCCGTCCCGGATCGTCTCCTCGGTCGTCGACCTGATCGACGAGATCTGAGTCCGGCACCGGCCGCCGCGCGGCGGCCGGTGCCGGTGGGCGCCGGGCCAGGTCAGCCGGCCGCTCCGACCCGGTCGTCGGTGCGGGTGGCGGAGGCGTCGCCGGGGGCGGCGGGCTCGTCGCCGACCGGGCGACCGGGTGCGTCGCTCCGGGCCGGGGGCGGTCCGGGCCGCTGGGTGGGCAGGGCCACACCCTCGGCCGTCGGCCGGCCGGACCAGCGGGCCGGAAGTGCCGCCACGATGGCGTACCCGAGCGCGGCGGCGACCGGGAACCAGACCGGGATCATCAGCCGCTCGTACTCGGTGTCGACCGGTTTCGCGGCGAGCATGGCCAGCCCGGTCAGCCCGGTACCCAGCCACAGGAAGGTGAGGTGCCGGGTCCGGGTCGCGAAGATCAGCGTGGCCAGTACCACCGCGATCAGCGGGAACGGGGAGAGCACCATGTGTTGCAGGGTGCCGGGCCACCATTCGAGGTTCTTCTCCCACAGCCAGGTGTACGGCTCCGGGGTGTCCGGGACGCTGAAGTGGTTGGTGGCGTAGTCCTGGATGGCCTCGGTCAGCGACGGCAGCTTCAGGGCCGCGCTGACCGCGAACCAGCCGACCAGGGTGGCCAGGCCGAGCCCGCCGGTGAGCAGCGCACCGCGCCGGTTCGGGAACCTGGTCAGCAGCGCGCAGCCGCTCGCGGCCAGCAGCACCAGGGCCATTGCCACCCCGTTCGCCGACTTGGTGACGAAGGTCCAGCCGAAGCCGGCGAGCGCGATCGGCAGGCCGCTGAACCGGTTCCGCCAGAGCAGCATCGCGCCGATCAGCACGGCGAGGCAGCCGGCCAGCATCGCGCCGTCGGCGAGCATCCGGGTTATCCAGTACCCGGTCGGCAGCAGGTAGACCAGGGCGGCCGCGGCGACGCCGACCAGGCGTATTCCGAAGGCGAGCCAGACGGCCAGATAGCTGAGCAGGCCGACGGCGACGGCGATGACGAGTGTCGCGATGGCCATGCCCTGCCAGGCGCCGAAGATCTTCACGAAAGGCGTTGCGAACAGCGGATATCCCGGCCGGCTGTCGAAAATTGCGATGTACCGGGGAGAAATGCCCTGTTGGGGATATCCGTTACGACAGGCCGGGCGCATATTCAGGTCTTTGGCCGAACGGTTGATGTCGCGACACACCTGAAAGGACGACCGGGCGGACGCGGTCGCCGGATCGGTGCCGGCGAAGATCTGCGCCTGCCGCATGTACCAGTAACTGTCGCCGGAGGAGGCGATCCGGCGCGGGTCCTCGTAGCGGGCCATGCAGAGCGCTCCGGCAATGGCTATCACCAACATCACCCAGGTCAGCTCGACCAGGGTGCGACGGTTGAACCACCGGCGTCGGGACGCGGGGGGACTCGCGGAAGAGGTGTTCGTGAGATCGGTCGTATTCGGGGTGCCGCCCATGAAACGAGGACCCTACCGCACCTTTGCGACCGGAATCCTGCCCCCGCCGCCCCGGCGGTGGACGGTCGGACGAATTGGTCGGCGGGATTTCGCGATCGGGTCGGTAGCGGTGCATTCCCCAACGGTCGTCGTTCGCGAGGACGGGTTTCGACGGATGTGTTCGGGCAGCTCCGGCAAGCGAATGCGCCGGTGTCGGGGTACCCCGGGATGCCGGCTGGCCGACCCCGGGGGACGGCGGCGCGGGTCAGGCCGAGAGCGGGGCGTTGCAGGCCGCCACGACCGCGCGCCGGCAGGCGGCGGTGAGCGGGCGGAGGGCGGCGTCGCGCTGCTGGGCCTCGTAACCGTTGACCGAACCGCCCGGAGCGGCGTGCTCGGCCAGCGCCAGCACCTGGTCCAGCACGCTGGCCCGGGCGAACAGCCGGCGGGAGCGCGGATCGAAGCCGGGCGGCAGGTCCATCCCGTTGTCCGGGCGGCGCAGCGCGGCGAGCGCACCGGCCAGCTCGGGGCGCCACTGCGCGACGTCGAGCCGGGTCAGCGCCGCGGTCGCCTCGGCGAGGGTCACCGCCAGCTCGGCCTCGGCCTCGGCCGCGCCGGGACTGCCGAGCGAGGCGGCCGGAGCGGTCTCCGGCAGCGGATAGACCCGCCACAGCACCGTCTCGAACGTCACGCCGGACCCGCTGGTGTGCGTGCGTACCTCGGGAATCACGCCCAGGCCACGGGCCACCACCGCCTCGCCGGCCAGCAGGGCCGCCGAGGCGAACGGGCCCGGACCGGGCAGCCCGCGTGGATCGCCCGGGGCGGGCAGCACCAGCCGGATCTCGTCGGGGGAGAGCTTGGAGAAGGCGCAGAGCGCGTCGCGCAGCGGTATGTCGGTCCAGGCGCCGGGGGCGTCGGCGACGAGGTGCTCCTCGCCACCGGCGATCTCGTCGGCGATCTCGTCGTAGGGCACCAGCCCGGCACGCCATGCGCGTACCCAGGCCACGAAGCGGCTGGACCGGCGCGCCACGAGAGTCGCCGCGCCCGTTGCGGGGGACATGCGGCTAGGGTACGTGCTTCCCGCGCCGGCTGTCTCGGCTGCCGGCCCGGCGGCGCGTCAACCCCGCTCGGCGGCCGGCGGCGGCTAGCGTCGCCTCCCATGGGGAGGATGTACGGCGACGACGTGCTCGCCGGGGACTGGCGGCGGCGCAGGGTGGTGCCCGAGGTGCCGGCCGAGGCCGATCTGGTGGTGGAGGACGCCGACTCGGGGTTTTGCGGCGCGGTGGTGGGTTTCGAGTCCGGTGCGGTGGTGTTGGAGGATCGGCACGGCCGGCGCCGGAACTTCCCGCTGCTGCCGGCGGCGTTCCTGCTCGACGGGCAACCGGTGACGCTGCGCCGGCCGGCGCCGTCGGCGGCACCGGCGCCACGCCGGCGGACCGCCTCCGGCTCGGTGGCGGTGGCCGGGGTACCCGCACAGGTGGCCAAGGCCAGCCGGATCTGGGTGGAGGGCGTGCACGACGCGGCGCTGGTGGAGCGGATCTGGGGCGACGACCTGCGGATCGAGGGCGTGGTGGTGGAGCCGCTGGACGGCATCGACGAACTCGCGCAACGGGTCCGTGAGTTCGGCCCCGGTCCCGGACGACGGCTGGGCGTACTCGTCGACCACCTGGTGCCCGGCTCGAAGGAGAGCCGGATCGTCGCGGCGGTCACCTCGCCGAACGTGCTGGTCACCGGCCACCCGTACGTCGACGTGTGGCAGGCGGTGAAGCCGTCGGCGCTCGGCATCCGGGCGTGGCCGGTGGTGCCGCCGGGACGGCCGTGGAAGGAGGGCGTCTGTGCCGCCCTCGGGGTGGCCGAGCCGGCCGAGATGTGGCGGCGCATCCTCGCCCGGGTCGACAGCTTCCACGACGTGGAGACACCCCTGATCAACGCGATGGAACGGCTCATCGACTTCGTCACGGTCCCGTCCGCGCCCTGAAACGGGTCCCGTCCGCGCCGTGAGACCGGTGGTGCGGCCGGGGTGCGGGTCAGCCGAGGTCGTCGGGGTCGCGGGTGAAGACGAAGGTGGCGATCTCCAGGGCGGTGGCCGCGCCGGCCGGGTCGCGCCGGACGGTGAGGATCTCGCCCTCGTTCATGCCGGAGCGGCCCCGCCAGCGGCCGGTGCCGTCCCGGCCGAACCGCCAGTGCGGGACGGCCCCGGCCGGCAGCTGGGTGAAAACCAGTTCCTCGGCGCTCGGGTGCCAGGAGACCTGGAACTCGCGCCCCATCCACCACCAGCGGCCGGTCAACTCGGCGATCCGCGCCTCCGGCGGCGCGGTCGCCGGACGCCAGGGCCGGACCGGCCGGGGTACGGCGTCGAGCACCGTACCGAGCACCTGCCGGCCGAGCAGCGGCAGCGATCCGACGCGCAGCCCGTACGCGTTGGCGAAGCCGACCACGCCGGTGCGGGACGGCCGGTGCACCGAGACCGTGGCCACGTAGCCGGGCATCGAGCCGCCGTGCCCGGCGTACACCCGGTCGCCGACCCGGTGCAGTTCCACGCCGAGCCCGTAGCCGGCGGTCCAGGAGTCCGGGTCGGCCATCGCCACCGGAACGCACATTTCGGCCAGGGTGTCCGGGGCGAGGATCTCCGGATCCGGGGCGGCGAGGAAGCCGCCCCAGCGGGCCAGGTCGGCCAGGCTGGCCCAGAGCTGCCCGGCCGGCGCCATCGCCCCGGTGTCGGTACGCGGCTCCTCGCGCAGCGTGTCGTGCCAGGGATGTACCACGTAGCCCCGGGCGTACGGCTCGGCCGGCTGGTAGGAGGTGCGCACCATCCCCAGTGGATCGAGCAGCCGGGACCGGACGAGTTTCCACCACGTCTCGCCGGTGACCCGTTCCAGCACCGCCCCGAGCAGCCCGTACGCGAGGTTGGAGTAGTGGAAGGTGCGGTGTGCCGGAAAGGCCAGTTTGTCGCTGGTCAGACCGGCCAGCAGGGTCTCCAGGTCGGCACCGGCGGAGCGTTCCCACCACTCGCCGTCCGGTTCGCGTTGCAGGCCGGCGGCGTGGCCGAGGAGTTGACGCAGCCGGACGGCGCCGAGCGGGTTGCCGGGCAGGTGTCGGTCCAGCGGGTCGTCCAGGTCGAGCAGCCCTTCGTCGCGCTGGCGGAGCAGCAGTACCGCGGTCATCGTCTTGGTGATCGAGCCGATCCGGTACTGGATGTCCGGATCCGGCGGCGGGGTCTCGCCGGCCGTGGCGACGTGCACGAGCCCGCCCTCCGGAGCCGTGCCGGCGGCGGTCGGGGCCCGGAACACCCCGAGGATCAGCGACGGCGCCCGGCCGGTGGACTGGGTCTCGGCGACGAGCGCGTCGATCCGGCGGGCGGTCTCCGGCGGTAGGCCGGTCTCCGGCGACAGGGTGGCCACGGGGCTGCCTCCTCGGCTCGGGTACGGGAACCGGACTGAATTATCCGAACCGGACCGTCGGGGCGGAACCGGGCCGGAGCGCGGCGCCGGACGGGCGGATTCGCCCGTTCCTGGCATACGAGATCTTATGTGCGTCGATCGCGAGTTCGCCGGTAGAGCGTGAGCGTGCCAGGATCGATGTGTGGAGCCGCTCCTGTGGATCGTATTGGGCGTCGTGCTGGTGGTCGCGGAGATCTTTACGACGACCCTCTTCCTCGTCATGTTCGGGGTCGGGGCGTTCGCCGCGGCCGGTGCGGCCGCCCTCGGCGCGCCGTTCGCCCTCCAGGCGGTGGTCTTCGCCGCCGTCTCGGCGTTGACCCTGGTCTTTGCCCGCCCGGTCATCCAACGACACCGCCAGTCCGCGCTGGCCGGCGACGAGCAGCCGTTCGGCGTGCAGGCGATTGCCGGGAGCACCGCGCTGGTGCTCGAACGGGTGGACGCCAACAGCGGAGTGGTGAAGATCGATGGTGAGATCTGGACCGCCCGTTCCTACGATGCGACCCAGGTGTTCGCCCCCGGCGACCGGGTGCGGGTGATCGAGGTCAAGGGCGTGACCGCGCTGGTGTGGCACGAAGATTTCGCTTCCGATGAGCAGCCCGATACAAAGAGGTGAGCGGTGTGGATACTGTGATGGGCATATTGTTGGCCGCCGTGGCCCTGATCGTGGTGGTCACGCTGATTCGGGCGGTGCGGATCGTCCCGCAGCAGCGTCAGGACGTGGTCGAGCGGCTCGGGAAGTACAAGCGCACGCTCCATCCCGGCCTCAACCTTCTGGTCCCGTTCGTCGACGCGGTACGCACCAAGGTCGACATGCGGGAGCAGGTGGTCAGCTTCCCGCCCCAGCCCGTGATCACCTCGGACAACCTGGTCGTCTCGATCGACACCGTGCTCTACTTCAAGGTCGTCGACTCGGTGAAGGCCACCTACGAGATCTCGAACTTCCTCCAGGCGATCGAGCAGTTGACGGTCACCACCCTGCGTAACGTCATCGGTTCGCTCGACCTGGAGCGGGCGCTGACCAGCCGCGAGGAGATCAACCGGCACCTCTCCGGGGTGCTCGACGAGACGACCGGACGCTGGGGCATCAAGGTGACCCGGGTGGAGATCAAGGCCATCGAGCCGCCGCCGAGCATCCGCGACTCGATGGAGAAGCAGATGCGCGCCGAGCGGGACCGCCGGGCCGCGATCCTCAACGCCGAGGGACACAAGCAGTCGCAGATCCTCTCCGCCGAGGGCGAGAAGCAGGCCGCGGTGCTCCGCGCCGACGGTGACCGGCAGGCCCGGATCCTCCAGGCGGAGGGACAGGCCAAGGCGATCCGTACGGTCTTCGACGCGATCCACCAGGCGAACCCGAGCCAGAAGGTGCTGGCCTACCAGTACCTCCAGGCGCTGCCGCAGATCGCCAACGGGACCGCCAACAAGGTCTGGATCGTGCCCGCCGAGCTGAACAAGGCGCTCGAAGGGCTCGGCGGCGCGCTGGGCGGACTCAGCCAGATGGTCGGCGACGAGCCCCGGGCGAACGTCGACTCCGGCGCGGTCGAGCGCGAGGCGGCGGAGGCGGCCCAGGCCGCCGCGGCGGCGGCCCAGGAGGTCAACGCCGAGGTACGCGCCGCGGAGGCGCAGGTGACGTCGCGGCCCGCGCAGGGGCTGCCGGCGCCGGAGCCGGTCCCGCCGGCCAGCCTGCTCGGCGACTCCGATGTGGACAGGCAGCCCGAACGGGGCTGACCGGGTTCCAGGTCCTGGAGCGAAGAGCACCGGCCGCCGTCGGGCACCCCGCCCGGCGGCGGCTCGGCCTATTCCGGCAAAGCGTCCGCGCGGCGCCCCGGCACCTGACACGATCGGTCTAGCGACTGGCGTGCAGGAGCGGGGCGTCGAAGCGGATCGCGTCCGCGCCGCCCGCGCAGTGTTGAGCGAGGTGACGCGCGTGATCCACCCCTCGAAATCGGAAAACCACCCCTCGAACCCCAAGCGTGATCCCGCGCCTCCCGATGCCCGGACGGCGCCGAAGCGGACAGCCGGCACCGGACCGGGCACCGTGGCTCCGGCCTCCGGACGCTGGCCGTACGGCGGCCTGGCCTTCCTGCCGTTCGTGGTGGAGCGAGGCGGCGACGAACCGGCCAGCGACGCGAGCTGGGCCTGGTCGTTGCGCCGGATGGCCCGGCTCGCCGTCTGGTCACTGCCCGGTTACGCCATTGTGTACGGTTCGGTGACCCTGGTCGGTGCCGGTGACGCGCCGTTCCTCACCCAGCAGCGTCCGGCGCACCTGCTCGGCTGGATCGGTGCGCTCTGGCTCGGCCTGCTCGGGCTGATGGCGCTGGCCAGCCTGCTGGTCAGCACCCGCACCCGGGGCACCGGCACGGCCGGCCTGCTGGTCGCGGTCGCCGGCACGATGCTGGTACTCCCGTTCGGCGGTCTGCCCGACCCGACGGCGACGTTCGGCAGGGCCGGTCAGGTCATCGCCGTCTGCGGCGGGCTGCTCTACTCCCTCGGCTGGTGGCTGGCCGGGCTGGCGCTGTACCGCTCCGGGGTGTTCAGCCGGTCCGACGGCGTACTGCTGATGATCGCGGCGCCGCTGCTCGGCGTCGGCGGGATGCTGGCGTCGGCGCTGCACGCCCTCGGCGCGATGTTGGTGCTTGCCGCCGGGATCGGGATCGCCTGGCGGGCCCGGCGGCTGGTGCCGCCGGTCGGCCGGGCCGCGCTAACCCGCCCCGGTACGGCCGGTGCGGTGGCGGCCCGGGTCTCCGGCGGCGGCCTCGGCGTCACACCGGCGGGTGGCGGGCTCGGCCCCGCCACGACCGGCCCCGCCCCGTCCTGACCGACCCACCCGTCCCGGGTCCCGGGTCCGGTCCGTCGCCGGTCCGGTCCCGGTGCCGCTCCGCCGCCATCGCCGGTCCGGTCCCGGGCGGACTGTCCGCTTCGTCCTGGGTGGAGCTATCCTGCCGGTTCGCTGGCCGGGGTGCCGTCCGGCTCGGCCAGCAACTCCGCCAGCCGGCGGAAGACCATGCCGCGCCAACCACCGTCCATGATGGCGAAGGCGCGCTGCTGGATCGGGTCGTCGGGGTCGAACCCGGCATGTTCGACGAAGAGCCGGGTGCCCCGCCCCTCGGCGGCCAGCGTCCAGGTGACGGTGGTGTCCAGGTGTCCGCCGGTCCAGGAGAGCCGGAGCAGCGACTCCGGCTCGACGTCGAGCACCTCGCCGTGCACCACGCCGTCGAATTCCTGGTCCGGCCGGGCCATGGTCTGGAAGGTGAACCGGTGTCCCGGCACCGCCTTGAAGTCGTTCGGCATGAACCACCGGGCCAGCAGCTCGGGCTCGGTGAGCGCGCGCCAGACCCGACCGGGTGGATGCGCGAGATACTGGTCGGCCCGGATCACGCCGCGTTCGGTCATCGTCGTTTCCCCTCCTGCTCGCCGGAAGCCCGGCTCTGTTCGGTGGTGGTGGCCCCGGCCTGCCCCGGGCCGTCGGCACCCTCCTCGACGCCCATCGCGTCGAGGAGATCGCGCAGCCCGGTGAGCTTCTGCCGCCAGAACCGCTCGTAGGGCGTCAGCCACTCGGCCACGTCCCGCAGCGGCTCCGGCCGGAGCGAATAGAGCCGTTGCCGGCCCGACCGGCGCTCGACCACCAGGCCGGCGTCCCTGAGCACCCGCAGGTGCTCCGAGAGGCTCGGCCGGCGCATGTCGAAGTGCTCGGCCAGCTCCTGCACCGGCCGCTCGCCCCGGTCGAGCAGCAGGCCGAGCAGTTGCCGCCGGGTCGGGTTGGCGACCGCGGTGAAGACGTCGATCTCAGCCACGGCGGGCCTGCCTGACAGTCATGCGGCAACAATAGGTAGGCGATGTCCTACCAGTCAAGGGTAGGAAATCTCCTACCTGTCGGGGTCGGCCGAACGGCGGCCCGGGGACGGGGAAGAATCGGCGCCGTGTCCGACGCGCCGACGACCCTGCCCGCCGAAGTGATCACCGATCCGGAGGACCCCCGGATCGCCGACTACCGGGCGCTCACCGACGTCGAGCTGCGTACCCGGTGGGAGCCGCCGAACGGGCTCTTCATCGCCGAGGGCGAACTCGTACTCCGCCGGGCGCTCCGGGCCGGCTACCGGCCGCGCTCCTACCTGGTCGACGCGAAACGGGTCGACCAGCTCGGTGACCTGGCAACCGGCGACGCACCCGTCTACGCGGCCAGCCCGGCCGTGCTGGAGCGGGCCACCGGCTTCCACGTGCACCGGGGCGTACTCGGCTCGTTCCACCGGCGGGAGCTGCCGACCGTCGCGGAGGTGCTCCGGGACGCCCGCCGGGTGGTGGTGCTGGAGGACGTCAACAACCACACCAACGTCGGGGCGATCTTCCGGGGCGCCGCCGCGCTCGGCATCGACGCGGTGCTGCTCTCGCCCACCTGCGCCGACCCGCTCTACCGGCGCAGCGTACGGGTCAGCATGGGGGAGGTCTTCGCGGTGCCGTACGCCAAGCTCGAACGCTGGCCGGCGGGCCTGGACGAGGTACGCGAGGCCGGCTTCACCGTGCTCGCCATGACGCCGGCCCCGGACGCCGTACCGATCCAGCGGCTCACCCCGGCCCAGCGTGCGCGGGCGGCGCTGCTCCTCGGGGCCGAAGGCCCCGGCCTCACCCCGGCGGCGCAGGCGGCCAGCGACGTCCGGGTGGTCGTCCCGATGCGGCGCGGAGTGGACTCGCTGAACGTGGCCGCCGCGGCCGCGGTCGCCTTCTGGGAGCTGGGTCGCGACGATCCGCTCTGAGGCCCGCGACGGCGGGCGGCCGGCGTGGGCAACGAGACGTACGACACCCGGTCACCCGACGAAACGGAGCATAGTATGCGCAGTCGTGACCATCTCCCCTGACCAGCGCCTCCATCCCTTCCGGGTCGACGTTCCGCAGGCAGATCTCGACGACCTGTACGAGAGGCTCGATCGCACCCGGTGGCCCGACCAGCTGCCCGGGGTGGGCTGGGAGTACGGCGTCCCGCGCGACTACCTGACGGACCTGGTGCGGTACTGGCGGCACGAGTACGACTGGCGCGGCGCGGAGGCCAGGCTCAACGAGTGGCCACAGTTCGTCACCACGATCGACGGCGCCGACATCCACCTCGCGCACCTCCGGTCTCCGGAGCCGGACGCGACGCCGCTGCTCATCACGCACGGCTGGCCGGGCTCGATCGTGGAGTTCACCGAGATCGCCGGGCCGCTGACCGATCCGCGGGCCCACGGCGGCGACCCGTCCGACGCCTTCCACCTGGTCATGCCGAGCATCCCGGGGTTCGGCTTCTCCGGGCCGACCCGGGAGCCCGGATGGGAGTTCCGGCGGATGGCCGCCGCATTCGCCGAACTGATGCGGCGGCTCGGCTATCAGCGGTACGGCGTGCAGGGCGGCGACTGGGGCTCGGTCATCTCCCGTGAAATCGGACGTACCGCGACCGAACACGTCATCGGCGTACACCTGAACCTGCTGCCGGGCTCGGCCGTGACCGAGGAACCGGACGCCGACCTGCTCGGCACGCTGAGCCCGGCGGAACGGGAGCGGACGCTGGCCTCGTGGCGGCGGACCCAACGGTGGGACCGGGACAGCGGCGGCTATGCGGCCATCCAGTCCACCCGGCCGCAGACGCTCGCCTACGGCCTGACCGACTCCCCGGTCGGGCAGTTGGCCTGGATCGCGGAGAAGTTCAAGGAGTGGACGGACTCGTCCACCCGGCCGGAGGACGCCGTGAGCCGCGACCACCTGCTCACCAACGTCATGCTCTACTGGCTCACCGGAACGGCCGGCTCGTCCGCCCGCATCTACTACGAACGGGCGCATGCCGCCTACTGGGGCTCCCCGCCGGAGCCGTCGGCCGCACCGACCGCGCTGGCCGCCTTCCCCCGGGACAACTTCATTCCCCTGCGGCACATCGCCGAACGGACCAACAACATCGTGCGATGGACGGAGTTCGACCGGGGCGGGCACTTCGCCGCGATGGAGACGCCGGATCTGCTGGTCGACGACATCCGGGCGTTCTTCCGGCAGCTCCGCGCGGAAACGTCCGCCTGATCCGCCCGGCCCGGTCGGCACCCCGCCCTCCCCGGCGCCGTAGCCGCCGCCCGACCGGGGGCGGCGCGGGCGCCGGGCCGACCCGCGCCGGGCGGTACCGTCGAGCGCGTGTTTCCTACCGTGCGTGAGGTGCTGGCCCTGGATCCGGTCCGGCACGGCGGCCCCCGGGTGGTCGCCGGCACGGCCGGGCTGGACCGGCCCGTACGGTGGGTGCACGCCGCCGAGGTGCCGGACATCGCCTCCCTGCTCAGCGGGGGAGAACTCGTGCTCACCACCGGCATCGGCCTGCCCGGCGACGACCCCGGGCTGCGCGCCTTCATCGGCGAGCTGGCCGACGTCGGGGTCTCCGGACTCGTGGTCGAACTCGGCCGGCGCTATCCGGCGGCGGTCCCCCGGGCGATGGTCGCGGCCGCCGAGCGCCGCAACCTGCCGCTGGTCGAACTCTGCCGGGTGACGCCGTTCGTCCGGATCACCGAGGCGGTGCACGGGTTGATCGTCGACGCCCAGCTCACCGAGCTGCGGGCGACCGAGGAGATCCACCAGCGCTTCACCGAACTCTCCGTCGAGGGCGCCGAGCCGGCCGAGGTGCTCCGGCAGGCCGCCGTACTCGCCGGCTGCCCGGTGATCCTGGAGAACCTCTCCCGGCAGGTGCTGGCGTACGACCCGGCGGGGGAGAGCGCCGAACTGCTGCTGCGGGGCTGGGAGCAGCACTCCCGGCGGATCCGCCCGACCGGCCGCACCGGCTACGACCCGGACGCCGGCTGGCTCTGCACCACCGTCGGCGCCCGGGGGCAGGACTGGGGGCGGCTGCTGCTGCGCTGGCCGAGCGGCGAGCTGTCGGCCACCGCGCCGGGCACTCCACCGACCCGGTTGACGATCCTGATCGAGCGGGCCGCCTCCACCCTGGCGCTGGGCCGGCTGATCCGGCGGGACGCCGAGGGGCTGGAACGGCAGATCCACCGCACCCTGCTCACCGCGCTGCTCGACCACACCCGGCCGGTCGACGAGGTGGCGCTGCGGGCCCGCGCCCTCGGGGTACCGCTGGACCGCCGGCACCTGGTCGGGGTGGTGGTCCGGTACCGCGCCGACGAGGCGGGCGCGGGCGCGGCGGCGGGCGGCCCGGCCGGCCAGGCCCGGCTGCGGGACCTGGCCGAGGCGGTCAGCCAGGCGCTCCGGGACGCCGACCTGAGCGGGCTGGCCAGCACCGTGGACGACCAGGCGGTCGGTGCCGTGCTGGCGCTGCGGGACGCCGGGGAGGAGGAGCCCGCCCTGGCCGCCTTCGCGGCGGCCCTGGACCGGGTACGCCTGGACGCCGGCCCGACCGCCGGGCGGGCGTACGGGGCGCCGGGCGCGGTGATCGTGGCGGCCGGCTCGGGCGTCGGCACCGTACGGGAGGCCCGGCGCTCGCTGATCGAGGCCCGGCAGGTCGCCGACGCCGCCCGTCGGGGTCGACGGGACCTGCCGGTCTACCGGCTGCCCCAGGTCGGGCTGGCCGGGCTGCTGCACCTGCTCCGGGACGAGCCGAGGTTGCAGACCTTCGTCGAACGCGAACTCGGGCCGCTGCTGACCCACGACGCCGAGCACCCCCGTGAGCAGTTGCTCGGCACCCTGCGCGGCTATCTGGCCAGCGGCCGGAACAAGTCGGCCGCCGCCGCGGCGGCGCACCTGTCCCGGCCGGCGTTCTACGAGCGGCTGGCCCGGATCTCCCGGATCCTCCGGGTCGACCTGGACTCGGTCGACGACTGCCTGTCGCTGCACGTCGCCCTGCTCGCCCTGGACGCCGTCCGGGACGGCTGACCGGCCGCGCCGCCGCGCGGGATCGTCAGGAGATCGCGGTCAGCGCCTTGGCGTACGTCGGCGGGACGAAGTGCGGGCCGGCCGGGGTGAAGACGTCGGTGGCGTTCGCGGCCGTCCAGGCTTCGGCCGGTACGGCGTCGAGCAGCGTACGGACCACGGCGGCGTCCCGCCAGTCCGGGTGCTCGGCGACCAGGCCGAGCGCCACCACCGACTCCTCGACCTCGCCGACGCACTCGAACGGCTTGTGCGCGTCGATGCCGAGCAGTTCGAGATAGCCGGGCGCCTGGGCCGGGTCGGCGAGCAGGTCGGCACCGAAGATCTGCACCAGCCGGGCCCGGGGCATGAACGGGGCCAGGGCCAGGAAGATGAACCGGCACTTCGGGCAGTTTCCGCACCACCGGTCGCTCGGGTCGCTCAGCTTGAACGCGGCGTTGCAGCTCGTCACCACGTCGTCGTAGCGGCTGAACTGGGCGAAGAGCCGGGCGATGTGCAGCTCGGAGAGCTGGCGCAGCAGCGAGAAGTACGGCTCGGTCAGCCCGGCGTGCCCGGCCAGCGCCGCCCGGAGCAGCCCCTCCGCCTCGACCCCCTTGGACCACTGGTGGTTGACCTCGACGCCGTGCCAGACCAGGTTCGGGTCGGAGGCCGAGCGCTCGTTCGACATCACCACCGGACCGAGCCCGTGCAGTACGGCGGTGCCGACCGCGATCAGCGAGTTGATCGCGGTGACCGGGATGTGCCCGTTGCGGGCCCCGGCCGCGTTCAGTTCGATCAGCGCCGGGTCGAGCCGGCGCCGGGCGGCCAGCGGGGTGAGCCCGGACGCCTCGTTGACGCTGACGATGATGTGGTTGGGGTTGACCGAGAAGGGGACGGGGTCGAAGCCGGCCCGGCGCAGCGCCTCCAGGCTGACGATCGAGTCCTTGCCGCCACCCACCGTGGAGAGCGGCCGGCGGTCCGAGTTGTCCCACCAGGTCGGCTCGGTGACCCGGCCCGGCGGCAGCTCGGGGGTCAGCTCCAGCACGTGCGGCAGGTCGTTGCGGTAGGCGTACTCGGCGAGGCCGGCGGTGTAGACGGCGGTGACCAGCGCGGCGGCCTCGGCGCCCAGCGGCGCCGGCAGGACCAGCCGGGGCGGTGCGGCGGCCTTGTAGTAGCTCACCCCGGCGACCAGGTGCAGCAGCTCCAGCACCCGGCCGAAGGTGGCCAGGGTCTCCGGCGTCGGCGGCGTCTCCGGCTCGGGGAAGGTGATCAGCTCGGTGAACCGCAGCTCGCCGTCCGGGCCGGTCAGCGCGTATTCGAGGGCGGCCCGGCCGGTGGCCGGGTCGAAGGAGTGGGCCGGAAAGGAGAAGGCGTCCATCCGCCGGAGCTGTCCGTTGGGCACAGGCAATAGTAGTCCGCCCGGGTTGACGGCATGTCAATGTCCGGACCCCGTTGCCCGACAGGGTGGCAGTTGCCCGGTGTCCCCGCGCGGTGGGAGCGTGCAGGAGTCCGCGTTCCCACCGGCGAAGGGTGTGAGAACCATGACCACCGACGATCTGCTGGCGCGGCACCGGGCCGTGATGCCGTCCTGGATGCCGCTGTACTACGCCGAGCCGATCGAGATCGTCGCCGGTTCCGGTCGCCGGGTCACCGACGCGCAGGGGCGCGGTTACCTGGACTTCTTCGGCGGTGTGCTGACGAACATGCTCGGTTACGACGTCGCCGAGGTGAACGAGGCGGTGCGCCGCCAGCTCGACACCGGGGTGGTGCACACCTCGACCCTCTATCTGATCCGGCAGCAGGTGGAGCTGGCCGAGAAGATCGCCGCGCTCTCCGGCATCCCGGACGCCCGGGTCTTCTTCACCAACTCCGGCACCGAGGCGAACGAGGCGGCGCTGCTGGTCGCCACGAACCACCGGCGGTCGAACCAGATCCTGGCGGTGCGGAACAGCTACCACGGCCGGTCGTACGCGGCGATGGGGATCACCGGGCACCGGAGCTGGTCGGCGAGCAGCCTCAACCCGCTCCAGGTGAGCTGGCTGCACTCCGGTGACCGGCTGCGCGGCCTGCTGGCCCGGCTCGGCCCGGACGAGTACGTGGAGGCAGCCGTCGACGACCTGCGCGAGGTGCTGGCCACCCAGACCAGCGGGGACGTGGCCTGCCTGATCGCCGAGCCGATCCAGGGGGTGGGCGGGTTCGTGGCCCCGCCGGACGGGCTCCTCGGCGCGTACAAGAAGGTGTTGGACGAGTCCGGCATCCTGCTCATCTCCGACGAGGTGCAGACCGGCTGGGGACGGACCGGGGAGCACTTCTGGGGCTACCAGGCGCACGGCGTCACGCCGGACCTGCTCACCTTCGCCAAGGGCATCGGCAACGGCTTCGCCCTGGCCGGGGTGGTCGGCCGGGCCGAGGTGCTCGACGAGGTGCACGCGGTCTCCTTCTCCACCTTCGGCGGCAACCCCGTCTCGACGGCGGCCGGCAACGCCGTCCTGGACTACCTGCTCGCGCACGACCTCCAGGCCAACGCCGCCCGGGTCGGCGCGGTGCTCCTCGCCGGGCTGCGCGAGCTGGCCGACCGGCACGCCGTGGTCGCCGAGGTGCGCGGCAAGGGGCTGATGCTCGGCGTCGAGTTCGTCCGGCCCGGCAGCACCGAGCCCGATCCGGCGGCCACCAACCGGGTCTTCGAGGAGTGCCGGCGGGGCGGCCTGCTGGTCGGCAAGGGCGGCCTCCACGGCAACGTGCTGCGGATGGGTCCGCCGCTGACGCTGACCGAGGAGGAGGCCCGGGAGGCGCTGGGGATCCTCGCCGGGGCCGTCGCGCTGGTCGACGCCGAGGCGGTCGCGGTCGCGGACCGGGCGGGCTAGCCGGGAGGCCGGTCCGCCGAGGCGGCGGCGGGCACCGAGCGGAGCAGCCGGAGCAGTCCGGCGCCGACCAGGTACGCGACCAGCGCGCCGGTCGGCAGGCCGAGCAGGTATTCGCCGCTCTTCGGGGCGACGTTGTTGCTGAAGAGCCCGACCACGGTCGCGGCGAAGCCGAACACGACGAGGAGCAGCCGGGGCAGTGGACGGGCGAGGGTACGGCACAGCGCCGCCGGCATGGCCCGGGGCCGGCTGGACGGGCGGCGGGAGCCGCGCAGTTCGATCCGGCCGAAGACGGCGACCAGCAGCGCGAGTACCCCGGCCAGCATGATCAGCCAGGGGATCCGCCAGAGCCACCAGGTGGTGCTGCCGACCCGTGGGGTGGGCAGCGCACCGAGCGCGTCCAGCGCGCCGGCCAGCAGGATCACGGCGGTGAGGTGCCAGAGGAAGATGGTCAGCACCACCGAGTTGACCGCGACGACCAGCATCCAGGGGCGGGTCCGGTGCAGCCAGCGCTCGGCCCGGGCCCGGAGCAGCATGATCAGTCCGAGCTGCGCGGTGGCCAGGGCGAGCAGGGCCAGGCTCGGCGGGGACATGTTCTGGATCCGCTGGTCCGGCTGGTTGATCATGCTGGTCGGGTACGGGCCGACCAGGGTGAGCAGCAGCAGCGCGGCGAGCCCGACCACCAGCAGCGGCCAGCCCAGCCGGGGGCGCATCGGCAGGGTTCCGGTCCGCCAGGCGAACCCGACCTGGTGCATGGCGAGCCAGCCAAAGAGGAAGTTGCCGTACCCCAGCCGCTCCTCGCCGAGCAGCCGGGCCAGGTCCCCGAGGGCGAGCAGCCCGAGCAGTACCGCCGGGACGACCAGGCCGTACCGCTGGTGCAGGGCGAACATCACCGGGGTCAGCAGCACCACGCAGAGGTACGCGGAGAGGAACCAGAGCGGCACCGTGGCGTACCAGACGACCTCGCGGACCTGGTTCGGGCCGGCGCCGAGCAGCCGGGCGCCGAGTGCGGCGAGGGCGAGCAGCACCAGCAGTACGGTGGTGGGCCGGATCAGTCGCCCGCTCCGGGCGGTCAGCCAGCCGCCCGCGTCGCCGCCCCGCCGCCGGTGACCGGTCAGCGAGGCGGCGTTGGCATAGCCGCCGACCAGGAAGAACAGCGGCATGACCTGGAAGAACCAGGTGCCCGGCCGGGCCCAGGTGATGTCCTCCAGGGCGTTGTGGCCGCGCAACCGCCCCGCGTCGTCGTCGAGGACGGCGATCAGCCAGTGCCCGATCACCACCAGGACGATCGCCACCGCGCGGAGCAGGTCGACGTAGCGCTCCCGCTCGGCGGGCGTGCGGCCGGCGAGCTCCCGCAGGCGGCGCATGTGGTCAGGCTATCTACTCCGTCGGGCCGCCGACGCGCTATGCGGCAAGCCGGGGTGGATTGCCGGTCCGTAACGGTTCGGCCGCCGGGGCTTGCTGCCGGCACCCTCTTCCGTAAGAATCCTTCAGTAACTTTCCGTTAAGTGAAGACAAGCAACAGCGTCACGTGCAGACAACACCAGTGCCGAAGTCGTCCCACCTGTCGAAGCAGCACCACCCGACCCGATGACCCCGAGCCTCGTTGGCGGGCGCCGCCTCCACCGGCTGTGGCGTCCACCTGGACCGGATCCGAGGAGAAGCTATGAAGAGGCGTGACATCCTCCGTCGTACCGCCGCGGCCGGCCTGCTGGCCGTCCCCGCCACCGGCCTGCTGACCGGTTGTGCCCTCGGCGGCGACGACGACAACAGCGGCGGCGAGTCGCTCGAAGGCACGAAGAGTGAGCAGAACCCACTCGGCGTCAAGGAGGACGCGCCGCTCGAGGTGGTCATCTTCAATGGTGGTTTTGGCGAAGAGTATGCCAAAGCCCACCAGGCGATGTACACCGAGAAATATCCAAAGGCGACGATCAAGCACTCCGCCACGCAGGAGATCAACAAGACCCTCCAGCCCCGCTTCGTCGACGGCAGCCCGCCGGACGTGGTGAACAACTCCGGCGGCGGCCAGATCGACTTCAACGGCCTGGTCTCGCAGAACGCCCTGGCCGACCTCGGCGAGCTGCTCGACGCGCCCAGCCTCGACATCCCCGGCAAGAAGGTCCGGGACACCCTGCTGCCCGGCGTGGTGGACGTCGGGTCGTACGACGGGAAGTTCCTGGTGCTCAGCTACGCGTACACCGCGTACGGCATCTGGTACTCCACCAAGCTCTTCGCCGACCGGGGCTGGCAGTACCCGAAGACCTGGGACGACCACATCGCGCTCTGCAAGCAGATCAAGGCCGCCGGCATCGCCCCCTGGACGTACGCCGGCAAGCACCCCCGCTACATGAGCTGGCCGGTCATCTCGACGGCGGTCAAGTTCGGCGGCCCGGACGTGGCGAAGGCGATCGACAACCTGGAGCCGAACGCCTGGAAGTCCGAGGCGATGAAGGCGGCGGCGGACGCCTGGTACCAGATCGTCAAGGACGGCTTCATCATGCCCGGCTCGCCCGGCCTCGACCACGTGCAGTCGCAGACCGAGTGGTGCCGGGGCAAGGCCGCCTTCATTTCCTGCGGTTCCTGGCTGGAGAGCGAGCAGGCCAAGGTCACCCCGGCCGGCTTCAACATGTCCGTCGCGCCGACGCCCAGCCTCGGCAGCAGCGACAAGCTGCCGTTCGAGGCGATGCGCGGCACCGCCGGTGAGCCGTTCATGGTGCCGGCCAAGGCCAAGAACCGGGCCGGCGGCCTGGAATACCTGCGCACCATGCTCTCGATGAAGGGTGCCCAGGACTTCACCCGCAAGGTCTCCAGCCTGACCGTGGTGGCCGGCTCGACCGAGGGCATCGACCTGCCGTTCGGGCTGAACACCGTGGTCAAGGCCCTGGACGCCTCCGGCAGCAACGGCTTCAACTGGGTCTACAACAACTTCTACCGCAAGCTGGAGCGCGAGCTGGTGGACGCCGCCTGCGGCGAGTTCTTCAGCGGCCGGACCACCCCGGCGGAGTTCCTGGACCAGTGCCAGAAGGGCGCCGACCAGATCGCCGGGGACAGCAGCATCAAGAAGTACAAGCGCCAGTAGGCGGTCGGGTCGTCGTCGCGGGGTCGGCCGGTGCCCGGTCGGCCCCTCGGCGCGGTTGTCGCGGGGACAGGTCTTCCCGCGTGGAGTGGGCAGGATTCGTCCCGTGAAACATGGCAAGTATCCGCTGATCATCACCTTCCTGGTGCCGCCGCTGCTGCTGTACGGCGTCTTCGTGCTCTCGCCGTACCTCCAGGCGTTCCAGATCTCCACCACCAACTGGCTGGGCTACTCGGCCAGCGCCGACTACGTCGGGATGGAGAACTTCGCCAACCTGCTGCGCGACGGCGCGATGTGGAACGCGGTCAAGAACAACGCGATCCTGCTGGCGCTGCTCCCGGTCCTGACCATCGGGCTGGGGCTCTTCTTCGCCAGCATGCTCAACATGGGCGGCCGGCGCGGCACCGCCGGGGTGGTCGGGGTACGCGGCTCCGGCGCGTACAAGCTGGTCTACTTCTTCCCGCAGGTGCTCTCCGTGGTGATCATCGCGCTGCTCTGGAAGGAGGTCTACCACCCCAACAACGGGCTGCTCAACGCCACGCTGCGCGGCATCGGGCTGCCCGCGCCGACCTGGCTCGGCGATCCGCGTACCGCCTTCTGGGCGGTGCTGGCGGTGATGGTCTGGAGCAACGTCGGCTTCTACGTGGTGCTCTTCGGCGCGGCCATGCAGGCCATCCCGAAGGACATCTACGAGGCGGTGATGCTCGACGGCGCCTCCCGGTGGACCACGCTGACCAAGGTCACCATCCCGCTGCTCTGGGACACCGTGCAGGTCGCCTGGATCTACCTGGCCATCGCCGCGCTGGACGGGTTCATCCTGATCCAGCAGATGACCGACGGCGGCCCCAACCACTCCTCCGACGTGATCGGCCTGCGGATGTACAACACGGCGTTCGGCAGTGAGACCAAGTTCGGGTACGCCTCGGCGATCGGCGTGGTGATGTTCTTCCTGACCCTGTCGGTGGCGGTACTGGCGCTGCGGGCCAGCCGCCGGGACCGAATCGAGTACTCGTGACGACCCTGGAAACCCCCGCCTCGGCTCCGCCCACCGTCGGCCCCGACCGCCGGCCCGGCACCGGTGACCGGCCACCCCGCCGCGAGCTGGGCGTGGTGAACGTCTTCTCGCACGGCTTCCTGCTGATTTGGGCGCTGCTGACCACCCTGCCGCTGCTCTGGGTCGTCGTCAGCTCGTTCAAGAGCGACGGCGAGATCCTCAGCGACCCGTGGGGGCTGCCCGGCGCGCTGCGCTTCGAGAACTGGGCGCGGGCCTGGACCGAGGCCCGGATCGGGCAGTACTTCCTCAACAGCGGCATCGTGGTGGCCGGCTCGCTGACCCTGACCATGCTCTTCGGCGCCGCCGCCGCGTACGTCTTCGCCCGCTACGAGTTCCGCTACCGGCAGGTGTTCTACTACCTCTTCGTCGGCGGGATGATGTTCCCGGTCTTCCTCGCCCTGGTGCCGCTCTTCTTCGTGGTCCGCAACGCCGGGCTCTTCAACAACTGGGTCGGGCTGATCCTGGTCTACGCCGCCTACTCGCTGCCGTTCACGGTCTTCTTCATGACCGCGTTCTTCCGGACGCTGCCGACCTCGGTCGCCGAGGCGGCCCTGATCGACGGCTGCGGGCACTTCCGGCTCTTCTTCCGGGTGATGCTGCCGATGGCCAAGCCGGGCCTGGTCAGCGTGGCGATCTTCAACTTCCTCAGCCAGTGGAACCAGTTCATCCTGCCGCAGGTGCTGATGCAGGGGGACGAGTCGAAATGGGTGCTCGCGCAGGGGCTCGCGGCGTTGGCGGTCAGCCAGGGCTACCAGGGCGACTTCAGCGGGTTGTTCGCCGGGCTCACCCTCGGGATGCTGCCGGTGCTGGCGGTCTACGTGCTGTTCCAGCGCCAGATCCAGTCCGGGCTGACCGCCGGCCAGTTGAAATAGCGCCGGCGGCTGCGGACGGTCCGGGGACGACGTGCCGGGGTCGGGTCGGGGCGGGGCGCCGCCCGGATCAGCCGGCGGCCGGGCCGAGGAGCCGGCGGTGCAGCTCGGCCGGGTCGGTCAGCTCGGGGAGCGCCCGGGCGGCCAGCCAGGCGGCGCCGAGCGCGCCGTCCCCGGCACCGTGCAGCGGCGCGTCCGGCCAGCGCGCCGCCAGCGCCGGGCGTACGGCGTCGGCCAGCGGGTTGTCGCCGGTGAGCAGTCCGCCGCCGAGCACGATCGGGGTGTCCGACCCGGCCGGCCGGATCCGTTCGACGTTGCCGGCGAGCAGTCGGGCGGCCTCGGCGAGCAGCGCCGTCGCCGCCGGGTCGCCGTCCCGGTCGGCCCGGATCACCAGCGGGGCGAGGGCGGCCAGTTCGACGGCGGGGCGCCGGGTCACCGTCTGGACCAGGATGTCGACGGTGTCCCGGGGCCGGGGCGCGACCTGTGTCGAGCCGAGCAGCTCGGTGAGCACGAGGGTGCCGAGCGGGCCGGGTGGGCGGTGCCGGTCGAGGTCGGCCAGCGTCTGCCGGACGGCCTCCCGACCGAGCCAGAAGCCGCTGCCGGCGTCGCCGAGCAGCCAGCCGTGGCCGTCGGCGACCCGGTCCAGCGCCATGTCGCGTACCTCGGCGGCGATCGCCCCGGTGCCGGCGATCAGGATCGTGCCGTCCGGCTCGGCGGTGCCCGAGGCGTACGCGACGAGGGCGTCGCCGAAGATGTCGTACCGGCAGCGCAGCCCGACCTCCTGCCAGACCCGGTCGAAGGCCAACCGGCCGACCGGGTCGGCGAGCAGCCGACCCGCTCCGGCCAGCCCCATGGCGCCGGCCCAGACCAGTCCCGGGTCGATCTCGGCGAGGGCGTCGGTGAGCGCCACCCGGAGCTGTTCGGCGGCCCGCTCGGCGCCGTGGCTGGTCGGGTTGCCACCGCCGCCGAGCCCGGTGCCGAGCCGCTCTCCGGAGAGCGAGACCACGGTGGCCCGGGTCGAGGTGCCCCCGATGTCGAGCCCCACCACTATGCCGTCGGACATGACCGGCAACCACCTTCCCGCCGCGGAGTCGATCGGCGTCCATGCTGGTCGGTGCGGCTGTCCGGGGCAAGCCTCGGCGGTCCGGCACCGGCGCCGCCCAGGTAACAGTTTGAAAACTTCACCCATCGTCTTGACAAGGAGGGGGGCTTAGTAAGAACTTTTACCACTAACAGTTAACTTCCTTTTCCGAAAGGCGTGCCCATGGTCGAGCAGGAGGCGGACACCATCGCGGGGACCGCGGTGGTCGACGCCGAGCGCGACCGCCGGGCCGCCGCCGGGCTCTCGTCCGCGGACAGCGTGCTGCTCCGGGTCCGGTCCCGGCTCACCGAGTTCACCGGTGCCCTGCAACGGGTCGCCGAGCAGGTGCTCAGCGACCCGTCCGCCGCCGCCCGGGCCACCATCGTCGAGCTGGCAGAGCGCAGCGGCACCTCCCCGGCCACCGTCACCCGGTTCTGCCGGGCGCTGGGCTTCGAGGGCTACGCCGACCTGCGGCTCGGCATCGCCGCCGAGACCGGCCGGGCGCACACCGCCGGCTGGACCGTCGACATCGGCCGGGAGATCCAGCCGACCGACCCGCTGGAGCGGGTGCTCGGCCAGATCATCGCGGCGGACACCCAGGCCATGCACGACACGGCGGCGCTGCTGGACCTGACCGAGGTCGAGCGGGCCGCCGAGGCGATCGCCGGAGCCGCCCGGGTGAACATCTTCGGCGCCAGCGGCAGCGGGCTGGTCGGCACCGAGATGCAGTTCAGCCTGCACCGCATCGGCGTCGCGGCGTGGGCCTGGAACGACGTACACGAGGGGTTGGCCGGGGCCGCGCTGCTCCGCACGGGCGACGTCGCCCTGGGCATCTCGCACACCGGCCAGACCCGCGAGACCATCGAGACCCTCGCCGAGGCGGGCAGCCACGGCGCGACCACGGTGGCGCTGACCGGGTTCCCCCGGTCGCCGCTGGCCGAACTGGCCGACATCGTGCTGCTCACCGCCAGCCAGGCGACCACCTTCCGGCCGGACGCGCTCTCCGCCCGGCATCCGCAACTCGTCGTGCTCGACCTGCTCTACATCGCCGTCGCCCAACGCACCCACGACCGGGCGCACGCCGCCTTCCAGCGGACCGCCCGGGCGGTGGGCGGGCACAAGGCGACCAAGGAGGCGCGGCCGTGACACGCATCCGACACCGACCCGTCGGGCAGGGGCCGCCGCTGGCCACCCCGGCCCGATCGCTCCCCCGGGAGCGAGTAACCGCACCGCTGGCAGGTCCCGGTCATCCGGAGTCGTCCGGCTGGCCCGACCCGATTCTCAACTGAGGAGATGAAGATGTCCGCAACCTCCGACAACACGTCGGACCGCGTTGATCCGTCGACCATGACCGGACCGGACCTGCCGGCGGCGCTGGGCAGCAGCCGCCGTACGGTGCTGCGCCGGGCCGCCGCCGCCGGACTGCTCACCATCCCGGCCGCCGGACTGCTCGGGGCCTGCGCCACCGGCGGGGACGACGAGGGCAGCACCGAGCAGGAGACCGGGGAGAAGAGCGCCACCAACCCGCTCGGCGTCAAGGAGGACGCCGCGCTGGAGGTGATCATCTTCAACGGCGGCTACGGCGAGAAGTACGCCACCGACGTGCACGAGAAGCTCTACAAGACGGCGTTCCCGAAGGCGGAGATCAAGCACCAGGCCACCCAGGCGGTCTCCACGGTGCTCCAGCCCCGGTTCACCGCCGGTGACCCGCCGGAGTTCGTCAACAACTCGGGCGAGAAGTTCCTCGACTTCGGTGCCCTGGTCAACGACAACCAGCTCCAGGACCTGACCGAGCTGTGGGACGCGCCGTCGGTGGACGACCCGAACAAGAAGGTACGGGACACCGTCATCCCCGGCGTGGTCGAGCAGGGCATGTTCAACGCCAAGGACGGCAGCCGCAAGCCGTTCGTGCTCTACTACGTCTCCACCGTCTACGGCATCTGGTACTCCGGCAAGCTCTTCAAGGACAACGGCTGGACCGTGCCGACCACCTGGGAGCAGTTCACCGCGCTCTGCGACCAGATCAAGGCCAAGGGCATCACCCCGTTCGGCTACGCCGGGGCGAACGCCGCCTACTACATGTGGAACGTGATCCTGACCCAGGCCGCCAAGGTCGGCGGGCCGGACGTGCTGAAGGCGATCGACAACCTGGAGCCGAACGCCTGGAAGGCCGAGCCGGTGATCCAGTCCGCCAAGGCGTGGGCCGAGATCGGCGCCAAGTACGGCGACAAGAGCTTCGAGGGGCTCAAGCACACCGACGTGCAGCTTCGGCAGAACCAGTACAAGCTCGCCTTCTACCCCAGCGGTGACTGGCTGGAGAACGAGCAGAAGAAGGACACGCCGGCCGGCTTCGAGTACCAGCTCATGCCGGTGCCGAGCCTGACCGCGGCGGACAAGCTGCCGGCCGGTGCGATCCGGGCGGCCGGCGGCGAGGGGTACTTCGTCTCGGCCAAGAGCAAGAACCCGCGCGGCGGCATGGAGTACATGCGGCAGATGCTCTCCAAGGCGGGTGCCCGGGGCTTCACCGAGACCGTCGGGGCGGCCACCGTGGTCCCGGCCGGCAGCGAGGGCTACTCGTTCCCGCCGGGCGTGGCCAGCTCGCAGGCGGCGCTGAAGGCGGCCGGGGCGAACGTCTTCAACATGATGTTCGACAACTGGTACAAGGAGCTGGACACTGAGGCCCGGACGGCGACCAACGAGCTGATGTTCGGCCGCGCCACCGCCGAGCAGTGGGCCGACCGGATCCAGAAGCGTGCGGACGCCATCAAGGGCGACAGCAGCGTCGCCAAGTTCTCGCGCTGACGACCGGAATGGAGTGATCATGCGGCAGGGCAAGTACCCGTTCGTGATCGGCTTTCTCTTCCTGCCGGTCACCATCTACGCGGTCTTCGTGATCGCGCCGTACGCCCAGGCGTTCCAGCTCGCGATGACGAACTGGCGGGGGATCGGCGCGCCGGAGTGGATCGGGTTCGAGAACTTCCAGCGGCTCTTCAACGACACGGCCTTCTGGAAGGCGGTCCAGCACCACGGGATACTGCTGCTTGCCCTGCCGCTGATCACCATCGCCATCGCGCTCTTCTTCGCGTTCCTGCTGAACGTCGGCGGTGGCAGCAAGGGCGGGCAGCGGGTCGGGGTCCGCGGGTCCGCCTTCTACCGGGTGGTGTTCTTCTTCCCCCAGGTCCTGGCGGTGGCGATCATCGCCGTACTGTTCCAGATGGTCTACCGGCCGGACGAGTCCGGCCTGATCAACGGCGTACTGACGAAGATCGGGCTCGATCCGGTCTTCTTCCTGATCAACCCGAACCTCGCCCTCTGGTCGATCATCGGGGTGCTGGTCTGGCAGGCGGTCGGCTTCTACGTGGTGCTCTTCTCGGCCGGGATGGCGTCGATCCCGACCGAGATCTACGAGGCCGCCGAGATCGACGGGGCCACCAGGGTCACGCTCTTCTTCCGGGTGACCCTGCCGCTGCTCTGGGACACCCTCCAGGTGGCCTGGGTCTACCTCGGCATCGCCGCGTTCGACGCCTTCGCCATCGTCGCGGTGCTCTCCGTCGACAGCGGCGGCCCGGACGGCGCCACCACGGTGCTCGCGATGGAGATCTACCGCAACGCCTTCGTCTACGGCCGGGCCGGTTACGCCTCGGCGATGGGCGTGGCGCTGTTCTTCCTGACCATCACGTTCGCGGCGCTCGCGCTGCGGGTGTCCAAGCGGGAGAGCATCGAGTACTGAGATGGGACCCCAGATGACGACACAGACCGAGCGCCCGGTGACCGGGCCGGTGCACAGCAAGCCGGCCGCCGGGGCCGGCAAGGGCCGGGACCGTCGGGTGAAGTCCGAGGTACGGCTGCTCTCCAGCCTGGGTCACGTGGCCCTGGTGGTCTGGGCGGTGATCGTGATCGTCCCGATCCTCTGGACCTTCCTGGCCTCCTTCAAGAACACCGCGGAGATCTTCAGCAGCCCGTGGACCCTCCCGGCCGAGCTGCGCTGGGAGAACTGGGGTCGGGCCTGGACCCAGGCCCGGGTCGGCAGGTTCTTCGTCAACAGCGTGATCGTGGTCTCCTGCGGTGTCTTCGGCACCATGCTGCTGGGCTCGATGGCCGCGTACGTGCTGGCCCGCTACAAGTTCGTCGGCAACCGGGTGATCTACTACCTCTTCGTCTCCGGGCTGGCCTTCCCGGTCTTCCTCGCCCTGGTGCCGCTCTTCTTCGTGGTGGACAACCTCGGCCTGCTCAACACGCACACCGGGCTGGTCCTGGTCTACATCGCGTACTCCCTGCCGTTCACGGTCTTCTTCCTGGCCGCGTTCTTCAAGACGCTGCCGACCTCGGTGGCCGAGGCGGGGATGATCGACGGCTGCTCGCACACCCGGCTCTTCTTCCAGGTGATGATGCCGATGGCGAAGCCGGGGCTGATCAGCGTCGGGATCTTCAACATCATCGGGCAGTGGTCGCAGTACCAGTTGCCGCTGGTGCTGCTCTCCAACGCCGAGGACAAGTGGGTGCTGACCCAGGGCATCGCCGACATCTCGGTCAACGCCGGCTACGAGGCGGACTGGTCCGGCCTGTTCGCCGCACTGACCATGGCGATCCTGCCGATGATCCTGGTCTACGCGATCTTCCAGCGGCAGATCCAGTCCGGCCTCACCGCCGGCGCGATCAAGTAGCCGGCCGACCAGCTCGCCAGGGAACCCCGAGGGACCGGCACCGGCCGGGGCGCCCCAGCAGACCGGGCCCCGATCTCTCACGAGGAGATCGGGGCCCGAATCCCCGGGCGATGTTGGAGGGCCGGGTCGGCATCCTGCCGGGCCAGTCATCATGAACGCATGCCACTGCTGGTCCCACCGGCCCTGCCCGCCGACTCGCTGCGGGCGATGCGTCAGCCCCGGCTCGCCGCCGACGGCGGGCTGACCCTGCGGCCCTGGCGCGCGGACGACGCCGCCACCGTGCGGGCAGCCTTCGACTGTCCGGAGATCCAGCGGTGGCACCTGCGCCGGATGGACAGCGACGCCGAGGCGCGGGACTGGACAGCGCAGTGGCCGGCCCGCTGGGCGGCGGAGTCGGACGCGAGCTGGGCGGTCGTCGAGGGATCGGCCGACCGGCCGGTCGGTCAGGTCGGGCTCCGCAACGTCTCGCTGGTCGAGGCGACCGCCGAACTGTCGTACTGGGTGCTGCCCGGCGCGCGGGGCGGTGGCGTCGCCGGGCGGGCGGTCTCGGCGCTGACCCGGTGGAGCTTCGACGTGCTGGGCCTGAACCGGCTGGTGCTGCTGCACTCGACGGCGAACCTGGCCTCCTGCCGGGTGGCCGGCAAGGCGGGCTACCGCACCGAGGGGACGCTGCGGCGGGCCATGCTGCACCTGGACGGGTGGCACGACGTACACCTGCACGCCCGGCTGCGCGACGAGGGTGACGGCGCGGCGACCCGCACCCGGTGAGCGCGGCGGTGACCCGAACAGGCCGGTCGAGCACCCCCGCTCACCCGGTTCCAGCGAGGTGCGGTCGTATCCGGGCGACACGACGGCGCCGACGGGCGACCTGACCAGGAGAGGGCGAATTCCGCCCTCACGGCGTACACCCGGAGTGCCCGGCTGGGGTCGGCCGTCGGGGGATGTCGGTCGGTGCGGGCAGAATCGTCTTCGTGCTGGTGGCGGTGGTCCGGGACGAGGACGGCGACGGAGGTCTGCTCCAGCCGCTGCACCCGGACGGCCGGCCCGCCGGAGGCGTCGAGCGGGTCGCCGACCTCGGCGCGGCGGTCGAGGCCCGGGAGCGGGCCGACCGGCCCCGCTGGGTCTGGGCCTCCACCGCCGCGATCTATCCCGGGCTGCTGCGCCAGGGTCACCGGGTGGAGCGCTGCCACGACGTCGAGCTGACCGAGGCGCTGCTGCTCGGCCGGGACGGGCGCTGGGGGGAGCCGCGCGGCCTGGGCGCCGCGTGGGCCCGGCTGACCGGCGCGCCGGTGCCGGCCGATCCGCCGCCCCGGGCCGCCGCGCCGCCCGGTGCGGCGCAGGCCGCGCTCTTCGAGGTGGTCTCCGGGCCGCCGCCGCTCGGCATCGACGCGCTGGTCCGGGTGCACGCCGACCAGCAGGCCCGGATCGCGGCGACGCCGCAGCCCGGTCGGTTCCGGCTGCTGGTCGCGGCCGAGTCGGCGGGTGCCCTGATCGCCGCCGAGATGAGCGCGACGGGGCTGCCGTGGCGGGCCGACGTGCACGACGCGCTCCTGGTCGACCTGCTCGGCGAGCCGTCGCCGGTGGGCGGGCCGCCGCGCCGGCTGGCGGAGCTCTCCGCGCGGATCGCCGCCGCCTTCGGGGTACGCCAGCTGCACGCCGAGTCCCCCGCCGAGCTGCTCCGCGCCTTCGCCCGGGCCGGCTACGACCTGCCGAGCACCCGCGCCTGGGTGCTGCGCGGGATCGACCACCCGGCGGTTCCGCTGCTGCTCGAATACAAGGAGCTCTACCGGATCTGGACGGCGCACGGCTGGGCCTGGCGGGACGCCTGGGTCCGGGACGGCCGGTTCCGTCCGGAGTACGTTCCGGCCGGGGTGGTCTCCGGGCGGTGGGCGACCCGGGGCGGCGGCGCCTTGCAGATCCCGAAGGTGGTCCGGCGGGCGGTGCTGGCCGATCCGGGCTGGCGGTTCGTGGTCGCCGACGCCGGCCAGTTGGAGCCGAGGGTGTTGGCGGCGGTCTCCGGGGACGCCCGACTCGCCGCCGCCGGTGGCGCGGGTGACCTCTACACCGCGCTGGCCCGGGAGAGCTTCGGCGGTGACCGGGCCCGGGCCAAGCTGGCGCTGCTCGGCGCGATGTACGGCCAGACCGGCGGCGAGGCGATCCCCGCGCTGGCGGTGTTGCGCCGCAGCTATCCGACCGCCTTCGAGTACGTCGAGGCGGCGGCCCGGACCGGCGAGGGCGGCGGGCTGGTCCGGTCGTGGCTGGGGCGGACCTGTCCACCCGCCTCGGTCTCGGTGCGGGAGTCGGAGGAGGGGGAGGGGCCGGTGGTGGAGTCGGCCGACGTCGACCCGTTCGGGCCGCGGGCCCGGGCCGCCGCTCGGGCCCGGGGGCGGTTCACCCGCAACTTCGTGATCCAGGCGACGGCGGCGGAGTGGGCGCTGACCCTGCTCGCCGGGCTGCGCAACGGGTTGGCCGGGCTCGGTGCCGAGCCGGGGGCGGGCCGTCCGGAGCTGGTCTTCTTCCAGCACGACGAGGTGCTGGTGCACTGTCCGGCGGAGCGGGCCGACGAGGTGGCGACGCTGGTGCACGAGGCGGCGGGGCAGGCCGGGCGGCTGCTCTTCGGCGAGACGCCGGTACGGTTCCCGCTGGACGTCTCGGTGGTGGACTGTTATGCAAATGCGGCATAGTTGCGAATTGGTCCGATTAGTGCCGATACCTGGGTCCCGTCCGCTCGTTGGGACCGTTGTGCGCGCGGCGGGGGTCGCGCGACCGGCGGAAGGTGACAGCGCTGAGTCGGATCGCAGGAATGATCATCGCCGCGGGCGGGGGACGCCGGATCGGCGGCCCGGAGGCGTTGCTGCACCAGGGGGAGCGACCCCTGGTGAACCAGGTACTCGACACGATGCGGGCGGCGGGCTGCGGGCCGCTGGTCGTGGTCCTCGGGGCCGCGGCCGAACAGGTACGCGCCACCGCCGACCTCTCCGGGGCGACGGTGGTGGTGAACCGCTCCTGGGGTACCGGGATCGGCTCGTCGATCCGGCTCGGCCTGGACGCCGTACCGGACCGGCGGATCGAGGCGGTCGTGGTGGTCCCGGTGGACATGCCGGGGCTGACCGAGGCGGCGGTACGCCGGGTGGCGGCACTGCCCTATCCGGAGGCCCTGGTCTGCGCCACCTACGACGGGTTGCGCGGCTATCCGATGCTCTTCGGCCGCCGGCACTGGGCCGGGATCGCCGCGCTGGCCAACGCCGACGTCGGGGCCCGGCCCTATCTGATGGCCCACAAGGACGAGATCGTCGACATCGCCTGTGACACGGTGGCGGACGGCAGCCGGGCGAACACCCCGGAACTGCTCGCCGCCTGGGGGCTGACCGTCCCGGTCCCGGCCCAGCGGGTCGCCGTCTGAGTCCGCCGGTGCCGCCGCGACCCGTCGTGGCAGCACCGGCCGGCCGGTGGCAGCGGCGCCGGCCCGACCCGGGACGGCGCCGCCGACGCCGCCCGGGTCAGACCTCGATGTTGAACCGCTCCAGTACGGAGGGTGCGACCAGGCCGACCGCGGAGAGGATCGAGATCACCGTGAAGGCGCCGCGCAGCACGATCGTCTCCACCTTGCCGCCCACCTTGACGGCGATCCTGTTCGGGATGCCGATCATCATCCACATCCGCCGCTTGATCGGCACCGGCCAGAGGATCGGCACCCCGTTGCTGGTGATGATGTCGCCCATGATGTGCACGAAGCAGCCGACCCCGACCGCCAGCCCCAGCATCGGATAGCCCCGGTCGCCGGGCAGGTGCAGGAAGGTGAAGTACGCCGCTGCCAGCGACACCAGGGTCACGATCACCCAGCCGGCCCGCTTCGCCCACTCGTCGAAGAGCCCGCGCAGCGCCAGACCGATCATGAAGAAGAGGATCCCGATCACGGCCCACTTGCCGTACGCGGTGCAGAGCGCGGTGGTGCCCCAGCCGACCAGGAAGGTGAACGGCAGCGTGTGGGTCAGCGTACGGTGCCCGTTGCTCCGGTGCGGATCCTTGCTCAGCTTGGTGGCGTGGTAGACGCCGAGGGAGATCTTCTCCATCACCTCGGCGAAGAAGAGCGAGACCACACCGAAGGTGCGGGCGACCGTCGCGCCGCCCTGGTTGCGGGTGACCTTGCCGGACATGTCGAGGTCGGGGAAGAGTGCCCCGCCCGCGCAGACCGCCGTGCCGACCGCGATCGCCAGCGGCGACTGCTCGTAGCCGGCGAAGTAGTCCAGTCCCCAGGACCCGGCCAACCAGACCGCGGCACCGGACAGCGCATGGGATGGCCCCATCATCGTCGTGCATCCTCCCCCGGGTACATCCCGCACGGCTGGCGACACTGTGCCAAACCGGAGATCGCTAGGCAATCACCGTTTGATCCACAGTGCTGTCACCGACGTCACGGTCCACTCCACCGCCTCGCGGGGGTGTGGTCAAACGCGTGTTCGATTCGGATCGCCGGGCAGGTCAACGGTGGTCCGCGCCGCAACGTGCCCGGACGCTCCGGGCGGCGCGGCGACCCTCGGAAAACCGTGTCGGCAACCGGACTCCGGCGTGTCGCCGGGGCGGGGCACGACCGGGCTCAACCGACCGGCCGGAAGCTGGTCTGCACCATCCGCAGGTAGCTCTGGTTGACGCCCCAGTCGAACTCCCGGGTCAGCCAGGAGACGGTGTACGCCCGCCCGGCCGACGTGTTGATCAGCATCCGGGCGGCCTGCACCCGGACGCCGTGCGCGTTGGTCCACCGGCACTCCCAGATCGCCCCGCCGCCCCGGATGTCCAGCGGCGCGATGTCGACCTGCTCGTACCCGGCCAGCAGGCCGGCGCCGATGAGCCGCCGCTCCTCCGCGAGCCAGTACCGCTCGCCGTCCGGGGTCGCCGGGGTGCTGGGATCGATCGTGATCATCCGTCCGGTGCCGACCACCGGCTCCCGGAAGCAGACCACCCTGCCGTCGGTGTACCGGCGCCAGCCGACCGGTACGGCGATCCGGAAGCCGGCCGCGTCGGTGTACCAGGTCCAGTGCTCGACGAGGCCGAACCGTTCGTCCGGCGGGCGCGGCGCGGGGGTCACCGGCACGGTCTGCTCCGGCGGCGGCGCACACGGGAACGCCCGGCCCACCTTCGCGGCCGGCCGGCTGCCCGACGCCTCCGGCGGGGCCTCGCCGGCCCGCTTGGCCCGCAGCGCCAGGACGGTGCCTAGCCCGGCCAGCAGGGTAAGGGCCAGCGCGGTGGCCCCGATCCGGGAGACCGGCCCGCCGAGACGCCGTCGGCGGCGCCTCCGGTCCGGCGGTTCCGGCCGGTCGGGAGCCGGTCCCGGCTCCGCACCGCGCCGCACACCCCGGACCGGGTGCGGCAGCCGCTCCGCGACATCCGCCCCGGCCGGCTCCGGCCGGCCGTCGGGATCGGAGAGTCCGGCGGACCCGGCCGCCGCGTCCGGTTCCGAGGGTCCGGTGGAGCCGGCCGCCGCGTCCGGCTCCGAGAGTCCGGCGGAGCTGGCCGAGGGGTCCGGCTCGGCCTGCTCGTCCGGCCGGCCCCGACCGTTCGGTTGCGCCGGCCAGGCGGCGCGCTGGTTCGGCTGCGGGCGCCGGTCCGGCTGCGCACGCTGGTTGGGCGGCCGTCGCCGGGCCGGTCGGGGAGCGTCGGCCGGGGCCTCCTCCGCGGCGGGCCGGCCGGCGACCGGCGGCACCGGCGGCCGGCGGGCGAGACCACGGCCCAGGGCGAGCGGGTACCGACCGGAGCGGGGCGGCGGATCGGTGATCTTGCGCAGCATCCGTTCGACCTGGTCGGCGGTGAGCCGCTGCCGGGGATCGCGACGGAGCAGTCCGGCCAGTACCGGGCGGAGCGGACCGGCCAGCCGGGTCGGATCCGGCGGTGCCACCGCCAGCGCGGTCAGCGTGGCCATCGTGGTCGGGCGGCGGTACGGCGACCGGCCCTCGACCGCCGCGTAGAGGGTGGCGCCGAGCGACCAGAGGTCCGACTCGACCGTGGACGATCCGTCCGCCGCCCGCTCCGGCGAGACGTACTGCGGTGACCCGATCACCACGCCGTCCCGGGTCAGCGCCCCGTCCCCACCGTCCACGGTGGCCAGCCCGAAGTCGGTGAGCACCACCCGGCCGTCCTCGGCGATCAGCACGTTGTGCGGCTTGACGTCCCGGTGCAGTACCCCGGAGGAGTGCGCGGCGCGCAGCGCGGCCAGCACCGCCAACCCGACCTCGGCGGTACGCACCGGCGACAGCGGTCCGTCCGAGTCCAGCACCTGCTGGACCGAGCGGGACGGGACGTACTCCATCACGATCCACGGGGAGTCGCCGTCCTGCACCACGTCGTAGACCCGGACCACGTTGGGGTGGTTGAGCCGGGCGGCGATCCGCGCCTCGCGCAGCGTTCGGCAGCGCACCTCGTCGCGCTCGTCCGGGGTCATCCAGTCCGGCGGCACCACCTGCTTCACCGCGACCAGGCGGTGCAGCATCTCGTCCTGGGCCAGCCAGACCCAGCCCATCCCGCCCGCGCCGATGGTGCGCAGCAGCAGGTAACGATCGGCGATCCGCTCCTGATACACCGTCCGCGTCCCCTCTGATACCCGCCGTACACGATAGCGAGCGGACGGTGTTCCCCGCATCAACTCTCGCGGATGGACACCGGTCGGGGACGGTGCGCGGCGGGCACCCGGCGGGGGTCAGCAGGCGGCGCCGTCGAGGGCCAGCAGGTTCCCCTCGGGTACGACGATCCGCCCCGTCCCGCCCCCGGCCCGGGTCCGCGGCGCCGGGCCGGCGTTCGCCGCGCTGGCGTAGACGGCGGCGGTCCGGGCGGCGATGCTCGCCCAGCCGTACCGTTCGGCGACCATGGTGCGGGCCCGTCGGGCCACCCGGCGGGCGAAGACCTCGTCGCCGAGGAGCGAGTCGACGGCGCCGGCCAGCGCGTCCGGGTCGCTGTGCGGGAAGGTCACCCCGGTCACCCCC
Source organism: Plantactinospora sp. BB1 (assembly GCF_003030385.1). Lineage (NCBI taxonomy): Bacteria > Bacillati > Actinomycetota > Actinomycetes > Micromonosporales > Micromonosporaceae > Plantactinospora > Plantactinospora sp. BB1. The sequence goes on along the minus strand of NZ_CP028159.1, from coordinate 7,542,024 downwards.
GGCTCGACGATCTCGGCCAGCCCGCCGGTGGCGGCGACCGCCAGCGGGGCACCGGCGGCGGCCGCCTCCAGGGCGACCATCCCGAACGGCTCGTAGAGGCTCGGCACCACCGTGGCGTCGGTGGCGGCCAGCACCGCCGGCAACTGCCGCTCGGTCATGAACCCGGCGAAGCGTACGCTCCGGTCCAGCCCGAGCCGGTGCGCCTGGTCCTGCAACTCCTGCCGGTACGGGCCGTCCCCGGCGATCACCACCCGCAGCTCCGGGTGCCGCTCCCGCAGTCTCGGTACGGCGTGCACCAGGTGCTGTACGCCCTTCTCGTAGACCAGCCGCCCGGCGAAGCCGACCAGCGGGCCGGCACCGGCGTACCGCCTGCGGGCGGCGGCGACCGCCCGGGGCTGCGCCGACCAGGCCCGGTCGTCGACCCCGTTCGGCACCACCTCGACGTGCCCGTCCGGGAGCCCGAAGAGCGCCTTCACCTGGTCGCGCATGTAGCCGGAGCAGGTGATCACCCGGTGCGACTCGTGGCCGAGCCAGTGCTCGACCGAGTGGATGGTCCGGTTCATCTCGTCCGGCAACCAGCCCTGGTGCCGGCCCGCCTCGGTGGCGTGGATCGTGGTGACCAGCGGGATGTCCAGGTGGTCGGCGAGGTTGATCGCGGTGTGCGCGACCAGCCAGTCGTGGGCGTGGATCACGTCGTAGTCGGCGGTCCGGGCGGCCCGCAGGGCGGTCCGGGTCAGCGTGTGGTTGAACGCCATCGTCCAGGCCAGCAGGCTCGGGGTGGCCAGCGGGAAGCCGACCGGGTCCTCCGGGGCGCGCAGCACGTGCACGCCGTCGACGTACGCCTCGACCGGTGCGCCCTCGCCGTGCCGGGTGACCACCGTGACCTGGTGCCCGGCGGCGGCGAGCGCGGTGGCGAGCGCGTGCACGTGCCGGCCGAGCCCGCCGACCAGCACCGGCGGGTACTCCCAGGAGAGGATGAGTACCTTGCGCGGGCGGGCCGCGGGGAAGTTGACGACCTCGGCGTTCGGTGACATGGCCCGGCCCCCTTTGAATTGATTCCCACGCAGGCGCGTAGAGACACCTGTTACGGGTGCCTACGCGTCATTGGTTGGGGCCAATACTGCCGGTGCCGGGAAAACCGGTGAAGACGCGCCCGTTGCCGGTATGTAACGCCGTCCGGTCAGTTCCGTCGTACCCGTAGAAGTTCCGCCACCGACCACGCCTGGAACGGCGCTCCGGTGGCCCCGTGCGGCGGTGCGGCGTCGGCGGTCTCGCTCACCGAGCCGAGCCCGTACTCGGACAGGTGCGCCTCCAGCCCGGCGAAGAGTTCGTCGACCGGCAGCCCGGCCCGGCGGCAGGCGTCGGCGTACGGGCCGATCAGCCAGGGCCAGACGGTGCCCTGGTGGTAGCCGGAGTCCCGCTCGGCGGGGCCGCCCCGGTGCCGTGGCAGGTAGCCGGGGCTGTCCGGGGCGAGACTGCGCGGGCCGAGCGGGGTGAGCAGGGCCGCGCCGATCCGGCGCAGCGCCGCCGGATCGGGGTCGAGCGGCGCGTACGGCAGCGACCAGGCGAGCAACTGGTTCGGCCGGAGGGAGTCGTCGTCGTGCCGGCCGTCGGCACCGCGCGGATAGGCCGGCGGCGGGGCGTCGACGACGTCGTGGAGCCAGCCGCCCGGGGCCGGGAAGCGGCGCCGGAACGCCGCCCGCGCCAACGCGACCGCGGCCGGTGCGGCACCCGGGTCCTGCCCGACCAGCCCGGCCAGCTCGGCGATCGCCGCCAGCCCGTTGACCCAGAGCGCGTTCACCTCGACCGGCTTGCCCGCCCGCTGGGTCACCGGCTCGCCGTGCACCCGGGCGTCCATCCAGGTCAGCGCCTCCCCGGGGGCGCCCTGGCCGAGCAGCCCGTCGGCCGGGTCGACCACGATGCCGTACCGGGTGCCCCGCAGGTGGCCGTCGACCACCGTGCGCAGCGCCGGCAGCAGCTCGGCGGCGAGGTCGGCGTCCCCGGTGACCGTCACGTGCCGGGCCACCGCGTGCAGGAACCACAGCGTCCCGTCCACCGTGTTGTACTCCACCTGCCCGGTGTCGGCGGTGTTCGCCAGCATCCCCTCCGAGAGCGTCCCCGCGTACGCCCGGAGCAGCTCCCGCCCCTCGTCCGCCCGGCCGGTACCGAGGAAGAGCCCCTCGTACGCGATCATCGTGTCCCGGGACCAGGCGCCGAACCACGGATAGCCGGCCACCACGTCCGGCCCGGTCCCGCCGCCGACCACGAAGGCGTCGGCGGCCAGGGTCAGCGTCGCGGCTACCGCGTCGGCCGGCCTGCCGGCCGCCACCACCCGGCGGTTGCGCCGCCGGGCCGCCTCGATCACCTCGTCGGCCGGCGGCGGCTCCTCGGCCAGGTCGCCGGCCCAGGCGAGCACCGAAACGCTGTCGCCGGGACGGTCGAGCGCGCCGGTGAACCGGCCCGCACACCAGAGGTCCTCGTCCGGATTCAGTCCCCGGGCCGCCTCCTCCCGGTGGTGCACGCCGTGCCACCACTGGCCCTCGGCCACCCACTCCGGGCCGGCGAGCCGGAAGGCGTCCTCGATCACCGCGCCGCCGGCCACCGGCTCCACCTTCGGCGCCGGCCCGTCCGCGCGCCGCTCGGCGTGCCCGTCCCGCCAGGTCACCGCCGCGGCCAGATTGAGCCGGGCCGGGCCGCCGGAGACCAGCCGGTGCCGGACCGCCAGGCAGGACCGGCCGTGCGCCATCGCCAGCTCGCGCTCCAGCACCAGATCGCCGATCCGCCACCGCCAGCGCGGTGTCCCGTCGACCAGGTCGAAGCGCTCCAGCAGCTCGAAGCCGCGCGGGTCGACGTCGCCGGAGCGCCACTCGTGCGCGCCGAGCCGGAACACCGCGCCGGAGGGGAGCACCAGCTCCGGGTCCAGGCTGACCAGCCCGAGCCGGCGGGCCGCCGGGGTCTCGCCGGCCACCATCAGCAGCCCGTGGTACCGCCGGGTCCGCAGCCCGCTCACCGTGCCCATCGCGTACCCGCCGAGGCCGTCGGGGAGCAGCCACTCCCGGTCGACGCCGGCCTCCAGGTGACCGCAGACCCGCGGCCCGAACTCGATCGGCAGCATGGCGCCCATGATGCCCGCTCGGCCGATCCGGCACACCGACGGTGGTGACGGTCACCGCGATCGTCGCCCGGGTGAGCGGGGACGATCGTTGCCGGGGTGACCCGGGGGACGATCGTTGGCCGGCTGAGCCGGGAGCGATCACAATGATCGGATGGATGACCGCAGGGGAGCGGTCGGATGACGGGCGGGAGTCGGATGGACGACGGGCAGGACGCGGAGCGTACCGGGCTGGATCCGGAGCGTGTCCGGCTGGCCGAGGCCGACGCCGGTGGGGAGCCGTGGCGGGCCTGGGGTCCCTACCTAGCCGAGCGGGCCTGGGGCACGGTCCGGGAGGACTACAGCGAGCACGGCACCGCCTGGGACTACTTCCCGCACGACCACGCCCGGTCCCGGACCTACCGGTGGAACGAGGACGGGATGGCCGGGGTCTGCGACGAGTGGCAGACCTTCTGCTTCGGCCTGGCGCTCTGGAACGGCGCGGACCCGATCCTCAAGGAGCGGATGTTCGGGCTCGGCGGCGACGGCGGCAACCACGGCGAGGACGCCAAGGACTACTGGTGGTACCTCGACTCCACCCCGACGCACTCCTACATGCGCTGGCGCTACCACTACCCGCAGGCCGCCTTCCCCTACGACGAGCTGGTGGCGGTCAACGGCGCGCGGGGCCGGGACGAGGTCGAGTACGAGCTGGTCGACACCGGCATCTTCGACGACGACCGGTACTGGGCGGTGACCGTCGACTACGCCAAGGCGTCCCCGACCGACATGTGCATCTCGATCACGGCGGCGAACCGGGGTGCCGAGGCGGCCACCCTGCACGTGCTGCCGACGCTCTGGTTCCGCAACACCTGGTCCTGGGGGCTGCCCGGCCGCGACCAGGTGCCGAAGCTGCGCGGCACCCCGGGCCGGCTGGTCGGCGAGCACTGGGTACTCGGCCAGATCGTGCTGGAGGGCGACGGCGGGCCGGCCGCGCTGGTCTGCGACAACGAGACCAACACCGAGCGGCTCTGGGGGTTGCCGGGGCGCAGCGCGTACCCGAAGGACGGCATCAACGACCACGTGGTCAACGGCGCCGACACGGTCAACCCGGCCGGCGAGGGGACCAAGGGGGCGCTGCACTACGTGCTGGAGGTACCGGCCCGGGGCGAGGCGACGATCAAGCTCCGGCTCACCCGGACCTCCCCGCCGCCGGCCAGCGAGCCGGCGCCCCCGCTCGACCTCGGCGCCGAGCACGACGCGGTGATGGCGACCCGGCGGGCCGAGGCGGACGAGTTCTTCGCCCAGCTGATCCCGGACGGCGCCTCCCGGGAGGAGGCGCTGGTGGCCCGGCAGGCGATCGCCGGGCTGATGTGGGGCAAGCAGTTCTACCACTTCGACGTGCAGCAGTGGCTGACCGGCGACCCGGCCGCCGCGCCGCCGCCGGAGGGGCACCGGCACGGCCGGAACAGCTCCTGGCGGCACATGAACAGCTTCGACATCATCTCGATGCCGGACCCCTGGGAGTATCCCTGGTACGCCGCCTGGGACCTGGCGTTCCACTGCGTCACCATCGCCCGGGTCGACCCGGGGTTCGCCAAGGCGCAACTGCTGTTGCTGCTCCGCGAGTGGTATCTGCACCCGAACGGGCAGATCCCGGCGTACGAGTGGGCGTTCGGCGACGTGAACCCGCCGGTGCACGCCTGGGCGGCGCTGAAGGTCTTCGAGATCGACGGTGGCCGGGACTTCGACTTCCTGGCCCGGATGATGCACAAGCTGCTGCTGAACTTCACCTGGTGGGTCAACCGCAAGGACATCGGCGGCAACAACGTCTTCGAGGGCGGCTTCCTCGGGCTGGACAACGTCGGTCCGTTCGACCGCTCGGCGGCGCTGCCGGTGGCCGGGGTGCTGGAGCAGTCCGACGGCACCGGCTGGATGGCCATGTACGCGCTGAACCTGCTCGACATGGCGCTGATCCTGGCGGTGCACGACCCGACGTACTCCGACATCGCGACGAAGTTCTTCGAGCACTTCGCCTACATCGCGGCGGCGGCCTACGACGCGGGGCTCTGGGACGAGGAGGACTGCTTCTTCTACGACGTACTCCGGCTGCCGGACGGGACCAGCCGGCCGTTGAAGGTGCGCTCGGTGGTCGGGCTGCTGCCGCTGGCCGCGATCACCCGGCTGACCACCGTCACGCTGAACCGGCTGCCGGAGCTGACCGCCCGGCTGCGCTGGTTCCTGGCCAACAAGCCGGAGTACGCCCGGGTGATCGGCGGTCGGCGGCTCGGCGGGGACGGGCGGCAGCAGCGGCTCCTCTCGATGGTCGGCCCGGACCAGGTGGTCCGGCTGCTCGCCCGGATGCTGGACGAGGAGGAGTTCCTCTGCCCGTACGGGCTGCGTACCCTCTCCAAGCGGCATCTGGAGCAGCCGTTCGCGGTGGAGTTGGGCGGGCAGGAGTTCACCGTCGGCTACGAGCCGGCCGAGTCGACCTCGGGGCTCTTCGGCGGCAACTCCAACTGGCGCGGCCCGATCTGGATGCCGACGAACTTCATGCTGATCTCGGCGCTCCGGGACCACGCGGCGTTCTTCGGCGACGACCTGCTGGTCGAGTATCCGACCCGGTCCGGCAGCAAGCACACCCTGACGGAGATCGCCGACGACCTCTCCGCCCGGTTGATCGCGCTCTTCGTGCCGGACGAGTGGGGGCGCCGGCCGATCTACGGCATCGCGGAACTCTTCCAGACCCATCCGGACTGGAAGGACCTGATCGCCTTTCCGGAGTACTTCCACGGGGACAACGGGGCCGGGCTCGGCGCCTGGCACCAGACCGGCTGGACCGCGCTGGTCGCCGACCTGATCCTGACCCTGCGCCGATAGGTCCGACCCGCCGCAGGTGACGGCCGGTGCCGGTCCAGATGCCGACTGACCTGCTGTCGGTTACTGTCCGTCAGGATTCAAACACTCCTCGTAGTGTCCCGTTCAGCCGTTTTCCGGGGCGGTGTCGCGGCACCGTCGCGCGGGCCCCGGCCACCGGCAGGAGGGGAGAAGAATGGCGATGAGAATTGCCAGCACATCAGGTCAGCGGCGGACGGGGAGACTCGCCGTCGGACTGGCCGTGGCGGTCAGCGCCGGGTTGCTCGGCACGGCGGTGGCCCCGGCGGCCGCGGCACCGGCTGACGGCACCATCCGGCACGCGGGTGGCGCCACCGCCGTCGCCGACAGCTATCTGGTGGTACTCGAGGAGGCGTCCGTCAGCGCCGACTCGGTGACCGGCCGGGCCGGCGTACTCGCCGCGCGGGCCGGCGGGAAGGTCGCCCGCACCTACCGGCACGCGCTGCGCGGCTTCGAGTTCACCGGCTCGGCCGAGGCGGCCCGGCGGCTCGCCACCGACCCGTCCGTGGCGTACGTCGAACAGAACCACCGGGTCCGGCTCACCGGTACGCAGACCCCGACCCCCTCCTGGGGTCTGGACCGGATCGACCAGCGCCCGCTGGCCCTGGACAACAGCTACACCTACCCGAACACCGGCAGCGGGGTCCGGGCCTACGTCATCGACACCGGGATCCGGCTCAGCCACCAGACCTTCGGCGGCCGGGCGGTCTCCGGCTTCGACGCGATCGACGGCGGGCCCGCCACCGACTGCCAGGGGCACGGCACGCACGTCGCCGGAACCGTCGGCGGTGCCGAGTACGGCGTCGCCAAGGGCGTCACCCTGGTCGCGGTACGGGTGCTGGACTGTAGCGGCAGCGGCACCTACGCCCAGGTGATCGCCGGTGTCGACTGGGTCACCGGCGACCACGACCCGGGCGAGCGGGCGGTGGCGAACATGAGCCTCGGCGGGCCGGCGAACAGCGCCGCCAACACGGCGGTGGCGAACTCGATCGCCGACGGCGTCAGCTACGCCGTCGCGGCCGGCAACGAGGACGCCGACGCCTGCGGCGGCTCACCGGCGAGCGTCCCGACCGCGATCACCGTGGCAGCCACCGGCGGCTTCCCCGGCGGCCCCGGCCGTACCGACGCCCGGGCCACCTTCTCCAACTACGGCACCTGCGTCGACATCTTCGCCCCGGGGGTGGCGATCGTCTCCTCCACCATCGACAGCGACACCGCCAGCGGGCCGGGGGACGGCACCTCGATGGCCTCGCCACACGTGGCCGGCGCCGCCGCGCTCGTACTGGCGCAGAATCCGTCGTACACCCCGCAGCAGGTCCGCGACCTGCTCGTCACCTCCGGTACCACCGGGCTGGTCACCGACCCCGGCCCCGGCTCGCCGAACGTCCTGCTGCACGTCGCCGACGTCCGGCCGCCCACCAACGACTTCGCTCTCACGGTCGCCCCGGCCAGCGGCTCGGCCGGACCGGGCGGCGCGGTCACCGCGACGGTGAGCACCCGGCTGACCGCCGGCTCGGCCCAGACCGTCGTGCTGAGCGCCACCGGGCTGCCGAGGGGTGTCACCGCGACGTTCAGCCCGGCCTCCGTCGTCGCCGGCCGGTCGTCGGTGATGACGATCCGGATCGGCTCGGCGGCGGTGCCCGGCAGCTACCCGCTGACGGTCACCGGCACCGGCCCGTACGCCACCCGGACCGCCCGGTACACGGTGACCGTGACGAACCCGGTCGGCTGCACCGGCACCAACAACACCGACGTCGCGATCCCGGATCTGTCGACGGTGCAGAGCCCGGTGGTCATCTCCGGCTGCCCGGGTCGGGCATCGGCCTCCAGCACCGTCCGGGTACGCATCCTGCACACGTTCCGCTCCGACCTGGTGGTCAGCCTGCTGGCGCCGGACGGCAGCGGCTACGTGCTGCACAACCGGACCGGCGGCGGTGAGGACAACATCGAACAGACCTTCCGGGTCAACCTCTCCACCGAGACGGCGAGCGGCCGGTGGCGGCTCCAGGTGCAGGATGCAGCCGGTGCGGACGTCGGGCACATCGACATCTGGACGCTGAACCTGACGGCCGGTACGCCGACCGCCTGCGCCGGCAGCAGCGCCACCCCGGTGGCCATCCCGGACCTCGGTACGGTGCAGAGCCCGATCGTCCTCGCCGGCTGCTCGGGCAACGCCTCGACGACCAGCGCGGTCGGGGTGCGGATCACGCACGGTCGGGTCGCCGACCTGGTGATCCGGCTGGTCGCCCCGGACGGTAGCTCCTATCTGCTGCGCAACCGGGTCGTCGGCGGGTCACCGATCAACGTGGTCTACCTGGTGAACCTCTCGACAGAGGCCCGTAACGGCAGTTGGCGGCTGCGGGTGCAGGACGCGGCGGCGCCGTACTCCGGACGCCTCGACGGCTGGTCCCTGACCCTCTGACCCGACGGTGCTGCCCCGGCGTGCCGCAGCACGCCGGGGCAGCACCACGCCCACGCCCGCTCTCCGTGGAAGATCGCGCTACTTCCCGCCGGTGCTGGCCTCGCCCGCTGGTCGAGGCCCTCCTGCCGGGACGTGGCGCGAGCTACCCACCGGTCAGGCGGCGGTGGACCAGATGGCGGTGAAGCCGGCCGCCTCACCGGCCAGCCAGCGTTCGACCTGGTCGGGACGGACGGCGGGGTCGCGGTGGTGCACGACGCCCCGGCGTACGTCGACCAGCACCGGCTCGGCACCGGGCAGCACCTGCTCCATCTGCCGACCCATCAGGTGCAGGGTGGCCAGCAGTGCCTCCTGGCTCGGCGGCTGCTCGTCGAAGTGCAGCCGGACGGCCTCCCGCCGGCCGTCGTCGTAACGCAGCCCGAGGTGCGGGTTGACCTTCACCGGCAGGTCACCGACCATCCCGAGGGCGTCGTGGGTCTGGGCGAGGTTGACGGTCGACAGGTCGCCGAGCGAGTGCAGGTAGCTGATCGCGCCCGGGACCAGCGCCTCGTAGAGCGGACGCCAGCGCGGCTTGACCACTCCGGCGATCTCGGTCAGGTGGCGGCCACCGGTCCGGAAGGCGATGTCGGTCTTGAGCGCCTTGACGAGCTGCCCGTGCGGGTTGAAGCCGGAGCGGCTCGCGCGCTGCTTGCGCAGGCCGCCGACGAACGTCGCCTTGGCCGGCCCGGTGCGGTCGACGTAGCGGGTGAAGGCGAGCAGGGTGGCGTAGGGGAGGGGGGCGGCAGTGGGCGCGGTGGCGACGGACTCTGGCACGGCTGTCCTCCCAGTTCAGAAGCCGTTTTAGTACACACATTCTAATTGATTCTTGCCGCTCCGCCCAGCCCAAAAGGGTCGTACCGGACGTCGCGTTCGCGCGAATCCTGCGAGTGTCCGGGAAAGTCTGCGAGTGATCTTGCGAGCCGCCCGGAACAGCTTGCTGTTGTCGCGTCCACGCGAAGCCTGCGGAGTCCGGACCTACTTTGGCTGACCGACGACCCGATCCTCGACATCTCCGGTGGACGCCGCGCCGGGTTGCGCGCCATCGCGACTGTCGCGGACGCTATCGAAATCCTCCTCCAGGCGTCGGGATGACACGATGTCCGCCATGATTCTCTGGATCAACGGCGCCTTCGGCGCAGGCAAGACGACGACCGCCAGCCTCGTGACGAAACGGCTGGACGGCGCCAAGGTCTTCGACCCCGAGTACGTCGGCTACATGCTGATGCCATTCGTCGAGTCCCCGACCGGCGACTTCCAGGACCTTCCGCTCTGGCGTCACCTCGTCATCCAGACGATGACGGGCCTTGCCCAGCAGCATCCGCACACCTGGGTCGTCCCGATGAGCCTGATCAACGTGGCCTACCGCACCGAGATCTTCGACGGCATCCGGGCTGCCGGCGCCGACCTCCGCGAGGTCATCCTCCGCGTTCCGGAGCAGCAGCTACGCAACCGCATTGACGATGACCAAGTGGAAGCGAAGGCCCGCCAGTGGCGACAAGACCACGTCACCCAAGCGTTGACGACCTTCGCCTCGCTGGCCGACGCCCACTTCGTCGACGCCTCCCAACCGCCAGAACAGGTCGCCGAGGCCGTGCTAGCACACTGTCAACGACAACCCTGAACCAAAACCACGACGTAGCCCGGACAATCGCATTACCCATCGTCCGGAACTACCTTGTGAGTCACTGGTCGGCGCCTGAGGGCCGTCCATAGCGAAGGTGAAACGCGCAATCGCCTGACCATCGCTCTCACCTGACGCGGCGGCGCGCACGAGGCTGCCGGGACGGCTCAACCTTCGGCGCCGGCCCGGAACTGCTGCTCGACCAGGGCCAGCAGGGCGGCGTGGGTCTGTTCGTCGGCCGCCACGACGAGGCCGCCCGGACCGGTGTGCAGCGGCTGGCCGCGCAGGCCGGTGACCACACAACCGGCGGCCCGGCACAGCGCGATCCCGCTGGTGAAGTGCACGCTGTCCCGCAGGTCGCCGTCGGTCACGTACCCGGCCCGCCGACCGGCCGCGACCCAGGCCACCGCGAGGGTACTGGAGATCACCCGAGGGCGGAACCGCTCGGCGAACCCCCGGTCGGCGAGCAGCCGTACGGCCCGGAAGGCGGGATCGTTCGGGAACGGCGGATCCAGGTTGACGTCCACCAGCCAGGAGTCGGCCGACGGCCGGAGGTCGGCGTCGACGCCGTCGTGGCGTACCCGGGCTTGGGCACCGTCGGTCCAGAAGACCTCCCCGCTGAACGGGTCCGCCGAGGCCGCCACGGTGGCCTCCGGGCCGGAGCGCAGCGCGACGTTGACCGCGACCAGCATGCTGCGGGCGGCGTAGTTCAGGGTGCCGCAGAGCGGGTCGACCAGCCATTCCCGGCCGTTGCCGCCGGATCCCGTCCGGCCGCTCTCCTCACCGACCACGGTGTCGTCGGGACGGGCGGCGCGGAGCACCCGCAGGATCGCCTGCTCCGCCTCGATGTCGGCGGCGGTGGCGAAGTCGCCCGGCGCCTTGTCGAACCGGGCCAGTGCGGTGCCGTAGCGGGAACGCACCACCTCGGCGCCAGCCTCCGCCGCCGCGACGGCCAGTTCAAGATCCGTGATCGTCATGCGGGCAAGGATAGGGACTGTCGGCCGGCGGGGCGGGCCCGCGATGGCCGGGCGGCTGCTGGCCGGCGGCCCTCAGAGCTGCCCGACCTCGGTCACCCGGAGCACGGCCGTGCCGGCCGCGTCGGAGGCGGCGAGGTCGACCTCGGCGCTGATCCCCCAGTCGTGGTCGCCGTCCGGGTCGTCGAGAATCTGCCGTACCGTCCAGCGGTCCCGGCCCTGCTCGATCATCAGCAGCGCCGGCCCGCGCGCCGCCGGGCCGGTGCCGATCTCGTCGTACGTCTCGAAGTACGGCTCCAGCGCGTCGGCCCAGGCGTCGGCGTCCCAGCCGTCCTCGGCATCGAGCGCACCCAGCTCGTCGAAGCGGCGCAGGGCGGCCAGCTCCACCCGGCGGAACAGCGCGTTGCGGACCAGTACCCGGAACGCCCGCACGTTGCCGGTGACCGCCGGCGGCTTGTCGTCCACCACCACGGCGGTCGGGTCGGCGGGGTTGCGCAGCCGCTCCCACTCGTCGATCAGGCTGGAGTCGACCTGCCGGACCAGCTCGCCGAGCCACTCGATCAGGTCGATCAGTTCCTCGGTCTTGGCGTCCTCGGGCACGCTCTGCCGCAACGCCTTGTACGCGTCCGCCAGGTAGCGCAGCACCAGCCCCTCGGAGCGGGACAGGCCGTAGAAGTTGACGTACTCGACGAAGGTCATCGCCCGCTCGTACATGTCCCGGACCACCGACTTCGGCCGCAGCTCGTAGTCGGCCACCCAGGGGTGCCCGCGCCGGTACATCTCGTAGGCGGCGTCCAGCAGTTCGGCGAGCGGCTTCGGGTGGGTCACCTCGTCGAGCAGTTCGAGTCGGGCCTCGTATTCGATGCCGTCGGCCTTCATCGCCGCGACCGCCTCGCCCCGGGCCTTGAACTGCTGGGCCGAGAGCACCTGCCGTGGGTTGTCCAGTGTGGACTCGACCACCGAGAGTACGTCCAGGGCGTAGGTGGGGGAGGCCGTGTCCAGCAGCTCGATCGCGGCCAGCGCGAACGGCGAGAGCGGCTGGTTGAGCGCGAAGTCGAGCTGGAGGTCGACGGTGAGGCGTACCCGCCGGCCGGTCTCGTCCGGTTCGGCGAGCCGCTCGACCACGCCGCCGGCCAGCAGCGCCCGGTAGATGGCGATGGCCCGGCGGATGTGCCTGCGCTGCGCGGCCGGTTCCTCGTGGTTGTCGGTCAGCAGGTGCCGCATCGCGGCGAAGGCGTCGCCGGGCCGGCTGATCACGTTGAGCAGCATCGCGTGGCTGACCTGGAAGCTGGAGGTCAGCGGCTCCGGCTCCGCCTCGACCAGCCGCTCGAAGGTGGGCCGGCCCCAGCCGATCGAACCCTCCGGCGGCTTCTTCCGGACCACCTTGCGGCGCTTCTTCGGGTCGTCGCCGGCCTTGGCGAGCGCCTTCTCGTTCTCGATCACGTGCTCCGGCGCCTGCACCACCACCGTGCCCAGGGTGTCGAAGCCGGCCCGGCCGGCCCGGCCGGCGATCTGGTGGAACTCGCGCGCCTTGAGCAGCCGGGTCTTGACCCCGTCGTACTTCGACAGGCCGGTGAAGAGGACGGTGCGGATCGGCACGTTGATCCCGACCCCGAGGGTGTCGGTACCGCAGATGACCTTGAGTAGCCCGGCCTGTGCGAGGGTCTCCACCAGCCGCCGGTACTTCGGCAGCATCCCCGCGTGGTGCACCCCGATGCCGTGCCGGACCAGCCGGGAGAGCGTACGCCCGAAGCCGGCGGTGAACCGGAAGTTGCCGATCGCCTCGGCGATCATGTCCTTCTCGGCCCGGGTGGCGACGTTGACGCTCATCAGCGCCTGGGCGCGTTCGAGCGCGGCGGCCTGGGTGAAGTGCACGACGTAGATCGGCGCCTGCCGGGTGGAGAGCAGCTCCTCCAGGGTCTCGTGCAGCGGCGTCATCGCGTAGGTGAACATCAGCGGCACCGGCCGCTCGGCGTTGCGGACCAGCGCGGTCGGTCGCCCGGTACGCCGGGTCAGGTCCTCGACGAACCGGGTGACGTCGCCCAGCGTCGCGGACATCAGCACGAACTGGGCCTGTGGCAGCTCGATCAGCGGCACCTGCCAGGCCCAGCCCCGGTCCGGTTCGGCGTAGAAGTGGAACTCGTCCATGATCACCATGCCGACGTCGGCCCGTTCGCCGTCCCGCAGGGCGATGTTGGCGAGGATCTCCGCCGTACAGCAGATGATCGGCGCGTCCTCGTTGACGCTGGCGTCACCGGTCAACATCCCGACGTTCTCGGCGCCGAAGATCTCGCAGAGCGCGAAGAACTTCTCCGAGACCAGCGCCTTGATCGGCGCGGTGTAGAAGCTGACCCGGTCGTCGGCCAGGGCCGCGAAGTGGGCACCCGTGGCGACCAGGCTCTTGCCGGAGCCCGTCGGGGTGCTCAGGATCAGGTTGGCCCCGGAGACGATCTCGATCAGCGCCTCCTCCTGGTGCGGATAGAGGCTGAGGCCACGCTCCTGCGCCCAACCGGCGAACGCGTCGAAGAGGGTATCGGGGTCGGCGCTGCCCGGCAGCTGGTCGGTGAGCGTCATAGCCGGTCCATCGTGCCTGCCCCGGCTCGGCAACGCCAATCCTCCGGCCCGGCCAGGATGATCTCGCCGGGGCCGGGGCCGGGCGGGATCTCAGCGACGCCGGAAGATCAGATCGAGGATGGGACGGCCGGCGGCCGTCCCGCGCCGCTCGAACTTCGTCACCGGCCGGTGCGCCGGGCGGGGGGCGAAACCGGGGTACAGGTTCACCAGCTCCGGGTCGGCGGTGAGGGTCTGGCGCATGCTCTCGGCGTACTCGGGCCAGTCCGTGGCGCAGTGCAGGGTCCCGCCGGGGACGAGCCGGGAGCGGAGCAGCGCGACGTGCGCCGGCTGGATCAGCCGGCGCTTGTGGTGCCGGGGCTTCGGCCAGGGGTCGGGAAAGAAGACGTGTACGGCGTCGAGGCGGTCCGGTGGCAGCAGGTACCGGACGAGGTCGAGCGCGTCGCCCCGGGCGATCCGGACATTCGTCAACCCGTGCCGCTCGATGAGCGCGAGCAGGTTGGCGATGCCCGGCGTGTGCACCTCGACGGCGAGGTAGTCCCGCCCCGGGTCGGCGGCGGCCATCGCCACGGTGGCGTCACCCATCCCGGAACCGATCTCCAGCACCACCGGTGCCGCCCGGCCGAACAACTCGACCAGGTCCAGCCGGCTGCCGGCGGGGCGGTCGCCGTCGCCGTCGCCGTCACTGTCGCCGGAGTGCCCGGGAATCGGGACGGTCAGGCCGTACCCGGGCCAGAGCCGGTCCAGCGCGTCCAGGTGCCGTCCGCTGAGCCGCCCCCGGCGCGGGTGGAAGGTGCGGATCTGGGCCAGCCGCTCCGACGGCACCCGGCTCGACGCCCCTGCGGGCGCGGGCTGCGGGGCCGGTGCGGGGGCGGCGCTCTGGTCCTGGCTGGTGAGGGTCACGGGAACGTCAGCCTACGCGATCGGTGCGGCCGACCCCGGATCCGGCAGGTGGGCCGACGGCGATCCCCGAGGTGGGCCGACGGCGATCCCCGAGGTGGGCCGACGGCGATCCTCGAGGTGGGCCGACGGCGATCCCCGAGGTGGGCCGACGGCGATCCCCGAGGTGGGCCGATCGCGATTCACCAGGTCGGACGACCACCGATCTGGTCCGAGAACGCCTGACCGGGTGTGCGCGGCGGCCACAGGTGAGAGGATTTCCCCATACGGCAGGCCACGGGCCGCGCGGCACCCGGCCTGCCCGAGGCGCCGGGAGGGGGACCAGTGGCAACGCGTCGACGCATCGCGATCCTCGGCGGTGTTCCGCTCGCCCTGCTGCTGGCCGTGCCCGCTCCGGCCCGCGCCGCCGACGTCTTCGTCCAGGTCAACCCGAGCACCGTCGAGGCCGGCTTCATGGTCGGCCTCAAGGCGAGCTGCCGGACCAACACCCAGCCCGCCACGGTCGAGTCGCCGGCCTTCGGCACGGTGACGGTGCAGCCGCAGGCCGGGTTCCTCACCGCGGTCGCCAGCGTGCCGGAGACGACCCGGGCGGACACCTACCGGGTCCGGCTGAGCTGCCCGGACGGCGGAACCGGCAGTACCCGGTTGATGGTGGTGGGCGCGACCCGGCCGCAACGGGGGCCGGCGACCGGCTTCGGCGGCAGCGCCGGGGACGACCCGGGCGGACTGCTGGTGGCCGGCGGGCTGGCCAGCACCGTACTCGGTGCCGTGCTCGGCCTGGTCGCCATCCGCCGCCGGGTCCGGTCGACCACCCCCCGCCGGACCTGACCTGAGGAGTCCCGCCCGATGGCCCGTACCCCCACCGGCCGTACCCCCACCGGCCGGCGTCGCTGGATCGGCGGCCGGCAGCCGGCGGTGCACCTGCGGCACCCGGCGGCCCGGCCCGGCGGCAGCCGCCCCCGCCGGAGCATGATCGGGCCGCTGGCGATCGTCCTGGTGCTCGTCGGGGTCTTCGCCACCGGGGCCGGGCTGGGCCAGTCGGCGGGCGGGCCGTGGCGCTGGCTCAACGGTGGCACCAAGGAGCCGCCCCGGGACTTCCCGGTGCTCGCGCCGAGCCGGCCGGTGAAGCTCGCCGTCCCGTCGATCGGGGTACGGGCCCCGGTGCACCGGGTCGGGCTGGCCGACGACGGTTCGATCGCCGTACCCGCGCTGGAGAAGCACAACGAGGCCGGCTGGTACGACCGGGGCCCGACCCCGGGTCAGTTCGGGCCGGCGATCATCGTCGGGCACGCGGACACCCGTACCGGACCGTCGGTCTTCCACGACCTGGCCAAGCTCCGGCCGGGCGCCCGGATCGAGGTGACCCGGCAGGACCGGTCGGTGGCGATCTTCGAGGTCAACTCGGTCGAGCACTTCGACAAGGACAGGCTGCCCACCGAGCGGGTCTACGGCGACTTCCGCCGCCCCTGGCTCCGCCTGATCACCTGCGGCGGACGCTGGGTCGGCGGTGGCACGGGGTACTCCGACAACATCATCGCCTTCGCCGCGCTGGTCGACTCCCGGAAGCCCTGACCGGCCGGCACTCCGGCGATGGACGTACCTGCCGAGCGGTGCCACCGTGGGACGCATGACCGACAGCGACGACCTCATCCGTACGGTGGGAGAGCTTCTGGCGAGGGGGAAACGCCCCGTCGAACTGCGCTGGCCCGGCGTCATGTACGACGACGGCCGCCTGGTCTACCGGGTCACCGTCGTGGACTGGCCGCGCGGTCGCGACGGCGGGACCGTCAAGGTGGTCGTCCAGTGCGCGAACCAGTACGCGACCTTCGGGGTGAGCCACCATCCGCTGCCCGAGGTGGCGCGATACCTGGATCTGAGCCCGAAGCAGCGTTCGCGCGGCTGGTCGAGGTATGACGGCGACCCGACGCAGGACCGGGGGATCTGGATCCATCTCGCCTGGACGGTTCGTCGGCTACGGGAGGCGTTCGACGTACTCGAACTGCATCGCGAGTACGACGGCAGCTTCGGCCTGCTGATCGGGCCAGGACCGGCCGCCACGACCTGACGGCCGGCCGGGGGCGGGGTTACCGGGCGGTCGAGTCGGCCTGCTGGACCACCTCGAACTCCAGCAGCGTGGCGCCACTGGCGACCGGCCGGGGCTGCTCGCCGCCGGATCCGTCGGCGGGTCCGCGCGCGTGCGCCTGCCGGGCCGGCCCGCTCGCCCACGCCTGGTAGGCCTCCTCGCTCTCCCACTTGGTGTAGACGAAGTAGCGGCTATCGCCGGCCACCGGGCGGAGCAGTTCGAAGCCGAGGAATCCGGGGGAGTTCTCGACCGCGCCCTGCCGGGCGGCGAACCGGCGCTCCAGTTCCGGGCCCGCGCCCTCCGGAACCTCGATTGCGTTGATCTTCACAACTGCCATGCACCCACCCTAGCCGCGCTGGTCCGCGGGCTACCCGGCGTCCGGGGCGGTGTCCACCACGATCGGGGCGTGGTCGGAGGGGCCCTTGCCCTTGCGGGCCTCCCGGTCCACGTACGCCGAGGTGACGCGTTCGGCGAACGACTCGGTCGCGTAGACCAGGTCGATCCGCATGCCCTTGTTCTGGTGGAACATCCCGGCCCGGTAGTCCCAGTAGGTGAACGGGTGCGGGCCCTTCATCGGGGTCGGCACCACGTCGGTCAGGCCGAGCGCGCGCAGGTCGGCCAGGGCCTGTCGCTCCGCCGGGGTCACGTGCGTCGAGTTGACGAAGAGCGCCGGGTCCCAGACGTCGGCGTCGGTCGGGGCCACGTTGTAGTCGCCGCAGACCACCAACGGCAACCCGGTGCGCACTTCGGCGGCGAGCGCGTCCCGGAGCACCGCCAGCCAGGCGAGCTTGTATTCGTAGTGCGGCGAGTCCGGGGTACGCCCGTTCGGCACGTAGATCGACCAGATCCGGTGCCCGGCGCAGGTCGCGGAGATCGACCGGGCCTCCGGCTCGGGGAACCCCGGCTCGTCGGCGAAGCCGACCGCCACGTCGGCCAGGCCGACCCGGGAGAGGATCGCCACCCCGTTCCACCGTCCGTCGCTGTGGCTGGCCACCTCGTAGCCCAGCTCGCCGACCTCGCCGGTCGGGAACGACCCGTCCGGACACTTCGTCTCCTGGAGGCAGACCACGTCCGGCTTCGTGCCGGCGAGCCAGTCCAGCAGCCGGGGGAGGCGGGCCTTCACCGAGTTGACGTTCCAGGTCGCCAGGCGCATGTGCCCAGCCTGCCCGATCGGGCCGGGAAACGCAGGCGCGCGACGCGCGGGTGACGGCCCGCCGTCAGGTCCCCGGGTTCTCCCCGGGGCGGCCCTGCTCGGCGAGGAAGCGTTCCAGCTCCGCGCCGAGTTCGTCGGCGGTGGGCAGCGGCCCGGTCTGGTTGGCGAGCAGGTTCGGCCCGCCCCGGCCCCGGGTGAAGGCGTCGTACTGCTCCTCCAGCGCCTGCACCAGCGAGGTCGCCTCGTCGGTCTGGGCCACCTGCCGGTCGATGTCGGCCCGGACGGCCTCGGCGGCGGTACGCAGCGACTCGGTGGGCAGCAGCAGCCCGGTGGCCCGGGAGACCGAGGTCAGCAGCAGCTCGGCCGCGCCCGGGTATTCGGTCTGGGCCACGTAGTGCGGCACGTGCACCGCGAAGCCGACCGCGTCCCGGCCCTGCTCGCCGAGGCGGAACTCAAGCAGGTTGCCGGCGCTGCCGGGCACCTGGATGCGTTGCAGCCAGGACTCGTAGCCGGTGATCAGCTCCGGTCGGGTGGCGTGCGCGGTCACCCCGATCGGCCGGGTGTGTGGCACCGCCATCGGGATCGCGTTCAGTCCGATCGTCACCCGTACGCCGAGCCGCCGGATCAGGCTGGTCAGCGCGGCGATGAACCGTTCCCACTGGAAGTCCGGCTCGGGACCGGAGAGCAGCAGGAACGGGGTGCTCTCGTCGTCGCGCAGCAGGTGCAGTTCGAGCTTCGGCTGCTCGTAGTGCTCCCAGTGGTCCTCGACGAAGATCATCGTGGGTCGCCGGGACCGGTAGTCGAGCAGCTGGTCCACGTCGAAGGTGGCGATCGTCCGGGACTCGAGGGTCGACACCAGGTGTTCCCGGGCGAGCCGGGTCGCGTTGCCGGCGTCGACGAAGCCGGACAGCGCCTGGATCAGCACCGGCTGACCCAGCTCGGGCAGGTCGTCGGTGAGCTGGTAGAGCTCGTTCGGGTCGAGCACCGGTCAGGACCTCCTTGGGGTACGCCGGGACACGCCTCACGCGGAGGGCGCCCCGATGTAGCAAACGCTGCCGCTATCTTGGTCCATTCCACCGAGCCACTCGGCAACCCCTGCCAGCATCGTCGCGCGGATCTCAGGTGGGGCGGCGGACGCCTCGACCGACGCCCGGCCCAGGGCGGCCAACTCGTCGTCGGTGCAGCCGAGTACCTCCCGGGCCAGCACGTACTGGTCGAGCAGGCTCGTTCCGAACAGCAGGGGATCGTCCGTGCCGAGTGCCACCGGCACCCCGGCGGTGAGCAGGGCCCGCAGTGGGGTGGCCGCCAGCCCGCTGGTGACGCCGAACGGCGGGTATGAGCTGGGACACACCTCGGTCGCCACCGCCCGCTCGGCCAGCAGGTCGAGGGTGGCCGGGTCGGCGGTCGCGGTCACCCCGTGCCCGATCCGGTCCGCGCCGAGCAGCGTGACGCAGTCCCGGACGTGCCAGGCGGCCTCGTAGAAGCCGCTGTGCGGCACGGCCAGCAGTCCGGCCCCGGTCGCCGTCCGCATCGCGGGTACGAAGTCGGCGATCCTGCCCCGGCGTTCGTCGTTGGAGAGTCCGAAGCCGACGACGCCGTGCCCGGCGTACCGGGCGGCGAGTCGGGCGATCCGCTCCGCCTGGGCCGGCGGCCCGGCCCAGCTGGCCGCCAGCACCACTCCGGTACGCCCACCGGCCGCCCCGGCGAGTACCGCCTCCACCACCGGCTCCAGCCCGCCCAGCCGGTCGGCGTACGTCGTCGGGTCGACCTGGATCTCCACCCAGCCCGCGCCGTCGGCGAGGTTGTCGGCGGTCGCCTCGGCCACCACCCGACTCAGGTCGTCGGCGGTACGCAGTGCCGCCCGGGCGAGGTCGTAGCGGCTCTGGAACGCGGCCCAGCCGGCGAGGAGGCCGGTCGGGAGCGGCTCGGGCAGCGGCAGGCCGTCCCGGTCCGCCAGCTCGGCCAGGGTCTCCGGCCGCATCGAGCCGGTGAGATGCAGGTGCAGGTTGGTCTTCGGCAGTCGACGGAGGTCGCGGCGCGGGTGCGGGTCGGTGACCGGTGCCATAGTCCACGGTCTCACGAGACGGACCGGTCCGGGGAACGGGCGGGGGACCGGCCGGCCGAGCCCGGCTCGGCCGATCGGAGGAGGTGGCCGGAGTGGCCTCGGGTGACGGTTGATTCGAAGGTAGATGCCCCGTTGGTGGAGACAGCGTGCTTTGCCGCTTACGTCTTGATTGTCATATCTGACCGGCGGCGCCACCCCCTGCGGTCCATTGACCCGTTTCCCTGCCCGCAGATGTGGTGGAGCCCACCCCGTGACTGCCCGTAGTCGGCCATCGACCTGCCTAGCCTCGTCGGATGCCTGACGACGACCGTTCTGAGACCGCGTACCCCGCCGTACCCAGCACTGTCCGATCGGATGATGCCTCCTCCTCCGACTCGACATCCGGCGCCGCCCCGCGCCGGTCGCCCGGGGCGCTCCGCCCCGCCCCGGCCGGGCTGCACAGGCTCGTACTCCTGCTCTCGGCCCTGCTCGGTCACCTCCGGCCGTTCGGCGCGGCCGTGACGCGGCGGCTGGCCCGGGCCGCCGCTGCGGTGGCCCGGCGCGCCCGGCCCGGTGCCCTCGCCGCCGCCCGGCTGGCCGGCGTGGCGACCGCCCGACTGCGGGTCGCCGCCGGGCCGGCCCTGGCCGGGCTCCGGACCGTGGGACGACGCCTGCGCCGGGCCGTCGAGCCCGGGCTGGCCCGGCTCCGCCGGATCGTCGCGCCGAGGTTGGCCCGGTTCCGCCGGCTGCCCGCGGTGCGCGGCGCCGAGCAGCGGGTACGCCTGGCCGCTCGCCGGCTCGCCCCACCGGCCCGCCGCTTCGCCGCCCGGGCCGGCGCCCTGGCCGCCCGGACCGGGCTGCCGGACCGGCTCGGCCTGCGCCGTCCGGGCCGGGTCGCGGTGGCGGCCGGGCTGCTCTGCTGCCTCGGCGTGCTGGCCGCCGTCGAGGCGGTCTCGCCGTCGGCCGGCCCCGCCGGCAGCGGCACCGCGAACGCCGAGGACCGGGTGGCACTCTCCCGCCCCGACGACGGCACCGGGGACCGATCCGGGGACCGCTCGGCGCAGCGGTCCAGCCGCTCCGCCGGCCACGACCGGTCCGCGGGCGCCAGGTCGGACGAGGCGGACCCGGACACCTCCTCGCCGCTGGACGACGCGGCCCCGGTGGCCGGACTGACCGAGGTCCAGATGGACAACGCCCGGGCCATCGTCCGGACCGGCCGGGACATGGGGATGCCGAGGCGGGCACTGGTCATCGGCGTGGCCACCGCCATGCAGGAGAGCAACCTGCTCAACCGGGCCAGCGAGGTGCTGCCGGAGTCCAAGCGCTACCGGCACCAGGGCACCGGCTGGGACCACGACTCGGTCGGGCTCTTCCAGCAGCGCACCAGCAGCGGCTGGGGGCCGGTGAACCGGCTGATGGACCCGGCGTACGCGAGTGCCCGGTTCTTCGAGGCGCTGCGCCAGGTACCCGGCTGGCAGCGGATGCGGCTGACCGAGGCGGCCCAGGCGGTGCAGTACTCGGCCTACCCCGAGCACTACGCCAAGCACGAGGGCCAGGCGACCAGGGTCGTCGACGCGCTCGTACCCTCCTCGCGCCGCTGACCGGCGCCCCCGCCGCTGTGCCGGCCGCCCTCGACGGCGGCCGGCACAGCGCTGCAAGGCCGGGCCCCGCGGGCATCGACCGGCGGCGACTTGATCGGTCCGGCCAGGATGGAGGCGTGGACCCGTCCGAACCGTGAGGTCGGTGTGGTCGGGCCGAGGATCGGGTAAACCTGATAGCAGGGACCACGCGAGGAGGACCGAGATGGCGTCACTGGTGCAACGGATCCGGATGTTCCTCAGATCTCCGCAGGGCCGGCAGCTCGTCGAACGGGGCCGGCGCGAACTGGCCAAGCCGTCGAACCAGCACCGGATGCGCCAGATCATGTCCCGGCTGCGCGGCCGACGCTGACCGTCGACCCCCGGCCGCCGGTCCCGACCGGCGGCCCGGTTCGTGATGCCCTGATCCGTCCCCCTCGAAGATCCGGAGTGTGTCCGTGACCGAGTCCCAGCCGGCCGGCGGCGGAACCGCCGTGCCGGTACCGCCGACCGACCGTACGCCGCCGGCCGCCGCGAAGCAGGGCCCGGCACCTCACCCGGACGCCGCCGGGGTCGCGCATTTCGACCCGGAGGCGCCGGCCGACGGCGCCGATCCGGCCGGGTCCGAGGCGGCCGTCGACCCGGAACTGGTCGTCCCCCCGCCCAGCGGGCTGTGGGAGCGGATGAAGGCCGATCCGCAGTACGCCCCGGAGCACCTCGCCCTGGAGGCGGTACGCCGGATCGGGCCGCAGGCCCGGGCCTGGGCCGAGCGCAACCGCGCCCGGTATCCGCAGATGACGCCGGAGGCCATGGCCGAGACGGCGATCCGGAAGTTCGTCAACCACGCCCGGGTCTCCGGAGCGGTCTCCGGGGCCGCCGGCCTGCCCGGCGCGGTCCTCGACATGGGCGTACTGGCCTGGACCCAGGCCCGGATGGTGCTCTACGTCGCGGCCGCGTACGGCCACGATCCCGAGCACCCCGACCGGGCCACCGACCTGCTCGTGCTGCAACGGGTCCACAAGATCGCCGAGACGGCGCGGCTGGCCCTGGGGGTGGCCGCCGGACGGGAGCGGATCGACGCCCTGCGCGGCCGGTCGCAGGCGCCGCTGGCCCAGGTGATGCTGCGACTCGGCCTGAAGCTGGCGCAGATGGCCGGTGTCCGGGCCGCCAAGCGGCTGCTCGCCAAGGCGGTACCGGGCGCGGCGGTGGTGCTGGGCAGCTGGGCGAACTCCTCGGCCACCAGGAGCCTGGCGGACCGGTCCCGGGAGCTGTACCGGCCCCGCGCGATCATGCCGCCGGGCCGTTAGCCCCGCCCCCTCGGCCGCGTCGGCTGTCCCCGCCGCCTGGCTGCGCTGGCTGCGCTGGCTGCGCCGGTCGGGACTGGTTGCGCCGGTCGGGTTCAGCCGGCGCGGCGGGCCGGGCCGGCCAGCCCGGAGGCCCGCCAGGCCACCTCGGCCAGCTCGTTCTGCCCGGCCAGGTTCGGGTGGAAGTAGTCCAGCCGGTTCAGCAGGTCCAGGCCGAACCGCACCCGGTGCGCCGCTCCGCCGTCGTAGCGGCAGCGGGAGCCGTACGCCTTGCAGGCGGCGGCGAGTTGCTCGTTGTACGCGTCGATCCGGGCCCGGAACGTCGACCGGCGGGTACGGTCGGCCGGCTCGGTCGAGGTCGGGCTGGCCAGCAGGGCGGGACAGATCCGGCCCCGCCAGGCGCGTACCGCCCGGGCGTCCTCGTGGCCGACCTCCCAGACCCGGTACAGGTTCGGGATGCTCACCACGAGCACCCGGGCCTTCGGCAGGCCCTTCTTCAGGGTGGCGAGTCCACGGTCGATCTCGGTGCGGAACGCCGCCACGCCGGTCATCTCCTCGATCCCGCCCCGGCAGGCGTCGTTCGCTCCGATGAGTACGGTCACGTACTCCACTCTGGCCCGTACCGCCGCGGCGGCCTGGTTGGCCAGGCCGGAGGCGCGGGCCCCGTTCACCGCCTCGTTGTGTGCCTCGCCGCGGATCGCCGGGTTCACCTCGCGCAGTCGCCGGTAGATGCTCTCCACCCGGCTGCTCTCCCCGGTCGACCACGAGTTGCGCTGGCAGGCGGCGAGGACCAGGCAGGAGCCGAAGCCGGCGGTGATGGAGTCGCCGAGTGCCGCGATCGAGTCGGGCAGTCCGGGCCGGGGCGTGCCGGGCGGGGGATCGGGCTGGCCGCCGCCACCACCGCCGTCGGAGCCCTCGCAGGCCAGTGCGAAGGCCGCGAGCACGGCGGTGACGGCGGCGGTCCAACGTCTGGGCATGCTTCTCTCCGTACAGAGCGGACAGCAATCGCTCCGTAACTGTACGCGGCGCCGCCGTCGGCTCGGAACCCTCGCCGACGCCCCCGCGGCACGCGGATCACCGACACTGGCGGTCAGCGGTTGCGCTGCGGCTGCCCGTTGCTGACGGCGACGAAGCTCTCCGGCAGGATGGTGACGATCACCCGCTCCGGGGCGTCCCCGATCTCGTAGACGTTGTCGTACCGCTCCTGGAGCGACCGGTAGAAGGACGCGACCTCGTCGTCGTCCTCGATCTTCTCCACCACGCCGCGCACCTCCAGGAACCGGTACGGGTCGTCGGGGTCGGCGATCGAGAGCGCCACCCGGGGATCGCGCTGGACGTTGCGGAACTTCTGCCGGCGCTTGGTGTGGGTCATCCTGATCCGTCCACCCTCCCAGGCGAACCACATCACGTTGCTCTGCGGTCCGCCGTCGGGGCGGGTGGTCGCCAGGTGTGCGAAGAGCGGACGGGTCAACAGGTCGGCGTGGCTGGGCGGGGGAGTGGGACCGGTCGTCATATCACCCGTTATACCCATCCTGGGCGCCGGAATCCCCACCGTACGCGCGGCACGCCGGGAGCGGCCGCCGGCGGCCGGGGACGGCCGGGGTGGCCGGTCAGGTTAGCCCACCCGCATACCGGGTAGTTGGCCGAAATGGCCTCGAGATCGCAGCCCCGACGGGCGAAAGGGACGGTTGGCCACCCGTACAGCGCGCTGAACCTGCGCCTGGCGCTGGCCGCGTTCGGTCTGGTGATCTGTGTGGTGCTCGGCGTGCTGGCGCTCCGGGCCGACCTGCTGGTCCTCGCGGTGCTCCTCGGCATCCTCGCCGTGGTCGCCGTGGTCGACCTGGTGGTGATCCAGCGCCGCCGGGCCGCGCGGCGCCGGGAGGAGCCGCCGGGTACGAAGCACTCGCTCTTCGAGTGAGCACCCCAGCCGGTCCGGCCCGTCCGCGACCTGCGCTCGGCCGGTCCGCCGACATCGAAGGGAGTACGACATGTCGATCGCCACCATCGACCCGACCACCGGACAGGTGCTCAAGACCTTCGAGGAGATGACGGACGAGCAGTTGACGGCGGCTCTCGCCCGGGCGGCGGCCGGCTTCGACGAGCTGCGGGCCACCACCTTCGCCGACCGGGCCCGGTGGATGTCCGCCGTCGCGGACCTGCTGGAGGTCGAGTGCGACGGCGTGGCCCGGATGATGACGACGGAGATGGCCAAGACCTATGCGTCGGCCAAGGCGGAGGTGGCCAAGTGCGCCGCGGCCTGCCGGTACTACGCGGCGCACGCCGAGCGGTTCCTCGCCGACGAGCCCGCCGACGCCGGTTCGATCGGTGCCACCTCGGCGTACGGCCGGTACTTCCCGATGGGTCCGGTGCTGGCGGTGATGCCGTGGAACTTCCCGCTCTGGCAGGTGATGCGGTTCGCCGCGCCGGCCCTGATGGCCGGCAACACCGGGCTGCTCAAGCACGCCTCCAACGTGCCGCAGACCGCGCTCTATCTGGACGAGCTGTTCCGCCGGGCCGGCTTCCCGGCCGGTGCGTTCCAGGCCCTGATGATCGGGTCGGAACGGATCGAGCAGGTGCTGGCCGATCCCCGGGTCCGGGCCGCGACGCTGACCGGCAGCGAGGGCGCCGGCCGCTCGGTGGGGTCGATCGCCGGGAAGTACCTCAAGAAGACGGTGCTGGAACTCGGCGGCAGCGACCCGTTCGTGGTGATGCCCTCGGCCGACGTGGCCCGGGCCGCCGAGGTGGCCACGGTGGCCCGCTGCCAGAACAACGGCCAGTCCTGCATCGCCGCGAAGCGGTTCATCGTGCACACCGAGGTCTACGACGAGTTCGCCGAGGCGTTCGTGTCCCGGATGTCGGCGCTGCGCCTCGGCGACCCGATGGACGACTCGACCGACGTCGGACCGCTCGCCACCGAGCGGGGCCGGGACGAGGTGGCCGAGCAGGTCCGGGACGCCGTGGCGAAGGGCGCCAGGGTGCTCTGCGGCGGCGAGCTGCCGGACCGGCCCGGCTGGTGGTACCCGCCGACCGTCGTCACCGAGCTGACCCCGCAGATGCGGATGTACGCCGAGGAGGTCTTCGGACCCGTCGCCGGCCTCTACCGGGTCGGCTCCTACGAGGAGGCGGTCGAGGTGGCCAACGGCACCGACTACGGCCTCGGCTCCAACGCCTGGACCCGGGACCCGGACGAGCAGCAGCGGTTCGTCACCGACCTGGACGCCGGAATGGTCTTCGTCAACGGGATGACCACGTCCTATCCGGAGCTGCCGTTCGGTGGGGTCGGCAACTCCGGTTACGGCCGGGAACTCTCGGCGCAGGGCATCCGGGAGTTCTGCAACCTCAAGGCCGTCTGGATCGGCGCGGGGGACTCGGCCGGCGCGGGCGCGGGCGCGCACAGCGAGTAGCCCGCCGGAGGCGGCCCGGCCGTCCGCCCCCGGGTGCCGGTCGGCCGATTTTCGTCGGCGTACCGGGTGTGCGGGGCGGGGCCGACGGGGTATGGGAGACCGCCATGACGGTCTTCGGGATCCACGCCTCGCACGAGCAGATTCATCCCGCCGAGTTGCTCCGGGCCGTCGTCCGGGCCCAGGAGGCGGGGTTCGACGCGGCCATGTCGTCCGACCACTTCTCGCCGTGGAGTGCCCGGCAGGGACAGTCCGGCTTCGCCTGGTCCTGGCTGGGTGCCGCGTTGCAGGCCAGCACCCTGCCGTTCGGCGTCGTCAACGCGCCCGGCCAGCGCTACCACCCGGCGATCATCGCGCAGGCGATCGGCACCCTCGCCGCGATGTACCCCGGCCGGTTCTGGGCGGCGCTGGGCAGCGGGGAGGCGAGCAACGAGCACATCACCGGGGCGGGCTGGCCGCGCAAGGAGATCCGGACGGCCCGGTTGCGGGAGTGCGTCGACGTGATCCGGGCGCTGCTGGCCGGTGAGGAGGTCAGCCACGACGGACTGGTCACCGTGGACCGGGCCCGGCTCTGGACCCGCCCCGAGGAGCCACCCGCACTGGTCGGTGCGGCGGTCAGCGAGGCGACCGCCCGGTGGTGCGCCGAGTGGGCGGACGGCCTGATCACCGTGAACGCGCCGGTGTCCCGGCTGCGCCGGATGGTCGACGCGTACCGGGACGCGGGCGGCCGGGGCAAGCTGCACCTCCAGGTCCACCTGAGCTGGGCGCCCGACCAGGCCGAGGCGGCCCGGATCGCGTACGACCAGTGGCGCAGCAACGTCTTCGCCCCGCCGGTCTGCTGGGACCTGGAGCTGACCGACCACTTCGACGTCGTCTCCGAGCAGGTGTCGCCGGAACTGGTCGCCGAGGTGGTCAACGTCTCCGCCGACCTGGGCCGGCACGCGGCGCTGCTGCGCGAGTACGCCGACCTCGGGTTCGACGAGATCTACCTGCACCACGTCGGGCAGCAGCAGGACGCCTTCATCGACACCTTCGGAGCGAAGGTGCTACCCGAGCTGCGGACGGGCGGGTCGGACCAGACCTGAGCCGTGCCCGGCTCAGTTCACGCCCGCCCCGTCGTCGCCGGTGCGGGGCCGCAGCCGGCGTTCGAGGAGCTGACCCGGCCACCGCCGGTCGGCCAGCGGCACGGTGAACGGTTCGGTGGCGGTGAAGCCCTGACTCTCGTAGTAGCGGACCAGGGCGCCGTCGTCACCGGCGTAGCAGTCCACCCGGAGCAGGTCGACTCCCTGGGCCCGGGCGAGTTCCTCGGCATACTCGAGCAGTCGTGCGCCGATCCGCCGCCCGGCGTGGGCCCGGTCGCTGACCAGCAGGTTGACGTACAACTCGGGTTCGGTCGCGGCCGGGACGTGCGGCACCGCCGCGCCGACGACGATCGCCCCGACCGGGCGCCCGGCGAGCTCGGCCAGATAGAGCTCGCCGTCGGCGGCCCAGCGTCGGACCTGGGCGATCCGGCGCGGGTTGCCGGAGTGCGGCGCGCTGCCCCACTGACCGACGCGGCCACGCTGCACCAGCCACCGGGTGGCGCCGTCGAGCAGGGCGAGCACCGCGCCGACGTCGTCGGAGCCGCCCGCCCGGACGACGAGCTGATCCGTGCCCTCCGCTCGGGATCCGTCCGCGGCTCGGGCGGGCCCCCGGTCGGACGCGTCGCGCGGTTCAGGTCGGGAAGGGCTCGTTGGCACAACGTCCATGTTGGCAGAAGATGCATTTATCACTACCACTGCGAACCGATTTCGCATCCGGCACCAGGAGGTCACCGATGACGCAGACCGCCGCCGACCGATTTCCGACCAAGCATTTGCCCGGCGTCACCGTCCGGGAACTACCCCCGCCACCCCGGTCGGCCTGGTCGATCATCGGGCCGGGGGTGATCGCTGCCGGCGTCGGCCTGGCGTCCGGCGAGTTCATCCTCTTCCCGTACATCGCCTCGCAGGTGGGGCTGGTCTTCCTCTGGGCCGCCGCGGTCGGCATCGTCACCCAGTGGTTCCTGAACATGGAGATCGAGCGCTACACCCTGGCCACCGGAGAGACCGCGCTGACCGGCTTCTCGCGGTTCTGGCGGCACTGGGGACTGGTCTTCGCGATCATGGTCTACTTCGCCAACCTCTGGCCCGGCTGGGCGTCGAGCTCGGCGACCATGCTGACGTACCTCTTCGGCGGCGACGCCACCTGGATCGCCGTCGGCCTGCTGCTGGCGATCGGCGCCACCCTCACCCTGGCCCCGGTCGTCTACACCGCGCTGGAGCGGGTCGAGTTCGTCAAGGTCGGCCTGGTACTCCTCTTCATCGCGGTCGCGGTGGTCTTCGCCATCTCGGCCCGGGCCTGGGGCGACCTGCCGAGCGCGGTGACCGCCCCCGAGTTCCCCACCGAACTCGGCTTCGCGCTGATGCTCTCCGCCCTCGTCTTCGCCGGTGCCGGCGGCGGGCAGAACCTGGTGCAGTCCAACTGGATCCGGGACAAGGGCTACGGGATGGGCAAGTACGTGCCCCGGCTGGTCAGCCCGGTCACCGGCCGGGAGGAGGCCGCCCCGGACAGCCGCGGCTTCGTCTTCGAGCCGACCGAGGAGAACCTGGCCCGCTGGCGGCGCTGGTGGCGGCTGGCCAACCGGGAACAGCTGGTCACCTTCGCGCTGATCTCGTTCGTCACCATCGTGCTGACCTCGCTGCTCGCCTACTCCACCGTGTACGGCGTGCCGGGACTGGCCAACAGCGTCTCCTTCCTCCAAGTGGAGGGGGAGCGGCTCAAGGAGATCGTCGGACCCTGGTTCGGCACCCTGTTCTGGGTGATCGGGGCGCTGTCGCTCTTCGCCGCCGCGATGGGCATCGTCGACTACACCAGCCGGCTCGCCGCCGACGTGCTCAAGACGGCGTACCTGCCCCGGCTCTCCGAGAGCCGGATCTACTTCGGGCTGGTCTGGGGGCTGGTCGCACTCGGCTGCGTCATCCTGCTGGCCGGCTTCGACCAGCCGCTGATCCTGCTGGTGATCTCGGCCTGCGTCGGCGGGCTGATGATGTTCTTCTACTCGATCCTGCTGCTGGTGCTCAACCGCCGGGTACTGCCCGAGCAGATCCGCCCCCGGTCCTACCGGGTGGTCGCGCTGGTCTGGTCGGTACTGCTCTTCGGAGTCTTCTCCGCGCTGACCGTCTGGCAACAGGGCGACCGGCTGCTCGACTGGCTGCGCTGAACGACGCGGGCCCCGACTCCTCGCCGGGAGGAGCCGGGGCCCGTCGTGACCGTCGACGGGTCAGCCGCAGGGCACCCCGTTGACCGTGAACAGCACCGGGTTCGGGTTCGGGCCACCGGCGGTGGTGGCGTTGAAGCCGAACATCTGGCTGGCGCCGGGCGCGATCCGCGAGTTGTACGAATCGTTCCGCGCGGTGACCCGGGCACCCGTCTGGGTCACCTTCGCCATCCACGCCTCCCGGATCTTCTGGTCGCCGTTGAACGCGAAGCTCAGCGTCCAGCCGTTGATCGGCGTACTGCCGGTGTTGGTGATGGTCGCCTGCCCGGTGAACCCGCCGCCCTCGGCCCAGGCGCCGTGGTTGACGTACGTGACCCGGCAGCCCGAGCCGGCCGGCACCGAGGTGCTGCCGCCCTGGTCGGCCAGGAACGAGGCGATCCAGGCGAGCGCCGAGTTCCAGTTGATCGCCACCTCGTTGGTGGCGTACGAGGCGATGTCGTCGACGTAGCAGAACATCGGCGCGCAGCCCTCCAGCAACTGCTCGGCGAACGGGTCGTCGAGGCTGGCATTGGCGCCACCGGCGATCGAGCCGGCCGGCGGGTTCGGCAGCGACTCGTCGTACTGGTTGCCGAAGATCCGGCTGTGCTGGTTCTCCGACGCCTTCTCGCCCCACCCGGTCACGTACGACTGGTTCAGCGCGTTGCGGCCGAAGATGTAGTCCATGCCCTGCACGGCACCGTCCCGGTACTTCGCCTGCCCGGTCAGGTCGAAGGCGGTGGCCAGTACGACCGCGTTGTTGATGATGTTGCTGTTGGCGCCCCAGAAGTAGCTGTTCGGGGTGCCCGGCATCGGCAGCCCGTACGCCTGCCCCTGTGCGGTGGCCAGGTAGCGGTCGGCGGCGGCCACCACCGAGGCGCGGACCCGGTCCCGGTCGGCCGCCGGCAGGCCGCTCGGCACGGTGGCCAGGTCGAGCCGGCCGAGCGCGGCGGTGCTGCCCCAGCCGAAGCCGTGCGCCCCGAAGACCGCCTCGTCGTCGGTGTGGTGCGGCGAGGCGGTCAGGTCGGCCAGGTAGGAGGCTTCGCCGGTGCTCAGGTAGAGCTCGGCGGCGGCCCAGTAGAACTCGTCGGTGACGTCACCGTCGGCGTAGGAGCCGCCGCCGTTGCCGTCGGCCGGGTCGGCGTACCGGGTCGGGTTCGCCTTCGCCGCCGCGTACGCCGTGGTGGCGGCGGTGCGGCAGCGCTGCGCGAACGCGGCGTCGTACGGGGCGAAGAGCCGGGCACACTGCGCGGCCGTGGCGGCCAGGTTGAGCGTCGCCGCCGTGGACGGCGGGTGCAGCTCGCGCAGCTCCGGGTCGTCCTCGGGTTGCAGCGGCAGCCCGGTCCAGTTCTGGTCGTGGATCTTGTGGTGTGCCATCCCGGCCAGCGGCTTACCGGCCGGCACCTGCATCCGGAGCAGGAACTCCAGCTCCCAGCGCGCCTCGTCCAGGATGTCCGGCACGCCGTTGTCGCGTTCCGGCAGCCGCAGGGTTCCGTCGCCGAGCGCGGCACCACCACCGGCGGTGGGGGCGGTCTTGGTCCGCTCGAAGGCGTTCAGCAGCTGGTAGGTGGCGATGCCGCCGTTCACGACGTACTTGCCGTGGTCACCGGCGTCGTACCAGCCGCCCCGCACGTCGAGGCGGTAGTCGCAGACCCCGGGCTGGCACGGTACGTCGGTGTCGCCCTTGTTCGGCGCCACCCCGAGGTGCCCGGCCGGCCGGGCGTACTCCTCGCCGACCAGGTCTCCGTCGATGGCGATGCCGCTGCGCTGGATGTAGAAGAACTGGAGCGAGTCGGAGCGGAGCTGCTTCCAGACGTCGGTCGAGATGTCGAACGGGTGGCTGGTCTGGCCGTCGGCGCTGAGCGTGTAGCCGGTGCCCGGGGTGCGGTAGGCGGAGAAGTCGACGGTGTGCACGTTCTGTGCCGACGCCTGGTCGACGCCGCGCGGGATGCTCCGCCCGCTGGCCACCACCGCGCCCGCGGCCGACTTCAGCTCCCAACCGAGCGGCTCGGTGGCCTCGGTGACGATCGTGGCGTTCTTCGGCCCGGCCGGCAGGTAGCCGACCTGGTTGACCCGGACCCGCGGCCCGGTGTCCGGCACGTACGGCGGCTCCTCCTCGCCGCCGAGCAGCGAGGCGTTGTCGAGGCAGAAGGTGAACGCCTCCGCGTTGCCGCCGACCTGGAAGGCCACCTGGGCGACCTCGGTGTCGGCGGTGGCGGTGAAGGTCCGCTCGACGTGCTGCGCCTCGGCGCCGAAGGTGACGTCCTCGGCGAAGAACGAGGTGTACGGGTCGACGCCGAGCTGCACCGCCACCCGTACCGTCGCGCCGGGTGTGGCGGAGGCGTCGAAGGAGAGCGTGTACGACTCGCCGGCCAGCAGCGTCACGTCGTTCTGCCCGACGCCGCCGTCCCACGGGTTGGCCAGCCCGCCCGGCACCTCGGAGCAGAGCCGGCCGTCGGTCACCCCGGTCGAGGTGGTGCCGTAGGAGTACCAGCCGGTGGTGCCGTTCGCGAAGTCGCCGTTGGTCAACTGCTCGGCGCCGCCAGGTGGCGGTCCGGTGTCGGCGTCACTGCTCAGCGAGACGTCGTCCAGGCAGAACGTGTACGCCTCGGCGGCGCCGCCGAGCTGGAACGTGAGGGTGCCGTTGGGCGAGTCGAGGGTACCGGTGAACTCGTACCCGAACTCCTCGGCGGTGGCGTCGAGCGCGACGTCCCGGGAGAAGACCGTGGTGTACGGCTCCTCGTTGAGCTGGACGTTCGCCTTGACGGTGACCGGTGCGCTGGCCGAGGCGCGGAAGCGCAGTGCATAGCTGGCGCCGTCGCCGAGCGGGATGGTGTTGTGGCCGAGGCTGGCGTCCCACGGGTTGGCGAGACCGCCGGGGACCTCGGTGCAGAGCTGACCGTCGGTCGCGCCGAGGGTGAGGTTGGCGGTGGACCACCACGGGGCGGTGCTGTCGGTGAAGGTGCCGTTGACGATGTGCTCGGTGGGCGCGAGGGTGCCGGCGGAGCCGTCGGGCCGGGCCTGCGCCCCGGTGGCGGTGCCGGTGAGCAGCAGGGCGGCGGTGGCGAGCAGGGTGACCGCGCGGGAGGACCGGCGGTGGCGGTGGCGGGGTCGGAGCACGGGGGATCCCTTCCGGTGGGCGTGCCGTGAGCGGACCGCGCAGCATGCGGGCTCACGGCGGCGAAGCACTCGGGTTCACGGGGGCGAAGCACTCGGGTTCACGGGGGTGCAACCGGCAGCGCTGGTGGGAGCGCTCCCAATACGGAGCCGATGTTGCCAGCCCGTTTCTGGCATGTCAATCGACCAGGCTGGATAGAATTCGGCCGGGTTGACGCCCCGCACGTCGGTTACCGGCGGCGGAACGGCTCGCGGATCGTGATCACCGTAGCCACGTACGGTAAATTTCGATCGCCACTCCGGCCCGTTGGTGATCTACTGCAAGCATTCTGGCCGTCTTTTTGGCAGGCTGCCTGCCATGAGCCTGAAGCTGCGATCCGTGGCGGTGAGCGACCGGGGCCTGATCCGGGGCGCCAACCAGGATTCCGTGCACGCCGGACCCTGGCTGCTCGCCGTGGCCGACGGCATGGGCGGAATGGCCGCCGGCGACCTGGCCAGCACCATCGCCATCGACGCGATCCGGCCGCTGGACGTGGAGACCCCCGAGGAGGGGCTCGTCGCCGCCCTCCAGGGCGCCGTGGACACGGCGAGCGCGGGCATCCGGGCGGCGATCGCCGAGGATCCGGAACGGCAGGGCATGGGCACCACCCTGACCGCGCTGCTGATCGCCCGCACCGGTGCCTGCCTCGCCCTGGCCCACGTCGGCGACTCCCGGGCGTACCTGCTGCGTGGCGGCACGATGACCCAGCTCACCCGGGACGACACGTTCGTGCAGATGCTGGTCGACGAGGGGGTGATCAGTCCCGAGGAGGCGCACAGCCATCCCCGTCGGGCCGTGGTCACCCGGGCCCTCCAGGGCGAGCCCGTCACCCCCACCTACACCACGGTGGTGCCGCAGACCGGCGACCGCTGGCTGCTCTGCAGCGACGGGCTCTCCAACGTGGTACGCCCGGACAGCCTGGCCGAGGCGCTGCTCGGCTATCCCGACCCGGCCGGCTGCGCGCAGCGCCTGGTCGACCTCGCCCTGCGGGCCGGCGGGCCGGACAACATCACCGTCGTGGTCGCGGACGTCATCGACACCCCCTGACCGGGCCGCGCCGGCTCCCATCCTCGGGTACGCCCCGGCGGGCCGGCTACCCGCGCCGGGGTTGCAGGCCGCGGGTCGGGGCCGCCTCGGTCGGATCCGCCGGCCACGGATGCCGGGGATAGCGACCGCGCAGCTCGGCGCGTACCTGCGGATAGCCGGTCCGCCAGAACGAGGCGAGATCCCGGGTCACCGCGACCGGACGACCGGCCGGGGAGAGCAGGTGCAGCAGCACCGGCACCCGCCCGTCGGCGATCCGGGGCACGTCCCGCCAGCCGAAGGTCTCCTGCAACTTGACCGCCAGCACCGGCGCCGCCGGATCCGAGTAGTCCACCCGGTGCCGCGACCCGCTCGGCACGACCAGCCGCTCCGGGGCCAGCTCGTCCAACCGGGCCGCCTCCGGCCACGGCAGCAGCCGGCGCAGCGCGGCCGAGACGTCGATCCGGGCCAGATCGGCCCGACGCCGGGCACCGGCCAACTCCGGGCCGAGCCACTCGTCGGTCCGGTCCAACAGGGCCGCGTCGGTCACCTCCGGCCACTGCCCGCCCAGGGCCTGCCGGCAGAACGCGAGCCGTGCGCGCAGCTCCCGCGCCTGCCGGGTCCAGCTCAGCAGGTCCAGCCCGGCCTGACGCAGCCCGTCCCGCAGCGCCGCGGCGACCCGGGCCGGGTCCGGCCGGGTCAGCGGGCGCTCCAGCAGCACGATCGCGCCCAGCCGCTCCACCTCGCGGGCCACCACGTCCCCGCCGGACCAGGCGATCTCCTGCTCCCGCCGCAGCAGCGCGGCACCGGCCTCCCGGGCGGTCGCCTCGTCCACCACCGCGGCCTGGCGGATCGCCGCGCCCCGGCGCCCGGGTGCCCGGTCGGCCACCGAGATCGCCAGCCACTCCGCCCCGGCCAGCGGCGAGCCCGGCGCCAGGTCCGCCGCGGTGCCACCGGCCATCAGGTACGTCTGCGTGCCGGCCTGCCGGACCGGCTGCGTGCCGGCCTGCCGGAGCCGGGCCAGCCGCTCCGGGTACGCCAACCCGACCAGCAAACCGGCGGCCAGGTCGTCCGACAGCCCCGGCCCGGCCCCTCGGCCGCCCCGCCCACTCGGTTGGTCGCCGGGCCGGCCGCCTCTGTCGTGGCGTCGGCTCGGTTGGTCGTCCGATCCGCTGCGTTGGTGGTGGCGTCGGCTCGGTTGGTCGTTCGACCCGCTGCGTTGGTGGTGGCGTCGGCTCGGTTGGTCGTCGGGCCCGCTGCGTCGGTCGTGGTGCCGGCGCGGTTGGTCGTCGGGCCCGCCGCGTCCGGCGGCCGGTGCGGCGGCGGGCGGGGACTCGTCGAGGGCGCCGCGCAACCGGTCCACCTCCGCCCGCCACCTGGCGCTGGCCGGGTCCGTACCCGAGCGGAGCCGGCGCCAGGTGCCGACCAGATCGTCACCGGGAGCGGACTCGGCGAGTACCGCGACCACCTCGGCGGCCCGGTCCGGGCGCACCGCCGCGGCACCGTCCAGCAGCGCCCGGGCCAGCCGTGGATGAGCGCCGACCGCCGCCATCGCCCGGCCCCGCCCGGTCACCCGGCCGTCCGGGGCGACCGCACCGAGCGCCTCCAGGGTGGCGCGGGCCACCTGCATCGCCGCTGGCGGTGGCGGATCCGGCAGCGCCAGCCCGGTGCCGTCCGGGCGCCCCCAGCAGGCAAGCTGGAGCGCGAAGGCGGTGAGGTCGGCGACCGCGATCTCCGGCTCCGGCTGCGCCGGCAGCCGGTCGTGCTCCGCCGCCGACCAGCACCGGTAGACCCGGCCCGGCGCCTCCCGGCCGGCCCGCCCGGCCCGCTGCGTCGCCGCCGCCCGGGACACCGGCACCGTCACCAGCGCGCCGAGCCCCCGGGCCAGGTCGGTCCGGGCCACCCGGCTCAGCCCGGCGTCGACCACCACCCGTACCCCGGGCACGGTGAGGCTGGTCTCCGCGACGGCGGTGGCCAGCACGACCCGGCGCCGACCGGTGGTCGGGCGGAGCGCGGCATCCTGCTCGGCACTGGACTGCCGGCCGTGCAGGCGTACCAGGTCCGTGTCGGCCAGCCCGGTCAGCCGGCCGGCGACACCGTTGATCTCCCCTGCGCCGGGGAGGAAGACCAGCAGGTCGCCGTCGTGCTCGGCCAGCGCCCGGCGTACGGTCGTCGCCACGTGGTCGAGCAGCCGGGGATCCACCCGCAGCCCGTGCGGCGGGTCCACCGGCCGGGGCGGCGGCGCCCAGACCACGTCGACCGGGTACGCCCGACCCTCGGCGCGCAGCACCGGTGCCGGTTCCGCCGCCGAGCCGAGCAACACGCCGAGCCGCTCCTCCTGGGCGGTGGCGGACATCGCCAGCAGCCGCAGGTCGGGCCGGAGCGCGGCCCGGGCCTCGATGCCGAACGCCAGGGCCAGATCGGCGTCGAGCTGCCGCTCGTGGGCCTCGTCCAGGAGTACCGCGCCGACGCCGGGCAGCTCCGGATCGTGCTGGAGCCGCTGCACGAGCAGGCCGGTGGTGACCACCTCGATCCTGGTCCGGGCGCTGGTCCGGCGCTCGCCGCGCACCGCGTACCCGACGGTTTCGCCGACCCGTTCGCCGCGCAGCTCCGCCATCCGGCGGGCGGCGGCCCGGGCCGCGACCCGGCGCGGCTGGGCGACGACGATCCGCCCGTCGACCCGGTCGACCAGCGCCAGCGGGACCAGCGTGGTCTTCCCGGCCCCGGGCGGTGCCACCAGCACCGCCGCGCCGCGCTCGGCCAGCGTCTCGACCAGGGCCGGCAGCACGTGCCGGACCGGCAGGTCGGCGGCGGGTTCGGGCGGTGACATCCGGCCAGTGTCGCACCGGCGGCGGCACCGGTCGGGCTCCGGTCAGCTCCAGGACGCCGAAGCCGGCTTCCGAGGTCGGCTTCCGAGGTCGGCTCCGATGTCGGCTTCGATGTCGGCTTCGAGGTCGGCTTCGAGGTCGGCTTCGATGTCGGCTTCGAGGTCGGCTTCGTGATTGGCTCGGCTCCGGCCCGGGCCCGGTTCGGGCCGGGTTCGGCTCCGGTCCGGCTGCGGCCCGGTTCCGGTCAGTCCCGGGGTAGCAGCGGGCCGAGCGGCCCGAGGTCCAGGTTGAGGTCCTCCGGCGACAGGCCGAAGTGCTCCCGCAGCTCGGTCATCTGCTGGTCCAGCGCCATCAGGGTGCTGCCGACCCGCTCGATCTGCTCCTCGGTCAGGTCGCCCTGGTCGATCCGGCGCAGCGCCTGCCGCTCCATCAACTGCCGCAGCAGTTCCACGATGGTGAGCACCAGGCTGCCGAGGCCGCGCTCGACCCCGTCCCGGTCCACCTCGACCCGCCCCGGCCGGGGCTGCTCGGGGCTCAGCACGGCGTACCACCCTCGATCGGGGCGGCGGCCCGTACGGAGGCGAGCAGTGCCCGCAGCGAGACGTACACCAGGTCCACGTCGGCGATCGAGAGCACCAGGTCACCACTGACCACGACTCCGGTACCGAGTACCCGGTCGAGCAGGTCGACCAGGGCGATCGGCTGGCTCTCCAGCGCCTCCCGCCCACTCATCGCAGCGCCCCGTCGGCGCTGCCGTCGTGCGTGGCGGTGTCGTCGAGGGCGGCGAACGAGTACGGCGGCCACGGCCCGGTCAGCTCCAGCCGGAGCACCGGATGCCGGGTACCCAGCTCCCGGACCAGTTCGGCGAAGTCCGCCGCCCGCCCGGCGGACAGCAGGTACGCGCCGTTGAGCACCATCGGGTCGGGTACCCCGCTCAGGCTCCGGTCCTGCGGCCGGTGCCGGCGGGCCGCCTCGGCCTGCCCGGAGAGTGCCGCGTGCACCGCCTCGGCTCCCTCCGCCGCCGCTCGCCGGGCCGCCTCGCCCGCCGCCAGCGCGGTCCGCCGCCGACGCAGGTACTCCGCACCGGCACCGCCGCCACCGGACGGCTGTACGGACGCGGCCCCCGGTGCCTCGGCGGCGCGGACCGAGTACGCCTTCACACCCCACTCGGCCCGGTCGGTGACCCGGTCGAGGGCGGCGCCGAACTCCGCCTGCCGGTCGTGCAATCCGGCCCGGAGTGCCGGACCGTCCTGGTAGACCGTGGCCAGCCGGGCCGGCAGGGTCGGGCCGAACCGCCAGACCGCCTCGATGACCCGGTGGTGGGCGCTCGCCGCCGCCTCCAGCCAGCGCAGGTCGCCCAGGTTCCGGTGCAGGGCCGCCTCCCCGTACTCGTCGAGGTCCACCGGCGCCACCACCGCGTCGAGGTCGTCGCCGATCCGCACCACCTCGACCGGAGCCCCACCCGCCCCGGTCAGCCCGACCAGCCGGTCGGCGGGCAGCTGCCGGGTCACGGCGTGCAGCCAGATTCCCTCACCGCCGCTCATCGTTCCTCCTCCGCCCGTCGTGCACTCCGGTCGGGCAGCGCCCGATCGGGTGACCGCGTGTCGGCACCCGACTCGACGGACGGGCGGGAGCGGCCGCCGAGGAACGGATCGTGCTCCCACCAGTCGATCCCCATCTCCCGTGCGGTGTCGACGGAGGCGACCACCAGGCGCAGCTTGATGGTGAGCAGTTCGATGTCGAGCAGGTTCACCCGGATGTCGCCGGCGATCACCACGCCGCGATCAAGTACCCGCTCCAGGATGTCCGCCAGGTTGCCGGTGTCGCCGCTGGCCGGACGGACCTGACCGTGGCCGTAGGCCGGTTGTGGCATCGTCACGTCGGTCACCCCGTCCCCGACCCGCTGTCGCCCCGGCCACGCGGATACCGTCGGGTCCGGCGGTAGCCGGTCAACTCCCCGCTGGCGTCCAGTTCGGTCCGGTAGACCGCGAGGATGTCCGCCGAGGAGGGCACCCGGGCGTCCTCGACGACCTCGACACCGACCAGCCAGCCCCGCTCGGTGCGGTCCAGCGAGGTGACCCCGGTGACCCGCTTGCCGGTCAGGCCGGCGATCTGTCGGGCCCCGTTCTGGGCCGCGACCTGCGCGGAGATCGGCCGGGCCGGACCGGCACGCCGCCGAGCCGCACGCCGCCGGTTCCCGGCCCGGTCGGCCGGGCCGTCGTCGGGGTACTCGTCGGCCTGCTCGTCGTGGTCGTCGCTGTCGTGGTCCTCGTCGCGACCGTCGTCCTCGTGGTGCTCGTCGTCCTCGTCGGAGTCGTGGTCGTCGTCCTCCTCGTAGTCGTCCTCGTCGTAGCCGTCGTCCTCGTCGTAGCCGTCGTCCTCGTCGTAGCCGTCGCGCTCGTCGTAGTTGTCGTCTTCGGTGTAGTTGTCGTCCTCGACGTAGTTGTCGTCTTCGGCCGGGTGGTTGTCGTGCTCCCGGTAGCGGCCGGCGCGCTGGATGCGCTCCGCCATGTCATCTCCCTTCAGGTGTGATGTCCGGCGGGTCGGAGCGGGCGATCAGGCGATCGAGGATCCGCTGCTGCGCCTGCGCGAGTTCCGGTTCGGAGATCTCGCCGGCCGCCGCCGCATCGGCCAGCGCGGTCAGTTCCCGCTGCACGTTGACCGGGTCGTAGAGTTCGCGTTCGGCCTGGTCGCGCAGCAGCCGGGCGAGCCCGGTCAGCCCGCGTACCGGGCCGAGCGGCAGGGCAAGCAGGATGCCCAACACCCCGCCGTCACCGCCCCGGGCCGGAGGGGACGAAGTCCCAGGGCGCGGTCGGGCCGATCGTTCGGACCGTGGCCCAGTCCCGCCACGCCTCGGCGAGGTCCCGCACCGCGTCCGTGAAGTCCGCGCCGCGTCGTCGCTCCAGCAGGAACGCGACCCGGGCGGCGTCCTGCTCGTGCTGCGGCGGCAGCGGTGCCTCGGCCAGGCAGTACGGGGTGAGCCCCTCGGCCAGCCGCTCGGTGTCCGCCGCCCGGCGTGCCTCCACCGCCCGGGCGACGATCTCACCGAGCCGGATCCGCAGGTCGACATCGGCGTCCGCCGGCCGGCCACGCAGCCGGTCGCGCAGGTCGGCGGCCTCCGGCTCGTCGGCCAGTACGCCGGCCAGCAGCGTCCGCTCGTCGTACCGGGCCCGGACGACGTACTCGACCCGGCCGTCCAGTTCGGCCAGCGCGGCCCGGTACTCGTCGTGGCGCAGCCCCAACAGCTCGGTGACCGCCGCCGCGCTCGGCAGCACCGTGCCGAACCGCACCGGGAGTACCGGTACCTCGGCGGTCACCGCGACGCCGTCCAGTAGGTCGCGGTAGGCCACCAGGTCCTCGGGACGTCCCAGTCGTACGTCCAGGGGCGTCTCGCTGACCAGGGCCGCGACGTCGCCCTGCCGGATCGTGGTGACCGGCCCGAGCGGGTCGCCGAGGCCCCGGGCCTGCGGGGTCACCTCGACGTCCGCCGGCACCACCCCGTAGAGGAACTGTCCGGTCCCGGCGCCGGTGTCCATCATGGACGAAGCTGTCATCTCAGTCCTCCTCCCGACGACGGCGGCGAGGAACCCGGTCAGGATCCCCGTCCCGTCCGCTGCTGCTGTTGCCGCCGCTGTCGCTGCCGCTGCCGCCGACGATCTCGCCGAGGGCGTCGCCGGCCTTCTCCACCAGCCCGGCCTTCGGGCCGGAGACCAGGTCCGGCAGGCCCTTGTCCCGGGTGGCCGACAGGTCGAGCCGGTTCGTCGCCTCGGCGAACCGCAGGTACGTGTCGACGCTGGCCACCACGACCCGGGCGTCGACGGTCAGCAGCCGGATGCCGACCAGGCTGACCGCCAGGTGGGCGTCGATGACCACACCCTTGTCCAGGATCATCCCGACCACCTCGGCCAGGTCCGAGCCGCCTCCGCCTCCGCCGCCCCCGCCGCCGTCGGTCCGTCGCACGATGTCCGTCATCGCCCTCGTCCTCCACGGCTGCTCCGGCCGGCCTGTTCGGCCTCGCCCCCGGCCCGCTCCGTGCTGCGGCCACCACTGCTGCCTCCGGCGCCGGTACCACGCCCGGTGCGCTCGCCCTCACCCCGGCTGCTCGCTCGGCCCTCGCGGCTGGTCCGGGATCGGTTGCTGGCTGCACCCCGGCTGTCGGCTCCGGACGGGCTGTCGGCTCCGGACGGGTTGTCGGCTCCGGACGGGCTGTCGGCTCCGGGCCGGCCGTCGGCTCGGGATGGCCGCGTCGCGCCACGGCGGCGCGGGGCGTCGTCGTCGTTCGACGGTTCGGCCGGGTCGCCGTCGCGGACGACCTGCCCGTCGCGGATCTCGCCGCGCCAGCCCTCCACCTCGTCCTGATGCAGGATCGTCTCGGTCATCACGTGCCGGACGAAGTGCTTGAGTTCGAGGCGTACCCGACGGCCCTGGGCCCGCCAGAGATTGCCGGTCCGCTCGAAGAGCCCCTGCGGGTGGTACTCGAGCACCAGCAGGATCCGGGTCAGGTCGGGGGTGACCTCGTGGAAGGTCACCGTCCCGTCGACCGAGCCCTTGTCGCCGGTGGACCGCCACACGATCCGCTCGTCCGGGACCTGCTCGACGGTGGTGGAGCGCCAACTGCGGTGCGACCAGAAGATCTGCGCCTTCCAGGTCAGCTCCTCGGGCGAGGTCCGTTCGACATGCTCGACCTTCTTCATGAACCGGGGAAAGTCCTCGAACCGGGTCCACTGGTCGTACGCCACCCGCCGGGGCACGCCGACCTCGATCGACTCGACGATGTTGGTCACCTTGAGCTTCTCCTTCGCCCCGCCGCCGCCCCGGCTCAGCGCGGTCCGTACCCGCTCCTTGACGGCGGCCACTCCGGCGGCCAGTCCCGCCTTCGCCGGGGAGGCACCTTCGGCCAGCCGTCCGGCGCCGGCCTTCGCGGCCGCCCCGGTCGGCCCACTGCGCTCGGCGTACCGGACGAGCCGCTCGGTGGTACCACCGATCCGACCGATCGCGGCCGTGACGACGCGTTCACCGGCGGCGCCGGCCAGACCCCGGAGCGCCTCGGTCAGTCCTGCCGAGGGCGTCGAGCCCGTCGAGCCCGTCGAACCCTTCGAGCCGGTCGACTCAGCCGATTCGGTCGAGCGGGCCGCCCGGCCGCCGGTGGGACGAGCCTTCGCCGCACTGTCAGCCGGGCTCATCGGGTCCTCCGGCGCACCGGAGCGGCGTCGGTCGAGGCTCGCCGCCGGGCCGGCTGCTGCTGCCCGGACGTTGCCGTGGGACGCCTCCGGGCGCTTGCCCGCCCGGCCGAGGCCCGCTCCGGAGCCCGGTCGTCCGCGTCGCGGTCGTCGTCCATGTCGTCGTCCGCGTCGCGGTCGTCCAGGTGTCGGTCGTCTGCTTCGCGATCGTCGACGT
This sequence comes from Plantactinospora sp. BB1, assembly GCF_003030385.1. Lineage (NCBI taxonomy): Bacteria > Bacillati > Actinomycetota > Actinomycetes > Micromonosporales > Micromonosporaceae > Plantactinospora > Plantactinospora sp. BB1. The sequence continues at coordinate 7,500,273 of NZ_CP028159.1, read as the reverse complement.
CGTCGTCGGATTCGTCTTCATCGGCGTCGGGACCGTCGATGCCGTCGTCCCGGAGGTCGGCTCCGGGCTCCGGGCCTTCGTCGGCGAACTCGTTGCCGGCGAACTCGTCCTCCCCGAACTCGTCGAGGTCGTCGTCCTCGTCGTCCGCCGGCCGGCGACCCCGGGTACCCCGGCGGGCCGTCGGCCGGATGTCCGACAGCTTCCGGCGGGACCGCTTGACTGGCTTCGCCGCCTCGTCGGCCTGGTCCGCTTCGTCGGCCTGGTTCACCCCGTCCGCCTGGTCCGCCTCGTCCGGTCGTCCCTGGCCGGTTGCCCGCCCCGGATCGGTGCGCTCGCGCAGCCCGGCGCTGACCGAGTCGATGCGTCGGGTGACCGCGCTGGTCGCCGCGGCTCGGGTCGCCGCCACCAGCGGGGCGCCCAGCTCGGCGATCCGGCCCAGCTCGGAGGAGCCGCCGAGCAGTTTCGCCCCGCGGTGCAGCAGCCCGCGATCGCCGCTGAGCCGTCCGGCCACCACCGCGCCGCCCAGCACCGCGACCAGACCCAGCTTCCGGTGCCGCCCGACCAGATAGCCGACGCCGGCCCCCAAGGCGATCTGTGTCGCTCTGTTCATTCTCGTCATCCCCTTCGGTGTACCAATGGCACGCCGGCCATTCGGTCGTCGTCATTTCGTCGTTAGCGGCAGGCCGTACCCGGGGTTCCGTCGAGGAAAAACGCCTTTTCGAATTGCTGTGACCCAGGCCACAAATTGGTGGCGGAAAACCGTGCACATACCGCCGACGAGCTGCGGATTCGTCGAGACGGCGCGATCCGTCGACAATGACGCGGGACAGCGATCGGTGACCGGAATCAGTAAATCGAGAGAGGAAGGAAAGAGCGTCTCGACCGGGGGCGGAATGGACACTGTGCCCATTCGACGCGCGGGGGTCGATTCTCCTGCTGTTCGTCCCGATCGGTGACCCGATGCCCTAGACTGGGCCGCCGTGAGCGTGCCGCCGCGCCGGGCCCCCGGAGACCTGCTGGTGCATCTGCGCCGGGCGCGCGACTACGCGGACCTGCACTACGCCGAGCCGCTGGACCTCGGCACCCTTGCGGCGGTGGCCGGGATCAGCAAATACCACTTCCAGCGCCTCTTCACGGCGACGTACGGGGTCTCCCCGGCGGTGCACCTGAGCCGACGGCGGGTGGAACGGGCCCAGGATCTGCTCCGGGCCACCAACCTCACCGTCACCGAGGTCTGCCACGCGGTCGGGTTCACCAGCCTGGGCTCGTTCAGCAGCCGGTTCCGGGAGCTGGTCGGCGAGACGCCGAGCGAGTTCCAGCGCCGCTGGGCCGCGAGCGGTGCTCCCCGGATCCCCGGCTGCTTCGTGTTCATGTGGGGACTCGCCGAGCGGCGCGGCTCCGCAACCGGGGAGAAGCCGGGGTCCGCCGACCCCTCCTAGCCTGGTCGCATGATCACTAACATCTCGATCGCCAGCGTCTTCGTGAAGGATATCGACGCGTCGAAGGCGTTCTACCTCGACGTGCTCGGCTTCGAGGAGCACACCGACATCACCCTCGCGGACGGCTCCTACCGCTGGTGCACCGTCAAGCACCCCAAGCAGCCCGAGCTACAGGTGCACCTGACCCTGCCGGGTCCGCCGTACTCGCCGGAGATGGTGAGCGCGATCAACCGGGAGATGGACTCCGGCGGGATGTTCGGGCTCGGCCTGCACGTGGACGACTGCCGCAGGACGTACGACGAGCTTCGGGCCAGGGGTGTCGAGTTCATCCACACCCCGGAGGAGCGCCCGTACGGCGTCGAGGCGGTCGCTCGGGACAACTCGGGCAACTGGATGGTACTGGTCGAGCCTCGGGAGTACTCCGCCGCCGAGTTCGACTGAACAGACGCCTCCGCCCTACCCGGTGGCCGGCGCGGTCGCTCGCTCGGGCCGTCGGGTAGGGCGGAGGTGTGCCTGCGCTCGCTCAGTACGTGTCGGCGAGTTGGCCGCGGAGTTTGGTGAGGGCGCGGGTGAGGAGGCGGCTGATGTGCATTTGGGAGACGCCGATTTGTTCGGCGATTTGGGATTGGGTGAGGTTGCCGTAGAAGCGGGAGTTGTTCGGTGGTGGAGGTTCGTTATGTGGTGGTCGGGTGGTGGAGGTGTCGTGTGGCTGTTCAGGCATCACCTTAGCCCGTTGGTATCGGAGGATGCTAGCCGAACGGCTGATGTATAAAACGGATAATGCTGCTCATAACCGGAACTTCGGCAAGATCTTTTGACTGAACTAGGCTCCGACCGTGACCCACCTCGCTCCGGACGAGCCGGCATCGGACCCCACCGGACGCTCGGCACCCACCGGACGGCTCACACCCGCCGATCGAGTCGCGGCCGACCGGGTCGGCGCCGAGCAAGTCGCGGCCGACCGGGTTTCCGGCGACGGGGTCCCTGGCGACCGAATACCCGTCGAGCGGGTCGGCGGGCTGGTGCTCGCCGCCGGTGCGGGGCGGCGTTACGGCGGGCCCAAGGCGCTGGTCCGGCTCGACGGCCGGCTGCTGGTCGAGCGGGCGGTCCAGGTCGCCCGGGACGGTGGCTGTGAGCCGGTCGTCGCGGTGCTCGGGGCCGCCGCGCCGGCCATCCGGGCCCGGGCCGAACTCGGCGACGCCGTGACGGTGCAGAACCCGGAGTGGGAGACCGGGATGGGCTCCTCGCTGCGGGCCGGGCTGACCGCGCTGCGGGACTCCGGCGCCGTCGCGGCGGTCATCCTGCTGGTCGACATGCCCGGGATCACCGCCGAGGCGGTCCGGCGGCTGGTCGAGATCGCCACACCGGACGCGCTCGGCATGGCCGGCTACGGCACCCGACGCGGCCATCCGGTACTGCTCGGCCGCTCACACTGGTCCGGCGTGGCCGATTTGGCGGTCGGCGACGTGGGCGCCCGGCCGTACCTGCGGCGGCACCAGGCGCGGCTGTCGGTCGTACCCTGTGACGACGTCGCGGACGACGCGGACCTGGACGTGCCACCGGCGACCGTGCCGTGACGCGGCGGTGGTCGCTCCGACCAGGTGACCGTGCTCGCCCGGCCGACGCCCGCTGGTCGAGGGTCCGGCCTCAGTGCGGCAGGCGCAGCGCGAGATAGCAGTCGACCCGGTCGGGAAACCGCGACAGGTCCCGCCCGGTGAGCTGCTCGATCCGGCCGATCCGGTAGCGCAAGGTGTTGACGTGCAGGTGCAGCCGTTCGGCCGCCCGGCTCCACGACCCGGAACAGGCGAGGAACTCGTCCAACGTGTGGAGCAGGTCGCTGTCGTGCGTCCGGTCGTAGGCCAGCACCGGGCCGAGTACCCGGTCCCGGAACGCCCGCCGCGCCTCGGCGGGTACGCCGGAGAGCAGCAACAGGTGCGAGGCGAGATCGCCGGCCGAGACCACCGTGCCGGGGCCGGGATCCGCGTCCGCCGTGGCCAGGGCATGCTCGGCCTGCTCGACCGCGCCCGGCAGGCCGCCCGGATCGGCGGCCGGTCCGCCGATCCCCACCGCGAGCCGTCCGGCGCCGAGCCCCGGCGCCAGCCCGGCGACCGTGCCCCGAATCGCCTTGCAGACCTCGGCGAGTTCGGTCCGCCCACCGGCCAGCACGGCCAGTACCGTCCCGGGCCGGCCGGCGCCGGTGACCACCGCCGGCAGCGCCGTCGACCGGGCGAGTTCCTCGGTGACCGCGACCGCCAGCTCCGGGGGCGTGGTCAGCCCGGTCAGCCGGACGGCCGCCACCAGCAGCGTCGACCGGGGCGGCAACCCGCAGGCGGAGAGCGCGGCGCGCAACTCCGCCGGGGAGGCGCCGGTGGACAGGACCGTGCCGAGCTGGTCGGCGAGCCGCCGCTCCACCCGACCCGCCTCGTCGGCGTGGGCCCGTTCCAGCGCCACCAGGCTGACCAGTTCGGCTGCCGCCTCGGGTAGCCCCGGAGGCGGACCGGATTCGCCGATCGCGGCCCGGCCGGCGTCCATGGAGCGGCCGGCGCCGGACGACCGGCCGGCGTCCGAAGACCGGCCGGCGAGCCGGGAGCGGCCGGCGTCCGTGGAGCGGCCGGCGTCTGGGGAGCGGCCGGCGTCTGGGGAGCGGCCGGCGTCCGTGGAGCGGCCGGCGTCCGAGGACCGGCCGGCGTCCGAAGACCGGCCCGTGTCCGAGGACCCGCCCGCGTCCGGGGAGCGGCCGGTGTCCGTGCCGGGACCGGCGGCGGCGGGTCGGGCGGCGACCTCGTGCTCGGATGGTTCCGCGTCCCGTGCCGCACAGGCCAGCAGCCAGGCGGCGAGCCGGTGCTCGGGTCGGCCGGCGACGGCGACCAGCCAGACCCGCCGGCCGTCGACCTCGACCACGGTCGGCAGCCGGCCGGCGGCCAGGAACGAGGCCGCCAACCGGCGGCGGGCGTCGGACGGCAGCTCGCCGGTACCGGCGACGGCCCGGCCGGTCGCGGTCAACACCCAGCAGTCGACGCCGAGGTCGGCGGCGACCGGCTGGATCAGGTCGGCCAACCGGGCGCCGCCGGCCATCGCCGCGACCAGACCCCGGTACCGGCCGAGCACCGTCGCCAGCCCGTTCGCCCGGCGCGCCCACAGGGTCGGGGTGACCTCGTCGATGATGTCCCGGAAGGAGACCTCGACCGGTACCTCGAACAGGGGTACGCCGTACCGCCGGCACGCCGTCACCAGGTCTTCCGGCACCGAGCCGTACGCCGCGTCGCCGGCACCGATCGCGGCGACCCCGGCGGCGGCGCAGGCCGCCACGAACCCGTCCGAGTCACCGGCCCGGCGCCGCCACATCAGCCCGGTGAGCACGATCTCGCCGCCGGAGAGGTAGCGGCGCGGATCGGGCAGGTCGGTGACGTACACCCGGCTGATCGGTCGGTCCAGTCCGGATTCGCCGGTGAGCAGCGTCAGCCGGAGTTGGGGCCGGTCCAGCGCCTCACGCAGCAGCATCGCGTACCCGTCCGATCCCGGCGACAGGCCGGTTGGAGGAACCTACGAAAACGATACGGCGGGCGGCGGCGGTTTCGGTGATCGCGCCGGTTCACCCGGCCACCGCCCGGCTGTTGTACTTCTGGTCAACCGCGCAGGTGGACTTCTGGTCAACCGGGCAGGAGGTGAACGGGTGGGCACCGTCAGCACCGTGTTGGACGAGTTCAACCGGCGACCCGCCGGGCAGGCCGAGCAGGCCCTGCTCGCCTGCTGCGCCGTGCCGGACTGGGCTCGTACGGTGGCGGGCGGCAGGCCGTACCCGGACGTCGCGGCGGTGGTCGCGGTGGCCGACGCCGCGCTGCGCCGGCTGACCTGGTCGGAGGTGGCGCAGGCGCTGGCCGCGCACCCGCGGATCGGCGAACGGCCGGCCGGCACCGGTCGGGAGTCGGACTGGTCCCGCCGGGAACAGTCCGGTGTCGACGGTGCCGACCAGGACACCCGGGCCGCGCTCGACCGGGCCAACCGGGAGTACGAGCAGCGGTTCGGGCACCTCTTCCTGGTCTTCGCCGACGGCCGGACGGACCTGGAACTGCTCGCTGCGGCCCGACGGCGGCTCGGCAACGATCCCGGCACCGAACGCGAGGTGGTCCGGGACGAACTGCGGCAGATCGCGCTGCTCCGGCTGAGGAGGCTGCTGTCGTGAGCGACGACCGGACGAACGCACCGGACGGCCTGATCCGGATCTCCACGCACGTGCTGGACACCGTACGCGGCGAACCGGCCGCCGACATCCCGGTCCGGCTCGACCGGCGGGACAGCGGCGGCTGGACGCCGGTGGCACACGGCCGGACCGATCCCGACGGGCGGCTGGCCGACTGGACGCCACTGCTGGACCGGCTGCCGCTGCGGGGCGGGCAGGCCGGCGGCTACCGGCTGGTGTTCCAGGTCGAGCGCCACTACCCGCCCGGCGCGGCCTTCTTCCCGGAGATCGTGGTCGCCTTCCAGATCACCGAGCCGGACCGGCACCACCACGTGCCGCTGCTGCTCAGCCCGTACGGCTACACCACCTACCGGGGAAGCTGAGGAGGTGCGGGCGGTGGCGATCGTGCTTGGCGCGAACCAGTACGGCAAGGCCGAGGTGCGGCTGGTCCGGGTACGCCGGGACGGTTCCCGGCACGAACTGCGCGACCTGACCGTCAGCATCGCGCTCGCCGGGGACCTCGACGAGGTGCACCGCGGCGGGGACAACGCGCACGTGCTCCCCACCGACTCGCAGAAGAACACCGTCTACGCCTTCGCCCGGGAACACGGCGTCGACCAGCCCGAGGAGTTCGGCCTGCTGCTCGCCCGGCACTTCGTCCGGAGCGCACCGGCGATCTCCCGGGCCCGGGTGGAGCTGACCGAGCACGGCTGGCGGCGGCTCGGCCCGCACTCGTTCCAGCGCGACGGCGCCGAGAGTCGTACCGCGACGGTGACCGTGGACGCCGAGGGCGGCACGGTGCAGTCCGGGCTGACCGGGCTGGTACTGCTGAACAGCACCGACTCCGAGTTCCGGGGCTACCTGAAGGACCGGTACACGACGTTGCCGGAGACCGACGACCGGATCCTGGCCACCGCCGTCGAGGCGTCGTGGCGGCATCACGACGTCGACCCGACCGATGGTGGGCGGGACTGGGCGGGGTCGTACGCCGGGGTGCGGGCCGCGCTGGTCGACGCGTTCGTGCAGACCTACAGCCGCTCGCTGCAACAGACCCTGTACGCGATGGGGCACCGGGTGCTCGCCGAGCGCCCGGAGATCGCCGAGGTGCGGCTGGCCCTGCCCAATCGTCACCACCTGCTGGTCGACCTGGCGCCGTTCGGGCTGGACAACCCGGGCGAGGTGTTCGTGGCCACCGACCGGCCGTACGGGCTGATCGAGGGCACCGTGACCCGCACACCCGAGGTGGAGACCCGCACACCCGAGGCGGCGGGGGCCGGGGACGGCGGGCCGGGCTGATGGAGTTCCTGCAACCGGAGAGCTGGGCCGAGGCGCTGGCGGCGCGGGCGGCGTACCCGGAGGCGCTGCCGGTGGCCGGCGGCACCGACGTGATGGTGGAGCTGAACTTCGCCCGCCGCCGCCCGCCGGCCCTGCTCGACCTGGGCCGGGTCGCCGGGCTGGCCGACTGGGGCGTCGAGGACGGCCTGCTGCGGCTCGGCGCCGGCGTGCCGTACCGGCGGATCGTCACCGAACTGGCCGACCGGGTGCCGGGGCTGGCGATGGCGGCCCGGACGGTCGGTTCGGCGCAGATCCGCAACCGGGGCACCGTCGGCGGCAACCTCGGCTCGGCCTCACCGGCCGGGGACGCGCTGCCGCCGCTGCTCGCCGCCGGGGCGCTGGTGGAGCTGGCCTCGGTCCGGGGCGTCCGCCGGCTGCCGGTGGCCGGCTTCTGCACCGGGCCGAAGCGCAGCGTGCTGGCCCCGGACGAGCTGATCGCCGCCGTCCTGATCGCGCCGGACGGCGGGCCGGAGCAGTTCGCCAAGGTCGGCACCAGGAACGCGATGGTGATCGCGGTCTGCTCGTTCGCGCTGGCGCTGCGGCCGGCGAACCGGACGGTCGGCACCGGGATCGGTTCGGCGGCACCGACGCCGGTCCGGGCGGTGGCCGCCGAGGAACTGCTCGCCGCCGAGCTGCCCTGGGCGGACCGGGCCGCGCTGCCGGAACCGCTGGTCCGCCGCTTCGGCGAGCTGGTCGCGGCGGCGGCGAGTCCGATCGACGACGTACGCGGCACGGCCGCCTACCGCCGGCACGCGCTCGGGGTACTGGCCCGGCGGGCGGTGCAGCGGGTCTGGGCGGAGCATCGGCGGAAAGGGGTCGACGGGTGAGGATCGACTGCGTGGTCAACGGCGCGCCGCGCCGGGCCGACGACGTCTGGGCCGGGGAGAGCCTGCTGCACCTGCTGCGGGAGCGGCTCGGGCTGCCCGGCGCCAAGAACGCCTGCGAGCAGGGCGAGTGCGGCTCCTGCACGGTCTATCTGGACGGCGAGCCGGTCTGCGCCTGCCTGGTCCCGGCCGGACAGGCCCGGGGCCGCGAGGTGGTCACCGTGGAGGGGCTCGGCCCGGGGCCGGGCGAACTCGACCCGGTGCAGCGGGCGTTCGTCGCGGCCGGGGCCGTGCAGTGCGGATTCTGTACCCCGGGACTGGTGGTCGCCGTACACGACCTGCTGGCCCGGACGCCGTCCCCGGCCGAGGAGGAGATCCGGGAGGCGTTGGCCGGAAACCTGTGCCGGTGCACCGGGTACGAGAAGATCCTGACGGCGGTACGTCTGGCCGCCGGCCGGGAGGACGAATCGTGATCATCATCGAGAACTGCGCCGTCGCCACGGTCGACCCGGCCGGGACCGAGTACTCCGACGGGCACCTGGTGCTCGACGAGGGTCGGATCGTCGCGGTCGGCCCCGGGCACGCCCCCCGCTACCACCGCTCGGTACGCCGGATCGACGGCACCGGCTGCCTCGTCACCCCCGGCCTGGTAAACACCCACCACCACCTCTACCAGTGGGCGACCCGGGGGATGGCGCAGCAGGAGGAGCTGTTCGGCTGGCTGAGGGCGCTCTATCCGGTCTGGGCCGGGCTGGACGCCGAGGTGGTGGCCGCGACCACCGCCGCCGGGCTCGGCTGGCTGGCGCTGCACGGCTGCACCACCAGCACCGACCACCACTACGTCTACCCGGCCGGCGCCGGTGACCTGATGGCCGCACAGGTCGAGGCGGCCCGGGGGGTGGGCTTGCGGTTCCACCCCTGCCGGGGCTCGATGGATCTCGGTGCGTCGGCGGGCGGGCTGCCGCCGGACGAGATCGTCGAGGAGACCGAGGCGGCGCTGATCGGCACCGAGGAGGCGATCGACCGCTACCACGACCCGGCCGACGACGCGATGCTGCGGGTGGCGGTGGCACCCTGCTCGCCGTTCAGCGTCACCGCGAAGCTGATGGCCGAGTCGGCGGCGCTGGCCCGGCGCCGGGGCGTACGGCTGCACACCCATCTCGCCGAGACCGTCGACGAGGAGGAGTACTGCCGGCAGACCCACGGCTGCACCCCGGTCGAGTACGCCGAACGGCTCGGCTGGCTCGGCCCGGACGTCTGGCTCGCGCACGGCGTACACCTGGACGACGCCGGGCTGGACGCGCTGGCCCGTACCGGTACCTCGGTCGCGCACTGCCCCAGCTCGAACGCCCGGCTCGGTGCCGGTGCGGCGCGGGTCCGGGAACTGCTGGACCGGGGCGTACCGGTCGGGCTCGGCGTCGACGGGCCGGCCTCGCAGGAGGCCGGCCAGCTCGGCGCGGAGCTGCGCCAGGCGCTCTACACGGCCCGGCTGCGCGGCGGCGCGGCGGCGCTGACCGCCCGGGACGCGCTCGCGCTCGGCACCGTCGGCGGGGCGCGCTGCCTCGGCCGGGCCGACCAGCTCGGCTCGCTGGAGGTCGGCAAGCTCGCCGACGTGGTGCTGTGGCGGCTGGACGGGCTCGGCCACGTCGGCATCGACGACCCGGTGGCGGCGCTGGTCTTCGGGCCGCCGGCCCCGGTGGAGCTGTCGCTGGTCGGCGGTGAGCCGGTGGTCGACAATGGCGAGCTGCGCACGGCCGACCCGGCCGGGCTGGCCCGGGGGCTTCGCCGGGCGCACCGGACCCTGGTCAGGCGGGCGCGGCGATGACCGGCCCGCCGGGCGAGGTGCGGCGCGCGGGAGGCGGGGCCGGGCCGCGCCCGGATGCGGCGGCGCCGGCTGCCCAGGGCATCGGAACCAGTCCGGTACGACCGGACGGCGCCCTCAAGGTGCGCGGCGAGTTCGCGTTCTCGTCGGACCTGTGGGTCGACGACATGCTGTGGGGCGCCACCCTGCGCAGCCCGCACCCGTCGGCGACGATCCGGGGCATCGACATCGGCCCCGCACTCGCCGTGCCGGGCGTGTACGCGGTGCTGACCGCCGCCGACGTGCCGGGCGACCGGCACTACGGGCTGGAGGTGGCGGACCAACCGGTGCTCGCCGTCGACGAGGTCTGCTACCGGGGCGAGCCGGTGGCGATCGTGGCCGCCGACCATCCGGAGACGGCGCGGCGGGCGGCCGAGCGGATCGTGGTCGACTACCTGGTGCGGGAGCCGGTGACGGACCCGGAGGCGGCGCTCGCCGCTGGCCGGCTGGTGCGGCACGTGCCGATCCGCCGGGGCGACCCGGACGTCACCGCCGAGGTGGTGGTGACCGGGGAATACCGGGTCGGCATGCAGGACCAGGCGTTTCTCGGGCCGGAGTCGGGGCTGGCGGTGCCGGCCGAGGACGGCGGGATCGAGCTGTACGTCGCCACCCAGTGGCTGCACGCCGACCAGCGGCAGGTCGCCGCCGCGCTCGGGCTGCCGGTCGAGTCGGTCCGGCTGAGCCTGGCCGGGGTCGGTGGCGCGTTCGGTGCCCGGGAGGACCTGTCGATGCAGGTGCACGCCAGCCTGCTGGCCCTGCGTACCGGGCGGCCGGTGAAGATGGTCTACGGCCGGGAGGAGTCGTTCGTCGGGCACGTGCACCGGCACCCGGCGATCCTGCGCTACGAGCACGGCGCGACCCGGGACGGCGAGCTGGTCTACGTACGGGCCCGGATCCTGCTGGACGGTGGGGCGTACACGTCGACCACCCCGGCGGTGGTGGCGAACGCGGCCACCCTCGGGGTGGGGCCGTACCGGGTGCCGAACGTGACCGTGGACGCGTACGGGGTGCACACCAACAACCCGCCGTGCGGGGCGATGCGCGGGTTCGGGGCGGTGCAGGCGTGCTTCGGGTACGAGTCGCAGATGGACCGGCTCGCCGAGGCGGTCGGGCTGGATCCGGTGCAGGTGCGGGTCCGCAACGCGCTGGCCGAGGGCGGGGTGATGCCGACCGGGCAGCGGGTGGAGGGGCCGGCGCCGGTGGCCCGGTTGCTGGAGCTGGTCCGGGACCGGCCGGCACCGCCGCCGGCCGGCGACGATCCGCGGCGGCTGCCGGGCGGGGTGGCGAACACGACCGCGCCGGAGCAGGTGGTCCGGGGAGTCGGGTACGCGATCGGGATCAAGAACGTCTGCTTCTCCGAGGGCTTCGACGACTACTCGACGGCGCGGGTCCGGCTGGAGCTGCTCGGCGGCGAGCCGACCGTGCTGGTGCACACCGCCGCGGCCGAGGTGGGGCAGGGGCTGGTGACGGTGCAGGCCCAGATCGCCCGGACCGAACTGGGCGTCGAGCGGGTGGTGGTGGCGACCGCGGACACCTCGGTGGGGAGCGCGGGGTCGTCGTCGGCGTCCCGGCAGACGTACATGACCGGGGGTGCGGTGCGGGCGGCCTGCCGGGCGGTCCGGGCGGCGCTGGCGGCACGACTGGGCGACTCCGCCGGCCGGCGCGACGCGGACGGGCTGGAGTTCGCCGACGGGCTGGAGTTCACCGACGGTGCGGTACGGGATCCCGCCGGCCGCACCCTCGGCACCCTGGTCGAACTGCTCGCCGCCGGCCCGGTCGAGGAGACCGCCCGCTGGCGGCACCGCCCGACCCGGCCGCTGGACCCGGTGACCGGGCAGGGCGACGCGCACGTGCAGTACGCGTTCGCGGCGCACCGGGCCACCGTGGACGTGGACCCCGAACTCGGGCTGGTCCGGGTGGTGGAGATCGCCACCGCCCAGGACGTCGGCCGGGCGATGAACCCGGAGGCGGTGCTGGGCCAGATCCACGGCGGCACGGTCCAGGGACTCGGGCTGGCGCTGATGGAGGAACTCCAGGTCGTCGACGGGGTGATCAGGAATCCGTCCTTCACCGACTATCTGATCCCGACCATCGCCGACGTGCCGCCGATGACGGTCGACGTGCTGGAGCTGGCGGACCCGCACGCCCCGTACGGGCTGCGCGGGGTGGGGGAGCCGCCGGCCATCTCGGCCACCCCGGCGATCGTGGCCGCGATCCGGGCGGCGACCGGGCTGCCGCTGGCCCGGGTACCGGTCCGGCCCGAGCACCTGACCGGGACCGGCTGATGGGCCGGCTCCCCCCGGACGTCCTGGTCGAACTGGACGGGCGGCTGGCGCCGGTCGACGCCGAGCTGCGGCGCCGCTATCCCGGCCAGCCGTCCGGGCGGCAGCCGGTGCACACCGTCTACGTGCCGGCCGACCGCTGCGGCCCGGGGCTGGCGGCGCGCTGGGGTGCGGCCGCACTGGCGGCGTTGCGCGAGCACCCGCCGCTGCCGTACCCGGCCGAGTTGCACGACCGGGTGGTCGACAAGCTGCGCCGGGAGCCGATCGAGGACCTGCGGATCGACTTCGAGGACGGCTACGGGACACCCGACGACGAGGTCGAGGACGCGGCGGCCCGGGAGGCGGGGCGGCTGGTCGGCGACGGGCTCGGGGTGCCGTTCGCCGGGCTGCGGATCAAGAGCCTGACCGGGCCGGTACGGCGCCGGGCGGTGCGTACCCTGGACCTCTTCCTCGACGCGCTGCGCGACGGCGGTGCCGAACTGCCCCCGGCCGACCGGTTCGTCGTGACGCTGCCAAAGGTGAGCGTGCCCGCCCAGGTCGAGGCGATGGTGCTGCTCTGCGAGCGGCTGGAAGCGGCGTACGGGCTGCCGGCCGGCTGGCTGCGCTTCGAGGTGCAGATCGAGACGCCGGCCGCGATCCTCGGCCCGGACGGGCTGGCGACGCCGGGCCGGTTGATCGGGGCGGCCGACGGCCGGTGCACCGGACTGCACTACGGCACCTACGACTACAGCGCCGCCTGCGGGATCGCCGCCGCGCAGCAGAGCCTGGCGCATCCGGTCGCCGACTTCGCCAAGGCGGTGATGCAGGTCGCCGCCGCCGAGACCGGGGTACGGCTGGCCGACGGCTCGACCAACCTGCTCCCGGTCGGCGACACCGCCGCCGTGCAGGCCGGCTGGGCGGAGCATGCCGGGCTGGTCCGGCGCGGGTTGGAACGCGGCTTCTACCAGGGCTGGGACCTGCATCCGGCCCAGTTGCCGACCCGGTTCGCCGGCACGTACGCGTTCTTCCGGGAGGGGCGGGCGGCGGCGGTGGCACGGCTGCGGGCGTACCTTGCGGGGCGCTCCGGCGGGATCCTGGACGAGCCGGCGACGGCCCGGGCACTCGCCGGCTTCCTGCTGCGCGGGCTCGACTGCGGCGCGCTGACCGAGGAGGAGACCGGCTACGACCGGGTCACGCTGTCGGCGGTGTGACCACTGCCGGGGCGTGCGGGGGGAGGGGAGCGATGAGCGGGTACGACCTGGTGCTGCGGTCCCGCCGGGCGGTACTGCCCGACGGTGAGCGGCCGGCGGCGATCTGCGTACGCGACGGTCGGATCGTCCGGGTGGCCGGATACGACGAGGTGCCCGGCACCGACCTCGGTGACCTGGCCCTGCTGCCGGGGCTGGTGGACACGCACGTGCACGTCAACGAGCCGGGGCGCACCGAGTGGGAGGGTTTCGCCTCGGCGACCCGGGCCGCACTGGCCGGCGGGGTGACCACGATCGTCGACATGCCGCTCAACTCGGTACCGCCGACGGTCACCGTGCCGGCGCTGCACCGCAAGCGGGACGCGGCCCGGGGCCGGTGCCACGTCGACGTCGGCTTCTGGGGCGGGGCGGTCCCGGAGCACCTGGCCGAGCTGCCCGCGCTGCACGCCGCCGGGGTGCTCGGGTTCAAGGCGTTCCTGGTCGACTCGGGGGTGCCGGAGTTCCCGCCGCTGGACCCGGCCGGGCTGGGCGAGGCGCTGACCGCCGTCGACGCGCTCTTCGTGGTGCACGCCGAGGATCCGGCCCGGATCGCCGTCGCGCCCGCCTCGGCCCGGTACGCGGACTTCCTCGGCTCCCGGCCGCCGGTCGCCGAGCGGCGCGCGGTCGAAGTGGTGCTGGACGCGGCCCGGCGGACCGGCCGGCGGGTGCACGTCCTGCACCTGTCCGCCGCCGACGCACTGCCGGCGGTCGCCGCCGCCCGCGCCGACGGGGTACGGGTGACCGTGGAGACCTGCCCGCACTACCTGACCCTGGACGCCGCCGAGGTCCCGGACGGGGCGACCGAGTTCAAGTGCTGTCCGCCGATCCGGGACGCGGCGAACCGGGCGGCGCTCTGGGCCGGCCTGGCCGACGGGTTGGTCGACTGTGTCGTCTCGGACCACTCGCCGTGCCCGCCCGCGCTGAAGCGGCCCGACAGCGGCGACTTCGGCGCCGCCTGGGGCGGGATCGCCTCGGTGCAGCTCGGCCTGCCGGTGGTCTGGACCGAGGCGCGGCGGCGCGGGCACGGGCTCACCGACCTGGTGCGCTGGATGGCGCGGCGGCCCGCCGAGATCGCCGGGCTGCCCGGCAAGGGGGTGCTGCGGGCCGGCGCCGACGCCGACCTGGTGGCGCTGGACCCGGACGCGGAGTGGACCGTCGAGCCGGCCCGGCTGCTGCACCGGCACCCGGTCACCCCGTACGCCGGGCGTCGGCTGACCGGGGTGGTCCGGGGCACCTGGCTGCGCGGCGAGCGCGTTATCGCGACGGACCCGCCCCGGGGACGGCTGCTGTCCCGGGACGACCGTCGAGTGGACGACCGGGGCCTGCCGGCCGGGGAGGGACCCGGATGAGCGCCTTCACCGAACTGCCCGACCTGGCGGCACGGTCCCTCGGCGGTGGGGTGGTGGCGGCCAACGACGAGTTCTTCGCCGCCCGGGACAACCTGGTCACCGACGAGCCGCCGGCCTTCGCCGCCGGCACCTTCGGGGCCAAGGGCCAGGTGTACGACGGCTGGGAGACCCGCCGCCGCCGGGAGCCCGGACACGACTGGGCGGTCGTCCGGCTCGGCGCCCCCGGCGTGGTCACCGGGGTGGTGGTGGACACCTCGCACTTCGTCGGCAACTATCCGCCGTACGCCTCGGTGGAGGCGTGCGGGATGGCCGGATATCCCGATCCGGCCGAGCTGGCCGACGCCGACTGGGCCACCCTGGTGCCGAGGGCGGCGTTGCGCGGGGACGGTCGTAACCTCTTCGAGGTGGACGACCCACGCCGCTACACGCACGTACGGCTGCGGATCTACCCCGACGGCGGGGTGGCCCGGCTGCGGGTGCACGGTGTGGTCGTACCCGATCCGGCGCTCTTCCCCGACGGGCAGCTCGACCTCGCGGCGCTGGAGCACGGCGGCCTGGTGGTCGGGTGCAGCGACATGTTCTACGGTTCGCCCCGGCAGTTGATCGCGCCCGGGCTGGCCCGGAGCATGGGCGAGGGCTGGGAGACCGCCCGGCGGCGCGACGACGGCAACGACTGGGTACGGGTCCGGCTGGCCGCACCCGGGCAGGTCCGGCAGGTCGAGCTGGACACCAGCCACTTCAAGGGGAACGCACCGGCGGCGGCGAGGCTGCGCGGCGTGGACACCCGGGTCGCCGACCCGGCGGACGAGGCGGCCTGGTTCGAGATCCTGCCGCGCACCCGGTTGCAGCCGGACACCCGGCACCGGTTCCCGGTCGACGCCGTGCCGACCGCCACCGAGGTCCGGCTGGACGTCTTCCCGGACGGCGGCATGGCCCGGCTGCGGCTGCCCGGCCGGATCGCCCCGGCCGACCTCGACCGGCTGCGCCGCCGCTGGTCGGAGTCGTTGCCGCCGGCCCAGGCCCGCCAGGTGGGGCAGGTCGGGAGCCGACCGGCGAGAGCCTGGTGGCCATGACCCGGACCGTACTGCTGCACCTGCTCGACGACGCCGGCCGGCCGCTCGGCGTGCTGCCCGCGTACGACGTACCGGCGCCCTGGTGGCAGGAGGTCGGCGACGTGGTGGCCGGTGCCCGGGCCCGGTACGGCATCGACGTCTCGGTACTGCGGCTGCTGCACACCGACCGGCCCGAGCCGCACGGCGGCACAGTCGGCTACCTGGTCCAACTCGACCCGGGCGCGCGGGTGCCGCCCGGCGTGCCGCTGGCACCGTCCGAGGTGGACCTGTCGGCCGAACCGCTGCGGGCGCCCTGGGCGGAGCCGGGTGGGCCGGCCGCGAGCCTGCGCTGGGCCGCCGCCGAACTGCACCGGGCCGGCCGGGGTCCACACCTGGCCGTGCCGCAGCGGGCCTGGAACCTGTCGGCGATCTGGCGACTCGACGCGACGGGGTCGGCCGGCGAGGCCGGTGGCCCGGTCTGGCTCAAGCAGGTACCCGGGTTCTTCGCGCACGAGGCGGTGCTGCTGCGCTGGCTCGGCACGGCGGTACCCGACCTGGTGCCGGTGCTGCTGGCCGCCGACGGCTGCGGACGGATGCTGCTGGAGCACGTGCCGGGCGAGGACGGCTACCGGCTGCACCCGGCTGGGCGGGACGCGGTCGCCGCCGACCAGCACCGGATCCAGCTCGCCTCGGTGGGGCAGGTCGAGCGGCTGGTCGCCGCCGGCGTACCGGACCGGCGCGGCGCGGCACTGGCCCGGACCGTACGCGACCAGCTGACCGCGCACGGCGCCGACCTGGCGCCGGTACGGTCGCTGCTGGACGGCCTGCCGGACCGGATGGCCGAGGTGGGCCGCTGCGGCCTGCCGGACGTACTGGTCCACGGCGACCTGCATCCGGGCAACGTCCGGATCGACGGCGACCGCCGGGTGATCATCGACTGGGGGGACGGGTTCGTCGGCCATCCCGCCTTCGACATCCTGCGGCTGACCGAGGCGATCGATGCGGAGCCGGCCGGCGAGCTGCTGCGGTCCTGGGTCCGGCGCTGGCGGTCGAGCGTCCCGGGCAGCGACCCGGGCCGGGCGGTGGAGCTGCTCCGCCCGGTGGCGGCGTTGCGGATGGCGGCGGGGTACGCCGACTTCCTGGCCCGGATCGAGCCGAGCGAGCGGGTGTTCCACGCCGCCGACGTGCCCGGCTATCTGCACCGGGCCGCCCGAACGGGCTGAGCCGGCGGAGGTGACTGTCGACTTTCCGTCTCGCCTGCGCTTGTCTGCGCCCGGGGCCGGTCGTAGCGTCGCGGCTATCCCGACGCGACAGGAGCCCTGTTGAGCCAGCCTGTTCCGCCGCAACTCGTCGTGCACTGCCGGATGCTCCACTTCGGCTGGGTGCCGGCGGACCCCGAGGCGGTGGCGGCGATGGTGCCGCCGGGCCTGCGGCTGCCGGCCAACCGGCAGGTCTTCCTCCAGCAGTACGTGGTGGACGACCCGGCCCAGACCTCCGGGCTGGACAGCTACTCGGCGGCGGGACTCGGCCCGGACCTCGACCTGGCCGACGCGGGCCGGGGCCGGTGGTACACCCACCACCTGAGTTCGAGTCCGCTGGCCCAGACCCAGGCGGCGGTACGCGGCGTGCCGGCCGGCGCCGGCCGGACCACGATCGAGATCATCGGCCAGGCGCTGGTGGCGGTGACCGAAGTGGACGGTGTGGCGCTGATCCGCACCACCGCCCGGGTCGGCCGCAACGTCTCCCGGGTCTACCGGGGCCACGTCCGCTACCTGAGCCGGCTCGGCAGCCAGCTCGTCGGCGCCACCTGCCCGTACATCTTCGAGCCGGTCGCGCCGTTCGAGATCGAGTCGGTGGAGTTCCTCGCGCCGGACCATCCCGTCTACGCGCTCCGTCCGGCCAACCCGTTGGAGTTGCTGTGGGGCTTCTATTCGCCACGCTCGTCGTTCGCGCTGCCGGGCAGCGAGAGCTGGGTCGGACACTGAGGCGGTCCGGCCCGGCCGGTCCGGCGGGCCGGCCATGACGTCGGCGGCCGAGCTGCGCTCCCGGTACGTCGACCAACTGCGCCGCGACGGCCTGCTCGACGGTGCCGACCTGCTCCGGGCGTTCGGCACGGTGCCCCGGGAGGAGTTCGTCGCGGCCGGTTTCGACGGCGGCGACGGGCGCTGGGTCGGGCCGGCCGATCCGGACTTCCTCCCTCTCGTCTATCGGAACCATCCGCTGGTCACCAAGGTCGTCGACGGTGTGCCGGTCAGCTCGTCGAGCCAGCCGTCGCTGATGGCGGCGATGATCGAGTCGTTGGAGCTGCGCCCCGGCAGCCGGGTACTGGAGATCGGCGTCGGTACCGGTTACAACGCGGCCCTGATGGCGACCATGGGCGCCCGGGTGACCACCGTGGACATCGCCCCGGACGTCGTCGAGCGGGCCGGGGCGGCGCTGCGCCGGGTCGGGCTGGCCGACGCCGTCGACGTACGCCTCGGCGACGGTTACCTCGGCGTGCCGGCCGACGCCGGGTACGACCGGGTGGTGGTCACGGTCGGGGTGACCGGGGTGTCACCGCGCTGGCTCGACCAGCTCGCGCTGGACGGCTACCTGCTCGCACCGGTCGAACACGCCGGAAACCATCCGGTGCTGCGGATCCGGCCGGGCGGGCCGGGGACGGGCGAGGCGCGCGGCGAGCTGCGCGCCGGGTTCATGTCGGCGGCCGGCCCGCTGGCGGCCCGCTATCCGGGAGGACATCCGGCGCCGCAGCGCAGCGACACACTGCCGCCGCCGACGGTGCGCCATCCGCCCTGCTGGCATCCGCCGCTGGACGTCTTCCGCTACCACGACCTGTGGTTCGCGGTCGGGGCCTGGGACCGGCGGACCACCTTCTCCGCCGGTCCGCCGGGCGGGTGGGGCGGCCCCGGCGGCTGCCTGCTCCTGGACGAGGTGCACGGCGGCGGGGCGGGGCTGCTCCCCGACGGTTCGGTGCAGGCGGCCGGACCGTCCGCCGCCCGGTACGCCGCCGACGCGCTCGCCCTGCGGGACCGCTGGGTGGCCCGGGGCGAGCCGACGATCTGCGACTGGACGGCCGGGTTGGTGCCGGCCGGCGACCCCGACCAGCCGATCCTGGTACCGACCGGCTGGGTCCAGCGCTGAAACCGTCCGGCGTTCGGATCCCACGATTCGGCGCCGGATCCGGGCGGAACGCCGGAACCCGCAGGTACCCCTCGTTCGGCCGGGATCCGGTCGCGGCGGGACGGGGCGGAGCTTCGGCGCGATTCCGCCCTCGGTTCCACCGACGGTCCGGGCGGGCAGGCTACCCCGGAATCGGGCGGGGCTGCCGGGTTTCCGATCGCCCAGAGCGGCAACTCCGATGTCGGGTTGCCCCGATCGCGCAGGACGGTGGGGCCGTGCTCGTACACGGCCTCCGGGCGGCCCAGGCACCCGGGGCGGGTGCCCAGGGGAGGACGACCGGCGCGTACCAGCGGAGGCGCCGGGTGACCGGTCGGTCGGCGGCAGACGTCGGAGCCGGTACGGCGGTGGTCGTCCTGCCCGTGTGGGAGAGCAGGCGACGACCAGGGGAGGACAGCATGTCCAGCGAGATCATGGACGCCGAGCCGGATGGACCGGACCAGGCGGCGGTGGAGAACGAGCGCGGAGCCCTCGTCGCGGTGTTGGTGATGGTGGTGCTCGGGGTGGCCGGCATCTTCGCCGTCTCCACGTGACGATCTCCGATCTCAGCCTGACGGGACCCGCTGGCCGGCAGCACGGCTAGCGGGTCCGACTCCGCGTCCGGTCAGGTGTGCAGCACGGCGTCCCCGTCGGCGGCGCGCCGGGCCGAGCGGAGCGCGACGAGCCCGGTGCCGAGGCAGAGCAGGGCGGCGACGACCAGCGGCAGGCGGTGATCCGGCAGGACCAGGGCCGCGCCGATCGGAGTGGCGAGCGCGACGGGCGCGAAGAGCAGGGTGTTGGCGCTGCCGGACACCCGCCCGAGCAACGCCTCGGGGGTCCGGGACTGCACCGCCGTCACGGCCGCCACCAGGGTCCAGGGCAGGCCGATCCCGACCACCACCGAGCAGGCGACGGCCGCCGGGGACCACGGGACGAGCCGGCCGAGGGTGCCGAGGGCGAAGAGGGCGGCGCCGAGTGCGCCGACCGCGAGGCTTCCCCGGGTACGCAGCAGCCGGCCGACCAGCAGGCCGCCGAGCAGCGATCCGGCGCCCTGCCCCGAGGAGAGCACCCCGACGAACGCGGCGGGCTGGTGCAGGTCCTCGGTGACGACGGCGTAGACGGCGGCGGTGGTGAGCCCGGACATCGCGATGGTGACGGAGCCGACCAGCACGGGTGTGCGCAGTTCGGGGTGCCGCCAGAGGAAGGCGGCGCCGGCCCGGATCCGACCTCGCCCGCCCTGGCGCCGTGCGGCGGGGGATTCCGCCCCCTGGGGACGGAGCGTGAGCAGCGTGTAGAGACCGGCGGCCAGGGTCAACGCCGCCGCGGTGAGCGCGGCCACCGGATGTCCGCCCTGCCAGACGAAGAGTCCGGCCCCGGCCAGCGGGGCGACCAGCTTCACGCCCTCCTGTGCGCTGGTCCGCAGCCCGTTGACCCCGCCGAGGGCGGCCGGTGGCAGAGCGGCCGGCAGTACGGCGTTCTCGGCGGCGTCGACCAGGACGAGGCTGGTGCCGTAGCCGACCATCACGAGGTAGACGAGCCAGACCTGGGCGTCGGTACGGACCCCCAGCAGGGAGAGCACGGCCACTGCGGTGAGCAGGTGGGTCCAGACGATCAGTCGCCTGCGGGGGAGCCGGTCCACGAGTGCGCCGAGGACCGGGCCGAGGAGTGTCGGGGCGAAGAGGCAGAGGCCGGTGAGTGCGGCCAGGCTGCTGGAGCCGGTGAGGTCGAGTACCCAGACCCCGGAGGCCACGTTGAGTGCGGTACCGCCGAATCCGGAGACGAGCGAGATGCCGACGAAGATCAGGATGTTGCGCTTCTCCGGGCTGCGCCAGGGTGCAGCGGGCACGTTGCGACCTCCGAGGGGGGTTGAGTCATGGAGACTCACATCCTCGGATCACCTGTCGTCCCGTGTCAACCAGAACTTGCGTCGGATCGGCTCAACTCGACTCCGTCGTGTCGGCGGCGACTCGGCGGCCGGAAGCGGGGACGGCCTGGTCCACCGCCCGGCGGAGCCGGTCCAGTGCCTCCGGCAGCGCGCCCTCCAACCGCTCGGCCGGGATCTGGTCGAGATCGGCGACCGCCTGGACGGCAAGTGCGTACAGCCCGCCGGGCTCGGCCGAGCGGGCCAGTGCGAGGGTGGTGCGCGCGAGTCGGGCCCGGGGGTGCCAGTCGGCCCCGTCGGGTTCCGTGCTCAGCTGCCGGTGTACGGCCACCACCGCCGCCCGGAGCCGGGTGATCGCCGCCCCGTACGCGGTGTCAACAGACTGTTGACGTTTGCGCTCGGCGCGTACCCGGGCCGGGTCGCGGGTCGCCGCGCCCGAGAGCCGTACCCAGCGCTGCTCGGCCGCCTGCCGGCTGGCCAGCCCCAGCGCCGTGGCGATCTGTGCCCAGCTCACCCGCTGCTCCCGGGCCGCCTCGACGAGTCGGCGTTCCGCCTCGTCCAGCCCGGCCCGTACCCCGTCCAGCAGCCGTAGCGCGGCCAGTGGCGGGAGCTGCCCGCTACCGCCGTCGGACGCGGCACCGAGCACGGCCGCGTACGCGGCGAGTCGCCGCTCCACCTCGTCCGACGGCGGGCTGGCGGGTGGCCGCGCCGAGGTCTCCTCGGGTAGGTCCGTTCTCTCCGGTGACATCTCCGCATGATGTCCGGGCCGACCGAAGCATGTCAACGATCAGTTGACACGCGCTCCGGGAACCACCGGGCGACGACCTCGGCGCCGTCGTCCTCGGTCTCGCCGGTCTCCCGGAAGCCGAGCGAGGCGTAGAGGTCGCGGGCGGCGGTGTTCGAGGGCGGATAGCTCAGCGCCACGTTCGGGCAGTCGGGCTCGGCGGCGAAGCGCTGCTGTAGCTGGCGTACCGCACTGCGGGCCACCCCGCTGCGCTGCGCCCCGGCGTCCACCAGCAGCCCGCCGATCCAGATGCTCCGGTCGTCGTCGCGTCCCCACATCACGAAGCCGACCACCCGACCGGATCTGGTGATCGCCAGCGGCTGCCAGACGCCGCCGTACGCGCACTGGCACAGGTTGTAGACCACCGGCATCACCAGGTCGGCCTGGTCCGGCCGGCCCTGGAGCCGGGTGCAGTCCCGCCAGTTGTCGGCCGTCACCGGTTCCAGGCGTACCGTCGGAAGATCATCTGACATGGCCGACATCATGGCCGTCCGCCGCCCACCCGGCAACTCGGCTCCGCCGCGCCCTCTCGGGGCAGAGGTTCCAGGAAGTCACCATGGTGACTTCCTGGAACCTCCGTCAGCCGGGACGGTAGATGCGCGCCGTCGGTGCCGGATCCGCGCCGCTAGGCTCGGACGGGTGGAGGAACTGGAGCTGGCGGACTGGCGCGAGCAGGTGACGAGGCTCTACCTGTCCGACCTCGACCTGGTCGGATTCCGGGCGGCCCGGGACGCCCTCTTCGCCGGGCATCCGCAGTCGCCGATCCCGCTGGCCGAGCGGGCCGGCTTCACCGGCCTGCGCTACTTCCCACCCGAGCCGTCGGCCGTGGTCGACGTGCCGGTGCGACCGGCCAGCGGGATGCTGAGCATCGACACCGGCGGACCGGACGGAACCGTGCACTACCGCCGTTCGGGCGTCGCCGAGACTCCGTGGGGACCGCTGACGCTCTGGTGGATCGAGGCGTACGGCGGCGGGCTCTTCCTGCCGTTCCGGGACGGCACCGCCGGCCGGGAGAGCTACGGCGGCGGGCGCTATCTCACCGACACGGTCAAGGGGACCTACGGCCGGGGCGTGACGGTGCTGCCCGGTGGCCGGCTACGGCTGGACTTCAACTACGCCTACAACGCCTCCTGCGCCTACGACGACCGGTGGGCCTGCCCGCTGGCGCCGGAGGAGAACCGGATCACGGCGCCGATCCGGGCCGGCGAGCGCGTCTACCACTGACCCGCCGGCCCGTGTCGCCGAGGAGGCGGCGCGGTCAACCGGTGGCGCCGGCCTGCCGCTGACCCTGCCAGTTCATCCGGCCGATGAGCTGCCGCGCCTGGTCGGCGAAGGTCGCGTCGACGGTCACCGCGTACTGGTTGGCCCGTAGGCTGCTCGCCGAGGTGAAGTCGCGCCGGCCCCCGGTCATGGCGTGCGCGATGGCGCCGAAGATCGCGCCCCAGACCGCACCGATGGCCAGGCCCACGAGGATCACGGCCCACCAGTTGCCGACCGTGAAGATGCCGAAGAGCAGGCCGATGAAGAGCCCGAACCAGGCACCGGTGGCGGCGCCGGCCAGCGCGGCCCGGCCGGTCGTCATCCGGCCCAGCACCGTTTCGACCAGCCTGAGGTCGGTACCGACGATGGCGGCCCGTTCGACCGGGAACTCGTTGTCGGAGAGGAAGTCCACCGTGTACTGCGCCGATGGGTAGTCCGGGTACGAGGCGACGGTCACCGTGGACTGCTGCTCCGGCGCGATCCCACCCTCGCTGCTCGGCGCCCTGAACTGGTCGCCGGACGGTCCGGCAGGTAGGTCGTTGCCACCGGCAACACCCGGCATACCAGGCATACCGGACCGCCACGCCGCCGTCGGGTTCCTGGACATCATGAATCAGCCTCCTTCGTCACGGCTCGATTCCCCGCCTTCCCCTACCTGGTAACCCCGTTCGGGCACGGTAAACGGAAGGGACCCATTGGGCGGAATGTCCGCCTCGGCCCGGGGCGGTGGCGGGCAGCGGAGGCGGTCAGCGGACGGTCGCGGTGCCGACCCGTCGCTCCTCCTGCTCGGCGGCCGAGCGCACCGCCGCCGCCGTGTAGTCGTCGAGCGGGAAGAACGACTCGACCGAGAGTTCCGACACCGTGACGTCCAGCGGGGTGCCGAAGGTGAAGACGGTACTGAAGAAGGCGAGTTCCCGGTCGCCGTCCCGGATCCGCAGCGGCACCACGACCTCACCCGGCCCCGGGATCTCGACCTCGGGCTCCGGCTGGTCGCAGGGGTACGCCCGCAGCTCGGCGTAGAGGTCGGTCAGCTCGGCGTCGCCGCTGAGCGCGACCTGCCGGCGGAGCCGCCCGAGCAGGTGCGCCCGCCACTCGCCGAGGTTGGCGATCCGGGGCGCCAGCCCGGCCGGGTGCAGGGCCAGCCGGAGCGCGTTGACCGGCGGGGTGAGCAGCGGCGCCGCCGCCCCGGCGGTGAAGAGGCCGATGCTGGCGTTCGCCTCGACCAGATACCAGCCCCGGTCCACGGCGATCGCCGGATAGGGCTGCTGGGCGGTGAGCACCTGGCGGACCGCGCCGCGTACGGCGGCCAGGGCCGGGGAGTCCAGCGGCGTACGCGGGTAGATCGGCGCGTACCCGGCGGCCAGCAGCAGGTGGTTGCGCTCGCGCAGCGGCACGTCGAGCTGCTCGGCGAGCCGGAGCACCATGTCACGGCTCGGCATCGCCCGGCCGGTCTCCACGAAACTGAGGTGCCGGGTGGAGATGTCCGCCTGGATGGCGAGTTCGAGTTGGCTGAGCCGGCGCCGCTCACGCCACTCGCGCAGCAGTTGGCCGACCGGTCGCTGCCGCTGTCCGGCGACCGTCATCTCGTCATCACCATTCCGATCGTACGGCCGGGTCGCTGGCGGCTGCGGCCCGCCCGGCCTGGTCAGGGGCGGTATGCCCGGGTGGCCGGGTCGCCGCCCGTGCGTGGCGGGCGGCGACCCGGGCCGGAGGGGAAGGTCAGCTCGTGCAGGCGTTGCCGTTCAGGGTGTAGCCGGTCGGCGTGGCGAGGGTTCCGCTGTAGGTGCCCTGGAAGCCGACGCTGGTGGTGCCGCCGGTCGGCAGCGAGCCGTTCCAGGCCACGTTGCCGACGCTGATCTGGCTTCCGGACTGGCTCCAGACGCCGTTCCAGCCGTTGCTGTAGCGGACGTTGGCGCCGACGTTGAAGGTCAGGGTCCAGCCGTTGACCGCCGGCCCGTCGTTCGTCACCCGGATCTCGGCGGTGAAGCCGCCGCTCCAGGAGTTGGCGGTCCAGGTCACCCGGCAGCTCGTACCGGCCGGTGGGGTGGTCGGTGGGGTGGTGGGTGGCTGGGTCGTCGGCGGCACCGTGGGCGGTGCCGTCGTCGGCGGCCGGGTGGTCGGCGGCACGGTGGGCGGGTTGGGGGCGGCGATCGCCAGGTCGTACGCGCGCTGCGGAACGAACTGGCCGGCACCGGCGATGCAGCCGTCGGCCTCGCCCGGCAGTTTGATCCAGAACAGCGCGTCGACCGCCGGGTCACCGGTCTCGGTGGTGCTGGCGGTGCCGATCGCCCGGCCGGCCGGGTCGCACCACTCGCCCCGGGGATCGGGGCCGTTGCCGTTCCGGCTGGTGTCGACAACGATCTTGAGGTTCGGTGCGCCGGTCGCCGCGACGACCGCCTTGGCGTAGTTGACCGACTCGGTCGTGGTGCGGTAGTTGGAGACGTTCACCGAGATGCCGTCGGCGCTGTTGGCGATGTCCGCCGCGACCAGCCGGGAGGCCATCGCCGACGGGGTGAGCCAGGCCGAGTGCGCCGCGTCGAAGTAGACCCGGGCCTGGCTGGAGGCGGCCTTGAACCGCTTGCCGGCGTACGCCATCGACGCCTGGGTCTCGGCCTGCTGGGAGGAGTTCATGCAGTCCGACATCAGTGCGAGCACGTCGGGTTCGAGGATGATGCTGGCCGGTCGCCCGTTCAGGCCGCTGGCCACCTGGTCGATCCACTGCCGGTAGGCGGTGTGGTTGGGCAGCCCGCCGCTGCTGGCGCCGCTACAGTCCCGGTTGGGGATGTTGTAGACCACCAGGATCGGGATCTTCCCGGCCGAGGCGGCGGCGCCGACGAAGGCGTCGACCTGACCGCGTACGGTGCTGGGGTTGTTCTGGGTGAACCACCGGCCCTGCGGGACACTGGCGATCCGGTCCCGGATGACGGCGGCGCGGGAGTCGTTGGGGTTGGCGGCGACCCAGCGTGCGGCGCTGGTGTCCGGATCGACGTAGAACGCCGAGTCGGCGGCCTTGGCCGGGGTGGGGTTGAACAGGCCGACACCGACCGCTGTCGTCGCGGCGAGTGCCGTGACGGCGACGGCACCGGCCGCGGCGAGCGCGGGTCTGAGGTGCATGCGGTACTCCCTTCGGGACGGTGGGAGATCGAGGGGCATCGCTGGAAGCGCTCCCACAGACATCGATTACGGTAAGGCCATGTTGCGTCCGTGTGAAGCCCCGGTTTCCGCCGTACCTCATCACCGCAGGTCAGCGGCTTGAACGCGGTACCGCCACGCTGCCGTTGCGGGACGGCCACCCCGGCCGGCGACCCGGGCGCCGGCACCGTCGAGGACCCGCCCGTTGACTCTGCGTGGCCAGATGTTGCCGCTGCCGCGTACGCTGCCAGACGGAGGTGGGCGGTGAACGCGTCGCGTACGACCGGCGGACGATGACATTCGAACCAGCCGCCCGGCCGGAGGCCGGAACGTTGCGGCACGACGCCCTCTTCTATCGCACCGACGACGACTACGTCGACGGCATCGGCTCCTTTGTGGCGGGCGGGCTCGACGCCGGTGAGCCGGTGCTGATCGCGGTCCCCGGAATCCGGCTCGACCTGCTCCGGGCGGCGCTCGGCACCAGCACCGAGCTGCGCTTCGTCGACATGGCCCGGGAGGGGCGCAACCCGGGGTGGATCATCCCGGGAGTGCTGCACGCCTTCGTCGAGGAGCACGCGCCACTGCGGGTACGTGTCGTCGGCGAGCCGGTCTGGCCCGGCCGCTCGGTGCTCGCCTACCCCCGCTGCGTACAGCACGAGGCTCTGATCAACATCGCCCTCGCCGGCCGGCCGGTCAGCCTGCTCTGCCCGTACGACGCGGCGCGGCTGGACGTGGACGTCATCGCCGACGCGGCCAGCACCCACCCGTTCCTGATCCGCGACGGAGACCGGCAGGCCAGTGCCGGGTACGGCCGCCCGGAGAGCGTGGTCGACTCGTTCAACCTCCCCTTTCCGCCCGCGCCACCGTCGGCGTCCACGTTGTTCTTCGAGGCCGCCGGCCTCTCCGGGATGCGTGCCATGGTCGCCGCGCTGGCCCGGGAGGCCGGGCTCGACCGCGACCAGGTCGAGGACCTGCGGGTGGCGGCCAACGAGATCGCCACCAACGCGGTGGTGCACTCCGGACGCCCGGCGGTGGCCCGGGTCTGGCTCGACGACGAGGGGCTGACCTGCGAGATCACCGGCTCCAGCGTGCTCACCGACCGGCTCGCCGGCCGCCTCCCGCCGTCACCGGTCAGCGACACCGGGCGCGGCCTGCTGCTGGTCAACTACCTCTGCGACCTGGTCCAGGTGCACACCGACAGCACCTCGACCACCGTCCGGCTGCACATGCACCGCCGGGCCGGGTCCGCGACCGGCCCCGCCCCGGCGGGCGGCACCTGACCGCGCCGTGATCCCGGTCAGCCCCGGGCCGGACTGTCGGTCCCGGCCGGGCCGGGCACCCGTTGCGCCGGTACGCCGCCCGGCCGGTCCTCCGCTCCGTCCCCTGACCCGTCGTCCGCAGTCCCGCCGGAGGACGGGTCGCCGGTCCGATCCAGGCGACGGTCCAGCAGTTGCATGACCGGGGTGGCCGCCACCCCGTGCACCACCACCGACACCACCACCACCAGCCCGGCCGTCGCCCAGAGCAGGTCGGCACCGGGGAAGTGCGCGTGCGTGCTGGCGTACCCGAGGTAGTAGAACGTGCCGACGCCACGGATGCCGAAGAACGCGATCACCCAGTGCTCGGCGGGCCGGCCCGGCGCGCCGATCAGCGAGAGCCGGCCGGTCAGCGGGCGTACGACGAAGACCAGCGCCAGCGCCAGCGCCACCGCCGGCCAGGTCAGCGGGGCGAACAGCCCGGTGACCACCGCACCGCCGAGGAGCAGCAGCAACAGCACGGTGAGCAGCCGCTCCACCTGCTCGGCGAAGTTGTGCAGCACCTGGTGGTACTCGTGCGACCGCTCCGCCGCCCGGATCGCCCGCGCGGTGACGAAGACCGCGAGGAAGCCGTACCCGCCGACGAGTTCGACCAGGCCGTACGAGAGGAAGGTGGCGGCCAGCGCGAGGAAGCCCTCCGAGTGCCGGGCCAGCCGCAGCCGCTCCGAGGGGGCCCGGAAGAAGAGCTTGCCGAGCAGCCAGCCCACCAGCAGTCCGCCGGCCACCCCGAGCAGGACCCGGTAGCCGACGTCCAGGGTCAGCCAGCGCGCCAGCCAGTCGCCGGGAGCGAGCCCGACCGTGGCGATCGTGATGGCGGCGTAGACGAACGGAAAGGCGAGACCGTCGTTCAGCCCGGCCTCGGCGGTCAGCGCGAACCGCACCTCGTCCTCGTTGTCCTCGACGTCGGTCGGCTCGCCGACCTGCACGTCGGAGGCGAGCACCGGGTCGGTGGGTGCCAGCGCGGCGGCCAGCAGCAGCGCGGCGGCCGGCACCAGCCCCAGCCACCACCAGCCCAGCAGCGCGACGGCGACGATGCAGAGCGGCATCGCGACGGCGAGCAGCCGCCACGTCGACGACCAGCGGCGACGGCCGAACGGACGGTCGATCTTCAGACCGGCGCCCATCAGCGCCACGATCACGCCGATCTCGGTGAGCTGGGTGGTGAGTTCGGCGTGGCCCAGCGGATCCGGCTCGGGCAGCCCGAGCGGGAGCAGGAACACCAGCATGCCGAGGCCGAGGAAGGCGATCGGCATGGAGAGCGGGCGCCGCTCCAGCACCCGGGGCAGGATGCCGGCGAGCAGCGCCCCGAGGCCGATCAACGCGTACGAGGTAGCCGAGAGATCCACCCCGGCACCCTTTCCCCGCCGGGGTGCTCCGCACGCCTGCCCAAAACGGTCAGCCGCCCGGCCGCTCCTCGGTGCCGCCCGTGGCGGGGATCATCATCTCGAACCAGACCGTCGAACCCCGTACCGTCGGATCGGTCCCCCAGGCGTCGCTGAGCTGCTCGATCAGCCCGAGACCCCGGCCCCGGCTGCTCAGCTTCTCGGTCCGGGCCCGGGTCACCGCGCCCCGGGTGCCGCTGTCGGCGACCGAGACCAGCAACCGCTCCGGACTGAGGTCGATCTCCACCCGGGCGGCGGTGCCGGCGTGCAGCAGCGCGTTGGTGGTCAGCTCGCTGGTGCAGAGCACCGCCGCGCCGACCACCTGC
Organism: Plantactinospora sp. BB1; assembly: GCF_003030385.1. Lineage (NCBI taxonomy): Bacteria > Bacillati > Actinomycetota > Actinomycetes > Micromonosporales > Micromonosporaceae > Plantactinospora > Plantactinospora sp. BB1. The sequence continues at coordinate 7,471,487 of NZ_CP028159.1, read as the reverse complement.
TCCGGCACCCCCCACTGGTTCAGTTGACCGGCCATCCAGTGCCGTACCCGGCCCGGGGCGGTCGGCTCCGCCGGCACCTCCATGCTCGCCGACCGGCTGGGCGTGCTCGCGTGCTCGACGGCGAGGACGGCGACGTCGTCCTCGGTGCTGCCCGGCACCGCGCCGCTGGCCAGCGCACAGAGCGTACGCGGGTCGCCGGTCGCCGACCCGGCCACCGTGCCGGCCAGCGCCTGGAACCCGTCGCTGAGGCTGCGCTGCCGCCGCTCCACCACGCCGTCGCTGAAGAGCAGCAGCGTGTCGCCGGGCGGGAAGTCCACTGTCACCGCCGTCCGCCGCCCGTGCAGCCCCAGCGGCACCCCGGGGGGCACCTCTACGTATCGGGCGACGCCGGGCTGGCCGGGGGAGGCACGCCGGACCAGCGGGGGCGGATGGCCGGCACTGGCGATGGTCAACCGGTCGGTCTCCGGCTCGATCACCCCGTAGACCACGGTGACGAAGAGTTCGTCGCTGTGCGCCTCCGCGCTCAGGCTCGTCACCAGCCGGTCCAGCCCGGCGAGCACTCCGACCGGGTCGGGATCGCTCAGGGCCAGCGCCCGCAGCGCGGCGCGTACCTGCCCCATCAGCGCGGCGGCCTGCACGTCGTGCCCGGCCACGTCGCCGAGGACCACCGCCAGCCTGCCGTCCGGCAGCGCGAAGGCGTCGTAGAAGTCGCCGCCGGCCGCGTTGCCGTCGACCCCGGCGTCGTAGCGGGCGGCGATCCGCAGCAGCGGCAGGTCGGGCAGGTGCTCCGGCAGCATGCTGCGCTGGAGCAGTTGCGCCGTCCCGTGCTGGGTCTCGAACCGGCGGGCCCGCTCGGCGGCCTGGGCCACCAGCTCCGCCGAGGCGGCCAGCAGGGCCCGCTCGGCCGGTGGCCAGCGGTGTGGCTGCCGGTAGCCGACGGTCAGCCCGCCGCGCAGCGTCGGCGTACGCAGCGGCAGCGCGGCCAGCGCCCGGATCTTCTCGTCGTGCCGGTCGACGGCGCTGAGCAGCAGCGGCTGACCGTCGGTGGCGAAGCTCGGCGTACCGCTGTCGGCGCTCCGGACCAGCGGGGCCGGGGAGGTGGCCCCGTGCCGGCGCCAGAGCGGGGGGAGCCGCTCGTCGGCCTCGTCCAGCACCTCGCCCCGGATCCGCCGGACCAGCCGCCAGCCGCTGCCGTCGTCCACCCCGAACTCGACCTGGTCGGCCGCGAACGTCGAGAGGGCGTTGCGCAGCGTGACCCGGGCGACGTCGTCGAGGGTGAGCGTCCCGGCCAGCGCCGAGGCCAGCTCGCTGAGGTTCTGCAACCGCTGGGTGACCTGGGGAGCCTCGGCGGCGACCGTGAGCACCCCGACCGTGCCGCCGGTGGAGTCTCGCACCGGTGAGTAGCCACGGGTGAAGAGGGGCTGTTCCCGGAACCCCGGTTCGTCGCGGAAGAGCGGCAGCGGGGCGTCCCGCTCCAGGAACGGCTCGCCGGTCCGATAGACCCGCTCGATCACGTCGCCGACCCCCGGCAGCTGCCACACCTCGGCGAAGACCTCCGCCGCCGGCCGGCCGAACGCCTGCGGATGCTTGGCCGGGATCAGTTCGGCGAAGCTGTCGTTGTAGACCAGCGCGAGCTGCGGGCCGTACGCCAGGGCCATCGGCACCGGGGCCGAGAGCACCAGCTCGACGACCGCCCGCAGCGCGGGATCCCAGCGGCCGGGCGGACCCAGCGGCGTCTCCGACCAGCGACGGTCGGCCGGCGGGCCGGCCGTGGCATCCGGGGTCGGCGGCGCGCCGGCGACGGTGGAGGGGGGAGCGGGTACCCGCCCGACCGTGCCTGGCATGTCAGCAGCCTAACCGGAGCCGCCGAATCCGCTCGCCGACCTGGTGCGGTACGCCCGTTGTGCTGTGATCCCGCCCGCTTCGGGCAGCCGGGGAGGGCGGGGGAGGAGGTGGGTCGACCTAGCTGGCGTCCACCGGACGACGCCGCATCGCGTCGTCGGCCAGGATCACGGTGGCGACCATCAGCGAGACGCAGAGGCTGAACAGCCACGAGCTGTCGTCGACCAGGCGGGCGGAGACCGGCGCCTGCATCGCGGTGAGCAGGAAGGCGAGCCACGCGAGGCGACGCTGACGGGCGGAAAGGAAACCAGGAGCCTGACGCATCCCGAAATTCTGCCTCGCCGGACGCCGATCGCCGGTCGTCCGTTCGGACGAATTCAGGGTACCTGTCCACTTGATCCGGCTCTGCCGCCCGGGTCGACGCGCCGGGACCCGCGCCGCCGGGCCCGATGGCCAGACGTCCAACCGTCCGGCATGATCGGCGAGCGTGTCCACTCCCTCCCGCCGCGGCCCGGGTCTCGCCGTGCTCGTCCTGGCCTATCTGGCCTTCGTCAGCCTCGGCCTCCCCGACGGCCTGCTCGGCGTCGGCTGGCCGTCGATCAGCGCCGAGCTGGAGGCGCCGACCGAGGCCGTCGGACTGCTGCTCACCTCGGCCACGGTCGGCTACCTCGTCTCCAGCGTGGTGGCCGGGTTCAGCATCGCCCGGCTCGGCGTCGGCTGGCTGCTGGCCGGCAGTACCGTGCTGGCCAGCCTCGCGCTCGCCGGCTACGCCGCCGCGCCGGCGTTGTCGATCGTGATCGGCTGCGCGCTGCTGCTCGGCCTCGGCTCGGGTGCGATCGACGCGGGGCTGAACGCGTACGCCGCCGACGCGTTCGGGCCGCGCCAGATGAACTGGCTGCACGCCTTCTTCGGGCTCGGCGTCGCCATCGGGCCGCTGGTGATGACCACCGTGCTCGGCGCCGGGCTCGGCTGGCGCTGGGGGTACGGCATCCTGGCCGCCGCCCAGGCCGGGCTGGCGCTGGCCTTCGTGCTCACCGTCCGGACCTGGGAGCGCCGACGCGGCGCCGACGCCGCCGAAGGCCCCGACCCCGCCCCGGCGGCCCCGGCCGGGCCGGTACGGATCGGCGCCACCCTCGCGCTGCCGGCGGTCTGGTTCGGCGTCCTGACCTTCGCCGTGTACGTGGCGATCGAGGTCGGTGCCGGGCTCTGGGCCTTCCTGCTGCTCACCGAGGACCGGGGGATCAGCCCGACCGTCGCCGGCCTCTGCGTCTCGCTCTACTGGGGCAGCCTCTTCCTCGGCCGGGTCGTGCAGGGGTTCGTCGCCGAGCGGCTGGGCACCCGGAGGGTGCTGCTCGGCAGCATGTACGCGATGGCGTTCGGCTCGGCGCTCGTCGCGATACCCGGGCCGGGCTGGCTGGCAGTGGCCGGTCTCGCCGTCATCGGCTTCGGCGCGGCGGCGGTCTTCCCGCTGCTCACCCTCAGCACCGCCGAACGGGTGGGGCGGCAGCACGCGGACCGGACCATCGGATTGCAGATCGGAGCCTCCGGGCTGGGCGGGGCGATCATCCCGGGCGCGATCGGCGTGCTGATCGGGCGTACCTCGGTCGCGGTGCTCGGGCCGGCGCTGGTCGTACTCTCGCTGGCCATGATCGCGCTGTACTGGGCGTCCAGCCGCCGGGCGGCCCGCCATCCCGTCCCGGCCGGCTGAACCGGGCTCAGTGCGGCCCGTTGCGCCCGGTGGTCGAGGGCCGGTACCGGCGCTGCTCGTCGGTGCGCTGGTCGGCCTGCTCCTCGTCGTACGGCCGGTCGGTGTCGTCCGCCGCGTCGCCGTGGCCGAACGTCGACTCCGCACCCGCGTCGTTGCCGGTCACGTCGTCGACCTGCCCGTCGGGCGTCGACGTGCCCATCGCCCTCTCCAGATCGCGCAGTGGCAACTGCTCCTCGTCACGCCAGACGTGCCTGTCCCTGTCCGTCATGCCTGTCGCCCTACCCGGCCCACTCGGCGGGCAAACACCGCCGATCCCTCCCGTACCCGCCGATCCGGGGACAGCACGGCGGTGGCCGCCGGAAAGCGACGTACCCCTTCCGGCGGCCACCGGACGTCGTCGTACCCGGACCGGAGCTACGGCTGCGGCCGGGCGACCGCCCCGCGCCAGGCACCGGTCTCGGTGCCGCGCCGCTCGATGAACTCCTTGAAGCGGTTCAGGTCACCCGCGACCCGCCGGTCCACCACGCCGAGCTTGTCGCCGGCCTTCTCGGCGATCCCCTGCGGCTCGAACTCCATCTGCGCGGTGACCCGGGTGTGGTTCTCGTCGATCCGGTGGAAGGTCACCACACCGGCCTGCCGGGTCCCGTCGGTCGAGGTCCAGGCGACCCGCTCGTCGGGTAGCTGCTCGGTGATCCGGGCGTCGAACTCCCGGTTGACCCCGCCGATCTCGACCTTCCAGTGCGTCATCGTGTCCGAGATCTGCCGGACCTCCTGGACGCCCTCCATGAACTGCGGAAAGTCCTCGAACTGGGTCCACTGGTCGTACGCGGTCCTGATCGGCACCGCCACGTCGACGGACTTGGTCACGCCACTCATCTGGCCTCCTCCTTGTCGGTCGGTCTAGGTCTGGCCGTTGCGCCGCTGGGCCCCGGGGGCCGTCACCAGCGGCGGGTCTCGTTGGGGTGGCCGAGTGCGGCCCACACCTCGGAGACGGTCTGGAACTGGGTGCCGGGGGGCAGCTGGTCCAGTTGGGCGAGGATGTCGTCCGGCGCCTCGTTCTCCTCGGCGCTGCGGCGCAGTCCGTCGCGGTCGCCGGGCAGCGCGGAGAGCGGGATGAACCGGCCCAGCCGGCTGCGCGCCTCGACCTCCTCCGAGGTCATCCCCTGCGGTACCCCGGTGCGGGTGTCGTTGCCCGGTGCCCTGGTCAGGCCGGGCTGGTCCTCGCCGGCCGGCTCGGGGTCGCGCCACTCCTCCGCGCGTCCGCCGACCGAGCCCTGCACCGCGCCCTGCACCTCCCGGTCCATCTGCTCGTCCAGGCGGGGGCCGTGCTTGCTGTTCCCACGTTCCATGTCTGATGCGCTACCCGAGGGGAATCGCGCTAAACGGGATCCGGGTACGTCAACCGTCGTACGTCAACCGTCGTCCGCCGGCGACCGGGGCGGCAGCGCGGGCTCCACCGGGTCCTCGGCGCCGCCCTGGCGGGCCCGGCCGCGCTGCACCTCGGCGTTGATCTCCACGCCGAGCATCACCGCGCAGTTGGAGAGGTAGAGCCAGACCAGGAAGGCGATGATCGCACCGAGGCTGCCGTAGGTGACGTTGTAGGAGTCGAAGCGGGAGACGTAGAAGCCGAAGCCGGCCGAGACGACGGCCCAGGAGGCGAGCGCGACGGTACCGCCGACGGTGAGCCAGCGGAACCGGGGCTGCCGCACGTTCGGGGCGATCCAGAACAGCAGCGAGAGCAGCAGCATCATGATGGCGACCAGCACCGGCCACTTGGCGACCGTCCAGGCGGTCCGGGGCGCGTCACCGAGCCCCAGCGCGTCGCCGACCGCGTCGGTGACCGGGCCGCTCACGATCAGCCCGGTGGCCACCACCGCGAGCAGTACCAGCGCGATCGCGGTCAGCCCGAGTTGCAGCGGGCGCAGCAGGTAGAACGGCCGACCCTCGGCGACCCCGTAGATGGCGTTGGAGGCCCGGGTGAACGCGCCGACGTAGCCCGAGGCCGACCAGAGCGCCGCCAGTACGCCGAAGCCGAGCAGTACCTTCGCCGAGCCCTGGCTCTCCACGACGTCGCGCAGCACGTTCAGTACCCCGTCGTTGGCGACCACCGAACCGGCACCGACGTCCCTGGCGAGCCCGGCGATGGTGTCGATGGTCTGCTCGCCGCTGGAGACCAGGCCGACCAGCGCGACGATCACGATCGCGGAGGGGAAGAGCGCGAGTACCCCGTAGTAGGTCAGCGCGGCGGCCCAGTCGGCGCAGTTGTCCGTGACGAAGTTCCGGACGCTGCGGAACAGTACCCCCCGCCAGGTCGACCAGCGCAACTGGCGCAGTTGACCCGGGAGGCGGCGGTCCCGCCCGGGTGCCACGGGGACCGGTTCGGTGGTCGACGCCATGCTCGCCCCCTAGTCGGCGGGGCCGGCCGGGTCCGCGGTCGCGCCCCCGGCCGGGTGCGCTGCCCGGATACCCCGGGCGGGTTGCGCTGCCCGGTACCCCGGGCGGGAAATGGACAAACTCCGGGCGCGGCGGACCGGCCCGGGGCTGCCCCCGACGGCGGCCGGGGGGATGCCGCCCGTGGCCCGGGGGATGCCGCCCGTGGCCCGGGGGTTGCCGCCCGTGGCCCGGGGTTTGCCGACGGTGGCTCGGGAAACCGAACCAGGGAGACGAAGACGACCAACGATCCGGAGGAGGAAGATCATGCCCGGACGCGAGGTTCTGCCCAGCACCCTGCGACGCTCGCCGCAGAAGGCCCAGGACACCTGGGCGAAGACCCACGACTCGGCGGTCGAGACGTACGGCGAGGGGCAGCGGTCGCACCGGACCGCGTTCGCCGCGCTCAAGCACTCGTTCGAGAAGGTCGGCGATCACTGGGAGCCGAAGGGACGCAAGGGCCCGAGCGACGCGCAGGCGGCCGGCGGTGGGCCGGCCCGGCGTGCACCGACCGCCGGTGGCGTGGACGCCAACGCCCCGAAGGAGCACCTGATGGACCTGGCCAAGCGGCTCGACGTCAAGGGTCGGTCCCGGATGACCAAGGCCGAACTGGTCGACGCGATCCAGAAGGCGAACAACCGCAAGACCACCTCCTCCCGGGGCCGGGAGAAGGCACGCAACCGTCGCTGACCCCGGGCGCTCGGCAGCCCGGTTCAGCCGGACGCGGAGGTCAGCAGGGTAGGGGTGGGGTGGAGGCGTGCGGCCGGTTCACCACCGGCCGCCGTCCCCGCCCGGCCCCTCGATGTGCACCACCTTGGTGACGGTCAGCTCGTCGAGCAGCTCCGGGCCGTACCCGAAGCCCTGGCCGCTGCCGCCCCGGGGCTCGGCGGCGCCGCCCGGTGCCCCGCCGAAGACGGCGTTGATCTTGACGGTGCCGACCGGGAGTTCCCGCCAGGCCCGCTGCGCGTGGTTCATCGACCCGGTGAGCACCGTCGCCGCCAGCCCGTACGGCGAGTAGGACGCCCTGGACAGCGCCTCGTCGAACGAGTCGACCACCATCACCGGGGCGACCGGGCCGAACGTCTCCTCCCGCATCACCGCCATCTGGTCGGTGCACTCGGCCAGTACGGTCGGCGGGTAGAAGGAACCAGGTCCGTCCGGGACGGTACCGCCGGTCAGCACGGTGGCGCCGTCCGCGACCGCCGCCTGGACCTGCCCGTGCACCAGGTCGCGGTGTCGCCGGTCGACCAGCGGCCCGAGGTCGCTGATCGGGTCCCGCCCCGGCCCCGACCGCAGCGCCTCGGCCCGCTCCACCAGGGCGGCGAGGAACCGGGTCGACACCGGCCGGAGCACATAGATCCGCTCCACCGCGACGCAGAGCTGCCCGGCGTTGGCGAAGGCACCGGTCGCGGCCTGTTCGGCCGCCCAGAGCGGGTCGACGTCACCGTCGACGATCAGCGGGTCGCTGCCGCCGTTCTCCAGCAGGGCCTTGGCGCCGGACCGGGCACAGGCGGCGGCGATCGACCGGCCGGTGGCGGTCGAACCGACGTGCGCGACCACGTCGACCTCCTGCGCGGCGAGCGCGGCACCCACCTCGGCGCCGCCGGTCAGCAGCGACAGCACCCCGGACGGCAGGTGCTGGTCGAGCAGTCGGGCGAGCAGCCAGCCGCTGGCCGTGCTCCGCTCGCTCGGCTTGTAGACGACGGTGTTCCCGGTGGCCAGCGCCGCGCCGAGCAGGCCGCAGGAGACCGCGACCGGGTCGTTCCACGGCGTGACGACGGCGACCACGCCGCGCGGCTGCGGCACCATCAGGTCGATCGCCTCGGCGTCGCCGCCGAGGGTGCGACCGCCGCGCACGGGGGCGAGTTCGGCGTACTGGCGCAGCGTCGACACCCCCGCCTGGACCCCGGCGCGGGCGGCGGCCAGCGGCCGGCCCATCTCGGCGGTCTCCGCCTCGGCGAGCCGGTCGGCGGAGGCCTCGATCGCGTCGGCGGCCAGGCGCAGCGCGGCCGCCCGGTCGGCGGGTGCGGTCCGGGCCCACCGGGGAGCCATCGCCCGGGCCGCCTTGACCGTCGCCTCGACCTCGGCCGCGGTCGCCACCGGTACCCGGCTGACCGGGGTACCGTCGGCCGGGTCGACCACGGTCAACCATCCAGCGTCGCCGCTGCCGTCCCACACTCCGGCGATGAGTTGCTGCACCTGATACATGGAGCGCAGTTTGCCCCGGTCCGGGCGGTCCAAACTATTCCGCTGAACCGGTGACCGGGGACGCCAGTGCACCTGTGACCGGGCGCCTCGTCGGCCGGGGCCGGTAGCGGGGCGGCCGGGGTGGGCCGGGGTAGGGTGCTCGGGTGACGGTGCTCGGGGACACCGCCGACGCTGTCGTCGTCGGAGCGGGGCACAACGGCCTGGTCGCGGCGAACCTGCTCGCGGACGCCGGGTGGGACGTGCTGGTGCTGGAGGCGACCGGCGAGCCGGGCGGAGCGGTCCGGTCGGCCGAGGTGACCGCCCCGGGCTATCTGAGCGACCTCTACAGCGCCTTCTATCCGCTCGGCTACGCCTCGCCGGTGCTGCGCCGGCTCCGGCTCGACGAGCACGGTCTGGCCTGGCGGCACGCGCCGGACGTGCTGGCGCACCTCTTCCCGGACGACGGTGCCGTGCTACTCAACCGCGACCCCGAGGTCACCGCCGCCTCCGTGGCGCGGTTCGGCGACGGTGACGGCGAGCGGTGGCTCGACGCGTACGCGCAGTGGCGGCAGATCTCCGCGCCCCTGCTCGACGCGCTCTTCAGCCCCTTCCCACCGGTACGCGGTGGCGTGGCGCTCGCCCGCCGGCTGCGTACCGCCGGGATGCTGCGGCTGGCCCGCCGGCTGGTGCTGCCCAGCTCCCGGCTCGGGGCGGAACTCTTCGCCGGCTCGGGCGGCCCGGCCCTGCTCACCGGCTGCGCACTGCACACCGATCTCGCTCCCGACGAGCCCGGCTCCGGGGTGTACGGCTGGCTCCTGGCCATGCTCGGCCAGCAGGTGGGCTGGCCGGTACCGGTCGGCGGGGCGGGGCGGATCACCGACGCCCTGCTGGCCCGACTGCGCGAGCGGGGCGGCCGGGTGCGTACCGGCACCCCGGTCGACCGGGTACTGGTGGCCCGGAACCGGGCCGTCGGGGTCCGCTCGGCCGACGGTCTGCTGTGGCGGGCCCGCCGTGCCGTACTGGCCGACGTGCCGGCCCCGGCGCTCTTCCTCGACCTGGTCGGCGCCGAGCGGCTGCCGCCCCGGCTGGTGGCGGATCTGGCGCACTTCCGCTGGGACGGCTCCACGGTCAAAGTGGACTGGGCGCTGACCGGGCCGGTGCCGTGGCGGGATCCGGCCGTCGCCGGTGCGGGTACGGTGCATCTCGGCGGCGACCTCGCCGACCTGCGACGCTACGCGGCCGCGCTGCACCGGGACGAGTTGCCGGCCGAGCCGTTCCTACTGGTTGGGCAGATGACGGTGGCGGACCCGAGCCGCTCGCCGGCCGGCACCGAGTCGCTCTGGGCCTACACCCACCTGCCGTTCCGGCGGAACTGGCGGGCGGAGGAGATCGGGGCGCACGTCGAGCGGATCGAGGCGGTGCTGGAGCGTGCCGCACCCGGCTTCGGTCGGCTGGTCAGGGCACGGCACGTGGCCGGGCCGGCCGATTTGGCGACCGGCAATCCGAGCCTGGTCGGTGGCGCGGTGGGCGGCGGTACGGCCGCCGCCTACCAGCAACTCTTCCTCCGCCCGGTGCCCGGACTGGGCCGGGCGGACACCCCGGTCGACCGGCTCTTCCTGGCCGGCGCGTCGGCGCATCCGGGCGCCGGGGTGCACGGCGGCCCCGGCGCGAACGCGGCCCGGGCGGCACTCGCCAGGGACCGCGCCCTGACCGGCCGGGCGTACGCCGCCGTGCTCGCCCGGGCGCAGCGCGCCGCCTACGCCTGACCCGCGCCGCTGCCCTGACCCGCGCCGCTTGCCTGACCCGCGCCGCTTGCCTGACCCGCGCCGCTCGCCTGACCCGCGCCGTTCGCGCTTGGCCGGGGTCGTCTGCGCTTGGCCGGGGTCGTCGGTGCCGGCACCTTGTCGGCGGGGCCGGATTCGTCGGATCCGGCGAGCTTGGTCGCCTCGGTGACCTGCACCGATTCGGCGGCCCCCGTCCCCTGGGTGGCCTCCGTGGCCGCAGCCGGCTTCGTGGCCTTCGTCGCCGCAGCCGCCTTCGTGGCCTTGGTGGCCTTCACCGCCTTGGTGGCCTTCACTGCCTTCGTGGCTTTCGCCGGCCTCCTGGCCTTTGTCGGCTTGGGAGCCTCGACCAGTTCCGCGGCTTCGGTCGGCTGCGAGGCTTCGACCAGTTCTGCGGCTTCGGTTGGCTTCGGGGCGTCGGCCAGCTCTGGAGCTTCAATCGGCTTCGGAGCCTCCGGCGACTCAAACACCTCGCTCGGCTCCGGCACCAGCACCGCCTCGGGGACCTTCACCGCCTCGGGGGCTGCGCTCGGCTCCGGGACCTTCACCGACTCGGGAACCTCCACCGACTCGGGAACCTCCACCGACTCGGGAACCTTCACCGATTCGGGAACCTCGCTGGACACCGGCACCTTCACCGGCTCCGGCGCCCGCACCTGGTCCGACGACGGAACCTCCACCGCCTCCCGGACCTCGTCCGACACCGGGAACCCGCCAGACGCCGGAACCCCGTCCGGCTCCCGGACTCCGTCCGGCTCCCGGACCTCGTCCAACTCCGGGACCTCGCTCGGCTCCGGGACCTCGTTCGACACAGGGAGCCTGTCCCTGCGGGAAGTCCCCGGCAACCGGGTGATGTTGCGGTGCCGGCCGCGCAGCTTGAACGGCATCAGCGCGCTTTCGATCTTGGTCGCGGTGGTCATCTTCGAGTCGCCGTCCAGGCGCTCCTGGAACCGGATCGGCACCTCGAGGATGGTGTGGCCGAGCTTGGTGGCCAGGTAGTGCATCTCGACCTGGAAGCTGTAGCCGTTGGACTGCACCCGGTGCAGGCCGATGTCGCGCAGCGCGTCCGCCCGCCAAATCTTGAAGCCGGCGGTCAGGTCCCGGATCCGCACCTGGAGCAGGGTGTGCACGTAGAAGTTGGCCCAACCGCTGAGCGCTCGGCGGTACAGCGGCCACGCCTCGTCGAGCTGCCCGCCGGGGACGTACCGAGAGCCGATCACCACACCGGCCCGGGTGGAGAGCAGCGAACCGAGCATCCCGGGCAGCGCCTCCGGCGGGTGGGACAGGTCGGCGTCCATCTGCGCCACGTACTCCGCACCGGCCTCCAGGGCCCGGGTCATCCCGTCGACGTACGCCCGTCCGAGCCCCTCCTTGCCCGCCCGGTGCACCACCTGGATCCGCTCCGGGTGCTCGATCGCGAGCTTGTCCGCCACCTCGCCGGTGCCGTCCGGGGAGTTGTCGTCGGCGACGAGGATCTGCAGCCCGGGCAGCGGCAGGGCGAGCAGTCGCTCGACCAGCACGGGAAGGTTCCCCGCCTCGTTGTAGGTGGGGACGACGACGGTCACGCGAACGTCCCGCCAGGGAGAGGGCAGCTGTACGGGTTCGATCATCGGGGCATCCTCGGTTGGCCGACAGCGGTCAGGGGCAAAGCCTAACTTGACGTAGCGCGCGGGCCACAACACGGGCCGGGAAGGGGGAAACCGGCCCGTACCTCGGTGAACACCGTACGGGTGGCCGGAAAAACGGGGGTCGGGGGCTGGGTAACGGTTCGGGCTCTGGATAGCGGAGAGCCGCCCGGGGTATGCCGACCGGTGACGGCGACCGGGCTTCACCGCAGGCCCGACGGGGACGTCGGACGGGTCGGTGCGCCCGTCCGACCGGGGCGAATTGATGTTTACTCCTCCTGCCCCCGGGAACCCGCCGGCCGTGCGCAACGACCAGGTCGACCCGCATCAGTGCAGGTCAGGGGCACCGCACGGTGGCCCGGCCGGGGTGTGGGCCACGGCCGGCCTGTTCGACGCGGTGCTCTTCGACCGGGACGGCACGCTGGTCCACGACGTGCCGTACAACGGGGATCCGAGGCTGGTCCGACCGATGCCGGGCGCCCGGGAGGCACTCGACCGGCTGCGCGCCGCAGGGTTGCGGTTGGGGGTGGTGACGAACCAGTCCGGGGTGGCCCGCGGCCGGTTCAGTTCCGCCGATCTGGCCCGGGTCAACGCCCGGGTCGACGAGCTTCTGGGCCCCTTCGACACCTGGCAGGTCTGTCCACACGCCGAAGCGGCGCCGGGTGAGCCGGGCTGTCGCTGCCGCAAGCCGGCACCGGGAATGGTCTGGGACGCGGCGCGCGCGCTCGGCACCGAGCCGACCCGCTGCGTACTGGTCGGCGACATCGGCGCCGACATGACCGCGGCCGGTGCGGCCGGGGCGAGCGCGGTACTGGTACCCACTCCGGCGACCCGGCCGGACGAGGTCGCCGCCGCGCCGGCGGTCACCGGTGACCTGCGCGGCGCGGTCGACCTGATCCTGCGCCGGCACCGCTCCGCCCTGGCCGGCCCGGCTCCCGGCGTCCCGGGTCGGCGCCCCCGCTGCGTGCTGGTGGCCCGACCGGACTCGGCCGGGGACGTACTCGTGACCGGCCCGGCGATCCGGGCCGTCGCGGCCGGGGCCGACCGGGTGGTACTGCTCTGCGGGCCGCGCGGCCGGGCCGCCGCCGAACTGCTGCCCGGGGTCGACGAGCTGGTCGAGTGGCGGCTGCCCTGGATCGACCCGGAACCCGGCCCGGTCGACCGGGCCGAGGTGGACCGGCTGACCGCCCGGCTCGCCGCCACCGGTGCCGAGGAGGCGGTGCTGTTCACCTCCTTCCACCAGTCCGCGCTGCCGCTCGCCCTGGTGCTGCGGATGGCCGGGGTGGGCCGGATCGCGGCGATCAGCCCGGACTATCCGGGCTCCCTGCTCGACGTGCGGCACCGGGTGTCGCCGGGGATCCCCGAGGCCGAGCGGGCGCTCTCGCTGGCGGCGGCGGCCGGCTTCGTGCTCCCGGCCGGGGACGAGCCGGTACTGCGGCTGCGCGCCGGAGCCGACGCGCCCGCCGCCGACGGTGCGCTGCCCGACCCGGGGTACGTGGTGCTGCACCCCGGGTCGTCGGTGCAGGCCCGGGCCTGCCCGCCCGACCTCTGTGCCGAGATCGTCGCGGCGCTGACCGGTGCCGGACACCGGGTGGTGGTGACCGGCGGCCCCGGTGAGCGGAGCCTGACCGCCCGGGTCGCCGGGGGTACCGGGATCGACCTGGGCGGGCAGACCTCGCTGACCGGGCTGGCCGCGATCATCGCCCGGGCGGGTTGCCTGGTCGTCGGCAACACCGGCCCGGCACACCTGGCCGCCGCGCTCGGCGTACCGGTGGTGAGCCTCTTCGCCCCGACCGTCCCGTTCGGACAGTGGGGGCCGTACCGGGTGCCGACGGTACGTCTCGGTGCCGCCGTCGCCGGCTGCCGGCACACCCGGGCCACCACCTGTCCGGTACCCGGGCACCCGTGCCTGTCCGGCATCGAGCCGGCCGAGGTGGTCGAGGCGGTCCGGCTGCTCGGCGCGGCGCCGACCGCACCGCCGCCGGTGGCCGCGCTGCCGCCCCTGGCCCCGGCGCTGGCCGGCGTCGAGGAGGTGCGGTCGTGAACATCCTGCTCTGGCACGTGCACGGCTCCTGGACCACCGCCTTCGTGCACGGCAAGCACCGCTACCTCGTCCCGGTCACCCCGGACCGCGGCCCCTACGGCCTGGGCCGGGCCCGCACCTACCAGTGGCCGGACACCGTCGACGAGGTCACCCCGGAGGAGTTGGCCGGCGCCGACGTCGACCTGGTGATCCTGCAACGCCCGGAGGAGATCGACCTGGTCGCCGAGTGGACGGGCCGCCGGGTCGGCCGGGACCTGCCGGCGATCTTCGTCGAGCACAACACCCCGAAACAGGGGGACGTGCCGAACAGCCGGCACCCGCTGGCCGACCGGGACGACCTGCTGATCGCACACGTGACGCACTTCAACGCGCTCTACTGGGACACCGGCGGCACCCGGACGACCGTGGTCGAGCACGGCATCGTGGCACCCACCGCGCAGTACACGGGTGAACTCGACCGGCTCGCCGTGGTGGTCAACGAGCCGGTACGCCGCTGGCGGGTCACCGGCACCGACCTGCTGCCGCTCTTCGCCGAGATCGCCCCGCTGGACGTCTTCGGCATGGGCGTGGCCGGGCTGCCGGACCGGTTGGGACTGCCCGCCGACCGGCTCGCCGTCTACGACGACCTGCCGCAGGGCCGGATGCAGGCCGAGATCGCCCGGCGGCGGGCGTACCTGCACCTGTGCCGGTGGACGTCGCTGGGGCTGAGCCTGATCGAGGCGATGACCATGGGCATGCCGGTGGTGGTACTCGCCGCCACCGAGGCGGTCGAGGCGGTACCGCCGGAGGCGGGTGCGCTCTCCACCCGGCTCGACACCCTGCTGGCGGCCACCCGGCAGCTCGTGCAGGAGCCCGACACCGCCCGCCAGCTCGGGGGACAGGCCCGCGAGGTCGCGCAGGCCCGGTACGGCCTGGACCGGTTCCTGACCGACTGGGACCGGTTGCTGGAGGAGGAACTATGCGCGTCGCGATGATCTCCGAGCACGCCAGCCCGCTCGCGGTACTCGGCGGCGAGGACGCCGGCGGGCAGAACACGCACGTCGCCGAACTCTCCGCCGCGCTCGCCGACGCCGGCCACGAGGTGCGGGTCTACACCCGGCGGGACAGCCCCGACGCGCCGGAGGCGGTACGGCTGCGCGACGGGGTGGAGGTGGTGCACGTCCCGGCCGGACCTCCGCATCCGATCGCCAAGGACGAGCTGCTGCCGTACATGAAGGATTTCAGCCGCTGGCTGGTGGCCCGCTGGCGCGGCGACGAGTGGGTGCCGGACGTCGCGCACGCGCACTTCTGGATGAGCGGGCTGGCCGGGATCGCCGCCGGCCGGCAGACCGGGATCCCGGTGGTGCAGACCTACCACGCGCTCGGCACGGTGAAGCGACGCCACCAGGGCACCGCCGACACCAGCCCGGCCCGCCGGGTCGGCTACGAACGGGCGCTGGGTCGGGCGGTCGACCGGGTCATCGCGCAGAGCCAGGACGAGGTCCGCGAACTGGTCCGGATGGGCGTGCCGCAGGCCCGGGTGACGGTGATCCCGTCCGGGGTCAACGACACGACCTTCTCGCCCGACGGCCCGTCCGTGCCCCGGGTGCCGGGCCGGCCCCGGATCCTCACCGTCGGCCGGCTGGTGGAGCGGAAGGGCTACCAGGACGTGATCCGGGCGATGCCGATGGTCCCGGACGCCGAGTGCGTGGTGGTCGGCGGGCCGCCGGCCGGCGAGGTCGACGACGACCCCCAGGTCCGCCGGCTGCGCTCGCTCGCCGACGAGGTCGGGGTCGCCGATCGGGTACGCCTGATCGGCGCCGTCCCGCGCGAGGAGATGCCCTACTGGTACCGGTCGGCGGACGTGCTGGTCGCCGCCCCCTGGTACGAGCCGTTCGGGTTGACCCCGCTGGAGGCGATGGCCTGCGGGGTGCCGGTCGTCGGTACCGCCGTCGGCGGGCTCACCGACACGGTCGCGGACGGGCGTACCGGCGACCTGGTGCCGCCCCGCGACCCCGAGGCGCTCGGCACCGCCATCCGGGACCTGCTCGCCGACCGGGTACGCCGGTACGGGTACGCGGCCGCCGCGCTGGACCGGGCCCGCCGCTGGTACTCCTGGACCCGGACGGCCGACCAGATCGCCGCCGTCTACACGGCGGTCAGCGAGGTGCGTCGGCCGAGCGGGGTGGTCGCCGGATGACCGCGTCGATGGAGGTGCTGGACAGCCACCTGGCCGGGCTCGCCTCCGCGCTGCTGCCGTACCGGACCGAGGCCGCCCGGCTGGCCCGCTGGGGCGAGGAGCTGGCCCGGCTGCTCGCCGGCGGTGGCCGGGTCCTGGTCGCCGGCAACGGGGGCAGTGCCGCCGAGGCGCAGCACCTCGCCGCCGAGCTGGTCGGCAAGCTGCGCGACGACCGGGCCCCGCTGTCGGCGATCGCGCTCTGCGCCGAGACCTCCTCGCTGACCGCGATCGGCAACGACTACGGCTTCGACGAGGTCTTCGCCCGGCAGGTACGCGCGCACGGCCGCCCCGACGACGTCCTGCTGCTCCTCTCCACCAGCGGGCGCAGCGCCAACCTGGTCCGGGCGGCCCGCGCCGGCCGGGAGCTGGGGATGCGTTGCTGGGCGCTGACCGGCCCGACGCCGAACCCGCTCGCCGACGCCTGCACCGAGGTGCTCGCCGTACCCTGCCCGGACAGCCAGGTGGTGCAGGAACTCCACCTGGTCTCGGCGCACGTGCTCTGCGGCTACGTCGACGCGTACCTGCCGGTGCCGTTCGGCCCGGCCAGCCACGTCGGCCCGGCACCGGCGGTCGCGCGGGCGGCGGCCGCGTCCGCTGCCGGCCCGGCACGCCCGGCCAGCCCCGATCCGGTACGCCCCTCCGGGGTCGAGGACGAGTTGGTGCTGCGGGTGCCCGGCACGCTCCGGCCGGCCGGGCCCGAGGAGGCGCCGTGACCGGGCGAATCGTGGTCGTCGGCGACACGCTGCTCGACCGGGACGTGGAGGGCGTGGTGAACCGGCTCTGCCCGGACTCGCCCGTCCCGGTGCTGGACGAGAACAACAGCGTCGACCGGCCGGGTGGTGCCGGGCTGGCCGCGCTCTTCGCCGTCGGGCGCGGCTACGAGGTCGCCCTGGTCACCGCGCTCGCCGACGACGAGGGGGGCGCCCGGCTCAGCCACCTGCTCACCGCCGCCGGGGTGCAGGTCTACGGGCTGCCGCTGCCCGGGGCGACGCCGGAGAAGATCCGGCTGCGGACCCGGGGCCGGGTGCTGCTCCGACACGACCGGGGCGGGCCGGCCGGACCGCCGGGCGAGCCGAGCGAGGCCGTATTCGACCTGCTGGCCGGGGCGGCCGGGATCCTGGTCAGCGACTACGGCCGGGGCGTGGCCCGGCTGCCGGCCCTGCGTACGGCACTGGCCGGTACCGCCGCCCCGATCGTCTGGGACCCGCACCCGCGTGGCCCTGCGGCGGTACCCGGTGTCCGGCTGGCCACCCCGAACGAGGTGGAGGCCCGGGAACTCGCCGGGGTGGCGACCGGCGGCTCCCGGCTGGTCGGCGCGGCACGGTCCGCGCAGACGCTGCGGCAGCGCTGGCGGGTCGGCGCGGTGGTGGTGACGATGGGCGGCGAGGGCGCGCTGCTCTGCCACGCCGGGTCGACGCCGCTGGTGGTGCCGCCGCCGACCTGCGCCGACGGCGACACCTGCGGTGCCGGTGACCGGTTCGCCGCCGCCGCCACCGTGGCGCTGGCCGACGGGGCGCTGGTCTCCGAGGCGGTGCAGCAGGCGGTGACGGAGGCGTCCGGGTACGTGGCGAACGGCGGGGTGGCCGGTGCCGTACCGGCGGCTCCGGCCCGGGGCGCGACGGCGCGTACCGGAGCGGGGCCGGCCTCCGGCGGGCCCGGCGCGGCACCCGGCGCGCCTCGGCCGACGACCGCTCCGACGCCTGCTCCGACGGCGGGTCCGACGCCTGTTCCGACGGCGGGTTTGACGGCGGGTCCGACGCCCGGCCGGCCGGCACCCGACGGGCCGGTCCCGGCGGCTCCCGGCGGCGGTGCCGGCGCGGTCGGCCGGACCGGTGCGGTGGGGCGGAACCGGCCCGGCGCTGCCCAGCAACTGGACACCGTGCCGATCACGGCGGTGGACTGGAGCGACCGGATCGGTCCCAGGGCCGCCGGCGAGGTGGTCGCCCGGGTCCGGGCGGCCGGCGGCACGGTGGTGGCCACCGGCGGCTGCTTCGACCTGCTGCACGCGGGGCACGTCGCCACCCTGGAGGCGGCCCGCCAGCTCGGTGACTGCCTGGTGGTCTGCGTCAACTCCGACGACAGCGTCGCCGGGCTCAAGGGCCCGGACCGGCCGCTGGTCCGGCACGCCGACCGGGCCCGGCTGCTGGCCGCGCTCGGCTGCGTGGACGCGGTGGTCGTCTTCGACGAGTCGACCCCGCACGCGGCGCTGGCCTGGCTGCGGCCGGACATCTGGGTCAAGGGCGGCGACTACGGCACCGGTGCCGACGGCCCGGACCTGCCGGAGGCCGAGATCATGCACCGCTGGGGCGGCCACACCGTGGTGGTGCCCTATCTGGACGGCCGCTCCACCACCGAAATGATCGCCGCGGCCCGGGCCGGCAGCCGACCGGTGGGACGGACCCGGTGAGCGGCGGTCTCGACGGGGCCGGTGGCGCCCTCTCCGCCCGGCCCGGTGACGTCTCGTCGGCCACCGGTGCCGCCGCCGCTGCCGGTGCCCTCGGTGGGGCGGTGCTGGTCAGCGGCGGGTCGAGCGGGCTCGGCGCGGCGGTGGTGGCCGCCATCGCCAACTCCGGCGGGCGGCCGCTGGTGCTCGACCGGCAGCCGCCGGTCGCCCCCACCCCGTGGCTGCACTGCGACCTCGCCGACACCCGGGCCGCCGAGGCGGCCACCCGGGAACTCGCCGAGCAGGCCGGCGGGCTGGCCGGGGTGGTCACCGCCGCCGGAGTCGACGTACCGGGCCGGCTCGGCGAGGTGCCGGCGGAGACCTGGGAACGGGTGGTGACGGTCGACCTGCTGGCCACCGCGGCGGTGATCCGGGCTGCCCTGCCCTACCTGGAACGCTCGCGCGGCACCGTGGTCACCGTCGCCTCGACCCTCGGGGTCAAGGCGGTCGGGGACGCGACCGCGTACTGCGCGGCCAAGTTCGGAGTGGTCGGCTTCACCCGCGCGCTCGCGGCCGAACTGGCCGGGACGGTCGGGGTCACGCTGCTGGTGCCGGGCGGGATGCGTACGGCCTTCTTCGACGAGCGCGACCCGCAGTACCGGCCGGGCGCCGACGCGGTACTCAACGACCCGGCGCACGTCGCCGACGCCGTACTCTTCGCCCTGCGCCAGCCGCCCGGATGCGCGATCCGGGAGATGGTGGTCTGCGCCGACCGGGAAACGTCCTATCCGTGATCCTGGTGCTGCGGGCGCTCGGGGTGGGAGATCTGGCGACGGCGGTGCCGGCGCTGCGCGGGCTGCGCGCCGCGTTTCCGGAGCACACCCTCACGGTGGCCGCCCCGGACTGGCTCACCCCGCTGGTGGAGCTGGTCGGCGACGTGGACAACGTCCTGCCGACCGACGGGCTGGACCCGGTCGACTGGGCCGGGCCGGCACCGTACTGGGCGGTCAACCTGCACGGCCGGGGGCCGCAGTCGCACCGGCTGCTCGCCTCCGCCGGCCCGGAGCGGCTCTGCGGCTACCACTGCGCCGAGGCCGGCCACCTCGACGGTCCCGCCTGGCGGGCGGAGGAGCACGAGGTACGCCGCTGGTGCCGGCTGCTCGACTGGTACGGCGTCGAGTGCGACCCGGACGACCTGGACCTGCGCCGTCCGGCGCCCCGGCGGGTGCCGGTCGGGGTGACCGTCGTGCACCCCGGCGGCAAGGGGAGCGCGCGCCGCTGGTCGGCGGAACGGTTCGGCACGCTGGCCCGGGAGCTGACCCGGGCCGGGCACCGGGTGGTGGTGACCGGTTCACCGGACGAGCGGGAGCTGGCCCGGCGGGTGGCGGCCGGGGCCGGACTGCCGAACCCGGCGGTACTCGCCGGCCGGCTCACCCTGGTCGAGCTGGCCGCCGTGGTCGCGCACGCCCGGCTGGTGCTGAGTACGGACACCGGGGTCGCGCACCTGGCCACCGCGTACCGGACACCGTCGGTGGTGCTGTTCGGGCCGGTCCGGCCGCAGCTCTGGGGCCCGCCGCCGGACCGGCCCTGGCACCGGGCCCTGCACCGGGCGGCGGGTCCCGGCCGGGCCTGGCAGCCGGACGAGGGCACCCGGATCCATCCGGCGCTCGCCGCGATCGGGGTGGACGAGGTGCTGGGCGCGGCCGGCGAGGTCGACCGGGTGGGGCGGGGCAGCCGTGCGGTTGCGGCGTAGCGACCTCTCCGCCCCCGGGTACGGGCGGCGCCGGCACGGTCGCGGCGTGGTCTTCCTGGACACGCAGGGGCGGCCGATCCGGGACCGGGACGAGCTGACCCGGCTCCGCGAACTCGTGATCCCGCCCGCCTGGAAGGACGTCTGGATCTGCCCCCATCCGGCCGGGCACATCCAGGCGGTCGGCACGGACGCGGCCGGACGCCGCCAGTACCTCTACCACCCGACCTGGCGGGTACGGCGGGACCAGGCGAAGTTCGACCACGTACTGGAGGTCGCCGGCCGGCTGCCGGTGTTGCGGGAACAGGTCTGCGCCGACCTGGCCGGGCGGGGCCTGCGCCGGCCCAGGGTGTTGGCGACCGTGGCCCGGCTGCTCGACATGGGCACCTTCCGGATCGGCAGCGACCAGTACGCGGCCGGCGACGACCCGACGTTCGGGGTCGCCACGCTCCGGCCGGAGCACACCCGTACCCGGCACGGCGCGGTGGTCTTCGAGTTTCCGGCCAAGGGCGGCATCGACCAGGTGTGCCGGGTCGACGACACCGAGGCGTGCCGGGTGCTGCGGGAACTGCGTCGACGGCGGCGTGCCGCCCAGCGGCTCTTCGGCTACTGGGACGGCCGGAGCTGGCGGGACGTGCGCAGCGACGAGGTGAACGACTACCTGCGGACGGCCAGCGGGGGCGAGATGACGGCGAAGGACTTCCGCACCTGGCACGCGACGCTCTGGGCGTCCCGGGCGCTCGCCGAGGCGGGGCCGCAGCGGTCGGTGACGGCCCGACGTCGGGTGATCGCCGAGGCGATGCGCCGGGTCTCCGGCCGGCTCGGCAACACCCCGGCGGTGGCCCGGGCATCCTATGTGGACCCCCGGCTGATCGACCTCTACCAGAACGGGACGGTCGCCGAGGTGGGCCCGGAGAGCACCGACGCCGACGCCGAACGCGCCGTCCTGGCCCTGCTGGCCCGCTGATCGCGCCCAGCGCCCGGCGTTTCGGCGCGGGCGGAGTCGCTCACCTGTACCTGGTGGGCGCTACCGCTGCTTCATAACGCCTCTGACGTACAGGTGAGCGCGGGGCACGCCCGCTCGGTCTGCCGGGCACGGCGCCCACGGCGCTCGTTACGGCTACGGCCCTGGACAGGTGGGGGCAGCGCGCCCCCGCACCGGGTCGGTTGCGGGGGCGCTGTGTCGTGTCCGGCGCTGTCGTGTCCGGCGCTCAGTCGTTGAGTACGTGCGACAGTTCGTCCCGGAACCGCCGCTCCTTCTCGGTCACCTCGTCGCCGCCGAGGCCGAGTACCCCGCCGGTCGACGCGGCGGTCACCACCTGCTCGGCGATGGTCAGCAGCCAGTGCCGGTACGCACCGGCATCGCCCTCGGAGACCCTGCCGGCGAGCAGCTTCGAGGCGCTCTGCGCCCGGCTCAACACGTCGGCGATCATCGCCTTCGGGTCGTCCGGCTCGATCACCGGCAGTTCCTCGCCCACCTCCGGGTCGCCGATCCGGGTGATCAGCTCTCCGGCGACAGCGGCGACCAGTGGGCTGGCCGACTCCCGTCCGGCGGCGATGCTCTCCAGCCCGGCGGCGTTCTCCGACCGGGTCCGGCGGCCGCCGTCCGACTCCGCGGCGCTGGCCGCGGTCAGCACCGACTGCGGCAGGCCGACGAGCAGTCCCCACTCGTCGTCGGAGAATCCGAACTCACTCGCGTATAGCGGTTGCTCGGTCACGGCAACCTCCCTCCACTCCAGAACAAACCATCACATCCCACGGCACGCCGTGGCCGAGGGCAAACCGAATCGCCGTACGGAGCAGCCGGTGTTCCGGCGGCGCTCCTGTAGCCGTACCCCGGGGCGCCGTGGATCAGTCGTCGGCCGGCTCCAGCAGACCCTGCTCGCTGACCACCGGTACCGAGAGCGTCTTGTAGCCCACCTCGTCGAAGAGCACGGTCATCCGGTCCTCCTCGTAGCTGAGCACCATCCCCGAGCCCCACTCGGTGTGCCGGACCGCACTGTGTACCGGAAAGGGCTCTTCGGTCTTGGTGCCCCGCCCGCCCTGCCGGCCGCGACCGCCCGCAGTCGCGGCGCTGCCGGCCGGTGTGGTCTCGGGCAACCCGGCGTGGCAGTTGTCGCAGTGCCCGCAGGGTTTCGGTAGCCGCTCACCGAAGTACGCCAGCAGGAACTGCCCCCGGCAGCTCCGGGTCTCGGCGAAGGCCCGCATCATGTCGGTACGCGACCGCTGCACCGTCTGCTGCCGTTCCGCCTCGGCGAGTGCGGCGCTGGCCGCGTCGACGGGCTTCGGGGCGTAACGGGGGCTGCCGAGCCGGTTGTCCGGCCGGGTGTCGGCGGCACCGACCTGCTCCAGCAGGGCGAGGAGTTGGCCGAGCTTGCGGGCGCCGAGACCGGTCCGTTCGCGCAGCGCGGTCCGGGTGGTGGGTCCGTCCCGGAGCAGCGCGGCGAGGTCACGCAGCTCGTCGGAGTCCGGGGCGCCGCCGGTGAAGTAGCGGCGCAGACCGACGTCCTCGGCCCGCCAGAGAAGCAGCGCGCGGGCCGGTTCGTTGTCCCGACCGGCCCGGCCGATCTCCTGGAGGTAGCTGTCCGGCGCGTCCGGCAGGGCCATGTGCGCCACCCAGCGGATGTTGGGCTTGTCGATGCCCATCCCGAACGCCGACGTGGCGACCATGATCGGTACCCGGTCGGCGAGGAAGTCCTCGTGCAGTTCCTCGCGGGCGCCGGCCGGCATCCCGCCGTGGTAGTACTTCGCCGGGAAGTCGGCCTCGGTCAGCCGCTCGGCCAGCTCCTCGGCGGCCCGCCGGGTCGGCACGTAGACGATCCCGGGACGGGACTCGGCGCGGAGCAGCGCGAGCAGCCGCCGCCACCGGTAGTCCTCGGTGGCGCAGTTCGCCACCTCCAGGAAGAGGTTGGCCCGGTCCAGCCCGGAGACCACCACCCGGGGCTTGTGCAGGCCGAGCCGGTCGATGATGTCGTCCCGGACCGGCGGGGAGGCGGTGGCGGTCAGCGCGACCACCGGCGGGCGGCCCAGCTCCCGGATCAGGTGTCCCAGCGCCAGGTAGTCGGGGCGGAAGTCGTGTCCCCAGGCGGAGATGCAGTGTGCCTCGTCGACCGCGACCAGGGCCGGGCGCAGCGCGCGTACCTCGGCGAGCCGATCCGGGTTGCTGAGCTGTTCGGGGGTGGTGAAGAGGAATCGGGCCTTGCCGGTCCGGACCTCCTCCAGCGCGGCGGCCTGCTGTGCGGCGGTCTCCGCCGAACTGATCCGCACCGCCCGCAGCTCCGGCTGGCCACGGTCGTTGAGCGCGGCGATCTGGTCCTGCTGGAGGGCCAGCAGGGGCGAGATCACCACCGTCGGCCCGGTGAGCAGCGTCGCCGGTACCTGGTAGACGGCCGATTTTCCGGCCCCGGTCGGGAGTACGACGAGAGCGTCCCGGCGGCGCATCACCGCACGCATCGCCGTGAGCTGGTCGGGGCGCAACGATCGCCAGCCGAACCGGTGCCGGGCGGCACGGCGGAGCCGGGTGGCGTTCAGGGGTGGCAGCTTCATCGGTCGCCGGAGGTACCCCGGGGGCACCTGCCTGAAACGGTGGCCGCTCCCCGGCCTGCCCGGCGGCCGGCTGCGCTACCGGCCGCGAAAGATCCGGCTCACCGGCCGCGAAAGATCCGGCTCACCGGTGGCGTGAGGTCCGGCTCACCGGTGGCCCGAGATCGGCTCACCGGCGGCCGAACATCGAGCGCAGTGCGGCGAGCAGCAGCACGGTGCCGAGGACGGCGCCCACGATCTTGACGCCGGGGATGTCGAACCAGCTCGTCTCCTCGGCGGCGAGCAGGTGCTGCGGCAGCTCGGCGAGGCGCGACGCGGTCTCCGCGATGCTGGACTGCATTCCAGCACTCTCGCACGTCATCGGCGCCGTGTCGCATGTCCGGGGCCGTTCCGGCTAATAGGAAGGTTTATTGACTATTTGCTGAGGTGGTGTGACCATGGCAGCACCCGCCGCTACCAGGGCGGCGGCTGTCCACTGTAGATGCGGGGGGAACCGGCGGGATGAGCGGAACGACGGACAACCTGTCCAGCCTGGCGGCGGCGGTGCTCCAACCAGGGTTCGTCGGCACCACCCGACCGCCGGACTGGCTGCGCCGGTGGCTCGGTGAAGGGCTCGGCGGAGTGGTGCTGTTCGCCCGCAACGTGGTCGACGCCGAGCAGGTCACCGCGCTGACCGACGCGATGCGGGCGGAACGGCCGGACGTGCTGGTGGCGATCGACGAGGAGGCCGGTGACGTCACCCGGCTGGAATCCCGGCTGGGCAGCTCCCGCCCCGGCAACCTGGCGCTCGGCGCGGTCGACGACCCCGAGCTGACCGAGGCCGTCGCCCGGGACCTCGGCGCCGAACTGGCCGCCGCCGGCATCGCCCTGAACTACGCCCCGGACGCGGACGTCAACGCCAACCCCGACAACCCGGTGATCGGCGTACGCTCCTTCGGGGCCGAGCCGGGGCTCGTCGCCCGACACACCGCCGCCTGGGTACGCGGCCTCCAGTCGGCCGGGGTCGCCGCCTGCGCCAAGCACTTCCCCGGGCACGGGGACACCAGCGTCGACTCGCACCTCGACGTACCCCGGATCGCGGTCTCCCGGGCCCGCCTCGACGCCTGCGAGCTGCCGCCGTTCCGGGCGGCGATCGACGCCGGGGTGCAGGCGGTGATGACCGGTCACCTGCTGGTACCGGCGATCGACGAGGAGTGGCCGGCGACGCTGAGCCGACGGGTCCTGACCGACCTGCTCCGCGAGGAGTTGGGCTTCCAGGGTGTGGTGGTGACCGACGCCATCGAGATGCGCGCCGTCGCCGACCGGTACGGCTTCGCCGGGGCGACCGTCCGGGCCCTGGTCGCCGGGGCGGACGCGATCTGTGTCGGCGGTGAGCACGCCGACGAGGTGGACGCGCTGCGGCTGCGGGACGCGATCGTCGACGCGGTACTCGCCGGGGTGCTGCCGGAGGAGCGCCTGGTCGAGGCCGCCAAGCGGGTCGGCCTGCTGGCCGCCTGGAGCGGCGCCGCCCGGGCCCAGCGCGCCGAGTGGAGCCCGGCCGGACCGGACGGCTCCGCGCTGGGGCTGGCCGCCGCGCGCCGGGCGATCCGGGTCACCGACGGTACCGCCGGCCCGGCCGTGCTGCCGCTGACCGGCCCGGCCCACGTGCTGGAGTTCGAGCCGCCCCGGAACATCGCGATCGGCGCCGAGACGCCGTGGGGAGTGGGTGCCCCGCTGGCCGCCCTGTTGCCCGGCACCACGACCGTACGGCTGGCCGCCGGTGACCTGGCCGCCGAGCACGCCCCGCCGGCCGGTGCCCTGGCCGGGGCGGCCGGGCGACCGCTGGTGCTGGTCGTCCGTGACCTGCACCGGCACCCCTGGATGGCGGCGGCGGTACGCCGGATCCTGGCCGACCGCCCGGACGCGGTGGTGGTGGAACTCGGGGTGCCCTCGATCGTCACCGGCCGGGTGCACCTGGCCACCTACGGCGCCACCCGGGCCGCCGGCCGGGCCGTCGCCGAGGTGCTGACCGGAGGGTCCTGAGCGGCCCTCGCCGAGGTGCTGACCGGAGAGTCCTGATCGGACCCTCGGCCGGCCCGGTCCGGTGACCATCGCGGCGAGGTCGGGTCGACACCCGATCAGTACCACGACTGTCACGAAGGGTGCCCCCACGTTTACGGCGAGTCGCTGTATCGTTCGTCCGGTGACCCCTCGCTGGCAGCGGGCCGCCCTCACCCCGTCCTGGATCCGGTGGCTACCCTGCGCCTTCGTCTACCTCACCGTCGTACCCGGGGAACCCCGGTTCCGCCGGTCGGCCTGGTCGGCGATCGTCCCCTGGGAGGGTTCGGCGTGGTGCGATCCCGGCAGCGTCGACGAGTGGGTGGACCGGGCCCGGCGGCGCCGCGCCGGCCGGGACGCCGACGACGCCGAGCTGCACGCCCGGCAGCACTACGCCTGGATGGTCCGGATCCGCGCCACCCGGATCGAGCTGTTCGCCGAGATGTGCCGGCGACGTGACCTGCCGGTGCCGCACACCGTCGGCGAGCTGCTGCTCTGCCTGGCGGAGTTCGGCCTCTTCGAGGTGACCGAGGGCGACGGCGACGACCCGTGGGTCACGCCCCGGCTGGACCGCGACCCGCTGGAGGTGCTGCCGCTCTCCGAGTCGGAGCGGGAGCTGGAGGCCCGGGCACAGCGCGACGACCAGGCCGTACTGGTGGCGATCGCGATCCGCCGGCTGGCGCAGCGGACCCGTCGGCGGTGGCGGCGCCGGGTGGTCAGCACCAGCCTGACCAGCCTGGCCGGCGCGGCCGGGGTCACCGAGGAGCAGGCCCGCCGCTCGCTCGCCGACCTCGGTCAGATCGCCGAGCTGGGCATCGACGCCGGCCGTGGCGGCGACTGGCTGCGGCTCAGCGTGCCGTGGCCGGACTTCCGGCTCCGCTTCCCGTTCACCGAACTACCCGCACCGGAACACGCCATCTAGACCACTGGTCAGCGGGGTGCGTCAGGGGACCAGTCGCAGGATCCGGTCGTCGTCGCCGGAGGGCGAGCCGCGCCCGTCCCGGTTGGAGGTGAGCACCCACAGCGACCCGTCCGGCGCCGGGGCGACGTGCCGGAGCCGGCCGTACTCGCCGGTCAGCAGCGCCTCCGCGCCCTGACCGTCGGTGCCGATCCGATAGAGCCGCTGCCCGCGCAGGCAGGCGAGCCAGACCCGGTCGCCGACCACCGCCAGCCCACTCGGGGACGCCTCGGCGGTACCCCAGGTGGCGATTGGTGCGACGAACCGGGAGTCGTCGGAGTCGCCCTCGACCTCCGGCCAGCCGTAGTTCCCGCCCGGTGTGATCCGGTTGAGTTCGTCGTAGTGGTTCTGGCCGAACTCGGCCGCGTACATCGTCCCGTCGGCGTGCCAGCCGAAACCCTGCACGTTGCGGTGGCCGTAGCTGTAGACCAGGGTGTCGCCGAACGGGTTGCCCGGGGCGGGCCGGCCGTCCGGGGTCATCCGCAGGATCTTGCCGGCCAGGCTGTTCCGGTCCTGTGCGGCGTCCCGGTCACCGGCGTCCCCGGTGCCGACGTAGAGCATCCCGTCGGGGCCGAAGGCGATCCGCCCGCCGTTGTGGGTCCGCGAGCCGCGCGGGATCCCGCTCAGCACGATCTCCGGGCTGCCCCCGTCGAGGCGCAGCCGGGCGACCCGGTTGTCGTCGGCGGCGGTGTAGTAGACGTACACCCAGCGGTCGGTGACGTGGTCGGCGGAGACGGCGACGCCGAGCAGGCCGCCCTCGCCGGCCGGGGCCGCCTCCTCGATCCGGGCCACCTCCCGGGCCTCGCCGCCGGTGACCTGGAGCAGCCGCCGGCTGTCCCGCTCGGTCACCAGCGCCGACCCGTCGGGGAGGAAGGCCAGCCCCCAGGGTGCTTCGAGGTCGGCCACCAGGGTCTGCACGGTGCCGGCCCGGGCCCGGGGCGCGTCCGAGACCGACGGGTCGGCGAACCAGCCCCGCCACAGCCCGACGCCGATCCCGGCGGCGACCAGCGCCACCACCACGACCAGCACGATGATCCACCGACCCGTCCGGCCCGTCGTGCGCACTCCCGGCTCCGCCACGGGTACGACGGTAGCCCGTTCAGCGGAGCCGGCCGCCGCGCCCCGGCGGCTCAGCCGTCGACCAGCACCGACGAGTATTCGGGATGCCGCTCCAGGAAGGAGAGCAGGAACGGGCAGGTGACCCGGACCCGCTCGCCCCGGTCACGGAGCTGGTCGAGGGTGCCCCGGGCCAGCGCGCTGCCGACACCCTTCCCCTCGAACTGCTTGTCTACCTCGGTGTGCGCCAGCACCATGGTCCCGGACTCGACCTGGTAGCCGATGAAGCCGGCCAGGGCGTCGTCGACCAGGATCTCGAAGCGGCGGCGGGCGGGATTTTCTTCGACGAGGAAGCTCACCGGAGCAATTCTCCCCCAACCAGCCCGGTGGCGTCGGTGACCCCGCTCACCGCGAGTCGGTCGAGTTCGGCGAGCAGCCGGTCGACGTCCTCCAGGGTGTTGTAGTGGTAGACGCTGGCCCGTACCGCCCCGCCGCTGTCCCGCAGCCCGAGCGCCGAGAAGTACTCGTACGCGTAGTAGTCGCCGGCCGAGACGCAGACCCCGCGCTCGCCGAGCGCGGCGGCGGTCTGCCCCGGGAGTTGGCCGGCGAGCCGGAACGACACGGTCGGGCAGCGGTGCCGGGGCGAGCCGTAGACGGTCACCCCGGGCAGGCCGCGAAGGCCCTGGAGGAGGCGGTCGAAGAGCCGCTCCTCGTGGGCCAGTGCGGCGGCGAGCCCGGCCCGGAGCCGGGCGCGGCGGTCGCCGCTGGCGTCCGGGTCCAGCCCGGCCAGGTGGTCGACGGCGGCCCGGATCCCGGCCAGCAGCGGAAAGCTCGGCGTGCCGAGTTCGAACCGGTCCGGTGCCCGGTCGGGGGAGGGGAGCAGCTTCGCCGGGCGCAGCTCGGCCCAGCGGGCCGGGTCGGCGACGACGGCGGCCACGTGCGGGCCGGACCACTTGTAGGCGCTGGTCACGTAGAAGTCGGCGCCGAGCGCGGGGACGTCGGTGGGGCCGTGCGGGGTGGCGTGCACCCCGTCGACGTAGACCAGCGCGCCGGCCGCGTGCGCGACGGCGGCGATCCCGGCCACGTCCGGCACGGTGCCGATGGCGTTGCTGCCGGCGGTGAGCGCCACCAGCCGGGTGCGCGGCCCGACCAGGTCGGCGTACTGCCCGGCCGGCAGTTCACCGGTCTCCGGGTCGAACTCGGCCCACCGGACGACCGCGCCGGTCGCCTCGGCGGCCTGCACCCAGGGCCGGACGTTGGAGTCGTGGTCGAGCCGGGAGACCACCACCTCGTCGCCGGGGCGCCACGCCTGGGCGAGGGTCCGGGCCACGTGATAGGTCAGCGCGGTCGCGCTCGGCCCGAACACCACCCCGTCCGGGGTCGCCCCGAGCAGGTCGGCGACCGCCGCCCGGGCCGCCGCCACCAGGTCACCGGAGCGCTGGCCGGGGATGTGTGCGCTGCTCAGGTTCGCCACCGCCGTCCGCATGGTGCCGGCCACCGCCTCGGCGACCGGGGCGGCGACCTGGGTGCCGGCGGCCCCGTCGAAGTGCGCGTATCCCTCGACGAGGGCGGGGTAGGCGGCCCGGACCCGGGCGATCTCGAACGGCATGGCAGGCACGATATCGGCCGAGACCGACGAACGCGGCCGGGCCGTTGCCTGGATCACTCCGGGTACCGTTGGTGGGGTGACGAATCCCCCGTACCGCCAAATGACCACCGTCCGTCGTGCCGCCGGTCTCCTCGCCGGCCTGGCCCTCGGTGTGGCCGTAATGGCCGGCTGTAGCTCCGAGGGCGCCAGTACCGACTGCGGGCTGGACGCCTGCACCGTCACCTTCGACCGGGGCGTCGACGCCCAGACCAGCATTCTCGGGGTCGAGGCCAAGCTGATCGGCGTCGACGGCGACAAGGTGACGATCGAGGTCGCCGGTGAGCAGTTGTCGCTGACCGTCGGCCAGCAGGCCACCGAGGTCGGCGGCCTGTACGCCACCGTGCAGAGCGCCGACCAGGAGCAGGTGGTGGTCCGGATCGGCCGCAACGCCGGCTGAACCGCGACACGGGGCGGCGGTGGCGGTCGACCCGCCACCGCCGGCCACCGGGCCGGGGGTGCCGCTCCGCCGCCCGGACGTTTGGAAATCTTCCCGATCGGTCATTGACAGGCCCATGTCAGCGACTTCGACCGCAGGAGCGAGTGCGGCCCGCGCCGCCAACAGCAAGCCCCTGGAAATCCTCGCCCGGGCCGGCTTCGTCGGCTACGGGCTCGTCCACCTGCTCTTCGCCTGGCTGGCCCTGCAGATCGCCTTCGGCCGGCCGGCCGACGACGGCGACCAGTCCGGCGCGCTGCGTACCCTGGCCGCCCAGCCGCTCGGCGGGTTCCTGGTCGGCGCGATCGGGGTCGGCCTGCTCGCGATGGCGATCTGGCAGGCCTTCGAGGCGGCGACCGGGCACCGGGAGTACCGGGGCCGGGAGCGGGTCGTCGAGCGGCTCACCTCGGCGGGCCGGACCCTCGTCTACCTCTACTTCGCCTGGACGGCCTATCAGGTGGTGCAGCACGCGAACTCGTCCAGTGCGGACAAGCAGCAGGCGCTCACCGAGGAACTCATGGCCTCGACCGGGGGCCGGCTGCTGGTCGGGCTGGCCGGTCTCGCCCTGGCCGCCCTCGGTGCCGGGCTGATCTGGTACGGCGCGGTCAAGAAGTTCGAGCGGCACCTGAAGACCGGTGAGATGAGCCCGCAGACCCGCAAGCTCGCCCGCCGGCTCGGCGTCGCCGGCTACGTCGCCAAGGGCGTCGCGTACGGCATCGCCGGGCTGCTCGTGCTGACGGCCGCGGTGAACTACGACCCGGACCGGGCGCGGGGGCTGGACGCCGCCCTGCACACCCTGCGGGAGCAGTCGTACGGCTCGATCCTGCTCACGCTGGTGGCGCTCGGCATCGCCGCCTTCGCCCTCTTCTGCGTGGTGCAGGCGAGGTACCGCAAGGTCTGACCCGACCTCGTCGGACGCACCGGGCGTCCCGCGTTTTCCAACCTCACAACGCTTCGCAGCCCTCGCCGGGTGCGGCTCGGGAGACATCCCGCAGCGGCACCCGGCTTTGGCGTGGAAGGAAGAACATTGGTGGACAGCTATCTGTGGACGGTCATCGCCACGGCGGGCGCGGCACTGCTCGCCCTCGCCGTGGTGGAGGTGGTGCACCGGACCGTACGCCGGCTCGGCCGCCGGTCGGTGCTGCTCGACGAACTCTCCGAGCACTCGCACCGACCCTTCCAGGTGGCGGCGACCGTGCTGGCGATCCAGTTCGGGGTGCGGTTCAGCACCGGCTACGGCGTCGGTACCCCGTGGCGGCAGACCCTGCTGCACCTGCTCGTCCTGGCGGTCATCGCCACCACCGCCTGGCTGGTCGCCTCGCTGCTGCTGGTCAGCGAGGACACCGCGCTGGCCCGGTTCCGGGTCGACGTGCCGGACAACCGGCAGGCGCGGCGGATCAAGACGCAGATCGTCATGCTCCGCCGGGTCACCATCGCGGTCATCGTGGTGCTGGCCGCCGGGGTGATGCTGATGACCTTCCCCAGCGTGCGTGGTGTCGGCGCCAGTGTGCTCGCCTCTGCCGGGGTGATCGGCGTGGTCGCCGCGCTGGCCGCGCAGAGCGTGCTCGGCAACGTCTTCGCCGGGCTGCAACTGGCGTTCAGCGACGCGGTCCGGCTCGACGACGTGGTGGTGGTCGAGGGGGAGTGGGGCCGGATCGAGGAGCTGACCCTCAGCTACGTGGTGGTGCAGATCTGGGACGACCGGCGGCTGATCCTGCCGACGTCGTACTTCACCACCAAGCCGTTCCAGAACTGGACCCGTACCCAGGCCGCCGTGCTCGGCACCGCCGAGTTCGAGGTCGACTGGTCGGTACCGGTGCAGGCGATGCGGGAGGAGCTGCGCCGGCTGGTGGAGGGTACCGAGCTGTGGGACGGGCGTACCTGCGTACTCCAGGTCACCGACGCGGTCGGCGGGATGGTCCGGTTGCGTGCCCTGGTCAGCGCGGCCGACGCACCGAGGCTCTGGGACCTGCGCTGCCTGGTCCGCGAACATCTGGTCGGCTGGCTGCGGGACCAGCGGCCGAGCGCGCTGCCCAGGCTGCGCGCCGAACTCGGCGACACCTCCGTCCGGCCGCCCTGGCAGTCGGCCGGGCCGCGCGGGCCGGTGCACGGCGGCACCGCCGACAACCGGCCGGCCGAACACGAGCCGCCGGACGACGCCCGGCTCTTCGGCGGTACCGACGACGGCGAGGCCCGCAGCAGCGCCTTCGTCGGCCCCGACGAGCCGGCCGAGGCGCCGTCGCGCTGAGCCCCGCCGGAGCCGGCCGAGGCGCCGTCGCGCTGGGCCCCGCCGGAACCGGTCGAGGCGGCCGCGGGCGCCGAGCCCTGCCCGCCCGTGCGGCGCCTGGCCGCGCGACCGGCCCGCCGGCTGAACACGGCCGCGACCGGAGCCGCTGACCTGCCGGATCGGCCGCCATCGGAGCGTCCGGTGGCGGACACTAACCACAGCGGGGCGGGACCTCTCTCCTCCTCCGCCGCACCGACGGGCCGTCCGCGCGGCTCCGGGGACGGGCGCGACGAACGAGGATTCCGCGCCGACGAAACGGACATCCGGCGCCAGCAGCGGTCGGCAGGATTGAACCACCGGCGACCGGGGCATACAGCCCAGGAGCCGGGATAGGAGGGCAGCATGGCCGACGTCGTACGCGACTCCGCTCGACCGGTCGGGGAGCAGTCCACCGCCGAGCTGGTCCAGCGCGCCACCGAGCAGCTGTCGCGGCTAGTGCGTGACGAATTGGCGCTCGCCCGGATCGAGCTGGCCGAGAAGGGTCGGCACGCCGGGATCGGGGCGGGTCTCTTCGGCGGCGGCGCTCTGCTGGCGCTCTGCGGACTCGGCGTCCTGGTGGCCGCCGCGGTGCTGGGACTGGCCCTGGTGATTCCGGCCTGGGCCGCCGCGCTGGTGGTGGCCGGGGCGCTCTTCGTCGTCGCCGGGATCTTCGCGCTGCTCGGCCGACGCCAGGTACGCCGGGCGGTGCCGCCGGTGCCGAAGGCGACGGCGGAGAGCCTGCGTGCGGACGTGCGTACGGTGGCCTCGGCGGTCCGGGACAGGGGACAGGGATGAGTCGCAGCAACGGCTACGGCAACCCGGAGGCGCTCCGGGCGGAGATCCGGCGGACCCGGGCCGAGTTGGGCGAGACGGTGCAGGCGCTGGCGGCCAAGGCGGACGTCAAGGCCCGGATCAAGGGCTCGGCGGTGCAGACCAGGGACCGGATGGTGCAGCGAGCCGGACAGACCACGGCGAACGTCCGGTCCTCCGTGCACGACGCCGGTTCGATAGCGTTGCGCCATCCGGTGTCCTGGGCCGTGTTCGCGGCCGGGGCGCTGGCGCTGGCGGTCGTGGTGCTGATGGCACGAGGGAGACGTGGGTGAGCAGGACAGTCAGCAAGATGGCCTACCGGCCGGTGGGCATTCTTCTGGGCATGGCCGCCGGTGTTGCCGCGGGCGCGGTGTTCCGGCAGGTCTGGAAGTTGACGGCGGGCGACGGCGAGGCGCCCGACGCGATCGACGAGGACCGGCACTGGGGTGAGATCCTGGCCGCCGCCGCGTTGCAGGGGGCCATCTTCTCGGTGGTCCGGGCCGCCGTGGACCGGGGCGGTGCGATCGGCGTACGCCGGCTCACCGGCCGCTGGCCCGACTAGAACCGACCGTTTCGGGTGCCCGGGGGCGGGATCACCGCCGCCGGGCACCCGGTCGTGAGTACGCTTCGGTTCATGCGTCGATCCCTCGCGCTCGCCGGTGCGCTGAGCCTGCTGCTGGCCGTCTCCGCAGGCTGCACCGACTGGGGCGCCGATGACCCGGCCGGGGCGGATTCCACCGCCCTGCCCGAGGCGGCCGAACTCCTCACGGGCGCGGCGACCGAGTTGGGCACGGTCAAGACCGCCCGGTTCGCGATCGCCACCGAGGGGGCGGCCGAGAGCCTCGGCATCAGCGCCGCCGAGGGCGTGATCACCGCGACCGGCGAGGCACAGGGGACCGCCCGGATCGAGCAGGGCGGGCTGCCGCTGGAGCTGTCCTTCGTGGTCAAGGACGAGACCCTGCACGTCAACGGGCTGACCGGCGGCTGGCAGAGGTTGCCGCTGGCGACCGCCGCGGCGATCTACGACCCGACCGCGATCCTCTCCCCGGACCGTGGCGTCGCCAACCTCGTCGGTAGGGCCACCGGCACCACCACGGGCCGGGAGGAGGTCGACGGGGTCGACACGTACCGGATCGAGGGGACGCTGCCCGGCACGGCGCTCGGCAACCTGGTGCCCGGCGTCAGCGCGGACGTCACCGGCACGCTCTGGATCGGTGCCGACCGGCGGCTGCTGCACCGGGCCCGGTTCCCGGTGCCCGGACAGACCGGGACGGTGACGGTGACCTTCTCGGAGTACGACGCTCCGGTCACCATCCGTGTCCCCTGATCCCGTGCCGCGGGCCGGTCGCCGGCTCGCGATCGGGGTGGGCGGCGCGGCCGTGCTGCTCGCCGCGCTCGACGCGTACGTCGTGGTGACCCTGCTGGTCGAGATCCTCGGCGACCTGCGGGTGCCGGTCAACCGGCTGGAACGGGCCACCCCGGTGGTCACCGGCTACCTGCTCGGCTACGTCGCCGGGATGCCGCTGCTCGCCCGGCTCTCCGACCGGTACGGCCGGCGCGTCGTCATCGAGGTCTGCCTGGCCGGCTTCGCCGCCGGTTCGGTGCTGGCCGCGCTCGCCGACAGCCTGCCGCTGCTGGTCGCCGGTCGGGGCCTTCAGGGACTGGCCGGCGGTGCGCTGCTGCCGGTGACGATGGCGCTCGTCTCCGACCTCGGCTCGGCCCGGCGCCGGGCGCTGACCCTGGGGCTGGTCGGCGCGGCGCAGGAGCTGGGCAGCGTGCTCGGCCCGCTCTACGGTGCCGGGCTCGCCGCGCTGGTCGGCTGGCGCGGTGTCTTCTGGGTGAACCTGCCGCTGGCGGTGTTGGCGATCGTGGTGGTCCGGTTGACGCTGCCGGCCCGTCAGGACCGGCCGGATGCCGTCCGGCAGCGGGTCGACGTCGTCGGCGGGCTGCTGCTGGCGGTCGCGCTCGGGCTGCTGGTGGTCGGCCTCTACAACCCCGATCCGGCGCGTTCGCTGCTGCCGCCCTGGGGTCCGGTCACCGTCGGGGCCGGGGTGGTGGTCCTCGGCGGTTTCCTGCTCTGGCAGGCCCGGGCCCGGACCCGGCTGCTGGATCCGACCGGCGTACGGATGCGGCCCTTCCTGGTCGCTCTCGGGGTGAGCGCACTCGCCGGCGCCGCGCTGCTGGTGACCCTGGTCGACGTGCAACTCTTCGCGCAGACCGTACTCGGCCGGGACGCCGTGCAGGGGGCGCTGCTGCTCACCCGGTTCCTGGTCGCGCTGCCGGTCGGTGCGGTGCTCGGCGGGCTGCTCGCCCGTCGACTCGGCGACCGGGTCCTCACCGTCGGCGGTCTGGCGCTGGCGACCCTCGGCTATCTGCTGATCGCCGGCTGGCCGGTCGAGGCGATGGCGGCCCGGTATTCGATCGGGCCGGTGGGGCTGCCCCGGGTCGACACCGACCTGGCACTGGCCGGTTTCGGTCTCGGGCTGGTCATCGCACCACTGAGTTCCGTCGTACTCCGTGCGGTGCCGCCGGTGCAGCACGGTGTCGCCGCCGCCGCACTGGTGGTGGCCCGGATGGTGGGCATGCTGCTCGGGGTCGCCGCCGTCACCGCCTGGGGACTGCACCGGTTCCAGCAACTCACCGCAGACCTGGTGACCCCGCTGCCGTTCGGTGTGGACCGTGCCGTCTACCAACAGCAGGTCGCCGAGTACACCGCCGGGGTACGCGCGGCGCTCCGGGTCGAGTACGCCGAGATGTTCACCGGTGCGGCGCTGTTCTGCCTGCTCGGCGCGGTTGCGGCGATCGCGCTCGGCGGCCGGGAGAGCGCTGCCGCACCGGTCGTGCCGGCCGGTGCCGAGACCGGGCGGAGTTCCCGGGCTGATCCTGTTTCGTCCGGATAGCGGTGCCGTCGCGGTGCCCTGTCGTCGATGGCTGGAGGGCCACGGGGCGCGCTCTCAGGTCACATGTCGGAGAATTTCGTCGGGTAGGCTATGCGAAGTTTTTGCGTACGTGGTTTGCTGTTCCACGCTGTTGAGAGATGGCGTGGGTCGAGGGGAAGTCCTCCTTCGTGGGGGCCGACTCGAGGCGCCGCTGCTCGAAAACGGCCAACCGGCCGCACGGCGTGCTCGGCCGCCAGTTTTAGAAGGAGATACACATGGCGCAGGGAACCGTGAAGTGGTTCAACGCAGACAAGGGCTTCGGCTTCATCACCGTCGACGGCGGGGGTGCTGACGTGTTCGTCCACTTCTCGGCCATCCAGACCAGCGGCTACCGCACGCTGGAGGAGAACCAGCGGGTGGAGTTCGAGATCGCTCAGGGCCAGAAGGGGCCGCAGGCGGAGCAGGTTCGCCCCATCTGATTCCGTGACGGCCGGCCCCCGCCGGCCCGAGTTTCGATTGCTTTGGGATCCACGTCGAGCCCCGCGGCCCCGCGGGGCTCGACGCGTATCCGGTCTGTCGGCCCTGCCGGCGGTCTGTCGCCCTGCCTGCGGTGCCGGTCAGGGCGGTGCCGGTCAGGGCGGTGCCGGTCAGGGCGGTGCCGGTCAGGGCGGCGGCGGTGTACCCCGGTTGCGGGCGCGCAGGCCCAGCACCACGAGTACCAGCCCGGCGACCACCACCACCGGGCCGATCACCGCCCAGAGCGGTTCGCCGGTCATCACGCTGCCGCCGAGCCGGCCCAACCCCTGTAGCGTCCAGACGGCGCCGATGACGACGGCCAGCAGCCCGAGCGTGAGCGGGAGCCATCCCTTCATCTGTCTCGCTGCTCCTTTCCGGGACGACGTCGGTCCTTTCCGGGACGCCGTCGGGTCGTCGCCGCGACGAACCGGTCGCAGCTGCTCCGGCCCCGACCGGTCGCCTCCGTTCGGCGACGAACCCGTTGCGCCCAGTCAACCGCGCGGTACGCCGGAGCGCACGTCGCCGCGCGGTACTGCCGTGCGCTCCGGTCGATCCGCCTACCAGCGGTCGTGCACCTGCGGTCGGACGAGTTCTGTGTAGACCGCGTCCACCGTCTCGGTCGCCTCGACCGACAGTGGCGCGAGCGCGGCGGCGGCGACGTTGGCGCGAGCCTGTTCGGCGTTGCGGGCACCGGGGATGACCACCGTGACGCCGGGCCGGTCGAGGATCCAGCGGAGCGCGAACTGCGCCATCGTGGCCCCCTCCGGCACCGCCGGACGCAGTCGCCGTACGGCCTCCAGCCCGGTTTCGTAGTCCACCCCGGAGAACGTCTCGCCGACGTCGAACGACTCACCGTGCCGGTTGTAGTTG
Organism: Plantactinospora sp. BB1; assembly: GCF_003030385.1. NCBI lineage: Bacteria > Bacillati > Actinomycetota > Actinomycetes > Micromonosporales > Micromonosporaceae > Plantactinospora > Plantactinospora sp. BB1. The sequence goes on along the minus strand of NZ_CP028159.1, from coordinate 7,434,503 downwards.
CGGTGGTCGTCGCTCGGGAAGGTGGTGTGCTCGTCGTAACGGCCGGAGAGCAGGCCGCTGGCGAGCGGTACCCGGGCGATGATGCCGACCCCGGCGGCGAGGGCGGCCGGGAGTACCCGCTCGACCGGCTTGTGCCGCAGCGCGTTGAGGATGATCTGCACGCTGGCCACTCCGGGGCGGGCGATCGCGGCGAGCGCCTCGTCGGAGGTTTCCACGCTGACTCCGTACGCGGCGATGCGTTCCTCCGCGACCAGGGTGTCCAGGGCGTCGTAGACGGCGTCGGTGGAGAAGACCGGGGTGGGCGGGCAGTGCAACTGCACCAGGTCGAGCACGTCGACGCCGAGGTTCGTCCGGGACCGGTCGGTCCAGGCCCGGAAGTTCTCCAGGACGTACGCGTCGGGGGTCTGCGGCACCCGGCGGCCCATCTTGGTGGCGACAGTGAGCCCGGCGTCGGGCCGCTCGCGCAGGAACCGGCCGATCAGTTGTTCGCTGCGTCCGTCGCCGTAGACGTCGGCGGTGTCCAGAAAGGTGACTCCGCCCTCGACGGCGGCGGTCAGCACCGACAGCGCCTCGGACTCGCTGACCTGGCCCCAGTCGGCGCCGAGCTGCCAGGCGCCGAGCCCGACGACGCCGACCTCGCGGTTCAACCGCGGGAATCTCCGCTTTTCCACGTCGGCGAGCCTATCCCGGGACGGATTCGGGCCTGCCGGGGCGGGACGGTGCCGGTATGGTAAGCAAGACGTACGTACGGTTTGGAGGAGAGTCATGTGGGATCCGGCCAGCTATCTCCGGTACGGCGACGAACGCTCCCGGCCCTTCCACGACCTGCTCGGCCGGGTCGCCGCGCAGCGGCCCCGGACGGTGGTCGACCTGGGCTGCGGTCCCGGCCACCTGACCGCGACCCTGGCCGCCCGCTGGCCGGCCGCCCGGATCGTCGGGCTCGACTCCTCGGCCGAGATGATCGCCGCCGCCACCCGCGCCGCCCCGCCGGCCGGGTCCGCCCCGCCCGGCGCCCCGTCCGGCGGCGGGGTCGAGTTCGCCCTGGCGGACGCCCGGACCTGGACACCCGGCCCCGAGGTCGACGTGCTGGTCTGCAACGCCGTGCTGCAATGGGTGCCCGGACACCAGGAGCTGCTGCTGCGCTGGGCCCGCGAACTGGGCCCCGGCCGCTGGCTGGCGGTCCAGGTGCCGGGCAACTTCGACGCCGCCTCGCACCGGGCGCTGCGGGAGGTGGCCGCCACCCCGCGCTGGCGACACCTGGTCGCCGACCTGCTCCGGGCCGACCCGGTCTCCGACGCGGCCGGCTACGCCACCCTGCTGACCGGTGCGCACTGCGCCGTCGACGCCTGGGAAACTACCTACGTGCACCTGCTCCCCGCCTCCGGCGCCACCGACCATCCGGTGCTGAGCTGGATGGAGGGGACGGCGCTTCGTCCGGTCCGGGCCGCGCTGGGCGGCGCGGGTACGGCCTGGGACGACTTCCGGGCCGCGCTGACCGAGCGACTGGTCGAGGCGTACCCCGTCCGGCACGGGCTGGTGCAGTTTCCGTTCCGCCGCGTCTTCTTCGTCGCCCGTACCGGCGCACGTCAGTAGGGAGTTTCCGTGACCGACCTCTCGGCCTTCATCGCCGGACTGCCCAAGGTGGAGCTGCACGTGCACCACGTCGGCTCCGCGCTGCCGCGCATCGTGGCGGAGCTGGCCGCCCGGCACGAGGGCCGGACCCGGGTACCGGCAGACCCCGAGGCCCTCGCCAGCTACTTCGAGTTCCGCGACTTCGCCCACTTCGTCGAGATCTACCTCAGCGTGGTCGACCTGATCCGCGACGAGTCCGACGTCCGGCTGCTCACCTTCGAGGTGGCCCGGGAACTGGCCCGCCAGCAGGTCCGGTACGCGGAGCTGACGGTCACGCCGTACTCGCACGTGCACCGGGGGATCCCGGCACCCGCGTTCTGCGAGGCGATCGAGGACGCCCGGCGGGCCGCCGAGAGCGAACTCGGCATCTCGCTGCGCTGGTGCTTCGACATTCCCGGCGAGGCGGGGCTGCCGGCGGCCGAGCAGACCCTGCGGATCGCCCTCGACGAGCGGCCGGACGGCCTGGTCAGCTTCGGGCTCGGCGGCCCGGAGGTGGGCGTGCCCCGGCCGCAGTTCAAGCCGTACTTCGACCAGGCGAGGGCGGCCGGGCTGCGTTCCGTGCCGCACGCCGGCGAGACCACCGGGCCGGGGACCATCTGGGACGCGCTGCGCGAGCTGGGCGCGGAGCGGATCGGGCACGGCATCTCGGCGGCCCAGGACCCGGCGCTGCTGGAACACCTCGCGCAGCGGCAGATCCCGATGGAGGTCTGCCCGACCTCCAACGTCCGGACCCGGGCGGTCAGCTCGATCGAGGAGCACCCGCTGCCCCGGCTCGTCGAGGCCGGCCTGCTGGTGACGATCAACTCCGACGACCCGCCGATGTTCGGCACCACCCTCAACGACGAGTACGCCGTCGCCGCCCGGCTGCTCGACCTCGACGCCGCCGGGCTGGCCGGACTGGCCCGCAACGCCGTCACCGCCTCGTTCCTGGCGGCGCCGGAGCGGGACAAGCTGATCGCCGAGATCGACGCCTACCTGGCCGGGTACCGGCCCGGACCGAGCGGCGACCGGTGAAGACAGGCTGACCCGGCGCGGGGTGCTGCGGGCGGCCGCGCCGGGTCAGCGATCACGGGGCCGAGATCGACCGGTACGTCCCGCGCGTGTCGCCGCGGTACGCCGGCCCGACCTCTGCCGTTGGTGTCGGCGCGCGACGGAAGCCAGGTGTGGGGGACCGTGCTTCCGCCGCGCGCCAGGCTCCACGGGCCGGATCGGGGCAAACATCTGTGGGTGGTTGGCCCGGTGGAGCGGGATGGGATCGGGTTCGATGTTGCCACCGGGGCGGGCCGCTCGGACGCGCGTTAATCCAGACCTAAGGAAGACTTGCGCGGAACCAGAAACTCCTTGCCAGGACGCCCGATCCGGCCGGGAGAGGGGGTCGGTCGCCGGAGGATCGGGTCAGTCGCCGGAGCCGCCGGAGGATCGGGTCAGTCGCCGGAGGAGCGCGGCCGGGACCAGCGGCGGCGGGTCACCGCGTCCTTCTCCCGGGCCAGCCGGCCGACCAGCCCGAACCGGCTGACCTGTCGGGGCGCCGCGTCCGGGTCGGCCAGCAGCATGACCACGCTCGCCCCGCCGAGCCGGGCCCGGTCGATGCTGACCGAGCCGTTCGCCTGCTGGGCCACCCGGCGGGCGATGTCCAGGCCGAGCCCGGTGGAACCACGGTCGCTGGCCCCCCGGCGCAGCGCCCGGTCCGGGTCGGCGATGCCGGGACCGGCGTCGTCGACCCGTACCGCGATGTAGCCGTCCCGGCGGGTGACCGCGACCTCGAACGCGGTGCCCTGCGGGGTGTACCGGAAGACGTTGCCGAGCACCGCGTCCAGCGCGGCGGCCAGCTCCGCCCGGGGCACCGGCACCGGGATCCGGGTGTGCGCGCCGATGACCCGGTGCGACCGGTTCTGGTCGCCGGCCAGCGCCGACCAGAAGACCATCCGGTCCCGGACCACCTCGCTGACGTCACAGCTGCCCGGCGCGGCCTCCTGGGCGACCGTCTTCCGGGTGGTGTTGATCAGTACGTCGATCTCGCCCTCCAGCGTCACGATCGCCTGCCGGATCCGGCGGATCGTCCGGCGCCGGTCCAGTTCGGCGGCGCTGAAATTCCCGACGCTGGTGTCGTCGGAGTCGAGCGCGTCGGCGTCGAGCCGCAGCACGGTCAGCGGGGTACGCAGCCGGTGTGACAGGTCGGCGACGAGTTCCCGTTCGTCGGTGCGCGAGGTGACGAGCCGGTCCGCCATCCGGTTGAAGGCGTACCCGGCCTCGGCCAGCTCGCGGGGCCCGCTCGGCTGGATGCGTACGTCCAGGTCGCCGTCGCCGACGGCCAGCGCCGCCTGCACCAGCCCCCGGGCCGAGGCGACCGCCTTGCCGGCGAGCCGGTCCACCACGATCACCGAGGCGATCACCAGCCCGATCGCGACCAGGATCAGCATCAGCCAGGTGCCGCCGGTACCGGCGGTCAGCGCCGCCTCGGAGACGAAGACCTCGACCACCAGTACCCGGCCGGCGACCGGTACCGGTTCGAGTCGGACGACACCGCCCGCGACCTCGGCGACGACGGGCGTGCCGGTCCGGATCGCCCGGTCGACGTCACCGGCGGCGGCCCGGGGGTTGCCGCCGAGCGACAGGCCGTGCACGACCGGTGGACTGCCGGTGTTGCCGGCGGTCGACTCGACGACCCGGCGGATCGCCGCCGGGTCGGCGCTGACCGCGAGCGCGCCGGTGACCACCGCGCTGCGCCGGGCCGCGTCGCCGAGCGCGTCCTCCCGGGCGTCGCGTTGCAGCGCCGTGCCGAGCGGAATCAGGAAGGCGAGCGCGACGATGGTGGTCATGCCGGCCCCGAGGTAGGCCAGCGCAAGCCTCAGTCCGGTACCACCAACCGGAATCCGACCCCCCGCACGGTGCGCAGGTAGCGGGGCTTCGCCGCGGACTCGCCCATTTTGCGGCGGAGCCAATACAGATGTACGTCGATGGTCTGATCCTCGCCGACCGATGGCTGCCGCCATACCTCCTCCAACAGTTCCCGGCGGGACACTACCCGGCCGGGCCGCGCCGCGAGATAGGCCAGCAGGTCGAACTCCTTGCGGGTCAGCGCCAGGGGCACCCCGTCGAGCAGGGCGCTCCGTTCGCCGACGTCGATCCGCAGCCCGCCGACGGAGTGTACGGCCGGCTCGACCGTCCGGCTCGCCCGGCCGACCCGGCGGAGCACCGTGGTGATCCGGGCGTCCAGGTGGGCGCCGGTGAACGGCTTCACCATGTAGTCGTCGGCACCGGCCCGGAGCAGCCGGACGATCGCCTGCTCGTCGTCCCGGGCGGTGGCGATGATGATCGGCACGTCGGTGATGCCGCGCAGCATCCGCAGCGCGTCGGCGCCGTCCAGATCGGGCAGCCCGAGGTCGAGTACGACCAGGTCGGGGGTTTCGGCGGCGACCCGGCGCAGCGCGTCGAGCGCCGTACCGACCGCGTGCACCGCGTGCCCGCGGTCGGCCAGGGAGCGCAGCATGGCGCCGCGTACGACATGGTCGTCTTCGACCAGGAGGACGGTGGCCACCTGATGACCGTACTGCCCATGGCAAGTCGGGTGAATCGGTGGCTGGTGCGGCGGTCCGCCCGGATTGTGCCACCAGCGCGACTCCGGGCGGACCGGGCATCATTCAGCCGGTGCCGCAGGACTGTCCGTTCAGGGTGAACGCCGTCGGCCGGGGGTTGCTGCCGGTGTGGCTGCCGGTGAAGCCGATCCCGACGGAGGCGCCCGCCGCGAGGGTGCCGTTCCAGCTCTCGTTCGTCGCGGTGACGTCGCTGCCGGACTGGGTCCACCGGGCCGACCAGCCCTGCACCACCCGCTGCCCGCTGGCGGGGAAGCCGAAGCCGAGGGTCCAGCCGGTCAGTGCGGCGGTACCGGTGTTGCGGATGGTGAGGTTCGCGGAGAATCCGCCGCCCCACTCGTCGACCGCGTACGTCACCTGGCAGGCGGCACCCGTCGGCGGCGTGCTGGGCGGCGGCGTGCTCGGCGGCGGGGTGCCGGGCGGCTGGCCGGCGTAGCCGAGACCGTGGCCGTACGGGAAGAGCGGCGTCTTGCCGTCGCCGTCGTTGATCGGCTGCTGGCTCGCGCTGCTCATCCAGCTCACCGGCAGCTTGCCGGTGGCCGGGCGTACCCCGAAGAGCACGTCGGCCACCCCGGCGCCCTCGGTGCCGGGCAGCCAGGCGGCGAGCAGGGCACGCCAGTTCGGCAACTGGCCGGCGATGTCCAGCGGCCGGCCGGAGACCAGCACCACGATCACCGGTACCCCGGAGGCGCGCAGCCGGTCCAGGGTGGCCAGGTCGGTGGCGTCCAGTCCCATCCCGCTCGGCCGGTCCCCGCGCCCCTCGGCGTACGGCGTCTCGCCGACCACCGCGATCGCGGCCCGGTAGGAGCTGTCGATGCCGGTACCGCTGGCGTTGTAGGTGACCGTGCTGGAGGAGGCGACCGCGTTCCGGATCCCCTGCAGGATGCTGGTGCCGGGGGTGATCGCCCCGCTGCCGCCCTGCCAGGAGACCGTCCAGCCGCCGCTGGCGTACCCGATGTTGTCGGCGCTCTTGCCGGCCACGAAGATCCGGTTGTTCGCGGTGGCCAGCGGCAGGATGCCGCCGTCGTTCTTCAGCAGCACCTGGGAGGCCGCCACCGCCTCCCGGGCCAGCGCCCGGTGTGCCGCGCTGCCCACCGTCGAGGTGTACGACCGGTCGGCCAGCGGCCGTTCGAAGAGGCCCAGCTCGAACTTCTTGGTCAGGATCCGCCGGTTGGCGTCGTCGATCCGGGCCTGGCTCACCCGGCCGGCCTGCACCTCGGCGCGCAGGTGGGTGATGAACTGCCGCCAGCCGGTCGGCGCCATCACCATGTCGATGCCGGCGTTTACCGCCTGCCGCACCTCGGCGGCGGTGAATCCGGTGGCGCCGTCGAGCTGGTCGATGCCGTTCCAGTCGGAGACCACGAAGCCGTCGAAGCCGAGTTCGCCCTTGAGCAGACCGTTGATCAGGTAGTCGTGCCCGTGCAGCTTCTGCCCATTCCAACTGCTGTACGAGATCATCACCGAGCCGACGCCCCGGCGGACCGCCTCGGCGAACGGCGGCAGGTGTACGGCCCGCAGCTCGGCCTCGGAGAGCTGGGTGTTGCCCTGGTCGGTGCCGTTCGTGGTGCCGCCGTCGCCGAGGTAGTGCTTGGCGGTGGCCAGCACCGACGCGGGCCCGGCCAGCGAGTCGCCCTGTAGTCCGTCGATCACGGTGGTCATCGAGCTGACCAGGGCGGGGTTCTCGCCGAACGACTCGTAGGTGCGGCCCCAGCGGTCGTTGCGGGCCACGCAGAGGCAGGGGGCGAAGGTCCAGTTCACCCCGGTGCCGGCGACCTCCTCGGCGGTGGCCCGGCCGATCCGCCGGACCAGTTCCGGGTCGCGGGTGGCGCCGAGGCCGATGTTGTGCGGGAAGATCGTCGCGCCGACCACGTTGTTGTGCCCGTGTACGGCGTCCGAGCCGTAGATCATCGGGATGCCCAGCGGCGTGCCGAGGGCGGCGTTCTGGAACCGGTCGTACATGTCGGCCCAGCTCGTGGCGTTGTTCGGGGTGGGCGCGGAGCCGCCGCCGGAGAGCACCGAGCCGAGCCGGTAGCTGGTGATGTCGGCGGGGGTGACCGAGGCGCGCTCGCCCTGGGTCATCTGGCCGATCTTCTCGTCCAGGCTCATCCGGCCGAGCAGGTCGTCGACCCGGGTGGCGACCGGCAGCGCCGGGTCCTGGTAGGGCAGCGCGGCGGCGCTGGCGGCGGGGGCGCTGGCGGCCGGCGGGGCGGGGGCGCCGACACCGAGGCCGATCAGGGTCAGCAGCAGGGCGGCGGTGAGCAGTGCGGCGGGAGGTCGGGTGGGCACGGGACGTCCTTCCGGCGGCAGGTTCCCGCACGTCCGGCGCCGCTCCCCGCCGTACGGTGACCGCTGCGATCGACGATCGTCGTTCTCGGCTCCTGCCCGACCCTATTCGGGAGCGCTCCCATGGACATCCGCCGGGCAATAACGATCCGATAACGGGCGCCCGTGTGTCGCCGGCCCCCCGGGCCTCAGCGGGCCGGCGGCAGTTGCAGCACCCAGCGGTACGCCTGGACCATCCCGGTGTCGAAGCCGGCCGCCGAGCCCCAGAGGAAGAGCCGGAACCGCCGGTACAGCGGCTCGCCCCAGCGCCGCACGATCTCGTCCCGGGCGTCGTCCAGCCGACGCGCCCACTCCCGGCAGGTCAGGTAGTAGTTGTGCCGGTCGTCGACGAGATTGAGCAGCTCGAACGGTGAGTGCGCCACGTGCCGCAGGTACTGGTGCAGCAGCAGCGGGGCCGAGCCGCCCGGATAGACGTACCGCTTCATGAAGGTCGAGACGACGTGCTTGCGGCGCATCGCCAGCGCGTCCAGGTAGACCCGGCCGCCGGGCCGGAGCAGTTCGGCGTACTTGCGCAGCGTGGTGCGGTAGTCGGGCAGGTGCTCGGTGACCCCCATGTTCACGATCGCGTCGTAGCGCTCGCCGGGGGAGTAGCCGAAGATGTGCTCCCGGACCACCCGCACCGGCAGCCGCTCGCGGTCGAACAGCTCGGTGAGGAAACGCTCCGACTCCACCGACAACGTCGTGGTGGTGACCCGTACGCCCCGGCGGGCCGCGTGCTCGCTGAACGCGCCCCAGCCGCCGCCGACCTCCAGCACGTGGTCGCCGGGGCCGACCCCGATCGCCTCCAGCGCCAGGTCCATCTTGCGGGTCATCGCGTCTTCCAACGGCTCGTCGTCGGAGGCGAAGACCCCCTCGGTGTAGCAGCGGTGCCGGTGGTCGAGGAAGGTCAGGAAGAACTCGGAGTCCTCGTCGTAGTGGTGCGAGATGGCCCGCCGGTCGTCCTCGCGCCGCCCGCGCAGCAGCGTCGGCAGGAACCGGCCGACGAAGGCGATCGGATGCCGGTCGGTGAAGAACGAGCGCATCCGCAGCGCCGCCGCCAGGTCGCCCTCGACGTCCAGCGACCCCTGGAGGTAGGCGACGGCGACGGCGAACTGGTCGAGCGCGGCAAGTGCCTTGGCGCCCCGCTCGTCCTTGACCACGATGGTGAACTGCGGTGCTCCGGTGCCGAAGGTCCGCACCGGCCCACCGGCCGGCGCCACCGCGAACGGTACGCCCGGCCCGGTGCCGAAGAAGGTCTGGTATCTACGCTGTAGTGCGCTCACGGCGTCGACGGGTGCCACGGCGTCAATCTAACGCCGTGGCAGCGGCGCCGGCAGGAGGAAAACGCAGGACCGATAGCATCTGGGCAAGCCGATCCCCTCGGTGATGCCCGATTCGTCCAAGATCGTAAGGAGCCACCGTGTCCCAACCCCGTACCCCCGTCGGTGCCGACCCCGTCGTCGTCCCGGCCGGGACGACGGCGGCCGAGGCGGTGGCGGCGGCCGGTCTGCCGCACGCCGGCCCCGGGGCGATCGTGGTGGTCCGCGACCCGGCCGGCCAGCTCCGCGACCTGGACTGGGCGCCCGAGGTGGAGACCGTGGTCGAGCCGGTACGGCTGGACTCGCCGGACGGGCTCAACGTGCTGCGCCACTCGACCGCGCACGTGCTGGCCCAGGCCGTCCAGGACACCTTCCCCGAGGCGAAGCTCGGGATCGGCCCGCCGATCGACAACGGCTTCTACTACGACTTCGACGTCGACCGCCCGTTCCAGCCGGAGGATCTCGACCGGCTGGAGAAGCGGATGCAGGAGATCGTCAAGTCCGGGCAGCGGTTCCGGCGGCGCCGCTTCGACAGCCTGGACGCGGCCCGCACCGAACTCGCCGACGAGCCGTTCAAACTTGAGCTGATCGAGGTCAAGGGCGCGGGCACCGAGGGTGGCGGGACGGGCTTCGACGCCGGTGAGGTGATGGAGGTCGGCGCCGGTGACCTCACCATCTACGACAACCTGGACGCCGAGAGTGGCAAGGTCTGCTGGTCCGACCTGTGCCGGGGGCCGCACCTGCCCAGCACCCGGCTGATCGGCGCGTTCAAGCTGATGCGCTCGGCCGCGGCCTACTGGCGGGGCAACGAGCGCAACCCGCAGCTCCAGCGGGTCTACGGCACCGCCTGGCCGACCCGGGACGGGCTCAAGGCGTACCTGAAGGTGCTGGAGGAGGCGGCCCGGCGCGACCACCGCAAGCTCGGCGCCGAGCTGGACCTCTTCAGCTTCCCCGACGAGATCGGCTCCGGCCTGGCGGTCTTCCACCCCAAGGGCGGGATCATCCGGCGCGAGCTGGAGGACTACTCGCGACGGCGGCACGAGGCGGCCGGCTACGAGTTCGTGAACAGCCCGCACATCACCAAGGCGCAGCTCTTCGAGACCTCCGGGCACCTGCCGTACTACGCCGACACGATGTTCCCGCCGATGCGGTTCGAGGGCGCGGAGTATTACCTCAAGGCGATGAACTGCCCGATGCACAACCTGATCTTCCGGGCGCGCGGGCGGTCGTACCGGGAGCTGCCGCTGCGGCTCTTCGAGTTCGGCACCGTCTACCGGTACGAGAAGTCCGGCGTGGTGCACGGGCTCACCCGGGTACGCGGGCTGACCCAGGACGACTCGCACATCTACTGCACCCGGGAGCAGATGCCGGGTGAGCTGACCACCCTGCTCGCCTTCGTCCTCGACCTGCTCCGCGACTACGGCCTCGACGACTTCTATCTGGAGCTGTCGACCCGGGACGACTCGCCGAAGTTCATCGGCTCGGCCGAGGACTGGGCGGAGGCGACCGAGGCCCTGAAGACCGCCGCCGAGGCGTCCGGGCTCGACCTGGTGCCGGATCCGGGTGGCGCGGCCTTCTACGGGCCGAAGATCAGCGTGCAGGCCAAGGACGCCATCGGGCGTACCTGGCAGATGTCCACCATCCAGGTCGACTTCAACCAGCCGGAGCGGTTCGGCCTGGAATACCAGGCCGCGGACGGCACCCGGCAGCGGCCGGTGATGATCCACCGAGCGCTCTTCGGCTCGATCGAGCGCTTCTTCGGGGTGCTCACCGAGCACTACGCCGGAGCCTTCCCGGCCTGGCTCGCCCCGGTGCAGGTGGTCGGCATCCCGATCCGCGAGGAGCACGCCACCCACCTGCACGGCTTCGTCGCCGCGCTGCGCGCCGAGGGGATCCGCGCCGAGGTGGACACCTCGGACGACCGGATGCAGAAGAAGATCCGTACCGCCCAGCAGCAGAAGATCCCGTTCATGGCGATCGCCGGGGACGCCGACGTGGAGGCCGGGGCGGTCTCGTTCCGCTACCGGGACGGGTCGCAGCGCAACGGGGTACCGCTCGCCGACGCGGTGGCGCACGTGGTGGAGGTGGTCCGGTCCCGGGTCAACACCGGTCCGACCGCCGGACCGACCGGTGGCGAGGCCGGGTCGTAGGATCGTCGGCGTGACAGGCGCGGCGCCCCACGCGGAACTCGGCATGCCCGACGGGCTCGATCGGCTCTGGACCCCGCACCGGATGACCTATATCTCCGGTCCGGACCGGCCGGGGGAGGGGCACGAGAAGCCGGCCGGCTGCCCGTTCTGCCTCGCCCCCGAGCGGGAGGGCGAGGAGAACCTCGTGGTGCACCGGGGCGAACGGGTCTTCGTGGTGCTCAACCTCTACCCGTACAACCCCGGGCACCTGCTGGTCTGCCCGTACCGGCACGTCGCCGACTACACCGAGCTGGACGTCGCGGAGACGGCCGAGCTGGCCGACTGCACCCAGGCGGCGATGCGGGTGGTCCGGCGGGTCAGCAACGCGCACGGCTTCAACATCGGGATGAACCAGGGCGGGGTGGCCGGCGCCGGCATCGCCGCCCACCTGCACCAGCACGTGGTGCCGAGGTGGGGCGGGGACGCCAACTTCATGCCGGTGATCGCCCGGACCAAGGTGCTGCCGCAGTTGCTCGCCGACACCCGTACCCTGCTCGCCACCGCCTGGGCGACCACGGCCGGCTGAGCGACGAACCGCCTGCGGCCCCGTGGCTCCCCGGCTCGGCGGGGTTCTTCTTCCCGACCGAGCCGACCACCGGCGCCGGAGCGGCCCGGCCGGGGCGGGAGAGTGCCTGGCGCGCGCTGTCGAGCTGGGTGCACGGGTGGGGCACCCCACCCGGTTGTCCGGCCGGCGGCCGGCGGGGCGCGGGCCTGAGTGCGGAGGCTCGGGTGCGGGTGCACCGGTGGGGCAGCTCGACAGTCTCCCCACCGGGGTGTCGCCGGTCGAGGTGACCGGCGGCGCGAGATGTAATCAGGCGCGGTCGGCGACCCAGCTAGGCGGCGAGACCGTACCGGGGATGCCGGCGACCGGTTCGCAGCCCGGAGCGGATCGTCCGGGCGATCTCGTACCGGCCCAGCCCGCTGCGCCGGGCGGCGTCGGCCAGCACCACGGTGATGTCCCGCTCGTCCAGCAGCTCCACCGCGGCGAGCTGACCGAGGTGGTACGCCGCCCGGTAGAGCGTGGTGTTCCGGGTACCGGTCACCGCGCCGGCCACGCTGCTGGCCTCGGCGGCGAGCGCGGCGCTGGCGTACCGGTCGGGATGCCGCAGCCGGTCGGCGCCGCCCGGCCCGGGAATTCCCGGCCGGGCCGGCGGTGCCGGCGGGAAGAGCAGCGCGGTCAGCTCCGGCGGGCAGTCGGCGAGCGGGACGTCCGGCCGGCGGATCCAGCGGTAGTCCCGGCCACTGGCGTGCCGGGACGGCGGGGCGACGACGTAGCCGCCGGCTCCGCGCCAGTCCACCCCGGGCAGCAGCCCGCTGCGGTTGCCGGCGCCGGTCGGCCGCAGGTAGAGATGCCAGCCGCCGGAACCGGTCCGGACCACCGGCCCGGTGATCCGGCGCTCGCGGACCACGGCACGCAGCGCGGCGACCCCGTCCGGCGGGTCGACGTCACAGACGTCGAACCGGTCACCGGTACGCAGTGCCAGGTTCGCCTCCGGCCAGCGGGTCCACCACCGTCGGATCACCTCCGGCCGGGTGCTGGCGTCGTGCAGGCCGTGCCGGAGCAGGCTGCGGTGCCAGCGGGGATGCTTGCCCGGGCGGTCGCAGTCGGGCCGGCGGCAGGTGCAGCCGGTCGCGGTCGGAGAGTGCAACGGCAACACGGGTACGCCGGCAGCGGCGTATTCCAGGGCGGCGCGCAGCAGCGGTGTCATCCCGACCTCCTCGCCGGCCGGATACCCACGCTCAGGATATTCGAACACCTGTCTGATCGACACCCGGGTACGCCGTTCGACCCGTTCACCGCCGTCCAGCGGATTGTCGCCGGCTCCGCCCGGCCGGCCCGATGTGAAAGCCTTACCGACATGAATGCGAACACGCGGGTGTTGGGGCGCAGCGGCATCGAGGTGAGCGCGCTCGGCCTCGGCTGCTGGGCCATCGGCGGCGTCTGGCACCAGGGTGACCAGCCGTTCGGCTGGGGACAGGTGGACGACGACGAGTCGATCCGGGCGATCCGGCGCGGCCTCGACCTCGGCGTCACCCTCTTCGACACCGCCGACGTCTACGGCACCGGGCACAGCGAACGGATCCTGGCCCGCGCCCTGGCCGGACACCGGGACGAGGTGGTGCTCGCCACCAAGTGGGGCTACACCTACGACGAGGCGACCCGGCAGATGACCGGCGCGGACGGGTCGGCCCACCACCTGCGCCGGGCGGTGGCCGCCTCGCTGCGCCGGCTGGAGACCGACCGGATCGACCTCTACCAACTGCACCTCGGCGACCTGCCGGTCGACGAGGCGGCGGAACTCCTCGGCACCCTGGAGGAACTCGTCGCCGAGGGCCGGATCCGGTCGTACGGCTGGAGCACCGACCTGCCCGACCGGGCCGCCTCCTGGGGCGCCGACGGCCCGCACTGCACCGCCGTGCAGCACTCCTTCTCGGTGCTACAGGACGCGCCGGAGATGCTCGCCGTCTGCGAGCGCCACGACCTGGCCAGCGTCAACCGGGGGCCGCTGGCGATGGGGCTGCTCTCCGGCAAGTTCACCGAGTCGTCCACGCTGGCCGCCGACGACGTACGCGGGATCGCCCCGGCCTGGCTGGACTGGTTCCGGGACGGGCGGCCCGCCCCGGAGTTCCTCGCCCGGGTGGCCGCCGTCCGGGACGTGCTCGCCTCCGACGGCCGTACCCTCGCCCAAGGCGCGCTGGGCTGGCTCTGGGCGCGCAGCGGCCGTACGGTGCCGATCCCCGGCTTCCGGACCGTCGCCCAGGTGGAGGAGAACGTCGGCGCGCTGGCGCACGGGCCGCTCCCGGCCGACCAGGTCGCCGAGGTGGAGCGCCTGCTCGGCAAGGCGTGACGCGGAGGTGCCCGCCCCGGGGCGGGCACCTCGGGCGGTCACCGGCCGGACGAGCTGTGCTCCTTGCGGATCTGGTCGGCCAGGTGCGTCGGCATCGGCTCGTAGCGGGCGAAGGAGCGCCGGAAGGTGCCACCACCGGCGGTCATCGAGCGCAGCTCGACGGCGTACCGGATCAGCTCGGTCGCCGGCACCTCGGCCCGGACCAGCGTGTGCTCGGTGCCGGCCGGGTCCGGCTCGGTGCCGAGCACCCGGCCGCGCCGCCCGGACATGTCGCTCATCACCGCGCCGACATATCCGTCCGGCACCCGGACCACCACCTCGTCGACCGGCTCCAGGAGCGTGACCTGCCCCTTCTCCGCCGCGTCGCGCAGCGCCAGCGAACCGGCGGTCTGGAAGGCGGCGTCGGACGAGTCGACGCTGTGCGCCTTGCCGTCCACCAGGGTCACCCTCAGGTCCACCACCGGATAGCCGGCGACGATGCCCCGGCCCATCTGGGTGCGTACACCCTTCTCCACCGACGGGATGTAGTTGTGCGGCACGGCGCCGCCGACCACCCGGTCGGCGAACTCGAAGCCCGCACCCCGGGGTAGCGGCTCCACCTCGATGTCGCAGACCGCGTACTGGCCGTGCCCGCCGGACTGCTTCACGTGCCGGCCGTGCCCCTTCGAGGCCACCGCGAAGGTCTCCCGCAGCGCCACCCGGACCGGCTCGGTCTCCAGGTCCACCCCGCCGCCGCGGAGCCGGTCGAGCACCACCTCGGCGTGCGCCTCGCCCATGCACCAGAGCACCAGCTGATGGGTCTCCGGGTTGCGCTCCAGCCGCATCTTCGGGTCACCGGCGACCAGCCGGGCCAGGTTCTTGGCCAGCGCGTCCTCGTCGGCCCGGCTCTTCGCCACGATCGCCACCGGCAGCAGCGGCTCGGGCATCTCCCAGGGCTCGATCAGCAGCGGGTGCTCCCTGGCCGAGATGGTGTCGCCGGTCTCCGCCGTACCCGACTTGGTGATCGCGCAGATGTCGCCGGCCACGCAGTACGGCACCTCGCGCAGCGCGGCGCCGAGCGGGGAGTAGATGTGCGCGATCCGCTCGTCGGCGTCGTGGTCCGGATGGCCGCGCTCGGCCATGCCGTGCCCGGAGACGTGCACCACCTGGTCGGGGCGGAGCGTGCCGGAGAAGACCCGGACCAGGGAGACCCGGCCGACGTGCCGGTCGATGGTGGTCTTGACCACCTCGGCCACCAGCGGGCCGTCCGGGTCGCAGTGCAGCGGCGGCTGCGGCGAGCCGTCGACCCCGGTGACGGTGGGCAGGTCGTGCTCCAGCGGGGTCGGGAACGCCGAGGTCAGCAGCTCCAGCAGGGCGTCGACGCCGAGCCCGGTCTCGGCGCAGACCGGTACCACCGGATAGAAGTGCCCCCGGGCGACGGCCTTCTCCAGGTCGTCGATGAGGACCTCGACCTCGATCTCCTCGCCGCCGAGGTAGCGGTCCAGCAGCGTCTCGTCCTCGCTCTCCGCGATGATGCCCTCGATCAACTCGTTCCGGGCGTCGCCGATCGCCGGCAGGTGCTCGGGGTCGGGGTCGCGGACCGCCGCCGGCAGCCCGGCGGTGTAGTCGAAGACCCGGCGGGTGATCAGGCCCATCAGGCCGACCACGTCGACACCCTCGTCGTCGAGCATCGGCAGGTAGAGCGGGAGTACGTTGTCGCCGAAGACCCGCTGGCAGAGCGCCACCGTCTCGTCGAGGTCGGCCCGCTGGTGGTCCAGCCGGGTGACCGCGACGGCCCGGGGCATCCCGACGGCGGCACACTCCTGCCAGAGCGCGGCGGTCGCCCCGTCCATCCCGTCCACCGCCGAGACGACGAAGAGCGCCGCGTCCGCCGCGCGCAGCCCGGCCCGGAGTTCGCCGACGAAGTCCGCGTAGCCGGGGGTGTCCAACAGGTTGACCTTGATGCCGTTGTGTTGCAGCGGCGCGCAGGCCAGGCTGATCGAGCGCTGCTGGCGTACCGCCGCCGGGTCGTGGTCGCACACCGTGGTGCCCTCGGTCACCGCACCGGGCCGCGAGATCGTGCCGGTCGCCGCCAGCAGCGCGTCGACCAGGGTCGTCTTTCCGGCACCGGAGTGGCCGACGAGCACCACGTTGCGAACCCTGCCGGGCTCGTCCACCACCGGCGCCGGGCCGGTGACCCCCTTCTCCTGACTCTTCTGCGCCATCGGGGCGCACCTCCCTAAGCCGGTGGTTGGTGGCGACCGCCGCGTGCGACGGGGGAGCTGCCCTGGCGACTCCGCGGCGATATCCTCGGGTGGCCTGCCGTGCTGCCGGAGACGTGCCGGGTGACAGGTGAGCGACGTCACGTCCCCTGCTCCGATCTCACACCCGTACAAGTCGTGACACAAGCCTGCGGCGCGAAGTAGGCGCCACCGGGCGTACCGTCGCCGTTCGCGGCCCGTTATGGTGGGACGGCCATGGCGAAGATCTTCCAGGTGTCGGCCCGGGCCGGCATGACCCGAGTCGTCGAACCGATCGCCCGGACCCTGCTGCGGGTCGGGGTGACGCCCAACGCCGTCACCGTGACCGGGACGCTCGGGGTGGTGGTCGGATCGATCGTGCTCGGCGCCCGGGGTTACCTGGTCGCCGGTGCGCTCGTGGTGACCTTCTTCGCCCTCACCGACCTGCTCGACGGCACGATGGCCCGGATGCGGGGCGGGTCGAGCCGGTTCGGCGCGTTCCTCGACTCGAGCATGGACCGGGTCTCCGACGGCGCGGTCTTCGGCGCCGTCGCATACTGGCTGGCCACCCAGGACGACCACGTCGGGGTCGCCGCCGCGCTGATCTGCCTGGTCGCCGGTGGCCTCGTCTCGTACGTCAAGGCCCGGGCCGAGGGGCTCGGGATGACCTGCAACGTCGGCATCGCCGAGCGGACCGAGCGGCTGCTGATCGTCGGGGTCGGCGGGCTGCTCACCGGCCTCGGGCTGGACTGGGCGCTGGTCACCGCGCTCTGGCTGCTCGCCGCGGTCTCGGTCTTCACCGTCGGGCAGCGGATGACGCACGTCTGGCGGCAGGCGCAGCGCGCCGAGTTGGGCGTGGACGCGTGACAGTGCCGCAGGCCAGCCGGTGACCCCGGTCGAGTTCGGCTACCTGGCCGGCTGGCGGGCCGTACGCGCACTGCCCAAGCCGGTGGCGGCGGCGCTGTTCCGGGCCGCCGCCGACCAGGCGTACCGCAGGCGTGGCCGGGGGACCCGACGGCTCGCCGCCAACCTGCGCCGGGTGGTCGGTCCCGAACTGCCGCCGGACGCCCTGGAGGAGCTCGTCCGCCGGGGCATGCGCTCGTACGCCCGCTACTGGCTCGACGTGTTCCGGCTGCCGTCGCGCAGCCGGGAGCAGATCCGCGACGACTTCCGGCTCGACGGCGAGGAGCGGCTCGCCGCCGAGATGGCGGCCGGCCGGGGTGTCGTGGTGGCACTGCCGCACTCCGGCAACTGGGACGCCGCCGGCGCCTGGGTGGCCGCCAAGGGCTGGCCGATCGCCACCGTCATGGAGCGACTCAAGCCGGAGGGCGTCTACGAGCGCTTCCTCGACTTCCGGCGCCGGCTCGGCATGGAGATCCTGCCGACCCACGGCGGCCCCCGGGCCCCGTTCGAGATACTGGCCGAGCGGGTCGCCGCCGGCTACCTGGTGCCGCTGCTCGCCGATCGGGACCTGTCGGCGCGCGGTGTCGAGGTGCGGTTCTTCGGCGGTCGGGCGCGGATGCCGGCCGGCCCGGCGCTGCTGGCCCTCCGGACCGGCGCCCCGCTCTACGTGGCCGCCCTCTGGTACGACCCGGCCGGGCCCCGGGGCCGGCTGATCGGGCCGCTGGAGGTGCCGTCGCCGGATTCCGGCCCGCTGGACCAGCGGGTCCGGGCGCTGACCCAGCGGATCGCCGACCATCTGGCCGAGGGCATCGCGCAGCGCCCGGAGGACTGGCACATGCTGCAACGGGTCTGGGTCGACGAGCCCGGCCGGACCGCCGCAGTGACCGGTCCGGCCGGGGTGGTGGCGCCGGAGACACCTGGCACCCCGTCGATCTCCGAGCCGGCCTGAAGGGGGAGGCGCAGTGCGGATCGGCATCGTGTGTCCGTACTCCTTCGACGTCCCCGGCGGGGTGCAGAACCACGTACTCGACCTCGCCGAGGCGCTGATCGGGCTCGGGCACGAGGTGAGCGTGCTGGCGCCGGCGGACGAGGACTCGCCGCTGCCGCCGTACGTGGTGTCGGCCGGCCGGTCGGTGCCGCTGCCGTACAACGGCTCGGTCGCCCGGATCACCTTCGGGCCGGTCTCCACCGCCCGGGTCCGGCGCTGGCTGGCCCGGGGCAACTTCGACGTGCTGCACGTGCACGAGCCGTTCACGCTCAGCCTCTCGCTGCTCGCCGTGCTCTCCGCCCGGGGGCCGGTGGTCGCCACCTTCCACACCGCGATGACCCGGTCCCGGGCGCTCGCCGCCGCGCAGGGGGTGTTGCAGTTCGCCGTGGAGCGGATCACCGCCCGGATCGCGGTGAGCGCGCTGGCCCGCAAGGTCCAGGTCGAGCATCTCGGCGGCGGGGCGGTGGAGATCCCCAACGGGGTGGCGGTGGCGAAGTTCGCCGACGCCGAACCGCTGCCCGGCTGGCCCGGCCGGTGCGGCCAGGGCGAGGGCGGCACGCTCGGCTTCCTCGGCCGGTTCACCGAGCCCCGCAAGGGTTTCGGGGTGCTCCGGGAGGCGTTCGTCGGGCTCGCCGCGGAACGCCCGGGGCTGCGGCTGCTGGTCGCCGGCCCGGGTGACGAGGCCGAGCTGCACGAGGGCGTACCGGAGGAGTTGCGGGACCGGATCACCTTCCTCGGCCGGGTCTCCGAACCGGACAAGGCGCGCATGCTGCGCAGCGTGCACCTCTACGTCGCGCCGAACACCGGGGGCGAGTCCTTCGGCATGATCCTGACCGAGGCGATGGCCGCCGGGGCGACGGTGGTGGCCAGCGATCTGGACGCCTTCCGTCGGGTGTTGGACGGGGGCCGGGCCGGGGAACTCTTTCCCACCGGGGACTCGGCGGCGCTGCGACGTACCCTGGCCGGCCTGCTCGACGACCCGGTGCGCCGCGCCGAACTGTCGGCCTGTGCCCGGGAGGTGGTCGAGACCTTCGACTGGCCGACGGTGGCCCGCCGGGTCCTGGAGGTGTACGCCACCGCGATCGAGGCAACCGACGGTCGGGTGCTGGACCAGGAGTGGATCGGGCCGGCCTGAGCCGGATCGTCCCGACCGGCACGGTTTCGCCGTCGCCGGGGCCGGGCGGCGGGATCGTCCCCGGGGTGCCGGTGACGTGCCAGGAGACGGAAGTGGGGGCCGCACTACGATGCCGGGCATGTGGTGGGTGGTGGGCGGCGTCGCGGCGGTCGTCCTGGTGACGGCGTACCTGATCTGGATCGCGGCCCGGGTCGACCGGATGCACGCGCGGGTACGCTCGGCGACCCGCGCGCTCGACGCGCACCTGCTGCGCCGGGCGGCGGCCGCCGCGGTGCTGGCCGAGGAGCGCTACGCGGTGGAGCTGTACGCGGCGTCCCGGATCGCGCTGGACGCCGAGGGCGACGAGCGGGAGGCCGCCGAGAACGACCTGACCCGGCAGCTTCGGTCCAGCCCGCTGGACCCGGAGGATCCGGCCGCGGCGGCGGTGATCGGCGCCAGCCGGCGGCTCGCGCTGGCCCGTCAGGTGCACACCGACCTGGTACGCGACGCGCTCTCGCTGCGGCGCCGCCGCCTCGTACGCCTGTTCCGGATGTCCCGCAAGCACGAGCAGCCGCGCTATTTCGACATCGACGACCCGACCGTGAGCAGCCGTCCGGAGCTGTCGGTCGGCTGACCGGCAACCGCGCCCGCCGGGCGTGAGCCCGGCCACAGTGCAGGCCACCCGGGGTCTGATTGGCTGTCGGTCCGGCGTTGCACCCCGCGTAGCATCGAGTGCGATTCCACCCCCGAAAACACTTCCGAGGAGCGAAAACGCCGTGTCCGAATCCACCGCCCAGTCCGGTTCCGACCAGTCGACCTCGGCCGGGGGGCAGACCGTCAGCGCCGCCGGAGTGGTCGGCACCGCGCGGGTCAAGCGGGGTATGGCCGAGATGCTCAAGGGTGGCGTGATCATGGACGTGGTCACCCCCGAGCAGGCGAAGATCGCCGAGGACGCCGGTGCGGTCGCGGTGATGGCGCTGGAGCGGGTACCGGCCGACATCCGGGCCCAGGGCGGCGTCTCCCGGATGAGCGACCCGGACATGATCGACGGCATCATCAACGCCGTCTCGATCCCGGTGATGGCCAAGGCCCGGATCGGGCACTTCGTCGAGGCCCAGGTGCTCCAGGCGCTGGGCGTGGACTACGTCGACGAGTCCGAGGTGCTGACCCCGGCCGACTACGCCAACCACATCGACAAGTGGGCCTTCACGGTGCCCTTCGTCTGCGGCGCCACCAACCTGGGCGAGGCGCTGCGTCGGATCACCGAAGGGGCGGCGATGATCCGCTCCAAGGGCGAGGCCGGCACCGGTGACGTCTCGAACGCCACCACGCACATGCGGAAGATCCGTGACGAGATCCGCCGCCTCGGCTCGCTGCCCACCGACGAGCTGTACGTGGCCGCCAAGGAGTTGCAGGCGCCGTACGAGCTGGTCCGGGAGGTGGCCGAGACCGGGAAGCTGCCGGTGGTGCTCTTCACCGCGGGCGGCATCGCCACCCCGGCCGACGCGGCGATGATGATGCAGCTCGGCGCGGAGGGGGTCTTCGTCGGCTCCGGGATCTTCAAGTCCGGCAACCCGGCCCAGCGAGCGGCCGCGATCGTCAAGGCCACCACCTTCTACGACGACCCGGACGTGCTGGCCAAGGTGTCGCGCGGACTCGGCGAGGCGATGGTCGGGATCAACGTGGACGACATCCCGGTCCCGCACCGGCTGGCCGACCGCGGCTGGTGAGGTGACGTGAGCGCACCCGTGATCGGGGTGCTCGCGGTGCAGGGTGACGTCCGCGAGCATCTCGCCGCCCTGACCAGTGCGGGCGCGCAGGCCCGTCCGGTACGCCGGCCGGCGGAACTGGACGCGGTCGACGGCCTGGTCATCCCCGGCGGGGAGTCCACCACGATCAGCAAACTGGTCGACATCTTCGAGCTGCGCGAACCGGTCGACAAGCGGATCGCCGAGGGGATGCCGGTCTACGGCTCCTGCGCCGGGATGATCATGCTGGCTGCCGAGGTGCTCGACGGCCGGCCGGACCAGCGCGGCTTCGACGGCATCGCGATGACGGTCCGGCGCAACGCCTTCGGCCGGCAGGTCGACTCGTTCGAGGCGCCGGTGGAGATCTCCGGCATCGACGGTGGACCACTGCACGCGGTCTTCATCCGGGCGCCCTGGGTCGAGCGGGTCGGCGCCGGTGTCGAGGTACTGGGCACCGTCACCGGCGGCGTACCGGGCACCGTCACCGGCAGCCCTGCCGCCGGCCGGATCGTGGCGGTACGGCAGGGCAACCTGCTGGCCACCTCGTTCCACCCGGAACTCACCGGCGACGCACGGCTGCACCGCTACTTCGTCGACCTGGTCAGCAGCGCGACCTGAGCGGCCCGGTGTCCGCGGCAGCCTCAGCCGGCCACCGAGCGGAGCTGACCCGGACGCCGGCCCAGCAGGCGGTCCAGGGCCTCGACGCTGGCGGCGTCGGCGGGCAGCTGTACCACCAACCGCTGCTGGTCGTCGGTGAGTGCCAACGTCTCGTACCCGAGCCGCACCGGCCCGACCTCCGGATGCCGCAACCAGCGCACGCCGCTGGAGCTGGCGCTGACCGGACGGCGCCGCCACCGCGAGGTGAACGGCGTCCCCACCGTACGGCCGAGGCGCTCGGCGAACTCGTCGGTAGCCGGGTCGCCCTGGCGAAGCCGGTGCAACTCGGCGACCTGCTGGTCGGCCAACTCCGCCCAGTCGGGGAAGTGCTCCCGGGCGCGTTGGTCGGCGAAGACGTACCACACCAGGTTGGGTCGGTCGCCGTCGAGCAGCCCGAGCGGGCGGGCCAGCCGGTCGAACAGATCGTTCCAGGCAAGCAGTTCGCCGATCCGGTTCACCAGGTACGCCGGCCGGTCCCGTAGCGCGTCCAGGAGCAGCCGAGCCTCCGGGCGGACGGTGCGCGACACCGACGGGCGACGTCCCGCGCACAGCTGTCGGTGGTGGTTGACCGCCGCGAGCTGCCGCAGGTGTTGCCGGTCGTCCTCGTCGAGCCGGAGCGCGTCTGCCAGCGCGGCGAGGATCTCCGGCGAGGGTCGGGTGTCGCGGCCCTGTTCGAGCCGGGTCAGGTATTCCACGCTGACCTGCGCGAGCGTCGCGAGTTCGGCCCGGCGCAGCCCCGGCGCGCGGCGTCGGAGCCCGGCCGGCAGTCCCACCTGTTCGGGCCGCAACGCCTCGCGCCGGCTGCGGAGGAACGCGCCGAGTTCTCCGTCCATCACCGGTCCAGTCTGCCGCTGTCGGAGGTCGGCAGGGTATCCCTGCCAGGGCTACCCTCGCGCCGGTCTCCCGGCGGCGCGGGATCGCCGATGGGATCGAGTCATGGACAGTACGGAACGCAGAGAACTCTCGGACAGTACGGAGCGGACCCGACCTCGCGTCATCGGCGTGGTCGTGGGAAGCAGCCGGCCGGGCCGTCGAGGACCGGCGGTGGCCCGGTGGGTGGCCGAGGTGGCGGCCGGGCACCCGGCGGTACGGGCCGACGTGGTGGCCGTCGAACTGATCGATCTCGCGGAGCAGCGGCTGCCGCTGCTCGACGAGCCGGTCCCGGCCAGGTTCGGTGACTACCGGAACGATCACACCCGCCGCTGGTCGGCGGTGGTGGCCGGGTGCGACGCCTTCGTCTTCGTGACGCCGGAGTACAACCATTCGATTCCCGCCGTGCTGAAGAACGGCATCGACTATCTGGATGCGGAGTGGCGGGGCAAGCCCGCCGGCCTGCTCAGCTACGGCGTGAGTGGCGGCGGGCAGGCGGCCGGGCATTTGCGGGACATCCTCAACGAGGTGGGGATGGTGGTCGTGCCGACCCACGTCGGCTTGGGCCTCTTCGCCGACTTCGACTGGTCCGGGGAGGACCCGTCCGATCCAACCGCCGCGGGGCGGATCGCGCCGGGCGCGGATCGGGCGGTGGCGGTAACGGCGCTGCTCACCGAACTCCTCGACCCGGTCCGGGCCCCGGTCGCGACGTCGTGAGCAGATAGACGCTCCGTTTGTTATGTGGTGATCTGTACGATTTCGTGGCTGCCGGTGTGCGGCGGGTGACGGTCGCCCGCCGCGCGTCGGTAGGATTGTCGAGATTCGGCAGGGCCATCTGGCCGCCACGGCTTCCAGCGGAGTTGACCGGCACCACCGTGTGCGTCGGGTGCGGAGCGAGGCGTGCGCGGTGCGGTCGAAGCAGGCGGCGGCTAGCAACGGAGGTAACAGATGTCCGGCCACTCAAAGTGGGCGACGACGAAGCACAAGAAGGCGGTCATCGACGCCAAGCGCGGCAAGATGTTCGCCAAGCTGATCAAGAACGTCGAGGTCGCCGCGCGCACCGGTGGTGGTGACCCGGCCGGCAACCCGACCCTCTTCGACGCCATCCAGAAGGCGAAGAAGAACTCGGTCCCGAACGACAACATCGACCGCGCCGTCAAGCGCGGCTCCGGCCTGGAGGCCGGCGGCGCCGACTGGCAGACGGTGATGTACGAGGGGTACGGCCCCGGCGGCGTCGCGCTGCTGATCGAGTGCCTGACCGACAACCGCAACCGCGCCGCGACCGAGGTACGCACAGCGCTGACCCGCAACGGCGGTTCGCTGGCGGACGCCGGCTCGGTGTCGTACATGTTCTCCCGCAAGGGCGTCGTGATCGTGCCGAAGGCGGGGCTCTCCGAGGACGACGTGCTGCTCGCCGTACTCGACGCCGGGGCCGAGGAGGTCAACGACCTGGACGAGGCGTTCGAGGTGGTCTCCGAGCCCGGTGACCTGATCGCGGTGCGGACCGCGTTGCAGGACGCCGGCATCGACTACGAGTCGGCCGAGTCGTCCCTGGTGCCCAGCGTCACCGTCCCGCTGGACGAGGAAGGCGCCCGCAAGGTCTTCAAGCTGATCGACGCGCTGGAGGACTCCGACGACGTGCAGAACGTCTACGGCAACTTCGACGTCTCCGACGAGGTCATGGCGGCGGTCGGCTGAGCCGGCGGCGCAGGTGACCATCGTCGGGGTGGTACGCGAGTTCGACGCCGACCGGGGCTGGGGAGTGCTCGACGCGGCCGAGACCCCGGGCGGCTGCTGGGTGCACTTCTCCGCCATCGCTGCCCCCGGTTACCGTGCTCTGACGGCGGGGCAGCGGGTCTTCTTCCGGGCCGAGGCGCCCGGGCAGGACGGTTACCCGTACCGGGCCACGAAGGTCTGGAGCGACGGACCGGTGGAGCCGCCGGACCGGGTGCCGGACGGGGACGCGTCGAGGGCGTACCGCAGCACGCTGACGATCGTCTACGACGACGACCGTTGCTGGAGCCGTTGACGCTGCTCACTCCGAAATTCGTCCGACTCGCGTGAGCTCGGCCGTAGCGGGTAATGGTCGCGCGCACGCCGATGGCCACAGCGACTTGGAGTGAGCGATGCGCATACGACACGACCCGGCCGATGACCTCGCCTCGGTAGCCTCCCTCGTGCTGCGCTCCGCACTGGCGACGAACATCTTGTGGATCGGCATGCTCAAGTTCACGCAGTACGAGGTCGAAAACAACGAACCCCTGCTCACGTCGAGTCCGCTGTTCTCGCGGTTCCGCAAAACGCTGGGCGCACAGAAGCTCAACCGACTCATCGGGATCACGGAGATCACCCTCGGCAGCCTGATAGCCGCGAAGCCACTTGCGCCCAGAGCATCGGCGATCGGTAGCGCCGGAGCGGTCGGGATGTTCCTCACCACGCTCAGCTTCCTGGCCACAACGGCCGAGGCTCGGCAAGAAGGGCAGGGGGCGTTGAGCCTTTCTCAGCTAGGCCAATTCCTGTTGAAGGACACCGTGCTCCTCGGTGCCGCGCTCCTGACTACTGCCGACTCACTGCGCGCCGCCCGCCTTCGATAACCCTCTGCACGGAGAACCGCACCGGATGATGGACGCCTCAACGGCTACGCGGCAGCGCTCATCACGATTTCGCCGTTGAGGCCGGACGGATAGAAGCCGCCAGAGGTCACTGCGTCGGGGTTCAGGTAGACGATGTTCAGGACCGACTGGGCTGTGCGGCCGTAGGCGATGCCGTCGGCATCCGTGGGGATAAAGTTCGCCTCGGTGCTGGCGCCGATCCCCTGGTCGTCATCAACCGGACCGTCGAGACTGTTACGCGCGTCGGAGAGCTTCTGCACGCCCGTGAACACTGCGTCGTTGATCATTCCCTCGTTGTAGAGTGCAAAACGAACGATTCCGGCATGGTATGCCTCCGTGGCGAGCATGCCTGCGGCGGCGTCAAGATAGGTCTTGTTGGACAGCAGCGGCGCCGCTCCTTTGAACGCGGAGACACCGACATCCTCGAACAGGAACGCGGCAAACAGGAAATTAAGGTCGTTGGCGTATGGATCGAAGACCTCGCCGGACTTGATGAGCCCGGCCGCCGTGGCTGCGGCGGTGAAACTCGTATCGAGAGAAATCGCGGGGCGCGAGACGGCGTTTTCGCCGAGGGCGGACCGGAGGAACGCCACATGCTGCTGCTCGTCCGACGCGATCTCATGAGCGAGCTTCCGCACCACCGAATTGCTGAAGCTGACGGCTCCCCCGCCCGTGACCTCACCACGAGTGCCCGTGCCGGTCGTCATTTCGTCGGGAAGGCCCTCGCCGGTCGTGGCGCGAAGGTAGAACTCGGCTTCGAGGTACTCGAGATTGAGTGCGAAGTTCAGGATTGTCGCGTCGCTCGGGCCGGATCCATCCTGCGACTGGGCGGCAACGTCCCCCTGACCCACCATTGACGAAAGCTTCCGCTGGTCATCGTCGGACTCCGAACTGCGCGACACCGCGTCCTTAATGAACTTCTTGACCATGAAATCTAATCCTCTCGATCGCGCGGCAAGCACTCGGCACTGGCGAAGAGGCCAGGCATTGCACCCGCATCATCCGAAGCTCACGCTAGTGCATCGGCCTCATCAACCGCCCGGTTTCCAGAGGACGGTTGAGGGCGACAAGACAACGACCATCGCGAGATCGGTAGCCACGGGACGTAGCTCACCAAGCGTGACTCGGGCAAGCAATAAGTTGCCGGCGTGTACGCAATCGCAGACTGGGGCCCAGAACGAAATCTGAAGGAAAAATGCCGCTTTCTGGAGGAGACCGCACACCGGGGGCAGGTCCGCGAATTGTTCACCTACCCGCGCCTCCGACCTTTGGGGACGTAGAGCAGAGGGTCTGTGGATCTGACGGTGTTCGGCCTGACCCGCCGAGGATGATCGGGGTAGGGCCGTCGGACCGGTCCTTCAGCGACTGGCTCGACCGCGCCAGCCCGACGGCAGCGGCAGCCATGTGGTCGAGCGAGCATGATGCGCGATCGGATGAATCGCTGAAAATGGTACGAACTGGTAGGGACGGCTTGACCTCCAGGATCGATCAGGCCGGGCCGGGTGGTCGGTGCGCTGCCGGAAACGCTCAGGCCCGGCTCCTCCCCGCGCGGCCGGCCGACCCTACCGCGCCCGCCCACCGCGCCCGGCCCTTCGTGCCGGCCGGGTGATCCCGGAGCGTCCGGCCGGTCCAGGCGTGCCGGACTCTCCGGGATCATGACGGTGCCCGCCGGTGTCGGCGTGGGTTCCAGTGGTTGTTCAGTGTCTGTCCAGTGGTGGTGCGCAGGCTTGCCTTCGGACGATCGAAGGGGGCCGGTGGTGCGGACGTCTCGCCCGGAGGGGCTGGGTGCGGTGATGGTGGCGGCCGGCCTGGCCATGGCCGGCACGCTGGTCGCCGGCCCGACCGCCACCGTCACCGCAAAGGTGGATCAGGCGGCCCGGGACCTGGATCAGATGGTGAAGCCGCCGTCGACGTTGATCGTCGCGCCGGTGACGTACGAGCTGTCGGCGCTGGCCACCCAGGCGACCATCGCCGCGATCTCGGCCGGTACGGCGTACCGACCGACGGCGGTGAAGCCGCGGATGGTGTCCGCCATCGGGCTGTCGGCCGGGTTCGAGTCGGTGTCGGTCGGGCCGGGGTTCACCAGGTTCACGGTGATGCCCCGGGGACCGAGGTCCCGGCCGAGCCCCTTGGTCAGCCCGGTCAACGCGGTCTTGCTCATGGAGTAGAGCGCGAAGCCCGGAAACGCCGCCCGTTCGGCCATGTTGCTGCCGATCGAGATGATCCGTCCACCGTCGACCATGTGCCGGGCCGCTGCCTGGGCGGCGACGAACGGGGCCCGGACGTTCACCGCCACGGTCCGCTCGAACTCGGCGAGCCCCAACTCCTCCATCGGCCCGACCAGGAACGCCCCGGCGTTGTTGACCAGTACGTCGAGTCGGCCGAACTCACCGGCCGCCCGGTCCACCGCCGAGACGACGGCCGCCGGATCGGCACTGTCGGCCTGGATCGCCAGCCCGCGCCGGCCGATCGCCTTGATCCGGTCCAGTACCGCATCGGCCGCCTCGACGTCCCGCTGGTAGGTCAGCGCCACGTCGGCACCATCCTCGGCCAGCCGGACCGCCACCGCCGCGCCGATGCCCCGGCTGCCTCCGGTGACGAACGCGACCTTTCCTTCTAGAACACGGCTTTCCGCCGCAATAACCTCGCTCATGCCCACAATCCTGATCAACGGGCGGGCCGTCGTCTGGCGGTGATCGGACGCCTCGTTCGAGGGCACGGCACGCCTCGTCCGAGGGTCCGGCGCGCCTCGAACGAGGGCCCGGCCCGCCTCGAACGAGGAGCCGGCGTGCTTCGTCCGAGGGCCGGCACGCGGTCGTCCGAGGGCACAGCGCGCCTCGTCCGCCGCGAGCCGACCGGGTGGGGGTGAGCCGGCTCACATTACGATACGGAACGGTTCCGTTTCGGTTTCCGGCTGACTATCGTCAGTGCGGTCAAGAAACTTCCCCGCCGCCGAATCAGGCGAAGCGGGGTCTCGGGGGGACAAAACACCGCATGGAGTTAACCGAAAACACCGGGCACCCGAGGCGCTGGGCCATTCTCGGCGTGCTCGTGGTCAGCCTGCTGGTGATCGTGCTGGACAACACGGTCCTGAACGTCGCACTGCGTACCCTGGCCGACCCGGTGCACGGCCTCGGCGCCAGCCAGGGCGAACTGGAATGGTCGATCAACTCGTACACCCTGGTCTTCGCCGGGCTGCTCTTCACCTTCGGCGTGCTCGGCGACCGGTACGGGCGCAAGTGGTTCCTGCTGGTCGGGCTCGCCATCTTCGGCCTCGCCTCGCTGCTGTCGGCGTACGCGCAGAGCCCCGGTCAACTGATCGGCGCCCGCGCGCTGATGGGCTTCGGAGCCGCCGCCGTGATGCCGGTGACCCTGTCGATCATCTCCAACGTCTTCGACCCCCGGGAGCGCGGTCGCGCCATCGGGGTCTGGGCCGGCGCGATCGGCCTCGGTGTGGCGATCGGCCCAGTACTGGGCGGTCTGCTGCTGGAGAACTACTGGTGGGGCTCGGTCTTCCTGATCAACGTGCCGGTGGTGCTGATCGGGCTGGTCGCGGTCGCGTTGCTGGTGCCGGACTCGCGGGACCCGAAGCCGGGCCGGATCGACGTGGTCGGCGTACTGCTCTCGGTGGTCGGTCTGGTCGCGCTCTCGTACGGGATCATCGACGGTGGCGAGCACGGCTTCAATCGGCCGCTCATCTGGGCGTCGATCGTCGGCGGGCTGGCCGTACTGGCCGCCTTCGTGGCCTGGGAGCGCCGGGTCGAGTTCCCGTCGCTGGACGTACGGCTGTTCCGGGTACCCCGGTTCGCCGCTCCGGTCGCGGTGATCGGCCTGGTCTTCTTCGCCGCCATGGGCGTGATGTTCTTCAGCGCCTTCTACCTCCAGCTCGTGCGCGGCTACAGCCCGCTGGAGACCGGCCTGCTGATGCTGCCGTTCGCCGTCGCCCAGCTCGTCTTCGCACCGCGCAGCGCCACCATGGTCAAGCGGTACGGCGGTCGGGCCGTCGCGGTGACCGGGCTGGCGTTGACCTCGGCGGCGCTGGTGGCGTTCGCCTTCGCCACCGCGACCACGCCGATCTGGATCATCGGGCTGATCTTCTTCGTCCAGGGCGTCGGGATGGCCAACATCATGCCGCCGGCGACCGAGTCGATCATGTCGGCGCTGCCCCGGGAGAAGGCCGGGGTGGGTTCGGCGGTCAGCAACACCGTCCGCCAGGTGGCCGGCGCGCTCGGCGTCGCGGTACTCGGCTCGGTGCTCTCCGGGGTCTACCGGGACCAGATCGAGCCGGCGGCCCGCGCGCTGCCGGCACCGGTCCGGGACGCCGCCTCCGAGTCGGTCTCCGGGGCGTACGCGGTCGCGGAGCGGCTCGGCGGCCCGGCCGGCTCGGCGGTGACCAGCGCCGCCAACGACGCCTTCGTGTCGGCCATGCACTGGGCGAGCGGGATCTCGGCGGTGGTCGCCGCCCTCGGCATCGTGGTGGTGCTCCGCTGGCTGCCCGGCCGCAACGCCGAGGAGCAGCTGCTGCCGCCGGAGCCGGTGGGTGATCCCGAACTGGTCGCGGCCTGAGCGACAGGGGACAATGGTTAACGTGACCGAAACGATGGATGCTCCGCGGGCGCCAGGACGCCCGCGGAGCATCCGCGCGGACGAGGCGATCCTGGAGGCCGCCCTCGACCTGCTCGCCGAGGGCAGCAGCATCGAGACGCTCTCGATCGAGGCGATCGCCACCCGGGCCGGCGTGGGCAAGGCGACCATCTACCGACGCTGGTCCGGCAAGGAGGCGTTGCTCCAGGACGCCCTGCGCCGGCTGAAGCCGCCACCGCCGCCACCGCCCGGCCGGTCCGTACGCGAGGACCTGATCGCGCTGGTCGGCAACACCGGGCACAACCCGGACCCCAGGATGCGGCAGATCATGCCCTGCCTGATGCCCACGATCAGCCGCAGCCCCGAGCAGTACCGGCTCTACCAGGAGCTGGTCGAGCCCCGGCGGCGGATGATCCGCGAGGTGCTGCGCCGGGGGATCGACCTCGGCGAGCTGCGGGCGGACCTCGACGTCGAGCTGACCCTCTCGCTGCTCACCGCCCCGCTGCTGATCCAGCGCCTGCTCCGCGCCCAGCCCGACCTGGACGAGCGGGACCTGCCGGCCCGGGTCGTCGACGCGGTGATCGCCGGCATCGCCGCCCGCTGACCCGCCGGCATCGCCGCCCGCTGACCGGTCGCGGCGCCGTGCCGCGGCGACGCGCACAGGGCAGGCCGGGCCAACGCCCTCAGTTGCAGGCACGCCCTCAGGGCAGGCCGGACGAACGCGACCAGGGCAGGCCGGGTGAACGCGCTCAGGGCAGTTCGGTGCCGCCGCCGCCCGCCCCGCTCTGGCCGGCCGCGGCGCGCAGCCGGTGCAGCCGGAGTGCGAGCTGCACCTCCAGCGCCCGCTCCGGCTTCTGCCACTGCGGCCCGAGCAGTTGCCCCACCCGGTCCAGCCGCTGGGTCACCGTGTTGACGTGCACGTGCAGCAGCTCGGCGGCCCGGGCCAGGCTGCCGCCGACCCCGAAGTACGCCTCCAGGGTCTTCACCAGCGCGGTGCCCCGGCGGGCGTCGTAGTCGACCACCGGGCCGACGGTGTCGACCAGGAACCGGGCCACCTCCCGATCGCCGCCGGACTCGACCGCGCCGAGCAGCAGCCCGACGAAACCGAGTTCGGCGCTGCTGGCACCCTCGCCGGCCCGACCCAGCGCCCGCAGCGCGGTGAGGCAGCGGTCCGCCTCCCGGGCCGCCCCGGCCAGCGACGCCGGGCCGGTCGCTGGCCCGCCCGCTCCGGCGGTGACCGGCCGGCCCAGCGCCCGGGACAGGTCCCGGACCACGGTCCGGGCCGCCGAACCGGCGTCGCCGCCCGGCAGCATCAGCACCGCCCGGCCGTCCCGGGCCGCCGCCAGCCCACCCTGGGCCGAGGCGTACGTGCTGGCCCAGGAGGTGACCCGCTGCCGTACCGAGGTACTCCCGACCATCGCGTCGTCGCCGACCGCCACGAGTACGTGCGGGGCGTCCAGGTCCACGCCGAGCCGGCGGGCCCGGCCGCGCAGCGCGGCGGCGTCGAGTACCGGCCGGGCGATCAGGTCGTCGAGGAGTTCGCCCCGGACCCGCCCCTCCGCCTCGGCGACGCTCTGCCGGAAGAGCAGCAGCAGCGCGGTGACCAGCGCCGCCCGCTCCAGGATCCGCTGGTCGGCGTCGACCAGCTCCTCCTCGGGGCGGGAGACCAGGGCGCCGAGGTTCTCGGTACCGGCGACCACGGCGGCGTACCAGAGGTCGCCCCGGCGCACGCTGCGCCCCTCGGTACGCGACGCCACCACCGCCTCGTCCAGCGCCGCCCGCTCCGGCTCGTCGATCTCGCCGACCCGGGCCAGTGTCCGCCCCTCGGCGTCGAGCGCCAGCAGCGCACCGCCGAGCACCTCGGTCACCGCCGCCGCCACGTCCTCCACCCCGCCGCCGCGCAGCACCAGCGAGGTCATCCGGTCGTGCGCGGCGGCGGCCCGCTCCACCGACGCGCTGTGCGCCTGGATCGTCGAGTTGGCCGCCGAGAGTTCCGCCAGCGCGGCCCGGGTCTCGGCGAGCAGCCGCGCCGTGTCGATCGCGACCGCCGCGTGCGCGGCCAGCGAGAGCAGCAGCGAGACCTCCTCCCGGGCGAACGGCCGGGCCGACCGGTTGGCGGCGTAGAGCACCCCGATCACCCGGGAGCCGAGCCGCAGCGGCACCCCGAGGATGGCGACCAGCCCCTCCTCGCCGACCCCGGCGTCGATCTCGCCGGTGTGGTGGAACCTCGCGTCCTCCGGATAGTTCGCGGTCGCGTACGGGCTGCCGGTCTGCGCCACCAGGCCGCCGAGTCCGGCCCCCATCGGCAGCCGCAGCCCCTGGAACCGGGCCGAGATCGAACCGTCGGTGACCCGCATGTACGTGTCGCCCAGGTCGTCGTCGACCAGCGTCATGTACGCCACGTCGGTGCCGAGCAGGTGCCGGGCCCGGTGCACGATCGCCCGCAGTACGTCGTCGGAGTCGCGCAGCCCGGCGAGGTCGCTGGCGGTGTCGTACAGGCCGGAGAGTTCCGCCTCGCGGCGCCGCCGCCGTTCCAGCAGGGCGCGTACCCGCAGCGCCACCACCTTGGCCGCCTCCAGCTCGGCGAGCCGGTCGGCGGGTACCCCGGCCGCCCGGGCGGCCACCAGCGGCCCCTCGAACTCGACCGGAGCGGCCTCCCGGGCCAGCAGCTCCAGGAACTCGATCGGCGTGGACACGGGGTCCATTCTGCGGGAGGCGCCCACTCAGTTCGCCGTCCAGCCCCCGTCGAGGGGGATCGAGGCGCCGGTGAGGAAGGAGGCGGCCGGGGTGCAGAGGTAGGCGACGAGTTCGGCGACCTCCTCCGGCTCGATCAGTCGTTTGATCGCCGCCCGGGCCAGCATGATCTGCTCGATCACCTCGGTCTCGGCGATGCCGTGTGCGCTCGCCTGCGCGGTGATCTGTCCCTCGACCAGCGGCGTGCGCACGTACGCCGGATTCACGCAGTTGGCCGTCACCCCGTGCGCCGCCCCCTCCAGGGCGACCACCTTCGACAGCCCCTCCAGGGCGTGTTTGGCCGAGACGTACGCCGACTTGAACGCCGAGGCGCGCAGCCCGTGTACCGAGGAGATGTTGACGATCCGGCCCCAGTTGCCGGCGTACATGTGCGGCAGCGCCCGCCGGACGATCAGGAACGGGGCGGTCACCATCACCCGGTGCAGGTGGTCGAAGCGGTCCGGCGGAAACTCGTGCAGCGGCGCCACGTGTTGCAGCCCGGCGTTGTTGACCACGATGTCCAGCTCGGGGTCGATCCGGTCGGTGGCGTGCGGATCGGCGAGGTCCAGCCCGAGCGCCCGACCGCCGATCTCGGCGGCGACCGCCTCGGCCCGGTCGGCGTCCCGGTCCAGCACGGTGACGGTCGCGCCGGCCTCGGCCAGCCGTGCCGCGCAGGCCCGCCCGATCCCGCTGGCACCGCCGGTGACCAGGGCGGTCCGCCCGGACAGGTCGAGCCGGACGACCGGCGGGGCGGCCCGGCCGGCCCGGGGCGGGTCGTCGGCCGAGGCCGGGGATCCGACCTGCTGACGCCGCCGTCGCGCGGCCTGGTCGTCCCGACCGGGTTCTACCGTCATGGCCGAAAAAGCTACGAGCCAACCGGGCGGCGGCACATGGGCGTCGGCCACATACTCCGGCACCGGCCTATGTGGCGACCTCCGGCGGGCCCGCCGGCCCGGCTCTGATGATCGGGTACGGGCGTGTCGGCGTTTCCGGCTCCGGCGCAGGCCAGTAGGGTGTCGAACACACGTACGTGCTGCGGCACGGGGAGGGGGCGGCGTGCGGGTGCTGGGCGTCGACCCGGGGTTGACCCGGTGCGGGGTCGGCGTGGTCGAGGGGGTGCCCGGCCGGCCGTGCACCCTGGTGGCCTACTACGTCGTCTACACCGACCCGGGCGACGAGCTGCCGCTGCGGCTGCTGCACCTGGACACCGAGCTGACCCGGCTGGTCGCCGAGCACCAGCCGCAGAGTGTCGCGGTGGAGCGGGTCTTCAGCCAGCACAACGTCCGGACGGTGATGGGGACCGCGCAGGCCAGCGCGGTGGCGGTGCTGGCCGGGGCCCGGGCCGGGCTGCCGGTGCAGACGTACACCCCGAGCGAGGTCAAGGCGGCGGTCACCGGTTCCGGCCAGGCGGACAAGGCGCAGATGATGTCGATGGTGACCCGGCTGCTGCGGCTGGCCGAGCCGCCCCGGCCGGCCGACGCCGCCGACGCGCTGGCGCTGGCGATCTGCCACATCTGGCGCGGCGGCACCCGGTCCCGGATCGCGGCGGCGGCCGACGCGGTCCGGCAGCGGGCGGCGACGTCGGCCGCGTCCCGGGCCGGCGCCCGATCGGGTACGCCCCGGCGGGCCGCCCGGCCGGGTCCGGAACGACAGGGAGGTACGGGATGATCGCGAGTGTCCGGGGCGTGGTCGCCGGGCTGTCCCCGGACGGCGCGGTGATCGAGGTCGGCGGGGTGGGGCTGGCGGTGCAGTGCGCGCCCGGCACCCTGGCCGGGCTGCGGGTCGGCTCGCCGGCCCGGCTCGCCACCAGCCTGGTGGTCCGGGAGGACTCGCTGACCCTCTACGGCTTCGCCGACGACGACGAGAAGCACCTCTTCGAACTGCTTCAGACCGCCAGCGGGGTCGGCCCCCGGCTCGCCCAGGCCGTCCTCGCCGTGCACGCGCCCGACGTGGTGCGCAAGGCGATCGCGAACGCCGACACCGGCACCCTGACCCGGGTGCCGGGGATCGGCAAGAAGGGCGCCGAGCGGCTGGTGCTGGAGCTGCGGGACCGGATCGGCCCGGTGCCGGTCGGCCCGGACGGCGCGGCCGGGGTCACCGCCGGTGCCTGGCCGGAGCAGGTGCGCCAGGCGCTGGTCGGGCTCGGCTGGACGGCGTCCCAGGCGGACCAGGCGGTGGCGGCGGTGGCCGAGACCGTCGACGGTGAGGTCCCGCCGGTGCCGGTGCTGCTGAAGCAGGCGATCCGACTGCTGGGCAGGACCCGGTGACCGATCCCGAGGGGCTCGTCTCGGCGTACGCGGACGACGCAGAGCGGGACGCGGAGGTCACCGTACGCCCGAAGCGGCTCGCCGACTTCATCGCCCAGCACCGGGTACGCGACCAGCTCGACCTGCTGCTGCGCGGCGCCATGGGCCGGGGCACCCCGCCGGACCACATCCTGCTCTCCGGCCCGCCCGGCTTGGGGAAGACGACCCTGGCGAACATCGTCGCCGCCGAGCTGGGTGCCGGGATCCGGGTGACCAGCGGCCCGGCGATCGAGCGCTCCGGTGACCTGGCGGCGATCCTGACCAGCCTCGCCGAGGGCGACGTGCTCTTCATCGACGAGATCCACCGGATCGCCAAGCCGGCCGAGGAGCTGCTCTACAGCGCGATGGAGGACTTCCGGGTCGACGTGGTGGTCGGCAAGGGGCCGGGGGCCACCGCGATCCCGCTGGACGTCGAGCCGTTCACCCTGGTCGGCGCGACCACCCGGTCCGGGCTGTTGACCGGTCCGATGCGGGACCGGTTCGGTTTCGTCGCGCATCTCGACTTCTACTCTCCGGACGAGCTGGACGTGCTGCTCCAGCGCTCGGCGCGGATCCTGGGGGTGCCGATCACCTCCGACGGTTCGGCGGAGATCGCCGGCCGGTCCCGGGGTACGCCCCGGATCGCCAACCGGCTGCTCCGCCGGGTACGCGACTTCGCCGAGGTCCGGGCCGACGGGACGGTGACCCTGGAGACCGCCCGGGCCGCGCTGCGGGTCTACGACGTGGACGAGCTGGGGTTGGACCGGCTGGACCGGGCGGTGCTGACCGCGTTGGTGGACTCGTTCCGGGGCGGTCCGGTGGGGTTGTCGACGCTGGCGGTGGCGGTGGGGGAGCAGCCGGACACCGTGGAGGAGGTCTGCGAGCCGTTCCTGGTCCGGGCCGGTCTGCTGGCCCGGACGCCCCGGGGGCGGGTGGCGACCGAGGCCGCTTGGCGACACTTGGGGCGTACTCCGCCAAATGGTACATTCGGCGTGAGCGGGCCCGGAGGGCCCGACCTCTTCTCCGCGGGGTCCCAGGAGGTGTGATCCGTTCGTGATCCGTGCCGCATTCGGTGTTCTCAGGTGCAGGGACTAGACTCGCCGCGGTTTGTACAGGACGTGAGTTCCTGCCTCCGCTCCGGCATACCCGTGCCGTGACGAGGCCGATGGGAAGGTCGTAACAGTGCCTTTGGCAGCACAGAGCGGCGGCGGAGCCGGGAGTTTCATGCCGCTCCTCATGATTGTCCTGCTTTTCGTCGTCATGTACTTCATGATGATCCGGCCGCAGCAGAAGCGGCGTCGCGAGGCCGAGCAGATGCAGTCCTCGATCGGCCCCGGCGACGAGGTGGTCACGATCGGCGGGCTCTACGGCACCGTCACCGGTATGGACGACGAGACCGTGATGCTCGAGGTGGCGCCCGGCGTGCAGACGCGGTACGCGCGGCCGGCGATCGCCCGGGTCGTCAAGAAGGTGGAGCGGGTCGAGTCGGTACCCGAAGAGGTCGACGCGAAGGAGTGAGCCCCCTGCTCAATCTCCCTCGCGGTCCGTGGTCGCCGTGGGTGGAGGTCGGGGCGTGCGCTCCGCGCTCTCCGGGTTGAGAAACGCTCGATGACCCACCCGGCCGACGGGGCGGGTTCGGCATCGAAGATAATAGATCGACGGGCCGGTGGGACCCCCACCGGTGCGGTACGTATGTCGCCGGACTCCACCGGCGTCCGACCCGCCGCCCACCACTAGCGGCCGAACCGCGCAGGGAGACAGGAAAGCCGTGGCACCACCTCAGGGACAGATGCGACCCGGGCGGCAGCTGGCCGTCCTCGGGTTGATCTTCACCGTCCTCTACCTTCTGGTGTTCTTCGCCGCCGGGGCCAAGGGAAGCTGGACGGAGCGGCTTGAGCCGAAGCTCGGCCTGGATCTCATCGGCGGCACCCGGATGACCCTGGAGGCGGCCACCGAGGCCGGCCAGGCGCCCCCCGCCAGCTCCCTCGAGGAGGCCCGGCAGATCATCCAGGCCCGGGTGGACGGCCGAGGTGTCGCCGAGGCCGAGGTGGTCACCGAGGGCAACCGCAACATCGTGATCTCGGTACCCGGGCAGAACGCCGACCTCGACGACGTCGGCACCCCGGCCGAGCTGCGGTTCCGCAAGGTGCTCAAGACCGTCGACGGTGGCGGGCCGGTCAACGCCGCGCCGTCGCCCGGTGCCTCGGCCAGCCCGGCTCCCTCCGGCAGCCCGGCCCCGTCCGGCAGCGCCAGCCCGTCCGGCAGCCCGGCTCCGGACGTGACCTCGTCGCCGGGTGCCGGTGGTGGTCAGGGCGGTGGTGCTCCGGCCCCGACGCCGACCCCGAGCGGCAGCGCCTCGCCGGCACCGAGCGCCTCGGCCAGCGCCGCCCCGGCGGCTCCGGGCGACCAGACCCTGGAGGCCCAGCGCGCGGCGGTGGAGCAGAAGGTCGGCGCCGAGGCCTGGGCCGCCGCCACCGCGCTCCAGGCGCCGGCGGACTTCAGCGCGGACCCGGCCCTCGCCGAGAAGCTCAAGCCCTTCGCCGAGCTGACCCCGCAGGAGATCCGGGTCCTGCCGGCCAGCATCCAGTTCAACGTACCGACCATCACCTGCGAGAAGCTCGACCAGCGGCCGCCCGGCTCGATCAAGGAGTCGGACCAGCAGGTGGTCGCCTGCGAGAGCGGCCAGCAGAAGAACCTGCTGGACGTCGCCAAGGTGGAGGGGACCGACGTCGAGGACGCCGACGGGGTGCTCGACCAGACCACCAGCCAGTGGGTGGTCAGCCTGGACTTCACCGGCAGCGGTCAGAGCAAGTGGACCAACCTGACCCGCGAGGCGTACAACAACACCGACAGCCAGTGCGACCAGGCAGCCCTGGGCGACGAGGGCCGGTGCCGGGTGGCGGTGGTCCTCGACAACCAGATCATCTCCTCCCCGGAGATCCAGGGCGTACTGACCGGTGACTCGCAGATCACCGGCAGCTTCACCAACGCCACCGCCAGCGAGCTGGCCAGCCAGCTCCGCTACGGCGCCCTGCCGCTGACCTTCCAGCCGCAGGAGGCGCAGAACATCACCGCCACGCTCGGCACCGAGCACCTGCGGGCCGGCCTGCTCGCCGCCGGCATCGGGATGCTCCTGGTGATCATCTACGCCTTCTTCTACTACCGGCTGCTCGGCTCGGTGATCTTCCTCAGCCTGGTCCTCTCCGCGATCCTGGTCTTCGGCGCGCTGGTGGTACTCGGCCGGCAGATCGGCTTCACCCTGACCCTGGCGGGAATCGCCGGCTTCATCGTCTCGTTGGGTGTCGCCGCCGACTCCTTCGTCATCTACTTCGAACGTCTGAAAGACGAGATCCGGGACGGACGCAGCCCGCGCAGCGCGGTACCCCGCGCCTGGGCCCGGGCCCGCCGCACGATCATCTCGGCGAACGCGATCTCGATCATGGCCGCCGTGGTGCTCTACCTCGTCTCGGTCGGCACGGTGCAGGGCTTCGCCTTCGCGCTGGGCCTGGCCACCATCCTCGACCTGGTGGTCGTCTTCCTGTTCCGGCATCCGATCATGGCGATGTTCGCGCGTACCCCGGCGTTCCTGTCGCCGCGGGTCAGCGGTCTCGGTCGGGCGTTGCACACTCAGGACGACGACGAGGCGCCGACGACCGGCAAGACCCGCGTGAAGGAGGCCTGAGATGAGCAGGAGTGGGCTCGCCAGCCGCTTGTACCGCGGTGAGGCCGGTCTCGACATCGTTCCCCGGCGGAAGCTGTGGTTCGGCATCGCCGGTGGGTTGGTGCTGCTGACCATCCTGAGCTTCCTGATCCAGGGGTTCCACCTCGGCATCGAGTTCCGGGGCGGCAACGAGTTCCAGGTGCCGACCAGCGTCGGCACGATGCAGCGTGCCGAGGAGGCGCTGGACTCGGCGCTCGCCGAGGAGTCGACCCCGGATGGGCCGGCCGAGGTGGTCTCCAGCCAGCGGGTCGGCGACGCCACCTACCTCTTCCGGACCTCACCGCTGGAGCAGCAGCAGGCCAGCGAGGTCCGCAGCGCGGTCGCCGCCGAGTTGGGCATCGCGGTCGACGAGATCAGCGACAACCGGGTCAGCGCGGCCTGGGGCGCCCAGATCACCCAGCGGGCGCTGCTCGGTCTGGTGATCTTCGTGGTGCTGGTCACCGGTTACCTGGTGCTCCGGTTCGAGTTGCGGATGGCGATCGCCGCCGTCGCCGGCCTCCTGCTGGACCTGCTGCTCACCGCCGGTATCTACTCGGCGGTCGGCTTCGAGGTGACCCCGTCGACCATCGTCGGCTTCCTCACCATCCTCGGTTTCGCCCTCTACGACAGCGTGGTGGTCTTCGACAAGATCCAGGAGAACACCCGAGGCATCACCGGGGGCAGCAGCCAGACGTACGCCGAGGCGGCCAACCTGGCCCTGAACCAGACGCTGATGCGGTCGATCAACACCTCGGTGGTCGCCCTGCTGCCGGTCGGTGGTCTGCTCTTCATCGGCGCCGGGCTGCTCGGCGCCGGCACGCTGAAGGACCTCGGTCTGGTGCTCTTCGTCGGTATGGGCGCCGCGTTCTTCTCGTCGATCTTCTTCTCGACGCCGCTGTTGGTGGCGCTGAAGAACCGCGAGCCGCGGATTCGGCAGCACACCCAGCGGGTGCTGACCCGCCGGGCCGGCGGCGGCCGGGACGCCTCCGCCGTGCGTCGCCCCAACCGGCAGCCCGGCCAGGCCCGGTCGACCGCCGCCGAGGCGCCGGCCGACCAGCCGGCGGCCGAGGAGGCTCCGGCGCCGGCCACCGAGGCGACCGCGCTGGCCGGGGCCGCGCCGAAGGTCGGCTCCCGGCCGTCGGGCAAGCGGTCCGGTGGTGCCCGGGGCGGTCGCTCCGGCGGCAACCGGCCCGGTGGCAAGCGGCGCTGAGCCGGACGAACGGATCGAAAGGCGCCCGACGCGCCGCCCAGGCGGCGGGTCGGGCGCCTTTGCCCGGAGAGGACGCAGTGTGACGGAGACCCCGACCGAGGTACGCGGCGACAGCGGCCCGGTGACCGCCCAGCTGGTGGCCAGCCGGGTGCTGGACGTGCCCGACTTCCCGAAGCCGGGCGTCGTGTTCAAGG
Source organism: Plantactinospora sp. BB1 (assembly GCF_003030385.1). Taxonomy (NCBI): domain Bacteria; kingdom Bacillati; phylum Actinomycetota; class Actinomycetes; order Micromonosporales; family Micromonosporaceae; genus Plantactinospora; species Plantactinospora sp. BB1. Next base: position 7,394,782 of record NZ_CP028159.1, on the reverse strand, counting down.
ACCTGATGCCGTTGTTCGCCGACGGCGCCGCGTTTCGGGGGGTGATCGACGACATCGTCGACCACCACGGCCGGGACTCGTTCGACGCGGTGGTCGGGATCGAGGCGCGCGGCTTCGTGGTGGCCGCCGCGATCGCGTACGCCACCGGGGTCGGGGTGGTGCCGGTACGCAAGGCCGGCAAGCTGCCCCGGGCCGCGTACGCCGCCTCGTACGCCCTGGAGTACGGCGAGGCCACCCTGGAGGTGCACCAGGACGCGTTCACGGCCGGACACCGGGTGCTGGTGGTCGACGACGTCCTCGCCACCGGCGGGACGGCGCGGGCCACCCTGGATCTCGTGGAGCGGGCCGGTGGCACGGTGGCCGGGTTCAGCGTGCTGCTGGAACTGAGCTTCCTGAACGGCCGCGACCGGCTGGCACCTCGTCCGGTTCATGCCCTGTTGACTGTTTAGTCCCGGTTGCCCGCCACGACCGGCCCGTACGCCCGGAGGACGGTCACCAGGTCGCCGGTGCGGGTACGATTGCCCTTCGTGGCCGGCCCGGGTGACATGCCCGCGACTGGCGTAGGACCGGCTCGACCGGCTACGGTCGGGTCATTCCCGGCGAAGTGTTGAGGAGGCCGGTGTCTTCCGATGTCGCCCCTCCGGCGGAGGGCATGGTGCATCCCACCAACGAAGCTGATACCCCTGCCGACGGCACGACCCGCGCCGGTGGTGGCCAGCCCCAGGTCAACGGGTCCGTCCGAGCCGGTGGGCCGGCGGAGGCGGTGGTCGCCGCCGAGCAGGCCCAGCCTGACTCCGGACGGGCGGCCACGCCGAACCGACCGCTCGGCGCGGTCCAGCCGGCCGCCGGCAGCCAGGCCGGGGCCGCTGCCCCGGTCGCCGGGTCGCCGGTCGGTCCCGTCGTCGACGGCGGGGCGGTGCCGGCCGGTGTCGGCGCCACCGTGGGAGCCAGCGCGGCCGCCGAGTTCGCCGGAATGGCCGCCGGGGTCGCACCGCCGCCCGCGACGAGCTTCGCCCTGGCCAACGCGCCCACCGGGCGCCGGGTCCGGGCCCGGCTGGCCCGGTTCAACGCGCCCTGGCAGACCCCTCAGGTGAGCGAGGTGTTGGAGCCGCTTATCGCGACGCACCGCGCCGCGCACCCCAAGGCGGACGCGCGGCTGCTGCAACGCGCCTTCGACATGGCCGCCCGGTGGCACTCCGGGCAGTACCGCAAGTCCGGCGACCCCTACATCACCCACCCGCTGGCGGTCGCCACCATCCTGGCCAACCTCGGGATGGACACCACCACGCTGGTCGCCGCGCTGCTGCACGACACCATCGAGGACACCGACTACGGGCTCGACCAGATGCGCGCCGACTTCGGCGCCGAGGTCGCGCTGCTGGTCGACGGCGTCACCAAGCTGGACAAGGTCAAGCTGGGCGACGCGGCCAAGGCGGAGACGATCCGCAAGATGGTCGTGGCGATGGCCAAGGACCCCCGGGTGCTGGTCATCAAGCTGGCCGACCGGCTGCACAACATGCGTACCCTGACCTTCCTGCCGCCTGCCAAGCGGGAGCAGAAGGCCAAGGAGACGCTGGAGATCCTGGCTCCGCTGGCGCACCGGCTCGGTATGAACACCATCAAGTGGGAGCTGGAGGACCTGGCCTTCGCCAACCTCTTCCCGAAGCGCTACGAGGAGATCAACCGGCTGATCGGGGAGCACCAGCCGCAGCGTGAGGCGCTGCTCCGGCAGGTGACCCAGAAGGTGCAGGTCGACCTCAGGTCCGCCAAGATCAAGGCGGAGACCACCGGTCGACCCAAGCACCTCTACTCGATCTACCAGAAGATGATCGTCCGGGGTCGGGACTTCAACGACATCTACGACCTGGTCGGCGTGCGCATCCTGGTCGACACGGTGCGGGACTGCTACGCGGCCCTCGGTGTGATCCACGCGAACTGGCAGCCCGTGCCGGGCCGGTTCAAGGACTACATCGCGATGCCGAAGTTCAACATGTACCAGTCGTTGTACACCACGGTGATCGGGCCGAGCGGCAAGCCGGTCGAGATGCAGATCCGCACCTACGCAATGCACCGTACGGCCGAGTTCGGCATCGCCGCGCACTGGAAGTACAAGGAGAAGAAGGGCGAGACGGTCGTCGGCCCGCCGGCCCACATCGACGAGATGACGTGGCTGCGGCAGCTGCTGGACTGGCAGCGCGAGGCGGCCGACCCGAGCGAGTTCCTCGACGCGCTCCGCTTCGACCTCTCCAGCCAGGAGGTCTACGTCTTCACGCCCAAGGGCGACGTGATCCCGCTGCCGACCGCCTCGACCCCGGTCGACTTCGCCTACGCGGTGCACACCGAGGTGGGGCACAAGTGCATCGGCGCGCGGGTGAACGGCAAGCTGGTGCCGCTGGAGTCGACGCTCTCCAACGGCGACGTGATCGAGATCTTCACCTCGAAGTCCGACACCGCCGGTCCGACGCAGGACTGGCTGGGCTTCGTCAAGAGCCCCCGGGCGCGGACGAAGATCCGGCAATACTTCAACAAGGAGCGCCGCGAGGAGGCGATCGAGGCCGGCAAGGACGCGATCGTCAAGGCGATGCGCAAGCAGGGCATGCCGTTGCAGCGGATGCTGACCACGGACAACCTGATGACCATCGCCCGGGACCTGCACCTGGCCGACGTCGCCTCGCTCTACGCGGCCGTCGGCGACAGCCAGGTCTCCGCCCAGTCGGTGGTGCAGAAGCTGATGGCCGGCTACGGCGGCGAGGAGGGGGCCGCCGAGGACCTCGCCGAGACCGCCGTAGCGACCCGTCCGCAGCGCCGGGGCAACAGCAACGACCCGGGCGTGGTGGTCCGGGGGGTCAGCGACGTCTGGATCAAGCTGGCCCGCTGCTGCACGCCGGTGCCGCCGGACACCGTCTTCGGGTTCGTGACCCGCTCCGGCGGGGTGAGCGTGCACCGGGACGACTGCGCCAACGCCGAGGAACTCAAGGTGCAGACCGAGCGCATCGTCGAGGTGAGCTGGCGGCTCACCTCGGCCTCGACGTTCCTGGTCGCGATCCAGGTCGAGGCGCTGGACCGGCACAAGCTGCTCGCGGACGTGACCCGGGTGCTCTCCGACGAGCGGGTCAACATCCTCTCGGCGACCGTCACCACCACCCGGGACCGGGTGGCGGTGAGCCGGTTCAGCTTCGAGATGGCCGACCCGAAGCACCTGGGGCACCTGCTGGCCGCCGTACGCAAGGTGGACGGCGTCTTTGACGCCTACCGGGTCACCTCGGGCGCCTGAGGGCCGCCCGGGGCCGGCTCCTCAGTAGGGGCGGCACCCGGCACGGATGACAGAAACGGCGCCGCGCCACCCCCGACGGGGTGGCGCGGCGCCGTTGTCGACCGCGGTCGGAAGTCTCAGCCGACCGGGGAAGCCATGGTCAGCGACTTGATCAGAACTTCCTTCTTCGGGTGGCCGCCACCGGCCTGCTGCGCGAAGGCGCCGTCGTCGCCGGCCGCGCCGACCTGGGCGACCAGGTCCAGGCCGCTGGTGACGGTGCCGAGCACGGTGTACTGGGCGGGGAGCTGCGAGTCGCCGTACACGATGAAGAACTGGCTGCCGGTGCTGCCCGGCTGCCCCGAGTTCGCCATCGCGATCACCCCGGCCGGGTACGGCGGCCGCTTGTCCGTCGGCAGGTTCTCCTCGGCGAACCGGTACGCCGGGCCGCCCGTACCGTCGGTTTCCTTCCACTTGTCACCGGTGACGCTCGGGTCGCCGCACTGGAGGACCTGAAGGCCCTGGGTGACCAGCCGGTGGCACTTGGTGTTGTCGAAGAACTTCTTCTCGGCCAGGTGCGTGAAGCTGGCGGCGGTGCAGGGCACGTCGGCGAGGTTGAGCTTGGCGGTGATCGGCCCGAGGTTGGTGTCGATCGTCATCACCTGACTGCCGGTGTTCTTCACCGAGGTCGGCGGCAGCCCGACGTCCTTGGTCGCCGCGTTGCGCTGGTCGGCCGGGATGTCGGTCCAGGCGCAGGTGGCCGTGCCCGCCTGGGTCGAGCCGTCCTTGTCGTCACCGACGCTCATCACCAGCCACACCGTGCCCGCGACCACCAGCAGCAACGCCACCCCGGCGCCGATGCTGGCCTGCACTTGCCGGCGCTTGCGGGCGGCAGCGGCGCGCTCGGCCATCTCCCGTTCCAGCTTGGCCCGCGCCGCGGCGCGCTGCCGCTCTCTGGTGGACGTCACGGTGGCTCCTCCTGGACTATGTGCAGCGCGGCCGGGTCCGCGGCTGTGCTGGTCTCTGCGGTTCTCAGGACTGTCCGGCAACCGTCGGGCTGGCCGACGGCACCGGCGGCGTCGGGGTCGCCGCCGACGGCACGGCCGTCGGGTCGGCCGACGCCGGCTCACCAACGGTGAGGCTCTGGATCACCACGTCGGTCTTCGGCTTGATTTTGACGCCAGAACCATTGTCCACGGTTTCCATGGCGCCGATCTTTTTGATCACGTCGAGTCCGCTGGTCACCCGGCCGACGATCGGATAGCTGGGCTGGGTCGGGCTGAAGTCCTTGAAGAAGATCAGGAACTGGCTGCCGTTGGCGCCGGGCGCGTTTCCGATCATGGCGACGGTGCCGACCGGGTAGAGCGGTGCGGCCGGAGTGGTCGCCGCCGGGCTGGCGGACGGGCTCGCCGCCGAGCTGGCGCTGGCCGACGGGTCGGCGGACGGGCTCGCCGCCGGGGCCTCCGGGGTGTTCTCGCTCAGGAAGGTGTAGGTCGGGCCGCCCTGGCCGGTGCCGCTCGGGTCGCCGCAGCGCAGCGCCCCCTCGCTGGTCAGCTCGTGGCACTTGGTGTTGTCGAAGAACGACTTGCCGGCCAGGTGGGTGAAGCTGGCCGCCGCGCAGGGCGCGGTGGCCAGGTCAAGTTCGACGGTGACCGGGGCGCCCTGGTTCGTGGTGATCGTCATCGGCCGGGTGCCGGTGGTGGGGAGGTCCCGGGTGGGCGGGGTGCCGACGTCCTTGAGGTTCGTGTTCGCCTGGGCGTCCTGGCTGCTCCAGGCGCAGGTCTCGGCGGCGGCGGTGTCGTCGGCCGGCTCGCGGTCGAAACCGCCGAGCGCCCAGAACGAGCCCAGCACGATCAGCAGCAGCGCGAGGGCGGAGCCGATCCCGGCGCGGATCTGTCGCTTGCGCCGGGCAGTGGCCGCCCGCCGGGCCATCTGCCGGTCGAGCTTCGCCCGCGCGAGTTTGCGCTGCCGGTCCCTGCTGGAAGCCACCCGAGCTCCCCTTTCCATGTGCCCTGGTCGTCGTCTTGCCTCTGGTTGCCGCGCCGACGGTCGTCCTGGCCAACGGCACGATCCGCCGCCCCGGCGTCAAGTGCGCCACGCCACACGCCCGCCAGAGTGTACGGGTAACCGCTGGGAAAGTGTTGTACGAGGTCACTCCGAAACCATCGGAGATTATCACTGTGTCCCCTGATGCCTCCCGGGGCAGGTGTATATGGGCGGTCGGCCCCGAGGGCCGCCCGATATGGTGGGGTCGAATCGCTACCGAGACCCAGGAGCCCCGTACCGCCCCTGAGACCGTCGGATGGGAGGAGCGGACGTGCTCGTCGCCGGCTTCCCCGCGGACGCGTTCGGCACCAACTGCTACGTGGTGGCCACCGCGCCCGGGGAACAGTGTGTCGTCGTCGACCCCGGCATCGGGGTGCTGGACCGGCTCGACGACCTGCTGGCCGAGCATCGGCTGCGGCCGGCCGCCGTGCTGCTGACCCACGGTCATCTCGACCACACCTTCTCGGTCGCGCCGGTCTGCGGCGCCCGGGGCATCCCGGCGTACGTGCATCCGGGCGACCGCGAGCTGCTCGCCGACCCGGCCAAGGGGCTCTCGGCGGACCTGACCCGGCTCTTCGGCGGGCGGCTGCCGTACACCGAGCCGGAGGACGTGGCCGAGCTGACCGACGGGGCGACCCTGGCGCTGGCCGGGTTGGAGATCACCGTCGACCACGCCCCGGGCCATACCGGCGGGTCGGTGCTGTTCCGGCTGCCGGGCACGGGCTCGGCAGTCCGGTCCGACCTGCCCCTTCCACCGGGTGTGGACTGGGCGGCGGAGCAGATCTGCCTGGCGGGCGACGTGCTCTTCGCCGGGTCGATCGGCCGCACCGACCTGCCGGGCGGCAGCTCGTCGACGATGGTACGCAGCCTGCGGGAGAAGATCCTCCCGCTCGCCGACGACACCGTCGTGCTGCCCGGCCACGGCCCCGCGACCAGCATCGGCCGCGAGCGGGCCAGCAACCCGTACCTGATCGAGGTCGCCGGCCCGGACGGGCCGCGGGTCGCGTCCACCCGAGGCTGGTAATCCCCGCTCGCGCGGCTGCGCGAGATCCGACAGGAGCGTCATGAGCAAGCCAACACCCATCTCCGGCTTCCCCGAGTGGGCGCCGCCGCAGCGGATGATCGAGCAGTACGTGCTCGACCGGATCCGCCGCACCTTCGAGCTGTACGGCTTCGCGCCGCTGGAGACCCGCGCCGTCGAGCCGCTGGAGCAGCTCCTGCGCAAGGGCGAGACCTCAAAGGAGGTCTACCTGATCAGTCGCCTCCAGGAGGAGGGGCCGGCCAGCACCGGCGAGGGCACCCTGGGGCTGCACTTCGACCTGACGGTGCCGTTCGCCCGGTACGTGCTGGAGAACGCCGGCCGGCTCCAGTTCCCGTTCCGGCGCTACCAGATCCAGAAGGTCTGGCGCGGCGAACGCCCGCAGGAGGGGCGCTACCGCGAGTTCCTCCAGGCCGACATCGACATCGTGGACCGGGACACCCTGCCGCCGCACCACGAGGCCGAGATCCCGCTGGTGCTCGGCGACGCGCTCGGCGGCCTGCCGATCCGCGGCACCGACGGACGGCTGCCGATCACCGTCCAGGTCAACAACCGCAAGATCCTCGAAGGCTTCTACCGGGGGCTCGGGCTGGCCGATCCGCTGGCGGCGCTGCGTGCGGTGGACCGGCTGGACCGGGTCGGGCCGGACCGGGTGGCGGCGCTGCTGGCCGAGACCGCCGGGGCGACCGAGGCGCAGGCCAAGGCGTGCCTGGCGCTGACCGAGATCGCCAGCCCGGATCCGTCCTTCGCCGACGCGGTGCGCGGGCTAGGGGTGACCGATCCGCTGCTGGACGAGGGGCTGACCGAACTGGTCGCGGTGATGGAGAACGCGGTGGCGCACGCCCCCGGGCTCTGCGTCGCCGACCTGCGCATCGCCCGGGGCCTGGACTACTACACGGGTACGGTCTACGAGACCCAGCTGCGCGGGTACGAGCGGTTCGGCTCGGTCAGCTCCGGCGGCCGGTACGACAACCTGGCCAGCGACGGCAACGCCCGGTTCCCGGGGGTGGGCATCTCGATCGGGGTCACCCGGCTGCTCGGGCTGCTCTTCGGCGCGGAGGCGCTGACGATCTCCCGCAGCGTGCCGACCTGTGTGCTGGTGGCGCTGGCCGCCGAGGAGCGCCGGCCGGAGAGCAACCGGATCGCCGAGGCGCTGCGCCGCCGGGGCATCCCGACCGAGGTGTCGCCGTCGGCGGCGAAGTTCGGCAAGCAGATCCGGTACGCCGAGCGGCGCGGCATCCCGTACGTCTGGTTCCCCGGGGCGGACGGGATGGGCGACGAGGTGAAGGACATCCGCTCCGGCGAGCAGGTGGCGGCGGTGCCGGACGCCTGGTCGCCACCGGCCGCGGACCTCTGGCCGACGGTGGGCTGATCTTGCATCACCGGGGGTGACGGCCGTAACCTACGCTAACGTAACTTACGCCAGCGTAGGGAGAGCCCGTGACCGTCACCCCCACCGCACCGCTCAGCCAGACCGCCCTGCTGATCGAGTTGGAGCCGGTCGTCGCGGGCAACCTCGACCGGCACCTCCGGGCGGCCAAGGAGTGGTTTCCGCACGAGTACGTGCCGTGGGGCGAGGGACGGACCTTCGACGGGATCCTCGACGGCGAGGCGTGGCAGCCCGAGGACAGCATCGTCCCCGAGGTGGCCCGGACCGCGCTGGTGGTCAACCTGCTGACCGAGGACAACCTGCCGTCGTACCACCACCAGATCGCGACCCTCTTCGGCCGGGACGGCGCCTGGGGGACCTGGGTGCACCGGTGGACCGCCGAGGAGGGGCGGCACGGCACGGCGATCCGCGACTACCTGACCGTGACCCGGGCGGTCGACCCGGTGGCGCTGGAGCGGGCCCGGATGACGCACATGTCCGCCGGCTACGACAACCCGCACGACGACGAGGTACTGCACTCGCTGGCGTACGTCTCGTTCCAGGAACTCGCCACCCGGATCTCGCACCGCAACACCGGCCGGGTCACCGGCGACCCGCGCTGCGAGCAGCTGCTCGCCCGGATCGCCGCCGACGAGAACCTGCACATGGTCTTCTACCGCAACCTGCTCGGCGCCGCCTTCGAACTGGCACCGAGCCAGGCGATGCGGGCGGTCGCCGACGTGGTGGCCGACTTCCAGATGCCCGGCAACGGCATCGAGGGCTTCGCCCGCAAGTCGGTGGCGATCGCCTTGGCCGGCATCTACGACCTGCGCCAGCACCGCGACGACGTACTCATGCCGGTACTCCGGCAGTGGGACGTCTGGAACGTCACCGGCCTGGACGCCGACGGCGAGGCCGCCCGCGAAGAGTTGGCGGCGCAGCTCGACGGGCTGGACCGGGCGGCGGCCCGCTTCGAGGAGAAGCGGGACGCCCGACTGGCCCGGCTGGCCCGGGCCTGACACCGGGGGAGGGGGCGGCCCGGTCCCGGGAGCATCCGCCCCGGGGCCGGGCCGGGTGCTCAGATCCGGTTGACGGCGGTGTAACCGGCGAACCAGCCGGCGTGGTCGCCGTCGGCGAGCCGGACGTGTGCCACCCCGTTCACCACGGTCCGCCGGTCCAGGTTGATCGGATCGTTCAACCGGTAGTCGCTGACCACCGAGCTCATCGAGTCGCCCGAGGTGATGGTGTAGAGGGTCAGCGGTTCCTGCGCCACCGTCGCCGGGCGCAGGATCCGGTAGCCCATCGGAGCGGCCTCGCCGGTCATGTACGAGTGCTGCCGGAGCTCCTCCAGGTAGTAGCCGGCCAGCGAGCCGGCGGTGATCTCGTACCAGATCCCCTCCTGGCGGAGGATCTTCAGCCGGTCGGCGGAGGGCGCGCTGCTGCGCCGGCTCAGGCTGATCGTCTTGCTCGCGGTGACCGCACCGGCGCTGTCGAACCGGTAGCCGGTGTGCTGGCCGGGCTGGAAGGTGACCGGGCCGGCGACGCCGTGCGGCGGGAAGTCGGTGTAGTAGAGCTCGGCGATCTGCGCGAAGATCGTGTCACCGGTGATCGCGTAGCAGCAGATGTGCTGGGTCATGTGGATGGTGTGGTAGGTGTTGGCGTCCGAGCCGTGCCGCAGGCAGTACTTGCTGCGCCAGTGCCGGTTGCGGATGTCGGCGTAGACGTCCCGCATGGTGGTCAGCGCGCCCTGCAACAGCACCTTCGCCCGCTCGTCCCCGGTCAGCACGAAGAAGTCCCAGAGGCCGAAGAGCGAGAAGTTGTGCCCGTTGTAGGTGAGGTCGCCGGAGATCCGCTGCGGGTGCGCGTACTCCTCCAGCCAGAGGCGGCCGTCCACCACGTAGACGCCCCAGGGGCGGCCGGCGACCGGGGTGACCAGGTAGGAGGCGAAGGTGCCGTTGAGGGCGGCCAGCCAGATGCCGGCCCCGGTCAGCTTGTAGAGCCGACAGAAGAGGCTGAGCGCCTGCCCCTGGGCCATCATCGAATACCACGGTGGGTCGTAGAGCTCGTTGGTGCCGTGCAGGACGAACTCGAACGGGTACGGGAAGAACCATCCGCCGCCGTGCTCCACCCGCCGGTCGACCAGGCGCTGGGCCTGCTTCTTCGCCCGTTCCAGGTATTCGGCGTTGCCGGTGATCCGGTGCGCCTCGATCAGCGCCAGCCCGTACTGCGCCTGTGCCACCGGGTGGTCGTACATCCGTCCGTTGCGGATGGACATCCGGACCCCGGTCGAGTCGTGCGGCTCGGTGTCCTCCAGCGGCACCGCGAGCCGCAGGTAGTACGGCCGGATCTCGTCGGGGAGGTCACGGATCTCGAACGGGTGGTATTGGAAGTCGAACGGGACTCCGGGCACGGAACTCGACGAGGAGAGCGACGCGACGCCCGCGGTCGACTCGGCGGAGGGGGCGAGCCGGCGGGCGTCCTCGGCGGAGAGCCGGGGCACGTCCCAGAGGGCCTCCGGATTCAGCGGCGGCGAGATCTCCCGCGCCGGGTCGATGAGCGGGCCGGGCGAACCGAGGAACGCCGCCCCCGGCCGGAGTCGTTCCTTGCCGGGCGCCGGCGGCTGCCCGCCCGGCACCCCGACCGGCCGGGCCCGGGCCGGATCGCCGAGCAGGACGGCGCCACCGACCGCCAGCCCGGCGCCGAGGACGCCTCGTCGTGACCACCGCCCGAATCGGGGGCTCTCTGCTGCTGGAATTCGACTGCCCATATCCACTCCGCTCGAAATGCGCGCCGGACTGGGTCACCTGTCTAGCAGACCGGGGCAAGAGCGGCCGGGCCGAAAACGGGTCTCCGCTGTGGACCGCCCGCCGGGCGTCGTCCCCGGCCCCACCGGTGGGCGATCGCGACGACTGTCGATCGGTCCACCGGCGGGCCGGGGACGACGGCTCACTCCGTGCGCCGTCCGGCCGGGCGGAGCATCATTCCGTGCGCAGTCCGGTCGGGCGGAGCAGCCGCCACAGCGCGGGCAGGCTGAGCGCGGTCACCAGCAGGACGACGGCCCCGGCGATCCCGGACATGCTGGCGATGCTGGGCCAGTCGAGGCGTACGGGCTGGCCGACCAGGACCAGCAGGATGCCGCCGAGCGCCGTACCCAGCCCGATCGCCAGGACGAGCCCGAGCAGCACCGGTACGGCGGTCTGCCAGAGCACCGAGGTGCTCAGGGTGCCGCGCCGGGTGCCGAACGCCACCAGTACGGCCAGCGCGCGGCGGCGTTCCCGCAACTGCTCCAGGATGCCGACCAGCAGGCTGGCCCCGAGCAGCAGCAGCGTGGCCACCACCCCGACGTAGAGCCCACGGCGGAGCTGGGCGAACCGGGTGACCTCCTCGGTGGCCCGCAACGTCTGCACCTGCGTCACCGGGCCGAATCCGGCCGCCGCGTTGCGGACCAGTTCGATGGTGTCGGGCCGGGTCAGGTCCATGCTGAGATAGACCCTGCCGCCGAGCCCGCGCAGCGTGCCCGGGTCGAGCGCGCCGGGGGTGACGAGCAGGCCGGTGAACTGGTTGCCGGCCGGGTCGGTCCGGCCGGGGACGGTCCGCAGTCCGGCCGGCACGGTCCACCGGGTGGTCGTCGCCGGGTCACGGAAGCCGATCTCCAACTCCCGGCCGGGTGCCGGGATGTTCGCCCGGTCCAACGGCCGCTCGTCGGTGATCCGGAAGACGTCGCCGTCCACACAGCGATCAGGTACGGCGAGTTCGCGCAGCGCCGCGCAGTCCGCGATCCGCAGCAGGGTCGCCGGCCGCTCGCCGTACTCGTCGGGGGTCCAGCCGACCGGCGACACGGTGGTGTCGAGGACGCCGACCGCCGCGTCGACCCCGGGGATGGTCCGGAACCGCTCGGCCAGCGAGCCGGGGTGGGCCCCGGCCAGGCCGTCGTCGACCACCACCATCGTCTGGGCCCGGCTGACGTCGTGCCCGGTGGCCCGGACGTATTCGTGCTGGACCCCGGCGAAGAGCATCTGTAGCGCGATCCCGCCGGCCACCGCGACCGCGACGCCGCTCACCATCCGGGCCGAGGACTCGCTGTCGAGTTGCAGCCGGCGGATGGCGAGCTGCCAGGAGACGGTGCCGCCGCGGAGCCGACCGACCACGGACTCGACCAGCCAGGGCAGCAGCGCGGCGACGCCGACCAGGAGCAGGGCGACTCCGGTGATCACCTGGACCTGGTTGACCGGGCCACCGGTCTGGTCGATCCCGCCGTGCAGCGGGGCGAGCAGCGCGACGCCGACGATCGGCACGGTCAACCGCCACCAGAGCCGGCGTCGGCGACTCGCGGAGCGGCGTACCACGCCGAGCGGTTCGACGACGATCCGGCGCAGCGCGAGCTGGGCGACCGCGACGGCGACGGCGGGCACCGCCAGGACGATCAGGACAGCCAGCGCCGGGCTCGGCCGGACGTCCCCGGCGAAGACGCTGATCCCCTCCAGGGTGACCTGTTCGACGAGTTGCCGGCCGAGCAGGAAGAAGGCCGCACCGGCCAGGAGTCCGAAGAGCGCGCCGACCAGTGCCTCCCCGGCCGCGACCCGGCGGGTCGTCACCGCGTCCGCGCCGACCAGCCGGAGCGCCGCGAGTCGCCGGTCCCGGGCCTCGCCGCCGAAGCGTACGGCGGCGGCGATGAAGACCGCGATCGGCAGCAGCAGCACCACGAAGATGATCAGGACGAGCAGCATCAGCACGGGGTCCAGCCCCTCGCTGCTCGACTCGGAACCGAAGTGGTCGATCCGCATCGTGGGGCCGCCCGGCCGGAGCTGGTCGGTGCCGAGGTAGTAGGCGTACTCGTTGGGCCCGGAGAGGCCCTCGTCGGCGATGGTGCCGACGACGGGATGATCCAGCCGGGGCCGGAGCAGCGCCCCGTCCGGCGAGTCGAGGAGCCGGGCCAGCGCGGGAGAGACGACCAGCTCACCGGGGCCGGGGAGCCGGGTCAGCCCGGGTGGCACCGGTGGATGCGCGCCGTCGGGCTGGAGCAGGCGGCCCCGGATCACCTCGTTGCGGTAGACGGTGTCGGCCGCCGTGACGAGCAGGGTCCGGTCGCCGGGCGGTGGCTGCGCGGAGCCGAAGAACTGGTCGTCGCGGGCGGCGTTCCGCTCCGACCGCCCGTCGAGCATGGTGGAGACGGAGGTGCTGGTCAGCAGCAGGGCCACCCCGAGGCCCACCCCGACGGCAGTCATCAGGGTGCGCAGCAGCCCGTTGCGGCCACCGGCGAAGACCAGCCGGGCGCCGAGGGCGAGGTCCGCCGCCCACCCGGTGCTGCGGTGCCGGCTCATCGGTCCGCCAGCACGGTTTCGCGGGTACGACCGTCGCGCACCACGACCTCCCGGTCGGCGTACGCGGCGACCCGTGGCTCGTGCGTGACCAGCACGACGGCGGCGGCGGCCTCCCGGGCCGCCCCGGTGAGCAGCCGCATCACCTGCTCGCCGTTGAGCGAGTCCAACGCACCGGTCGGCTCGTCGGCGAAGACGACCCGGGGCGCGCTGACCAGGGCCCGGGCCACCGCGACCCGCTGCCCCTGCCCGCCGGAGACCTCGCCGGGACGCTGTCCGGCCACGTCGGTGACCTCCAGTCGGTCCAGCCACTGCGCCGCCCGGCGCTCGGCCTCGCGGCGGCGTACCCCGGCCAGCCGCAGCGGCAGCGCGACGTTCTCCAGGCAGCTCAGTTCGGGCACCAGTTGGCCGAACTGGAACACGAAGCCGAACTCGCTGCGGCGCAGCGCGCTGCGTTCGGCGTCGGACATGGCGGAGAGTTCCCGGTCGCGGTAGCGCACCGCACCGGCGTCCGGCCGGACGATCCCGGCCAGGCAGTGCAGCAGGGTCGACTTGCCGGAGCCGGAGGGACCCATCACGGCCACCACCTCGCCGGCCCGGATCGCCAGGCTCGCCCCGTCCAGCGCCGGGGTCGTCCCGTACGCCTTGTGCAGCGCGACCGCGGCCAGCAGCGGCTGTTCCTCGGCGGTCATGCCGACACCTCGGATCCGGTCGGGTCGCCGTCCCGCTGTGCCGAACCGGAGCGTGCGGCGGGTGGGTCGGCGGAGAGGGTGGCGGCGAGCTGGTCGAGGCGGGCGGCGGTCAGCTCCAGCCACCGCAGGTCGGCCTCCAGGTGGAAGAGCGCGAAGTCGCAGATGAGCTGGTCGGCGAGGTCGCCGTCGGCCTTGCGCCGGGTGAGGGTACGCATCAGCCGCAGGTGCTCGGCGCGCTGCACGTCCAGGATGTCGGCGGCGTCGCGGCCGGTGAGCAGCCCGAGCACGACCTTGGCGTAGAGGGTGTTCTGCAGGTAGGTGTCGGGCTTCTCCGGCCGGGCCAGCCAGTGCTGCACGTCGGTGACCCCGGCGGCGGTGATGGCGTAGCGCTTGCGCTCCGGGCCGGCGCCGGGCTCCACGCCGTCGACGGTGACCAGACCGCTCTTCAGCAGCCGGGCCAGCGTCGAGTAGACCTGCCCGTAGTGCAGCGGTCGGCCCTGGCCGAAGCGTTCGTCGTAGACCCGTTTCAGCTCGTAGCCGTGCCGTGGGCTGGCCTCCAGCAGGCCCAGGAAAGTCTGTCCGATCGACATGCGGGGGACTCTACACCACGGGTATACACCGGATGTATAGCCGGGGTGCGTACCGTCTGCGTGACTCCGGTGATCGAACTGCGTTGTGAGGGTTCGTTAACACGACAGACATCGATGCACTCAGATTCATGAAATCCAGCATTCCTACGGTTCGTGGCACTACGCAGCAGTCCTGCGGCGAAAGGGGAGAGGCGGATGCCACGAGGCGTGCGGAACCGGCTGGTCATGCTGGTCGCGGCGGCGGTGTTGCTGGCCGCGGGCGGATGTGCCGAAGATCCGACGACGGCGTCGGGTGCTGGCAGTGGAAGCACCATCAAGGTCGGCATCCTGCACTCGTTGAGCGGCACCATGGCGATCAGCGAGGTGACCGTACGGGATGCCGAACTGCTCGCCATCGAGGAGATCAACGCCGCCGGTGGGTTGCTCGGGAAGAAGCTCGAACCGGTCGTCGAGGACGGCGCCTCGGACTGGCCCACCTTCGCCGAGAAGGCGCAGAAGCTGATCTCCGCCGACCGGGTCGCCACCGTCTTCGGCGGCTGGACCTCGGCCAGTCGCAAGGCGATGCTGCCGGTCTTCGAGCGGAACAGGGCGCTGCTCTGGTATCCGGTCCAGTACGAGGGGCTGGAGAGTTCGCCGTACATCTTCTACACCGGGGCGACCACCAACCAGCAGATCGTGCCCGGCCTGGACTACCTCAGGGAGCAGGGGAAGAAGACCGTCTTCCTGGTCGGCAGCGACTACGTCTTCCCGCGTACCGCGAACAAGATCATCAAGGCGTACGCGGCGGCGAACGGGATGACCGTGCTCGGCGAGGAGTACACCCCGCTCGGGCACACCGAATACAGCACGGTGGTGAACAAGCTCCAGCAGGCCAGGCCGGACGCGGTCTTCAACACCCTGAACGGGGACAGCAACGTCGCCTTCTTCAAGCAGCTGCGCAGCAGCGGCATCACCGCCGAGGCGATGCCGACCGTCTCGGTCAGCGTCGCCGAGGAGGAGGTCGTCGGCATCGGCCCGGAGAACGTCGCCGGACACCTGGTGGCCTGGAACTACTACCAGACCACGGCCGGGGCCCGGAACGAGACCTTCGTGAAGGCGTTCAAGGCCAAGTACGGCGCCGCCAAGGTCACCTCCGACCCGATGGAGGCCGGCTACAACGCCGTGCACCTCTGGGCGGAGGCGGTGAAGAAGGCGGGCAGCGTCGACGTCGAGGCGGTGAAGAAGGCGTCGGCCGGGATCTCGCTGGAGACCCCGGAGGGGACCGTCACCATCGACGGCGAGAACCAGCACGTCTTCAAGACCGCCCGGATCGGGCTGGTCCAGCCGGACGGCCAGATCCGCGAGGTCTGGAACTCCGGCAAGCCGATCAAGCCCGACCCCTACCTGAAGGGCTACCCGTGGGCGGCCGGCCTCTCCTGAACACCGGACAGATCCCCGACTGACGGCCGCGAAACCGGGACGGAGGCGCCGGCGCCATGGCGACACTCAACCAACTGGTGATCGGGGCGAGCATCGGAGCGGTGCTGCTCCTGATCGCCCTCGGTCTGACCTTCACGTTCGGCCAGATGGGCGTGATCAACATGGCCCACGGCGAGTTCATCATGGCCGGCGCCTACACGGCGTACCTGCTGCAACCGCTGGTCGGCACCCAGTCGGTGCTGGTCGCCCTGCCGTTGGCGTTCGCCGTTGCCGGGGTGCTCGGGCTGATCCTCGAACGGCTGGCGATCCGGCACTTCTACGGCAGACCGCTGGACACCCTGCTGCTCACCTGGGGGATCAGCCTGGTCCTGCAACAGGTCGCCCGGGACATCTTCGGCGCGCCGAACGTGCAGGTACGCGCACCGGGCTGGCTCACCGGCGGCCTCGACCTCGGCGGGGTACGCCTGCCGTACAACCGGGTCTTCATCATGGTGCTCGCGGTCGGCTGCGTGCTGGCGATCTGGCTCTACCTGACCCGGCTGCGGCACGGCCGGCGGATGCGCGCGGTGATGCAGAACCGGCAGCTCGCCGCGGTCAGCGGGGTGGCCACCGAACGGGTCGACCAGCTCACCTTCTTCATCGGCTCCGGCCTGGCCGGGGTCGCCGGGGTGGCGCTCACCCTGATCGGCCCGGTCGGGCCCACCCTCGGCACCAACTACATCGTGGACGCGTTCCTGGTGGTCGTCGCCGGCGGCCTCGGACAACTCCGGGGCGCGGTCATCGCCGCCTTCGCCCTCGGCATCCTGAACAGCTTCGTCGAATTCTGGGTCGACAACGGGGCCAGCTTCGCCAAGGTGGTGGTGTTCGCCGTGATCATCGGTTTCCTCCAGCTCCGCCCGCAGGGGATGTTCGTCGTGCGTACCCGGGCACTGTCGTGACCGGGGCGGTCGCGGTCGCACCGGACCGGCCGGGCGGCCCGCTGCGGCGCCGGCTGACCGGCCCGGCGCTCTTCGTCGCGGTCGGCCTGCTGCTGGTACTGGTCGCTCCGGCGGTGCTCTCGCCGTTCCGGCTGGACCTGCTCGGCAAGTACCTCTGCTACGCCATCGTCGCGGTCGGGATCGGCCTGGCCTGGGGCCGGGGCGGGATGCTCACCCTCGGCCAGGGCGTCTTCTTCGGCCTCGGCGGCTACGCCATGGGCATGCACCTGAAGCTGCGCGAGGCCGGTCCCGGCGGGCTGCCGGACTTCATGGTCTGGAGCGGGGTGGAGAGCCTGCCGGCGCTCTGGCGGCCCTTCGCCAACCCGGCCTTCGCGCTCGCCATGGTGGTGCTGCTGCCGGTCACCGTCGCGGTGCTGCTCGGCCTGCTGGTGTTCCGGCAGCGGGTCCGGGGCGCCTACTTCGCCGTGCTCTCCCAGGCGCTGGCCGCCGCGTTCGTGATCCTGCTGGTCGGCCAGCAGGGGCTGACCGGCGGCACGAACGGGCTGACCAACTTCCAGATGTTCTACGGCTTGGACCTCTACCAGCCGGGCGACAAGCGGATCCTCTACCTGGTCGTGGTGGGTGTGCTCGGGGCGATGTTCCTGCTCGCCTGGCAGTTGAGCCGCAGCCGCTTCGGGCAGTTGCTCCTCGCCGTGCGCGACGGTGAGGACCGGGTGCGCTTCCTCGGCTACGAGCCGGCCGTGGTGAAGACCATCGCCTTCGCCGTCTCCGCCGGGATGGCCGGGATCGCCGGTGCGCTCTTCGTGCCGATGGTCGGCCTGCTCAGCCCGGCCAACCTGGGCATCGTCGCCTCGCTCGAACTGCTGATCGGGGTGGCGATCGGCGGCCGGTTCTCGCTGGCCGGCGCGGTCGGCGGCGCCCTGCTGGTCAACTACGCCAAGACCATCTTCAGCGAGGAGTCGGCGGACAACTGGATCTATCTCCAGGGCGCGATGTTCGTGGTGGTGATGCTCTGGGCGCCGCGCGGGCTCGCCGGGCTCGCCGCCGACCTCCGGGCCGCCGTCCGGCACCGGCGCCGCCGCCCGGGCCGGGCCGTCGCGGCTCCGGTCCCGTCGGGTACCCCGGCGGCGAACGGACGCGGCCCCGTCGACTCCGTCGTCCCGGTCGCACCGGTCGAGCGCTCCCCGGCCGGGGTGTCGGTGGCGGCCGCCAACCGGGCGGAGGAGCCGGCATGACCGAGCTGCTCCGGGTACGCGGGCTGAACGTGCTCTTCTCCGGCTTCCGGGCGATCACCGATCTCGACTTCACGGTCGGCGCCGGTGAGCTGCGCTTCCTGATCGGGCCGAACGGGGCCGGCAAGACCACCCTGATCGACGTGATCACCGGGCTGACCAGACCCGCCGCCGGCTCGGTCCGCTTCGCCGGTACGGAGCTGCTGGGGCGGCGGGAGCACCAGATCGTCCGGCTCGGCATCGGCCGTACCTTCCAGACGTCGGTCGTCTTCGAGCAGTTGACCGTAGTGGAGAACCTGGACCTGGCCGCGACGTTCCGGCGCCCGCTCGGCACCCTGCTGCGGCGTCGCCGGGGCGTCGCCGACCAGGTGGCGGCGGCGCTGGAGACCACGGGGCTGGCCGAGTTGGCCGACCGGCCGGCCGGGGTGCTCTCGCACGGGCAGCGGCAGTGGCTGGAGATCGGCATGCTGCTCGCCCAGCGGCCCAGCCTGCTGCTGCTGGACGAGCCGGTGGCCGGGATGAGCCGGGACGAGCGGGCCCGCACCGGCGAGCTGCTCCGGCAGGTCGCGAAGGAGCACACCGTGATCGTGGTGGAACACGACATGGACTTCCTGCGCCGGTTCGCCAGCACGGTGACGGTGCTGCACGAGGGCCGGCTGCTCTGCGAGGGGACGGTGGCGCAGGTGCAGGCCGATCCCCGGGTGCAGGAGGTCTATCTCGGCCGGACCCGCAAGGAGAGCGCCGAGCTGGTCAAGGAGGCGTCGTGATGCTGACCGTGCAGGGCCTGGACGTGGCGTACGGGCGGGCGCAGGTGCTCTTCGGGGTGGACCTGGCGGCGCCGGCCGGCTCCCTGGTCTGCGTGATGGGGCGCAACGGGGTCGGCAAGACGACCCTGCTCAAGGCGATCATGGGCGTACTGCCGGTCCGGGCCGGCCGGGTGCACTTCGCCGGGGAGGAGATCACCGGGCTGAAGACCCACGAGCGGGTACGCCGGGGACTCGGCTACGTACCGCCCGGCCACGAGACCTTCCCGCAGCTCACCGTCGGGGAGAACCTCCAGGTGGCGGCGGAGGCGGCCGGCCAGGTCAGCCGGGGGGCGGTGGACGAGGCCCTCGACCTCTTCCCGGCGCTGCCGGGGCTGCTGAAGCGCCGGGCCGGCTTCCTCTCCGGCGGGCAGCAGCAGCAACTCGCCATCGCCCGTGCCCTGGTCAGCCGGCCGAAGATGCTGCTGCTGGACGAGCCGACCGAGGGCATCCAGCCGTCGATCATCCTGGAGATCGAGGAGGCGGTACAGCGGCTGCACAACGAACTCGGGCTCGCCATCCTGCTGGTCGAGCAGTACCTGGACCTGGCACTGCGGCTCGCCGACCGGTTCGTGATCCTGGACGCCGGTGAGGTGGTCCGGTCCGGTGACCGGACCGACCTGCGGGATCCGTCGGTGCACTCGCTGCTCTCGGTCTAGTCGGCGCGGGGCGGAGCAGCGGGATCTCCGGTCGGTCCGGAGCTGCCGCCCGTGTCCGGCATGCCACCCGTGTCGGGCATGCCGCTCCTTTCGCGGGGTCCGGACCGACCTGCCGGCCGGACTAAGATGCGGTAAATGATCGTCGATGCGCTGGCATCGCCCGGTCACTTCTCCGCCCCTCCCTCCGGTCGGCTCGCCATCCGATCCCGCTGACGTGGATCTGGCGCCGGCCTAGCCGCCACGAGAGATCGCCACGATCGTGTTTCCGTTTTCTCCGGCCATCGCCCAGCCGGACGGGCGGCATCCCGGGACGGCGCGCCGCCGATGACCGACGGGACAGCGGGGCGTACCCCGCAGCGGTCCGTCCGGCCCGGCGTCGCCGAACCGGCCCGGACCGGTCCACCACCCTGGACCGGCGTACCGCTCTGGAGCTGGGGCGCCGCCGGCCGGCGACCACGACCACTGCCGGCGCGACCCGGGCCGTACCAGCCGGTGCCGGCCTGGGTCACCGCGCTGGTCGGCTTCACCGACGACCGGACCGGACGCCCCCGCGCCCTCGTCACCAGCTACGCCGGGGCCCGGGTGGTGCTCGACCTGCCCGACGGTGCGCTCGTCGGCGCGGTGGACGAACGGGCGCACGCGCGGTCGTCCGCGACGACCCGGATCGACGGCGAGCAGTTGGTCGTCTCGGGCGCCGGGGCCGGCTATCTCCAGGTGAGCGACCTCGACACCGGCCGGTCCCGCTGGCGGCAGTGGTGCGGCGACGTGCGCTCCCTGGCGACCGTCGCGCTGGCCGGCCGCCCGTTCGCGGTGCTGACCGGCGGCTCACCGCACCTGGAGATCTGGTCGCTCGGCGCCGACCGGGGCGCCCGGGTGCGCACGCTGCGCACCGGCAGCGACCGGATCAGCGTCCTGGCCGCGACCGAGGCGGGCGAGGGCGCCGTGCTGGCGGTCGGCACCAGCACCGGCCGGGTCTCGCTGTGGCGGCTGGCGTCGACGTCGGCCGGCGACGCCGTCCGGGTCGAGCCGCTCGGCGGGTACGACTTCGAGGTCGCCGGGCTGGTGACCGTGCTGACCTTCGCGGAGCACTCCGGCCGGCAGGTCCTGCTCGGCGCCGCAGGCCGGGTGGCCCAGGGCTGGGACCTGCGCGCCGGGCGACCGCTCGGACCGGCGTTCACCGGGCACACCGGCCAGGTCAACTCCGTACTCGCCGGCCGGCTCGGCGGGCGTGCCGTGCTGTGGAGCGGCGACGACGCGACCGTACGGGCCTGGCTGCCGGAGACCGGCCGGCAACTCGGCGAGGCGTTCCGCTACCCGTACGAGGCGGCGCCGACCCGGACGATCGGGGCCGAGATCGACGGTCGGCCGATGCTGGTCACCGGGGACGGTGCGGGGCTGGTCTGGGTCTGGGATCCGGAGCGGCCGTACCCGTTCCGCCGCGACCCTCCGCCCGCCGACCGGGAGGACGGGTCGACGGCTCCTCCGGATCTCCCCGGGCCCCGCCTCGGGGCCGGCGGGTCGGTGGCCGCTCCGCTACTCCTCGCGGCCTCGCCCGGGCACCCGGTCCGGGGATTCGAGCCGACGACCGGGGCCGAGGTCGAGTTGCCGCTTGCCGGGACTCCGGCGGGTGGGACGCTGGTCCCCGGCGAGCACCCGCTGCTGGCCGAGGCCGGAGCCGACCATGTCCGGCTCTGGGATCCGGCCACCGGGGAGCGGATCGCCGCCCTGCCGATCGGGCGTGATCCGGGCCGACCCGGGGCGGCGGCGGTGGGCGTCTCGGGGCCCACGCCGGTGGGGCCGCTCGCCGTGGCGCTGCTGGACGGCCGTCGGGTGCTGCTGCTGGCCGACGGGGCCGCGCTGTTCCGGGTCGACGTCGCCACGGGCCGGCTGGACGGGCCGGCCACCGGGCACACCGGCCGGATCCGGGGGCTGGCGGTCGGCGAGCTGGCCGGGGTACCGGTCGGATTGACCGCCGCCGAGGACGACACCGTACGACTCTGGGAACTCGACGCCCGGGAGCCGTCCGGGTGGCCGGTGCTGGACGGTTTCGGCGGTGCCGCATACGCCGTGCTGGCCGCGACGGTGCACGGCCGCGGCCTGGTCTTCGGAGCCGGCCGGAACGGGCAGGTCCGCTGCGCCGACGTCACCGAGCTGGTCCGGTCGATCCGGGCCGGCCGCCTCGGCGAGGCCGATGTCGACGCCGAGGCCGGTGCCGCTGCCGGGGCCGGCCGCCTCGCCGATGCCGAGGCCGGGGCCGGGGCCGGGGCCGGGGCCGGCGGTGGGCCCGCCGGCCCGGCCCCTCCGGTCCTCGACGGGCTGCCGCCGGAGCCCGTCGTCGTGCTGACCGCCACCCGGCCGGTGCGCTCGCTGGCCGTCGTCCGGGCGGACCGGACCAGCTGGCTGGTGGCGGCGGACGGCAGCGTGCTGCGGTGGCAGCCCGTCGGCGAGCCGGGACGACCGGGCCAGACCATCGAGATGGCCGCACCGGTGACCGACCTCGTCGCGCTTCCCGGGGTGCTGGTGGTGGCGACCGGGGACGGACTCGTCGGTTACCGCCCACCACCGGACCGGGCCGGATAGCCCGGCCGGCCGGCGGCTACCAGCGGAACCCGGCGCCGTACGAGATCTCGGCCAGCACCCGCTGCCCGGACGCGTTCGGGTGGAAGTAGTCCCAGCCGGACAACTGGCCGAGCGTGAACGGATAGTTGAACACCGCGTTGCCGTCGAAGACGCAGTTCGACCCGTACGCGGCGCAGGCCGCGGCGAGCTGGCTGTTGTAGTCGACCACCCGCTGGCGTACCCGGTTGCGCCGGTCCACGTCGGCCTGGGCGTTGGAGGTCGGGCTGGCCAGCATCGACTGGCAGATGCCGAAGAGCG
This sequence comes from Plantactinospora sp. BB1, assembly GCF_003030385.1. NCBI lineage: Bacteria > Bacillati > Actinomycetota > Actinomycetes > Micromonosporales > Micromonosporaceae > Plantactinospora > Plantactinospora sp. BB1. Next base: position 7,372,550 of record NZ_CP028159.1, on the reverse strand, counting down.
ACCACGCCGTACGGGCGGCGGCGCTGCCCCGGCCGACCGACCAGAGTCGCTGGATGTCGGGCACGCTGATCACGAACACCCGGGCGTTCGGCAGCCCGGACCGCAGCCGGCCGAGCGCGGCGTCGATGTTGCTCCGGAAGGTGCCCACCGGGGTCATGCCCGACTCGGAGCTGGTGCAGGCGTCGTTCGCGCCGATCAGCATCGTCACGTAGCCGACGCCCTGCGAGACGGCGGTGTCGGCCTGGCCGGCCATGTCCGCGGACTTGGCGCCGGAGCGTCCGTCGTTGTGGTTGCGGCCGGCGATCGCCGGGTTCACCGCCCGAATCCGCAGGTAGTGGCTGTTCACCCCGGAGTCGTCACCGGTGCTGAAGGAGCGGGACGGGCAGTCGACGTACCACCCGCAGGCGTTGAATCCCCGGGTGATCGAGTCACCCAGGCTGGCCATCGAGGCGGGCGGTGGGCCGGGGTCGGCCTGCGCCGGGCCGGCGACGAGCCCGACCGAGCCGACGAGCACGACGGTGGCGAGGAGGGTGGAGAGGAGGGTGGCGGTACGGCGGGGAGCGGACATGGGCGGCCTCCGGATCGCGGTTGCCTGAGCCAGCTGGGGGTGGGCGAATCATATAGAGCGGCCTGAGTCTCCACAACGGAGCTGACCATAAGGCGAACGCCCTGTTGCAGGCGATATGTTAGGCATCTTGTTCATGATCTTAGATGTCTGAATACTCGTATCACATGTGCCAACTCGGCGCAGACACCTCCAAACCCCCCTTGGGAGGCTCTACATGCGACCCACAAGGTCATCGATCCGCCTTGTCGCGATCGCGTCCGCGGCGGGCTCACTCGTCGCCGGCATGCTGATCGGCGTACCGGCGCAGGCTGCCCCGGTCGCCAGCCCGGAGGCCGCGACGGCGCTCTCCGAGCGGCTCGGCGCCCGGTCCGCCGGCACCTACCTCGGCGCCGACGGCAAGATGGTCGTCACCGTGACCGACGAGGCGGCGGCCCGCCAGGTCCGGGCCTCCGGGGCGACCGCCAAGGTCGTCACCCGCGGTGCGGCCGAACTGGCCCAGGTCACCGCCGAGTTGGACAGGTCGGCCCGGATCCCGGGCACCGCGTGGTACGTCGACCCGGTCAGCAACCAGGTTGCGGTCGACGTGGACAGCACGGTCACCGGTGCCAAGCTCGCCAAGATCAAGTCGGTCACGGCGCGCTTCGGCGGTGCCGTCCGGATCCAGTCGATCCCCGGCACGCTGAGCACCACCATCTCCGGCGGCCAGGCGATCTACACCAGCGGCAGCCGGTGCTCGCTCGGCTTCAACGTCCGCAGCGGCAGCACCTACTACTTCCTCACCGCCGGCCACTGCACCAACGCCGGGGCGAACTGGTCGAGCAGCTCCGGCGGCTCCGTGATCGGCACCCGGGCCGGCAGCAGCTTCCCCGGCAACGACTACGGGATCGTGCGGTACAACAGCACCGCGCAGCAGCCGGGTGACGTCTGGCTGTACAGCGGCAGCCGGGACATCACCGGTGCGGCCAACCCGACCGTCAACCAGTCGGTGCAGCGCAGCGGCAGCACCACCGGGCTGCGCAGCGGCCGGGTGACCGCGCTCAACGCGACCGTCACCTACCAGGGCAGCGGCACCGTCTCCGGCCTGATCCGGACCACCGTCTGCGCCCAGCCGGGCGACAGCGGCGGCCCGCTCTTCGCCGGCAACACGGCGCTCGGCCTGACCTCGGGCGGCAGCGGCAACTGCAGCACCGGCGGCACGACGTACTTCCAGCCGGTCGTCGAGGCGCTCAACGCGTACGGCGTACAGGTCTACTGATCCACCGGACTGATTCGGGCCGGTGATCCATCGGCGTGATCGGGATCTGCGGTGGGTGTCGGCGAACGGCCGGCACCCACCCTCCCGATCACGCCGATCGGCGTGCCGTCGCCGGTCGCCGACGGGTCCGACGGGTCCGACGGAACAGGGTCAGCACCACGATCAGCGGCCAGAGCGCCTCCGTGCCGGCGGTCAGCCGTTCGGCCAGCCCCGCCCAACCGCCGTCGGGCAGTTGCAGCGCCAGCCACAGGCCGAGGCCGAGCATCACCAGCGAGACGGCGGTGCCGACCGCCGGACGCAGTACCCATGGGCGGTCCGCCGTCCGGTCCGCCGCCCAGGTCGCCGTCCGGTCCGCCGGGGGGTGACCGGGCTCGCCCGGCCGGTCGTGCCGGGGCCCGAGCTGCCGGCGCCCGATCCGACCGGGGCGCAGTAGCGGCAGGGCGGCCACCGCCGGCCAGGCGGCCAGGGCCACGAAGGCGACCACCGCGGAGACGCCGTGCGCCCGGGGAGTCTGGGCGTCGGTCTTCGGCACCGCCGCCACCAGGACCGTGGCCACCCCGCCGAGGCCGTACACCAGTCGGGCGGCGGTGCGGACCGGGCGCAGGCCGATCGCGGTGACCAGGTGGGCCACCCCGAGCCCGGCCAGGCAGCCGATCAGGATCTGCCGGTCCAGCATCCCGTAGGAGGAGAGTGAGCTGACCGTGTCTCCCCAGGGGTCGTAGCCGGGTGGTTGCCGTACGGCCGCGACGGTCCATCCGATCACCAGCAGCACCGGGAGGGCCGCCGCCGAGAAAACCGCCCACCAGGGCACCGCAGGCATGCCGTCACACTACGTGACAGCATGCCCGGGTACGTGTCGATATGCCGCTCTGCCGCCCGCTTCCACCGCGCCGGCTGGCCGGTCGAGCGCCCGGTCGAGTCGGGCCCGGACCGCCCGCGCGTCCGCGCCGACCGCACTGACCAGCACGGCCGGGCCGCCGGCCAGCGGCAGCACCGCCGCCGCCACCCCCGCCTCCGGTGACGCCGTCCCGGACGGTCCCGCCCGCTCCGGTGGAGTCCCGCCGGACGGCCCGGCCCGGTCCGGTGCGCCGGAACCGGGTGCCGCCACCGGGTCGCAGGGGGCCGGCCGGGGTGGCGGAGTTTCGGTCCAGGCCGGGTCGACCAGCAGCACCGAGCCGACCGCCCGGCCGCCGCCGAGCACCGCCGGGCCGGACCAGCCGGCCGCGCCGGGCCCGACCGCGAGATCGTTGCGCAGCAGCGTACGGCCGCCGTACCGCGCCGTCATCTCCAGCCGTACGTCGCCGACCGGCTCGGCGTGCCGGCCGCAGACCAGTTCCTCCCGCCAGTACAGCGCCGCACCCTCGGCGAGTTCGACCCGGGAGTCGGTCCGGTGCGCACAGCCGGCCGCCCCGATCAGCGGTTCGGGCAGCCAGCGCAGTCGTCCACCGGCCGCCACCCGGGCCCGTACGGCGAGCCGGGACTCGGCACCGTCCCGCGCCGGCAGCGCCAGCGAGGCGGCGACACTCCGTACGCAGAGTCGCGCCCCCGGCCCGACCTCGATCTCGATCCGCAGCCGGTCGCCGCCGAGCGGGCCGGCCGCCCCGCCGACGAGGTGCAGTTCGACCTCGCGGTCCGGGTCCGCCGGGCCGACCGGTCCGGTCCGGCGCGGCAGCAGTGGCGGTTCGCCGCGCAGCACGGTCAGCCGGGTTCCGCGCGGCGGGTCGGCCTCGGCGACGATCCGGGCCAGTGCCCGCATCAGCCCGGGTGTCCCGGGCGGTCGTCCACCGGCACCGCCGGCGCCGGCAGCAGGGTGCGGATCCAGTCGGCGACCGGGCTGGCGGCCGGATCCTCCACCAGGGAGAGGAAGACGGTCGGCAGCGGGCCGCGCCGGGCGGACGCGTCCCGGGCCATCACCGACAGGTCGGCGCCGACCAGCGGGGCGAGGTCGGTCTTGTTCACCACCAGCAGGTCCGCGCCGGTCACCCCCGGGCCACCCTTGCGGGGCACCTTGTCCCCGCCGGCCACGTCGACCACGAAGATCTGCCGGTCCACCAGCCCTCGGCTGAAGGTGGCGGTGAGGTTGTCCCCACCGCTCTCCACCAGGATCAGGTCCAGCGGCCCGAGCAGTACCTCCAGTTCCTCCACCGCGTCGAGGTTGGCCGAGATGTCGTCCCGGATCGCGGTGTGCGGGCAGCAGCCGGTCTCCACCGCCCGGATCCGCTCGGCCGGCAGTACGCCGTTGCGGAGCAGGAAGTCGGCATCCTCGGTGGTGTAGATGTCGTTGGTGACCACGGCCAGCCGCAGTTCGTCGGCGAGGGTGCGGCAGAGCGCCGCGACCAGGGCGGTCTTGCCCGAGCCGACCGGGCCGCCGATGCCGACCCGGACCGCTCCGCTCCGCGCCGACCGCCCCAGTGGGGGATGGGGGTCGACGTCCGGGTCCGGGTGCCGGTGCGGAACCACATCATCGTCGTGTCCGTGCCGCATTCCACCGTCGGTGTGTTGCTGCGGGACTCCGCCGTCGGTGTGCTGGTGCGGGATCCCGTTGTCGGTGTGCTGGTGCGGGATCCCGTTGTCGGTGTGTTGTTGCGGCATTCCGCCGTCGGGTTGTCGGCGGATGCCGGTTTCGTGGTCGGGTCGGTCAGGATGCAAAGAGACGCACCTCCCAGCTCGCGTGAACCTCGGCACCGATCTCCAGCAGCGGGGCGGAGTCGGCGGGCAGCCGGTCGACCGGATCGTCCGCCCCGGCGGCGGCGAGTGCGGCCAGCCGGTCGCACGGGCCGGCCAGCTCGGCGAGCAGCGCGTGCACGGCGTACGGGTCCAGCCCGAGCAGCCGTACGGCGGCACTGGCCGGGCCGCTGACCGTCCCGTACGCCCCGGCGAGCGCCGCCTCGACCGGGGCGAGTCCGGCCGTCGCCGCCACGATGCCGAGCGCGACCGGATGGTGCCGGTCCCGGCGGGCCGGGTCGACCGACCAGATCGCCCGACCGGCGCGCAGCAGGGCCCGGCCCTGTGCCCGGGACGCCCGGCGCAGCGCGGGGGAGGGGGTACGGGCGTCCAGCCCCTCGTCCAGCGCGTCGAGTCGGTGGCCGTCGGGGTCCCCGGTGACGGCGGCGCAGGCGGCGGCGGCGAAGGCGGCGGTGACCCGGCCGGTGGTGCCGAGCCGGCCCCGGAGGAATCCGGCGAGGCCGGTCAGGTCCCGGAGCCGGCCACCGGTCACCGCCGCCTCCAGCCCGCCCGAGTGGGCGTGGCCGCCGGCGGGCAACCGGCCGTCGGCGAGCACCAGCAGGGTGGCGAGTCCGGTCATGGCGGTCGGGTCCTCAGAAGAGGAAGTAGCGCTGGGCCATCGGCAGCTCGACCGCCGGCTCGGGCTCCACGACCGCACCGTCGATGCGTACCGTGAAGGTGTCCGGCTCCACCTCGATGCGCGGCAGGGCGTCGTTGCCGGGCAGGTCGGTTTTGCCCCGCGACCTCGTGTCGGCGACCGGGGCCAACGCCCGGCGGATCCCGATCCGGTCGGCGAGCAGCGCGTCGATGGCGGCCGGGGCCACGAAGGCGAGGCTGGTCGCGGCGGGTGCCGCGCCGTAGGAGCCGAACATCGGCCGGGGCAGCATCGGCTGCGGCGTCGGGATCGAGGCGTTGGCGTCGCCCATCTGGCCGAGCGCGATCATGCCGCCCTTGAGCACCAGGTGCGGGCGTACCCCGAAGAAGGCCGGGTCCCAGAGCACCAGGTCGGCGAGCTTGCCCGGCTCGACCGAGCCCACCTCGGCGTCGATGCCGTGCGCGACGGCCGGACAGATCGTGTACTTGGCGACGTACCGGCGGGCCCGCGCGTTGTCGGCGGCGCCGTCACCGGGCAGCGGGCCACGCCGGGCCTTCATCACGTGCGCGGTCTGCCAGGTACGCAGGATCACCTCGCCGACCCGCCCCATCGCCTGCGAGTCCGAGCCGATCATCGAGATCGCGCCGAGGTCGTGCAGCACGTCCTCGGCGGCCATGGTGCTGGGCCGGATCCGGCTCTCCGCGAACGCCAGGTCCTCCGGCACGGTCGGGTTGAGATGGTGGCAGACCATCAGCATGTCGAGGTGCTCGTCGAGGGTGTTCCGGGTGTACGGCCGGGTCGGGTTGGTCGACGACGGCAGCACGTTCGGCTCGGCGGCGACCCGGATGATGTCCGGCGCGTGCCCGCCGCCCGCCCCCTCGGTGTGGTACGCGTGGATCGACCGGCCGCCGATCGCCCGTAGGGTGTCCTCGACGAAGCCGGCCTCGTTGAGCGTGTCGGTGTGGATCGCGACCTGCACCCCGGAGGCGTCGGCGACCCGCAGGCAGGCGTCGATCGCGGCCGGGGTGGTGCCCCAGTCCTCGTGCAGCTTGAAGCCGCCGGCCCCGCCGCGGAGCTGCTCCCAGAGCGACTCCTCGCTGACCGTGTTGCCCTTGCCGAGCAGCAGCACGTTGACCGGCCAGGGGTCGAGCGCCTCCAGCATCCGCCCCAGATACCAGGGGTTCGGGGTGACCGTGGTCGCCTTGGTCCCCTCGGCCGGGCCGGTACCGCCACCGATGATCGTGGTGATGCCGCTGGCCAGCGCGGTCTCCAGGATCTGCGGGCAGATCAGGTGTACGTGGCTGTCGATCGCACCGGCGGTGAGGATCCGGCCGTTGCCGGAGATGATCTCGGTGCCCGGCCCGATCACCAGCTCGGGGTGCACCCCGTCCATGGTGTCCGGGTTGCCGGTCTTGCCGAGCCCGACGATCCGGCCGTCCCGGATCCCGACGTCGGCCTTGACCACGCCCCAGTAGTCCAGCACCAGCGCGCCGGTGATCACCGTGTCCGGGGCGCCGTTGGCGCGGGTGACCAGGGACTGCCCCATCGACTCGCGGATCACCTTGCCGCCGCCGAAGACCGCCTCGTCGCCGTACCCGCAGTGGTCCTGCTCGACCTCGATCAGCAGGTTGGTGTCGGCGAGCCGGACCCGGTCGCCGACGGTGGGACCGTAGAGGGCGGCGTACCGGCGCCGGTCCAGGGTGCTCACGAGCCCTCCCCGGCGGGCTCCGGCGGGACCGGATCGAGGACGGGATCGGAATCGGGGTCGGGGTCGGGGTCGGGCGGGTCCAGCGGGCCGGCGCACTCGCCGCGCAGTCCGGGGACGATCCGGGCGCCGCCGAGCGGCACCAGGTCGACGTCCCGGCCGATGCCCGGCTCGAACCGCACCGAGGTGCCGGCGGGTATCCCGAGCCGGTGCCCCCAGGCCGCCGCCCGGTCGAACTCCAGCGCCGGGTTCGCCTCGGCGAAGTGGTAGTGCGAGCCGACCTGGACCGGCCGGTCCCCGGTGTTGAGCACCGGGAGGGTGCGCACGGGTCGGCCGGGGTTGATCGTCACATCGCCCGTACCGGGCAGCAGCTCGCCGGGGATCACGCCCGCCCCCGTCACGGAATCGGCTCGTGTACGGTCACCAGCTTCGTACCGTCCGGGAAGGTCGCCTCCACCTGCACCTCCGCGATCATCTCCGGGACACCGTCGAGTACGTCGTCGCGGCCGAGCACGGTCCGCCCGGTCTCCATCAGCTCGGCGACGGTACGCCCGTCCCGGGCGCTCTCCAGCAGGAACGCCGTGATCACGGCGACCGCCTCCGGATGGTTGAGCCGCAGCCCGCGCTCACGCCGGCGCCACGCCAGATCGGCCGCGACATGGACCATCAGCCGTTCTTGCTCGTGACGGGTGAGGAACATCAACACCTCCGCAGCGGGCGAGGACTCAGCGGATCGTGTCAGTCAGAGATTTCGATGAGGTTACGGCCGGCGCGTGCCGGAGACGACCCGCCGGGCCGACGGAACCCCCGACGGAACCCCCGACGGAACGCCCGACGGAACGCCCGACGGAAGGCCCGACGGAACGCCCGGCGGAACGGTCGGGGGAGGAGGTCGTATCTTGACGAAATCCTGACGCTTCTGAGTTTTCACAAACTTGTGAATCGGGCGTACCGTCGGCCTCATGACTACTGCTATCTCGGTCTCCGGCGTGGTCAAGTCCTTCGGCCGGAGCCGCGCGCTGGACGGGCTGGACCTCACCGTCGACGTCGGCGAGGTGCACGGCTTCCTCGGCCCGAACGGCGCCGGGAAGTCGACCACCATCCGGGTGCTGCTGGGGCTGCTCCGGGCCGACGCCGGCCGGGTGAGCCTGCTCGGCGGACACCCGTGGCGGGACGCGGTGGCGCTGCACCGGCGGCTGGCGTACGTGCCGGGCGACGTGAACCTCTGGCCGAACCTGACCGGCGGCGAGGCGATCGACCTCTTCGGGGCGTTGCGCGGCGGGCTGGACCGGCGCCGCCGGGACGAGCTGCTGGAGCGCTTCGAACTCGACCCGACGAAGAAGGCCCGGACGTACTCCAAGGGCAACCGGCAGAAGGTCGCCGTGGTCGCCGCCTTCGCCTCCGACGTCGAGCTCTACATCCTCGACGAGCCGACCTCCGGGCTCGACCCGCTGATGGAGGCGGTCTTCCAGGAGTGCGTACGCGAGGTGAAGCGGCAGGGCCGGACCGTACTGCTCTCCAGCCACATCTTCTCCGAGGTGGAGGCGCTCTGCGACCGGGTGAGCATCATCCGGCAGGGCCGGACCGTGGAGTCCGGCACGCTGGCGCAACTGCGGCACCTGACCCGTACCTCCATCTCGGTGCAGACCGCCCGGCCGATCACCGGGCTGGCCGAGCTGGCCGGGGTGCACGACGCCCGGGTCGAGGGGACGCAGGCCCGGTTCGACGTCGACTCCACCGAGCTGGATCCGGTACTCGGACACCTGCACCGCTTCGAGGTGCGCGCGCTGACGAGTTCACCGCCCTCGCTGGAGGAGCTGTTCATGCGGCACTACGGCGGTCGCGAGGCCCGCGACGAACTGGCCGGCGTGTGATGGCCGGCACCTTCACCGGTACCGCCCGGCTCACCCGGCTGGCACTGCGCCGCGACCGGATCCAACTGCCACTGTGGATCGTCGGTACGACGGTGCTGGCCTCCTTCACGTACACCGCCGTACGGGAGCAGTTCCCGACCGAGGCGGCGCGGCTGACCGCGCTGCGTACCGCCGTGGACACCCCGGCGATCCTGATGCTGCGCAACGCGCCGACCGGGGTCGACGACGGCGACATGATGGCCTTTCAGATCCTCACCTTCCTCGCCGCGCTGGCCGGGTTCATGAGCACCCTCGCCGTGGTCCGGCACACCAGGCAGAACGAGGAGACCGGCCGTACCGAGATGATCGGCTCGATGGTGGTCGGCCGGCACGCCAGCCTCGCCGCGGCCATGATCGTCACCGCCGGGGCGAACCTGCTGCTGGCCACGCTGATCGCGCTGACCCTGATCGGCAACGGCCTGCCGGCCGCCGGCTCGGTCGCCTTCGGCCTCGGTGTCGGCGCCGCCGGCCTGACCTTCGGCGCCGTCGCGGCGGTCGCCGCCCAGGTGAGCCAGGGTGCCCGGGCCGCGAACGGGATCGCCGCCGCCACCATCGGCGCCGGCTATCTGCTGCGCGGGCTCGGCGACGCGTTCGGCGCCGTCCGGCCGGACGGCTACACCATGACCAGTGCCTGGCCGTCCTGGCTCTCCCCGATCGGCTGGGCCACCCTGGTCCGGCCGTTCGCCGAGAACCGCTGGTGGGTGCTGGCGCTCCCGGCGGCGGTCTTCGCCGTCCTGCTCGCGGTGGCCTTCGCGCTGGCCGACCGCCGGGACATCGGGATGGGCATGATCTCCGCCCGGCCGGGTCCGGGCCGGGCGGCGAGCGGGCTGCTCAGCCCGCTCGGCCTGGCCTGGCGGCTCCAGCGCGGCACGCTCTTCGGCTGGGCCGTCGCGGTCGGGCTGTTCGGGGTGACCATCGGCTCGCTGGCCGGCGCGGTCGAGGACGCCTTCGCCGGCAACGAGGGTGCCGCGCGGACCATCCGGGAACTCGGCGGCGAGGGTGCGCTCTCCGACTCGTTCTTCACCGCGATGCTGGCGATGGTCGGCGCGATGGCGGCCGGCTACGTGGTGCAGGCGATGCTGCGGGTCCGGGCGGAGGAGGCCGGCGGGCGGGCCGAGCCGCTGCTCGCCACCGCCACCGGCCGGCTGCACTGGCTCGGCGGCCACCTGCTCGTCGCCGCCCTGGGCGCGGTCTTCCTGCTGCTGCTCGCCGGCCTCTCGGCGGGCCTGGTCGCCGGGCTGAGCGCCGGCGGGCTCGCCGACCGGCTCGCGGACCTCGGCGCCGCCGCACTGGTGCAGACCGCGCCGGCGCTGATCATGATCGGGTACGTCGTGCTGGTCTTCGGCCTGCTGCCCCGGCTCGCCGTCGGGCTGGGCTGGCTCGGCTTCGCGGTCAGCCTGATCGCCGGTCAGTTCGGCGAGCTGCTGAACCTGCCCCGGGCGGTCCGGGACGTCTCCCCGTTCAGCCACGTACCGGCGCTGCCCTCCGCCGAACTCTCGGCGACCCCGCTGGTGCTGCTGGCGCTGGTGGCGGTGGCGCTCGGTGCCGCCGGCCTGGCCCTGTTCCGGCGGCGCGACCTGGCACTCTGACCGACACCGCCCCGCCGGCCACCGGCAGGCGTCCCGCCGGCCGCCCCTACCACCCCTCCAGCCGCGCCCCGACGGGCGCGGCTGGAGCCGTTGGCCTGCTCACGCGGTGTTGAGGCACAATTACACGATCTTCAGAAGCTAGCGAAGGACGGGAATGACGCGAATCGAGGTTCCTCGGGACGAGGAGGCCGTACGCCGCTTCGTCGAACAGTTCGCGTTGTCCTTCAGCGACCTCGGCGTACCCCGGATGGCGGCCCGGGTGCTGGGCGCCCTGATGGTGACCGACGAGCCCGGGCTCACCGCCGGGGAGATCGCGCAGCGGCTCGGCGTCAGCGCCGCCGCGATCTCCGGCGCGCTGCGCTATCTGCTGCACGTCAACCTGGTGCTGCGGGAGCCGGTACCCAACTCCCGGCGGGACCGCTACCACGCCCCGGACGACATCTGGTACACGGCGGCGGTGCAGAGCGGGGTCTACCAGAAACTCGGCGACCTGATGCACCAGGGCGTGGTCGCGGTCGGCGGCGACGCGTCACCGGCCGGTACCCGACTGGCCGACATGCGCGACTTCCTCTTCTTCGTCCAGGACGAGATGGCGGCGCTCGTCGAGCGGTGGAACGAGACCCGGCGGCGCAGTCACGGGGAGTCGACCGGCTGACCCCGGCGCACCGACCCGACCGGCCTCGTCGGCGGAGTATGCGCAGGTCAGCGGCGTTCTCTGTCCGTGATTTGTCCGTCCGAACAAATGTCCCATGGCCGGTACGTCGGTAACATGAGTGATATCCGGGGTGATCGAGTTCCGTCGATCATCGACCTGGCGACCCGACCGGCGGTAGGGCCAGACCTCTGAAGGACCCCGCGGGCGGGCGGAGCGACGTTGGGCGTGCACCTGTCGCGGTAGCCCGCACCCCACGAGGTCTGTTCGGGAGAGACCATGCCCACACCGCTCGTACCACTGACCTGCTGGCCGGGACCGGCCAGCACCGGCGTACCGCCCAACACCGTCCTGACCCGATCCGGTCCGCTGGACCTGCGTCGGGACGGTCAGGTGATCTCGAACCTGCACATCACCGGGCGGGTCAGCGTACACGCCAGGAACGTCACGATCCGCCGGTCGAGGATCACCTCCGACGGCGCCACCTTTCCGATCCGGACCTTCGACTCGGCGGTCAACCTGGTCGTCGAGGACGTGGAGATCGACGGCCGGGGACGCTCCCCGGTCGGCGTCTGTTTCGACGACTACACCCTGCGCCGGGTGAACCTGCACCATGTCCAGGACGGGTTGTGGATCGGCTCCCGGGTCACCGTCGTCGACTCGTGGATCCACGACCTGGTGCGGGTGCCCGGCTCGCACAACGACTGCGTACGGGTCGTCGGCGTCGGCGACGTGCTCATCCGGCACAACCGGCTGGACGCCTACCGGCCGAGTACGGCCGAGGCGATGAACTCGTGCCTCAGTCTCGGCCTCGCCGTGCAGAACCTGCGCTTCGAGGAGAACTACTGCGACGGCGGCAGCTACACCATCGGGATCCGGCCCGACCTCGCCGCCTCGGCGGTGCTGTTCCGGGGCAACGTCTTCGGCCGCCACCACCGCACCGGCATCGTCGCCCGCCCCACCCACCCGGGAGTGACCTGGGAGAAGTCCAATGTCTGGTTCGACAACGGCCGGCCGGTCGGGCATGAGTGATCGCGAGGTACCCCCGCGTCCCCAGCCGCGCTGGCGGTCCCGGCCCGCCCGGATGGTCTCCGGTCGGCATCCCTTCGAGGTGACCTCGCTGGCCACCGCCGTGGTCTGCGGGGTGCTCCTGGTGGTGCTCGACAGCCGCCCCCGGTCGGTCGCCGTCGCCATGCCCACCCTGCTGGAGCAGGTCTGGGCCGTCGGCCTCATCCTGGCCGGGGTCGCGGGGCTGTGCGGGGTCGTCTGGCGGGGGCAACCCGCCACCGGCATGGGCGTGGAACTCGGTGCGCTGCTGGCCTTCGGCGCCGTCACCGGGATGTACGCCATCGCGGTCTTCGTCATCTCGGGCCGGCCGGGACTCGCCGCCGGTCTCTTCATCGCCGCGGTGGCCGTCGCCTCCTGGTGGCGGTGCGCGCAGATCGCGCGGCACCTCTACCGGCTGGCCCGGGCGCACGAGCGGCGCGGCCCGGCCGGGGTACCGGTACTCGTGGAAGGAGCATTCGGTGACCGCTCCAGTGCCCCCTGAGTCGGGCCCGCCCTGGGTCCAGATCCTGCTCTCCGCCATCGGCATCCTCGGTGGCGGCGGCGGAGTCGCCTCGGCCGCCGCAGTCCTGCTGCAACGGCGCCGGTTCCGGGCGGACGCCGCCGACGTACTGACCGACACCGCGCTCACCCTGGTGCAACCGCTCAAGCTGCGGGTCGCCGAGCTGGAGGCGGAGACGATCGTCGCCCGGCAGCAGGTGGAGAAGGCGACCAGGGAGATTTCCGAACTCCGGACCGTGGTCGGGGAGGCGACCATGATGATCCGGCGGTGGCGCACGGCGATCCTCGCCCCGGACGCCACGATCGGGCAGATCCGTACCCTCGTGGCACACAGCGGGCCCTGGCACGACGACATCCACCAGGGCTGACGGCGGCGGCGTCGCGCATCCCGGCGGGGTCCCGGGCGACCGGGGCTCCGCCGGACTCCGCTCGGGCGGGGCCCGGTCAGGCCACGCCGGCCGGCCGGAACTGCACGCTGACCCGCGGACCCACCGGCCGGGACGTCTTGGGAACGGCATGCTCCCAGCTGCGTTGGCAGGATCCGCCCATCACGATCAGGTCGCCGTGCCCGAGCGGAAAGCGCAGGCTCGGCCCGCCGCCACCGCGCGGGCGCAGCAGCAGCGGCCGGGGCGAGCCGAAGGAGACGATCGCGACCATGGTGTCCTCGCGGGCCGAGCGGCCGTGGGTGTCACCGTGCCAGGCGACGCTGTCCCGCCCGTCCCGGTAGAGACACATCCCGGCGGTGACGAACGGCTCGCCCAACTCCGCGGAGTAGTGCCGGCTCAGCCGCTCCCGGGCGGCGTCCAGCACCGGGTGCGGGAGCGGCTCGCCGCCGGCGTACCAGCGGAGCAGCCGGGGGACGTCGACCACGCCGTCGTACATCCGGCGGCGTTCGGCCTGCCAGTCGACCCGGTCGAGCAGGGTACCCAGCACCGCGTCGGAGCCCTCGACCCAGCCGGGCAGGTGGTCGACCCAGGCACCCGAGCTCAGCTCGTGCCGGCGGAGTGCCCCGGCGAGCGGACCGAGCCCGGCACCGTCACCGGCGATCCCCGCGCCGGTGGCGAGATCCAGCATCGAGGGCTGGTAGGCGCCGGACGTCATGCGCCGATGGTAACCCCCGCTCGAACGCACGTACGACCAGGAGGCGCCTACGACCAGGAGGGTTTCGGCGATCGCGGCGGGTGGGGCGCCGGGCGGTCCGGGCCGTCCTGACAGAATGTCGGTGCAGCAGCCCGGACCGCCCGGACAGACGTGAGGAGACACCTGTCGTGATCCGTACCCATGACGCCGGCACCCTGCGCGCGGTGGACGCCGGCAGCACGGTGACCCTCGCCGGTTGGGTCGCCCGCCGGCGGGACCACGGCGGAGTCATCTTCGTCGACCTGCGGGACGCCTCCGGTGTCGTGCAGGTGGTCTTCCGGGAGGGGATGGATTCGGCGCACGCGCTGCGCAACGAGTACTGCGTCCAGGTCACCGGCGAGGTGACCCGCCGCCCCGAGGGGAACGACAACCCCGAGCTGGCCACCGGCGAGATCGAGGTGACCGTCGACCGGCTGGAGATCCTCTCCGAGGCGGCGCCGCTGCCGCTGCCGGTGGACGACCAGGTGGAGGCCGGCGATGACGTACGCCTCAAATACCGCTACCTCGACCTGCGGCGCAGCGGCCCGGCCCGGGCGCTGCGGCTGCGCTCGGCGGCCAACCAGCTCGCCCGGAAGGTGCTGCACGGCCGCGACTTCCTGGAGATCGAGACGCCGACCCTGACCCGGTCGACGCCGGAGGGTGCCCGCGACTTCCTGGTGCCGGTACGCCTCCAGCCCGGCACCTGGTACGCCCTGCCGCAGTCCCCGCAGCTCTTCAAGCAGTTGCTGATGGTCGGCGGGATGGAGCGCTACTACCAGATCGCCCGCTGCTACCGGGACGAGGACTTCCGGGCCGACCGGCAGCCGGAGTTCACCCAGCTCGACGTCGAGATGTCGTTCGTCACCGAGGACGACGTGATCGACCTCGGTGAGGAGATCGTCGCCACGCTCTGGCGGGAGCTGGCCGGGCACGAGATCGGCCGGCCGATTCCCCGGATCACCTGGCACGACGCCATGGACCGGTACGGCTCCGACAAGCCCGACCTGCGCTACGGGGTCGAGCTGACCGAGCTGACCGACTACCTGCGCGGCACCGAGTTCCGGGTCTTCGCCGGTGCGATCGACGCCGGTGGCTACGTCGGCGCGGTGGTGATGCCGGGCGGTGCCGGGCAGAGCCGCAAGGAGCTGGACGGCTGGCAGGACTGGGCCAAGGCGCGCGGCGCCCGTGGCCTGGCGTACGTGGTGCTGGACGCCGAGTCGGGCGAGGCCCGGGGGCCGGTGGCGAAGAACCTGTCGGCCGAGCACCTGGCCGGGCTGGCCGACGCGGTCGGGGCGAAGCCGGGCGACGCGGTCTTCTTCGCCGCCAGCGCCGACCGGCGGGATGCGCAGGAGCTGCTCGGCGCGGCCCGGATCGAGATCGCCAAGCGGGCCGGCCTGGTCGACGAGAGCGCCTGGGCGTTCTGCTGGGTGGTCGACGCGCCGATGTTCGAGCGCACCGACGAGGGCGGCTGGACCGCCGTGCACCACCCCTTCACCTCGCCGAACGCCGACTGGGTGGACCGGTTCGAGGAGGCGCCGGACCGGGCGCTGGCGTACGCGTACGACATCGTCTGCAACGGCAACGAGATCGGCGGCGGCTCGATCCGTATCCACCGGGCCGACGTACAGCGTCGGGTCTTCGACCTGCTCGGCCTCAGCCCGGAGGACGCGGCCGACAAGTTCGGCTTCCTGCTGGAGGCGTTCAAGTACGGGCCGCCGCCGCACGGCGGGATCGCCTTCGGCTGGGACCGGATCTGCATGCTGCTGGCCGGGGCGGACTCGATCCGTGAGGTGATCGCCTTCCCGAAGACCCGGGGCGGGTTCGACCCGCTGACCAGCGCGCCGACTCCGATCACCGCGCAGCAGCGGGCCGAGGCGGGCATCGACGCCAAGCCGAAGCCGGCGGCGGCGCCGCACGGCGGCACCGCCGGGGTGGCCGCCCCGGTCGAGCCCTCCTGAGGCATTCGCGGCGAAGCCTCCCGGGACGTCCGTGTACCGGGAGGCGCTGCCGGGGCGCGCTCCGGGACGACCGGGGGTGGGCGGCAATCGACTTGCTTCGGATGCTCATACTCGGTCCATGGCGCCCAACCCTGATCTGATCATCGACCTGGACCCGAGCGAGGCGGGAACCGAGGTCGTCAAGACCGTCGTGCTGCCCTGGTCGGGCCAGAGCACCCCATTGCGGATCCCGGCCGGACTCGGCGACGGCACCGTACTGCGGCTGCCCGGCATCGGGCCGGCGACCGTGCCCGGCGGCCCGCCCCGGGACGCGTACGTCCAGATCCGGATCGTGCCGGGCGGAGGCGGCGCGGTCCCCACGAGCTTCGGAGCCGCTCCGTTCGGTGGCCCGGTCCCGCCGGTGACGTCGGCCCCGCCGACCACGCCGTTCGGGGCACCGCCGCCGGTCTCGGCCCCGCCGACGGCTCAGTTCGGGGCGCCACCGCCGGTCTCGGCTCCGCCGACCGCTGCGTTCGGCACCCCGCCGGTCTCGGGTCCGCCGACGGCTCAGTTCGGGGCGCCGCCGCCGGTCTCGGGTCCGCCGACCCCGTTCGGTGCCGGCCCGCCCGGCCCGCCGTTCGGCGGCCCGCCGCAGTTCGGTGCGTTTCCGCCGCCGCCCGCCAAGTCGGGGCGCGGCAAGATCATCGCCATCGTCGGCGGTGCCGTCGCCGTGGTCCTGCTGGTCGCCCTGGCGGTACCGCTGCTGATCTGGGCCGGAAACCGGGGCTCCGACGACCCGCCCTCGAACCGGACGGCCTCCGGGCAGGACGGGGAGCCGTCGCCGAGCGCGGCGCCGATCAGCGTCCAGGAATACCAGGCGCTGCTGGCCGAGGTCGACAAGGCGTTGGCGCCCGGTTTCACCCAGCTCGGCGCGGCCAAGAACCCCAAGGCGGTGGGCGCCGCTGCCGGCACCATCGGGCGGACGCTCGACCAGCAGATCAGCGCACTGTCCAACGTGGTGCCGCCGCAGAACGCCGCGACGGCGCACGCCGACCTGCTGCGCGGGCTGGAGGGCATGGTCGACTCGATCACCGAGACCGGCTCGGCCGCCGGGGCCGGTGAGGTCTGCCTCGGTTCGTCCGCGCTGGCCCGGCTGAGCCGTGACCCGGCCGCCGAGGACGTACGCACCGCGCAGCAGGCGCTGGCGGCGGCGGACCCGGCGCAGCCGTACCAGGTCGGCAAGTTCGTGCCGAAGAAGACGGCGGACAGCAACCGGCGGCTGAGCAACGGCGCGTACATCAAGCGGGTGCGCAGCGGGCAGGGGCAACTGAAGATCGAGAACGGTGGCAGCAGCGACGCGGTCATCAACCTGGTGCTGGGCAGCGCCAAGACGCCGACGGTCAGCGTGTACGTCCGGGCCAAGGGCAAGCACACCGTCTCCTCGGTCAAGGACGGCACCTACCGGATCTACATGACCGGTGGCAAGGACTGGGACGCCCGGGCCAAAGCGTTCAGCCGGAACTGCAACTTCCAGCGGTTCGAGGACACCTTCAAGTTCACCACCACCTCCAGCCAGTACACGATCTGGACGATCACGCTGACCCCGGTCGCGGGTGGCAACGCCCAGACCAGCGAGGTCGACCCGAACTCGTTCCCGGGCGGCTGACCGGCGGCGACGACCGCCTCCCGCTGACCGGAGGCGATGTGACGGCCTCCCGTGGGGGGGCGGGGCGGTGCCATAGGTGACGGCGTGCCGGTCGGGTCCACGGACCCGGCCGGCACGCCTCTTCGGTTTCCGGCCCCGCCCAGTCGGCGGAAGACCATGCCGCGCCACGTCCACAGATTCTATGCACAACTATTGTGCACAAGCTCTGTGCACAGTTATTGTGCATTCATGGAACCCGAGCCGACACCTCCGGAGCAGCCCTCGTCCTCGGTGGTGGCGCTGGACGGCACCCAGATCCGCGTCCTCGCCCATCCGCTGCGCGCCCGACTGCTGATCGCGCTCCGCTCCCACGGTCCGGCCACCGCGACCCGGCTGGCCCAGGCACTCGACACCAACACCGGCGCCACCAGCTACCACCTGCGGCAGCTCGCCGACGCCGGGCTGGTGGTGGAGGAGCCGGACCGGGGTTCCGGGCGGCAGCGCTGGTGGCGGGCCGCGCACCAGTTCAGCAGTTGGCGCCGGAGCAACTTCGACGGCGACCCGGACGCGCTGGCCGCCGCCGACTGGCTGCACCGGCACGCGGTGCGGCTGCACGCCGACCTGACCGAGCGCTGGATCATTGAGCAGCACGAATACCCGGTCGAGTGGCGTGACGCGGCGACCTTCTCCGACGTGCTGCTCCGGCTGACCCCGGCAGAGCTGCGCCAGCTCAACGACGAACTGCACGCGGTGGTCGACCGCTACCGGCACGCCGTACCGGCGGTCGAGGCTGCCGACCTGCCGGAGCCCGGGGACGGCACCGAACAGGTCCTGCTCTACCTGCACAGCTTTCCGGTACGCACCCGGATACCCCTGGCCGGCGGAGTCGACGAGCACGGAGAGCGGTCGTGACCGCGCTGACCGGCCGGCAGGTCCGGCGGCGTTATCTGATCCTGCACGGGCTGCGCTGGCTGCCCACCGGGCTGCTGATCCCCGTGCTCATGCTGCTGTTGCTGGAACGCGGGCTCAGCCTGCCGCAGGTCGGGTTCGTCGCCGCCGCCCAGGGACTGGTGGTGCTCGCGTTGGAGCTGCCGACCGGCGGATTCGCCGACGCGCTGGGACGCAAACCGGTGCTGGTCGGGGCGATGCTGATCAACCTCGGATCGCTGCTGCTCCTGCTGACCGCCGACTCCTTCGCGCTGCTCCTCCTGGTCTTCCTGCTCCAGGGCATCTACCGGGCCCTGGACAGCGGCCCGCTCGAGTCCTGGTACGTCGACGCCGCCCTGGCCGCCGACCCCGACGCGCCGATCGAGCGGGGACTCAGCGCCGGTGGGGTCGTCCTCGGCATCTGCATCGGGGCCGGCGCACTGCTCAGCGGCGGCCTGGTCGCGCTCGATCCGGTCGGCGGAATCAGCGCGCTCACCCTGCCGGTGCTGGTGGCGATCGTCCTGGAGATCGGCGCCCTGGCCACCATGCTCCTGCTGCTGGTGGAGGTGCGCCCGGCTGCCGGTGTCGCCGCGCTGCGCGGCTCGCTCCGGGCGGTACCCGGCGCGATCGGCGGTGCGCTGGGGCTGGCCCGCCGCTCCCGGATCGTGCTGGCGCTGATCTCGGTGGAGCTGTTCTGGGGCTTCGGGATGGTCACCTTCGAGGCGCTGCTGCCGGTCCGGCTCGCCGAGGTGCTCGGCGACCCCGACCGGGCGGCGGCGCTGCTCGGTCCGACCGCCTCGGTGGCCTGGCTCGCCTCGGCGGGCGGCGCGGCGCTGATCGCGTACGCAAGCCGGTGGCTGGGAGTGCCGCTCAGCGCCGGGCTGCTCCGGATCCTCCAGGGCGCCACGGTCGTCGGGATGGGACTGCTCGCCGGGCCGGTCGGGATCATCACCGCCTACCTGCTCTGCTACGCCGTGCACGGCGCCTCCAACCCGCTGCACGCCGGGCTGCTGCACCGGCAGGTCGACGGCCCGTACCGGAACAGTGTCATCTCGCTGAACTCGATGGTGGCCCAGCCGGCCGGCGCGCTCGGCGGCGTCGTGCTCACCTCGCTGGCCGCGGCGACCTCGGTGAGTACGGCGATGGTGGTGGGCGGCGTCGTACTGGCCGCCGCCGCACCGCTCTACCTGCCGGCCTGGTGGGCGAGCCGCCGCGCGTCGGTCCCCGCCCAGCCAGATCCGACCGAGCCGGAGCCGACCGGGTCGGCTCCGAGCGGGTCGGCTCCGACCGGGTCGGCTCCGAGTGGGTCGGCTCCGACCGAGTCGGGTCCGGTCGGGTCGGTGCCGACCGCCGTCGAGCTCCAGGGGAGAGCGGGTCGGTGACGTCGAGCCACGGCTAGTGCCGGTCGGCCCGGTGGTTTCTCGGTCCCGCACCCCGAAGGATGTCCGGCGGTGCCACTCGGCCGGTACCCAGGCCACCGCCGCCGGCTTCCCCGGCCGGCGCGGCCGCCGGTGGATTTGCCCGGGGCGCCGTCGGGTACATCCTGGCCGACCTACTGGGACCCCCGCCGGGAGGAACTCATGCTTGCCTACATCGCCGCCGGAGTTTTCGCCTTCGCGCTGCTGCTGGACCTGTTCGAGGAAGACCTGGGCGCGCCCGACCTGTTCAACTTCTCCACCCTGGTGCTGATCGGACTGCTCTGCCTCGCCCTCTACCTCGCCGGAGTGGGTCGCGGCCCCCGCACCGCCGGCGGTGGCGGTGGCGGACGGTGGTACCGGGGTCGCCGGCCTGGTCGGGGCTGATCTCCGTCGGAACCACGACCGGCCCGGTTATCGGTGCATTTCCGGCACCGGAAACCGGGCCGGTAATGTCTTCGTGATGGAGTCCGACGGCCTATTCTCACTCGTCGATCCCGCAGGCGGGCGCAGCGCGCCGGCCGGGACCGCCGCCGACGGCTTCACCGTACCCTCCGCCGACTCGCCGCTGCCGGTCCGGATGCGTCCGGCCAGCCTGGACGAGCTGATCGGGCAGGACCATCTGCTCGCACCCGGGGCGCCGCTGCGACAGCTCGTGACCGGCGCGTCACCGATGTCGGTGATCCTGTGGGGGCCACCGGGCAGCGGCAAGACCACCATCGCGCACCTGGTGACCCGGGCCACCGAGCGACGCTTCGTGGCGATGTCGGCGCTCTCCGCAGGGGTGAAGGACGTCCGCGCGGTGATCGACACCGCCCGTCGCGAGCGGCGGGCCGGCGGGCGTCCGACCGTACTCTTCATCGACGAGGTGCACCGGTTCAGCAAGACCCAGCAGGACTCCCTGCTGGCGGCCGTCGAGGACCGTACGGTCACCCTGCTGGCGGCGACCACGGAGAACCCGTACTTCTCGGTCATCTCGCCACTGCTCTCCCGGTGCGTACTGCTCACCCTGCAACCGCTGGACGACGACGCGGTACGCGGACTGCTCCGCCGTGCCGTCGCCGACGAGCGCGGACTGGCCGGCACGCTGACCCTCGCCCCCGACGCCGAGGAGCACCTCGTCCGGCTGGCCGGCGGGGACGTACGCAAGGCGCTGACCGCGCTGGAGGCGGCGGCCGGCTCGGCCACGGCCCTGGGCGAGACCGTGATCAACCTGGCCACCGCCGAGCAGGCCGTCGACGTGGCGGCGGTCCGTTACGACCGCGACGGCGACGCCCACTACGACGTGGTGAGCGCCTTCATCAAGAGCATGCGGGGTTCCGATGTGGACGCGGCACTGCACTGGCTGGCCCGGATGCTGGTGGCGGGCGAGGACGCCCGGTTCATCGCCCGGCGGATCGTGATCTTCGCGAGTGAGGACGTCGGGATGGCCGATCCGACCGCGCTGAGCGTCGCCACCGCCACGGCGCATGCCGTGGAGTACGTCGGCCTGCCCGAGGCACAGCTCAACCTCGCCCATGCCGTCATCCACATGGCCACCGCGCCGAAGTCCAACTCGGCGACCATGGCGATCGGCGCGGCGATCGGCGACGTACGGGCCGGTCGGGGCGGTTCGGTGCCCCGGGCGCTGCGCGACGCGCACTATTCCGGGGCGCGGGGGCTGGGGCACGGCACCGGCTACCGCTATCCGCACGACGACCACCGGGGGGTGGTCACCCAGCAGTACGTCCCGGACGACCTGGTCGGGGTGGACTACTACCAGCCGAGCGGACACGGCGCGGAGCGAGCCGTCGAATCCCGGCTGCCGCTGCTGCGCCGGATCGTCCGTGGCCAGAGCCCGCCGCCGACCGGCGGCACTGCCAGGCAGGCCGGGGGTGGGGGCGGCCCCGGCAGGCGGGCCCCGGCGACAGCGCCCGGCGACGCACCGGGGGAGACCCCGAACGGCGAGGCACCCCAGGGTGCCGCGAACGGCAGGGTGCCGGCGGCGGATGCCGCGACCGGCGACGCACCGGAGGGTGCCGAGAACGGCAGGGCACCGGAGGGTGCCGGGAACGGCAGGGCACCGGAGGGTGCCGCGAGCGGCAGGGCACCGGCGGATGCCGCGAGCGGCAGGGTGTCGGAGGGCGCCGCGAGCGGCGAGACACCGGAGGATGCCGTGAGCGGCAGGGTGACAGCAGACGGCGGCGGGACGCCCGAGGGGGAGGAAGACCAGTGAGATCGCGCGGTTCGGACCGGGGCGAGGACGGCCACGACGAGCGGCGGGAACCACGGGGCAAGGGACGCCGCTGGGGCCGGGGCAGGTCGGAGGAGACTCCGCCCGAGCAGCCGGAGGTCAGCGGCGAGGAGCTCGGCTGGATCACCGACCTGCGTACCGCCAAGGAGCAGAAGGTCGACATCGGCCCGGCCGACGGCACCACCCCGGCCGACCCGCCGGCCCGGGTCCCCGCCGCCTACGAGCGGCTGCCCGAGGCCGGCCCGGACGACACCGGCTCGGTGCCCTCGCCCGGGTTGCCGCCGACGGATCCGATGGCCGGGCCAGGCCGGCGCCGCGACGAGCCGGAGCCGCCGGCACCGCCCCGGCGGGCAGCCGAGCCTGCCGAGCCGACCCCGCCCGTGCGGGGCTCCGGCCCCCAGCCGCCGCGTGCCGAGCCGCGTTCCCCGGTGGTCCCGCCGACGCCGACCCCGGTGGTCCCGCCGGTCGTGCCGGCGCCACCGCTCGGCCGACCCGGCCGCCCGGCCGAGCCCGCTCCGGCGGCCTGGACCGGGCCGGCGTCGGAGCGTCGCCCCGGCGGCGACCGGGGCGAGCCGGCGATGCGGCCCGGCGCCGCACCGTGGCCGGGTGAGCCGGTACCCCCCGCCGGGCACCAGCCCCGGCACGGCGCCGCGCCGGTCGACCCGGCTGCGGGGCGGCGGGCAGCGGGCGGCCGTGCCGAGGAGCCGTCCCCGGGTCGCCGGGCGGCCCCGCCCACCGAACCCGGCGACGGCCGGCACGGCCGGTCGGCCGGCTCCGCCCCCGGTGACTTCGCCGGTCCGGGCAGCCCGGCCGGCTCCGCCGGGCGGGTCGCGCCGCCGACCAGCGCGGAATTCGTGGTACCGGCCTCCGGTAACGCGCCACCGGTGCCGACCGCTCCGGCCGTACCGGGTCGGCCCGGTGCCGCCGAGCGTGACCAGGGCGGGCCGGGACGCGGCGGCCCGGTGCTGGGCGCGCGTCGCCCCGGCACCGCTCCGCCGCCCTCCGGAGCGCACTCCGCCGACGCCGGTACGCACTCCGCCCCGGGTGGTACGCACTCCGCCCCCGGTACGCACTCCGTTCCCGGTGGTACGCACGCCGCTGGTGCGGCGCACGCCGCCGGTGGCGGTGCGCACGCCGCGGTGAGCGGTCCGCCCGGCTCGGCGGCGCATCCCGTCCCGGGGGGCGCGCACTCGGCCGGCGAGCGGGAGACCCGCCCGTCCGGCCACCCGGAACGGCCCGCCGACTGGATCCGCAAGGCTGGCCGGGGCGGCGTCCGCCCGGTCACCCCGGCCGCCGGATACGGACCACCGGCCCCGGCGTCCGGAGCCGGGGCGCCCGGGTTTCCGCCGGTCCCGGGTGGTCCGGTCCCGGGTGGTCCGGCCGGCCCCGACGCGGGCGGCCGGCCGGTAGCCGGGCCGGGTTCGGCATCCGCGCCGGGCTCGGTGGCCAGGCCGGGCAGGGCGGCCAACCGGCCACCGTCCGGGCCGGACGGCTTCGACGCCGGGCATCCGGGCCCGGGCCGGCACGGGGCACCGTCGACCGACGACTCCCGGGACGGCGGACGGATCCCCCGGGGCCGCCCCGGCGGTACGACTCCGTCGGGACCGCCGTTCGAGGGCGACGGTACGGGTGGCGGCCGGCACGGCGGGCTGCCGCCGGTCGTACCCGGGCGGCACGGCGCCGTCGCACCACCGCCCGGCGCCGGTACCCGCGGCGATCTTCCGGCCGCCGGAGCTCCGTCCGGAGCCGGTGCCCCGGTGGCGCCGGGCGCTTCCCGGACCGTCCCGTCGCGCGGCGGTGCCCCCCGTCCGGTCGAGCCGGGTGGCGAGCCCGGATCCGCGCGGGTCACCGGGCTCGGCCGGACCCCGGTGGAACCGGCGGAGCGGCGCGCCGCGCCGGGCGGCCGGTACCCTGCCGTGCCGGCCGACCGCAGCGGCCCGCCGGTACCGGGCCGGGGTGAGGCTCCCGGCGGTCGTCCGGCCGCCGGTCGGGCCGGTACGCCCGTCGACGGTGGCCCGGCCGGTCGACCGGGTGGTGCCGGTCTGGACGTCGGCGTACCGGGGCGGCCCGGTGCCGCCGCGACGCCCGGCGGCCCCGTTCGGGCAGCGGCCCGGGGACCCGCCGCACCCGTCCACCCTGGACCCGGTTCCGCCCCGCCGGCCGGACCGATCCGGGAACCCGGCGCCGGTACCTTGCCCCGCCCCGCCCCGGTCCAGGCCGGTCGGGTGCCGACGGTCCGGCCCGCATCGGGCCTGCCGGACGGCCCGTCCCGGGACGAGGCGGTCCGGCCCGATCCGCCGGTCCGGCCCGAGTCACCGACCCGCCCGCCGGTACGCCCGGACGGCGCCGCCCGCCCCGACGCCCCGCCCCGACCGGACGGGACGGCCCGGTCCGCGGTCCCGCCGCCGGTTGCCGGAGCCCGCCCCGACGGCGGTACGGAACTCGACGATCCGGCGCAGCCGTCGGCGGAGCCGGCCCGGGGTGCCCGGGCGGAGTTGCGGCGTCAACTGCGTGAGCAGCGTCGGTTGAAGACGATCGCGCTGCTCCTGGCCAGCCTGCTCGTGCTCGGTGCCCTGCCGACGTACTTCGGGGTCCGGGCCGCGACCCGGGATCCGGTGTTCAACTCCCTCGACGCGCTGGCGGTGCCGGCCTGGGCCGCCACCGACACGGTCGACGGGGTGAGCGGCAGCCGGTGGTGCTTCATCGAGTGCCGCTTCCGGGAGCGGACCGTCGAGTCGGACCGGCCGTGGGAGGAGACGGCGCAGGTCTACGAGGCCGCGCTGACCCGCGAGGGGTGGCGGCCGTGGAAGGTGGCGCTCTGCCCGGAGCAGCCGGTGGAGGGGCACTACACCTGCTGGCGCCGGGACGAGTTGACCCTCGACATGTGGGTACGGAAGCCGGCCTGCCCCGACCCGGCGCTCTCCGTGCCGGGCGCGTCGCCGCCGCCGGCCACGACCGGGCCGGAGGGGGTGAACTGCGACGGTGCGCTCGTCTCGATCAAGGTGCGTAACGCGATCGCGGACGACCGGATCGGCCCGCAGCCGACCACCGATCCGTCGCTCACCGGCGTGGACCCGGATCCGCTCTTCACCGACGATCCGCTCGGCGGGCTGACGCCCACACCCACCCCGTCGTGAGGCCGTCGGTCGTCACCGACGGTAGGGTTCGGGGTTGGTACTCCGAAGGGCATTCCGGGTAACCGTCGTGGGACGGCGCCGGACGTCCGGGTGAGACGGTCGCGCGCGATATCCGAGACGGTGCATAGAGGAGGACACGGGTGGACGCTGGAGAGATCGGCCAGATCGCTGCGCTCGTCGCTGCCGGGGCGTTCCTGATGCTGGTGTTGGTGCTGGCCAGGCCGATCTGGCGGCTGGGCAACACGGTGGACGCGGCGACCCAGGCGATCAACGACATCAATGACCGCACGGCGCCGCTGCTCGCCAACATGAACGTCACGGTGGAGAACGTGAACACCGCGCTCGGGCAGGTGCACACCTCGCTGGACGGGGTGAACATCCAGCTCGCCAAGATCGACACGATGACCGGTCACGCCCAGAACGTCACCGCGAACATCGCCAACCTGAGCACGGTGGTCTCGGCGGCTGCGGCGAATCCGCTGGTCAAGGTGGCTGCCTTCGGGTACGGCGTGCGCAAGGCCGCCTCGGCCCGGCGGCACGCCGAACAGGAGCGCGAGGTCCGTACCACCATCAAGCAGCAGCGTCGGGCCGCCCGGCGCAGCGCACGCTGACCCGCCGCACACGGCGATCCGGTACGGAGGAAGGATGAGCCCATGAAACGACTGCTCTGGTTGGGCATCGGGCTGGCCGTCGGCGCCCTGGTGGTCCGCAAGCTGACCCGCACCGCCCAGGCGTACACGCCGGGTGGCATCGCGAGTTCGCTGGCGGAGTCGGCGGGTGGTCTGGTGCAGTCCCTGCGGGACTTCGCGGACGATGTCCGGGACGGCATGGCCGAGCGTGAGCAGCAGATCCACCAGGCGTTCGCCGAGGGCGTCGCGTTCGACGACCAGTTCGAGGAGCTGCGCGAGGACCCGCGCATCGGCGACCGCGAGTTGTTTCCGGAGGATGGCACCAGATGAGGCTTCCGGAGGAAGGCACCAGATGAGGTTTCCGGAGGAAGGCACGAGATGAAGACGGCGGAAGTCAAGCGGCGCTACCTGGCGCACTTCGAGGCCAACGGACACACGGTGGTGCCGTCCGCTCCGCTGCCGGCGATCGACGACCCGAACCTGTTGTTCGTCAACGCCGGCATGGTGCAGTTCGTGCCGTACTTCCTCGGGCAGCAGACACCGCCGTTCCGGCGGGCGGTGTCGGTGCAGAAGTGCATCCGTACCCCGGACATCGACGAGGTGGGCAAGACCAGCCGGCACGGCACCTTCTTCCAGATGAACGGGAACTTCTCGTTCGGTGACTACTTCAAGGAGGGAGCGATCGCGCTCGCCTGGGAGCTGGTCACCAAGCCGGTCGCCGAGGGCGGTTTCGGGCTGGACCCGGAGCGGATCTGGCCGACCGTCTATCTCGACGACGACGAGGCCGAGGCGATCTGGCGCAAGACCGGGGTGCCGGCGGAGCGGATCGTCCGGCGGGGCAAGGCGGACAACTTCTGGTCGATGGGGATTCCGGGGCCGTGCGGGCCGTGTTCGGAGATCTATTACGACCGGGGTCCGGCGTACGGCGCCGAGGGTGGGCCGGCGGTCGACGAGGATCGCTACCTGGAGTTCTGGAACCTCGTCTTCATGCAGTTCGAGCGGGGTCCGGGCACCGACAAGGAGAACTTCCCGATCCTCGGCGACCTGCCGGCGAAGAACATCGACACCGGGATGGGCCTGGAGCGGATGGCCGCGATCCTTCAGGGGGTCGACAACCTCTACGAGATCGACGAGGTGCGGCCGATCCTGGACCGGGCGGCGGAGTTGACCGGCCGGCGGTACGGCGCGCACTCGGGGCACGCGGCGAGCGAGTCGCACCCGGACGACGTACGGCTGCGGGTGGTCGCCGACCATGTGCGGACCGCGTTGATGTTGATCGGTGACGGGGTGACTCCGGCGAACGAGGGGCGCGGTTACGTGCTGCGTCGGATCATGCGGCGGGCGATCCGGGCGATGCGGCTGCTCGGCTGGCAGGACCGGGCGTTGCCGGAGCTGCTGCCGGTGGCCCGGGACTGCATGTCCCCGTCGTATCCGGAGTTGGCGGGTGAGTTCGATCGGATCTCGTCGTACGCGTACGCGGAGGAGGACGCGTTCCTGGCCACCCTGCGGGCGGGTACGACGATCCTGGACACCGCGATCGCGGAGACCCGTTCGGCGGGTGGGGCGAAGCTGTCGGGCGACAAGGCGTTCCAGTTGCACGACACGTACGGTTTCCCGATCGACCTGACTCTGGAGATCGCCGCCGAGCAGGGGTTGTCGGTGGACCAGGACGGGTTCCGCCGGCTGATGGCCGACCAGCGGGCCCGGGCCAAGGCCGACGCGCAGGCCCGCAAGACCGGGCACGTGGACCTGTCGGCGTACCGTTCGGTGCTCGACTCCGGCGGGCCGGTGCAGTTCACCGGCTACACCGAGGTCTCCCGGGAGTCGTCGGTGCGGGCGCTGCTCGGTGCCGGCGGCGTGCCGGTCGAGGTGGCCGGCGAGGGTGACACGATCGAACTGGTGCTGGACGCGACTCCGTTCTACGCGGAGGGCGGCGGTCAGCAGCCGGACGTCGGCCTGGTCACCGTCGGCGCCGGCCAGGTCGAGGTGCTCGACGTGCAGCAGCCGATCCCGGGGCTGATCGTGCACCGGGCCCGGGTGGTTCGGGGCGAGGTACGCACCGGCGAGGCCGGGCTCGCCGAGATCGACGTGGTACGCCGTCGGGCGATCTCCCGGTCGCACACGGCGACGCACCTGGTGCACCAGACGATGCGCAACTTCCTCGGCGAGTCGGCGACCCAGGCCGGTTCGCTGAACGCCCCGGGCCGGCTGCGTTTCGACTTCAACACCCCGACCGGGGTGGCGCCGAGCGTGCTGCGCGACGTCGAGCAGCAGGTCAACGAGGTGCTCCTCGCCGACCTGGAGGTGCACGCCTTCATCACCTCCCAGGAGGAGGCCCGCCGGCTCGGCGCGATGGCGCTCTTCGGCGAGAAGTACGGCGACGAGGTGCGGGTGGTCGAGGTCGGCGACTACGCCCGCGAGCTGTGCGGTGGTACCCACGTCGCCCGTAGCGCCCAGCTCGGCCTGGTCAAGATCCTCTCCGAGTCCTCGATCGGCTCCGGGGTACGCCGGGTCGAGGCGCTGGTCGGGCTCGACGCGTTCCGATTCCTGGCCAAGGAGCACCTGCTGGTCTCCCGGCTGGCCGAGCTGTACCGGGTCCCCGGTGACCAGGTGGCGGACCGGGTCGAGCAGACCGTCGCCCAACTCCGGGACGCCGAGCGGGAGTTGGAGAAGCTGCGCGCCCAGTTGGTGCTGGGCGGTGCGGCGGCGCTCGCCTCGGCGGCCCGGGACATCCGCGGGGTCGCCTTCGTCGGTACCGAGGCGCCGGAGGGCGCGGCCGGCAACGACGTGCGTACCCTCGCCCAGGAGATCCGGGGCAAGATCGACGCGGCGCGTCCGGCGGTGGTCGCGGTGGCGGCCCGGGCGAACGGCAAGGCGTCGCTGGTGGTCGCGGTGAACGGCGCGGCGAAGGATCGGGGTGTCTCGGCGGCGGTCCTGGTCAAGGCCGCCCTCTCCGGCCGGGGCGGCGGCAACGCCGACCTGGCCCAGGGCGGCGGCCTGCCGGCCGGCGAGGCGCCGAGCCTGCTGGCCGCGGTCGAGAAGGCGCTAGTCGAGGCGTGACCTGCGGCACTGGTTGCTCCCCGGCGGGCCGTTGTGGTTGGATCTCCAGCCACGACGGCCCGCCGGCCGGGCCGAGTTGCCCCGGGCCGGCCGACAGGAATCGGATGATCCAGTTTCCCGGTGGCGTAGCACGATGAACCGACCTTCCCCTGGCGCGGCACGATGACGACTCCGGTCCGTGGCGTGCGGCTCGGCGTGGACGTCGGTCAGGTACGGGTGGGCGTGGCGCTCTCCGACCCGGACGGGGTGCTGGCCACCCCGCTGGTGACGCTGGCCCGGGACCTGAAGACCGGTATTGAGGCGGTTCCAGCCGATATCTCGGAACTCGCGCGGCTCGTCGTACTCCACGAGGTGGTCACGGTGGTGGTCGGGCTGCCGGTGACCCTCGCCGGGGCGCACGGCCCGGCGGCGACCCAGGCGAAGGCGTACGCCCGGCGGCTGGCCGCCGCGATCGCGCCCGTGCCGGTCGATCTGGTGGATGAAAGGATGTCGACCGTCGTGGCTTCTCGTAGGCTAGCCGAGCGGGGCGTCCGAGGACGGCGTCAACGGGCGGTGGTCGATCAGGCGGCCGCGGTGGAGATTCTGCAGAGCTGGCTGGACAGGCAGCGGAGGCGGACAGGATGATCGACGAGTTGGAGCTCGCGTTCGACGAGCGTGCGGAGAAGGGACGCCACCGGCGCGGCGCGCAGCGCAAACGCGACGGCAAGAAGAAGCGTGGCGGGCGGGGCCGCACGGTCGCCGCACTGTTGATGACGTTCGTGCTGCTCGGCGTCCTCGGCGGCGCCGGCTGGTACGGCTTCGACCGGGTGCAGGGCTACTTCGTCACGCCGGACTACGACGGCACCGGCAGCGGTGAGATCCAGGTCCAGGTCGAAGAGGGCCAGAGCATCGCCGAGATCGCCGACACGCTGGTCGCGGCCGGCGTCGTCAAGAGCACCAAGGCGTTCATCGAGGCGGCCCAGGAGAACTCGCGGAGCCAGAACATCCAGCCGGGCACCTACAAGGTCCGCAAGGAGATGAACGCGAAGGCCGCGCTGGGCCTGCTGCTCGACCTGAAGAACAAGCTGGTCAACGGCTTCCTGGTCCGGGAGGGCGCCACCGTCAAGCAGATCTTCAAGGCGCTGGCGGCCGAGACGAAGCTCCCGGTCAAGGACTTCGAGACCGCCGCCAAGGACCTGAAGGGGCTCGGCATCGCGGACTTCTGGTTCAAGCGCGACGACGGCCAGAAGGCCGACAAGACGATCGAGGGCTTCCTCTTCCCGGACACCTACGAGCTTCCGCCCA
This sequence comes from Plantactinospora sp. BB1, assembly GCF_003030385.1. NCBI lineage: Bacteria > Bacillati > Actinomycetota > Actinomycetes > Micromonosporales > Micromonosporaceae > Plantactinospora > Plantactinospora sp. BB1. The sequence continues at coordinate 7,342,597 of NZ_CP028159.1, read as the reverse complement.
ACGCCAGTGCCGAGGCGATCCTCAAGCTGATGGTGCAACGCTTCCTGTCGGTGGCCGAGGAGATCGACTTCGTCGACCGGGTGCAGAAGGAGCGCGAGATCAGCCCGTACGAGGCGCTGATCGTGGCGTCGTTGGCCCAGGCCGAGGCGGGCAACGCCGACGACCTCGGCAAGGTCGCCCGGGTGGCGTACAACCGCATCTACAGCGGCGACCACTACTGCAAGAACGGCAACGGCCTGACCGGGTGCCTGGAGTTCGACGTCGGCGTCAACTACTACTGGGAGCGGACCGGCAAGAAGACCAAGCGGTCCGGGGACATGACGGACGCGGAACTCTTCGACACGAAGAACCCGTACCGGATGCACGGCAAGGCCGGGCTGCCACCAGGGCCGATCAACAACCCCGGTCAGAAGGCCCTGGAGGGGGCGATGAACCCGCCGAAGGGGACCTGGCTGTTCTTCGTGGCGGTCGACAAGGAGGGCCACTCCGAGTTCGCCACCACCAACGAGGAGCACGAGCGGAACAAACAGAAGGCCCGCGAGAACGGCGTGCTCTGAGGTGACGTCGAGGTGACCATGCCGCGTCGGGCGGCGGTGCTGGGCAAGCCGATCGCCCACTCGCTCTCCCCGGTGATCCACAACGCCGGTTACACGGCGGCCGGGTTGACCGGGTGGTCGTACACGGCGATCGAGTGCGCCGAGGCCGAGCTGCCCGACCTGGTCGCCGGGCTCGGCCCGGAGTGGACGGGGCTCTCCCTGACCATGCCGCTGAAGGAGGCGGCGCTCGCGGTGGCCGGCGAGGTCTCGCCGGTCGCCGCCGCGATCGGTGCCGCCAACACTCTGGTACGCCGGCAGGACGGCTCCTGGGCCGCCGACAACACCGACGTACCGGGGATGGTCGACGTGCTGACCGGCGCCGGTGTGCCGGCCGGCGCGGAGGTGGTGTTGCTCGGTGCCGGCGGTACGGCCCGAGCCGCGCTCGCCGCCGCCGTCGAACTGGCCGCCCGCCGGGTCACCTGCCGGGTACGCCGTCCCGCCGCCGGTGCCGAGCTGGCCCGGCTGGCCGGCGTGCTCGGGCTGCGGTTCGAGATCGCGCAGTGGGCGGCTCCGACCGAGCGGGACGGTGCGGATCTGGTGATCTCCACCGTGCCGAAGGGCGCCGCCGACGGGTTCGCGGCGGCGGCCGGGTCCTGGCGGCCCGAGACGGTCTTCTTCGACGTCGTCTACGACCCGTGGCCGACCCCGCTCGCGGCGGCTGCGGCGGCGGCCGGCTGCCGGATCGTCTCCGGCCTCGACCTGCTGCTCGCCCAGGCGGTCGGGCAGTTCGAGCAGTTCACCGGGGTTTCCGCCCCGGTGCACGAGATGCGTTCCGCCCTCGCCGCCGCCCGCGCCGGGCACTGAACCGGCTCCGGGCCGGTTCGACGAGATCCTGCCGCCCGGCGGGCCGCGAGGTCGCGTGGTGGTCGTCGGGAACTCGGGCGCACAGAGGCCCGCCCCGGAGCGCCGAGGGGAAGGCGGCGAACCGAGGCGGGCCGGTCGGTCGGATGACGGGGCAGCTCACTGGCGGCGCCGGGGCACCCAGTAGAGGATCTGTCCGGCGATCAGCGCGGGGTGTGTGTCGGGCATGGCTCGCAGCGCCCGGGTGAGGTGTACCGCGAGGTACATCATCAGTCCGACCCGGTCGCCTCTGAAGCCGATGAGCAGGGCAAGGCGGGCGGGAGCGCAGGGCCAGGGGTCGCGGCAGGTCTGGCAGCTATACGAGTACGCCGGAAGGTGTCTGCCGGTCGGGTAGCGCCGCTGGGCGAGCCGTCGCATGTGCCGGTACCAGCGCTCCTGTGGCCCGATCACGGCTACATCCGACCGGTGCGCTCGGCATCCGACGCTCGTTTCCGGTAGCGGCCGTCCCTGCCCTCCCGCGCCCACCGTGTGTTCGGCGGCGGCGGACCGATCGGCTCCGACCGCGTGACCTTGGGCGAGAACGCCGCCATGCCGGCCCGGTACTCCGCTTCGGTCATTGGTCGCAGCGGGGGGCCGAATGGCAACGGGATCCCTTTGAGTGAGTCTGGGCAGACCCAGCGGTGGCCACATCGGCAGTACAGCCACAGTCGCCGCCAGTCTCGTCGGTGGGGCCGGGTTCCCAGGGTCATTAGGTCACCTCTCAGAGTCTCGGAGATAAGGGGCGAGGAGCGCCTTTCCGAATCGGTCCCGTCCTTGACGGCGGAGCGCATTCGTGGGGACGCAATGGGACGCCCCCTGAGGCGTTGGATGGTCAGGGTTGGCGCGCCAGTCCTTCATCGTCTGCCCTCCACCCTGGACCGGGACCTGCCTGGAGCGGAAGATAAGCGAGCGAGAGTATTGAAGGATATTGACTAGTTGATCTGGAGCCGGGTGGATTAGATGAATGACCTACGCGAGATCCTCAGGACACAACGAACGCGCGCGAAGCGAACCCGGGATCAGGTGGGGGCGGCTGTTGGCCTGAGTGGAGCATCGATTGCGGCGTTCGAGCAGGGCCGGATGATTCCTCAGCCGGACACCGCCGAACGCCTTGACGAGCATTTCAAGACCGGAGACGAGATCCAGCGTGCAACCAGGGAGGCGCGGGAGGATGCCCGGCCCACCTGGCTGCGCCCCTGGACGGAGCACGAGCAGCGGGCAACCATGTTGCGCTGCTTTGAACACAGCCTGATTCCCGGGCTACTCCAGACCGAGGCGTACACCCGGGCGCTGCTGGCCAGCGGCAGGCTGCCCGGGGAGGTGATTGACCGGACAACGCAGGTCCGACGTGAACGGCAAGCTGCGACGATCGACCGGCCCAACCCTCCGATGCTGTCTGCGGTCATTTGTGAGGTCGCCCTCAGCTATGGGCCTGTCGACGTCATGAAGGGTCAGCTAGAACATCTGATCGAGGTGGGTCGCCGGCCGCAGGTGCAGATCCTGATTGTGCCCCGGGCCGCTGGCCTGCATCCTGGCCTTCAGGGAGCGTTCGTGCTGGCGACCCTTCCGGCCCGAGGCCGGGCCGTCTATCTTGACGACCAGCTTCGAGGACGTTCGGTAACCGACGGGGCGGACGTCGACGAACTGGAGCGATTGTGGGAGATCGTCCGGGGTCTAGCTCTGCCTGTAAGCTTGTCGCAAGACCTGATCATGAAGGCGGTCAACAACAATGACTGAGCCGAACTGGCACAAGAGCAGCCGCAGCGGCACCAACCAGGGTAACTGTGTCGAGGTTGCCGACAACCTTCCCGACCGGGTACTGGTCCGGGACACCAAGGATCGGGATGGCGGCACCCTGACGTTCGGCCCGACCGCCTGGCGGGCGTTCGTCGGTGAGGTAGCCCGGCGGCCGTAGCCGGCAGAGACACGACCAGCGCCCCGCTGTCCGGACGACCCGGGCGGTGGGGCGTCGTTCATCTGCGTTCGGCCGGGGCGGGACCGGCGGACGTACGCGATCGCTCGGTTCTCGCAGGCTCACGCGCCCCGGTCGCTCCGCCGCCGGTTCGGCCGGTCCCCGTCCGCCCTTCCCGGGCAAGGGTGAGGACCACCAGTGCGGAGAGCGCGGCGCTGCCGAGCACCGACACGGCCATCGGCACCGCGCTGTCGTCCGGGCCGATCCCGGCCAGCGGCGCCACGGCGGCGGCGATGGTGAACTGGAGCGCACCGAGCAGCGCGGCGGCGCTGCCGGCGTGCCGGGGGTGCCGGTCCAGGGCCAGGGCCAGCCCGTTCGGCAGGACCATCCCGAGGCAGGAGACGAAGACGAAGAGCGCGACCAGTACGGTCGGGACGTTCGCGGTGGCCGCTCCGCCGAGTAGGGCGCCGGCGCCCAGCAGGCCGGCGACCAGGCCGCTGCCGAGCAGCCGGCGCGGGCTGTACCGGTCGAGCAGCCGGGCGTTGAGCTGTCCGGTCGCGGTCATCCCGACGGCGTTCACCGCGAAGACCAGGGTGAACCAGCCGGCGGAGAGCGCGAAGACGTCCTGGATCACGAACGAGGACCCGGAGATGTACGCGAAGAGCGCGGCGAAGGCCAGCCCCTGGGCGAGTACGTATCCGAGGTAGACCCGGTCGGTGAGCAGCCCCCACATCACCCGGGCGGTGGCGGCCGGCCCGCCGGTGTGCCGTTGCTGTGGCGGGAGCGTCTCCGGCAGCCGCCAGGCGACGGCGGCGAGGAGCAGCAGCCCGATCGCCGACAGCACGACGAAGACCGCCCGCCAGGAGCCGAACTGGAGTACCAGGTTGCCGAGGGCCGGCGCGGCGGCCGGGGCGACCCCGAAGATCAGGGTCAGCCGGGAGAAGTACTTCGCCGCCGCCACGCCGGAGTGCAGGTCCCGGACGATGGCTCGGGCGACGACGACGCCGGTACCGCTGGCCAGGCCCTGGAGCAGGCGGAGCGCGGCGAGCGCCTCGGCCGACGGGGCGAACGCGCAGAGCAGGCTGGTCACGGTGTACGCGACGACGCCGACAAGTACCGGCCGGCGCCGGCCCCACCGGTCGCTGAGCGGCCCGGTGACGAGCTGCCCGAGGGCGAGGCCGAACAGGAAGGTGGTGAGCGAGTACTGCACCTGCGCCGGGGTGGCGGAGAGGTCGTCGGTCATCTCGGGGAAGGCCGGCAGGTACATGTCGAGGGAGAGCGGGCCGACCGCGGTCAGGGTACTCAGCAGCAGGAGTTGTCCGACTGCTGCGGCTCGGCCCGGCGGTGCTGCGGAGCGCGCGCTCTTCACTGGTCCCCCTAATCTTGGAACAGCCGACACTTTAGCTCTGTATGCAGAGTTGTTGCGATGTGAAGTGGCCGACGCCGGGACGGTGCCGGGCGGGGAGACGACGGGGGCGAGGATGACCGACGAGGCGACGGTCAGCGCGGCGGAGACGCTCGGCGGCGCGGTGGCCGACCTGCACCGGGTACTGCGCCGGTCGACCAGCCGGCGTACCGGCCGGACACCGCTGCCGGACGCCCAGGTGGAGGTGCTCCGGCTGGTCGAACGCTGCCCCGGGGTCAGCGTGAAGGAGGCCGCCGAGCGGCTGCACACCGCCGCCAACACCGTCAGTACCCTGGTCGGCGAACTCGCCGGTGCCGGCCTGCTGGAGCGCACCCGGGACCCGCAGAACCGGCGGATCGTCCGGCTCCGGCTGACCCCAGCCGCGCACCTGCGGATCGGCGACTACGTCGCACACCGGCGGGACCTGCTGCTCGACGCGCTGCACCGGCTCGACGAGCCGGCCCGGCGGGACGTCGTGCGGGCCGCCGACCACCTGCGGCACCTCGCCGACCTGCTCGCCGACCAGGAACATGCCGCCCGGCCGCCCGGCCCGCCGGAGACCGCCAGTCCGTAGAACGGGACGGCGCGGGCGGTGCGCGGCGGTGCACCGGGGCCGTGCCAAACTTGACCGGCGGGCGGCCGGCCCGGTCGCGACGAGGAGAGGGTTGGTCGTGTTGCGCTGGTTGACGGCGGGAGAGTCCCATGGTCCCGCCCTGGTTGCGGTGCTGGAAGGGTTGCCGGCCGGGGTCGAGGTGACCAGCGAGGAGATCGTCCGCCAGTTGGGTCGCCGTCGGCTCGGCTACGGCCGGGGCGCCCGGATGGCCTTCGAGCGGGACGAGGTCGAGATCATCGGCGGTCTCCGGCACGGCCTGACCCTGGGCAGCCCGGTGGCTATCCGGGTCGGCAACTCCGAGTGGCCGAAGTGGCAGACGGTGATGGCGGCCGACCCGGTCGACCCGGAGCTGCTCGCCGGTCAGGCCCGCAACGCGCCGCTGACCCGCCCCCGACCCGGGCACGCCGACCTGGCCGGCATGCAGAAATACGGCCACACCGACGCCCGACCGATCCTGGAACGGGCCAGCGCCCGGGAGACCGCCGCCCGGGTCGCGGTCGGCACCGTCGCCCGGGCCCTGCTCCGGCAGGCGCTCGGCATCGAGATCGTCTCGCACGTCGTGGAACTCGGCTCGGTGGCCGCCAAACCCGGGCTACAGCCCCGCCCCGAGGACGCCGAGCGGATCGACGCCGACCCGCTGCGCTGCCTCGACCCGGAGGCCAGCGCCCGGATGGTCGCCGAGGTGGACGCCGCCAAGGCCGACGCCGACACCCTCGGCGGGATCGTCGAGGTGCTCGGCTACGGCGTACCGCCGGGGCTGGGCAGCCACGTGCAGTGGGACCGCAAGCTCGACGCCCGGCTCGCCGCCGCGCTGATGTCCATCCAGGCGATCAAGGGTGTGGAGATCGGTGACGCCTGGCAGCAGGCCCGGTCCCGGGGCTCGGTGGCGCACGACGAGATCGTCCCCACCGCGACCGGGGTACGCCGGGTCACCGACCGGGCCGGTGGCCTGGAGGGCGGGATCACCACCGGCGAGCCACTGCGGGTACGCGCCGCGATGAAGCCGATCTCCTCGCTCAACCGGGCACTCTCCACCGTGGACGTGGCGACCGGCGAGCCGGCGACCGCGATCAACCAGCGCTCCGACGTCTGCGCCGTGCCCGCCGCCGCGATCGTCGCCGAGACGATGGTCGCGCTGGTGCTGGCCGAGGCGGCACTGGAGAAGTTCGGCGGCGATTCGGTCGCCGAGATCCGCCGCAACCTCGCCGGCTACCTCGACAACCTGGTGATCCACTGATGGCGCCGGTCTGTGTTCTGGTCGGCGTGATGGGCGCCGGCAAGACCAGCACCGGGCTGCTGGTCGCCAAGGGTCTCGGGGTCGACTTCCGGGACACCGACGTTGACATCGAGGCGACGGCCGGCAAGCCGATCCCGGAGATCTTCGTCGACGACGGCGAGGAACATTTCCGTACCCTGGAACGGGCCGCCGTGGCGGACGCGCTGGCCTCCTTCGACGGGGTGCTGGCGCTCGGCGGCGGCGCGATCCTCGCCGAGGAGAACCGGGCCGTACTCGCCGGACACCGGGTCGTCTACCTCTCGGTGGAGTTGCCGGACGCGGTCAAGCGGGTCGGCCTGGGCGCCGGCCGGCCACTGCTGGCGATCAACCCCCGGGCCACCCTGAAGCATCTGCTCGACCAGCGGCGACCGCTCTACACCGAGGTCGCCACCTGGACGGTGGTCACCGACGGGCGGACCCCGGAGCAGGTCGCCGACGAGATTTTGGCGGGTCTCGCCAGCGAGTTGACCTAGGTGGTGGATGCCGCAGTCCACCGGCACCGATCCGGAGCGATCTGGTCCAGCGGCGTCGTTGTCGGGATGGGCGATGGCCCGACCGAGGCTGGATGCCGCGGACGGGCCAATCTGGATTACGCGCCCGGGCGCAGTTGGTAGGCAGCGGAGCAGTTGCCGACGCCGGTACGACAGATTCGGATTTGATTGCCCGAGGATGTCGCCGACACGTATTCCTCGCTGGAGCTACATGCCCGGTCGCCACTCCATTGCCACTGGCCGCCTGGGAGGCGTACCTGCCACTGGGCGCAGTGGCCGTCGGTCAACGGATCCTTGGCGTAGAGGCGGTGGATGTTGTCGCCGGCGTAGACAGCGCGACCGGCCGCCCCGGTTGTCGACAATGACACGGCGGCGTAGGAAGGGGTGCTTGCGATCGCCAGCATGGCAGCCGATGCCAGAGCGATGACGCCCCCGCGCCTTGCCCAACTCGATCCTCGGAGCTTGTTCATAGATTCCCCCGAACGTCGATAGATATGAATCTTCACCATACGGAGCGAAACGGCGACCTCGCTGACCGCAATACTGTGTAGTGGCTCACACTGTCGGCGCGTGTCGGTGACAGGTGGGGCTACGGGCCTCCATGTCAGAGTTCGGCCGACCGTGCCGGTGCGGAACGCTGACCGGGCCGGCCGATCCGGTCCAGCAGCTCAGTCAGGCGCTTCGGCTCGCTGAACATCGGCCAGTGCCCGGTCGGCAGGCCGTAGAGGTCGGCGCCGACCAGCCCGGCGAAGAACGGGTGCCCCTGCGCGACCATCTGCCGGACCGTCTCCACCGGGAACGTGCAGGCGATCAGCGCCGCCGGCACCGTGCCGCCGTGCGGCAACGTCACCGGGTCGGTGGCGGCGCGCAGCGGCTCGGCGGTGGCGCGGCGGCGGAGCAGGTCCAGGGCCGCGTCGTCCAGCCCGGCCAGGTTCGGGTCGGTGGCCGGGTCCCACTCCGGCGGCGGCAGCAGGTGTCCGTCGCCGATCAGCGCCCGGAGCCGCGCCTGCTCCTCCGGCGGGTTGGTGTCGAACTGCGCCGTACCCTCCGGCAGCGGTCCACTGTCGAGGTAGACCACCCGGGCGATCCGGTCGGGGAGCCGGTCCGCCGCCTGCTGGACCGGCATCCCGCCGCCGGAGTGCCCGACGAGTACGACGTCGTGCAGCTGCTCCGCCTCGACCAGCCCGACGATGTCGGCGGTGTGCGTTTCCAGACCCACGTCGGGGCCGGCCAGGTGGGCCCGGTCGGCCAACCCGGTCAGGGTCATCGGGTACGCCCGGTGCCCGGCCGCGCGCAGCCCCTCGGTCACCTCCCGCCAGGCCCAGGCGCCGAGCCAGAAACCGGGGACGAGGACGTACGTGGCCATCTGTCTGCTCCTTCTGTCGGACGATCCGGTGACGACGGTACGGTGGAATCCGGGCGACTTCCGCCCGGATTAGGAGGGTGACCCGTGCCACATCCCGCCGCCCGGGTGCTCGGGATGCTGGAGCTGTTGCAGGGTTCGCACCGGCTGACCGGTGCCGAGCTGGCCGCCCGGCTCGGCGTCGACGAGCGGACCGTCCGGCGCTACGCCGACACCCTGGTCGAACTCGGCATCCCGGTGACCGCCGCCCGGGGGAGATACGGCGGCTACCGGCTCCAGCCCGGCTACCGGCTGCCGCCGCTGATGCTCACCGACGACGAGGCGGTGGCCGTACTGCTCGGACTGGTCGCCGCCGAACAGCTCGGCCTCGGCACCGCCGCACCCGCCACCGGGCTAGCCGAGGCGAAGATCCGCCGGGTGCTGCCCGAACCGCTCGCCGACCGGCTCGACGGGCTGACCCGCAGCCTCGGGTTCAGCCTCCGACGGCCGGCCGCCTCGCCCCGCCCGGCCACCGCCACCCTGCTCGCGCTCGGCGCGGCGACCCGCTCCCGGCACCGGGTCACCATCGACTACCGCTCCTGGCGCGGCGAGGCGTCGGTACGCGACCTCGACCCGTACGGCCTGGTCTTCCACGCCGGTCGCTGGTACGTCACCGGCCACGACCACCGGCGCGACGAGATCCGCACCTTCCGGCTCGACCGGATCGCCTCGGTCGCCACCGCCACCGCCACCGCCACCGCCACCGGGACCGGGACATTCACGGTGCCGGAGGGCTTCGATCCGGTCGGGCACGTCACCCGGTCGCTGGCCGAGGTGCCGTACCGCTGGGAGGTCGAGGTGCTGCTGGAGACCGACCTGGAACAGGCCCGGCGACGGGTGCCGCCCAGCGCCGCCGAGCTGACCGCCACCGCCGACGGCATCCTGTTGCGGGCCCGGGCCGAGGACCTGACCGGGATGGCCCAGCTCCTCGCCGGGCTGGGCTGGCCGTTCACCGTGCTCCGCCCGGACGAGCTGCGTACCGCCGTCACCGGCTACGCCGGCACGCTCGCCGGGTACGCGGCTCGCCGGCCACCACTGGCGGCGGACCCGATCCTCTAGGCTCTAGCCCGATGGACGAGCTGACCCGAATCCCGGTCGGCGGCGAGCGGCCGTACGACGTACTCGTCGGCCGGGACCTGCTGGCCGCGCTGCCGCCCCTGCTGGACGGTGCCCAGCGCGTCGCCGTGCTGCACGCCCCGCCGCTGAAGGCGCAGGCCGACGAGCTGGCCGAGCGGCTCCGGGCCGCCGGGACCGACCCGCTGACCGTGCCGGTGCCGGACGCCGAGGCGGGCAAGGACATCGAGGTCGCCGCCGCCTGCTGGGCGCGGCTGGGCGCGGCGGGCTTCACGCGTACCGACGCGGTGGTCGGGGTCGGCGGCGGCGCCGTCACCGACCTGGCCGGCTTCGTCGCCGCCTGCTGGCTGCGCGGGGTGCGCTGGGTGCCGGTCTCGACCTCGCTGCTCGGTATGGTCGACGCGGCGGTGGGCGGCAAGACCGGCGTCAACACGGCCGCCGGCAAGAACCTGGTCGGTGCCTTCCACCCGCCGGTCGGGGTGCTCTGCGACCTCGCGATGCTGGACTCGCTGCCGGCGGTCGACCTGACGGCCGGGTTGGCCGAGGTGGTGAAGTGCGGCTTCATCGCCGACCCGGCCATCCTCGAACTGATCGAGTCCGACCCGACCGCCGCGACGGACCCGACCGGGCAGGTGGTCCGCGAGCTGGTCGAGCGGGCGGTCCGGGTCAAGGCGGAGGTGGTCTCCGGCGACCTGCGCGAGGCGGGCCGGCGGGAGATCCTCAACTACGGCCACACCCTCGGGCACGCGATCGAGAAGGTCGAGGGCTACCGCTGGCGGCACGGGCACGCGATCTCCGTCGGCCAGGTCTTCGCCGCCGGGCTGGCCTGGCGGGCCGGGCGGCTCGACGAGCCGACGGCGGCCCGGCACCGGACCGTACTGACCACGCTCGGGCTGCCGACGAGCTATCGGGCGGACGCCTGGCCGGAGCTGCTGGCCGCGATGCGGGTGGACAAGAAGGCCCGGGGCAACCGGTTGCGCTTCGTGGTGCTGGACGGGCTGGCCGAGCCCGGCATCCTGGACGGTCCGGACGACGAGCTGCTGCGCGACGCGTACGCCGAGGTGGCCGGATGAGGGTCTACGTGCTCAACGGGCCCAACCTGGGCCGGCTCGGCATCCGGCAGCCCGAGGTGTACGGCGCCACCAGCTACGCCGACCTGGTGGCGAGCTGCGAGGCGACCGGCCGGGAGCTGGGGCTGGAGGTGCGGGTCCGGCAGACCGACGCCGAGTCGGAGTTGCTCGGCTGGCTGCACCAGGCGGCCGACGAGGAGGCGGCGGTGGTGCTCAACCCGGCCGCCTGGTCGCACTACTCCTATGCGGTCCGGGACGCCTGCGCGATGCTGCGTGGCCCGCTGGTCGAGGTGCACATCTCCAACATCCACGCCCGGGAGGAGTTCCGGCACCACTCGGTGGTCTCGGCGGTGGCGACCGGGGTGATCTGCGGCCTCGGTGTCGACGGCTACCGGCTCGCCCTGCTGCACCTGGCCGCGCTGCGGGACCGCTCCAACGGCTGAACTGGACGCCCCTAGTAGACTTGCCGGGTCTGTCCGCTCGAATTAAAGATCAAGGCAGGAAATGGCCACCACCAACGACCTGAAGAATGGTCTGGTTCTCAACCTCGACGGCGAACTCTGGGCCGTCGTGGAGTTCCAGCACGTCAAGCCCGGCAAGGGTGGTGCCTTCGTGCGCACCACGCTGAAGAACGTGCTCTCCGGCAAGGTGGTCGACAAGACGTTCAACGCGGGTACCAAGGTCGACACGGCCACCGTCGACAAGCGCACCATGCAATACCTGTACGCCGACGGCGAGGACTACGTCTTCATGGATCTGGAGACGTACGACCAGATTCCGGTGCCCGGCGGGACGGTCGGCGAGGCGGCCAACTATCTGCTGCCCGAGGCGGAGGCGATCGTCGCCACCCACGAGGGTGTGCCGCTCTACGTCGAGCTGCCGACCAGCGTGGTGCTGGAGATCACCTACACCGAGCCCGGTCTACAGGGTGACCGGTCCACCGGTGGCAACAAGCCGGCGACGGTCGAGACCGGTGCCACCGTCCAGGTGCCGCTCTTCATCACCACCGGCGAGAAGATCAAGGTCGACACCCGCGACGGCCGCTATCTCGGCCGAGCCTGATGGCGGAGGGCCCCAAGCAGCAGATGCCCGCTCGCCGCAAGGCGCGCAAGCGGGCCCTTGACGTCCTCTACGAGGCGGACGTGCGGACCCAGCCCGTCGCCGAGGTGCTGGCCGGCTATCTCCAACGGCTGGAACAGCCGCGCCCGGAGCACCTGGACTACGCGATCGGCCTGATCGAGGGCGTGGCGGAGTACCAGGCCCGGATCGACGAGCTGATCGACAGCTACGCCGAGGGCTGGACGCTGGACCGGATGCCGGTCGTCGACCGCAACCTCGCCCGGATCGCCATCTACGAGCTGCTCTACGTCGACGAGATCGACGACGCGGTGGCGATCAGCGAGGCGGTCGAGCTGGCCCGGCAGATGTCGACCGACGACTCGCCCCGGTTCCTCAACGGTCTCCTGGGCCGGATCGCCGAGTACGCGACGCGCTGAGCGGCGATGCGCTGAGCGGCGACGCGCTGAGCGCAGCGCATCACCCGTACCTTCGCCTGGCGGCCGGCCCCGTCGCGGTGCCGGTTGCCGGCCTCCCGGGCATTGTCTGCGAGCGGGACTGTAGAGCTGCCCCGTTTGTGCGCCCACCGGAGCCGACGGTCGCCTCGGTGGGCGATCTCGTCCGGGAGAGTCGGGTCCGGGCGGGCGGCGGCGATGCGGATTGTGACCGGACCCGGGTGGCGGGGGTGCTGTCGGAAGCGGCTCCCGACCGCCGCTCGGTAGGTCTTCCTCCTCGGTAGGTCTTCCTCCTCGGGAGCGCAGGCGGGGCAGCTCGACAGTCTGGTTAACAGGTATGTCCTGGTCGGCCGCCGCGCCGCGACGATCGACCCGCCCGGTCCGCCGCGCTGCGGCGCCGCGTTGCGGCGATCGACCCGCCCGGTCCGCCGCGCTGCGGCGCCGCGTTGCGGCGATCGACCCGCCCGGTCCGCCGCGCTGCGGCGATCGACCCGCCCGGTCCGCCGCGCTGCGGCGATCGACCCGCCCGGTCCGCCGCGCTGCGGCGATCGACCCGCCCGGTCCGCCGCGCTGCGGCGATCGACCCGCCCGGTCCGCCGCCCCAGGTCGTCGGGACCGGCCGAGGAGCCGGCGTCCGGCGCCGTTACCGGGCGAAGACCGGAACCGGGAATCCGAGGGCAGAAACGGCTCGCGGGGCCCGCGCCCACTGGGCACGGACCCCGCGAGTCGGGGGGATCAGGACGCGAAGAGCGCCCGGGGGTCGGCGACGAGCACGCCGTGCTCGGTGAGCCGCTCGATCAGCCCGGAGGGGGACGAGTCGTAGACGATCGCGAGCGCCCGCAGGTCGTCCGCGCGAATCGACAGCACCCGTCCGTTGTAGTCACCGCGCTGCTGCTGGATGGCTCGGGCATAGCGGGCGACGTAGGCCAGGTCCTCGGAGGCCTCGTCGTACAGCCGCTCGAGGTCGAGCACGATCTTGTTCGTCGGCTCGTGACGGACGCCACTGCCGTCCGGCAGCAGCTCCGAGACGGGCACCCGGTAGAAGTCCGCGAGTTCGGCGAGACGGGAGACCGTCACCGCCCGGTCGCCCCGCTCGTACGAGCCGACCACGACGGCTTTCCACCGCCCGTTTGACTTCTCCTCCACCCCCTGCAGGGACAGTCCCTGCTGCTGACGGATAGAGCGCAGGCGCGCGCCCAACGACTTGGCGTATTCAGAGGGCATTCGGCACTCCCAGTGCTGGTCGGGGATCTCCCCAGCGATCGCTACGGAGCGTGACGGTACGGGGATTACGACACGTGGTCAAGTGCTAGTTACCTACCTATTACAAAGATCGTGTTCAGCCGGGCGGTTTCGACTCGCTGACCCGACGGTCAGCGGCCCGCCGGAGCCGGCCCTGTGGCCAGTGGTAACGTGGCTAGAGCCCCGGCTCGGGCCTGCTCAGGCAAGCGCCGGAATCCGACGTCCTTTAACGACCCGTCCCGTGAGGCGGGGAAGGGGGTCCGCCGTGGCGTACCCGCAGGCTGCTCAGCCGCAGCCGGTCCCACCACCGTCCGTGAAGGTCATCCTGACCAGTGCCGAACTGGCCCGGGTGGTGGACCGAATCGCACACCAGATCCTGGAGAAGACCCAGGGCGCGGCCGATACCGTACTGCTCGGTATCCCCACCCGGGGCGCTCCGCTGGCCCGCCGGCTGGCCGCCCGGATCAGCGCCTTCGAGGACATCGACGTACCGGTGGGTGTGCTGGATATCACTCTCTACCGTGACGATCTCCGTCGACACGCGGTACGCGCGATCGGGCCGACCCAGGTTCCCCCGGAGGGAATCGACGGCAAGCGGGTGATCCTGGTCGACGACGTCCTCTTCTCCGGCCGGACCGTCCGGGCCGCCCTGGACGCGCTCACCGAACTCGGCCGGCCGAGTTCGGTACAGCTCGCCGTGCTGGTCGACCGGGGCCACCGGGAGTTGCCGATCCGGGCCGACTACGTGGGGAAGAACATCCCGACGGCGCTCGCCGAGAGCGTCAAGGTGACACTCGCGGAGACCGACGGCGCCGACGAGGTCAAGCTGATCGGAGGGGCGGCATAGTGCTCAAACACCTACTTTCCGGTGCGGATCTCGACGCGGCGACCGCGACGTTGATCCTGGACACCGCCGCCGAGATGGCGACGGTGGCCGGCCGCGAGGTGAAGAAGCTGCCCGCGCTGCGCGGCCGTACCGTGGTCAACCTCTTCTACGAGGACTCCACCCGGACCCGGATCTCCTTCGAGGCGGCGGCGAAGCGGCTCTCCGCCGACGTGATCAACTTTTCCGCCAAGGGCTCCAGCGTCTCCAAGGGCGAGAGCCTGAAGGACACCGCGCTGACCCTCCAGGCGATGGGCGCCGACGCGGTGGTGATCCGGCACCCCGCCTCCGGTGCGCCGCACCGGCTCGCCAACTGGGTCGACGGCTCGGTACTCAACGCCGGGGACGGCACCCACGAGCACCCGACCCAGGCGCTGCTCGACGCGTACACGATGCGGTCCCGACTGGGGCGGATCGCCGGGCTCTCCGTCGCGGTCGTCGGGGACGTGCTGCACAGCCGGGTCGCCCGCTCCAACGTGCTGCTGCTGGCCACCCTCGGCGCCAAGGTGACCCTGGTCGGCCCGCCGACGCTGATCCCGGTCGACATCGGCACGGCGCTCGCGCCCGGCACCGAGGTGTCGTACGACCTCGACGCGGTGCTGCCCACCTCGGACGTGGTGATGATGCTGCGGGTGCAGCGGGAGCGGATGGCCGACTCCTTCTTCCCGTCCGCCCGGGAGTACGCCCGGCGGTACGGGCTCGACGGGCCCCGGATGGCCCGACTGCCGGACCACGCCATCGTGATGCACCCGGGTCCGATGAACCGCGGGATGGAGATCGCGCCCGAGGTGGCCGACTCGCCCCGCTCCACGATCGTCGAACAGGTCGCCAACGGCGTCTCCGTCCGGATGGCCGTCCTGTACCTGCTGCTGGGGGGAATGAAGTGAAGACCGAGTTGACGGCCGGAGGTGACCCGGGCGCCGCGTACCTGATCCGGGGAGTGCGGGTGGTCGGCGCCGAGCCGACCGATCTGCTGCTCACCGGCGGCGTGGTCGCGGAAGTGGGCCGGGGCCTGGCCGCCCGGGGGGCGCGGGTGGTCGACGGCGACGGGCTGGTCGCGCTGCCCGGCCTGGTCGACCTGCACACGCACCTGCGGGAACCGGGCCGGGAGGACGCCGAGACGGTCGAGTCCGGCTCGCGGGCGGCGGCGCTGGGGGGCTACACCGCCGTCTGCGCGATGGCGAACACCTCGCCGGTCGCCGACACCGCCGGGGTGGTCGAGCAGGTCTGGCGGCTCGGCCGCGAGGCCGGGCTGGTCGACGTGCAGCCGATCGGCGCCGTCACCGTCGGGCTGGCCGGCGAGCACCTGGCCGAGCTGGGCGCGATGGCCGAGTCCGCCGCCCGGGTGCGGATCTTCTCCGACGACGGGCACTGCGTCGCCGACCCCCGGCTGATGCGCCGGGCCCTGGAGTACGTCAAGGCGTTCGACGGGGTCATCGCGCAGCACGCCGAGGAGCCCCGGCTGACCGAGGGCGCCCAGATGCACGAGGGCGAGGTCTCGACCCGGCTCGGCCTGACCGGTTGGCCGGCCGTCGCCGAGGAGGCGATCATCGCCCGGGACGTGCTGCTGGCCGAGCACGTCGGCAGCCGGCTGCACGTCTGCCACCTCTCCACCGCCGGCAGCGTCGAGGTGCTCCGGCACGCCAAGAAGCGCGGGGTACGGGTCACCGCCGAGGTGACCCCGCACCATCTGCTGCTCACCGACGAACGGGCCACCAGCTACGACCCGGTGTTCAAGGTGAACCCGCCGCTGCGGACCGCCGCCGACGTCACCGCGCTGCGCGAGGCGCTGGTCGAGGGGATCGTCGACATCGTCGCCACCGACCACGCCCCGCACGCCCTAGAGGACAAGGAGTGCGAGTGGGCGTACGCCCGGCCGGGCATGCTCGGGCTGGAGACGGCGCTCTCGGTGCTGCTCGACGTACTCGGCGAACGGTGGGACCTGATCGCCGAGCGGATGTCCCGGACCCCGGCCCGGATCGCCGGGCTGGTCGAGCACGGCCGCGACCCGGCACCCGGGGTACCGGCCAACCTGACCCTGGTGGATCCGGCGGCCCGTCGCACCATCGACCCGGGCGAGCAGGCCAGCCGCAGCCGCAACACCCCGTACGCCGGGCTCACCCTGCCCGGCCGGATCGTCGCGACCTTCCTGCGCGGCGAGCCGACGGTGCTGGACGGAAAGGCGGTGCGGTGATGAGTCGGCGTCGACCGGCGATCCTGGTCCTGGAGGACGGCCGCTCCTTCCGGGGCGAGGCGTACGGCAGCGTGGGGGAGACCTTCGGCGAGGCGGTCTTCAACACCGGGATGACCGGCTACCAGGAGACCCTGACCGACCCGTCGTACCACCGCCAGGTGGTGGTGCAGACCGCGCCGCACATCGGCAACACCGGGGTGAACCCCGAGGACGACGAGTCGGGCCGGATCTGGGTGGCCGGGTACGTCGTCCGGGACCCGGCCCGGATCGGCTCGAACTGGCGGGCCACCGGCGCCCTGGAGGACCGGCTCGCCACCGAGGGCGTGGTCGGGATCGCCGGGGTGGACACCCGGGCGCTCACCCGGCACCTGCGGGAGCGCGGTGCGATGCGGGTCGGGGTGTCGAGCCTGACCGAGGACCCGAACGAGCTGCTGGCCCGGGTCCGCGAGGCACCCCGGATGGAGGGGGCCGACCTCTCCGCCGAGGTGACCACGCCCCGGCCGTACGTGGTGCAGGCCGAGGGGGAGCACCGGTTCACGGTGGCCGCGCTCGACCTGGGGATCAAGCGGAACGTGCCGCGCCGGCTCGCCGCGCGCGGGGTCACCACGCACGTCCTGCCAGCCTCGTCGAGCATCGACGACCTGCTGGCCACCGGCGCCGACGCGGTCTTCTTCTCGCCCGGCCCGGGCGACCCGGCCACCGCCGACCATCCGGCCGGGCTGGCCCGCGAGGTGATGCGCCGGCAGGTTCCGCTCTTCGGGATCTGCTTCGGCAGCCAGATCCTCGGCCGGGCGCTCGGCTTCGGCACCTACAAACTGGGGTACGGGCACCGGGGCATCAACCAGCCGGTGCTGGACCAGTCCACCGGCAAGGTGGAGGTGACCAGCCACAACCACGGGTTCGCGGTCGACGCGCCGCTGAACCAGGTGATCGACACCGACTTCGGCGGGGTCGAGGTGAGCCATGTCTGCCTGAACGACAACGTGGTCGAGGGGCTGCGGGCCAGGGACGTGCCCGCGTTCACCGTGCAGTACCACCCGGAGGCGGCGGCCGGCCCGCACGACGCGGACTACCTCTTCGACCGCTTCGCCGAGTTGATCGAGAAGAAGGGCTCCTGATGCCCAGGCGGACAGACCTCAAGCACGTACTGGTGATCGGCTCCGGGCCGATCGTGATCGGCCAGGCCTGCGAGTTCGACTACTCCGGTACCCAGGCCTGCCGGGTGCTGCGCGCCGAGGGGCTGCGGGTCAGCCTGGTCAACTCCAACCCGGCGACCATCATGACCGACCCGGAGTTCGCCGACGCCACCTACGTCGAGCCGATCACCCCGGAGTTCGTCGAGCTGGTGATCGCCAAGGAGCGCCCCGACGCGCTGCTGCCCACCCTGGGCGGCCAGACCGCGCTGAACACCGCGGTCGCGCTGCACGAGTCCGGGGTACTCGCCAAGTACGGTGTCGAGCTGATCGGCGCCGACATCGACGCGATCCGGCGCGGCGAGGACCGGCAGCTCTTCAAGGAGATCGTCGCCAAGGCCGGCGGCGAGACTCCGCGCAGCCGGGTCTGCCACTCCATGGACGAGGTCCGGGCCACCGTCGGCGACCTCGGCCTGCCGGTGGTGATCCGGCCGTCGTTCACGATGGGCGGGCTCGGCTCCGGGATGGCGCACACCGACGAGGACCTGGAGCGGATCGCCGGGGCGGGGCTCGCCGCCAGCCCGGTGCACGAGGTACTCATCGAGGAGAGCGTGCTCGGCTGGAAGGAGTACGAACTCGAACTGATGCGGGACCGGCACGACAACGTCGTGGTGGTCTGCTCGATCGAGAACGTCGACCCAATGGGGGTGCACACCGGGGACAGCGTCACCGTCGCACCGGCGATGACCCTGACCGACCGGGAGTACCAGCGGCTGCGTGACCTCGGCATCGCGGTGCTCCGCGAGGTCGGGGTGGACACCGGCGGCTGCAACATCCAGTTTGCGGTCAACCCGCGCGACGGCCGGCTGGTCGTGATCGAGATGAACCCCCGGGTCTCCCGCTCGTCGGCGCTCGCCTCCAAGGCGACCGGCTTCCCGATCGCCAAGATCGCCGCGAAGCTGGCCGTCGGCTACACCCTGGACGAGATCCCGAACGACATCACCCTGAAGACTCCCGCCGCCTTCGAGCCGACCCTCGACTACGTGGTGGTGAAGATCCCCCGGTTCGCCTTCGAGAAGTTCCCGGCCGCCGACAAGGAACTCACCACCACGATGAAGTCGGTCGGTGAGGCGATGAGCCTCGGCCGGAACTTCCCCGAGGCGCTGAACAAGGCGATGCGCTCGATGGAGACGAAGGAGGGCGGCTTCTGGACCGTGCCGGACCCGGCGGGCGCCACGTGCGAGAACACCCTCGCCGCGCTGGGCACCCCGCACGACGGGCGGCTCTACACCGTCGAGCGGGCGCTGCGGCTCGGCGCCTCGGTGGCGCAGGTGTCGGAGGCGTCCGGCGGAATGGACCCCTGGTTCCTGGACCAGATCGCCGGGCTGGTCGAGCTGCGCGCCGAGATCGTCGCCGCCGCCGTACTCGACGAGGAGCTGTTGCGCCGGGCCAAGCGGGCCGGCATCTCGGACCGGCAGCTCGCGGCGCTCCGCCCGGAGCTGGCCGCCGAGGACGGGGTACGCACGCTCCGGCACCGGCTCGGGGTACGCCCGGTCTACAAGACCGTGGACACCTGCGCCGCCGAGTTCGCCGCCGGTACTCCGTACCACTACAGCAGTTACGAGGAAGAGACCGAGGTGACCGCCTCGGACCGGCCGAAGGTGCTGATCCTCGGCTCCGGACCGAACCGGATCGGCCAGGGCATCGAGTTCGACTACTCCTGTGTGCACGCCGTGATGGCCCTGCGGACGGTCGGCTACGAGACCGTGATGGTCAACTGCAACCCGGAGACCGTCTCCACCGACTACGACACCGCCGACCGGCTCTACTTCGAGCCGCTGACCTTCGAGGACGTGCTGGAGGTCTGGCACTCCGAGGACAGCTCCGGCAAGGCGGCCGGCGGGCCGGGCGTGGTCGGCGTGGTCGTGCAGCTCGGCGGGCAGACC
This sequence comes from Plantactinospora sp. BB1, assembly GCF_003030385.1. NCBI lineage: Bacteria > Bacillati > Actinomycetota > Actinomycetes > Micromonosporales > Micromonosporaceae > Plantactinospora > Plantactinospora sp. BB1. The sequence goes on along the minus strand of NZ_CP028159.1, from coordinate 7,323,009 downwards.
CCGCTGGGTCTGGCGCAGCGGCTCAAGGACGCCGGGGTGCCGATCGTCGGCACCAGCCCGGAGTCGATCCACCTGGCCGAGGAGCGGGGCGCGTTCGGTGCGCTGCTGGACCGGGCCGGGCTGCGCTCCCCGGCGCACGGCACCGCCACCTCGTTCTCCGAGGCGCAGGCGATCGCCGCCGAGATCGGCTATCCGGTGCTGGTCCGGCCGTCGTACGTGCTGGGCGGGCGCGGCATGGAGATCGTCTACGACGACGAGACGCTGCGCGGGTACATCACCCGGGCCACCGACATCTCGCCGGACCATCCGGTACTGGTGGACCGCTTCCTCGACGACGCGATCGAGATCGACGTGGACGCGCTCTGCGACGCCGACGGCGAGGTCTACGTCGGCGGGGTGATGGAGCACATCGAGGAGGCCGGGATCCACTCCGGCGACTCGTCCTGCGCCCTGCCGCCGATCACGCTGGCCAGCTCGCACCTGGCGGCGGTACGCCACTACACCGTGCAGATCGCCCGGGGCATCGGGGTGCGCGGCCTGCTCAACGTGCAGTACGCGCTGAAGGACGACACCCTCTACGTGCTGGAGGCGAACCCCCGGGCGTCCCGGACGGTGCCGTTCGTCTCCAAGGCGACGGCGGTGCCGCTGGCCAAGGCGGCGGCCCGGATCATGCTCGGTGCCACCATCGCCGAGCTGCGCGCCGAGCGGCTGCTCCCGCCGACCGGCGACGGCACCACCACCCCGGTCGACGCTCCGGTCGCGGTGAAGGAGGCGGTGCTGCCGTTCAAGCGGTTCCGGACCCCGACCGGCAAGGGCATCGATTCGCTGCTCGGCCCGGAGATGAAGTCCACCGGCGAGGTGATGGGCATCGACACCGCCTTCGGGCACGCCTTCGCCAAGTCGCAGGCGGCGGCGTACGGCTCGCTGCCGGTCCGGGGCAGGGTCTTCGTCTCGGTGGCCAACCGGGACAAGCGCGGCATGATCTTCCCGGTCAAGCGCCTCGCCGACCTCGGCTTCGAGATCGTCGCCACCACCGGCACCGGTGAGGTGCTGCGCCGGCACGGCATCTCCTGCACGCTGATCCGCAAGCACTACGAGGAGGGCGCCGACTCGCCGGACGCGGTCTCGCTGATCGCGGCCGGCGAGGTGGACCTGGTGATCAACACGCCGCAGGGTTCCGGGGCGAGCGCGCGCTCCGACGGGTACGAGATCCGCAGCGCGGCGGTCGGCGCGGACACCCCGTGCATCACCACCGTGCCCGGCGCGGCGGCGGCGGTGATGGGGATCGAGGCGCTGATCCGCGGCGACATGTCGGTGCGGCCGTTGCAGGAGCTGCACGCGGCGCTGCGGGCCGGCGAGTGAGCGCGACGACGACGGAACCGGGCCGGGGCACGGCGGGCGGGGGAGCGGTCTTCGGCCGGATCGTCCGGCCGGCGCTGTTCCGGCTCGGCGGCGGCGACGCCGAGACCGCGCACGAGTGGACCCTGCGCCGGCTGGCCGGACTCTCCCGCAGCCCGGCCGCGCTGGCCGCGCTGCGGGCCCGGTACGCCGTCTCCGCCCCGCGCACCGTCTTCGGGATCAGCTTCCCCAACCCGGTCGGGCTGGCCGCCGGGATGGACAAGGACGGCGCCGCGCTGCCGGCCTGGCCCGCGCTCGGCTTCGGCTTCGTCGAGGTGGGTACGGTCACCGCGCACCCGCAGCCGGGCAACCCTCGGCCGAGGCTGTTCCGGCTGCCGGAGAGCGCGGCCGTGATCAACCGGATGGGCTTCAACAACGCCGGTGCCGAGGCGCTGGCCGCCCGGCTGGCCGCGCTGCGCCGACCGCTGGGGGTGCCGCTCGGCATCTCGCTGGGCAAGTCCAAGGTCACCCCGCTGGACGACGCCGTCGCCGACTACCTCGCCTCGTACCGGGCGCTGGCGCCGTACGGCGACTACTTCGCGGTCAACGTCTCCTCGCCGAACACCCCGGGCCTGCGGGCGCTCCAGGACCGGGCGCACCTCGACGCGCTGCTGACCGCGCTGGTCGGGGAGAAGCCGGTCCTGGTCAAGATCGCCCCGGACCTGACCGAGCCGGCCATCGCCGAGCTGCTGGCGGTCTGCCTGGACCGGGGCGCCGCCGGGGTGATCGCCACCAACACCACGCTGGGCCGGGACGGGATCGCCGCCGCCGACGCGCACCGGGCCGGCGAGGCGGGCGGGCTCTCCGGGCGGCCGCTGACCGAGCGTACCCGCGAGGTGGTCTCCTTCGTGCACCGCGAGACCGGCGGGGCGCTGCCGGTGGTCGGGGTGGGCGGCATCCTCGACCCGGCGGACGGCACCGCGCTGCTGGACGCCGGGGCCAGCCTGGTGCAGCTCTACACCGGGTTCGTCTACGGCGGGCCGGGACTGGTCCGCGCGGTGGCCCGGGCGAGCCGGCGGTGAACCCCGGGGAGGCCGCCACAGCGGTACCGGGGGAGCGGCGGTGACCCCGGAGGAGATCGTCGCGGCCGACCGGGCCCACGTCTGGCACCCGTACGCCCCGATGCCGGCCAGCACCGACCCCTTCGTGGTCTCCAGCGCCGAGGGGGTCCGGCTGCGCCTGGCCGACGGCCGGGAACTCGTCGACGGCATGTCGTCGTGGTGGGCGGCGATCCACGGGTACCGGCATCCGGTGCTGGACGCCGCCGTCACCGACCAGCTCGGCCGGATGAGCCACGTGATGTTCGGCGGGCTGACCCACGAGCCCGCCGTCCGGCTGGCCGACACCCTGGTCGGGATCACCCCGCCCGGCCTGGAACACGTCTTCCTCTGCGACTCCGGCTCGGTCTCCGTCGAGGTGGCGGTCAAGATGGCGTTGCAGTACCAGCGCGGCCGGGGGCGGCCCCAGCGGCACCGGCTGGCCACCTGGCGGGGCGGCTACCACGGGGACACCTTCCATCCGATGAGCGTCTGCGACCCGGTCGGCGGGATGCACTCGCTCTGGACCGGCGTACTGCCCCGGCAGGTCTTCGCCGCCGAGCCGCCGCCCGGTTTCGCCGCCCCGGTCGACCCCGGGTACGCGACCGCGCTCGCCGACGCGCTGCACCGGCATGCCGGCGAACTCGCCGCGGTGATCGTCGAGCCGGTGGTGCAGGGGGCCGGCGGGATGCGCTTCCACAACCCGGAGTACCTGCGGCTGCTCCGCGAGGTCTGCACCGAGCACGACATCGTGCTGATCTTCGACGAGATCGCCACCGGCTTCGGCCGGACCGGCGCGCTCTTCGCGGCGGAGCACGCGGGGGTGACCCCGGACGTGATGTGTCTGGGCAAGGCGCTCACCGGCGGCTACCTGAGCCTGGCCGCCACGCTCTGCACCCCCGGGGTCGCCGAGGGCATCTCCGCGACCGGGGTACTCGCGCACGGCCCGACCTTCATGGGGAACCCGCTTTCCTGTGCGGTCGCAAACGCCTCTGTCGGGCTGCTGGAGGCCGGAAACTGGGCGGTGGACGTGTCGAGGATCTCCGCGGGGCTCTCGGCCGGCCTGGCGCCGTTACGGGGCGCCGCAGGGGTGGCCGACGTCCGGGTGCTGGGCGCGATCGGCGTGGTGCAACTCGACCACGACGTGAAGATGTCGGCGGCGACCGAGGCCGCGGCGGCGTACGGGGTCTGGCTGCGCCCGTTCCGGGACCTGATCTACACGATGCCGCCGTACGTCACCGGGGAGGACGACCTGGCCCTGATCTGCGCGGCGATCGGCGCCGCCGCCCAGGCCGGCTGAGGTGGACGCGCCGCTCCCCGGTGGATCCGTCGACGCGGTATGTCGGCGGGGCGGAGGCGGCCGGTCGAGGACATGACGGTTAGTCGCGGCGACCTGACGGATGGTCATGTCGTCGGCGGAGAGGAGAGGCGAATGGAGACCTTCGGCAGTCGGCTGCACCGGGCGATGGCGGAGCGCGGGCCGCTCTGCGTCGGCATCGATCCCCATCCCGCGCTGCTGAGCCGGTGGGGGCTGAGCGACGACGTCGACGGGCTGGCCCGGTTCGGCGAGACGGTGGTCGAGGCGCTCGGCGACCGGGTCGCGGTGGTCAAGCCGCAGTCGGCATTTTTCGAGCGGTTCGGGTCGCGCGGGGTCGGCGTACTTGAGTCAATTATCCGACAGTTGCGGGGCGCCGGAGCGCTCGTTCTGCTTGACGTCAAGCGCGGCGACATCGGCTCCACGGTCGCCGCGTACGCCGACGCGTACCTGGATCCATCCAGCCCGATGTATGTCGACGCGATCACCGCGAGCCCCTTCCTGGGGGTCGGCTCGCTCGCCCCGATGTTCGACACGGCGCGCAAGCACGGCGGCGGCGTCTTCGTGCTGGCGCTCACCTCCAACCCGGAGGGCGCCAGCGTCCAGCGCGCCGTCGGCGCGGACGGACGAACCGTCGCGCAAACGATCATTGAAGAGATTTCGCAGCTCAACGCGGGTGCGGAACCGCTGGGCAGCTTCGGGCTCGTCGTCGGCGCCACCATCGGCGAGACCGGACACGACCTCTCCGGAGTGGGCGGACCGCTGCTCGCCCCGGGCCTCGGCGCGCAGGGCGGACGCGCCGACGACCTGCGTACGGTCTTCGGCGGCGAGCTGTCGAAGGTGCTTCCGTCGTACTCCCGGGAGGTGCTCGGGGCGGGCCCCGAGCCGGCCGCGTTGCGGGCCGCCGCGGAGCGGGCGCTGGCCGATTGCCGGGCCGCGCTGACCGGCGGCGGTCAGTGATCTCACGGTTACGCTGACATGATCATGGCGTGCCCACGTTGCCGAAACCTCCGTTGGCCGCTAGTTTTCCCGGCGCTGGGAACCACATACCCCTTTGGTTGCCAGGCACACCACGTTTCACAGATGCGACGGCGCGTCCCGCCCGTCGCGATAGGGACCTGAGGAGAACTGGTGCCGCTCCCCCAACTGAGCCCCGAACAGCGCGCAGCCGCGCTGGAGAAGGCCGCGGAGATCCGCAAGGCCCGGGCGAAGCTCAAGGAAGAGCTCAAGCAGGGCAAGACCAACCTCGCCGCCGTCCTCGACCGTGCGGAGTCGGACGACGTCGTCGGCAAGCTGAAGGTATCGGCCGTACTTCAGGCCATGCCGGGAATCGGCAAGATCCGGGCCACCCAGATCATGGAGAAGCTCAAGATCGCCGACAGCCGTCGCCTCCGTGGCCTCGGTGAGCAGCAGCGCAAGGCACTGCTTGGAGAATTCTCGGCGAACTAGTTCCACCCGCCGTGTAGAAACAAGCAGTGGGTACGCATGACGATGTCCGCCCAGCGGCTCGTCTCACGGTCCTTGCCGGTCCCTCCGGGGCCGGCAAGGACAGCGTGACGGAACTTGTCCGGTCCCGGTCGCCCCGGTTGTGGCTCCCGGTCCCGGTGACCACCCGCCCCCGTCGGCGGTACGAGATCGACGGGGTGCACTACCGCTTCCTGGACCGGACCGAATTCGCCCGGCTGCTCGACGGCGGAGAGTTGCTGGAGTGGTCGGAAATCGGCCTCCACCGGTACGGCACGCCCCGCGAGCCGGTACGGGCCCGGCTGTCGGCCGGCCAACCGGTGCTGCTCCCGATCGACCTGCGCGGCGCGTACCAGGTGCGGGCGGCGATGCCGCAGGCCCGGCTGGTCTACCTGGCTCCGACCCGGTCGGACGCGCACGCCGCCGGTCGCGAATTCGACGCCACGGTCGTGAACGACGTGCTCGGGCGTGCTGCGGACGAACTGGTAAGCTTGCTCGGTTCGTCCTTTCTGACGCCGACCTGAGGCAACGCCGACCCGGGGAAACCGACCGGAGTGCTGCCGACGCGGTCGACGCGGATTCGAGGCGGGCAGCGACCTGAGCCAACTCCGACCTGACCGCCGCGCCCGGCGGTCGAGAAGACACCGAGGTTTATCCCCGTGGGATCCATCGCCAGTCCCGAAGGCATCACCAACCCGCCGATCGACGAGCTGCTTGAGAAGACCACCTCGAAGTACGCTCTGGTGATCTTCGCCGCCAAGCGCGCCCGCCAGGTGAACGCCTACTACAGCCAGCTCGGCGAGGGCCTGCTGGAGTACGTCGGCCCGCTGGTGGAGACCACTCCGCAGGAGAAGCCGCTCTCGATCGCGATGCGGGAGATCAACGCCGGTCTGCTCACCGCCGAGCCGACCGACCAGCCGTAGGGTCGTCCGGGCGTCGGCGATGACCGCTGTCGTTCTCGGGGTGGGCGGTGGCATCGCCGCCTACAAGGCCTGTGAGCTGCTCCGGCTCTTCACCGAGTCGGGGCACCGGGTCCGGGTCGTGCCCACCGCCTCCGCGCTGCGCTTCGTCGGCGCGCCGACCTGGGCGGCGCTGAGTGGCCAGCCGGTCGCCGACGACGTCTGGGCCGACGTGCACGAGGTGCCGCACGTCCGCCTCGGCCAGGCCGCCGACCTGGTGGTCGTCGCCCCGGCAACGGCCGACCTGCTGGCCAAGGCCGCGCACGGTCTCGCCGACGACCTGCTCACCAACACCCTGCTGACCGCCCGTTGCCCGGTGGTGCTCGCCCCGGCGATGCACACCGAGATGTGGGAGCATCCGGCCACCGTGCAGAACGTCGCGACGCTGCGTCAGCGGGGCGTCCTGGTGATCGAGCCGGCGAGCGGCCGGCTGACCGGCGTCGACACCGGCAAGGGCCGGCTGCCCGACCCGGCCGAGATCTTCGCGGTGTCCCGCCGGGTGCTCGCCCGCGGCGTCGCCGAGCCCCGGGACCTGGCCGGCCGCCGGGTGGTGGTGACCGCCGGTGGCACCCGCGAGCCGCTGGACCCGGTGCGGTTCCTCGGCAACCGGTCGTCGGGCAAGCAGGGCTACGCCTTCGCCCGCACGGCGGTGGCCCGGGGCGCCCAGGTGACGGTGGTCGCCGCGAACGTGGCGCTGCCGGACCCGGCCGGCGCGGACGTGGTCCGGGTCTCCACCACCGAGGAGCTGCGCAAGGCCACCCTGGAGGCGGCCGAGACGGCCGACGCCGTGGTGATGGCGGCGGCACCGGCGGACTTCCGGCCGGCGACGTACGCACCCAACAAGATCAAGAAGTCGGACCGGGGCGACAACCTCACCGTCGAACTGGTGGCCAACCCCGACATCGCCGCCGAGCTGGGCCAGCGCCGCCGGCCGGAGCAGGTGCTGGTCGCCTTCGCCGCCGAGACCAGCGACGCCGAGGCGAACGCCCGGGCCAAGCTGGTCCGCAAGCGCGCCGACCTGATCGTGGTGAACGAGGTCGGCCCGGACTTGGTCTTCGGTGCCGACCGCAACACCGCCGTCGTGCTCGGCGCTGACGGTTCGGCGACAGCGTTTCCCGAGCAATCCAAGGAAGATCTCGCCGACGGCGTCTGGGATCTGGTAGTAACGCGCTTAACCGGCCTGTCATGACCGGGTAGCACGCTTACCGGGCAAGGTCAGGGGACCAGGCGGCCGTGACTACACTGCCGCGTCAACTGAATTCGATATCTTTAGGAGCACCGTGGTACGTCGCTTGTTCACCTCGGAGTCGGTCACGGAAGGCCACCCCGACAAGATCGCTGACCAGATCAGCGACGGCATCCTCGACGCGCTGCTGGACCAGGATCCGCGTAGCCGGGTCGCGGTCGAAACTCTCATCACGACCGGCCAGGTGCACGTCGCGGGCGAGGTGACCACGAAGGCGTACGCCGACATTCCGGCAATCGTCCGCGAGACGATCCTCGGCATCGGCTACGACTCGTCGAAGAAGGGCTTCGACGGCGCCTCCTGCGGCGTCAGCGTGTCGATCGGATCGCAGTCGCCGGACATCGCCCAGGGTGTGGACAGCGCCATCGAGCTGCGCTCCGGCTCGTCGGAGAGCGCGCTGGACGCCCAGGGCGCCGGCGACCAGGGCATGATGTTCGGCTTCGCCTGCTCGGAGACGCCCGAGCTGATGCCGCTGCCGATCGCCCTGGCACACCGGCTGGCCCGGCGGCTCTCCGCCACCCGCAAGGACGGGACCATCCCGTACCTGCGGCCGGACGGCAAGACCCAGGTCACGATCGAATACGACGGGCTGCGCCCGGTCCGGCTCGACACGGTCGTCGTCTCCAGCCAGCACGCCGCCGACATCTCGCTGGAGTCGCTGCTCACCCCGGACATCCGCGAGCACGTCATCGCGCCGGAGCTGGAGGAGCTGGGCCTCGACATCGACGGGTACCGGCTGCTGGTCAACCCGACCGGCCGGTTCGAGATCGGCGGGCCGATGGGCGACGCCGGGCTGACCGGACGCAAGATCATCGTCGACACCTACGGCGGGTACGCCCGGCACGGCGGTGGGGCGTTCTCCGGCAAGGACCCGTCCAAGGTCGACCGCTCGGCCGCGTACGCGACCCGTTGGGTGGCGAAGAACGTGGTGGCCGCCGGGCTGGCCGAGCGCTGCGAGGTCCAGGTCGCGTACGCGATCGGCAAGGCGCACCCGGTGAGCCTCTTCATCGAGACCTTCGGCACCGAGAACGTACCGGTGGACCGGATCGAGCGGGCGGTCGGCGAGGTCTTCGACCTGCGTCCGGCGGCCATCATCCGGGACCTGCACCTGCTCCGCCCGATCTACCGGCAGACCGCCGCGTACGGCCACTTCGGCCGTGAGCTGCCCGACCTGACCTGGGAGAACACGGACCGCGCCGCCGACCTCAAGTCGGCCGCGGGAGCCTGACCACCAGCAAGCGCAGCGACCGGCAGCCCGCGCCTGGGCTGCCGGTCGCTCGCGTCTGCGTGGACGTGCCACTGGCGCACCTGGACCGGCCCTTCGACTATCTGGTCCCGGCCGACCTCGCCGACCAGGCCCGGCCGGGCACCCGGGTGCGGGTGCGGTTCGCCGGTCAGCTCGTCGACGGCTGGTTGCTGGACCGGGCCGAACTCTCCGCCCACGAGGGCCGGCTGAGCTACCTGGAGCGGGTCGTCTCGCCCGAGCCGGTGCTGACCCCGGAGATCGCCCGGCTGGCCCGGGCGGTCGCCGACCGGTACGCCGGCAACCTCGCCGACGTGCTGCGGCTGGCCGTCCCGCCCCGGCACGCCCGGGTCGAGCGCGAGACCGCCCCGCCCACCACGCCGCCCCCGCCGACCGGCACCCACCCGGCGGCGGAGCCGGTACCGGCGGCGGACGAGACCGGACCGGAACCCGCAGCGGCCGCGGCGACACCGACCGGACCCGTTCCGGACGGTCCCGAGGCGCTGGCCGGAGCGGTTTCGGAGGCTCCCGAGGGGCTGGCCGGAGCGGTTTCGGAGGCTCCCGAGGGGCTGGCCGGAGCGGTTTCGGAGGCTCCCGAGGGGCTGGTCGGTGCCGACGGACCTGTCGAGGCGGGCTGGCGGAGCTATCCGGCCGGACTCGGGTTCCTGCGGGCCCTGGCCGACGGCCGGGCACCCCGGGCGGTCTGGTCGGCGCTGCCCGGCGAGGACTGGGCGACCCGGTTCGCGGAGGCGGCGGCGGCGACCGTACGCGGCGGCCGGGGCGTGGTGGCGGTGGTGGCCGACGCCCGTGACCTCGAACGACTCGACGCCGCGCTGACCGGGCTGCTCGGCGCCGGGCGGCACGTGGCGCTCTCGGCGGCACTCGGGCCGGCACGGCGGTACCGGGCCTTCCTCGCCGCCTGCCGGGGCCGGGTACCGGTGGTGATCGGTACCCGGGCGGCGATGTTCGCCCCGGTCGCCGACCTCGGGCTGGTGGCGATCTGGGACGACGGCGACGACCTGCACGCCGAGCCCCGGGCGCCGTACCCGCACGCCCGGGAGGTACTGCTCACCCGGGCGCGGCTCGGTGACGCCGCGGTGCTGGTCGGCGGGTACGCCCGCACCGCCGAGTCGCGGCTGCTCGTCGAGACGGGGTGGGCGCGGGAGATCGTGGCCGACCGGGCGACGCTGCGGGCGCGTACCCCGAGGATCACCCCGACCGGCGACGACCCGCAGTTGGCCCGGGATCCCGCCGCGGCCTCGGCCCGGCTGCCGAGCCTGGCCTGGGACGCGGCCCGGGCGGCGTTGAAGGCCGACGCGCCGGTACTCGTCCAGGTGCCCCGGCGCGGCTATCTGCCGGCGGTGGCCTGCGCGCAGTGTCGGGCGCCGGCCCGGTGCCCGCACTGCTCCGGCCCGCTCGCCCTGCGCTCGGCCAGCGCGACTCCGGCCTGCCGGTGGTGCGCCCGGGTGACCGCCGGATACTCCTGCCCGCAGTGCGGCGGGCACCGGCTCCGGGCGGCGGTGGTGGGTGCCCGGCGTACCGCCGAGGAGCTGGGCCGGGCGTTTCCGGGCGTGCCGGTGCGGACCTCGGGGCGGGAGGAGGTGCTGCGTTCGGTACCCGGCGACGCGGGCCTGGTGATCGCGACGCCCGGCGCCGAGCCGGTGGCCGACGGCGGCTACGGCGCGGTGCTGCTGCTGGACTCCTGGGCGCTGCTGACCCGGGCGGACCTGCGGGCCGGGGAGGAGGCGCTGCGTCGCTGGCTGGCGGCGGCGGCGCTGGCCCGGCCCGGTGCGGCCGGCGGCCGGGTGGTGGTGGTCGCGGACGGGTCGCTGGCGCCGGTGCAGGCGCTGCTGCGCTGGGATCCCGGTTGGTTCGCCGGCCGGGAGCTGGCCGAGCGGCGGGAGCTGGGCTTTCCGCCGGCGGCCCGGATGGCCAGCCTGACCGGGGTGGCGACGGCGGTGGCCGAGCTGCTCGACGAGGCCCGGCTGCCGCCGGCCGCCGAGGTGCTCGGCCCGGTGCCGGCACCGGAGGGGCAGGAGCGGATGCTGATCCGGGTGCCCCGGTCCCAGGCCGCCGCGCTGGCCGCCGCCCTGCACGAGGCGGCGGCGCTCCGCACGGCCCGTAAGGCCGGCCAGCCGGTCCGGGTCCAGGTCGACCCGCAGGACATCTTCTGACGGGTACCGAGCTGACCGGGTACTGACCGAGAACCCGACACGGAGGGTTGTTTCGACTACCCTCCGCAGTGGGTATCGGGAGCGGACGCACTCAGAGTCCGACCTGTGATCGGAGATCCGGGTGATACCATCGCCCCTCATGCTCCACGCGAGAAGCGTGACGGAGAGTGACCGCGCCGGTTCGGCGTTCAAACTATTGATCTTGAGCAACCTGGGATCAGGGGTGGGTAGGTCGTGACCGGTCGGCAGTCGATCGTCCTGAACGGTGACCTTGGCAGCGGTAAGAGCACCGTCTCCATCGAGCTGGCCAAACGGCTCGGGCTGCGCCGGGTCAGCGTCGGCGACCTCTATCGGGAGATGGCCCAGCAGCGCAAGATGACCGCGCTCCAGCTCAACCTGCACGCCGAGCTGGACCAGGCGGTCGACGGCTACGTCGACCAGCTCCAGCAGGACATCGCCGACTCCGGCGAGCAGTTGATCGTCGACAGCCGGCTCGCCTGGCACTTCTTCAAGAACGCGCTCAAGATCCATATGATCACCGAGCCGACCGAGGCGGCACGCCGGGTGCTCGCCCGGCCCTCCGGGCCGGCGGAGAGCTACACCTCGATCGAGGAGGCCCGCGCCAAGCTGCACGAACGCAGCGAGAGCGAGCGGAACCGCTTCCTGGTCCGGTACGGCGTCGACAAGGCGAAGCTGCGCAACTACGACCTCATCTGCGACACCACCAAGGCGTCGGCGGTCGAGGTGGTCGAGCACGTCATCGCCGCCTACGAGGGCTCCTTCGGCCAGGAGATCCTTCGGGACTCCCCGCCGCTGCTGCTGCTCGACCCGGCCCGGATCTACCCCACCCAGGAGGTCCAGGGACTGCGCGGCCTCTGGGAGTCGGACTTCGTCGCCCAGGTCGGGCAGGCCGGCGAGGAGGCGCTGGAGCCGCTGCGGATCGGCTACACCGGCGAGAAGTTCTTCGTGGTCGACGGGCACCGCCGGCTCAGCGCGGCGCTGCGCAACGGCTTCAAGCTGGTGCCGGGGCAACTCGTCGCCGAGTGCGACGAGCAGGTGGTCGGTGGGCTCAGCGCGATCGAGTACTTCCGGGCCGAGGTCGGGCTGAGCGTGATCTACGACTGGGACGCCGCGCACGGCACGCAGCTCCCGCTCCCCGAGCACATCCTGGAGCGCACCGACGCCGTACTGGCCGGCGAGCCGGGCACCCAACCCTGACCCGTCGCCCGCCCCTCGGCACCGCCGCGTCCCACTCCGCGCTCCGCCCTCCCGCCGTGACCGGCGTCACGGCCGGCTCGCACCGCACCCGGCCCCTCGCACCCGCCGGTCCCGGCGCACCGGTCGTCCCCCTCGCCCGCCCGTAGACTGGGTACGGCACCACCGATCCCATCCGTGAAGGAGCCGTCCCGCGTGACCGTCCAGCCCATCCGTCTCTTCGGGGACCCGGTGCTGCGCACCCCGGCCGAACCGGTCGTCGACTTCGACGCCGAGCTGCGCAAACTGGTCGCCGACCTGACCGACACGATGCGGGAGCAGAACGGCGCCGGCCTCGCCGCGCCGCAGCTCGGCGTGGGCCTGCGGGTGTTCGCCTTCGACGTCGACGACGTGCTCGGACACCTGGTCAACCCGGTACTGGAGTTCCCCGACTCCGACGAGCAGGACGGCCCCGAGGGCTGCCTCTCCATTCCCGGGCTCTACTTCGACACCAAGCGCCGGCTCAACGTGATCGCCAAGGGCTTCAACGAGTACGGCGACCCGATGCAGATCGTCGGCACCGGCCTGATGGCCCGCTGCGTGCAGCACGAGACCGACCACCTCGACGGGGTGCTCTTCCTCGACCGCCTCGACGCCGAGGGGCGCAAGGAGGCGATGAAGGCGATCCGGCAGGCGGACTGGTACGACCAGGACGCCCCGCCGGTGATCAAGGTCAGCCCGCACGACCCGCCGGCCAACCGGCGCCAGGGCCTGGCCGCCAAGCTGGGTCTGGGCGGCTCGGACCGTCCCGCCAGCCCGTTCGGCCTGGGTCGGTGACCCGGCCGGTGCGCCTGATCTTCGCCGGTACGCCGGCCGTCGCCCTGCCCAGCCTGGACGCCATCGCCGCCTCCGGGCACGAACTGCTGGCCGTGGTGACCCGGCCGGACGCCCCGGCCGGTCGCGGCAGGGGACTTGCCCGGTCACCCGTGGGTGCCTGGGCCGACGAGCGTGGCATCGAGGTGCTGACCCCGGCCAGGCCCCGGGAGCCGGAGTTCCTCGACCGGCTGCGGCAACTCGCCCCCGACTGCGTACCGGTGGTCGCCTACGGCGCGCTGGTGCCACCGGAGGCGCTGGAGATCCCGGCGTACGGCTGGGTCAACCTGCACTTCTCGCTGCTGCCCGCCTGGCGCGGTGCCGCGCCGGTGCAACACGCGGTGCTGCACGGCGACCAGGTCACCGGCGCCAGCGTCTTCCAACTGGAGGCCGGGCTGGACACCGGGCCGGTCTTCGGCACCGTGACCGAGGAGATCCGGCCCTCCGACACCGCCGGTGACCTGCTGGAACGCCTCGCCGCCAGCGGCAGTGGCCTGCTGGTCGCCGTGCTGGACGCGATCGGGCAGGGGACCGCGCACGCGGTGCCGCAACCCGCCGACGGGGTCTCGCTGGCGCCGAAGCTGACCGTCGCCGACGGTGAGGTGCGCTGGTCGGAGCCGTCCTTCGCGGTGGACCGGCGGATCCGCGCCGCCACCCCGGCCCCCGGCGCCTGGACCCGGTTCCGGGGCGACCGGGTCAAGCTCGGCCCGGTGCGGCCGGTCGGCAACGCACCCGAGCTCAAGCCCGGCGAGTTGCTGGTCGAGCGCGGCCGGGTGCTGGCCGGCACCGCCAGCACGCCGGTGGAGTTGGGCGAGGTACGCGCGGCGGGCAAGCGCGCCATGCCGGCGCCGGACTGGGCCCGGGGCGTACGGGTCGCCGGTGGGGAGCACTTCGGGTGAGCGAAGGTACCGGACAGGTCGGCGGCACCGCACGGGCTGGAGCCGACCGGAGCCGCGACGACCGTGCACAGGGCGGCACCGACCGGCGGCGCGACGACCAGCGGCGCGACGACCCTCGGCGTGACGATCGGCGGCGGGACGCCCCACGGGGGCGTACCGGGCAGGGTGGCGCCGACCGGGGCAGCCGGGGAGCCGGCCAGCGGGACCGGGACGGGCGCCCGCCCCGGGCGGCGGTCGACCTGCCCCGGCAGGCGGCGTACGAGGCGATCGAGGCGGTGCACCGGGACGACGCGTACGCGAACCTTGTCCTGCCGGGGATCCTGCGCGACCGGCGGCTGCACGGCCGGGACGCGGCCTTCGCCACCGAGCTGACCTACGGCACGCTGCGGGTCCGGGGCACCCTGGACGCGATCCTCACCGCCGCCGCCGGCCGGGACGTCGCGCGGATCGACCCGCAACCCCGGGACGCGCTGCGGCTCGGCGCCTACCAGATCCTCTACACCCGGGTCCCGGCGCACGCCGCCGTCTCCTCCACGGTCGACCTGGTCCGTTCCGTCGCCCCGGGGGCGTCCGGGTTCGCCAACGCCGTGCTGCGGGAGATCGCCGGCAAGGACCTCGACACCTGGCTGGCCGAGCTCGCCCCGTCGGCCGAGAGCGACCCGATCGGGCACCTGGCCCTCACCTACAGCCATCCCGAGTGGATCGTGCGGGCCTTCTCCGAGGCGCTCGGCGGAGACCTGGGGGAGACCACCCGGCTGCTGATCGAGGACAACCAGCGGCCGCCGGTGCACCTCTGCGCCCGTCCGGGCCGGGCGGACGCGGTCGAGGTCGCCGACGAGGTGGGCGGCGCGCCGGGCGCCTTCTCGCCGTACGCCGTCTACCTGGCCGGGGGTGCCCCGGGCGAGCTGGCGGTGCTCGCCGACGGCCGGGCGCACGTCCAGGACGAGGGCTCCCAACTGGTCGCCGCCGCGCTCACCGCCGCCGAGGTCGAGGGCACCGACGAACGGTGGCTCGACCTCTGTGCCGGGCCGGGTGGCAAGTCCGGCCTGCTCGGCGCCATCGCCGCCCAGCGGGGCGCCTCGCTGACCGCCGTCGAGGTGGCCGAGCACCGGGCCCGGCTGGTCTCCCAGGCCGTACGCGGGCTGCCGGTGACCGTGCTCAACGTCGACGGGCGCACCGTCGGGCGGGACCCGGACCTGCCGGAGGACTCCTTCGACCGGGTACTCGTCGACGCGCCCTGCACCGGTCTCGGCTCGCTGCGGCGGCGTCCCGAGTCCCGCTGGCGCCGCCAGCCCTCCGACCTGCCGGCGCTGACCCGGTTGCAGCGGGAGCTACTCGGCGCCGCGCTCCGGGCGGTCCGGCCGGGCGGGGTGGTGGCGTACGTGACCTGCTCGCCGCACGTGGTGGAGACGCACGTCTCGGTCACCGAGGCGGCCCGGCGCTCCGGGGTACCGGTCGACTTCGTCGACGCCCGCCCGCTGCTGCCGGCCGGGATGCCCGGCCTCGGCGACGGCCCGACGGTGCAGCTCTGGCCGCACCGGCACGGCACCGACGCGATGTTCCTGGCGGTGCTGCGCCGGGGCTGAGCGGCACCGGCGCGGGTGGTGCCGGTCGGCATCCGGCCCGACTTCCACCGAAGCGGGTGGGTGGGGACACTTCCGCACATACATTGCAGGTGTGGACGGGAAGACACTGCCGGTCCGGGCCATCGGCACTCCGCTGGACAGGTTCGACGGGCCGGCGAAGGTCACCGGGACCGCCCGGTACGCCTTCGAGCACCCCGTCGACCGGCCGGCCTATCTGTTTCCGGTGCAGGCCACCGTCGCGGTCGGCCGGGTCGCCGCCGTGCAGACCGAGCCGGCGCTGGCCGAGCCGGGCGTGCTGGCCGTGCTGACGCACGAGAACGCGGCCCGGGTCGCCTCGTTCGACGACCCCGAGGTGCTGATCCTGCAAACGCCCGAGGTGGCGTACCGGGGGCAGTTCGTCGCCGGGGTGGTGGCGGAGACCTCCGAGGCCGCCCGCCGGGCCGCCGGCCTGGTCCGGGTGGACTACCAGGCCGGCCCGCACGACGTCGCGCTGCGGGGCGACCATCCGGACCGGTACGCCCCGGAGGTGCTCAACGGCGGGTTCGCCACCGACAGCGTGCTCGGCGACCCGGAAACGGCGCTGGCCGAGGCGGCGGTACGCCTGGACGCCACCTACACCACGGCCTGGTATCAGCACGCCCAGTTGGAGCCGCACTCCACCATCGCCCAGTGGGTCGACGACCGGCTCACCCTGCACGTCGGCAGCCAGGGGGTGCACGGGCTGCGCAAGTCGCTGGCGACGCTCTTCGGACTCGACCTGGAGCGGATCCGGGTGATCTCGCCACACGTCGGCGGCGCGTTCGGCGGCAAGCTGCACACCCATCCGGACGTGGTGCTCGCGGTGCTGGCCGCGTTCGCCGTACCCGGCCGTCCGGTGAAGCTCGCACTCACCCGGCAGCAGATGTTCTCCCAGGTCGGCTACCGCACCCCGTCGGTACAGCGGATCCGGCTCGGTGCCGGGCCGGACGGCCGGCTGGTCGCGATCGGCCACGAGGTGGTGCAGCAGACCGCGCGGCACAAGGAGTTCGCCGAGCAGACCGCCACACCGACCCGGGTGATGTACGCGGCGCCGCACCGCAGTACCACGCACCGGATGGTCCGGCTCGACGTGCCGGTACCGACGATCATGCGCGCCCCGGGCAAGACCCCCGGGATGTACGCGCTGGAGTCGGCGATGGACGAGATGGCGATCGCCTGCGGGCAGGATCCGGTCGAGTTCCGGATCGCCAACGAACCGCCGCGCGATCCCGAGCTGGACCGGCCGTTCTCCAGCCGCAACCTGGTGGCCTGCCTGCGCGAGGGCGCCCGCCGGTTCGGCTGGGCCGGCCGGGACCCGACTCCCGGGGTCCGGCGGGCCGCCGGTGGCTGGCTGGTCGGCACCGGGGTGGCCTCCTCGATGTACCCGGTCTACCAGCTCCCCGGCTCCTCGGCGACGATCCGGATGGAGCCGGACGGCCGGTACCTCGTCTCGATCGGCGCCGCCGACCTCGGCACCGGCACCTGGACCTCGCTGACCCAGATCGCGGCCGACGCGCTGGCCGTACCGGTCGACCGGGTCGTGCTGCGGATCGGCGACACGGACCTGCCGGCGGCGATGTCCGCCGGTGGCTCGTCCGGGATGACGTCGTGGGGCAGCACGGTGGTCGAGGCCGCCCGCCGGCTCCGGGCCCGGGTGGCGGCCGAGCACGCCGACCCACCGCCGCACGGCATCGAGGCCAGCGCCGACATGCCGGAGAACCCGGACCGGGAACGCTTCTCGATGTACGCCTTCGGCGCGCAGTTCGTCGAGGCCCGGGTGCACGAGGCGACCGGCGAGGTACGGGTGCCCCGGATGCTCGGCGTCTTCGCCGCCGGCCGGATCATCAACCCGAAGACGGGCCGCTCCCAACTGCTCGGCGGGATGACGATGGGACTGTCGATGGCGCTGCACGAGCAGTGCGTGGTCGATCCGCGCTTCGGTCACGTGGTCAACCACGACCTCGCCGAGTACCACATCGCGACCAACGCCGACGTCGGCTGCGTGGAGGTGCACACGCTGGTCGAGGAGGACCCGTACGTCAATCCGATGGGCTCGAAGGGCATCGGCGAGCTGGGCATCGTCGGTACCGCCGCGGCGATCGCCAACGCCGTGCACCACGCCACCGGGGTACGCGTACGCGACCTGCCGATCACCCCGGACCGGTTCTTCTCCGGTGCCGCCACGATCCGAGGGTGACGGGCGCGGGGTGTGCCCGGCATTCGTACACTGGCGCGGTGACCGTACCAGCGCCGATCGTCGCGCCCAGCATCCTCGCCGCAGACTTCGCCCGGCTCGCCGACGAGGTGCAGGCGGTGGAGTCCACGGCGGACTGGCTGCACGTCGATGTGATGGACAACCACTTCGTGCCGAACCTGACCATCGGGCTGCCGGTGGTGCAGAGCCTGCTGGCCGCGACCGCGCTGCCGTTCGACGTACACCTGATGATCGACGATCCGCGGCGCTGGGCGCCGAGCTACGCCGACGCCGGGGCGTACAACGTGACGTTCCACGCCGAGGCCTGTGACAACCCGGTCTCGCTGGCCAAGGACCTCCGCTCGGCGGGGGCGAAGGCCGGGCTGGCGATCGACCGGGACACTCCGATCGAACCGTACCTTGACCTGCTGCCCAGCTTCGATACATTGCTGATCATGACTATCAAGGCGGGTTTCGGGGGGCAGCGGTTCATCCCCGAACTGCTCGACAAGGTCCGGACCGCCCGCCGGCACGCCGACGCGGGCCACCTCGAACTGCGGATCGAGGTGGACGGCGGCATCGCGGCCGACACCATCGAGCAGGCGGCGGCGGCCGGCGCGGACGCCTTCGTCGCCGGCACCGCCGTCTACGGCGCGGCCGACCCGGCCGCGGCGGTGACCCAGCTACGGCGGCTCGCCGAGCGCGCCGTCGCCGCCCCGTGAGCGTCGACGGGGTCGCCGAGGAGCGGCCCGACCTGATCCTGGTGGTCGACGACGACGAGGACATCGTCCGGTTCGTCTCGTTCAACCTCAAGCTGCACGGCTTCGACGTGGTGCAGGCCGGCGACGGTCAGGAGGCGCTCGAGGTGATCGAGCGGCGCCGGCCCGACCTGGCCGTGGTCGACCTGCGGATGCCCCGGATCGACGGGCTGGAGCTGACCCGGCGGCTACGGGCCAACCCGATGACCTCGGCACTGCCGGTGATCATGCTCACCGCCAAGGGCCTGACCGTGGACAAGGTGCACGGGCTCACCGCCGGTGCCGACGACTACCTGGTCAAGCCCTTCGACACCGCCGAGTTGATCGCCCGGATCAGTTCCACGCTGCGCCGCAACAAGGAGTTCCGCGAGGTCTCCCCGCTGACCGGGCTGCCCGGCAACACCCGGGTCCGCCGGGAGATCGGCGACCGGGTACGCAGCGGCGTCGACTACGCGGTCGGCTACATCGACATCGACCGGTTCAAGAGCGTCAACGACCGGTACGGCTTCGTCCGCGGCGACGAGTTCATCAGCGCGCTGGCCCGCAGCCTGCACCGGGCGGTGGTCTCGGTCGGGCTGCCGCCGGCCTTCCTCGGGCACATCGGCGGCGACGACTTCGTGATCGTCTGCGCTCCCGAGCAGGTCCGGCCGCTGACCGAGCGGGCCGTGGTCGACTTCGAGAAGACCGCCGACGAGCTCTACGACCCGGAGGACGCCAAGCGCGGTTACGTCGAGCTGAAGGACCGGCGCGGCAACATCCAGCGGGCCCACCTGGTCACCCTCTCCATCGGGGTGTCGCTGTCGGTGCCGGAGCGCCGGTTCACCGACCCGCTGGAGGTGATCGCCGCCGCCTCCGAGATGAAGACGGTGGCCAAGAGCCAGCCCGGCTCGTACGTGGCGATGGACCGGCGGCGTACCCCGGGGGCACCGGCCGCCGACGCGGGGGAGCGGCGCCGCGGGGCGAAGTGACGGCGGTCACGTTGTTGTGAGGTGGGTCGCCTCACCGGTCCGACGGCCCCGGTTCCGTGTCACACTCGATCCGTACCCACCACGCGCTGGCGGGACTCGGTGTAATTCCGAACCGGCGGTGATCCGGGCGCAAGCCCGGTAAGCCCGCGACCCGGTCGGCCTCGGCCGCCCGGTGGACCTGGTGAGAACCCAGGGCCGACGGTTGGGGGCGGGCAGTTTCCGCGCCCAGACAGTCCGGATGGGAGACAGCGCGCGGGACGGATGGGTCCGCTGGCCGGTGCGTGTGCGCCGACCCGTGGTCCGCCGGGGTCGGCGCCTGCCGTCGCCCCCATGCTCCGCCGCCGCACGCCCGGCCACCGGCCGGTGCCCCTCCCGCTCCCGCCCGCGCGCTACGACGACGGGCGAGGGAGAGGGAACGGCATGGGGGGCGTCTCCGCCGACGAGGCGATGCGCCGGGCGATCGCGCTGGCGGCCCGCGGCCTTGGCACGACGAGTCCCAATCCCCTGGTCGGCTGCGTGCTGCTCGATCCGAACGGCGAGATCGTCGGCGAGGGCTTCCACGCGTACGCCGGTGGTCCGCACGCCGAGATCGTCGCGCTGGCCCAGGCCGGCGAGCGGGCCCGGGGCGGTACCGCCGTGGTGACCCTGGAACCCTGCGACCACACCGGGCGTACCGGGCCGTGCAGCGGGGCGCTGATCTCGGCCGGGGTCCGCCGGGTGGTGGTCGGGGTGCCCGATCCGAACCCGATCGCCACGGGCGGGATCGAGCGGCTGCGGGCGGCCGGGGTCGAGGTCGAGGTCGGGGTACGCGCCGCCGAGGCGGAGGCCGGCAACCTGGCCTGGCTGACCGCGGTACGCCGGAGGAGGCCGTACCTGATCTGGAAGTACGCGGCGACCCTGGACGGCCGGATCGCGGCGGCGGACGGCACCAGCATGTGGATCACGTCCGAGGCGGCCCGGATCGACGTGCACGCGCTGCGCGGCACCGTCGACGCAGTGATCGCCGGGGTCGGCACCGTGCTCGCCGACGACCCGAGACTGACCGCCCGGAACCTGCGCGACGGCACCCTCGCGATCCGGCAGCCGCTGCGGGTGGTGGTGGACAGCGCCGGTCGTACCCCGTCGGACGCCCGGGTCCGGGACGGCGCCGCACCGACCTGGGTGGCGACCGCCAAGGAGGTCGGCGCCGGGCCGGACGGCCACGTCGACCTGCCCCGGCTGCTCGCGGAGCTCTACCGGCGCGGCGTCCGGGCGGCGCTGCTGGAGGGCGGCCCGACCCTGGCCGGCGCGTTCCTCGCCGCCGGCCTGGTCGACAAGGTGGTCGGCTACCTGGCGCCGAAGCTGCTCGGCGCCGGCCCGGCCGCGCTCGGTGACGCGGGCGCGCGTTCCATCTCCGAGGTCATCGACCTGGAGTTCACCGATGTCACACCGGTCGGCCCCGATCTGCGGGTCACCGCGTTTCCCCGGAAGACGGAGGGCTGAGCATGTTCACCGGCATCGTGGAGGAGTTGGGCGAACTGGTCCGGCGGGACGACACCGGCGGCGACTCTGCGCTGGTCGCGATCCGCGGCCCGGTGGTCACCTCGGACGCCCGGCACGGCGACTCGATCTCCGTCAACGGGGTCTGTCTGACCGTGGTGACCCTCGACGGCGACACCTTCACCGCGGACGTGATGGGGGAGACGTTCCGGCGTACCGCGCTGGGGGCGCTGCGCCCGGGTGACCCGGTCAACCTGGAGCGGGCCGCCACCCTCGGCAGCCGGCTCGGCGGGCACCTGGTGCAGGGGCACGTCGACGGGGTCGCCGAGATCGTCGGGCGGGAGCCGGCCGAGCAGTGGGAGACGGTCACCTTCGCCCTCCCCGCCGACCTCGCCCGGTACGTGGTGGAGAAGGGCTCGATCACCGTCGACGGTGTCTCGCTGACCGTCGCCGCGCTGACCCCGCAGACCTTCTCGGTCGGGCTGATCCCGACCACACTGGCCGCCACCACGCTGGGCCGCAAGGGTGTCGGCGAGCCGGTCAACCTCGAGGTTGACGTCCTCGCCAAGTACGTCGAACGACTGCTGACGACCGGCGGGCGACTGCCGGTGGACGGACTGGAGGCCGTGGCATGAGCGAGCGTAGCGAGCGAATCAGCCAGTTCAGTGCGGATGAGCCCCATGACGGCCCGGAGCGCAGCGGAGAGGCCGGCACGAGCACCGAATTCGGCACCATCGAGGCGGCGCTGGCCCAGATCGCGGCCGGCCGGCCGGTCGTCGTGGTCGACGACGAGGACCGGGAGAACGAGGGCGATCTGATCTTCGCCGCCGACCGGGCCACCCCGGAACTGGTCGCGTTCATGGTCCGCTACACCTCCGGCTACATCTGCGCGCCGCTGACCGAGGAGGACTGCGACCGCCTCGAACTGCCGCCGATGTACCACACCAACCAGGACAAGCGAGGCACGGCGTACACGGTGACGGTCGACGCGCGGGAGGGGGTCAGCACCGGCATCTCCGCCGCCGACCGGGCGCACACCATCCGGCTGCTCGCCGACCCGTCCACCGACGCCACCGACCTGAGCCGGCCGGGGCACGTGGTGCCGCTACGGGCCAAGACCGGCGGGGTACTGCGCCGCCCCGGGCACACCGAGGCGGCCGTCGACCTCGCCCGGCTCGCCGGAGGACGCCCCGCCGGGGTGCTCTGCGAGCTGGTCAACGACGACGGCACCATGATGCGCCTGCCCGACCTGGAGAAGTTCGCCGCCGAGCACGGCCTCACGCTGATCACCATCGCGGACCTGATCGCCTACCGGCGGCGTACCGAGACGGACGTCGAGCAGGTGGTCGAGACCCGGCTCCCGTTGCCGTACGGGCCGTTCCGGGCGGTCGGCTACCGGGCCCGGCAGGACGGCGCGGAGCACATCGCACTGGTCTACGGCGACCTCGGCGACGGCCAGGACGTGCTGGTACGGGTGCACTCGGAGTGCCTCACCGGGGACGTCTTCGGCTCGCTGCGCTGCGACTGCGGCCCACAGCTCGACGCCGCACTGGCCCGGGTCGCCGCCGAGGGGCGGGGCGTCGTGCTCTACATGCGCGGCCACGAGGGGCGCGGGATCGGGCTGCTGCACAAGCTCCAGGCGTACCAGTTGCAGGACCTCGGCCGGGACACCGTCGACGCCAACCTGGACCTCGGACTGCCCGCCGACGCCCGGGACTACGGCACCGGCGCGCAGATCCTCTACGACCTCGGGGTCCGCTCGATGCGACTGCTGACGAACAACCCGGCCAAGCGGGCCGGACTGGAGGGGTACGGGCTGACCGTGGTGGGCCGGGAGGCGATGCCGGTCCGGGCCACCCCGGAGAACGTTCGCTACCTGCGTACCAAGCGGGACCGGATGGGGCACCTGCTGGACGAGTTGGAGGCTCCGGCCGACGCCGGGGAGCTGACGGAACTCGCGAAGATGACGGAAAGGTTGGCGTGACGATGGCGGGGTTCGGAGAGCCGGGACTGTCGACGGTGGAGGCGTCCGGGCTGACCGTTGGGGTGGTGGCCGCGCGTTGGCACGGTGAACTCACCGACCACATGGTCGACCGGGCGGTGACCGCGGCGAAGGCCTGCGGGGTGGACGACGTGGTCGTGGTCCGGGTGGCCGGTTCGGTCGAGCTGCCGGTGGTGGCCCAGGCGCTGGCCCGGCGCTACGACGCCGTGGTCGCGCTCGGCGTGGTGATCCGGGGCGCCACCGCGCACTTCGACTACGTCTGCCAGTCGGTGACCGAGGGGCTGACCCGGGTCGCGCTGGACAGCGGCAAGCCGGTGGCGCACGGCGTGCTGACGGTGAACGACCTGGAGCAGGCCCGGGACCGGGCCGGGCTGCCCGGCTCGGCCGAGGACAAGGGCTGGGCGGCCACCACGGCGGCGCTGGAGGCTGCTGTGGCGATCCGGGAGATCGCCGCCCGCCCGTAGCCCAACGCGCCCGCCCGTAGCCCAGCGCCCGCCCGCTGGCCGGGGCGGTGGCGCGGCGTGGCCCGCGTCGGACAGCGGCGTGCAAGCCAGGGGACAGTACCCCGATCACGAGACTGTCGAGCTGGGTGCACAGACGGGGCACCGCCGTCGGTCGCTTCTGGGTTATGGCGGCGGCGTGCTCCACCGGCGGCCTGTCCCAGCGGCGGCGGCCTGTCCCAGCGGCGGCGGCCTGCCGCGTGGGCGCGCAGACGGGGCAGCTCGACAGTCTGCTGATGGGGTGGTGCGGCGGTGGTTGTGGTGGGGCGGGTGGCCGAGTGGGGCAGCTCGACAGTCTGCTGGTGGGGTGGTGTGGCCGTGGTTGTGGTGGGGGCGGGTGCACAAGTGGGGCAGCTCGACAGCTCCCGGACCGAGGACCTCAGGCGTCGGCCGTCGACCGTGGTCTGTGGTCTGTGGTCTGTGGTCAGCCGACCTGGAGCCGGCCCGCCTCGATGATCCGGCGGAGGAACTGCCGGGTACGGGGCTGGGTCGGCTCGCCGAGCACCTGCTCCGGCGGCCCTTCCTCGATCACCCGTCCGCCGTCGAGGAAGCAGACCCGGTCGGCGACCTCGCGGGCGAAGCTCATCTCGTGGGTGGCCAGTACCATGGTCATGCCGTCCGCCTTCAGGTCCCGGATCATCGTGAGCACCTCGCCGACGAGTTCCGGGTCCAGCGCCGAGGTCACCTCGTCGAGCAGCAGGAGCCGGGGCGAGTTGACCAGCGCCCGGACGATCGCCACCCGCTGCTGCTGGCCGCCGGAGAGCCGGTCCGGATAGTCGGCCGCCTTTCCGGCCAGCCCGACCCGGGCGAGCAGCTCCCGGGCCTGCGCCTCGGCCTCGGCGCGGTTGCGCCGGTGCACCCGGACCGGCGCCAGCGTGATGTTGTCCAGCACCCGCAGGTGCGGGAAGAGGTTGTACGCCTGGAAGACGATTCCGATCCGTCGGCGTACCAGGTCGGGGTCGACGCGCGGGTCGGTGACGTGTTCGCCGTCCAGGTGGATCGTGCCGTCCTCGATCTCCTCCAGCAGGTTCACGCAGCGCAGCAGCGTCGACTTGCCGGAGCCGGAGGCGCCGATCAACGCCACCACCTCGTGCTCGGCCACCTCCAGGTCGAGGCCGTCGAGTACGACGTGTCCGCCGAAGACCTTGCGCAGCCCTCGGCAGCTCAACACGGGTGTGCTCATCGGGCGGCCTGCCGGCGGGCGGCGCGCAGGGTCACCCAGTCGGTGACCGCGATCAGTGGTACGGCGAGCAGCACGAAGAGCACCCCCGCGACAATGTACGGGGTGAAGTTGAAACTCTCGGCGGTGGCGATCTGTGCGGCCCGTACCGCGTCGATCGGGCCGGCCAGCGAGACCAGCCCGACGTCTTTCTGCAGCGCGACCACGTCGTTGAGCAGCGGCGGGGCGACCCGGCGGACCGCCTGCGGCAGCACCACGTGCCGCATCGTCTGCCGGTAGGTGAGCCCGAGCGACCGGGCGGCGGCGAGTTGGCTCGGATGGATCGACTCGATGCCGGCCCGGAACACCTCGGCGAGGTAGCCGCCGTAGGTCAGCACCAGGGCGATCCCGCCGAGCACCAGTACCGGCGGCATCCCCTGCAAGCGCAGCCCCGGAACGCCGAGGGTGAGCACGTAGATCACGATGATCAGCGGCAGCCCGCGGAACGTGTAGGTGTAGCCGGCGGCCAGCGCCCGGACCGGGAAGAAGACCGGCCCGCGCAGGGTACGCAGTACCGCGACCAGCAGGCCGAGGGCGAGCGCACCGAGCGCGCAGAAGAAGAGCAGCCGGACGTTGAGCCAGAGTCCGGTGAGGATCTCCGGCAGGGCGGCCCGGCCGATGCGTTGGTCGAGGAAGGACTCGCGTACCCGCTCCCAGCCGGGGGACCCGGTCACCGCGACGACCAGCAGGGTGCCGAGTACTCCGGTCGAGGCGGCGGCGACCAGCACCGAGCGGACCGTCTGCCGTTTCCGGTAGGCGGTCCGCTGGCGGGCGATCGGTGACGGGTGGTGGTCGGTCAGCGTCACGTGATGTCGGCTACGCCGGCCACCTCGGAGAGCCAGGTCCGCTCCAGGTTGCCGAGCGTGCCGTTGGCGCGCAGCGCGTCGACCGCGCCGCTCACGCAGCCGGTCAGCGGCGAGTCCTTGTCGAGCAGCAGGCCGAAGGCCTCCGGGAGCCCGACCTGCGGCAACTGCCCGACGATGGTGGCGTCCTTGACCTCGGCCGAGGTGATGTAGAAGGCGGTGGGCAGGTCCACCACGATGCCGTCGAGCTGGCCGTTCTGTAGCGCCTTCTTCGCGTCGTCGTTGGTGTTGTAGACCTGCGGCTTGACCGTCGGCTTGATCACGTCGGTGATCGCCTGGTAGCTGGTGCTGCCCACCTGCGCGCCGAGCTTGGCCCCCTGGAGGTCGGCCAGCCGGGTCTTCCCGGTGATCCTGGAGCCCTTCCCGGCGACGACCGCCTGCCGGACCAGGTAGTACGGCGAGGTGAAGTCGACCGCCTGCTTGCGCTCGTCGGTGATCGAGAACTGGTTGATGTCGAAGTCGAACTCCTTCGGCCCCGGCGCGATGGCGGTGTCGAACTTGACCCGTACCCACTGCACGTCGATCCGGGCGAAGCCGAGCTGCTTCGCGACCTCGTAGGCGACCGCCGACTCGAAGCCCTTGCCGTTTCCCGGCAGGTTGTCGGCGAACCAGGGCTCGTACGCCGGATCGTCGGTCGCGACGGTCAACTTGCCCGGGGTACGCGTCTTCAGCTCGGCCTTGGTGCAGGCGGCCTGCGCCGGATTGGGTGCGGGTTGGTTCTGGGGCGCGCAGCCGACGAGGGCCGCGAGAACAAGAGTGGCGGTCGTGAGCGCGACCGGCAGAGATCGGCGAGCCATGGCCGACAGCATAGGCACACGTCGACGAAGATCCATAGACAATCTCATCGATCAAGTGGGTATATCGGCCTGTCACCGGCCTGTCGAGTGGTGTCGGACCACCGCGACGGGTAAACCGGAACGGGGGGTCGCGCGTCATGCAGCCGTGACGACCCAACTGGTCTCCGACCCGCCCGGCGGGAGGACCATGACACGACCGGGACCACCACAGTGGTCGGCGGACGAGGCCATCAGCAGCCTCTTCGCCGCGCACTACCGTCCGCTGGTACGCCTCGCCACGCTGCTCCTGCACGACCAGGGTGCGGCCGAGGAGATCGTCCAGGACGGTTACGTCGCGCTGCACGGGCACTGGTCCCGGCTGCGCGACGCCGACCGCGCCCTCGGCTACCTGCGGACCAGCGTGCTGAACCGGTGCCGGTCGGCGCTGCGGCACCGCCGGGTGGTGACCGCCTACCTGGCCGGAGCCGGGCCGGTGGCCGACGCGCCGAGCGCGGAGAGCGGCGCCCTCGACCTGCTCCAGCACGACGCGGTGATGGCGGCGCTGCGTACCCTGCCGACGCGGCAGCGGGAGGCGCTGGTGCTGCGCTACTACCTCGACCTCTCCGAGGCCGAGACCGCCGACCTGATGGGGGTCAGCCGGGGTGCGGTGAAGAGCCACACCTTCCGGGGGCTGGCCGCGCTGAAGCAGAGGATGGGGGCGGAGCGGTGAACGAGGAGATGCTGCGCCGGGTACTCGCGGACGAGGCCGACCGGATCGAGCCGGGACCGGGCGCGTTGCCCGAGATCCAGCGGCGGACCGCGGCCGGCGACCGGGGCGGCGCGTGGCGCCGGTGGCGCCGGCCGGCATGGTCACCGCCCCGGTTCGCCGGGGGCCGCTGGGGCGGCTGGTCACCGCTGGCGGCCGGTGCCGTGACGGTCGCCACGCTGAGCGTGGCGGCGGTGGTGGTCGGGCTGGCGAGTACGGTCGTGCCGACCCCGTCCGACCGGGTCGAGCCGCCGCCCGGGGCGGTCGGCGCGCAGCGGTCGGCGAGTGCGACACCCGACGAGGTGCGGCCCGGGCCGACCCCGCCGGACGGCGCGGCCGCCCCGTCGGTCGGCACCGGACCGGGTACGCCGGCAGCCGGCCCCACCGCGACGACGGCCGGGCTGCCGGTCTACTACCTCGGCGGCGACCCGGGCCGACCCCGGCTCTACCGGGAGTTCCACCGGCTGTGGCTGCACGACGGCTCGGCAAGGGACCGGGTCACCGCCGCGCTGCGGAACCTGCTGGACGGGCCGGTCGGGATGGACCCGGACTACCGCAACCCGTGGCCGGTCGGGACCGACCTGCGGGAGGTGACCGTCGCCGACGGCGTCGCCACCGTCGACCTCGCCGGGGCGGCCGACAACGACGTCGACGAGGTGACCGCGCGGCTGGCCGTGCAGCAACTGGTCTGGACCGTCACCGCCGTACCCGGGATCTCCGGGCTGCGGCTGCGGCTGGACGGGGCACCGGTCGACCGGCTCTGGGGCCGGGTCGACACCTCCGGGGTGCTGCGCCGGGCCCCGGCGACGGAGGTGCTCGCCCCGGTCTGGTTGATCTCGCCGCAGCACGCCGACACGGTTAACCGGAGCTTCCAGGTGCACATCGCCGGGATCCTGCCCGAGGCGACCGCCCAGCTCCGGATCCAGCGCGGTACCCGTACCGTACGCGAGCAGTTCGTCACGCTCTCCATCGCCGGGCCGGCCCAGGGCGAGGCGAAGGTCGCCGTCACGCTGCCGCCGGGCCGGTACACGCTGACCGCGTACGCGATCTCGCTGGCGGACGGGACCGAGCAGTTCCTCGACGACCACACCGTGATGGTGCGCTGAACCGGCCGGCGGTCCACCTGGTGGGCCGCCGGCCGACCCGGCGGCCGGGCCGGTGCCGGTCGGCTGCGAGAATCGGATTCCGTGAAGACGTTCGAGGAGCTGTTCGCCGAGCTACAGGCCAAGGCCGCGGCCGGCACCCCCGGCTCGGCGACGGTGGCCGCGCTGGAACGCGGCGTGCACGCGATCGGCAAGAAGGTCGTCGAGGAGGCGGCCGAGGCGTGGATGGCCGCCGAGCACGAGGGCCCGGAACGGGCCGCCGAGGAGATCTCCCAGTTGCTCTACCAGGCGCAGGTGCTGATGCTCGCCACCGGTCTGGAACTCAAGGACGTCTACCGACATCTGTAGTGCCCCGCCGCGTCCCTTCCGGTCGACCGCACCGGACGCGTCCGTCAGCCCGATTCCGATCCCTGACCGCGAGGAGCACTACCGATGCTGCGCATAGCCATACCCAACAAAGGCACCCTTTCCGGACCGGCCGCCCAGATGCTGCGCGAGGCGGGCTACCGCCAGCGCGGTGACGACCGCGACCTGATCTGCCGGGACGATGCCAACGACGTCGAATTCTTCTACCTGCGCCCCAAGGACATCGCCACCTACGTCGGCTCCGGCGACCTCGACGTCGGCATCACCGGCCGGGACCTGCTGGTCGACTCGGCCAGCCCGGCCGAGGAGATCCTCGACCTGGACTTCGGCGGCTCGATCTTCCGGTTCGCCGCCCGGCCGGAAACCGTCTCGACCGTCGACGAGATCGCCGGCCGGCGCATCGCCACCGCCTATCCCGGGGTGGTCGAGGGATACCTGGCCGCGCACCAGCTCGACGCCACGGTGATCCGGCTCGACGGCGCGGTCGAGAACGCCGTACGCCTCGGCGTGGCCGACGTGGTCGCGGACGTCGTCTCCACCGGCGCGACGCTGCGCCAGGCCGGACTGGTGATCGTCGGTGAGCCGATCCTGCGCTCCTCGGCCGTACTGGTGCGCCGGACCGGTGCGCCGGCCAACGGGCAGGTGGACCAACTGTTCCGCCGCCTGCAGGGCGTACTGGTCGCCCGCCGGTACGTGATGCTCGCCTACGACGTCCGGGCCGACCTGCTGGAGAAGGCCAGCGCGCTCACCCCGGGGATCGAGTCCCCGACCATCTCGCCGCTGCACCGGGAGGGCTGGGTGGCGGTGCAGGCGATGGTGCTGCGCCAGGACGTACACCGGATCATGGACGAGCTGTACGAGGTCGGCGCCCGGGCGATCCTGGTCACCAACATCCACGCCTGCCGGCTGTAGTCGGCCGCTCGACCGCCGCCGTCGAGCCAAGGCCACCGTCCGGCTGCCCTTCGCCCTCGTGGCACAACCCGAAGGATCACCGGACGGTGGCCGTCCCCCACACCGGCCCCCCGACAGCGAGACCGTACGACGCCGAGCAGCCGGTAGCGAGGGAGCGATCCGCACAACGACCGCCGTGCCGGTGCCGCCGTGCACAGTGAGCCCGGTGCCGGTGCCGGTGCCGGTGCCTGTGTCGGCGCTGGTGCCTGGTGTCTGGTGCCCGGTGCCGGTGCCGGTGCTGGTGCTGCCGTGCCCGGGTCGGCGCGCGACGGTCAGCCCTCGGCCAGTTCGAGCGCGCGTACGGCGAGCCAGAGTTCGTGCCGGGCGTCCGGCGCGTGCAGCAGCGAACGCCCGAGCGCCTGCTCGGCGCGGGAGAGCCGCTTGCGGGTGGCCGAGACGGAGATGCCGAGCGCGGCCGAGGTGGCGGCGAGACTGGTGTCGGCGGCCAGCCAGGCCCGTACCGTCTCGAACCCGAGCGACCGGTCCGCCGGCCGCAGCGGCCCGAGCCGGGTCCGGGCCCACGCCGTAACGGCCGGGGCGGCGAGCAGGTGGTCGAGGGTGACCTCCCGGCCGCCCGGAACCCCTCCGGCCGACACCGTCCCGGGTTCCGGACTCTGCGGCCGGGACGTGCCGGGTTCCGGACTCTGCGGCCGGGACGTGCCGGGTTCCGGACTCTGCGGCCGGGACGTGCCGGGTTCCGGACTCTGCGACCGTGGGACGGCGGCTTCCGGGCTCTGCGGGCGTGGTGCGTCGCGCAGCCGCAGCGCCAGCCAGGCGGCGGAGCGGTCCCGGACCCGGAGGAGATCCAGTCCGAGCAGCGCGTTGAGCAGTCGCAGCCGGCCAGCCAGGGTGTTCCGGTGGATCTTGAGGTGTCGGCTGGCCGCACTGTCGAAGGCGAGCCACGAGTTGAGCGTGCCGAGCAACTCCGCCGCCCCCGGGTCGGCCCGCCGGGCCGGCGTGTGATCGAGGCAGGGTCGCAGCAGCCGCTCGGCCCAGGCGTACCCATCCGGGCCGGTGAGCGGCGCCAGCTCGTGCTGCCGGTCGAACCGGGCGTACCCGGTCGTGGCCCGGGCCACCGCCAGCGCGTGGAAGGCCTGCTCGTACCCGCTGGCGGTCTCCGGCAACCGAACCGGCTCGCTCATCCCGACCCGGCACTGCCGGGCCCGGGTGGTGATCAGCCGCCCGAGCCGGTCCGCCGGATCAACCCGTCCGGCACCCTGCTGGGCGGTCTCCCGGCTCGGTGCCGGGGCGTCGCCGCCGGACGGCTCGGCCGGGACGAGCGCGATGAGATGGTTCGAGCGGACCGGACAGGGCACGATCCAGGCCCGGCCGGCCAGCGACCGGTCGATCTCGGCGGCGACCTCGTACCGTTGCCGGCCGACACACTCGATCACACAGACCCGGAGTGCCTCGGGCAGCTGCGGCCGCAGCGCCGAGGCGATCCGCCGGGCGGGCGGCACGTCGCCGACCATCAACAGGTGCAGCACCGCCTCCCGGCCGTGCGCGTCGGCGGCGGCGATCCGCCGGCGGGCCCGGTCCGCCTCCTCGATCCGCCAACAGAGCGAGAGCGTCCGCGCGGCGTCGGCGAGGAGTTCGCCGAGCTGCCGCTCGGGGGCGGCGACCACCACGAGGTACCCGAGCTGTTCCTCGGCCCGGGCGACCAGTGCGGCGGCGGACCGGTCCGGGTCGCCGCCGGCCAGCCGCAGCAGGTGCACCCGGGCCGGTCCGGCGGTGTCGACCACGGCGGCGTTCGACCCGCGCCGGGACAGGTCCGCGACGGCGGCGCCGACGACCCGGGAGAGCGGGGTGCCGGGTCCGAGCCGGTCGGCCGCTCCGGCGAGTACCCTCCGATCGGCCCCGACCAGCAGGGCCGATCCACCGGTACGCCGCCCGAGCCAGTCCAGGATGGCCCGCACCGCGTCCCGCCCGACGGAGAGGCGGGCGAGGGTCAGCAGATCATCGGCACGGCTCGGCGCGGCCACGTCCCCTGGTTCGCGGCTCATCGGGTGCTGACTCCTCGGTACGTCCTTCCGGGGCGGCGGATCCGTACTCCCCCCGGGGCGGCGAAGTCCGGTGCCGCTCCGTCGCCCCGACCGCGACGCCCCGGCCGGTCGCCACCCGCGCCACGGCGCTGGCCGGAAGGCCGGTCGAGCCGGTGGGCGGAGCCAGCGTACCGGGACGTCGGCGGAGGCCGATCCGCTCTCCGGCCCGGCTGCGGCCCGGCTGCGGCCCGCTCCGGGACGGTGCTGTTTCGCGGTTGCACCTGACGTCGCGGGAGGTCGTAGCGTTCCGGACGTGACCGGGAGAGACGACGCCGGACGTCGGTGGAGCATCGGTGAGCTGGCCCGGGCCACCGGGACCACCGTCCGCACCCTGCACCACTACGACGAGATCGGCCTGTTGCGGGCCGCCGAGCGCACCAGTTCGGGGCACCGCCGGTATACCGAGGGTGACCTGCGCCGGCTCTACCGGGTACGCGCGCTGCGCGGGCTCGGGCTGTCCCTGGAGGAGGTCGCGGTCGCGCTGGCCGGGTCGGCGGACGACCTGGCCGGGATGCGCGAGCTGCTGGCCGCCCAACTGCGGGGACTGGCGGCACAGGCGGCCCGGCTCGGCCAGCTCACCGAGCGGCTACAGGGGCTGCTCGACCAGATCGACGCGGCGTCGATGCCCGGCCCGGACCAGTTCCTGACGACCCTGGAGATGATCTCTGTGTTCGAAACCTCGTTCAGCACCGAAGAGCGGGAGCAACTGGCGCGGCGGCGGGCGTCGATCGGCCCGGACGGAGTCGAGGCGGCCCGGACGGAATGGGCGGAACTCGTCACCGAACTGCTCCGGCACGTACGCGACGGCACCCCGACCGACGACCCGGCGGTACGGGCCCTGGTCGCCCGCTGGGACGCGCTGGCCGGCCGGTTCCACCCGCCCGGCGCCGACGGCGAGCGGACCCGGGCGGCGGCCCGGCGGATGTGGGACGAGCAGAGCGGGGTACTCGGCCGGAACCTCCCGTGGCCGGTCGATCAGATGCGCGCCCTGGTCGACTACCTCGACCGGGTACGCGCCGCAGGGCGGACCGGGCAGGCTCCGCAGCCCGGCTAGGCTCCGCCTGATGCGGATCGACCTGGTGACCATCGTGGTGGCGGAGTACGACCCGGCGATCGAGTTCTTCACCGGCGTGCTCGGCTTCGACCTGGTCGAGGACTCGCCGTCGCTGACCAACGACGGTCGCCCGAAACGGTGGGTCGTGGTCCGGCCACCGAGCGCCGAGACCGGCATCCTGCTCGCCCGCGCCGACGGCGAGCCGCAGACTGCCGTGGTCGGCGCTCAGGTGGCCGGCCGGGTCGGGTTCTTCCTCCGGGTCGACGACTTCGACGCCGCGTACGGCCGGATGACAGCGGCCGGCGTCGAGTTCGTACGCCCGCCGAGGGCCGAGCCGTACGGCCGGGTGGCGGTGTTCCGGGACATCGCCGGCAACCTGTGGGACCTGCTCGGCCCGGCCGCCGCCCCGCCCGGTCCGCCCGGACGTTAGCAGGCCGGGGCGGTAAATCGGTTGCCGGAGCGAGTCGGCCTCTGATGTCCTGACCGTTGCCGGCCAACCGGAAGCCGAGCCGGAGCCGAGCCGAAGCCAATCGAGAGGAGACGGCCATGCCACGAGCGCCGATGTCCCGTCAGCGAGCAGGTGTCGTCTACCCCCAGGATATGAGGCTTCATGAGTACGTCGGTCTTCACGACCAGCACAGCGGCGGGCGCCGGTAGGGCGCGCCCGACGGCAGTATCCCCGGCTTCTCGGCCGGCCCCGCACGAGGAGGGCGCGTGATGTCCCTTCTCGACGATCCCGGCCTCTTCGGCCGGCTCTGGGCCGCCGGCTACGACAAGGGCACCAACCCGGACCCGGGTCCGGCGGTGGACTTCCTCGAAGGTCTCGCCGATGGCGGCCCGGTGCTGGAACTCGCGATCGGCACCGGCCGGGTCGCCCTTCCGCTGGCCGCCCGCGGCCTCGCCGTCGAGGGCGTCGAGGCGTCCGAGGAGATGGTGGCACAGTTGCGTGCCAAGCCCGGTGGCGAGCGGCTTCCGGTCGTCATCGGTGACATGGCGGACGTACCGGTCGACGGGCCGTTCACCCTGGCCTATCTGGTCTACAACACGCTGTTCAACCTGGTCGACGCCGGGCGGCAGGAGGACTGCTTCCGCAACGTCGCGCGGGTGCTGGCCCCGGGCGGCGCGTTCGTGATCGAGACGTACGTCCCGGACCCGGCCGACATGGACCGGACCGAGCAGCAGGTCCAGGTGTGGGACGTGACGGAGGAGTCGGCGACGATCCGGTTGCACCGGTTCGACCGGGACGCGCAGACGTTCGTCCGGCAGACGATCAGGTTCGACGGTCAGGGTGTGCACCTCAAGCCGTTCGGCATGCGGTACGCCTGGCCCGAGCAGATCGACCAGATGGCGGAGCGGGCCGGTCTCCGGCTCGCCGAGCGGTACGCCGACTGGCACCGTCGGCCGTTCGGCGCGGAGAGCGGCAGCCACGTCTCCGTCTACCGCCGAGGCTAGGCCCAGCGTCGACCGGGGATCCGTCGTACCCGTCGCGGGCGGTGCTCACCGCACCGTGGCGGTGGCGGATCCCTGGTCGACGGCCTCGCATTGTCGACCTCGCGTCCGGCGGCGCCCGCTCGACCTGGGCGGTCGCCACCGACAACGCGCGCCGGGTGCGGGTGAGGCGGGATCGGTGGCTCCTCCCGCCTCAGGATGGATGAGCCACTAGACCAACCACCAGGCGGAACGGGAGCCTGCCGCCTTACGCGGGTCGGTCGAGGGGGTGCCGCTCCGCAAGGTTTCGAGGGCGCGGACGGTGAGCCAGAGGTCGTGCCGGGCGTCCGGCGCATGCGGCAGCGAATGCCCGAGCGCCTGCTCGGCCGGGTCAGCCGCTTGCGGGCGGCCGACCGGCCGGGGCGGCGAGCAGGCGGTCGAGTGCCAGCAGGGACGCGTATCCGCCACCCCTGCTGCGCACGGTGCGGCGCAGAACCGCGATCCGCCCGGGCACCGCATGCGGCGGTTGCCCGGGCGGCGTCAGGTGGGCCGGATCTCGACAGTGACCGGCTCGCCGTCGAGGTGAGCCCGGAACGCCTCCGCGATCTCGTCGGCCTGCTCGGCCGAGACGTCGGGCCTGAGCCGTACCACCACCCGGGGCGGCATGGAGAGGCCCTCGGCGACGCTGTCGACGTACGGTTCAGCGATCAGCCGCATCCATCTCCGGTCGCGCGGCTGATGTAGTACGACGACGAACGCCCTGGCGGTCACGGGCTGGTCATCACCGACACGCCGAGCGCGGCCTCGATCGCGGTCAGGTTGATGAAGTGGACGTTGTAGAAGCACTCACGCGCCGGTACG
Source organism: Plantactinospora sp. BB1 (assembly GCF_003030385.1). NCBI lineage: Bacteria > Bacillati > Actinomycetota > Actinomycetes > Micromonosporales > Micromonosporaceae > Plantactinospora > Plantactinospora sp. BB1. The sequence goes on along the minus strand of NZ_CP028159.1, from coordinate 7,288,273 downwards.
GAGTTGTTCCAAGGGTTGGAGGTGCCGCCGGGGCAGCTCGTGGCCCTGTCCGTCAGGTACGCCGAGCTGACGATGCCGAGCGCGGTGATGTTGCCGTTCGAGACCGCGACGGCGAACCCGGGACCTCCGCTGTCGCCCTGTCCCGCGAGCGGAACGCTCGACGACGAGGTACGCGCGAAGTAACCCGGCCCGGCACCGTTCGGGCCGATCACGTTGATCCGGTGCACCGTCGCGTTGCACACCTCGCCGGACATCCCACCACCGGCGCACACCTTCTGGTCGATCGACGGGCCCGAGCGACTCGTGACCTGCCGGCCGGTCCCGGACGACCAGTCGCCCCGGTACAGGAACGCGGAGTAGGTGCGGCCGGTGATGAGCATCGAGTCGGTGGTGGCGTGTCCGGCGTTGGAGCGTCCGACCGGCACCGAGGAGAGCCCGAGCACGGTGGGGGTCGTCCAGTCGCGGTTCGCGCCGCAGTGCTCGGCGGTCAGCATGCCGACCGTGCCGGAGGATGTGCGCGCGGCGAAGCCGGTGGAGCAGTGCGCGAAACTCCCGGAGACCGCCCCGGGACGCTCGATCACCGCCCCACCCCAGAACGGCGCACTGTCGGAATATCTCGCCAACGGCACCATCGCACCCGCTTCGGAGATCTCGGTGGCCCCGAGCCGGCGCAGTTCCGCGCGCTGTTCCGCGGTCGCCGACGGTTCCACGTCCGCGTGCAGGCCGCGCAGGTCCGAGGTGCTGGAGACCGCCCCGATCGGGATGCCCCGCAGCTTCGCCGCCTTGATCAGGGCTCGGGCGCGAGCGACGATTTCCTCCTGGTCGTAGGGGACGCTGATGACCGACAGCCTGACCCCGCTCCGGAGCCGCGACGCGAAGGATCGCAGCGCGGACGGTTGGTCGCCGGCCCAGTACAGCCGGACCGTCCGGCCGTCCGCGTCGAGTGCCGAGCCGGCGAACCCGCGCAGGCCCTTGCTGGCGGTCAGTTGGTGAAGCTGCGCCACCAGCTCCACCTGTGCGGACTGGTCCCCGGGGGCCGGTGCCGCCGCGACCGGGCCGGGAGCCGCGACGCCGCCGGTGGCGGCAAGCATGCCGAACGACACCGCGAGCGCCAGCCGCCTGAAGACGTGTTTTCTCGAACCCACTGGAGTCCTCCCCGTGATCACCCCGGGGCAGCGGACGCCCCCAGGGCGTGAACGCCGGCATCGACCGGATGGTCGACCAGAATGGACATCGACGCCCACTGGCTTCCGAATTGTCGATCATATTTACCACAATCAAAGCATGGGTGGCAATGATGCCTGCCGGCGGCGGTCGCCCGTGGCCGGGCCGGGCGGCACCCCCGGCCGACGACAGCGGTAGGCCCCTCGCCGAGCGCCCAGGTCGTGCGAGCACATCGCTTCTCCGGAACTTCCGGTCATGTTCCGGGAGTTTGCAACCTGTCATCAAGCAGGGCAGCCAGGTCTTGTGTCTCGCACGTTCGATGGGTATTAATAGTGGTACGGCATATCGACGGGGACAGATTACCGAGATTTTTCGGCAACTGTCTCGGTCGGCGGCCCGCGTCGATCCGACGACCACCCGGGAGCGGTTGGACCTCAGCCACCCGGCCGGCGCGTTGCCGGGCCGTCGAACCGGATCCGGTCTCCACGGCGCCGGATGTGGTTCCGGGAGAAATGCCATCCGCGCTGCCAGTCAACGGCGGCGGCCCACCGGCGCCGCCGGCTGACGCGGGCGGAACCCGGTGCGGAGGGAAGGACGCCCCCTCCGCACCGGGTCGGCGCACGACCGGCGCGACCTGGCTCGTCCGGCCGGACCTGCCCGACCCGACGGTTGCGTCCATCCGGGACCCTCGATAGGCGGACTTCACTGTAATATTCGAGGAGCCATGCCGCTTTCCGCCGATCCCGGAGCGCTCTGGGCCGGGCGTGTGGCCGAGACCGCGATGTTGCGCGAGGCCGTAGCGAGCCTGCACACCGGTACCGGTGGGGTGGTCTGGATCGAGGGCGAGCCCGGCATCGGCAAGTCGTCGCTGGTGGCGGTCGGCGCGGGGATCGCCACCGACCTGGGCTACCAGGTGTTGCGGGGCGTCGCCGACCAGTTGGTCCACCCGCCGCCACTCGGCGTGCTCTGCGACTGCCTCGAAATCGGGACGCGCTCGTCCGATCCCCGCCGCACCGAGATCGCGGCGTTCCTGAGCGCCAGGCGTCCCGCCCTCGACCTCGCCGACGCCACGTACGCGACAGCCGTCGAGATGGTCGTCGCCCTCGTCGACGAGCTGTGCAGCACCGGCCCGACGGTGCTGATCGTGGACGACGTCCAGTGGGCCGACGACGCCTCCCTCGACGCCTGCCGCAGGCTGGCCTCGGCGGCCGTCCATCTGCCGTTGCTGCTGGTTCTCTCCTATCGTCCCGGCTCCCACCGGCCGGCCGTGCAGCGGCTGCGACCCGTGGCCAGTGACCGGGACGCGCTCCGGATCTCGCTCGGTCCGCTGGACCAGGCTGCGGTGTTCGACCTGCTCACCGGCCTGCTGGGGGCGCCACCCGGGGCCGGGCTGGTCGGGCTGGCTGCTCAGGCGATGGGCAACCCGTTGTATCTGCGCGAGCTGGCCGAGTCGCTGGTCCGCGAGGAGATGGTTGACGTCGGCGTGCAGGCCGAGGTGCGCGACCCGGCCTTCGCCACCGTGCCGAGGTCGCTAGCCGCGGCGCTGGACAGCCGGCTGAGCTACGTCCCGGCCGAGACCGTCGACCTGCTGCGGGTGGCGACCCTGCTCGGTGGGGAGTTCGCGGTCACCGAACTCGCGGTACTGCTGGGTCGGCCGGCAATCGACTTCTCCGGCCACCTGAACGAGGCGGTGGCGGCCGGAATCCTGGTCGACGCCGGGCCGCGGATGCGTTTCCGGCACCCGCTGATCCGGCAGGCCCTGCACGACAGCATGCCGGCGGCGCTGCGCGCGGCAGTCCACCTCGACGCGGCCCGGGCGTTGGAGGCCGCCAGCGTCGAGCCGCAGCGGGTCGCCGCGCACCTGCTGGCCTCCGGTGTGGTCGGCGACCGGTGGGCGCGGCGCTGGCTGACCGAGGCAGGCCCGCTGCTGGCGGGCCGGACGCCGCAGCTCGCGGCCGAACTGCTGCGCCGGGAACTCGACCACGACCCGACCGACGACCGCGAGCGGGCGGTGCTGGGGATGACCCTGGCCCGGGTCCTGCTCGGCACGGGCCAGCACGAGGAGGCGACGGTACGCGCCCGACAGGCGCTGGCGGTCGTCGTGGAACCGGCCGACCGTGGCCACCTCTGCTGGGTGCTCGCCCGCGCGCTGTTCAGCGGTGGGCACAACGACGCGGCGGCCGCCGCCCTGCGCCGGGCCCTCAATGCCGTCGACCTGCCCGACGTCTGGCGTGCCCGGCTACTCGCCTCGCTGGCGATGTTCCAGCGAGCCGGCCGCGGAGACCTGGCCGCGGCGGACGTCACCGCCCGGAACGCGCTGGAGATCAGCGAGGCGGCGGGGGACGCGTTCGCGGCGGCGTACGCGCTGACCGACATGTGGACCAGCCACTCCGTACGGCGGCAGCACCGGCTCGCACTGGACTGCGTGGACCGGGCGATCGAAACCCTCGGCACCACCGCCGACCACGTGGACCTGCGCGCGTTCGCGCTGCACGGACGGATCTTCTCGCTACAGAACCTCAGCCGGTGGACCGACGCCGAGGGTGCGCTGCGGGAGGTGCGGGAGTTCCTGCACCGGGCGGGCCGGGCCGACGACACCACCTCCGGAGTCACCGCCGGCGTGCTGATGTACTGGCTGGGGCGCTGGGACGACGCGCTGGCGGAACTTCACGCGGTCGAGCAGAACGGCTCGGCGTCGACGTACCGGGGGCTGCGGGAGGGCGGGCCGGGGTGGCTGTGGCACGGCGTGGCCGCGGTCGTCGCCGCCCGCCGGGACGAGCGGGCCGAAGCCGCCGCGCACCTCCGGGCGGTGTCCGACCGCCCCGTCGTCACCGTCGCCGACCGGGAGAACACCGACTTCCTCCGGGTCGGGCGGTCGCTCGCCGCCGAACAGGACGGAGACCGGCCGCTGGCCCTGGCCCTGCTCGGCGACTTCCTCGAACGCCGGCCCGGCGAGATGACGCTGACCCACCAGTGGCTGCCCGGACTCGTCCGGCTCGCCCTGGCCGTGGACGACCGGTCGGCTGCGGAGACCGCCGTACGGGCCTGCCTGGCCGAGGCGGCGGCGGAGCAGGTGCCGGCCCGGGCCGCCGCGGCCGCCGACTGGTGCCGGGGGTTGCACGACGGCGATCCGGTACCGCTGCGCTCGGCGGTGGACCACTACCGGCGCGCCGGAGCGCCCGTGGACCTCGCCGGAGCGCTGGAGGATCTCGGCGTCGTCCTCGCGCGGTGCGGCGAGACGGCCGAGGCACGCGCCGTGCTGGACGAGGCGATCGAGCTGTACGGCGGCTTCGGTGCGGCCTGGGACATCCGCCGGGCCGGGGCGCGGCTGCGGGCGTACGGGGTCCGGCGCGGCGTACGGGGTGCCCGGGTCAAGCGTGCCGGGCACGGCTGGGAGGCGCTGACCCCGACCGAACGGAAGGTCGCGCTGCTGGTCGCGGCCGGCCGTTCGACGCCGGACATCGCGCAGAGCATGTTCCTGACCCGGCGGACGACCCAGACGCACATCTCGCGGATCCTGGCGAAGCTCGGCATGCGGAGTCGGGTGGAGATCGCCCGCGCCGCGTTCAGCGCGGAGCCGGACGGGGTCACCGCGGACCACTGACCCCGCCGGCGTGGCGGGGCGGAGCGCCCGCCCGGGTCGACCCCGGACGGACGCCCCCTCTCGTCCGGACGCCCCCTCTCGACCGGACGCCCCCTCTCGACCGGACGCCCCCTCCCGTCCGGACGCCCCTCTTGTCCGGTACGGGTCAGCTGGCCGGACCGACCAGCTTCCAGGGCTCGTGGTCCGGGCCGGCCCCGGTGCCGGGCGCGTTGCCCTGGGTCCACCACTTGGCCCGCCAGACGTTGCCGTTGTACTTCACGGTGACGTTCTCCACCGACTGCGTCGCCGGGTCGTACACCCTGGCCGCGTCCCAGGCCGGTGCCGAGCAGCCGCCGGCCGGCGGGTTCACCCTTCCGGCCCCCCGGTTGTGCTCGGTCACCGGGGCGTACGTCGCGGCACCGAGCTTGACCGTGGTGTTCACCGGTCCGGTGGCCGGGATGTAGTAGACGATCGGCACGTCCAGGCTCTTGCCGGCCGGGATGATCTGGCAGTAGTCCAGCGCCAGGCTCACCCGGTGGAAGTCACCGGCGAGTCCGGTCCGGGCGTTCGGGCCGGTGTGCCCGGCCTGGACCTTCCACCGGCCGCCCTGCTCGCCGGTCTGCCAGTCGCCGTCCTTGATCAGTCCGGACGTGGAGGTCGGCAGGTCGAAGGAGACGACGTTCTCCTTGCCACCACCGATCGTCACCCCGGTGTTGTTGGTGATCCGGACCGTCGGCGTCAACGGCCAGAGTTTCGCCGTCTCGGTCGGGTACTGCACGAGGTCGACGGTGACGTCGATCGCCGAGCCGGGTCGCTGCGCGGAGCTGCCGGCGCCGCGGCTGTTGTCGTACGCGTCGAAATCCTGCAGCCGTTCGTGCAGCCGGTTGGTCAGGGTGTAGCCCATCACGCACGGGTTCCTGGCGCTGGTGTCAGCCTCGTCCGGGCAGTCGTAGTCGCCGGAGAGTTCCCACATCATCACGCCGCCCGCGCCGCTGCGGTCGACGTAGTCGATGATCTGGTCGAGACCCTGCATGTCCTGGATGGACAGGAAGGTGCGCTTCTCCGAGTTCCACAGCCAGGCGGTGCGGGTCACCTCGTCCCAGTGCCGGTCGTAGGTGCCGGTACGCCGGTCGTCGGGGTCGGTCTCCGGGCTCAGACCGACCGCCCTGGTGTAGCGGGGCGTGACGTCGCGCTCCAGGTTCTTGGCGTGCCACATCGGGTTGACGCCCGCGCCGACCTCCTCGCCCTCGGCGGAGAGGTCGTGCCAGATGTTGTCGACCCCGACCGCGCCGTTGCCGCAGGGCCGGACCAGGCCGGTCCCGGGTTGGCAGTCCGCACCGACCGACTTCCCCCACATGCCGTTCTCGCCACCGGTGACGTCGCGCCAGCCCCGGGTGTAGTACGGAATCCCGATGTTGATCCGTCCGGCCTGCATCGCGCCGCGAAGGTAGTGGAACGCCCAGTCGGTGTTGAAATAGCCGATCTTCTGGTACTCCGGGGTGTTGTACAGCTCGGCCAGCTCCGGGTCCTTGCCGTCGTCGTAGAGCGCGGCGTTCGGGCCGACCACGTCGTTCCAGGAGCCGTGGTAGTCGTACGCCATCAGGTTGGTGTAGTCCTGGTAGCGCAGCGCCTTGTGGTTCTCCATGCCACGCACCAGGTAGCCGGAGGCCGACGAGGCGGAGGTCAGCAGGTAGTACTCGCCGTCCGCCGCCGCGGCCCGGTCCAGCCGCTCCCGCAGCGTCCTCATCAGCGCGGTGTACGCCGCCGGCAGTCCCTTCCGGCGCGGTTGGGCGACGGCCCAGTCGTTCGGGTTCCCGGTGTCGTCCAGCACGGTCGGATACTCGAAGTCGATGTCGACCCCGTCGAAGTCGTACCGGCGGAGGAAGTCGACCACCGAGTCCGCGAAGGTGTTGATCCCGGCCTGGTTGGTGGTGCCGTCGGCGTTGGTGGTCATCGGGTAGAAGCCGCGGCTCTCCGCCCAGCCACCCACCGAGATCAGCGTCTTCACCCGGGGATGCAGGTCCTTGTACGTGCTCAGCAGGTTGAAGTGGCCCCGGTACGGCAGGCTCTCGTCCATCTCCGTGCCGGGCCCGTCCCAGGTCATCCCGGTGGCCGGGTTGCCCGGACCGTCCGCACCGACCGAGATCCGGTTCCCCTCGATCCAGGCGAAGGCGTAGTTGACGTGGGTCAGCCTGGACCACGGGATGTTGTTGGCCAGATAGCGCGGTTTGCCGTCGGCACCGGTGCGGGTGCCGTTGAAGTAGCCGATCACCCGCCGTTCGCGGCCCTGGCCGAGCCACTCCCGGCCGTCACCCTGGTAGACGTCGCAGTACGGGGTGTTGGTGCCGGCGGTCGGGATCATCCCGTCCGGGCGGCACTGCGCGTGGTCGCCGGGCACCGCCGGCCGGCTGCCGCCGTCGTCCCCGCCGAGGTGCAGCTCCATCGGGGCGCCGGCACCGAGGTTGGGAAAGACCGACGAGCCGGTCGGATTCCTGCTGACGATCTCGTCGATCAGGCCACCGCCGGGGAAGTCCATCATCACGATGCCGAGCCGGTCCATCGTGGACCGCCCGCCGAAGTTGCCGGACCGGCCGGGATAGAACTCCGGGCAGCGGTCTTCGCTGCCGTGCAGGCACTGGAGCAGGAACTGGTTGACTCCGGTAGCGGTCGGGGTGCCACCGGCGATGGTGGTGGGATGGGCCGAGGTGTCACCGGTGCCGCTGGTGAAGTTCAGGTACAGCGAGCCGGGCTCGTGGTTGTGGCTGCTCTGCTCGCCCCGGTTGGCGTCCCACACTCCGTTGGTCTTCCGGAGATGAGCCCGGACGGTCTCCCACTTGTCGTTGATGTCGGTGATCGTGGGAACGTTGTACTGGTCCTGGACGTACCTGTTGTCGTCGAAGGAGCCGCCGGCCGGGTAGAGCTGGCCGATCCCGTAGCCGTCGTAGATGCCACCGTGCGGTCCGCGGATCCCGAGCAGGACGATCTTTCCGCGTACGTCGCCGAGGGTCGGCGTCGTCGCCTTCCGGCTTTCGTGGACCGAATCCGCCCAGAACAGGTCCCGCCAGGACTTGCCCTGACGCGTTTCCTCACCGTCGCCGGTGTAGTAGTGCCCGGTGAGATACGAGTCGAAGACGTTCCTCCGCCATAGGGTGCTGCCGTACCCGTCAGCGTCGGAGCACTGTGTCGTGCCCGAGCCCGTGCACTCCGCCTTCAGGTTCAGCAGGATCGTCTCGTCGGGGTTGGCCTCGAGGAAGGTCTCGATCTTCGTCAGTACGTCGGTGAAGTTGGCGTACTGGTAGTAGACGCCATGATGGACGGTGAACGTCAGGCCGGCGTCGCCCTTGTCCACCCGGACCCGGATGTCGATCGACCGGATCCCCGCCTCCAGTTGGACGGCCAGCGTTTCCGCGCTGTAGCCGAGGCGCTCCTGCGTCTGGGTGACGCTGGTGGAGATGAACTCGCAGTCGTCGCCGTTCCCGCTTGCCGAATGGCCGCAGAGCGCGAGGGTGTCGTGGGTGCCGGGGACCGACAGGTCGGCCAGGCTGGCGTCGTCCGGTACCCGGGACATCCAGTTCCGGTTGGCCTCCGACGCGGATTCGATGTCGTTGTAGTAGCCGTTGGCGTATGCCGGGGCGGTCGGTGTCAACACGACCGCTGCGGTCGCGACCAGGGTCAGGACCAGGAACGGGACAGACAGCCTCCGAGCCGATCTGCGCCTCCCCGAGGATATTGGTGGGCCGGTTCGAGGATGTGCCTGCAAGGTGCGCCTCCGTGCGTGAGCGTTCGCGCCCGGCGCGCTGCCGGGCGGTCGTGCTCGAAGTGTCGATGCACCGGAGGTGCCGAGACATCTGTCAGATGACGACGGTCTGCGGGCGCGTACGTCGACCCGCCCCCGGACCCGTCACCTCGACCGCTCGTGCCCGCCGTGGCACGTACGAGCGCTGCGGTCGCCGCTGGGCTCGACTGACTCAGGGGGTCGCTACCCGGCCGAGTGCCGCCTCGACGATCCGGACCGCCTCGGCCGGATCGATACCGATCCTGGTGATGACCGCCGCGTAGTCGTGGGCGGCGCGGCGGGCCTGTTCGAGGGTCTGCTCGCCGGCCGCCGAGACGAACGAACCGGCCCGGCCACGGGTTTCGATCAGCCCGGCCTCTTCCAACTCCCGGTAGGCCCGACCGACGGTGTTCACGGCGAGGCTGAGATCGGCCGCGAGCCGACGGATCGTCGGCAGTCTCGTACCGACGGCGAGCGTGCGATCCTGGATCTGCCTCGCGAGCTGGGCCCGGAGCTGTTCGTACGGCGGAGTCGGCGAGCCCGCGTCGATGACGATCATCCGGTGACCATGGCACGTCGGGCCGCCGTCCCGACACCCGTGCTCCGGAAGTGGATCAGGCAGTACGCGATGGCGCCCACCACCACGAGTCCGATCGAGGCGACGTTCCACCAGCCGAACGATTCTCCGTACAGGAAAATGGCCGGCAGCGTCCAGACCAGGCTGGGCGTGACGAGGGCGCGGGCGTCCTCGACCCGCATGATGACGTCGGCGGTGAGCGATGCCTCGTCGTCGGCCACGGCCGGGCTCGCCAGCACGTTGCGCAGTTGCAACACGATGCCGACGGCGGCGCCGGTGAGACCGATCAGGACGACGGTCGCCCCGCGCCGCAGGCCAGGATCGGGAACCGCCAGCACGCTCACCGCGAGCAGTAGGGCGGCGGAGAAGCTGGCGACCGTGAAGACGGCGTACGACCGACCCAGCACCGCCGACCAGCCGAGCTGGACCGGGTGGGCAACCCGCCGGGCCAGTCGCGCGCCGGCCCGCCGGTCGACGTGCCGCACCCACCAGCCGAGCAGCCACTGCGCCACCAGCAAGCCGACCACCAACGCCACCAGCACCAGCGTCGGCAGCCAGGAGGAGGTGACGTCGCTCGGCAGCGCCGACACGTGGGTGAGTGCCGCGCCGACGATGAACGCGGCCAGTAGCAGGCTGTCGGCGACCCTGACCCGCCGCCGCACCGCCAGCCGCGCCGCGAGCAGCGGGGTCGGCTCGACGTCGGCCAGGCCGTGCCGCTCCAACCACACCCCGGCCAGCCACCGCTGCGGATCCGTCTGATCTGGCGGTCGCATGCCCCACCTCCGTACGTCGCAAGCTTTGTCTCACCAGCTTGAGTCAAGGGATGCGACAATGTCAACCCCGGGACGGGCGCGACGCGTGCCTGCAATGCCGGCTCGGGGGACAGCGCAGCGGTGCCCTCGGCTGATCCAACTCGCGGCTCATCACGGCGAGATCCGCCTCAGCCTCGGATCGGGTCTCCGCATCTACGGCCTCGTGCGCTAGGAGCTTTCGGGTGGCCGCGATGAACGCCTCGGCATTCTCACGCTAGTTAATCTCGAAGTGCCCGGTCTGACTGGCGCCCGGGCTGCCCTGCTGAAGCTGCGAGCCGATCACCGAGCCATGGATGTTGGTGATGTTGACCAGCGGCACGAAGTGCTCCGTTCGCTCGGTCGGCTCGGCGAGCGCCTGCTCTATTCGCTCGGTCGGCTCGGCGAGCGCCTGCTCTATCTCCCGCCTGTCCGCGTGTATCAGCCGCGCAGAGGACGGCCCGTGCAGGTTACGGTGAGCTTTGATCAGACGCTCGCCCTCCAGGTAGTTGACCACGTCCGTGATGTCCGCCCCGGTCGGTGGCTCGTCCCCCATCCGTCCGGCACCTGAAACCTCGCGGGCGCCCAGGAGCCCATCTTTTTCATGAGCGCGGTCGGGGCGCCTTCGGGCCAAGTGAATTGGCCAAACGAGGACGGACAGCGACGGCCGCAGACTGCTGATCGACGATCCACAGCCGGGCTGCCCGTGTCGTCGTATAGACTGCCGCTCTCGCGGATCGGCAGCATTGACAGAACTTGGAACTCATTCAGAAGACGAGACAGATAGGAGATATTCTTACCCTTAGCGTGGTTGAGGGATGTACGCCCGAATTGCGAACCAGGGAGGAGTGCTCTTGAGTCCCCGATCCGGTGGCGAAGCCGACAAGTTCGGCAACCGATATGAGGGCGCGTGGACCGTCCGGCATCTTCTCTATGTGCTCGCGGGCAGGGCAAAGTCCGTAACCGTCGAGGACTTTGGCGACCTCGCCCTAGGCGTTGAATTCACTTACTGGCGCGGTGATGTCGTCCAGGTTCATCAATTGAAACGCCAGAACTACAACGCCAACAGTTGGACTGTGAAGTCTCTCCAAGACAAAGGAATATGGGCGAACGTCCGGCATCATGTCGATGGGGGCCGACAGTTTCATTTCATATCCATCGTGCCAGCCGTGGCACTCAAGAGTTTGGCGAATCGAGCGAGACGTGCCGAAAGCGCCGCCCAGTTTGTCGGCGATTGGCTCACCAACAAGGACCTGCGTGACGCGTTTGATGATCTCTGTTCGCCTGACATCTTCGGCGATACTGAGGTCGCTTGGCGCCTACTCCGAGGCTTCTGGATCGATTGGCCAAGCGAAGACGACATCATCGAAGTCAACGCAACGCTGGCCGAGCTGCAGCTAGACGGTGCAGTGGGAACACTCGCTGCAGTCGGTCTTGGTGATCTAGTTGTCAATAATCTCGGTGTTGGCCTGGATGCCGGCAAGATTGAGGCGGACCTGAGCCGGTACGGGCTACGGCGTTCTGACGTCCAACGCGGGAAGGCGATTGTCGAGCAGGCCGAGTCGCTGAATGCCGGATGGGTCGCCAGCATCGAGCGAGAACTCCTCCAGCCCACGATACCCCGTACGGAAGCCACCCAGCTCGTTGATTCGTTTAGCGGTACGGACCGATTGTTCCTGTTGACAGGTTCGGCGGGCGGCGGCAAGACCGCTGCGTTGCATCAAGTGTTCCAATCGTTGAACGAAGCCGGAACGCCCGTGCTCGGGTTCCGACTGGACCGACTTGACCCCTTCTCTACCACGACAGAGCTTGGGCGCAGAGTCGGCTTGGACGTCTCGCCAGTCACTGCACTTGCAGCAGCTGCAGGAGAGCGAGAGTGCGTACTGATCATTGACCAGTTGGACGCCGTTAGCCTTGTCTCCGGCCGGATGCCGACCAACTATGACGCCATCGCCAATCTAGTCCGTGAGGCGTATGCCTTCCCGGAAATGCGCGTCGTCCTCGCTTGCCGTAAGTTCGATGTCGATAATGACTACCGTATCCGGGAGTTGGTGAGCGAGAAACGCGCGGCTCGCATTCACGTCGGGGATCTGTCCGAGACGCAGGTTGCGGAGGCGGTCCAAGCAATGGGCCTCGACGCGTCGGCCCTCAATACTCAACAAAAGAAGCTCCTCACCTCACCGCTGAATCTGGTACTGCTCAGGCATATCGCGGATGAGGTGAACGCGCTCTCATTCCAGACGACCAATCATCTGCTTGACGCCTTCTGGCAGCGCAAGCTAATTCACTGCACTCAGAGGCGAGCCTCGGTCCGGTTCAATGACGTCGTGTCAACGCTCGCTGTGGCAATAAGCGCAAGGCAACGCCTTTCGGTTCCAATTACTGTCCTTGACGACAGCGACCTGTCCGTTGATGCGGGTGTCTTGGTTTCAGAGCATGTGCTGGTTCGTGATGGCCAGCAGATTGCCTTCTTTCATGAAGCATTTTTCGATTATGCCTTCGCCCGCGGGTGGACAGGGCGGAACCAGACCCTCGTTGAGTTCCTTGAGGGTGGCGAGCAAGAACTATTTCGGCGAGCACAGGTTCGGCAGATTGTGAACTACCTACGCGAGCTGGAGCCAGACCGTTTCGTCGCAGAGGTCGAGGCGCTAATTACGAGTCCTGTCGTTCGCTACCATATAAAAGACGTGGCGCTCACAATCATTGGCGCGCTCGATAACCCGACGGCGGACGAATGGGCAATGGTGTCCAATGTCATGGAGACACACCCACCCTTTGAAAATCGGTTATGGCGTTCGCTCGGTCAGGTCGGATGGTTTGAACGCCTTGACGCCGAAGGGATGATCGAGGAGTGGCTCGGCTCGGCGGATCAGGCGGATCAGGCGCACGCCTTGGACGTTATGGCGGCGGCAGCCAAGCGTTACCCGGATCGGCTGGCGCAGATCCTACGGCCCCACGTGACGAAGGCTGAATATCCGAGTTGGCTTCAATGGGTCATACGCTTCGCTGACCTTCACGAAAGTCGGGCCATCTTCGACCTTGTCAAAGAGGCCGTGCGTGACGGCAAGCTCGACGGAGCAGAGCGCGAAGTGTGGCTCGCAGCCGACGATCTCGGCGGACATCAACCAGCGTGGGCTGTGGAATTGCTCGCCGCGTATCTAGTTGATCGGCCTGGCGCCATGGCCCTGAACAATGAGTGCAAGGTGGTTGCGCTCCTCGACAGGGACCACAGCGCAGTCAAGCTAGTGACGCTGGCCGCCACTGGTGCCCCGCAGCTTTTCTGTGAACTCATCGTTCCCTACATACTGCGTGTGACGGCCCTGACGGCGTACGAGGACCAAGAAAAGCTTCCCCTACGGGACAGGCACTTCAGCTTTCGGTTTCCGGATAACGACCCGCATGATTTGGAGGAGGCGGTCCTTGCCGGGGCTACCACTGCCATCCGCCTGCAGGTGGAGCGTGATCCTGTCGCGGCGCGGCCGACTCTGGAACTACTAGCCGCTGATCCTCATGAGACTGCACAATGGCTGCTATATGGAGGCCTCAAAACGGCGGGGGAGCCGTTCGCGCAATGGGCAGTGGAGCTGCTACTTCAAGGCAGTCACCGTTTCCTAAGTGGCTACACCTCGAACGGCGTTTGGTCCGCACGACAGGTCATCCAAGCTACGAATTCGTTCGTTGCCGAGGAGTTCTTCCGGCATCTCGAAAATGCCATCCTGTCTCTCCGCTTCCCTTGGGAAACGGGTAGTCCAGGCTGGTATATGTTTAACCTGCTGTCGGCGATGGACGAGGCGCGTCTCTCAGAAGTAGGCCGACGCCGCCTCGGCGAGCTCCGGAGGAGAATGAATGCCGATCAGCCGCCTGAGCCCGAAGGCGTTACGGGTGGTTCGGTAGGCCCGCCTATCCCTCGTGACGCTGCCGAGAAGATGAATGACGAACAATGGTTGCGCGCGATGGCTAAGCACAACACTGAGAAGACCGATTGGCAGACCTTTACAGGCGGTGTTCAGGAACAAGCAGGTGTGCTCCAAGAGCAGACGGCGGCCGACCCAGAGAGGTTTGCCCGCCTGGCACTTCGGTTCACGCCCGAAACTCCCCCGGCCTACGGCAGCGCCGTCCTTCTAGGCTTGGCACAGGCTGAGGCACTGTCAGATCCTGCCCCAGCCTTCGAGGCGGTCCGTCACATCGCCTCGCTCGGCCAGCCAGTCAACGACCGCTGGGTGGGGTGGGCGCTTCGAAAGTATCTCAAGCTGGCACCGCAGGATCTCGTAGAGATTGTGCTCCACCGGGCGGTCAACGCCAGTGATCCAACCGATGGCCGCCTGAAGGTATGGCAGACCAATCGTGAGCACACTGGCGGTCAAGACCTTTACAGCTCGGGGACCAACTCCGCACGCGGCAGCAACGCCGAGGTTCTGGGCGACCTTCTTGTCCACGATGCTGATGGCTCCCGGACGGCACTCGTCCTGCCCGTGCTCGATCGCTTGGCGTCTGACCAGGCGATCACCGTCCGCTCCTGCGTCGCACATCTCATCCACGCCAGCATGCGTCACGCACGGCCGGAGGCGCTGCATGCCTTCGCTCTCCTGCTCGATGCGGATGACATGCTTTTGGCCACCGACAACGTCGGACGGTTGATCACGTACCTCGGTTACGAGAATCCTGAGGTCGCGATACCAGTGATTGAGCGGATGGTTGGATCGCCGATCTACGAGACCCGACAGGTAGGCGGCCAGCTTGCCGCCTTGGCGGCCATGCAGTGGCAAGTATCGGGCCTGCTTGACCAGGTGGTGGCCACGGATGACGTTCCCCTCCGTGCTGGCGCAGCTGCTACCTGCGCCCTGAGCCTTCCGAATACTGGCAACGTTGAGGTGACGAGGCGGGCTCTGGAGCAGTTCATGGAGGATTCGCAGGAGGAGGTCCGTAAGGCGGTCGCCAAGGTCGCCGGCGCGTTGCGGGCACAAAGACTCCGCTCCTTCAAGGGAATCCTCACGAGCCTTATCGCATCTGCGGCGTTCGCTGACGCTCTGCCGCAACTGCTGATCACACTAGAGCGGGCACCGGATCGGGTCGATGACTTGGTCCTGAAGTGCTGCAACCGGTTCGTCGAGGTCCTCGGTACAGACGCCGGAGATATCCGGACTGGCGCCGCAGGTGATGCGCGGCGCGTAGGCAAGCTGCTGGTGCGGGCGTACACACAGGCGCCATCGAAGGAGGGGCGTTCGCGGGCGCTCGACCTGCTGGATCGGCTGCTCGCTATCGGCGCATACGGCGTCGCCGACGTCATCAGGGAATCGGAGAGGTAGCGGTTGCCGCGCTGGTGGGGCTGCCGGGTCCTGTCGTTGGTCCTCACTAGGGTTGACGCGTGCCGCTCAAGAGGTGACGAACGACTTTGCCGAGGCGGAGGGCCACCGCTAGGTAAGTAGGGGCGAGGGTGATCAACGCGCCGGCCAGGATCGAGGGTCCGTGTGCGATGTCGTCGTCTGCTTTTCGTCGTCCCGTGGCTCGCAGCGTTGTGTCGGCCAGTGTGGCCCGACTTGCCACGGCGCCTGCCTTTTCCCTATGTAACGCGAGGCGATGCCCGCCACGGCTGCAGCCACGCCAGAGGAGCCGAGTGCCTTTGACGACTCTCGCCGACCAGTACCAGACATTGGGCGTGAAGGTTCGAAGGGTGATCGGAGTTCTAATCGAGGTGGGCGTCCTGGAGAGCCGACGGGGTGGCGTCTTCGGCACCGGTCGCCCCAACCGGTCGGCGTGTGCAGCACGCCGAGCCTGACCGGGGGCGCTCTTGACCGATGGCGTGCTGATGTCACCCGCCGGCGTCGTAGTGCTCTCCTGAGCGCTACTCCTCCGAGTCCTGAATATCAGGGCGGTGTTCCCTGATCCAGCGCTCGACGTCCTCGGCACGCCAGATGCGTCCGACGGACAGTACGGCCACCGGGTCCGGGAAGGACTTCGAGTTGGTGATCTGGTAGGCGCGGGTACGGGACACGCGGAGCATGTCCTGCACCTCCTGGCTCGCCACCAGCCGAAGCTCTCCCACGCGCTCACGGTAAGAGCAGGCGAACTGAACACACGTTCCCTGTGCAGATGCTCTCTTCAAGCGCCTCCTAATCGTGTACGCTGTGCATCTGTTCACCACTGATGAGCTGGGTGGGAGGGACATGGCTGGGTGGTGGAGGTGGTTCCTGCGGCGGAGGTCGGGTGCGGTTGACCCACTTCGACCGGCAAGACTCGACGACGTACCCGGTCAGCGGCAGTCGGCGAGGGCGGACGACATACCCGAGATTGTTGAGACCTCGCGGTGCGACCGGGCGTTCGTCTACGTGCGGCCGGGGGAGCTGCGGGCGGCGCTCGCCGCCAACCAGCGGACGGACCACTACCCCGTCACCCCACCGAACACGACGGCGCCCAGGCTCCACGGCTTTCGAACGACGACCGCCTGCAAGCGGCGGCGCCTCGGCTCCCGGGATGTACGGCCCGGGAGGTGTCGGGCGGCCGGTGGCCGTCGCGCGGTGCCCCGAACCCGCGTCGGCGGCACCGGCCGTCCTGGCGCCACCAGCGGACCCAGCTACGGAAGGAGACCGAGGTGACAGTGCCGGATGCGGAGACGGCAGAGATACCGGCGGGTGCGGAAGGTGCGGCGTGGACTGCGGAACTGGTCTGCGGCGAGTTGCGCGAGGCGTACTTGATAGTCGCGGCGGCGGCCGTGCTGCTCGACCGGGCCGGCGACGGCTCGGTGCATCCGGAGCTGCGCCGAGCGCGTCGCTGCGGCGAGGAGGCACTCAGTCTGGCTGGCCACGTCGAGCGGCTGCTCGGCAGCGGGTTGACGCAGCTCCGAGGCCAGATCGGCGACGGTGACGTAGCGAGCATCGGCCGGGTCGTCGGCTCGCTGAACGTGTCGCGTACCCGGTTCGCCGAGGCCGCCGAACGTCTCGCCGGCCTCCCTGGGCGGCTCCATGATGCCGAACGGCAGCTCCGGGAGACCGCCGACCCGCGATTGTGCATCGCTGACGTGACCCGGGACTGGTCCCGGGCGGCCGAACACCTCGGCCTGCTCACCGGGAGCCTGACCGAGGCGGTCGGCGCGCTGGCGTCGTACGCCGATCAGGTCACCGGCGCGAGCGCCTGACCAGACTCTCCCGGCCGCCATCCCCCGGTGGCCGGGAGCCGAGCTGGCCCGGGGCGGGTGCCGGGCTCCGGCCGTCGGCCACCCGGGCGGTCGACGGACGACCCCGCCCGCCTCGGTGCCGCTATCTGCGAAGGGACCCGAGATGGCAGCAGCAACCAGCGCACCGGCACCGACCGGACGTGCCGAGTGATCTATCGAAGCGGGCGACGGATGCTCCGCCCGGACAAGGTCCGCGTCAAACGGTTCGGCTCGCGGTGGCGCGGCCTCGACCCCGCCGAGGTGTACGCCTACCTGCGCGCCCTCGCCGACGAACTGGACCGGGCGTGCCAGGCGGAGTCGGTGGCCCGGCTTGAGGCGGAACGGCTCCGCCATGCGCTGGGGGAGTGGCGCTCCCGGCACGCCCGCTGCTGGTTCGTTGACCCGCAACGGCGAACCCCGCCCGGCACGCCCAATCGGGGCCCGTGGTGAGATCGTCTCCGCTCTCCCGGCGGAGCGCGGCCACGCCCCCGATGCGCGAAGGAGGCGGCGGTGCGTGTCCCGGTGACGATCCCCGACCGACTGGGACTGCCGGTAATGCCGGGCGCTGCTACCGTGCCTGCCATGAGCTCAGGGCGACCGCAGCGTAACGTATGGCGACGAGCATCCAGGTCAGGACAGGACCCGCGCGAGAGGTATCAGCAGGAGGTCGCGGCACTGCGGGAGAGTTCCTTCCGGCTGTTCCGCAACGCCCTCGCGAACGTAGCGATCTTCTTCGCCGTTGTCTCCGGGTTCTTGATCTTTTCGGGTGACGTCACGCCCACGACGCTGGTCCCGATGGCGTTGAGTGTCGTCGGTGGCGCCTTCGGCGTCTCCACCTACCTGGTTGGTGACCAACCGGTGCTCGCCCGTCGGCTGCTCGTCGCCGCGCTCGTCTTCGCCGCGCTCGGGCTGGTCGGCATGATCCTGGTGAGAGTGGTGATCGAAGCATGACCCTCGCCGTCGAGGCCGAAGGGCTGAACAGGTATGCCCGGCAGATCCTGCGGGCTCGGGACGATGTCACGGCGATCCGTGAGTACCTCGGCCGGTATGCCGACGCCGGCACCGGTGGCGAGCTGCACAATCTCGCCAAGGATGGGCACGAAAATGCGGTACGCGTCGTCGACGGCACCCTGAACCGGCTCATGTGCCTGCTGGACGTCTCGGCGCCCGAACTGGACCGGGCTGCCGCCTACTACCGTCGCACCGACCTCGACTCTGCGGCACGGGTCGACCGGACTCTGCCCGACACCGCGTCCCGGGCACCGACCCCGCTGGAGGCGGAACTGGCGGCCTACGACTGCCCGCCCCCGCCCTTCTCCGATGCACGCCAGGTGTCGATGAGCCTGGTCGAGCCGGGAGACGTCGACAAGCCACCCAACGCGCTCGGCTGGATGGACTACATCAGCCCGTCGTCCTGGGCCAACGCCGCGTTCGACGCGGTGTTCGGCTTCGACCCGTTGGGCTGGGTGCAGGAGCGGGTCTTCGGTGACTGGGAGGCGCTGGCACGGATGGAGCCGGTAGTCACCAACGTCGGCGGGGCACTGCACGCCGTCGCGCAGAACGTGCAGACTGGCGCAACAGCCCTGACGACGATCTGGCAGGGCGACGCCGGAAACGCCGCCTACAGATACTTCACCGACCTTGCGAACGCCGCCTCCGCGCTTCGGGGACCGCTCGACAAGATCGGAGACGCCTACCGGGGCGTCGCCGACGCGGTCTGGGCGATCGGTGAGGCGCTGACCGGCGTGATCAAGGCTCTGCTCGACGCCGCCATCATCGCCGGCATCGCGATCGCGGCAGGCACCGCTACCTCGTGGACCGGCGTCGGGGCCGTCGCCGGTTACGGCGTCGCGGCAGCCGAGATCGCCTACATGCTGCGCCTCTGGGGGCAGGCGACCGCGCTGTACCAGAACCTGTCGGCGGCGGTGAACAGCTTCCGAGCCCTGCTCGGGACGCATCTCAGCGGTCTCGAGTCCGTGACGCTGCCCGCGTTGCCCGGAGGCGGGGGCTACGACCACCCGCTCGTCCAACGATAGAGGTCGAAGACTGTGACGGATGAGTTTCTGGACCTCACCGGTGGCGACGTCGGCCGGAGCAAGGCATTGCAGGAGAACCTGTCCCGTCTCGCCAAGGAGTCGGACGGACTGCTGCGGGAGATGGCAAAAGCGGTACTGGCGGGAGAGCTGACCCTGCGCGACGCGGCCAGCAACGACGTGTACGGCGCAGAGCTGATCGATCGCTCTCGGGACTTCTGGACGACGTATAAGGAGATGAGTCCCGAGGAGCAGGCAGATCTCGCCGCCCGCGGTCAACAGCATCTCGATGAGCTGGCCGACTAGGCATGAGGGCGGCGGTTACCGAATCCGGTTACTCCGCACCCTCGCCGACGAGTAAGACCCTCTTCCGCCTCAACCGACTGCCACACCTCCAGCATTCGCCGTGCCTCCTGTTCTGCTGTCGACCAGCGGCATCTGTCAACAGCGGAATCACCGTCTACAGCGTGGCCGCTCCGATCGCCACAGAGGCCATCGGCTACGGTGCCGGAAGAGGGACCCCGAGATCCTGCTGTTCGGCGAGCACGTCGGCTCGACCCTGTCGATCTGCTACGAGCGGAGGCCCGGCTGACCACTACCTGCGTACTCCCGATTGCCGCCGCCGGAAGGGAGCTATACCACCGCGACCAGCCCGCACTCCGTTCCGAGGTCAGCGGCCGTGGTTGGGCGCGACCGGCCTGGTTCGCTATGGTTGACGGCATGCATTCCAGCATCGCCGCGATGAGGCCCTGGTCCCGCCGCTGACGGCGGCAGGGTTGACGCGACTGTGAGCTAGCTCTGTTCCGCCGTCCTGGCGTTCCTGCCGGGCGGCGTCTTCGTGCTGCCCGGCTCCACGACGAGCCGAAGAGCAGACAGTGAACAATCTTGACCTGCACTCATCACCAGACTCGACCATCCCGTCCGATTTCGCGTGGGGTGGCCGGCTGCCGGCCGGTGACCGGGCGCACATCCGCGCCGACGGCGTACGGGTCGTACTCGGCGGACGGGTCGTACTCTCCGACGTGAGCGTGACCGTCTCCGCCCGCTCCCGCCTCGCCATCGTCGGCGAGAACGGGCGGGGCAAGACGACGTTGCTACACGTGCTGACCGGAATGCTTCCGCCCGACCAGGGCACGGTGGAGCGGATCGGCACGATCGGTGTCGCCCGGCAGTCGCTGGAGGCGCGCGACGGGGAGACGGTCGGCACCCTCGTGCTCGGCGCCATGCGGGAGTCCCATCGCGCCCTGCGGGCCCTCGACGACGCGGCGACGGCGCTGGCCGAGGGGAGGGAGGGCGCCGACTCGGCGTACGCCGCCGCACTCGACGCGGCCACCCGGCTGGATGCCTGGGACGCGGAGCGCCGCGTCGACGTGGCGTTGGCCGGGCTCGACGCCTGCACCGACCGGGACCGCCCGCTGTCGACGCTCTCGGTCGGGCAGCGCTACCGGGTACGCCTGGCCTGCCTGCTGGGGGCGCGGTACGACCTGCTGATGCTGGACGAGCCGACCAACCATCTCGACGCCGAGAGTCTGGCGTTTCTCACCGTACGGCTGCGCCAGCATCCGGGCGGGGTGGTGGTGGTCACGCACGACCGTGCCCTGCTCGACGACGTGGCCGTGGAGTTCCTGGACCTCGACCCGAGCGACGACGGCCGACCGAGGCTCTTCGCCGGCGGCTACCCGGGTTGGCAGGAGGGGCGTCGGCGCGAGCGCGAGCGCTGGGAGCGGGACTACGAGGCTCAACGGGCCGAACACCAGCGACTGGCCGACGCGGTGAGCGAGGCGCGGCAGCGCCTCAGTACCGGCTGGCGTCCGGAGAAGGGGCACGGCAAGCACCAGCGCCAGTCTCGGGCCCCGGGAGTCGTCCAGGCGCTCCGGCGCCGGCAGGAGGACCTGGACGCCCACCAGCTCACCGTGCCCGAGCCGCCGCTGCGCCTGCGTTGGCCGGACCTTTCCACCCGCCCCGGGACGCCGCTGCTGCGCTGTCACGACGTCACCGTGGCCGGGCGGCTGCGCCAGGGTGTCACGCTCACCCTGGACGGCGGGGACCGGCTGCTGGTGACCGGGCCGAACGGGGCGGGCAAGTCGACACTGCTCGCGGTACTGGCCAAGGCTCTCGAACCGTCGTCCGGCGAGGTCCGCCACCTCGCGCGGGCCCGGGTGGCGTACCTCGGGCAGGAGGTGCCGGCCTGGCCGCCGAACGCGCTCGCCCACGAGCTGTACGACCAGCACGTCGGCCAACTCCGGTCCCGGGGACAACTGCCCGACCGGGATCACCTGGCGCTGACCGCGACCAACCTGCTCGACCGGGCGGCCCTGCGTACCCCGGTCGGCCGGATGTCCCAGGGCCAGCAACGCCGGTTGAACCTCGCGCTGCGGCTCGCCGGGCGACCCGATCTGCTGATCCTCGACGAACCCACCAACCACCTGTCGGCGCCCCTGGTCGACGAGCTGACCGCCGCCCTGCTGGAGACCCCGGCCGCCGTCGTCGTCGCCACCCACGACCGTCGGATGCTGCACGACCTCGCGGCCTGGCCGACGCTGCCACTCGGCACCAACACCAGCGAACCGTCGTGACCCGCCCCGACCCGACCCGCCCCGGCCGGGACGCCCCGGCCGGGACGCCCGCGCCCCGACCCCGATCGCTGACCGGCACGTTCAATCGACCTCCAGTTGCCCTCCAGTCCGGACTGTGAGCCTGGCCCGCACACGTACCTCGGACACGGAGGAAGCATGAAGCGGATTGGCAGGGTACGGAGAACGTCGTCGGCAACGGGAGCGGTGGCGGCCGCCCCGACGCGGACGGGTCGGGCGTTCGAGGGGGACGCCCGGGTCAACGCGGCCGGCACGAGCCACCGGGCCGGACCGGAACCGGTGAGGTCACGCCGAGGTTGGCGAAGGAGCGGGGCGCCGGCCCTGGCTCTGGCCCTGGCTCTGGCGCTGGCCGGGGCGCTCGGGTACGCCGGGCCGGCGTACGCCGGTGTCTCCGGAGACGACGCCGCACCGGGTTTGCCGGCCCGGTCGGCGGTGGTCGCGCCCGGCGTCTCCGGGGTGGCACCGACCGCCGCCATCCGGCCCGCTGGCCGGCGTTCCACGGCCTCCGCGGCGAGCGGCACCGGCAGCGGGATCACCCTCGGAAAGCCGAAGGCCGGCCCTGCCCCGCGCATGGTCGCCGACGCCCAGGACGATCCTCCGACCTGCGTGCCGTACATCAGCCGGCAGGTGACCCTGAACGGCACCGCCCTGGCCCGGGTCGACTACCTGGCGGAGATCGTCTGCAATTTCTACCTCGCGGGTGCGGGCCAGGCGTACCTGATCGAGCGGACCAGCGGTGCCAGGTACAACGGCTCGGTCGTCGCCGCCGCCGCGCCCTTCGCCTTCTCCTCGTCCTACTACGGCTACAGCCTCGGGGCGGTACTGATCGACGGTCGCATCTACGACGGCGGTCGCCAGTTGGAGATCGGCTTCGACCTGGCGCTCCAGACGTTGAACGGGACGCCGTGGGGCGGGTGCTTCGCGTTGCCGGCCGGGCAGCGTTACCTGTCTCCGTGCTACGGCCTGGGTACCCCCACCCTGTCGGTCTCGCTGGGGTCGGGAGTGTTCAGTACGGGTCTGCCGGCGTACAACCCGGCGGCGGCGATCCGGGACATCCCGGCGATCGACCTGCTCACCTTCCACGTGGGCGGGCAGTCCGATCCGGCATCGACGGCGCGGCAGAACATCGTGGACACCGCGGCCGGGTTGCCGGCCAGTACCAGCGACTTCAGCCATGTCGGCCGGACCAGTGTGAACCTCGACCTCGACATGCTGCGGGGGATACTCAGCCTGCATCTGTCGAACGGTTTCAACTTCCGGGTGACCGCGATCGCGGGTAGCCGGCACGGCGCGAACTCCCGGCACTACGCCGGCAAGGCGTTCGACGTCGACACGATCAACGGCACCCGGGTCACCAGCACCAACCCGTTCAACCAGGCGTTCAAGGACGCGTGCCGCGCCTATGGCGCCACCGAGGTGCTGGGGCCGGGGGACGACGCGGACCACGCCACGCACATCCACTGCGCCTGGCCCCGCTGACGGCTACGCCAGGGCAGGACACCCGCCATCGGGCGGACCGGTGCGGAGGACCCTCGTGGTCCTCCGCACCACCGGGTGGACGGCTCCCCGCCGGCCGCCGGGCTGCCGACGTCGGCCTGTCGACCCGCCGCCCTGGCGCCTCGTCGACCCGTCGCCGCGGTCCTGCCCGGCGATCGCGCTACGGCTTGCGTCCGACGGCGCAGTACTGGTCGATGATGTGGGTCGGGGTGTCGGGATCCTGCCTCCACTCGTTCACCGACACCACGCCGGGCTCGACCAGTTCGAGGCCCTCGAAGAGGCGGGCGATCCGTTCGGGGCTCCGCAGGTGGTATCTCGGGTTCGCCGAGATGTTCCAGATCCGTACGGCCTCGGTGTTCGCCTCGCTGGTGTCGCTGCCGTCGTACATCGCGAGGTAGCTGCCGGAGGGCAGCGCAGCCATGATGCCGTCGATTATCGACTTCGCTTCGTCGTCGCTCTCGACGTGCCCGAGGATCCCCATCAGGAACAGCGCCACCGGCTTGGTCAGGTCGAGGGTCCTGGCCGCCTCGCGCAGAATCGTCCCGGTGTCCCGCAGGTCGGCGTCGACGTAGTCGGTGGCGCCCTCCGGGCTGCTGGCGAGCAGGGCCCGGGCGTGCACGAGTACGAGGGCGTCGTTGTCGACGTAGACGATCCGGGCGTCCGGCGCGATCGACTGGGCGACCTGGTGGGTGTTGTCGGCGGTGGGCAGCCCGGTCCCGATGTCGAGGAACTGGCGCACGCCGGCCTCGGCGACGAGGTACCGCACCGCGCGGACCAGGTACGCCCGGGACAGCCGTGCGCTCTCGGCGAGTTGCGGAAGGGCCTGGATGATCTCGTCACCGACCGCGCGGTCGGCGGCGAAGTTGTCCTTGCCGCCCAACAGATAGTTCCAGATCCGGGCTGTCTGCGGGACGGTGGTGTCCATCTTGGAGATTGCCTGCTGCTCGCCGGTCGTGGCCGAAGTCTCTGTCACATCCGCAACTTTCGGGTGAGGGACGACGCTGTCGGATCGGCACCAGGATAGCCGGGGAGATCGACGGAGCAGAGACGGCCGGACCCGCCCCGTGCGGCATCTCCTGCCGCACGGGGCGGATCCTGGCTCCGGATCAGCGGTCGGTACCGGTCACGAACCCGTACCGGTGGTGGTGCTTGGCAGCCGGAAGGAGTAGAAGGTGGTGCTGGCGGCGCCGAGCCGCTGGTACCCGTTGCCCCAGTAGAGCCTGCCGTCGACGATGGCCGGGCCGGCGTTCGACGCCCCCGCGCCCTGGTACTCCCAGAGCACCTCGCCGTCGTCGGCGTCGAGGGCGTACATGTAGCCGTTCAGCGAGCCGTAGTAGACGACGCCGTTCGCCGTCGTCGCCGGGCCGACCGCCAGGCCGCCGTGTGGTTCCGGTACCTGCCAGAGGATCTCCCCGGTCGCCACGTCCAGCGCGCCGAACGAGCTGTAGTCGATGGTCTGCCCGTCGGGCAGCTGGTACGGCTCCCGGTCGTAGTTGGTCTCCGCGAAGAAGATCCGCTTGCCGTCGTTGGCGGTGCCCCACTCGATGCCGCCGAGCACCGAACCCGGGCCGACCGAGGCGCTCCAGATGATCTCCCCGGTCAGCGCGTCGAGCATCCAGAACTCGCCGCTCTTCTGGCCGGCCCCCACCGCCTTGCGGGGTCGCCCGTTCGGGCCGGGGATGGTGAAGAGGTGGGTGCCGTCGCTGGTGTCGTGGTCCGGGCCCGGGTTGGGGCAGTTGTTCGGTGGGAACCCGGGTATGCAGGCGAGATTCCATTCGTCGAACCGGGGTGGCCCGGTCGACCACTTGATCTTCCCCGTCGTCATGTCCATCGCGACGATCGAGTCCTTGGCGTTCCAGGCCGGCAGGCACTCCTGCGGCGTGCCGCCGGCTTCCTGGCACTCCCGGGCCGAGGCCGGGATCGAGTAGTTCTGCCCGGTGCCGACGTAGACGGTGCGGCTCCTCGGGTCGATGGTCGGGGTGCTGCCCCAGACCGACGCGCCGCTGAAGACGTCGCCACCCGCGCCCTGGTCCGGCAGGGTGTGGCTCTTCCACCGGATCTTTCCGGTGGCCGCGTTGACCGCCACCAGGCTGCCCCGGAAGGTGCAGCAGTCGTAGGCCGGGTCACCGGCGTTGAGGAACTCCAGCGAGGAGACGCCCTGGTAGAGCACGCCTCGGTGGATGGCCGGCGACGAGGTGAGAATCGCGTCCGGGTGGGTGTCCATCGCGGTGTTCCAGCGCAGTTCGCCGGTCTCGGTGTCGATCGCGAGCAGTCGGGCGCCGGCCTGGGTGCCGAGGTAGACCGTGTCGCCGGCCACCACCGGGGCGGTCCGGGAGAAGGTGCCGGCGACCCCGGCGAGTTCGGCCACCGAACGGGACCAGATCACCTCGCCGGTCGCCGCGTCGACCTTCCAGAAGGTGCCGCCCCAGTCCGGGAAGTAGACGGCGCCGTCGACCACGGCGGGGGTGGCCGAGACATCGCCGCTGGTGGTGACGCTCCAGGCGACCTCCAGGCCGCCGACCGTCGCGGGGGACAGTAGGCGCTCGTCCGGGTTCGACCGGGTGTTGCGGATGTCGTGGCCACCCATGGACCACTCTGCGCCGCCCCGGGCGCTCGCCGGTGGTGCGTGGATGACGGGTACGAGTGCCACCACGCACGCCACGGCCAGCGCGGACGCGGTGGTGATCCGCCGAACATCGCTCATCGTAGACCCCCTTACGACTGAGACATATCCATAAAGACATATCTCAATCGCGCGACCGGCTCAAGTCCGTCCGTGCGGCAAGGTGTCGTCGGGCAGCCATCCGGCGAGTACCGCCGGGTCGGCGACCGCGCGTTGCACCTGCTCCCGTTCCGGCCCGGTCAACCGGATCTCCCGCAGCCGGGCACCCCAGCCGGGTACCCGGTCGGGCTCCTCCAGCGCGATTGAGAGTTCGATCAGCGCGGCCAGCGCCAGGGCCCGGTCGAGATCGGAGGCCGTCTCGCCGTGCCGGCGCAGCCCGGAGTTGAGGGCCCGGAACGCCGCCCGGTCGTCGGTCTTGAACTCGCGCAGGATCTGCGCGTTGTCGATGACCTTCGCCAGCCCGGTCAGCCGCTTCGAGCCGCCGTACTCCAGTTCCTCCGGCTCGTCGCGCCGGATGAAGACGATCGAGTTGCCGGACGGGTCCACGATGCTGAACCGGGACGCGCCGGGGCGGTAGCGGGTGATCCTCGGCAGCCCCTTGCCGAGCACCTTCCCGTACGTCTTCCGCATCGCCGCCACGAACGCCGCGTGGTAGGGCGCGACCGCCCCGACCTGCACCAGACATCCGCCGGTGTTCTCCAGCGTCGGGTCGAGCCCGGCCGACGCGGCACCGTAGTGCAGCTCGAACCCGCTCCAGCGAAACGCCAGATACAGGTACGGCTTGCGCTGGTTCCAGGTCACCTCGAAGCCGAGAGCCTGCCAGAACGCGAGCGTCTCGTCCACGGAGACACACGGCAGCAGCGGCACCGTCGTCTCGTCCGGCACTATCCGCTCGTCACCAGTCGTCATCGATCTCTCGCCCCGTCCCGGCCGTAGGTCGGGCCATTGTGCCAGCGGGCCGGCACGATCCGCCTATGCCCGAGCGGAGGGGTGTTCCGCCGGGCCGACCGTGGCGATGTCGTAACCGTCCGGGTACGTCTTCGCCCGCAGCCCGCCGTCGAGGTACCGCCGCCGGCGCGGTGCCGCCCCGTACCGCAGGTAAGCGGCGCGTCCGGCGAGTCCCCCGGTGAGTGCCGCCCGGGCCCACCACGGCGGCGGGGCGACCGAGAGGGCCGCCCGCAGCGGCGGGTCGAGCAGCGCGTCGGCGACCCGGCTGCCGACCGACACCAGCGGCTTCGGCAGGTCGGCAAGCAGCCCCTTGGTGGCGGTGATGAGCTGCCGGGCGGCCGGGGTGGGTGCGAACCGCTCGGCCTCGAACGCGTCGTACCAGCGCGCGTAGCTCTCCAGGTCCGGCGGGATGGCGGTGATCCGCATCCGCCGGCCCAGTTCGGCGTAGAAGTGGTAGATCGCGGCGCGCTCGTGGCAGCAGAGTGGACGCCAGCCGTACCGGTCGATCCACCGGGTGCCGACGAAGACGAAGGTGCCGAGCACGTACAGGTAGTCGTCGTTGTCGATGGCGTACCGGCGGTGCAGCTGGTTGAGCCGTCGGGTGGCCGCCCGACCCAGCGGATGGTCGAGGCCGTGCTCGATCAGGGTGTACATCAGGATGCCGGTGTCGTCGGCGCGGCGCTCGGTCCGGGTCGTGGTCTCACCGGTCGCGGCCAGCAGTTCGGCGATCGACGGCACGGCGAAGGTACGCCAGAAGGCCAGCAGCAGCCCCATCCGGACGTCGAACGGAAACTCCCACAGCGCGGTGGTCCGATAGATCTGGTGGCAGTCCCGCGCCGGGTCGAGTGCGCGGATCTGGCGTAGCCGGTCGAACCGGCCGGGCCGGTGCAGCATCGGTGCCGTCAGCTCCTCACCGGCGTACCGGGGGCGGCGGGCGCGGCGGTGACCGGCGGCAGCCGGCGCAGGGCCGACGAGACGTGGCCGAGGAACTCCAGGTCACCGGCGAGGTCGTCGTCGTCCGGCTGTCCCGCCGGCCCGGGCCGGGTTCCCCGCCCCGCCGCGGCGGCCGGCTGCGCCGCCTGCTGTTCCAGGGTGGCCGTGCGCAGCCGGGCCAGCGCGTCCCGGATCCGGATCGCCTCCCGGTTCGCGGCGGCCGTCCTGCCACCGCGACCCTCCGGGGGAGTCCCGTCGGTCGGTGCCAGGTACGGCGCGAGCGCGAGCCGGCCGTCGCGGATCTCGATGACCCGCCGGTAGAGCGCGAAGTCGAGGTCACGCAGCATCCGCAGGTCGGCCCGGCGGGACGTGGGCGGGTCGAGGGCGATCTCCGGCATCGCCTGGTACATGGCGTGCCAGAGCGGGTAGAGCCGCAGATAGGTGCGGGCCCGGCCCAGTCTCTGCACGGCGGCGGAGAGGTTCGGTCCCCAGGACGGGATCGTGAAGCCGACCGTGATCACCAGCGCTCCGAGGCAGGCGCAGAGGGTACCGAGGTCGCTCAGGGTCGGCAGCGTCGTGCCGAGCCAGGCGGCGACGACGTACCCGCCCTTGCCCAGGCAGTAGCCGAGCGCGACGATCGATCCGGCCGCGACCAGCCGCAGGCCCCGGCGCAGCCACGGGCGGCCGTCGGTCCGGGCGACCCGGTTGGCGAACTGGAGGCTGCGCCAGGCGGCGACGCCGAGGCCGACGGCGAAGGCGGAGACGTAGACCAGCAGGAACGTGCCGCCGACCGGGCGGGGGCCGTAGACGTCGTCGAAGTCGCTCGGCGCCTCGACGGTGGCGCCGCTGTTGGCGAAGAGCACCGCCATCGCGACCAGCACCAGGCCGTAGAAGACGGCGAGCATCCTGGCCCGGGGCAGCGCCTCGGCCGGCGGCATGTGCCAGAGCATCAGCATGACCAGCGCGGTGACGCTGTATCCGACGATGCAGGAGTAGACCAGCAGCGAGGCGAGATTCGGTACCCCGAAGAAGCGGTTCACCGCCGTGTAGACGGCCGGCACGGCCATGGTGAAGCCGGCCGCCGGCAGTGCGATGCAGAGAGTGAGCACCCAGAGGTTCAGGTTGCGGGGGTTGCGGACGAGTGCCGCCACCTTGTAGCCCACCGCGATCCACGCCACCGCCGCGCAGAACAGGAAAACGCCGCTCTTACCGTCCATCCGGCAACACCCTAGTGTTCCAGTGACTGGCCGAGCCGTTCGACCACCGGGTCGCTCGGGGTACGCGGTGCCGGCGGGCGCCACAGCCCGGCCCGCTGGCCGAGCAGCGAGGCGAGGGTCTCGGCCTCCTGCTCCTCCTGGCTGCTGTAGTTGGTCCTGGCGAACATCGCCCGGACCACCCCCGGGTCGAGGTGCCGGAAGAGTTGCCGACTGCCCTGTACGTCGTCGAGCAGGTGCAGCCGGTGCTCCAGCAGCAGGTGGGCCAGCTCGTGCAGGGCGATGTGCACCCGCTGCACCCCGGTCGCGGCGGAGGTCACCACCAGGTAGTCGGCGGCGTCGGTCGAGACGCAGAGCCCGCACGGCGCCCCGGGCGGCAGGTCGAACGCGATCAGGTGGACCGGACGTCCCCGGTCGGCACCGAAGTCGCCGATGAACGTGTCGAGGTCGAAGGGGTCCGGTACCCGGATGCCGCGTGCCAGTTGCTCACAGCGCCGGCGTACCTGCCGTAGCGTCATGGGCCCACCGTTCCTCCGCGCGGCGTGCTGTCGCCAGATCGCGACCCGCATTCACGCGCCATCATCCGCGTCCGGCCTGCCCTGTTCAAGGACGCGGATCACCCCGAGCAACTCGGTCAGGGCATCGATGGCGGACTGTGCCTCCGGGATGACGGAGTTGCGCAGCGCGACGGTGCGGGCGCGTACCTGCTGCAATGCGGCGGCGAGGTCGAGTTCCTTGTCGACGTCGGCCGCCAGTCGGTCGCTGGTGAAGTATTCCACCGGTACGCCGAAGAACTTGGCCAGCGCCCGCAGATGGCTGAGGTTCGGGTCGCGCTTCTTCCCGGTACGCAGCTGTCCGATGTAGGTGTGCGAGATGGACTCGCCCTGTGCGGTGATCGCGTCCGCCACCTCGCGCAGGCTGTACGCACTGCCGTCGGGCTTGCGGATGCGGTCGAAGAGCCGGTCCAGCCGGTCGGCCAGCGGCCCCGGGCTGCGGAACTCTCCCGCCTCCTCAACCATCTGGCCTCCTCCGCAGCTGGGTCCAGTGGTTTACAGCATGCCATAGAGGTGTGCACGCATGTTGACGGGATCACGTGCCGTGTGCATATCATCGCTGCGGACGCGTGGTGGGCATTCCGAGCGGATGTGCTGGGACGCGCGTGCACGGGGAGGTGTCGTCGTTCAACGGGGGAGACGGGATCCGGTGCGCTGCCATGCCGGAGCCCGTCGTATGGACGGCATCCGCGGACCACTCGCCGGGGGCGGCGGGTCCGTGAGCCCGACGGTCGACGTCGGGCGCCCGGCCGGGGCAGGGGTTCGGCCGGGCGCCTGACGTCAGATCCACGGTGCTGCCCTGCGGATCCACATCGGACGGATCCGCTGAATCGGAAGTCAGCTCGCGGTGCAGGTCGGTGACATCCCGGTCCCGCTGCCGGTGCCCTGGAAGCCGAACTCGGTCGACTGTCCGGGGGAGATCCGGCCGTTGAAGCTCACGTTGGTGAAGGTGACCGCGCCGCTGCTGCCGCTGCGCTGGCTGTTCCACGAGTTCGTGACCGTGGCGCCGGACGGCAGGCTCACCCCTACCGACCAGCCGTTGGTGCCGGACGAGCCGGCGGTGACCCGTACGGTGGCCACGAAGCCGCCGTTCCAGGAGTTCAGCGAGGCGGTCGCGGTGCAGCCGCCCGGTCCCTGCGTCGGCGGGTTCGTCGGGGGGTTCGTGGGCGGGTTGGTCGGTGGGTTCGTCGGCGGGTTGGTGGGCAGGTTGGTGCCGTCGGGTGCGACGGCCCGACCGGTGGTCGGCGAGATCATCCCGGGGCAGAGGTTGCGGTTGGCCAGGTTGGCCACGATCTGCGGGACGGCGTTGATGGTGGTCTGGTAGCCGTCGTGCATCAGGATGACGCCGCCGTCGGTGAGGTTGCCGGCGGCCTGGACGATCTGCGCCGTGCTGGCGCCGTTCCAGTCCTGGGAGTCCACGCTCCAGAGCACCTCGGTCAGGCCGAACTGGGCCTGCACCGAGCGCAGCGTGGCGTTGGTCTCGCCGTACGGCGGCCGGAAGAGCCTCGGCGCGGTCCCGGTGGCCTGCTGGATGGCCTGCTGGGTCTGGCTGATCTCCGAGGTCATCTGCGCGGTGCTGAGCTGGGTCATGTGCGGGTGCGTCCAGCTGTGGTTGCCGATCCACATCCCGGCCTGCTGCTGGGCGCGTACCAACGCGGGGTTCTGCTGGGCCCGCTGGCCGACGTTGAAGAAGGTGGCCCGGGCGCCGGCCGAGCGCAACGCGTTGAGCAGCGCGGCGGTGGTGCCGGTGTTGGGGCCGTCGTCGTAGGTCAGTGCCACGTAGCCGTTGCAGGCTGCGGCGGCGACCGGCGGCGCGGCGACGGTGACGGCGGCGGCGCCGGCCGTGACGGCCAGGGCGGTGGCGGCGAGCGCGGCGTAGAGGCGGCCGCGCGGCCGGGAACGCGGACGGGGCATGGGGGCTCCTCGGTGGGTGGCGGGGCGGTCTGCCGATGGTGGTGGACGTTGAAACATTTCGCAGTTTCGATCGAAATATATTCAACGGCGGCAGTCGATGTCTAGCCGCATCGGGACACGAGCAGCCGGGCGCCGGGCGGAGCCGACGAAGAGTGCAGAGGGGACGGCGCTAGCGGACGGCCCGGGCCGCCAGCCGGGGGAGGCCGACCGGGCTGCCGTCACGGAGGATCGCCTCCGCCTCCGCCCCGCTGACCGGGCCGGCGAAGAGGTAGCCCTGACCGTGGTGGCAGCCGTAGCGGCGCAACTGGTCCCGCTGTGCGGCGGTCTCGATCCCCTCGGCCACCAGCTCCAGCCCCAGGTTGAGCCCCATCGACACGATCGAGCGGACCAGCTCCCGACTCTTGCCGTCGGTGGCCAGCGGCGCCACGAAGGACCGATCGATCTTGAAGGCGTCGATCGTCAGGTGGTGCAGCGCCTGCAACGAGGAGTAGCCGGTGCCGAAGTCGTCGATGTGCAGCTGTACGCCGAGTTCGTGCAGTGCGGCCAGCTTCGTCCGGGCCGCCGGGACGTCGTGCACGATGACGCCCTCGGTGATCTCGATGATCAGGGCCGCCGGGTCCAGCCCCGCCGCCCGCAGGCTCTCCTCGATGTCCTCCAGCAGCCGGGTGTGCCAGAACTGCCGGTTGGAGACGTTGACGCTCATCCGCAGCCCCTCCGGGGCGGACCCGCCCGCCCGCCAGGCGGCGAGCTGCTGGCACGCCTCGGCCAGCGCCCAGCGGCCGATCGGCGGCATCAGCCCGCTCTCCTCGGCGATCGGCAGGAAGTCGGCCGGTGCCACCAGTCCGCGTACGGGATGCCGCCAGCGCATCAGCGCCTCGAACGCGTGGGTACGGCCGTCGCCCAGCCGTACGATCGGCTGGTAGCGCAGTTCGAAGCCACCGGTCTCCAGTGCCCGGCGCAGCTCCGCCTCGGTACGCAGCCGCCCGACGACCCGCTCGTGCATGGCGACGTCGAAGACCGCGTGCGAGCCCTTGCGCTGCCACTTCGCCGAGTACATCGCGGTGTCGGCGTCCCGGATGACGTCCTCGGCGTGCTGGTAGCCGGTGCTGCTGCGGGAGATGCCGATGCTGGCCGAGACGACGAACTCCTCCTCGCCGAGCCGGAACGGCACGTCCAGCGCGCCCCGGATCCGCTCCGCCACCGCGGCCGGATCCTCGCCGTCACACCGGTGCCGCAGCAGTACGGCGAACTCGTCCCCGCCGAACCGGGCGGCGACCTCCGCCTCCCGGGCACTGGCCCGGATCCGCTCGGCGACCTGGACCAGCAGCCGGTCGCCGGCCAGGTGTCCCAGGCTGTCGTTGACCAGCTTGAACCCGTCGAGGTCGAGCAGCAGCACCGAGTAGTGCCGTTCCGGGTGCCGGGCCTGGGCGGCGACGGCCGCCTGGAGCCGGTCCAGGAAGAGGGACCGGTTGGCCAGCCCGGTCAGCGGATCGTAGAGGGCCGCGTGCCGGAGCAGGTCCTCCTGCTCACGCAGGGACTTCAGCACCGCGTCGTGGTCGAGGGCGATGGTCAGCAGGGCCGCCCACTGGTTCATCATCTCCCGGCCGCTGGCCACCTCCGCCTCGATCGGACCGACGACGGCGAGCATTCCCCAGTCGCTGGCGCCGATCTGCAACGGCGCCACGTAGACCATCTGGTCGGCGTCCAGGTCCGCGAGGTCGACCAGTTCGGCCGGCGGGAACGACCGGGGCGGCACCGGCCCGACCGGCATCGGCACCGGCCCACGGTCCCGTTCGAACATGGTGACCAGGTCCAGGGTCCGTTCGGTGCCGTCGGCCCCGCCCGGGGTGGCCGACCAGAGGCCGAGGCAGCCGCCCCGGGCGTTGGTGTCCTGGATCCAGGCCAGCGCGCGGGGATCCTTCTCGTGACTGCGCAGCAGGTTCTTGCTCACCGTGTAGAGCGTCTTGAGGGTCGTCTGGAACTCGTTCTCCTCGATCCGGTGTGTCCGGGACCGGCTCTGCGCCAGCGCGACCACGATCTCCTCGGTACCGGCCCGGACCCGTTCGGCGCCGGCCGGGTCGTGCGGACCGATCCGGCCGGCCAGGCCCAGCCCGTACCGCCGGATGGAGTCCATCATCCGGACCACGCCCTCCGGATGCCGCTGGCTCAGCGTCTGTAGGCCGACCAGGGCCTGACGCAGGTCGGGCAGGTCCGGCCCCGGTGCGTCGTCGGCGGCCGCGGCGAGAGCGTCGGCGACCAGCGTGCCGGCCCGGGCGATGGTGGCCCGGCGGGGCGGGTCGACCTGGTCCGGCAGCGCCGCGACCAGTCGGGCGACCAGGTGTTCGGCGGTCGACGGTTCGGCGTCCGGCTCCGCCGCCAGGATCCCGGGCGCCAGCGGGTCGGCGCAGCCGCACGACTCGCGTGCCTGGAACGACGTGGGTACGGAATAGGTCCGGGCCTCGATCTCCTCCCCGTGCGCGGCCCGCAGGGCGAGTTCGGCGGCGATCCGACCCAGGGCCTCGAAGCTCTGCCGCACCGTGGAGAGGCTCGGGGTGAAGTAGACGACCCCCTCCATGTCGTCGAAACCGACCACCGCCTGCTGGCGCGGCACCTCCACACCGGCGGCCAGGAAGGTGCGGAGCAGGCCGATCGCGTTCAGGTCGTTTCCGGCGACCACCGCCGTCGACGGCAGGCCGGCGGCGAGCATCGCCCGGCCGGCGCGTTCGCCGCCGCTCTCCCGGTTGTCCCCGGTGTCGAAATGCAGATCGGTACGGGGGGTTATTCCGCACTCCAGCAGGGCGTCGCGATATGCCTCGTAGCGCTCGCGCAGATCTCGCAGTTCGAGATATCCGGCGAAAGCGATCTCCCGGTGGCCGTGTTCGACCAGGTGCAGGACCGCCTCGCGTACCCCGCGACGGTTGTCCGGGAGCACGACCGGACAGGAGACGCCGGGCATCGAGTCACTGATCATGATGACCGGTTTGCCGGCGCGTTGGATCGAGGTCAGGTATCCCGGCGACGCCGAGTTCAGGATCACCACGAACGCGGAGACGTGGTCCCAGGCCACCAGGTGCGGAAAGTCCGGAGGTTCGGGCGGGTCGAAGTCGAATGTGCCGGCGCCGAGGGTCTGAATGGCGATCATCCGGCCACCCGCCAGGGCGGTCGTCCGCGCGATTCCGCCGAGAATGCTGCCGAAATAGTCGCAACCGACAGACATGGTGAGTACGCCGATGGTGGGGCCATCGACCACGGCCATCACCTCCTGCACCAGTCGCCGCCGCAGGTGGGGCGGGGACCGGGCCGAGTCCGGTGGAAAGGTGGCTTTCCGGCAGTTTTTCCGATCAACTTCCGGAAAATTTCAGATAACCGTCGAGGAGCCTACCGGATCATGTTCGGAGCCGTCGATACGCGCGAATTTATCGTCCCGAGGTCACGAACCGACCCGCCCGGCCGGCCGGCCCGACAATCAGGAGCCGAGGCAGCCCGGCAACCGGGGAATGACGTCGGCCGGGACCAGGTCGGTGCAGATCGCGTCGGTACCGGCGACGAGCGCCCGCCACGTCGCACTGTCGCGGTCGTACCGGAAGAGGACGAAGGCCGGGTCGACCCGCTCCGGCGGCACGATAGTCGTCCCGGTCGCGTACCCCCGCAGGCAGGCCAGCCCGACGAGGCAGGCGAGCCCGAGACCTCGACGAGCGACGACGGTACGGCCGGAAGCGTCGCGCGGTGGGCGGATCACCACGGTGGTCATGCCGAGGCAGGCTACCCAACCTCTGCCGCCCGTGGGGTGCACCGCCGGCCCCGTCGGGACGCACCGCCGGTCCCGGTCCCCGTCCCGGTGCCGGTCGAGCCGGGTCACCGCGTCGGCGCTCCCGACACCGTCGCTCCCGACACCGGTGCTACCGACACCGTCGCGTCATCGGTCCCGCTGCCAGGCGGCGGCGGTCAGCGCCCTGGTCAGCTTCGGCTGGCACAGCACGGGAGTGTTGTCCACGAACTGGTCGATGCCGCCGAGCGGAGGCAGCCCGGCGACCTCGGGGTCGGTGATCCCGGCCAGCAGGGCGGCCGCGAACCGGTTGGCGCCGATGACCGGGTACGGCCGGTCGTGGAAGAGCAGCCGGGTCGCCTCCACCGGTTCGGCCAGGCCGAGCCGGTTCTGCCACGCCCCGGCCGCCTCGTAGGCGGTGTAGAGCGCCGCCTGCCGGGCCACGGCGTCCCCGGTCAGCGCCCCGTCCAGCGCGGTGGCGACCGCCGACGCCTCGGGCAGGGCGGCGAAGGCGCTGCCCAGCCACTTGCCGTACGGCGGATACCGCCGGCCGAGCAGCAGGCAGAGCCGCATCACGTCCCGGACCAGCCGGGCCGCCAGCACCCGGCTGCCCGCCTCTGAGCCGGCCTCGGCGGCCCGCCCGACGAACGGCTCCTCCTGGTCGATCCGGGCCCACTGGCAGGCCAGCAGGTAGCGCCAGACGTCGTCCGGATACCAGCGCAGGCGCTCCCGCAGCGCGGTCAGCTCGCCGGGGCCGTCGAAGAAGACGGCCCCGCCGGTCACCTCGGCCAGCAGTTGCGTCGGGGTGGCCAGCCAGTCGAAGGTCCGCACCCCCTGCCGGGGATCGAAGCCCAGTTGCCCGTCACACCAGACGCCCAGCTCGGTGACCTGCACCAGGTGCGCCACCGGCCCGTCGGTCTCGGCCGGCACCCGGGACTGGCCGGCGACCGGGACGAAATGTGTCGGCCAGCCGCCGACCCGCTTCGGCAGCCGCTCGGCCAGCAACGAGGTGATCCGCCCGCCGTACCGGTCGAGGTCGTCGGGGGCGAGGAAGAGGGTGAGCCGGGAACCCCAGTCGTGGTCGACCGAGCGCTCGGTGTCGAAGCCGAGCACCTCCGACCCCTGGCCGAGCCGGGCCGCCGCGTAGCGCAGCTCCGGGTACGCCTCGGCGAGCAGTGGACGTACCGCCTCGGTGTAGAGGAGCCGGCACAGTCGCAGTCCCGGCGTGAAGGGTCCCCACATCCGGTCGACCGTACGGCCGGCGGTTCCGGACCGGCGAGCGAATTTCCGGCGCCCACGCTTGCATCCGGTACCGGGGTACCGGCTTACCGTCGAGGTATGGCAGACGTACGAGGTGTCGCGGACGTACCCGCTGTCCCGCCCGGCTGGGTGCCGGCGGCCTGCACCCTGCCGACGGCGGAGCAGCCGGCCCGACTCGCCGAGTTCGACCGGGTACTCGGCACGGCCGTCCGCTCGGTGCGCCGGGTCGAACCCAACCGGCTCCGGCTGGAGTTGACCCCGACCCCGCAGGTGGCGTCCCGGGTGGCCGACCTGATGATGCGGGAGTCCGGCTGCTGTTCCTTCTTCACGTTCCGGCTCGACGTGGCCGGCGGCCGGCTGTGCTGGGACGTCGGGGTGCCGGCCGGGCAGGTGGCGGTGCTCGACGCACTGGCCGCCCGGGTGGGGCCGGACGGCGGGCACCGTGCCTGAGGGGCTGCGACCCGGTCAGCTCGCCGCGGCGGCCGGGGTCAACCAGCAGACCCTGCGGTACTACGAGCGGCGCGGGCTGCTCGCCGAACCCGCGCGTACCCTCGGCGGGCACCGCAGCTATCCGGCGGAGACGGTGACCCTGCTCCGGGCGATCAAGACGGCCCAGCGGCTCGGGTTCAGCCTCGCCGAGGTGGCCGAGCTGCTCGACGTCCGCGCTCCGGGGGTGCGCGGTGGGGCGGATCGGGTGCTTGCGGACCGCGCCCGGGTGAAGCTCACCGAGGTGGAGCGGCGGATCGCCGAGCTGACCGCCGTCGCGGCGACCCTGCGCGAGGCGCTGGCGGCCGGCTGCGCCGACCTGGTCGAGTGCGCCGAGACTCCGGAGTGTCCACTGCCCTCCTCCGGGCGGGCCGGCGCGGGCGGTTCCTGGCGGGGGCAGCCGGGCACATGATCGCCGAGCTCCGGTGAGTGCGCCGGTCCGCTACTCGGCGTCGAGATAGCGCCACTGGCCGTCCGCACGACCGAAGCGGCTGCGCTCGTGCAGCTCACCGGGGCGGCCCGATTGCCGGTAGTGCGCCCGGAACTCGACGATGCCGGCGCTGTCGAGCAGGCCGCCCCGGTCGGTGTTGAGGATGTCGAGCCGGGTCCAGCGAAGCGCCGGGTCCAGCGTCAGCCGGGCCGGTCGGGTCCGCGGGTGCCAGGTCCGGAGCAGGTAGCCGGCGTCGCCGACCGCGTACGCGCTGAACCGCGACCGCATCAGCGCCTCGGCGGTCGCCGCGACCGTGGTCCCCTCGTGCAGGGCGCCGCAGCACTGCTCGTACGTCGCCGGAGAGCCACACGGGCACGGCCGAGCGGACCGCGTACCGTCGGCCCGGCGGGCCTTGCGTTTCGCCATCGGATGATTGTCGCCGCCCGGCCGCGGGTCCGGCCGGCGACCGCGCTGCCGCCGAGGTCACGCCGGACGAGCGATCCGGATCACAGACACCGGCGGTCCTCCGCTGTGAGGCTTGGCCGCGACCCTGTGGGCCGGCCGTTCCGTGCCGCCCGACCGGTCGACGGTCGTCCGGCCGTCGACGGTAGCGCCGGGCGGGGTCGGGTGGACGGGGTGTGTCGCTGGTGAAGGTACTGCCGGGCTGGGCCGCGATCGGGCTGACCGTGCTCGCCGGGGTGGGGTCGGCCGCACAGAGCCTGGCCAACGCCGAGATGGGTGAGCGGACCGGTCATCCGATCATCGGTGCGCTGGTCAACAACACCGGGGGAGTGGCGCTGGTCCTGCTCGGCCTGCTCGTACTGCCGTCGATGCGGTCCGGCCTCGCGGTGCTGCGCCGGACCCGGCTGCCCTGGTGGACGTACCTGGGTGGGCTGTGCGGGGCGTTCTTCATCGTCGCGGCGACGTACATCGTGCCGGTGCTCGGGGTGGCGGTCTACACCATCGCCCAGGTGGCCGGGAACAGCGGCGGCGGGCTCGCCGTCGACCGGACCCGGCTGGCCCCGGCGGGCCGGCTGGGGCTGACCCGGTCCCGGGTGGCGGGTGCGCTGCTCGGGATCGCGGCGGTGGCGCTGGCCCAGTTCGGCCGGCCGGTCGGCGATCTGGCGGTCGGGCTGGTGCTGCTCGGCGTCGTCTGCGGGGTGCTGGTCGCCGTCCAGGGTGCGCTGAACGGCCGGATCTCCATGGTCGCCAACCCGGCCGCCGCCACGGCGGTCAACTTCGCGGTGAGCAGCGCGGCGATGCTGCCGGTGGCGGCGTTGACCGGCGCGCTGGCCCAGCTCGGCGCCACCGGCTGGCCCGACGAGTGGTACCTGTACGTCGGCGGGCCGCTCGGGGTCACCATCACCATCGCGCTGCTGGTCGGGATCCGGTCGATGGGACTGCTCCGTACCGGGCTGGCCCTGGTCGCCGGGCAGCTGGGCGGGGCGCTCCTGCTCGACCTGCGGCCGGGTGGACCCGGTGCCAGCCTGGCGGTGCTGGTCGGGGCGGTACTGACCCTGCTCGCGGTGCTCGTCTCCGGCCGGGCGGCCCGGGGTGCCCCGGCGGCCACCTGACGCCGGCCACGGCCCGGCCCGGCTCCGTCGGATCGTCCGGGCTGGCGGTGGCCGCTCGGACGCCGGGTGGCAGACTGGACGGCGTGATCGAGCCCGCCGTCGCCCGTGATCCCGACACCGTCTCCGTGCGTCCGCGACGCATCCGGGTGGTCTGCTGGGTCCTCGCTCCCGCGCTGGTGGTGAT
Source organism: Plantactinospora sp. BB1 (assembly GCF_003030385.1). NCBI lineage: Bacteria > Bacillati > Actinomycetota > Actinomycetes > Micromonosporales > Micromonosporaceae > Plantactinospora > Plantactinospora sp. BB1. The sequence continues at coordinate 7,249,226 of NZ_CP028159.1, read as the reverse complement.
GTTCGCCCTGCTCAGCATCGGCCTGCACGGCCCGACCGGGTCCGGGGCGGCCACCTTCCAGCGGGGTGATCAGCTCGCCATGACCGGGCTGGGCGTACTCGGCGCTTTCGTGGTGCTGCTCTTCACCCGGCCGCGGGTGGAGGCGGACGCCCGGGGGGTCCGGGTGCGCAACGTCTTCGGCGGCTACGACCTGCCCTGGGCCGTGGTCCGGGCGGTGCGCTTCGACCGGGGCTCGGCCTGGGCCAGCCTGGAGCTGCACGACGACGAGCTGATGCCGGTGCTGGCCCTACAGGCGGTGGACCGGGAGCTGGCGGTCGACGGGGTACGCGCGCTGCGCGCCCTGCACGCCGCGCACCAGCAGCCAGGGCCGGACGCCGCGCACCAGCAGCCACGCCCGGGGCAGCCGGAGCCGGAATCCGAGGTCGTCCAGGGGCAGCGGGCGGCGGACTGATCTTCCGTCGCGCACCCGCCGTCCCCGGCGTGCCCGTTTTGGCGTCCTCCGGGCTGACCTGCTAGTCTTTACGAGTCGACCACTGTCTGGGTTCATCCACAGACAGTCGAGAAGCGGAGCGCCTGCTCCCACCCGAGTCACCATCATCCGGTGGCCGGGTCCGGTCACCGGTTCGGCTTTGCCGATCCGGGTGCGCGATCGTCGATCGCCACAGGCCGGTCGAGCAGGCCCTGGCATGTGCCGGGGCCTTTCTGCTTCTGGTCGAAGACGTTAGGCCGGCCACCGCTGACGCGCGGCCGGTGAGGATCACCACGAGGAGGCCCCATCAGCGTCGAGCCACGCGTGAACGAGCAGATCCGGGCACGTGAGGTCCGACTGGTCGGCCCTGAGGGCGAGCAGGTGGGCATTGTCCCACTGGAGCGCGCCCTCCAGCTGGCCGCGGACGTCGACCTGGACCTGGTCGAGGTTGCGCCCATGGCGCGCCCGCCGGTGTGCAAGCTCATGGACTTCGGCAAATACAAGTACGAGTCCGCACTCAAGGCGCGCGAAGCCAGGCGTAACCAGCAACAGACCGTCATCAAGGAGATGAAGCTCCGTCCGAAGATCGATCCGCACGACTACGAGACCAAGAAGGGTCACGTGGTGCGGTTCCTCAAGGCGGGCGACAAGGTCAAGGTGACGATCATGTTCCGCGGTCGCGAGCAGAGCCGACCGGAGCTGGGTTACCGGCTCCTGCGCCGACTCGAGTCCGAGATCTCGGAACTCGGATACGTCGAGGCCGCTCCGAAGCAGGACGGCCGTAACATGATCATGGTCCTGGCTCCGCACCGGGCCGTCAAGGCGTCCGCCACGGCCGCCACGGCGGCCAGGACGGGCTCCGCGCGCGAGCGGGAGGCAGCCAGTGCCGTCGAGGCACCGCCGGCCGCCGGGGCATCGCCCGCCGAGGCCGAACCCGCCGGGACGACCGGCGAGTAACAGGGGAGAGACGCACCAAGATGCCGAAGATGAAGAGCCACACCGGGATGGGCAAGCGGGTCAAGGTGACCGGCAAGGGCAAGATCGTTGCCCAGCAGGCCGGCCTCCGCCACAACCTGGAGAAGAAGTCCTCCACCCGGACCCGCCGGCTCACCGGCACCGTCGAGGTGGCCAAGGCCGATTTCAAGCGAATCAAGAAGTTGCTGGCCCGCTGACGCGCGCCTCTTGACCTGAAGGAGTAGTTGAGATGGCACGCGTCAAGCGGTCAGTGAACGCCCAGAAGAAGCGCCGTACGCTGCTGGAGACCGCCAGCGGCTACCGTGGCCAGCGGTCCCGGCTCTACCGCAAGGCCAAGGAGCAGGTGCTGCACTCGATGCAGTACGCCTACCGGGACCGGCGTGACCGCAAGGGCGACTTCCGGCAGCTCTGGATCACCCGGATCAACGCGGCGGCCCGCGCCAACGGGATGACCTACAACCGGCTCATCCAGGGGCTGAAGCTGTCCGGCGTCGAGGTGGACCGCAAGATCCTGGCCGACCTCGCCGTCAACGACCCGACGGCCTTCGCGGCCATCGTCGAGGTCGCCCGCGCCGCCGTGGCGGCCGAGGGCACCGGTGGCGCGTCGGCCCAGGCCGCCTGACCACCCCGCGACACCCGATCGAGGCGTCCCGCATGTCGGTAAACCCGCAGGTGGGACGCCTCGACCATGTCCGGGCACCGGAGCAGCCGCTCTTCACCCCGCGTACCCCGAGGATCGTCGCGGCCCGGCGGCTGCACCGGCGCCGGGAGCGGGACACCACCGGCCGGTTCCTGGCCGAGGGCCCGCAGGCGGTCCGGGAGGCGCTGGCCGCGCCGGGCGTACTGGTCGAACTCTTCGGTACCCCGGCCGGGCTCGACCGGTACGCCGACCTCGCCGGTAGCGCTGCCCGGGCCGGAGTACCCGTCTCCGGGGTGACCGACGAGGCGCTCGCCGCGCTGACCGAGACGGTCGCCCCGCAGGGGATCGTGGCGGTCTGCGCCCGGCTCGACGTGTCGATCGGCACCGCCCTTGCCCGACGTCCCCGGCTGGTGGCCGCGCTGGCCGAGATCCGTGACCCGGGCAACGCCGGCACGGTGCTGCGCACCGCCGACGCCGCCGGGGCGGGTGCGGTGGTCTTCGCCGGTGACGCGGTCGACCCGTACAACGGCAAGTGCGTGCGGTCGTCGGCCGGCAGCCTCTTCCACCTCGACGTCGTCCGGGCTCCCGACCCCGCCGACGTGGTCGCCGCGTTGCGGGCGGCCGGGCTGACCGTGCTGGCCGCCTCCGGCTACGGCGAGACCGACCTGGACGATCTCGCCGACTCCGGTGGGCTGGCCCGGCCGACCGCCTGGCTCTTCGGCTCCGAGGCGCACGGCCTGCCGGCGGAGCTGGCCGCCGCCGCCGACGCCCGGGTACGCGTACCGCTGCACGGCCGGGCCGAGAGCCTTAACCTGGCTGCCGCCGCCGCGGTCTGCCTGTACGCTTCGGCCAGAGCCCTGCGGCCCGGGGGCCCGCACGCCGCTCCGGAGAGCGCATAATGGACCCCGGGGCAGCAGAACCGACCAGGGAGTTGTCGACCTGATGACCGAGTCCGCGCAGTGCTGCGTCCGCGACGCGCGACGCCACTCGTTTAGCCAGCCCGCCGGTGCCGGCGGGCGGCAGGGCTGACCTCTTCTCCTCCCTGCGTACCCTCCCACCGGCGGGCTGCGGCCCAGCCGCCCGTCCGTAGACTCTGTGGGCCGCCCGCAAGGGCCGCCCACCGAACCTTCCGACCTGTTCGGCACGGCGCCGGCGCCCCGAGCCGCACCTCGGGCCACGACGGACCGCACGGGGAGGTCGACCGAGGTTCACCGAGCTGTCCACGGCGTCGCCGGTGCGCGGGCATTCCGCGACGCGACGGGACATTCGACGTGGAGGCAGCGGGACCACCGCCCGCGACGCAGAGGGAGTAGCCGCACGCCATGACGTATCGCAACGACCCGTACGACCCGAAGCAGGTCGCCCTGCTCGACCCGGAGGCGCTGGCGGCGGCGGTGGCCGACGCGACGGCCGCGTTCGACGCCGCCACCGAGCCGGACGCCCTGGCCGAGCTGCGCCGGGCGCACCTCGGTGACCGGGCGCCGGTCTCGCTGGCCCGCCGGGAGATCGGCGCACTGCCGCCGGCCGCCAAGTCCGACGCCGGCAAGCGGGTCAACGAGGCCCGCCGTTCTATCGAGTCCGCCTACGCGCAGCGGCTGGCGGTCGTCCAGGCGGCCCAGGCCGAGCGGATCCTCGCCGAGGAGCGGGTGGACGTCACCCTCCCCTACGACCGGCGGCCGCGCGGCGCCCGGCACCCGATCAGCACGCTCTCGGAGCGGATCGGCGACCTCTTCGTCGGAATGGGCTACGAGATCGCCGAGGGGCCCGAGATCGAGTTGGAGTGGACCAACTTCGACGCCTTGAACATCCCGCCGGACCACCCGGCCCGGGGCACCATGGACACCTTCTACCTGGACGCGCCGGGGATGGTGCTGCGCACGCACACCTCGCCGGTGCAGGCCCGGACCATGCTGGCCCGCAAGCCCCCGATCTACGTCGTCTGCCCCGGCCGGGTCTACCGGACCGACGAGCTGGACGCCACGCACAGCCCGGTCTTCCACCAGGTCGAGGGGCTGGTGGTGGACGAGGGAATCACCATGGCGCACCTGCGCGGCACCCTGGACCACCTGGCCAAGGCGATGTTCGGCGCCGAGGCGCGGACCCGGTGGCGCCCGCACTACTTCCCGTTCACCGAACCGAGCGGCGAGTTCGACGTCTGGTTCGCCCAGCACCGGGACGGCCCGCGCTGGGTCGAGTGGGGCGGCTGCGGCATGGTCAACCCCCGGGTACTGCGGGCCTGCGGCATCGACCCGGACGTCTACTCCGGGTTCGCCTTCGGGATGGGCATCGAGCGGACGCTGATGTTCCGGCACGGCATCGGCGACATGCGGGACATGGCCGAGGGCGACGTGCGGTTCACCCGCGCGTTCGGGGTGGAGGTGTGATCGGGATGACGAACGACGTGGTCCTGCCCGACGACGTGACGGATGCGGTGGTCTGAGTCATGCGAATTCCTGTTTCCTGGCTGCGCGAGCATGTCGACCTGCCCGCCGAGCTGAGTCCCGAGGAACTGGACCAGGCGCTGGTCAACCTCGGCATCGAGGTCGAGTCCATCGTGGACCTGCGGAGCACCGTCACCGGCTCGCTGGTGGTCGGCGAGGTGCTGGAGATCGAGGAGCTGACCGGGTTCAAGAAGCCGATCCGGTTCTGCCGGGTCGACGTCGGCGCCGCGAACGGCACCGGCGAGCCGCAGGAGATCGTCTGCGGGGCGACCAACTTCGCCGTCGGCGACCGGGTGGTGGTGATCCTGCCCGGCGGGGTACTCCCCGGCGGGTTCGCGATCGGGGCCCGGAAGACGTACGGGCGCAACTCCAACGGGATGATCTGCTCGGTGCGGGAGCTGGGCATCGGCGACGACCACGCGGGCATCCTGGTGCTGCCCGAGGACGTGCCGGCCAAGCCCGGTGACGACGCGCGGCCGGTGGTCGGGCTCGACGACGTGGTCGTCGAGGTCGAGATCACCCCGGACCGGGGGTACGCGATGTCCGTACGCGGCCTGGCCCGGGAACTGTCGCACGCCTTCGACGTACCGTTCCGGGACCCGGGGCTAGCCCCTGCGACGGGGGCGACGGCGGAGCCGGCGTACCCGGTCCGGGTGGTCGACACCGTCGGCTGCGACCGGTTCGCCGCCCGGGTGGTCCGGGGGATCGACCCGGCCGCCGAGTCACCGAAGTGGATGCGGCAGCGGCTGACCCACGCCGGCATCCGGACCATCTCGCTGCCGGTGGACATCACCAACTATCTGATGCTGGAGCTGGGCCAGCCGATGCACGCCTTCGACCTGGGCGCGCTCCGGGGCGAGCTGGTGGTCCGCCGGGCGGTGCCGGGGGAGCGGCTGACCACGCTGGACGGGGTCGACCGGGCGCTCGACCCGGAGGACCTGGTGATCTGCGACGCCGGCCTGCCCGGGTCGGTGGCCGGCGACGGCGGGGTGCCCATCTCGCTCGCCGCGGTGATGGGCGGTGAGACCAGCGAGGTCGCCGACAGCACCGTCGACGTGCTCTTCGAGGCGGCGCACTGGGACCCGGTGGTGGTCGGCCGGACGGCCCGCCGGCACCGGTTGTTCAGCGAGGCCGCCAAGCGCTGGGAGCGGGGCGTCGACCCGGCGCTGCCGCTGGTCGCCCTGGAGCGGGCGGTCGAGCTGCTCACCAGGTACGGGGGCGGCACCGCCGGTGCCGAGGTGCTCGACGTCGACCATGTCCGGGCGCCGAACCGGATCGTGATCGACGTGGACCTGCCGGCCCGGCGCGCCGGGGTGCCGTACGAGCCGGCCCGCACGGTGGCGCTGCTGGAGCGGGTCGGCTGCGCGGTGACGGTCGGTGACGGGCGGGCCGGCGCCGGCAACGGCCACGGTGGGCGGCACGCCAGCGGGCCGGAGACCCTGGTGGTGACCCCGCCGAGCTGGCGGCCGGACCTCACCGACCCGGCGGACCTGGTCGAGGAGGTGATCCGGCTGGACGGCTACGAGCACGTACCGTCGGTGCTGCCGGTCGCCCCGCCCGGCCGGGGACTGACCCCGGAGCAGCGGCGGCGCCGCTCGGTGAGCCGTACCCTCGCCGAGAGCGGCTTCGTCGAGGTGCTCTCCCCGCCGTTCGTCTCCGTCGAGCTGGCCGACCGGCTCGGCCTGCCCGCCGACGACCCGCGTCGCGCGGCGGTGCGGCTGGCCAACCCGCTGGCCGACACCGAGCCGCTGATGCGGACCATGCTGCTCGGCACCCTGCTCGGCGCCCTGCGGCGCAACCTCGGCCGGGGTCACCGCGACGTGGCGCTCTACGAGATCGGGATGGTCTTCCTGCCCCGGCCCCGGACCGGTCCGCCGCCCGCGATGGGGGTGGAGCACCGGCCGAGCGACGAGGAGTTCCGGGCCGCCGACGCGGTGCTGCCGGACCAGCCGTGGCGGGTCGCCGCGGTGCTGGCCGGCGAGGTCGAGCCGGCCGGCTGGTGGGGCGCCGGACGCCCGGCCGGCTGGGCGGACGCCGTGCAGGCGGGCCGGAGCGTGCTGGCCGCCGCCGGGATCGCCGGCGACCGGGTGGTGGTCCGGCAGGCCGGGTACGCGCCCTGGCACCCCGGCCGGTGCGCCGAGTTCCGGGTCGACGACGTGCTCGTCGGGCACGCCGGGGAACTGCATCCGGCGGTACTGGCCGAGCTGGACCTGCCGCCCCGGACCAGCGCCCTCGAACTCGACCTGGACGCGCTGCCGCCCGCCCCGGTGGTACCGGCGCCGCGGATCTCCGGCTATCCGCCCGCGCTGATCGACGTGGCGCTGGTGCTCGACGCCGAGGTGCCGGCCGACGAGGTGGGCCGGGCGCTGGCCGAGGGCGCCGGGGAGCTGCTGGAGTCGGTCCGGCTCTTCGACGTCTACTCCTCGGAGCAGTTGGGTCAGGGGCGGCGGTCGCTGGCGTACAAGCTGGTGTTCCGGGCGCCGGACCGGACGCTGACCGGCGAGGAGGCGGTGGCCGCTCGGGACGCGGCGGTGGCCGAGGCGGCCCGCCGGTTCGGGGCGGTGCTCCGGGGCGCCTGACCCCGGCCCGTCCACAGGGGATGGTCGATCGTGGCCGTCGCGCTCCGGCGCGGCGGCCACACCCGTTCGCGGCGGCGTCGGGGGGGCCGGGCGTGCTGCGGTGACCCCGTCCGGTTTCGCGGATCTTGTACCCTACGGTCCTGCGGATGACGTCTCGGGGGTACGCCGTGCCGTGCCCGTACCGGGCGTCACTGTCCGGATAGGAAGATCGCTCGTGACGCCGAACCCGACCAGGTGGTCCGTCCTGCTCAAGCCGCTCCGGATCTGGGGACCGGTGCTCGCCCTGCTGCTGGTGGTGGCCGGAGCCGGGGCGTACGTGGTGGCCGGGCTCCGCCCGTCGCCGACCTCGCCGGCCCGGCCGGTCCTCGTCTCCAGCGGCGCCTGGGCCCCGTTCGTCGGCCCGGAGCTGCCCGAGGGTGGCCCGGTCGCCGAGCTGGTGGTGGAGGTGCTGAACCGCTCCGGCTACCGTCCCGAGATCAGGTACACCTCCTGGTCGCTGGCCGAGGAGCAGGTCCGCTCCGGTGCCACCGTCGGGATGTTTCCGCTGGTGGGCAGCGCGTCCCGGCGGGCCGACCTGCTGCTGTCGGACCCGCTCGTCGACTTCGAGTACGTGCTCTTCTACAACCGCCGGGCCGGTCAGCCGAAGGTCTCGTCCGCCGCCGAGCTGGGCGCGCTGCGGGTCGGCGGCATCACCGGGTACGACTACTGGGACGAGCTGGAGTCCGCGGTCGGTGACTTCGTGGAGTTCCCGTCCACACTGGAGGGCTTCCGGGCGCTGGACGCCGGCCGCATCGACCTGCTCGCCGAGGGGCTGCTGCCCGGGCGGGCGGCGCTGACCGACCCCGCGTTCGCCGGTGACGTCGGCGACTTCGGCCACCTCCAGGGCGACGACCCGCTGGTGCACTCCGTCGAGGGGCTCTATTTCATGATGGTCGACAGCGCCGAGGCGGCCACCGTGATGCGGGAGTTCAACCGGGTGCTCGCGGAGCTGCGCGGCAGCGAGGAGTACGCAGAGATCGTCGCCGACCTCAACCCGTCCGCGCAACGGGAGGTCACCCTCGACCCGGTCGGCGGCACCGGACTCGTGGAGCTGCTCGACGAGCGCGGCAACCTGGTGCTGCTCGCCCCGCAGGGGACCCGGGCCCGGGTGCTCGACTGGCCGGCGGAGTTCGTCGCCCGGGCCGGCCCGAGCCCCGGGCCGATCCTGGTCGAGGTGAAACTGACCAACGGCCCGGCGCAGGGGCGGGTACTGCACGTCGACGCCCGGGCACTGCGGCTGGGAACGGTGGGCCGGTGACCCAGCTGCGGATCCTCGCCCCGGTGGTCGTCGACTTCTACGCCGTACCCGGAGCGGCGCTGCGGGATCCGGCGGCGCACGCGCGGTTCTGGGCCGAGCGGCAGCCGGCCCTCGACGCCCTGCTGCCCCGGCTGGCGGCGCGGGTCCGGGCGGATGTCGCCGAATCGCCGCCGGTGGTGGCGCTCAAGCACACCCGGCCGCGCAGTTCGCTCAACCTCTATCGCAGCATCAGCGAACACGCGGCGGAGCGGACCCTGCACGTGCTGACCGGCCGGCTCCGCCCCGAGCACCTGACCGAGCGGCCCGGTGACCCGCTCTGGGCGGGAACGGTGGAGATCAGCTTCCGGCTCTACGACCACGGGCTGATGCTGCTGGAGATGCTGGCCGAGGTGGACCCGTGGCTGGCCGGGCAGACCGGCCCGCTGCCGGCCCGGCTCGACGGGTTGCAGGCCCGGGCGGTGGAGTTGGGCGAGCAGACCGCCCGGGAGATCGTCCGGCGGTACCTCGACCCGGTACTCGCGCTGCTGCGCGAGGCGGACCGGGACGAGGAGGTACTGCGTTCGGCGACCCCGGCCGACGACCCGGTGACGGCGGAGTTCGGCGAGACGCTCTGGGTGACCCGGAGTCTGGTGGTCGACCCGTCCGCGCCGGGGGCCGAGGAGATGACCCGGCACTGGGTCAAGGACGTCGTCATCGCCGACGACCAGCGACCCCCGGCGGACCGGCTCCTCGACGGCGACCTCGACCATCTGGTCCGTTGGCTGAACTACCTCTTCCTGGACCGGACCGGTGCGGGTGCCCGGATGCTCCCCGGTGACCCGTTCCGGGACCAGTGGGAGGCGCTGCGCTACGCCCAGGTCTTCTACGGGGTGCTGGAGCGGATCGACGCCCGGCTGTCGAAGATCCTCGCCGACTCGGCCGCCGCCGGCTCCCGCTGGGAGTTGGAGCAGCTCAAGGGGGAACTGACCGGGCTCAGTCAGCGGGCCGAGCTGATCATCATGGAGCGGCAGGACCTGTCGAAATACCTCAAGCGGGCGGTACGGGTCGAGATGGACGCGATCCTCGACTTCTGGGACTACGAGAAACTGCTGGAGCAGCCCGTACTCTTCAAGATCGATCTTTGTGGCCGGCGGCTGGCCGAACTCGCCGCCCGGCGTACGGCCCGGTCCGCGATGTTCACCGACCTGATCCTGCTCGGTATCGCGATGACCTCGATCCTCGGCACGGCGCTCGCGGTGACCGAGTTCGGCCGGTCGATCGCCAGCGACCCGGAAATGGCCGTCTACGACCTCGGCCGCTCCTCCCTGGTCGCCTGGGTCGCCTCGCAACCGGCGGACGCGATCCTGGTCACCTCGGGGGTGGTCTCCGCGCTGCTGGTGATCGTGTACCTCTTCTTCCGGCGGGACCGCGGCGCATGAGTTCCACCCGAGCACCCGCCGCCGGGGCACTCGCCGCCGGGGCGTTCGTCGCCGGAGCACTCGCCGCCGGGGCGTTCGCCGGGGAAGGCGCACCGGTCGGATGAGGCAGGCGCTGCGCAGCCGGGCGATCCGGACCTTCGCGGTCACCCACTTCCTGCTGGAGGTCCAGTTCTGGTTCCCGATCTGGCTGATCTACCTGCTCGACCTCGGCTTCCCGCTGGCCACCGCGGTACTGGCCGACGGGGTGTTCCGGATCGTCTCGGTCGCCTGCGAGTTCCCGGTGGGTGTGCTCGCGGACCGGATCGGGCGCCGCCGGGCGTACCTGACCCTGGCCGGGGGCGCGGTGCTGACGTTCGCGGCGATCTCGCAGGTCCGTACCGTGCAGATGCTCTTCGCCGCCTGGGTGCTCTGGGCCGTACTCTGGGCGCTCACCTCCGGGGCAGCAAGCGCCTACCTCTACGAACTCTGCCTCCAGGACGAGCTGGAGATCAGCCCGACCCGGGCCTTCGGGTTGATCCGGGCGGTCGGCAGCGGCTCGGTACTCCTCTCGCTGCTCGCCGCCGGCTACCTCTACCAGACGGAGCCGACGCTGCCGTTCACCGTCACCGCCGGCTTGGCCGCGCTGGCGTTCCTGCTCGCACTGACCCTGCCGGAGATCTCCGGATCCCGGGTCGCCAGCTCGCTGTCCGGGGTCTTCGCCGACATCCGGGCCGCGGCGGCCGACGCCCGGCTGCGCCGGGCCGTCTGGCTGGGGGTGCTGCTGTTGCTCTTCGGCTGGAGCGCCCGGATCCTGTTCCAGCCGCTGGCCCTGGAACTGGGGCTCTCCGCCCAGGTCACCGGCTGGATGTACGCGGCCTTCGCCGCCGCCTCGGTGCTCGGCGGCCTGCTGGCCGGATACGTCTCGGTGTCCCGTCGCCGGCTCGCGCTGACCGTGTCGTTCCTGCTCGTCCTCGCCACCCTGGTCGCGGTCAGCCAGGCGGAGTGGCTCGGCCCGTTCCTGTTCCTGCCGGTGATGGGCTTCGGCTACGCGCTCGGCATGACCGTGCTGGAGGTACTCACCAACGAGGTCACCTCGCGCCGGGTCCGCGCCCTGGTCTTCGGGGTGGTGGCCAGCCTGGCCGGGATCGGCATCGCGGTCGCCCGCCCCGCCCTCGGGATCCTGACCGAGTGGCGCTCCACGCCCTTCGCGGCGGGGGTGTGGGCCGGGGTCGGCGTCGGGCTGGTGCTGCTGGCGATCTGGCAACTCCGAGGGCTGCGGCCGGAGCCGACGGACCGGATGGGCGTGCTGCGTTCCGCCGACCACCGCCCGTGACATCGACGAATGGACATTGCACGAAGGATGCTGAAGGATCTGCCTCGCACACGACTTCGGAGGTACGGGGTGGAGAGTCGTCGACGGCGCGCGCTCGGGTACGGCGTGCTGCTGGTTCTGTTGCTTGCCGGTGGCTGTCGCGGGGCGGGGGTGAACACCTCGCCGCAGGCCTGTGACGACGCCCGGGGCGTGCTCGGTCAGTTCCACGGCCTGCGCGGTTCGGCGGCGGAGGTCCGGGCCGCCCAGATCGAAGCCATGCGGCCCGAGTTGGCGAAGGTGGCGGAGTCGGCGGACGGTGACGTCCGAGGCGCGATCCAGCGCCTGGCCGACACCATCGAGGCCGCCAAGATCGACTCCAGGGAGCCGGCCGCCACGCTCGGGCCGAAGCTCGCCGAGTTCGACACCGCGTTCGAGGAGGTCCGGCAGGAGTTCGACGAGGTCTGCGACTGAGGCCCGGCCCGGCCCGGCCGGCGCCGAGGGTGGCGGGCGGCTGTGCTGACGCTCGTCGATGAGGGTGCGGTCGGGCCGTCGCCGAGCCTTGCCCCAACGCTCGAAAGATCATTCAGTCCTTCGCATAGACTTGCAGTCTGGCGGGGAGGCTGTTAGCGTACTTCTGCATAGAAATGCGGAGGTGGGCATGGGAATTCGAGTCGCGGTCGCCGGTGCGAGTGGCTACGCGGGCGGCGAACTGCTCCGGCTGATCGCCGGGCACCCCGAACTCGACCTCGTCGCCGCCACCGCGCACAGCCAGGCCGGCCAGCCGGTCGCCGCCGTACACCCGCAACTCACCGGCCTCGACCTGGTGTTCGGCCGGACCGAGCCGGCGGTGCTCGCCGACGCGGACCTGGTCTTCCTGGCCCTGCCGCACGGCGAGTCGGCGGCGCTGGCTGCGGCCCTGCCCGACGAGGTCCGCCTGGTCGACCTCGGCGCCGACCACCGGCTCACCGACGCCGCCGCCTGGACCCGCTACTACGGCGGCGCCCACGCCGGTGCCTGGACCTACGGCCTGCCGGAGCTGCCCGGCCAGCGGGCGGCGATCGCCGCCGCCACCCGGGTCGCCGCCACCGGCTGCTACGCGGTGGCCACCATCCTCGCCCTCGCTCCGCTGCTCGCCGCCGGGGTGGCCGCCCCGCACGACGTGGTGGTGGTCGCCGCCTCCGGCACCTCCGGAGCCGGCCGGTCCGCCAAAGCGCACCTGCTCGGCAGCGAGGTGATGGGCGACCTCTCGCCCTACAAGGTCGGCGCGCACCAGCACGTACCGGAGATCAAGCAGGCCAGCGGGGCGACCGGACTCTCCTTCACCCCGGTACTGGCCCCGATGCCGCGCGGCATCCTGGCCACCGTCACCGCGCTGCCCGTCGGCGACACCCCGGCCGACCCCCGCGCGGTGCTGGCGCAGGCGTACGCGGACGCGCCGTTCGTGCACGTCCTGCCCGAGGGGCAGTGGCCGCACACCGCCGCCACGCTGGGCGGCAACTCCTGCCACCTCCAGGCGACCGTCGACGTCGACTCGGGTCGGCTGATCGTGGTCAGCGCCATCGACAACCTCGGCAAGGGCGCCGCCGGCCAGGCGGTGCAGTGCGCCAACCTGATGCTCGGGTTGCCGGAGACCACCGGCCTCTCCACGCACGGGGTCGCGCCGTGAGACACCGGAGATCAGAGGTCTGGGAAGCACGCGACAACGAGGGAGGGTTGGCATGAGCGTCACCGCGCCCCGGGGATTCCGGGCGGCCGGCGTGGCGGCCGGACTCAAGTCCACCGACGCCCGGGACGTCGCGCTGGTGGTCAACGACGGGCCGGACGCGGCGGCGGCCGGGGTCTTCACCGCCAACCGGATCAAGGCGGCACCGGTGCTCTGGAGCCAGCAGGTCCTCACGACCGGACTGCTCCGGGCCGTGGTGCTCAACTCCGGCGGCGCCAACGCCTGCACCGGGGCACCCGGCTTCCAGGACACCCACGCCACCGCCGAACACGCCGCTGCCGCGCTCTCCGCCGCCGCGCTCTCCGGAGCCACCGACGGCGCAACGGCGGTCGGCACCGGCGAGATCGCGGTCTGCTCGACCGGGCTGATCGGCGAGCGGCTGCCGATGCAGCGCCTGCTGCCCGGCGTGGACGCGGCGGTGGCCGGGCTGGCCGCCGACGGCGGGGCGGCGGCGGCCGAGGCGATCATGACCACCGACACCCGGCCGAAGACGACCGTGGTCGCCGGTGCCGGCTGGACGGTCGGCGGGATGGCCAAGGGCGCCGGCATGCTCGCGCCCGCCATGGCCACCATGCTCTGCGTGGTCACCACCGACGCCATCGCCGGGCCTGCCGTGCTCGACGAGGCGCTCCGGGAAGCCTGCCGGGTCAGCTTCGAGCGGGTCGACTCGGACGGCTGCCTCTCCACCAACGACACGGTGCTGCTGCTGGCCAGCGGCGCCTCCGGGATCGCGCCGAGCCAGGCCGAGCTGACCGCCGCGGTCACCGCGGCCTGCCACGACCTGGCCCGGCAACTGGTGGCCGACGCCGAGGGGGCCAGCAAGGAGGTCGCGATCGAGGTGGTCGGAGCGGCCAGCGAGGACGACGCGGTCGAGGTCGGCCGCGCGGTCGCCCGGAACAACCTGGTCAAGACCGCGCTCTTCGGCAACGACCCGAACTGGGGCCGGATCCTCGCCGCCGTCGGCACCACGGCCGCCGCCTTCGAACCGGACGGTATCGACGTGGCGGTCAACGGCATCTGGGTCTGCCGGTCCGGCGCCGCCGCCGAGGACCGGAGCAAGGTCGACCTCTCCGGCCGGCAGGTGACCATCCGGATCGACCTGCACGCCGGCCCGGCCGAGGCGACCGTCTGGACCAACGACCTGTCGCACGCGTACGTGCACGAGAACTCGGCGTACTCGACGTGAGCGCGAGGAACGCAGCGGAGCGGAGTCCCGCAGTCGCGAACAGAAGCAGGCTCGTGAGCGCGAGGAACGCAGCGGAGCGGAGTCCCGCAGCCCCGAACGGAACGCGGGTGCGGCCATGATGCTGACCCGCGACCTGACCGAGGCGCAGCGGAAGGCCGCCACCCTCATCGAGGCGCTGCCCTGGCTGGCCCGCTTCTCCGGCTCGACCGTGGTGGTCAAGTACGGCGGCAACGCCATGATCGAGCCGGAGTTGCAGCGGGCGTTCGCCGCCGACATGGTCTTCCTGCGCTACGCCGGGCTGAAGCCGGTGGTGGTGCACGGCGGTGGGCCGCAGATCTCCGCCATGCTGCGCCGGCTCGGCATCACCAGCGAGTTCAAGGGCGGGCTGCGGGTGACCACGCCCGAGGCGATGGACGTGGTCCGGATGGTGCTGGTCGGCCAGGTCGGCCGGGAACTGGTCGGGCTGATCAACGAGTACGGGCCGTACGCGGTCGGCCTCTCCGGCGAGGACGCCCAGCTCTTCACCGCGGTACGCCGACCGGCGTACGTGGACGGCGAACCGGTCGACATCGGCCAGGTCGGTGACGTGGACGAGGTGAACGCCTCGGCGGTCGCCGACCTGATCTCGGCCGGCCGGATCCCGGTGATCTCCACCGTCGCGCCGGACGCCGACGGCGTGCTGCACAACCTCAACGCCGACACCGCCGCCGCCGCGCTGGCCGTCGCGCTGAAGGCCCGCAAGCTGGTGGTGCTCACCGACGTACCCGGGCTCTACGCCGACTGGCCGGACACCGACAGCCTGGTCTCGGAGATCACCACCGGTCAGCTCGCCGAGCTGCTGCCGAAGCTGGAGTCGGGGATGGTGCCGAAGATGGAGGCCTGCCTGCGGGCGGTCAGCGGCGGGGTGCCGGCGGCGCACGTGGTGGACGGGCGGGTGGCGCACTCGACCCTGCTGGAAGTTTTCACGTCGGAAGGATTCGGCACGATGGTGGTTCCCGAGCCCGGGGCGGTCACGCCATGACGACGACGCTGGTCGACCGCTGGACGCAGTCCATGATGGACAACTACGGCACCCCGCAGCTCGCGCTGGTCCGCGGCAGCGGCGCGGTCGTGGTCGACGAGGCCGGCCGGGAGTACGTCGACCTGGTCGGCGGCATCGCGGTGAACGCGCTCGGGCACGCCCACCCGGCGGTGGTCGAGGCGGTCTCCCGGCAGGTCGCCACCCTCGGGCACGTCTCCAACCTCTTCGTCGCCGAGCCGCCGGTGGCGCTCGCCGAACTGCTGCTGGCGCTCGCCGGCCGGGCCGGTCGGGTCTTCTTCGCCAACTCCGGCGCGGAGGCGAACGAGGCCGCGTTCAAGCTGTCCCGGCTCACCGGGCGGACCCACGTGGTCGCCACCGAGGGCGGCTTCCACGGCCGCACCATGGGTGCGCTGGCGCTCACCGGTCAGCCGGCCAAGGCCGACCCGTTCCGCCCGCTGCCCGGCGAGGTGACCCACGTCCCGTACGGCGACGTCGAGGCGCTGGCAGCGGCGGTCAGCGACGAGACCGCGATGGTGATCCTGGAACCGATCCAGGGCGAGAACGGCGTCGTCGTGCCGCCGCCCGGCTACATCGCCGAGGCTCGGCGGATCACCGCCGAGCACGGTACGTTGCTGGCGCTGGACGAGGTGCAGACCGGCATCGGGCGTACCGGGCACTGGTTCGCGCACCAGGCCGACGGCATCGAGCCGGACCTGGTGACCCTGGCCAAGGGACTCGGCGGCGGGCTGCCGATCGGCGCCTGCCTGGCCTTCGGCAGGGCCGCCGAGCTGCTCCGGCCGGGCCTGCACGGCACCACCTTCGGCGGCAACCCGGTGAGCTGCGCCGCCGCGCTCGCCGTCATCTCCACCATCGCCAACGAGGGGCTGCTCGACCACGTGAAGCGGGTCGGCGAGCGGCTCCGGCGCGGGGTGGAGGCGCTGAACCATCCACTGGTGGCGCAGGTGCGCGGCGCCGGGCTGCTGCTCGGGATCGTGCTGCGGGCGCCGGCCGCCGCCGCGACCGCCGGGGTGCTGCGGGACGCCGGCTTCCTCACCAATCCGGTGCAGCCGGCGACGATCCGGCTGGCCCCGCCGCTGATCCTCGGCCTGGACCAGGCCGACGCCTTCCTGGCCGCCCTGCCGGCGGCCCTGGACGCGGCGACCCCGGCGCCGCAGGAGACGGCGGTCCCGACCGCCGCCGACGGGACCGGGGGTGGACACTGATGCCCCGGCACTTCCTGCGCGACGACGACCTCTCCCCGGCCGAGCAGTCGGCGGTGCTGGACCTCGCCGCCCGGATGAAGGCGGATCGCTACGGCGTGCGCCCGCTCGCCGGCCCCCGGGCGGTGGCGGTGCTCTTCGACAAGCCCAGCCTGCGTACCCGGCTCTCCTTCGACGTCGGCATCGCCGAGCTGGGCGGCCACCCGATCGTGGTGGACACCCAGGTCACGCACTTCGGCCGGGGCGAGTCGGTGGCCGACGCGGCCCGGGTGCTGTCCCGGTACGTCGCCGCCATCGTGCTGCGTACCTTCGGTGACGACCGGATCGCCCAGCTCGCCGAGGGCGCGACGGTGCCGGTGGTGAACGGGCTGACCGACGGCTTCCACCCCTGCCAGCTCCTGGCCGACCTGCTCACCGTCCGGGAGCACTGTGGCGGCACCGCCGGCCGGACCCTGGCGTACCTCGGGGACGCGGCGAACAACATGGCGCACTCGTACCTGCTCGGCGGTGCGACCGCCGGGATGCACGTCCGGGTCGCCGGCCCGGCCGGCCACGAACCCGACCCGGCCGTGCTGGAGCGGGCCGCCGAGATCGCCGCCGGCACCGGCGGTTCGGTACTCGTGCTGCGCGACCCGGTCGAGGCGGTGGCCGGAGCCGACGTGGTCGCCACCGACACCTGGACCTCGATGGGGCAGGAGGACGACGGCCGGGACCGGTTCACCGCCTTCCAGCCGTACCAGGTCGACCAGGCCCTGCTGGCCGGCGCCGCGCCGGAGGCCGTGGTGCTGCACTGCCTGCCGGCGCACCGGGGCGAGGAGATCACCGACGAGGTGCTCGACGGGCCCCGCAGCGCGGTCTTCGACCAGGCGGAGAACCGGCTGCACGCGCAGAAGGCGCTGCTCGCCTGGCTGCTGGACCGGCACGCCGAGGAGCGGGCCGCCGCCGACGCGGCGGCGGCCCAGCCGGAGGGTGAACCGTCTCCGGCCTCGATCATCGCGTCCGTGGTCGGCGAGTCGGCATGACCGGACCGCTGACCCGGGCCGCCCGGCACGCCCGGATCGTCGACCTGATCCGAGAGCGGGAGATCCGCTCGCAGACCGAGCTGGCCGACCTGCTCGCCGCGGGCGGGGTACAGGTCACCCAGGCCACCCTCTCCCGCGACCTGGACGAGCTGGGCGCGGTCAAGGTGCGCGGTGGCGACGGACCGGCCGTCTACCTCATCCCGGAGGACGGCAAGCGGCCGCTGCGGGACGCCGAACAGGCGCCGGCCCGGCTGGTCCGGCTGCTCCGCGAACTGCTCAACGGGGTCGACTCGAGCGGCAACATCGCCGTGCTGCGCACCCCACCCGGTGCCGCCCAGTACCTGGCCAGCGCGCTGGACCGGGCGGGGCTGCCGGAGGTCGTCGGCACCATCGCCGGCGACGACACCATTCTCGTCGTGGCCCGGGAGGCCACCGGTGGCGCGGCACTGGGGGAGAAGCTCTCCGCCTGGGCGGCCCGGGAAGAACATGCTGAAGGGAGCACCACACCATGAGCGAGCGCGTCGTACTGGCGTACTCCGGGGGCCTGGACACCTCGGTCGCCATCCCGTATCTGGCCGAGCAGACCGGCGCCGAGGTGATCGCGGTGGCGATCGACGTCGGGCAGGGCGGCGAGGACATGGCGGCGATCCGCCAGCGGGCCCTGGACTGCGGCGCCGCCGAGTCGGTGGTGGTCGACGCCCGCGAGGAGTTCGCGGCCGACTACTGCATCCCGGCGATGCGGGCCAACGCGCTCTACATGGACCGCTATCCGCTGGTCTCCGCGCTCTCCCGGCCGCTGATCGTCAAGCACCTGGTCGAGGCGGCGAAGCACTACGGCGGCACGATCGTGTCGCACGGCTGCACCGGCAAGGGCAACGACCAGGTCCGCTTCGAGGCCGGCCTCGGCGCCCTCGCCCCCGACCTCAAGGTGATCGCGCCGGCCCGGGACTACGCCTGGACCCGGGACAAGGCGATCGCGTACGCCGAGGAGAAGGGGCTGCCGATCGACGTGACCCGCAAGTCGCCGTACTCGATCGACCAGAACCTGTGGGGCCGGGCGGTGGAGACCGGGTTCCTGGAGGACATCTGGAACGCCCCGATCGAGGACGTCTATTCCTACACCGCCAACCCGGCGGAGCCGCGCGACCCCGACCACGTCGTGATCACCTTCGACGCCGGGGTACCGGTGGCGATCGACGGCGAGACGGTCACCCCGTACCAGGCGATCCTGGAGCTGAACCGGCGGGCCGGCGCCCAGGGCGTGGGCCGGCTCGACATGGTCGAGGACCGGCTGGTCGGCATCAAGAGCCGCGAGGTGTACGAGGCGCCGGGCGCGATCGCGCTGATCACCGCCCACCAGGAGCTGGAGAACGTCACCGTGGAGCGGGACGTGGCCCGGTTCAAGAAGGGCGTGGACCAGCGCTGGGGCGAGCTGGTCTACGACGGTCTCTGGTTCTCGCCGCTGAAGAACGCGCTGGACGCCTTCATCGACGACACCCAGGCGCACGTCTCCGGCGAGGTCCGGTTGGCCCTGCACGGCGGGCGGGCCGTGGTGACCGGCCGGCGCTCCGAGGCGAGCCTCTACGACTTCGGCCTGGCCACCTACGACACCGGCGACACCTTCGACCAGTCCCTGGCCAAGGGCTTCGTGCAGCTGTGGGGCCTGCCGAGCAAGATGGCGGCGGCCCGGGACGCCCGGCTGGGCGGCTCCGGGAAGTGACGGCTGCGAGCCCCGCAGTCGCGAGCGAAAGGCAGGCTGCGAGTGCGAGGAGTGAGGGAGCGAAGCGAGTGAGCCCCGCAGTCGCGAGCGAAAGGCAGGCTCAGCAATGATGGTCGGCGTGGACGACAAGAGCCTGACTGAGAACAGCGCCGGAACCAACCGTACGAGCCTCTGGGGTGGCCGGTTCGCCGGTGGCCCGGCCGAGGCGTTGGCCCGGCTCTCGGTCAGCGTCCAGTTCGACTGGCGGCTCGCCCCGTACGACCTGGCCGGCTCCCGGGCGCACGCCCGGGTGCTGGCCGCCGCCGGCCTGCTCGACCCGGACGAGCTGGGCCGGATGCTGGCCGCGCTGGACGACCTGGAGGCGGCGGTGCGCACCGGCACCTTCCGGCCCACCGTCGAGGACGAGGACGTGCACACCGCGCTCGAACGCGGCCTGCTGGAACGCCTCGGCACGCTCGGCGGCAAGCTCCGGGCCGGCCGGTCCCGCAACGACCAGGTCGCCACCGACCTGCGGCTCTATCTGCGCGATCACGCCCGGGGGCTGGCCGCCCGGATCGTCGGGCTGGCCGACGCGCTGGTGGAGCAGGCGGCCCGCAACCTGGAGACCCCGGCGCCGGGGATGACCCACGTGCAGCACGCCCAGCCGGTCACCTTCGGGCACTGGCTGCTCGCGCACGTCCAGCCGCTGCTGCGCGACCTGGCGCGGCTGCGTGACTGGGACCACCGGGCGGCGGTCAGTCCGCTCGGCGCGGGCGCGCTGGCCGGCTCCGGGCTGCCGCTCGACCCGGTGGCGGTCTCGAAGGAGTTGGGCTTCCGGACCTCGTTCGCCAACTCGATGGACGCGGTCGCCGACCGGGACTTCGTGGCCGAGTTCCTCTTCGTCACCGCGCTGCTCGGGGTGCACCTGTCCCGGCTCGGCGAGGAGGTGGTGATGTGGACCTCGCAGGAGTTCGGCTGGGTGGAGCTGGACGACTCCTTCGCCACCGGTTCGTCGATCATGCCGCAGAAGAAGAACGCCGACGTCGCCGAGCTGGCCCGGGGCAAGTCCGGCCGGCTGATCGGCGGGCTGGTCACCGTGCTGACCATGCTCAAGGGGCTGCCGATGGCGTACGACCGGGACATGCAGGAGGACAAGGAGCCGGCGTTCGACGCGATCGACACCCTCGACCTGGTGCTGCCGGCGCTGGCCGGGATGGTCTCCACGATGACCGTCCGGGTGGACCGGCTCGCCGCCGCCGCCCCGGTCGGCTTCTCGCTGGCCACCGAGGTCGCCGACTGGCTGGTCCGCAAGGGCGTACCGTTCCGGGAGGCGCACGAGGTGACCGGCCGGCTGGTGGCGCTCTGCGTGGCCCGCGACTGTGAGCTGGACGAGGTCTCCGACGACGACCTGCGGCTGGTCAGCGAGCATCTCGACCCCGGGGTCCGGGACGTGCTCTCGGTCCGGTCCGCGCTGGCCGCCCGGACCACGCCCGGTTCGACCGGTCCGGGACCGGTCTCCGACCAGCTCGTCGCCGCCTCCGACCAGCTCGACGGCTGGCGGCAGTGGTCGACGGAGCAGGTCATCCCGAACAGCTGACCGAGATCGCCCGCCGCTCCGCCCGGCGGGCGATTATCTCCGTCCGGCGCATGGCGCGGCACCTCGAACGTCGATAACCTTCGTTCCGGACAGCTCGTCGGGACTACGGACGATGTATGGGTGGTGAGTGGCTTGAGGCCGCTGCCGGCGACCTACGGCATGCCGAGAGCCATGGTCGGCTACTTCGTCGTCCTGACCGTCGCCGTCATGCTGCCGGTCGGGTACGCCGCGCTCTTCACCGGCCTGCCCGGCTGGCTGTCGGCGGTGATCCTGCTCGGGACCCTGGGCCTGTTGCTCGGGGTGAGCCTGCGGGTGTCCCGGATGGGGACGGTGGTCGACCGGGACGGGATACTCCGGCGGGGATTCCTCGGCGACCGGCGGTACGGCTGGTCCGACATCCGCGACTTCCACCTGCACGACAACCGGGGAGTGACCCGGGTCGGCCCGTTCGACGTCACCTCCCGCTACGTGGTGGCGGTCTACGACCACCAGCACCAGCGGCGGCGCTGGACGCTCTTCTTCCTCGACGAGCGGGCCTTCTCCGGACCGGGCAGGTTCTTCGAGGAGTTCGAGGAGATCGTCCAGCTCTGGCAGCAGCGTCGCGGGCGGACCCGGTCCAGCGCCTGAGCGCGCGGGCGCGGGACGGCGGCGCGGCAATCGGTTGGGCGCGGCAATCGGGTTGCGAGCCCGCCGGGTGGCTGGAATGATCTCCCGGTCAGCGCCGAGAGGAGGTGGGCCCGATGCAGTGCGACCGTTCCGTTCGGGCGTCCTCTCCGGCCATCCGTCTCCGCTGACCTCGGCGCGTTCCGCGCCACACCGGTCCGGGAGCCGACGCCCTCCGTCCCGGAGGACTTCTGATGATCTCCCCTTTCCGGATCGAGATTCCCGATCCGGTCCTCGACGACCTGCGCACCCGGCTGCGCCGTACCCGGTTCACCGGGCGCAGCGGCGAGCGGCCCTGGCAGGCCGGCACCGATCCCGACTACCTGCGTGACCTGGTCGGCCACTGGGCCGACGGGTACGACTGGCGGGCCCGGGAGGCCGCGCTGAACGCGTACCCGCAGTTTCTGACCGAGATCGACGGTCGGCGGCTGCACTTCCTGCGGATCCCCGGTCGCCGCCCGTCCGGTGCCCCGGTGCCGCCGCCGCTGCTGCTGAACCACGGCTGGCCGAGCAGCTTCGTGGAGCTGCTGCCACTGGCGGACCGGCTGACCGACCCCGGCCGGTACGGCGGTGATCCGGCCACCGCGTTCGACGTGGTGGTGCCGTCGATGCCCGGGTTCCTCTACTCCGAGCTGCCGGCGGAGCCGCTCACCCGGTCGGCGATGGCCGGGATCCTGCACCGGCTGATGACCGAGGTGCTCGGCCACCACCGGTACGGCGTCTTCGGCGGTGACATCGGCGGGGCGGTGGCCGGCTGGCTCGGCGCGACGTACCCCGACCAGGTCGTCGGGGTACACCTGATCCATCCACCCTTTCCGGCCAGTTTCGACGCCCGACCCCCCGATCCCGCCGAGCGGGCCTTCATCGAGGCAGAGGAGCGCTACGACGAGACCGACGGCGGCTACAGCGCGATCATGGCCACCCGGCCGGACACCGTCGCGGCGGCGCTGGTCGATTCGCCGGCCGGTCTGGCGGCCTGGCTGGTCGACAAGTACCGGGACTGGAGCGACTGCCACGGCGACCTGGCCAGCCGGTTCGACCGGGACACCCTGCTCACGGTGATCACGTTGTACTGGGTGACCGAGGCGATCGGTTCGTCGTTCCGGCAGTACCTCGACTATCCGCGCAACCCGCCCCGGCCGGACATCACGGTGCCGGTCGCGGTCACCCTGAGCGCGGAACCGGCGCTGGCCGGGTTTCCCCGCCAACTCGCCGAGCGGGCCTGCCCGGATCTGCGGCGGTGGACCGAGCCGGGTGTCGGGGGCCATTTCATGCCGCACGAGGAGCCGGACCTGCTCGCCGACGAGTTGCGCCGGTTCTTCCTGGGGGCGCTGGACGAGCGCTGACAACCACCGCCGGTCGGGCGGCACCGGAGGCGAGGCAGGTCTGACGTTGTGAACCTGAGGTTTACAGTGGTACCGTCACCGCTGTAAACCTCAGGTTGTCAGGAGTGGTGCGATGTACCGGGTACGCCGGCCGGCAGGGCGGTTCGACCAGCTCTCCGAGGGGGAGTACGACCAGTTCGTCGGCCTTGTCGAGGAGTTCAGCCGCCGACTCACCGGGCTGCTGGCCGAACATCCGTCGTTCGCCGCCGTCGAGGCGGGGCCGAAGCCGGGTGACGTCGACGACGAGCGGATCCGCCGGGCGGCGTACCTGCGCCGGGTCCGGGCCGGACAGGCCGCGCAGGCGCTGCTCGCCGAGGTGGCCGCCGACTGTGCCGCCGAGGACGCCTCGGACGCGGTCTGGCTCGGCGCCAGCCTCGCCGACCTGGGCGAGGCGACCGGCAGCAGTCGGCAGGCGGCCCGGAAGCGCTGGCCCGAGCTGGGCCGGATCCATCGGGTCCGGCGCTGGGTGTCGGGGCACGCCGACGACCTGGTGACGGTGCTCCGGATGGTCCTCGACCAGGCGCCCCGGTACACCGCCCCGGAGGGTGCCGTCGAGACCCTCGACCGGGCGGTACGCGCGCTGCACGCCGCGCTCGACGAGACACTGCGCTCTCGTGACTCGGGCTCGGTGCTGGACCCCGGTACCGGCCGTCCGGTCCGGTGGCGCCGGCTCGCCGACGCGGTCGACCAGCACCTTCGTACCCTGGTCGAGCTGGCCGGTGCGACGACGCCGGAGGCGGAGACGGCGCTCGCCGCCGCCCGGGGCGTCCTGGCGCACCACGACTCGGTGGTGCTCGCCGCAGAGGGTTGAACCGGTCCGGGAGTCGGCGCCGGCCCGTGCACGACGGCGCAGCATGGCCGGACCTCCCGAATCACCCTGGGTCCGTCGTCGATCACTCGGGGTCGGTCGTCGATCACACGGGTTCATCGTTGATCACACCGGATCCATCGTTGCTCGTTCCGCGCGTCGTCCCGGTGCGGCTAGGGACCGCCGGGGCTGTCGCGGGGCCCGCCCTCGGTCTGATCCCAGCGCGACTCGCCCCGCTGTGCCGAGGGGCGGCCGGCGCGGCTCGATCGCCGGTCGCGCTCCGCTCCGGTCCGTTGCCGGGGTGCGGTCCGGCCCGTCGAGCCGTTCCGGGCGGCGGTACGGCCGTCGGCGCCGCCGGGGAGGTCCGAGCCACCGTGACCGTTGTCTGGGCAGGGCAGCGCCGAGACCCTGACCAGGGCGTCCAGGTGACCGAGCGGAGTGCCGTCGCTGGCCAGCCGCTGGCCGCTGATCCAGACCCACTGGTTGTCGTAGTACGTCGACAGGTCGAGGCGGACGAACTCGACCATGAGGCGGAGCGGGTGACTGCCGTACCGCCAGTCCTCCGTGGCGATGTCGAGCACGGTGCCCGGAGGCACGTTCGGTGACGCGGACGGGATGGCGTTCACCGGAACCGCCGGGCGGGGGTGTTGCGGCGTACGCCGGCACTGGCACAGGCCGGGCAGCTCAGGCTCCCGCCGCACCCCGCGCACCAGCGGCGGGAGGTTCGGTAGGTACACAGGCCGGCGATGAAACCCAACGCCATCCCGGCGAGCCCTGCCGCGGTGACATACATGATGGGTCCTCCAATTCGGCGACTGAAAGTTACCTTTGCGTCGCCTTTCGCAACCTGCAAGGCCGTGCGTCGAGATCCCGAGCGAGTGAGCAATTGAGCGTCATGAATCATCAGCCGGCCGGCCCGGACCGGGGGTGACGCTCGTACCGGCGCTGTGGCAAACTAGTGAGCATGACTCACGGTGTGGCAGACACATGATTGGCGACAAACATATTGCGGCGCTGGACCAGGTACTCGAACTGGTTGTGTTGATCAACGACGACATGACCCGGAGCCTGGCCCGGGAGGGGCTGACCGTCTCGCGTACGCACCTGCTCTGGGAGCTGCGCCGGCACGGCCCGATGACCCAGCGCGACCTTGCCGCCGCGCTCAGGGTGAGCGCCCGCACCGTCACCGGCCTGGTCGACGGCCTGGAGGCGACCGGGTTCGTCAGCCGGCAGCCGCACCCGACCGACCGGCGGGCCACCCTGGTCACCTTCACCGAGCGGGGTCGGCAGACGGTCGAGGCGATGGAGCACGGCCAGCAGGAGTTCGCCCACCTGCTGTTCGGGGAGATGCCGGCGGAGCGGTTCGACTGCTTCACCGCCGGGCTGGGCGAGATCCTCACCCGGCTGCGCGGGATCGGCCTGGCGCAGCAATCCCCAGGAGGCGACGGATGACCCAGCGACGCACGACCCGGAGGGAGTTCCCGAAGGCACTGACGACGGTCTGGTCGCTGCTGCGCCGGGCCACCGTCTACGAGCTGGGCATGTGGCGCAGCCTGTTCCGCTGGATCCTGCGCCGGCCGACCGGCCCGGCGGGCACGGTCTCCTTCGGGTACGCCGGCGTCGTCACACCACTGCTGATCGTCTTCATCGCGGTCTCCGCGATCGAGATCCCCGTGCTCGACCTGATCCTGCCCTGGAAGATCGCCCGGATCATCGCCGCCACCCTCGGCGTCTACGGGGTGTTCTGGATGATCGGGCTGCTGGCCAGCCTGCGGGTCCACCCGCACCTGGTGGCTGCGGAGGGGATCCGGCTCCGCAACGGCATCTCGATCGACCTCGCGCTGCCCTGGACGGCGATCGAGACGGTACGCAAGCGGCACCGCTCGCTGTCATCCGGCCGCACCGTGCAGGTGGAGCGGACCGACACCCGGGCCGTGCTCAACATCGGCGTCTCCAGCCAGACCACCGTCGACATCCTGCTGCGCAAGCCGACCGTGCTCCCGGTGCCGAAGGGCACCGGTGAACCCGTACACGAGCTGCGGGTCTACGTCGACGACGCCGACGGCTTCGTCACGCTGGCCCGCCGACACCTCAGCGCCGAGCCGCCCGGCGATGCCGGCGCACCGACTTCGGAGAGCCGTTCCGGGGTGGTACGCCCGGGGAGCCGCGCAGGAGCCGGGGACCCCGCCCGGAGCGCGACCGGCCGCCCGTGATGTCCTTGCCGGATGACGTCGGTCGACGACTTCGCCGCACTGCTGGCCGGACCGGTGGTGCCGGCGGCGCGCGGGCTGCTCGGTGCCACCCTCTCGGCGGGCGGCGTCACCGTCCGGCTCACCGAGGTGGAGGCGTACGCCGGCAGCGGCGGGGACCCGGCGTCGCACGCGCACCGTGGGCGTACCCCGCGTAACGCGGTGATGTTCGGCCCGGCCGGGCACGCCTACGCGTACTTCACCTACGGGATGCACTGGTGCGTGAACGTGGTGACCGGGCCGGACGGAGAGGCGTCGGCGGTACTGCTCCGGGCCGGCGAGGTGGTCGACGGGCTGGAGATCGCCCGGAGCCGGCGCACCGCCGTACGCCGGGACGTGGACCTGGCCCGCGGACCCGCCCGGCTCTGCGCGGCGCTCGGCCTGGACCGGGCCGTCTACGGCCGCTACCTGCTCGGCGACGGTCCGGTACGCCTCCGCCCGCCGGCCGCGCCGCTGCCGCCGGAGGCGATCGCCGCCGGTCCCCGGGTCGGCGTCACCGGGGCGCACGACGTCCCGTGGCGGTTCTGGATCGACGGCGACCCGACGGTCAGCGACTACCGCCGGCACGTGCCACGCCGGCGTAGCCCCGACCGACCGGCCGGCCGTCGACCGTAGCCGTCCCCCGCAAGCCCGGAGCTGCGGCGGGTACCGGCCGACGGCTGGCCCCGCCGGACGCGTCCGCCGGAGCCAGCCGCCGTGGTGCCAGGTGCCGTGGTGCCGGGTGCCGTTGTGCCGGGTGCCGGCCTACGGGAAGTTGTTCAGGTACTGCACCTGGTTGGCGGTGTTGGCGGTGCCGCCGGAGTTGTTGATGATCCGGTTGATCGTGCCGACCCCGCCGAGCGAGACCGTCACCATGTTGTGGAACCGGACCCCCGAGGTGACCGGCACCTCGAAGGAGCGCTCGTTGACCACCGCCGGGTTCACGTTGAAGTAGCAGTAGCTGCCCAGGCCCCATGCCTCGTGACTGGTCACCGAGTCGGCCACCTTGTACGCCGGATAGCCCCGGGTGGACCCGTTCATGAACGCCGCCTGGTTCGGCGGGTCGTACGGCTTCTCGTTCTGGAAGAAGTACGTCCGGCCGCCGTTGCCGTTCCAGATCACCTCGGTCTTCTGGTAGTGCTCGACGAAGAGGCCGTACATGGTGACGTTGTTGCCGTTCACCACCAGCCCGGTGTCGGCGGTGTTGATGTTCCAGCCGTACGTGCCGGGGTCACCGTGGTCGGCCCGCCACAGCCACATGTGGTCGCCGATCACGTTGTGGCTGTTGATCCGCAGGCTGGTGGTGGCCTTGCCGGGTACCGCGCCGCCGATCCGGAAGAAGACGTCGTGCAGCGAGGTCGGGTTGCCGGCGTGGCTGGCCGAGGAGCCGGCCGGGCCGACCTCCATCAGCACCGACGAGTTCGTCGCGCCAGCCTCGAACATGATGCCGGCGACCTTGACGCCGTCCACGTCGGCCACGGTCATCGCGGTGACGCCGTTCTGCGGCTCGATGGTGGCCAGGCCGAGCCCGAGCACCACGGTGTCCGGCCGGGTCACCCGGATCGTCTCGGTGGTCCGGTAGAGGCCCGGGGTGAAGAGCAGGTTCTTGCCCTGGGCGAGTGCGGCGTTGATGGTCGCCGCGCTGGTGCCGGGCCGGACGACGAAGAACTGGCTCAGCGAGATCGACGAGCCGGCCGGGGTCTTGTTGTACCAGCTGGTGCCCTGGCTGTTGCTGCGCAGCGCCGGCACGAAGACCCGGTACTCGCCGGTGCCGTCGACGTAGAGGAACGGCTTCTCCCGGACCACCGGGGTCTGCGCGACCACCGTGTGCGACGGGTTCGGGAAGTGCGGTGCCGGCGCACCGGCGACCCCGGTGAAGACCATGTTCCAGACCGAGCCGTTCCAGCTGCCGAACTCGCTGTTGCGGGAGTACCACTGCTGCTGCGAGCCGGAGACGACCGTACCGTCGATTTTGGTGTCGGCCATCAGCCCGCCGCTGGACCAGCCGTCGCCGCCGTTCCACAACTGGATCTGGTTGCCGGCGCCGCGCAGGTGCATCCGCCGGTACGGCGCCGCCTGGGAGACCGCCCAGCGTTCGACGATGGTGCCGGCGGGCAGGGTGACCGAGAGGTTCTCGGCCGACCGCCAGAAGTTCTGGGTGGCGTTGCCGCCCATCCAGAACGCCTCGACCCGGACGTGCCCGTTCAGGTTGACGTCGTCCGGTGACATGCCGAGCCCGGCGACCTGGGTGAAGAAGCCGAGGTTGACGTCGGCGGTGTAGGTGCCGGGCTTGAACAGCACCGCGTACCGCCGGGGGGCGAACTGCGCCGTCTCCTGCTCGGTGAAGAGCGAGTTCAGCCGGCCCTGGATGGTGGAGGTCGGCGTCGACGGGTCGAAGACGAAGGTGTTCGGCCCGAGGTTCGGGTTGCGCGGGTCGGTCGGTTCGACCGGGGGATCGCCGGGGCCGGGGCCACCGCCGCCGAACTCGCCGATGACCTGGAACTCCCAGAGCGAGTACCCGTATCCGGTGGCCCGGGCGGTGCCGTACATCCGGACGTACCGGCCGGTGCCGGTGACGTTCAGCGTCTGGGTGCCGCCGGTGCCGGTGCTGGTCGTGTAGACGGTGTTCCAGCTACTGGCGTTCTCGGAGACCTGGATCTGGAACGCCCGGCCGTAGGCCGCCTCCCAGCGCAGCACGACCTGGCTGATCGTGGCGCTCGCGCCGAGGTCGACCTGGATCCACTGTGGATCGCTGAACGCGCTGGACCAGCGGGTGCCGGTGTTCCCGTCCACGGCGGCCGACGCGGTGAAGGCGCCGCCCTCGCTGGACGAGGCCGTCGCCGGCCTGCCCTGCGAGATCAGCGCCGGTGCGGCGCTCGCCGCCGGGGCGGGGCCGGCGAACGGGGTCAGGGCGAGCAGCAGCGTGGCCGCGAGTACGCCGGCCAGCCGGCGCGGTCGGCGGCGGCCGCCGGGATGCCCTCGGGGAGGAAAACGATGAAAAATCATGACCCTGCCTGTCCGTGCGGAGGTGTCTGGCGCCGGCCGCTCCTCGGGGTCCGGAGCGGCGGGCCAGTGGCGGTGTGTGGTGCCGACCGCGGGTGTGCTGCGGTCGGCCTGCTGCGCGGGGGTGCGGTGGGGTAGCCCGAGAGGTCGGTGCCGACCTGCGGAAACGACCGACGGCGGGCGGCGTCGACCGGTCGGGTGTGGACGGTAGAGAGCGCTCTCGCAGGATCACGAGTGTTGCGCCCGGGTTCCGCCGCCGTCAAGACATCAATTTATTACAACGTAATTTATCCCGAATGCCGGAACACGCATCAAGGGTTGATCGATGGAGCGGAGGCGGTGCCGAACGCGCCGGTCAGTTGCGGAGCCCACCTGCGGCGAGCAGCCGGGCGACCGGCAGGGTGGCGGCACCGAGCGCCACCGCGTCGATCCCGAGCTGACCCAGCTCGATGGTGGCCTGCTCGTACGGCTGGTGCAGCGCCTGACCCGCCGCCGCCTCGCGGATTGCCGGCAGCAGGTGGGCGCCGAGCGCCACCCCGGCCCAGCCGCCCAGCACCACCCGTTCCGGGTTGAACAGGTTGATCAGGTTCGCCACCCCGGCGCCGAGGTAACCGGCCGTCTCGGTCAGCACCCGGCGGGCGGTCGCGGAGCGGTCCGCCGCCTCGATCAGGGCGCCCAACTGGGACTCCTCGTCGGCACCGGGTACGGCGTGGCCGCGCCGGGCCTCCCGGTAACGGTCGATGATCCCCTCCGCCCCGACGTACGCCTCCAGGCAGCCCCGGGCGCCGCACCGGCAGGCGCGGCCGTCGTAGACCAGGGTGGTGTGCCCCCACTCGCCGGCGCTGCTGGAGACGCCCCGGTACATCACCCCGTTGGTCACCACCGCCGCGCCGACCCCGGAGCCGACCAGCGCGAAGACGGCGTGCCGGCTGCCCCGGCCGGCCCCGAACCACATCTCGGCCTGGCCCAGCGTCTTCGCGCCGTTGTCGACGTGCACCGGCAGGTCGACCTCGGCGCGGATCAGCCGCTCCAGCGGTACGCCGTGCCAGCCGAGGGTCTGGGCGTGCACGATCGCCTCGCCGCCCTGCACCACCACGCCGGAGACGCCGATGCCGACGCCGAGGATCTCCGAGCGGGTCGCCCCGGCCTGCGTGGTGACGGCGTCCAGCCCGGCCAGGATGTGCCGGACCACGGCGGCCGGTTCGGGCCCGGCCGCGTCGAGCGGGTAGTCGGCGCTGGCCAGCATCGTCATCGCCAGGTCGAAGAGTTCGACCCGGATCCGGGTCTCGCCGACGTCGACCCCGGCGACCAGGGCGTACCGGGGGGCGACCCGGAGCATCATGCTGGGGCGGCCGCCGTCGGACTCCACGGCGCCGGCCTCGACCACCAAACCGGCCCCGATGAGGTCGCCGACCACGTTGCTGACGGCGGGCTGGCTCAACCCGGTGGAGCGGGCGAGATCCTGCCGGGTCAGCGGACCCTCGAGGAACAACTTCGACAGCAGGGCGGACCGGTTGCGCTGTCGCACGATCCGGTTCGTCGTCCGTTCCAGGTCCACCCACCACCTCGATAAACCCGGGTCACCGGGAGTCACTGTACGGCTCGTCCTTGACGGGCGAGCCACCAGACACTTTAATAACCGCGTAAATTAAGCCTTGATGGAACCCCCTTCGGTGGCTCGCTCCATCCCCCGCCGACGGTGATCGTGCCCGTACCGCCCCACCACCCCGGCCGCCCACGGCCCCCGCTCCGGCGCCACCCGCCGACGGGCCGACGAGGCCGCCGGCCGACGCAGAAGGGCAAGTCGTGTCCAGACGACACCTCGCTATGGCTGTCGCGGCGCTGCTGACGACCGCCTCCCTCGCCGCCTGCGGCGACTCCGGCGGCTCGTCCGAGGGCGCCGCGAAGACGCTCACCTACTGGGCCAGCAACCAGGGCGCCAGCATCGAGTTCGACAAGCAGACCCTCCAGCCGGAGCTGGACAAGTTCGAGCAGCAGA
Source organism: Plantactinospora sp. BB1 (assembly GCF_003030385.1). Taxonomy (NCBI): domain Bacteria; kingdom Bacillati; phylum Actinomycetota; class Actinomycetes; order Micromonosporales; family Micromonosporaceae; genus Plantactinospora; species Plantactinospora sp. BB1. The sequence goes on along the minus strand of NZ_CP028159.1, from coordinate 7,218,562 downwards.
CCGGCATCAAGGTCAACCTCGAGGTCGTGCCCTGGTCGGATCTGCTCAACCGACTGCTCGCCGCCGCCACCTCGGGCAAGGGCCCGGACGTGGTGAACATCGGCAACACCTGGTCGGCCTCGTTGCAGGCCACCAACGCGCTGATCCCGTTCGACGACGCGACCCTGGGCGAGGTGGGCGGCAAGGACCGCTTCGTGCCGGCCGCGCTGGCCGCCGCCGGCGCCCCCGGCAAGCCGCCGGCCGCCGTGCCGCTCTACAGCCTGGCGTACGCGCTCTACTACAACAAGAAGATGTTCACCGACGCCGGCGTCACCACCCCGCCCGCCACCTGGGAGGAGCTGGTCGAGACCGGCAAGAAGCTGACCAGGTCCGGCCAGTGGGGCCTGGCCGTGGAGGGCGCCAACCCGTCGGAGAACTCCCACCACGCCTTCACCTTCGGCCAGCAGTGGGGCGGCGAGTGGTTCGACTCCGCCGGCAAGCCGACCTTCGACACCCCGCAGAACGTCGCGGCGGTCAAGCGGTACATCGACCTGATGGCGGTTGACAAGATCGTCAACCCGAGCAACGCCGAGTACGCCCAGAACCAGTCCGTCGCCGACTTCGCCAACCGCAAGGCGGCGATGCTGCTCTGGCAGGCCGCGGGGTCGAACCTCAAGGCACAGGGGATGAGCCCGGACGAGTGGGGGATCGCCCCGGTGCCGTTCCCGGCCACCCCGCCGCCCGGCGGCAAGAAGGTCAACAGCATGGTGGCCGGCATCAACATCGCGGTCTTCAAGCACACCGAGAACCGCGAGGGTGCGCTCCAGTTCGTCAAGTTCATGACCAGCGACGCGGAGCAGGTGATCCTCAACAAGACCTACGGCTCGCTGCCGTCGGTCAAGCCGGCCAGCGCCGACCCGGCGTTCCAGGCGCCGGAGCAGAAGGTGCTGGGCGAGGTGCTCGGCTCCACCGCCGCACCGCTGCCGCAGGTGCCGGAGGAGAGCCAGTTCGAGACCCTGGTCGGTACCGCCATGAAGGAACTCTTCGCCGACGCGGCGGGCGGCAAGGCCGTCACCGAGGCGCAGGTGAAGGAGAAGCTCGGCGTAGCGCAACAGAAGATGGGCAGCTGAGCCGCGACGCCGACGGTTGACCGTGGAGGGGGACCGCCGCCCCCTCCACGGTCCACCCTGAGAGGATCCGATGGCCACCACCACCGCGCCCGGCCCCGTACGGCCCGCCGGGCGACCAGCGCAGGACGGCCCGCCGCGTCCGCGCGGGCGCCGCACCGTACGGCGGACGTACCTGCCGTACCTGCTGCTCGTCCCGGCCGCCCTGCTCGAACTCGGCATCCACGTGGTCCCGATGCTCGTCGGGGTCTGGATGAGCCTGCTCGAACTGACCCAGTTCCACATCCGGGACTGGTCCACCGCACCCTTCACCGGCTTCGAGAACTACCGGGTCACCTTCGACTTCGGCTCCGCGACCGGTAAGGACCTGCTGCACTCGTTCTGGGTCACCGCGCTCTACACCACGCTCTCGGTGGGCTTCTCCTGGATGCTCGGGCTGGCCGCCGCGGTCTTCCTGCAACGGCCGTTCCGGGGCCGGGCGCTGCTGCGTACCCTCTTCCTCACCCCGTACGCGCTGCCGGTCTACACCGCCGTGATCACCTGGACCTTCATGTTCCAGCGGGACACCGGCCTGGTGAACCACGCCCTCGACCAGCTCGGCCTGATCGACGGGGCGAACCCGCCGTTCTGGCTGATCGGGGAGAACAGCTTCGTCGCCCTGCTGATCGTCTCGGTCTGGAAGTCCTGGCCGTTCGCCTTCCTCTGCCTGATGGCCGGGTTGCAGAACGTGCCGCCGGAACTCTACGAGGCGTCCGCGATCGACGGCGCGAACTTCTGGCGGCGGCTGCGCGACGTCACCCTGCCGATGCTCCGGCCGGTCAACCAGGTGCTGCTGCTGGTCCTCTTCCTCTGGACCTTCAACGACTTCAACACCCCGTACGTGCTCTTCGGCGGCTCCGCGCCGAGGCAGGCGGACCTGATCTCGATCCACATCTACCAGAGTTCCTTCGTCACCTGGAACTTCGGGCTCGGGTCGGCGATGTCGGTGGCGCTGCTGCTCTTCCTGCTGGTCGTCACCGCCGTCTACCTGCTCGTCACCAACCGCAGGAGAGAGCATGCGTGAGTCAACCGGCGAACGCTGGGCCCGCCGCATCGTGCTCAGCCTGCTGACCCTCTTCGTCCTCGCCCCGCTGTACGTGATGGTCAGCTCCGGGCTCAAGCCGCTGCGCGACGTGCAGGGCGCCTTCACCTGGCTGCCCAGCCGGGTCACCTTCCAGCCCTTCGTGGACATGTGGCAGACGGTGCCGCTCGGCCGCTATCTGGTGAACAGCCTGCTGGTGGCCAGCTCCGCCGCGGTGATCTCGGTGGCGATCGCCATCTTCGCCGCCTTCGCGATCAGCCGCTACCGGTTCCGCGGCCGGCAGCTCTTCTCGGTCACGGTCCTCTCGACGCAGATGTTCCCCGGCATCCTCTTCCTGCTGCCGCTCTTCCTCATCTACGTCAACCTGGGCAACGTCACCGGGATCGAGCTGTACGCCAGCCGGCTCGGGCTGACCATCACCTACCTCACGTTCTCGCTGCCGTTCTCCATCTGGATGCTGGTCGGCTACTTCGACTCGATCCCGCGCGGGCTCGACGAGGCGGCCCAGGTCGACGGGGCCGGACCGCTGCGCACGCTCTTCCAGGTGATCCTCCCGACGGCGGTGCCCGGGATCGTCGCGGTCACCGTCTACGCCTTCATGACCGCCTGGGGGGAGGTGCTCTTCGCCTCGGTGATGACCGACGAGAACAGTCGTACCCTCGCCGTCGGGCTCCAGGGCTACGCCACCCAGTACAACGTCTACTGGAACCAGGCGATGGCCGCCTCGGTGGTGGTGAGCATCCCGGTGGTGATCGGCTTCCTCGCCCTGCAACGCTACTTCGTCGCCGGGCTGACCGCCGGAGCGGTCAAGTAGCCCGCCTGTCCGTCCTGCCCGTCGAGCCACCGTCCGACCCGGACCGAGACCCGCGCGGTCAGCAGGCTCTGAACCATCCAAAGGAGAGTCGACCGATGCCGGATCTGTCCAAGCTGCCACCGAACTTCACCTGGGGCGTCGCCACCGCGGCGTACCAGATCGAGGGGGCTGTCGGTGTGGACGGCCGCAGCCCGTCCATCTGGGACACCTGGAGCCGGGTGCCCGGCAACGTCGACAACGGCGACACCGGCGACGAGGCGTGCGACCACTACCACCGCTGGCCGGAGGACGTGGCCCTGATGCGCCGGCTCGGCGTCGACGCGTACCGCTTCTCGGTGGCCTGGCCCCGGGTGATGCCGGACGGCACCGGCCGGGTCAACCCGGCCGGGCTGGCCTTCTACGACCGGCTGGTCGACGCGCTGCTGGCGGCCGAGATCCGGCCGCTGGTCACGCTCTACCACTGGGACCTGCCGCAGGCGCTCCAGGACCGGGGTGGCTGGCCGGCGCGGGCCACCGCCGAGGCGTTCGCCGACTACGCCTCGGTGGTGGCCGGCGCGCTCGGCGACCGGGTCACCGACTGGGTGACGGTGAACGAGCCGCTCTGCGTCTCCTGGATCGGGCACCTGGAGGGCCGGATGGCCCCCGGCGAGCAGGACCTCACCCGGGCGGTCGCCGCCTCGCACCACACGCTGCTCGGGCACGGCCTCGCCACGGCGGCGGTGCGGGCGGCGGCGAGCCGGCCGGCCTCGGTCGGCATCGTGCTCAACCCGAGTCCGTGCGAGCCGGGCAGCGACCGGCCGGAGGACGTGGCGGCGGCGGTCCGGGCCGACGGGCACGTCAACCGGTGGTGGCTGGACCCGCTCTACGGGCGGGGCTACCCGACCGACATGCTGGAGGTCTACGGCGTCGAGCCGCCGGTCCGCCCCGGTGACCTGGAGTGCATCGCCACCCCGACCGAGTTCCTCGGGTTGAACTACTACTTCCGGCAGGTCATCGTCGACGACCCGGACGGCCCGGTGCCGCACGCCCGGCAGATCCCGGTGCCCGGCTCGACGCAGACCGCGATGGGCTGGGAGGCGTACCCGACCGGGCTGGAGGAGCTGCTGGTCTCGGTGACCGAGCGGTACGCCCCGGCCCGGATCCTGGTCACCGAGAGCGGTTCGGCCTGGCCGGACAGCGTCACCGCCGAGGGTGGGATCGAGGACAAGGAGCGGACGGCGTACCTGGAGGAGCACGTCCAGGCCGTCGCGGCGGCGGCCGCCCGGGGGGTACCGGTGGAGGGCTACTTCTACTGGTCGCTGCTGGACAACTTCGAGTGGGCGTACGGCTACGACAAGCGGTTCGGCCTGGTGCACGTCGACTACGCCACCCAGCGCCGGACGATGAAGGCGAGCGGGCTGCGCTACGCCGACATCATCCGGGACCACCAGCGGCTGGACGGGCGCGCGCAGCCGGAGAACCCCTCCCCGGTGGGCTGACCTTGGCCGACGCCGAACGGCGGTGACGGAACGGCCAGCTCCGGCACCGCCACTGCCAGAACGGACATCCGAGACATCTGACCCGACGTGGTCGGCTATCTCCGTGGGTACCGGCCGGTCCCGCCGGACCGAGCCGACGTCGGCAGCATCGACGCGGGTACGGTGTGCGGAGCCGTTCGACGGGCCGACGGCGTCCCGCCCTGCTCCATTTCCCCCCGAGGAGTGCAAGATCAGATGAGCGATCCGGTCCAGACCCCCGAGCAGCCGGGGCCGACGAGCCAGCGGCGTCCGACCAAGCAGGAGCGCCGGGCCGCCGCGGAGGCGGCCGCGGCCCAGGCCGCCGCGAACCGGGCCCGTGTGCAGCGGGTGGCCGGCGGGACCGTCGGAATCCTCCTGGCCGGGCTGGGCGTCGCCGCCGTCGTCGTGCTGCCGCAGGTGATGGAGGACGCGCCCCGCTCGTCGGCCGCGCCGGTGGCGAGTGCGACCACCCCGCCGGCCGCCGAGCCGACCGCCCCGCCGGAGCCGACCGCCCCGCCGGAGAGCCCCGGGGCGCCGTCCCGGCCGCCGGCCGACCTGGATCCCCGGCTGGCGGAACGACCCACCGTCGAGGCCGGCAAGGGCGAGTTGACCAAGCTCACCGTCACTCCGCTGATCGAGGGCACCGGCCCTGCGGTGCAGAACGGGCAGACGATCACGGCCAACTACGTCGGTGTCTACTACGCCACGGGTCAGGAGTTCGACTCCTCGTGGAGGCAGGGCCAGCCGGTCCCGCTCCAGGTCGGCGGCATGATTCCCGGCATGGACCAGGGGCTGGTGGGGGTCAAGGTCGGCAGCCGGGTGCAGATCGACATTCCGACGGACCTCGCCTACGGCGACAACCCGACCGGCGGTGCCCCGGCCGGCCCGCTCCGGTTCGTGGTGGACGTCCTGGCGGCGCAGTAGCCCGTCCGGGCAGCAGACCTACGACGGCGGCCGTGACCAGGAAGGTCACGGCCGCCGTGCACGTCGGGTGCGCCTCGCGGCTCAGGCCGGAGTGGGCGTGGAACTCTTCTCGCTGGGCTCGGCCTCGGCGGCCGGCGCGATGGTGTCGATCGCCTCGACGGTCTCCTCGTCCCGGTGCGCCCGGTACTGCCGGATCGAGTACGCCAGCGCGAGCGCCCAGATCAGGTAGATCGCCGCGTAGACGGAGTACCGTACGCCGTCCGGCGCGTCGATCCAGTCGCTGCGCAGCAGGGTACGGGCATTGGTCACGATGATCACGCCACCCACCGCCGAGCCGAGGATCCGGGGCGGGATGTGCCGGACCAGCCAGGCGGCGATCGGCGCGGCGACCACGCCGCCGAGCAGCAGCGCGAGAACCCAGGCGAAGTTGACGTTCTCGCTGCCCAGGCCGACCAGGAAACCGAGGCTCGCGGCGACCGCGACCAGGAACTCGCTGGTGTCGATCGAGCCGATCACCTTGCGGGGCGCCATCCGGCCGCTGGCCAGGATCGCCGGGGTGCCGACCGGTCCCCATCCGCCGCCACCGGTCGAGTCGACGAAGCCGGCGAGCAGGCCGAGCGGGGCGAGGAACCGCTTGCGCAGCGGCTGGCCGAGGCGGTCCCGGGGGATGCCGGCCGCGGTGAACCGGACCAGGATGTAGATCCCGAGGGTGAGCAGCAGCAGCGCCATGATCGGCGCGGCGACCTCGGTGGAGAGGCTGGACAGGAAGGTGGCGCCGGCGAAGGCGCCGACCGCACCCGGTATGCCGATCTTGGCGACCACCTTCCAGTCGACGTTGCCGAACCGCCAGTGCGCGGCGCCGGAGGCGAGGGTGGTGCCGATCTCGGCCAGGTGCACGGTGGCGGACGCGGCCGCCGGGTTGGTGCCGATCGCCAGCAGCAGGGTGGTGGAGGTGACGCCGTACGCCATGCCGAGACTGCCGTCGACGAGCTGCGCACCGAGCCCTACCAGGGCGAGGAGCAGAAGTTTTCGCACGGGCGTTCCTTCCCGGAAAGGTGGTCGAGGGGAGGCCTGACCGAGCTGACGGCCGGGGCGTTCCGGCCGGAGCCAGCGCCGACAGTTCGGACGACGGGTCCGTACCAGGAGCGGGTACGGGCTGGGGCGGACCACGCAGCGTTGCGCTTATTCCCCATCTAACCCATAGGGATTGTTGACCCGGTGGTCCGGCTAGTCAACCCCGATACCCGGTCCGGCTCGCACTCCAGCCCGACCTTCGCCGTGCCGGACGACCGTGGCGGCACCGAGCGGCGCAGCCACGGTCGTCCGACCGGTTCCCCCAGTCACTCCACCCGGGGCCCGGCGCCGCCCGGACCGGCCCGCAGGATCAGCCGGGCCGGCAGCACGCTGGCGGCCAGCGCCAGCACCACACACCCGGCCACCACCGACCCGATCGTCCACCCGGGCACGACCAGTCCGACCGGTACCCCGAGCTGCTCGCTCAGCGCCGAGCGGATCGCCAGCAACGCGACCGCCGGCACCAGCAGGCCGAGCGCGGTGCCGATCGCCAGCACCAACCCCGACTCGGCGGCCACCGTGCCGAGCACCTGCCGGACGGTGGCACCGGCCCGGAGCAACAGCAGCAGCTCCCGGGCCCGGTGCGCGGTCGCCATCAGCAGCGTGTTCGCCAGCGCGATCGCGGTGTAGCCGGCCGAGACCCCGATCAGGATCAGCGTGGCCAGCCAGACCAGCCGATCCTCGGCCGCATCCCGCTCCGCCGCGTACTCCGCGACACCGACCAGCCGGGCCCCGAGTACGGCCCGACGGTCCGCTCCGCCGTCGTCGGGGCCGGTCGCCGCCGTGGTGAAGACCGCCTCGGTGAGCGCCGACGGATCGTGCGCCCGGACCACCTCCCGGGCCAGCAGCAACTGCGCCGGAATGGAGCCGTCGGCGACCACCGCCGCCACCCGGACCGGCCCGCTGCTGCCGTCCGGATAGCCGAGCGTCGCGCCGCCCCCCGCCGACCAGCCGAACCGCTCGGCGAGCCCGGCGGTCACCACCGCGGTCTCCGGCCCCCGGAAGGCCGCGAAGTCCCCGGAGACGACGCTCAGCCGCCCGTTCACCCGGGCGAACCCGACCGGGTCCACGCCGGCGGCGGCCAACGGCTCACCGGCACCGGTCGCCGTACCGCCGGGCGGGTCGGCGTAGACGGTGCTGGGCAGCAGCGCCGTGCCTCCGACGGTGGCCACCGCCGCGTCCGACAGTCCGGGCGTGCCGTCCGGGACGAGCACCGAACCGGCCCGGATCGCCCCCGCGTCCCGGCTGGCGTACGCGCCGGTCGACGTCGCCACCGAACCGGCGATCAGCACCGTGAACCCGACCGTGAGCAGCATCGGCGCCGACGTCGACGCGGTACGCCGCACCGCCGTCAGCGCGTTGCGCCGCACCAGCATCCCGGTCGCACCCCGCAGCCGTCCCAGCGGCCAGGTGAGCGCGTACGTCAGCGGCGGCACCAGTACCGGGGCGAGCAGGGTCAGCCCACCGGTCAGCGCCATCGAGGCGTACAGGGCGTAGTTCACGATCTCGTCCGGGCCCGCCCCGGCCAGCAGTACGGTCAGCAGCAGCCCCAGCGCGGTGACGACGATCCCGCCGATCCACCGGGACCGGGACATCGGCCGCCGGTCCACCACCGCCTCCCGCAGCGCCTCCAGCGGCCGTACCCGACCGGCCCGGCGGGACGCCGACCAGACTCCGAGCAGGGCGACGACCAGCCCCACCAGGTAGGCCGCGGCCGGCGGCCAGGGCTCGATCCGCACCCGGAACCCGGCGGGCTGGAAACCGGCGTCGACCAGCAGGGCGCCGAAGGCCGGCGCGCAGGCGGTACCGAGCACCGCCCCCACGGCCGCCCCGACGGCACCGACCACCAGCGCCTCGGCGTACATCAGCCGGCGGAGCTGCCCCGGGGTGGCGCCGACGGTACGCAGCAGCCCGAACTCCCGACGCCGCTGGGCGACCCCGAACGCGAAGGTGGAGGCGACGACGAAGATCGAGACGAATCCGGCCAGCGCCGTCATCGCGGTCAGCACCTGCATGCCGATCCAGCGGGTACGTGCGTCCCGGGGCGGTTCGACCTGCGCCCGGTCGGCGCCGGTCAGCACGGTGCCGTCCCGGCCGACGACCGCCTCGGCCGCCGCCCGTACCGCCGCCGGGTCGGCGTCGTCCGCGAGTACCAGGCCGATCAGCCGGACGCCCCGGGACAGCGGCGCGGCGACCGGGTCGGCGAGGTAGAAGCCGGGCCCGTCCACGGTGCCGGCGACGGTGTACCCGGCCGGCCCGCTCGCGGTCAGCAGGGTGACCGGGCTGCCCGGGGCGAGCCCGAGCGCGCGGTCCAGCACCACCTCGTCCGGCCGGCCGGGCGGGCTCCCCGCCACCAGCCGGTACGGCGCCAGCGCGGCACTCGACCAGCCGTGCCCCTGCGGGTCGCCGGGCGCGGGCTCGCCGACCGGCCGGCCGTCGAGCACCGCCTGGGCGTAGAACGACCGGTCCGGTACCGCCGCCGTGACCCCGTGCAGCGCGGCGAGCCGCCCGGTCAGTTCGGCGGTCCGCTCCGGCGACCACGGGCGGCGCTCCGGAAAGGTGCCCGACACCGCCTCGACGGGAGGCGCCGCGACCAGCACCTCCGCCCCGGCGTACCGGTCCGGCACCCGGGGTTGCGCGGAGACCAGGATCAGCGCGGTCGCCGACATCAGCGCCACGCCGAGGCAGAGCGCGACGAACGGGCCGAGCAGCCCCGTCCACCGGGCGCGCAGCGCGGCGAAGCTCAGCATGCCGGCTCCAACCTGGTCATCCGGGCCGCGATGGTCTCCGCCGCCAGGTCGCCGCCGAGCTCGTCCACCACCCGGCCGTCGGCGAGCAGCACGACCCGGTCGGCGTAGGCGGCGGCCACCGGGTCGTGCGTCACCATCACCACCGTCTGCCGGTGCTGGTCGACGAGGCCGCGCAGCAGCCGCAGGATGTCCCGGGAGGTCCGGGTGTCCAGCGCCCCGGTCGGCTCGTCGGCGAAGAGCACCGCCGGCCGGCTGATCAGGGCCCGGGCGATCGCCACCCGCTGCTGCTCGCCGCCGGAGAGTTCGTCCGGGGTGTGCCGGCCCCGTCCGGCCAGGCCGACCTCGGCCAGCGTCGCGTCCAGTTCGGCCGGGTCGGGCCGGCGGCCGGCCAGCCGCAGCGGCAGCGCCACGTTCTGCGCCGCGGTCAGCGCCGGCACCAGGTTGTACGACTGGAAGACGAACCCGACCCGGGCCCGGCGCAGCAGGGTCAGCGCGGTCTCGCCGAGGGTGCCGAGGTCGGTGCCGTCGATGGTGACCGTGCCGCCGGTCGGCCGGTCGAGCCCGGCGGCGCAGTGCAGCAGGGTCGACTTGCCGGAGCCGGACGGACCCATCACGGCGGTGAAGGTGCCCCGGTCGAAGTTGACCGTCACCCCGTCCAGCGCGGCCACCCGCCGGACTCCGCTGCCGTACGCCCGGACGACCTCCCGCAGCCGTACGGCGGCGGTCAGCTCCGGTGTTTCCTCTCGTCGCGTCATGCCCTCGAAGATCGGCCATCGGCGGCCCCGGCACATCGGAGCGGAGCCGTCACTTCCGGCCCGGCCCTGCGGGCTATCCCGGCCGGGGCGACGCCGGTCGGGTCAGCCCGGAGGATGACCCGCTCCGGGTGGACGCGGCCGGGTGGCCGGGCCGCTACCGTCGACGGATGAGTGCCGTCCAGCCGCGTCCGCTGCTGACCCGCCGGTTGCGCCGGGTCGACCTGATCGCCCTGGACGTGCTGGCGGCGCTCGGCCTGGCGGTGATCTGCGGGTACGCCGCCGCCGACCCGCCCGCGGCGACCGGGTACCCCGATCCGCTGGTCCGGGAGCCGGTCTGGCTCTCCCTGCTCTTCATGGTCGTCATCACGGCGCCGATCGCGGTACGCCGCCGCTGGCCCGTACCGGTGCTGGCGGTGGTGACGATCAGCGCGTTCAGCGCGGTACTGGTCGAGGTGGTGCCGATCTACGCCTCGATCTCCGTCGTCATCGCGGTCGCCTTCGCGCTCTACCAGGTGGCGCTGGTCACCGAGCTGCGCCGCTCGGTGCCGGCCCTGCTGCTGGTGCTGGCCGGTGCCGTGGTCGCGGTCCTGCCGAAGACCTCGGACTGGGACGAGGCGATCACGGGGCTCGGCTTCATGGCGCTGCTCCTGATCGCGACCTGGATCCTCGGCCGGGCGGTACGCGAGCGGCGCGCGTACACCTCCCGGTCGGCGGCGGAGCTGGCCCGGCAGGCGACGGTCGACGAGCGGCTGCGGATCAGCCGCGAGCTGCACGACATCGTGGCGCACAGCATGAGCGTGATCACGGTGAAGGCGGCGATCGCCAACCATGTGGCGGAGTCCCGGCCGCAGGAGGTTCGGGACGCGCTGCGGGACATCGAGGCGACCAGCCGCAGTGCGCTGGCGGAGCTGCGCCGTACCCTCGGCGTGCTGCGCAGCGGCGCACCGGGTGCCCCGGTCGAGTTCGCTCCCGCGCCGGGCCTGGCCGACCTGCCGGGCCTGCTGGACCGGGCGACGGCGGCCGGGATCGTCGCGGAGCTGGTGCTGGAGCTGCCCGCCGGGGCGGAGCCGCCGGAGGACGTCGGCCGCTCGGGATACCGGATCGTGCAGGAGGCGCTGACCAACGTGGTCAAGCACGCGGGGCCGGTACGGTGCCGGATCGAGGTGACCGGTGCCGACGGCGAGTTGCGGGTCGAGGTGACCAACGAGCCGGGTCGACCGGTCCGGGCGGCGGATCCGAAGGGGCAGGGTCTGATCGGCATGCGTGAGCGGGTCCACCTCTACGTCGGTACCTTCGAGGCCGGGCCGACCGCCGAGGGCGGTTTCCGGGTTTCGGCGCGGCTGCCGTACCGACCCGCCGAGCGCCCGACCCCGCCGGCCGACGCGCCGCCGCTGGCCGACGCGCCGCCCTTGGCGGTCGAGGCGGGTCCGGCGGGCGGGTCGGCCGGAGGGGAGCGGTGACCGGCGAGCCGATCCGGGTGCTGATCGCCGACGACCAGGCGCTGCTCCGGGGCAGCTTCCGGGTGCTGATCGAGACGACGCCGGGGCTGACCGTGGTCGGCGAGGCCGGCACCGGCGCCGCGGCGGTCGAGCTGGCCGAGCGGGAACGCCCGGACGTGGTGCTGATGGACGTCCGGATGCCGGAGCTGGACGGCATCGAGGCGACCCGGCGGATCAGCGCCTCACCCGCCGCCGGTCAGGTCCGGGTGCTGATCCTCACCACCTTCGACCTCGACGAGTACGTCTACGCGGCGATCCGGGCCGGCGCGAGCGGCTTCCTGCTCAAGGACGCCCCGCCGGAGGACCTGCTGACGGCGATCCGGGTGGTCGCCGCCGGTGAGGGGCTGCTCGCCCCGAGCGTGACCCGTCGACTGATCGCCGAGTTCGCCCGGTTGCCCGAACCGGACCGGCCGGTGGCCCGGGAGCTGACCGGGGTGACCGACCGGGAGCGGGAGGTGTTGACCCTGATCGGACGCGGCCTGTCCAATCCGGAGATCGCGGGTCATCTGCGGCTCAGTCCGGCCACGGTGAAGACGCACGTCGGCCGGCTGCTCGGCAAGCTGCACGCCCGGGACCGCGCCCAACTCGTCATCGTCGCCTACCAGACGGGCCTGGTCACGGTCCCCGATCGCTGACCGCCCCGGATCGCCCCCGGGCCGCCCCTGCAAACCGCGGCCGGCCGTCGGGCGAGGCGGGTCACCGGCCGTCCAGGTGCAGCAGCAGGAGCTGCTCCGGGTGCAGCGGCGGAGCCTGTAGGCCGGCGTTGCCGAGGCTGCGCCCGGTCAGCCGTACCCCGTCGGTGGTCCAGGCCGGCGGCGCCGGCAGGCTCCGCGCGGCGTCGGGCGGCGCGACGGCCCGGACCAGGTAGCGGCGGTCCGGATCGAGGCCGGGCAGGCGTACCGGTCCGGGGTTCACCGTGGTCCCGGTCGCCACGGCGACGATCGCCATGATCGCCTCGGACCGGTCCGGTGCCACCACCCCGTGCACCCAGAGCGCCGGGTCCGGATGGTCGACCCGGACCACCGTCCCGCCGTGCACCAGCGCCCGGTGCCGCTTGTAGAGCGCCACCCACCAGGCCAGTTCCTGCCGCTGCTCGCCGGTGGCGGCGGTCAGGTCCCACTCGATGCCGAAGCTGCCGAAGAAGGCGGTACCGGCCCGGAAGCCGAGATCGTGGGTACGCCCGGTGGTGTGCGCCCGGCCGGAGCCGACGTGCGAGCCGATCAGTTCCGGCGGCAGCAGGAGCTGGGTCCAGCGCTGGATCGACTGCCGTTCCAGGGCGTCGATGCAGTCGCTGCCCCAGATCCGGTCGGTCCGTTCCAGGATGCCCAGGTCGACCCGGCCGCCGCCGGAGGAACACGACTCGATCTCCAGCCGGGGATGCCGTTCCCGCAGCGTGTCGAGGAGCCGGTAGGTCGCCAGGGTCTGCCCGTGCACCCCGGGCCGCCCCGACGGCTGGTGCCCGGCGTCGAGCAGGTCCCGGTTGTGGTCCCACTTCAGGTAGTCGATGTCGTACTCCCGGACCAGCGCGTCGAGCCGCCCGAGCAGGTACTCGTACGCCTCCGGGTGGGTCAGGTCGAGCACCTGCTGCCAGCGGGCCGACCGGGGCAGCCGCCCGCCGGTGCCGAGGATCCACTCGGGATGGGCCCGGGCCAGTTCCGAGTCGGGGTTGACCATCTCCGGCTCGACCCAGAGCCCGAACTCCAGCCCCAGCCCGCGTACGTGTGCGACCAGCGGATGCAGGCCGTCGGGCCAGACGGCCGGGTCGACGTACCAGTCGCCGAGCCCGGTCCGGTCGTCGCGCCGGCCCAGGAACCAGCCGTCGTCCAGGACGAATCGCTCCGCGCCGACCTCGGCGGCGGCGTCGGCCAGCGCGGTGAGCCGGTCGAGGTCGTGGTCGAAGTAGACCGCCTCCCAGGTGTTCACCACCACCGGCCGCGGTCGATGCCCCACCCGGCCCGTTCGGCGCAGGTGTGCGTGGTACCGGGCGGACATCTCGTCCAGCCCCCGGCCGTACGACGCGTAGAGCCAGGGCGTCCGGTAGCGCTCGCCCGGCGCCAGCGCGATCTCGCCGGGCAGCAGCAGCTCACCGGCGGCGAGCAGCGCCTCGCCGTCCGGGGTCCGTTCGGCGTGCAGCCGGTGGTTGCCGCTCCAGCCGAGGTGTACCCCCCAGACCTCGCCGGTCCGGAAGCCGAAGCCGGCCGTACCGGCCACCATCAGCAGCGAGGCGTCCAGGCCCGGCTTGCCCCGGCGGCTCTCCCGGGACCGGGTGCCGACGGTGAACGGGCTCCGCTGCGGGCTGCGTTCCCGGCACCACCGCCCGGTCAGGTCGAGCAGCTCGTCCGCCTGCGGCGGCACCGGCAGTCCGAGCAGCAGCCCGGCCAGCTGGTAGGTGTCGGCGTCGGCCGGGTTCGTCAGCTCGGCGCGGAGCCGGAGCAGCCCGGCCGGGTCGAGTTCGACCTCGATGACCAGGTCGAGGCGGGCGGCGTCGTCGGTGGCGCTCACCACGATCGTCGCGGTCGTCCCGGCCGGCTCTCCGCCGGTTCCGCCCGGCTCGTCGCGCACCCGCAGGTCGGTGCGGCGGAACCGTGGCGACCAGTCGCGACCGGCGCGGTGCCCGGAGAGCCCGGGTAGGCCGAACCAGGCGTACGTGTGCTCGGGCAGGATGCCCACCGGCCGGCCCTCCGGGGTCCCGGGCCGGGCCGGCCGGCGGAGCGCGGTGCCGAGGCCGGCGAGTTCCGGCTCGGTGAGCGGCCCGAGGTCGGCGCCCCAGTGCAGCACCGCCGGCACCCCCGGGTCGGTGGCGTCCAGCAGCAGGCTGACTCCGGCCCGGCGCAGGTGCACCAGGCGGCCGTCGGTGGCGGGGCTCGGCGCCGGCTGGCGGGTCTGACTCGGCACGGTCACGGGGGTACGCCTCCGCGGGATCGAAGGATTTGTCACGCCCTGGCCCGGGTAGCGTCCCTTCGGCCGTCCCGTCCCGTCAACGGCCTCCCGTCCCGCCCGGGCGCCGCCGCCGGACCGCAAACCGGGTACGGGCCGGCGGCCGGCATGGTGGACAATCTGCACCGTGACCGATAGCAGCCTTCCCCCCGCCGCGCCTGCCGGCTGGGAGTCTCCGCTCGACGACCTGCGGTGGCGGGGACTCCTCTTCGACTCGACCGATCCCGCCGAGCTGGCGGAGCACTTCGGCTCCGCTCCGGTGACGTTCTATGTCGGGTTCGACCCCACGGCGCCGAGCCTGCACATCGGCAACCTGTTGCAGGTGCTGACGGCCCGCCGGCTGCAACTCGCCGGGCACCGCCCGCTGCTGCTGGTCGGCGGGGCGACCGGCCTGATCGGCGACCCCAACGAGCGGGGCGAGCGGACGCTGAACAGCCCGGAGGTGGTGGCGAGCTGGGTGGAGCGGATCCGCAGGCAGCTCGCGCCCTTCATGTCGTACGAGGGCGACAACGCCGCCCGTCCGGTCAACAACCTGGACTGGACCGGGGAGATGTCGGTGGCGGAGTTCCTCCGCGACGTCGGCAAGCACTTCCCGATCAACCGGATGCTGGCCCGCGAGGTGGTCAAGGCCCGGCTGGAGAGCGGGATCAGCTACACCGAGTTCAGCTACCAGCTCCTCCAGGCGAACGACTTCTTCGAGCTGCACCGGCGGTACGGCTGCACGTTGCAGTTCGGCGGTTCCGACCAGTGGGGCAACATCACTGCGGGCGTCGACTACGTGCGGCGCCGTGGTGCGGGGCCGGTGCACGCCTTCGTCACCCCGCTGGTCACCAAGGCCGACGGTACGAAGTTCGGCAAGACCGAGGGCGGGGCGATCTGGCTCGACCCGACGATGACCAGCCCGTACGCCTTCTACCAGTTCTGGGTCAACACCGACGACCGGGACGTGGCGCAGTACCTCCGGTACTTCAGCTTCCGCTCGCATTCCGAGATCGAGGAGTTGGAGAAGGCGACGGCGGAGCGGCCGGCGGCCCGGGTCGCCCAGCGGGCGCTCGCCGAGGAGCTGACCGCACTGGTGCACGGGGCCGAGGAGGCCCGGCAGGCGGTCGCGGCCAGCCAGGCGCTCTTCGGCCGGGGTACCCTTGACGAGCTTTCCGCCGAGACCCTCCGGGCGGCGCTGGCCGAGACCGGCCTGGTAGCGGTGCAGAGCCTGCCGTCGGTGGCGGTGCTGCTCCGCGAGACGGGACTGGTGAGCAGCCTCAACGAGGCCCGGCGGGCGATCACCGAGGGCGGCGCCTACGTCAACAACGAGCGGGTGACCGACGTCGAGGCCACGGTGCCGACGGAGGCGCTGCTGCACGGCCGCTTCCTGGTGCTGCGCCGGGGCAAGCGGACCTTCGCCGGGGTGGAGTTGGTGTCCGGTCGATGATGTGACCGGGAATGCCCTCCGCGGATTTGACGTTGCACCCTCCAGACGCGTAATTTTCTCTCTGCCCACCGGGGGAACGGACGAACGGCGCGAAACGCGCAGCAGGCCGGACCCGGGGGTGTGAGACCAGGTCAGCGGGTGGTTCACCACCCCGACGACCTGGCGGGCGGGGCGACACCGATGTGCCGGAACGGGCGATTTGGAGTTGCGGACCTGACCGGGTAGAGTGAACGATCGGGCAGTGAGCCGGGCGAGCGTGTGGGTGACTCCGCGAGCGGCCGGACTGCCGGACTCCTCGACCAGCACAGCCGAGAGGTTCGTGCCCTGATCGAGGGACAGCTAGATCGACATGAAGCGGATGTCGAACCGAATTCATTCGGTTTGACGGTGCGAAAGCGGTCAGCTAACGTATTACGAGTGCCTGGCGGAAACGGCGGGTGCGGATAGCCCCGGGTGGCTGGTCTTTGTGGCTGGTTGTCTGGTGTGTGGTTGTTCTTTGAGAACTCAACAGGGTGCTTGATAAGCCAGTGCCAAATTGTTTGTTTGTTTGGCAGCAAGTGTTTTTATTGTTGCCGGGTTGCAAATTTTTCGATGGTTTTTGTTGGAGTACCGACCCGGCAGGCCGGGGACTGCTGCTGCGGACGTACGCCGGGTATAACCACCGCCACCGGCCCGGTGTTCCGCGATCCGCCCCCACCCACCACCCGATCATGACCAAAAACCGGACACCCGGGTCACGACCGGACGGCGGTCAACCCGTCGAGCAGCGCCAGCACCCGGGCCGGGTCCTCGACGTGGGCGTTGTGCCCCAGACCGGACAACGTGCGGGTCGGCACACCGAACCGGGCCAACTCGTCGTCACCGACCATCGGGTCGTGCTCGCCCCGGGCCAGCAGCACCGGGGCGGAGACCGCCGCCAGCAGCCCGGCCATCGCCGGAGCCCCGACGCCGAACGCGCGCGGATCCATCGCCAGCCGCCAGCGGCCGTCCCCGGCCGGGACGATTCCGCCGTCGACGACCGGATCGTCCGGTTCGACGAGCCCGACCAGGCCGGAGACCCGCAGATGGCGCCGCGCCGCCTCGGCCCGGGAGTCGTACCAGGCGACCGGGCGGTCGGCGAGCGCGGCGGCCCTGCCCAGCTCGTCGGCGGTCCAGCCGACCTTCACACCCAGCCCGAGAACCGCCTCGACCGCCCAGCCGGACCCGCTACCGGCCGGACCGTCCGATCCGCGCCCCGCCAGGGCCAGCCCGACCGCACCGCCCAGCGAGTGCCCGAGCACCACCACCCGGTCACCGGGCGAGAGCAGTCCGGCCAGGCCGGCCGCCAGCGAGTCGAAGGAGTACCGGTCGAGTGGCGCGGAGCCGCCGTGTCCGGGCAGGTCCGGTGCCAGCCAGCGTCCCGGCCAGCGGTCGGCGAGCAGCCCCGCCCAGCCCCGCCACACGTCACCGGTGACGCCCATCCCGTGCAGCAACAGAAGCAGCGGCTGGCCGCTGCCGCCGCCGAGCGCCACCCGCAGGTCCCCGGCCGCCGGATCCGCACCCGTCATGCCGAGCAGTCTGCCACCGGGAACCGTCCTGCCGAGCCCCGCACCGACGGCGATTCTGCACCGCCGCCAGCAGGTCAGCGCAGCGCGGCGGCCATCCGGCGGACCGCCTCGGTGACCACCTCCGGCGAGGTCGCCAGGTTGAACCGGGCGTGTCCGGCACCGCCGGTCCCGAAGAGCGGCCCGGAGACCAGCGCGACCCGGCCGCGCTCCAGGAACACCTCGGCCGGGTCGGCGGGCGCGCCGGAGCCGTCGACCGGCAGCGGCAGGTCCCGGCAGTCCAGCCAGGTCAGATAGGTGCCCTCCGGAGGCCGGTACCGCACCTGCGGCAGGTGCTCGGCGAGCAGGTCACCGAGGAGTCGACGGTTCTGGTCGAGCCCGGCCAGCAGTTCGTCGAGCCATCCGCCGCCGTAGCGGAACGCGGCGGTGTGCGCGAGGGCGCCCAGATGACTGGCGCCGTCGCCGGCCACCTTCGGCAGCCGGGCCAGGTCGTCGGCGGCCGCCGGTCCGGCGACCGCCAGCGCCGCCTTCACCCCGGCCAGGTTCCACGCCTTCGAGGCGGAGTGCAGCGCGAGGCCGCGTTCACCGCCGGGCATCGAGAGGTACGGCCGGAACGTCACGCCCGGATAGATCAGCGGCGCGTGGATCTCGTCCACGACGACGCGTACGCCGTACCGGTCGGAGAGTTCGATCACCATCGTGAGTTCGTCGGCGGTGTGCACGGTCCCGGTCGGGTTGTGCGGGCTGCACAGCAGGTAGGCGGCCGACCGGCCCCCGTCGACGGCCTCGGCGAAGGCACGCTCCAGGGCGTCCGGGTCGAGCCGGTACTCCGCGTTCAGCGGCGCCTCGACGACCCGCCGCTCGTTGCTGCGGAGGAAGTCGTAGAACGGCGGATAGACCGGCGGATTGATCACCACCGCGTCGCCGTATCCGGTGACCAGCTTGACCATCTCGACGACGCCGAGCATCACGTCGGGGACCAGCCGGGTCTGCTCGACCTTCGGGGCCCAGCCCCAGCGTTCCCGGGCGAATCCGGCGAGCGCCGAGGCGTAGTCCGTACCGTCCGGCGGGTAGCCGGTGTCACCGAGCGCGACGGCGTCGGTCAGCGCCCGCGCGACCGGCTCGGCGAGCGGTACGTCCATCTCGGCGACCCAGAGCGGGAGTACGTCCGGCGGATAGCGCCGCCACTTCTCGCTGGTACGGCGTCGCAGGTCGGCCAGGGAGAGGGTCTGCAAGGGGTTGCCCACCACGCCACGGTACTTCGCCGCCGGGCCGGCGTGGCTGGTACTCCGGCCGGAACTCTTCCCGGCGTCGCCGCCCGGCGGCGAGTGCTCAGGAGTAGAGGCGCAGGATCCGTACGACGGCCGCCCGGTCGCCTTCGACGCGCACGGTCCCGTCGCGCTCGGCCTGCCCGAGTGGCACATCGGCGAAGAGGAGGCGACTCCAGACCGTCGACTCTGCGGTCACCGTCGCCGCTGGCTCGGTGGCCACACCCGCCCGGACGTCGATGCGCCCGTCGACCGGGGCCACCCGGTAGTCGCAGATCGGCGGGTCGGGGCGCCGGCCGTCGTACAGGCGGAGGGCCAGGACCGGCGCCTCACCCGGCACCTCCGGTGCCATCGTCCGCATGGCGAGGACCGTCCCGTCCGGAGTCATGCCGCCATCGGTGCTCGGGTCGGGGCCGGCGGAGTACCAACGCCCCAGCGATCCCAGGACGGACTCCAGTTCGCGTCCCCACTCCGTCGCGACGTACGCGCGGGTGCGGGCCAGGTCCGAGAGGACGACCTGCTCGACGATCCCGGTCTCCTGTAGCGACCGCAGCCGGTCGGCGAGAACGGCCGGGGTGATGCCACGGACGGACTCTTGCAGGTCGGTGAAGCGCTTGGGTCCGAGAATCACCTCACGCACCACGATCAGCGTCCATCGATCGCCCACCAGGTCGAGAGCGTTCGCGGCACGGCAGGCGTCGCCGAGTTCCCGAAAGGTCCGCTTGGTCGGCACGCCGTCTCACCGCCTTCCCTCTAGCTATGGTCAAGCAAGTACTCGCTATGTTTAAGCTATCAGCATGACAACCGTCCACACCACGACCCCCGCCCCTCCGGTCGTCGACCGCGAGACCTGGCTCGCCGAGCGCGAGGCGTTGCTCGTCCGCGAGAAGGCGCACACCCGCGAGGGCGACGCGATAGCCGCCGCCCGGCGCCGCCTGCCGATGACCGAGGTGACACCGATCTCGCTCATCGGAGCGCACGGCCCGACGCCCCTGTCGGACATCTTCGCCGGCCGCGACCAGCTCGTCGTCTACCGGCACATGTGGCACCTCGGAAAGCCCTTCGAGGACCAGTGCGAAGGCTGTACGGCCAGCATCTGGGACTTCCAGAACGCGGCATACCTTGAGGAGCGGGGCATCTCCTTCGCGGTCTTCTGCGAGGGGCCGTACGAGGAGATCGCTCCCTTCCGGGACTTCATGGGCTACACGCACCCGTGGTATTCCACGCACGGCATCGACGACCCCGCCTATGCCGGCGGCGGCGAGATCGCCTGCTTCCTGAAGCGAGACGATCGGTTCTTCCTGACGTACGAGACGACCGGCCGGGGGGTCGAAGCGATCATGTCGTCGCACAGGCTGCTCGACATGACCGTCTACGGCAGACAGGAGGTCTGGGAGGACTCACCGGAGGGCTGGCCGCAGGAACCGACCTACACGAGGTGGCGCAGGGACGGCCGACCCGTGCCGCAATGGACCAGGCCCGGAGTCGGGCCGGTCGGCGCAGCACACCAACAGCACTGCCACTGACGGTCGGCGGGTGGCGGGCCCCGGTGGGACGGTCAGTTGCGCACGGGTGGCCCGAACACCCGCTCGCGGTCGAACGGGCAACTGGAGACCTCGTCGCCGAACAGCTCGGCGACCAGGTCGCGGGCGCTCGGCAGTACCGGGTGCGGCCCCCGCCGCCCGTCCCGCCACTCGGCGTCCCAACCGCCGTCGCTGTGGATCGCGAACCCGTCCGGCAGCAACCGGTGGCAGCGGAGCAGGATGGCGCTGACGGCGAGGTCGTAGGGGTGGCGGCCGGTCTTGCAGAACCCGGTCACCCGGCCATCGGCGCGCTCCTGGCGGTAGCCGGGCCAGCGGGGCGCCAGCACCAGCGGTTCGCAGCTCTCTTCGCGCTCCCGGTCACCGTTGACGGCGATGACCTCGTACTCCGGTGGCAGCGTCCCCTCGAACGGATCCCGGCAGAGCCGTACGCCGGCCGTCGCCACCCGGTCGAGGATGCGCTCGGCGTCGGCCCGCATCCGGGGCCACGCCGCCAGGAACGACGGGCTCCGCGGACGGTACGAGAAGTAGTGGGTGTAACCCATGCGAGGAATTGTCGCGGGACGAGGGACATTCTGGCGGTCCCGGTCGAGCGGTCCGCCGCCGTCAGCCAGCCGTGTCGCAGGGGATCTCCTGGCTGACGAACGCCCGCCACGCGTCGGCGGCGAAGACGAGCACCGGCCCGGACAGGTCCTTGCTGTCCCGGACCCCGACCGCCCCCGGCAGGCCGACCGCAACCTCGACACACGCCGCCTGGTTCGAACCGCTGCGAACGCTCTTGCGCCAGTGGGCTCCGGTCAGATCCATGTCTTGGCCACCTTCGCTATCAACTCGGTCGACTGCGGCTGGTCCGGCCGCGCCTGCTGATCACCCGCGCCCGGCGGTTACGGCATCTGTATGGGATATGACCCCGGCCCGTACGGCATCGAACTCGGCTGCACCGGATGGGTCTCCCGGCGCTCGGCCTGGGCGAACCCGGCGGACCGGCTGTTCACCTGCGGCCAGCCACCGGCCTCGTGGAACAGTCGTAGCGCGGTCGCCACCACCTCGGCCAGCGACTCGTTCGCCTCGATCTCGATGGTGGCGCCCGGGGTGTCGATCCGGACCTTGGTCGGACTGGCCGAGCCGTCGCCCGACGACCTCGACGCCGCCTCGTCGGCCGGGGCCGACGCCGACTCGGGCGCCAGAGGTGCCGGCATCGCGGGGTGCGGCGTCGGCGCCTCGGCGCCGGTCGGACCGTCCGGTGCCGCGGGGACGGCCGGCGGCGGGGTGGTCTCGGGTATCGGCGTGGTCTCGGGTACCGGCGAAGTCTCCGGGGCGATCTCCGGCGGCGCCGGCTGGGCGGGGACCGATCCGGCAGACGACACGACTCGGGATGGTTCAAATGTCACCCCGTCATTGTCGGGTCGAGCCGCACCGGTCCGCCACGCCGTCCCGGGGCGCCGGACGCGAGGTCGGGCCGGTCAGCCGGCGACCAACTCCGCCTCCTCGGCCCGGGGCCGCTCCTCCTGCGCGAACTGGGTCCGGTACAGCTCCTCGTAGCGGCCACCGGCGGCGAGCAGTTCGTCGTGGGTGCCGCGCTCCACGATCCGGCCCTCCTCGACCACCAGGATCTGGTCGGCGGCCCGTACGGTGGAGAGCCGGTGCGCGATCACCAACGCCGTACGGTCGGCCAGCGCCTCGCCGAGCGCCGCCTGCACCGCCGCCTCGGAGGTGGAGTCGAGGTGCGCGGTCGCCTCGTCCAGGATCACCACCCGGGGTCGGGCCAGCAGCAGCCGGGCGATGGTCAGCCGCTGCCGCTCACCACCGGAGAGCCGGTAGCCGCGCTCGCCGACCACGGTGTCGAGCCCGTCGGGCAGTCCCTCGATCAGGTCGGCGAGCCGGGCCCGGCGCAACGCGTCCCACAGCTCCTGCTCGGTCGCATCGGGCCGGGCCAGCAGCAGGTTGCTCCGGATGGTGTCGTGGAACAGGTGCCCGTCCTGGGTGACCAGGCCGAGCGTCTCCCGGAGCGAGTCGGCCGACAGGTCCCGCACGTCCTGCCCGGCCAGGCGTACGGCGCCGGAGTCGGTGTCGTAGAGCCGGGGTACGAGCTGGGCGATGGTGGACTTGCCGGCCCCCGAGGAGCCGACCAGGGCGACCAGTTGGCCCGGCTCGACCCGGAACGAGACGTCGTGCAGCACGTCGACCCCGCCCCGGGTGTCCAGGGTCGCCACCTCTTCGAGGGAGGCGAGCGAGACCTTCTCCGCCGACGGGTAGCCGAAGGTCACCCCGTCCAGCTCGACCGAGACCGGCCCGTCCGGCACGTGGCGCGCGTCGGGCTTCTCGGTGATCAGCGGCTTGAGGTCGAGGATCTCGAAGACCCGCTCGAAGCTGACCAGCGCGCTCATCACCTCGACCCGGGCGCTGGCCAGGGCGGTCAGCGGGGCGTAGAGCCGGGTCAGCAGCAGGGCGAGCGCGACCACGGCACCGGGCTCCAGTTGGCCGCGCAGCGCGTAGAGGCCGCCGAGGCCGTACACCAGGGCGAGAGCCAGCGCCGAGACCAGGGTGAGCGCGGTGATGAAGACCGACTGGACCATGGCGGTGCGTACCCCGATGTCGCGAACCCGGCGGGCCCGGAGCGCGAACTCGGCGGACTCCTCCGCCGGCCGGCCGAAGAGCTTGACCAGGGTCGCGCCGGGCGCGGAGAACCGCTCGGTCATCTGGGTACTCATCGTCGCGTTGTGGTTGGCGGCCTCGCGCTCCAGCCGGGCCAGCCGGCTGCCCATCCGGCGGGCCGGCAGCACGAAGACCGGCAGCAGCACGAGCGCGAGCAGGGTGATCCGCCAGGAGATCCCGATCATCACCACCAGGGTGAGCAGCAGGGTGACGAGATTGCCGACCACCCCGGAGAGGGTGTCGGAGAACGCCCGCTGCGCGCCGATCACGTCGTTGTTGAGCCGGCTGACCAGCGCACCGGTCCGGGTTCGGGTGAAGAAGGCGACCGGCATCTTCTGCACGTGGTCGAAGACGGCGGTACGCAGGTCGAGGATGAGCCCCTCGCCGATGCTCGCCGAGAAATAGCGGGTGAGCAGCGCGAGGCCGGCCTCGGCCAGCGCGACGACGCCGATCAGCACGGCGAGCCCGACGACCAGGTCGGTGCTCCCGCCGCCGACGATGCCGTCGACCACCCGACCGGCCAGCACCGGCGTGGCCACCGCGAGCACCGCCAGCACCACGCTGAGCAGGAGGTAGTAGGTCAGCCGGCGGCGGTGCGGCCGGGCGAAGCCGGCGATGCGCCGGAGCGTGGCCATCGAGAACGGCCGTCTGTCCTGCTGGGCGTGCATCGCGTGGTAGAGCGAGTTCCACGCCGTGACTTCCATACTCATCGCTGGCACCCTCCGTGAACACCGAGTCGCCCGGACCTTATCGGCGCCCACCGACAGTACGACCTCAAGCAATGTCGAGGTCAACCGTCGCGGTCCGCCCGGAGTGGCGGTCGGGGCGGCGGTCGGGGCGGCGGTCGGGGCGGCGGTCGGGGCGGCGGTCGGGGCGGAACGAAACGACTGAAGATGTGACAGACTCGCGACTCGTGCCGCTCCGCCTCCCCCGCCCCGGCCGCTACGGCCTGCTCGCCGCCGCGCTGGGCGCGCTCGGTGTGCTCTGGCGGATCTGGCTGACCGTGGTCGGCACCCCGCCCACCAACAGCGACGAGGCCACGATGGGGCTCGCCGCGCTGCACATCGCGCAGGGGCGGGACCTGCCGGTCTTCTTCTACGGACAGCACTACATGGGCACCGTCGAGGCGTACCTGGCGGCGCCGCTGGTCGCGCTGGCCGGGCCGTCGGTGACCGCGCTGCGGATCCCGACGCTTCTGCTCTACGCGCTCTTCCTGCTGCTGATGTACCTGCTGGTCCGCCGCGTCTTCACCGCCGGCCTGGCGGTGCTGACCGTCGGGCTGCTGGCGCTGGGCTCCGACCGGATAGTGAAGAACCAGTTGATCGCCGGTGGGGGCTATCCGGAGACCGCCCCGATGGTCGCCGGGCTGCTGCTGCTCGGCTACCTGCTGGCCACCCGCGCCACGACCCGCTGGTACGCCTTCGCCGGCTGGGGCGCCCTGTTCGGGCTGGTCGCCTGGAACCACTGGCTGCCGGCGCCGTACCTGCTCGGCGCCCTGGTGGTGCTCGGCACCGCCCGGGTGCTGACCCGGCGCACCGCCGGACTGGTCGGGGCCGGGCTGCTGGTCGGGGTGGTGCCGTTGATCGTCGGAAACGTGCAGGCCGGCTGGGCGGAGAACTCGATCGCGGTCTTCCTCCGGCTGAACGGGGCCGGCACCGACGCCGGGCTCTGGGAGCGGATCGTCGGCGGCGCCTGGCTGGGCCTGCCGCTGGGCACGGGCCTCTGCGAGCCGGGTTACTGCGCCGGCTGGTCGCTCTGGTGGGGACCCGTCGTGCTGGTACTGCTCACCGCGGCCCTGCTGCTCGCGGTACGCCGGCTGCGTACCCCGGCACCGCTGGACCCCGTCGACCGCACCCGGGCGGTGACGCGGCTGGTGATGGCCGCCGCCGGGCTGCTCAGCGTGCTCAGCTACGTACGCAGCCCGGCCGCCGCCGACTCACCTGTGGAGAGCGCCCGCTACCTGTCGGTGCTGCTGGTCTCGCTGCCGGTGGCGCTCTGGCCGCTCTACCGGCTGGCCCGGGCCGGCGGCCGTACGGCGATACCGGCGGCGCTGCCGATCGCCGCGCTCGCGGTCACCATGCTGGCCGCCACGGTGAGCCTGGTCGGCACCGTCGACGAATACCGGGCGGAGCGTGCGGAGCGGTCGGAGGTGCTGGCGGCGCTGCGCGAGCGGGGGCTGAGCCACGTGCACGGCGGGTACTGGACCTGCAACTGGATCACATACCTCAGCGCGGAGCGGACCACCTGCGGCGTCGTCGACGACCGGCTCGACCGGGGACTCAACCGGTACCCGGGCTACTGGCACCCGCAGCCGCAGGCCGTACTGGCGCCGATCGGCTCACCGCTGGACGCCGAACTGGCCCGGCGGATGCCCGACAGCACCCCGGAAACCGTTGCCGGCTACCACCTCTACCCGCCACCGCCGGCAGCCTGAGAATCCGCCGCAGCGAGGTTACCCCCGTCACACCACGTCGTGTCATCCTGACCGAATGCGAGTCACCTCGATGTACACGTACCCGGTGAAGGGGTGCCGTCGGATGGACCGCGACACGGCCCGGGTCGAACCGTGGGGCCTGGACGGCGACCGGCGCTGGTTGATCGTGGACGAGAACGGGCTCGGCCTGAGCCAGCGCCAGCACCGGGAACTGGTGACGATGCGGGCGATCTCCCGGCCGGGCGGGCTGACCCTGGAGGCGCCGGGGCTGACCCCGCTCGACCTGGCCGAACCGACCGACGGCGAGCCGCTCCAGGTCCGGGTGTACCGGGCGCGGCCGCCCGCACCGGTCCGCGCCGCCGGCCCGGAGGCGGACGAGTGGCTCCACCGGCTGTTGGGACGTACCGTCCGGCTGGTCTGGCTCGGCGACCCCACCGGCAACCTCGTACCCTGGCCGGTGCCGGCCGAGGTCGGCGCCGAACTGAGCTTCGCCGACGGCACCCCGCTGCTGCTGGCCAACACCGCGTCGCTGGACGCGTTCAACGGCTGGCTGCGGGAGTCGGGCAGCGCCGAGGGGCCACTGCCGATGATCCAGTTCCGCCCCAACGTGGTGGTCGACGGTGCCGCGCCGTGGGCCGAGGGCGAGTGGGTCGGCCGGCGGATCAGGATCGGCGGGGCGGTGTTCCAGGGCGCCGCCGAGTGTGGCCGGTGTCTGATCTCGACGATCGACCAGGAGACCGGGGAGCGGGGGCGGGAGCCGCTGCGGATGCTCGCCGCCCGCCGGAACATCGGCCGGAAGCTCCTCTTCGGTCTTCAGCTGACGGTGTGGGCCGAGTCGGGCGGGGCGGCCGAGGGTCGTACGGTCAGCGTCGGTGACGCCGTGGAGGTGCTGGACTGACCCGGAACGTACCTCAGCCCGGGAGCGACGGCGACGGGCCGCCCGCGCATCGCGGACGGCCCGTCGATTGGTTGTCGGGTCAGGTCAGGCGGCGGCCAGCGCCGGGCCGTCGGCCGTGTCGAGCAGCCCCGGGTCGTCGGCCGGCCGCAGGGCCAGCGCCAGTACGTCCGCCACGTCGGCCAGGGTGTGCACGGTCAGTGCCTCCCGCACCTCGGTGGGCAGGTCGTCCAGGTCCGGTTCGTTCCGGGCCGGGATGATCACCTCGGTCAGCCCCGCCCGGTGCGCGGCGAGCAGCTTCTGCTTCACCCCGCCGATCGGCAACACCCGGCCGGAGAGGGTGACCTCGCCGGTCATGCCGAACTCCGGGCGTACCGGTCGGCCGCTGGCCAGCGAGGCCAGCGCGGTGACCATGGTGATGCCGGCGCTCGGGCCGTCCTTCGGCACCGCACCCGCCGGGACGTGCAGGTGGATCCGCCGTCCGGCCAGCGCGTTCGGGTCCAGCCCCAGCGCCCGGCCGTTCGACCGGAGGTAGGAGAGGGCGATGTGCGCCGACTCCTTCATCACGTCGCCGAGTTGCCCGGTCAGGGTCAGCCCCGGCTCGCCCTCCATGCTGGTCGCCTCGATGAAGAGCACGTCACCGCCGGCACCGGTCACCGCCAGCCCGGTCGCCACCCCGGGCACCGCCGTCCGCTCCGCCGACTCCGGCGTGAACTTCGGCCGGCCCAGGTAACTGGTCAGGTTGTCGGTGTCGACGCGTACCGGACCCTCGGTCGAGGCCAGCGCGACCGCGACCTTGCGGAGGATCTTCGCCAGCGCGCGTTCGAGCTGGCGTACCCCCGCCTCGCGGGTGTGCTCGGCGGCGATCCGGCCCAGCGCCTCGTCGGAGACGCTCACCTCCTCGGCGGTCAGTCCGGCCCGCTCGATCTGCCGGGGCAGCAGGTGGTCCCGGGCGATCGCGACCTTCTCCTCCTCGGTGTAGCCGTCCAGCGTCACCAGCTCCATCCGGTCCAGCAGCGGGCCGGGGATCGCCTCCACCACGTTGGCGGTGGCCAGGAAGAGTACGTCGGACAGGTCGAGGTCGACCTCCAGGTAGTGGTCCCGGAACGTGTGGTTCTGTGCCGGGTCCAGCACCTCCAGCAGGGCGGCGGCCGGGTCACCGGCGTACCCCGCCGAGATCTTGTCGACCTCGTCGAGCAGCACGACCGGGTTCATCGAGCCGGCCTCGCGCAGCGCCCGGACGATCCGGCCGGGCAGCGCGCCGACGTACGTCCGGCGGTGGCCACGGATCTCGGCCTCGTCCCGGATGCCGCCGAGGGAGACCCGGACGAACTTCCGGCCCAGCGCCCGGGCGACCGACTCGCCGAGGCTGGTCTTGCCGACTCCGGGCGGGCCGCCGAGGGCGAGCACCGCGCCCGAGCCACGGCCGCCGACGACCTGGAGGTTGCGGGCCGCGCGCCGGTTGCGCACCGCCAGGTACTCCAGGATGCGGTCCTTCACGTCGGCCAGGCCGGCGTGGTCGGCGTCGAGCACCTGCCGGGCCTGCACCAGGTCGGTGTTGTCCTCGGTACGCGTGGACCACGGCATCTCCAGCACCGTGTCCAGCCAGGTACGGATCCACCCCGCCTCCGGGGAGGCGTCACTGGCCCGCTCCAGCTTGCCGACCTCGCGCAGTGCCGCCTCGCGTACCTTGTCGGGCAGTTCGGCGGACTCGACCCGGGAGCGGTAGTCGGCCGAGCCGTCCGGCTCGTCCTCGCCCAGCTCCTTGCGGATCGCGGCGAGCTGCTGGCGGAGCAGGAACTCGCGCTGGGACTTCTCCAGTCCCTCCCGCACGTCGGAGTTGATCTGCTCGGTGACCTCCTGCTCGGCCAGGTACGCCTTCACCCAGCCGACCAGCAGGTCGAGCCGGGCGGTCACGTCCGGTGCGGCCAGCAGTTCGATCTTCTGTTCCAGGGTGAGCCACGGCGCGTAGCCGGCCGAGTCGGCCAACTCGGCCAGGTCGGTCATCCGCTCGACCGCGTCGATGACCTGCCAGGCGCCGCGCTGTTGCAGCAGTGACGTCACCAGTGCCCGGTACTCCCGGGCGAGTTCCTTGGCCCGGCCGGCCGGTGCCGGCTCGGTGATCTGGACGGTCTCGACCCAGAGGGCCGCACCGGGACCGGGCACGCCAGAGCCGATCCGGGCCCGGGCCTCGCCGCGCACCACGGCGGCGGGTTCGCCGCTGGGCAGCCGGCCGACCTTCTCGATCGTGGCGATGACGCCGATGGAGCCGTACTCCCCGTCGACCCGGGGCACGGCCAGAAGCTTCTTGTCGCCCGTGGCCCGGGCGGCGTCCACCGCTGCCTGGGTGGTCGCGTCCAGGGTCACCGGGATGACCATGCCGGGCAGCAGGACAGCGTCGGTCAGAGCAAGAACCGGAAGAGTTGCCATCACACACCTGCCATCGTTAGTTGAGCTTGTACGACTCAAGTAACAAACGGTGCTCCATGTTCCGGCTTGTGATCCAGAGCACTGCGGCTGTCCGGAGTTCCGGGGAAAGGTCCGGAGTTCCGAGGAAACGTCCGGAGTTCCGGGGAAACGTCCGGGATGCCGAGGGAACCGGACAGTCAGTCCGGGCGGGGACGGCCGGGGCAGGGCGGGATGAACCAGCCGCGTCGGGCCGTCCGGAGCAGCGCCGCGTGCCGGTCCGGGGCGTCCAGCTTGGCCACGATCCGCGCGACGGTCTCGGCGACGGTGCCGACCGGCAGGCCCAGGCCGACCGCGATGCGCCGGTCCGACCAGCCCTCCAGCAGCAGGCCGACCACCACCAACTCGCGGCGGGTCAGCACCGACCGGCCGCCGGGCAGCGCAGAGAGCACCAGCACCCCGACCACGGACGGCGGTGCGGTGGCACAGCCCAGCACGGCGACCTGGAGCAACCCCGACCGGTCGTCGGGCTCCTGCCCGACACAGGCCGGCCAGAGGAACGAGGCGGAGCCGCCGCAGTTGACCGCCTGGTGCAGGGCCACGCCGGGCAGCGCCGAATCCGGGGCCAGCAGCGGATGCCCGGGCAGGCCGGGCAGCGGATGCGCATCGCCGCCGCGGGTCAGCACCGCACCCGCCCGGGCGTTCCGGACGACCTGGGCCAGCACCGCCAGCGACCGGACCTGGTCGACGGCGGCGGCGACCTGCGGAGCCAGCGCCGCGACCAGATCCCGTTCGGCGTCGGTCGGCCGATCGGGGTCGTCGGTGCACATGACCAGTACCCCGACGTGCCGGCGGTCCGGGGTGAACAGGCCGACCGCGATCCCCTCCCGGAAGCCGGCCGGAAAGTAGTAGTCCCCCCAGACCGGCAGCTCGGCCAGCGGCACCGGCGAGTCACGGGCCCGCTGCGGCACGGGTGAACTGGTCAGCCCGACCAGTTCGACCTGCTCCAGCAGCGCCGCCGTGCCGAAGTAGTTCCTGATCCGGGTGTCGTAACCGAAGCTGGCGACCTCGGCGTACCGGCGCTGCCGGTCGTCGAGCAGGGCGAGCCAGGCGGCCTGGACCGGCACCACCGCGCCGATCCCGGCCAGCAACTCGTCCGGCTGACCGGCGCGGGCCACCGCCGAGGCGATCTCGGCCAGGCCACGGATCGCCTTCGACGATGATGGTGGAGGAGCGGTCATCACAGAACCTTCGTCCGCGGACAGGCCGGTACGACGACGCGGAACGGTCAGCGTCGGATCCGGGCAAGGGGCTGGGGGACGTAGAGGCCCAGCCGCAGTGCACGGACGGCGGCCAGGGTACGGGTCGGGGCATCCATCTTGTCCAGGATGTGTTCGATGTGCGCGGCAACCGTGCGTTGGGTGATCACCAACTGGCTCGCCATCCGCTGGTTGGACCAGCCGTCGACGAGCAGTCCGAGGATCTCCAACTCCCGCCTGGTCAGGCCGCGCAGGTCCCTCGTGGGGGAGATCAGCAGCACCGCGAGCAGGTGTGGCGGCGCCGAGGCCGGACAGGCCAGTACGGTCACCTGGAGGTGCCGGCCCGGATCGTCCGACGACGGGTACGGGCAGAGGAACGAGTTGTGCACGTGCCCCTCGCGCAGCCCGGCCGCCGCCACCTCCAACACCGGCGCCCCGACCTCCAGCAGCGGATGGCTCGGCAGCCCGGGTAGCGGCAGCACGTTGCCGGCCCGGGTCAGCACCACACCCCACTGCGCGTCGGCGACGATCCTCGACAGCGTGACGATCGACCGCATCGGGTCGACGGCGTCGGCCAACGTCGGCGTGAGCAGCCCGAGGAAGTCCCGGATCGCATCGCTCGGCTGCGCCGGGTCGTCGGTGTGCAGGGTGATCAGCCCGAGGTGCCGTCCGTCCCGGCTGAACAGGGTGAGGCCGATCCCCTCCCGGAAACCCGCCGGCTCCAGGTGCTCCGCCCAGGACTGCAACTCACCGGGCGGTACCGGCGCGTCGCGTACGCACATCGGCGGCCGGTCCCGGTCCATGCCGAGCAACTCCATCTCCCGGTAATGCTCCGAGCTGCGCATGTAGGCGAGAGTCGCCTCCGTGTAACCGGACTCCCCCATCGCCTCGAACTCCCGACGCTCCGGGTCGAGCACGTGCATCATCGAGCCGCCGGTCGGCATCAGCCGGTGCAGTACCTTCAGCAGTTCCGGCACCCGGTCCCGCACATCTCCCGGCAGCGCCGCGATCCGCTCAATGTCAGCCACGATCTCGGCGGCACCGGGTGGCAGCTCAACCATCCCCCGTACCGGTACACCGAGCCGTCGCCCGCATGATGATCCACTCCTCGCCGTGTCCGCAGCGCCGCCACCACACTGCCCGCACTGATGCGGTTACCTATGAGAACGGCGGGGACCGCCGCCGGAAACGGCGGCGGACCCGAACGGCGCTCAGTTCGGTGGCGCCGCCCCGGGCAGGTGCGGGATGAACCAGCCCCGCCGGGCCGCCCGCAGCAGGGCGACGTGCCGGTCCGGGGCCTCCAGGCCGGCGACGCACCGCTGCACCGACTCGGCGACCGCCGCACCCGGCAGGTCGAGCCCGACCGCGGCCCGCTCCTCCGTCCAGCCCGCCAGGAGCAGACCCAGCACCACCAGTTCGCGCCGGTCCAACGGGCAGCCGCCGGCCGGCACCGGCGCGAGCATCGCCACCCCGACCAGCGGCGACAGGGCGGCGGCGCAACCCAGCACCACGACCCGGAGCAGATCGTCCCGCACCTCCCACCCGCCACCCGCCGGGCGGTACGACGGCTGCCGCCGGTGCCGGGCCGGCCAGAGGAACGAGACGGCGCCCTCGCCCCGGGGCGCGTACTCGTCGATCACGGTGAGCAGCGTCGAACCCGCCGCCAGCAGCGGATGGTCGGGCAGTCCGCAGAGGGGCAGCGGCTCGCCCACCCGGGTCAGCACCACCCCGGCGACGGCGTCGTGCACCACCCTGGCCAGCGTCGCCAGCGACCGCAGCGGGTCCAGGGTGGCGGCGATCCGGGGCGTCAGCAGGCCGATCACGTCCCGCTCCGCGTCGGTGGGATGGTCCGGGTCCTCGGTGCTCAGCACGAGCATGCCGACGTGCCGCCGGTCCCGGCTGAAGAGCCCGGCCGCCAAGCCCTCCCGGTAGCCGGCCGGCAGGTAGTAGTCACTCCAGACCGGGTACTCGACGGCCGGAACCGGCAGGTCCCGACCGCGACACGGCAGCGGCGACTCGGTCAGCCCCGCCTGCTCGGCCTGCCGCGTCGTCTCCCCGGTGCGGAAGTAGTTGCGGATCCGGTCGTCGTATCCGGCGCCGGCCACCTCGGCGAACCGGTGGGACCGGTCGTCGAAGAGGGACAGCCAGATCGCGTCGTACGGGACCACCCGGCGCAGCAGCGACAACCACTGTGCCGGGCGGTCGGTGCCGGGCGGGCTGGCGAGGATCGACGCCGCCTCGTGGAACAGTTCGGGGAGGGCGGGGGTACGGGTCATCTTCCGCTCCGAGTCAACGATCGCGGCACGTAGAGGCCCAGCCGCAGCGCGCGTACGGCGGCCAGGGTCCGGGACGGGGCCGCCAGTTTGGCGAGGATGTGTTCGACGTGCGCGGCGACGGTACGCGGGGCGACCACCAGGGCCTTCGCGATCCGCTGGTTGGGCCAGCCGTCGACGAGCAGCCCGAGGATCTCCAGTTCCCGAGGGGTCAAGCCGTGCAGGTCACCGGGGGGCGAGAGCAGCACCACGGCGTGCAGGTACGCCGGTGCGTGTCCCGAGCAGGACAGCACGGTGACCCGGGCATAGCCGCGGTCGGCCGGGTCCGGCCCGCCGGGGCAGAGGAACGCGGCGTGCCGCTCCCCCTCGGCCAGGCTCTCCGCCGCCGCGACGAGTACCGCCGAGCCGGGCCGCAGCCGGGGGTGCTCCGGCAGTCCGGGCAGCGCGAGCACCTCACCGGCACGGGTGAGGACCACCCCGGCGACCGCCGAGGTGACGACCGTGGACAGTGTGGCGATCGAACGCATCGGATCCACCGCGTCGGCGATCACCGGGGCGAGCAGGCCGAGAAAGTCCCGAGCCTCGTCGGTCGGGTGCTCGGCGGTCTCGGTGTGCAGGGCCAGCACACCTATCTGCCGGCCGTCCGGACTGAACAGCGGGACCCCGACGCCCTCCCGGAAGCCGGCCGGGGCGAAGTGCTCGACCCAGGAACAGATCTCGGCCAACGGTATCGGGGCGTCCCGGACCCGGACCGGGGCCCGGTCCCGGTGCAGCCCGAGCAGCTCGACCTCCTGGTAGTGCGCGGCTCCGAGCAGATGCGTCATGATCGACTCGCGGTAGCCGACGGCGCCGAGCGTCTCGAACCGGCGCCGCTCCGGATTCAGCACCTGGAGCACACCCGCCTCGTACGGGACCAGCCGGCGCAGCACCACGAAGAGTTCGGCCACCCGTTCCTCGGTACCGGCCGACGAGGACGCCACCCGCTCGACCTCGGCGGCGATCTCCGCGGCGTACGGCGGAAGTTCGCCCACCGGTCAGTGTCCGGACCGTCGGCGCATCGGATCGACGACTCCCTCTCATATCGGCAGTCCTGTCAATCGACAGCACGGGCACAGGTGCGATTACCTAGGTAAACGCCGGTCTGCACCGCAGGACACGCGGCCGCCGGCCCGGGGGATGAACCGGTCCGACGACGGACGGGAGCCAGCCGGCGTGATGGTCGTGGAGGGCGCGCACGCTCCGGCGCGCCCTCCACCCGCACCGGGCCGGCGCCCGGTCGGCCGGGGCTCTCGGGCCGGTCAGCCGGCCGACGTCCGATCGGCCGGGGTCTTCGGGCCGGTCAGCCGGCCGACGTCCATTCGGCCAGGGCTCTCGGGCGGTCAGCCGGCCTGGCAGAGTTGGCCGTTGAGGGTGATCCGGTCCGGCTGGAAGGTCCCGGCGGCGAGATATCCGATGGTCACCGTCGCACCCGGGGCGATCACCGGGTTCCAGCCGAGGTTCCGGGTGGTGACGACCCCGCCGACGTGGCTGACCAGCGCCGCGTTCCAGATGGCGGTGATCCGCTGCGAGTCCGGCAGCGCCCAGGTCAGTGTCCACCCGTCGACCGGGGTGGCGGCGACGTTCCGGACCGAGATCCAGACATCCGCGCCGCCGCGCTGGGCCCGGGCCGTGCAGGTCGGCGCCGGCCCGGTGGTCACGGCGACCTGGTTGGAGAGCGCCGATTGGTTGCCGGCCTCGTCCACCGCGCGCACCGCGAACCGGTACGCCGTGCGCGGCGCCAGCCCGGAGACCGTCAGCGCGGTAGTGGGATAGGCGGGCGGCAGCATGGGGACCCGTCCCACCACGCTGGTCTCCCCGGTCGGCCCGATCGACAGCACCTCGTACCTGGCCAGCAGCACGTTGTCGGTGGAGGGGTTCCAACGCAGGCCGACGCTGCTCTCCCCGACCTCCGCCACGGTGAGCGACCCGGGTGGGGTCGGCGGCTGGCTGTCGCCCGGCGGCAGGGTGAAGCGCAGCGACGGCGGCGCCGTCGACCGGTTGCCGGCCGCGTCGACCGCCCAGACCCCGAAGGTGTACGTCCGGGACGGCTGCATGCGGGTGAGCACGATGCTGTTGGTGGGGGTCCGGTGCAGCATCGCGATGTCGGTGAAGATCTGCGAGACGTGGTATTCCACCACCCCCACGTTGTCGCTCGACGGTGCCCAGGTGAGTTCGACGGAGTTGGTGGTGGCGGCGACGACCGTGATCGGGCCGGGCGTGCTGGGCGGTTCGGTGTCCTCGGCCGCCGCGTGCGCGGCGGGCCCGCCGGTGACGGTCAGGGCGGCGACGAGGACGGCCAGGATCAGGGTACGGGCCGGGCGGGACGGACGACTGCGCACGGAATCCTCGCTCTCGGTCACCAACGCCGGTACCGGCGCCGGATATTCATCTTGAGCGATGGATTTCGGCCCCGGATCCCCCGGCCGGGCAGTACTTCACCGGCGGCGGGTGACCGGAGCCCCCGCCGGCCCCGGTCACCCGGACGTCGTTCCCCGCCCCCGTCGCGGGGTACGACGTCAGAACTCAGCCGACGGCGCGGCGCAGGTGGGAGACGCAGGCCCGGTCCAGCGCCGCGAAGCTCTCGCCGAGAGACTCCCGGGTCGCCGGCTCGTAGTTGGCCGAGCCCTCGCTCACCATCGCGTACCACCACCTGAAGAGCTTGGCCTCGCCGTGCCGGTCGGCCACGCAGGTCATCGTCAGGTGGTTCATCAGGTAGAAGACCCGCGCCTCGGCGTCGGAGGAGGTGCTGGCGAGCCGGGGAAGCTGGATGCTGCCCCGCCACTGGCCGCCGCGCAGGTGGGCACGCACCTCGGTGAGCTGGGCCCGAGCCGGCGGCCTGCCGCCCCACTGGATGTACTCGGCGATCCCCTCGACCAGCCACTGGTGGATGCTGCCGAGGATGTCGTCGGTCCCGGGCACGGTGATCACGTGCCCGAACTCGTGGCGCAGCGTACTGAGCAGCCCGGCACGGTCGCGCATCTCGGCCATCTGCACCACCACGTTGCTGGGCGTCTTGCCCGCGCCGTACGCGTAGGCCGCCGCCCACTCCGGAGCCGTCCCGCCCCGCCAGGTGCGCCACTCCCCCGCACCGGCCAGGAAGACGATGTAGCGCTCGGGCACCTCCCGTCCGGCGAGCCGGCCGTACCGGTCGACGACCGACGCGGCCTGGTCACCCGCCGACACCGCCTCGGCGAGCCGCTCGGTCTCGCCCGGCGCGGCGGCCACGATCACCCGCCGCCCCTCCCGGACGGTCAACCCGCCGTCCTCCCACGGCAGTGGACGGGAACCGTAGCGATCGCGTTCGGCGGCCCGGGATCCGGTGATGGTGACGGTCTGCTCGTCCGGCCCCCACCGCACGGTCAACTCCTGGGTCAACTGCGGAGCCTCGGGACCGACGAACCTGGCCGGCGGGCACTTCGGTACGGCGAGACAGTAGGCGACGGTGACGTCGGTGCTGGTCTCCTCGCCCCGCTTCAGCAGGGGCCGGACCACCGGCCTCGCCTGCCACGAGGAGACCCGCAGCGCGCGAAGTGTCCTGAACTGGCTGCGGTACGCCTCCCGCAGCTGCGCGTCGTCCGGGTCGAGCGGCGCCAGCCAGCCCTGCTCGTCGCCCCGGAGCAGCGCCTCGCCCTGCGCGCTGAGCAGCTGCTCCAGTCTCTCGCCCGGCTGCACGTAGCCGCTCTGCCCCGACGTCGGTGGCAGTACGACGTCGGGGCCCGAGTGGACCGCCTGGCTGGCCACCAACCGCACCAGCGAGACCACCCCGACCAGCAGCAGCACGCCCGCTGCCGCGCCCACCGCCAGCCAGCGCCCCACCGACCAGCCGGTCGGGCCGGCGGACCGGGGCGCGGGCGGCCGGCCCGGGTATCCCGGCCAGGGCGCCGCCGGATGACCGGGATGCGGAGCCGGCGGCGGGTACCGCGGTGCCGCCGGGTACCGGGCTGGTGGCGGCGGGTACTGCGGTGTCGGGTGACCCGGTGCGGATGGTCGGTCCTGGTCGGGCACGGTCTCCCCGTTCCTCAGACGGTGCGGCGGATGTAGGAGAGGCAGGCGCGTTCCATCGCCGCCCAGCTCTCGCCGAAGTGCTTGCGGGTCGCCTGGTCGTCGTCGACCTCGCCGTGGACCACGTCGATCCACCAGCGGAACAGCTTCGGCTCACCGTGCCGCTTGGCCAGGCAGCTCATGGTCAGATAGTTCAGGCCGTAGAAGGCGTCCACCTCCACGTCCTCCGCCTCCACGTCCAGCGACGGCAACTTGATCGTCCGCGGCCAGCCCTTCTGACGCACGTACTGTCGGATGGCGCCCATCCGTGGCGTACGGGACGCCGGCTCGCCCGACCGACCGATGTACTCCGCGATCCCCTCCACCAGCCACTTGTCGAACACCGACGTGCCGTAGGGGTCGGAGCCGGTCGCCGTGACCACGTGCCCGAACTCGTGTCGCAGGATCGTCTCCATGTAGTCCCGGTCGACCCGACTCATCCGCATCACCACGTTGCTGGTCATCAGGCCCACCCGATAGGCGTATCCGCTGACCCACTTGCCCTTCTTGCCACCCCGCCAGGCGTTCCACTCCGTCTCGCCGGCCAGGAAGACGATGTAGTGGGTGGGCGGCTCACGCCCGGCGAGCCTGGCGTAGCGGTCGACGATCGGGGCGGCCCGGTCGGCGGCGGCGACCACCTCACCGAGCCGGCTCAGTTGGCCGGCGGGGGCGGCCACGATCACCCGCCGCCCCTCCCGTACGGTCAGCCGCTCGCTCTCCCAGGGCAGCGGGCGCGCCTCGAACCGGTCCCGCTCGGCCGCCTTCGACCCGGTGACCAGAATCGTGCCGTCCTCGCCCCACCGGACCCTCAGGTCCTGGGTGAACTGCGCAGCCTCGCCGTACAACTGCTTGAACTCCGGGCACCTGGGGGTGCCGAAACAGTAGGCGACCATCATCCGCGCCTCGGTCTCTCTGCCGAGCACCACTATCGGCGGGATGCCCATCCTGACCTGCCAGGCCGAGACCTTCAGCGCCCGCAGCACCGTGAACTGGCTGCGATAGTGCTCGTAGAGCTTCCGGTTGCCCGGGTCGATCGGGGCCAGCCAGCCCTGCTCGTCACCACGGAGCAGCGCCTCCCCCTGCGCCTTGAGCATCTCCTCCAACCGGTCCGCCGGATGCACCGAGCCCTCCGGTGACGCCGAAGCGGACGGCTGGTCCGCGACCACCGGGGCGTCGCCACCCCTGCCGACGACCACCGTCACCGCACCCACCAGCAGTACGACCAGGACAGCGGCACCCACCGCCAGCCAGAGCTTGTACGACCGCCGCCCGCCACCCTGCGGCGGCACTCCGCTCACCGGTCCCGCCCCCGGCGGCGCCATCCGCCCGGGCGTCATCTGCCCGGGCGGTACCTGCCCAGGCGGCGCTTGATATGCCGGCGGCAGCCCCGGATAGCCCACCGCCGGTGGCGGGTTGCCCGGTGCCGACGGAGGACTCGGATAACCCGCTGCCGGTGGCGGGTAGCCCGGTGCTGGTGGCGGATAGCCGGCGGCGGGCGGCCGATGCCCCGGCGGCGCTCCGTCCGGCTTGGAGTGTCCCTCGCCAGGCACCGGCCAGTGGTCGTTCATTGCTTCCCCCCGGATCCTGCCCGGCACGGAAGTCGCCGAGACAATCCCTGATCCTGGAGTTGCACTCGATAGATCGGCGATACGCCGCGTATCGATCCGCCGCAGCCTCCGGCCAGCCCGGTCGGTGCCGTGCCGCCCCAACGGCTTCCGCCGGATGTGCCGTGGTCGGCTACTCGCTGATCAGGTCGAGGCAGCGGCGGCGCGGAGAGCCGGCCGAGAGGTCGAACGCACCCGTCCGGGCCAGCCGATCATCGGGTCGCAGCGGTCCCGTCAGCTCCCGGGGTTGAAGAGACCGCTCCGGACCCCGTCGAGAAAGGCCGTCCAGCCGGCGCCCCGGTAAACGAGTACCGGCCCGCTCCGTTCTTGCTGCCGCCGGACCACGATGACGACGACCAGGACGTCGTTGACGAGAACACCTGACGACGGCCGAGGTGGTCAGTCGCCGGTCAGGTCACGGCGGACGGCGACCACCGCGCCGAGCAGGGCCAGCACCGTCCAGCCGACGGCGATCAGCAGGCTGGTCCGGTCACCACCGCCGGCACCCAGGAAGGCCGAGAACGGCAGCGGCGCGGAGAGCCGGCCGAGCAGGCCCTCGACGAAGACGAACCAGCCGGCGTACCCGAGGAACAGCCAGGTGGGTCGGCGTACCACCGCCGCGTTGGCGGCGCCGAAGACCGCCATCACCGGCGCCAGGACCAGGGTGTTCCGGTACTGCGTCAGGTCGCCCTTGGCCAGCACGGTCACCCCGCTGACGGCGGCGAACCCGACCGCCACGACCACGCCCGCCACGATCTGCCCCAGCAGGGTCGGCAGCCGACCCGGTCGGGCCAGATGGAGCAGCACGGCCGTACGGTGTTGGTAGTGCTGGGTCACGCCCAGTACGGCGAGGCCGAACGCGCCCATCCCGGCCAGCAGCGCCCAGGCGTCGACGTTCACCGCGCCGAAGAGCGCACCCAGCACGCTGAACACGGCGATCGAGATCCAGCTCGACCGGATCGTCGCCACCCGGTACAGCTCGCTGCGGACCAGTGCGATCATCAGGCCGCCGCCAGGTTGAGGAAGATCTGTTCGAGGTTCGGGGCGTCGCTGGTCAGCTCGTAGATCGGTACCCGCGCCTGGAAGGCGATCTCGCCCGCCTCCTCCGGCGAGAGGCCCAGCACCTCCAGCACGTACCCGTCCGAGCTGACCCGGCCGCCGGCCCGCTCGAACGCCTGCCAGAGCCGACGCGGGTCACGGCCCCGGATCCGCAGCCGGCGGGTGGTGCCGCCGTACAGCTCGGCGAGCGGGGCCGCCCGCCTGACCCGGCCCTTGGCGATGATCACCACGTCGTCGATGAGCTGGGCCAGCTCGGCCAGCAGGTGGCTGGAGATCAGGACGGTGCCGCCCGCCCGGGCACGCTCGCGCAGCAGCTCCCGCAGCCAGGCGATCCCCTCCGGGTCGAGACCGTTCGCCGGCTCGTCCAGGATCAGCACCGGCGGGTCGCCGAGCAGCGCGGTCGCCACCGCGAGCCGCTGCCGCATGCCGAGCGAGTAGTCGCCGGTGCGCTGGTCGGCGGCGTGCGCGAGGCCGACGTACTCGACCAGGTGGTCGACCCGGGACCGGCCGGCGCCGGCCAGGATCGCCTGGGCCACCAGGTGCGCCCGGCCGGTCTGGCCGGGGTGGCTGATGCCCTGTTCGAGGACGGCACCGACCTGCCGCAGCGGCTGCGCCAGATCCCGGAACCGCCGCTTGTTGATCAGCGCCCGGCCGGAGGTCGGCCGGCTCAGCCCGAGCAGCATCCGCAGCGTCGTGGTCTTGCCCGAGCCGTTCAGCCCGAGGAATCCGGTCACCCGGCCCGGCACGGCGGTGAACGTCACCCCGTCCACGGCCCGGACCCGCCGGTACTGCTTCGTCAGTTCGATGGCCTCGATCATCGCGGCCATTCTTACCCGACCGGGCGGCGCAGCGGGGGCGGCCCGCGTCCGCTTCCCGACCCGGCGGGCCGCTACATGCGCTGGAGTTCGCCGGTGTCGTCGAGTTCGCGCACCCCGGCGGCACCGCCGAACTCGCGCTCGACCATCTGCTGGAAGGCCGGCGGAACCGGCCGACCGGTCGCCGCGTAGAGGCGCTTGATCGCCGCACCGGGACGGCGGATGTCGTCCAGCATTCCCGGGTTGATCCGGTCGAACTCCGCCTCGATCAGCCGGGTGGCCGTTTCGCCGACCGTCTCGTTGCGGCTGTTGGCGAGCATGACCAGCAGGTCGTGCAGTTCGCCGTCGATCACCAGCGCCCGCTCCCCGTCGTCCATGGCCTCACGCTAAGCCCGCTCACCCCGGCCGGGACCCCGATCGACCGGAGTGGCGACCGGCGGGGCCAGCGAGCCGAACGGGGTCCCACGGGCCGAACGGGCCTAGCGCGCCCAGCGGGTTTAGCGGGCTCAGGGTGACTGTCGGGCACGGGGTGACGGGGGTGTGCGCCATGATGCTCCGGTGACCGGACAGCAGGCACCGACCGCCGTACGGCCGGCGTCGACCGCCGGGGGCGGCCCCACCGAGCGGCCGGCCGGGGTGGTGCTGGAGGCGGTACTGGAGCGGATCACCTACGCCAACGAGGAGACCGGCTACACCATCGCCCGGTTCGCCACCGAACGCAGCGGCCCCGACCTGCTGACCGTGGTCGGCTCGCTGCTCGGGGTGCAGCCCGGCGAGAGCGTACGGCTGGTCGGGCGCTGGGGCACACACCCGAAGTACGGGCGGCAGTTCGAGGTGCAGTCGTACACGACGGTGCTGCCAGCGACGGTCCAGGGCATCGAGCGGTACCTCGGCTCGGGGCTGATCAAGGGGATCGGCCCGAAGATGGCCGAACGGATCGTCGGGCACTTCGGCGTCGACACCCTGCGGGTGATCGAGGAGGAGGTCGGGCGGCTGGTCGAGGTCCCCGGGCTCGGGCCGAAGCGGACGAAACTCATCGCCGCCGCCTGGGTCGAGCAACAGTCCATCAAGGAGGTGATGGTCTTCCTCCAGGGCGTCGGCGTCTCCACCTCGCTGGCCGTACGCATCTACAAGAAGTACGGCGACGGCTCCATCTCGGTCGTCCGCAACGAGCCGTACCGGTTGGCCGCCGACGTCTGGGGGATCGGCTTCAAGACCGCCGACACCATCGCCCAAGCGGTCGGCATCCCGCACGACAGCCCGCAGCGGGTCCGGGCCGGCATTCAGTACACCCTCTCCGAGGCCGCCGACGCCGGGCACTGCTACCTGCCCGAGCCGAACCTGGTCGCGGACGCCGCCGAGATCCTCGGGGTCCCCGTCGAACTGGTCCGAGACTGTCTGGCCGACCTCGCCGCCGACGAGGGTGTGGTCCGGGAGGCGGTGCCGAACCCGAGCGCCGAGGGCGGCACCATTCCGGCGGTCTACCTGGTGCCGTTCCACCGGGCCGAGTCGGCGCTCGCGGCGAGCCTGCTCCGGCTGCTGCACCACCGTGACGACCGGATGCCGGCCTTCGCGACCGTGGACTGGGCGAAGGCGCTGGCCTGGCTGCGTACCCGGACGGGTGCCGAACTGGCCCCCGAGCAGGAGGCCGCGGTCCGGCTCGCCCTGACCTCGAAGGTCGCGGTGCTGACCGGCGGACCCGGCTGCGGCAAGTCGTTCACCGTCTCCTCGGTGATCACACTCGCCGCCGCCAAGGGGGCGAAGATCGTGCTGGCCGCGCCGACCGGCCGGGCCGCGAAG
This sequence comes from Plantactinospora sp. BB1, assembly GCF_003030385.1. NCBI lineage: Bacteria > Bacillati > Actinomycetota > Actinomycetes > Micromonosporales > Micromonosporaceae > Plantactinospora > Plantactinospora sp. BB1. The sequence continues at coordinate 7,177,064 of NZ_CP028159.1, read as the reverse complement.
CGGATGACCGAACTGACCGGGCATCCGGCCGCGACCGTGCACCGGCTGCTGCAACTGCGCCCCGGCGGCGACCCGACGCACGACCGGGACAACCCGATCGACGCCGACCTGGTGGTGGTGGACGAGGCGTCGATGCTCGACCTGATCCTGGCGAACAAGCTGGTCAGGGCGGTCGCACCCGGCGCGCACCTGCTGCTGGTCGGCGACGTCGACCAACTTCCCTCGGTCGGGGCCGGCGAGGTGCTCCGGGACGTGCTCGGCGCCGGGTCGATCCCCCGGGTCCGGCTGACGAAGATCTTCCGGCAGGCGCAGCAGTCCGGGGTGGTGGTGAACGCGCACCGGATCAACGCCGGTCAGTCCCCGCTGCTCGGCGAATATCCCGACTTCTTCCTCTTCCCGGTGGACGAGCCGGAGGCCACCGCCGACCTGGTGGTGGACATCGTCGCCCGCCGGGTGCCGCGCAAGTTCGGCCTGAAGCCCCGGGACATCCAGGTGCTCACCCCGATGCACCGGGGCCCGGCCGGCGCCGGCAGCCTGAACACCGCGCTGCAACAGGCGATCTCGCCCTATCGGGAGGGGCAGCCGGAGCGCCGGCACGGCGCCCGGGTCTTCCGGGTCGGCGACAAGGTCATCCAGATCAGGAACAACTACGACAAGGGCGCCGCCGGGGTCTTCAACGGCACCGTCGGGGTGGTCACCGAACTGTCGGTCGAGGACCGGAAACTCACCGTCCGCACCGACGAGGCCGAGGAGATCGGGTACGACTTCGACGAACTCGACGAGCTGCAACACGCGTACGCCATCACGGTGCACCGGTCCCAGGGCAGCGAGTACCCGGCGGTAGTCATCCCGGTGACGATGAGTTCCTACACGTTGTTGCAGCGCAACCTGCTCTACACGGCGGTGACCCGGGCCCGGAAGCTGGTGGTACTGGCCGGCTCGCGCAAGGCGCTGGCGATCGCGGTCCGTACCGCCGGCACCGGCCGCCGGCACACCGCACTCACCCACCGGCTCGGCGGGCTCGACCTTGCTGTGACGTGAATCACGGGTCCGTTCTCGACCGATAACGCGGCGATGTCTCGTTAGGACTCTTGCCGTCCGGCGTACGCCCGCCGCGCCGGCCCGAGTGTCCCCCTGTCACCGGACGGAACAACATGTCGCACACACCGGTCAGAGTCGAGATCTTCCCGACCGACGGCACCGATCCCCGCCAGATCGGCCCGAGTCGGCGGCTCACCACCCTGCTACAGGAACGCGCCGACGACATCGGCACCGCCGTCCGGGACATCTCCCGGATGCTGCGCGAGTCGGTGCAGACCGAACCCGACGACACCGGATTCCGGGTCTCGACCGTGACCTCGACCTTCGGGCTGAGCCTCGCCACCAGCGGCGGCGTCGTCGTCACCCGGGCGTCGGCCGAGGTCTCGTTCGAGGTCACCCTCACCATCGAACGTGCCTGAGCCGTCGTGCCGTCCCGGAACTCCTACCTGGTCAGGATCCGTCCGCGCGACAAGCCCGACGCGACACCCGGGTACACCGTCGGGTTCCTGGTCAGCAGCCACTGGGTGATCACCGCAGGGCACTGCCTCGCCCGGCTCGCCCAGGACGAACCGGTGACGATGACCGTGGCCGGCAGCGGAACGGTGGACGGGCGGGTGGTGCGGATCGCCCAACGCGACGACCTCGGCCTGATCTGCGTCACCGGCACGCTGCCCCGGGCCGTCGTCCGGCCGGTGCTGGCCAGGGCGGCCGACAACGACGGCTGGGTGGCACCGGCCCGGCCGGAGGCCAGCCCGCACCGGTTGACGGGATCGGTGCTCAACGCCGACCTGCGACACCGCTGCACCGGCGGCGGCGAGATCGCGGCGCTCGAACTCAAGGTCGAGCAGGAACTCGGCGACTACCGGGGCTACAGCGGCGGTCCGGTCGAGCGGGTACGACGCCCCTCCGACGAGCCCGGCCCGCCGGCCGTACTCGGCATGCTCGTCGAGCAGGCACCGAAGTGGAACCACTCCGGCGACGCCACCAACGTACTGATCGCGGTGCAGGCCGAGTACGCCCTCGCCGAACTCGACGTCCTCGCCGACGCCCGCCGGATCGCCCAGGAGAACACCCGGGCACTGCAACGGGCGTACGACGCCGAACCGGTCGGGCTGACCGAGGAACTCCGGGAACTCAACGTGATGGGTGACCAGCTCGACCGCATGATCAGTCGGGGCCTGCTGGGGCGCCGCAAGGCCCGCCGTTTTCTGCACAAGGTGCTGGACCGGACCCTCCGGTACTGGATCGCCAGGAGCAGCCGTGACCAGATCCGCACCTGACGACCTCGTACTCGACGAGCTGCTGCCCCGGGCCATCGCGGAGGCCGAGGCGGCGTTGCGGCGGCCGGGCCGGGGCCGGGCCGGGTTCGACCCGCTGCGGCCGGCGCTGAGTTCGCTGGCCGCCTTCGACACGAAGCGGAACCCCGGCGCCGTGCACCGGCTCGCGATGCTGCTCACCCGGCTCGGCCTGCACGCCGAGGCCGGACGGCTGCTCGACTGGGCGGCCTGGCGGACCACCCGGGGCAGCGACGCCTGGCTGGCCACCGAGAACGTCCGGGCGATCCTCGCCGCGGCCCGGGGCGACCGGGACCGGGCGGCGATCCTGCTCGACCTGGCCCTGCGGACCACCGACCGGCTCTCGGTGACCAGCGCGAAACTCCACGCCAACCTCGCCGTCCTCTGCCTGGAGACCGGCGAGTCCGGCCGGGCCGCCCGGCACGCGACCGCCGCGCTGACCGCCGCGATCGCCACCGACCGCCCGGCGGAGTGGCCGGCCGACCTGCTGGCCAGCGCGGAAACCAGCGCCATGCAGGCGATCGAACGGTCCGCCACCGATCCGCCGGGTACCGCGCAGGAGTTGCGGGACCTCGCCGAGACCCAGTTCGCGCTGGCGATGCGGCGCCGACGGCTCGACCTCGTGGAGTCGGCGATCGAGGTGATGGAGCTGGCCGGTCAGCACCTGACCGCCCGACTGCCGGCCGGCCATCCGGAGGCGGTACGGCTGGGCGAGGAACTCGCCACCGCCGAGCAGCGGTACGCCGACCTGCGCGCGGCGAACCCCGCCACCCCGGCCGACGCGACCGCACCGACCGCCGCCGCCGGCCACCCGACCGCCGCCGGCCCGCCGGACGCGGTCGCCCCGGACGCGCCACCCGGCACCCCGCCGGATCGGGGCAGGCTCGGCGTGCCGGAGGCGTACCACTGGGTGGTGGAGCGCTATCTGGACAGCGTCTTCCGGTTCGTCTACTACCGGGTCGGTGACCGGCGGCTCGCCGCCGAACTGACCTCGACCGCCGTACGCCGCGTGCTGCACCGGATCGACACGTTCGCTGGCCCCGACCGTGAGCTGGGCGCCTGGCTGATCGGCACCGCCCGGGAGGTACTGGCCGATCACCGTCCGGGCGACCGGCCACCGGTCGACGACCCGGACCACCCGGCCCGGGACGGCGCCGCCGAGCTGGTGAACGGCCCGCTGCTGGCCGCACTCCGGCACCTCGACCCGGAACAGCGGGACTGCCTCGTCCTCCGCTTCCTCCAGGCATTCTCGCTGGCGGAGACCGCCCGGGCGATGGGGCAGGCCGAGAGCCGGATCCGGGCGGTACAGCACCGGGGGGTCCGGGCACTGACCCGGCTGCTGCCGCCCGGGCCGCCGCCGCCCTGGTCGGACCTGACGCGGCGCCGGGTGCACCAGGGCCGGTACCTGCTGCGCAGGCTGCTCCGCCCCAGCCCGCCCGACCTGTTCCGGGGCGACGGCGAGGACAGCGCGCCCGCCGCCGGCCCGGGCGTCGTGCACGGTGCCGACCGGCTGATCGTGCTCGGGCTCCAGCTCCGGGCCATCCCGACCTCGCCCGCCAGCTGCCCTGCCCCCACGAGCCCCTGCCGGCAGCACCCGACCGGCTGTCCGCCGGCACTCCTGCCGCCGGACGCCGACGCCCGGCTCCGGAGCATGCTGCTGGCGATCGTCGGTGGAGCGGCCGTCACGATGGCCGGTGCCGACGACAGCGGCGCCGCACCGGGTACGCCCGGCGGTGCCGCCCGGAGCGGATCCCGGATCGTCGTGCCGGGGCGGGCCGGGTCCGGGCGGGGCGCTGAGGAGGGCGGACTCCGCCCGAGGCGGAGAAAGACATCGACAGACGTTTCCGTATCTGGCGCCGGGTGCGTACGGTGGCGCCATGAGGCAGCCCGGTGACCGTGCCCCCGCACCCGGACCGCTAGCGCTGGTGCAGGACCTGTTGAACACCGTCGACATCGAGGCGGGCCGGGACCGGCTGCGCACGATCGCCGAACTCACCGCCTTCGCCGCCGCGCACGGCGCGACCGGACTCAGCTTCACCGACTCCGACGTGACGGAGACCCGTCGGTTCCGGGAGGCGTTACGGGACGCCTGCCGGGGGCACACCGGCAACGAGGTGCCGAGCGCCTCCGCCGCCGCGCTGCGGTACACCCTCGCCACGTCCCCGCTGCTGCTCACCATCGACGCCACCGGGGCGGCCCGGGCGGTGCCGGCGACCGGGCTCGGCGGGTCGGCGGCGTTGATCGCCGAGGTGGCGGCGGCGATCCTGAACGCCGCCACCGCCGGCACCTGGCCCCGGTTGAAGGCCTGTGCGGCACACCGGTGCCAGTGGGTCTACTACGACCACAGCCCGGCCGGGCGCGGTCGGTGGTGCACGATGAGCGTCTGCGGCAGCCGGGCGAAGATGCGCGTCTACCGGGCCGGCCGTTCGGTGGGCCCGTCTGCCGGCTGACCTCGCCGGCCCGGCCCGCCGCACCCGATCGGCGTTTCCGGACGGGACGGCCGCGCCGCCCCGTCCGGAGATCCGCGACCGGTCAGGCGGCCGGCTTCTCGTCGCCCGGAGTCACCAGTACGACCCGGCGGCGCCGGGCGAGCAGGAACAGCGCCCCGCCGAGCAGTACGACGCCGGCTCCGACGCCGCCGACCAGGCCGGCCTGGACACCGGTCACCGGAAGGCCGCCACCGCCACCGCCGGTACCGTCACCCGAGGGCGCCCCGATGTGCGCCCGGAAGGTGTCGGTGTTGTCGGCCGGGTCGGCGTCGTCGACCTGCTTCGCCGACATCCCCTTGGCGCCCTCCGGCAGTCCGGTGCTCCGGCTCCGGGCCACCGAGGCCGGATCGACCCCGTCCTCGACGGCGAGGGCGCTGCTGAACATCTCGCCGCCCCGGGCGACGACCGGGCCGGGAGCGTCCTCGGCGACCTTCACCGGGAAGACGATTCCGACGGCGGAGATGACGTCGTCGGAGTCGTCGGTGTCCCGGTCGGCGGGGACCAGGGTGATCTGGTCGTAGTCGCAGGTGACCGTCCGGTTGCCGGCCGAGTACTCGCAGCCCGGCTCGACCTCGTCGAAGGTCAGGTACTGCGGCAGGGTGACCCGCACCCTGACGCCCTTGGCGATGGTGTCACCGAAGTTGGCGACCACCCCGAAGGTCAGGGTACGGCCACCCGGCGGCACGGGCCGGTCGGTGAACTCGCCCTCCTCGGTGACCTGGTGGACGTCGTCGGCGTAGACCGCCAGGTCCACCCCGATCGCCGGCACCTCGACCTCGACCTTCGCCGAGTTGTTCGTCTGGTCCGGGTCGGTCTCCGAAACCGCGGTGACCGTGTAGGAGCCCGCCTTGCCGTGCTTGCCGGGCACCTTCGTCAGGGTGAACGGGGTGGGCTGGGCGAGGCTGTGCCCCGGGGCGAGGCCCATGGTGGAGCAGCGGATCTTCTCGCCGGTCAGCTCGCAGCCGAGGTGCAGGTGGTCGCCGAGCGTCACCACGCTGTCGTCGAGGCCGCTGAGGTCGTACTCGAACTGCCAGCCCGCGGCGTCGCCCGGGCCCTTGTTCAACGCCACCGCCCGGTGCGCGGCCAGCGGTTCGCCGACCGCGACGGAGTCGGACGAGACGGTCAGCTCCAGGTCGGCACCGACGTCCGCGTGGGCGGCGCCGCCGATGGCGATCATCGCGCCGCTGGTGAACAACGCCAGGCCGCCCGCGCCGGCCCGGGCCAGCAGGCGCCGGGTACGCAGCTTCATGGTTCCCCCGAATTGCAGAGTCGATCGGATGACCGACGTACGGTACCGGTCACCAGGGGGAACGGGCCGTCCCGGTGATCCTCTGCCCAGCGGGGGCACCCGGAGCGGCGCCGGATTGCGGCGCATTTGCGGCGGCGTGCCGGGCGGCCCGTCGAGTGATCGGCCAGAAACCTCGACCGGCCAGCCGGCCGACCGCTCCACCGTCCGGAGGAGACGCTCCGGACGGCGGCGGCCCTCGTCGGTCGGAGCCCGGCCCGCGCCGTCCGGCCGCACGGCTCGGCGTCGCCGCTGTCCAGGCGCACGGGTTGGCGTCGCCGTCGTCCAGGCGCACGGATCGGCGTCGCCGCTGTCCAGGCGCACGGATCGGCGTCATCGCCGTCCAGCCGCACGCCTCGGCGTCATCGCCGTCCAGCGCACGGCTCGGCGTCGCCGCTGTCCAGGCGCACGGATCGGCGTCGCTGCCGTCCCGCCGCACGGGTCGGCGGCGGTGCCGGGTGGCCGGGTGGGTCGGCGGGGTCGCGCGGGTCAGCTCAGTGCCAGGGTGCCCAGCGTGCCGAGGACGAGGAACGGGCCGAACGGCAGGTGGCCGCCCCAGCCGATCCGGCGGGTGGCCAGCAGGGCCAGCCCGCACAGTGCCGAGGAGCCGAAGGTCAGCAGCGTGCCGAGCAGCACCGCCGGCCAGCCGAGCCAGCCGAGTACGGCGACCGCGCTCAGCGCCAGCTTGGCGTCGCCGAGCCCGAAGCCCCGGCGGCCGAGCAGCAGGGTGGTGCCGGCGAGGAAGAGGGCCGCGCCGAGCCCGGCCAGTACGGCCCGGCACCAGGCCGTGGGGTCGCCGGCCAGCAGGGCGGCCAGGCCGAGCAGGGCGAGGGTGCCGACGGCGGCGGCATAGCTGAGCCGGTCCGGCAGCCGGTGTACGGCCAGGTCGACGAAGAGCAGCGGCACGGCACACGCGGCCCACCAGCCGAACGCGATCGACTCGATCGGCGATCGTCCGGCCACGACCACCGCCGCCACGGCGAGGAGCAGGGCGAACTCGACGGCCAGCGGCGGGGCGCCGATCCGGCCGCCGCAGCCGGGGCAGCGGGGCGACGGGGCGAGCGCGCGCAGTGACCCGGCGGGGCCGATCGGGACGCCACAGTGGTCACAGCCTGAGCGGCGCGGGTGGCCGTACGGGACCGACTCGGCGGCGACGAGCCAGCGCAGTACCGGGGCGACGGTGAGCAGCGCGAGCCACCGGACCGGCCGGCGTGCCGCCGCTCCGGCCGGCTGCACCGGGGTACGCGGTGTCGCGGTGTTCCGCATCTCGACCTCCCGTTCGGCGGCGGCCCGGTACGCCCGGATCCGGGGCAACCCAGAACACGCAGAGTAACTTCATGATCGCTGTTTCCGGATCTCCGCTGGCCCGGCGAGCCGACGCCCACCGACCGGACGGCGACGGGGCGGCGCCGCGACGAGAACCACCGAACCCCGGCCGACTGTGCGGCAAGCACCGGTACGGAAGCTGTCAGATCATCGTCATCCATGGCATTTCGCTCCCCGGAGCCGGCACAATCGGAGCGGAAGGGGCGGCGGTTCTGCACCGTCCACCAGCTATTGATCAAATAAGCGCCATCGATCGACATCATATGATTGCGATGTCGATCGACAACAGAGATCGTAACCGTACGTATTCTCTCAAATAGCCCCTGTTGTATCGTCGGCGGTCAGCCTATGCTCGCCCTCTGGACGGCGCACAACCGTCGACCGACAGGCGACAAAAAGATCGACTGGCAATACCACACCGAGAATCTAGATCGACTCACCCGAATGTGGATGCAGCGGCGCCGGGCCCGGTCCAGGGCCTCCGGGGCGGAGCGGCCGTGCCCACGTCCCGACCGACGCCACCGGCGGGAGCGACCGGTCAACCCTGCTCAGGTGGGCGGTCAGCGGCGCAGCAGGAGGAGGCACCGTTGCGAACCCGGCAACCGGCGTACCTCTGGAGCACCCTGCTCACGGTGGCGCTGCTCGTCGGCGGCACCGGCTGCGGCAACCGGCCGGGCGGCGCGGCCCCACCCGGCGGCGACGCCGAGCCGGCCGCCAGCGCCGACGCCCGGGCCGCCGAGGCGGAGAAATCCGCCCTGGCCGCCTATGCGGGTTATCTGGCCGCCGTGCGGAAAGCGGAACAGTCCGGCGATCCACTTGATCCGCAACTGCGGAAATATCTCGCCGATCCACTACTGACCCGGGTCAGGCTCACCATTCGCGACGCGAAGGAGCACGGCGCGATGCGTACCGGAAAGCTCGTCTCCAATCCGTCGGTCACCGCGGTCGACCTCGACTCCGACCCGGCCACCGTCTCGATCCAGGACTGCATCGACGCCACCGGCTACCGCCTGGTCTACAAGAAGGACCGGAAGGTGGTACCCGGTTCGGCCAGCGGCCGACATCTCGCCACCGCGACCGCGACCCGCTATCCCGACGGCCGCTGGCTGATCAACGTCGGCGCGGCGCACCAGGACCAGCCGTGCTGACCCGGCGCGGGCCGGCGAGGGGCCTCTTCGGCGTGCCGGCCCGGCGGTCGCTGGCGACCGGTGCCGTGGCCCTGCTCGCCCTGGCCGCCGCGCTGGCGGTGCCCGCCGGTCCGGCCGGGGCCGACCCGGTCGCGGAGTGCCCGCCCGGGCAGGACAACTGCGACGTCTGGGAGCAACTGCCCGGCGAGCCGGGCGACGACGGCGGCGACGGTTCGGGCTCCGGTGACGGCGGCGGCTCCGGCGGCGGCGACCGGGTCTGCGAGAAGGACGACGGCACCGAGGTGCCCTGCTACGACGACGTGCTCGGCTGGTTCAACAGCGTCGACGACTGCTACTACAAGCGGGCCGAGCCGCAGCCGCCGAACGTCGAAGCAGGAAAGACCGCCTACCTGAGGACGTGCAGCGCGGCGGGCAGTTCCCAGGTGGTGGAACTGACCGACCCGCCGACCGGGTTCGCGCCGCCGGACCCCGAGCAGATGGCGCTGAACCTCTTCGCCAGCCTGACCCTGGAGCCGCCGGAGATCCGTACCGCGCCGAGCGACGCGCCCGGCCTGGTCGGCGTGCCGGTCTGGCTGCACGACGCGTCGAGCTGGGAGGACGAGCGGCAGACCGCGACCGAGGGCGGCGTGACGGTCTGGATCGAGGCGATCCCGACGAAGATCGTCTGGCGGATGGGCAACGGCGAGACGGTGGAGTGCGGCTCGGCCGGCATCCCGTTCGAGGCCGGCACCCACGACCCGCGCCAGCCACCCCCGGCGGCCTGCGCGTACCCCGGCTATCCGCGATCGAGCGGCACCGAGCCGGGCGGGCGGTACGAGATCACCGCCGTCAAGCACTGGCGAGTGCCGTGGGGCAGCAGCACCGGTGAGGGTGACGAGGACGCGCTCACTGCCGAACGCTCCGACACGACCTCGATCCGGATCGACGAACTCCAGGTGGTGACGAGGTGACCGTGGCGACCAGTCCGACCACAGGGGCCCCGATCGACGCGCCGATCACCCCGCCCCGGATCGTCCGGCAGCGCCGGATGCGACCCGGGCTGCTCGGCCTCGCCGTACTGCTGATCGCGCTCGGCGGGCTCGGCTCCGCGTTCGCGATCACCTCCGTACGGGCCACCGGCAGCTATCTCGCGGTCGCCCGGGCCGTACCGGTCGGCACGGCGCTCAGCGCCGACGACCTGGTGACGGTGCAGGTGGCCGGCGGTCAGGGCCTCGAACCGGTGGCCGCCGACCGGATCGCCGAGGTGGTCGGCAAGCGGGCCACCGTGACGCTGACCCCGGGCACCCTGCTGACGATGGCGCAGCTCACCGACAAGCCGCTGCTCGGCCCCGGCCAGCAGCAGGTCTCGGTCGGGCTGCGCCCCAGCGAGGTACCGGCGAAGCGGCTCCGCCCCGGCGACAAGGTGCTGCTGTTCAGTACCGCCGGTGACGACGCGCGGGCCGCCGCCGCACCGGCGACCCGGTTCCAGGCCACCGTCATCGACATGGCGACCCCGGCCAGCAACTCGGTGGTCCTCTATCTCGCGCTCGCGGCCAAGGACGTACCGGCGGTGGTGGCACTGGCCACCAGCGACCGGATCGCCGTCGTGCTGAACGCGGCAGCCTGACCGTGGCCATCGTCGCCCTCGTCTCGGCAAAGGGATCGCCCGGGGTCACCACGACCGCCCTCGCCTGCACGCTCACCTGGCACCACCGGGTGGTGCTGGCCGAGTGCGACCCGTCCGGCGGATCGGTGCTGGCCGGCTATCTCGGCGGGGCGCTGCCCGGCCCCCGGGGCATCGGCGAGCTGGCCGTCGGCGAGTTGCGGGACGGCAACCTCGAAGAGGCGTTCTGGTCGCAGCTCGTCGACCTCGACGCGCCCCGACGGGAACGGCTGCTGCTGCCCGGGGTGGTCGACCCGGCACAGGCCGGCAGCGTCGTACCGCTCTGGCAGCGGTTCGCCGACTTCTTCACCGGGCTGGCCCAGGGCCGCCCGGCGTACGACGTGCTGGTCGACTGTGGACGGCTCCAGGTTGTCGGGCCACCGTGGCCGCTGCTCCGGGCCGCCGACCTCGTACTGGTCGTCACCGCCGCCCGGCTGCCGCACCTGTCCAGCACCCAGGCGACGATCCGGGCCATCGAGCGGGACTTCGCCGAACACCGGGTACCGGCCGACACGCTGCGACTGCTGCTGATCGGTGGCGAGCACGGCCGCAGCGAGGTGGGCAAGGCGCTCCGGATCCCGGTCATCGCGCAGTTGCCGGACGACCCGCGTACCGCCGAGGTGCTCAGCCACGGCGGGACGGTACGCGCCAACCGGCCGCTGATGCGCGCGGCCAGCGCCCTGGAGGTGCCGGTCCGGGCGGTGCTCGACCGGCGCCGGGCCCGGCTCGGCTGGCCGGCCGCGATCGAGGGGGTGCCCGGTGCGCTTTGAGCCGGTCTACTCCGATCCGCGTCCCCGCGACCCGGACGCCGCGGCGACCGCCCCGATCTGGCAGGTCGTGCCGCACAACGGGCACCGGCCCGTACCGCTGCCGAGCGGCGGCGGCCCGACGCCGCCGTACGCGGCGGTGCCGCAGCCGGTGACACCACCCACCCCGCCCAAGCCCCGGGTCGACTTCGCGGTGGTCCGGGAACTCCGGCGCGAGTTGAGCGAGCGGTTGACCCTGTGGCAGCGCGGCCGGGAGTTCAGCACCGCCGAGGAGGACGTCGAACGGGCCCGGCTCGCCGTGGCGGTGGTCGCCGAGTACGCCGACTCCACCCGCCGGGCCGGTACCCCGATGTCGGCGGCCGAGGAGCGGATGCTGCTCGACCAGGTCAACGCGGAACTCGTCGGGCTGGGCCGGTTGCAGACCCTGCTGGTCGACAACTCGATCGAGGAGGTGCACATCCTCGGCTGCGACTCGGTGCGGATCACCCGGCGCGGCGGTGGCGTCGACTGGGCCGAGCCGATCGCCGACAGCGACGAGGAGATGGTGGAGATCCTCCAGGCGGCGGCACGCCGGGCCGGGGCCACCGAGCGGTCCCTCTCCACCTCGAAGCCGACCCTGGACCTGCAACTGCCGGACGGCAGCCGGCTGGCGGCGGTCTTCCTGGTCAGCCACCGCCCGTACGCGGTGATCCGCAAGCACAACACCATCGAGGTGACCCTCGACGACATCTCCGGCGGCCGGGCCGACCTGGACGAGATGCTCGACGTGCTGGTCCGGGACTTCCTCCGGGCGGCGATGCGGGCCGGGCTGAACATCATGGTCGCCGGGCTGGCCGGGGCGGGCAAGACCACGGTGATCCGGGCCATGATGGACGAGATCCCGGCCGACGAGCCGTACGTGCTGCTGGAGGAGAGCCGCGAGCTGCTGCCCGCCCGGCGGGGCCGCAAGCACCGGGCGGTGATGAGCTTCGAGTCCCGGGAGGGGCACGGCGACCGGGGGCCGGACGGGCGGCCGGCGGGTGAGGTGACCATCGCCGACCTGATCCCGGTGGCGCTGCGGATGGGCGTACTCCGGATCATCGTCGGCGAGGTCCGGTCCCGGGAGATCGTGCCGATGCTCCAGGCGATGACCACCAGCCGGGGTTCGATGTGCACCATCCACGCCCGTACCCCGGCCGGGGTCAGCGAGCGGATCATCGAGCTGGCGCTGTCGCACGGCCGGGAGATGACCGTCGAGCAGGCCCGGCGGATGGCCGGCAACGCGCTCGACCTGATCGTCTACGTGACCATCGAGGACGAGACCGCGATCGGCGGTCGCAAGCACCGCTTCGTCTCGCACGTCGAGGAGGTGGTCGGGGTCGGCGAGGGCAACCGGATCACCACGACCACCGTCTTCGGGCCGGGGCCGGACGGCCGGGCGGTCCCCCGGCACCTGCCGGAACGGGTCCGCGACCAGTTGCTCCGGGTCGGGTACGACGCGCGGCTGCTGACCCGCTACATCGAGGCGGGTACCGGCGCGTGGCGGCGGCCCCGGCACAGTCGACTCGGGCGGCCGGCATGAGGCGTCGGGTCCGCCCCGGCGAAGGTGCTCGGGGCGCGGGGGTGGCATCGTGACGCTGCCGTCGCAGATCGAGCTGATCGCCGTACTCTCCGGAATCGCCTGCGCGACCGGGCTGGTGCTGGTGGTGGCCGCGCTGGTCGGGACGAAACGGCCGGCGGCGCCGCGCCGCGACTCGGTGCTGCGCCGGCTCTGGCTCGGCCCGGGGACGAGCGCCCGGGAGCGGCGGGCGCACCAGACGCTACTGGTCGGGGCGGTCGTGGCCGGGGCGGTGGCGTTCCTGCTCACCGGGCTGCCGGTGGTCGGGCTGCTGGTCGCCGTCGCGGTGCCGGGCGTGCCGTGGCTGCTCGGCACCGGCCGGGCCGAACGGCGGGCGATCAACCGGATCGAGGCGATCGGCGAGTGGACCCGCCGGCTGAAGGACGTCTCCGGCACCGGCCAGGGCCTCCAGCAGGCGATCATCGGTACGGTCGCGACCGCACCGGACCAGGTCGACGAGGAGGTACGCCTGCTCGCCGCCAGGCTGGCGGCCGGCTGGCAGGGGCGGGCCGCACTGCTGGCCTTCGCCGAGGAGATCGGTGACCCGGTCTGCGACCAGGTGGTCGCCGCGCTGATCCTGCACCTGACCGACCGGGGTGAGCGGTTGGGTGACGTGCTCGGGGCGATCGCCTCGGCGGCGGCGGCCGAGGTGGTGACCCGGCGTGAGGTGGAGGCGAAGCGGGCGCAGCCCCGGTTCGCGGTGCGCTTCCTGACCGGGATGACCCTGCTGGTCCTGGCGTACGGGCTGCTGAACCCGGACTACATGGAGCCGTACGGCACCCCGGACGGGCAGTTGGTGATGGTACTGCTCGGTGCCGCCTTCGTCGCCCTGCTGGCCTGGGTACGGGCGATGAGCCTGCCGCCCCGGCCGGCCCGGTTCCTCGCCCCGCCGGACCGCGAGGCGGCGCTGAAATGATTTTGAACTGGCATCTGACGTTCGGGGTACTCGGCGGCGCCGCCGTCGGGCTGGGCCTGTTCCTGCTGGTCCGGGAGGCGTTGCCGGCGACTCCGGCGCTCGGTCCGGCGCTGCGCCGGCTGCACCAGCCGGCCGGGTTGAGTCGTCCGGCCCGGGCGTCCCGCCGCGATCTCGACTGGCTCGCCGGTACGGCCCGCTGGCTGCGTCCGCCGCACCGGCAGCTCGCGCTGATCGGGCAGTCGCCTGAGCAGTACACGCTGTCGTTGCTGCTCTCCGGGCTGATCGGGCTGGCCACTCCGGCGGTGTCGACCGCGATCCTCTTCCTGGCCGGGATCCGGCTGCCGTTCGTGGTGCCGACCGTCGGCGCGCTCGGCTTCGCGCTGCTCTGCGTGCTGATGGCGCACCGGAGCGTACTGGTCAAGGCGGAGCGGGCCCGGCGCGAGTTCCGGCAGGCCGTCTGCGCCTATCTGGACCTGGTCGCCCTGCAACTGTCGGCCGCGCACGGTCCGGTGCAGGCGCTGGAGCGGGCGGCCGAGGTCTGCGACGGCTGGGTCTTCGAGCGGATCCGGGAGGCGCTGCGGCTGGCCCAGTTGCAGATGCACTCGCCCTGGGACGAGCTGCGCGACCTGGCCGAGAAGATCGGCATCCCGGAACTCGGCGACGTGGGGGCGATCATGCAGTCCTCCGGCACCGAGGGCGCACAGGTGCACGACTCGCTGCGGGGCCGGGCCGACTCGCTGCGCGACCAGATCCGGACCGACAACCTGGCCCGGGCCGAGGCGGTGACCAGCCGGCTGGACGTGCCGGGCGCGCTGCTGGTCTTCGTACTCGTCGGCTTCGTGCTCTATCCGTTCGTGGCCCGGATCTGACCCCGACCCACCGTTGCCCTGAAGGGAGACCGCAATGTCGATCATCAACTACCTGCACATTGCGTTCGTCGTGCGGATCGCCGAGCTGCGCCGTACCGGTGAGGGGGATCGGGGTGACAGCCCGGTCCCGACCGCAGTGATCATCTTTGGTCTGGTGGCCGCCGCCCTGGCGGTCACCGTCGCCGTGTCCCGCAGCGTCACCGACTGGATGGACGCCATTCCAGAGCCGGGCGGCGGCGCCGACACCGGTGGCGACCCCGGACTGCCGCAGGACTGATCCGTGCCAGGACCGCGCGACCGCATCCGGCACCGGCCTCCGGCGACGACCGCCGGGCGCCGGTGGCGCCGGCGCGGTGATGGGCGGCTGGTCCGTGTGCGGCGGGACCGGATCCTCGGCGGGCGGCTGGCCGGGGTGGAACGGGACCGGGGCGCCAACCCCGTCGAGTTGGCCGTGCTGATGCCGGCCATCCTGATCCTGCTGCTCGCCTCGATCCAGGCCGCCGCCTGGTTCATCGCCCGGGCCACCGCGCTGAACGCCGCCCAGTCGGCGGTCGGCGCGCAACGCGCCTACCAGGCCGAGCCGGGGGTGGGGCAGCAGCGCGCCGAGGACTTCCTGGAGCGGGCCGGCGACTGGCTGGTCGGCTGGGAGGTGACGGTCACCGCCGTGGAGCCGGACGACACCCAGGTGAGCGCCACCGTCACCGGCGAGCCGCTCCGGGTCGTGCCGCTGATCTCGCTGCCGCCGATCAGCGAGACGGCCTTCGGCACCGTGGAACGGTTCACCGACGAGGAGACGCCGTGACGACCGTGCGGGACGGCGCGCGGCGGCTGCGGGGGCGCGGCCGGGACCGGGGTTCGGTGTCGGTGGAGACCGCGATCCTCACCCCGGCCTTCCTCGCCCTGGTCGCGCTGGCCGGGGTCGCCGGCCGGACCGCCGTCGCGCACGAGGCGATCGAGGCCGCCGCGCACGACGCCGCCCGGGCCGCCTCGATCTCGCGTACGGCGGGCGACGGGCGGGACGCGGCACGGGCGGCGGTGCGGAGCCGGCTCGACGCGGAGGGGCTCTCCTGCTCGGACGAGCCGGAGTTGGACTTCGCCGGTACGGTCGACGGCCAGCGCACCGGCTTCGACGAGGCGTACGTGACCGGCCTCGGCACCGACGCCTCGGTCGTCGTCACGGTCACCTGTGACGTCTCGGTACGGGACCTGCGGATGCCGCTGCTGCCGGGCGTACGGAGGTACAGCACCGTCGAGGCGACGTTCGCGTCCCCACTGGACCGGTACCGTGGCAGAACTCTCGGGTTCGGGATTACTGAAGCTCCTTTCGTGGCGAACCCGAGTACGGGTGGTGCCTAGTGAGCGCAGTGCCAGGCTTGGGTTCGAGGTTTGGAGTAGTGGTCTGGCGCCTCAGGCAGTGCGGTGCCGGTGATGATCAGTGTCCGCCTCTGGCCATCTTCAACAGCGTCATTGCGGTGAAGACGGCCCCCACTGGGTCGGTCGGCGGGATGATGACGTGGGCACGAGGGAAGAGAAATTCGATCACCATCTCTTCCCCGATTTTCGCCAGTACCTCTGATGGCAGATCGCTGATCTTGGTCAACTGCTTCAGGGTCTGGGTGATGTCGCGGTGCCACTCGTCCATATCTTCCGGGCTGGGCGCGGTGCGGTTGAGGTCAAGGTTCGAGTTGGCCAGAGCGTTCAGTAGCTCGGTTTGGTGGCTTTGTTCGGTGATCGCGCGGCCGACGATGTTGGCAGCGACCGTGAAGATCTCCTGGCTTGCTTCCCTCCTTGCCTGCTCGTCCTTGAGGTCACCGAAGGCTTCGAGTCGATCCGTGAGAAGCTGGCGCTCCTGGGGCTTCTGCTCCGAAATTCTTCGAGCAACTTCGAGCAGCGACGATGTCCGGGTCCTGTCGTGGTCTGGTGGCGTTGGTGACTCGCCTGCTGCCGGGACCTGCTGGCCCTCGGTGAGGTTGGTGTTGTCCTCCGGGTCAGATTCCTGCTCGGGATTGCCGTGGTCGGGGGTGACCTCGGTGGGCGCTTCCACCGGTCGCCTCTCCGGCGGTGCGGTGATATCGAGCGGTGTCGCGGCTTCGGGTAAATCGCCCTGCGGCAGCGGCTCAGCCGCGCGAGTGATGATCGGCGTCGCGGCTTGGGGTAGATCGCCCTGCGGCGACCTGTTCCCGATCTCCGTTAGGAGGTTCGGGATCGCATCTGGTTGTTTGGGGAGGTCCATAGCGGCCTGCTCCGTCCGGTGGTGGTGCCATCAACGGTATCGAGCGGTGTCACGCGGCGAGATCTCAACGACTTGGTGGCGCTTCAGCGGCGATACGTCACCGTGGTGTACGCCCACAACCAGTCGGGAGCCGACCAGCATTGGGATGGCCGGCGCTGGTTCAGGGCAGCGAGCTGATGTCTTTCGTCACGGTGTCGTGCCGAACGAGATCGGGGTGGTCGACGGTCTTGGTGTAGTGGGTGCAGGCCGGGACCGAAAGACCCTTTCGGCAGCTCAAGACAACTTGGCCAGGAAGAAACTCGTGACACTCCTGACACGGAGCGCCCAGTGAACGCCCGCGTCGGGTCGGGGCGGCCGGTCGGGCCGGACGCCGGACGGGTCAGCCTCTTCCTCGCGGTGGCGCTGATCGGCGTACTCGCGATCATCGGGCTGGCGTACGACGGCGCCGGCCAGCTCCGCACGATGCAGCGCGCCGACAATCTGGCGGCCGAGGCGGCCCGGGCCGGCGGCCAGGCGATCGACCTCGGGCAGTTGCTCCTCGACGGCACCACCCTGTTGGACCAGCCGGCCGCCCGGACGGCGGTCGGCAACTACCTGGCGAGCGTGGACGGCGTCGAGCGCTGGGAGGTCGACTTCGCGGTCGCCGGGGACAACTCCACGCTGACGGTCAACCTCGAACTCGACTACGACACGGTCTTCCTCGACCTGTTCGGTTTCGCCGACAACATCACGGTGCCCGGTACGGCCACCGCGACACTCCTCACCACGACGAACCGCTGAATAGGGGGCATAGCCATGCCTGCATCCCGGGCGGCCCGCCGGGCCGGCCAGTTCTGCACCGGGCTCGGAGCGTTGATCGTCCTGATCGGACTGCTGGTCGGCGCGCCCCTCGCGCTGCTCGCCCTGGCCGGCAATCCGCTGCCGGACCACGTGCCGGGGCTCGACGAGATCGGCACCGCGCTGACCAGCCGGGACGACGGGCAGCTCTTCCTCCGGGCACTGGCGGTCGTCGGCTGGGCCGGCTGGGCCACCTTCGCCCTCTCGGTACTCGTCGAGATCCCGGCCCGGATCCTGCGCCGGCCGGCGATCCGGCTGCCCGGACTCGGCCGTCAGCAACGCTGGGCCGCGACCCTGGTCGGCTCGGTGGCACTGGTCCTGGCGGTCAGCCCGGCCGCCACCGCCGCCAGCACCGTCCTCGGGCCGACGGCGGCGGCAGCAGCCGCCCAACCGGGCCTGGTGGGGCCACCGGAGACGGCCGGGCAGCCGGTCGGCGTCGGGCAGGCGGCGCCCGGGGTGCAGCCGGTCAGCGGGGACGGGCCGGCGTCGGGGCCGGCGCCGCACTGGCTGGCGGCGGAACCGGCCTCCGGGCCCGCGCCGCAGTGGCTGGCCGGGAAGCCGGAGGAGCAGCCGGAGCCGGTCTACCGGGTGGAGAAGGGTGACTACCTGGGCCACATCGCCGGCCGCTACCTCGGCGACTTCGACCGTTATCCGGAACTGGCCCGGCTCAACGAGATCCGCGACCCGGACCGGATCCGGCCGGGCCAGCTACTGAACCTGCCGCCGGCCGCCGAGGACCGGGGTGCCCGCCAGCACGCCACCGGGCTGGTCGCGACCCCGCCGCCGCCCGGTGGCTGGCCGCAGACCGTACCCGCCGACCCGGCGCCGAAGACCGGGCAACCGGAGGCTGGACAGCCGGAAACTCCGCAACCGCCGCCCGGTACCCGGCCTCCGGCCGAGCCGCCGCCCGCGCAGCCCTCCGGTGGTGACGACGACGGCACCACGTACCGGGTCACCGCCTCCCGGGCCGGTGCGGCGGAGGAACTGAACCGGCCACTCGCGGTCTCCGCGGTGATCGCCGTGGCCAGCATCGTCGGCGCGCAGGTCGGTGCGGTCTTCGGGCTGCGCAACCGCTCGGGCCGCCGGCCTTCCTTCGGCAACGGTCGACATCGGCAACACGACTGAACGGCAGGGACGGCCGGCCGGCCCGGGACAGCCGTCAGGCGACGGACAGGCCCTGTGCGGGTGTCCGGTCGGTCAGGACGCCGACGTGGGCGACAAAGGCTCGCCACGGTTCAGGGCCGACGGTCAGCGCCGGCCCGGCCGGATCCTTGCTGTCCCTGACCGCGACGACGCCGGGCAGGTTGGCCGCGACCTCTACGCAGGCACCACCGCTGCTGTTGCTCCGGCTGCTCTTCCGCCACTCCGCGTTGGTCAGGTCCACGTCTCCGCCACCTCCGCTATCAACTCGATCGACTGCTGGTGAGGGAGCGCCTCGCCCCGGATCGAGTCCCAGACATCGAGCATATGGTTCACGTAATCCGCACGGTCGACCATCTGCCCGTGGAAGTGGCCTTCGAAGTACGCGACCGGCTCACCGACCGGCGGGGTGGCGATGATGAACGGCCCGTCGAGCCCGGCGTACGCGCCGACTCTGGACGGTACGACGTGGATCCGCACCTGAGGCAGGCTGGTACCGACCTTGACCAGGTGCAGGAGCTGTTCACGCATCACCGCAGGGCCGCCGATCGGTCGGCGCAGCGCGGACTCGTCAAGAACGACCGTGAACAGCGGCGGCTTGTCCCGAGTCAGGATCTCCTGTCGGTCCAGCCGGGCGGTCACCTGCTGCTCGACCTCCTCGGTGGTGAGCAGGCCGGTGCTGGACAGCACTGTCCGGGCGTACGCCTCGGTCTGGAGAAGGCCCGGCACGTACGCCGGTTCGAACCAGCGCAGCGCTTTGGCCTCCTGCTCGACGCCGGCCCACTCACGGAAGTACTGAACGATGATCTCTCGGCTGATCCGCTTCTGGATCCGTTCGAACCGCCCGTCGGTGTCGAACAGCCTGTCGCAACGACGGGCGAAGTCCAGGCTCGGACGCCGCCCGCAGTTCTCCACCTTGGCCACCATCGCCTGGGAATAGTTGATCGCCTCGGCGAGCGCTTCCTGCGACATACCTGCCGCCGACCTGGCGAGCCGCAGTTCCTCGGCGAAGTGTTCGAGCATGGGCGAGCGCTCCATGGAGTCCTCCGGGCGATACGGGTGAATGCGGCCCACGCCGATGCAGAACGCCGTACCGGGAGTGCAGCGCGCATATCCGCTGATGCAGACGGATGTAAACCCTGCACAGGCTAGCGCCACGAACTCCGGAAAGAAACGTCTCGATTGCGGAACGTAAGGATCAAGTATGGACTGTCCTCAGGGCAGGCGGGTCTGTAGGACGCCGCCGACCACCCGGGTGGGCAGGACCTGCTGGTCGGTGCTGGCCGGGCCGTGCACCACCTCGCCGCCGTCCAGCTCGAACATGCTGCCGTGCCAGGGGCACTTCACGCAGGTCCGCCCGTTCTCCTGGACGACCTCGCCGGCACCGAGCGGGCCGCTCTGGTGGGCGCAGCGTTCCAGCATCACCGTGACGTCGTCGCCCTGCCGGTAGACGATGACCGCGATGTCGTCGATCCGGCGGGTCAGCAGTTCCTTCTCCGGCAGCGCGGACATGTCCGCCAGCGCGTGCCAGCCGTCCTCGATCCGGCGCAGGTCCGGCACGCCCTGGTTGACGTTGGCCGCCTGCTTGTAGGCGAGGTGCCCGCCGATGAACCCGCCGCTGCCGGCGGCGGCCAGGCCCAGGTAGCCGAGGGTACGGCCGAGGCCGGGCCGGCCGGAGAGTCGGGCGGCCAGCGAGCCCGCGTACATCGCGATGGCGACGCCGTTGGCGAGCGCGTGCACCAGGCCCACCCGCTGCTGCTCCCGGGAGAGTGCCCCCCAGTCGTTCCAGCCGGAGATCGCGGTCGGCACCGCGACGGCCGTGCCGACCGCCACCAGGGTGGTGGCGGCGCGCCGCTGGTTCGGCATCAGGTCCAGCACCGCGGTACTCATCCAGGCGCCGATCGGCACCTGCACCAGCGCCGGATGCAGCGGATGCCCGATCGGCACCCCGTGCAGGAGGTCGCGCAGCCACTGCGGCCGGATCGCCGCGGCGACGACCCGCTGCATGCGTTCCGCCGTCCGGTCCAGGCCGGTCGCCTGCTCAAGTTTCAGGATCGCTCGCACCGACCCGGACTACCCGGCGCCTGGCCGGACAAACCTCGCGGCTCGACAGAGCCGTCCGATATCACCCGGCCGGGTTACCCGGGCGTCCTCCGGGTAGACCGGCCGACATGCGGATCGCGATCACCGGAGCCACCGGCAACGTCGGTACGGCGTTGCTGCGTCGGCTGGCCCGCGAGTCGGACATCGAGGTGATCGGCATCGCCCGGCGCTGCCCGCCGCCGGACGCCGGGCCGCCGTACGACCGGGTGCGGTGGCACGCCGCCGATCTCGGGGACCCCGCCTGCCTGCACTCGCTCGCCGAGCGGCTCGCCGGGGTGGACGCGGTGGTGCACCTGGCCTGGCAGATCCAGCCCGGTCACCACCGGGCGCGGCTGCGCCAGACCAACATCAACGGCAGCCGGCACGTCCTCAACGCGATGCTGGCGGCCGGGGTACCGAAGCTGGTGTACGCGTCGTCGGTCGGGACGTACGCCCCCGGGCCGAAGGATCGGCGGGTCGACGAGAACTGGCCGGTCACCGGCGTCGGCCGCTCCGGTTACAGCGTCGACAAGGCGGCCGTGGAGGCGATGCTCGCCGACGCCGAGCGGGACTATCCGGTACTCCGGGTCACCCGGCTGCGCACCGCGCTGGTGCTCCAGCACGACGCCGGTGCCGAGGTCACCCGCTACTTCCTGGGCCGGTTCGCCCCGGTCTCGCTGCTCCGCTCGGGGCGGCTGCCGGTGGTACCGAGGCACCGGCGGCTTCGGGTCCAGGTGGTGCACGCGGACGACGCCGCGGAGGCGTACCTGCGGGCGTTGCGCAGCGACCGGACCGGCGCCTTCAACATCGCCGCCGAGCCGGTGGTGGACGGGCCGCTGGTCGCGGCGGAGCTGGGCGGTTGGGCGGCGCCGCTGCCGTTGACGCTGCTCCGGCTGCTGGCCCGGGCCGCCTGGTGGACCCGGCTGGTGCCGATGGACGAGGGTTGGCTGGAAATGGGTGCGGCGGTACCGCTGCTGGACTGCTCGCGGGCCGAGCGGGAGTTGGGCTGGCGACCCCGGCGGGACGCCCGGGACGCGCTGCGGGACCTGCTCGCCGGGATCGCCGCCGGCTCGGGGACGACCAGCCCGCCGTTGCGGCCGACGGAACGGTTCGCCGACCGTCAGGCGGCCTGACGTGGCACAGTCGAGCCTCATGGAGGGCGTCATGGACCGGACCCGGGTGCAGGACTGGATCGTCGGATACGAGCGGGCCTGGCGTGCGCCGGGCACCGAACCGCTTGCCGCGCTCTTCACCCCGGACGCGAGCTACCTGCCGGGGCCGTACCAGCGGCCGGTGGTCGGCCTGCACGACATCGGCGAGATGTGGGAGGCCGAGCGGGAGGGGCCGGACGAGGAGTTCGAGATGACCAGCCAGATCGTTGCGGTGGACGGCGACGTCGGGGTGGCCCGGATCGAGGTCCGGTACGGCAACGGCGAGGAGTTCCGGGATCTCTGGATCATGACTTTCGCCGGGGACGGCCGGTGCGCGGCGTTCGAGGAGTGGCCCTTCTCGCCGCCCTCCTGACCAGCCGGCACCGGCCGCCCCGACACGTCCCCGGGAACGTCTCCGTCAGCGCATGCCCAGCACCGCCTGGACGATGGCCCCGGTGACCTGGTTCTGGCCGTCGCCCTTGGCGTCGGTCGAGGTCACCGAGTAGGCGACCCGGAACGAGCCGTCCCGGGTGCCGGCGAGCGCGGCGGAGTAGCCGTACCGGGAGCCGGACTTGACCCAGAGGGTTTCCCCGGTCGGCAGCCGGAAGGCGGTCAGCCCGACGCTGTAGAGCGCGGGTCCGCCGTCGACGTCGTCGACCGCCGGCAGGGTGAACATCTCGGCGAGCTGGGCGGCCGGGAGCAGCCGGCCGCCGAACAGCGCTTCGGCGAAGGTGTCCAGGTCGGCCAGGGTCGAGATCAGGTCACCGGCGGCCGGGGTGATGCTCTGGTTCCAGTTCGTCACGTCGACCAGCGTGCTGGTCCCGTTCCGGGTCACGCTCTGGTAGCCGTGTGCGTGCGGGCCGCGGATCGTCGGGTCGTCGCCGGGGACGTACGTGTCGTGCAGGCCGAGCGGCTGGAAGATCTGCCTGCGCATCTCCCGGGCGTACGAGTGGCCGGTCACCTTCTCGATCAGCATCCCGGCGACGATGTAACCCATGTTGGTGTACTGCTGCTTCTTCCCGGGGTCGAACGCGCGCTCGTTGCGCAGTCCGAGCCGGACGAGCTGCTCGGGCGTCCACCGGTCGTAGCGGTGCGCGAGCGCCCACTCGATGTCGTCCGGGAGGGTCGGGCTGGGCAGTCCGCTGGTGTGGTCGAGCAGTTGCCGTACGGTCACCGTCGGATAGTCGGCGGGCAGCAGGCCCGGCAGGTACCGCTGGACCGGGGCGCCCAGGTCGATCCGGCCCTCGGCGGCGAGCTTGAGCACCACCGTGGCGGTGAACACCTTGGTCACGCTGCCGATCCGGAACCGGGCGTTGCGCGGCACCGGCGCCTCGGTGCGCAGCTTCGCCACACCGGTGGCGCCGGTCCAGCAGCCGTCGGGGGTGGTCACCCGGACCTGCGCGCTGGTCGCCACCGCCTCGTCGGGAAGGCCGGCCATCGCCTGTTCCAGGGCGGCCGTCTCCAGGTGGCCGGCCGGGCAGGCCGCGGGTCTGTGCCGGGCGGCGGTCGGGCCGGCGGCGCTCGCGGGCGAGGCGAGCGGGGCGGCGCCGAGTGCGGCGGCGGCCACCAGGGCGACGGCGCGGGTACGACCCTTGCTGATCTTCATCGTCCGAGTCTGTTGCCGTACCGCACCTCCGGGCATCCGGTCGCTGCCCTGGCCTGACCCCGAAGCCACCACCTAGGGGTCCGGTACCGTCGGCCGCGACGACACGGCACGCGGGGGGAACGGCATGACGGTCCGGGACGACGGCAACGGTGGCGGCAACGGTGGCGGCGACGGCGGTGCCGAGGTTCTCGCGGTCGGCCAGCCGGTGACCGTCCGCCTGGTCAAGGCTCCCCGGCCGGACCTGAGCTATCCCGCGTCGGTGCTCTCCGACGACGGCACCCACCTGGTGGTCCGGGCTCCCTGGGGCAAGGACGTCGTCCGGGACATGGGCTTCGTCCGGTTCGTGCCGGGCGACGTCTGGACCGAGCACTACTGGCGGGACCGGTGGTACTCGGTCAAGGAGGTGTACGACGCCGCCGGCACCCTCAAGGGCTGGTACTGCGACGTGTCCCGGCCGGCGACCGTCCGGGACGGCGTGGTCGTGGTGCCGGACCTGGACCTCGACCTGTGGGTCTCCGCCGACCTGAGCCAGGTGCTCCGGCTCGACGAGGACGAGTTCGTCGCCAGCGGCCTGCCCGAGCGGGAGCCGCAGACGGCCGCCCGGGCCCGGCAGGCCCTCGACGAGCTGGCCGAACTGGCCGTCAGCGGCTTCGACACGATCACCGGCCGGTAACCCGCTCGCCTTCGGGGCGGCCCGGGCCGGAGGATGATCGGCATGTCCGGGACGTACACCTGCACCGTGGGCCCGTCGGGGGCGGAGCCGGCGCGGGCCGGCGTGGGCCGGCTCGCCGCCCTGGCCGGGCCGGACGCGGTGCCGCCGCCGCTGCTGATGCTGCTCGGCATGGTCTCCACGCAGGTCGGCGCGGCGATCGCCACCCAGCTGTTCCGGACCACCAGCCCCGGCGGTACGACCGCACTGCGGCTCGGCTTCGGCGCCCTGGTGCTGCTCGCGGTGGCCCGGCCGGCACTGCGGCTCGGCTGGCGCACCGCCGGGCTGGTCGCGGCGTTCGGGGTGGCGATGGCCGGGATGAACCTCGCCTTCTACACCGCCCTGCAACGGGTGCCGCTCGGCATCGCGGTCACCATCGCGTTCACCGGCCCGCTGCTGGTCTCGGTCGCGACCAGTCGTCGGGCCCGGGACCTCGGCTGGGTCGTGCTGGCCGGGCTGGGGGTGGCGCTGCTCGCCGGCCTGCTCGACCTCGGCACCCTGACCGGCTCCGGCTCCGGTGGCGGTGGCGGCCCGGACGGGACGGGCCGGCTCGACGGTACGGCGCTGCTCTGCTGCGGGCTCATCGCGCTGGGCTGGGCCGGTTACGTCGTGCTCGGCAAGGCGGTCAGCACCCGGCTGGGCGGCAGTCGGGGCCTCGCCCTCGGCATGGCGGTCGGAGCGGTCTGCGTACTGCCGTTCGGGATCGCCGGCAGCGGAACGGCGCTGTTCGACCCGTGGACCATGACGCTGGGGCTCGGCGTCGCGCTGCTTTCCTCGGTGCTGCCGTACTCGGCCGAGATGGCGGCACTGCGCCGGATGCCGGCCCGGGTCTTCGCGGTACTGCTCAGCCTGGAACCGGCGATCGCGGCGCTGGTCGGCCTCGCCCTGCTGCACGAGACGCTGGGCTGGCCGCAGCTGCTCGGCATCGGCTGTGTCGTCGCCGCCTCGCTGGGCGCCCTCACCGGCCGGTCGGGGCGGACCGGCTGAGACCGACCGGCGATATTGGGGGGTGCGGAGCCGGGGAGTGGGACGGCATCCTTGTTCGGTGGGCGTACGAGTTGAGCAGAACGGTCCGGTGCGGACGGTCGTACTGTCCCGGCCGGAGACCAGGAACGCGGTGGACGGCCCGACCGCGCGGGAGCTGGCCGCCGCGTTCCGGAGCTTCGACGTCGACCGGGAAGCCTCGGTCGGGGTGCTCTGGGGCGAGGGCGGCACGTTCTGTTCCGGCGCCGACCTGAAGGCGATCACCACACCCAGCGGCAACCGGGTCGAGCCGGAGGGGGACGGCCCGATGGGCCCGACCCGGATGCGGCTCGGCAAGCCGGTGATCGCCGCCGTCTCCGGGTACGCCGTCGCGGGCGGGTTGGAGTTGGCGCTCTGGTGCGACCTGCGGGTCGCCGAGTCCGACGCGGTGTTCGGGGTGTTCAGCCGACGGTGGGGCGTACCGCTGATCGACGGCGGGACGGTGCGGCTGGCCCGGCTGATCGGGCAGAGCCGGGCGATGGACCTGATCCTGACCGGTCGACCCGTCCCGGCTCCGGAGGCGTACGAGATGGGGCTGGTCAACCGGCTCGTCGAGCCGGGCGAGGCACGGGCCGCCGCCGAGGCGCTGGCCGCCGAGATCGCCGGCTTCCCGCAGACCTGCCTGCGCAACGACCGGCTCTCCGTGCTGGCCGCTGCCGGTCGGCCGGAGGAGGAGGCCATGCGCACCGAGTTGGCGTACGGGATGAACTCGCTCGCCACCGACGCCACCGAGGGGGTGGCCCGGTTCACCTCCGGCGAGGGCCGGCACGGGTCGTACACCCCGGCGTGACGCCCGGCCGGCGGGCGGCTCGGAGCGGCGGGCGGCTCGGGGTCAGGCCGGCAGCGCCGGCAGCGGCGGGAGTGGGAGGGGCAGCGCGGGCAGGTCGTCGATGCTGCTGCCGACGTGGTCCTTGCGCTCGCAGTACGCGGCGAACTCCTCGTCGGTCTTCCGGCCGAAGTAGTCGGCGTGCAGCGTCCGCTCCTCCCGGTAGTCCATGAACGGGACGGAGTAGCCGCAACTGTCGCTGATCCGCCCTGCGGTGACCAGCACGATCGCCCGCAGTCCCGGCGAGCCGGACTGCTCCGGGAAGTGCCGGATCAGCTCCGCCCACCGGGGGTCGTCCCGGAACACCGCCTCGCCCCGGCCGTGCACCCGGACGATGTTCGGCGGGCCCTCGAAGGCGCACCACATCAGCGTGATCCGGCCGTTCTCCCGCAGGTGCGCGACGGTCTCCGCCCCGCTGCCACCGAAGTCGAGATATGCCACGGTCCGCTCGTCGAGCACCGCGAGCGACCCGGCGAGCCCCTTCGGCGAGAGGTTGACGTGCCCGTCGGCGGCGAGCGGCGCGGTCGCCACGAAGAAGACCTTCTGCTGCTCGATGAAGGTGCGTAACCTGCCGTCGATCCGGTCGTACGTCTTTCCCATCTGGCCATCCTCCCTGCTGAGCCCCGGCCCACCGTAGTCGCGCCGGGCAACTCCGCCCGGTCGGGAGAGGGCGGTGCGCCACCTCGGGCGGGCGGGTCAGCCGGGCGGTGAGCCCGCCGGCGGCGGGGTCGGCGTCCCCACCGCCGGCGTGCACCACCGCGACACCGGTGAGGTCGGCGTACCCACCGGAGCCGGCACCGCCACGGGGGCGGTGGCCGCCACGCCCGGCCCGCGTACCGTCAACTCGCGTCGGCGGTACGCAGCCAGACGGCGGTGTCGGACGGCAACAGGTCACCATCCACCGGCCGGCTGGCCAGCAGGCGGCCCTGATGCGACGGAAGCTCCACGGGAGCCTCGGAGAGGTTCACCACGCAGGCGAACCCGGGATCGCGGGCGAAGGCGAGTACCCCGTCCGGCGCCGGCAGCCAGCGCAGCGTGCCGTCGCCGAGCGCGGGCAGGCTCCGCCGGATCCGGATCGCCTCGCGGTACAGCTCCAGCATCGAGTGCGGGTCGTCGGTCTGCGCCTGCACGGTCTGGTCCTTCCAGGCGGCCGGCTGCGGCAGCCAGGGCGGGGTGGAGGCGTCCTCCGGGCTGAACCCGAACGGCGCGGCGTCCCCCGCCCACGGCAGCGGCACCCGGCAGCCGTCCCGGCCGGGGTCGACGAATCCGGAGCGCGGATACATCGGGTCCTGTCGCAGCGCCGGTGGGATGTCCTCGACCTCCCAGAGCCCCAGCTCCTCGCCCTGGTAGACGTAGGCGGCGCCGGGCAGGGAGAGCGAGAGCAGCGCGGCGGCGCGGGCCCGCACCGTGCCCAGTTCCAGGTCGGTGTACGTCCCCTCGCGCTTGCTGGCGAAGCTGAACGTGGTGTCGGCCCGACCGTAGCGGGTGACCACCCGCGTCACGTCGTGGTTGGAGAGCACCCAGGTGGCCGGGGCGCCGATCGGGGCGTGTTCGGCGAGCGTGCCGTCGATGCTCTCCCGCAGCTTCGCCGCGTCCCAGGCGCAGCTGAGGAAGTCGAAGTTGAAGGCGGTGTGCAGCTCGTCCGGGCGCAGGTAGTTGGTGAACCGCTGCCGGTCCGGCAGCCACACCTCGCCGATCAGCGCACGCGGCTCGGGATAGCTGTCGGCGATCCGCCGCCAGCTCCGGTAGATGTCGTGCACCCCGTCCAGGTCGTGGAAGGGATGCGGCGCGCCGTCGACCACCTCGGGCAGGGTGGCGTCCTTGAGCAGCAGCGCCGCCGAGTCGATCCGGATGCCGTCCACGCCCCGGTCGAACCAGAACCGGAGGATCTCCTCGAACTCGGCGCGTACCCGGGGGTGGTCCCAGTTGAAGTCGGGCTGTTCGGCGGCGAAGAGGTGCAGGTACCAGTCGCCGGGGGTGCCGTCCGGGTTGGTGGTCCGGGTCCAGGTCTGGCCGCCGAACTCGCCGATCCAGTCGGTCGGCGGCTGGTCGCCGTCCGGGCCGCGTCCGGGACGAAACCAGAACAGTTCCCGCTCCGGCGCGCCCGGACCGCCGGCCAGCGCGGCCTGGAACCACGGATGCCGGTCCGAGCAGTGGTTCGGCACCAGGTCGGCGATGATCCGCAGGCCCTGCCCGTGCGCCTCGGCGATCAGCTCCTCGACCTCGGCGAGGGTGCCGAAGACCGGCTCGATGGCCCGGAAGTCGGAGACGTCGTAGCCGGCGTCGGCCATCGGCGACGGATACCACGGACCGAACCAGATGGCGTCGACGCCCAGCCCGGACAGGTAGCCCAGCCGCTTCCGGATGCCGGCGATGTCGCCGATGCCGTCACCGTTGTCGTCGGCGAAGCTGCGCGGGTAGACCTGGTAGATCACCGCGTCTCGCCACCACCGGCGGTCGCGCTCTGATGTGGACACGAGTACCTGCTCTCTGGATCGGTCCGGCGAGCGTTCCACCGGCACCTGCACGCGGGGCCCGGGGTCGGAGTGATGCTGGGACCTCTGATGTGCCTCGTTTCGTGCCGATGACGATACAAACTCGATTGCGGCACCGCAATAATCCGACAGAACTCTGAAAGATGACGACGGGAGTTCCTTGGCGCCGGGCGGGTGGCAGACGGGTGGCAGAGCTGCGCAGAGCAGGGACGCCGGTCGCCACGCCGCCGCTGGGCAGGCACCGGACGTGCCCGGTCAGCCCGGGCGGGTCGGCCGGGGCGGGCCGACCGAGGCGCGGTACGGCCCGGCGGAGGTGGGGTGGAGATCCCGGTGGCGGTCAGTGCCCGGGTGCCGGGGCGGTCGAGCCGCGTACCACCAGCTCGGGCTCGAAGAGCAGCTCGTCGGTGAGCACCCCGACCCCCTCGATCTGGTTCACCAGCAGGTCCACCGCGGCCTGGCCCATCATCTCGATCGGCTGCCGCACGGTGGTCAGCGGCGGGTCGGTGCAGGTCATCAGCGCCGAGTCGTCGAAGCCGACCACCGAGATGTCGGCCGGCACCGACCGCCCCAGCCGACGGGCCGCCCGGATGGTGCCGAGCGCCATCACGTCGCTGGCGCAGATGATCCCGGTGACGCCGCGCTCGATCAGCTTGCTCGCCGCGACCCGGGCACCCTCCATGGAGAAGCTGGACCGCTCGACACACTCCTCGTCGTCGGCCCAACCGGCGACGTTCGCCATCGCGGCCAGCTTCCGGCGGGACGGTACGTGGTCGGCCGGGCCCAGCACCAGACCGATCCGCTCGTGGCCGAGCGACCGCAGGTGCCCGTACGCCTGCTCGACCGCCACCGCGTCGTCGGTCGACACGCACGGGAAGCCCAGCTCGTCGACACCGGCGTTGACGAGTACCACCGGCAGGCCCCGGTCGGTGAGCCGCCGGTAGTGGTCGTGCGGCGCGTCGGCCAGCGCGTACGAGCCACCGGCGAAGATGACTCCGGAGACCTGGTGGTCCAGCAGCATCTCCACGTAGTCCATTTCGGAGATTCCGCCGATGGTCCGGGCGCAGAGCGCCGGGGTGAGCCCGCGCTGGGCGAGCGACCCGGTGACCACCTCGGCCAGGGCCGGGAAGATCGGGTTCTGCAACTCCGGCAGGACGAGCCCGACCAGCCGGGCCCGTTCGCCGCGCAGCTTGCTGGGGCGCTCGTAGCCGAGCACGTCCAGGGCGGTGAGCACGGCGACCCGGGTGCTCTCGGAGACGCCGCCCCGGCCGTTGAGCACCCGGCTCACCGTGGCCTCGCTGACCCCGGCCTTCCGGGCCACCTCGGTGAGTCTTCTGGTCACGGCCGCGATAGTACGACAGGTACTTGCAAAAACCGAACCAAAGTTCGCCGGCCTACTGCAACAGTTCGCGTACCGCCGTCTCGATCGCGCGGTGGAAGGTCGGATAGGCGTAGATCATCCGGGCCAGCGTCGTCACCGGAACCTCGGCGTGTACCGCCACCGCGAGCGCGCTGAGCACCTCGCCACCGACCGGCCCGGCCGAGGTCGCGCCGACCAGTACGCCCCGGTCGGCGTCGGCGACCAGCTTGATGAAGCCCTCGTCGCCGACCTGGTGGATCCAGCCCCGGCTGGACTCGGAGAGCGGGGTGAAGGCGGTCCGGACGTTCAGTCCCCGGTCCCGCGCCTGCCGCTCGGTCAGCCCGACCGCGCCCACCTCGGGATCGGTGAAGGTGACCCGGGGCAGCGCCCGGTAGTCCGCCCGGGGCCCCTCCCCGGCCGTGTCGCCGAGCACGCCGGCCCGGCGCAGGATGTCGTCGATCGCGATCCCGGCCTGGTACATCGCCACGTGGGTGAAGGCGCCGTGCCCGGTCAGGTCGCCGACCGCCCAGATCCCGTCGCCGGCCCGCATCCGGTCGTCCGTGGCCACGAACCGTGCCGTCGGGTCCAGGCCGACCGTCTCCAGGCCGAGCGTGTCGAGTACGGCCCGGCGGCCGGTGGCCACCAGCAGCCGTTCGCCCCGGAGCTGGTCACCGTCGGTCAGGTGCACGGTGAAGCCGCTCCCGTCGTGCTCCACCCGTTCGGCCCGGGCGCCGGTGTGCACCGTCACCCCGTCCGCGCGCAGCGCCGCGGCGACCCGTTCCGACGACTCCGGCTCCTCCTGGGCGAGGATCCGCTCGCCCGCCTCCACCATGCCGATCCGGACACCGAACCGGGCCAGCACCTGGGCGACCTCCGCGCCGATCGCCCCGCCGCCGAGGATCACCACCGACCCGGGCAGTTCGGATAGCTCCATCGCCTCCCGGTTGGTCCAGTACGGGGTGCCGGCCAGCCCGGGCACCGGCGGGATCACCGGGGTGGTGCCGGTACCCAGCACGACGCCGACCCGGGCCCGGAACGTCTCGTCGCCGACCCGGACCAGGCCGGGGCCGACCAGCCGGCCGGAGCCCCGGACGAACCGGCCGCCCCTGGAGGTGAACCGCTCCACCCCGGCGTCGTCGGTCCAGCCGGCGGTGGCCTCCTCGCGGATCCGCTTGGCCACGATGCTGAAGTCCGGCTCGACCCGGGCCTGCCCGGCCAGCTGGTCGACCCGGCGCGCCTCGGCCAGCGCGTTCGCGGCCCGGATCATGATCTTGCTCGGCACGCACCCCCAGAACGGACACTCGCCGCCGACGAGGTCGCGCTCGATGCCGACGACCGAGAGGCCGGCGGCGGCGAGCCGGTTCGCCGTCTCCTCACCACCGACGCCCAACCCGACCACCACCACGTCGACCTCCGCCGTCACCTCCGTGGTCGCGGTCTCGTCGGTCTGCACGTGCGTCCGCTCCTGTTCAGCCATACCGCCAGCTTTCCCGATCCGTCCCCGGCCGACCAGGTGGATCGGTCGGTCAGCTCGGTCGCGTCTGTCCTGATTTCGGCTCCGTCGGCAATCCCTTGTCATCATCTGCCGTAATCAAGTCGTGTCTTTGCAGCAGACGATCGACATCTTGCTGGAATGAGTTCGTCTCGCTACAGTGACCGCACTCACACACGACGCCACCCAGCTCCAGGGCCCGGTCACACGGCGGGTCCGGACCAGCCGCAGGACACCGCCACGGTGACGATCCCGCGGACCCGCACAGGTCATGGAGACTCCCGTTCCCGAAGGGATGGACAGATGTCCGTACCGCAGTACCGGAAGGCCGCGGCGCTGGCGCTCGTGGCCGGCCTGGGACTCAGCCTCACGGCATGCTCCACGAAGAGCGACGACGGCGACTCGAACGCCGGCGGCAAGGTCACCATCACGGTCGACTGCCAGCCGGTCGGCTCCCAGAAGGAGCTGTTGCAGAACTGGAACGCCGACGTCGCCGAGTTCCAGCGGCAGAACCCCGACATCGTCGTCAAGAGCGTCAGCGTCGGCGAGCAGTGCAACAACCCGCCGGACTTCACCGCCCGGCTCGCCGGCGGCACCGTGACCGACGTCTTCTACGGGTACATGACCGACCTGCAACAGGTGCTGGACTCCGGTCAGGCGATGGACATCACCGAGTACGCCAACAAGGAGAACGTACCGACCTGGGACAGCGTCGACCCGGCGCTCAAGGAGGTCTTCACCGACGGCGGCAAGCTCTACGCCGTACCGGTGAAGAACTACTCGATGGGGCTGGTCTACAACAAGGTCCTCTTCCAGCAGGCCGGACTGGACGTGAACAACCCGCCCAAGACCTGGGCCGACGTCCGGGCCGCCGCCAAGAAGATCTCCGCGCTCGGCAACGGCGTCGCCGGGTACTCGGAATACAGCGCCGGCAACACCGGCGGCTGGCACTTCACCGCCCTGCTCTACTCCCAGGGCGGCCAGGTCCTGACCCCGGACGGCAAGAAGGCCGACTTCAACAACCCGATGGGCCGGCAGGTCCTACAGAACCTCAAGGACATGCGGTACGGCGACAACAGCATGGGCGCCCGGCAACTGCTCCAGTGGGGTGACCTGCTGACCAACGCCGCCGCCGGCAAGGTCGGCATGTTCATCGGCGCACCGGACGCCACCCAGGCGATCGTCAGCCAGTTCCAGGGCAAGTTCCAGGACTGGGCGATGGCCCCGATGCCCGGCCAGGACGGCCCGGCCAAGGGGACGCTCGGCGGCGGCGAGGGTTACTTCTTCAAGAAGGGCCTCACCCCGGAGCAGGTTAAGGCCGGTCTGAAGTGGATCGCGTACCAGAAGCTGACCCCGGGCAAGGGCCAGTTCGACTACGTACGCGCCAAGCCGCAGAACTACCCGGTCGGGCTGCCGCAGCCGCTGCTCTTCGCCAACGGCAGCGAGGCGCAGAAGCAGGAACTCGAACTGCGCAAGGCGAACGCCAACCTCGACACCGCGAACTTCGCGCTCTTCGAGGCGACCCCGGTCCCGATCAAGGGTGAGCCGCGCAACGCGCAGGCGATCTACGCGGTGCTCGACGCGGCGATGTCCGGGGTGCTGACCAACCCGAACGCGAACGTCGACGCGCTGCTCAAGACGGCGGAGGACAAGGTCAACCAGCTCCTGGCCGCCGAGAGCTGATCCCGGCGGGGTGGGGGCCGACGGCACCGGTCCCCACCCCGCCGCCGCACCAGTACGGTCACCGACTTCCCAGGAGTTGCCTTGGCGATCACCACCGCCCCGGGTACCACCAGACCGGGTCGCCCCGCCCGGCCGTACCCGGCACCGCCACGGCCCAGCAGCGGTTTCGGCCGGAAGGTCCGGGACAACCTGACCGGGCACGCGTTCCTGATCGGCGCGGTGGTCTGCTTCGCCGTCTTCTCCTGGTACCCGATGGTCCGCGGCGTCGTGATGAGCTTCCAGCGCACCCGGCGCGGCGAGACCACCTGGGTGGGCTGGGACAACTACCTGCGGATCCTCGACGACCCGAGCTTCTGGCCGGCCTGGAAGAACACCATCTACTTCACGGTACTGGCGCTCGTCCTCGGCTACGCGGTGCCGTTCTTCGTGGCGATCCTGCTCAACGAGTTCCGGCACGCCAAGGGGTACCTGCGGATCCTGGTCTACCTGCCGGTGATGCTCCCGCCCGCCTCGGCGCTCTTCCTCTTCAAGTACTACGCCTACGACCCCAGCGAGGCCGGACTCTTCAACGCGGTACTCAAGGCGCTGCACCTGCCGACCTCGGAGTGGATGCAGTCGCCGGAGATGACGATGCCGGCGATGGTGATCGCCTCGACCTGGATGAACATGGGCAGCGCGGTGCTGATCTATCTGGCGGCGTTGCAGAACATCCCCGGCGAACTCTACGAGGCGGCCG
This sequence comes from Plantactinospora sp. BB1, assembly GCF_003030385.1. NCBI lineage: Bacteria > Bacillati > Actinomycetota > Actinomycetes > Micromonosporales > Micromonosporaceae > Plantactinospora > Plantactinospora sp. BB1. The sequence goes on along the minus strand of NZ_CP028159.1, from coordinate 7,143,319 downwards.
AGCTGGACGGCGCCGGGATCTGGCGGCGGATCGTCAACGTCACCGTCCCGCAGACCCGGCTGATCCTGCTGCTGCTGGCGATGCTCCAGATCGTCGCCACCATGCAGCTCTTCATCGAGCCGCTGATCCTCGCCAACGGGGCCGGCGCGGAGGACTCGGCGACCTCGGTGGCGTACCTCATCTACCAGCACGGGTTCTTCCAGAACGACCTCAACGGCGCGGCGGCGCTCGGCGTGATCATGCTCGTGGTACTGGCCGGCTTCTCCGCCGTCTACGCCCGACTGACCGCGAAACAGGACTAGGACAGGCGAGACATGGCACAGGACTCCGGCACCCGGACCCTCATCTCCCCCGCCCAGCTCCGCCGGGGACGCGGCAGGGTCGTCTACTGGACGCTGCTCACCGTCGTCGTGGTGGTGTTCACGCTGGTTTTCCTCGGCCCGCTCTACTGGATGGTCACCGGCGCGCTCAAGTCCGGCCAGGAGATCGCGCAGACCCCGCCGACCCTCTTCCCGCGCGATCCGCAGCCGCAGAACTACGTCGATGCGTGGAACAACCTGGACCTGGCGAAACTGCTCTTCAACACGTTCTACTACGCGGCCGGGGCGCTGCTGTTCCAGCTCGTCCTGGACACCGCGGCGGCGTACTCGCTGTCGAAGCTGCGGCCGGTCTTCGGCAACGCGATCCTCGGGCTGATGCTGGCGACGCTGATGATCCCGGCGATGGTGCTGATCGTCCCGCAGTACGTGACCGTGATCGACCTGCCGATCCTGCACATCAACCTGCTCGACTCGCCGTTCGCGATCTGGCTGCCCCTGGTCGCGAACGCCTTCAACATCTTCCTGCTGAAGCGCTTCTTCGACTCGATCCCCGAGGACCTGATGGCGGCGGCCCTGATGGACGGCGCGACGCCGCTGCGCACGCTCTGGTCGATCATCCTGCCGATGTCCCGGCCCATCCTCGGGGTGGTCTCCATCTTCGCCGTGACGGCGGTCTGGAAGGACTTCCTCTGGCCGAAGCTGGTGATGCCGTCGCCGGAGACCCGTACGGTCAGCGTCGGCATCTACGCCTTCGCCGGCGGTACCCCGATGAACGTCGTGATCGCCGCCTCGGTGATCGCGGCGATCCCGACCGTGGTGATCTTCCTGATCTTCCAACGGAACATCATGTCCGGGCTGACCACCGGCAGCATCAAGGGCTGACCGCCGGGAGCATCACGGGCTGACCGCAGAAAGCATCAGGGGATGGCCAGCCGCTCCGGCGCCCCGCGACCCGTCCGGGGCGGCGCCCCCGGTGCCACCACCGGAGTGCCGGTCGGGGTCACCAGGGCCCGCGCGGCGACCGCCGCCCGGCGTCGGCGCGGCACCACGGCCCGGCCGGCGAAGACGTCGTACCCGGCGGCGACCACCTCGTCGAGGATTCCGCCGTAGAGCAGGTAGGCGGTGCGGATGCAGGACTGCGAGGCCGGGGCGAGCAGGGTCACCCCGGGCGCCGCGGCGAGGTAGTGCTCCCGGGCGCGGCTCACCTCGTACTCGATCAGTTGCCGGATCCGCGGCGTGGCCCGCCCCCGCCGCGCCGCGTCGACCAGGTCGGCCGGGGCGACCCCGAACCTGGCCAGGTCCTCCGCCGGCAGGTAGACCCGGCCCCGGCCGAGATCCTCGGCGACGTCCCGGATGAAGTTGGTGAGCTGGAAGGCGAAGCCGAGCTGCCGGGCCGGCTCCCGGGCGGCGGCCGGGTCGGCGCTGCCCAGGATCGGCAGCATCATCGTGCCGATCGCCGCCGCCGAGCCTTCCATGTAGTCGAGCAGGTCGGCGTAGCGGGGATAGCTGGTCACGGTCAGGTCCATCGCCATGCTGCGCAGGAACGCCGCGAAGTCCGCCCGGTCGAGGTCGAAGACCGCGATGGTGTGCAGCACGGCCGGCAGCAGCGGATCGGCCACCGGCTCGCCGCGCAGCCCGGCGAGGAACCGCTCCGACCAGTCGGCGAGCCGGGCCGTCCGGACCGGGGTCGGCAGTTCCTCGGTCCGGTCCACGATCTCGTCGGCGTACCGGGTGAAGCCGTAGAGCGCGTGCACGTGACGCCGTTTCCAGGCGGGCAGCAGCCTGGTCGCGAGATAGTAGGTCCGGCCGTGCCGTTTGTGCAGCTCACGGCAGCGCTCATAGGACCCGCCGAGACTGGTGTCCACCGACCCTCCAGGAGTATCGACGCATCAATCGACGCAACTCGTAGGCTTCAGGGTACGCTCGACCGGCTCTCGGGTGGGCGGTTCACGGCCCGGCCAGGTGTCAACAAGGGATCTTTCAGCTACAAAAACGGAAGAAGGATGCCTTCGGCGACCTGGGGCGCAGGATGATGGTCGATCCAGGAGGTGATCGGGTGCGAACCGTGGGTGGACGGACCGACCGGGTGGTGGTGGTCGGCGCCGGGCTCGGCGGCCTCGCCTGCGCCCTGCACCTGGCCGGCGCCGGCCGCCAGGTCACCGTGCTGGAGCGCGAGGCCGTACCAGGCGGACGGGCCGGCCGGCTCAGCGTCGACGGCTACGAGTTCGACACCGGACCGACCGTACTGACCATGCCCGACCTGATCGCGGAGGCGCTCGGCGCGGTCGGCGAGGAGCTGGACGACTGGCTCGACCTCGTCCCGCTCGACCCGGCGTACCGGGCGCACTATCCGGACGGGTCCACCCTGGACGTCGTCACCGACACCGCGCGGATGGCCGGGGAAATCGCCCGGGTCTGCGGCCCCCGGGAGGCCGACGGCTACCTGCGGTTCGTCGACTACGCCCGCCGGCTCTGGCAGCTCGAACGCGCCGACTTCATCGACCGCAACCTGGACCGCCCGACCGACCTGCTCACCGCCAACCTGGTCCGGCTGGTGGCCGCCGGTGCGTTCCGGCGGTTGCAGACCAAGATCGACCAGTTCTTCGCCGACCCGCGTACCCGACGGATCTTCTCCTTCCAGGCCATGTACGCCGGCCTCGCCCCGCACGATGCGCTCGCCATCTACACCGTGATCTCCTACCTCGACTCGGTCGCCGGGGTCTACTTCCCGCGCGGCGGCATCCACGCCGTCTCCCGGGCCCTGGCCGGCGCCGCCGAGAAGCACGGCGTGCAGATCCGGTACGACTGCACCGTCGACCGGGTGGAGACCTCGGCCGGCCGGGCCACCGGGGTACGCACCACCGACGGCTCGGTCGTCCCCGCCGACGTGGTGGTACTCAACCCGGACCTGCCGGTGGCATACCGTGACCTGCTGCCCGACGGCGCCCCGCCGCGCCGGCTGCGCTACTCGCCGTCCTGTGTCGTGCTGCACGTCGGCGCCCGGCAGGGCTACCGGGGCATCGCCCACCACAACATTCACTTCGGGCGGGCCTGGCGGCGCACCTTCGACGAGGTGATCCGGCGCGGCGAACTGATGTCGGACCCGTCGCTGCTGGTCACCAACCCGAGCCGGACCGACCCGTCGACGGCACCCGCCGACCGGCACGGCTACTACGTGCTCGCCCCGGTGCCGAACCTCGACCGGGGCGCCGGACTCGACTGGCGCGGCGACCTGCCCCGGCGGTACGCGGACGAACTGCTGGCCACCCTGGAACGCCGGGGCTACGTCGGGCTGGCCGACAGCGTCGAGGTACTCCGGGTCGTCACCCCGGCCGACTGGGCCGACGCGGGGATGGCCGCCGGTACCCCGTTCGCGGCCGCGCACAGCCTCTGGCAGACCGGCCCGTTCCGCCCCGGCAACCTGCACCGCGACCTGCCCAACGTGGTGTTCGTGGGTTCCGGCACGCAGCCCGGGGTGGGCGTGCCTATGGTGATGATCTCCGGGAAGCTCGCCGCCGCCCGGGTGACTGGAGGTGGCCGATGACAGCCGACCGCGACACGGGCCGGGACGACGGGGCGGGCCGGCCGGAACACGGCGCGGAGCGGGGCCGCCCCACCGACCGGGAACGGCACCTGGTGGAGCTGGTCGACGAGGCCGGCGCCCCGGTCGGTGCCCGTACGGTCGACGAGGCGCACCGGTCGCCGGGCCAGCTCCACCGGGCCTTCTCCGTACTGCTGGTCGACGCGGCCGGGCGGATCCTGCTCCAGCAGCGGGCCGCCGCCAAGACCCGGTTCCCGCTGCGCTGGGCCAACACCTGCTGCGGGCATCCGGAACCCGGGCAGGCGCTCGACACCGCCGCCGGCCGGCGACTGCGCGAGGAACTCGGCATCGAGGCGGTACCGCTGACCGAGATCGGGGTCTATCTCTACCGGGCCGAGGACCCCGGCACCGGCCGGGTGGAATACGAGTACGACCACGTGTTGCGCGGCGACTTCGACGCCGGCCGGGCGGTGCTGCCCGACCCGGACGAGGTGGCCGACCTGCGCTGGGTACACCCCGACGAGCTGCGGGCCGGGCTGGACGCCGACCCGGAGGCGTACGCGCCGTGGCTGCGTGGGGTGCTCAGCCGGCTGACCGGCCCGGCACAGTCGTCGCCGGCCGGTGCACCGTCCGGGCCACCGCGCCGGTCGGGCAACCGTGGCCGGTGGGAGCAGGTCCCGGCCCCCACGGGTCAGGAGGAGAACCCGGCGGAGCGGTCGGGTGGCCGATGACGCGCTGAGCGCCGGTGCTGTCGCGCGGCGGCTCGGCATCGCCGTCACCACCCTGCGGAGCTGGCACCGGCGGTACGGGCTGGGCCCGAGCCGGCACGTCCCGGGTCAGCACCGGCGGTACAGCGTCGAGGACCTCGACCGGCTGGACGTGATGCGCCGGCTGACCGCCGAGGGGGTCGCCCCGGCCGAGGCGGCGCACTGGGCGCGCCGGGGCACCGTACCCGGGAAGGAGCCGGACCGGGACGGGCCGCTGCCGGCGCGGGCCGGTGGTGGCACGGCGATCGCGGTGGGCCGGGCCGGGCCGGCGGCCCGGGGCCTGGCGCGGGCCGCGATGCGGCTCGACCCGCTGGCGATGCGCGCCGGCATCAGCGCGGCGATCGAGGCCGACGGCGTCGTCGCCGCCTGGGAGCGGGTGCTCCGGCCGGTGCTGGCCGGCATCGGTGACCGGCACGCCGCCAGCGCGGCGTTCGTCGAGGTGGAGCACCTGCTGTCCCGGTGCGTGTCGGAGGCGCTGGCGGCGGTGCCCCGACCGCCGGCCGGCGCGGCGCCACCCCGGATCCTGCTCTCCTGCGCCGACGAGGAGCAGCACAGCCTGCCGCTGGAGGCGCTCGCCGCCGCGCTCGCCGAGGCCGGCGTGCACTGCCGGCTGCTCGGCGCGCGGGTGCCGGTGCCGGCCCTGGTCGAGGCCGTGGCGCGGACCGCCCCGCAGGCCGTGCTGGTCTGGTCGCAGCTACCGGCGACCGGCGACCCGGCCCAGCTCGACGCGGTGCGGGCCGGCGCCTGGCCGCCGCCGCTGCTGGCCGCCGCCGGCCCCGGCTGGCCGTCCGAGCTGCTGCCCTCCGGGGTACGCAGGCCGGCGACGTTGGCCGAGGCGGTGGCGATGCTGCGGGACGTACCCGGATCTTCGGGGCGCTGACTCGGCTACCGAGCATTCGGGACATCGCCACCGTACGCACTCCGCTAACGTGGGTCAGCCGTAACCCGAAATCCCCTCGGGAGCCGCCCGATGACCCGACGTACGGCGCTCGCCGCCGGCCTCGTCCTGCTGGTGCTGCTGTCCACCGGATGCGCGAACCAGCAGCCGGCGCCGGCCAGGTCACCGCTGCCCTACCCGCCGATTCCGCAGGTGACGGCGACGGCGACCCCCGCACCGACCCAGCCGCCGGCCAAACCGAGCCGGAAGAAGCCGGCCCCCCGGGGCACCGTCGGCCCGCTGAACACCCAACGGCTGACCGGGGTACGCGGGGTCGCGCTGACCTTCGACGACGGCCCGCATCCACAGTGGACGCCGAAGGTGCTCGACCAGCTCCGCAGGGCCGGGGTGCGGGCCACCTTCTGCGTGGTGGGGGTGAAGGTCCGCAAATATCCGGCGCTGGTACGGCGGATCGTCCGCGAGGGCCACACGCTCTGCAACCACAGTTGGCAGCACGATCTGAAGCTGGGCACCCGGAGCGCGGCGCAGATCCGGGCCGACCTGCGCCGGACCAACCAGGAGATCCAGCGGGCGGTACCCGGGGTCAAGGTGCGGCACTACCGGCAACCGGGCGGCAAGTGGACCCCGGCCGTGGTCGGAGTGTCCCGGGCACTCGGCATGAAGCCGCTGCACTGGGACGTCGACCCGGTGGACTGGGACGACACCAGCACCGTGGAGATCAGCCGGCGGGTGGCCGAGCAGGCCCGGCCCGGCTCGATCGTGCTGCTGCACGACGGCGGCGGTGATCGAAGTCGCACCCTCGGCGCCTGCCCCCAGGTGATCAACTCCCTGAAGCGGAAGTACGGGATAACCCGGCTGAGGTGAGGCGATTTAGGGGGGTTTGTCCGATGGGCAATACCGGTTTGGTCGGGCGGCTGGCCATCACGTATGCTTTCGGAGCCTCCGGCGGGGCCGGATGGGAGCACAGCCGCTGAAGTTGTCATGTGCAATGATGGCGGGGCCGCCCTCATCGTCTAGCGGCCCAGGACGCCGCCCTTTCAAGGCGGTAGCACGGGTTCGAATCCCGTTGGGGGCACGACCCCGGTCTCGACCGGGGACAGCAGTAAGAGCAAGGTCCTGTGGAGCAGTTGGAGTGCTCGCCGCCCTGTCAAGGCGGAGGTCGCGGGTTCAAGTCCCGTCAGGACCGCCAGCGCCGCTCGCCGCGCGTGCAAACGCGCGGCGGTCTGCGTTTCGGCCCGGATGATCGGGACGGCAGCGGGTAGGCCGGACCGGTAACATGTGCCGAGTAACCCGGCCAGGTAGCTCAGTTGGTACGAGCGTCCGACTGAAAATCGGAAGGTCGGCGGTTCGACCCCGCCCCTGGCCACATAGCCTTTCGCCGGGCTATCAGAGCGGCCCCCAACCAGCGGAAACGCCGGACGGGGGCCGCTCTATTTTCGCACCCGGTGAAGGCGTGCCCGGTGAAGGCTGGTGGATCATCTGTCGGCCGGTTTGGTCGCACCAGCTCTTGCAGTAGCGATGCGAGTTGGCGGTACCTCATCGTGGCGATCACTGATCATCCGACGTGCTGCAGAGCGGCTTGGCGGACAGTGCGTGCGGTGGCGTACTGCGAGGCGCGGCTCCAGTCTCCGGCGATGCCACCGGTCATCGACCCGCCCACCGGGCGCCAGCGGCCGTCCTCACGCCGGTGGTCGCCGTCGGTACTCCTCGATCAAGTGTCGCCGAACTGGAGGCCCGCATCCCGGCCGTTCGGGCGTAGCCTTCGACGGTGGTCGCCTACCGCCGGCTCGACGGCCCGTCCGCCACGCCGTTGTTCCCGTCGCTCGTCGAACTGTACAGCGCCGTGTATGCGGAGCCACCGTACGAGGAGGGCCCGGACGAGGTTGCCGGTTTCGCGGCGAGGCTTCCTGAGGAGTCCTCGCGGCCCGGCTTCACCCTGGTTGCCGCCGAGGATGGCCCGGACCTGATTGGCGCCGCCTATGGCTGGACGATGTCGCCGGGAGTGTGGTGGTCACGTGCCGACACCGCTCCGGCTCCCGAGATCCTGTCGGCGGCCAAGCTCGCGGTGATGGAATGGATCGTCCACCCCGACCACCGCCGGCGGGGCATCGGCGCCGAGCTGATGCGTCGACTCCTTGTCGGCCGTCCGGAGGCGTGGGCAACCCTCGCATCCGACCCGCGATCTCTTGCCCGACGCCTGTACGAGCAGGCCGGCTGGCGGAAGGTCGGCACCTCGCATCTGCCGTGGGGGCCCGCTATGGATCTGCTCGTACTGCCCCTGCCAGTCCACTGATCGGGTCGGCGCCCCCAGCTACGGCTGCCCCACGACGGGGTGCTCCTAGATCGCCTAGCGTTTGGCCGGCCTGAGCAGGCCGGACGCTACCTGCAACGCGGGTCAGTCGCGGGGGGTGGTGCGGTGGTGGAGGCGGCTGAGGTCGTTGGCGAGGAGGGCGAAGAGCGCGAGCAGGGCGGCGAGGCCGGTACTCACCAGGATGGCGAAGCCGCGCTCGGCGCCGTCCGGCGCCAGCACGATTCCGAGTACCGCCGCGACGGCCGCGACCAGCACCATCCCGATCCGGCCGACCCGGGCCAGCAGTACCGCTCGGGTCAGCCGGGCCGGATCTGGGGAGCCGGTGCCGAGGCCACGGCGGGCGTACCAGGCGGCGGTGGCGAGGGTGCCGGCACCGAGCATGCCGGCCAGCCCGACGAGCGCCCAGGGCAGCCCGATCCGGTCGACGCCGGAGCGGCCCGCCGCCAGGCCCGCGCGGGCGACCAGGGCCGACACCAGCACCGCCAACAGGTACGACAACGCGATCCCGAGCAGTCGACGGCGTGCTCCACGCCCGTCGGTGCGGACCACGGTGGGATCGTCGGGCACCTGGAACTCCTTCCCGCACCGCCGTCGCCCGACGCGGGCCGGGTCGGCCAGCGCGAACAGCGTTCCGGGTCGATGCTAGTGCCGGGAGTCGGCACCGGCCTCGACAGCCATTGATGATCTACCGCTCGGCGCAGGGATCGACCGCCCGCCGATGCAAAGCTGCACAGCTCAGCAGCAGCCGGTATGGTCCCGGCGTATGGGACAGGAGACTACGAACGCCTCCGACATCCAGCAGGACACAGGCACCTACTCCGTGCGCAGCAGCCTCCGTGTCCCGGGCCCGGCAGACCGGGCCTTCGCTGCCTTCACCGAGGGTCTCGCCGACTGGTGGGTCAAGGAATACACCTGGTCCGGCCCGCAGAAACTGGCCAAGCTCGGCATCGAGCCCGGTAGCGGCGGGATGCTGTACGAGATCGGTCCGCACGGGTTCCGCTCCGACTGGGGCCGGGTGCTGGACTGGCAGCCGCCCCGCCGCCTGGTCTTCAACTGGCAGATCGGCCCGGACCGGGCTCCGGTGCCGGACCCGGACCAGGCCAGTGTGGTGGAGGTGCGGTTCGCGCCGCAGGCCGACGGGAGCACCCTGGTCGAGGTGGAACACCGGGACTTCGACCGGCACGGCGAGGCCGCCGAGGGCTACCGCGAGGCGCTCACCGCCGGCTGGCACGAACTCCTCTCCCGGTACGCGAACGCGGTCGAGAACTCCGCCAACCAGGATTGACGACCTCGCAGCCCGACGACCTCGCAGCCCGACGGCTGTCGGTCACCCGGATCGCGGCGGGGTCGGATTCGACGTCATGCCGGCCGACTGGATCCGCTCCAGATCGGCCCCGGCGCCGGTCAGCCAGGTCTCCACGTCCACCAGGTTGAGCGCGGCGGCCCGGGACTCGCCCGTCGCCAGCACACTCCGTACCCGGGCGTCGAAGTCCTCCGGCGGCGGCGGTGCACAGACCCGGCGACTGAGCCGGCCCGCGGCCAACTGCTCGGCCAGGTCGGCGTAGCCGCGCCGGAGCCGCCCGGCGAGTTCGTCGAGCGGCCCGGCCGCGTCCTCCACCCGGGTCAGCCGGGCGTGCGCGCCACGGCGCAGCCGGTACACCGCGCCGAGGTGCAGATGCTGGCCGGCGGCGAGCGCGGCCTGCCAGTTGACCGACGGCAGCCGGGGGTCGTCCCGCTCCAACTGATATTGCAGGAACGACGCCTCGGCGAGGATCCACGCCTGTCGGGCCGCACCTACCGCGTCCTGGCGGGACGGCCGGCCGGCCAGGGTGCGGGTGACCTCCTCGGCCGCGGCGGCGCTGACCGCCAGATACCGGGCGATGGAGCGGCGCAGTTCCCCGCTGCCGCCCTTCGGCCAGAGCAGCAGGCCGGCCAGTACCCCGACCACCGAGCCGATCACGACGTCCAGCAGCCGTGCCCCGGCGATCTGTAGGTTCGCCGGGCCGGCCTGGGCGAAGACCATCACGAACAGCACGGTGAAGAGTGCCTGCCCCCAGAGCTGCGGCAGCAGCGGCCCGATCGTGAAGGTCAGCACCATGCTCAGCGGCAGGGCCGCCAGCAGCAGCTCCGGGACCTCGCCCGCGCCGTACAGCAGCAGGCTGCCGACGGCGGCGCCGAGCAGGGTACCCAGCAGCACCGGACGCAGCGCACTGCGGGTGTCGACGGCCGAGGTCCGCATCAGGGTGAGGATCGCCAGCAGTACCCAGAACCCGTGGTTGAGGTGCAGGAAGCCGGCGACCACCCGGGCGGTGGCCAGGGCGAGGGAGACCCGTACCGCCCCTTGCAGATAGACCGAACGGGTCGTCAGGTGGAAGCGGAACTGCTGCCAGTAGAGCGCGAACGGCGAACGGTGGGCGTACCAGAAGTCGTCCAGGCCCGGGCCGCCGGGTGACCGGGCCGGCGGGCGCAATCCGACGGCGACCCGGGCCGCGACGCCGAACGCGTGGACCTCGTCGGCGACCCGCAGGCTGACCGCCTCCCTGCGCAGTTGTGCCGGGCCGGAGGCGTCGGTCGGCGGCGCGGGTACGGTCGGCGGCCGGTCGTAGAGGTCCTTGATCCGGGCCTCCAGTTCGGTCAACCGGGTCATCTCGACCGCCCCTGCCCCGTCGCACAGCGTCCGGGCGGCGGCGTCCAGCACCTCCGCCGACTGCCGCAGCAGCCCGGCCAGCTCGTCGTCGCGGAGGTCGCCGAGTTCGTCGGCGATCCGGTCCACGTGGTGCAGGAGTTGGCGCAGCAGCCGGTCGCCGTGCCGCAGCGCCCGGTCGCGCGGCCCGGCCGAGGCCGGCCGCTGCGTCGGCGGGATCCGGGCCAGCCACACCCCGTCCATCGCCCGCTCGGACGCCTCCTGCCGCCGGGATATCTCGGCCCGGTCGGCCGGCACCCCGGCGGGGAGCCCGGCCAGCAGGTCGAGGCAGCGGTACACCGAGTGGGCCGCCTCGCCGAGGCGCTGCCGGTAGCCGGGCGGTGTCGGATCGGGCCAGAGCACCAGCTCGGCGGTGATCAGCAGGGCCACCCCGAGCGTCACCCCGGCGAGCCGGGACGGCAGGGTGTCCGGTTGGTACGGCGGGAACGACGCCGCGATGTAGAAGAGTTGCAGCCCGGTGGCGAGGCCGAGGATCCGTGGCCCGCCCACGCCGGCGAACGGGATGACGAAGCCCACCACCAGCATGCCGGCCGCCGCGATCCAGGTGTTGACGGCGAGGAACGTCCCGACGGTGACCAGGAGCCAGGCGACCGGCAGCGCGGCGATCAGGGTACGGGCCCGCTGGGTGGGGCCGCCGGGCACCTGTGAGATGAAGCCGGTCGCGATCGCCCCGAAGAGGGTGTAGAGCCCGAGCAGCGGGTTGCCGAGGCCGTACGTGCCGCCGAAGAGTCCGGCGGCGGCGACCAGTGCGAGCCGGGCGCCCCGGCGGAGTACCCGGTAGTCCGGGTCCCGCCGACGCAGCCACTGCGCGACGCCGATCCTGGTCATGGGTGCCCTCTGCCGTCGCGCCCGGACCGGGCCGCCGAGCGGGACGTGGCGGAGATCAGGGCAGCGGCGTTTCGCGGCCCCCGTGGCCGCCCGACCTCACCCTCTCACCTCCGTCGGCGCCCCGCCGACGCTTTCCGGCGTCCGACGGTCGGGACGGTCAGGCGGGCGAGAGCGGGGTGGACCGGCCGGGGTTGAGTCCGGTGCCGCCGAGGTCGGCCCGCCGGCCCGCCGCCGCGCCCTGCTCCAGGCCGCCGCCGAGCAGCCGGCGGGGTGCGGCGGTACGCAGTCGCGGGTAGGTCTCGGCGAGGCGCCGGTCGACCCGGTTCGACCGGTCGGCGAGGACCAGGGCCATCGAGGGGGCGCCGGACGGGGCTGCCGAGGCGGCGGCCGCCTCCGCCCGGCGCAACCGGCCGGCGACCGCCGCGGCGAAGCCGGCCAGCCAGGACCGGCGGAACGCGGCCGGATGGTCGCCCGGGGGTACCGGTGCGACCGAGATGCCGTGCGCGGCCTGCACCAGCAGCGAGGTGAAGAGCACCTCCACCCGTTCCAGGTCGCTGGCGAAGCCGAAGAGGTGCATGACGAATCCGCTGTCGCCGCGTCGGCGTACCGACCGGCACCGCAGCGCGTCGGCGACCCCGGCCAGCAGACCCACCTTGTCCAGGGCGTACGGGGCGGGGATGTCGACGATCCGGTCGCCGACCGGATCGGTGCCCGGGTCGCGGGCGGCGAGCAACGCCCGGTCGACCCCGTACCGCGCGATGAGTTCGGTCGCCTTGGCGGTGAACGCCTCGGCCTCGGCCGGCGTGCAGGCCGGGTCCTCCGCCTTGGCCAGCAACTTGCGGACCTTGCTGAGCATCGCGTCGGACATGCACCAGAGCTATCACACCGGCCGGTCGGGTGCCCCCTGGACAAACCGGCCGAGGAGCATGCAAAGATGGACGTCGATGAAGGCTCTATCCGGCACGGTGCCGCAGCGTCGCGACGGCCGACCCGGCGAGGGTGAGCAGGCATTCCGGCAGCTGCCCGTCGGCGAGTGCGGCACCGAAGAGTGCGGCTCCCGTGTCGCCGTCGGCGTTGGCGTACGCGCTGACGAACCGGGCCACCCAGCGCGCGTCGTAACCCGCCTCGTCGATGCCGGGGAAGTCGAGGGTCCACGCGCCCCGGGGCACACCGTCGCCGACCATGGTGGCGGCGAGGCACCAGGCCACCTCGTAGGCACCCGCGACACCGGACCGGTCGACCACCGCGTCGAACGTGCCGACCACGCCGTCGCTGTCACCGGCCAGCGCGGAGGTGAGCACCGCGGTGGCGTCATCCAGCGTCTCCTGCGGAACGTCCGTCACGTGCGGAAGGGTATGCCGCCAGGTCAAGCAGCGTCCGACAAACGGCATGAACGCTGCCTAACCAGGATGATAGTGCCCCTCGATCGGCAATTGACGGTCGACCGCGGGCGCGCGCCGGAACCAGGCGCGCTAATCTGCGCAACGGATCTCCGGGGAGGAAGGACACCCCCATGCTCGAATTCCGCGGCACCCGCCGCGCCGCCCTGTCCGCCGCGGCCTGTGCGGCACTGCTGCTTGCCGGCTGCGGTTCGGACGGCGACGGCGAGGCCGGGCAGGCCGAGCAGACCCGGCCGACCCAGGTCCGGCTGTACGGCACGGACGGCAACATGCAGAACTCCTTCAAGGCGGAGTTCGACCAGCAGACCGGCCTGCTCAAGGGCATGAAGGGAACCACGCCACTCACCCCGCTCTCCGAGGACTTCAAGAACCGGCTGTTGCGGAAGGACCCCAAGCTCTCCGACTTCCTCTACGCCGCCGAGTCGTACGACGCCGTCGCGATCAGCGCGATCGCGGCGCAGCTCGCCGGCTCCACCGACCCGGCCGAGATCGCCAAGCAGATCGTCGGGGTCACCACCGGCGGCGAGCACTGCGACTCGATCGCGGCCTGCCTGCAACTCGCCCGGAACGGCACCGACGTCGCCTACCGGGGCGTCTCGCTGAAACGGGGTGGCTTCACCGACGTCGGCGAGCCCTCCACGGCGAGCTACGCGACCCTGCACTTCGGCAGCGACGAGCAGCTCGACAACGGCAAGACCGAGTTCCTCGGCGCCGGTGACGAGTCCACCGCCAGCGTCAAGAAGCCGCCGGCCGGCAAGAAGCAGACGAGGGCGGTCGAGGAGCGCAGCGGCGCGCCGTTGAAGCTCGGTGGACTGCTGCCGCGCACCGGCGACCTGGCGCTGGCCTACCCGCCCATGGTGGCGGCCGCGACGCTGGCGATCGAGGAGGTCAACGCCGCTGACGGCGTACTCGGCGAGCCGGTGGTCTGGGTCGACGGCGACGACGGCACCAACCCGAACACCGCGAAGGCGACGGTGGCGCAGCACGTACGCGCCGGGGTGCACGTGATCATCGGGGCCGGTGGCTCCGGCATCTCCCGGGCGGTACTCCCGGACGTGATGGCCGCCGGGCTGGTGCTCTTCTCGCCGAGCAACACCGACGCCGGGCTCAGCACGGTGGAGGACAAGGGGCTCTACTTCCGGACCGCCCCGTCGGACATCCTCCAGGGGCGGGCGCTCGCCGACATGATCCTGCGGGACGGGCCGAACCGGATCGCGCTGGTCGCCCGGCAGGACTCGTACGGCGAGGGCCTCCAGGGCAACGTCCGGGCCGAACTGGAGCGGGCCGGGCACGGCTCGGACCAGGTACGGCTCTTCAACTACGAGGTGAAGGACGGGCCGGACGCGCCGCCGGTGGACTTCACCAAGGGCGCCCAGGAGATCAAGGAGTTCGGCGCCGACGCGATCCTGGTGATCGGGTACGGCGAGTCGGCGAGGGTCATCGAGGCGCTCGCCGCCGCCGGGGTGAGCATCCAACAGCAGTAGTCCCGCCCCGGGCCGCGCCGCCCGGGGCTTCCGCCCGGTACGCCGTCGGAGTGGCACACTTCCGGGAGTCGCCGGGCGGGCTCGTCGCCCTAGCGTTACCCCTGTGCCCGGCGGTCCCGTCGGGCACAGGGAAACCGGGGAGGTACGAGATGAGCTACGACGGCGACCCCAGCGCGCTGGGTGAGGCCCTTCCGGAGCAGGAGCTGCCCGGCGTCGACGACCAGCAGGGTTTCGGCCCGGCGGTGGAGCTCACCCCGGACCCGCTCACCCCGGACCCGCTCTCCTCGGACCCGCTGGCGGCCGACGGGCTGGAGGCGGGCGACGAGCCCGCGCCGGTCACCTCCGTCGTCACGCACTACGCGGACGGCATCACCGAGGTCGCCACCGACCTCGACGGCGACGGCTACGCCGAGCTGCTCGAGTTCGACGTCAACGGCGACCGGGTGGCCGACGTGCGCTACCAGGACACCGACTGGGACGGCCGGCTGGACAGCGTCGAGCGGGACTCCAACCTGGACGGTCGGGTCGACCAGGTGCTGGAGGACAACGACGGGGACGGCAGGGTCGACTCGGTGGTCACCGACGCGAACCGGGACGGCGTGGTGGACCGGGTGGTCGCGGACGCCGACTTCGACGGGCGGCCGGACACCTGGATGACCGACAGCGACTTCGACGGGCGGCCGGACGAGATCCGGGTGGATCCCGACGAGGACGGTCGGGCCGACCGGCTGATGCTGGACACCGACCACGACGGCACCGTCGACCAGGTCAACTACCAGGACCGGCAGACCAACCCGTACGTCACGAACTGATCGCGGCGGACCGGCCCGGCGGGCGGGTACCCCGCTCGGTGCCGCGCCGGATCCGTCCGGCTTGGCTGCCTCTGCCCCGGTCGACCCGGGTGGCACCGCACCCCGGTCGGCATGCTCGGGGGCCCACGGGGGTAGTGCGAGGTGGCACAGTGCGGTAGTCGTGTCGGGGAGGTTCTCGTGGGTGTCCGGGCGGCACGCGAACCGAGGGTTCCGGCGTGGCCAGACTTCAAGCTGACGGAAGGGCAACAGATGAGCGAGTCGCAGGAGACCGTCGACACCCGCGGTGACGAACGGATCGAACTGCTCCGGGCGGACGCCAACCAGGACGGCAAGACCGACGTCTGGGTGGTCGACACCGACGGCGACGGCAAGCCGGACCTCTTCCAGTTCGACACCGACGGCGACGGCAAGGTCGACATCACGATGGTCGACGCCGACGAGGACGGCAAGCCGGACGAGGTGGTGGACGGGGACGGCGGGCACCCGCCGACCGCCTGACCGGCGGCAGACCGACAGACATCGGCCGTGGCGGCGGCTCCTGCGGGTACGACGACCCGGGGAGCCGCCGCCACCGTCTTCGGGTACCTCGCCCCGGCCGACGGATGCGGCCCTGCCCAGCCGGGCCGGTAGCGGCGCACAACGAGTCGATCTCAGTTCAGTCATGATCAGGTCACGAAGTCGCCCCTGGTGACAAATCACTGCCCGGCACGCCAACCTTTCGCTCGCCCTCGCGCGCTTCGCAGCCAGGAGGGGCGGCGACCCACGCCGCCCTCCTCGCCCATGGGGGAGAAGCAGAACGATGAGGCTGGTGTTTCGGCGTGCCCGGGGAGCGAAGAGTCTGCTCCTGGCGGCCACCGGGGCGACCCTGATCGCCACCGCCCTGCTCACCGGGCTCGCCGGCTACAGCCAGGAGGTGGTCGACTCCGGCACCGAGCGCGCCGTCGCGTCCGCCTCCCAGGAGGAGCGGTCGATCCTGGTACGCGGCACCGCCGGCAGCACGCCGGAGAGTCTCGCCGAGCGGGACGCGGCGGTACGGTCCCGGTTCGTCGACGGCTTCGGCGGAGTACCGGCCGGCGTCTCCGGTGCGGGGTACGCGGCCGGGCGGCAGTTCGCCGGCCGCACCGGCAACGCCGTACCCGACGCCCAGGGCCTGGTCTTCGCCCGGGTGGTGTTCCTCGACGACCTTCCCGGGCACGCCCTGCTGACCGACGGCGCCTGGCCGAGCCCGGGCCGGCGGCCGGTGCAGACCGCGCTCGCCGAGCCGGTAGCGAAGATCCTCGGAGCCGGGGTCGGCGACCGGATCCCGATCACCGACCGGGTCACCGACCGGGTGACCGAGGTGACCGTCACCGGCGTCTGGCGACCGCGCGACGTCCGGGACCCGTACTGGCGGCTCGTGCCTGAGGTCACCGACGGGGTCGCCACCGGATCCGCCACGTACGGGCCGCTGGTCGTCGACCGGGCCGACTTCCTCGACCACTTCATCGCGAACGCCTCCGCCGGCTGGCTGGTCGAACCCGACCTGTCCGGCGCGACGGTGAACTCGCTGGGCCGGCTGGGCGAGGCCGCCGACCGGACCAGGGCCAGCCTGCCCACCGAGACCGGGCTCGGCAGTTCCGGACTGGTCACCACACAGCTCGGCGAACTCGTGCAGCGGCTGGAGCGGGCCGGGCTGGTCGGCCGGTCGGCGCTGGTCACCCCGATGCTGCTGGTGGTGGTCCTCGGCGGGTACGCGCTGCTGCTGGTCGCGCTCCTGCTCACCGAGCAGCGCCGGGGCGAGGCGGCGCTGCTCCGGGCCCGGGGCGCCGGCCGGGGACAGTTGGCCGGACTGGCCGCCCGGGAGGCGTTGCTGGTCGTCCTGCCGGCCGCCGTGATCTCACCCGTACTCGCCACCGAGCTGGTCCGGCTGGCCGACCGTACCCCGATGCTGGCCGCCGCCGCGCTGCACCTGAGCCCCCGGCTCGACGCCCGGACCTGGCTGATCGCCGGGCTGGCCGCGCTCGGCTGCGCGCTGGCGATGCTCGGCCCGGCACTGCGTCGCGCCGGCAGCTACGTCGGCGAGCTGGCCAGCCGGTCCCGGCCGAGCCGGCGGACGATCGCCCAGCGGGCCGGGCTGGACGTCGCTCTGGTCGCGCTGGCAGTGCTCGGCTGGCTGCAACTGCGGCAGTACTCCTCCCCGCTCGCCGGTGCCCGCCCGGACGGCACCCTCGGGATCGACCCGCTGCTCGCCGCCACCCCGACGGTGGGGGTGTTGGCCGGCGCGGTACTCGCGCTGCGCGGCCTGCCCCCGATGGCCCGGCTCGCCGAGCGGTGGGTCGACCGCCGGTCCTGGACCGGCACGATGCTCGGGATGTGGCAGGCCGGTCGCCGGCCGCACGCCGGCCCGGTGCTGCTGCTCGCGCTGGCGGTGGCGGTCGGCACCCTCGCCTGGTGCCTGGCCGCCACCTCGGAGCGGTCCCTGACCGACCAGGCCGACCACCAGGTCGGCGCCGACCTTCGGCTGGTCGAGGCGAGCGGGGTCGCGCCGCCGGCCCGGGCCGGCCAGCTCGCCGCACTGCCCGGCACCGAACTGGCCCTGCCGGCCTGGCGGGACACTCCCCGGCTCGGCACCGACGCCCTGCCGGCCGGAATGGTCGCGCTGGACGTCGCCGAGGCCGAACGGGTCGTCCGGCTCCGGAGCGACCTCGTCGACGGCGGCGCCGCCGGACTCTTCGCCGGGATGACCGACGCCCGGCTGACCGCCCCGGTCGTGACGCTTCCGCCGCAGACCCGCCGGCTGACCGGTCAGATCACCACCACCGGCACCGGCGGCTCCGCCCGCGTCCCGGTCCGGACCGCGGCGGTGCTCACCGAGCCGCACGGCGGGCACCTGCGGATCCCGCTCGGCGCGAGCTACGACGACACGCCGCTGCGGTTCGACGTGGAGCTGCCGGCGGGCGACGACGGGCCGCCGACACTGGCCGGCTTCGCGGTGGACACCCTCGGACCTCCCGGGTACGTCGTCGACTGGCAGCTCACCGACCTGCGCGCCGTCCCGGCCGGCGGCGCCGGGACCGCCGTACCGCTCGCCGACGGGCGGGACTGGCAGGCGGTGCAGCGCTCCGGCAAGACCGAACCCGCGACGGCGGGACCACGCGGGCTGACCGCGCAGCACCAGTCGTCCCCGTCGGGGGGCTGGGCGGGCGTCAGCTCGTCCGTCTCGTTCGCCGTGACCGTCGCACCCGAGCAGGGACAGGTGCCGGTGGTGGCCACCCCGGAGGCGCTGGCGGCGCTGCGGCTGGGCGTCGGCGAGCAGACCGTACTCGTGCTGGCCGGCGGAGCCGTCGACGTACGGGTCACCGGTACGGTCGCCGCGCTGCCCGGCGTACCGGAGTCGGCCGCGCTCCTGGTCGACCTGCCGTCGCTGGCTACGGCGCTCTTCCACCAGCGCGGTGTCACCTCCGCGCCCGAGGAGTGGTGGCTGACCACCCGCCCCGACCAGCACGCCGAGGCGGCCCGGGCGGCGGCCGGACTCGGCGGGCTCCAGGTCGCCGACCGGGTGGAGGTGGCCAGCCGCTCGGGTGAGGACCCGTACGGCGTCGGCGCCCGCGCCGCCCTCTTCGCCGCCGCGCTCGGCGCCATCCTGCTCGCGGCGGTCGGCATCACCGTGGACGTCCGGGCCACCGCCCGACGCCGGGTCACCGAGCTGGCCGTGCTGCACACCCTGGGCGCCGGCCCCCGGCTGCTGGCCCGGTCGCTCCTGGTGGAGCAGGCGTTCCTCGCCGGCATCGGCGTGCTGGTCGGGTTGGCGGTCGGCATCGGCGTGGCCGCCACGATGGCCCCGCTGGTCATCCTCACCCCGTCGGCACAGCGGCCGGTACCGCTGCCGCTGCTCGACGTCGCCTGGCTGCCGGCCGCCGGGACCGCCGCCGTGCTGCTGCTGCTCGCGCTGGCGTTGAGCGGGTTGACCGCCGCCACCATGCGGCAGCGGCTGGCCGCGGCCCAGCTCCGGATCGGGGAGGACCGGTGAACGCGGAACCGGTGGAGAGCAACTCGGGACCGGTGGAGGGACGGGACGCTGTGCGGGAAGCACCGGTGACGAAGCGGGCCGGAGGTCGACTGCCGGGGCCGCTGCGCCGGGCCCGGGTCTTCGCCGGCTATCTGGGGCTGCTCGGCGTACTCGGGCTGGTGGCGGCGCTGCTGGTGACCGGGGCGCCCCGGCTGGCGAACGAGTTCGCCGACGACGGGATGCGACACGACGTACGCGAGCTGCCGTACCAGGTCCGGGACCTGACCTTCAGCGCGTCGTTCAACCCCGCCGAGGGCCCGCCCGCCGGGGTGGCGGCGGGCTGGCTCGACCGGTTCCGGACGCGGTTGTCCGGACCGCTGCCCACGCTGGTCGGTCAGCAGTGGTTCGCCGGCCGGATCGGCCCGAAGGACCTGAGCGTGGCCGGCGACGCGCCGTCGCTGCGCGGGACCTGCCGGCCGGAGCTGCAACTGCGTGGCCAGGCCGACGTCGAACGGGAGCTGCGGGTCGTCGAGGGACGCTGGCCGGCCTCCCGGAGCGGGGTCGAGGCGGCGCTGTCCCGGGAGGCCGCCGACCTCCTCGGGCTGCGGGTCGGCACCCGCGTCGTGCTGGGCGGCGGGGGCACGGCGCGGGGCTCCGTCCCGATCCGGATCGTCGGGGTGTACGACCCGATCGACCCGGCCGCGCCGGCCTGGGACGCGATGCGGATCGCCGAGGTGCCCTGCCCGGACCCGACCGCCGGCACCACGCACCGGGTGACGCTGCTGACCGACCTGGACGGGATCACCGCCGCCGGCCAGGTGCTCGGGATCGGCTACGAGTGGCGTTACCGGGTCGACGAGGAGCGGATGACCACCGCCGACATCCCGGAGGTGTTGACCGCGGTCGCGGCGAGCCGGCGTACGCCGCCGGACCGTGGGCTGGTGCTGGCGACCGGCCTGGACAGCGGCCTGAGCAGGTACGACGATCAGCTTCGCGCGGTGCGGGCGCTGCTCGCCGTGGTGCAGGCCGGCATCCTGGCCACCCTGCTCGGGCTGGTCGCCCTGGCCGCGGGGCTGGCGGTGCAGCGCCGCCGGGAGGAGTTCACCCTGCTCCGGGCCCGTGGCGCCACCGCCGTGGAGATCGGTGCCCGTACCCTGCGGGAGACCGTCGCCGTGCTGCCGCTCGCGGTACTCGCCGGCTGGCTGCTCGGCCGGTTGGCGCCGGGCCGCCCCGCCGGAGCCGAACCGCTCGGGGTCGCGCTGGTGGTCGTCGGCACCACCCTGGCCATCCCGCTGCTGGCGATGCTCGGCCAGCGCCGGGCGAGCTTCGTGGGCCGGCGACGGGACCTGGTGCGGCACCGCCCGTCGGCACGCCGGCTGACCGCCGAACTCTTCGTGCTGCTGCTCGCGGTGCTCGGCGTGGTACTGCTGCGACGACGCGGGCTGAGCCAGGACAGCGGGATCGACCCGTACCTGGTGTCGGTGCCGGTGCTGCTGGCCGTGGCCGCCGCCCTGGTGGCGCTGCGGCTGGTGCCGTGGCCGCTGCGTCAGGTGGGTCGGATCGCCGCCCGGGCCCGTACGGTCGTGCCGTTCGTCGGCCTGGCCCGGGCCGGCCGGGGCGCGCCGGTGACCGTCGGGCCGCTCGCCGTGCTCGTCGTCGCGATCGCCACCGGCGTCTTCACCAGCGTGGTGACCAGCACCGTCGGCGAGGCCCGGGACCGGGTCACCGACCAGGAGGTCGGTGCCGACGCCCGGGTCGTCGGCTCCTACTCCGACCGGGCCACCGCCGACCGGCTCGGCGCGTTGCCGGGGGTGGCCGAGGTCAGCCCGCTGGCGGTCGAGGTGGGCCAGCCGCTGCGTTCGCCGACTCCGAACATGCTGGGCGGGCGTGACCTCGGCCAGACCCAGGTGTTGGTGGTGGACGGGCCGTCGCTGGCCCGGGTGTTGGCGGCGAGCGGCGTCGACGTGAGCGTGCCGGCCGGGCTGACCGCGCCGGGGCGGATCGACGGGCCGGTGCCGGCGCTGGTCTCGCCGGAGGTGGCCGAGGCGGTCGGTGCCGGTGCGGTCACCGAGGTGCAGGGCCGCCGGTACGAGTTCCGGGTCGACGGGGTGGCGTCCGGCTTCCCGGGTCTGGCGGCCGACGTACGCCGGTTCGTGGTGCTGCCCTGGCAGGCGCTGCCGGTGCCGGAGTTCCAGCCGATCCGGTCGAACCAGTTCATGGTGGCCGGGGAGGGTTTCTCGGTCGCCGAGCTGACCGCGACGGTCGACACCGCCCAGCGGGAGTACCTGGCGAAGGTGCTGGCGCAGCCGGTCGAGCGGGTACGCCCGCAGACGTCGGTCACCGTCACCACCTGGGCGGAGCACCGGCAGGCGCTGGAGCGCAGCGGCGTCAACCGGCTGCTCAGCTTCGCCTTCGGCACCGGGGTGGCCGGGGCGACCGCGTTGGCGCTGCTGGCGGTCGGTTTCGCCGTACTCGCCGAGGCGCCGGGCCGGGGCCGGATGCTGTCCCGGCTGCGCACGATGGGGCTCTCCGGGCGGCAGGGCCGGGGGCTGCTCGTCTACGAGCTGGTGCCGTTGATCGGTGTCGCGGTGCTGACCGGTGGAGTGGTCGGGGTGGCGTTGCCCCGGCTGCTCGGGCCGGCGTTGGGGCTCGCCGGGTTCACCGGCGGCCTGCCGGCCCGGATCCACCTGGATCCGCTGCTGGTGGTCGGCGTACTGCTGCTGGTCGTGGTGGCGCTGGTCGCCGCCCTCGGTGTCGAGAATCTGGTCAACCGGCGGATGCGCCTCGGCGAGGTGCTCCGTCTCGGAGAGGAGAACTGATGGCCCGGAGAGGGGACGAGAACTGATGGCGAGTCCGACGACTGTCACGGCGGCGCCCGATCTCGCCGTACTCCAGCGCAGGGCCGCCGAGCGGGCGGCGGCGCGGGCCGGCGGCGAGGACCGGCTGCGCGGACACATCGTCTGCGACGGGCTGGTCCGGATCTTCAAGACCGAGGGCGTCGAGGTGGTGGCGCTACAGGGGCTGGACCTGGTGGTCGACCGGGGCGAGCTGCTCGCCATCGTCGGCGCCTCCGGCTCGGGCAAGTCGACGGTGCTGAACATTCTCTCCGGGCTGGACGTGCCGACCGCCGGGATCGCCCGGGTGGCCGACTTCGACCTGTTGACGATGTCGCCGAAGCGGCGGCTGCGGTACCGCCGGCACACCGTCGGCTTCGTCTGGCAGCAGACCGCCCGCAACCTGCTGCCCTATCTGACCGCCCGGGAGAACGTGGAGCTGCCGATGCGGCTGGCCCGGGGGCTGCGCGGCCGGGCGGCCCGCAACCGGGCGACGGAGCTGCTGGAGATGGTCGGCGTCGGCTACTGCGCGGACCGCCGGCCGGACCAGATGAGCGGCGGCGAGCAGCAGCGCTGTGCGGTGGCGGTCGCGGTGGCGAACGACCCGGAGGTGCTCTTCGCCGACGAGCCGACCGGCGAGCTGGACGAGGCGACCGCGGCCGAGGTCTTCGGCGCGCTGCGCACCATCAACGCCGAGCTGGGCGTCACCATCGTGGTGGTCACGCACGACCACGCCGTCTCGTCCCAGGTCCGCCGGACGGTCGCGATCCGCGACGGGCGGACCGCCTCCGAGGTACGCCGCTCCACCCGGCTCGGCGCGGACGGCGTCGAGGAGTTGGTCACCGAGGAGTACGCGCTGCTGGACCGGTCGGGTCGGATGCAGTTGCCGGCCGCCTTCGTCGACGCGCTGAGCCTGCGCGACCGGGTACGGCTGAACCTGGAGCCGGACCACGTGCAGGTCCGGCCGGGCGGCACCGGGGACGGGGAGCGGCCGTGACCGGCGGGGCGGGGCGACAGGGCAGTGGCGGGGACGGCGCGGGAGGGCGGCTGATGGGCGAGGAACTGGTCCGGGTCGAGGGGGTCGGGCGGGACTTTCCGGCCGGCGACCGGGTGGTGCACGCGGTCCGGGAGGTCTCGTTCACCGCCGCCCGGGGCGAGCTGGTGGCGATCCGGGGCCGCTCCGGCGCGGGCAAGACCACCCTGTTGAACCTGATCGGGGGTCTGGACCGGCCGAGCCACGGGCGGATCCACGTCGCCGGGCACGAGATCACCGCTGCCGGGAGCGGCGAGCTGCTGGAGCTGCGCCGCTCCACCATCGGTTTCGTCTTCCAGTCCTTCGGGCTGATCCCGATCCTGTCGGCGGCGGAGAACGTCGGTGTGCCGCTGCGGCTGGCGAAGCGGCGTCGGGCCGAACGGGAGGAGCGGGTGACGATGCTGCTCGAACTGGTCGGGCTGGGCGGTCAGGCGGCGCAGCGGCCGTACGAACTCTCCGGCGGCCAGCAGCAGCGGGTGGCGGTGGCCCGGGCCCTGGCGAACGATCCGGCGCTGCTGATCGCGGACGAGCCGACCGGTCAGCTCGACTCGGAGACCGGTCGTTCGATCATGGATCTGCTCCGCGCGCTGGTGCACGCCCGAGGGATGACCGCGCTGGTGGCGACGCACGATCCGACCCTGATCGACCTGGCGGACCGGGTCCTGACGCTGCGCGACGGCCGGCTGGTGGACGGGGCGGGTCTGGAAGAGGCGACGCTGGCCG
The DNA here is from genome assembly GCF_003030385.1 of Plantactinospora sp. BB1. Taxonomy (NCBI): domain Bacteria; kingdom Bacillati; phylum Actinomycetota; class Actinomycetes; order Micromonosporales; family Micromonosporaceae; genus Plantactinospora; species Plantactinospora sp. BB1. The sequence continues at coordinate 7,119,676 of NZ_CP028159.1, read as the reverse complement.
GGAGCTGACGGCCCCCGGACACGATTCAGGGGTGGGATTCGTACGCTCGTACGAGCCCCACCCCTGAGCCGACGTTCGTTCGAGTCTCAGTCGCCCTGCCGCTGCTGGGGGATCTGGCCCTGCAGCAGGGCACGAACCTCCGACTCGCGGTAACGGCGGTGCCCGCCCAGCGTTCTGATCGCGCTGAGCTTCCCCGCCTTAGCCCACCGGGTCACGGTCTTCGGGTCGACACGGAACATCGACGCGACCTCTGCCGGCGTGAGTAGCGGCTCAGGTTCATGCGTACGCGATGCCATCGGTCACTCCTCCACAGGTGCCTATAGACATCGGCCGGGGTCCCGCCGGCCGACGCGTCTCCCATGGTCCGGCTAGTCCCCGATGTCCGACATGGGCCGAACGGCCGAAGGTCCCTGGATGGACGGATGAACAATGACCGATATATGGCCCTTTTTTATGCCAGAAAAAGACTTAACCGGACGGCCGATTGCCCCTCGTAACGCCGATATTACGAGCGGCATTCACCTGTGTGCGCTCCCAATGGGCCCTGAGCCGCATTGTTCGCTAATTGCAACGCTCCAGTAACTGCACCGCCCGCCACCGCGCCACGAGCTTCTCGTACGCCTCGGTGGCCGCCTCCGCGTCACCCCTGGAGAGCCCGGCCAGCCCGGCCGCGACCAGCTCCGGAGAGTCGTCCGCGGCCAGCGCCTCGTCCGGGAGCAGGTCGACCAGGCCGCCGTAGTCCAGCTCCACCACCGACCGGGGATGGAACTCCTCCAGCCAGCGGGCCCCCTCCTCGACGGCCTCGGTGATCGGCGCGTCCCCGACCGACTTGCGCAGCACCGACAGGCCCCGGGAGGCCCGACGGCGGGCCTTGGAGATCTCGGTGCGGTACCGCAGCACCCGCCGGTCCGGCCGGGTGGTCAGCTCCCGCTCCTCCGGGTCGACGAAGACGAACCAGCGCAGCGGCACCCCCCAGGTGGCGATCTGCTCGTGCAGCCTCGGCACCCCGTGCTCCAGCACCCGCGCCCCGCTGCGCCAGTCCTCCACCACGGCCTTCGCCTGGCCGGCCAGCACCGGCGGGACGAACGCGTCGGCCAGCACCGGAGGCACCCCGTCCCGGGCGCTCAGCGCCGCCTCGGCGACCCGTACCCGCAGGTTCCAGGGGCAGACCAGCAACGTGTCGTCCGCCTCCAGGACGTACGCCTCCTCGGGCAGGTCGGGCAGCCGGGTCCAGCCGGCACCGAGCGCCTCGATCACCGCCGTCCGCTGCCGTACCGGCCCCTCCAGCGGGGCCACCGCCCGGCCCTCCTTGACGTAGCGACGCCAGAAAAGCTGCCGATCCCGGTCGAAGGCGGTCAACGGCTCGTACACCCGCAGGTAGGAAGCGAAGAGCGACGGCACGGCGCGATCCTCCCACGAAACGAGAGCCGAGGAGTCTCCAGCATCTCCAATCAGTCTCGGGCGCGTTGGCCGCGACCACGCCCGGGTCGATCGCGATTAGGCTCGGAGCAGGCCGGCAACATCCCCCGCCGGCACCGGGAGCCCCCCTCCCGCCGCATCCCACAAGGGTGCCCACCTCCAGATCAGGAGCGAGACATGGACGTATTCGCCAGTACCGACGGTCCGGAATCCGACGGCCACGAGCAGGTCGTGTTCTGTCAGGACAAGCAGACCGGGCTCAAGGCGATCATCGCCATCTACTCGACCGCCCTCGGCCCCGCGCTCGGCGGCACCCGGTTCTACCCGTACGACACCGAGGCCGAGGCGCTGCACGACGTGCTCGACCTGTCCCGTGGCATGGCGTACAAGAACGCGCTCGCCGGGCTGGACCTCGGCGGCGGCAAGGCGGTCATCTGGGGCGACCCGGAGCGGATCAAAACCGAGCCGCTGCTGCGGGCGTACGGCCGCTTCGTCGAGTCGCTGGGCGGCCGCTACTACACGGCCTGCGACGTCGGCACCTACGTCGCCGACATGGACCTGATCGCCCGGGAGACCCGCTACGTGACCGGCCGCAGCGTCGAGCACGGCGGCGCCGGTGACTCCTCGGTGCTGACCGCCTGGGGTGTCTTCCAGGGGATGCGCGCCGCCGCCGAGCACGCCTGGGGCTCGCCGACGCTGGCCGGACGCCGGGTCGGCGTCGCCGGGCTCGGCAAGGTCGGCAAGCACCTGACCGGCCACCTGATCGACGACGGCGCCTCGGTGGTGGCGACCGACGTGAACCCCCGGGCGCTGGACTGGGTCCGGCAGGCGTACCCGCAGGTCGACGTGGTCGCCGACAACCAGGCCCTGATCACCTCCGACATCGACGTGTACGCACCCTGCGCCCTCGGCGGCGCCCTGGACGACGACACCGTGCCGGCGCTGCGCGCCTCGGTGGTGGTCGGCGCGGCCAACAACCAGCTCGCGCACCCGGGCATCGAGAAGCTGCTCGCCGACCGGGGCGTGCTGTACGCCCCCGACTACGTGGTGAACGCCGGCGGGGTGATCCAGGTCGCCGACGAGATCGAGGGCTTCAACTTCGAGCGGGCCAAGCTGCGGGCCACCCGGATCTACGACACCACCCGGGAGATCCTGCGGCTGGCCGACGCCGAGGGGGTGCCGCCGGCGGTCGCCGCCGACCGGCTCGCCGAGCGCCGGATGGCCGAGGTCGGCCGGCTGCGCACCATCCACCTGCGCTGACCGTCGCGGTCTGCCCAAGGGGCGGAGCCGAGCGGGTACCCCGGCTCCGCGCCCCGGCGGGACGGACCTCCGCCGGATTGCCGGCCAATCAGGCGGAAAGTACGCTGTACTGGACCGATGGGTCCGGAGGCCTCAAACACGTCACGGACAGGGCGGGCGGGCGCTCCTTACTGAGTAGGATGGGACCGCCCGTCGATGTCCCCGCGACGCGCGGGTACGGGCGGTGGTAACCCGAGGTGCCGAACCGGGGCATCCCCATGTACCGTAAGAGCCACGAGAGATGCCTGACGTCATCGGGGCCCGCCTTCGGGCTGCCCCGAATTCTGTGCGAGGGGGTCGAGCCATGGGGCGCGGCCGTGCTAAGGCCAAGCAGACTAAGGTCGCCCGGGAGTTGAAGTACCACTCCCCGAACACCGACCTCGCCGCCTTGCAGCGAGAACTCGGCGGCAGCCGCAAGTCGGACCACGACTTCGACGACGACTACAAAGAGTATGTCGACGACGATGACGAGGATCATGACGCGGGCGACGACCCGGGTAACTGGGTCTCGGCCCGCTGACCTCTGGTCACATCTGAGCACGCGGTAACACCGCGTGCTCACGCGTGTCCGAGTGCCTGCGGGCCGTATCGCCGATCGGGACGCCAAACGGTAAGGACCTGCCGGGGTCGGAGCATGTCTCCGGCCCGCCGGCAGGTCCTTCCGTTGGTCGTGACCGTCCACCACCGGTAAGGCGCGGCGGAGCCGCCGCTGCCCGGTCACCACCGGAGCACGGACGCCCGCCCGTCGAACAGGCGGAACGGGACGCCCGGCGCACCGGGTGCGTACCCGGTTCAGCGAGGGCGGTTGTTCCAGTTGTAGAACGTCGGGATGTTCTCGAAGTGGTTCCAGGCGCAGACCGCGCTCGCGCCGTCCCCGCCGGTCGCCACCTCGTCCCGGAGCCGGCGCGCCTCCGCCGCCTCCCGCAGCAGGCTGGTGAGGCCGGCCCGAGCATCGAGCACCCGGGCGGCCACCCGATCGTGCGGTACGGCCTCGACGGGCTCAGGCGGCCGTGGGCTCGTGATCTCGGGCATGGTCCAACACTCCCTCTAGTAGACGGATCTTGCTGTTGCGGCAGTGGTCGGTCTCCGTACCGTCGAAACGCCCGTGCTCGAAGTAGCGGTTGGCGGCATGTCCACCCCCGCAGAACCCGAAGTACGGGCACCGGGCGCGGCAGTTCTCCACGCCGGTGAGGAACTCCGCCACCCACGGCGTACGCCCGGCCGTGGCGAGGATGTCCCGCAGCGGGGTTTCCAGGACGTTTCCGCTGGTGAAGTCGGCGTAGTCCGGGTCGGTGAAGCCGGCGAGTTCGGGGGAGAGCAGCACCACCGAGCCGTCGTACCCGATGGTCGGGATGGGATCGAGCTGGCGGGGCAGCACGTCGTCCTCGGTCCCGTCGAGGACCGCCGCCGCGTACCGCAGCGACCACTCGACCTCCCGGAGGTGGATCCGGGGGTTCCGGCGCCAGGCGGTGACGAGTTCGGCCCAGAAGCCGCTGACCAGCTCGGCCGGGTGGGCGTTGCGCCGGGTGTTGACCCCCTCCGTCTCCTCGATGTTGATCCCCAGCACGTCGCAGCCGAGGTCGAGGAAGTAGTCGTACAGCTCGGTGGCGAGCCCCGGCTCCGGCCGGCCCACCACGCAGAGCGCCGAGTAGGAGATCCCGTGCCGGCGCAGCGCTTCGACGCCGGCCATGATCCGGTCGTACGACGGCTGGCCGCCCCGGCCGACCCGTTCCCGGTTGCGGTCCCGGGGCCCGTCGACGCTGACGCTGACCCGGATCCGGTGCGCGGCGAAGAACTCGCACCAGGCGTCGTCGATCAACGTCGCGTTGGTCTGCACGTGGTGCTCGACGGCGGAGTCGAAGGGCGCCAGCAGGGCCGCCAGGTGCTCCCGGCCGGCGGCGAGCGGCTCGCCCCCGTGCCAGACCACCGAGAACCGCCCCTGCCCGGCCCAGCCGTTGACCGGGCCGGCCACCGCCGCCGCCACCGGTACCGTCATCCGGCGGTCCGCCGCCCGGAAGGGGAGGTAGCAGTAGGCGCAGTCGAGGTTGCAGAGCGTGGTCGGCTGCATCACCACGTAGCTGGGGACCGCGGCGATCCCCCGCATGCCGGAAAACTCCTGTCCACGGACAGCCATGGCCCTCCTCCCCCGCCTCTGAGGTGCCCCTCAGGCTAGGTGGCGGTAGCCACCCCGGTGAAGCTGACCAGGTATGCCGAGAATCACGGGCAATATCGCGGATGCGGGTTTTGGCGTTTTTGTTGTGCTGGACCCGGTCTGGCTCGGGTCAGCCTCGGGTGTGCTGGCCGATCATGTGCACCTCGCCGGTGCCCTCGATGATCTCGCCGGCCTGCCACGCCTCGACACCGCGGCCGGTCAGGCAGGCCAGCGCCCGGTCGGCGTCCTCGGCCGAGACGATCGCGAACATGCCCACGCCCATGTTGAAGGTGGACTCCATGTCCTGGTCCTCGATCCGGCCCTTGGCCTGCACCAGGTCGAAGATCGGCTGCGGCCGCCAGGTGGCCCGGTTGACCACCGCGTCGACGTTGTCGGGAAGCACTCGGACCAGGTTGCCCGGGATGCCGCCGCCGGTGACGTGCGCCAGGGCCCGCACCTCGGCCTCGGCGATCAGCTTCAGGCAGTCCTGGGCGTAGATCTTGGTCGGGGTGAGCAGCTCCTCGCCCAGGGTGCGCTGCTTGCCGAAGTCCTCGATCACGCTGTCCAGCCGCATCCGACCGGCGCCGAGCAGCACGTGCCGGACCAGGGAGTAGCCGTTGGAGTGCAGGCCCGAGGAGCCCATCGCGATCACGACGTCGCCGACCTCGACCCGCTCCGGGCGGAGGATCTCGCTCTCCTCCACCACGCCCACGCCGGTGGCCGAGACGTCGTACTCGTCGGGGCGGAGCACCCCGGGGTGCTCGGCGGTCTCGCCACCGAGCAGCGCGCAACCGGCGTACCGGCAGCCGTCGGCGATGCCGGCGCCGATCTCGGCGACCTTGTCCGGTACGACCTCGCCGCAGGCGATGTAGTCGAGCAGGAAGAGCGGCTCGGCGCCGCAGGCGACCAGATCGTCCACCACCATCGCCACCAGGTCGATCCCGACGGTGTCGTGGATGTCCATCTGCTGCGCGATGACCAGCTTGGTGCCGACCCCGTCGGTGGAGGAGGCGAGGATCGGGTTGCGGTACTTCTGGGTGTCCAGCCGGAAGAGGCCGGCGAAGCCGCCGATGTCGCCCATCACCTCGGGACGCCGGGTGCCCTGCACCTTGGGGCGGAGCAGTTCGACCGCGCGCTCACCGGCGTGGATCGAGACGCCGGCGTCCGCGTACGACACGGTGCGCTTGCGTCCGGACCGGCCCATCCCCGCCGTCCAGGGCTGATGGGTGCCGCCCGGGCCGTTTCCTGCACCACTGCGCTCGGTCACGTGCGTCACGGTTCTCCCCTTTGTGGTTCTCGCGGCTGGCCGCGTCGGTAGCGGTCGAGGATCGCTCGACTTCGTGCTGCCCGGCCGGATGTGTCCGGTTGGGCCGGTCCTGGCGCCGGGCGTCGTGCCCATCAGCGGTGCCCGGCGTGGTGCCTACGCGTGCGACGACACCTCGCCGCCACTGGGACTGCTCACGAACGGCTGACCGCCCGGACCGCGGGTGGCCCCGGTCGAGGCCACCTCCTCCGCCCCGGCGCCGGCGACCCGGCGGTCAACTCCTTCGAGTACGTGCTTGCCGATCAGGTTCCCCGCCGGCAGCTCGATCGGATATTCCCCGTCGAAGCAGGCCCGGCAGAGCCGGGTCTTCGGCTGTTCGGTGGCCGCGATGAGACCCGCCAGCGAGACGTACCCGAGGCTGTCGGCCCCGATGGACCGCCGGATGCCCTCGTTGTCCAGCCCGTTGGCGAGCAGCTCCGCCCGGGTGGCGAAGTCGATGCCGTAGAAGCAGGGCCAGTTGACCGGCGGCGAGGAGATCCTGACGTGCACCTCCAGGGCACCGGCCTCGCGCAGCATCCGGACGATCGCCCGCTGGGTGTTGCCGCGCACGATCGAGTCGTCCACCACGACCACCCGCTTGCCGCGGACGTTCTCCCGGAGCGGGTTGAGCTTGAGCCGGATGCCGAGCTGGCGGAGCGTCTGCGACGGCTGGATGAAGGTGCGCCCGACGTACGGGTTCTTCATCAGGCCGGCGCCGTAGGTGATGCCGGACTCCTCGGCGTAGCCGATCGCCGCCGGGGTGCCGGACTCCGGAACCGGGATCACCAGGTCGGCCTCGACGGGGTGCTCCCGGGCGAGCCGCCGGCCGATGCCGACCCGGGCGGCGTGGATGTTGCGCCCGGCGATCGTGGTGTCCGGGCGGGCGATGTAGACGTACTCGAAGAGGCAGCCCTTCGGCTCCGGCGCGGCGAACCGGGCCGACCGCAGGCCGTGCTCGTCGATGGCGATCAGCTCGCCGGGCTCGATCTCGCGGACCAGGCTCGCCCCGACGATGTCCAGCGCGGCGGTCTCGCTCGCCACCACCCAGCCGCGCTCCAGCCGGCCGAGCACCAGCGGACGGACCCCGTACGCGTCACGGGCGGCGTAGAGGGTGGTCTCGTCCATGAAGACGAAGCTGAACGCGCCGCGCAGCGTCGGCAGCACCTCCAGCGCGGCGGCCTCGACCGAGAGGTCGGGGCGGCTGGCCAGCAGCGTGGTCACCAGGGCGGTGTCGGAGGTCGAACCGTCCGAGTCCATGCCGCGCTCGATCGCGTCCCGGGCGAGTTCGGCCGTGTTGACCAGGTTGCCGTTGTGGGCCAGCGCGATCGTGGTGCCCGCCGTGTTGGCCCGGATGGTCGGTTGGGCGTTTTCCCAGGTCGATCCACCGGTGGTGGAGTATCGGGTGTGCCCGATCGCCAGGTGGCCGCGCAGGCTCGCCAGCGTCGGCTCGTCGAAGACCTGGGCGACCAGGCCGAGATCCTTGTAGACCACCACGCCCGACCCGTCGCTGACGGCGATGCCGGCAGCCTCCTGACCGCGGTGCTGGAGCGCGTAGAGACCGAAGTAGGTGAGCTTCGCCACCTCTTCGCCCGGAGCCCAGACTCCGAAAACACCGCACGCGTCCTGTGGTCCGGGTCGTTGGGGGTCGAGGTCATGGCTCAACCGGCCGTCGCCTCGGGGCACCTGCCGCTCCCTTTTGCTGATCTGCTCGGGACTCGCCTGTCACCCGGCTGATTTCGGGTTCTGTCGACTCAGACAGTGTACGCGAACCGCAGCCGATACAGAGAGCCACGTTATGACCCCCGTAAGTGACAGATGGTGATGGAAGAGTGCGGCTAAACCGGAAGAAATGGGGAGATATCCGAACGATTGCCGCTGGTCTGCACCAGTCCTTCGGCGACCGCCGTCAACCACGACAACCGCCCGGTCGCCAGCCGGATCCAGGTCTCCGGTGCCATCTCGACCACATTCGGCGGGGTACCACGGGTGTGTCGCGGTCCGGGACAACACTGGATCGCCCCATAGGGTGGCACCCGGACCTCCACCGCCCGGCCGGGAGCGGCCCGCGCCAACTCGCTCAGCAGGGCACGAACGGCGTCCCGCGACGTCGTCCGGTCCGGCGTACGGCCGGCGTCGAGGTCCGCCAGCGCGGCCGTGACCGCTGCGGACTTATTGTGCGGAGAGGACACGTCGGGACGATACGACCCGGCTTCGTGGCATTTTTCGCCGCCCCTGGGTCGCGCTCATCCGGTCGGACAAGGCATAGTTGCCGACGGTGTAGTCGTATGGGTAGATCCCCGCCGACGACGGGTCGGCGGCGGAGCCCCGGAAGGCGGTGGACGTGACAGCACACCGACGAGCCTGGATCTCCCGGGCCGGTGTGGTCGTGGCGCTGGCAGCCAGCGCTGTATTCGCTCTCCCCACCACACCAGCCTTGGCTGACGATCCGGACGTGACGATCACGGGCGTCAACGCCAACCTCAACGCGGGGCAGACCACCACGCTCAGCTTCAGCGTCAAGAACAACAACGGCGGCGTACTGGGCGGGGACACCTCGTTCAACATCAACGTCCGGGGCTTCAACGAGTTGCAGTGCCAGGGCGAGCGGTGCGACTTCACCGACACCATCGACCTCGGCGCGACCAAGTCCTACAGCGTCACGCTCCGGGCTGGAAACGTCCCGGCCGGACAGACCCGGTCCGGCAGCGTCCAGATCAACGCCCAGGTCGGTGACGACAGCGACTCGGCCGCACGGAACATCACCGTGCGCGGGCCGGAGGCACCGCCGGAGGTGCAGACGGTCGCCGAGGTCTCCGGACGGGTCACCAACGAGGCCACCGGCGAAGGGGTTCCCGGCGCCAGCATGCGGCTGACCGACGGGCAGGGCCGGACCCACAGCGCCACCACGAGCAGCAACGGCAACTACCAGTTCAGGGGCTCCCAGGACCGGCCGATCGCGCCGGGGCGGCTCCAGATCCGGGCCACCAAGGACGGCATCAGCGACACCAAGGAGGTGAACGGGGCCGCCGGTGCCCGGGTCAACGGGCAGGGCATCCAGCTCGCCCTGGCCGGCGCGCCGACCGCGACCCCGGAGGCAACGGTCGAGCCGACCGAGGACGCCGCCGAGGAGGAGCCGACCGAGGAGGCCGGTGCCGAGGAGAGCCAGGAGGCGGGTGCGCCGGACCAGGCCGCCAACGAGGAATCCGGCGGCGGGCTCGGCTCCTGGGTGCTGATCCTGGCCGGCGGCCTGCTGGTCGCCCTCGGCGTCGGCGCGATCGTGCTGCTGCTGATGCGCCGCAAGGAAGACGGCGGGGATGACGACGTGGACGGCCCGGGTGGGCCGGGACCGCGCGGCGGCGCGGCGGCCGGCCGGGGTGGCTACCGGGGCGACGACGACGCCACCCGGGTCACCAACCGGGCCGGTGCCGACCCGACGATGGTCAACCGGGGTGGCAACCTCGCCGACGCGCCCACCATGATGCACAGTGCTCCGCTGGTCGACGACGAGTTCCCGGACCCGTACGGTGCACCGCTGCCCGGGCCGCAGACGCCGGGTTACGGCGCCGGAGAGCCGGGCTGGGGCGGCAACGCCAACGGCTACGGTGACCGGCCCGGGTCCGGTGCCGGCGCGTACGGCAACGCACCCGGCTCAGGTGCCGGCTACGGCGCCCCCGCCTCCGGGGCCGGCTACGGCAACGCACCCGGCTCGGGTGCCGGCTACGGTGCCCCCGTCTCCGGCGGTGGATACGCCGCCAACGGTGCCGGTGGCTACGACGACGGGTACGACGAGCCGACCGGGCGCTACACCGGCGCCCGGGGCGGTGCCGACGAGTACGGCCCGGCGGCCGACCCGTACGACACGAACGCCTACCGGCCGTCCTCGGGTGCCGGCCACGGCGGCTACGAGCCGACCCAGCAGTACGGCCGGGACGACGACGGGTACGACGCCGCAGGCTACGGCGCGGCGGGCCAGGCCGGCTACGGTGACGAGCCGCGTACGGGTGCCGGATACGAACGCGCCGACGACGGCTACGACCAGCAGGGCTACGACAACCGGGCCGGCTACGAGCAGGGTTACGGCGCCGACCGGGCCGGCTACGACCAGCCGACCACCGGTGCCGGCTACGACCAGCCGCGTGGTGGTTACGACGACCAGAACGGTTACGACGACCGTGCTGGCTACGACCAGCAGCAGGGCGGCGGCTACTACGACGACGCACCGCGGGCCGGGCACAGCCGGACCGGTGCGCCGCAGCAGTCGAGCCGTTCGGAGCGCCGGTCGCTCGACTGGCTGGACGACTGAGCCGACCCGCACGACACAACCCGGAGGGCCCGGTTCGCGACGGCGAGCCGGGCCCTCCGGGTTTCGCGGTACCGCTGTGCCGACCGATCCGGCGGTGACGAAAGGCGGGACGGTCCCGGTCAGGCCGGCGAGTAGACGCCGTTGCGGAGTACCGGCACCACGTCGGAGACACCGATCTGGACAGCGATCTCGACGTCCTGACCGAATCCCCGGCTGACGAGTTCCCGGCCGGAGACGCTGCCCCGGACCGCTGCCGGAACGTCGGGCAGGCTGTTCAACGCGGCCAGCGCCAGCGCCGCCTCGACGGAGAGCCCACCGGACACTGTGGAGAGGGCGTCGAGTACGGCCGCCGCGCCGAGCTGGTCCTCGACGCCGGGCCGGAGACTCTCGTCCGGCCAACGCTCCCCGGCCGCCACCACTCCGATCGGTGCGGTGGTCGAGCCGTACCCCTGGGCGAGGAGCCAGCGCCCGACGGCGCTGGCGTTGCGCAGGCAGGCCGCCACCACCGGCAGCCCGGTCGCGCTGGCGGCGGCACTGATCGCCGAACCGTTCGGGGACGGCAGTACCAGGTCCGGCACGACCGGTGCGGTGTACAGGGCCGCCGGGGAGAGCGACCAGGGATGGTCCGGGGTGACCGCGCGGCGACCGACGGCGGCCACCGCGCCGACCCGGGTGGCGTACTCCGCGGCCTGGGCGCCCCACGGGAACGGGTGCACCCGCATCCCCCGGGCGACGGCCACCTCCACCGAGGTGGTGAAGGAGAGCACGTCCACGATCACCAGTACCGCGCAGACCCGGCTCAGCTCGGCCGCACCGGCCAGTCCCCAGTCCAGCCTGGCGCCGCTACCGGGCTGGGCGTAGACAGACTCCGCCGAGCCGTCCGACGGTCCGGTCAGCTCCGTCACGACGCGGTTCCTCCGCCGCCGGATCGACCCGACCGCCGCGCAGCCGGGTCAATCCGTCCGGCGATCTCCGTCATCGGTCTGGTCCGCCGGCTGCTGCTCCGCCGACTCCTGGTCCGCCGACTCCTGGTCCGCCGACTCCTGGTCCCCGCCCGGGGTGGCCGGAGCGGTGGTGGTGGTCGGAGCGACGTCACCCGAAACCACCGCTTCGGGAGCGATGCCCTCGGCCGCGACGCCGTCGGCAGGGGCGCCCTCGGCCGCGACGCCGTCGGCTGCGACGCCTTCGGCAGGGGCGGCGTCGGCTGCCGCGTCCTCGGCAGGGGCGGTGTCCGGGCCGCCAGCGGTGGGATCGGCGGCGGACTCCGGCTGCGGCGCCGAGCCGGCAGCGGAGGCCACCGGCTCTGGCCGGTCGGCATCGTCCGACTCGGCCCGGTCGGTGCCGGTGATCGGCTGGGCGGTGCCGGTGACCGGCTGCTCAGTGCCGGTGACCGGCTGGGTCTCGGCCCGGTCATGACCGGTCGGCCCGGCCTCCGGCGTGCTCGTCCCGGTCGCGACCGACTCGGCCAGCGCCGCCGCACTCTCGCCGAACAGGCTCGGCAGGGTGGCGCTGAACGCCGCGCGCAGCTCGGGCAGGCCGACGGTGAACTGGCCCCGGATCTCCAGCTCGTCCGCGCTGGTGTCGGTGACCCCGATCAGGGTCCACGGCACCCCGCGCTCGACGCAGAGCGCGGTGAACGCCTTCTCGTGCCCGCGCGGCACCGCCACCATCGCCCGGCCGGCCGACTCGCTGAACAGGAAGACGAACGGCATCGAGCCGGCGGTGAAGCCCTCCGGGAGGGCGACCCGGGCCCCGACGCCGTGCCGGAGGGTCGACTCGACCAGCGCCTGGGCCAGCCCGCCGTCGGAGAGGTCGTGGGCGGAGCGCAGGTGCCCGACCCGGGCCGCCTCGGCGATCAACTCGGCGAGGCTACGCTCGGCCGCGAGGTCGACCTTGGGCGGTACCCCGCCGAGGTGCTCGTGGGTGACCCAGGCCCACTCGGAGCCGGAAAGCTCCACCCGGGTCTCACCGAGCAGGAAGATCAGGTCGTGGTCGGCCCCGGTGGTCCGGGCGAAGCCCATCGGCACCCGCTGGGCGACGTCGTCGAGCACGCCCAGCACCCCGACGACCGGGGTGGGATGGATCGCCGCCGCACCCGTCTGGTTGTAGAAGCTGACGTTGCCACCGGTGACCGGGATGCCCAGCTCGGCGCAGCCGTCGGCGAGCCCGCGTACGGCCTCGGCGAACTGCCACATCACGCCCGGGTCCTCCGGCGAGCCGAAGTTCAGGCAGTCGGTCACCGCGATCGGCTTCGCGCCGGTCACCGCCACGTTCCGGTACGCCTCGGCGAGCGCCAGCTTCGCCCCGTGGTACGGGTCGAGCCGGGCGTACCGGCCGTTGCCGTCGACGGAGAGGGCGACGCCCAGCCCGGACCGCTCGTCGATCCGGATCACCCCGGCGTCCTCCGGCTGCGCCAGCACGGTGTTGCCGAGCACGTACCGGTCGTACTGCTCGGTGATCCAGGTCTTGTCGCAGAGGTTCGGCGAGGCGATCATCCGGAGCAGGGTCTCCCGGAGCGCCTCGGCGGTGGCCGGCCGGGGCAGCGTCTCGGCCCGGTCCGCCTGGAGCAGGATCAGGTCGGCCGGCTCCCGCATCGGGCGGGCGTAGACCGGACCGTCGTCCACCAGCGACCCCGGCGGCACGTCGACCACGGTGTGCCCCTGCCAGGTGACCAGCAGCCGGCCCGGCCCGGAGCCCTCGGGGGCACCGGTCACCTCACCGATCGCGCTGGCCGGGATGCCCCACTTCTGGGCGATCCCGAGCACCGCGTCGAGCTTCTCCGGGGCGACGATCAGCAGCATCCGCTCCTGCGACTCGCTGGCCAGGATCTCGTGCGGCTGCATGGACGCCTCGCGCAGCGGTACCCGCTCCAGCCAGACCCGCATGCCGGTGCCGGCCGCGGCGGCGGTCTCGGTGAGCGCGCAGGTCAGCCCGGCGCCGCCGAGGTCCTGGATGCCGACGACGAGTCCGGCGTCGTACAGCTCCAGGCACGCCTCGATCAGCAGCTTCTCCATGAACGGGTCGCCGACCTGCACCGACGGGCGGCGCTGCTCGCTGCCGTCGTCGAAGGTGGCGCTGGCCAGCACGGAGACCCCGCCGATGCCGTCCCGCCCGGTCTTGGCGCCGAGCAGCACCACGACGTTGCCGGGGCCGGCGGCGGCCTTGTTCTGCAGGCGCTGCACCGGAAGCACACCGAGGCAGAGCGCGTTGACCAGCGGGTTGCCCTGGTAGCAGGCGTCGAAGACGACCTCGCCGCCGATGTTGGGCAGCCCGAGCGAGTTGCCGTAGGTGCCGATCCCGGCGACGACGCCGGGGAGTACCCGGGCGGTGTCGGGGTGGTCGGCGGCGCCGAACCGCAGCGGGTCCATCACCGCGACCGGCCGGGCACCCATCGCCAGGATGTCCCGGACGATGCCGCCGACACCGGTCGCCGCGCCCTGGTGCGGCTCGACGAAGCTCGGGTGGTTGTGCGACTCGACCTTGAAGGTCACCGCGAGCTGGTCGGAGATCTGGATCACGCCGGCGTTCTCGCCGATGCCGGCGAGCAGCCGGTCGCTCGGCGGGGCCTTCTCGCCGAACTGCCGCAGGTGCACCTTGCTCGACTTGTAGGAGCAGTGCTCGCTCCACATGATCGAGTACATCGCCAGCTCGGACTGGGTGGGACGGCGGCCGAGGATCTGCCGGATCCGGTCGTACTCGTCGTCGCGCAGGCCCAGCTCGGCGTAGGGCTGGAGGTCGCCGGGGGTGGCCGACGCGTTCGGCACGGTGTCCACGCCGCCCGGGTAGCCGTTCACCGGCAGTTCCGCGGCGCCGCCGACCGGCACCGGCTGGCCGGGTACGGGCGACTCGGCCGGAATCATCCTGGCCACCGCGTCGACGGCCGAGATGGGTACCGGGGCGGGATCGGGGGCCGAGGGGTGGCCGGCGAGGGCGGGCTCTGGCTGGCCCATGACCTCACTCCGTTCGATCATGCGGGTACTCCCGCGAGGTGCTTGAGGACCGACGTGAAGAAGCCGAGTCCGTCGAGGGACGGCCCGGTCAGCGCTTCCACGGCGTGCTCCGGGTGCGGCATCAGCCCGACCACGTTGCCGGCCTCGTTGCTGATCCCGGCGATGTCCCGCAGCGAGCCGTTCGGGTTGCCGCCCAGGTAGCGGGCCACCACCCGGCCGGTCGCCTCCAGCTCGTCGAGGGTGCGCTCGTCGGCGACGTAGCAGCCCTCGCCGTTCTTCACCGGGATCAGGATCTCCTGGCCGGGCTGGAACGCGTTGGTCCAGGCGGTGCCCGCCGACTCGACCCGCAGCACCTGGTCGCGGTTGCGGAAGTGCAGGTGCTGGTTGCGGGTCAGCGCGCCGGGCAGCAGGTGCGCCTCGCAGAGGATCTGGAACCCGTTGCAGATGCCGAGCACCGGCAGGCCGTCCCGGGCTCCGGCGGCGACGGACTCCATCACCGGGGCGAACCGGGCGATGGCGCCGCAGCGCAGGTAGTCACCGTAGGAGAAGCCGCCGGGCAGCACCACGGCGTCGACGCCGTGCAGGTCGGGGTCGTCGTGCCAGAGGGACACCACCTCGGCACCGGCGATCCGGGCGGCCCGGGCGGCGTCCCGGTCGTCCAGCGAGCCGGGGAACGTCACCACGCCGATCCGGGCGGTCATGGATTGCGCTCCTCGACGTCGCCGGCCTCGGCGACCCGGACCGAGAAGTCCTCGATCACCGGGTTGGCCAGCAGCTTGTCCGCGATCTCCCGGGCCCGGTCCAGGTCCGGCTGGCCGGTGAACTCGATCTCGATCCGCCGGCCGATGCGCACGGAGGACACGTCCGTGACTCCGAGCCTCGGCAGCGCATTCGCGACGGCCTGGCCCTGGGGATCGAGAATCTCCGGCTTGAGCATGACGTCGACGACGACGCGAGGCACTGGGCACTCCTGACTGTGTACGCAGTTGGGTGCCGGCCCACGAAAGGGGCGAGCGGAGCCAGCGTACCCGGCCGACCAGCCAGTTGATGCACGGGCCGGCGCGTCGATGCCCCGACCGACCCCGGGCGCCTCCGGTGGACCCGGTCACCCGCCGGAGAGGGTCGGAAACCGACCGCAGAGGTTCACCCTTGTGAATAGGTGACGAACGGCTTAGCGTGTGGCGTCAAACGTCCGGTTGGCTACACCGAACGTTGACTGTCCAGGTCCGTACGGCGGACATCCTCCCGCCTACGGCGGCTCAACCGACCCGGTGACCCCGGGTAAACCCCCCGGAAGGAGCCCCCTGTGCGTCTTCGCCGAACCCTGGTGATGCTCGCCACCGCCATGGCCGGCGCGCTCGTCGCGCCGTCCGTCGCCACCGCCGCCCCCGCCACCCCGTTCATCATCGGCGGCGGCACCGTCTCCTCGGCCCCGTGGGCCGCGGCCGTGCTCAGCAACGGCTCGTTCACCTGCTCCGGCACCATCATCGCGGCCCGCTGGGTGCTCACCGCCCGGCACTGCGTCAGCGGCACGATGTCGGTGCGGGTCGGCAGCGTCAACCGGTCCTCCGGCGGCGTCACCAGTGGCGTGACCGCCAGCTACTCCCGGTACGACCTCGCGCTGCTCAACCTGTCCACCTCGATCAACACCAGCTACATGCCCCTGTCCAGCGCCTACCCGCCGGTCAACTCCACCAACTCCATCTACGGGTGGGGGATGACCTGCTACAGCGGCTGCTCGGCGTCGACCACGCTGAAGACCGCGACGGTACGGGTGACCAGCACGAACGTCACCGACGCGTACGGCGGGCGGGCGATCCGCAGCACCCGGGTCAACGGCAACGCCTGGCGTGGTGACTCCGGTGGCCCGCAGGTCTACAACGGCGCCCAGGTGGGCGTCGCCTCCACCGCCGACGGGCAGAGCATCCAGAACTACGGCAGCGTCGCCTACAACCGTTCCTGGATCACCTCCGTCTCCGGCGTCTAGGCACCACCCACACCCTCCTCAGGGGTATGGCGCGGACGTTCCAGCTGCGATGGGACGTCCGCGCCGCGCCGTTTGGGCCGGCTGCGCGCCGTTTGGCGACGAGGCGGCCGGGAACGGGCTCCGGCGGCCGGTTCGCGGCAGCCGCGTCGTTTCGCAAACTGGAGCGATGTGAACAGCCCTCGCAAAACGCACGGGCCCGGCTCTGCCAGCATCAAGCTGTGCTGGTCGTGACGACGGATCACCTACCGGGGTACGAGATCCGCGCGGTACTCGGCGAGGTCGTATCTTCCCAGGCCCGAACCCGGAACCCGTACCGGGAAGGCGTGAAGAACCTCCGTGGTGGCGCCTATGACCCCAAGGCGCCCGAGAACCTCACCCGCTGGCGTACCGACGCCGTGCAGAAGCTGGGTGAGGAGGCGACCCGGCTCGGCGCGAACGCCGTGATCGGGATGCGCTTCGACCATCGCGAGGTCGGCGAGATGTGGATGGAACTCTGCGCGTACGGCACGGCGGTGGTCGCCGTCCGGCAGCCGCCGGAGAATCCGCCCAGCGACCAGCCGAAGGTGGCGGCCGAGACGGCGCACCTGGCGGAGCCGCTGGACTCCGGGGCGATCGCCGAGGCGCCGAGCGCACCGGACCTGGGCAGCGCGGCCGGCACCCCGACACCCCGGAGCTGACGCCGAACCCACCGGCGGTCGGGCTCTTCCCCGGCCCCGGCGGGTCGGCCGCTCAGAGGATCGGCGCCGGGTCGTACCCGGCGGCCTCGGGGTGCGCCGCGACCACCGCGGCGATCCGGTCGGCGACGGCCCGGACCTGCGCGGACGCCGCCCCGGTGAAGCCGGCGCGGTCGGCGACCAGCTCGTCGATCTCGGGCCGGGTCAGCCCGAGCCGGCCGTCGGCGGCGAGCCGGTCGAAGAGGTCGTTCTCGGTGGCGCCCTTCTCCCGCATCGCCAGTGCCACCGCGACCGCGTGCTCCTTGATCACCTCGTGCGCGGTCTCCCGACCGACCCCGCGCCGCACCGCCGCGACAAGGATCTTGGTGGTGGCCAGGAACGGCAGGTAGCGGTCGAGTTCCCGGGCGATCACCGCCGGGTACGCGCCGAACTCGTCCAGTACGGTCAGGAAGGTCTGGAAGAGCCCGTCGGCGGCGAAGAACGCGTCCGGCAGCGCGACCCGGCGCACCACCGAGCAGGAGACGTCGCCCTCGTTCCACTGGTCGCCGGCCAGCTCGCCGACCATCGACAGGTAACCCCGGATGATCACCGCGAAGCCGTTCACCCGCTCGCTGGACCGGGTGTTCATCTTGTGCGGCATCGCGCTGGAGCCGACCTGGCCGGGGCGGAAGCCCTCGGTCGCGAGTTCCTGGCCGACCATCAGCCGGATCGTGGTGGCCAGGCTGCTCGGCGCGGCGGCGGTCTGGGCCAACGCGGAGATCACGTCGAAGTCCAGCGAGCGCGGATAGACCTGACCGACGCTGTCCAGTACGCGGCGGAACCCGAGGTGCTCGGCGACCCGGCGCTCCAGCTCGGCCACCCTGGCCGGGTCCCCGTCGAAGAGATCGAGCTGGTCGGCGGCGGTACCGACCGGACCCTTGATCCCACGCAGCGGATAGCGCTCGATCAGGTCGGTCAGCCGCTCGTAGGAGATCAGCAGCTCCTCGGCGGCGCTGGCGAACCGCTTGCCCAGCGTGGTCGCCTGGGCGGCGACGTTGTGCGAGCGGCCGGTCATCACCAGGTCGGCGTGCTCGACGGCGAGCCGGGCCAGCCGGGCCAGGGCGGCGACCACCCGGTCCCGGACCAGTTCCAGCGAGGCGCGGACCTGGAGCTGCTCGACGTTCTCGGTCAGGTCCCGGGAGGTCATCCCCTTGTGCACCTGCTCGTGCCCGGCCAGCGCGCTGAACTCCTCGATCCGGGCCTTCACGTCGTGCCGGGTCACCCGCTCCCGGGCCGCGATCGAGGCGAGGTCGACCTGGTCCAGCACCCGCTCGTACGCCTCGACCGCGCCGTCCGGCACCGGCACGCCGAGGTCGCGCTGCGCCCGGAGTACGGCCAGCCAGAGGCGGCGCTCCATCCGGATCTTCTCCTCCGGGGACCAGAGGGCGGCCAGCTCGGCCGAGGCGTACCGGTTGGCGAGGACGTTGGGGATGCTGGTCACCCCGCCATTGTCTGCCATCCCGACGGTTCCGCTTCGGACGGGTGCCCGGGATCGGACGGGTGCCCGGGAAATGGCGTTGACCCTCCAGTCGCTGGAATCCATAGCTTCGCCGGCATGGCACCGCAGAAGAAGATCAACCGCCAGCTCACGCTGGAACTCGACGCCGGCAACGCGGCGATGGTCGACATCGGCAAGATGCTCGGCCCGACCGGCGTCAACACCCGGCAGCTCAAGCTCGACTACGACGCCGCCACCGCCGCCCAGCGCGGCGAGATCGTTCCGGTGGTCGTCACCGTCTTCGACGACCGGTCGTACGCGCTGCGGCTCAAGACGCCGCCGACGGCGTACCTGATCCGGAAGGCGCTCGGGCTGGCCGGCGGCTCCGGACGGCCCGGCTCGCAGACGGTGGCCAAGATCTCCCGTCAGCAGCTCCGGGAGATCGCCGAGCGGAAGTTGCCCGACCTGAACACCGAGGACGTGGCGGCGGCGATGCGGCAGGTCGCCGGCACGGCCCGCTCGATGGGGGTACTCGTCGCCGACGACTGAACAGCGTCGGCCGGGTCCGGCACCGGCGCGGTGGGGTACGGCGGCGCTAGCCGACCTTTCCCGCCGGAGCCGGCCCCGGTGCCGTCGACGGAGCAGCCGGCAGCACTGGTCCGGTGGGGTCGGCGTCCTCGGCACGGGCCGGAAGCTCGGTCGAGAGCCGGCGTACGCCCGGATCGGCCAGCATGCCGAGTACCGCCACGAAGACGACCCCGGCGGCGACCAACAGCGTCGACTCGTTGCCGATGGTCTCGGCCACCGGGCCGATCGTCATCTGGCCGAGCGGGATCGCCAGGAAGGAGCCGAGCGCGTCGTACGAGTAGACCCGGGCGAGCTTGTCGGCGGGGATGTTCCGCTGCATCGAGGTCTCCCAGGCGACCGAGAACTGCTCGACGGCCACCCCGGCCACGAACGCGGCGGCGATCAGCACGGCGACGGACGGTGTCCAGGCCAGCCCGAGCAGCAGCAGTACGTCGGCGAACATGCAGAGCACGCCGAGCCGGAGCAGCCGGCGTACCCGGATCCGGAGCGCGACCAGCGCCCCGGCCACCATGCCGGCGGTCTGGGCGGCGAGCACCACGCCCCAGGCGGGTCGGCCGATCGTCTCGTCCGCCACGGCGGGGCCGAGGACGTTGACCGAGCTGGCGTAGGCGAAGTTGATCAGCAGGAAGCCGAGTACCACCACCCAGACCCAGGAGCGCGCGACGAACTCGGTCCAGCCCTCGCGCAGTTCGCGGACCGGGTTGGCCCGCTCGGTGCGCGGGGCGGCGACGGCCTGGACGCGTACCCGGGAGAATGCCAGCCCGGCGAGCGCGAAGGTCGCGGCGTCCACCAGCAGCCCCCAGCCCGGTCCGACGCCGGCCACCAGCACACCGCCGAGCGACGCGCCGCCGATCATGGCGGCGTTGGTGCCGAGCCGGTTGAGCGCGTTGGCCGACTGGAGCAGCTCGGCCGGCACGGTCTGCGGGACCAGTGCGGCGGCGGCCGGCCAGGCGAAGGCGGCCACCACACCGTTCACGGCGGCGAGCGCGACCAGCGCCGGGATCGTCGCGGTACCGGTCAGCACCAGCGCCGCGACCGCGCCCTGGGTGAGCGCGGCGAGGGCGCAGGAGACCACCATCACCGTCTGCCGGGGCAGCCGGTCGGCGAGCACGCCGCCGAAGAGCAGGAACACCACGTGGGTCAGCGACCGCGCGCCGACGACCAGGCCGAGGTCGCGCACGCTGCCGGTGAGATCGAGTACGGCGAACGCCAGCGCGACCGGTGCGACCGCGTTGCCGAGCATCGTGGCGGACCGGCCGATCGCCAGGTAGCGGAAGGGCCGGTGCCGCAGCGGCGCGAGCGCGCCGTCCCGGGTACCCATGGTCAGTCCTCCATCCGGAAGAGCGCGACGGTGGCGCTCACCCGGTGAGTGCCGGGGGTGTGCGCGGGCCGGGCGGCGTGGTGCAGCCGGGCCGACGCCTCGGCGATGGTGTTCCGGATCTCGTCCCAGGTCTCGGGGTCGATCCAGAACTCGGCGTCGGTGAGGAAGTTGCCCGGGCCGGGCCGCAGGTGATGCGCTCGGCGGCGCAACTCGGCGGCGAGCGCGTCGTAGAGCAGCCGGTGCTCGGGGGTGGCCGGGCCGGCGGCCAGCCCCGACCCGGGCCGGTCGCGCTGGCTCGCCGGGTCGTAGCGGTAGCGCTTGGCGTCGCCGCCCCGGATGCGTTCCTCGCCGGCCACCTCGATCAGGCCGGCGGCCAGCAGGTGCCGCAGGTGGTAGCTGGCGTTGGCGTGCGTGAGGTCCAGTTCGCGGGCGATCTCGGCGGCGGTGAGCGCCGACGCGGTGAGCAGGGAGAGGATCCGCATCCGTACCGGATGGGCCAGCGCCCGCAGCCGGACGGTCGGATCCGGCGCGTCGGCGTCTGGATCGTCGTCAACCCCCAAAGACATGTTTGGGAGTGTAGGGGACGTCGGCGCGAGGCGGGGTGGCCATCCTCGCCGCAGAGACTGTCGAGCTGCCCCGCTTGTGCTCCCGCCGCCAGCACCCCCCGCCAGCACCCCGCTGACGACCGCCACCTGCCCATGCCGACGCCTCGACCTGGACACCGGAGGCGTTACGACGCAGGGTTAGCGCATCTGGTGTCCAGGTCACCGATTCGGCGGTCGGCTCTCCGGCGGGCTGTCGCCCGGCCGGCTGTCGCCCGGCCAGCTCAGCGTTCCAGGATCGCCACCACGCCCTGGCCGCCGGCCGCGCAGATCGAGATCAGCCCACGCCCGGAGCCGCGCTCGGCGAGCAGCTTGGCCAGGGTGGCCACGATCCGGCCGCCGGTCGCGGCGAACGGGTGGCCGGCGGCCAGCGACGAGCCGTTGACGTTCAGTTTGTCCGGGTCGATCGACCCCAGCGGGGCGTCCAGGCCGAGCCTCTCCTTGCAGAACTCCGGCGACTCCCAGGCCGCCAGGGTGGCCAGCACCTGCGAGGCGAACGCCTCGTGGATCTCGAAGTAGTCGAAGTCGGCCAGGGTCAGCCCGGTCCGGGCGAGCAGCCGGGGTACGGCGTACGCGGGAGCCATCAGCAGCCCCTCGTCGCCGTGTACGAAGTCCACGGCGGCGGTCGTCGACGCACCGAACCAGGCGAGTACCGGCAGGTTGTGTGCCCTGGCCCACTCCTCGGAGGCGAGCAGCACCGTCGACGCCCCGTCGGTGAGCGGTGACGAGTTGCCGGCGGTCATGCTGGCGTGCTCCGCGTCCGGCCCCCGGGTGCCGAAGACCGGCTTGAGCCGGCCGAGCTTCTCCACGCTGGTGTCGGGGCGGAGGTTCGCGTCCCGGGTCAGCCCGAGGTACGGGGTGACCAGGTCGTCGAAGAACCCCCGGTCGTACGCGGCGGCGAGCCGCTGGTGCGACCGGACCGCGAGTTCGTCCTGGGCCTGCCGGTCGACGTGCCACCGCCGGGCGGTGACCGCAGCGTGCTCGCCCATCGACAGTCCGGTACGCGGCTCCGCGTTGCGCGGGATCTCCGGCCGGAACGGCTGGGCCGGCCGGAGCCGGCTGGCGGCCCTCAGGCGCCCGCCGAGGGTACGGGCGGCGTTGATCTCCAGCAGGGTGCGCCGCAGTTCCTCGTTGACGGCCAGCGGCGCGTCCGAGGTGGTGTCCACGCCACCGGCCACCCCGACGTCGATCTGACCGAGCGCGATCTTGTTGGCGACCAGGATCGCCGCCTCCAGGCCGGTGCCGCAGGCCTGCTGGAGGTCGTACGCCGGGGTGCGCGGGTCGAGCCGGGAGCCGAGTACCACCTCCCGGGTGAGGTTGAAGTCCTTCGAGTGCTTGAGCACCGCCCCGGCGGCCACCTCGCCGAGCCGCTCGCCGGCCAGGCCGAACCGGGCGATCAGCCCGTCCAGGGCGGCGGTCAGCATGTCCTGGTTGGACGCCTTGGCGTACCGACCGTTGGAGCGGGCGAACGGGATCCGGTTGCCTCCGAGGATCGCGACGCGACGTACGGCTTCCATGGTGACGCCTCCAGAACGCAGGGTTGTTCCTACCTTACCCGCGAGTAGGCTTCTCTCATGAGTGACAGGTACGCCAGCTTCGCCCACACCGGTCCCGGCCGGGCGCTGGTCAAGCGCCTCGGCCTGCCCGACCCGCCCAAACTGCGCCGGTACCGCCCCGGTGACCCGCTGACGCACGGCCCGGTACGCCTCGACGCCGCCTCCGGCGGCCGCCTGGTCGAGCCGCTCGGCAAGCTGCTCACCGCCGCCGGGGTGGAGATCTCCGACCCGGCCACCACCCGGCCCGCCGAGGACGACGGTCGGGTACCCCCGCAGGCCGCCCTCCTCTACGACGCCACCGGCATCACCGACTCGGCCGGGCTGCGCGCGCTCTACGACTTCTTCCACCCGCTGGCCCGGGCGCTGCACCCGTCCGGCCGGGTGGTCGTCTTCGGCACCCCACCGGAGTCCTGCGCCACCCCACGGGAGGCGACCGCCCAGCGCGCCCTGGAGGGGCTGACCCGGAGCATCGGCAAGGAGTTCGGCCGGGGTACGACGGCGCAGCTCGTCTACGTCGCGCCGGGTGCCGAGCGGGCGGTCGAGTCGACCCTGCGCTTCCTGCTCTCCGGCCGTTCGGCGTACGTCTCCGGACAGGTGATCCGGATCGGCCCGGCCGAGGTGCCGGAGGTCGACTGGGACCGCCCGCTGGACGGCCGGATCGCCCTGGTCACCGGCGCCGCCCGGGGGATCGGGGCGAAGGTCGCCGAGGTGCTGGCGGCGGACGGCGCCCAGGTGGTGGCCCTGGACGTACCGGCCGCCGGTGACGCGCTCGCCGAGGTCGCCAACGCCGTCGGTGGTACGGCGGTACAGCTCGACCTGACCACGCCGGACGCGCCGCTGCGGCTCGCCGACCACCTCGCCGACCGGCACGGCCGGGTCGACGTGCTGGTGCACAACGCCGGGATCACCCGGGACAAGACGCTCGGCCGGATGCGGCCGGACTGGTGGGACTCGGTGCTGGAGGTCAACCTCACCAGCCAGGAACGGATCAACGACGTACTGCTGGACCGGGGGCTGATCCCGGCCGGCGGGCGACTCATCGGGGTCTCCTCGATCGCCGGGATCGCCGGCAACCGGGGCCAGACCAACTACGCCACCTCCAAGGCCGGGGTGATCGGCCTGGTGCACTCGATGGCCCCGGTCCTCGCCGAGCGCGGGATCACCGTGAACGCGGTCGCGCCGGGCTTCATCGAGACCCGGTTGACCGCCCGGATCCCGCTGGTGCTCCGCGAGGCCGGCCGGCGGATGAACAGCATGGCGCAGGGCGGCCTGCCCGTCGACGTCGCCCAGACGATCGCCTGGTTCGCCTCGCCCGGCTCGGCCGGGGTCACCGGCAACGTGGTCCGGGTCTGCGGTCAGAGTCTGCTGGGGGCGTGATGTCCGAGATGCCGAACGAGACCGGGGGCGGCACCCCGGACGGGCCCGGGAGCGCGCCGGAGGGGTCCGGGGTCGAGTTGGCGGCGCTGCCGGCCGCCGGGCCGCTCTACCGGCAGGCGGCGATCGGGCTGGCCCCGAGGTTCGGGGCGGCCCGGCGTGCCGACCGGCTCCCCGGGACCGAACTGCTGGTCCGGGCGGTCACGGTCGACCGGGACCACCTGGCGGCGTACGACCGGGTGTGCGGGTTCCGGCTCGCCGACGCGCTGCCGCCGACCTATCCGCACGTACTCGCCTTTCCGCTGGCGCTGCGCCTGATGAGCGCGCCGGAGTTTCCGCTGCCGCTGGTCGGCCTGGTGCACGTGTCGAACCGGATCACCGCGTACCGCCGGATGGACGCGGCGGAGCCGCTGGACCTGGCGGTACGCGCCGTCGACCTGCGCCCGCACGACCGGGGGCGGCAGTTCGACGTGGTCTGCACCGCCTCGGCCGACGGGGAGGTGGTGTGGCGCGGGGTCTCGACGTACCTGCGGCGGGAGCATACGGCGACCGGCGGCCGGCGCGACTCGACGGAGCAGCCGGCGCCCCCGGCCCCGACCGCGCTGTGGCGGCTGGACTCCCGGGTGGGCCGGGACTACGCCCGGGTCTCCGGTGACCACAACCCGATCCACACCTCGCGGGTCGCCGCCCGGCTGTTCGGCTTCGCCGGGCCGATCGCGCACGGCATGTGGAGCAAGGCCCGGTGCCTGGCGGCGCTGGAGGGGCGGCTGCCCGACGCGTACACCGTGGAGGTGGCGTTCAAGCGGCCGGTGCCGCTGCCCGGTACGGTCGCGTTCTCCGCCGCCCCGGGCTGGAGTTTCGGGCTGCACGACCCGTCGCGCGGCCGTGCCCACCTGCTCGGCGAGGTGACCGCGACGGGGGCCTGATCCGGTGTGATCCGGACTGATCACGCTCTCGGGCGAAGCCCGACAGGACGGAACAAACATCGAGATTTGTCGTTGACACGACTGATGTGCATCGATAGTCTTCGCTTGATGCTGGAAAGCGCTTTCCAGCATCCCCGTCCCCCAACAAGTGCGCCCGGAACGGCCGGCCGCACCGTCCATCCTCGCTGGCGGCGCCCGCGTCCCACCCGCGACCCGGCCGCCGAGGTGGATCACTTCCGCTCGGAGGTATCTGTGTCCAGCACCGAAACCACCACGTCCCAGCGCGTACGACGGCTCACCCGGACGCCACTGCTCGCCGCAGCCACCGCCGCCGTACTCGTCACCACCTCGATGGTCGCGATGCCCACCGCGTCGGCCGCCTCGTTCAACATGCAGGGCTGGGCGACCCAGTGCGGCGGCACCACCGGCGGCGGCAACGCCTCCCCGGTGACGGTCACCAGCGGCAGCCAGCTGGTCAGCGAGATGCAGGCCAGCGGCGCGCGGGTGATCCGGGTCTCCGGCAGCCTGTCGATCAGCGGCATGCAGAAGGTCGCCGCCAACAAGACCATCATCGGGGTGGGCAGCAACGCCGCCATCACCGGTGGCGGGCTCAACGTCGCCAGCGTCAGCAACGTCATCATCCGGAACATCAACTTCCGGAACTGGAGCGACGACGCGATCAACGTGCAGTACTCGACCCGGGTCTGGATCGACCACAACAGCTTCAGCAACGGCTCCGACGGCGCGGTCGACATCAAGCGGGCCTCGGACTGCGCCACCGTCTCCTGGAACCGGGTCTTCGACCACGACAAGTCCTTCCTGCTCGGTCACTCCGACGACAACGCGAGCGAGGACAGCGGCAAGCTGCGGGTGACGTACCACCACAACTGGTTCGACGGCTCCGAGCAGCGGCACCCCCGGGTCCGGTTCGGCAACCCGGTGCACGTCTTCAACAACTACTACAACAACGTCGGCGGCTACGGCGTCGCCTCCACCGAGGGCGCCGGTGTGCTCGTCGAGGGCAACTACTTCGAGAACACCGACGACCCGTACCACCTCGGCGAGGCCAGCTCCGGCCCCGGCACCCTGGTCGCCCGGAACAACCACTTCGTGAACTCCGGCAGTGGCCAGGCCGGCGGCAGCGTACGGAGCCTCCCGTACAGCGTCAGCGTCGACCCGGCCGCCAACGTCAAGTCCATCGTCACCGGCGGCGCCGGCACCGGCCGGATCTGACCGTCGGCACGGCGTCGCCCGATCCGACCCGCGCCACCGGCGACGTGACGGGTGCTCCGGTCCCACCGGACCGGAGCACCCGTACCCCCGTTTCCGCCGACCGGCGGCCACACCCTCGCCCGGCGCGGCACCCGGACGGTCAGCCGACCACCTCGTAGCGCGGTCGGGCCCGCGGCACCGGCCGGCGACCGGCCAGGGCGACGGCGGCGACGCCGACCCGGGCCAGCGCCAGCAGTCCGGCCAGCACCGCCACCGCCACCATCGCGTCACCGACGTCCGGGGCGAAGAGCCGCACCTGCGCCAGGCCGGCACCGTCCCAGGCCGCCGGGATCGCCCGGGTCACCCCCACCGCCAGGCCGGCGCAGCCGACGACCCAGCCGGCCGCTCCGGCGAGGATCCGGCGGCGCGACCCGGCCCGCCCGGCCGGACGGCGGACGATCCGGAGGAGCGACCAGACCAGCAGGCCGAGCAGGAGCAGCGCGACCGCACCCAGCCCGGCGAGCAACCGGGTGAAGGTCGGATCCTTCGCCGCGCCGGCCTCCGCCTCGGCACCGCCCAGGATCCGGGCCACGTTGAAGGCCGCCGAGACGAGCGGACCGTCCATCATCAGGCCGTAGATGTTGGCCAGCACCACCACGGCCAGATCCGACCCGGGTACCAGCACGATGTGGCCGAACGAGTTCGCCGTCGCCCCGGCGTGCCAGACGATCCGCTCGGCCGGGTCGCCGAGCGTGCTGTCCCGCCACCCCATCGCGTACCGGCCGGCGCCGCCGGTCGGGACCTGGCCGGCGTGCAGCTGCGCGACGCCCTGCGGCGACAGGACCGGACGACCGGCGTACCGGCCGCCGCCGAGCTGTGCCATCGCGTAGTGGGTCACGTCGGTCAGGCTCGCCGCCAGGAAGCCGTACGTCACGCCGGAGCCGTCGAAGCCCGGGTCGAAGCGCTGCGGGCGGCCGAGGTAGTAACGGTGTCCGGGCGGCACCCCGACCGCCTCCGCCTCGGCGCCGGTGGCGGCGGAGCCGACCATCCCCAGTGGATCGAGTACCTGCCGGCGCAGGTAACCGCCGTAGCTCTCCCCGGTCACCTCCTCGACCAGTACGCCCAGGATCAGGTAGTTGGCGTCGCTGTACTGGTGGACCCCGCCCGGCTCGGTCGTCGGCCGGACCGCCGCGAGGTCCCGTACCGTCCGGGCCAGCGCGCCGGGCGTGCTGTCGTACCGGTCGGTGAGCCCCATCGACGCCACCTGTGGCAGCCCGCTGTTCTGGACGAGCAGCTGCCGTACGGTGATCCGGGCCGCGATCGACTCGTCGGCCAGCCGCAGCCAGCGGACGTACCGGCGGACCGGTGCGTCCAGCTCGACCCGGCCGGCCTCGACGAGCTGCATCACCGCCAGTGCGGTGAACGACTTCGTCACCGAGCCGAGCACGAACGGCGTACGCGGGGTGATCGGGTTGCCGTCGCCGTCGACCCCCCAGGCGCCCTGCCCGACGACCCGGTCGGCCCGGACCACCGCGTACGCCAGCCCGGGCGCGCGGACCTCGGCCATGTGCTGCCGCAGGTAGCTCTCCACCCGGGCCAGGTCGTCCGGGGGTGGCGCCCCGGCCGCCGGGCCGGCCCCGGCGGCGACCGCCGCCGGCAGCGCGAGCACCGCCGCCAGCACCGTCCGGACGGTGTGTCGCAGGCTGGATCCCATTCGCGTTTCCTCCCCGTGAAGTGCCGCCGGCCGACAGCTCAGCCGATCTGGCTGAGCAGCCGCTCCAACTCGGCCAGCCGCCGCTTGACCTCGGTCGTCTCGTCCCGGGTGCCGCGCAGCTCGGCACGGAGCCCGGCCAGTTGCTCGGCGGTCGCGGCGGTGGCCTCCGCCGTCCGGGTCTCCGCCTCGACGACCCGTTCGACCAGTGCGCGGTACGCCGCCTCGCCGGCCGTGCTCCGCCGGGCCCGGTAGAAGCCCAGGCCGACGAAGCCGACGACGGCGACCAGCGCCACCCCCAGTACGGCCGTGGCGATCGTGGCGGTCTGCGCGATGTCCAGCGCGGCCGACGCGACCGTGGCGGTCCGCGCGATCTCCGGCTCGGCTGCCAACAGTGTGGTCACCTGCTCGTGTCCTCTCCCGATCCGCCCGCTGCCGGGCCGTTCCCTCCGGTCGCGCCGGCTCCGGGCTCCGCCTCGGCCAGCGTCGGGACGGCTTCGGCGATCACCTGCGGGGTGAGTGCCAGCGCGAAGGGCACCACCTCGAAGTACTTCACCGAGCTGCCGTCCCGGGCCGTCTCCAGCTCGCCGACGACCAGGCCGGCCGCCTCCAGTCGCTGGAGGTGCATGTAGAGCAGTGGCCGGTTCATCCCCAGCCGGCGGGCCAGTTGGCTGACGTAGCTGCGGCCCTCGACGAGCGCCGCGACGATCCGCAGCCGGTGCGGGCTGGCCAGCGCGGTGAGCATCCGCAGCAACTGCTCCCCCGAGGGCGGGGCCTGGTCCATGCGTCCGGTTCCCTTCCCGGGTGTCAGTTTCGTCTGACACCCCCTGTCAGATGAGACTGACACCCCGGGCGGCCGGCGTCAAGGGCGAATCGGCGCCGGGCGAGGGCGCGAGCGACGGCGTGGGCGAGGGCGCGAGCGACGGCGTGCGCGACAGCGACAGGCGGTCGAGGCGGCAGGGGCGTCAGTCCGTCGGAGCGGCCGGGGGGCGCCACGAGCGGCCGGCGAGCAGATCGCCGGCGCCGGTCCAGACGAAGTCCATCATCCGGCCGGCCATCGCGTCCGGGTCGGCGTCGGGATGGTCGGCCAGCCAGTCGGCGACCGACTCCGAGGCGCCGACCAGGGCGTACGCCATGACCTCCAGCTCGGGGCCGCGGACCTCGCGGCCGTCGGCGGCCAGGCCCCGGGCGAGCATCCCGGCGACCACCTCGATGATCCGGCTCCGCATCACCGCCACCTCGCTGGCGAACGGCCGCTCGCCCCGGGCCTGCCGGTAGAGGACCGCCCAGCCGTCCCGGTGCGCCCCGACGAACCGGAAGAACGCCCGCAGGCCGCGCCAGAGCCGCTCCTCGAACGGCAGGTCCGGCACCACCGCGCCGACGATCGCCTCCACCAGCCGGGTCCCCTCCCGGTGCAGGCAGGCGGTGAAAAGCTCCTCCTTGGAGCCGAGATAGGCGTAGACCATGGGTTTGGAGATGCCGGCTCCGTCGGCGATCTCGTCCATGCTCGCCGCGTGGAAGCCGCGTCGGGAGAAGATCCTGACGGCGGCGTCGAGGATCTGCTGCTCCCGTACGGCCCGGGGCAACCGCCGGAAGGCGGGCGGAGTCGACACCCTTGCGAGCTTACCTACTCGTGCGTAAGGTTACGCGTGAGTAACCAATAAAGTTGACCGGAACAGCGACAACCACCAGCAGCCCGGAGGACTCTCGAATGACCGACTTCGACCCGGCGAACTTCGCCTCGCTCGAGCCCAAGCAGTTCGCCCAGATCGTCAAGTCCACCCCGGACGACAAGCTGGCCGAGGTGATGAGCGGCGACCTGCGCGGCAAGGTCCTCGACGCGGTGTTCGGCCGGATGCCGACGCTGTTCCGGGCCGACCGGGCCGGCAACACCAACACGGTCATCCACTGGACCATCACCGGCCGGGCCGACGGCGGCTCCGACACCTACGAGATCGTCATCGAGAACGGGACCTGCCAGGTCTCGGAGACCCCGCAGCGGGAGCCGAAGCTCACCCTCACGATGGGTCCGGTGGAGTTCCTCAAGATCGTTTCCGGTGGCGCCAACCCGGTGATGATGTTCATGACCGGCAAGCTGAAGGCAAAGGGCGACCTCGGGCTGGCGGCCAACATCGCCAACCTGTTCGACATCCCGAAGGCCTGACCACCCCGGCACCCGGGCCCGGCCGCCGAGCCGGCGCCCGGACCCGACGACCCACGAGGGGACGGCGTGACCGAGTTCTCGCTCGACCTGAACGAAGAGCAACGGGACCTGCGCGACTGGGTG
This sequence comes from Plantactinospora sp. BB1, assembly GCF_003030385.1. Classification (NCBI taxonomy): domain Bacteria; kingdom Bacillati; phylum Actinomycetota; class Actinomycetes; order Micromonosporales; family Micromonosporaceae; genus Plantactinospora; species Plantactinospora sp. BB1. The sequence goes on along the minus strand of NZ_CP028159.1, from coordinate 7,089,535 downwards.
CACGGCTTCGCCGCCGAGGTCGTGCGCCCGGCCGCCGCCGAGTGGGACGCCCGCGAGGAGACCCCCTGGCCGGTGATCCAGGAGGCGGCGAAGATCGGGCTGTACGGCTTCGAGTTCATCGCGAACTGCTGGGCCGACCCGACCGGCCTCTCCCTGCCGCTCGCCAACGAGGAACTCTTCTGGGGCGACGCCGGCATCGGGATGGCCCTCTTCGGCACCACCCTGGCGGTCGCCGCCATCTACGGCTCCGGCACCCCCGACCAACTGGTCGAATGGGTGCCGCAGTGCTACGGCGACACCGACCAGCCGGCCGTGGCGGCGTTCTGCACCACCGAGCCGGAGGCCGGATCCGACGTCTCCGCGATGCGCACCCGGGCCCGCTACGACGAGGCCACCGACGAGTGGGTGCTGACCGGGCAGAAGGCGTACGCCACCAACGGCGGGATCGCCGCCGTGCACGTGGTGACCGCCTCGGTGGAGCCCGAACTCGGCTCCCGTGGCCAGGCCGCCTTCGTGGTGCCGCCCGGCACCGAGGGGCTGACCGCGACGAAGAAGCTCAAGAAGCTCGGGCTGCGCGCCTCGCACACCGCCGACGTCTTCCTCGACGAGGTACGGGTGCCGGGCCGCTGCCTGCTCGGTGGGCCCGAGGCACTGCGCGAACGGCTCGACCGGGCCCGCTCCGGCCAGCGCGGCAAGAGCCAGGCGGCGATGCGTACCTTCGAACTCTCCCGGCCGACGGTCGGGGCCCAGGCGATCGGGGTGGCCCGGGCGGCGTACGAGTACGCCCTGGCGTACGCCCAGGAGCGGGTCCAGTTCGGACGGCCGATCATCGAGAACCAGGCGATCGCGTTCCAGCTCGCGGACATGCGGATGGAGATCGACGCCGCCCGGCTGCTGGTCTGGCGGGCCGCCTGGATGGGGCGGAACAACCGGCCGTTCAGCGCGGGCGAGGGCTCGATGTCCAAGCTCAAGGCCGGTGAGGTGGCCGTCTCGGTGACCGACCGGGCGGTGCAGATCCTCGGCGGCGCCGGCTTCCTGCGCGAGCACCCGGTCGAGCGCTGGTACCGGGACGCCAAGATCTACACCATCTTCGAGGGGACCTCGGAGATCCAGCGACTGGTCATCTCCCGGGCCATCTCCGGTCGCCAGATCCGCTGATCGGAGCACCCTTGCCGTCGGACCTCGCCTTCCTCGTCACCACGCTGACCCGGCGTGGACTGCTCAGGCCCGGCTCGCCCCGGCGGGTCGCGGCGCAACTCGGCGCGCTGCGGAACTGGGGTTTCAGCCTGGTCGGCGAGCTGCGCCAGGCGGCGGCCCGGGACCCGGACCGGATCGCGCTGATCGACGAGGAGCAGGGCGAGATCAGCTACCGGGAGCTGCTGGACCGGGCCGAACGACTGGCCCGGTCGCTGCGGGCCCGCTACGGCATCGCGGAGGGCGACCGGATCGGGGCGCTCTGCCGCAACCACTCCGCCCTGGTGGAGACGGCCCTCGCCGGCGGGCTGCTCGGCGCCGACATCGTGCTGGTGAACACCGGACTCTCCGGGGCACAGCTCGGCACCGTCGCCGAGGAGCAGCGGATCCGACTGCTGGTGCACGACACCGAGTTCCTCGACCGGGTGGTCGGGCTGCCGGCGGAGGTGGAGCGGGTCGACGAGCGCGAGTACCCGGAACTGGTCGCCGGGGCGCCCCTCGGCGAGCTGCACCCGCCGGGCCGGGACGGCCGGACCATCGTGCTCACCTCCGGCACCACCGGTACCCCGAAGGGCGCCCGCCGGCCCACCCCGAACGGACTCGGCCCGCTCGTCGCGATCATCGGCCGGATCCCGCTGCACAGCGGGGTCCGGATGATGATCGCCGCCCCGCTCTTCCACACCTGGGGGTACGCCGCGCTCCAGATGGCCTTCGCGCTGCGCGGCACCGTCGTCCTGCACCGCAGGTTCGAACCGTCGGCCGCGCTGGAGGCGGTGGAACGGCACGGCTGCACCGCGCTCTTCGCCGTACCGGTGATGGTGCAGCGGCTGCTGGAGGTGCCGCCACCGGCGACCCGGCCGCCGCTGGAGGTGGTGGCGGTGAGCGGATCCGCGCTGCCCGGCGGGCTGGCCACCCGGTTCATGGACCGCTACGGCGACGTGCTCTACAACCTGTACGGCTCCACCGAGGTCTCCTGGGCGGCCATCGCCACCCCGGCCGAGCTGCGCCGGGCGCCGGCCACCGCCGGCCGGCCCCCGCACGGCACCCGACTGGTGATCGTCGACCCGCGCGGCGAGCCGGTCCCACCCGGCCAGGTGGGCCGGATCCTGGTCGGCAACGAACTGCTCTTCGAGGGGTACACGACAGGCGGCCGGGAGACCGACGGCCGGGGCGACCCGGCCGGCGGGCGGCTGCTGGACACCGGCGACCTCGGCCACCTGGACGCCGACGGGCTGCTCTTCGTCGACGGCCGCGCCGACGACATGATCGTCTCCGGCGGCGAGAACGTCTACCCGGCCGAGGTGGAGAACCTCCTCGCCGAACTGCCGCAGGTACGCGAGGTGGCGGTGATCGGCGTACCGGACCGGACGTACGGGCAGCGGCTGGCGGCGTACCTGGTGCTGCACCCGGGCGAGACGCTCGACCCGGACGCGGTACGCGAGTACGTCCGCCGCTACCGCGCCCGGTTCTCGGTGCCCCGGGACGTGCTCTTCGTACCCGCCCTGCCGCGCAACGCGACCGGCAAGGTGCTGACCCGGGAACTACGCCGCTACCACCGGGCCTGACCGCCGGCCGCCGCTCGGCGGTCCACGGCCGGGCCCGGGGCAGGCCGACGGCTCAGCTGCCGACGGCTCAGGTGGTGACCCGGACGGTGACCGTGCCGATCAGGATCCGGTGGTCGGAGCAGGCGCCGCCGCAGGCGGTGGAGATGGAGAGCGAGTCGCCGGTGTACGCGCCGACGATCCGGTCCTCGCGTACGAAGATCATGTCGATCTTCTTGCCCTGGCCGTCCGGTCCGCTGGTGTCGCCGTCGGCGACGGTCGTCTCGCCGTAGCCGGGGCTGTCGGCGTGGGTGTCGTCCAGCTCCCGGTAGTCGCCCCGGTTGCCGCCGTTGAGCGGCACGTCCAGGTTGCGGGAGTACCAGGGGTTCATCCGGCCGTAGTCGGGCTGGGCATTGAAGTCACCGGCGATGATCACGGTGTCCCCGGCGGCGTGGTAGTTCTCCACCACGGTCAGCACCTCGCCGAGCTGCCGTTCGTTGATCTTGACGCCGCCGATCACGTCGTTCGACGGGGTTATGTGGGTGGTGCAGAACCGCAGGTGCGGACGGGCCTCCAGCGGCGCACAGAGCAGTTGGCGCCGCTCCGAGCTGCCGTCCGGCGCCAGCGGGAAACGGTCGGCCGGACCCATCGGCTGCCTGCTGAAGATGGCCAGCCCGAACGGCTCACCGTTGCAGTGCGTCGAGTTGTGCTCCTGGAACCGGGAGAAGTTCTCCACGGCCGCCGGCCAGCCCGAGGCCCGCAGGTTGGACTGCACCGCCTTGTACTGGCTCCAGCACAGCTCGTTGAGGGCGGCGAAGTCGGCCTTGCGGTTGCGGATCGAGTTCGCCAGTACGGTGATCAGCCCGTTGCCGGTGGCACCCCGGTGCATCTTCCAACCGGCCACGTTCCAGGTCCAGACGTTGTAGCTGGCGTTGACCTCGTCAGCCGTGGCCGGCGTGGCAGCCGACAGCACCACCGCCGGCACCATGGCCAGTACCGCCGCCGCGAACGTCGCGAGCCCCCGTCGAAACCGCATCGCCCCTCCTGATGATCATCGAATCGATGTCGGCGAGGATAACGGATCACGGGGGTTCGCGTCACCGGCCGTACACAGGGGACGTCCGAAGAGGACGGTGCGGGCCGGACGGCCGGCTCAGACCTGGGGAATCTCGTGCACCAGGGCCGAGGCGGTCACCGTCTTGGAGCGCACCTCGCCGCCGCCGACGGTACGCAGCTGGTAGGTGTGCTGCACGTACCCGCCCGGCTGCCCGTCGCCGCAGGGGAAGTTGATCGTCGCGGTGCCGACGGCCGGGTAGCTGTCGTAGACCCCGGGCCCGTCGACGGAGATGGTCACCCGGTCGGCGCCGGTCACCTTCCACTCCAGGATCACCGGAAGGCCGGGCACCCGGTTCACGTTGGTGCCCTGGTCGCACTGCGGCTTCTGCTTGATCCGGTAGTAGACGATGGTCGGGCCCGCCGGCTTCTTCTCCTTCGTACCGCCGGGGTTGCCGCCGCCGCTGCTCCCGCCGCCGGGATTGCCGGCACCGGGGTTGCCGCCGCCGGGCTGCCCGGCCTGGCCGGCCGGGCTGCCGGTCGGGCCCGGCTGCGCGGTGGAGCCGGCCGGCGGCGCGCTGCCCAGGCCCGCGCTCCCGTCGGCGGCCGGGGCCGAGGTGGCCGGGGTGGGACCACGGTTCCCGGGCGTCCCGCAGCCGGTCGTCGCGACGGCGATCGCGCCGCCGAGGGCGACCACGGCCGCCCGAGTCAGGTACCTGTGCATGGTCGCTCCTCCGTCGCTGGTCCCCGGGACGACCGCCGGGGTCGGTCCCACGGTAGGGAACCACGGGCGACCGGTGAATCACGGTTTCGTGCCAGCCGAGCCGGAACGGACGCCCGTCGCCCAATTCCCCGACCGGCCCGGGCGGGCGGGCGGGCGGCGCGCGGGCGGGACCCGGTCGACCCGGTCAGCCGGTCGGCGACCCGACCCGGTCCGGTGCGGCGAGCCGGCCCGTCGCGGCCAGCGCCGCGATGTCGGTCCGGTGGTGCCCGCCCGGCAGGTCGATCCCGGCGACCAGCTCGTAGGCGGCGGCCCGGGCCGTGTCGAGGTCGGCGCCGAGGCCGGTAGCGGCGAGGACCCGACCCCCGGCGGAGACCAGCGCGCCGTCGGAGTCCCGGCGTGCGGTGCCGGCGTGCACGATCCCGGCCCGCTCGGCGCCGGTGATCACGTCACCGGTCCTCGGCGTACCCGGATAGCCCGCCGAGGCGACCACGACGGTGACCGCCGCACCGGACCGCCAGCGCAGCGGCGGATGCGCGGCCAGCGTGCCGGTGGCCGCCGCGTGCAGCAGGCCGGCGAGCGGCGTCTCCAGCAGCGGGAGTACGACCTGCGTCTCCGGGTCGCCGAACCGCGCGTTGAACTCGATCACCCGTGGCCCGTGCCGGGTGATGGCCAGCCCGACGTAGAGCAGCCCGTTGAACGGCGTGCCCCGACGCCGCATCTCGGCCAGGGTCGGCCCGACCACCGTGGCCATCACCTCGTCGACGGTGCCCGGCGGCAGCCACGGCAGCGGCGCGTACGCCCCCATGCCGCCGGTGTTCGGGCCGGTGTCGCCGTCGCCGACCCGCTTGAAGTCCTGGGCCGGCAGCAGCGGCAGCGCGGTCTCGCCGTCGGTGACCACGAAGAGCGACACCTCGGGCCCGGCAAGGTACTCCTCGACCACGACCCGGCCACACCCGGCGGCGTGGTCGAGTGCCGCCGACCGGTCCTCGGTGACCAGTACGCCCTTGCCGGCGGCGAGCCCGTCGTCCTTGACCACGTACGGCGGGCCGAACTCGTCGAGCGCCTGCCCCACCAGGGCCGACCCGATCCCGGTGCCGGGGTTGTCGACCGTCCGGGCCCGGGCCGTCGGCACCCCGGCCGCCGCCATCACGTCCTTGGCGAACGTCTTGGAGCCCTCGATCCGGGCCGCCGCGCCGGACGGGCCGAAGCAGGCGATGCCCTTGGCGCGTACCGCGTCGGCGACCCCGGCGACCAGCGGCGCCTCCGGACCGACGACGACCAGGTCGGCCTGGACCTCGACGGCGAGCGCCGCGACCGACGCCGGATCGGTGCCCTGCACCGGACGCAGCTCCGCCAGCGCCGCGATGCCCGGATTGCCCGGTGCGGCGATCAACTGGTCGACGGCCGGGTCTGCGGCGAGGCCGAGCGCCAGAGCATGCTCCCGCCCGCCGCCACCGAGAAGTAGTACGCGCACGGCCACCGATCCTACGGCCCCCGGCCGGACCCGCTAGCTCCTGGCCGAGATCAACTCGTGCCGGACGACGTTCTCGTCCCGGCCGGGGCCGACGCCGACCACGCTGACCCGGGCCCGGCACAGCTCCTCGATCCGGGCCACGTAGCGGCGGGCGTTCTCCGGCAGCTCCGCCTCCGACCGCGCCTTGGAGATGTCCTCCCACCAGCCGTCCAGCTCTTCGTAGATCGGCTTGGCGTGGTGGATCGCGGTCTGCGTCATCGGCATGTCGTCGTACCGCTCGCCGTCGATCTCGTAGCCGACGCAGATCGGCACCTTCTCCAGCCCGGAGAGGACGTCGAGCTTGGTGACGACCAGGTCGGTGATGCCGTTGAGCCGGACGGCGTACCGGGCGATCACCGCGTCGAACCAGCCGCACCGGCGCTCCCGGCCGGTGGTGGTGCCGTACTCGGCGCCGACCTTGCGCAGGTGTGCGCCGTTGTCGTCGAAGAGTTCGGTCGGGAACGGCCCCGACCCGACCCGGGTGGTGTACGCCTTCGTCACCCCGATCACCTGGTTGATCGCCATCGGCGGGATGCCGGAGCCGACACAGGCGCCGCCGACCGTCGGGTTGGACGAGGTGACGAAGGGGTACGTGCCGTGGTCCATGTCGAGCATGGTGGCCTGGGCACCCTCCAGCAGCACCGTCTCGCCCCGGTCCAGCGCGTCCCAGAGGATCACCCGGGTCTCCGCGATGTACGGCCGCAGCCGCTCCGCGTAGCCGAGGTATTCCTCGGTCACCGCGTCGACGTCCAGCGCCTTGCGGTTGTAGACCTTGAAGAGGATCTGGTTCTTCTCCCGCAGCGCGAGTTCGAGCTTCTTGCGCAGGATGCCCGGGTCGAGCAGGTCCTGCACCCGGATGCCCATCCGGGCCACCTTGTCGCCGTACGCCGGGCCGATGCCCCGGCCGGTGGTGCCGATCCGGGAGGAGCCGAGGTAGCGCTCGACGACCCGGTCCAGCGCCCGGTGGTGCGGCATGATCAGGTGCGCGTCGCCGGAGATCCGCAGCCGGGAGACGTCGACGCCCCGCTCGGCCAGGCCGTCGATCTCGGAGATCAGCACCTTCGGGTCGACCACCACACCGTTGCCGATCACGATCACCGCGCTCGGCGAGAGCGCGCCCGACGGCATCAGGTGCAGCGCGTACTTCTGCCCGTCCGGGGTCACCACAGTGTGCCCGGCGTTGTTGCCGCCGGAGTAACGGACGACGTAGTCGACCCGGTCACCCAGCAGGTCGGTAACCTTGCCCTTGCCCTCGTCGCCCCACTGCGCCCCGATGAGCACGATCGCCGGCATCTCTAAACCCGCCTCCAGGGGGCTCGGGTGCCAGGTGGCGACCGCGTGGCGAGCCCGAGGTGTCAGGCTAACAAAAAGTGACGACCCGGCCGGCAGAGGCCGGCTGGCGGCAGGAGGCGACTCCCGGTGTACGACGTGGTACTGCTCACCCTCGCCCGGGGTGAGGACACCTCGACGGGCTGCGGCGCGGGCGGCGACTGCTGTTCGTCCGCCGCGGCCCCCGACCGGGCGAGCTGCGCGGAGACCCCACGGGTACCGGTACTGGCCTGCGCCGACGCGCTCACCGAGCGGGGCGCCCGGGTGGAGACGGTGACCGCCCGGTCGGATCGGGAGATCGACGCGGTACTGGCCCGGTTGGACGGTCCGCCCCGGCCGGACGGGCTCGACTGGCCCGACCCGGACGACAAGACCCGGCTCGTCGTCGCTACAGCGAGTGACGCACAGTTACGCGCCGTCATGCGTCGGCTGGTCCGCCGGTACGCCCCGCCGCCCAGCCGCCGCCCGGCCGACCTCGCCGGCAACCGGACCGTGCCCGACCTGCCGGCGATCGGCGTACTGCCACTGGAGCCGAGCCGGTCGGCGGCGTCCGGTCCGCCCCGGGACCTCGCCGGGCAGCTCGGCCTGCCCCGGGAACCGGCGGCGGTCGCCGCGGCCGTGCTCGACGGTCGGGTACGCCGCCTCGACCTGCTCCGCAACGACGGCGGTTCGGTGACCCTGGACGGCGTGCTGCTCGGTGCCGCCAACGACGCGGGTACCCCGTTGGCCTGGCACGGCCGGGTGGAGGTGGACGACATTGTGCTGTCGGCCGGCGACGACCCGCTCTTCGCCTGCGCGATCGGCAACGCGGGCGGCTACGCCGAACTGGGCGGGGTGCGCCTGCTGTCCACGGCGGACCCGGCCGACGGCACGGTCGAGGTGGCGGTGGCCGTACCGGTGACCGAACGGTCCCGCTGGGGCCGCCGGAAGGTACGCCTCGAGGTACGGCGGGCCCGTGGTCGTGCGGTCGCGGTCGCGCCTAGGGATCCGGAGGTTCCGTTCCTGGACGACGGGGTAACGGGGACCCTCGACCGGAAGCGATCGTGGTGGATCGAGCCGGGGGCATGGGCGGTGTACGACCACTGATCTGTTGTGGAAGGCTGTAGGTGGGACCTTCGTGCCCGGCCCGAGGCCGATCGGCGGGCATATCCTCGGGTGTGGGAGGGAGGTAGGTAGGTCGTGGTGAACAATCATGGAGACCGGGTGTACGTGCCGGGCCAGGTGCCGCCAGCGCCGCAGGAGGCCGAGCCGCTGTGGCCGCCGGACGAGATCGTCGCCGAGCCGCGCGACGAGTCCAATCCGATCAGTTGGGCGCCGACTCCACCGCCGCCACCGGACGCGACCCCGCCGGGCCCGATGGCCGGGGTTCCGCAGCCCGTCGCGCACCAGCCCTACCAGTCCACCCCACCACCCGCTCCGCCGCCCGCGGTCCCGGTGCCGCCGGTCCCGCCCTCGTTCGGCCCCGTGCCGATCCCGCCCGCGCCACCCGTTCCACCGCCCGTTCCGCCGATGACGGCCGTTCCGCCGCCGGTCCCGCCGGTGACCGCCGTACCGATGCACCCGCCGGTTCCGCCGGTGCCGGCGCCGCCACCGGGTCCGGCGCCGCACGGCGGCGCGGCCGAGACGCCGGTGCACTCGCCGACCCGGGTCTGGCCGACGGTCGCCCCGAGCAACCAGGGGCGGGCCTCGGTCGGTACCGGTGACATCCGTCGCCCGGACGCGGCCGGCCGGCCGGAGCAGGCCGGTGGCCCGGACGCGGTCGGCCGGGCCCGGCCGGAGTCCCCGGACCGGCCGGCGACGACCGGCGAGGAGCGCACCGGCGGCACCGGTACGGCCGAGCCGCGAGCCGCCGGCAAGGCCAGCGTCAGCCCCACCGCCGGCAAGGCGAGCGTGAACCCCGCCGCCGGCAAGGCAGCGGTCAACCCGGTGAGCCCGTCCGCCGGGAAGGCGTCCGTCGCTCCGGCCGCCGGCAAGGCGACGGTGAACCCGGTGAGCGGAGCGGCCCCGGTGAGCGGAGCGGCCCCGGTGAGCGGAGCGGCCCCGGTGAGCGGAGCGGCCCCGGTCGTCCCGGCCGGCGGCACCGAGCCGGTCAGCGGGACGAACCCGACCGGCGGGACCCACCCGGCCAGCGGCGCTACTCCGACGAACGGCTCCGCCCCGACCAGCGGACCGATCCCGACCAGCGGCCCGACCCCGACCAGCGGGCCGACCTCCACCGGCGGGGCGATTCCGGTCGGCGGCGCGGCGAGCGGCGGCGGGCAGGGTGCCGGGGGCGCCGAGTCCGGCGCGCCGCAGAGCGGCCCGGCGGCGCCGTCGGGAGCGGTCGAGGCGGGCGGGGGCCAGCCGGAGGCCGAGCCGACCGAGCAGCGGGAAGGTGCCCGGGCCGGCGAAGCGGCCGAGCAGGCAGAAGGCGTCCGTGCCGCCGAACCGGCCCGTGGCCGGGCGACGCTGCCGGCCACCAGCCGGAGCCAGCCGGACGGCGGGCCGGCCCGGCCGCCGGCCGAGTCACCGTGGGCACAGCCGCCGCAGCGACCGGTCGGCCCGCAGCACGGCGTCCCGACACCGCTGGCAGCACCGGTGCCACCACCGCCGGTACCGGCAGCACAGCCGGTACCGCCGCAGCCCGTCTCCGGTCCCGGCCCCGGTCCGGTCAGCGGCGCCGCGCCGCCGGTCGGCCCGTACCCGCCCACGATGGCGCCCGGCCCGTACTCGGCGGCGGTGCGTCCGGTGTCGGCCTACCCGCCGCCGCCGTCGCCCCAGCAGCCGGTACCGCCGCAGCCGCCGCTACCGCCTCCGGTGCCGGCGCACCCGGCCTACCCGCCGCAGCCACCGGACCAGCACGGTCCGCCGGGTTATCCGAGCCAACCCGGCTACCCGAGCTATCCGCCACCACCACCGGTACCCGGCCCGCAGTCCGGCTGGGCACCACCGCCGGTGCCGCCGGTACCGCCGCACCCCGGGGTGACCGAGGTGCCGCAGCAGCCGTACGCCGAGTCGGCCGGGGTGCAGGGGATGCCACCGCAACCCGTCAACGCCTACCCCGACCCGCTCTGGACACCGGACTCCGGTACCCCCACCGCCGAGGACTTCGCCCGGCGCCGGGCCGTACGCCCCGCCGACCCCGTGGCGCAGACCGGGCTGCGCGCCGCCGTCAACAAGACCACCCTGGGGCTGGTGAAGCTCGCACCGGGGCGGCACGAGCAGGAGATCAAGCAGGACATCGAGATGATCCGCCGGAACTTCGGCGGGCTGCGGCAGGTGACCGTCGTCAACCCCAAGGGCGGCGCCGGGAAGACCGTGGCGATCCTGCTGCTGGCGATGACCTTCGGGCAGAAGCGCGGCGGGTACGTGCTGGCCTGGGACAACAACGAGACCCAGGGCACCCTGGGCATGCGGGCCCAGCAGGACTTCCACTCCCGGACCGTGCGGGACATGCTGCGCGACCTCTACCAGTTCAAGGGCGCGCACGGCCGGGTCGGCGACCTGTCGCAGTACGTCCGGTCGCAGAGCGAGGGCATGTTCGACGTCCTCGCCTCCGACGAGTCGGCGACCGGCGGCGAGATGCTCACCGCCGCCGCCTTCGCGGAGATCCGCGAGGTGGTCAGCCGGTTCTACAAGCTGATCTTCGTGGACACCGGCAACAACGTCCGGGCGCAGAACTGGCAGGCGGCGATCGACGCCACCGACCAGCTCGTGGTGACCATGTCGGCCCGTAACGACTCCGCCGAGACGGCCGCCCGGATGCTCGACCACCTGGAGCAGAGCGGCCGGCAGCGGCTCGTCCGGCAGGCGGTGACGGTGGTCTCCATGCCGCCGTCCCGCAAGGAGATCGACCTGCCGGCGATCGAGCGGCACTTCGCCGCCCGCACCAGGGCGGTGCTGCTGGCACCGTACGAGCGGTTGATCGACACCGGCGAGCCGATCCGGTACGCCGGACTCTCGTCCGCGACCCGGGACGCCTGGCTCAAGATCGCCGCCTCGGTGGCCGAAGGGCTCTGACCCCGGTCACGACGACCGGTCGACGACGACTCTGGTCACGGCGGCTCGCCGACGGCCGGGAGCGGTCAGGTGGCCGCCCGGCCGCCGACGCCGGACCGCTGCCGGTCAGCTGCCGGAGAGGGCGTCACCGGCCGCCGGGTCGCAGTCGCGGAGGAACTGCGCGCAGCGGGCCGCCTCGTCGGACTCGCCGATCTCGCCGGCCGCCCGGGAGAGCACGTGCAGGCAGCGCAGGAAGCCCCGGTTCGGCGCGTGGCTCCACGGCACCGGCCCGTGCCCCTTCCAGCCGCTGCGGCGGAGCTGGTCCAGGCCCCGGTGGTAACCGGTGCGGGCGTACGCGTAGGCGGCGACGACCTGGCCGGAGTCGAGGGCCCGCGCGGCCAGGGCCGCCCACGCGGCGCTGAACGTCGGGTGCTGCGCGGCGGCCGAGGCGTACGCCTCGTCGGTGTCCGCCGCCCGCGCGGCGGCGAGCGCCGCCTCGGCCTCGTCGTCTCCGGGCAGGAGGGTGGCCGGCGGTTCGGGCAAGAGGTTCTGCATCGGACCATTCAACCCGGCCGCCAGCTGCGTCGGCGAGCGGGGTATGTCACGTTGGCTGGCTGAAAGGCTGAGTGATCTGTCACGCGTGCGGCCGGTGCGGTACGGGCGGGACTGGACTACAAATAGAGATCCGGAGCCTCCCCAGGACCCGGTAACAGAGAGCCCGGCGACCTGTGTCGTCGGGCTCTCGCCGGTCTGGGGCCGTCGGGCTCTCGCCGGTCCCGGGCCGCCCCGTCGTGCACGCCGCGCCCCGGCTCACCGGTCGACCCCGGCTGGGTCTCCGTGCCCTGCGACACCGGCCGCGACGGGTCCGAGGCGGGCCGGCTTGCCCGGCCGGGGCAAGATGGCAGGGTGCCCACCCCACCCCCCGCCGACGTGCTCGAACCGCACGACGACACCGCCGACGAGATCGAGTCACGCGAGGAACTGGATCTCCATCTCCGGGGCGGCAGCCTCGCCGGCCTGACCGTGCAGGGGCTCCGGCTGGATCTCGATCCGGTGCCGGACCTGACCGGGGTCGACCTGACCGGCACCCTCTTCGCCGGGTGCCGGTTCGCGTCCCGGGAGGTGGAGGCGGAGCTGGTCCGGCGCGGCGCGACCGTGGTACCGGCGTTCACGGAACTGCCGTACCCGACGCATCCGTCCCGGCTCTACACCGCCGACGAGCTGGCCGCCGGCTTCGACACCGGCGGCTTCGCCGGAATGTACGACACCGTGGTCTACGAGCACTTCCGGGCGCACGGCGGCGCGCTGCCGGAACTGCGGGAGGCGCTGGCCCAGCGGCTGCACGACCACGCCGTCGACAACGCGCTGACCGACGCCACCCGCTCCTGGCTGGCCCGGCACGGTCCGGGTTCGGTGGTCGGGGTGATGGGCGGGCACGCGGTACCGCGCGGCACCTCGGCGTACCGGCTGGCCGCGACGCTCGGCTGGGAGCTGGCCCGGGCCGGCCGGCTGGTGGTGACCGGCGGCGGTCCCGGGGTGATGGAGGCGGCCAACCTCGGCGCCTACCTCTCCGAGCGGTCGGCGGCCGACCTCGGCTCGGCGATCGACCTGCTGGCCACCGCGCCGGACTTCACCGACCACGATCCCTACACCGCGGTCGCGCTGCGGGTACGGGCCCGGTTCGGGCCGGCGATACCGCAGCCCCGCACCAGCAACGGCAACGGAACCGGGAACGGCAGCGGAAGCGGCGACGGGAACGGCAGCGGGAGCGGCAACGGGAAGCGGGACGTCGACCCGGACGGCTGGGCCCGACGCGGCGGGCTCGCCATCCCCACCTGGCTGTACGGGCACGAACCGGCGAACCTCTTCGCCGGCCGGATCGCCAAGTATTTCTCCAACGCGATCCGGGAGGACACCATCCTCCGGCTGGCCCGGGGCGGGATCGTCTTCGCCGCCGGTCGGGCCGGCACCGTGCAGGAGGTGTTCCAGGCGGCCACCAAGACGTTCTACGGCACCGACGGCGACAGCGGGCCGTACGTCTTCCTGGACAGCGCGTTCTGGACCCAGACCCTGCCGATCGAGGCGCTGCTGCGACCGCTGCTGGCGCTGGCCCCCGCCGGTGACCTGGCCCGCTCGGTCTACGTCACCGACGACGTGCACGAGGCCGTCCGGCTGCTCACCGCCGCCGGATAGCGGCGCAGGGCCGCAGCCCGGGGCGGGTGGGCTGGCCGGTTCACGGATCGCCGACCGTGGCCCACCCGTCGCCGGGATGGAGTGCCGGAAACTACTTGGCCAGCGTCGTACCGGTCGAGCGCAGGTGCTCGCACGCCTCGACGACCCGCTGCGCCATGCCCGCCTCGGCCGCCTTGCCCCAGACCCGCGGGTCGTACTGCTTCTTGTTGCCGACCTCGCCGTCGACCTTCAGTACGCCGTCGTAGTTGCGGAACATGTGGTCCGCCACCGGCCGGGTGAAGGTGTACTGCGTGTCGGTGTCGATGTTCATCTTCACCACGCCGTAGTCGAGCGCCTCGCGGATCTCCTCCAGCAGCGAGCCGGAGCCGCCGTGGAAGACCAGGCTGAGCGGCTTGTCGCCCTTGTTGTACTTGGCGCCGACCGCCTGCTGGATCTCGTTGAGGATTTCCGGGCGGAGCTTGACGTTGCCGGGCTTGTAGACGCCGTGCACGTTGCCGAAGGTCAGCGCCGCCATGTAGCGGCCCTTCTCGCCGAGGCCGAGCGCGTCGACCATGGCGATGCCGTCCTCGACGGTGGTGTAGAGCTTCTCGTTGATCGCGTTCTCGACGCCGTCCTCCTCGCCGCCGACCACGCCGACCTCGATCTCCAGCACGATGTGCCCGGCCGCCGCCTCGTCGAGCAGCTGCGACGCGATCTCCAGGTTCTCCGCGACCGGCACGGCGGAGCCGTCCCACATGTGCGACTGGAAGAGCGGCTCCTCGCCCCGGGCCACCCGCTCCTTGGAGATCGCCATCAGCGGCCGGACGAACTTGTCGAGCTTGTCCTTCGGGCAGTGGTCGGTGTGCAGCGCGATGTTGACCGGGTAGTTCTTCGCCACCTCCCGGGCGTACGCGGCGAACGCCACCGCCCCGGTCACCATGTTCTTGACGGTCGGGCCGGAGAGGTACTCCGCGCCGCCGGTGGAGACCTGGATGATGCCGTCGCTCTCCGCGTCGGCGAAGCCGCGCAGCGCCGCGTTCAGGGTCTGCGAGGACGTCACGTTGATCGCCGGGTACGCGTACCGGCCCGCCTTGGCGCGGTCCAGCATCTCGGCGTAGACCTCGGGGGAAGCGATGGGCATGTGAAACGCTCCTTACTAACCACTCTCGGCCTGCTCGGCCGCTGTCTGGATGAACCTCTTTCCCACCTCCCCTCGCGGCCCGTGGTTTGGTCCCCGGGTGAGGGTCGATGCGCGGGCGCCGCGCGGCTCAGGTGGGAAAAGACTCGCTGGGTGCGCCCGGACCGCGCTGTCCTCCGCCCCGAAGTATCCCGTAGTCCGCTCGCGCCAATTCAACCCACCCGGCCCCGGCTCAGCGTTCGGGCCGGCCCGGCCAGACCACGCCGAGCAACCAGCTCACCACCGCCATCACGATCGCCCCGTAGAAGGCCGGCCAGAAGCCGTCGATCTGGAACGGCAGGTCGAACACCTGCGCGATCCAGTCCGTGAGCAGGAAGAGCAGCGCGTTGACGACCAGCGCGAACAACCCCAGCGTGAGCACGTAGAAGACGCAGCCGACGACCCGGATGATCGGCTTGAGTACCGCGTTGACCACCCCGAAGATGAACGCGACGACGAGTACGGTCAGCGCGTCGTCCGCGGTGGTCCGCCCGGTCAGCTCGATACCGGGCACCACCAGGCTGGTGATCCAGAGCGCCAACGCGCTGATCACCAGCCGGATCAGGAAGCCCACCGCATCATCGTGGCACGCGACCCGGGGACGGACGGGCGGTTTAGCCCGCTTCGGGACCGGGCACGGTGCTCCGGGTACGGGTCGCCCGATCAACCCGTACGGTGAAAAACAGCGGCACCGACCGGCAGGAGTAGGACATGGGCCAGCCCGACGAGGACTTCGCTCCCGGCGACCACCTCACCCCGGACGAGCGCGATCCGGAGGCGCCGGCCGAGGACGCGCTGGAGCAGGCGACCGTCGCGGACCCGAACGTCGAGGACCAGCCGGCCGTCCAGCGCGGGCTGGAGGTCAACGAGTGGGACGCCGTGGAGCAGGCCCAGGTCGTCGGCTCCGACGACGACGACTACCGCTGAGCCGCCGGCACCGGTAACTCCGCCGCGCTCCCGGGCACCGTCGGCGACGGGCCGGAGGGCTCGGCCGGCTCCCGCGCCCCGGAGACCGGCTCCTGTGCCTCGGCGAGCAGCCGGCGGTAGATCCCGGTGAGGATCTCGGCCTGGGCCGCCCAGGTCCAGCCCGCCAGCAGCCCCGGCCGGTCGTACGCAGCCCGGTAGCGCCCCGGGTCCGCCAGCACCGCCCGGACCGCGCGGGCGTAGTCGGCGATGTCCCGGGCCCGGAACACCTCGCCCTGCCCGGTCGACCGGACGGTACCGGCCATCGTCCGTACGTCGCTGACCACCAGCGGCAGCCGGGCGTGCGCGTACTCGAAGAACTTGGTGATCAGCGCGATCTCGTGGTTGGGCCAGTGGTGGATCGGGATCGCCCCGACGTCCGCGCCGGAGAGGAACGGCACCACCTGCCAGTGCGCGACGTACGGCAGCACGTGCACCCGGTCGGCGACACCGAGCCGGTGGGCGTGCGCGACGAGCTTGCGCACGTACTGGAGGTCGGGGTTGACCACCAGCGCGGTGTGCACCCCGGGCAGCTCCGGCAGCGCGTCGACCATGGTCCGCAGGCCGCGCTGCTCGGCGGCGCTGCCGCTGTAGACCACCAGCGGCACGTCGGGTCCGATCCCGCAGCGCTGCCGCAGGTCCGGAACGGCTCCGTCCGCCCCGGTCGGGGCGTGCTCGGCGGCGGGCGCGTTCAGCACCACCGCCGGCTGCTCGGCGAGCCGGTGCTCGGCGCGGAGCAGGTCGGCGAGCGCGTCGGAGACGGTGACCACGGCGTCGGCGTACCGGGCGTACTCGCGCTCGTGCGCCCGCATCGCGGGCAGCCAGCGGATGTTCGGCTGCCACGGCCGGATGCCCGGCAGGAACTCGTGGGCGTCCCAGACCAGCCTGACCGGCCGGCCGGCGGCCTGTGCCCTGATCTTGGCCCGGGCGCCCACCCCGAGCATCCGGAAGTCGTTGGCGTGGATCAGGTCCGGCGCCAGCTCGTCGACGACCGGCCCGTACGCCAGCTCGTAGTCCCAGAGTCCCGGTTCGAGCCGCCGCCAGGCACCGTCGCCCATCGTCAACTGCCAGCAGAGCGTGTACGCCCGGTCCCACGGGTTGCGGTAGCGGCGGGCGTGGAGGCCGCGGTTGTGCATCTTCGTCCGGACCCAGACCCAGCGGCCGGCCAGGGCGACCAGCAGCAGCCGGAGCCGGAGCCAGAGTTCCGCCGCCCGGTCCCGCCGACCGGCCCGGGCGGCGAGTGCGAGCTGCGCCCCCCGGAACCGCAGGTCCGCCCGCCAGGCGTCGACCTGCCGGGCCCGGTATTCGGCGATCCCGTTCGGCGGATAGCCGAGCGGCCAGCGCAGCCAGGCACGCCGGTACTGGTGCCGCTTGCGGAACAGCGGCTCGGGCATCGGCAGCAGCCGGACCTCGGCCCCGCCGAGCTGCCAGCCCTGCGGTGCCCCGGTCGGCGACCGGCCGAGCAGGATCACCTCCCAGCCGGCGTCCGCCGCCGAGCGGGCCTGCTTCTGCACCCGGGAGTCCCCGTTGACGCCGTTGTCGACCAGCATGACGATCCGGCCCCGCACCTGGCGGTCCGCCCCGGCATCGTCCGGCGTCATCGTTCGGCTCCGTCCCACGCACCGCCCCACGGACCCGGCGAGTGTACGGGCCGACCCCGGTGACCAGGGCGGGAACGAGATGACGCGGAGGTGAACAGCGCGCGACGGAACCGGTCGGGCCGGTCAGCGGGTGACCCGATCCGGGTGCCTGCCGACCCACTCGGCCAGGGTGTCCCGGGCGAACGCGTCGAAGAGGCTGCGGCTCTGGGCCGGGTCCAGGCTCTCGACCTCGCCGACCGGCCCCCGGTCCGGGTGGTACGTCCAGCCGATCCCGACCGCGTCCGCCGCGGCGACCGTACGCAGCGCGCCGAACAGCTCCTGCGGGGTCGTCCCGGCCAGGTCGAGGGTCAGGTGCCGGCCGAGCACCCGGACGATCTCGGCGATCCGGACCGGATTGAGCCCGTTGGCCGGATCGGTGACCTCGTGCAGCAGCGCCTCGGCGAACCGCTGCCCGTTGCGGTCCCGGTCGTGCGCCCCCTGCGCCAGGCCGTACCGCTGGCGGAGCAGGTCCTGCGCGGCGGCGCCGTCGAGCCGCTGGCAGCCGGCCGGGAAGACCCGGGTGGTGTGGTGGGACCGCACCTGCTGCGGCAGGCAGATTCGGACCCCGCCGACGGCGTCGGTGAGCTGCCGCAGCCCGGCGTAGGTCAGCGTCGCGGTCGCGTCGAACCGGATCCCGGTCAGCGCGGTGACGGTCCCTTCGGTCAGCGCGGCGCCGGCGGCCAGGTCCGGCCGGCTCCCCGGCCGGTGGCTGCCGAGGTAGAAGGCGCCGCTCAGCTTCCCGAAGCCGTGCCCGGGCACCTCGACGCCGAGGTCCCGGGGGACCGAGACGAGATAGAGCCGGCTCCGGTCCGCCGGTACGTGCACCAGCAGCACGGTGTCCGCGCGGTGGCCGTTGCTCCGGCCGTCCCCGCCGTCGACGCCGAGGACGAGGAAGTTCAGCGGCTCGGCCGGGTCGGTCGACCGGGCCGTGAGCGGGGGCGCGGCGACCTCGGAGACCGGCGGCACCCCGACGGTACGGCCGAACGTCGGCACCGCGAGCACGCCGAGCATGGCGAGGGCGGCCCCGGCGACCCGGGCGGCCCGCCGCCGGCGACGTCGGCGGGAGGCCCGGCGGTCGATCGCCGCCCGCACCGGCCCGGCGTCCGGGGTCAGCGACTCGTACCGGGCGAACGCCGCCCGCAACTCCTGCTCGACCGGCCGTGGGTCCGGGCCGGCACCCGACCCGTCCGACCCGGCCGAGTCGTCGAACACCCGGATGTCGTCGCTCATTGACAGGCCTCCACGAATTCGGCACGAAGGGTGGCGAGGGCGCGCGAGATGGCGGACCGGACGGTGCCGACGGCGCAGCCGAGCACCTCGGCGATCTCGGCGTCCGGCAGGTCCTCGTAGTAGCGGAGCACCAGCGCGGCCCGCTGCCGGCGCGGCAGCCGGGCCAGCCAGCTCCACACCTGGTCCCGCTCCACGGTGGACTCCGCGTGGTCGACGCGTACCGCCACCGCCTCGTCGGGCTCCGCGCGCAGCAGTACCCGGCGTACCCAGGAGCCGCGCTGCCAGTCGAGGTACTGGTTGGTCAGCATCCGGCGTACGTACCGTTCGGGCGCGTCGGCCCGGGTCACCCGGCGCCAGTTGAGCTGGACCCGCACCATCGTCTCCTGCACGAGATCCTGGGCGAGATGGGGATCGCCGGTCAGCATCACCGCGTAGCGCAGCAGCGCGGTGAGCCTGGAGTCGGCGAACTCCTCGTACGTCACTGGCACCTCCGGGCCTCTCCTCCCTATAGACGGAAGTGTGGGACAGGAAGATTGCGGTTAATCGAGGCGACGGGTCGGCGGTGAGCTGTCAGCATTGTCGACGTGTTGATCACCGTGACCACCACCCACCAGCCGGCCACCGACCTGGGCTACCTGCTCGTGAAGCATCCCGACCGGGTGCACACGTTCGGGATGCCCACCGGTACGGCGTACGTGGTGTATCCGGAGGCCGGCACCGAACGCTGCACCGCCGCCCTGCTGCTCGACGTCGACCCGCTGGCGCTCTCCGGCGCTGGCCGGGGACGCCGGGGCCGGTCCGGCCGGGGCGGGAACCCGACGCCGGACGGCTTCACCCTCGGCCAGTACGTCAACGACCGCGGGTACGCCGCCTCCAGCCTGCTCTCGTCCGCACTCTCCAGCGTGTTCCGCTCGGCGCTGCGCGGCAACTCGAAGGACCGGCCCGAGCTGGCGGCCACCCCGATCCCGCTGGAGCTGCGGGTGCCGGCGCTGCGCTGCCGGGGCGGGGCCGAGCTGGCCGGGAAGCTCTTCGCCCCGCTGGGCTGGACGGTCACCGCCGAGCCGATCCCGCTGGACCCGGACCGCCCCGACTGGGGCGACAGCCGGTACGTCGACCTCACCCTGACCGGCACGGTCCGGCTGGCAGACGCCCTCAACCACCTCTACGTGCTGCTGCCGGTGCTGGACGACGCCAAGCACTACTGGGTCGCGCCGGACGAGATCGACAAGCTGCTCCGGGCCGGTGCCGGCTGGCTGGCCGAACACCCGGAACGGGGTCTGATCACCCGTCGCTACCTGGCCCACCGGCGGGCGCTGGCCGGCGTCGCCCTGGCCCGCCTCGCGGAGCAGCGGCTGGTCGACGAGCCGGCCGACCCGGACTCCATCGTGGAGAGTTTGGACTGCGGTGCGGACGAGGAGGCCGGGCTGCCGGCGGCGGTGGACCGGCAGCCGCTCGCGGCGCTGCGCCGGGCCGCCGTACTCGACGCGCTCGACTCCTGCGGCGCCACCCGGGTCCTCGACCTGGGCTGCGGCGGCGGCGCGCTGCTGACCGAGCTGGTCAAGAATCGCCGGTACACCGAGATCGTCGGCACCGACGTCTCGTCCCGGACCCTGGCGGTCGCGGAGCGCCGGCTGCGGCTGGACCGGCTGCCGCCCCGGCAGCGCGAGCGGATCAAGCTGTGGCAGTCCGCGCTGACCTACCGGGACGACCGGCTGCGCGGGTACGACGCCGCCGTGCTGATGGAGGTGGTCGAGCATCTCGACCCGCCGCGCCTGCCGGCGCTGGAGGCGGCCGTCTTCGGGCACGCCCGGCCGGGGACGGTGGTCGTGACCACCCCGAACGTCGAATACAACGTGCGGTATCCGGGGCTGGCGGCCGGGGGTTTCCGGCACGCCGACCACCGGTTCGAGTGGAGCCGGGCCGAGTTCGCCGACTGGGCCGGCTCGGTCGGCGCCGGTTACGGCTACGCGGTCACGATCAGCGGGGTCGGCGCCGACGACCCCGAGGTCGGCGCCCCGACCCAGCTCGCGGTATTCACCCGCACCGCACCCGGCGGCACCGGGAACGGAACCGAGAACGGAGGAGGCGCCCGATGAGCAGCCTGGACATTCCCGAACTGGCCCTGGTGGCCCTGGTCGGCGTCTCCGGCTCGGGCAAGTCGACCTTCGCCCGCCGGCACTTCGCCCCGACCCAGGTGCTCTCCTCGGACACCTTCCGGGCGATGGTGGCCGACGACGAGAACGACCAGTCCGCCTCGGCCGACGCCTTCGAGGTGCTGCACCACGTCGCGGGGAAGCGGCTGCGCGCCGGCCGGCTGACCGTGGTGGACGCCACCAACCTCCAGCAGCACGCCCGGGCCGGGCTGGTCACCGTCGCCCGGGAACACGACGTACTCCCGGTGGCGATCGTGCTGGACGTGCCCGAGCCGCTCTGCTGGGAGCGGACCCAGGCCCGGCCGGACCGGACCTTCGGCCGGCAGGTCCTCGGCCGGATGCAGCGGGACCTGCGGCGCAGCGTCGGGCGGCTGGAGCGGGAGGGCTTCCGCAAGGTGCACGTGCTGCGCGGCGTCGAGGAGATCGAGGCCGCCGAGATCCGCTACGAGAAGCTCTTCAACGACCGCAAGGAGCTGACCGGGCCGTTCGACATCGTCGGCGACGTGCACGGCTGCCGGGCCGAGTTGGAGGCGCTGCTGCTCCGGCTCGGCTGGACGCTGCACCGCGACGAGCAGGGTCGGCCGGTGAACGCCACGAACCCGGAGGGGCGTACCGCGATCTTCGTCGGTGACCTGGTCGACCGGGGGCCGGACTCGCCCGGCGTACTCCGGCTGGTGATGGGGATGGTCGGCGCCGGCACCGCGCTCTGCGTGCCCGGCAACCACGAGCAGAAGCTGCTGCGCAAGCTGCGCGGCCGCAACGTCACGGTGTCGCACGGCCTGGCCGAGACGCTGGCCCAGCTCGACGCCGAGGAACCGGGCTTCGTCGCCGAGATCTCCGCGTTCGTCGACGGCCTGGTCAGTCACTACGTGCTGGACGGCGGCCGGCTGGTGGTCGCGCACGCCGGGCTCAAGGCCGAATACCAGGGTCGGGCGTCCGGCCGGGTCCGGGCGTTCGCGCTCTTCGGCGAGACGACCGGGGAAACCGACGAGTACGGCCTGCCGGTGCGCTACCCGTGGGCCCGGGACTACCGGGGCTCGGCCATGGTCGTCTACGGTCACACCCCCACCCCGACCCCCGAGTGGGTCAACAACACCATCTGCATCGACACCGGCTGTGTCTTCGGCGGCACGCTGACCGCGCTGCGCTACCCGAGCCGGGAACTCGTCTCGGTTCCCGCGGCGAAGGAGTACTACCCGCCGGCCCGGCCGCTGACCGCCGCACCGGCCGCGTCGCCGTCCGGGTCAGCCGGCCGGCCGGCCACCGGTGAGCGGGACGATCTCGGGCTGGACCTGCGGGACGTCACCGGGCGGCGGCACCTCGACTACGGCTACGGCACGGTGACCGTACCGGCCGAGAACGCCGCCGCCGCGCTGGAGGTGATGAGCCGGTTCGCCGTCGACCCGCGCTGGCTGCCCTGGCTGCCGCCGACCATGGCACCCTGCTCCACCTCGACCGTCGACGGTTTCCTGGAGCATCCCGCGCAGGCGTTCGAGGACTACCGGCGGGCCGGGGTCGACCGGGTGGTCTGCGAGGAGAAGCACATGGGCTCCCGGGCGGTGGTGCTGGTCTGCCGGGACGAGACCGACCCGACGGGTGCCGGCCGGTTCGGTCCGGGCGACGGGGTGGTCTACACCCGGACCGGCCGGCCGTTCTTCGGCGGTGCGCTCGACCGGGCACTGCTTTCCCGAGTACGTGCCGCCGTCGGCAGCGCCGGGCTCTGGGCCGAACTCGACACCGCCTGGCTGCTGCTCGACTGCGAACTGCTGCCCTGGTCGGCCAAGGCCGGCGCGCTGATCCGGGAGCAGTACGCCCCGGTCGGTGCGGCGGGCCGGGCCGCGCTGCCGGCCGTACTCGACGCGCTGGACCGGGCGGCCGGGCGGGAGCTGCCGGTCGCCGACCTGCGGGCCCGGATGGCCCGCCGGGCGACCGACCTGGACCGCTACACCGAGGCGTACCGGAGCTACGTCCGGCCGACCGACGGCCTCGCCGGGGTGACCCTGGCGCCGTTCGCGGTGCTCGCCAGCGAGGGCGCCTCGCACGCCGGCCGGGACCACGGCTGGCACCTGGCCCTGGCCGACCGGCTGCACGGCGCCGACCCGGAGCTGTTCACCCCGACCCGGCGTCGGGTGGTGGACCTCGCCGACGAGGCGGCGGTGTCGGCGACGACGGAGTGGTGGCTGGAGCTGACCGGGGCCGGCGGCGAGGGGATGGTGGTGAAGCCGTACGCCGGGCTCGGCGCCCGGGACGCCGACGGCCGGCTGCTCCAGCCGGGCCTGAAGTGTCGGGGCCGGGACTACCTGCGGATCATCTACGGCCCGGAGTACGCCGAACCGGACCAGTTGGCCGCGCTCCGGCACCGGTCGCTGGGCCGTAAGCGCGGGCTGGCGCTGCGCGAGCACGGGCTCGGCCTGGCCGCGCTGGACCGGCTGGCCGAGGGCGCCCCGCTGTGGCGGCGGCACGAGTTGGTCTTCGCGATCCTCGCGTGCGAGTCGGAACCGGTCGATCCCCGGCTCTAGGGCGACGTCCGCCCTGGTCGGCGACGGGTTCGACCCGCCGCCGACCGGCGCGGGGCGGCCCGATCCGTTCCCGGTACGCCCCGGCGGCGGCATCGCGCGGCGACTGTCGGGAAGGTCCGCCTAGACTGCTGTGGTACCCGCCACCATGCTGGCGGACCCTTCACCGGCCATGCCGAGAGTTCCGGAGGTCTCCTCGTGCCGACGCCCACCACCACGCTGGCCCTGGGTCCGGATTGGCTGGATCCGGAGTGGTTGATCTCGACTTTCGGGCTGCTCGGCATCCTGGCCATCGTCTTCGCCGAGTCCGGGCTGTTGATCGGCTTCTTCCTGCCCGGTGACTCGTTGCTCTTCACGGCCGGCCTGCTGACCGCCGACGGGGAATACATCACCTACCCGCTCTGGCTGGTCTGCCTGCTGATCACGATCGCGGCGATCGCCGGTGACCAGGTCGGGTACGCGTTCGGCAAGAAGGTCGGTCCCGCGCTGTTCCGGCGCCCCAACTCCCGGCTGTTCAAGCAGGAGAACCTGCTCAAGGCGCACGAGTTCTTCGAGAAGTACGGCGCCCGATCGGTGGTGCTGGCCCGGTTCGTACCGATCGTCCGTACCTTCACCCCGATCGTCGCCGGGGTCAGCGGGATGCGCTACCGCACCTTCGTCATCTACAACGTGATCGGCGGCATCCTCTGGGGCACCGGGGTCACCGTGCTCGGCTACTTCCTCGGCCAGATCCCGTTCGTCAAGGCGAACATCGAGCTGATCCTGATCGCCATCGTCTTCGTCTCGGTGATCCCGATCATCATCGAGCTGCTCCGGGCCCGGATGGCCGCCCGCCGGGGCACCACCCCGGCCGAGCGGGCCGAGCTGGAGCACGCCGCCCAGGAGGCGCAGCGACACCGCCGCACCGGCTACTGAGCGCAGCGCCATCCGGCGGGCCGGCAGCGGCCCCTCGCCGGTGACCGCGCGACAGCGGCGCGGCCGGTCACACGCTGGTCGTGCCGCCGTCGATCCGGGAAAGGAACTCGGCGGGCAGCTCCGGCAGTTCGGCCAGCCGCCCGACGGCGAGGGCCCGGTACGTCAGCCGGGCCGCTTCCTCAAGATTCGCGGCACGCTTGTGCGCCAGCTCCACACTGTCGGCCAGTACCGAGCAGCCGTGCCGGCTCAACACCAGACAGTTGGTGCCGTCCCGGGTCGCGTCGGCGGCCAACTCGGCCAGCTCGGTGGTGCCGGGCAGCCGGAACGGCACCCGGGCGACCCGGCGCAGATAGAAGCCGTGGTCGGTGGTGACCAGCCGGACCTGTTCACCGAGCGCGTCGAGCAGCAGCACGGTCTGCGGGTGCAGGTGCACGATCGCGTTCACGTCCGGCCGGGCCCGATAGGTGGCGAGGTGCAGTTCGACCTCGCTGGTCGGCATGATCTGCCGGCGCTGCGGCCCCGTCGGCGAGCCCGCCTCCCGGGCGTGCGGAAGCGCGGAGTGTCGCCACGGCGCGTCACCAGCGGCACCGGGCACCCCGACGGACGCGGCGGCACCACCGGCGGCCGGTGCGTCCGGCACCCGTGGCGCAGGCAGCGCCGTACCGTCCGGGACGGCGGCGCCGTCCCGGAGAGACTCTCCGGCCGGCTGTGCCGGGCCACCGTCGGCGGCCTGGCCCCCGGGGCGGCGCGGATCGTCCGGGTAGCCCGGAGGGTCCGTGCGGACGGAACCATCCGAGATGCGCACCCGGACGAAGGACGAACGGTCAAGCCGGTCCAGCCAGGTGCCGCCAGCGGTCACCCAGCAGGAATCGCCGTCGGGCAACCGGGCGGACAGGTTGCCGCCGGAACCGACCACAAGACCGGTCCGGACGACGTCCTGTCCGACGTACGCGAGCTGATCCCGCAGGTCTCCCCGGAGATAGTTCACGCCGGAAGCCCACCCCGTCCCACCGCGTCAGCAGCGGTTGGACCGTCTGGCGCCGTCCTGTGAAGGGCGGCCACCAGACGGGCCGTACGCTGATTCAGCGGGCCTTCTTGGTGGCCCGCTTACGCGGCGGGGTCAGCAGGTCGGCGATCGTGGCGATCGCCGTCGGCACCAGCCGGTAGTAAGCCCACACGCCCCGCTTCTCCCGCTCCAGCAAGCCGGCTTCGGTGAGGATACGGAGGTGGTGGCTGACCGTCGGCTGAGAGAGGCCGAGCGGCGCGGTGAGGTCACACACGCACGCTTCGCCCTCCGGTGCCGACTGGATCAGGCTGAGCAGCCGAAGCCGAGCGGGGTCGGCAAGGGCCTTGAGGACCCCCGCCAGCCGCTCAGCGTCGGCGCGCTCGATCGGCTCGCCGGCAAGCGGCGAGATCTGAGGCATAGTCATTTCGGCCAACGCAGTTCCCACGTATTCCATCCTTCCACCAGCAGCATCGACCCGCCTGCATATCAGCAGATCCGAATCGGCAAACTTTTAGGCCACTAGGCCGAGGTCAGCCAACGTATAGGCTGCCCGGTATGGCAATCCGGCGGCTCGTACGGCGTCGCCCGCCCCACGATCAACAATAACCGCCACGCCCACGACCTCGGCTCCGGCCTCCCGTAACGCCTCCACCGCGGTCAGCACACTGCTTCCCGTGGTGGAGGTGTCCTCCACCGCCAACACCCGGCGGCCACTCAGCTCCGGACCCTCGATCCGGCGCTGCAACCCGTGCGTCTTGCCGGCCTTGCGCACCACGAAAGCGTCGAGTCGACGCGACGTCGCCGAGGCGGCGTGCAGCATCGAAACGGCGATCGGGTCCGCACCCAACGTCAGGCCGCCAACCGCGTCGTAGTCCCAGTCCCTCGTGAGGTCGAGCATGACCCGGCCGACCAACGGTGCCGCCGCGTGATGCAGGGTCACGCGCCGCAGATCGACGTACCAGTCCGCCTCACGACCAGAGGACAGCACCACCCGACCATGCACGACGGCGAGGTCAGTGATGAATTTACGCAGGTCGTCGTGGTCGCCCATGGCCGGTAAGGGTACTGCGCCAAGGTGAGAGCCGAATGGCCGACCCGGTGACGGGGCCGTTCGAGTCGGTCTGACGGTGGCCGATGGGACCGAAAATCGGCTACTCTCCGCACTGAATCTTGCCCACGGGCGGGCGTCTCAGCGCAGCCCTGGGAAGCGCCGGATCCGTGTCGTGCAGCCGGATCACAACTCTGCGCGACCGGTCCGCCCCCGGGCGTCCTTGGCCACCGCCCGCCAGAGCCGGCCCGGTGCGTGCCGCAGGCCGAAGACCGCCACCTTGTAGCGCCAGTCCGGGACGCTGACCATGCGGTTCCGATCCAGGTCACGAAGGGCGTCCCGCACCACGTCGTCGGCGCGCAGCCACATCCAGTCCGGAGTCTTCGACATGTTGATGCCGGCCCGGTCGTGGAACTCCGTACGCGTGTAGCCGGGGCAGAGCGCCATCACCCGTACGCCCATCGGCCGTACCGACTGGGCCACCGACTCGCTGAAGTTGGTCACCCACGCCTTGCTCGCCGGGTACGTCGAGCCGGGCATCACCGGCCCGAAGCCTGAGACGGAAGAGACATTTATCACTGCGCCGTACCGCCGCTCGACCATCCTGGGCAGGGCGGCGAGGGTCAGCCGGAGCACGGCGTGCACGTTCAGCCGGAGCAGTCGCGACTCGTCGGCGACGGTCGAGCGCAGGAACGACCGGTTGAGACTGATCCCGGCACTGTTGACGAGCATGTCGACCGGTGCCGACGCGTCGGAGAGCCGTTCCTCGACCGACCCGCACCCCTGGTCGGTGGCGAGGTCGGCCGGGAGGACCTCGACCGTGGTGCCGTGCCGGGCGGTCAGTTCGGCGGCGGAGTCCGCGAGCCGCTGCGCGTCCCGGGCCACCAGCAGCAGGTCGTAGCCGTCGGCGGCGAGCCGCCGGGCGAACGCGGCGCCGATCCCGGCGGTGGCGCCGGTGATCAGGGCACGCCGGGCTCCGCTCCGGCCCGGCCCGGAGGGCCCGCCGGCGTCGGGTCCGGTGCCCGACGGTGGAACGGCTGCTGCCACTGACTTCCCTCACCTCGACGACCACGGGGGGGTACCGCTCCCACAAGGTAGCGGAGCGCCCGGCGATCGGAAAAGGACCTCCTCCGGCGGGGAGCGGCTCCGGCGGCGGGCCCGGCGGGCGAGCGCCGCACCCGGCGCCGGTCCGATTCGACCACCCCGGCAGCGCCACCGCGCGGCCCGACCGCCGGACGTGCCGGATCCCCCGGCGGCCGGTGCCGACCGGGGGATCCGTGGTGCGGTGGTTCAGCTGGCCGGCGGATTGCCGGGCGGGTTCGACGGCGGGTTCGACGGCGGGTTGCCGGGCGGGTCGGAGGGCGGCCCGGCCGGCGGGTACTGCGGGTACCCGGGGTCGGTGCCGGTGGTCGACGCCTGGCCCGGGTAGGGCGGCTGGCCCGGGTACGTCGCACCCGGCACCGGCGGCTCCCAACCGGCCGGCTGCTTGCGGAAGAACTCGTTCGACGCGGGCAGCGCGAGCAGGATGATCGCGGCGATCAGCGCCAGCAGCGCGACGATCGAGCAGATCAGCGTCAGCGGCTCGCTCCAGGAGGGCAGCTCCGCCTCAAGCCGCCGCTGGATCTCGGCGTTGTCCGGGCCGTCCGCTGTGGAGCCTCCACCGGTGCCCACCCCGGAGAGCGCCTGGCCGGCGGCACCGAACCCGGTGCAGCAGACTCCGATCCCGGCGACCACCCAGGTGGCGATCCGGGCACCGTTGCGGCCCTGGTTGTTCAGCAGGGCCAGCACCACCAGGCCGATGGCGATCAGCAGTTGCAGTACGGCGCTGAACACGGTGATGCCGACGGCGAAGCCCTCGGCACCCTCGACGGAGGTGCCCGCGTACTCCTCACGGAAGATGGTCGAGACGGTGCCGAGGGTGGCGAGGCTGACCGCCGTCGACACGGCGATCAGGGCGGCCGCCAGATAGAGCAGATAGCTGGCATTGGTGACGGTGCTCGGGCGCGGCCTCGCGGTCGGCGCGGAATTGGCTGGTTCCGACACGGCTCTCCTTTCCTGGCTCGGGTCCCCCGGCTCGGAGGCCCCGGGATCGGCTTGTGCGGATCGAACGTTCCCAGATCAGAATTCCCAGATTCCGGACCACCGTATCGGTACCGGTCCCGCCGCCCGGGGGTGAACCGCCGCCGGCAGTACGGCCCGGAGTGGCCCGGAGTGGCGTCAGTCCCGGCCGAGCCGGCCGGCGGCGTACTCGCCGAGGGTGGTCTGGTCCATCAGGCAGCCGCTGAAGGTGGTCAGTTCGGCCGGATCGCCGAGCAGCCCCCGCCAGGCGTCCCGGGCCGCCGCCGGGTCCAGCCGGTCGAGCAGCGTCGCCGCGTACGCCCTGCCGGCCGCCGAGCCGTTCGCCAGCAACCACGCCAGCCGGGGACGCAGCTCCTCGGCGTGCTCGGGCAGGGCCGCCTCGACGGTCCGGTACGCCTCGGTCGGCGGCAGCACCTGGCCGGCGAGGCCCACCCCGCCGAACGCGACGACGTCGGCGCCGGCCAGCTCGCGTACTGCCGTCGCCAGTTCGTCGTCCCGTCCCGGAAAATCGGTCATGCCACCAATGGTCACCCGATCCGGCCCGGAGCGCTCGCCGGCGGGGCGCCGGACGGCCGGGGAGTCGGCGACCGACGACGGGCCGGCCCGATCGTGCGATCGGACCGGCCCCGGTGCGTCCGCTCAGACCCGGACGACGCTCAGCGACTCCTTGTTGTCGGCCAGGTCGACCCGGACGGTGTCGCCGTCGCGCACCTCGCCGGCCAGCAGCGCCCTGGCGAGCCGGTCGCCGATCGCCGACTGCACCAGCCGGCGCAGCGGCCGGGCGCCGTAGATCGGGTCGTACCCGTGCTCGGCGAGCCAGCTCCGGGCCGCGTCGGTGACCTCCAGGCCGAGCCGCCGGTCGGCGAGCCGCCGCCGCAGCCGGTCGAGCTGGATGTCGACGATCCCGCGCAGTTCCTGCCCGGTCAGCGAGGCGAAGACCACGATGTCGTCGAGCCGGTTCAGGAACTCCGGCTTGAAGTGCGACCGGACCACCGCCAGCACCGCCTCCCGGCGCTCCTCCTCGCTCAGCGTCAGGTCGGAGACGACCGCCGTGCCGAGGTTGGAGGTGAGGATCAGGATCGCGTTGCGGAAGTCGACCGTACGCCCCTGGCCGTCGGTGAGCCGGCCGTCGTCGAGCACCTGGAGCAGTACGTCGAAGACGTCCGGGTGCGCCTTCTCCACCTCGTCGAGCAGGATCACCGAGTACGGGCGGCGGCGCACCGCCTCGGTGAGCTGCCCGCCCTCCTCGTACCCGACGTAGCCGGGCGGGGCGCCGACGAGCCGGGCCACCGAGTGCTTCTCGGCGTACTCGCTCATGTCGATCCGCACCATCGCCCGCTCGTCGTCGAAGAGGAACTCGGCGAGCGCCTTGCCCAGCTCGGTCTTGCCGACGCCGGTCGGGCCGAGGAAGAGGAAGCTGCCGGTGGGGCGGTCCGGGTCGGCGACCCCGGCCCGGGCCCGGCGTACCGCGTCGGAGACCGCGGCCACCGCCTCGGCCTGACCGACCACCCGGGCGCCGAGCGACGACTCCATCCGGAGCAGCTTCGCGGTCTCGCCCTCCATCAGCCGGCCGGCCGGGATACCGGTCCAGGCGGCGACCACCGCGGCGATGTCGTCGGCGCCGACCTCCTCCTTGAGCATCGCCCCGTCGGCCTGCAACCCGGCGAGTTCGCCCTCGGCCCGGGTCAGCGCGGCCTTCAGCTCGGGGATCCGGCCGTAGCGCAGCTCGGCGGCGCGTTCCAGCTCGCCGTCCCGCTCGGCCCGCTCCGCCTCGCCGCCGAGCCGTTCCAGCTCCTCCTTGGCGGTGGAGATCCGGGTGATGTGCTCCTTCTCCAGCCGCCACCGCTCGCTGAGCGCGGTGAGCTGCTCGCGCTTGTCGGCCAGCTCCTTGCGGAGCCGTTCGAGCCGCTCGGCCGAGGCCGGGTCGGGCTCCTTGGCCAGCGCCATCTCCTCGATCTCCAGCCGGCGTACCGCGCGCTCGATCTCGTCGACCTCGGTCGGCCGGGAGTCGATCTCCATCCGGAGCCGGGAGGCGGACTCGTCGACCAGGTCGATCGCCTTGTCCGGCAGGAACCGGTCGGTGATGTACCGGTCGGAGAGGCTGGCGGCGGCGACCAGGGCGGCGTCGGTGATGCGTACCCCGTGGTGCACCTCGTAGCGCTCCTTGAGCCCGCGCAGGATGCCGATGGTGTCCTCGATGGTCGGCTCGCCGACCAGCACCGGCTGGAAGCGCCGCTCCAGCGCCGGGTCCTTCTCGATGTGTTCGCGGTATTCGTCGAGGGTGGTGGCGCCGACCATCCGCAGCTCGCCCCGGGCCAGCATCGGCTTGAGCATGTTGCCGGCGTCCATCGAGCCCTCGCCCTTGCCGGCGCCGACCACGGTGTGCAGCTCGTCGAGGAAGGTGATGACCTGGCCGTCGGAGTTCTTGATCTCCTCCAGCACCGACTTGAGCCGCTCCTCGAACTGCCCCCGGTACTGCGCACCGGCGACCATCGCGCCGAGGTCGAGCGAGACCAGCTTCTTGTCCCGGAGCGACTCGGGGACGTCACCGGCGACGATCCGCTGGGCCAGCCCCTCGACGATCGCGGTCTTGCCGACGCCGGGCTCGCCGATCAGCACCGGATTGTTCTTGGTACGCCGGGAGAGCACCTGGATCACCCGGCGGATCTCGGCGTCCCGGCCGATCACCGGGTCAATCTTGCCGTCCCGGGCGCTGGCGGTGAGGTCGACGCCGTACTTCTCCAGCGCCTGGTAGGTCTGCTCGGGGTCCGCGGTGGTGACCCGGCGGTCGCCGCCGCGTACCGCCGGGAAGGCTGCGACCAGGTTCTCCTCGGTCGCGCCGGCCTGCTTGAGGGTGCTGGCGACCGCGCCGCCGACCCGGGCCAGCCCGGCCAGCAGGTGCTCGGTTGAGGTGTACTCGTCGCCGAGCGGCCGGGCGATCTGTTCGGCCGCGCCGATCGCGTTGACGAACTCCCGGGCCAGGCTCGGCTCGGCGACGCTCGACCCCCGGGCGGCCGGCTGGTTCTCCACGGCCCGGGCGGCGGCCCGCCGGATGTCGGCCGGATTCGCCCCGACCGCGCGCAGCAGTCCGGCCGCGGTGGACCCGCCGGTGTCCAGCAGGGACAGCAGCAGGTGCCACGGTTCGACGGTGGCGTGGCCGCGCTGGTTCGCCGTCGCGACGGCGCCGGTGATGACTTCGCGGCTCTTCGTGGTGAGGCGTTCGGCGTTCATGGGGCTCCCAATACGGTCCGCCGGCCGTGGTACGGGCCGGCATCGGCAGCGTGGCGGGCGGTGACGCCGCCGCCCGGCGACACCACCTCCAGTACGAACGACACAACCAGAGTTGAGTCTATTCCACTCAACTCTATCGCCGTGACATCAGTCACACTCACTCGCCGGTCGGTCGACGTCACCGCCGCCACCAGCGCACGGTCCGAGCACCCCCGACGCCGCTACCGGCCCTCGATCGACAACCGGTACGGTTGGTTACGTGCGAGTACGTGTTGAGCAGACGGCGTTGCCCGGGATCGGCGTACGTCACGACGTGGTCACCGCCTCCGGACGCCGGCTCGGTGTGGTCACACACCGCAACGGCCGACGCGATCTGGTGCTCTACGACCCGGACGATCCGGACTCCTGCACCGCCGACGTCCCGCTCACCGACGACGAGGCGGAGGCGCTGGCCGACATTCTCGGCGCCTCCCTGATGCTCGGCCAGCTCTCCGGGCTGCGCCAGCAGGCCGCCGGGCTGCTCACCGAGCAGATCGCCATCCCGGCCGGCTCGCGGTACGTCGGCCGGCGGCTGGGCGACACGCAGACCCGCACCCGTACCGGCGCATCCATCGTCGCGGTCCTGCGGGAGCGCGAGGTGATCGCCTCACCCGATCCGACCTTCCGGTTCGAGGCCGGCGATGTGGTGGTCGTGGTTGGCACCCGCCAGGGACTGGACGGTGTCACCGCGATCCTCGCCGAGACCGACCCGGACGGCTGAGGCGTATGCACCACACCACAGTCCTGCTCATCGAAACGGGCGCCCTGCTACTCGCCCTCGGACTGCTCAGCCGGCTCAGCCGGCGGATCGGGCTCTCGCCGATCCCGCTCTACCTGCTCGCCGGGCTCGCCTTCGGGCACGGCGGGCTGGTGCCACTCTCGGCCAGCGAGGAGTTCTTCGAGGTCGGCGCCGAGATCGGCGTGATCCTGCTGCTGGTCATGCTGGGCCTGGAGTACTCCGCCGACGAACTCG
Organism: Plantactinospora sp. BB1; assembly: GCF_003030385.1. Classification (NCBI taxonomy): domain Bacteria; kingdom Bacillati; phylum Actinomycetota; class Actinomycetes; order Micromonosporales; family Micromonosporaceae; genus Plantactinospora; species Plantactinospora sp. BB1. Next base: position 7,057,061 of record NZ_CP028159.1, on the reverse strand, counting down.
TCGGCAACCTGCGCGCCGCCGCCCCGGCCGGACTGATCGACGGCCTGCTCAACGCGCTGCCCGGTGCGGCCTTCGGGCTGCTGCTCGGCTGGGGCTGGATCGGCGCGATCGTGCTGGCCGGGGTCACCTGGGTCTCCTCGTCCGGCGTCATCGCCAAGGTACTGGCCGACCTCGGCCGGGTCGGTAACCGGGAAACCCCGGTCATCCTGTCGGTGCTGGTCATCGAGGACCTCGCGATGGCGCTCTACCTGCCGCTGGTCACCGCGATCCTCAGCGGCCAGAGCCTGCTCGGCGGCGGTATCGCACTGGCCGTCGCGGTCTTCACCGTGGTCGTCGTGCTGGTGGTGGCGATCCGGTACGGCCACTTCATCTCCCGGATGCTCTCCGCCCGGGACCCGGAGGCGCTGCTGCTCGGCGTACTCGGGCTGACCCTGCTGGTCGCCGGCATCGCGGCCGGGCTCCAGGTGTCGGCGGCGGTCGGCGCGTTCCTGGTCGGCATCGCCCTTTCCGGGCCGGTGGCACACAACGCGACCGAGCTGCTCTCGCCGCTGCGGGACCTCTTCGCCGCCGTCTTCTTCGTCTTCTTCGGGCTGAACACCGATCCCCGGGCGATCCCACCGGTGCTGCTGCCGGCCCTGGCCCTGGCCGTGGTCACCATGGCCACCAAGGTGCTGACCGGTTACGTGGCGGCGAAACGGGTCGGCATCGGGCTGCCGGGCCGGTGGCGGGCCGGGCTGGCCCTGGCGCCGCGCGGCGAGTTCTCCATCGTCATCGCCGGGCTGGCCGTCGCCACCAGCGTGGTCAATCCGCAACTCGGCCCGCTGGCCACCGCGTACGTGCTGATCACCGTGGTGACCGGCCCGATGTTGGCCCGGCTGCCCGACTTCGCCTGGTTCAAGCGGTGGCTGCGCCGCCGGGCCGCCCCCGGTGGCCCGGCACCGGCTCCGGCGACGGAGTGAGTCGGGGCGCGGCGGGTGTCGCGCCCCACATACCGGGATCACCGTTCGGCCGGTTCCACCAACGCGTAACGGGTTGATGAAATAGCACGTGGCGACCCTTTCGCAGGTTGGCAACAGCGCGTTACCGTGTCGCCGCAGTAGCCACAGGTACCCGCGGTGCCGGCGTGCCGGCAGCCGCGCGAGCGGAAAGGCGGCCCGTTGAGCGTGCAGGACTCAGCGTTCCGGGGCTTTGCCAACCCGGTGGACCCGTCCCCCGCCGAGCTTCGGGCCTGGGCCTACGAGCCGGACTCGGTGCCGTTGCACACGATGCCGAAGGACTGGGACCTGCTGGTCTCGGGAGACCGGCTGATCGGCACCCTCTTCGATCTGGCGATGGACCCGTCCTGTCCGGCCCGCCGCTTCGCGCTGCACTGCCTCTACATCTACGCCGCGGACGGCATCCGGACCAAGTTCCAGGCGCATCCGAAGCGGCGGTTGCGGAAGCTGGTCGAGCAGGCCGAGCGGGTCGGTGACGAGCCGATGGTCATCTGGGCGCACAACACCCGGATGCTCCAGGCGAGGCCGGAGCTGTTCGACTACCGCGACTGGTGCGAGGGCGGCCTGGTGCGGCAGGGGCGCCGGTTGAGCTGAGCCCGGGCGAGCGGTGGGCCGGGACCCCCCGTGGACCCCGGACCACCAGCTGGTGCCGGCGCGGAGCACGGGACCTGACCTGCGTACCGGAGGACCGCGACCGCGGAACTCGCGCCATCAGCCAGGTTACTGATCTCACCGGTCCGGCGGGCCGGAACCGGGCAGCGGGCCGGGCGGACCATCGGGGTCGCTGTGCCGGCCGGGACAGGAAGAGCTGGCGCTCGAAGCACCTCTCGACGAGCGCCAGCGGAGTTCTTCGCTTGAAGCGTCACGACGCCGGTCGGCGGTTGCCGTACCGGTGCGTGTGGATGTCGCCCTGCCTCGTGCCCACCGGGACCCGTTCCCGGCGAGGACTAGTCGCACCGCATCCAGTTGAAGTGGTACGTGGTGCTGACGCTGCTGTCGGTCGAGTCCATCATCATGAAGCTGGTGGTCTTCGGGTCCGACGTACCGCGGTTCACCCGCAGCTCGGTGTTGATGTTCAGCAGCCGGACCTCGCCGCACGGGGCGTAGACCAGTTCGGCCATGTCCGTGACGTCGGTGGTCTGCCAGTTGTCACTGAGCGGACCGGGGATGTTGTGCGTCTCGGTCGCCGTCGGCGACGTCCCCTGGATGTAGTAGCTCGCCCGTTGCATGCCGCTGGCGCCGCGTTCGAGGTGGGCGAAGCCGCGGTAGTCGGCCTGCCGGATCGCGTACGTGAAGCCGCCCGGGACGTTCACCTGGAGGACCAGTTGGCAGTTCTTCCGGAAGTCGGTCGGTGCGGCACCCGCGCCGGCCTGGGCGAGGTAGTCGCTGTAGGTCACCGTGAAGGCGGTGTTGTCCGGCGCCGCGGCGACCGCCGCCGTCCCGAGCCGGCAGCCCGACCCGTTGACCGTCTTGACCTCGATGGTGATGCGCTCGGCCGGCGGATTCGTGGTCGGCACGGGGTCGGCGAGTACCGGCAGGCCCATTAACGACGCCGCCAGGCTGCCGATGACTAATGTGTGCAACATTTCCGGGGCTCCCTTCGGTCACCGTCGCGCGAGCCGTTGCCCGCGCGATGTATCAAACGTCATCCATCGATCGGATGGCCCTCTTCGCCGGTGCCCGCTCGGCCCGGACAACGCCGACCGGGCGGGCCCCCGCCCCCAGGGCCGGGATGCCGGAGCAGATTCCCGCATCCCAACCCGGAGGCATCACGTCAGGACTCTTCGCACTTCTTCCATGCGAAGTGGTAGATGGTGTTGATGCCACCATCGGTCGAGTCCATCGCCATGAAGCTGGTGGTGGTCGCCGGGTTGGACGTCCCGACGTTCACCCGCAGTTCGGTGTTGATGTTGAGGAAGCGCATCTCCCCGCAGGGCGCGTAGCTCACCGAGGTGAGTTCCGAGGTGTCGGTGGTCTGCCAACTGTCGTCCAGCGGGCCGCTGAAGTTGTGGTTCTTGTACGTCGTCGGCGAGGAGCCCTGGAAGTAGTAGTTCGCCCGGGACACCGCGGTCGCACCGTTGGCCAGGTAGGCGTAGCCGCGGTAGTCGGCCTGGAGAATGGCGTAGGTGAAGCCCTCCGGGACGTGTACCTGCAGGGCCAGCTGGCAGTTCTTCCGGGCGTCGGTCGGCCGCGCCCCCACGCCGACCTGGGCGAGATAGTCGCTGTAGGTCACCGTGAAGGCGGTGTTGTCGGGGGCGACCGCGACGGCCGCGGTCCCGGCCGGGCAACCCGAACCATTGATGGTAATGACCTCGATGACAATCTGCTCTTCTGGAGGCTCCACAGGCGGATCCGTCGGGATGACAATCCCGCCGAGCATCGAGGCAACGAGACTGCCAATGGCCAGCACACTGATCATGGGTTCCCTCCCGATCGTGGCGATAATGACGCGCGCGCATGCATACTTTAACGCTATTTATTGATGTTCGTCAATGTCCTAAAGTTGAATGAGTAATGGCCGAAAAGGTGGTAGTACTGCGACTTGCGGCGGAAAACGCGGAGGGCCCCTGGGTCAGGCACGATGGACATTCAATTCCATCGGCCGACCCAGGGGCCCTAATTCGCGCTAACCCCACAGACCGCCGTAAGGGGACGCGTTTACGGCGTCGCGATCAGCACTCTTTCCAGCTGAGGTGGTAGACGCTGCGCACACTGCCCCGGCTCGAGTCCATCGCCATGAAGCTCGTGCCGTTGTCCGCGTTGCCACCGTCGACCCGCAACTCGGTGTTGACATTGAGGTTCCGCGCCTCGCCGCAGGGTGCGTAGACCAGGGCAGCCGCCCGGTCGGAGGTACGCCAGCCGCCGTTGTACGGCCCGGTGAACTCGTGGCTGGTCTGTGCGGTGGACGAGCTGCCCATCCAGTAGTAGTGCGAGTGCTGCGAGCCGCTGGCCCCCCGCTGGAGGTACGCGTAGCCCTGAAGGTCCACCTGGGCCACCGCGAAGGTGAGCCCCTGTGGGATGTTCACCCGCAGGTTGAGCTGGCAGTTCTTCCTGAACTCGGTCGGCTTCGCCCCGGCACCGGCCAGGACGAAGTAGTCGCTGTAGCTCACCGTGAAGGCCGTGTTGTCGGCTGCGGTGCTCACCTCGGCCGTCCCCGCCGGGCAGCCCGATCCGTTGACGGTCTCCACGCTGATGGTGATCCTCTCGGCAGGAGTCACCAAAGGCTCGGTAGCTACCGTCGAGGCAAACAATGCCGCGAGTACGCCGCCGACAGCCATCACGTTGGACATGGTAGTTCCCTTCCGGTCGTCGCGATGCGGTCGCGCCCGCAGCCCACCATAGTCATAACATTGATGGCCGTCAATAAAACAATCTTGTAACCCAGGACATTTCAAGAACTGCTGATCAATTGCGTCGGATCAGATCACAGGCATCCGCAGGACCGCGTCATAGCGCGGCACCGGGACACCACTGGGCGACCCACCGCCCGCACCCCCACTCGCCGGGGCGGACGGACAAGACGCTCCATGACCTTTGCCGGGCGTACGACGGAAAGATCCGGCGATCAACAGACCACCGGACTCCGACGTCACCGCTATGTACGGTGATGGCTGGCGGCGCGCTCGGGGTAATGGTTTCCGAGCCTTCTCGCTAATGGATTACGAGAATCGGGCGTAATGTTCCCGAAACACCCAGGGTAATGGTTTCGGACACCCCACGGGGGTATCCCGACGTCCCGTGATGCGGGAACGGCCACCCCCGGGTCGGTTCGGCGCCCCCGGCCGACCTCCGGATCAGGCCGAGGGGTCGGCGCTGCGGCGGGGGCGCCAGACGACCAGCGCGGTGGAGGGCCGGTTGGTCGGCACCAGGTCCCGGCGGGGCAGCCCGCCCAGCGCCTCCAGCTCGGCCACCCGGCGGTAGGCGGCCTCCAGCTCGGCCTGTAGGCCCGCGATCCGCTGCTGGAGCTCGTCGACCATCTGCTCCAGCACGATGATCCGCTTGATGCCGGCCAGGTTGACGCCGTCGTCCTGGCTGAGCCGCTGCACCTCACGGAGCAGCGCGACGTCGCGGACGCTGTACCGGCGCCCGCCGCCCGGGGCGCGGCCGGGCTGCACCAGCCCCATCCGGTCGTACTGCCGCAGCGTCTGCGGGTGCATGCCGGCCATCCGGGCCGCGACCGAGATCATCAGAACCTTGGCGTCGGACGCCTGCTCGATCGAGACGACGACGTACTCCTCGGCCACCTTGATCACCTCCGCGTTGCCAACAGCTCAGTTGAAACGACGCACCCGGGCGTCGAGATGTTCCCGTGCCGCCGCCGGGGTCTGCGCGGCGAACTCCTCCAGTGCCTTCCTCGCCTCCGGCGAGAGCTGCTCGGGGACCACGATCTCCACCGTCACCAGCAGGTCGCCGGCCTGGCCGTCCCGCCGGACCACACCCCGGCCCCGGGCTCGCAGCGTACGGCCGCTCGGGGTGCCCGGCGGCACCCGCAGGGTCACCGCCGAATCCAGGGTGGGCACCCGCAGGTCCGTCCCGAGCACCGCCTCCGCGATGGTGATCGGCACGGTCAGGGTCAGGTCGTCGCCGCTGCGCCCGAAGAGGTCGTCGGAGCGGACCTTGACCAGGACGTACAGGTCGCCGGGCGGGCCGCCCCGGTCACCCGGCTCACCCCGGCCGGCGAGCCGGATCCGCTGGCCGTCCGCGACCCCGGCCGGAAACCGGACGTTGAGCGTGCGGGACTTGGTCACCCCGCCAGTACCCCGGCACTCCGGGCACTTCTCCTCGACGATCGTGCCGACGCCCTGGCACTCCCGGCACGGCTCCGAGAAGCTGAACGAGCCCTGGTTGCGGGTGACGACCCCGGCTCCCCGGCACTGCGGGCAGGTCTGGGGCAGCGTCCCCGGCTTGGCGCCGTCACCGTGGCAGGTGTCGCAGACGCCGGGAGCGCGCAGCGTCAGCGGCACCGTCACCCCGCGTACCGCGTCGCCGAAGTCGAGCATGACCTCGGCCTCCACGTCCCGGCCCCGGGCCGGGCCACGGGTCCGGGTCGGACCGCCGCCGGAGAAGATCGAACTGAACAGGTCGGAGAAGCCCGCCCCGCCGAACCGGCGGTCACCGCCGGCCGCGCCGCCCGGCTGGCCGGCCCCGCCGAAGAGGTCCGAGACGTCGAACGGGTAACCGCCGGGCCCGCCCGTCCGGGCGTTGCGGCGGAACGCGCCCGACCCGAAGAGCGAGCGCATCTCGTCGTACTCCTTGCGCTTGCGCGCGTCGGCGAGCACGTCGTACGCCTCGGAGACGGCCTTGAACCGCTCCTCGGCCTGGGCGTCACCCGGGTTGTGGTCCGGGTGCGATTCCCTGGCCAGCTTCCGGTACGCCTTCTTGATCTCGTCAGGAGAGGCGGACTTGGCCACCCCCAGCACGGCGTAGAAGTCCTTCTCCAGCCAGTCTTTGGAACTCATCGGTCGTCCACCCCCTTCCCCTGTGGCGCGGTCGAGGTGCCGCCCGCACCCCGTCCGACGGACGGCTTACGGACGGCACCTCGACCGCGACGCACCGGCTCAACCTCGCTTCGACCCGGTTTCCGCTGGCGCCGGAGCGCTCACTCCGGCTCCGGGTCGGCCACCGCGACCATCGCCGGCCGCAGCAGCGCGTCGTTGACCTGGTAGCCGCGGCGCAGTACCTCCACACAGGTCGGCTCGGTGACCTCGGCCGAGGTCTGGTGCGCGACCGCCTCGTGCTGGTTCGGGTCGAAGGGGTCGCCCTTCTCGCCGAACGGGGTCAGCCCGAACTTGGCCAGTGCCCCGATCAACTGGTCCGCCACCGTGCCGAACGGCCCGACCAGGTCGCCGTGCTCACGGGCCCGGTCCAGGTCGTCGAGGACGGGCAGCAGCGCGGCGAGTACGACCCGGGTGGCCCGGTCGGCGTCCCTGGCCCGCTCCCGGTCCATCCGCCGGCGGTAGTTGGCGAACTCCGCGGTCACCCGCTGGAGGTCCCTGGTCCGCTCGTCCAGCTCCGCCCGGAGCGCCCCGAGCTCGGCGCCGAGCGGGCCGGGCCCGTCGGCGTCGGCCTCGGTGACCGGCTTGACCGGGGCGTCCACCACCGGCCCGTCCGTGCCGGACGGTGGTCCCTCCGCCAGCACCTCGGCGAGTTCGTCCTCGTCCACCACCGGGGAGGTCGGGTCACCGGAGTCGTCGGTGGTCGCCCCGCCCCGTTCGGTCGTCGCGTCGTCGATCACCTCCGGCCCGTCCTCGGCCGACTTCGCGTCGTCCACGGAGGCGGCGGCACCGCTCGAACCGGTGTCGTCGACCTCACCGGCGGCCACCACCGGCTCGGCGTCACCCGGCGGCTCCGGATCCGGGTTCGGGTCCTTCGCCGCCAGCCTGGTGCCGTCGGTCGTACCGTCCGGGACCGGCTGCTCGTCGGTCAGATTGATCTTCCGGTTGTTCCGGATGACGACGCCCTCGCCGGCCGTGCCCGAGGCAGGGTCGGCGGTCGCGGAGCCACCCGGCGCCGACCCGGTGGGTTCCGGATCGGCGGCTCGTGGCTTGTCCGTCATTCAATTACCTCGATCCGTTGTGCTTACGGCCAGCCCGGGTACGCACCGAACGCGTCGTCACTTCTTGTCGTCCTCGTCGACGATCTCCGCGTCCACCACGTCGTCGGCGCCGCCCTTGGCACCGGTCGGGCCGCCTTCCGGGCCGGCACCCGCGGCACCCGGCTGCCCCTGCTGCTCGGCCTGCTGCTGCGCGTAGAGCAGCGAGCCGGCCTCCTGGGAGACCTTGAGCAGCTTCTCGTGCGCCGACTTGACGTTCTCCAGGTCGGTGCCGCCGAGCGCGGAGCGCAGGTCGCCGAGCGCCTCGTTGATCTTGTCGCGCGGCTCGGCCGGCAGCTTGTCCCCGCTCTCGGCGAGGAACTTCTCGGTCTGCCACTGGAGCTGCTCGGCCTGGTTGCGGGTCTCCGCCTCGTCCCGGCGCCGCTTGTCCTCGTCGGCGTGGTCCTGGGCGTCCCGCATCATCCGCTCGATGTCGTCCTTCGGCAGCGCCGAGCCGCCGGTGATCGTCATCGACTGCTCCTTGCCGGTGCCGAGGTCCTTCGCGTTGACGTGCACGATGCCGTTCGCGTCGATGTCGAAGGTGACCTCGATCTGCGGTACGCCGCGCGGCGCCGGCGGCAGGCCGGTCAGCTCGAAGGTGCCGAGCTTCTTGTTGTAGGCCGCGATGTCCCGCTCGCCCTGGAAGACCTGGATCAGCACCGACGGCTGGTTGTCGTCGGCGGTGGTGAAGACCTCCGAGCGCTTGGTCGGGATGGTCGTGTTGCGCTCGATCAGCTTGGTGAAGATGCCGCCCTTGGTCTCGATGCCCAGCGACAGCGGGGTCACGTCGAGCAGCAGGACGTCCTTGACCTCGCCCTTGAGCACACCGGCCTGGAGCGCGGCACCGACCGCGACGACCTCGTCCGGGTTGACGCCCTTGTTGGGCTCGCGGCCGGTGAGCTGCTTGACCAGCTCGGAGACGGCCGGCATCCGGGTCGAGCCGCCGACCAGGATCACGTGGTCGACGTCGGAGACCTTGACCCCGGCGTCCTTGATGGCCTGGTCGAACGGGCCCTTGCAGCGGTCGAGCAGGTCCTGCGTCATCCGCTGGAACTCCGCCCGGGTCAGCGTCACGTCGAGGTGCAGCGGCGCCGACGGGGCACCGTCGCCACCCGCCGGGCCGGCGGTGATGTACGGCAGGTTGATGCTGGTGGTGGTGGCGGCGGAAAGCTCGATCTTGGCCTTCTCGGCCGCCTCGCGCAGCCGCTGCATCGCCATCTTGTCCTGGGACAGGTCGACGCCGTGCTGGCCCCGGAAGGTCTTCACCAGGTGGTCGATGATCCGCTCGTCCCAGTCGTCGCCACCGAGGTGGTTGTCACCGCTGGTCGACTTGACCTCGATGACCCCCTCGGCCAGCTCCAGCAGCGACACGTCGAAGGTGCCGCCACCGAGGTCGAAGACCAGGACGGTCTGCTCCTTGGAGCCCTTGTCCAGCCCGTACGCCAGCGCCGCCGCGGTCGGCTCGTTCACGATCCGCAGCACGTTGAAGCCGGCGATCTCCCCGGCCTCCTTGGTGGCGGTCCGCTGGGCGTCGCTGAAGTACGCCGGAACCGTGATCACGGCGTCGGTGATCCGCTCGCCCAGGTACGCCTCGGCGTCCCGCTTGAGCTTCATCAGCGTCCGGGCGGAGATCTCCTGTGAGGTGTACTTCTTTCCGTCGATGTCGACGGACCAGTTGGTGCCCATCTCCCGCTTGACCGACCGGATGGTCCGGTCCGGGTTGGTCACCGCCTGACGCTTGGCGACCTCACCGACGAGCACCTCGCCGTTGCGGGCGAACGCGACGATAGAAGGAGTCGTCCGCGAGCCCTCGGCGTTCGCGATGACGGTGGGCTCACCGCCTTCGAGAACGCTGACGCAGGAATTCGTCGTGCCGAGGTCGATGCCGACCGCACGTGCCATCTTCGCTTCCTCGCTTCGTTACAAGGCAGGTGACGGGCACCGCCCGCACTGCACCCACCGCAAGTTGAGTGGACCGGACTCAATAGTGCCACGATCCGCCGTACGTGCAAAGTCGGACTTGAGTCACATCGACGCAACCCACCCCGGGGTCCTCACCACGGCGAATCCCTCCACCCGCCGGTGCATCGACAGTGGTCGTGGGGATCCGGACACCCGGCGAGGAAACCGACGGCCGGCGCCGCGCTGATCCGCGAGCAACCGTGCCTGTTGTCTGTGTTGCAGGGATCGGGCAGTCTTTACCCCGTGACGACCCACGGCGAACCGGCCACCGGCCTCGGCACGCCCCTGGTCGGCCCGGAAACCCCCATCGCCGACGCGGGTCGCGAGCCGGCGGAAAGCACTCCACGGCATCCACCGGCAGACCCGGCCGCCGCGACGGAGCAGCTGCCGACCGCCCCCGTGCCGCCCGGGACCGCCCCCGCCGCGGACTCCCCGGCCGGGGACGGGTCGGACCTGCGCTGGGCGCTCACCCGGCTGCGGGCGGCGATCGACGTCACCGCCTATCCGCTGACGCTGCCCGGGGCGGACGAGGCCCGACAGCTCGGCTCGACGCTGCGCGCCCAGCTCGCCGACTACCTGCTGCCGCGACTCGCCCGGCTCGACGCGCCGCTGCTGGTGGTCGTCGGCGGCTCGACCGGCGCCGGCAAGTCGACCCTGGTCAACAGCCTGGTCCAGGCCCGGGTCAGCAGCGTCGGGGTGCTCCGGCCGACCACCCGCTCCCCGGTGCTCGTCTGCAGCCCGCTCGACTCGGCGTGGTTCCGCCAGGGCGACCTGCTGCCCGGACTGACCCGGACCACCACCCCCGGGGACCAGCCGGACACCCTGCACCTGGTCACCGCGCCGGCCCTCCCCGCCGGGCTGGCCTTCCTGGACGCCCCCGACATCGACTCGGTGGTGGACGCCAACCGGGTGCTCGCGGCCCAACTGCTCGCCGCCGCCGACCTCTGGCTCTTCGTCACCACCGCCGCCCGGTACGCCGACGCGGTGCCCTGGGAACTGCTGCACACCGCGCGGCTGCGCGGCACCGCGATCGCGCTGGTCCTCGACCGGGTACCACCGGCCGCCACCGACGAGGTGGCCGCGCACCTGGCCGAGATGCTCGCCGAACACCAGCTCGGCGCCGCACCGCTCTTCGTACTCCCCGAGACCGTGGTCGACGGGCAGGGGCTGCTGCCCGGACGGCTGACCGAGCCGCTGCGCTCCTGGTTCGGCCGGCTCGCCGCCGACTCGGAGGCCCGGGCCGCGGTGATCCGACAGACCCTGCACGGCGCCGTCGCCGCGCTGGTCCCGGCCGTCGAGAGCCTGGCCACCGCCGCCGACCAGCAGGCGAACGCCGCACAGGCGCTGGACGAACGGGTCCGCAGCGGCTATCGGGGCGCCCGCCGCTCGGTCGAGGAGGCGCTGCGGGACGGCCGGCTGCTCCGGGGCGAGGTGCTGGCCCGCTGGCAGGAGTTCGTCGGTACCGGCGAGCTCTTCCGCACCCTGGAGGCCCGGGTCGGCCAGCTCCGCGACCGGGTCGTCGCCGCGCTGACCGGCCGGCCCGCCCCGAACGCCCAGCTCCGCAGCGCGATCGAGTCGCAGCTCGTCACCCTGCTGCGCGAGGCGGCCGCCACGGCCGCCGAGCAGACCGCCGCGGCCTGGCAGACCCACCCGGCCGGCGCGGCACTGCTCACCCCCGAGCTGTCCCGGCCCGCCGAGGACCTGCCCGAACGCGCCGAGCGGCTGGTCCGGGACTGGCAGCGCGACGTACTGGAACTCGTCCGCGCCCAGGGCGGCGACAAGCGGTTCGTGGCCCGCAGCGCGGCGTACGCGGTGAACGCCACCGGCCTGGCGGTGATGATCGCGGTCTTCGCCTCCACCGCGTTCATCCCGACCGGCCTGGAGGTGGCGGCGGCCGGCGGCACCACCGTCGCCGCGCAGAAGGTACTCGAAGCGATCTTCGGCGACCAGGCGATCCGTACCCTGGCCACCCGGGCCCGGGCCGACCTGCTCGGTATGGTCGACCGACTCTTCGACGAGGAGGCGGCCCGCTACCTGGCCCGCACCGCGGCGGCCGGTGTCGACGCCGCACACGGCGACCAGCTCCGCGAGGCGGCCCGGCTGGTCGACGCCGCGCGGGGCGACGCGGGCGAGACGGCCGGAGCGGAGGCGACCCGATGACCGACATCCTGGGCAGGGTCCGGGACGCGATCCGCCCCGACCAGCGGGCCGACCCGGACCGGCTGGTCGAGCGCCTGCACGCGGTCAACCGGTTCCTCGGCGCCGTCGACGGCCACCTGCCCGACGAGCGGCTGGTCGCGGCGCACACCCTGATCGAGCGGGCCGGCACCCGGCTGGCGCTCTCGCTGAACCACACCGTGGTGGCGCTGGCCGGTGCCACCGGCAGCGGCAAGTCCAGCCTCTTCAACTCGCTGGCCCGGTTCGAGATGTCACCGGTCGGGGTGCGCCGGCCGACCACCGGGGTCACCCACGCCTGCGTCTGGGGGCCGCTGGACGACGCGACCCGGCTACTCGACTGGGTCGGCGTACTGCCCCGGCACCGGTTCGTCCGGGAGAGCGCGCTGGACGGCGCCGACGAGGCGGCCCTGCACGGCCTGGTCCTGCTCGACCTGCCCGACTTCGACTCGGTCGAGTGGTCGCACCGCTCCGAGGTGGACCGGCTGCTCGGCCTGGTCGACCTCGTCGTCTGGGTGGTCGACCCGCAGAAGTACGCCGACAAGGTGCTGCACCGCAGCTACCTGCGCGAGTTCCACCGGCACCGGGACGTCACCGTGGTGGTGCTCAACCAGGCCGACCGGCTGGCCCCGGACGAGCTGCCCCGGGTGCTGGCCGACCTGCGCCGACTGGTCGACGCCGACCAGCTCGACGGGGTGCCGGTGCTCGCCACCTCGGCGCTGACCGACGCCGGTACGGCACCGCTGCGGGCCGCCCTGGAGCAGGCGGTCGCACAGCGGCAGGCCGCGCTGCGCCGGCTCTCCGGCGACGTCGACACGGTCGTCGACGGGCTCGGCGAGCTGGTCGACTCCGGACGGGCCGACGACGACGTCGACCGGCCGACGATCCGCCGGCTGATCGACGCGCTGGCCGGCGCGGCGGGCGTACCAGCGGTGGCGGAGGCGACCGAGCAGGCGTACCGGCACCGGGCGGTGGCGGCGACCGGCTGGCCGCTGGCCAGGGGCCTGCGCCGGCTCCGCCCCGACCCGCTCCGCCGGCTGCACCTGGCCGAGGGACCCGCCGAGCCGGAACGGGTACCCGAGCCGGGTGGACTGCTCGGCCTCGACCGCCCGCCGGTGGCCGCGACCTCGGTACCCGAGCCGACCGCGGCGCAGCGTTCCGCGGTCGGGCTGGCCGTCCGGGCGGTCGCCGACCGGGCCGCCGCGACCCTGCCCGGTCCCTGGTCGGCGGCGGTGACCGCGGCGTCCCGGTCCCGGCTGGCCGACCTGCCCGACGCGCTCGACCGGGCCGTCGCCACCACCGACCTCGGGATGGACCGCCGGCCGGTCTGGTGGCGGCTGGTCAACGCCGTGCAGTGGCTGGTGACCGTCGCCGCCGCCATCGGCCTGGGCTGGCTGCTCTTCGGTTACGCGGTACGCGCCCTCGGGCTGCCGGAACTGGACTACCCGATGGTCGGGGCGGTGCCGCTGCCCACCGTCGCGCTGCTCGGCGGCCTGCTCTGCGGTGCACTGCTCTCCCTGCTGGTCAAGCCGGTGATCAGGTGGGCGGCCCGGCGGGCCCGGTGGCGGGCCGAGGGGCGGATGCACGACGCGGTGGCCGAGGCCGCCCGGGGGTACGTGGTGACCCCGGTCCGCGAGGTGCTGCGCGCGTACGCCGAGGCGCGGTCCGCGCTGGCCGTCGCGTCGGCACGTCGCCGATGACCGACGGCACCTCGACGAACGACAGCGCCCCGACGAACGACAGCGTGCCGACGAACGAGAGCGCCTCGACGAACGACGGCGCGTCGGCGACCCTCGGCAGGTGGCGGCCGGTCCTGGTCCGGGGCGGGCTGGCGCTGCTCGGCGTACTCCACGTCTCCTGGGGAGTGCCGGCCGTACTGGCCCCGCGCTGGTTCTTCGACACCTTCCCCGGCTTCGGACTGGCCTGGACGGCCGGCTACCCGCCGTACAACTCGCACCTGATGACCGACGTCGGGGCGGCGTTCCTGACCCTCGGCGTGATGCTGCTGGCCGCCGCCCGGTTCGACGACCGGCGGGTCACCGCCGTGGTGCTGACCGGGCTGCTGATCTTCAGTACCGTGCACCTGGTCTTCCATCTGGGGCACGTCGGGACGCTGAGCAGTGCCGATCTGCTCGCCAGCCGGGGGACGCTGCTGCTCGGCGTGCTCGGTCCCGGCGCGCTGCTGATGCTGGACCGCCACCGACGGGCGTAGGGTCGATCCATGGCCTCGCCTCGGACCCCCTTTGAAGCCGTGTTGCATGCCGCCCGCGACGTGACCAAGCTCGACTGCGCGCTCGACGCCGAAATGCTCGGCACCGCCCTGCTGGGCAGCGTCTACGCGATCGCGGAGGAAGACCGCAACAACGCCGTCCGGGACTTCGTCGGCGACTTCCTCTCCGCGACCTCCCGTCGGCGTACCGCCGCCGCGACCACGATCCGGACCGTCTTCGCGGCCCTGGTGCCGGACGCCGCCGGTGCCGCCTCGGTCAAGCCGGGAACGCAGGCCCCGTCCTGGTCCGGCCAGCTCGGCAAGGTACGCCTGACCGGCAGCTACGCCTACGGCGACGTGTACGGCGACCAGACCTCCTACCTCGCCACCTTCGCCTACGACGACACCGCGTCGGGTGGCCCGGAGCACGCCGTGGTGGCCCTGGTCGACCACAACATCGGGATCACCAAGGACGTCTTCGTCGGCGGCCCCGCCGAGCGGATCCTCGGACAGGTCCGGGAGATGTGTGCCGGCGACGCGCTGACCTGGTTCCGCGAGGAGGATCCGGCCCGGCTGCGCGACGAGGTGGCCCGGCACCTGGACATCACCGACGAGCTGGGCGACCTGCCCGACGAGGGTTCGCTGGCCACCGACCGGACGCTGGTCGGTGCCCGGCTGGCGTTGCTGCCCCGGGCGGCGTCGACCGCTGCCCTCCCCGACGAGCCGGAGCCGCTCTCCTCGGCGGAGCGGGACCGGCTGGTCCGGGCCTTCCTCGCCTCGCCCGAGGCGGCCCGGTTCGGGCTGCCCGAGGTGCCCGAGGCCGACCTCGCCTCACTGCACTTCTGCCTCAGCCTGGTCCTCGACCACTCGGCGAGCTTCTCCGACCCGGATCCGCTGCGGTGGAGCCCGGCGGTGGCCGGTCTCTTCCTGCTCGACTGGGTGCACCGGCGGGCGGTACTCGACATGGACGACGCGGCGATGCTGCCCCGGGTGGTCCGGAGCTGGGCCGCGTACGCCGCCCGGCTGCGCGGACTGCCGGCCGAGGCGGCGGCCCAGACCGACACCTCGGTCGAGGAGATGGTGCCGGAGTTCGTCCGGCTCTACACCACCGGGGAGCGGCGCAGCCCGGCGACGGCGGCGGTGGCCCAGCTCATCGCCGACGGCGTCGACCCGAACGACCCGGCGGCGCTGGACGCCTGGATCGAGGCGAACCGGCAGCGCCTGGACGACGACCCGGTGTAGCGAGCCGCCGCCGAGTCCTCCCCGCCCGCTCAGTCCTCCCCGCCGGGTCGGCGCAACAGCTTCGCCCGGCGGGCGGTCAGCGCGGGCAGGTCCACCCGGAGCGGCCACGGGTGCCCGGTCGCGAACGGCTCGGTGGTGTAGTGGGTGACGTAGCGGTATTTCCGGCTGCCGGCGTCGAGCACCAGTTCGGCGAGGGAGATGGTCGGCTTCTCCTCCTCCGGCACCACGATCCAGTACGCCGGGACCCCGGCCCGGGCGTAGAGGGCCCGCTTGGTCTCGGTGTCCCGCAGCGCCGAGGTCGGCGACACCACCTCGACGACCAGCAGCGCGTCGGTGATCGGAAACGGGGTACGCCGCAGGTGCTCCGCCCGGGTCACCACCACGTCCGGCCGGGGCTCGTTGTGCTCGTCGACAGTCGTCGACTGGTCGGTGCCGACCACGTAGTCGTCAGAGGGACAGGAATCCTCCAGGATGTTGGCGATCCACCGGGCGATGGTGTTGTGGTCGATCGTGGCCGAGGGGGACACGATGAGGCTCCCGTCAATCAGCTCGTAGCGCCGGCCGTCATCGGGCAGGGCGTGCAGGTCTGCCGTGGTGTAGCCGTGCGGGCCGGGCCGGTCGAGGGCGATCGGGGCGGCACTCATCGGAGAACCTCCGGGATCGGTCGGGGAAGCCACGAGGTCAAGGCTACGGGTGGGGCGGTCACGGGCGCGACAGTAACGGAGAGCACCGACAGCTTCACGTAACGGCGACGGGGCGGCGCGAGTGCGCCGCCCCGTCGTCCGCGTACCGGTCAGATCAGCTCGCGACCTCGTGGTCGTCGTGCAGGCCGCCACCGCCACCGGCCGGCGCGGTGGTGCCGCTGGCCGGGCCGGTCGGCGGGGTGCCGAGGCTGCGGGTGTCGTAGGCGTACGTGATGAGTGCGTGCGCGATCGCGTCGGACATCTCGTCGATCGCCTTCAGGCTGATGTTGTCGATGTCGTCGCAGGCCTGGTGGTAGCACGGGTCGTATGCGGCACCGGCGGTACCGCCGTAGACCCGGGCCTCCTCGGCCGTCTTGACCAGTTCGGCCCCGGTGAAGAGGCCGCCGGACGGGATGTCCACCCCGGCCGCGATGAACGGTCCGTAGTCACTGCGTCCGGAGAACGGCGTCTCGGCCGAGGCCAGTCGCTGTGACCGGAAGTAGTCGTGGAAGAGCTTCTCGATCGCTCCGGAGCCGGGCGGTCCGGCCGCCGACCCGGTGCCGGGCGGGAAGGCCGAGTTGTCGCCGTCGTAGACGAACCGGACGTAGTTCGGCGAGCCGACCATGTCGAAGTTCAGGTAGAGCGCGATCCGGTCCCGCTCCGCCTGCGGCAGGTTGGCGATGTAGTACGTCGAGCCGACCAGGTTGGCCTCCTCGGCGCCCCAGAGCGCGAACCGGACCTTGTTCTTCGTCGGGAACCAACGCATCTGCTCGGCGATCTCCAGCAGCGCGGCACTGCCGCTGCCGTTGTCGTTGATGCCCGGACCCTCCGGTACGGAGTCGAGGTGGGCGCCGGCCATCACCACGTTGCCCGGGTCGCCCCAGCGCGACTCGGCGAAGATGTTCTCGGTGGTGGCCTGTCCCCGGAAGGTGTCGGTGAAGACCCGCAGGGTGAGCCCGCCCGCGACCTGGCCGACCAGTTCCTGGCCGAGTGCCTGCGAGACGCCGAGGGCGGCGAAGTCCAGGGTGTACCCGTTGCCGAGGGTCCCGGAAAGGTCACCCGGGATGTTGTTGTAGATGACCACCGCCGCCGCGCCGGCCGCCGCCGCCGTACTGGCCTTCTGTCCGAACGGGCAGGTGCCCCGGCTGATCACGACGATGGTGCCGACGTTCGCCGGGCCGAAGTCGCCGGGGTTGCAGCCCTGGGAGTCGCCGGTCGGCACGCTGGCCGGGGCGGTCACGTCGGCGCTGCCCGAGTAGCTCATGATCCTGTGTGGCAGGTCGCCGGCCGGCGCCGAGACCCGTTCCAGTTCGGACGGAGTGTTGATCAGGAAGGTCTGGAAGTCGAACGCCTGCCGGGTGACCCGGTATCCCGCGTTCCGGAACACCTTCTCCGCGTAGTCGACCGACCTGTCGTATCCGGGTGCACCCGAGGCGCGGTTGCCGTTGTTCCGGTCCGCGATCTTCTGTAGTTCCTTGAGATGCTTCTGTACGCCCTTGGCGGTGACCGCCTTGCGCAGCACCCAGGAGCCGAGGCTCCCCAGGCCGGAGCTGGCCTGTGCCGGCGCTGGTGCCGCCGTCACCGCGAGTGCTGTCACGAGCGTGGTGGCCAGTAGGCCACGGCTCCACCGTTTGCTGGTGCGACCCACGCTGCCTCCCTGTCGGGTCACCGGGGTTACCGGTCTTATCGAGGGAGGTCAGCATAGCCAGACGTCACTGACCGGTGAATAGTCCACACGAGTGTGCTTACCGGCCGGTAGGCGGCACGGGTGCGCATGATCGGCCATCGATGGCCGGCAGGCCGCGACCTGGGAGAGCAGGCCGGGCCCGCCGGCACCACCGGTGACCGGGCTGGCCCCCCGCCAGCCGATCGGGCGGCGGCGCCGGCCCGGGGGCCGGCGCCGCCGAAGGCCGTCGTTGCCGGTCGACGACCTCGTCCCGGTAGTTCGGTCCGGCCGGTGAGGCGGGACCGAATCCTTTTTCGTCCTACTGACGATAACCACTGTGATAGCTTCTCGTCAAGGTGGTGATAATTCAGATGGCCGAGTACCCGCCGTTCGCCGTGACCGTCGACCTGGTGGTCCTCACCGTGCGGGCGGACGAGCTCTGCATCCTGCTGGTACGCCGGGGCGTACCGCCGTACCAGGACCGCTGGGCGCTGCCCGGCGGGTTCGTCGGGTTCGACGAGGACCTGCCGGACGCCGCCGCCCGGGAACTGACCGAGGAGACCGGGATCCCCGAGCCGATCGGCCACCTCGAACAGCTCGGCACGTACGGGTCGCCGAAACGGGACCCCCGGGGCCGGGTGGTCACGGTGGCGTACCTTGCGCTGCTGCCGGACCTGCCGACGCCGGTGGCCGGTACGGACGCGGCGGCGGCGGACTGGCTCCCGGTGTCCCGGGTCGCCGACGCCCGACTCGCCTTCGACCACGACGTCATCCTGGCCGACGGGCTCGAACGGGCCCGGGCCAAACTCGAGTACACCCCGCTGGCCACCGCGTTCTGCCCACCGGAGTTCACCATCGCCCGGCTGCGTACGGTCTACGAGACCGTCTGGAACAGCCGGCTGGACCCGCGCAACTTCCACCGCAAGGTCACCAGTACCCCCGGTTTCGTCGAGCCGGCCGGCCGGGTCACCGAGGGCGACCGGGGACGGCCCGCCCAGCTCTTCCGGCGCGGCCCGGCCGAACTGCTGCACCCGCCGATGCTCCGCCCGCCGGTCACCCGGCACTGAGCGGCACACCGGGCACTGCCGGGACCGGGCTCAGGAGGTCGTCCCGGCGGGCGGGCTGCCGGGTACCGGTACGGGGGTCGGTGCCGGGGTCGGCGCGGCGGTGGCCGGCGGCAGGGTCGGTACCGGGGCGGAGGGCGGCCCGGCCGAGGCCGTCGGGCCGGGCGTGGCCGCAGGCTCGGTCGGCGTCGGCGAGCCGGCGGGCTCGGTCGGTGCCGGTGCGGCGGTGCCGGACGGCGGCGCGGGCGACGAGCTCGGCGCGGACGGCGACCCGGTCGGTGCGTCCGGCGACGGCGAGGGTGACGTCTCCGGTGGCGGGGTGGGTGCGGGCGACTGGGTCGGCGGCCCGGCGGTCGGTGGCACCGGTACCCCCGGCTCGTTCGCGCCCGGCGGGTCGGCCGGCGGCGGCAACCGCCCGGGTTCGGTTCCGGACGGGCCGGGCCGGTCGGGCACGGCGCCGGGCGGGACGAGGAGCGGCAGCCAGCCGGTCCGTTCGGACCTGGCGCCGGTACCGGCCGGTCCGGGCTCCACCACCGGCGGCACGCCCGGTTGCCGGGGCACCACCTCCGGCGGCGCGCCGACCGGGGGCGGGACGAACGGGGTGGCGTCGGCCGGGCGCATCCCGTCGGAGACCGTCGCCGAGCCGCTGCCGATCGCCGCCATGATCGGCAGCGAGGAGGTTCCGGCCAGCAGCGCGACGGTGAACAGGTACCGGCGGGCCGGACCGGCGAGCCCCTCCGCCCGGTGCACTCCGGTCACCCTCCGATATCCGACGTGCGCGCCACCGGACCGGCGGTGCCGGGCCAGCAGCATGGGAGCCGGTGGCTCGTAACCGTGGTTGGGCACGGAAAACTCCTCGTCGTCGGCGGCGCGGGCCAGGCGGCGGCCGGGTGGGACGGGTCGCGGCGACCGTGACGCCGCCGCTACCTACAGTGGCGGAGTAACCCTGTGTTGGCCAGCGTCACACAGCGTGTCAGCGGCTGAGTTTCGATCGACTCGACCTGCGTACCCGATCAAATCGGTTGATGTGGTGCGAAGCCGGCGGCGACCCGGATCCGACGGAGGCCGACCTGTAGCGATACCGACCTGCTCTGCGAATATGGAGCCGACGGCAACGCGGCCGCGACCTTCGCGCACCCCGCGGCAGGCAGGACGTGGTGCCGGCGCTCGGTGGACCAGGCTCGGCCAGAATCTGGTCCACGCCGCGCGGCTACCCCTACCGGGGAAAGGCGCGGCAGCCACCCCCGGTCCGGCACCAGCCGGACGGGCGCACGAGCTGCGCGGTCGGGACACCCCCGGTGCCGACGCACGAACGACAGGGAGATAGGGATGGCGAAGGGCGATCCCGCGGGCACGGCCCGCGGCAGGCGAGCCACACCCCGGTCCGCACGGTCTGGTGGGAAATCCCCAGGCACTGACCTGGTGCAACTACTCACGCCCGAGGGCGACCGGATCGACAAGGTGACCTGGTCGGACGGCACGGAATACAGCGTCGACTTCACCGACGAGGAATACCGCGGCCTCTACCGGGACCTGGTGCTGGTCCGCCGGCTGGACGCCGAGGCGACCGCGTTGCAGCGGCAGGGCGAGCTGGGCATCTGGGCCAGCCTGCTCGGCCAGGAGGCGGCGCAGGTCGGCTCGGGCCGGGCACTGCGGCCGCAGGACATGGCCTTCCCGACCTATCGGGAGCACGGCGTGCTCTACTGCCGGGGCATCGACCCGATCATGCCGCTGGGCCTGTTCCGCGGCGTCGACCTGGGCGGCTGGGACCCGAACGAGTTCAAGTTCAACATGTACACGATCGTCATCGGGGCGCAGACCCTGCACGCCACCGGCTACGCCATGGGCGTGAACATGGACGGCCGGACCGGCACCGACGACGGCGAGGCGGTGATCGCCTACTTCGGTGACGGCGCCTCCGCGCAGGGCGACGTGAACGAGGCCTTCATCTGGTCGGCCGTCTTCAACGCCCCGGTCGTCTTCTTCTGCCAGAACAACCAGTACGCGATCTCCGAGCCCCTGGAGCGGCAGACCCGGATCCCGCTCTACCAGCGGGCCGCCGGCTTCGGCTTCCCGGGCGTACGGGTGGACGGCAACGACGTACTGGCCACCTACGCGGTGACCCGGGCGGCGCTGGACAACGCGCGTCACGGTCAGGGCCCCACCCTGATCGAGGCGTACACCTACCGGATGGGCGCGCACACCACCACGGACGACCCGACCCGCTACCGGATCGCCAGCGAGGTCGAGGCCTGGCAGGCCAAGGACCCGATCGCACGGGTCAAGGCGTTCCTCACCAGGCAGGGCATCGCGGACGACGCGTTCCTGGCCGAGGTGGAGGAGCAGGCCAAGCAGGAGGCGCTGCGGCTGCGGGAACGGGTGCTGGAGATGCCCGACCCCGAGCCACTGACCCTCTTCGACAACGTCTTCCCGAACGGCTCGCCCGAGGTGGACGCGCAGCGCGAGTTCACCGCCCGTTACCTGGACTCGTTCGAGGGGAGCGTGCACTGATGGCCACCGAGACCCTCACCCTGGGCAAGGCGATCAACCGCGGCCTGCGCCGCGCACTGGAGCACGACCCCAAGGTCGTGATCATGGGCGAGGACGTCGGCAAGCTCGGCGGCGTCTTCCGGATCACCGACGGCCTCCAGAAGGACTTCGGCGAGAACCGGGTGATCGACACTCCGCTCGCCGAGTCCGGCATCATCGGCACCGCGGTCGGGCTCTCCATCCGGGGGTACCGGCCGATCTGCGAGATCCAGTTCGACGGCTTCGTCTACCCGGCGTACGACCAGATCGTGTCGCAGGTGGCCAAGATGCACTACCGCTCGCAGGGCAAGGTACGGGTGCCGATGGTCATCCGGATCCCGTTCGGCGGCGGCATCGGCGCGGTCGAGCACCACTCGGAGTCCCCGGAGGCGTACTTCGCGCACACCGCCGGGCTCAAGGTGGTGGCCTGCTCGTCGCCGCAGGACGCGTACACGATGATCCAGCAGGCGGTCGCCTCCGACGATCCGATCGTCTTCCTGGAGCCGAAGCGGCGCTACCACGAGAAGGGCCAGGTGGACCTGGACGCCCCGCTCGGTGACGCGTACCCGCTGCACGCCGCCCAGGTGGTCCGGCCGGGCCGGGACGCCACGCTGCTGGCGTACGGGCCGATGGTGCGTACCGCGATGGAGGCGGCCAGCGCCGCCGAGGAGGACGGCCGGGACCTGGAGGTCATCGACCTGCGCACCCTCTCCCCGCTGGACCTCGGCCCGGTCTACGAGTCGGTGAAGCGCACCGGGCGGTGCGTGGTGGTGCACGAGGCACCCGGCAACCTCGGGCTCGGTTCCGAGATCGCGGCCCGGATCACCGAGGAGTGCTTCTACTCCCTGGAGGCCCCGGTGCTCCGGGTGACCGGCTTCGACACGCCCTATCCGGCCGCCCGGCTGGAGGAGGACTACCTGCCCAACCTCGACCGGGTGCTCGACGGCGTCGACCGCACCTTCGGCTGGTGAGCGGGATGTCGCGGGTGCGGGAGTTCCCCCTGCCGGACCTCGGCGAGGGGCTGACCGAGGGCGAGATCCTCAAGTGGCTGGTCGCGGTCGGCGACACCGTCGAGTTGAACCAGCCGGTGGTCGAGGTCGAGACGGCGAAGGCGGCGGTCGAGATCCCGGCGAAGTGGGCCGGGAAGATCACCGCGATCTTCCACGACGAGGGCACGGTGGTCGACGTCGGCTCGCCGATCTTCGCCGTGGACACCGACCCGGGCGCCGGTGACCTGCCGGAGCCGTCGGCGGCGTCGCTGGCCGCCGTCGAGATCGCGCCCGCCGAGGGCGCCGTCGAGCCCGGGCTGATCGGCGGGCCCGCTCCGGGTGGCCGGACGGCGGTGCTGGTCGGGTACGGCCCGCGCACCGGCGCCGCGAAGCGCCGCCCGCGCAAGGGCGCCGGGGTACCGGCCTCGAACGGTGTCGCGGTGACGGCCCCGGCGCCGGCTCCGGTCGCGGCCCCGGCGCCGGCTCCGGTCGCGGCCCCGGCTCCCGAGCCGGTACGCCCGACAGCGCCCGAGCCGGTGCGTCCGGCGGCCGCCACCCCGGCACCCCGGACCGGCGGGACCGCCGCCGGAGCGGGTGGACTGGTGCTGGCGAAGCCGCCGGTGCGCAAGCTCGCCAAGGATCTCGGGGTGGACCTGCGTACCCTGACCGGCTCGGGACCGCTCGGCTCGATCACCCGGGACGACGTACACCTGGCGGCGGCGGGCGCGACGACGGCGGCCGAGCCGGCGCCGACGACCGGTGCCGCGACGGCGCCGGCCTTCGGGCCGGACCGGGAGCAGCGGATTCCGGTCAAGGGCGTGCGGAAGCTGACCGCGCAGAACATGGTCGCGTCGGCGTTCAGCGCGCCGCACGTCACCGAGTTCCTGACGGTCGACGTGACCCGCTCGATGAAGGCGCTCGACCGGCTGCGCAAGCGCCGGGAGTGGCAGGACGTCCGGGTCTCCCCGCTGCTGCTGGTCGCCAAGGCCGTGCTGCTGGCGGTCCGGCGGCACCCGATGGTCAACTCGACCTGGGCCGGCGAGGAGATCGTCGTCAAGGAGTACGTCAACCTCGGCATCGCGGCGGCGACCGAGCGCGGCCTGATCGTGCCGAACATCAAGGACGCCGGCCGGCTCACCCTGCGGGAGCTGGCGGACGCGATGACGGCGCTGGTGCAGACCGCCAAGGTGGGGAAGACGGCTCCGGCGGACATGACCGGCGGCACGCTGACCATCACCAACGTCGGCGTCTTCGGCGTCGACACCGGTACCCCGATCCTGCCGCCCGGCGAATCGGCGATCCTGGCCTTCGGCGCGGTCCGGGAGATGCCCTGGGTGCACAAGGGCAAGATCCGAGTGCGGCAGGTCACCACCCTCGGGCTCTCCTTCGACCACCGGATCATCGACGGCGAGTTGGGTTCGAGGTTCCTGCGTGACGTCGGCGACTTTCTGGCCGACCCGGAGGCGGCGCTGCTCGGCTGGACCTGACCTTCGGCACGGCACGAACACCTGGCAGGAAGCGGCCGGTGTGTCCCGGGTTACCCCCGGGCACACCGGCCGTATCCATATGGTTACGAAGAATCATCGTGCAGATGACCGCCAGACCTTAGATTCTTAGGCTGGTGGTCCAGCTCACCTAATAATCGGTGGCAGGAGCGTCTCCCGCGAGGTTCAATGGACACATCAGACGCGGAGACAACCGAATAGCCAGGGGGCGCAACACCATGAGCATGCTCAACCGAATTCGTAACCGCCGGGACAGCGCGCGTCGGGCGCGGGCCATCGAGCGGGCACTGCGGGCGACCAGTTCGCCGGCTGCCCGTGACGAGATCCTGATCGCCGCGCAGCGTTACTACGGCTGACCTCGACAGACTCCTCACCTCCTCCGCACCACACCGACGGCCCGTCCGGAGCGCTCCGGGCGGGCCGTCGGTGTTTCCAGCCGCACGCCACCGGAGTACCGCCGCCACGACACCGCCCGGTACGGTGAGGCTCGGTCGTCGCCCGACCGGCCGGTAGGACGTACGCCGAACAGATGTCGGTTCGGCTCGCCCTGGACGACCGGGCCCGGCGACCCGCGCTGCCCGAGCGGTGCCGGTTCGTACCGGCTACCGTGCGGGGAGCTTGCCCAGCCCGGTGTCGCGCCGGAGTCGTCGGCAACCTGGCTGGCGACCGGCGCGCGAGACCGGCGCGGCCGACATGTGATGGAGGAGGCGCGCGCATGACGTCCGAGGATCCGCAGCACCCCGGCCGGTGGCCGGACGAGGCTGCGCCGGGCGCCGCAGGCCCAGCCCCGTACGGCAACCCCGCACCACACCACGACGACCGGTTCCCGCCCCAGGGTTCCGTTGGTACGCCACCGGCCGATCCCGGCTGGGCCCCGCCGCCGTCGGCGGGCCGGGCCAGCGCGCCGGTGGCCTGGAACGAATCACCCGGTGCGCCCCCCGGGCACCCCGGCCCGGCCGGCTGGGCAGCTCCGGGCGAAGACCCGGGCCCGGCCGGCTCCCGGCCGGACGGCCCGTGGGGCCCGCCGCCGGAGGCCGCCGGCGCACCGTCGGCGCCCCCGGAGGGGTCGGGCTTCCCGCCGGAGTGGGGGAGCCCGCCCAACCAGTCCGGCCCACCGCGCTGGACCGGTGCCGGCCAGCCCGCCGAGCCGTCGAGCGGCCCCCCGGGATATCCGCCCGGGTCCGGCGCGTCCGCCGGCCCGCAGGGCTACCCCGACCAGCCCGGCGGACCGCCCGGCTACCCCGACCCGTCGCCCGGCGGCGCCCCCGGCTACCCCGGCCAGCAGTACGGCGCCCCGGGCTACCCGTCGGCGGCACCGGGCAGCCCGGCGTACCCGTCGGCGGCGGGCAGCCCCGCCCAGCCCGCCGAGCCGCCGAGCTATCCGCCGGTCAACCGCCCGGCCATCCCGGAGGGTGAGCCGTGGCCGGCCTCCGAGGCCTGGGGCGCGGCGTCCCGCCCGGATTCCGGCTCTCGCCCGGACGCCGGGACCCGGCCGGACGCCGGTGGGCCGCCGAGCGACTATCCGCAGCGCCCCGCCGACCGCAACCACCCGGGCGAGCCGGAGCCGCCGCACGGCGGTGCACCGCAGGCGTCCGCCTGGGCACCTCAGGCGCCGACCTGGTCGGCGGGACCCGGCGACGGCAGGCCCGGCCCGTTCGAGCCGTCCCGGCCGGAGTTCGACCGCCGGGAACCCGATTTCGAGCGGCGCGAGCCGGACTTCGAGCGGCGCGGACCCGAGTTCGACGGGCGCGGTCCGGACTTCGAGCGGCGCGGACCCGAGTTCGACGGGCGCGGACCGGACTTCGAGCGGCGCGGACCCGAGTTCGAGCGGCGTGAGTCGGACGGGCCGGCGTACCAGCCGGGTCCGGCGCCGGGGATCTCGCCCGGCAACGCCGTACCGCTGCCGCCGCAGGAGACCCGGATCCCCGGGGCCAGCCTGGCGGCGGCACCACCGGCCGACTATCCGCCGGCCCCCAACCGCCAGCCGGCCGGCGAGTACGGCTCGCCGGCCCGGGAACAGGGCGGCTGGGCGCCCGGGGTCTCCGAGGCGGCACCGCAGTCGCCGGCACCGACCCCCGGGGCCGCGCCGGTCGTACCGCAGCCGAGGGTGCCGACCGATTCGGCGGTCGCCGGCCGGGTCTCCGTACCCGGCGTGCCGGGGACGTCGGAGTCGGCGGGCGCACCCGAGCGGGCCGCCGGTCGCGCCGTCGCCGGAAGTGCCGCCGTACCGGCGGCGAGCCGGGTACTCCCGCCGGCCGACCTCGCCGCCGCAGCGTCGGTACCCGCGCCGAAGCCCAGGGTGTACGGCCGCCCGGCCGGCGCGGACGAACCCGACCAGCAGCCGGGTCCGGCGAGCGGACCGGGCGGCTGGGACGACGCCCAGCCAGGATCGCCCGCCGGCCCGGCCGGTTGGGACGGCGACCGGCCGGGCGGCGCGCCCGGCGGTGGCTGGGACGGCGACCGGCCGGGCAGCGCGGAGGCGCGCCGGGCCGGGCCGACGGTCTACGGTGCGCCACCGGCCCAGCCGGGGCCGGGCGAGCACGGTGACGCCTTTTCCGACGAGCCTCCGGCGACCCGGATGGCCGTTCCCGGCGCCCGGACGCCGCAGTCCGACACGCCGAACCGCCCGGCCAACGCCTCGCCCTTCGCCGACCTGATCGGACCCGGCGGCATGCCCGGTCAGGGCCCGGGCGGGGTCGGCGTGGACGGGCCCGGTCCGAACGGGCCGGCACCGTTCGACGGAGACCGCTTCGGCGGCCCCGGACAGGCGGAACCGGACGGTTTCGGCAGGCCCGGACAGGCCGAACAGCACCGCTTCGGCGGACCCGCCCCGTTCGACGGGGACCGGTTCGGCGGTCCCGGTCAGGGCGAGCCGGACCGGTTCGGGCCCGGACCGGCCGGTGGTGGCCAGTTCGGCGGCCCCGGACAGGGCGAGCCGGACAGGTTCGGCTCCGGACCGTCCGGCGGCCAGTTCGGTGGACCGGCACCCTTCGACGGGGACCGGTTCGGCGGCCCCGGCCCGGGTGGCGCTGGCCAGGCCGGTCCCGGCCAGTTCGGCGCGTCCGCCCCGCCCGGCACCGACCGGTTCGGCGGCCCGCCCGGACAGCCCGACTTCGGGCCACCGCCCGGAGGGCCGGGCTTCGGCCCGCCGCCGGACGGGGACGGGCCCGGATTCGCCCGGCCCGGCCCGGCGGGCGCGGGACCGACGACGTACGGGGCGCCCGGGGCGGGACCGGGGACGTACGGGGCACCGCCCGGCGGCCCGCCGCAGTACGGCTCACCCGCGTCCGCCGGCCCGGGCTGGGGCGGCTCCGACGACGGTGCACCCGGACGGTTCGACTCGTTCAAGCCGGAGTCGGCGGAGTCGGAGAGCAAGACCGAGCCGCCGACGCCACAGGTACGCAACGGCAAGGTGCTCTTCCTGGTCCTGGTCGCGGCGGTACTGCTGCTGGCGATCCCGCTCGGCACGCTCTGGCTGCTCGGCAAGATCGGCGGCGAGGACGCGGCACCGCCGTTCAACCCGGCGGTGGGCGCCTGCGTCAAGGACTCCGGCGGCACCCCGGTGATCGCGGACTGCGCCGAGCAGGGCGTCTTCAAGGTCGCCTCGAAGGTGACCGACAAGAACGAGTGCCCGGCGGACACCCCGCAGACGATCGTCGTACCGGATCGCAAGGAAGTGCTCTGCCTGCAACCGGCGGCGGCTCCGGCCGGCGGATAGCAGCCGGCCGGCCGGCCGAACCGACCCAGCGCCCCGCCCCGGGAACCCGAGGCGGGGCGCTGGTCGTCTCGTGCCGTTCCGGGGTGGGTGGGGCCGGCCTGCGCGCGCGTGTCAGTCGGGGGCCGGCGTGACGTACACGCCCCGGCCCTGATGTCCCTGGAGCACACCCCGCTCCTGTAGCCGAGCCAGCGCCTGCTTGATGGTCGGCGCCGAGCACCGGTACTGCTCGCTGAGCTGGCTGATCGACGGTAACTGGTCGCCCGGCCCAAGCTCGCCACTCGCGATCTTGGCTTCGACGTCCCGCATGACGCGGCGGTACACCGGCTCGGCCGGCGAGGCAGGTGCAGGCATCTGAGGTCCCCCTGGGTAGTCAACCAAGATCGGACCATGAGTGACCTGGCAACACAAGCAAGCCCACGCATCGACGTTGACTTGTCCTACCTGGCAATCTAAGTTGGCTGGGCAGGTCGGGTGATCTCCACGGCGGGCGGCTCCTCCGAGTCCGTCCGCACCGCTCCTTTCGTCGCGGGACGACAACCCCCTGACCATGGCCCGCATCGCACCGTGCCCCAGCCGCAGCGGGGCGCCCCTCGGCCGGAGGATCCCGACCACCAACTTGGCTTACCAAGCTTTACAAGTGTGAGGAGCTCAGATGACGCTCGTACTGACACGCCGCCGCCTGCTGGCCGGTGCGGCGGTTACCGCCACCGCGGCGATGACGGCCTGCGACGACGGCGAGGGCAGCGCCAGCGCCCAACCGGAGGTGGAGAAGGTCTCGATCCTGAGCGGGGCGGGCTTCCAGGGCCGGGAGGCCCCGATCTTCGTGGCCCGGTCCAAGGGCTGGTTCAGCGAGGTCGGGCTGGAGGTGCAGGTCCTGCCGGGCAAGGGCACCACGAGCAACCTGCAGACCCTGGCCGGTGGTCAGGCCACCTTCGCCACGGTGGACGTGAACGGCGCGATGATCGAGTTCACCCGGAACGGCGGGATCAAGGACTTCAGGCTGACGTCCGTACTGCACCAGCGGAACCTGGCGTGCTTCGTCGCGCTCAAGTCGAGCGGCATCGCCACGCCGCGTGACCTGGCCGGCAGGACGCTCTCCTACCTGCCCGGCGGGATCAACTACCTCCTCTTCAGCACCTATGCCCGGCTCGCCGGCTTCGACTCCTCCAAGGTCAAGTGGGTGAGCAACCCGATCGCGACCCAGCACGCGGCGATGCTCGCCCAGAAGAGGGTCGACGCGATCAGCCAGTTCGTCCCGGCGGTGGAATCGGTCCGGACGGTGGCGAAGCAGGATCTGGTCACCCTGCCCTTCACGGACTACATCGGCGACCTGCACGGTTCCGCCATCGGCGTCACCACGGAAACCGCCCGGAACAAGCCGGATCTGGTCCGTCGGTTCAACCGGGCACTGCTGCGCGGGCTGGAGTACGCGATCAGCCATCCCGAGGAGGCCGGTCAGATCTACGCCGCCGAGAAGGAGACGCAGGGGCAGCCGCCTGCCGCGGCGGTCGCCGAGGTGAAGGCGCTGCGGGCGTACGTCGAGGGCATCTCGGACGGCCCGCTCGGCCACTTCAACGAGGCGCGGATGGCCAAGAACATCGCGATTCTCCAGGCCGCCGGGACGATCCCCGTGGGGCTCACCCCGGGCGACATCATCGCGCCCGACCTGGTCGGGTAGGCCCCGTCGGCATGCCACGCCGCGCAGGCTCCGCGCATCCGCCCCGCTGGCGTTCCGCGCTCTCCACCGTCGGAACGCCGCTGGTGGGCGTCGCCGGGTTCGTCGCCGCCTGGTGGGCGGCGGTCGTCGTCCTGGATGTCGCGCCGTACGTCGTGCCGGGGCCGCCGGCGGTGGCCGCGGCGATCCGGGACGAGCCCGGCTACCTGCTGCGGAACGCGGCCGTCACGCTCGGCGAGGCGATGGCGGGATTCGCCCTCGCGATCGCCTCCGCCGTGCTGCTCGGTACCGTCCTCGCGGCCTCACGCCGGCTCGAACGGGCCCTCTACCCGATGCTGTTGACCATCAGCAGCACACCGAAGCCGGTCTTCGCTCCGCTGCTCATCACGATCGGCGGTTTCGGGGCGGGACCGAAGGTGGTGCTGGTCTGGCTGATGTGTTTCTTCCCCATCGCCCTGGCCACCAGTACCGGGCTCACCGCCACCGCCGCGGAGTTCGTGGAGTTGGCCAGGTCCCTGAACGCGTCGCGCTGGACCACCTTCGTGAAGTTCCGGGTGCCGGCCGCACTCCCGCACATCTTCGGCGGTCTCCGGATCGCGCTACCACTGGCACTCATCGGCGCGACCGTCGCCGAACTCTTCGGGGCGACCGAGGGGCTCGGCGTCGTCGTCCAGAACGCCGGCACCAACGCGGCGCTGGCCTGGGCGGCGATCGTCGTACTCGCGGCGATGAGCATCAACCTCTTCTACGCCCTCACCGCCACCCTGCGGGCAGTCGCCCCCTGGATCCGGCACACCACCGCCTGACAACCACGAGGAGAACCTGTGTCGACCACCTACATCTTCCGGGACGCGGAAACCGACAACGACGTCATGCTCCGGGCGCTGGCGGGGATGTACGACCCGTTCAGCGAGCGGCGACTGCGCGAGGCGGGGATAGCCGAGGACGCCCGGTGCCTGGTGGTGGCGGTCGGTGCGAGCGGTATCGCCCGGACGATCGCCGGGCTGGCCCCGCGCGGCGAGGTGATCGCCACCGATGTCGACCTGCGCCCCTGCCAGCGGGACCCGCGCGTCGACCTGCGCGAGCACGACGTGGTGACCGATCCGCTGCCCGGGATGTTCGACCTCATCCACGTCCGGCTGCTGCTCGGACACCTGCCGCAGCGGCTCGACGTCCTCGGGAAACTCGTCGACGCGCTCAACCCGGACGGCGTGCTGGTCGTGGAGGAGTTCGAGGCGACCTGGCGTACCAGCGTGCTCGCCGCACCGGACCCCGACGAGGCCGACCGGCTCTTCGGCGCCTATCACGACGCCTTCCAGGCCGCGTTGCAGGACGCCGGGAACCGCTCGAAGTGGAGCCGCCGGGTGCACGGCGCCATGCTCGACCTGGGTCTGACGGAGTGCGACACCGTCGGGTACACCGGGACCTGGGCCGGCGGCAGCCACGGCTGCCTGCTTCCGTGGGGCACCGCCGGTGCGATCCGGCAGAAGCTGATCGACGCGGGCATGTCCGGAGCCGACCTGGACGCCTTCCGGCAGCTGCTGCTCGTCCCGGAACTGAGGGTCAAGGGCAATCTGGCGTTGTCCACCGTCGGCCGGCGGCGGCGTTGAGCGGGTACCGGAAAAGGTCGGAATCGGGGCGGAGGCGTGCCGCCGTCGACCGCGCCGACTACCGGCAATCTGCCAGACACCTGACCGAATGGTGTAACACATATTGGATAGGGTCTATCCGGCGCTGCCGGCGGACACCATCGAGTCACCCAACGTGACAGTGGATGCCTCGGCATCACAGTTGTGCACTTCCGGATCCGAGATGCTGACAGTTCGCAAGGAGCCACCGATGAGCAGCGATCCTCATCCGGGCTGGTGTGACCCGGGCGAATGCACCGCGAGCTTTCGCGGAATCCACCCCGACGCCTCGCCGCCGACCCACGCCAGCCGGTGGTACGACTGCAATCCGCAGGACGACCGGCAGGCGGTCGAGGTCAGGGCCCAACTCGTGCAGTACGTCGACGACCCCCGGCCGCGACCCTTCATCCGCTTCGCCCGGGCCGACTTCGAGGACCGGCAGGTTTTCCACATCACCGTCGAGCAGGGCGGTGCGCTGGTGGAGGCGCTGGCCGACATGCTCCGCCGGGCCGGCGCCGCCGGGCCGGCCGCCGGGGCACGGCCACGGGTCAACTCGTCGCCGTAGCCGCCGGCCGGTTCGGCGTACCACAATGCCCGGGGCCCGGGGACGGTCCCGGCGGCGGCATGGCAGGGTTGCCGTATGGCTACTTCGCCCCGCGTACGCGCGCCCGAACTGAGGGGCCGCCGGTGGCTCAACACCGGTGGAGCGGATCTGACCCTGCACGACCTGCGCGGCAAGATAGTCATTTTGGACTTTTGGACCTTCTGCTGCATCAACTGCCTCCACGTGCTGGACGAGCTGCGCCCGCTGGAGGAGAAGTACGGCGACGTCCTGGTGGTGATCGGGGTGCACTCGCCGAAGTTCGAGCACGAGCGTGACCCGGAGGCGCTGGCCGCCGCCGTCGAGCGGTACGGGGTCGCCCATCCGGTACTCGACGACGCCGAGATGGCGGTCTGGCAGCAGTACGCCGCGAGGGCGTGGCCGACGCTGAACGTGGTCGACCCGGAGGGGTACGTCGTCGCCACCATGGCCGGTGAGGGCCACGCCGAGGGGCTCTCCCGACTGCTCGACGAGTTGATCGCCACGCACGAGGCGAAGGGCACCCTGCACCGGGGCGAGGGCCCGTACGTGCCGCCGGCCGAGCCGGCGACCGCGCTGCGGTTCCCCGGCAAGGCGATCGAGTTGGCCGGCGGGAACCTGCTGGTCTCGGACTCGGCCCGGCACTCGCTGCTGGAACTGGCCCCGGACGGCGAGACGGTGCTGCGCCGGATCGGCTCCGGCGAGCGGGGCCGGACGGACGGGCCGGCCGAGGTGGCCCGGTTCGCCGAGCCGCAGGGCGTGTGCCGGCTGCCCGAGCACGCCGCCGAGGTCGCCGGCTACGACATCGTGGTGGCGGACACCGTGAACCACCTGCTTCGGGGCGTACGGCTGGCGACCGGCGAGGTGACCACGGTGGCCGGTTCCGGCCGGCAGTGGCGCTCGACGGTGGACGACCACGCGCACGACGCGCTCGCCGCCGACCTCTCCTCCCCCTGGGACCTCGCCTGGTACGACGACCGGGTGATCGTGGCGATGGCCGGCATCCACCAGCTCTGGTGGTTCGACCCGATCAGGCGGACCGTCGGCGTCTACGCCGGTACGACCGTCGAGGCGTTGCGGGACGGGCCGCTGCCGGACGTCTGGATGGCCCAGCCGTCGGGGCTCTCGACCTCCGCCGACGGCCGTCGGCTGTGGATCGCGGACAGCGAGACCAGCGCGCTGCGGTTCGTCGCCGACGGGGTGTTGCACACCGCCGTCGGGCAGGGACTCTTCGACTTCGGCCACGTGGACGGCCCGGCCGAGCAGGCGCTGTTCCAGCATCCGCTGGGGGTCGGCGCGCTGCCGGACGGCTCGGTGCTGGTGGCCGACACCTACAACGGCGCGGTACGGCGGTTCGACCCGGAGACCGGGACCGTCTCGACGGTGGCCACCGGGCTGGCCGAGCCGAGCGACGTGCTGCTGACCGGGGACGGCGAGGTGCTGGTGGTCGAGTCGGCCGCGCACCGGCTGAGCCGGCTGGCGCCGGGTGCCCTCTCCGCCGCCGGGGCCAGCACGGTCGCCGGGAGCCGGCACCGTGCGGAGCGCCCGCCGACCGATCTCGCCGCCGGGGAGCTGACCCTGGACGTCATCTTCGAGCCGCCGCCCGGGCAGAAGCTCGACTCCTCGTTCGGCCCCGCCACCCGGCTGGAGGTCTCCGCCTCCCCGCCCGAGCTGCTGCTCGACGGTGCCGGGGTGAGCACCGAACTCTCCCGCCGGCTGGTGCTGAACGACCAGGTCAGCTCCGGGGTGCTCCAGGTCGTCGCGCAGGCCGCCACCTGTGACGCCGAGGCCGAGCACGCCGCCTGCCACCTGAGCCGCCAGGACTGGGGGGTGCCGGTGCGCATCACCCCGGACGGGGTGCACCGGCTGCCGCTGGTCCTGCGTGGACTGGACAGCTGACCGGGGACGTGACCGGAACCACTGACCGATCACTACCACCGAGTAACCTACGGTGCCGTAACCTGGTTGGGTGAGTACCTCAGCCCCGATCCGACTGCGCCCCGTCGACCTGGGCAAGCCGCGGATGCGAGGCTGGCTGCACGCGTACGCCTTCTTCGTCGCGGTGGTGGCCGGCGTCGTGCTCTGCGCGATCGCCGCCACCCGGCCGGGCTGGACGCCCCTGGTGAGCTGCCTCGTCTACAGCGTCACGGTCTGCGGCCTCTTCGGCACCAGCGCGCTCTACCACCGGCGGGTCTGGTCCGAACGCCGCTATCGCCTGATGCGCCGGCTCGACCACTCGATGATCTTCGTGTTCATCGCCGGTACGTACACCCCGTTCTGCCTGCTGCTGCTCTCGGCGGAGAGCGCGGCGGTCCTGCTGCTGATCGTCTGGGGCGGCGCGGTGGCCGGGGTGGCGATGAAACTGGTCTGGCCGCACGCGCCCCGCTGGGTCTCCGCCCCGCTGTATCTGGCCCTGGGCTGGGTGGCCGTCGCGGTCCTGCCGGACATCCTGGACCGGGGCGGGGTCACCGTACTCGCGCTGCTGGTCGCCGGTGGCGCCGCCTACAGCGTCGGCGCCGTCTGCTACGCGCTGCGCCGTCCCAACCCCTGGCCCACGGTCTTCGGGCACCACGAACTGTTCCACGCCTGCACGCTGGTAGCGGCGATCTGCCACCACGTCGCGATCTACTTCGCCCTGTTCGCCTGACCCCTCAGGGGTCGGCCGGCCCGCGAGGGGTCAGAGGTCGGTCGACCGGCCCGCCCGCTCAGAGCGGGCGGCCGGGACGCCGCACCTCGTGGTACTCCTCGACGATCTGCTCCTCGCGCCCCGGCACTCGAGGGTCGACCACCGGCGTGACGACGGTACGGCGCCGGTTGCGCCAGAGGTAGCTGGTCATCACCAGCCCGGCCAGGCCGGCGAGCATCAGCACCAGGCCGACGACGTTGAGGTTGAGCCAGCCCGTCTCGACGTTCACCGCGAAGGCGAGGATCGCGCCGAGAGCAATGAGAAAAATGCTTCCACCGATGCCCACTGGATCGCCCTCCTAGGCTGTCGACTGGTACCGGTCGCGCCGGTGTCCCGGCTACGGTCGCGGCATCCATCGACATACCCAGGCGTTTCAAATCCGAATCCGGCAAGCTGGTAGGAGGGTCCCGGTCGGTGCGAAACCGGCAGGACGGCGGCCGGACCGGACGGGGCGCCGCCGACCGGGTACCGGACCGACGGGACGCAGACGCCAGGCGACCAGGGAGACCAACGTGACGCAGACCAGCGCGGCCGGCGGGACAGGCGGAGACGGCGATCCGGGCGGCGCGCGGCGGCCGGAGGTACCCGGACGGAGCCTGGTGCTGCTCCGGCACGCGAAGGCCGAGCGGCCCACCACCGCGCCGGACGCGGACCGCCCGCTCACCGCCCGTGGGCACGCGGACGCCGCCGCCGCGGGCGCCTGGCTGGGGCACGGCGGCTACCTGCCGACGGTGGTGCTCTGCTCGCCCGCCAAGCGCACCCGGCAGACCTGGCACGACGTCGCGCTGGGCATGGCGGCACCGCCGATCCGCCCGCTCGGCGTACCGGCCGGACAGACCGCCCCGGCACCGACCGCAGCCGCCGGGACCGGTCCGGCCGGCGGTGGCGCGGTGCCGGCGGTCCGGTACGACCAGCGCATCTACCACGGGCACGCGGCGGACCTGCTCGAACTCGTCCGTGGTACGGATCCGGCGGCGGACACGCTGCTGTTGATCGGGCACAACCCGGCCATCTCGGAGCTGTCCACTCTGCTCGATCCGGTGCACGCGGACCCGGAAGGGCTGCGTACCAGCGGAATCGTGATCCACCGGATCGACGGCGAGTGGGCGGACGTACGCGCCCAAGCGGGACCGATCGTGAAGTGGCACACCGCCCGGGGCTGACCGGCCTCCCGGTCGGGTACCGGACGAGCCGGTGCCCGGCCGGTGACGTCGCCACCGGGCCGGGCACCGGGGATGTCAGGTGGGTGGTGCGCTCGGCGGCGGCGGATCCGGCGGCGGCGGCATCATCGCCGTCGGATGTGACAGCCTGTTCTCCTCGACGATCAGGGTCCGCGCCCGCTTCTTGCGGTCCTGCCAGTACCACAGCGTGGTGGCCAGCACCGCGACCCCGGCCAGGATGAAGACCCAGCCGACCGCTCGAAGGTCGAGCCACCAGACGTTCGCCCTGACCGCGAACGTCAGGATGGCTCCCAGGGTGATGAGGAAAATTCCCGTACCGATGCCCATGTCCGCTGCACTCCCCCGTGCGATGGGTCGTGGGCTTTCATGACAAATCAGGTCAAACTGCTCCTAGCACCGCCTCAACAATAGCGCGGTGGCCGGGGAGCAACAGCTCCCCGGCCACCGAAAAAGCGCTCCCCGATTCCGCCCGACTAGAAGGCTTCCTCCGGCAGGTCCATCAGCTCCAGGTCGGCGGCCTGGACGATCCGCCGGTCGGCACCGATCCGGGGCAGCACCTCGCGGGCGAAGAACCGGGCGGCGGCCAGCTTGCCGGTGTAGAACGCCTTGTCCGCCGGGGTCACCTCGCCACTCAGCGCCCGCAGCGCCACCTCGGCCTGCCGCTGGAGCAGCCAGCCGACCACCAGGTCGCCGACGGCGAGCAGGAAGCGCCGGCTGCTGAGCCCGACCTTGTAGAGCGCCCGGGCATCGCCGCCCTGGGCGTCGCCGAGCCACCCGGTCATCGTGCCGACCATCGCCTGCACCTCGCCGAGCGCCCGACCCAGCGCGGCCCGCTCCTCCTTGAGCTGCCCGTCGCCCGGCTCGGCCGAGTCCGTCGCGGCGGACTCCGCGCCACCGGCCTCCACGAACGCCGCGATCTCGCCGGCCACCGCCATCAGGCTGGTACCGCGATCCCGGACGATCTTCCGGAAGAAGAGGTCGAGGCTCTGGATCGCGGTCGTACCCTCGTAGAGGGTGTCGATCTTCGCGTCCCGGACGTACTGCTCCAGCGGGTAGTCCTGGAGGAAACCGGAGCCGCCGAACGTCTGCAACGACTCGTGGCCGAGCAGCTCGTAGGCGCGTTCCGAGCCGACACCCTTGACCAGCGGCAGCAACAGGTCGTTGACGCCCTTGGCCAGCTTGGCGGTCGACTCGTCACCGTTCGCCTCGGCGATGTTGATCCGGTCCTGCCAGGTCGCGGTGTAGCAGACCAGCGCCCGCAGGCCCTCGGCGTACGCCTTCTGCAGCATCAGCGAACGGCGCACGTCCGGGTGGTGCGTGATGGTCACCCGGGGTGCGTTCCTGTCCGTCGAGCGGAGCAGGTCGGCGCCCTGCACCCGGCTCTTCGCGTACTCCAGCGCGTTGAGGTAACCGGTGGAGAGCGTGGCGATCGCCTTGGTGCCGACCATCATCCGGGCGTACTCGATGATCAGGAACATCTGCCGGATGCCGTCGTGCACGTCGCCCAGCAGCCAGCCCTTGGCCGGTACGCCGTGCTCGCCGAAGGTCATCTCGCAGGTGTTCGAGACCTTCAGCCCCATCTTGTGTTCGAGGTTGGTCGCGTAGACGCCGTTGCGCTCGCCCAGCTCCCCGGTCTCGGAGTCGAAGTGGAACTTCGGGACGATGAAGAGCGAGAGACCCTTGGTGCCGGGCCCGCCGACCCCCTCGACCCCGACCGGCCGGGCCAGGACATAGTGGATGATGTTGTCCGTCAGGTCGTGCTCACCGCTGGTGATGAAGCGCTTGACGCCCTCGATGTGCCAGGAACCGTCCGGCTGCGGGATCGCCCGGGCCCGGCCGGCGCCGACGTCCGAGCCGGCGTCCGGCTCGGTGAGCACCATGGTCGCGGCCCACTGCTTCTCGACGAAGAGCTTGGCCCACTTCTTCTGCTGCTCGGTGCCCTCGCGGTAGAGGGTGTGCGCGAAGGAGGGGCCACCGGCGTACATCCACAGTGGCGCGTTGGCGCCGAGGATCAGTTCGGCGGCGGACCACCAGAGCGCGCGGGGCGCCATCGTGCCGTCGAGTTCGGCCGGCAGGTCCATCCGCCAGAACTCGGAGCCCATCATCGTGTGGTAGGACTTCTTGAACGGCTCGGGCAGCGGCGCGGTGTGCGTGGCCGGGTCGAAGACCGGCGGGTTGCGGTCGCTGGAGGAGTAGCTGGCGGCCAGGTCCTCCCGGGCCATCCGCTCGACCTCGGCGAGCACGCTCCGCGCGGTGTCGGCGTCGAGTTCGGCGTACGGGCCGGCGCCGAACGCCTGGTCCGCGCCGAAGACCTCGAAGAGGTTGAACTCGAGGTCTCGCCGATTGCTCCTGTAGTGGGTCATACGCCTCTGCCCCCCGGACTCGCAAACACAGGTTACCCGGCAGTAACAGGAGTTATATTACTAGCGAGTAAGTCACTGCGGAGCGCCGGTACCAGTGACCCGCACCACAGTGACAGCAACCTTACGCAAGGTGCCGGACCGGACGTCCGCCTCGCAACCGCCGACGCGGTTGCCGAATCCGGTCAGTTGTCGGGGGCGCCGACCTCCCAGCTCGGCACCGGCGACGCGGTTGCCGAGTGCGGTCCCGGGTACTCCATCAGGACCAGCGCGATGTCGTCGTCGAGCCGGCCGCGTACCCACTCGACCAGGGCCGTCTCCAGCGAGGCCAGGCCGTCGGCGACCGTGCCGTGCCCGAGCAGCCGCCAGGCCCGGTCCACGGTCGGGAAGAACTCCCCGTCCCGGCGGGCCTCGCCGAGCCCGTCGGTGAAGAGCAGCAGCCGGTCACCCGGTTCGAGCCGCTCCACCCGGGGCCGGACCACCGGCATGAACCCGAGCGGCGGAGCGGGCGCCGGTGGCTCCATCGGAATCACCTGACCGCGCCGGAGCAGCAGGGGAGCCGGATGACCACAGTTGACGATCGTGAGCGTGCCGCCCCGCTCCTCCACCAGCGCGGCGGTGACGAAGTCCTCGTCGCCGACGTTGCGGGCGACCGCGCGGTCCAGGTCGGCCACGATGGCCCGCAGGTCGGCCCGCTCGTACGCCACGTGCCGGTAGGAGCCGAGCACGATGCTGGCCAGCCGGACCGCGTCGAGCCCCTTGCCCCGGACGTCACCGATGATGATCCGCACCCCGTACGGGGTGTCGATTGCCTCGTACAGGTCACCGCCGATGTCGGCGGCGGCGGTCGACGAGATGTAGTGCCCGGCCACGGCCAGGCTGCCGACCTGCGGGCCGACCGGGCGCAGCACCGCCTGCTGGGCCACCGAGGCGAGTTTGGACAGCTCGGCGATCCGCTCCTCCTGCCGCTGCCGGATCACCGCGAAGAGCGCCGCGATCGCCGTCGCCAACACCACGCCGATCAGGTTGACCGTGGTGGCCAGCGGCACGACCCGGCCGTCCCAGGCCAGCGAGGCGGCCAGCACGGTGGCGATCACGCCGACCGCGAGCACCACCCGCCAGGAGGCGAACGCGGCGGCCAGGAACGGGGCCGCCGCGACCAGGCCGACATAGTTGACCTTGGAATCGTCCGCGAACTCGACCACCGAGACGAGCGCGAGCAGCACGAGGGCCGCGCCGAGACCGGCGCGGGAACCTTGGCTCAGCGGGCGAGGGCCCGGTGGCATCAGTCGCATGGGTACGCGGAACAGCATGCCTGATCGACGACCGCGATTGTACGAAGTTGACTCCTCGTCCGATCGCGTTCTGGCCACCTGGCGCATCCCACCGGTCCGGATCCGCCGGATCTTGTCGGCGAGTCAGCCAACCGTTGCAAGTCGAATGAACATTCTTGGATCACGTACCTCACATCGCGCGTTCGCCCGGTCACCGAGCCGTCGTACCGCTCAGCCGAGGACCTCGTACCGTACGTCGATGGCGCCGAGGCTCAGCGCGGCGATCGCCTCGAAGCCGGCCCGGGACAGGTCGATGCAGCGGCCCTCGATGAACGGCCCCCGGTCGTTGATCCGGACCACCACCGACCGGCCGTTGTCGGGGTTCGTCACCCGGACCCGGGTGTCGAAGGGCAGCGTCTTGTGCGCGGCGGTCAACGCGTTCGGGTTGAAGGACTCACCGTTCGCGGTGACCTGCCCCTGGTCGTAGTAGGAGGCGCCGCACGAGCCGGTCTGCACCACCCGGGTCGTCGGGCTGGTCGCCGGCCGCTTGCTGGCGGGCTTCTTCGCGGTGGCGCTGCGGCTCTGGCTCGGCGAGGGGCGGGAACTGGCCCGCGAGGCGCGCTCCGGCGACCGCGTCGGGGTGGGCGTGACCGCGTCCGGGGTGGGCGTCGGCGACGTCGTCACCGGCCCGTCCGGGGTGGCCGGCGTGGTGACGTCGACCAGGGCCGGGGCGGAGTTGGCGGTTGGCTCGGTACCGAACGTCACCACTCCGGCCGCACCCGCCCCGACCAGGGCGACGGCGACCGCACCGGCCGCCACCACGCCGGTCGGCCAGCGCAGGATCCGAACTCGGGCATGCTTCCCAGCCACCGCACCGTCCTCTCGAAGGAACAACAGAGATCGGGTCGGACCGTAACGAGGTTGGCACTTCGGAAGTCAACGTGATCATCTGCTTTCGACCGGTTATGTGGTGAAACGTGTAGCCGATCATCCGACCCGGAGTGGGTCGGTCGTGCCCGTACCCGGAGTACACCGGCGATGCCGCAAGATGGTCTCCGTGCGGGCTGAGCTGAGCAGGCGGCTGGTCGAGGCGTTCCGGTGGACCGACCCGGGGCCGGAGAGCACGCACCTGGTCAGCGACGTCTCCGGCTGGTGGCGGGACGGGACGATTCTCGCCGGGCTCGGCCCGGCCCTGGCCGAACCGTTCCGGGCGGACCCACCCACCGTCGTGGTCGCGCCCGAGGTCACCGGCCTGCTGCTCGGGCCACTGGTGGCGACCGCGCTGGGCGTCGGGTTCGTCCCGGCCTAC
The DNA here is from genome assembly GCF_003030385.1 of Plantactinospora sp. BB1. Classification (NCBI taxonomy): domain Bacteria; kingdom Bacillati; phylum Actinomycetota; class Actinomycetes; order Micromonosporales; family Micromonosporaceae; genus Plantactinospora; species Plantactinospora sp. BB1. The sequence goes on along the minus strand of NZ_CP028159.1, from coordinate 7,017,039 downwards.
AAGAACACCGGCGAGCGGCGGATCGCCGAGCCGACCACCTGGGCGTGGACCGGGTCCGACTACCGGGGCCGCCGGCTGGCTCTCGGGGTACGCAACCGGCACCTGGGACCCGGCGATCGGGTACTGGTGGTGGACGACTGGGTGGCCAGCGGCGCCCAGGTACGCGCCCTGCACGAGATCGCCGCCCTACGCGGAGCCACCGTGCTCGGCACGACCTGCCTGGTCACCGAGGCAGCGCCGGAGGTGGCGGCGGAACTGCGGCTCGACAGCCTGCTCACCCCGGCCGACCTGGACCGCTGAGCCGACCGGCAGCACTCCCGGACGCTCGCTCCCGGGCGTGCACAGCGGCGGCACCGGGAGGCGATTTCTCCTGGTACGACGGTTATCCACAAGCGCGACGCGGTTCTCCACAGGTTGTTCACAACGTGATCGAGGTTCCCGCACGCAGGCTTTCTACAGTCAGGCCATGACGGAACGCCGAATCCTGGTCGTGGAGGACGAGCGCACCATCGCCGAGTCGGTGGCTGCCCGACTCCGAGCCGAGGGCTTCGTGGTGGAGATCGCCCGGGACGGGCCGGGCGCGGTCGAGGCGTTCCGGAACAGCCGGCCGGAGCTGGTCGTCCTCGACGTGATGCTGCCCGGCTTCGACGGCCTGGAGGTGTGCCGACGGATCCAGGCCGACCGGCCGGTACCGGTGCTGATGCTGACCGCCCGGGACGACGAGACGGACCTGCTGGTCGGGCTCGCCGTCGGCGCCGACGACTACCTCACCAAGCCGTTCTCGCTGCGCGAACTCGCCGCCCGGGTGCACGCGCTGCTGCGCCGGGTCGACCGGGCCGCGACCTCGGCCCGCAACGGCGCCGAGATCCTCCGGCTCGGCGACCTCGAAATCAACCAGGCCGAGCGACGGGTCCGCCGCGACGGGGTCGAGGCGCACCTGACCCCGACCGAATTCGACCTGCTGACGCACTTCGCCAACCGGCCCCGGATGGTACTGCCCCGGGAACGGCTGCTCGCCGACGTCTGGGGCTGGGCCGACAGCTCGGGCACCCGCACCGTCGACAGCCACGTCAAGGCGCTGCGCCGCAAGCTCGGCGCCGATCTGATCCGCACCGTGCACGGAGTCGGCTACGCGTTGGAGGTACGGCCGTGACAAGCTTCTGGACCGGCGTCAACCGGACGATGGACGCACTGCCCCGACCGCTGGACCCGATCTGGTCGATAAAGCTGAAGCTCGGCATCCTGATCGTCGGCTCGGGTGCCGCCGGGATGACCGTCTTCATCATCGGCATCGGCTGGCTGCCACCCTGGACCACCGGGACGGCCATCGGGCTGGCGCTGCTCACCTCGCAGGTGCTGGCCCACGGCATGACCTCACCGCTGCGGGAGATGACGGCGGCGGCCCGGGCGATGGCCCGGGGTGACTACACCCGGCAGGTCCGGGCCAGTTCCCGGGACGAGGTCGGCACCCTGGCCGCCGCGTTCAACCAGATGGCCGGGGACCTGGCCGAGGCCGACCGGCGCCGCCGCGAGCTGATCGCGAACGTGTCGCACGAGCTGCGTACCCCGATCACCGCTCTCCAGGGCGTACTGGAGAACATCGTCGACGGGGTGGCGGAGCCGGACCTGCCGACGCTGCGGGTCGCACTGGCCCAGACCGAGCGGCTCGGTCACCTCGTCGCCGACCTGCTCGACCTGTCCCGCCTGGACGCCGGGGTGCTGCCACTACGCCGGGAGAACGTCGACGTGGCGGAGTTCCTGGACGAGGTGATCCAACAGGCCACCGTCACCGCGGCCGGGGCGGGGCGCAACGTCCGGTTCGAGGTACGCCAGCAGTCCGCACGGTTGACCGTGCAGGCCGATCCGCGCCGGCTGCACCAGGTCTTCGCCAACCTGCTGGACAACGCCGCCCGGCACAGTCCACCCGGCGGCCGGGTACTGGTCGCCGCGCAGCGGGTCGGTGACGAGCTGCGGTTCGAGGTGACCGACGAGGGCGAGGGAATCCCGGCCCGGCTCCGGCCGGAGGTGTTCGAACGCTTCACCCGGGGCGAGCGGACCAGCGACGGCGGCACCGGGCTGGGCCTGGCGATCGCGCACTGGGTGGTGGAACTGCACGGCGGCAGCATCGCCGTCGCCGACCGTCCGCTGATCGAGCCCGGTACGACGAACCGCGCCGACCGCCCGGTCGGCTGCCAGATCCGGGTGAGCCTGCCGATGGTGGCGCCGCCCGACGGGGACCACTCCGCCCTACTGGTGGAACAACGTTGAACGAGGTGGAACCGACGATGAACGACCGGCCGACCGGACCGACGACTTCCACGCCGACCCCGACGCCGACGACAGCGGCACCGGTCGCCCCCGCGAATCCGACCCACCCCCCGACCCAGGGCCAGCCGCCGACGCAGAACCATCCGCCGACCCAGGGCCAGCCCTCAGCACAGAGCCAGCTTCCAGCACAGGGCCAGCTTCCAGCACAGGGCCAGCCCCCAGCACAGGGCCAGCCCCCGACCCAGAGCCAGCCCTCAGCCCAGGTCCGGCCGGCGGCACAGGGCCGACCCGTGCCGCCCGGTCAGGCCGGGGCGTACCATCCCGCCGCGCCCGGTGGCTGGGCGGTGCCGACGTGGCCGCCGCAACCGCCTCCGCCGTCCTGGATCGCGACCCGCTGGCCCGGACCGGCCGGCGGCCCGGCCCAGCCGGTACTGGTCGGAGTGGCCGCGGCGGCCGCCGTGGCCGCGGTGAGCCTCCCGCTGACCCGTCCCGGGCTCGGCTGGCTGGTCGCCGGTGTGGCGGGAACGGCGGCACTGGTCACCGCCGCCCGGCCCAGCCGACCTGCCGGGAGCAGCTCCCACGGCGTCCACCCGACCGCGCCGCCCCAACCGGCAACTCCGCAACCCCAACCGGCAACCCCGCAACCCCAACCGGCAACCCCGCAACCCCACCTGACAACCCCGCAGCCCCAACCGGCAAGCCCGCAGCCCCAACCGGCAACCGCAGCGCCGCCCCGGCAGGCCGGTGGGTGGCGGCGGATCGGCTGGCTACGGCCGTTCTGGGCCGCCACCACCGTGGCGCTGCTCGGCGTCGGCACCATCCGGGCGGCGGGCTGGCTCTTCGTACTCTGCCTGCTCACCTCGGCGGTCACCGCGACGCTGACCCTCACGGACGGCCGGTCGGTACGCGCGATGCTGCTCTCCGCCCTGGTCCCGCCGACGGCTGTGATCCGGTCGATGCCGTGGCTGGCCAAGGGGCTGGCCCGGACCTCACGGTCGGGCCGGGGACCGGCGATCGGCCGTACCCTGGTCAGCGTCCTGGTCTCGATCGGCCTGCTGGTCCTCTTCGGCCTGCTCTTCTCCTCCGCCGACGCGGCCTTCGCCGGGCTGGTGGACCGGCTCCTGCCGGAACTGTCCGGCGCCACCGTGTTCCGCTGGGTGTTCGTCTTCGGGGCGGTCGGCGCGGCGCTGCTCGGTGCGGCGTACGTGCTCGCGGCCCCGCCGGACCTGACCGGGATGGCGTCCGGCCCGAGCCGGCGACGGCTGCGCCGGGCCGAGTGGGTGCTGCCGATCGGGCTGCTCGTCGTACTCTTCGCCGGGTTCGTGGCGGTCCAGGTCACCACCCTCTTCGGCGGTTCGGACCACGTACTGCGCACCGCCGGGCTCAGCTACGCCGAGTACGCCCGGCGCGGCTTCTGGCAACTGCTCGCGGTCTCCCTGCTCACCCTGCTGGTGATCGGTGCCGCCGCCCGCTGGGCGCCCCGGGAGAGCCGGGCCGACCGGGCGCTGATCCGGATCCTGCTCGGCGGGCTCACCCTGCTCAGCCTGGTGGTGGTGGCCTCGGCGCTGTTCCGGATGGACGTCTACGCCGACGCGTACGGCGCGACCCGGCTCCGGCTGCTCGTCGCCGTCTGCGAGGCGTGGTTGGGCCTGCTCTTCCTGCTGGTCGCGGTGGCCGGGGTACGGCTGGCGGCCCGCTGGCTGCCCGGGGTGGCGGTCGGTACGGCGGTACTCGCGCTGCTCGCCCTGGCGGTGGCGAACCCGGACCGGCTGATCGCCGAACACAACGTCGACCGGTACCAGCGGACCGGCCGGATCGACGTGGACTATCTCACCGGGCTCTCCGCCGACGCCGTACCGGCGCTGGACCGGCTGCCGGGCGAGCTGCGCGACTGCGCGCTGTGGCAGTACGAGGACGACCTGCCGCCGGACGACTGGCGGGAGACCAACCTGGCCCGGATCGAGGCCCGGCGGATCATCGCCGAGCATCCGCCCGCCAACCGGACGTTCTGCCCGGTCACCCAGCCCCGCTGGTGACTTGACATTCCCGGCCAGCCGGTGAGACTGCCGAGGTGGCCATCCCCATCGATCCGCAGCCGGAGCCGGGGCCGCCCGGACCGCCGCGCCGGACCCGGGTGGTGCTGGCCGAGGTGGCCCGCAGCGGCACCGGCGCCGAGCGGACCCGGGCCGAGCTGACCCAGCAGACCCAGGTCGGCGAGGCGCTGCTGCGGGGGCTGATCCGCGCCCAGCTTGCCCTCGCGTTGCGGTTGTCGCTGGTGGTCGGGATCGGGCTCGGCGGGCTGCCGCTGCTCTTCGCGATCGCCCCGGAGGTCGGCACGGCGAAGCTCTTCGGGGTCAACCTGCCCTGGCTGCTGCTCGGGGTGGCCGCCTTCCCGTTCCTGGTCGCGGTCGGTTGGGCGTACGTGCACCTGGCGGAGCGCAACGAGCAGGACTTCACCGACGTGGTGCAGCGGCCGGAGCGTTGAGGTGGGCAACGTCTACACCGTGCCGGCGATCATCGTGGTCACCCTGGTCACGGTGGCGATCGGCTTCTACGGGCTGACCCTGGCCCGGACCACCTCGGACTTCCTGGTGGCGTCCCGGATGGTCAGCCCGACCTGGAACGCGGCGGCGATCGGCGGGGAATACCTCTCGGCCGCCTCGTTCCTCGGCATCGCCGGCCTGATCCTCAAGTACGGCGTGGACGTGCTCTGGTATCCGGTCGGGTTCGCCGCCGGCTACCTGGCGCTGCTGCTCTTCGTGGCCGCGCCGCTGCGCCGCTCCGGGGCGTTTACCCTGCCCGACTTCTGCGAGCTGCGGCTCGGCTCCCGCCGGCTGCGCAAGCTGGCCACCGCCTTCGTGGTCTTCATCGGCTGGCTCTATCTGGTGCCGCAGTTGCAGGGGGCCGGGCTGACCCTGACCACGGTCGCCGGTGGGCCGTACGAGCTGGGTGCGCTGCTGGTCGGCGCCGTGGTCACCGCCAACGTGGCGCTGGGCGGGATGCGCGCGGTCACCTTCGTGCAGGCGTTCCAGTACTGGCTGAAGCTCACCGCGCTGGCCGTACCCGCGATCTTCCTGGTGTTGCAGTGGCAGGCGGACGCCCGACCGCCGGTGACCCCGGTCGGTGGTCCGGTCTTCCCGGCCGCGACCACCGTCGTGGTCGAGGAGCCGGCCAGGCTCACCCTGCCGGACGGCTCCTTCCGGGAGGTACGCCCCGGCGAGGAGCTGAGCTTCGCGGCCGGTGAGCCGGTGCCGGAGGTCTCCGGCGTGCAGGCCGCCAGGGGAGCGGACTGGCTGCTGCCGAGCATGGCCGGCAACGACGACCGGGGGCTCTTCGCCACCTACTCGCTGATCCTGGCGACCTTTCTCGGCACGATGGGGCTGCCGCACGTACTCGTGCGGTTCTACACCAATCCGGACGGCGCGGCGGCCCGGCGTACCACCCTGGTGGTGCTGGCCCTGGTCGGCGCCTTCTACCTCTTCCCCACCCTGTACGGCGTCCTCGGCCGGATCTACACCCCGCAACTGCTGCTGACCGGGCGGACCGACGCGGTGGTGGTACTGCTGCCCGGCGCGGCGCTCGGCGACGGCCTGACCGGGCAGTTGCTGGCCGCCCTGGTCGCCGCCGGTGCGTTCGCCGCCTTTCTCTCCACCTCCTCCGGCCTGCTCACCAGCGTGGCCGGGGTGCTCTCCACCGACGTGCTCGGCCGTGGCTCGGTACGCGACTTCCGGCTGGCCACGATCGTCGGCGGGCTGGTGCCGATGGTGCTGGCGCTGAACGTCTCCGGGTTGGACGTCTCCCAGGTGGTGGGGCTGGCCTTCGCGGTCGCCGCGTCGAGCTTCTGCCCGCTGCTGGTGCTCGGCATCTGGTGGCGCGGCCTGACCGACGCCGGGGCGGCGGCCGGGATCCTGGCCGGCGGGGGCGCGGCGGTCGGGGCGGTGCTCTTCACCGTGGTCGGGCCGGAGCTGGCCGGCTGGCCGGCCGTGCTGATCGCCCAGCCGGCCGCCTGGACGGTGCCGCTGGCCTTCACCGTGATGGTGACCGTCTCGCTGGCCACCCGGCGCCGGGCGCCGACCGACATCGCCGCGACGATGCTGCGGCTGCACGCCCCGGAGACGCTGCGGCTGTGACGCTGTCCGGGCATCGCCGCCGCCCGGGCGGGACCGCCGGCACAATGGGGCGGTGAACCGAGCCGAGTCGCCGGGTGGGCAGATCCATCACACCGACCCGTTCGCCACCCCGGAGCGGGACCGCTCCCCGGTGCGTCGGCTGCGCGGCCGGCTGCCGGCGCCGGTGACGCTCTGGACGGCGTACGCGGGGACGACCCCGACCGGCGAGCCGACCGGTCCGGCGGGGCTGACCGTCTCGTCCACCCTGGTCGCCGACGGTGAGCCGGGTCGACTGCTCGGACTCGTCGACGAGGAGTCGGAGCTGTGGGCGGCGGCGTCCGGCAGCGGCCGGTTCGCGGTGACGCTGCTCGGCCCGGCCCACCGGCAGCTCGCCGACCGGTTCGCCGGGCTGTTCCCGGCCCCGGGCGGGCTCTTCGCCTCCGGTGAGTGGACGGGTACGCCGTACGGGCCGGTGCCGGGCGGGGCGCGGGCCGGGATCGGCGGCTGGGCCGGCTGCCGGCTGGACGGCGCCCGGGAGTACGGCTGGGCGCTGCTGGTCGAGGCCACCATCGAGACGGTCGAGCTGGCCGAGGCGGCGGCACCGCTGCTGCACCACCGCGGCCGCTACCGCGACCTGGCGGGTTGAGGGCTAACCCGGCCGGTTAGCGGTTCACCCGGCCGGTTCACGTTTCGCCCGGCGGGTCGACGGCGCGCCTCGGCGGACGACCGCGGGGCGCGCTTTCCGCACCGTCGCAGGCTGCGGGCGTGTCGCCAAGCGGCGTGACCGGGGTCACTGGGCGCAGCCACCGGCCCGTTCGGCGCAGCCGCCGACCAGGCTCCGGATCACTGCTTTCCGATGTCCGGACGGCTCCATACGGTGCGCGGAAACTCCCCTGCCCCTGCGAAGGTGGTGAGACCAGCATGTCTACGGACACTCCCGCACCGGCCAGCGCACCCCCGGACCGGTACGTCGCCGCACAGCGATCGGACGAGTTCGTCGGGTTGCGCAAGGCGCTGCGCGGCTTCGTCTTTCCGATGACCGTGGCGTTCTTTCTCTGGTACGCGCTCTACGTGATCCTCTCGGCGTACGCGCGCGGTTTCATGGGCACCAAGATCGTCGGCAACATCAACGTGGCCCTCGTCTTCGGGCTGTTGCAGTTCGTCTCCACCTTCCTGATCGCCTGGCTCTACTCCCGGTACGCCGAGCGGAGGTTGGACCCGACCGCCGACAAGATCCGTGAGGAACTCAACGGCGTGACGGACGAGCGGAAGGAGGAGGCGGCCTCATGAGTCGAGACGTCCTCGCCGGGTTCACCCTGGCGGCGGAGGCGGGGAGCAGCAGCACCGCCCGTACCCTGACGATCACGCTCTTCCTGGTCTTCGTCGCGGTGACCCTGGCGATCACCATCTGGGCCAGCCGGCAGACCAAGACGGCCACCGACTACTACGCGGGCGGCCGCTCGTTCTCCGGCTTCCAGAACGGCATGGCGATCGGCGGCGACTACATGTCGGCCGCGTCGTTCCTCGGCATCGCCGGCATCATCGCGCTGTACGGCTACGACGGCTTCCTCTACTCGATCGGGTTCCTGGTCGCCTGGCTGGTCGCCCTGCTGCTGGTGGCGGAGCTGCTGCGGAACTCGGGTCGCTACACGATGGCCGACGTGCTCGCGTTCCGGATGCGGCAGAAGCCGGTCCGGACGGCGGCGGCGGTCTCCACGATCACCGTCTCGATCTTCTACCTGCTGGCCCAGATGGTCGGCGCGGGTGCCCTGGTGGCGCTGCTGCTGGGCATCCGGCCGGGCACCACGTTCCTCGGCATGGACGCGGACGCGGCGAAGATCGCCACCATCATCATGGTCGGTGCCCTTATGATCATCTATGTCACGGTCGGTGGCATGAAGGGCACCACCTACGTGCAGATCGTCAAGGCGTTCCTGCTGATGGGCGGCGCCCTGGTGATGACGATCCTGGTGCTGGCGCACTACAAGTTCAACCTCTCCAACCTGCTCGGCGACGCGGCGAACGCCTCCGGCAAGGGTCAGGCGTTCCTCGAACCGGGGCTGCGGTACGGCGTCGAGGTCGCCGGGGACGCGACGAAGACCTTCTACAACAAGGTCGACCTGCTCTCCCTCGGCATCGCCCTGGTGCTCGGTACGGCCGGCCTGCCGCACATCCTGATCCGCTTCTACACCGTGCCGACCGCCAAGGCGGCCCGGAAGAGCGTGCTCTGGGCGATCGGCATCATCGGCACCTTCTACCTGTTCACCCTGGCCCTCGGCTTCGGCGCGGCGGCCCTGGTGGGCCGGGAGGCGATCACCGCGCAGGACGCGGCCGGCAACACCGCGGCACCGCAGCTCGCCGAGGCGCTCGGGGTCGACTTCTTCGGCGGCGACGTCGGCGGGGCCGCCCTGCTCGCGGTCATCGCGGCGGTGGCCTTCGCCACCATCCTCGCGGTGGTCGCCGGGCTCACCCTGGCCTCCTCGTCCAGCCTGGCGCACGACTTCTACGCCAACGTCATCAAGGGCGGCGAGGCGTCGGAGCGGCAGGAGGTCAACGTGGCCCGGGTCTCGGCCCTGATCATCGGCGCGATCTCGATCGTGCTGTCGATCTTCGCGCAGAACCTGAACGTGGCGTTCCTGGTGGCGCTGGCCTTCGCGGTGGCGGCCTCCGGCAACCTGCCGGCGATCCTCTACAGCCTCTTCTGGCGCAGGTTCAACACCTCGGGTGCGGTCTGGGCGATCTACGGCGGTCTGATCAGCGCCGTCGGGCTGGTGTTCTTCTCCCCGGTGGTCTCCGGGGCGCCCACCGCGATGTTCCCGGACCACGACTGGCAGTGGTTCCCGCTCTCCAACCCGGGCATCATCTCCATCCCGATCGGCTTCCTCTGCGGTTGGATCGGCACGATCATCTCGAAGGAGCTGGACGAGGACAAGTACGCCGAACTGGAGGTCCGTTCCCTCACCGGCGCCGGGGCGCACTGACCGGCGACTCCGGAAAAGATCACGGATAGTCAGATCTGCACAACGGGTGGTGTCGGGCCGAAAGTGGCCCGGCGCCACCCCTTCGACTCCTCCCGTGCGGACCATCTCCGGCCGGGTCCCTCGGCCAGCCGGAGATCAGCCCTCTGGGTAGGCTGGGCCTATGGTGGTAGCCCAGCGTTTCGGAGCGGAACACCGGATCCTCGTCACCGGCGGTGCCGGATTCGTCCCATCCCACCTGGTCGACGCGCTGATCGCGCGGGGCTGCACGGTGGTCGCGGTGGACAACTTCGTCACCGGCTCCAAGGAGAACGTCGCCCACCTGGCGGAGCACCCCCGGTTCACCCTGGTCGAGGCCGACGTCTCGGAAGGGCTTCCGGCGCACCACCCGGCGATGGCCGAGCGGTTCGACGCCATCATGCACCTGGCCTCGCCGGCCAGCCCCACCGACTTCGCCACGCTGCCGATCGAGATCCTCCGGGTCGGTTCGCTGGCCACCCTGCACCTGCTCGACCGGGCCGTCGCCGACCGGGCCCGGTTCATCCTGGCCTCCACCTCCGAGGCGTACGGCGACCCGCAGGTGCACCCGCAGGTCGAGACGTACTGGGGCAACGTCAACCCGATCGGCGTACGCAGCGTCTACGACGAGGCCAAGCGGTTCGCCGAGGCGAGCACGATGGCGTACCACCGCTACCACGGGCTCGACGTCGGCATCGTCCGGATCTTCAACACGTACGGCCCCCGGATGCGGCCGGACGACGGGCGGGCGATCCCCACCTTCATCACCCAGGCGCTGCGCGGCGAGCCGCTGACCGTGCACGGCACCGGCGCGCAGACCCGGTCCATCTGCTACGTCAGCGACCTGGTCCGGGGCATCCTGCTGCTGCTCGACTCCACCGAGACCGGCCCGATCAACTGCGGCACCGAGCACGAGGTGTCGATGCGCGAGCTGGCCGAGACGATCGCCGGGTTGGCCGGAAGCGGCTCGCAGGTGACCTATGTCACCCGGACCGCCGACGACCCGGAGATGCGCCGGCCGGATCTGACCCTCGCCCGGGAGCGGCTCGGCTACGAACCCGAGGTGACCCCGGCCGAGGGGCTGCGCCGGACGATCGAGCACTTCAGCCAGCGGTTGGCGGGCTAGCGGAGGATACCCGGCTCGCGCCAGCCGGGCCGTGGCACACAGCGGTTTCTTGGTTCCGCTACGTACCCTGAGGGCATGTTCGCAAGCCCTCCCCCGAACGCGACCGGCAGTTCGTACCGGATGACGGCCGGCGGATCCGCCGGCCGGTCCTCCGTGCCCGGCCAGGGCCGGGCGACCGGACCGGGCCGGATCTCCGGCCGGGCGCAGGTGTCCGGCGTACCAGGTCAGGCCCGTCCATTCGACTCGCCGGCCGGTCCCGGCGGCGGTGGCCCGGGCGGTCCCGGCGGCCCGGGTCTGCCCGGCGACCCCGGCCGGCGCGGCCCACGCCCCCGGTGGGGCCGGATCGCACTGGTCGTCGGCGTCGCGGTGCTGGTGCTCGGCCTGCTCACCAGCGGTGGCCTCTGGCTCTACGTCAGGGGGCTCGACAAGGACCTGGCCCGGACGGACCCGTTCGCCGAGCTGGCCGACGGGCGGCCGAAGTCTGTCAGCGGCGCGTTGAACATCCTGCTGGTCGGCAGCGACTCCCGGGACCCGGACGCCCCGATCAACGAGGCCAGCAAGTGGCGGGCCGACACCATCATCGTGATGCACATTCCGGCCAGCCACGACAAGGCGTACCTGGTCTCGGTGCCCCGGGACCTCTACGTGCCGATTCCGGAGAACGCCAAGGCGGAGTGCGGCAGCGGCGAACGGGGCAAGATCAACGCGGCCTTCGCGTTCGGCGGCCTGCCGCTGGCGGTACGCACCGTGGAGTGCTTCACCGACGTCCGGATCGACCACGTGATGGCGATCGACTTCGCCGGCTTCAAGGAGGTCACCGACGCCCTCGGCGGGGTCGACCTGAAGGTCGAGCGGAACATCACCTCGATCCACAAGCCGTACCGGAAGTTCACCAAGGGCGTCAACCACATGAACGGGGCCGAGGCGCTGGACTGGATCCGGCAGCGCAAGCAGTTCCCGGACGGCGACTTCGCCCGGATGCGCCACCAGCAGGAGTTCCTGCGGGCACTGATGGACAAGGCGGCCAGTACCGGCACGCTGACCAACCCGGGCAAGCTGAACGCCTTCCTCAAGTCGGTCACCAACGCGGTCACCGTCGACGAGGGCTTCTCGCTGGTCGACATGGCGATCCAGTTCCGCAACCTGCGCGGCGACAACCTCCGGTTCATCACCAGCCCGCACAACGGCAGCGAGACCATCAACGGCGAGTCGGTGGTGGTGTCGGACCGGGAGAAGGCGCTGGGCATGTACCGTGCGATGGCGGCGGACACAATGGACGAATGGGTCGCGGCTAACGTCGCTCCGACTCCGACTCCGGCCAACGGCGGCTGAGCCGACCGGCGGGGGCCGGCCGACTTCCGGGTCGAACCGCCCGCGCGGCGGTTGAACCGATCCGCGCGCGTACCCGTAGATGAACAGGAGCAGGTAACGTAATTGAATTCGGGGCGACTGGCGGGTGTCCGCACCATGTCACGCGTCCCGCCCTCACCCCCGACCCTGGAGCAGGCATGCCGGTGCAATCCCGCCGACGTCCCCCACGGCCCGCCTCGACGGTCCCGCCCACCCGGGCGACCGCCGCGGTGGGCGGTGCGCCGCTCGACGACTGGGAGGCGCCGAACGGCTCCGGCGGCAAGGCCGGGGGGAGCAGGGGCAAGGCGAGCAAGGGCAGGGGCGGCAAGAGCGCCCGGCGCCGGAAGACGCCGCTCTGGGCCCGCCTGACGCTGGTCTTCGGCGCCGTACTCATGCTCTCCAGCGGGGTGGCCATCGTCGGCATGCAGGCCGTGATCGACCAGGCGACCAGCACCATCCAGCAGGAGAACCTGCTCGGTGCGGCGAGCAAGTCCGACGCCGAGGGCGGCAAGGACCTCGACGGCCCGATCGACCTGCTGCTGCTCGGCATCGACGCGCGGGCCCGGCTGGAGGCCGACAACGTCCGGGCCGACACCATCATCGTGCTGCACATCCCGGCCACCCACGACCAGGCGTACCTGCTCTCCATCCCGCGCGACACCGAGGTGCAGGTGCCGGCGTTCAAGAAGAGCAACTACGGCGGCGGCACCGCCAAGGCGACCGAGGCGTTCTACCACGGCGCGCAGAACGGCGGCGGCCTCGCCGGCGGCGCGCAGTTGATGGCGCTGACGGTCAACAAGCTGACCGGGATCAGCTTCGACGGCGCCGCGATCATCAACTTCAGCGGCTTCAAGAAGATCATCGACGCCCTCGGCACCATCCCGATGTGCGTGCGCCAGGAGGTCAAGTCGCACCACATGAAGTTGGTCGACGGCAAGCCGATGTGGAACCACGAGGCCGACAAGGTCAGCGGCGTCAAGAAGCCGGTGGTGCACAAGAAGGGCTGCCGGCAGATGGAGGGCTGGGAGGCGCTGGACTACTCGCGGCAGCGCTACGGCCTCACCCACGGCGACTACGACCGCCAGCAGAACCAGCAGCAACTGATCAAGGCGATGGCCAAGAAGGCCATGAGCGACGGCGTGATGACCGACATCGGCAAGCTGAACGAGTTGATGAAGGCGGCCGGCGAGGCGCTGATCCTGGACACCGGCAGTACCCCGATCGCCGACTTCATCTTCACCATGCGTGGCGTGGCCGCCAACGACCTGGTGCTGCTGCGCACCAACGACGGCAACTTCGCCGGCAACGGCAACGGCCGGGAGACGCTCAAGCCAATCAGTCAGCAGATGTTCACGGCGGTCAAGAACGACAGGTTGGACGAGTTCATCATCAACAATCCGACCGTGCTCGCCCCGAGCAAGTAGCGGCCCGGGGCGCCTCGCCAACGAAAATCCCAAAAGCCACTGGACGCTCAAACCGGACCCCTAGCCTGGGTGAGAAAGCTTCACTCAGCCGGTCCGGGGAGGGGTCACGTTCACACCCAAGCGGGCGGTCCCGGGCCAACCCGGGCGGCCAGGACGCGTCTTCGGCGCCGGGCGTACCGGTGGACCGGATCCCGCGCGACGCCCCCGGCACCGCCGCAAGGCGCCGGTCTGGGCGAAGGTCGCGATCGGGCTCGGCCTGGTCCTGCTGCTGGTCTCCGGAGCCGGTGGTGCCGGCCTGCACATGCTGGCCAACCGCTACGACAACAGCGTCGTCAAGCAACTGCTCCTCGACCCGGCCGCCCGGGGAAACCGGGGCGACGTCTCCGGCCCGCTCAACTACCTGCTGGTCGGCTCCGACGAGCGACCCGCCGCCAGCCCCGGCGCGGACCAGCGGTCGGACACCATCATGATCGCCCACCTGCCGGCCGGACTGGACCGGGCCTACCTGATCTCGGTACCCCGGGACCTGCTCGTCGAGATCCCGCCCGCGCCGGGCAGCGGCTGGCCCGGCGGCTCCGACAAAATCAACTCGGCGTTCCAGTACGGCGGCGGTGGCCAGGGCGGCACCCGACTGCTCTCCGCCACCCTCAGCCGGCTCACCGGGATCCGGTTCGACGGCGCCGCCCTGGTGAACTTCGCCGGATTCCAGCGCGCCATCGACCTGCTGGGCGGGGTGCGGATGTGCGTCGACACCCCGGTCCGGTCCATCCACACCCGGCACGTCTTCGAGGCCGGCTGCCACCAGATGAGCGGCGCACAGGCGCTGGACTACGCCCGCCAGCGGTACGACCTGCCGAACGGCGACTTCGACCGGCAGCGGCACCAGCAGCAGCTGCTGCGGGCGATGATGGACAAGGCCACCACCTCGGACATGCTGCGCAACCCGCTCCGGCTGGACCAGGTGATCCGGGCCGTCGGCTCGTCGTTCACCGTCGACACCAACGGCGTACCGCTGGAGGACCTGATCTTCGCCCTGCGCCGGATCCGCTCCGACGCGCTGCGCGGCATCCAGCTCCCCTCGCACTCCGAGATGATCGACGAGGTCTCGTACGTCCTGATCGACGAGCCGGCGAACACCCTGTTCGACGCGATGCACGCCGCCGACCTGGACACCTGGGCACAGCAGCACCCGAAGTGGGTCAACCGGCTGTAGATTCCGGCACGGTCCCGCCCAGGCTCTACCCTTGGTAACCGTGTTCGCAGCCAACATTCCCTCCGTGACCGCCGCCGAGGTACCCGCCGACGCCTACCTGCTCGACGTACGGGAGCCGGACGAGTGGGCGGCCGGGCACGCGCCCGACGCCCACCACCTGCCGATGATGGAGGTGCCCGCGCGGATGTCCGAGATCCCGACCGACGCCGACGTCGTGGTGGTCTGCCGCTCCGGCGGCCGCTCCGGCCAGGTGGTCGGCTACCTCATGAGCAACGGTTGGGACAACGTCCGCAACCTCGACGGCGGCATGCGGCAGTGGGCCGCCGCCGGTCGCCCGCTGGCCAGCGAGGACGGGCAGCCGGCCCGGGTCATCTAGCACCCGGTCGGCAGCCATGAGCACGAGGAGTGAGCCGGGTTCCGGAGCCGCGTGCCGCGACGGACCGGTCGACGCGCCGGGCGGGGCACGATCGCCGCGGCGGCCCGGGGCCGGCGGGGTGCCGGAACCGCGCAGTCGCCCGCTGGTCTTCGCGCACCGGGGCTCCTCCGCGACGATGCCGGAGCACACCCTGGCGGCGTACCTCCAGGCGTTGGCCGAGGGCGCGGACGGGCTGGAGTGCGACGTACGGCTGAGTCGGGACGGGCACCTGGTCTGCGTACACGACCGGCGGCTGGAACGGACCAGCAACGGGCGGGGACCGGTCGGGGCGTACACCCTGGCCGAGCTGGAACGGCTCGACTACGGCTCGTGGCACCGCGGGGCCGCCCCCGACGACGACCTGCCGCCGGCTCCGGAGCGGACCCGGCTGCTCACCCTCGACGCCCTGCTCCGGGCGGTGCGGGCCGCCGACCGCGAGGTCGAGCTGCTGATCGAGACGAAACACCCCGCCCGGTACGGCTCGGGCGTCGAGCGCCGCCTGGTCGCGCTGCTGGACCGGCACGGGCTGGCCGACCCCCGGCCGGACGATCCGGTACGGGCCACCGTGATGTCCTTCTCCCCGCTGGCGGTACGCCAGATCCGCCGGCTGGCACCGCGACTTCCGACGGTACTGCTGCTGGAGCTGGCGCCTCCCGGACTGCGCCGGGGCCGGCTGCCGTTCGGCGCCCGGATCGCCGGCCCGAGCCTCAAGCTGCTCCGCACCCGCCCGCAGCTCGTCCCGGCCCTGCACCGGGCGGGCAACCGGGTCTACGTCTGGACGGTGAACGACGGCCCCGAGCTGGACCTGGCCCTGGCCCACGGGGTGGACGGCATCATCACCGACCGGCCCGCCATGGTCCTCGACCGGCTGAACCGCTGAACCGACCCACCGCCGGGCCGGCCGACCGGGTCGGGCCGCCGGACCGGGTCCGGTCGGACGTCGGTCGGCGCGCGCCGGCAATGGCGGTACTGCCGAAAGACCCGCCGAACGGGCAGACTCGGAGCATGCCGGAACACCCCGATTACCCCTGCCTCATCGCCGGCCACGCCGAGGTGCTGGGGATGCTCAACGCGGGCGAGGTGGGCCTTCCGGTGCTCAACCGGCTGTTGCGGGTCGCCGGCCGGGCGCTCCGGGCGCCGGGTGTCGCCTTCGTCGAGTTCGGCCCGAACGGCGGCCGGGTGGTCTCCGGAAACGGGGAGCTGGACTGGGCGGTCGGCCGGCCGATCCCGATCCTCGACCAGCCGGCCGACGACCTGGTCTGCGGCCCGGGGGTGCGCGCGATGAGCGTCGACGTCCTCCCGGCGGACCTGGCCGAGGAGCTGGACGGGCGCGGCCTGCGACACATGCTCGCCGCCCGGGTCGAGATCGGCGGGCTGACGATCGGCAACCTCTACGCCCTCTACCCGGACCCCGAGCGCCCCGACGACCCCGAACACCGATCGGTGCTCGGCTTCCTGGCCGCCACCGCCGCGCACATGTACGGCGACCAGGCCGGCCTGCCGGTGCACGGCGACGGCACGGTGGTCGCGGCGCTGGCCGACGGGCTGGCGATCGTCACCCGGGACGGCACCGTCCAGCTCTGGAACCCGGCCGCCGAGAAGGTCACCGGGCTGCGCGCCGCCGAACTGCTCGACCGGCCGCTGCCGTTTCCGGTGCCGCCGCCGGGGCAGGTGCTCGACCACCGGCTGCCGGACGGACGCTGGCTCAAGATCACCTCTGGTGACCTGCCGGGTACGGCGGCCTCCCGGGTGGTCACCTTCCGGGACAGCAGCGACCAGCACATCCGCGACCACGACCGGGACCTCTTCGTGGCGGTCACCAGCCACGAACTCCGTACCCCGGTCACGGTGATCAAGGGGTACGCCGACACGCTCGGCACGCACTGGGAGTCGCTCTCCGACTCGGACCGGCGGCAGGCGGCCGGCGTGATCGGCCAACGCGCCGGTGAACTGGCCCGCCTGGTGGACCGGCTGCTCGCCACCACCAACGACGCCGGCTCGGTCGGCGGTGCCCCGCCGGTCCCCTTCGACCTGCTCGACGCGCTCCGGGCGGCCGCCGCCGACCTCCCCGCCGAGCTGCGCCACCGGCTGGTCATCCAGCTCCCGGAGAACCTGCCGAAGGCGCTCGGCGACCGGGCCAGCCTGGCGACGGTACTCACCGAGCTGACCACCAACGCCGGCAAGTACTCGCCGGACAGCTCGCCGGTCCTGCTCACCGCGGAGGCCGACCGGCGGACGGTGGCGTTCCGGGTGAGCGACCGGGGAATCGGGGTACGTCCGGAGCATGTCGAGCGCGCATTCGAACGGTTCTGGCAGGGGGAGTCCGGTGACCGCCGCCGCTATCCCGGCGCCGGCCTGGGCCTCTACCTCGTACGCCGGATCGTCGAGCGACAGAATGGGTGGGTTTCGCTCCGTCCGCGCGACGGGGGCGGTACGGTCGCAGAGGTGCGGCTGCCCCGAGGCTGAACCGAGGTCGCCCGGCGGTGCCGTGCCCGGGTGGCCCGTCGAGGAGTCACCTGGAGTCCGTCGGTCCGTCGAGGAGGCACCTGGAGTGAACCTTTTTCGACCCGAACCGCGCGGCGCTCACCCGCCGCGTCCGACCCTGCGGTCCGTCGGACAGCAAGGGGAGGTCGAAGAAGGTTCATTGTCGAGCATCTCGACCGAACGGTCGTGGTGTCTGCTGGTGCCGCAGCACGCCCAGGGTGCCCGTACCGCCCGGCACCGGCTCGGTGCCGAACTCGACGGTACGGTCCCGGCGGCGCTGCTCGGCGACGCCGAGATGGTCGCGGCCGAACTGCTCGGCAACGCCGTACGGCACGCCCCGCCGCTGCCCGGCGGGATGATCCGACTGAACTGGCTGCTGCGTACCGGCCCGACTGCCCAGGTCGTGGAGATCCGGGTCACCGACGGCGGCGCCACCGGCCCGCCCCGGATCCGGCAGGTCGGACCGGAGGCGACGGACGGTCGGGGACTCTTCCTGGTGGCCGCGCTCGCCGCCGACTGGGGAGTGGAGCGCGACGGGCTGGGCCAGAGCGTCTGGGCAAGGCTGGTGCACCCGGTCCGGCAGACCGTCGCCGCCCGGTGATCGCGCACCGTCGCCCGCCCGGCCGGCCCGACCGCAGGTGACCCGCCGGTAGCGCCGCCGGGTGTCCGGGTCCGCTCGGTTGCGCCTAGGCTGTCTCGCCGTGGGCAAGCGTCGAAAGAGTTCCCGGTCCGCCACGGCGGGCGCCAGCAGCTCCGCGAGCGGGGAGAGCCAGACCGGAAAGCGGCAGAAGGTACGGGACGTCTTCGTACCCCGTCCCTTCGAGGGGCTGACCGACGAGGTGGAGTGGATCGCTCTGCGTGAGCTGGTGCCGGCCGCCTCGGCTCCGCTGACCCTCGCACCGCACCTGGTCGTGGAGTACGGCGACCGCCCGGTCACCCTGGCCACCGTGCTGCCGATGGCCACACCGGCGATCACCAAGGCGGACGGCCGGATCATGATCGGCCTCCAGCGGCACGTGCAGTCCGGCGACGTCTCCCGGGACCTGGCCGAGGCGCTGCTCTGCGCGCTGCGTACCGAGCCCGGGGGGACCGTCTCGGTGCCGCCGCTGCCCGGTGAGGGTCCCCGGCTGCCGGACGTACTGGTCGACGGGCCGCTCGACATCACCCTGCACGACGGGTTCGAGTTCTGGCTCGACCCGGGTGCGGCCGACGATCCCAACGTCAAGGCGTCGCTGGAGCGCGCCGACGCCTCCATCTACCCGACGGTCCGGCTCGCCGCCGCGCCGGCCGCGTACTGGTGCCAGGTCAGCGACAAGAGCCACGTCCGCTGGGTACTCCCCGACGACGAGGACGCCGCGCTGGACGCCCTCTCCCGGCTCTCCGCCGCCGGTGAGCTGCTGCTCGGGCCGCAGACCAGGTTCGCCGGGATGTTCCGGGCACACGGTCGGCTGGTACCCGTCTGGGACATTCCCCGCGACGCCGCGCCGGACTCCTGGGAGGCCCCGCTGGCGGACTTCGCGAAGCGGTACGCCGCCGCCCTCGCCGAGCCGGCCCCGCTGGACGCCGCCGGGCGCCGCGCCAAGCAGGGCCTGCTCGGCCGCCAACTGACGCTCCGTTAACCCGTCGGGGGCGCCCGCCCCTTCGTCGCGTCAGCATATGTTGACGACCCGTCGTCGTCAGCATATGCTGACGCCATGTCCGCGATCGCCGACCTCGACCGTGCCGCACACGGCAGCGACCCCGACGCCGCGCTGCGGGCGGTCGCCCGCCTCCGCCGCCTCGTGGAGCAACTGGAGGCCGAGCAGGTCGCGGCGGCCCGACGGGCCGGCTGGTCCTGGCAGGAGATCGCCGTCCGGCTCGGCGTCACCAAGCAGACCGTGCACCGGAAACACCATCGCGACCAGGAGGTCTGATGTTCCGAGGCGATCACCCCGACCTCCGCCGTACGGTGGCGCACGCCCTGGCCGTGGCCTGTGACCTCGACCATCCCCGGACCGGCAGCGAGCATCTCCTGCTCGCCCTCACCGCGACGGGCGGAGTCGTCGGTACCGTCCTCGGCCGGCACGGCGGCACGGAGCCGACCATCCGGGAAGCGGTACGCCGGGCCGCGCCGCTCGGCGCCGGGGCCGCCGCCGACCGTGACACCCTGGCACCGCTCGGCATCGACGTCACGCAGATCCTGTCGCGGCTGACCCCGGCCGTGCTGGACCGGCCGACCGCACCCGAGCCGCTGCTGCCGCTCGGAGCCGTCGCGGCACGACGGCGCTGCGCCCGGACGAACCCGCCCCTCGGGCTCGACGCCCAGGCGGCCTACGAGGCGTCACTCCGGCTCGCGCTCGCCCGCCGGGACCGCGAACACCGGCCCGAACATCTCGCCCTCGTCCTCGTCGCCCTCGACCCCGGCGCGGCCTGGGTGCTGAACACCGCCGGGGTGCGGACTCCGGCCCTGCTCGCGGAGCTGGCCGACACCTTCCCGCCACCGCCGCGCAACCCGCTGCTGCGCGCCGAACGCCGGATCGGCCAGCGGTCACGCGGACACGACCTGGTCCGGCGTTACCAGCGCACGACCGGGCGTACGGTCACCTCGGGCGGTGCCGTCGCCACCCTCATCACCGGCTGACACCGCCCCACCCTGCGGTCAGGGGATCGGGCGGTCAGTCGTGGTCCAGCGCCTCCGCCAGGTCGACCCCGTCCAGCCGCCCCAGGACCATCCCGCCGCATCGTGCCCGCCCGCGCCGACACCGTGCCGCACCCGCGCATCGCCCGTGCCTACCGCAACCTGCTGCTCGACAGCGGTTTCCACGACGTCGAGGTCGAGGTGCACACCCTGGTGTTCACCGATGCCGCGATGCGACCCATGCTCGCCGGGCACGCCGACGCCGCCCGGCAGACCGGTGCCGTCAGCGCCGAGCAGGCCAAGGCGTGGATCGCCGAGCAGACCCGCCGGGCCGCCACCGCCCGGCTGCTGGTCGCCCTCCCGATCTTCGTTGCCGCCGCCACCGCTGACGCCACCAACCGGCGCTCTTTCCGGTAGTAGTGCCTCCATCGCGCCTCGGATGGCACTACGTCCGGGAGGTGGCCTCGGCCCGCAGTGGCTCCCGGACGAGCGGGCAGGACATGCAGCGGGGGCCGCCCCGGCCCGAGCCGAGTTCGGAACTGGCGATCCGGATCACCTCGATGCCGGCGCGTTCCAGTTGGGCATTGGTCTCCACGTTGCGCTCGTACGCGACGCAGAGCCGGGGCGAGAGCGCCAGGGTGTTGTTGCCGTCGTCCCACTGCTCGCGTTCCGCCGTCACCGGGTCCAGGCCGGTGTCGATCACCCGGAGCGTGTCCAGGTCCATCGCGTCGGCCGCCGCCCGCAGGAACGGCGCCGGCCCGTCGAGCTGGAGATCGCCGTCGGTGCCGGCCACCACCGTGTACGCCGAGAGTGTGTCGGCGACGTTCGCGTACATGAGTACCGCGTCGACGTCGACCATCGTGCAGACGGTGTCCAGGTGCATGGTGGCGCGCTCCTGGGCGATCGGCACCACCAGGATGGTGTGCGCCAGGCCCGCGTCGAAGACCCGCCGGGCCAGCCGCTCCGCCCCGGCCGGGGTGGTGCGCTCGCCGACCCCGACCGCCAGCACCCCGGGGGCGAGCAGCAGTACGTCGCCGCCCTCCAGGTGCTCCAGGCCCGGGCCGTACACGAAGGAGGTGCCGGCGAACCGGGGGTGGTGCCGGTAGATCGCGTTGGTCAGGCTGGTCTCCCGGCCCCGGGCCGGCATGGCCAGGCTGGTCACCGCGACGTGGTCGCCGATCCAGGTGGAGGAGTC
Organism: Plantactinospora sp. BB1; assembly: GCF_003030385.1. Classification (NCBI taxonomy): domain Bacteria; kingdom Bacillati; phylum Actinomycetota; class Actinomycetes; order Micromonosporales; family Micromonosporaceae; genus Plantactinospora; species Plantactinospora sp. BB1. The sequence continues at coordinate 6,995,842 of NZ_CP028159.1, read as the reverse complement.
GCGGGTGAAGAGGAGGTTCGGCAGCGGGTCGATCACGAAGTCGAGCCGGTCCATCAGCCGGTAGACCAGGCCGCCGCCCCGGCCGCCGCCGAGCCGCAACTCCTCGTGCGCGAGGCCGGCGATCAGCACGTCGGCCAGCGCGGCCGGATCGAGGTACGACAGGTGCTCGGCCACCCGCCGGCGCAGCGTGTCACCCAGACGGGTGTCGGCGAGGATCCGCTCGGTCATCTCGGACCGCGCGTCCGGCACGGCCAGCGTCTCGGCGAGCAGGGTTCCGATGTAGAGCACCTCGACGCCACGCTCGGTCAGCGCGGCGGCGAACGCGTCGTGCTCCTCCTGCGCCCGACCGACCCACGGGATCGCGTCGAAGAGCAGCGAGTCGTTGTTCCGGGGCGTGAGTCGGGCGAGTTCCGGCCCCGGACGATGCAGAAGTACGGTGCCGAGCCGGCCGACCTCGCTGTCCACGAAATGGGTCATCCTCGCAGCGTAGGACAGCAGTTGGCACCATCCGGGAAAAAGGGCTTCGGATGAATGGGGCATTCATCCACACTCACTCCGGCGCTTCGACTTGCCGCTCCCTAGGTCTGGCCACGTACCGTAGTGAGGAGATAACTTCGAGGGACCTTTTGCCGGAGGTCACGATGACTGTCTTTTCTGCACGCTCAGCGGTTCCCGCCGCGCGGGCCCTCCCTCCCGCGCCGGTCAACCCACTTCCCACCCTGGAGGCCGTCCGGCCGACGCCGATGGACTGGGCCCGTCGGCGCCGCGCGGAACGGGACGCCCGCCGGATCGAGGCGGCCGGGGCGCGGGCACTGAGCCGGCTCGACCACCTCGGTCCATCGTGGCACGTGGTCGAGTGGCCGCGTACCGAGTTGACCGAGGCGAGCATGCTCGACCTCGACTACCGCTCCCGGGACGAGCGCGCGGGCTTCCTCGCGATCGGTCCCAGTGGCCTCTTCGCGGTCACCGTGGCCGACCACGGTCGGTCCCGGGTCCTGATCGCCGGGGACGTCGTGCAGATCAACGGCAAGCGACCGGCGTACGTGTCGGAGGCGCGGCGGGACGCGAAGCGGGCCGCCAAGGCGCTCTCCAACGCGGTCGGCCTGACCATCCCGGTCACCCCGGTACTGACCTTCGTCGGCTCCGGGGTGATCAGCGTTTACGGACTGCCCAAGGAGTGCCTGGTGGCGACCCACCGGGAACTCGACCGGCTGCTCGTCGCGGGCGGCAACCGGATCAGCGCCGCCACGGCGGAGAAGCTGTCCCGGGTCGCCCAGTCCCCCGCCACCTGGCTGAACGCGCCGTACCGGTCGGCGGCGGACTACCGGTGGTACGAGGAGGGCCGAACGGCCGCTGACAAGCACGCCGGTCGCCGGTAGCGTCACCAGCCGACGCCACCCGTCGGGCGGCGCCCCGTCGCCGCCCGATCGGGCGCGCGGGGTGGGCCGCGCCGACGGGGGTCTGCGGGATGCCCGACCGGCCGGCGATCTCGGGGGTCGCGGCCCCGGTGACCACCGGCTAGCGTGGGGCATGGTGTGGCAAATAGGAGGCGCGGTGGCCCACGTCGAACTCTCGATCTCGGAGGCGTTCCCGACGCCGGCGACCCCGTCGCTGGGGCACGGGTCCACCGGCTTCGACGACGCCGACGGGCGGGTCCACCTCGACGGGCTGACCCGCTGGTCCGAGACGGTCTCGACGGCCGCCGAGCCGTGCCTGCTGATCGACCGGGAGACCACCATCGCGGCCGTCTCGCCGTCCTGCTGTCAACTGCTCGGCCTCGGTGCCCCGCTCGACGCGCTCGGCCTCCCGCTGCTCGGCAGCCACCTGCGGCTGCTCGACTTCACCGCCGCCCGGGGTGAGCTGACCGAGCAGGAGGTCGAGAAGATCCCGCCGCTGCTCGCCCTGCACTCGGGCCGGCTCGCCCGGGGCCTGCTCCGGGTGCGCTGCCCCGAGGCCGAGGGGCCGGAGGCCACCACCGTGGACGCGATCGCCACCCCGATCCTCACCGACGGCCGGGTCGCCGGCTCGCTCACCTTCTTCGCCGAGGTGTGACCAGCGCCTCTCCGAGCTGCCCGCGCCAGGCACCGGCACGTCTCCGGGCCGGCGCCGTCCGGGGGGCGGATCGCGAGGTAGGCCGGTCACCCGTCGGACAGCTTCCCGAGACGTACCGGTCACCCGGGCGACCACGGGCAGGTGACGCGCGTCGCGATCGGGCCTTCCGGCGGGCCGCGGTGTTGGGCGGGCGGCGTACCCACCGTAAGGTCTCCTCATGCTGGACATCGCTCTGCTGCCGGAGGAGTACGCCGTGTGCCGGCTGCCCGCCGACTCGACGGTGCCGGCCGGCCTGCTGAGCCCTCCCGCGGACTCCGGCGTCCTGTCGGTGACCCGGAGCGGTGACGAACTGTCGATCATCTGCCGGGCCGACCACGTCCCGGCCGACGCCACCGTCGAGACCCCGTGGCGCTGTCTCCGGGTGGCCGGCCCGCTCGACCTGGCGCTGACCGGGATCCTCGCCTCCCTGGTCGTCCCGCTGGCCGACGCCCGGGTCAACATCGTGGCGTTCTCGACGTTCGACACGGACTATCTGCTGGTCCCCTCGGTACGGCTCGTCGAGGCGCTCGCGGCGCTGCGGCAGTACGGACACCGGATCACCACCTGAGGGGTGGTCGATCATGCCGACGCCCTACCATTGGCGGGGCCATCCGCCGCACCACCCACGGCAGCCACCTATGCCCGAGGATCCGGCCGTGCCCCGTCTCCCGTCGCCCGACCCCACCGCAGCCCGGCTCCGCGCCGGCGCCCTGCTCGGTCGCCTGGCCCTGACCGGCTGTCTCGCCCTGACCGGCTGTCTCGCCCTGGCGGCCTGCGGTGTGCCGCCCGAACTCCAGGAGCCCCGGGCCACCCCCACCCGGTCGACCCCGACGCCGACGGTCGGCCCCACCGGTACGCCGACGCCCGCGCCGACCCTGTCGCCGACGCCGGCACCGAGTCCCACCGCCCTGGTCGCCTGCCCGGCCGGCCGGCCGAGCCGTGACCAGGTGACCGCGCTGCTGCGCCGCACCGCCAACCTGCCCCGGTCCGGCCGGGTCACCTTCCAGACCGGGCCGCTCTGCGTGCAGGACTGGCAGTACAGCGTCGTGACGGTGGCGGACCGGGAGCCGTTGCAGGCGGTGACCCGGGGCCGTCCCGGCAACCTGCGGCTGGTCACCGCCGGCACCGACGTCTGCACCATCACGGTCCGGGCCGAGGCGCCGCCCGCACTCCGGACGGCGGTGTGTGACGCACCCCCGCCGCTCTTCGGCGGTTTGTAGGCTGACGGCATGCCCGGAACACCGCCGACCCGCTTCGTCTACCTGGGGCCCGAGGGGACCTTCGCCGAGCAGGCGCTGCGGACCATCCCGGCCGCGGAACGCGGCTCCCGTACCCCGGCGCGCAGCGTCCCGGAGGCGCTGGACGCGGTCCGGGCCGGTGACGCCGACGCCGCGCTGGTGCCGCTGGAGAACTCCATCGGCGGCGCGGTGGCGGTGACCCTGGACGAGATGGTCGACGGCGAGCCGCTGGTGATCACCCGCGAGGTGGTGCTGCCGGTCGAGTTCGTCCTCGCCGCCCCGGCGGGCCGGACCCTCGCCGAGGTGCGGACCGTGGCCGCCCATCCGCAGGCGTCCACCCAGTGCCGTCGCTGGCTCCGGGAGCACCTGCCGGACGCCGTCGTGGTGGACGTGCTCTCCAACGCCGCGGCGGCGCTCGCCGCGGTCGACGGCGAACAGGACGCCGCGATCTGCGCGCCGATCGGCGCCACCCGGCAGCGGTTGGCCGTGCTGGCCGACAAGATCGCCGACCATGACGACGCGGTGACCCGGTTCGTGCTGCTCAGCCGGCCGGGGCCGCCGCCGCCCCGGACCGGGGACGATCTGACCTCGCTCGCCGTCTACATCGCGCACGACCGGGTCGGTGCGCTGCTCGCCGTGCTGATGGAGTTGGCGGTACGCGGGGTCAACCTGACCCGGATCGAGTCCCGGCCCACCGGTGAGGCGCTCGGCCGGTACGCCTTCTTCCTCGACTGCACCGGGCACGTCGCCGACGACCGGGTCGGCGAGGCGCTCCAGGGGCTGCGCCGGATCTGCGCCGAGGTGCGCTTCCTGGGGTCGTACCCGAGGCATCGCGGGACCACGGCGGTGGCGGACCGGCCGGTCCCGGCGCCGGCCGGGCTCTCCGACGTCGACTACGCCGACGCGGCGGCCTGGCTCACCCGGCTGCGGGCCGGCGAACTCAGCTGAGTCTGCCGGGACATCCGGCGGTGCGTTCCGCATCGCCCGAGGCGCCATATTCATTTACACTCGTCGATGGATACCCCCCGTTCACCAGCGGTTCATGATCGGCCGCCGGTGCTTCGAGGCAACCCCCACCACGCCTCGGTCCCAGCCTCCGTCCCCGACAGACAGGACCGCTCATGAAATCCGCGGTACTCCGGACCACCCTCGCCGGCGGGCTCAGCACCGCCCTGCTGGCCGGCCCGCTCGCCGTCGCGGCCGTCGCCGCCCCGACCGCCACGATCACCCTCACCGGGTCCGGCGCAAGCGTCACGGGCAGCAACGTCACCGTCTCCGGCAGCGCCGTCACCATCACGGCCCCCGGCTCCTACCAGATCAGCGGCACCCTGAACGACGGCTACGTCAACGTGGCGAGCGCCGCCACCGGAAACGTCGAAATCATCCTCAGCGGCGCCACCATCACCAACTCCAGATCCGCTCCGCTCTACGTCACCGACGCCAGCGCCGTCACCCTCACGCTGGCCGCCGGTACCAGCAACAGACTCACCGACGCGTCGACGTACACCAACACCGGCGAGCCGGACGCGGCGCTGTTCAGCGCGGCCGGCCTGACCATCGGCGGCACCGGGTCGCTGGACGTACGCGCCAACTTCGCGGACGGGATCGTCAGCAAGGACGACCTGGTCATCAGCTCCGGCACCATCACGGTGAACTCGGTGGACGACGCCATCCGGGGCAAGGACTCGCTCACCGTCAACGGCGGCACCATCAACGTGACCTCCAGCGGCGGCGACGGGCTCAAGTCCAACGACACCGAGGCCGGCAAGGGCATCGTCACCATCACCAACGGCACCATCACCGCCGCCGTCGCCGACGACGCCATCAAGGGCGAGAACGCGGTGAACATCTCCGGCGGCAGCATCAACGTGACCCGGTCGTACGAGGCGGTGGAGGGGCTGCGGACGACGATCAGCGGCGGCACCGTCAACGCCGTGGCGAGCGACGACGCGATCAACGCCGTGGAGGAGGGCCTCGGCGAGATGGTCCCCTCCACCATCGCGTTCGTCCGGGTCACCGGCGGCACGGTGGTGGTCACCGGCGGAACCGACGGCTTCGACTCCAACGGTGAGCTGACCTTCGCCGGCGGCACGGTGGTGGCCAACGGCTCCAGCACCATAGGCGGCGGCGAGGGCGCCTTCGACGCCGACGGGCCGATAACCTTCACCGCCGGTACGGTGGTGGGCGCCGGCCTCACCTCACTGGCCGTGTTCCGGCCGGTGCCGAACACCGGCCAGGGCTGGGTCGCTCCCCGGTTCAACACCACCCTCGCGGCCAACACCATCGTGCACGTCGTCTCCGGCAGCACGGTGCTGGCGTCGTACCGGTCGAGCCGGACCATCCGGGAGGTCGTCTTCTCGTCGAACCGGATCACCAACGGTCAGCAGTACGACGTCTACACCGGCGGCAGCGTGAGCGGCACCGGCATCGGCGGTTACTACGCCAGCGGCAGCATCAACGGCGCGACCCGGGTGTTGACCGGTGTCACCGCCGGGCGGTACGGCCGGTTCTGAACCACCGACGTGGGCCGGAGGCGTCCCGGGCGGGGCGCCTCCGGCACCCGGTCAGTCCAACAGCTGGTTGAGCAGTCCGCCGCCGCCACCGCTCTGCTCCTGGCGGCCCATGCCCTGAATCGGCGGCTCCTCCGACGGCTGGACGATCACGAATCCCTGGCCGGCGAAGCTCATCGTGAACGCCTCACCGGTACGCCGGCCGAGCAGCGTGCCGAGGCCGAGCTGCTCGGCCCGGTGGTAGCCGGTCTGCAGGCTCGCCGACCAGGCGACCGCGGCCTGCGGGTCGACGTACGTCGGCGCGTCCACGTTGAGCACCACCGGGGTGCCCTTGGTGGTGATCGCGATCCGGCCGGCCCCGGTGAAGACGCAGTTGAAGAGGCCGGACGACGACATCATGCCGGCGCCGCCGACCATCTTGATGTCGTATTGCAGGGTGGAGTCGAAGGCGAGCACGCTGGAGCCGTTGATCGACAGCGCGTCGCCGTGCTCCAGGTCGATGATGTGCACGTCCGCCGCGTAGTCGGCGAGGAAGACGTCGCCCCGCCCGCTGACCCTCATCAGCGGGACACCCTCGCCGGTCAGCTTCTGCTTGAGAAACTTGCCGAGCCCGCCCGAGCCCAACGCCTGGAACTGCACCTGCCCCTGGTACGCGACCATGGACCCGACCCGGGCCATCGCCTCGCCGTTGAGTTCGATCTTCAGCATCTTGGAGTTCTGCAGCCGCATGCCGGGCTGGTGTGACTCCTTCTCCAGGTTCTCTGCCGAGAACAGCGAGCTGCGCATCACGTTCCTCCTGACGGGTGGAGGACCGAGGGTAGGCAACCGGCGCAACCAGGCGGCCTCCGGGGGGTGCCGTTCCCGCAGGTCAGGCCCAGCCGAGGTCGTGCAGCCGGTCGTCGTCGATGCCGAAGTGGTGGGCGATCTCGTGCACGACGGTGATCGCGACCTCGTCGACGACGTCGTCCTCGTCGTCGCAGATCCGCAGGATCGGCCGGCGGTAGATGAAGATCCGGTCGGGCAGCACCCCGGCGTAGTCCCAGCCCCGGCTGGTCAGCGCGTGGCCCTCGTAGAGGCCGAGGAGTTCCGGGCCGTCCTCCGGCGAGTCGTCCTCGACCAGGATGACGACGTTGCTCATCAGGTTGAGCAGTTCCTCCGGCACCTCGTCGAGGGCCTCGGCGACCAGTTCCTCAAAACGCTCGCGGCTCATCTCGACCGGCACCGCCCAATTGTGCCGCACCTGCGCCGCGACGATCAGGGCCACCGGGGTCGACGATCGCGATGATCAGGGCCGACGGCGCCGCGCTCGGCGACGTACCGGAGATCCGCCCTGACCACCGCGACCGGGAAACGGTTGGGAGGTCCCGCCAGGATCAGGCGGAGAGGCGGGCGTTGAGCGAGATCTCGGCCCCGGGCGAGAGCAGCCGGGAGATCGGGCAGCCCGCCTTGGCGGCCTCGGCCAGCTTGTTGAACTCGGCCTCGTCGATCCCCGGCACGTCGCCGACGGTGTCGAGGTCGATCCGGGTCACCGTCATCCCCGCGTCGGTCTTGTCGAGATGCACCTTCGCGGTGGTCTCGACCGACGTCGGCGTGAACCCGGCGTCGGCCAGGGCCTTGGAGAAGGCCATCGAGTAGCAGCCGGCGTGGGCGGCCCCGATCAGCTCCTCCGGGTTGGTGCCCTCGCCCTCCTCGAAGCGGGACTTGAACGAGTAGTTCCCCTGCAACCCGCCCTTGCCGGTGCGGATGTTGCCGGAACCTTCGGTGAGATTGCCCTGCCAGCGGGCGGATGCGGTGCGGATAGGCATGCTGCCGACGCTAGCTCATGCCGACCGGCGGCGCGACGACCCGGCCAAGACGCGGAAGCACCGCACCCTCGGTACGGGTCCGGCGCGCGGGTGCTGTGCCATCATCGATCCAGGAGCCCGCCGTGGAAGGGGTCAGCGATGCCCGACGACGTCTCCATCCCCCGCCAGGAGCCGCTGGACGCCCGTCGGGCCGGCGGCCGGGAGGATCCGGCGCGGTCGGGCGACGAGGCGGAAACCACACCGGACGGTGCCAGCATCGTGTCGTGGGGCGACCGCCCGCGTACCGGCGGACGGGCCGGGCTCGCCCTGCACCGGCTCGGCCGGGACAGCCGGCTGGTGCCGGTGGTCGGTGCCGCCGGAGCGGCGGCCGCCTTCGCCTCGCTGATCGGCGACTGGGCGGTCACCAGCATGACGGTCGAGGGGGCCGAGAACGCGGTCGCGCTGGGCAGCGGGGTGGCGGACATGTCGGGCTTCGGCACGGCGTACCTGGTCGGGGTGTTCGGCGTACTCGGCTGCCTGGCGCTGGTCGTCTTCGGCTCGCCCGGGGTACGCCACAACGCCCGGGTCGTCGGGCTGGCCGTGGCCGGGGCGGTGCTCGGGGTGCTCCTCGCCACCACCGGCTCGCTCGACACCCTGGCCGACCGCTGGCAGATGTACGGCCAACTGGACGGGATGGTCATCGAGTACGGCCAGGGCCTCGTGTTGGCATACCTCGGTGTCGGCGGGCTCGGGCTGGCCCTGCTGCTCGCCGGGCGGTTCGTCCGACGCGGCGCGGTCGACCGGGCACCGGCCGCCGAGCCGGGCGCTCCGGCCGGGCAGCCCGGGCCGCCGGAGGAGTCCGACTGGCCGTGGCGACGCCAGCGGACGGCCGGCGCGCCGGAGATGCCCGACGATGACGACGGCCGGCCGCCGCCGATCGACCTGACGGTGACCCCCACCAAGCCGTTCGCGCCCTGAGCAGGTCCTCGGCCGCCGGGCCGGGTGGCCGGGGTCGGCACGGGTCCGGACCGGCGGCGGTTCGGGCGGGCGTATCTCGATACACCTGGCCGGCCGCGCACCGGTAGGCTCGGTTCCCGTGATTGACCTGCGTCTGCTCCGCGACGATCCGGATACCGTACGTGCCAGCCAGCGTGCCCGTGGCGAGTCCGAGTCCGCGGTCGACGACCTGCTCCGGGCCGACGAGGAGCGGCGGGCGGCGGTCGGGCGCTTCGAGGCGCTGCGGGCCGAGCAGAAGCAGCTCGGCAAGCGGATGCCGAAGGCCGACCCGGCGGAGAAGGCCGGGCTGCTCGCCCGGACCAAGGAACTCTCCGCCGAGGTGAAGGCGGCCGAGGCGGCGGTCGGCGCGGCCGAGGCGGCGCTGCGCCGGGCGCAGTACGCGATCCCGAACGTGGTCGAGGAGGGGACTCCGCCCGGCGGCGAGGACGACTTCGTGGTCCTCCGCGAGGTCGGCACCCGGCCCGAGATCGAGAACCCGCGCGACCACCTGGAGCTGGGCGAGGCGCTGCGGGCGATCGACGTCGAGCGCGGGGCGAAGACCTCCGGCAGCCGGTTCTACTACCTCACCGGGGTGGGCGCGCTGCTCCAGCTCGGCCTGCTGCAACTCGCCGTCGCCCAGGCGGTGGAATACGGCTTCACCCCGACCATCACCCCGTCGCTGGTCAAGCCGGAGGCGATGGAGGGGACCGGGTTCCTCGGCTCGCACGCCAGCGAGGTCTACCGGCTGGAGGCCGACGACCTGTTCCTGGTCGGCACCAGCGAGGTGCCGCTGGCCGCGTACCACTCGGGGGAGATCCTGGACCTGGCCGAGCCGGTCCGGTACGCCGGCTGGTCGTCCTGCTACCGCCGGGAGGCCGGCTCGTACGGCCGGGACACCCGGGGCATCATCCGGGTGCACCAGTTCGACAAGGTCGAGATGTTCTCCTACTGCCGCCCCGAGGAGGCGCACGCCGAGCACCTCCGGCTGCTGGCCTGGGAGGAGGAGATGCTGGCCAAGGTCGAGTTGCCGTACCGGGTGCTCGACGTGGCAGCGGGCGACCTGGGCAGCAGCGCGGCCCGCAAGTACGACTGCGAGGCGTGGCTGCCGTCACAGGGCCGCTACCTGGAACTCACCTCCACCTCCAACTGCACCACCTTCCAGGCCCGCCGGCTGAACGTGCGATACCGGGACGATCAGGGCCGCCCGCAGATGGCGGCGACCCTGAACGGCACCCTGGCCACCACCCGCTGGCTGGTGCCGATCCTGGAGAACCACCAGCAACCGGACGGCTCGGTACGGGTCCCCAAGGCCCTCCAGCCGTACCTCGGCGGCCGGGACGTGCTCGAACCGAAGTGATCCCCTCTGGTGAAGAGCACTTCACACAAAAGTCATGGAGCGACCTCGGAAGGTGAGATACGGTTGCTGCCCCGTCACCGCCGGCCGAGGCCGGCAGTGACCGGAACCGGCAGTCTTGTCGAGCGCGGCGGGTGGCGGGGTGGAGGAGGAGCCATGCCCCGACCCGGGTTGCCGAAGCTGATCGCCACCGACCTCGACGGCACGTTGGTGCGCACCGACGAGACCGTCTCGGCGTACACCCACGAGGTGCTGGACCGGGTCCGGGCCGCCGGCATTCCGGTGGTGGGTGCCACCGGGCGCGGCCCCAGGCTCGCCGAACTCACCCGCAACGACATCCGGGCCGCCGACTTCCTGGTGATGGCCGGCGGCGGCCGGGTGGTCGACCAGACCGACCCGGCCGGGCCGGTGGTCCTCCGGGACGAGCGGCTGCCCGGCGCGACCCTGACCGAGCTGCTCCGGCTGCTGGAGGCCGAGGTGGGTCCGCTGACCGTGATGGTCGAGGCGATGGACGCCCCGGGCTCGCCGCTCTGGGGCGACTTCGACGCGACCTGGCCGTACCAGGACCGGTTCGAGGCGCGGCCCCGGGTCGACTGCCTGGCCGGCGACGTGATCAAGGCGTTCGCCCGGACCCCCGACCACGACGTGGACACCCTGCTGGAGACGGCTCGCCGGATCGTACCGGCGGAACTGGCCTCGATCACCCAGGCCGGCCTCGGCTTCATCGAGATCTGCCCGCCCGGGGTGGACAAGGCGACCGGGCTGGCGGTGGTGGCCCAGACCCTCGGCGTCGACCCGGCCGAGGTGCTGGTCTTCGGGGACATGCCCAACGACCTGCCGATGTTCGAGTGGGCCGGCTGGGCCCGGGTCGCGGTCTCCAACGCCCACCCCACGGTACGGCGGGCCGCCGACGAGGTGACGCTGCGCAACGACGACGACGGGGTAGCGGTCTACCTCGATCGACTACTCTCGCGTTGATGGGACGACTACCCCGGCTGGTGGCCACGGATCTCGACGGCACGCTGCTCCGGGCGGACCAGACGATCAGCCCGCGTACGGTCGAGGCGATCTCGCGGATCTCCGCCCGGGGCACCGGCGTGGTGCTGGTGACCGGCCGCCCGATCCGCTGGCTCTCCCGCGTCTACGAGCAACTGGGCCAGCCGCTGCCGACGGTCTGCGCCAACGGCGCCGTGGTGTACGACCCGGTCACCGACCAGGTGCTCCGGGCCGATCCGCTCGCGCCCGACCTGCTCGCCGAGGTGGTCCAGCGGCTCCGCGCCGAGGTGCCCGGGGTGAGCTTCGCGGTCGAGGTGACCGACGGCCGCGAGTTCCGGCACGAGGTGGACTATCCGCTGCGGTGGGACCGGGGCTACCCGGACATCCGCATGATCGAGTCCCCGGCCGACCTGCACGCCCTGCCGGCGGTGAAACTGCTGGCCCGGGCCGGCGGCCAGGACCCGGACGTCTTCGTCAAGGTGGTGGCCGGGGCGCTGGCCGGGCTCGCCGAGGCGACCCACTCGTCGTACAGCGGGCTGATCGAGATCTCGGCGGCCGGGGTGACCAAGGCGGCCGGGCTGGCCTGGTACTGCACCCGGCAGGGGGTGGACGCGGCCGACGTGGTCGCCTTCGGGGACATGCCGAACGACGTACCGATGCTCACCTGGGTCGGCCGGGCGGTGGCGGTGGCGAACGCGCATCCCGCCGTACTGGAGATCGCCGGTGAGGTGACGGCGAGCAACGAGGAGGACGGGGTGGCGGCGTACCTGGAGGCGCTGCTCGACTCCGACCAGCCGGACGGCGCCGACGTCGCCGGACCGGCCGGGCAGTCCGGCGACCGGATCGCCGGCTCGGCCTGACCGGCCGCGCCCGTTTCCTCCGGCCCGGCCGGGCTGGTCTCGCCCGGCCGGGAACGGTCGGTGCCGGGGAGTTACAGGTACTGGCCGGGGCCGGGGCCCTCACCGGGTTGCCCGGCGTTGCCGCCCGGCATCCCCGGAAGTGCGCCGCCGGGGCCCATCGGCAGCGCCGGACGACCGCCGGACCGCATCTGCTCCAACTGCATCCGGGCCGCCATCTGCTGGGCGACCAGGGCCGCCTGGATGCCGTGGAAGAGACCCTCCAGCCAGCCGACCAGTTGGGCCTGGGCGATCCGCAGCTCCGCCTCGCTCGGCGCGGCGTCCTCGCCGAACGGCAGCGAGAGCCGCTCCAGCTCGTCCCGCAGCTCCGGAGCGAGCCCGTCCTCCAGCTCGACGATCGACCGCTGGTGGATCTCCCGCAGCCGGTGCCGGCTGGCGTCGTCGAGCGGCGCGGCCTTGACCTCCTCCAGCAACTGCTTGATCATGCTGCCGATCCGCATCACCTTCGCCGGCTGCTCGATCAACCGCGCCGGGTCCTCGCCAGGCGTCTCGCCGTCGGTCGGCACGGTGCCGACCGGGCGCCCGTCCGGGCCGACCACCAGCACGGCGCCGCCGGGGCGCTTCTCCGCCGGAGCCGAGTCGTCGTTCTCTTCCTGGGAACGTGGCACGTGGGTCATGTCCACCATCTTCCCGCAACCACCCCCGCCGACACGCGCCCCCCACCCCCGGTCACCGGCCGCACCGGCCCCTCGGGAGCTGCGGCGGCACCGGCACCGTACGGTCGGCAGCATGACCGAGGACGGCAGCGCCGTACCACCCGCCGATCCACGGGAGGTGCTCGGCCGGCCGGCGCCGCCGCCGGACCTGCGACTGCGGTACGGCGCCGATCCCGAGCACGTCGCCGACCTGCGCCTGCCGGCCGGGGTCACCGGTCCGGCCCGGCCACTGGTGGTGGTCGTGCACGGCGGCTTCTGGCGGGCCGAGTACGACCGCCGGCACACCGGGCCGCTCGCGGCCGACCTGGCCGGCCGGGGCTACCCGGTGGCGCAGGTGGAGTACCGCCGGACGGGGCAGCCGGGTGGCGGCTGGCCCGGCACCCTCGACGACGTCGCGGCCGGGATCGCCGCACTCCCCGGGCTGGTCGAGGCCGTGCTGCCGGCCGGCGGGACGGCACCCGGTCCACCGATCCTGCTCGGGCACTCCGCCGGGGGACACCTCGCGCTCTGGGCGGCGTTGCGCGCCCCGGAGCGGGTACGCGGGGTGCTCGCCCTGGCCCCGGTGCTGGACCTCGCCGAGGCGTACCGGCTCGACCTGGACGGTGGCGCGGTGGCCGCACTGCTCGGCGGCGGCCCCGACGAGGTCCCGGAGCGTTACGCGGCCGCCGACCCGGCCCGCTCGGCGGCACCCCCGGTCCGGATCTCGATCGTGCACGGAACCCTGGACCGGCAGGTACCGGTGGCGGCGACCCGCCGGTACGCTGCCGGGGCGCACGACGCCGACCTGCGGTTCGTCGAGTTGCCCGAGTGCGAGCATTTCGGGCTGATCGACCCGCTGTCCCGGGCGTGGCCAGCGGTGCTGGCCGAGTTACATTGGCTAGCTGGAAGATCAGGCGGCATTGACGCAGCATCCCGTTCCCGGTAGAACCCCGGGAGGGCTGCGCACTTCACCGCCGCCCCGGGAGGGATCCGTGTCGCAGATGGACCGCAGACGAGCGCTCAAGCTGCTGGGCTCGCTCGGCGCGCTCGGCGCCACCGGGCTGGCCGCCGCGTGCGGCCGGGACGACGGCCTGGAGGCCGAGGAGCCGCTCAGCGACGAGCCGGTACGGATCGGCATGATCACCGCGCAGTCCGGCGTGTACCGGCCGATCGGCGACGAGATGCTCCGGGGCTTCCAGCTCTATCTCGACCTGAACGACCAGCGGCTCGGCGGTCATCCGGTCGACCTGGTCGTCGCCGACGAGGGCGAGACCCCGGAGTCCGGCCGGGCCGCCCTGGACCAGCTGGTCAAGCAGCGGGTGCTGGCGCTCACCGGAGTGGTCAACTCGGCGGTGATAACCGGCCTGCGGGACGCCGTGGAGCAGGCGAAGATCCCCCTGATCAGCTCCAACGCGTCCCCGTCGACGTTGCAGAGCGTGGTCTACATCTGGCGTACGTCGTACATCAACGACGAGCCGGGGCGGGCACTGGCGCCGTACGTCAAGAACGAGATCGGGGCGAACGGCAAGGTGTCGATCATCGCCCCGGACTACGACGCGGGCCGCGACTCGGTGCAGGGCTTCCGGCAGAGCTTCGGCGAGTCCGACGCGCGGATCTCCGCCCCGGTGATCTGGACGAAATACTTCCCCGGCAAGCCGGCGCGGAACGGGTTCGCCCCGTACATCCAGCAGTTGGTCGACCGCGACCCGGACGCCATCTACTGCTTCTTCTCCGGCGAGTCCGCCATCGAGTTCCTCAAGAAGCTGCGCCTGGCCGGCTACCGCAAGCAGATCTACGGGCCGGGCTTCCTGACCGAGGGGCCGGTGCTGGACAATCTCCGGAAGCAGGAGGCCCAGGGGATCGTGACCTCCCTCAACTACTCCGCCGACCTCAACAACGCGGCCAACCGGCGGTTCGCCTCCGCCTTCCGCAAGGCGCACGGCTCGACCCCGACCACCTACGCGATGGCCTCGTACGACGCCGCGCAGGTGCTCGACAAGGGGATCCGGATCGCCGGTGGGAACCTCACCCCGTTGCAGCTCAACCTGGCGCTGGGCCGGATCGGTCAGATCGACAGCCCGCGCGGCCCGTGGCAGTTCAACCAGCCGCGTACGCCGCAGCAGAAGTGGTATCTGCGCGAGGTGAAGCCGGACGGGCAGGTGCTCTCCAACGTCCTGATCAGCGAGCTGGCGACGCTGGGCTGAGCCAGCCGAGCCGCCGGAGCCACCCCGGGGTACGGCCGGGGTGGCGAGGCCGGCTCAGTCGCGGAGTTCGGCGACGCAGCACTTGACGCTGCCGCCGCCCTTCTTCAGCTCGGCCAGCTCGACCGGGACCGGCAGGTAGCCGGCGGCGGCGACCTTGGCGGCCATTCCGCTGGCCTCGCCGTTGAGCACCACGTGCCGGCCGTCGCTGACCAGGTTCAGCCCGAACGCGAAGGCGTCGACCTCGTCGGCCCGGACCGCGTCGGGGAAGAGCTGGGCGAGTACCCGCTGGGCGGAGACCGAGAACGCCTCCGGGAAGTACGCGATGTTGCCGTCGTCGAGCGGGGCCAGCGCGGTGTCGAGGTGGTAGAAGCGCGGGTCGACCAGGCGCAGCGAGACGACGGGACGGCCGAGTACCTCCTGCGCCTCGGCGTGCGCGGCCGGCTCGGTCCGGAAGCCGTACCCGGCGAGGATCAGCCCGCCGTGCGCCTCCGGCAGGTAGGTGAAGTCGCCCTCACCCTCGTTGATCTCGGCGGGCGCCACGAACCGGGCTCCCCGCGCCTCGTGGAACGTCCGGTGCGCGCCGGCCTCGGCGGCCCGCTGGGGGTGCCGGAACCGGGCGCCGTAGACGGTGCCGTCGACCTCGAAGGCGCCGTTGGCCGCGTAGACCATGTCCGGCAGGCCGGGTTCGGGGCCGAGTTCGTGCACGGTGTGACCGAGGCCGAGCAGCGTCTCCCGCAACCCGTGCCACTGCTTGACGGCCAGCTCCCGGTCGACCGGGGTGCTGGTGTCCATCCACGGGTTGATCGCGTACTCCACGGTGAAGTACTCCGGCGGACACATGAGATATGTCCGCTTTCTAGGGATCCTCGGCTGGTTCACGGATCCAAGGGTAGGTAGGGTACAGCTTTACTAACAGCCAGAAGTGTTGCCTGGAAGAGGCGGAACGTTGCAGATCGACGGCGTGGACCAGAGAATCATTGCGTCGCTCGTCGCCGACGCCCGCGCCTCGTACGCGGAGATCGGCGCCCGGGTCTCGCTCTCGGCACCGGCGGTGAAGCGGCGGGTCGACCGGTTGCGCGCGGCCGGCGTGATCAGGGGATTCACCACCGTCATCGACCCGGCGGCGGTCGGCTGGAGCACCGAGGCGTTCGTGGAGCTCTTCTGCACCGGGCGGACCACCCCGACCCAGATCACCGTGGCGACCCGGCGGCATCCCGAGGTGGTCGCCGCCTACACCGTCTCCGGCGAGGCGGACGCGCTCGTCCACCTCCGGGCGGCCGACATCGCCCACCTGGAGCAGGCCCTCGAACGGCTCCGGGCCGAGCCCTTCGTCACCTCGACCCGGAGCATGATCGTGCTGTCCCGGCTGGTCGACTCGCCCACCGTGGTCCCCGCCCCGGCCTGACCGGAGGCCGGCACGGGGGTCGTCGGCGCCCGCTGCGGTGTCGGCGCGACCTGCCCGGCGCCGTCGCCGACCGTCGGGCGGACGACCCACCCCGTGCGCTACTTACCGTAGCCGGGCGGGTCGGGTACGACGCGTCGCGCCTTTCGCGGGACTTGATCACGATCGAATTCGAGTCGCTCCATATTGCGACTGACCGGCGCAGATGCGGCATTCGATCACGTTGATATTTCTGCCCTGTTTCCTTACGGTTGCGGTGGGAGCGTGCCCATGTGATGATGGCCATCAATTGGTACTTGAGTCGCGAGCCGGGCAAGAACATTACGTCGCCCAGGGCAGCCGATATCAGGAAATGGGCGACCGCGACGCCGGAACCCGCTACCGCGGAGGCGGGCGATCGGTACCGCACCACCCGATCCGAACGAGCCGCCGTAGTGCCCCACCAGGGCCGGAACGGCGGACGTCATCGTCGCGAGGAGTAATCAAGATGGACACCAACCCCTTATCCCGGGGTAAGTGGTCGCCGGCCCGTCGCGGGCTGGCCGCCGCCGCGGCCTTCTCCCTCGTCACCGGTCTGCTGCTGGCCCCGGCCGGCCAGGCCAGCGCCGCTCCCAGGGTGGACAACCCCTACGAGGGGGCCACCGTCTACGTGAACCCGGACTGGGCCGCGAAGGCCACCGCCAGTGGCGGTGCGGCGATCGCCGACCAGCCCACCGGCGTCTGGATGGACCGCCGCGCCGCCATCACCGGCACCGAAGGCGCCCGTGGCCTGCGCGAGCACCTGGACACGGCGGTGGAGCAGGGCGCCGACCTGATCCAGATCGTCATCTACAACCTGCCCGGCCGGGACTGCGCCGCGCTGGCCTCCAACGGCGAACTGGGTCCGGACGACATCGACGTCTACAAGTCCGAGTACATCGACCCGATCGTCGAGATCATGGGCGATCCCGCCTACGCCGAACTGCGGATCGTCAACATCATCGAAATCGACTCGCTGCCGAACCTGATCACCAACGTGGGCTCGCGGGAAACCGCGACGCCGGAGTGCGACGAGATGCTGGCCAACGGCAACTACGTCGAGGGCGTCGGTTACGCGCTGGCCCAGCTCGGATCACTGCCGAACACCTACAACTACATCGACATCGGCCACCACGGCTGGCTCGGCTGGGACGACAACTTCGGCCCGGCCGCACAACTCTTCCACGAGGCGGCGACCGCTGCCGGTGCCACCGTGGACGACGTGCACGGCTTCATCAGCAACACCGCCAACTACGGCGTACTGCGCGAGGAGTTCTTCGACGCCAACACCGTGGTCGGCGGCCGGCCGGTCCGCGAGGCCAGCACCTTCGTCGACTGGAACCGGTACGTCGACGAGCTGTCCTACGCCCAGGCGTACCGGGACGAGCTGATCTCGGTCGGCTTCAACGACGACATCGGGATGCTGATCGACACCTCCCGCAACGGCTGGGGCGGCCCGGACCGGCCGACCCGGGCCAGCAGCTCGACCGACCCGGAGATCTTCGTCAACGAGTCGCGCATCGACCGCCGGATCCACCTCGGCAACTGGTGCAACCAGGCCGGTGCCGGCATCGGCGAGCGGCCGACCGCTGCTCCGGAGGACGGCATCGACGCGTACGTCTGGATCAAGCCCCCGGGCGAGTCGGACGGTGCCAGCCGGGAGATCCAGAACGACGAGGGCAAGGGCTTCGACCGGATGTGCGACCCGACGTACGAGGGCAACCCGCGCAACCAGTACAACATGTCCGGTGCCCTGCCGGACGCCCCGCTCTCCGGGCACTGGTTCGAGGCCCAGTTCCAGGAACTGCTCCGCAACGCCTACCCGCCGCTGTGATTCCCCGGACGGCTCTCGCCCTGCTCCACCGGAGGATCTGACCCGGCAGCAGCGGTAGGGGACCTGGTGCGGTCGACCGACGTCGGCCGCACCAGGTTCGCGGATGGGGACCGGGAGCCACCGGTCGGGAACCGTGGGCGCGGGTCGGCGCGTCGAACCGGGCATGACACCCGAACGGGGAACTCGATCCGGCGCCGCCGTCGGTACGGCGTTCGTCGCCGGCCTGGCGCTGACCGGCACGCTGCTCACCGGCTGCACCTCCGGGCCGGATCCCGCTCCGCCGGCACCCCCGCGCGACAGTGGGGTACCGGCCAGCGGGCTGCGACTGGTCGCCTTCGACTCCTGCCCGAGCGCGCTGGCCGGGCTCCGCGCCGCCGCCAGGGCGTACGTCGGGCCGTACGGCTTCGCCGGCGGTGGAATGGAACAGACGTTCCGGGGCAACGACGGTGGCGCCGAGCGGGCCGCCGGGGCCGACGCGGCGGGGTTGACCCGGGACAACGCCGCCGCCCCCGATGCCGGGTCCGGCTACTCGGGGACCAACACCCACGAGGCCGGGGTGGACGAGCCCGACCTGGTGAAGACCGACGGCCGGCGCATCGTCACGGTCAGCCGGGGCACGCTGCGGGTGGTCGATCCGGCGAGCCGGCGGTTGACCGGCACGCTGAAGCTCGACTCCGGCCCGGACGTCGGCTGGGCCGAGACCAACCTGCTGCTGCACGGTGACCGGGCGCTGGTGCTGGCCCGGGAGCACGGCGCCGTCGAGCCCGGGGCGATCCGGCGGGGCCGGCCCGGCGTGCCGCCCGCCGACGACCGGCAGCAGGCCATCGTCGGCCCCCGGCTGATCCTGGTCGACCTGGCCGGCCCGCCGAAGATCGTCGGCGACTACCGGATCGACGGCGGCCTGGTCGACGCCCGCCAGGTCGGCCCGACCGTCCGGGTGGTGGTCCGCTCCTGGCCCCGGCTCGACTTCCCGCTGAACAAGGGGGCCGGGCCGGCCGACGAGAAGAAGAACCTCGCCGCCAACCGGAAGATCATCGACCAGGCGCCGATCGACGCCTGGCTGCCCCGCTACCAGACCAGCACCGGTGGGCAGACCAGCACCGGGCGGGTCGGCTGCGACCGGCTGAGCCGGCCGGCGGTCTACTCCGGTACCTCGCTGGTCACCCTGCTCAGCTTCGACCTCAACGCGGCCGGCCTCGGTGACGGCGACCCGGTGGCGGTCGCCGCCGACGGCGACACCGTCTACAGCAACGGGTCGCGGCTCTATCTCGCCAGCGACCAGCGCTGGCGGGTGCTGCCGGCGCTGACCGCCGACGACCGGGCGCCCGACCCGAAGGACGAGCAGACCGACGTCTACCAGTTCGACATCTCCGGCTCCGACCGGCCCCGCTACGTCACCGCCGCCACCGTGCCCGGCTGGCTGATCAACCAGTACGCGCTCTCGGAGTGGGACGGGCACCTGCGGGTGGCCACCACCAGCGGGCGTACCTGGGGGCAGAACCCGAAGTCCAGTTCCGCCGTCTACGTGCTGCGCGCCGACGGGCGGACGCTGACCGAGACCGGCCGGGTCACCGGGCTGGGCAAGGGCGAACGCATCTACAGCGTGCGGTTCGCCGAGGGGACCGGTTACGTGGTGACCTTCCGGCAGACCGATCCGCTCTACACCGTGGACCTGCGCGATCCCCGGTCTCCGGAGGTGACCGGCGAGCTGAAGATCACCGGGTACTCGTCGTACCTGCACCCGATCGGCGGTGGACGGTTGATCGGGATCGGTCAGGAGGCGAACCGGCAGGGGCGGACCGAGGGCACCCAGGTCTCCCTCTTCGACGTCTCCGATCCCGCGAAGCCGACCCGGATCGCCCAGCACCACGTCCGGTACGGCCACTCCGAGGCCGAGTTCGACCCGCACGCCTTCCTCTACTGGCCGGCCACGAACACCCTGGTGGTGCCGCTGACCACGTACGCGCAGGCGGGCATCGACGGCAGGGTCGAACCCGGCGGCGGCGCCCTGGTGCTGCGGGTCGCCGACGGCGGCTTCACCGAATCCGGGCTGGTCGAGCACGCCGAGGTCCGGACGACGGAGTCGAGCGGGATGATCCGCCGATCGCTGATGGTCGACGGGGTGCTCTGGACCGTCTCCGACGGCGCCATCAAGGCGACCGACCTCGGCACCCTCGGCACGCTGGGCATGATCCGGATCTAGCCGGTACGGCGCGCCCCGGACCGGGGTGTTACCGGTGACCCTTCCGAGGGGTTACAGGTACATCCCGGTCCGGTGCTCGCCGGTCTCCCGGTGCTGCGCCTTGTCGCCCTCGCCGAAGAACCGCCGGCCGCCGAACTCGCCGTGCAGCCGGTCGTCCAGCTCGTCGGCGAGCCCGGTCATCACCTGGACGGCGAGCATCAGGTGGGTCGGCTGGAAGTTCCGGCCGAAGACCGGGATGGAGGCCCAGACGGTGTCGTTGGTGCAGTAGAGCCGGCCGATCGGCATCCGGTTGGTCAGCTCGGAGAGCTTGACGTAGAGCTGCTCGGTCGGCTCGACCTCGGTGAGTACCGGGGAGAAGACGTCGACCAGCGGGGGGTTGTCCCGGACCCGGACGAAGACCATCGCCGAACCGGCCCGGATGCCGATGTCGCCGTCGGAGTCGACCTGGAGCTGGTCCGCCGACGACTTCAACATCGCCGAGACCACCGTGCGGACCCGGTCCTCCAGGGCCAGCGCGTCGTTGCCGCTCTGCGCGGCCCGGGCCGCCGCGAGCGCCTCGTCGAGGTCGAGGTCGAGGTCGGCGGTCGGATCCGCGGCGACCTCGGGCCGGGCGGTGCCGAGCGGCTCGACCGCGACCGGTTCGTCGGACTCGTCGTGGACCAGGAAGACGAGGAAGGCCGGGTGCGGTGCGCCGTAGACGTCGCGCAGGGTCCGCGAGACCGTGGTGGCGAGCCGACCCGCCTCGGTCGTGCTGGCCCGCATCCCGAAGTGCCCGCCGGAACCCTCGACCACCCCGGGCGGCGACCAGCCGAGCGCGATCATGTCGGCGATCGCGGCCCGGTCGAGCCGGTACCCCTGGGGCAGGGCGGTGTTGCCCACGGCCCGCAGGTCGATCCGGTCGTCCTCGCCGATCTCGATGCTCACCGAGTAGACGGCGTCCCCGGTGCCGGAGGCGGTCGGGTCGAGGGTGAGCGCGATCTGCGTACCGGTCGGCAGGCCGCGTAGCTGCTCGGCGAGCGCTCGGGCGAACTCCTGCCATGCCTCGGTCACCTTGACCCGGAGGTCCGCGGTTGTCGGCTCGTCGAGCAGGATCGATTCGTGGTGCTCGGCCGGGTTCCCCTCGGCCACTTCGTCCCGCGGCGCCGCAGGTTTGTCAGCCGCCATAACCGCCTCCGTCCGTCAGGGCACCGCACACCCTACCCAGCCGACCGGTTGGCCGGGACAGTGCGGACCCCGATCGGACACTAGAGGGGCTGTCCCGGAGTACTCCGGAGGACAGCCCCTCGGCGCGGGCCGACGCTAGCGGCGGGGGTTCGCGGCGAAGAACTCCCACATCGCGGCGGTGGCGTCCACGGCGGCCCGGTAGCCGCTCGCCGACGGCCAGGCGTGCCCCATTCCGTTCACCGTGTAGTCGACGACCTGGCTGCCGTCCGGGCAGGTGCTGGCCGTCCGGTTCACCGTCCTGCCCGGGTCGACCCAGGCCGGCGTCCCGACGGTGCAGCCGAGGTTCTTCTGCCAGCGGGACAGCCCGCTGTAGATCCGGGAGGAGTTGCGGTCCTCCCGGCCGACGAAGGTGATCAACGAGACCGGCTTGCCGGGCTTGTAGTTCGGGTCACTGGCGGCCGGCCCACCGGCGAAGGCCCCGCTGACCGGCGCGATCGCCGCGAACACCTCGGCCGCCTCGACCCCGAGCGCGTACGTCAGCTCGGCGCCCGAGGAGAAGCCCGTCGCGTAGACCCGGCCCTGGTCGACCGACCACTCCTTGACCATCTTCTCGACCAGCGCCCGGACGAAGTTGATGTCGTCACCCTGCTCGGCCACCCGGCTGAACTGCCTGTTCAGCGCCTTCGGGTAGGCGACGAGGAAGTTCTCGGCGTCGGCGAGGGCGTTCAGCCCGCTGGTGTCGCGCAGCCGGTCGGGGCTCTGGTCGGTGCCGTGCAGGGCGACCACCAGCGGGATGGGTGTGCCGGGGCGGTAACCCGACGGTGCGTGCACCGCCCAGGTCCGTTCCTGGCCGGCCCAGTCGATCGCCAGGGTGTGGTCGCCGGGTGCCGGTGAGACCGCCGGTCGGGCGGCCCTGGACTTGCTCGGGTCGGTCTCGCTGCCGGCGTCGTCCGCCGCGCCGCAGGCCGTCGTCGTGCCGATGACCGCCGTCAAGGCGATCGCTGCCAGGATGGATCGTCCAACGCTGCGCATCAGTTCCCCGTTCGATGTGCGGTTGCTGGTCGGACACTATGTCAAAATTGACATAGTGATGTCGTGGCGGGAGATAACAGTTTGGCTACCGTCAGTGCACTGGGTTACGCCCTGCTCTGCGCTCTCCACCGAGGCCCGCTCACCGGCTACGACCTGGTGCAGCGGATGCGCAAACCGATCGGCTACTACTGGACCGCCCAGCAGAGCCAGATCTATCCCGAGCTGGCCCGGCTGTCGGCGAGCGGGCTGATCGAGCACGACGCCGAGACCGGTCCGGGCCCACGGCAGCGCAAGACCCACCGGCTCACCGCCGCCGGCCGGGAGGCGCTGGCCGCCTGGCTGGTCGAGCCGCCCGCGCCCCGGGCCTTCCGGGACGAGACGCTCCTCAGGACGTACGCGCTGGCCGCCGCCGACCCGGAGGGGATGCGCGAGTTCTATCTCGCCGAGGCCGAGACGTACCAGCGCCGGCTGGACGCCTTCCAGGAACAGCACGCCGACCTGCTCTCCCGGCACGCGGACGATCCACTCCATCCGCAGTTCGGCGCCTTCGCGACCCTGGAACTGGCCCTGGCCGGCACACCGCCCCGGATCCGCTGGTGCCACTGGATGGCCGAGCGGATGACCGAACTCGCCCGACTCCGGCGTGAGTCGTCCCGGTAGCACCCCGGCCCGGCGAGAGCGGTGACCAACGGGCCACCGCTCCATCGGGTGAGTTCTCGTCGCAGGTGTCCTCCCCTGTCCCGAGAACGTCACCGGACGTTGAGGAAGACCTTCACGGGCGCGAAAAGTCACGCACCCGGGTCGGAGAACTCGATTCTGGGATCGACGTGGGTTCTGGAGCCGGCTTCGGTTCTGGAATCGGCTCCGGTTCTGGGGTCGGCTTCGGCGTCGGCCTGCTCCGCCGGCCAGCGGCCGGCGAGGGCGGCGAGGGCGGCCGCCGCGACCGCCGGGTCCGCGCCACGACCGACCGCGACCCCGAGCAGGTACGCGGTGACCGGCGCGCCGGGCCGGAGCACGTTGTGGGCCACGTCGCGGGCCAGGTCGAGCACCTGTCGCACGTCGACCTCGGCCGGATCGAGGCGCAGTTCGGCACAGGCTGCCGCCAGCCAACGGTCCATCACGTTCATCGAATCCACTCCTCGGCCCGGCGTAGGTCGTCGTCAGTGTCGCAGTCGAACCAGGGCGGCGGGCCCGAGCCTCGCCACGCCACCTCGGTCACGGTCAGCTCGGCGACCAGGGCGCGCATCGACGTACCGGTGAGGACGCCGCCCCGGCCGGCGGCCAGCCGGGCCAACGCGGCCCGCAGCGGGCCGACCCGCCATACCCCGCAGAGGAACTGCGCCCGGCCGGCGTCGTCGACGTAGACCACGCCGTCGGCACCGGGAGCCCGGGACAGCGCGGTACGGAGCTGGCGTACCGCGTCGGCGGTGAGCAGCGGCAGGTCGGCGGCGAGCAGCGCGACGACCCCTGCGTCGGCGGTGTCGGGCGGGGCGGTGTCGGGGAGCAGGGCGGCCAGGCCGGCGGCGACCGCCGCGACGGGTCCGCCGCCGGGCGGCTGCTCCCGGGTCGCGCGTACCCCGGTCGGTAGCTCGCCGGCCGGGCCGACCACGACCCGGAGGTCGGCGTCGGCAACCGCCGCGAGCACCCGGTCCAGCATCGGGCGACCGCCCACCGGCAGCGCCGGCTTGTCCACCCCACCCATCCGGCGGGCCGCCCCACCGGCCAGCACCAACGCCGCGAAGCCGGGCGGCTGCTGGCCGCCGGAGAGTCGGGCCGGCCGGGGTTCGGCCGGCGGCGTCGTTCCGCCGGCTGGGCGGGGTTCGGCGGGCGGCCCGGCTGCGGTCATCCGGTAACGGTAACCGGGGCTACGGCGGGATACGGCCGGCCGCGAGGCAGGATTGGGGCATGGGACGAGCCAGTGGTCGGCGGAGCGTACTGCGGATAGACCTCGACTCGGCGGAGGCGGGTGGCCGGGTCTCGGTGCGCCGGCAGGACAATCTCGCCGCCGAGGAGCCGCTGGAGATCCGGGTGGGTCCGGCCGGGCCGAACCGGCGCGCCCCGCTGGCGGTCACCATGCGTACCCCCGGCGACGACATCGACCTGGCGATCGGGTTCCTGCTCACCGAGGGGATCGTCCGGACCGCCGACGACGTACGCACGGCGCAGCTCTGTGCCGGTACCGACACCCCGAACACCTACAACGTGGTGGACATCGTCCTCGCCGACGACGTACCGGCACCGGCCACCGATCCGGCCCGGAACTTCTACACCACCAGCTCGTGCGGGGTGTGCGGCAAGGCGAGCATCGACGCCGTCCGTACCCGGTCCCGGCACGATGTGTCGACGGACCAGGTCAGCGTGCCGGCGCGTACCCTCGCCGACCTGCCCGACCAGCTCCGGGCCGCGCAGCGCGGCTTCGACCGGACGGGTGGGTTGCACGCCGCGGGGCTCTTCACCGCCGACGGGAAACTCGTCGTGCTCCGCGAGGACGTGGGCCGGCACAACGCGGTCGACAAGGTGATCGGCTGGGCGGTCCGGGAGCAGCGGTTGCCGCTGCGCGGGCATCTGCTGCTGGTCTCCGGACGGGCCAGCTTCGAACTCACCCAGAAGGCGTGGATGGCCGGCATCCCGCTGCTCGCCGCCGTCTCCGCGCCGAGCACCCTCGCCGCCGAGCTGGCGACCGAGGCCGGGATGACCCTGGTGGGCTTCCTCAGGGGCGGCACCATGAACGTGTACGCCGGAGACGCCCGGATCACCGTCTGACCGGCACCCGCGCCCGTCTCCACCCCTGCCGCCCTACCTGTCAGGTAATCGCCAGCGGACGTGCGCGCTGGCAGTCTCGACCGGCAAGCGTGATCAGGCACTGGAGGCATGTCATGGACACCCGAGCCACCGTCGAGGAACTGCTGCGCCGGATCGGTGCCGGCGACCCGGAGCGGACCGCCGCGCTCTACGCCGACGCGGTCGACTGGAAGGTCAACTGGCCCGAGCCGACCCACCCGGCGGTGCCGTGGATCCGGCCCCGCAGCAGCCGGGCGGACGTCGTCGACCACCACCGGACCCTGGCCGCGAGCAGCGTGCCGGGGCAGGGCTCGGCCACGATCGAACGGATTCTGGTGGACGGCCCGGACGCGGTGGTGATCGGCGAGACCGCGCAGACCGTACGGGCCACCGGGAAGCGGTTCAACACCCGGTTCGCCCTCCATCTCACCGTCGAGGACGGGTTGATCGTCCGGCACCATGTCTACGAGGACAGCCTCGCCGTCGCGCTGGCCTGCGAGCCCGGTTGACCCGCCACGGGTCAGCGGGCCAGGATCCGGGCGACCTCCGCGGGCCGGGCGAGGTGCGGGAAGTGGCCGCTCTCCGGTACGACGGTGATCGTGACATCGGGCAGCGCCGACTCCAGCCACCGCCGGTACGCCGGATCCGGCTCGTTGCCCACCACATAGTCGTACGGGATGCCCCGGGAGCGGATCTGGGCCAGGTCGCGGGTCCGCTCCTCCCCGAGCGCCTCGGCGCTGTTCGCCAGGACCTCGCCCCAGTAGCCGAGCAGCAGATCCTGCCGTGGCGTGGTCGCCGTACGGACCAGTTCCCGGGCGGGCTCGGGCAGCAGGTCGATCTCCATCCGGGCGAGCATCGTTTCCCAGACCTGCTGCCACTGCGGCCCGCGCAGTACCGGCTCGGCCCGGCGCACCACCGTGCCGAACGCGCCGACCAGCAGCGGCTGGTCCACGTTCACCACGCCTCGGGCCGGGTAGCGGGCGGCGTAGATCGTCGCCAGCATCCCGCCGAGGGAGTGGCCGACCACGATCGGCGGGTCGAGGCCGGCCTCCGTCACCGCGCCGTGCAGGACCTCCACGACCTCGCCCGTGTCGTACGACTCACGGCCCGGCGAATCGCCGTGCCCGGGCAGGTCGACGGCGATCACCCGCCGGTCCGGGTCGATGGCGGCCAGCTCACGCAGGACCGGCCCCCACTGGCGCCGGTCGTAGGTCAGTCCGTGCAGCAGGACCAGCGGCGGCCGGCCGCCGTCGTCCGTGCCGTGGCGGTCGGCGGCCAGTCCGCCGAGGTACCGCCCGTCCGGGTCAACCATGTCGGCTCCGATCGCCAGGGCTGCACTGAGCAGGCGCGAACAGGAGGCGCACAGGTTGGAGACGGCGTCCGAGCAAGGTCACGTGCTCAGGCTACCGTCACCCTGCGTATCGACATGCCTGTTGACGAGCCGAGCCCTCCGGTAGGCAGGCCCCGGAAGGGCCCGGCCGCCTCTTGCCACTGGGCGCGGCATAGACGAAGATGATCACCCACACGACGTGCACGGGGGCGCACCCGTCGTGCTTGCGTCCCTGCACAGTTTGGGGGACCGGTGAGGTTCAGACCGCTGTTCTTCGCGCTACTGCTCACCGCGACCGGGTCCCTGGTCGGCACTCCGGCGGCAGCCGCCGCCCCCGCCCCCGCCCCCAGCCGTCCACGCAGGTCGCGAGCCCGTACGACCCGATCATCGGTCAGTTCAACATGGCCGGCGGTCACCCGACGCACGGCGTCAAGGGCAACGAGGTGGCCGACGCGTTGGCTCAGGCCATCAACAGCCGGGCACCCAGGCTCGCGTTCCTCACCATCAACGAGGGCTGTCTGGACTGGCTTGAGCGGATAGAGACGCAGCTGCCGCTGGCGTACACGCTGCGCTTCGACCCGATCCGGGGCGGCAACGGCCAGGTGGCGAACTGCAAGCACGAGTCGCCGTTCGGCAACGCCATCATCTACAACGAGAACATCCTGCCCGACCCGCAGCCGGTGGCGCACGACCTGCGGGCCCTGGAGGGCGCCGAGAAGCGCGAGATGCTGTGCCTGCGATCCGTCGCCAGGACGCTGGTGGTCTGCACCGCCCACCTCGTCGCCTCGGCCGAGAACGTCGAGCAGCGCAAGCGGGAGGCGGCAGAGGTCAAGCGGGTACTCGCGACCGACTATGCCGGCTATCACGTGTACCTCGGTGGCGACCTCAACGACGGCCCACTCTCCGACGCACTGAGCAACCTCTACCACAGCGGCTACGGGGGCATTCAGTACCAGGAGGCGCACGGCGCCTTCAAGGAGGTCTTCAGCCCCTGCGGCAACGAGATCAAGGTCCAGTACATCGCGGACGACGCGAAGAAGTACTACTGCCGGAGCGGCAATCCCACCCACACGCTGAACAAGTACGACTACCTGTTCGTGCCGCCGGCCGCGGTCGTCCACTCGACCCAACTGGTCTCGTCGCCGCACTCCGACCACAAGCAACTGTGGGCCGAGGTGACGATGACGTCGACCGCCGGACCACTCGTCGACTCGATCATGGTGGTCGGTGACTCGATCAGCCAGGGGCTGGAGGGCGACTACACCTGGCGGTACCGGCTGGCCCAGCACCTGAAGGCGGCCGGCCGCGATGTCACCTTCGTCGGGCCGTACCGGGGCACCACCCGAGTGCCGAGGGCCCAACCCGCCAACTATCCGGAGGAATCGGCGCCGCCGTACTTCAACGGCGTCTACCGTGACGGTCTCACCTTCGACAGCGACCACTTCGCCCAGTGGGGACGCCAGGCGCATCAGGCCAAGGACGACATCCGAGCCCGGGTGAGCCAGTACCAGCCGACCTATCTCCTGGTCGAGCTCGGCTTCAACGACCTGGGCTGGGGCGTGTCGGATCCGGATGGGCTGATCGCCGACATGCGTACGCTGATCGCCAACGCCCGAGCCGCCAAGTCCAACATCCGGATCCTGGTCGCCAGCGTCCCGCAACGCACACCACTGGACATCCAGCCGGACCTTGGCACGAAGATCAGCGCGTACAACGCCAAGCTGGGTCCCGCGTTGCAGGCGTTGAACACGACGACGTCTCCGGTACGGCTGGTGGACATCACCACCGGCTACGACCCGTACGCCGACGCCTACGACGGCCTGCACCCGAACCCCGCCGGTGAGCACAAGATCGCGCGGGCGTTCGCCAACGTCCTGTGGAACCAGTTCCGGGTCGGTGCGCTCTACAACATCCCCTCCGGGAGCACTCCGAGCCTGGTGCCTACCAAGCCCGACTGGATAAGGGCGACCTCCACCACGAGCGGGATCAGGCTGGAATGGCAACACTCGTTCGGTGCCGGCGGCTACTGGTTCTACCAACGCAACGCGACCATCGGTGAGGCGTTCTCGCGGCTGCCGTTGCAGATTCCGGCCGACTCGTGGGGCGTCAACTGGGTCGTGCCCGGCCACCGCTACGAGTTCTACGTCGTGGCCACGCGCGGCGACGCGTACGCCAGCGCGCCGTCGGCGGTCACCTCCGCCACGGTCGCCAACCTGGAGACCGCGGCCGGCCCGCCGAACATCACCGCGACGGCCGGGACGGGCTACATCGACGTCAGTTGGGACGCCGCGACCGGGCCGTACAGCGAGACGGTGCACAAGTACACCGTCTATTACCTGGACAGCTCCGAGCCGGGCGCCATC
Source organism: Plantactinospora sp. BB1 (assembly GCF_003030385.1). Taxonomy (NCBI): domain Bacteria; kingdom Bacillati; phylum Actinomycetota; class Actinomycetes; order Micromonosporales; family Micromonosporaceae; genus Plantactinospora; species Plantactinospora sp. BB1. The sequence goes on along the minus strand of NZ_CP028159.1, from coordinate 6,966,990 downwards.
GTCTCGACGAAGTCCACCACCGGCCGCTCGGTCCGGTTGTCCGGCCTGGTCAGCGGTCATACCTACATCCTGGCCGTCTGCTCGGTGAACGCGGCCGGGGAAGGAATGCCCGCAGCCGGCCCGAGCCGCACCGTCGGCTAGTGCGCCGAGGGCCGCGAGCATCGTCATCCGGGTTCACCCGCCCGGGGCGGTGGCTCGGCAGGGTCGGGTTCGAGCCAGTCGTCGAGGACGGAGGGACCGATCCCGGCCTGTAACGCCTCGGACAGGAGCTGGGCGAACGAGTAGTCGGGCTGCGCCTGCAACGCACGCTCCACCGCCACGCCGGCCAGGGCGCCTTGGCCGGCCCGCCAGGCGGCGAAGCCGAGCAGGCTGGCGGGGGCGGGCACCAGGTCGGGTTCGACCCGCCGGAGCACGTCCGTCCAGAGCGCAAGGTGCCACTCCTCGCCACCGGTCCGCTGCCAGGCGTCGTCCCGGACCGGCAGGTGCACCAGGAGCAGGCCGAGCCAGGCTACCTCGTCGTCGGTGAGCTGACCGCCCGTACGGTACCGGTGCAGCGCCCTGCGCACCGCCGTACGGCCGGCCCGGCGCAGCGCCCGGCGGCCCCGCGGATCCCCGGGCGGGGCCTTGCCGAGCAGGGTGCCGAGGCGGTACTCCGCCCGTCTGGCCGCCTCCCGCAACGCCTCCCGGGCCGGACCCTCGACCGGGGCGATCCGCCGGGCCAGGGCGTCCCGGTCGGGGAGCGCGACCTGGCCGGCGAAGGTGGCCGCCGCCGCCAGCTGGCTGGTCGAGGAGTCGAACCGGCGCCCCTCGGCGGGACAGCAGTCGGCCTCTCCGCACAGGTACGACCAGTAGCGGTCACCGGTCACCCGGAGCGCTTCGAGCACCGGCAGTCCGACCCGACCGAGGGCGGCCGTCACCGCGTCGACCGCCGGGGTGACCCGGGTCGGTTCGCCGTACCCGATGACGGTCGTGGTCTCGACCCGCTGCCGGGCGACGACCGCCGCGACCTGTGCGGCGGCCTCGTCGACCTCGCCACCGGCCGCCGGCCCGGCAGTGCCACCGGGGAGGTCGCCACGGGCGACGAAGACGACCTGGTTGCCGCGCAACGCGATCACCACCACGCTGTCGGCCGGGTGGAAGCCCAGCAGGTAGGGCACGGCGGCGAGCAGGTCGGCGGTCGAGCGGACGGCGAGGACGGCTCGATCGATCGGCGTCATAGCGGGCAGCGTGCCGAGCCGGGCAGCCCGGCCGGGACCCCTGTGGACGACACGCCCGAAGCTATCCACAGCTACTCTCCGTATTTCGGCTGCTCAGCCGCCAAACGCGACCCGTCGGCAGATGCACCGGAGTTGGTCGATGTCGGCGGAAGCCAGCCCAGAAACCGTGCGGCGAGATCCATCGGCTCCCGGCCGGGCTGGTCCTCGATCGCCGCCAGCAGCCGGCTGGCCAGGAAGATCGCCAACCGGTGCCGGTCGTCGCGGTACATCGCCAGCAGCACCAGCCGGGCCGGCTGACACGGCCACGGTCCGCCGCACTCCCGGCAACGGAACGGCGGCCGGATCGGCGTGTGCGGCCGGAACCGGGCGTACGGCCGGCGGCTCACCACCGCGAGTTCCTGGCCCGCAGGCGCGGCACGCGGAACGGCGCGGGCGCGGCCGAGTCGGGGCAACGCCAACGGAGCCCGCACCGGCAATAGCGCCACCGTCTGCGCCAATCCCGACGGTGTGTCGAATTCGATCGTGATCGCCATTCCATGATGCCTTCCTCCCGCTGCGACGCGTTGGATGCGGGGGTGCATCGGTGGCGTACACACCGATGCCACCCCCGCGCACATCCGCCCGTCCTTTCGGGGGGATCGCGTTACGGATCCGGACGAATGCGCCTGCCTTCCACTCTGGACTCCGGATGACGGACTGGGGAAGATGGGCGACGGTCGGGTGGTCAGACCGGCCACGGAGGTATTCGGACGTAGAGAATCGGGCATCCCTCGTAGAGAGTCGGAGAGTGCGAATGAACATGTCAGCCAGCGAATTTCTGCTATGGGAATTGCGGCGCCGGAGGACGGTCGAGGGGCTCAGCCAGGACGAGTGGGGATCACGCCTCTACTTCTCGCCGCAGCACGTCAGCGCCGTCGAGCGAGGCACCCGGCCGGTCAAGCTCGACTATCTCCAGGCCGTCGACAACGAGTTCGGCACGTCGCTGGCGGTCTTCTACGAGAGCTTCGTCAAGCAGGAACTCGCCCCGGTCTGGTTGCGCCCCTGGCTGGAGTACGAGGAGAAGGCCACCGCCCTACGGCTGTACGGCGCACTGGTGATCCCCGGACTCTTCCAAACCGAGCGGTACGCGCGAATGGTTCTCTCATGTAGTCCGCTGCAAACCGACGAGTTGGAGCGCAAGGTTCAGCTCCGGGTGAGCCGCCAGGACATTCTTGATCGCACCAACCCGCCTCGCGTCTCTGCCATCATCGAGCAACTGGCGCTTCGACGCGGCGAGCCGGAAATCATGTCGGAGCAGATCCGGCACCTCATCACGCTCAGGGAGCGGCCCAACATCACCATCCGGGTGATTCCTGCCGACGCCCCGGCGCATCTCGGCTGGGGTGGCCCTCTGGCACTCGCGAGCTTCACCGATGCCGAGGACGTCGGCTACCTCGACAACCACCTGGTGGGGCAGACCGTGACCAGCCCAAACCAGGTCGCCACGCTGCACGAGGTCTGGGATAGTGTCAGCGCAGTCGCACTGCCAGCTCGCCAATCCCTGGACCTCCTCAAGGAAGTGGCAAAGTCATGGACTTGACCGACGCCGCCTGGCGCAAGAGCACACGTTCCACCCCGAACGGTGGGGACTGCGTCGAGGTCGCGGACAACCTGCCCGGCCGCGTACTCGTCCGGGACAGCAAGGACCGCGCCGGCGGCACCCTCGCCTTCACCCCCACCGCCTGGCACGCCTTCGTCACGAACCTCGCCCACCAGCCCGGGTAGCCAGAGGGAGGTAACCCGCCATGGACATCACCGACGCCGCCTGGCGCAAGAGCACGCGTTCCACCCCGAACGGCGGAAGCTGCGTCGAGGTCGCGGACAACCTGCCCGGCCGCGTACTCGTGCGGGACAGCAAGGACCGCGACGGCGGCACCCTCGCCTTCACCCCCACCGCCTGGCACGCCTTCGTCACGGACCTCGCCCACCGACCGTAGATTCGTCCGTTGTAGCTGGCTGGTCGCGGCCGGACAGGGATGTCGCAGCGGCATAGAATCAGCCATTGATGGGTGGGAGTCCGGCTCCGCTTGGCACAGTGCACCTCGGCATCGACGTCGGCACGTCGAACACGGCGGCGGTTCTGCGTGATCGCGACGGCGAGGTCCGCCCGGTGCTCTTCGACGGCGCTCTGCTGCTGCCCTCCGCCGTCTTCGTCGACGGGGACACCATGCTCGTCGGGCTCGACGCACAGCATGCCGGTGCCTCCCGGCCCGCTCTCCTGGAGCCCAACCCCAAACGCTGCGTCGACGACCGGTTCGTGCTGCTCGGTGAGCGGGAGATCCCCGTCGAGTCGCTGCTCGCCGCGATTCTGCGCCGAGTACGCGAGACGGCTGAGCAGGTCGCCGGGCGCCTCGACGCGGTGACCCTCACCTATCCGGCGACCTGGGGAGCCCGCCGGCTCGCCACCCTGACCACCGCCGCGCAGCTCGCCGGGCTGCCGATCCCCAGGACGGTGCACGAACCGGTCTCCGCCGCCGCGCACTTCGTCGGACTGCCCGCCGTCGACCTCGCCGAGAAGCAGCTCGCGCTCGTCTACGATCTCGGCGCGGGTACCTTCGACGCCACCCTGATCAGGCGGACCGGCGACGGCTTCGACGTGGTAGTCAGTCAGGGACTCGCCGACGCCGGTGGCCTCGACATCGACGCGGCGATCGTCGCCTCGATCTACGCCCACCTTCGGCCCGGCGACGACGCCTGGGACTACCTGCGCCAGCCGCGTACGCCGGCCGATCTGCGCGACCGTCGGACTCTGACGGACGGCGTACGGGCGGCCAAGGAAATGCTGTCCCGCACCTCTTCCACCTCCGTGTACGTCCCGGTGCTGGACACGGAGGTACCGCTCGGACGGGAACAGTTCGAGGCGCTGGCCCGGCCGCTGCTCGACCGGACGGTGGCGGCGACCCGGGCGGTGCTGCGGGACGCGCACGTCGCCGAGCCGGACCTGTCGGCGATCTTCCTGGTCGGCGGCTCGACCCGGATCCCGCTCGTCGGCACCCTGCTGCACCGGGCGTTGGGCCGCCCACCGGTCGTACTCGACCAGCCGGAACTCGCGGTCGCCTACGGCAGCATCGCCGCCCCGCACCGGTCCGCCCCGCTCTCCTCACCCACCACGGCGCTTCCGCCGACCGACCGGGCCGCACTCGCCACCACCCACGCCCTGCCGACCGACCAGCCCACGGCGACCGCTCCGGCACCGCCGACCGTCACGGCGCCGCCGACCGACCAGCCCGCGCCGGTCACCCGGGCGGTCCTGCCGGCCGGTTCGCTCGCGGGCCCGGCACCGGCCCGGAGCCGCTGGCCGGGTCGGCTGCCGGTACGGCTGTCGCGTCACCCGCGCTGGACAGCCGCCGGGCTCGGTCTGGTCCTCGTCGCGGCGGTCGGGCTGGCCTATCTGACGGTCCGGCAGGACCGGGACCCGAAGCTTCCCGTCGGCGCCTCGACCGGAAGCCCGCACCCCACCGCCGGTACCCCTGGTTCGGCAACCCCGGTGGCCCTGCCGAGCCCGTCGACTCCCGCCGCGTCTCCCGCCGGACCGGTCGTGCCGGCCCCGTTCGTCGGCCGCTGGACCGGAAGGGTCAGCCAGCCGGGTGGTGTGGTCCGGTCGTGGAACGTGGTCGTCAGGCTCGCCGCCGGCTCCGACGTCGGATCGTTCGAGTCGCCCAGGCTCGGTTGCCGGGGGACCCTCACCGTGGTGGCTCCCCGGCCCACCGAGCGTGAAATCCACCTGCGCCAACGCACCACCCGAGACCCACGGGGCATCTGTGTCGACGCGGCGGACTGGACGCTGATCACCGCCGGGCCGGATCGGATCGACATGTTCTGGCAGCAGTTCGGCATCCCCACCAACACCGCCACCGCGACCCTGACCCGCCCCTGAGCCGGCAGCCGGCCCCCGGCAACCACCGCCGGCAACCACCGTCAACCGCTCACCCGGGAACGACCGAAGTTCAGGTGTGGAACTGCTGGCCGTGCAGTTCGACGGAACCTCGTCGGGCTCCGGAGCCCGGCCGCAGCTCGACGGCCAGCTCGATCGCCGAAAGTACGTCGTAGCCGGCGCCGCGCAGGCAGCGCAGCGCCTCCACGTTGCGGGACTGCGGCTTCACGGTGAGCCGGGCCAGCCCGCGCCGCCGGGCCTCCTCGGCCACCTGGTCGAGCAGCGCCCGGCCGATCCCCTGGCCCCGGAGCCGGGCGGTCACCACCACCGGCTCGACCCGGCCGTCCCGGCCGTCCATGATCAGCCCGACCAGCCCGACCACGCCGGCATCGCCCCGCTCCGCCACCCACACGCCGGAGAGGTCCAGCCGGGTCAGGTACTCCTCGAACGCCGCGCCCGGGTCGGTGCCGCCGAAGGTCGGATCCTCGTACAGCTCGCGGTGCTGCTCGGCCAGCTCGGCCCAGAGCCGCCGACCGGCCCGATGGTCGGCCGGCCGGTACGGTCGGATCGCGGTGGCGGCCACGTTCTCATATCTACTCCCCATCGCCGCGCCGCGACACCTGGTTGGCCAAGAGCGGTCGACGAAGAGCTACCTTGCCCAGATGGACCTGGCGTACCTGCGGGAGCATCCCGGGCAGCTTCCGCTCTTCCTCACCCACCAGCGGATCCGGGAGACGCCGGTGCCCGGTGGCGACATCTGCACCGCCACCCGACTCACCCTGGACGACGGCAACTCCGTCTTCGCCAAGTCCTGGCCGGAGGGGGCCGCCGAGGCCGTACCCGAGAATTTTTTCGCCACCGAGGCGGCCGGGCTGCGCTGGTTGCGCGCGGCCGGCGCGGTCCCGGTGCCGGAGGTGATCGCGGCGCTGCCGGAGCTGCTGGCCCTGGAGTGGGTGGAGCCGGGCGAGGCCACCCCGGCGGCGGCCGCGCGGTTCGGTGCCGAGCTGGCCGCGCTGCACCGGGCCGGCGCCGACACCTTCGGCGCGGACTGGCCCGGCTTCGTCGGGGCGTTGCCGCAGGACAACACCCCGTCCGCCGGCCCGTGGCCGGTCTGGTTCGGCGAGCACCGGCTCGTGCCCTACCTGCGGCAGTCGGTCGACAACGGCGCGCTCTCCGCGGCCGAGGTCACCCTGGTCGAGCTGGTGATCTCCCGGATCGACGGGTACGGCGGTGCCGAGCCGCCCGCCCGGATCCACGGCGACCTGTGGCCGGGCAACCTGCTGTGGGGCGCCGACGGGCGGGCCTGGCTGGTCGACCCGGCGGCGCACGGCGGGCACCGGGAAACCGACCTGGCCCAGCTCGCGCTCTTCGGCGGCGCCCCGCACCTGGAGACGATCGTGGACGCCTACCAGGAGGTGTGGCCACTCGCCGACGGCTGGCGGGAACGGGTACCGGTGCACCAGCTCCACCTGCTGCTCGTGCACACCGCGCTCTTCGGTGCGGCGTACCGGGATGCGGTAGGTAGGGCGGCTCGCGCCGCACTGTCGGTCTGACGCGCTACCGTCGAGCGATGACCATTCCCGTTCGATCCGGGGGAGTACCGGACCGGACGTCGGCGGACCGGCCGGACGTCGGGGGCCTCGTCGACCGGTTCGGCCGGGCCGCGACCGACCTGCGGGTCTCGCTCACCGACCGGTGCAACCTGCGGTGCACCTACTGCATGCCGGCCGAAGGGCTGCCCTGGCTGCCGAAGTCGGAGGTGCTGACCGACGACGAGATCGTCCGCCTGGTCGGCATCGCGGTACGCCTGCTCGGGGTGACCGAGGTCCGGTTCACCGGCGGCGAGCCGCTGATCCGCCCCGGGCTGCCGGAGATCGTCGCCGCCGTCGCCGCGCTCTCGCCCCGGCCCGTCATCTCGGTGACCACCAACGGGATCGGGCTGGACCGGCTCGCCGGGCCGCTGCGCGAGGCCGGGCTCGACCGGGTGAACGTCTCGCTGGACAGCCTCGACCCGACCCGCTTCACCGAGCTGACCCGGCGACCCCGGCTGGACGCCGTACTGGCCGGGCTGGCCGGGGCGGTGGCCGCCGGACTGGCCCCGGTGAAAATCAACTCGGTACTGATGCGCGGGGTCAACGACGGTGAAGCCCCGGAGCTGCTCCGCTTCGCGCTGCGGCACGGCTATCAGCTCCGCTTCATCGAGCAGATGCCGCTGGACGCCCAGCACGGCTGGGACCGGTCGACGATGATCACCGCCGAGGAGATCCTCGCCGCGCTGCGGGCCGAGTTCACCCTGCTGCCGGATCCGGCCGAGCGGGGCGGGGCACCGGCCGAGACCTGGCTCGTGCAGGGCTGGACGGACGCCGCCGGCCGGCCGGCCCGGGTGGGCGTGATCGGCAGCGTGACCCGGCCGTTCTGCGGCGACTGCGACCGGACCCGGCTCACCGCCGACGGGCAGGTGCGCAACTGCCTCTTCGCCACCGACGAGTCCGACCTGCGGGCCGCGCTGCGCGGCGGTGCCTCCGACGACGAACTCGCCGAACGGTGGCGGGTGGCGATGTGGGGCAAGCGGGCCGGGCACGGCATCGACGACCCGACGTTCCTGCAACCGGCCCGGCCGATGTCGGCGATCGGCGGCTGAGGATGACCGTGGACTCCACACCGACCCTGGTCGTACGCTACTTCGCCGCCGCGCGGGCCGCGGCCGGCGTACCCGAGGAGACCGTGCCGGGCGGCGGCAGCCTCGACCAGCTCGCCGGTGAGCTGGCCGACCGGCACGGCGAGCGGCTGGCCACCGTGCTCAAGATGGCGAGTTTCCTGGTCGACGGCGTCACCTGGCACGACCGGCAGGCGCCGCTGCCGGTCGGCGCCACGGTCGACGTCCTGCCGCCGTTCGCGGGCGGCTGAGGCACCCGTGATCGGTGTGCTCGGCTTCGTCGGGACGTTGGCGCTGGTCACCGGCCTGATCCACCTCTACCTCTGGAAGCGGCTGGTCCGGGACACCACCCGGCCGGGGCGCTGGCGCCGGGCCGGCGGCGTGACCGTGCTGGCGCTGGCCCTGCTCACCCCGGCGACACTGGTCGGCACCCGGCAGGGCTTCTACTGGCTGGCCTGGCCGGGCTACCTCTGGCTCGCCGTCATGTTCTATCTGCTCGTCCTGCTGGCCGTGCTGGAGATCCCGATGCTGGTGGCCAGGCTGGCGCTGCGCCGCCGCACCCGCCCGGTCGTACCGGCGGCCACCCCGGTCGGTGTCGAGTCGGAGGGTGCCCTGACCGGCGGTGTCGGCGGCACGGACGTCGCACCCGGCGGTGTCGCCGGCACGGACATCGGAGCCACGCCCGCACCGCCGCACGACCACGACCCGGGCCGCCGGCTGCTGCTCGCCCGGAGCGCCGCGATCTTCGCCGGGCTCACCGCGACCGGAGTCGTCGGGTACGGCGTCCGCACCGCCCTCGGCCCGCCGCAGATCGACCGGGTCCGGATCCCGCTGGCGAAACTCCCCCGGAGCATGGACGGGCTGCGGATCGCCACCGTCTCCGACATCCACATCGGACCACTGACCGGCCGGGCGCACACCGAGCGGATCGTGGCCACCATCAACCGGCTCGACGCCGACCTGGTGGCGGTGGTCGGTGACCTCGTCGACGGTACCGTCGGCGAACTCGGCCCCGCCGCCGCGCCCCTGCGCGACCTGCAATCCCGGTACGGCAGCTTCTTCGTCACCGGCAACCACGAGTACTACTCCGGGGTCGAGGAGTGGGTGGTCGAGCTGGACCGGCTCGGGCTGCGGGTGTTGCAGAACCGCCGCGAGGAGATTCTGGCCCGGGGCGGCGCCCTCGACCTCGCCGGGGTCAACGACCCGGCCGGTGAGGGGCTCGGGTTCGCGACCGGCCCCGACTTCGACGCCGCGCTGGGCGGCCGCGACCCGAGCCGTCCGGTGGTGCTCCTCGCCCACCAGCCGATCAACGTGCACGAGGCGGCGAGACACGGCGTCGACCTGCAACTCTCCGGGCACACCCACGGCGGCCAGATCGTGCCGTTCAACCTGGTGGTCGGGTTGCAGCAGCCGGTCGTCTCCGGGCACGCCACCATCGACGGCACCCAGCTCTACGTCACCAACGGCGCCGGCTTCTGGGGCCCACCCGTCCGGGTGGGCGCCCCACCGCAGGTCACCCTCGTCGAACTCCGCTCCCCCTGACCCCACACCCCGGCGGGTGCGGAAATCACATTCGCGCGTGGCGGCACGCGGTCGCCGGGAAGGTCATGACAGGATGCGGCGTGTCTCCGTTGCGCGCCGCACCCGCTGACGGCTCCCCCTCCGCCGCCGTGCCCTTCGTCGCGGACCTGCACATCCACTCGAAATACTCCCGCGCGTGCAGCCGTGACCTGACGATGCCGAACCTCGCCTGGTGGGCCCGGCGCAAGGGGATCAGCCTGCTCGGCACCGGTGACTTCACCCACCCCGCCTGGTACGAGCACCTGCGCGAGACGCTGCACCCGGCCGAGCCGGGCCTCTATCGGCTCGGCCCGGAGGCGGAACGGGACATCGCCCGTCGGCTCCCACCCCGGCTGGCCAGCGTCGCCGAGGCGAGCCCGATGCGCTACATGCTCAGCGTCGAGATCTCCACGATCTACAAGCGGGACGACCGGACCCGCAAGGTGCACCACCTGATCTACCTGCCCGACCTGGACGCGGTGGCCCGGTTCAACGCCACGCTCGGCCGGATCGGCAACATCGGCTCCGACGGGCGGCCGATCCTCGGCCTGGACTCCCGGGACCTGCTGGAAATCACCCTGGAAGCCAGCCCGGACGGCTACCTCGTGCCGGCGCACATCTGGACCCCGTGGTTCTCCGCGCTCGGCTCGAAGTCCGGCTTCGACGCGATCGCGGACTGCTACGCCGACCTCGCCGAGCACATCTTCGCGGTCGAGACCGGGCTCTCCTCCGATCCGGAGATGAACTGGAGGGTGTCCAGCCTGGACCGTTACCGGCTGGTCTCGAACTCGGACGCGCACTCGCCGCCCGCGCTGGCCCGGGAGGCGACGCTCTTCGCCACCGACCTCGACTACTACGCGGTACGGGAAGCGCTGCGTACCGGGGACGGGCTGGCCGGGACGATCGAGTTCTTCCCCGAGGAGGGGAAGTACCACGCGGACGGGCACCGGCTCTGCGGGGTCAACTGGGAACCGCAGCGGACCCGGGAGGCGGGCGGGCGCTGCCCGGAGTGCGGCAAGCCGCTCACGGTCGGCGTACTGAGCCGGGTCGAGGACCTCGCCGACCGGCCGGACGGGCACCGGCCGCCGAACGCGCCGCAGGTCACCCACCTGATCCAGCTCGCCGAGATCCTCGGTGAGATCAACAGTGTGGGACCGAAGTCGAAGACGGTGGAGGGGCAGCTCAACACCCTGGTCGCCGGGCTCGGGGCCGAGCTGGACATCCTCACCGTCACCCCGGTCGACGAGATCCGCCGGGTCGGCGGCGAACCGCTCGCCGAGGCGATCACCCGACTCCGGCGCGGCGAGGTGCGCCGGATCCCCGGCTACGACGGCGAGTACGGCGTGATCACCCTCTTCGAGCCCGGTGAACTGTCGTCCGGCTCCGGCGGTGGTGGCCGGGGCGGCGCCGGGCAGGCGGAGACGCTCTTCGCGGACGCGCTCTTCGACGTACCCGTGCCGCGACAGCGACCGCCCGCGGAGCCGAAGGCGCCGGCCCGGCCCGCCCGGTCGACGGCCCCGACGCCGGCCACCCCGGCGGAGCCGCGCCGCCGGACCCGGGCCGCCGCCCCGCCGGCCGAACCCGCGCCGCCGCTCGCCCCGCCGCCGTCGCCGCACGAGCCGTTCGAGCCGATGCTCGCCGGCATGGAGGAGGTCGGCACCGGGCTGCTCGACCGGCTCGACGCGATGCAGCGGGTCGCCGCCTCCGCACCCGGCGGGCCGCTGCTGATCGTCGCCGGCCCCGGCACCGGCAAGACCCGCACCCTCACCCACCGGATCGCCTACCTCTGCGCCGAGCTGAACGTCTATCCGGAACACTGCCTGGCGATCACCTTCACCCGGCGGGCCGCCGAGGAGCTGCGGCACCGGCTGGACGGGCTGCTCGGGCCGGTCGCCGAGGACGTCACCGTCGGCACCTTCCACTCGCTCGGCCTGACCATCCTGCGGGAGAACGCCCGGGCCGCCGGGCTGCCGGAGAACTTCCGGATCGCCGACGACACCGAGCGGGCGACCGCGCGGGCCGAGGCCGGCGACGACGACGCCACCTACGTCAAACTGCTGCGCGGCCAGGACCTCGTCGACCTGGACGAGCTGGTCGGCCTGCCGGTGGCGCTGCTGCGCGACGACCCGGAGCTGGTCGAACGCTACCGGGACCGGTGGCGGTGGATCTTCGTCGACGAGTACCAGGACGTCGACGCCACGCAGTACGAACTGCTCCGGCTGCTCAGCCCGGCCGACGGCAACCTCTGCGCGATCGGCGACCCGGACCAGGCGATCTACTCGTTCCGGGGCGCCGACGTGGCGTACTTCCTGCGCTTCTCGCAGGACTTCGTGGACGCCCGGCTGGTCCGGCTGACCCGCAACTACCGCTCCTCGGCGCCGATCCTCGCCGCCGCCGTGCAGGCGATCGCGCCGAGCACCCTGGTCCGGGGCCGCCGGCTCGACCCGGCCCGGCTCGACCCGGAGGCACCGCTGGTCGGCCGCTATCCGGCGGCCTCCGTCGCCGACGAGGCCGATTTCGTGGTACGCACCGTCGACGAACTCGTCGGCGGGCTGTCGCACCGCTCGCTCGACTCCGGCCGGATCGACGGCCGGAGCACCGACGTCTCGTTCTCCGACATCGCGGTGCTGTACCGCACCGACGCCCAGGCGGCACCGATCCTGGACGCGCTGGCCCGGGCGAACATCCCGGTGCAGAAGCGCTCGCACAACCGGCTGCGGGACCGGCCCGGCGTCTCGGTGATCGCCCGCGAGCTGCGGCACGCCGACGGGCTCGGCGGCTCGGTCGCCGCCCGGGTACGCCTCGCCGGGCAGGTACTCGCCGAGCGGCACGCCACCCCCACCCTGGACGCCACCGGCGGGATCGGTCCGGACGACATCTGGACGGCCGCCGACCTGCTCACCCCGCTCGCCCGGCGCTGCGGCGACGATTTGGAGCTGTTCCTGTCGCAGCTCGGCACCGGTGCCGAGGTGGACGCCCTCGACCCGCGCGCCGAGGCGGTCACCCTGCTCACCCTGCACGCCGCCAAGGGGCTGGAGTTCCCGGTGGTCTTCCTGCCCGGCTGCGAGGACGGGCTGCTGCCGCTGCGCTGGCCCGGCTCGACGCCGACCGAGGAGGAGGTGGCGGAGGAGCGCCGGCTCTTCTTCGTCGGGCTGACCCGGGCCCAGGACCGGCTCTACCTCAGTCACGTGAGCCGGCGGCTGCGGCACGGCCAGGAGCGGGACTGCGTACCGTCGCCGTTCCTCGACGCGATCGACGCCGGACTCTTCGAGCGGCTCGGCGACAACGTGCCCCGCCGCCCGAAGGACCGCCAGCTCCGGCTGCTCTGAGCCGTCCCGGCCGCGCGTCGGGTTCCTCGTCGGTCAGGCGGCGAGGAGCACGGCGCCGAGTGCGCCGGCGAGCATCGCCGGGCCGTGCGGCAGGTGGTCGCGGCGGCCGACCCGGCGCAGCCGGAGCAGCACGGCGGCGTACCCGCTGGCCAGTAGCAGGCCGGCCAGCGCGCCGGAGAGGGCGGTGCTCCAGCCGTACCAGCCGGTGGCGAAGCCGAGCCCCAGCGCGAGCTTGACGTCCCCCGGCCCCAGCCCGCCGGCGGAGAGCAGGAGCAGCCCGAGGTACGCCCCGGCCAGCGCCAGCGCGCAGGCGACCGCCACCGCGTACCGGCCGAACTGGCCCGAGGCGAGGGTGGCCGCGCCGAGCAGCCCGGCGACACCGGCCGCCGCCGGCAGGGTGAGCCGGTCGGGAAGCCGTCGTACCGCGACGTCCACGAAGCCGAGCACGATGCCGAAACCGGCGATCCAGGCGTACGCCAGCAGCGGGAGTACGTCGTCGACCCGGGCGGCGAGCGCGGCGTAGACGGTCGCGGCGACGACCTCGACCAGCCCGGCGCGCGGACCGACGACTCCCCGGCAGCGCGGACAGCCCCCGGTCGGCGGCAGCACGCCGAGCGGGTTGCGCCGGGTCGGCGCGCCGATCGTCGCCGCGCAGTGCGGACAGCTCCGCCGGACCGACCGGCCGACCGGGCCGTCGGGGCGGGGCGGGGACCCTCCCGGCGGGCCGGCGGCGGGTACGGCGTACCGGAAGATCTCTCGGCGCAGCAGCGGTCCGAGCAGGACTCCGAGGAGCCCGGCCGCCGCCACCACGCCCGGTGTCACGTCCCGCCGCCCTGCCTCGGGGTCGCCGTGCGGGCCGGGCGTGCACCGGCCGAGGAGCGTGGACGTTCGGTGGAGACGACCAGCGCGACGCCGAACACGATCACCGCACCGCCGAGCAGCACCTGCCCGGTCACCGGCTCGTCGAGCAGCAGCGCGCCGAGGGTCACCGCGACCACCGGGTTGACGTAGGCGTACGTCGCCACCAGCGAGATCGGCGCGTGGTGCAGCAGCCAGACGTAGGCGGTGAACGCGACCAGCGACCCGGCCACGGTGAGATAGCCGAGCGCCAGCCACGAGCGGGTACTCACCGCGCCGAGGTCGAAGCCGCGCGTCTCGCCCCGGGCCAGGCCGAGCACGGCCAGTGCCGCCGAGCCGGCGACCATCTCGTAGACGGTCGCCACGAACGGGTCGCCGGGCATGTCGAGCCGGCCGGAGAGGAACGAGCCGGCCGACCAGGAGACGGCGGAACCGACCACGGTCAGCGCCCCGACGATCGGGGCGGCGCCGACGCCGCCGGCCGGCAGGACCAGCAGCACCAGGCCGACGAAGCCGGCACTCACCCCGAGCAGGGTGGCCAGCCCGGGCCTGTCCCCGGTGCCGGCCCGGAGCATCACCACCAGCAGCGGCACGATGGCGATGAGCAGCGCGGCGACGCCGGAGGAGACCGCGGTCGACGGCGGCCCCGACTCGGCCAGTACCACCAGCCCGTTCCCGCCGGCCAGCAGCAGTACGCCGACCAGCGCCGCGTTGCCCAGTTGGCGGCGGGTCACCCGCAGCCCGCCGGGGCCCCGCCAGAGCCGGAGTACCACCGCCAGCACGGCGGCGGCGACCGCGAACCGGGCGGCGGCCGAGAGCAGCGGCGGCAGGGTCTCCACGGTGACCCGGATGCCGAGGTAGGTGGAGCCCCAGACCAGGTAGACGACGCCGAGCGCGGTCCAGATCAGTGCCGAGCGGGCCGGCGGCGCCGGAGCGGCGGGTTCCGCCTCGACCGGAGCGACGGGTTCCGCCTCGACCGGCGCGACGGGGTCCGCCTCGACCGGCGCGACGGGTTCCGCCTCGACCGGGGCGGCGCGTTCCGGCTCGACCGGGGCGGCGCCGGCCGGCGAAGTTGGCGCGCTTCCGGGAGGTGAGCTCATCGGGGGGTCAGGTTACGGTGACCACAGCAGGCACGTCCCAGGCGAGTGGCGAGCCTCTCACCGATCCGTACCAGGAGGACAGTCGATGGCCAACTACGGACCGCCCGGCGGACCGTATCCCGGTCCGTCGCAGCCGTGGAACGACCCGGACCGGCAGACCACCGACGAGTACGGCCAGCCGGTCGACCCCTGGGGCGATCAGGACCAGGCGGCCGGGGCGGGGCACTGGGGTGGCGGGCAGCCGTCGGCGCCACCGGGTGGCCCCGGTTCCCCGGTCAGCCACCCCGGCTATCCGGCCGGTTACCCCGGACCGGCCGGCCCCGGCGCCGCGCCGACCTCGGGTGCACCCGGTGCCGGTCATCCACCGACCCGGCGACACGACGCCGGCCACGCCCCGGCACCGCAGCACCCCGGCGGGCCGTACGCCCCGACGCCGGGCGGCTGGAGCGCCTCCGACGCCGACCCGGTGTGGGCGACGCCGTCTCCGGACCCGTCGTGGTCCACCTCGGCACCCGACCCGATGCCGAAGGGTGGTGGCAACCGGGGCTTCGTCGCCGTCCTGGTCGGGTTGGCGGTGCTGGTCCTCGGCGGTGCGGCGCTCGGCGTCTACCTGCTCGGCCGTGACGAGGCACAGCCGGACGCCCAGCCGCCGGTCACCGAGCAGACCGAGGAGCCGGCCGAGCAGACCAGCGCCCCGACCGAGCCGACCCCGACCAGCGTCCCGGCTGCGCCGGACGCGTCCTCCACCGATGCGCGGTTCGTCAAGGCCGGTCAGTGCGTCCGGAACGAGGGTACGGAGGCGGCGCCGAAGCTGGCGATCACCGGCTGTGCACCGCAGACCTACGAGGTGCTCGCCCGCTACAACGGCGTCACCACCGGCGCCCCGGACGCCAAGACCAAATGCGCCCAGGTTCAGAACTACACGAACTTCTACTTCTTCAACAGCGAGCTGGACGAACTGGACTTCGTGCTCTGTCTTCGGAAACGATAGCCGCGCGGAGTGTCGCCGCCCGGCACTCCGACGAGACCGGCGGAGGTTCGAGCGACCTGCCGCGTAGGATCCGCGCCCAGCCCGACCCCTGCGTCAGCCACCCCAGGGTTTCCGTGACGTGGTCGGCGCGCGCGCCCGCCCCTGGAGAAGCATGTCGATTTACGGAACGCCCGCCGGAGGGCAGCCGGAAGACCCGTACCAGTCCCGGTCCCCCTCGTCGGGCCCGCCGGCCGGTGGCGATCCGCCTCCGCCGCCGGGCACTCCGCCGCCGGGTCCCGGCTATCCGCCGGCCCCGGACGCCGGTTACCCGCCGCCGCCACCGACTCCCGGTTACCCGCCGTCCGGTTACCCGCCGTCGCCCGGTCAGCCGCCGTCCGGTTATCCGCCGCCCGGTTACCCGCCGCCCGTCGGCGCCGGGCATGGGCAGCCGAGCGGCGCACCGGGTCCTTCGTGGGGTCAGCCGCCGTCGAGCGGCGGGCCGTACCCGTCGGGTACCCCGTACGGCGCTCCCGGCGGGCCGGCCGCGCCGTACGGTCCGGCCGGCACCCCGCCGAAGTCCGGTCGTGGACTGAAGATCGGCCTCATCGTCGGCGGCATCGTGTTGCTGCTGCTCTGCGCCTGTGTGGGCGGCGGGGCGTGGTGGCTGGTCGACCGGGCCGGCGACGACTCCGGGCCGGGCGTCGGGGCACCCGCCCCGAGCGGTTCGGCCGGGTCGACCCCGAGCCGTCCCGCCGGCACCCCGTCGAGTTCGTCCGAGCGGTTCGCCAAGGGGGACTGCGTGGTCAACGACGGCACCGACGACGAGCCGGAACTCCGCAAGGTGCCGTGTGGACCGGACACCTACGAGGTGCTGTCCCGGATCCCGTTCAGCACCGACGCGGACCAGTGCAAGAACGACCCGGTCTTCGGCTCGCCGGAGGCGGACGCCAACTACGTACAGGACGATCCGCTGGACCTGGGCGACTTCGTACTCTGCCTGAAGCGGCGCTGACCGGGCCGGCCCGGATCGGCTTCGGTAGGCAAAACTAGGACTGTCTAGCATCCACGCTAGACGGTCCTAGTTTCTGCTCGACGATCCGACGACGGCGCGACACGAATACCCCGGTCTACGGATGTCTAGCGCCCCGGCTAGACGGCCCGATAGCGTGCGATACGTGGATCCGGTCCGCAACCCGTACGCGCCGGGCGCCGGCCAGCGCCCGCCCGAACTCGCCGGGCGGGGGCGGGAACTCGAGGTCTTCGACATCGTCCTGGAGCGGATCGCCCGAGGCCGCCCCGAACGCAGCCTGGTCCTCACCGGCCTGCGCGGAGTCGGCAAGACCGTACTGCTCAACACGCTCCGCTCCCAGGCGATCAGCCGACTCTGGGGCACCGGGAAGATCGAGGCCCGGCCGGACCAGTCGATCCGCCGCCCGGTCGCCGCCGCCCTGCACATGGCGATCCGGGAGCTGGCACCCCGACACCGGGCGCCCGACCGGATCGACGACTTCCTCGGCGTACTCAAGGCGTTCGCGCTGCGTTCGGCCCCGGCCGGATCGGGGCGGGCTGCCGGGGCGACCCGGTTGCGGGACCGCTGGCAACCCGGCATCGACGTACCGGCGGCGAGCGGGCGGGCGGACTCCGGCGACATCGAGATCGACCTGGTCGAACTCTTCACCGACGCGGCCGAGGTCGCCGCCGACGTCGGCACCGGGGTCGCGGTCTTCCTCGACGAGATGCAGGACCTCGGCCCCGAGGACGTCTCCGGGCTCTGCGCGGCCTGCCACGAGCTGTCCCAGCTCGGCGCGCCGCTGATCGTCGTCGGCGCCGGGCTGCCGCACCTGCCGGCCGTGCTCTCCGCCGCCAAGTCCTACTCGGAACGACTCTTCCGCTACCAGCGCATCGACCGGCTGGACCGGATCGCCGCCGACCAGGCGCTCTGCGCCCCCGCCGCCCGGGAGCAGGTCGAATACGAGCCGAAGGCGCTCGACCTGCTCTACGAGAAGTCCGGCGGCTATCCGTACTTCGTCCAGGCGTACGGGAAGGCGACCTGGGACTCGGCACCCCGCTCCCCGGTGACCGCCGCCGACGTCCGGGTCGCCGCGCCCGAGGCCGAGGCCGAGTTGGCGGTCGGGTTCTTCGGGTCCCGCTTCGAGCGGGCGAC
Source organism: Plantactinospora sp. BB1 (assembly GCF_003030385.1). NCBI lineage: Bacteria > Bacillati > Actinomycetota > Actinomycetes > Micromonosporales > Micromonosporaceae > Plantactinospora > Plantactinospora sp. BB1. The sequence goes on along the minus strand of NZ_CP028159.1, from coordinate 6,949,223 downwards.
CCCGGCGGAACGGGAGTACATGCGGGCGATGGCCGCGCTCTCGCTGGTCGAGGCGCCGGAGGGCGACGACGGCACCGGGGGCGGCCCCCGGGACGACATGGACGCCGCCGTCTCCACCGCCGAGATCGCCCGCTCGCTCGGGCGCAAGCCGGCCAGCCTCTCGCCGGCCCGGGACGCGCTGATCAAGAAGGGGCTGATCTACTCGGGCGAGCGCGGGACGGTGGCCTTCACGGTCCCGCACTTCGGCCGGTACCTGCGGACCCAGCCGGCCTGACCGGCACCGCCCCGGCGCCCCCGCGACCGGCACCACCCGACACGCTGGCGGATCCTCAGACCTGTGACCAGGGTGGCGGGAAGGTCACCTCGCCGCTCGGCACCGGGTCGTCGGAGCCGTCCACCGACGGCAGCACCAGCACCTGCCACGGGTCGCCGAGCCCGGACCAGGGGCTGGTCAGCCCGAACCGGGCGGCCGGCTCGAACCCGAACCGGCGATAGTAGGCGGGGTTGCCGAGCACCACCACCAGGCGCTCGCCGAGTTCGGCGGCGGCGTCGAGCGCGGCCCGGACGACGTCCTGGCCGTAACCGCGACGCTGCCGGGCCGGCCGCACCGCCACCGGGCCGAGCGCCAGCGCCGGAACCGCGCCCGGCCACACCTCGACCCGACTGAGCAGGGCGTAGCCGACCAGTTCGCCGTCGACCTCGGCCACCATGGACAGCTCGGGCAGCCAGGCGTCGCTGACCCGCAGCGCCTCGACGAGCTGCACCTCCGGGGGCAGCCGGGTGTCCGGACTGGCGAACGCCTCGGCGACAAGTTGCCGGATCGCCACGGCGTCGGCCGGACCCTCTGCGCGGAGCCGCACGGTCGTCACAGCTCGCGACGGTACCGCGACCGCGCCGTCCAGTCTCCCACTTCGAGGGGTGAAGAACGTTGCGAACGGGTAAGACTTGAGCCATGAAACCCGTACGCACCGTGGCCCGTACCCTGTTGAGCACGATCTTCGTGGTCAGCGGCGCCCGCGCCGTGGCCAACCCCGAACTGCACGTGGACCGGGCGAAGCGGGTGACGGACAAGGTCGCCCCGATGTTGCAGGGCATCCACGAGGGACTACCCACCGATCCGACGAGCCTGGTCCGGGCCAACGGTGCCGCCCAGCTCCTCGGCGGGCTGCTGCTGGCCACCGGGCACTTCACCCGACCGGCGGCGGCGCTGCTCGCCGGCACGCTGGTGCCGACCACCATGGCCGGGCACCGGTTCTGGGAGCAGGAGGACCCGGCGCAGCGCCGCCTGCACCAGGTCCACTTCATGAAGAACCTCGGGCTGATGGGCGGGCTGCTGCTCGCGGCGGCGGACACCGAGGGTCGGCCCGGGCTGGGCTGGCGGGCCAGCCACGCGGTGGGTGGCGGCCGTCGACGGGTACGCCGGGTGGTGCGCACCGCCCGCCGGGACGCCCGGATCGCCGTACGCTCCGCGGCGGCGGCCCGGAAGCTGCCCGGCTGATCCCACCCACCCCGGCCAGGCCGGGGATCGCCGCCGTCGGTTGCCCGAGGTGAGTCGCCGGCCTGCGGGGCGGGTGCCCGGGATCGTCGATCGGGCCACGCTCCATGCCGGACATATGCTAGTTTCACCTGACTGAGCGGCTGTGAATCACCTGAACCGCACTCCCTGCGTTAACGCGGTGGAAATGTCGCGAACCAGTGTGGGATCGGACACGGTCGCATAACGCAGGAGGCATTCGAGTGACCCACCGTTCTAGGCTCCTCGGAGGACCTGGGCGGAAGACCGACATTGGTACGGGGGTGGCCACGCCATGCCGGCGACCGTCGAAAGACGGCTAGGCCGCCTCGCCCCAGTCCGCCGCTTTGCTCGTGGGATCGACCGTCGAGCAGTCGTACGGATCGGCGTCGTCGCCGTCGTCTGCTACGCCGCGTGGCTCGCCATCGCCACGTTCGGACGGCCGTACAACTTCTTCGACATGAAGATCTACCACGGCGCGGTGGTCTGGTGGGCGGGCGGACACGAGCTCTACGACTTCATCGCGCCCAGGACCACCCTCGGCTTCACCTATCCACCCTTCGCCGGGCTGGTCATGCTGCCGATGGCGGGCATCCCGCTCGGTCTCGCCGGCTGGACCAACATCGTCGCCAGCGTCGCGACCCTGGCCGTCGTGCTCGCCGCCCTGCTCAAGCCGATCACCGACCGGCTCGGCTGGTCGCTCTGGTTCACCCTCGGCCTCGCCGTGCCGATGGCGGTCGCCATCGAGCCGGCCCGGGAGACGCTCGGCTACGGCCAGGTCAACCTGCTGCTCTTCGGTCTGGTCATGGCCGACCTGGTGGCGCTGCGCTGGCGGGCCCGGCGCGGCAGCCGGATCAGCGCCGGTGACGGTCCGCTGCGGCGGCTCTTCTTCAGCGGCGCCTGGGCCGGGGTCGGGATCGGCCTGGCCACCTCGATCAAGCTCACTCCGGCGCTCTTCGTCGTCTACCTGCTGATCACCCGGCAGTGGCGGGCCGCGGCGACCGCGGTCGGTACCGCGATCGCCGTCACCGTCGGCACCTTCGCGATCGCCGGCCGCGAGTCGACCACCTACTTCATGTCGGTGCTCTGGCAGACCGAGCGGGTCGGCGCGGCGGACATGACGCCGAACCAGTCGCTGGCCGGCGTGCTCGCCCGACTGTACGACTCGATCGAGACCCCCACCCTGCTCTGGCTCGCGTTCGCGATGCTGCTGCTCGCGCTCGGACTCTCCCGCGCCTCGCACTCGCACGCCGACGGCGACGAGCTGACCGCCTTCACCCTGGTCGGGCTCACCACCAACGTGATCAGCCCGATCTCCTGGTCGCACCACCTGGTCTGGGTGATCCCGGCGATCCTGATCCTCGCCGACGCCGCGAGTCGACGCCGGACGGCGAGTCGGGGCCCGTGGCCGCGCCCGCCACACTCGACCGCCGGTGCCGGTCCGGCCGGGATGACCGGGCTGCGCACACCGATCTGGTTCCCCACCCTGACCGGCCTACGGCACGGCGTGGCCGCGCTCGGGCTCTACCTGCTCTTCCTGATCTCGCCGATCTGGCCGTACGAGCACCAGTTGCCGGAGGTGTCGCACTACCAGGACGGCTTCTTCGGCGCGCTGATGGAGAACTCGCTCGCCCTGGCGATCATCCTGTTGGTCGCCGCGCTGCCGTGGCGGCCCGGTGCCGAGCCGGCGTTCTACGTCGAGCACGGCCGACTCGACCGCCGACTCGCCGGTCACCGCTGACGGATCGGCCGGTCACCGGTAACGGGATCGGCCGGTAACGGGATCGGCCCGCCCCGGGATCGGCTCGTCCCGCGGTCAGGGGCAGTTCACCCACTCCTCGGTGCCGTCGGCGAAGAGCTGCCGCTTCCACACCGGCAGCCGGGCCTTGACCTCGTCGACCAGCCGGGCGCAGGCCGCGAACGCCGCCGCCCGGTGCGCGGTGCTCACCGCCGCCACCAGGGCGACGTCGCCGATCTCCAGCGGGCCGAGCCGATGCGAGACCGCCACCGCGTGTACGTCCGGATCGGCCGCGATCTCGGCGGCCACCTCCCGCAGTACGTCCGCCGCGCTCGGGTGGCCCTCGTATTCGAGCCGGAGCACCGACCGGCCGTGGTCGTGGTCGCGTACCACGCCCTGGAAGGAGACCACCGCACCGGCGGCCGCGTCGGCGACCACGGACTCGTGGAAGGCCACGTCCAGCGGGGCGGTGCCGACGGCGACATGCAACCGGCCGGTCGGCGGCGGCACGGCTCCGGCGTCGACGGCCGGCTCGCTCCGTACGCTCATCTCACACTCCTTGCTGGGGGCGCTCTCCGGGCAGCAGCGGCAGCGGTACGAGTGGCACCCGGTCACCCGGTCCGCCCTTGGTGCCCGGGGCGATCACGGCGAACCCGGCCGCCCCGGCGAGCCCGCGCAGCATCGCCGAGCCGACGTGCCGGACCGGGGTGGCGGTGTTGTCGGCCGGGTCGACCCGGACCAGCGCCAGGTGGGTGAAGTCGCCCCGCCCGGCCACCGGCTCGGCCAGCGTCACCCGGGGCAGCTCCGGCATCACCCGGCCACGCAGCCCGGCCAGCAGCGGGGCGACCAGGGAGACGGTCGCGACGATCGCCGACTGTGGATTTCCCGGCAGCCCGGCGACGAACCGGCCCCGGCCGTCCGGCCCGGTCACCCGGGCGAGCAGCATCGGGAAACCGGGGCGTACGGCCACGGTGTTGACGACGTATTCCGCGCCGAGTTCGCGCAGCGCCGGGTGCAGGTGGTCGACCGGCCCGTGCATGGTGCCGCCGGTGGTGCAGACCAGGTCGGCGCGATCGAGCCCCTGGCGGAGCGCCTCGACGTGCGCCTCCAGGGTGTCGGCCACCGGTCCGACGACGTCGGCGGCGGTGATGGTGCAGCCGTACCGGCGCAGCCAGGCGGGGACGGCCGGGCCGAGCGAGTCGCGTACCCGCCCGGCGCCGGGACGGCCGGCGGTGAGCAGCTCGTCACCGAAGATGATCAGGGCGGCCCGGGGCGCCCGCCGGACCCGGAGGGTGTCGTAGCCACACGAGGCGGCCAGCCCGATCACGCCCGGGTCGACCGGGGTACCGGCCGGCAGCAGTTCCTCACCGGCGTGCGCCTCCTCGCCGGGGGCGCGCCACTCCGGTGCCGGCCGCAGCGTGCCGGCGACCAGCCCGTCGACGGTACGCGTCGACTCCTCGACCCGGAGCACCCCGGCCGCACCGGCCGGCAGCATCGCCCCGGTGGCGATCTCGACGGCGGTGCCCTCCTCGGTCAGCGGCGGCGGTGTGCTGCCGGCGAGGACCCGGCCCACGATCCGCCAGGGCGCGGCACCGCGTACGGCCCAGCCGTCCACGCTCGACGTCGGAAAGGCGGGCAGGTCGGTGAGGGTGGTCAGCGGCTCGGCCAGGGTCTGGCCGTCCGCCTCGGCGACCGGCAGCTCGACGGGTTCCGGTGCGGCGGCACGGCCGGCCCCGTAGACCCGGGCCCGCGCCTCGGCCCAGTCCAGCGTCGGCGGACCGGTCGACGGATCGGCGGCGACGGCGGTCTCGGTGCTCACGCCGCCCCACCCGCTCCGGGTAGAGCCCCCTGCTGCGCGCTCCTCACGTTCACCGTCCGAGCCTATCCTCGCGGTGCGACCGCCCGCCGACGAGTTCAGTCGGTACGCGGATGGTCGCCGCCCCGGAGCTGGTCGACCGCGTGCCCGAGGATCGGCCCGAGTACGGCGAGCCCGTCCCTGGCGCCGCCGGTGGAGCCGGGCAGGTTGACCACCAGCGTCCGGCCGATCACCCCGGCCAGGCCACGGGAGAGTGCCGCCGTCGGTACCTTGTCCCGGCTGTGCGCCCGGATCGCCTCGGCGATGCCCGGGATCTCGTAGTCGAGCAGTGCCCGGGTCACCTCGGGGGTCCGGTCGGTCGGGTTGATGCCGGTGCCGCCACTGGTCAGTACCACGTCGACGCCCTCGGCCGCGGCGCGGCGCAACTCGGCGCCGACCGGGTCGCCGTCGCGCACCACCACCGGCTCGTCGACCTGGCAGCCGAGCTTCGTCAGGCCCTCCACCAGCAGCGGGCCGCTGGTGTCGGCGTAGACGCCGGTGGCGGCACGGTTGGAGGCGACCACCACCCGGGCCCGGATCACGGCCGGTCCGCCGGTCGGGTCCAGTCGCCGGTCTTGCCGCCTTCCTTGCGCAGCACGCGTACCCCCTCGATCGAGGCCGCCGGGTCGACGGCCTTGACCATGTCGACCAGCGCGAGCCCGGCGGTGGCCACCGCGGTCAGCGCCTCCATCTCGACGCCGGTCCGGTCGGCGGTCCGGACCGTCGCGGTGATCTCGACCGTGTCGTCGCCGGGCTCCAGCTCGACGGTGACGCCGTGCAGGGCGATCGGATGACAGAGCGGGATCAGGTCCGGGGTGCGTTTCGCGCCCATGATGCCGGCGAGCCGACCGACGGCCAGGGCGTCGCCCTTCGGCAGCCCGTCCCGGCGCAGCAGCTCGATCACCTCGGCCGTGGTGCGCAGCCGGCCGGCGGCGACGGCCCGGCGCACCGAGACCGGCTTGGCGGAGACGTCGACCATCCGGGCCGACCCGGCGGAGTCGACGTGGGTGAGATGCGCGGGCTCGGTCACACGGCGAGCTTATCGGTCACACGGCGAGCTTAGAGGAAGGCGGATCCTCCGCCGGGCTCCACCAGCCGCACCTGCTCCGGCCGCCACTCGCCGTGACATGCTCCGACCGCCACTCGCCGGGACAGCGGTTCGGGTGAGGAAGCGGATGCAACCTGGAAACCTGTCGCGGGTGCGTCGCGACAGCCGTACCACTTCCTCACCCTCACCGCAGCGGTGATCGGGGGGCGACCACCGCAGCCGGTCTCGTTGCCGATTCCCCCGGTGCTCGACCAACGACATGACCGATGCGGAAAACCCTAGGTGCGGCGGAGATAGAAACTCGATAGACGGTCGATACGTCCGGTGCACCGGCCCAGCTCGGACACCTGCCGGTCCTTCGCGGACGGGAAACGGCGTCACCGCGATCGAGAAACTCGACCGGTCACCGCTCGACGGGCAGGGCCAGCCGAGCCAGCTCGCGCTCGACCTCGAAGCGTTCCGGCACGCCCATCTTTCTGAAGATCGCCAACGCCCGCTCCCAGTGCCGCCGCGCCTCGGCCGGGCTCTGCGTTTCCAGGTGTCCCGCCATCGCCGCCAACGCCCGCCCCTGTTCGTACGGGTGGCTGGCCCGGGTCGCCAGCGCCAATGCCTCACGATGATGCTCGAGCGCCTTTGCGGGACTACCCAGTGCCGCGAGTGTCAGTCCGATGCCGTTGAGGGCCGCGGCCTGGCCGAGGGATTCACCTCGACGAATGGCAGTGGCGAGGGCCAGTTCGTCGCATTCCCGGGCCTCGTCCAGCCGTCCCAGCTCACGGTAAGCCGTACCGAGGTTGTCGAGCGCGAAGGGAAGGCCGTACGGGTTACCCGTTCTGTCCTTGAGGCGAAGCGCGGCTCGCAGGTATCGGATCGCCTGCTCATGCTGACCAAGGCGCACCCGGACCGCTCCGATGTTGGTCAAGGCCAACGCGATGTTGAACTGGCTCTGGGCGAGGCGACTGAGATACAGGTGCAGCCGGTGCACCGAGAGCGCCTCCCTGTACTCCCCGAGGAGCATCAACGACCAGCCGTAGCTCGGGAAGACGGAGAGCACGTCGATCGCCCATCGTCGACGGTCGGCCAGTGACTGACGGTAGATCGCCAGCGACTCGGTCAACCTACCCAGTTGACAGTAGACGATCGCGAGATTCGTCCTGCTTATGCACATGCCCTGCCGGTCGTCGACCGACTCCCGCACCTCGATCGCCCGCTCCAGGTCGCGCAGTGCCCGCTGCGGGTCGCCGACCTGCAACCAGGCATAGGCCCGGTAGTTGTGGGCGGCCGCGCTTGCCGAGAGGTTACCGAGCGACTCCGCCGCCGCGACGGCGTGACGTTGCGTTTCCAGGATGTCGTCGTGGTATCCGTAAATGAAATGGAATCTCCACGACACTCGGGCCAGCCGCCACACCTCATTCAGATGCCCGCCTTCCACCCCGGCGCGAATCAGACGGAGCAGGTTGCTCCGCTCCGCTTCGAGCCAGTCAGGACCAACGGAAGAGAACGCGGCGACCAGGTCGGGACGCATCGGCGGGCCGAGTCCCAGTTGGTCCGCCAATGCAACCGGTTCGACCGTACGGGTGGCGACCAGGGCGAGGTGCAGATAGTGGTCGAGTAGCCGATGGATCACCACCCGCCGTTCGGCGGGTTCCAGCGCGACCGCGACCAACTGCTCGGCGTAGTCACGTAGCAGGTCGTGGAGTCGGAATCGGTCTGCACGGGGCTCCTCCACCAGATGACGGTCAACGAGTTCGTCGAGAACGAGTCTCGCCTGAGCAAGTGACAGGTCGGCCAGCGCGGCCACCGCACCCGCCCCGAAGTGTTCACCGGGATAGAGTCCGAGCAGCCGGAATACTCGTTGTACGGGCTCACGAAGAGGCTCGTACGACAGGGCGAACACGGCGGCGACGGTCCGGTCCTCGGCGAAAAGCTCGCCGAGCGCGTGGCCGCCCCGGTCAAGTCGCTGCGCGAGATCCGCCACGCGCCAGCCGGGTCGGTGGGCGAGGCGGGCACCGGCCAGCCGGATCGCCAGGGGGAGATAGCCACATCGGCGTACCACCGCCGCGACGGCTTCCGGTTCGGCTCGTAGCCGGTCCCGCCCGGCGACCTGTGCCAGCAGCTCGATCGAATCGTCCTCGCCGAAGACCGCCAACGACTCGGGTGGAGTACCGCCACCGGCAAGCAGCCGACGACGACTGGTCACCAGCACGAGGGTGCCGGGCGCGGCGGGCAGCAGCGGTTCGATCTGGTCCCTGCCGCCTGCGTTGTCGAGCACGACGATGGCCCGCCGGACGGCTAGTTCCGACCGCCACAACGCGATCCGGTGCTCGAGTTCGGCGGGAATCCGGCCTGCCGGTACGCCGAGTTGCCGTAGCAGCGTCACCAGTGCGGCGGCGGGGTCAACCGGCCTGGCTGGGCTGTGTCCTTGCAGGTCGATGAAGAGCTGCGCGTCTGGATACCGTTCGGTGAGCCTGGTGGCGACGTGCACGGCGAGGGCCGTCTTGCCTATTCCCGGCATCCCATCGATCATCTGCACGACCGAGGTTGCGGGCTCCGCCCGCTCCACCGTCGCCATCAGCCGTAGCACGGTGTCGGTTCGACCGGTGAAGTCGGCGAGCGGCCGAGGAAGCCAACTTGTCGGGGCCTCCGGCGCCCGACCTGCCCGCCGGGCGTGCGAGATGACGGTGGGATCGGCGCCCCGGACCGGGACGGACGAACGTGTCTCCTCGCGGAGGACGGTCGGAAGGTCGCGGTTGAGTACTGCCTTGTGCAGTCGCTCCAGTTCCTCCCCGGGACCGATGCCGAGCTGGTCGATCAGCAGGGCTCGTGCGGTGGCGAACGCGTTCAGGGCCGCGGGGACGTCCGCGTCCTGGTAGTGGGCCCGGATCAACAGCGCGTGACCGTGTTCGCGTAGCGGGTTGGCCCGTAGATGCTCGCGGAGCATCGTGATGGCCTGGCGGGGTCGGCCCGTGGCCAGGCAGAGCTCGGCCCATTGTTCGACCAGGCCGAGCCGCTGTTCGATCGCACTCGTCCGCCGTGTGGACAACACCGGTCCGAGCGGCACCCCCGACAACATCGGTCCCCGCCACCGCTGTTCGGCCCGGCAGAACAGGTCGTCCGCGTCCGACAGGTTTCCGGCAGCGACCGCCCCGCCGGCCCGCTCGCACTCGGCCTCGAAGCCGAGCAGGTCGACGTCGTCGGGCTCCGCCCGGAACTGGTAGCCGGGACCGCATCGGGCCAGCAGACCCCTCGTCGAATCCACCCGGTCGAAGATCCGTCGGAGGCCCGCCGCGTAGCCCCGGGTGTTCGCCACCGCCGACGCCGGTGCTGCCTCCGGCCACAGTTCGTCGATCAACTCCTCGACGGTGACCAGCCGACCCGGTCGGATCGCCAGCAACGCCAGCACGGCCTGCTGCTTCGGGGTGCCGAGCGGTAACGGACCGGCCTCGGTGACAACCTGCATCGGTCCGAGCAGCCGAATGTCGATCATCCAGACACCAAACCTGACAAACGAGACGAACTTAGCCAGTCACCGGGAGCAGCGTACCGATCATCCCTAAGACACATTCATCAACGTCATTTTTTTGTCACATCCGTCGCCGGGTAACAGAACCCCACCCACGGACGCTATCCCCCGAGATGAGAGGGTTTGCCGCACGGGGCAAACGCAGGGTCAGCAGATCGACACGAAGCGAGTTCTACCAGGTCACCCGATGGAAGCCGGTCGGCAGGCGGCCGAGACTCGACGTCAATCGAGTGGGACGGATCACGCCACTCACCCACGCCGCGAGCCTCGCCGTGAAACGACACCGAATCCTATGACGCGCAGATCGGATCTTCCAATGCACGGGCAGAGCGGGTATCCCGGAGGAAGCCTCCCCGTCCCCTGCCCACGGCCCGGTAGCTGCTTGACGCTCTGGGTTCCATTTATGGACAGAGCGTGACGAATCAGACGGTAGTTGACTAATACTGAGTATACCGACATTTATTGTAGCTAACCATGCCGTTGTCACCCTAAGCTCTCCACCATCGAACAACGGAAAGACCGACGGGGACTATTCCGAACAATTCGGTTGCATGTGGACAGCTTACCGAAGGGGGCACAGGGCGATGCGCTCCAACGACTGGTACTAGGAGATTCGACCCGTCACACAGCGGTGTTGAGGTTGCTACCGTTACAGACCACTAGGGTTCGGTGACGTTGAGGAACCGGTGTGAGTCAGGGACAGCGAAACGACAACGAGACCGATCAGCGGCTACAGCCGCTCCTCGGTCTCGTCGCTGTTTCCGCGGTTCTCGCCACGGTCCTGTCGCTGCTGAACACCCCCAGACCCCCGAGGTCCTACGACGACCTGGTGATGGTGCTGGCCCTCATCCTGACGATCACGGTAAGCGCGAGCGTGCAGGCTCCAATAAGGATCCGCTCCACGACCCATGCCATCACGTGGAACGACACGGCCATCGTGATAGGCGTGGCCGTGGCACCCACCTCCTGGGTGGTGCTCTGCACGGGTGTCAGTTTGGCGATCTTAAGCAGGGTCCATCGCACGCCCCCGATTAAGGCGATTTTCAATATCAGCAAGAACATGCTCGTCGCCGCGGCTGCCGGTACGACACTGACGCTCGTGGACTGGGTATGGCCGCCCAGGGGACTCGACCAGATGATCGGCCTGGTGGCACTCGCCTACACCGTCGCGGCGCTGGTCGACGAGATTGTCGCCATGCCGGTGATCGCTCTCGCGGCCCGGCGGAAGATCAGGCAACAGTTCAGTGCCAACTGGGACCTCAGACTCGTCGGCTACGCGGTGCGTTTCGTGGTCGCGGTCCTCACACTGATCCTCCTGAAGGTCGACGTCCGATTGCTGGTGGCGATCCCCCCACTGGCGCTCAGCCTGCACCTGACGTACTCGACGCGGGTGCGAGCCCGGGCCGAGCGGCAGGCGTGGCAGGACCTGGCGCACACCACCGACGCGCTCAACGTCGTCGACATCAACGCAGTACTGCACACCGCCGTCGCCCAGGCCGCCAACCTCTTCTCCGCCGACGAGGTCGAGGTCGAGCTGCGGGAGAGCAGGCGCACCGTCCGGGGCAACAGCGAGACCGTCACGTACGACGGCTTCGCCAGCCAGCCCTCGACGGTCAACGGCTCGGTCATCCCGATGGAGATGAAGGGGTACGACGGCAGCCACATCGGGATGCTGCGGTTGCGCTTCCGGGGCCCGGTCAAGCTCTCCGAGCGGGAGCAGTACACCCTGCGTACCTTCGCCTCGGCGCTCTGCACGGCGGTCCGCAACGCGTCGGCGTACGCCGAGCTGAACCGGGTGGCCGAGGAACACGCGCACGCCGCCGCGCACGACGCGCTGACCGGGCTGGCCAACCGGCGACAACTGCTCGACCGGGGCGCCGAGCAACTCGGCCAGCGCCGCACCGAGGGAGTCGTCGCGCTGCTGCTGATCGACCTCAACCACTTCAAGGAGGTCAACGACACCCTCGGGCACGCGGCCGGCGACCGGGTACTGATCCAGGTCGCCGAGCGGCTGCGCGGTGCCGTACACGGGGAGGACCTGGTCGCCCGGCTCGGCGGGGACGAGTTCGCGGTGCTCTTCCACGGCCTGCCCGCCCCGGCGGTCGCCGCGCACCGGGCCGAGACGCTGCTCACCGCGCTGCACGAGCCGATCGAGCTGGACGGGATGCGGATCAGCGTCGAGGCCAGCGGCGGCATCGCGGTCGCGCCGAGCAGCGGCGGGATGACCGAGCTGCTGCGCCGCGCCGACGTGGCCATGTACCAGGCCAAGCGGGCGGGACGCCGGATCGCCACGTACGCCCCGACCCGGGACACCGCCGACCTCGGCCGGCTCTCGCTCGGCGGCGACCTGCCAAGGGCGGTCGCCGACCACGAGTTCACCGTCAACTTCCAGCCGATCGTCGACCTCGGCAGCGGCGAGGTGGTCGCCGCCGAGGCGCTGGCCCGGTGGCGGCACCCGGCCCGGGGCACCATCGACCCGCTCCGGTTCCTGGAGACGGTGGAACGGTCGGGGCTGCTGCCGGCGTTCGCCGAGGCGGTACTCGACCAGTCGCTGATCGCCGTCAACACCTGGCGGGAGGCGGGCTTCGACCTGCCGGTGGCGGTCAACGTCTCGCCGCGCAGCCTGCTCGACGCCCGGTTCCCCGGCTCCGTACTGGCCCGGTTGCGCGCGCACGACCTGCCGCCGGACCGGCTCGTACTGGAACTGACCGAGACGTTGACGCTCAGCCAGCTCGAAGTCGTCGACCAGGTACTCGGGCAGCTCCGCGACGCGGGCATCCAGCTCGCCCTGGACGACTTCGGCACCGGGTACTCGTCGCTGTCGGTGCTGTCCCGGATCCCCGTACACGAATTGAAGATCGACCGGGGTTTCGTCACCGCGATGGAAACCTCGGCGGAGGCCACCGCGGTGATCCGATCCACCGTCGACCTCGGCCGGAGCCTCAACCTGAGCGTGGTGGCCGAGGGGGTGGAGAGCGAACCGCAGCGCCGTGCGCTCTGGGAGCTGGGCTGCGCCGCCGGGCAGGGCCACCTCTTCGCCCGGCCGATGCCGGCCGCCCGGCTGCTCGCCGCCCTGCACCAGGGCGCGGGTGGCCGGCCCGGCACGCTCGCCCCCGCGCTGCACGACGAGGGCGCGGTGGTCCGACTCTCCCCCGGCCGCCGGCCCGGCCCGCGCCGGGCCGAACGCCTGCCGCACCTGCCGGCGTAACCGCCGCACCCGCTGCCGGACGTCTGCCACACTTGCCCGCGTGAGTGCCACGGACGAACTGGACACCTCGCCGGCCACCCGGACGCCGGAAGGCCGGGGACACTGGCGTCGGGCCGACCGGGCGGCCGGTGGCCTCGCCGCCGACCTGGTGCTCTACCTCCTCTCCACCGGCTTCGCCGCCGTCACCGCGGCCACCTCCACACTCCTGCCGCACCGGGCCTGGGGCGGCGTCGCCGCCGTCGGCTACCTGGTCGCCACGATCCTGGTGCTCGGTCAACTCCTCGTCCGGCGTCGCCGGCCCGACTCCCGGCTGGCCGGTACCGCCGCGCGGGGCGGGCTGACCGTCGTCACCTGGGCCGCCACCGCGCTGCTGCCGCTGGTCTGGCAGGCGGTCGAACGGGTCGGCGGCCGGCTCGACCGGGCCCAGGAGGAGGTGGTGGTGGTCGAGCACTCCGGCGCCCGACTGCTCGACCACGGCACGCCGTACCTGACCCGGGACGCCATCGCCGCGCTGCCGGGTGCGGAGCAACTCCTCGGCTACACCCCGTACCAGCCGGGAATGGCCCTCTTCGGGCTGCCCCGCGCCCTCGCCGGCACCGCGTGGTGGACGGACGCCCGGATCTGGTTCGCCGTCGCCACCGCCGTCGCACTCGGCCTGGCCGTGCTGCTGCTGCGTCGCCCGACGGCGGTTTCCGCCGGCCGCGCGGCGCCGTCGGCGGAGCGGGCCGGCGCCCGGGACGCCGCCCTGGTCCGGGCGGTGCAGCTCGCGACGGTACTCCCGGTCTGCGCGCTGACCCTGGCCACCGGCGGCGACGACCTGCCGGTCCTCGCCCTCTGCCTGCTCGCCCTCGCCTGCGCCGCCCGGGACCGCTTCCTCGCCGCCGGGCTGGCGGTCGGGCTGGCGGCGGCACTGAAACTCTTCGCCTGGCCGGTCGCGCTGGTCCTGCTGGTGCACGCCGCCGTCCGGGGCCGCCGGACCGGGCTGCGGCTGGCCGTCGGGGCGCTCGGCCTGCCGCTGGTCGCGCTCGTCCCGGCCCAGCTCGTCGACTCGGCGGCGCTGGTCGAGAACGTGCTGCGCTTCCCGCTCGGCCATGGCCTGGTCAGCAGCCCGGCCGCGTCGCCGTTCCCCGGGTACCTGATCGCGCAGGCGCTGCCGGCCGGCCGGGTGGTCGCCGCCGCGCTGCTGGTCGCGGCCGGAGCGCTGATCGCCGTCCTGCTGCTGCGCCGCCCGCCCCGCACGGCCGCCTCCGCCGCGCTCTTCTGCGGGTACGGGTTGCTCGCCGCGATCCTGCTGATGCCGTCGACCCGGTTCGGGTACCTGCTCTACCCGGTCGCCTTCCTCGGCTGGGTCCCCGCGCTCCGGCTCGCCGGCAGCACGGGGCGGGGTGGACCGGTCGCCGACCACACCTCGGCACCGTCGGCCACCCCGCCAACCCGTCCCGTCCCGTGAACCCGTCCCGTCCTGCCGAGCCACTCGGGCCCGACGAACCCGACGAGCCGGCCGCGCTGCCGGGTCGGCCCGGCTGGGACGTCCTCGCCGCGGTCGCCCTCGGTGGTGCGCTCGGCTCGGCCGGCCGGTACGGGCTGGCGGTGCTCTGGCCGCACGCCACCACCGGCGTACCGTGGGCGACCCTGGTCACCAACCTCTCCGGCTGCGCCCTGATCGGCCTGCTGATGCGGCTGGTCACCACCGCCGCCGCCCCGCACCGGCTGGTCCGGCCGTTCCTCGGCACCGGGATCCTCGGCGGCTACACCACGTTCTCCACGTACGCGGTGGAGACCCGGGGACTGCTCGCCGCCGGCCGCCCCGGCGTCGCCGTCGGGTACCTGCTCGGCACGCTCGCCGGAGCGCTGGTCGCGGTACGCCTCGGGATGTGGGCGGCGGACCGGGTGCGGTCGTGACCGGACGGGCGGTACGACGATGCTGACCTGGGCGGCGGTCCTGGTCGGCGGCGCGGTGGGCGCGGTCGGCCGGTTCTTGGTCAACTGGCTGGTCGAGCGCCGGTCCCGCCCGGCCGCCTGGGCGACGTTCACGGTCAACGTCGTCGGCTCGCTGGTGCTCGGTCTCTTCGCCGGCCTCTCCACCGCGCTGCCGGGCTGGGTCTGGGCGCTGGTCGGCACCGGCTTCTGCGGCGCGCTGACCACCTATTCGACGTTCGGCTACGAGACCGTGCAGCTACTGCGCAGCGGGCCGGGCGGGCGCTACCGGGGCGGACTGAACGTCCTCGCCACCCTGGCCGTCGGGCTCGGCGCCGCCGCGCTGGGCTGGCAGCTCGGCACCACCGCCCTGGCCTGACACCCGCACCTCACCCGGCCTGGCCTGACACCCGCACCCCACCCGGCCTGGCCTGACACCCGCACCCCACCCGCCCTGGCCTGACACCCGCACCCCACCCGCCCTGGCCTGACAGCCGCGCCTCACCCGGCCCCGGGCTGACAGCCGCAGCTCACCCGCCCTGGGCTGACACCCGCGCCTCACTCGCGCTGGCTGAGACTCCGCGCCTCGCCGCCGGGTGCTGGCGCCTCCGCGCCGCCCCTGAGGCGGCGACCGGCGGTGCCACGTCGCGGGCCGGCCGGTCGGGTGGCCTCCGGCGGCGACCCGACGGCTTTCTCGGGCGTCTGCCGAGCGGGGTCGGCCGACGGGGCGTAAACCTGAGGCATGAACGCGACCTATCGGGATCGTGCCGAGGCCGGAGCCGTACTCGCCGACCGGCTCGCCCCGATCTCCGGCGACCCCGACGTGGTCGTCCTCGGACTGGTCCGGGGCGGCGTACCGGTGGCGGCGGCGGTGGCGGAGCCGCTCGGCGCACCGCTGGACGTACTCGTGGTCCGCAAGCTGGGCCTGCCGGAGGCGCCCGAGGTGGCCTTCGGTGCCGTCGGACCGGGCGGGCTGCGGGTGCTCAACGAGGAGATCGCCGACCGGTTGGAGCCGGAGGAGGTGGACGCGGTGGTCCGGGCCGAGACCGCCGAGCTGGAACGACGCGAGCGGCTCTACCGCAAGGACCGGCCGCCGCTGCGGCTGGACGGCCGGATCGCCGTGATCGTCGACGACGGGCTCGCCACCGGGGCCACCGCGCGGGCCGCCGTGGGAGTCGCCCGGCAACTGGGCGCCCGCCGGGTGGTCGTCGCCGTCCCGGTCGGCGCGCCGCAGGCGTACGAGGTGCTCGGCGAGACCGCCGACGAGGTGGTCTGCCCGGAACTCCCGGCGGACTTCGGCGCCGTCAGCCGCTACTACGCCGACTTCCACGAGGTATCGGATGCCGAAGTGGTGGCCGCGCTGACAGGAACTCGGTGATTCGACCGGGTACCGTCGAGTGATGCAGATGACCTGTCCCAAGTGTCGTGGCGACATGCGCCAGTACGAGCGCAGCGGCGTCACGGTTGACCAGTGCACCGAATGCCGTGGCATCTTCCTCGACCGGGGCGAGTTGGAGAAGCTGTTCGAGGCCGAGGCCAACTGGAGCCAGCAGCAGTCGCCGGCGCCGCAGCACACGCCCGCCTCGGGTGCCGGATACCCGCCGCCTCCGCCGCCGCCGGCCCCGCACCAGCCCGCCTACGGCGGTCCGAGCCACGCCCCGCCGCCGCCACCGCCCGCGCACGGCTACCCGCCGGCGCCGGCTCCGGCGTACGGGCAGCACGGGCAGCCGCACTACGGCTACCACGGGCACTACCGGCACAAGAAGCGGAAGGGTTTCCTGAACGACTTCTTCGACTGACCGGCCCCGCCGGCAGGACGGTTCCGGTCTCCGCTGGGAGACCGGCCACCGGATCGGCCGGTTGACCGGAGTTTCGCGGATCCCCGTGCCCGGGCAACGAACCTCGCGCGTCGTCGACGGGCGGGCGTACGTCGCCGGGCGCGGGGATCCCGCCTTTTGCGGCGGTGGGCTCGGCTGGACGGAGGTGGGTCGGCTGGACGGCGTAAACGCGTCCCGGCCGGGGCGTGCGGAGGTACCCGGTGTGCCGGGCAGTGAGGCGTCCCGGGCGGCGGGGCCGCAGCGGGCGCTCGGTGCGGCGTACGACCTGATCACCGCGACCGTCGGCGACCTCGCCGATGCCGACCTGCTCCGGCCGACCCGCTGCCGGGGCTGGTTCGTCGTCGACCTGTTGCTACATCTGGTCCTCGACGCCCAGCGGGCCCTGGTCACGCTCGCCAGCCCGGCGGTCGGGCCGGCGGACGTGGACGGCGTCAGCTACTGGCTGTCGCCGAGCGATCCGGACGAGGGGCGGCACGCCACCTGGGTACGCCGGTCCGCCGCCGCCTTCGACCGGCCGCGCGGAGTGGTCCGGCTCTGGACCGACACCGCACCGGCGGCGGTCCGGGCCGCCGCCGCGGCCGACCCGCTCGGGTACGTCAGCACCCAGGGTCACGTGCTGGCGGTACCGGAATTCCTCGCCACCCTGGTCACCGAGGCGGTCGTGCACCATCTCGACCTGACGGTGGACCTTGCGGACGCGCCCGAGCCGGAGCCTGCGGGCGTTGCCATCGCGGTGGCGACCCTGGACGGGCTGCTCAGCGCCGAGGCGATCCGTCCACCCGACTGGTCGGACACCGACTATCTGCTGAAGGGGACCGGGCGGCTCCCGCTGAGCGCGCACGACCGGCTGGTGCTCGGCGAGGCCGCCGGCTGGTTCCCCCTGCTCGGCTGAGCCACCCGCGACGGTGTCCGGCCGCCGACTCGGTCTCCAGGCGGCCCAGCGGCTCGGTCTGTGGGCGGCCCAGCGGCTCGGTCTCCGGGCGGGTTCAGACGATGGCCATGTCGACGAACCGGGACAGGTGCAGTTGCGCCGCGACGGTGACGGTGTCGGTCGGTCCGTTCCGGTGCTTGGCGACGATGAAGTCCGCCTCACCGGCCCGGGGCGACTCCTTGTCGTAGTAGTCGTCGCGGTGCAGCAATATGACAACGTCGGCATCTTGCTCAATTGACCCAGATTCACGCAAATCGGACAACTGCGGACGCTTGTCGGTACGCTGCTCCGGGCCACGGTTCAGCTGGCTGACCGCGATCACCGGACACTCGACCTCCTTGGCCAGCAGCTTCAGCCCTCGGGACAGCTCCGCGACCTCCTGCTGACGGCTCTCGGTGCGCTTCGGCGAACTCATCAGCTGGAGATAGTCGACAACGATCATCTTGAGGTCGTGCCGCTGCTTGAGCCGTCGGGCCTTCGCCCGGATCTCCATCAGGTTCATGTTCGGGGTGTCGTCGACGAAGAGCGGCGCCTCGCTGATCTCGCCCATCCGGCGGGCCAGCTTGGTCCAGTCGTCGTCGGAGAGCTGCCCGCTGCGCAGTACGTGCAGCGGCACCCGGGCCTCCGCCGAGAGGAGGCGCATCACGATCTCGACCTTGCTCATTTCCAGCGAGAAGATGGCACTCGCACAGTTGTGCCGGATCGCGGCGTTCCTGGCGAAGTCCATCGACGCCGTCGAGTTGTGCGTCGGGATCATCGACCGACCGGCCAGATAGAGGTGGTCGGCGTTGTCGACGGTCACGCAACGCACCGGCACGCTCGGCACCGGCCGTACGGCGACGATGTATCGCGCGCCCGACGTCGTCGTGTTGGTCGCCCGGCGACGGTCGCGATGCGCCTGGCGTTTCCGTTCGAGTCGGAAGACCTCGTCCGGCGTGCTGAAGTCGACGGTGTAGGCGGTCGCCGTCTCCTCGCTGCGGCCCCTCACCCGCCTGGTCGCGATCGTGCAGTGGTAGCCCAGGCTGACCACCAACTCCGCCACGTCGAGTGCCAACCGGTGCGACGTCGACGTGTACCGAAGGTTTCCGGTCGGCCCGACCGTGCCGTCGGTGTCCAGCAGACCGGCGAGCAGGGCACGGCGCTGAGCCTCGGACGCCCGCAGGTATGCGGCGGGCAGATGCCTGTCGTCCAGGACGTCCAGCGCCCGCAGGGCTCCGAGGAAGGACCCGTACCCCCGGGCGGCGGCGCCGTGACCGGCACCGAGCCACACCCCCAGGGTGTACGGCGGGATGGCCAGGTCGCGTTCGGGCAGTTCCAGGGGCGCGCAGTTATCGACGGCGTGGTTGAGGCGCCGATCCTGGTCGGTGGTCCGCAGGGTCGCCCTGATCTGCTCGGTGGTGACGACGTTGTCGTGCGTCGCGGTGGTCACGCTGTGCATCGGAGGTTCGGCAACTGCGATCATCTCGGCCGCCAGCCGGTGGCCGTCGTACGCCGGAGCCGACCAGTTCCGGCTGCCTCCAACCTGCTGGGCCAGATGGGGGACCCGCCCGGTCACGCCGACCCGCCGCCCGGCGGTGTGCATGGTGAAGTTGCGGGTCGACCTCGGTGACGACTCTCGGAACGTCCTGCCGACCTCACGCAGCCGGTTCGTCGACTCGTCGGTCCGGTAGCGTCGCCGAGGCGTTTCACCGCCCCGCCGACGGCTCGCCCTGGTAGTCGTCTTCCACAGGTGCTCCGCATCGGCGACGAGCGTCGACCCGTCCGAGAACTCCACCTCGTAACACGGTCGGTCGTGCATGATCTCGAAGGCGTGGGTCACCCGGGTCGGCCGACCGTCCGCACCGAGCAGCCGGTCTCCCTCCCGGATCTCACCCATCGTGGTCCAGCCGTCGGGAGTGGGCAGCGGTGTGTCCAGCGCGAGGGCCTTGCCCAGACCAGGTCTCCCAGCCACGATGATCAACTGCCCCGGGTGCAGGCCGTTGAGCAACCGGTCCAGGTCGGTGAAGCCGGTCGGTACCCCGGTCATCACGCCGCCCTGCGCACCGACCGCCTCGATCTCGTCGAGCGTCGGCTGGAGCATGTCGGCGAGGACCGCGAAGTCCTCGCTGACCCGCTTCTCGGTCACGTCGTAGATCGCCTGCTGTGCCAGGTCCACCACGTCGTCGACGTCCCGCCCGCCGCCACCGGTGGAGCCGTAGCCGAGCTGGACGATCCGGGTACCCGCCTCGACCAGGCGCCGCAGCACCGCGCGCTCGCCGACGATCCGGGCGTAGTAGGCGGCGTTGGCGGCCGTCGGCACGCTGGCGATCAGCGTGTGCAGGTAGGGCGCGCCGCCGATCCGGGCCAGATCTCCGGAGTCGGCGAGCGCGGCGGCGACGGTGATGGCGTCGGCCGGCTCGCCCCGGCCGTACAGGTCGAGGATCGCGTCGAAGACGGTCGAGTGCACCGGCCGGTAGAAGTCGTTGGTCCGGAGGATCTCGACCACGTCGGCGATCGCGTCCTTGGAGAGCAGCATGCCGCCGAGCACGCACTGCTCGGCCGCGATGTCCTGCGGCGGGGTCTTGTCGAACTGCCCGTCGCGGGGTGCCGGCACGTCCGTCGGCGGCACCGACGGTCGCGACTCCCCACGCGAGGGTCGCGACTCCCCACGGACGTCATCGGTGATCGACACAGGCATCCCCCCTCCGCCACACCGGCTGACTCCTAGCGAACCGCCGACGTACGACATTTCCCGGCTGACCCACGGCTCCGCTCGGCCGGCGGGCCAGGCCGGCCCTGGCCAGCCGCTTGACCGGGGGATGTCGGCACGGGTGGCAGGGTCAGGGCGCAACGATACGGACGTCGAGGTCAGACTCTCAAGCAGGCCGGTGGACGGAGCTCGGGACAACCTGTGGACGGTTTCCGGACGGGGTGTGTGCGGCCCTGTGCACAGGCTGTGGATAACGATTGGGGAAGATAGCCTGGAGCGTGCCTGACCTGCGCCGACTCGATCCCCACCATGTGGAGGAAAGAAACAGGTCAAATTCGGGCTACCGGGACGGCGTATCATCGGGCGACGGCAATCTGCGTACGGTACTCGCGAACGACCTACCAGACTCCTCGCGATCGACTAACCAGAAAGGTCACGCCTCGGCTGTGGACCATCGGGATCGGGGGCGGGGTGAGCTCGCCCGACATGAGTGGCAGGACAGTGGCGGCCGGAGCGACCCGGCGCCGCCCTGGCCAGGTGATCCTTATTCGCGTTCCGACGTCACCTACCGCACCCCGAGCCGACGACGAGCCCGGCACCGTGGCGCACCCGAGCCGGTGGACAACTACACGCCGTCCTGGGCCCGGGAGTCCACCGAGCCGCTCCAGCCCGGCGCCCCCCGGACGTACACCGGCAGCTCCGGCTGGGCCACCGACGCCTCCGAGCGGACCTCGGACTCCGACCTGGACCCTGGTGACGGTGGCCGGCACCATCGCCCCGACATGTCGGCGCAGCCGGCCACGGAGAGCGGTCGCCCGGAGCGTCGGCGGGTCGCCCCGGAGGTGACCTGGGACAGCACCGGCGAATACTGGCGCGGTCCGAGTGGCGCGGCCGCCGACGCCCCGGGCGGCGAGAGCGCCGGTGACCACTGGCGCGGTACCGGCGACCCGGTCGGTTGGCGGAGCGAGGCGAGCGGCAGCACGTGGCGCGACACGACCGGGAGTACGCCACGCGACACGACCGGCAGCGCGCCACGCGACACGACCGGGAGTGCGTTGCGCGACACGACCGGGAGCAGTTGGCGCGACACGACCGGCAGCGCGGCGCGCGACGCGGCCGGAGGCATGCGGGACGAGACCGCCGAGCCCCGGGCGACCGGGCGGCGCGGCAGGCGTCGCGCCGCTGCCGATCGACACCGGGACGAGGTCGACGACTGGGCCTCCGCCGCACCCACCAGCGGCTGGGTCGGTGCCGCTCCCACCACCGGCGCCGGTGCCGGCACCCCGACCAGGGGATGGATCTCCGAGGCACCCACCTCCGGCGGATGGGCCGCCGCCGCGCCCACCACCGGTGCCGGTGCGAACAGCGGGTTGCTCGGCGACCCTCCGGCCAGGTCCGGGACGGGCCGACGACGCCGCGCCGACCCGGACGATGACCCGACGCCCGGGTCCACCTCGGGGTGGGGCGTCGGAGCCACCGGTTCGCCCTCCACCGCGACCGGCCGCCGCGACCCGACCGACAGCACCGTCGGTTGGCGCGGGCGGACCGACGATTCCGCGTCCGGCCGGTGGGGCGGGGCCGCCGAGCGGGAGCCGGACCCGGCGTACGACCCCGCGTTGCCGGCGCAGGGACGTCGACGCCGCGCCGAGCCGGCCCGATGGGAGTCCGACGATCCGGGCGACCCGGTCGCGCCCGTCGGGCGGCGGCGCTCCCGGCACCGGGCCGAGGAGGAGCCGACGCAGCTCACGGAGCGGCCGGACGTCACCCCCTCGACCGAGCCGGACCCGGGGACCGACCAGTCGACGGCGGGGGCCCGCTGGGTCCGGTCGCCCGGGCAGACCGAATCCGGCGGCGGTAGCAGCCGACGGTGGCGCGGCGAGAACCCGCTGCCCGGATCCGCCGGCACCGGCGCCCGTCGGCGGCAACGCGAGCCGGACGCCGAGCCCGTCCGCCGCTACCGGGACGCCGGGCCGGTACGCCGGGCCGGCGAGGAACGGGCGGACCGGGGCCGGCACGCCGATTCCGGGCCGGGTCCACGCTCGGACGCGGCCGGCGCGGGTTGGGGTACGGATGCCGGGCCATGGGACCGGTTCACCGACACCGGGATGTTGGAGCGGGTCACCGACGGTGATCCGCCGGGAGCTGTCGGCACGCCGGGAGCCACCGGCACCGGCCGCCGCCGAGACCGGAACACCGACCCGGGACGCTGGGACCGGTCCACCGACGCCGGACAGTGGGACCGGTCGACGGACACGGGACAGTGGGACCGGTCCACGGACACCGGGCAGTGGGACCGGTTCACCGACACCACGGAGTGGCGGCACGGCGAACTCGCCGGGCTGGCCCGGGACGCCGGCAGTGGGCGCGACACCGCCGCCGACAGCGGTGCCCGGGGCAGGGAGCGTACCGAGTCGGACGGTGGCGACGCGTTCTGGTCCGGGACCAGGCTGGCCGGGGACGACCCGCGCTGGATGGGCATTCCGGACTCGGCGCCGCGTTCTCCGGCGGTCGCGTACCCGCCGCCGGCCCGGCCGGTGTCGCCGGCCCGCCGAGCGAGTCAGCCCAGCCCACCGACGGGACGGCCGGCGGCGGCACCGGGTCGCGGTCGCACCGCTGGTCGCGCCGGTACGCCCGGCTCGGCCCGCAGCGTCAGCGGGGCGGGTACGACCACCCGACGCGCCCCGAGCGGTGGCCTGCTGACCTCGGCGACCCGGACGGGGCGGCCCAGCCCGTTGAGTCGACGACTCGAAGACGACCTGCTCGATCCCCGGCCCAGTGGCCCGCTCACCGCCGTCCTCTACACCGTCGCCTGGTACGCGGTCGCCGTACTGGCCGTCTTCGTCTGGGTACTCACCCTCGACGCGAGTGTGCCGGTGGACTGCGTACCCGGGGTCTCCGGTGCGTGTGAGTCGGAGCGCGGCCAGGCGATCTCCGCGCTGCTGGCCGGGGTGCCCCGGTTCCTCGCGGCGCTGGCGACCGGTCTGGTGGTCGCCGCCCTGATGCGCTGGTTCAACCGCACCTGGCGGGCGGTGACCGTCGGGTTCGCGGCAGCGGTTGTCGGTGGTGGGCTCTCCACCGTCTTCTTCAGTGCGATCAGCGGTCAACCGGTCGGCTGAGGTCTGACCCGCCCGGGCAGAACGATTCCGGGGTGCCGTCCAAGTGGACGGCACCCCGGAACTTGCTCTGTCGCCTGGCCGGCTACTTGCCCGGTACGACCTTCAGGTCGAACCGCGCGGTGACCTCCGGGTGCAGCTTGACCCGCACCTGGTGGCTGCCGATCGACTTGATGGCGCCCGGCAGCTCCAGCCGACGCCGGTCGAGGGACGGCCCACCGGCCGCCTTCACCGCGTCCACCACGTCACCCGGGGTGACCGAGCCGAAGAGCCGCCCACCGTTGCCGGCGCGCGCGGTCAGGTTGACCTTGAGGCCCTCGAGCTGGGCCTTCACCTCGTTGGCGTGACCGAGGTCGCGGATCTCCCGGGCCGCGCGGGCCCGCTGGATGACCGTGACCTGCTTCTCCGCGCCCTTGGTCCAGGCGATCGCGAAGCCCTGCGGCAGCAGGTAGTTACGGCCGTAGCCGTCCTTGACCTCGACGATGTCGCCGGGGCTGCCGAGGCCCGACACCTCCTGGGTCAGGATGATCTTCATGTCGGCGCCTCCTCTCAGCGGGCCGTGGCCGTGTACGGCAGGAGCGCCATCTCGCGGGCGTTCTTGACCGCACGGGCGATCTGCCGCTGCTGCTGGGAGGTGACCCCGGTCACCCGCCGAGCGCGGATCTTGCCGCGGTCGGAGATGAACTTGCGCAGCAGCGCGGTGTCCTTGTAGTCGATGTAGGTGATCCCGTCCTTGTCGAGCGGGTTCACCTTCTTCTTCGGCTTGCGCAGTGCCGCAGCCTTTGCCATTGCTCTTGCTCCTGGTTTGCGATCCCGTGTGCTCGGCACGCGGGTCAGAACGGGGGCTCGTCGTCGAAGTTGCCGCCGCCCGAACCGGACGAGCGCGAGGAGGCCGGAGCCGCCGTGGCCCACGGGTCGTCGAAGTTGCCTCCGCCGCCACCGCCGCCCTGGCCACCGCCACCACCGCCGGAGGCGCCGAACCCGCCGCCACCGGAGCGCGACATCTTCTGCACCTTCGCCGTGGCGTACCGCAGCGACGGGCCGATCTCGTCGACCTCCAGCTCGATGACGGTGCGCTTCTCGCCCTCGCGGGTCTCGTAGGACCGCTGCCGGAGCCGGCCCGACACGATCACGCGGGCGCCGCGCTGCAACGACTCGGCGACGTGCTCCGCGGCCTGGCGCCAGACGGTGCACGAGAGGAAGAGCGGCTCGCCGTCCTTCCACTCGTTCGTCGTCCGGTCCATGAACCGGGGCGTCGAGGCGACCCGGAACTTGGCGACCGCGGCGCCGGACGGGGTGAAACGCAACTCGGGGTCATCGGTCAGGTTGCCGATGACCGTGATGGTGGTATCTCCTGCCATGACCATCTCCTCGCGCACTCATCAGTTCCTGAAAGGCTGCCAGAGCAGTACGACAGGACGGATGAGGCTGATCCGGGCGTGCCGGAAACGCGTCAGCGCGTCTCCGGCCGGATGACCTTGGTGCGCAGCACGGACTCGTTGAGTCGGAGCTGCCGGTCCAGCTCGGCCACCGCCGCAGGCGTCGCCTGCAGGTCGATGACGGCGTAGATCCCCTCGGCCTTCTTGTCGATCTCGAACGCGAGGCGCCGACGACCCCACACGTCGAGCTTCTCCACCGAGCCACCCGCGGTCCGGATCACGTTGAGGTACGTGTCGAGCGACGGGGCGACGGTGCGCTCCTCGAGGCTTGGATCGAGGATGACCATGATCTCGTAATGACGCAAGACGTGCTCACCTCCTCTGGGCTAGCGGCCACGGTCCTTCCGTGGCAGGAGGTCATGCGTCGTTGCCGCGCGGTCTCGGGAGGGATCCCGTCGCGCCACGGACAACCTGAGCAGAATACCCGGTCCACCGGCGTCGGGCGTCGTCGGACCCCCGTACCCCACCGGCCGGCCGGCGTGGGCCGGCCCCCGGTCGCCGGACCGGTGCGGCCTCCGCCGACCCGGCACGAAGAGCCTCCGCCGACCCGGCAAGAGCCTTCGCCGAGCCGGCACGAAGAGCCTCCGCCGGACCGGCGTCAAGAGCCTCGCCGGGCCGACAGGGAGAGCCTTCGCCGGGCCGGCGCCAAGAGCCTCCTCCGGAGCGTGTCCGGAGGAGGCTCTTCGACGCAGAGCCGCGGGGCGCATCCCGTCCGCATTCTTTGGGTGGGACCTGGGGAGGAACGACCACACCGATGAGTTGGATGGAAGGCGCCCCGCGGAGCCTATTGTATTGTCATCTTACGCGATAACAGTCTGTGTTGTGCGTTGAGCGAAAATCGCCCGAATTGCTCCTGCCGAGACGCCCACCACACAGATGGTGGCGACCAGCGCCAGCAGCGAGACCTGTCCGGCGGGCCGGACCGGGTCGGCCCGCCCCACCCGGGGGGCGGTAGCCCCGCCGAGTCGGTCGGGCGGCGGAGGGTAGCTGCCCGGCGCCGCTTCCTGCGGCGCCCTGGCGCTCCGGGGGCCGGCCACATCGGGACCATGCGGCACCGACCCCACCTCGACTCGCCCGACCGACCCGGCGGGGAAAACCCGGACCGGCGCCGTGCCGGCCCCGGAAAGCGACCCCGCCGCCTCGACCGCGACGCCGGACAGCAGCGGTGACGCGCCCGCGACGAGCGCGGCGACCGCTACGGTGGCCTGGCGGCGGAGCGACAGGATCACGTCTTCCTCTTCCGGTACGACTCGTGGACCGATCCGTCCGGACACCTGGCGAGCGGATCTCACCTGTGCCGGGCGAACGGATCTCACCTGGAGAAACGATCCACCCGCCGGGCGGTGACGCGGGCCGTCCCGGGGCCGTACGCCGTCGAGCCGCCCGATCCGGTGGTACGCCCGTCCCCGCCCGACCGACCCGCGCGACGTAGGCTCGCCTCCATGCGTATCGGAGCCCATGTCGACGCCACCGACCCGTTGGACGAGGCGGCCCTCCGGAAGGCGGACGCGGTCCAGTTCTTTCTCGCCGATCCGCAGAAGGACTGGAAGACGCCACAGCCACGGGCCGACGCCGCCCGGCTGCGCGAATCCGAGGTGGACGTCTACATCCACGCCCCGTACGTCATCAACCTCGCCACCACCAACAACCGGATCCGCATCCCCAGCCGGAAGCTGCTGCTCGGGCACGCCACCGCCGCCGCGGCGGTCGGCGCCAAGGGGCTGGTCGTGCACGGCGGGCACGTCAACGCGGGCGACGACATCGCCAAGGGCTTCGACAACTGGCGCAAGGCGTTCGCCCAGGCCGCCGACTCGGGCGGGCACGACGTTCCGGTACTCATCGAGAACACCGCCGGTGGCGACAACGCCTGCGCCCGGCGCTTCGACAACCTGGCCCGGCTCTGGGACGCGGTGGGCGACTACAACGTCGGCTTCTGCCTGGACACCTGCCACGCACATGCCGGCGGCGAGGACCTCCTCGACATCGTCGACCGGGTGTTGGCGATCACCGGCCGGATCGACCTGATCCACGCCAACGGCTCCAAGGACGGCTTCGACTCCGGCCGGGACCGTCACGAGAACCTGACCGGCGGCACCATCGACCCCGAACTGGTGGTGGCGGTGGTGCGGGCGGCCGGCGCACCGGTCATCGTCGAGACGCCCGGCGGGGTCGACGGTCAGGCCACGGACATCGCCTACCTCCGCGACCGCGTAGGCCGATAGGGGCGAGGACCCGATGTCGACGGACCAGTCCAACGCCAACGAGACAACCCGGTCCAGCGCGCCGACCGGCTCCGCCGACCCGGCCCCGGACCCGGCTGCGACCCCGGACCCCGCTGCGGCCCCGGACCCGGCTGCGGCCACGACCGGGCCGGCGGCCGCGACGGTCGGTGCCTCGACGGCGGCGAGCCCGACAGCCGAGGTGAGCCCGACGACGACGCAGTCGGCGGCAGTCACCGGAGCCCCGGCCAGCGGGGCGACACCGGCCGACCAGGACGAGGCCGCGAAGACCGGCGACGCCGGGGCGACCGGGAACGACCCCGCCGAGGGCGGTAACACCGCCAAGGACGCCTCCTCGAAGGACGCGGACGTCACCGGGGACGAGCCGGAGGACGACGCGGCCAAGACGCCAGCGGACGGCAAGGCTAAGTCGGCGGACGGCAAGTCCGAGCCAGCGGACGGCAAGGCGAAGGACGACGCGGGGAACGACAGCAAGGAGAAGGAGAGCGCGGGGAAGGAGAGCAAGGACAAGGAGAGCAGGGACGGGACGGAGAAGTCGGCCGGCGGTACGGAGCCGGCGAAGCCCGCCGATCCGTTCGCCGCGTTCGCGCCGGCCCCCGAGGTGGTACCGGGACGGTTCCGGCGGATCGGCCGGGCGGTGGGCCGTCGGCTGGTACACGAGTGGACGCTGGCCGGGCTCGCCGCCCTGGCGCTGGCGGTCCTGATGACCTGGCCGACCCTGCGCTATCCCCGGCACACCCTGCCGCAGGACTACTGGGACCCGGCGCTCCAGGCCTGGCAGGTCGCCTGGTCCGGGCACATCCTGTTGACCAAGCCGGCCCAGCTCTGGCAGAGCAACGCCTTCTTCCCGGAGACCTGGACCTTCGCCTTCTCCGACACCCTGCTCGGGTACGCCCCGGCGGGCATGATCGGTCAGGGCCCGGAGGCGGCGATCCTCCGCTACAACATCCTCTTCGTCCTGGCCCACGCGCTCGCCGCGCTCGGGGCGTACGCGCTGGTGCGGCAGCTCGGGGCGGGACGGATCGGCGCCGCCGTGGCCGGGATCGGCTTCGCGTACGCGCCGTGGCTGCTCGGCCAGGCCGGTCACCTGCACGTGCTCTCCAACGGCGGTATCCCGCTCGCCCTGGCCATGCTGGCCCGGGGACACGGCTGGTCGCTGCGGCACGGCTACCGCCCGGAACGTCGACGTTCCGGCTGGGCGTTCGCCGGCTGGCTGGTCGCCGCCTGGCAGCTCAGCCTCGGCTTCGGCATCGGCCTCGTCTTCGCGTACGTGATGGGTCTGATCGCGGTCGTGGTGCTGCTGGGCTGGCCGGTCCGGCGGATCCTGCGCCGTCCCCGGCGCCAGTGGTTCGGGTTCCGGCTGCTGCTCGCCGACTTCTGGGGCGGCGCGATCTTCGCCGCGACCGGTGCGCTGCTGGCGATCCCGTACTTCAAGGTCGCCGAGCTGCACCCCAACGCCCGGCGGACCGCCGAGGAGCTGCACAACTACTCCCCGCCGCCGGGTGGTTTCCTCACCGCTCCGCCGGAGTCGCTGATCTGGGGGGACCTGCACGAGCCGGTCCGGGCCGGGCTGCCGGGGCTGCCGGAGACCACCCTGCTGCCGGGGTACGTCCTCTTCGCGCTCGCCCTCGGCGGCCTCTTCTTCTCGATCTGGACGGTACGCCAGCGCCTGCTGCTCCTGGCGGCCGTGCTCGCCACCGGGGTGCTGGCGATGGGCAGCCGGTTCTTCGGCGGTACCTGGACCTATCTTCCGCTCTTCGAGCACCTGCCCGGCTGGGACGGCCTGCGTACGCCGGGCCGGCTGATGATCTGGGTGACCCTGCTGCTCTGCGTACTCGCCGCCGGCTCGGTCGGCGCGTTCGCGCAGCGGGCCCGGGAGATCTCGGCCGTCGAACGGGTGCCGCCCCGGCCGGGTCCGCTCCTGCGGCTGGTCACGCTGCTGCCGATCGTGTTGGTGCTGGTCGAGGGGCTGAACACCACGCCACATCCGGTGGTACCGGTGCAGCCCGCGTCGATGCGGGTGGCGACCGGACCGATCCTGGTGCTCCCCTCGGACCAGAAGACCGACCAGCACGTGATGCTCTGGTCGACCAGCCGGTTCCAGGACATCGTCAACGGCGGCAGCGGGTTCACCCCGAACCGGCTCGCCGAGGTGCGCCAGGCGACGGCGAACTTCCCCGACCAGGCGAGCATCGACTTCCTGCGCAACATGGGCGTGCGTACGGTGATCGTGCTCCGGGACCGGGTCGCCGGTACCCCGTTGCAGACCACCGTCGACCTGCCGGTCGACTCGCTCGGGATCAGCCGGGAGGACGTCGGGGAGACGGTCGTCTACCGGCTCTGATCCGGCCCCGATCCGGCGGCTGCGGTCCCGCCGACGGGGCCACCTCGGTCAGCTGGTGGCGGGGGCCGGTTCGACCGGTGTTGGCCGGCCCCTGAGTCGGGTGAGCCAGGAGGCGTCCGGAGCGCCGTCGTAGATCCCGCCGTCGGGATCGTCGAGGTAGGTGTTCCGGACCGGGTCGCCCTCGGGCCGGAGGATGTCCCGGACGACCAGCACGCAGAGCACCACGACGGTGGTCAGCCGCAGCGTGGCCGCGAGCACGAAGACGCCCTCCGGGAAGACCTGCTTGCCGCCGGCTCCGAGCAGTTCGCCGTAGAACGCGACGAAGTAGCCGATCTCGGCGAACTGCCAGGCGAGGAAGGCACCCCAGCGCGGCCGGGCCAGCACCAGCAGCGGCAGCAGCCAGAGGTTGAACTGCTGCGACCAGACCTTGCTGAAGATCAGGAACGCCGCGACCATCAGGAAGACCAGCGCGGCCAGCCGGGGCCGGCGCTTGGCGAAGAGCGCCAGCGCGCCGATGGCGAGGAACGCGACGGTGATCAGGGCGTACGAGAGGAGGTTCAGGGTCGGGATGTTGTTGCTGAGCCACTGGAACGGGCCCTCGTCGCCGGCGCCGCCGCTGTTCCACTTGCTGTCCAGGTAACGGCCGATATACCAGAGGGTGCCCCAGTCGACCGCCCGTTCGCTGTTCAGGTCGAAGAAGCGGCGCCAGTTTTCCGGGTAGAGGATCGCGATCGGCAGGTTCACCGCCACGATGGTGACGATGGCCGAGCCGATCGTCACCACCATCTCCTTCACCCGGGCGGTACGCAGCCCGAGCAGGAAGAGCGGCCAGAGCACGAAGAGCGGCCAGAGTTTCGCGGAGGTGGCCAGGCCGAGCAGGATGCCGGCGGCCAGGGGTTGTCGTTTCGCCCAGGCGTACATGCCGATCGCGGCCAGCCCGATGGCGAGCAGGTCCCAGTTGACGGTGGCGGTGACCAGCAGCGCGGGGGAGAGCGCGAACATCGCCGCGTCCCAGGGGCGGCGGCGGCGCAGCGCCAGGATCATCGCCACGGTGGCCACCGCGAGCGCGCCGAGGACCAGCGCGTTCAGGTTGTAGAACCACTGCGGCTGGTTGATCTCGGGCCGGTCGACTCCGATGTTGTGCACCGGCAGGCCGAGCGCACCCATGAAGTAGCCGGTGACCACCGGGTATTCCACCGGGTGGTCCCGGTAGGGCACCTTGCCCTCGTTGAGCCCTTCGGCGTAATAGAGGGCCAGCACGTCGGTGTAGCAGAACCGGGTGTACTGGACGTTGTTCTGCCAGGCGCCGTCCTGGCAGGGCGACTTCTGCACCCAGTGCAGGGCCAGGGTGAGGCAGGTCAGCGCCAGCACGATCCGGGCGGCCGTCCAGAACCGGCCGCTGGCCTGGGTGCCCCGGCGCTCGACACCGCTGGCGTGCGCACCGATCGGGCCGCCGATGGCCTCGGAGAGCCCCCGGACGAAGCCGTCCGACCGGGAGGGATGGTCAGCCTTCTCAGGTTCGTCGATGCCAGCCGGCGACTGCGCGCTCATGAACAGGCATCCTGCCGTACCGGGTCGGGTTCCGTCCGGCCCGGTCCACCGTGTCGGCGGTTGGAGTCGAAAAGACGGCCGGCGGCCGGGTCGTGGGACCCGGCCGCCGGCCGCATCGATCGATGGAACTCACTGCCCCGAGGTGGGGCGTGGGAGTCGGTGACTAGCCGCCACCGCCACCTCGGCCGTTGCCGTTTCCGCCACCGCCGCCATCGTCGTCATCTCCGGGCGGAAGGTCCGGACCACCTCCACCCGGGCCGCCGCCGGCTGGCGGGCAGATCAACGGGGGCGGGTTCGGGCCCTGGCAGATGGGGTTACCACCGGGGTTGCCGCCGGGGTTGCCGCCACCGGGACCCGGGTTGGGGGGCACCGGCGGCGGGGTCTGCACCGGCTCCTTGCCGTTGCCGGCCTCCTTGTCGCCCATCTTCTTGGCGTCCGGCAGGGGCATCGCCTCCTTGCCGGCCAGGGCCTTGCTCATGTACTGCTGCCAGATGTCGGCCGGCAGCCCACTACCGCCGACGTCTTGGCCGCCCTTGGTCTTGATCTGGGGCTTCTTCGGGTCCTTGCTGCCGACCCAGACCGCGGTGGCGACCTGCGGGGTGTAGCCGACCATCCAGGCGTGCGCGTTGTCCTTCTGGTCGTATTCCCAGGTGCCGGTCTTGCCGGCCTCTTCCCGGCCCTCGAGGTTGCCGTTGTTCGCCTTGGGAATTTCCTTCAGGACCGCGGTGACCTCGTCGGCGACGTTCTTCGGGATGCGCTGCTTCGGATCGGCCTTCGCCCCGCCGATCTTCTTCCACTGGCCGGTTTCCGGGTCCTGCTGTTCGATCAGCTCGATGAAGTGCGCCTTGTTGTAGACGCCGCCGTTGGCCAGCGTGGCCAGCCCGTTGGCGTGGTCGAGCACCGTGATCGGGTACTGCCCGTACGCCACCACGTTGAAGAAGGGTTCCGGCGCCAGATCCTCCGGCTTCTCCTTCGTCAGGTCGTGCCACTTCGGCGGGATGTCCTTGGTCTCCCACATGGTCCGGACGCCGGCCTGCCGGGCCATCGACAGCACCTTGTCCGCGCCGATCTTCTCGGTCACGTGGTAGAAGGGCACGTTGTACGACCTGACGGTGGATTCCTTGAGCGTGCAGGCCTGGTCACAGGTCTCCCGCACGTCGCGGCCGGCGTTCTGCACCTTGATCTTGGTGTTCTTGACCGTGAACGGCCGGGCGTCCCAGATCGAATCGATCGAGATGCCCTCGTTGATCGCGGCCGCCAGGGTGTAGACCTTGAAGCTCGAGCCCGGCGGGTGGCCACCGCTCAGCACGCCGGCGTTGGTGTTCAGACCCGCGTAGTCGTAGTCCGCGCCGCTGTCGCCGCCGTAGTAGGCCAGCACCTTGCCGCTCTTCGGCTCGACCGAGACCAGCGCGGCCATCAGGTTGTCGGGCTGGCCGTCGAGCGGCGAGCCCTTCTTGCGCTGGGCCGCCTTCTCGGCCTCCATCTGCATCTTCCAGTTGATGGTCGTCTGGATCTTGTAACCACCGTCCCGGAGCGCGCTGGAACAGTCGACCTTGTCGGCCGTCGCCGGGCCGAGCGTGCAGAGGCCGCGCTCCGCCATCTCCGCCTTGACGTAGTTGATCACGTTGCCGCGCGGGGTCTTCACCCCGAACGCCTCGTTGGCGCTCTTCCTCTTCTGAATCTCCGGGTAGGTGAGCTGAGCCCGCTTCTCCGGTGACAGCCACTTCTTCTCGACCATGCCGTTGAGGACGTACTCCCAACGGGCCTTGGCCTCCTCGGGGTTGTCCGCCGGGTCGAAGCCCTTGTGCCCGGTCGCCGTGTCGACCTGCGGCTGCTTGATCACCGCCGCCAGCACCGCGCCCTCGGCCTCGGTGAGCTTGGAGGCCGACTTGGCGAAGTAGGTCTGCGCCGCGATCTCGATGCCGTACGCACCCCGACCGAAGTAGATCGTGTTGAGGTAGTGCTGCATGATCTCGTCTTTGTCGAACTGGTCGTTCAACTTGGAGGCGAGGATCGCCTCCTTGACCTTGCGCTGGTAGCTGTCGTCCTGGAGGTTCTCGTACGCGTTGCGGGCGTACTGCTGGGTGATCGTCGAGGCACCCTGCTTGCTGCCGCCGGTGAAGTTGTTCCAGGCGGCCCGGGCGATGCCGACGTAGTCCACCCCGTCGTGGGTGTAGAAGTTGCGGTCCTCGGCCGAGGCGACCGCCTTCTGCACGTGGTCCGGGATCTGCTTGATCGTGACGATCTGCCGGTTCTCGTCGCCCAGCTTGGCGACGACGTTCTTCTTGTCGGCGGCGTAGACCGTGGTCGCCAGCGGCAGCGGGAGCTGGTCCGGCATCGGGACGCTGGTGGAATACCAGGTCGCGGCGACCACACCGCCGCCGGCGAGCATGATGAAGACGGCGAAGGCAGCGATCAGCATGTTGACCCGCTTGCGCTTCTTGGCCCGCTTCTTCGCCGCCGGGTCGAGGTCACCGGTGCCACGACGACCCCGCCGACCGCCGGGGCCGTCCGGGTCGTCCGGTCCGCCGGGACCGGCCGGCGAGACGGGCACGACCGCCCGGCCCACCCGGGCCCGACCGGCGGCGCCGTTCGCGCCGCCGCCACTGACCGAGGCGGTACCCACGCTGGCCCGGCCGGCGGAGGCCCGGCCGGCACCGTAGCCACCCCCGGAGCCCGGCGCGTCGGGAACCGAGGCGCTGCCGACGCCGGCCCGGCCACCGACCCGGGCCCGCCCGGGAGAGGCGGAACCGACCGACGCGGAGCCGACCGACGCGGAGCCGGAGGCGGGCGAGACCGGCGCGGCCCAACCGCCGTCGGCGGAGCCCCGCCCGGGCGGTGTGGCCCGGCCGGAGGGGGCCCGGCCGCTGACGCTGGCCCGGGCCGACGCGCCGCCGGCCCGGTTGTTGTTGGCGGGCCAGCCACCCCGGTCACCGTCGGACGAGCGGCGAGCGGCTCCCGGGTCGTCCCAGGACGGGCGCTGGTATGGATCGTCCGCTGGTCCGTGGTCGCCGTTCGCGCCCGGGTACTGGGCCCGACCGCGCGCGGAACTAGGATCGCCGTACGAGTTCATTCGTCACACCCTGCCGGTCGCGGTGATGGCCATGTGCGCCACCACCGGGTTGCCGTGAGTTGGGACACGCTCCACCCCGGATCGGAGACGCCGATCCACGGATGGTGCGACATCGGAAAAAACCGGACTTTTCCGGTTTGCTGGATAAGACTCGTCCTCTGGCCGGGAGACGATCCCGAAGGCCGGG
The DNA here is from genome assembly GCF_003030385.1 of Plantactinospora sp. BB1. Taxonomy (NCBI): domain Bacteria; kingdom Bacillati; phylum Actinomycetota; class Actinomycetes; order Micromonosporales; family Micromonosporaceae; genus Plantactinospora; species Plantactinospora sp. BB1. The sequence continues at coordinate 6,915,019 of NZ_CP028159.1, read as the reverse complement.
GAGCGAGTCAGGGTCACCGGCGCGCCTCACGCCTTCGTCTGACCGAGGTGCCGTTCGACGCGGCCACGGCCGCACCCGCGGCCGGCTCGGCGGCGCCGACGCTGTCGTCACCGGAGACGCCGTCCCGGCCGAGCAGGAACTGCTCGACGAGATGGTTCCAGTCGCAGCCGCGGCACACCTCCACCACGTAGACCTGGAACTCACGCAGGGTCATCGCCAGCACCGACAGCTCCGCTCGGGTGCGGGCCTGGCCGGCAGACTGCTTGAGTTCATCGCCGTAAATGTAGTGGACGTGGGTCAGATTTTCCCGTCGGCAGACCGGACAGAGCGTCTCGGTCGGCTCACCGTGGAACCGGGCAGCGTTCTTGAGGTACGGCGACGCGTCGCACACCTCGTACGTCCCCACCCGACCCGAATGCACCTCACGCAGCACCGCTCGCTTCTGTAGCGAGTAGTCGACGACCTGGCGCTGCGAACGCATGGGCAGAAGAGTACTGGCTCCGGCCGGACGAGGCGACCACCGTCACTTACTGTAATCGAACCTGTGCCGTGTGGGGGTTTGCCTCGCCGCCCCGGAGGGTCTACGGTGCGATGTATCGGGCCGATACATCGGGCCGGTGAACGGGCTCCCGACGGCGGGAAGCCACCGGGATCCGACGGAGACACGGAGAGGGGTGCTCGTGCTCGAGCTCGCCATCCTCGGTCTCCTGCAGGAGTCCCCCATGCACGGCTACGAGCTCCGCAAGGAACTCGCCGCCAAGCTGGGGGCGATCCGGGCAGCGATCAGTTACGGCTCGCTCTATCCGACCCTGCGTCGGTTGCAGGCGGCCGGCTGGATCACCGAGGCGGCCGAGACACCGGCCACCGCCGAGGAGATCCCGGCACTGACCAGCCGTCGCGGGCGCGTGGTCTACAAAATCACCGCGGAGGGCAAGGAACGGTTCGCCGAACTGATCGCCCAGACCGGTCCAGAGAGTTACGAGGACACCGGGTTCGGAGTGCACTTCGCATTCTTCGCCCGTACCGACCGAGCGACCCGACTCCGCATCCTGGAGGGCCGGCGCCGCAAGGTGGAGGAGCGTCGCGAGGGCCTGCGCGACGTGTTGAGCCGGGCGGCCGAACGGCTCGACGCGTACACGCTCGAACTTCAACGTCACGGCCTCGACGCCTGTGAGCGCGAGGTCCGCTGGTTGGAGGAGCTCATCGCCAACGAGCGCTCCGGCCGGACCCCGGATGGGTCCACCCCGGGCACCGCCCCGGGTTCTTCAGACAAGAACATCCCGCCTCCGCCTGGACAGTCCAGGAATGAGTCGGAGCGGCCGTGATGAACACAAAGGAGGCAAACGCGATGGGCTCCGTCCGCGTCGCCATCGTCGGTGTGGGTAACTGCGCCTCGTCCCTGGTCCAGGGCGTCGAGTACTACCGCAATGCCGACCCCAACGACCGCGTCCCGGGTCTCATGCACGTCACCTTCGGCGACTACCACGTATCGGACGTGGAGTTCGTCGCGGCGTTCGACGTCGACGCCAAGAAGGTGGGCATGGACCTCGCGGAGGCGATCGTCGCCAGCGAGAACAACACCATCAAGCTGTGTGACGTGGCGCCGACCGGCGTACTCGTGCAGCGTGGTCCGACCCTGGACGGGCTGGGCCAGTACTACCGGGAGATCGTCGAGGAGTCCGACCGCCAGCCGGCCGACGTCGTCGCGGCGCTGCGCGAGGCCCGGGTCGACGTGGTGGTCTGCTACCTGCCGGTGGGCTCCGAGGAGGCCGCGAAGTTCTACGCCACGGCCGCGATCGAGGCGGGCTGCGCCTTCGTGAACGCGCTGCCGGTCTTCATCGCCTCCGACCCGGTGTGGGCGCAGAAGTTCGTCGACGCCGGGCTGCCGATCGTCGGTGACGACATCAAGAGCCAGGTCGGCGCGACCATCGTGCACCGGGCGCTGGCGAAGCTCTTCGAGGACCGGGGTGTCGAGCTGCTCCGCACGTACCAGCTCAACTTCGGCGGCAACATGGACTTCATGAACATGCTGGAGCGCAGCCGCCTGGTCTCGAAGAAGATCTCCAAGACCCAGTCGGTGACCTCCCAGATCCCGCACGAGATCAACAAGGGCGACGTGCACATCGGGCCGTCGGACCACGTGCCGTGGCTGGACGACCGCAAGTGGGCGTACATCCGGCTGGAGGGGCGCTCCTTCGGTGACGTCCCGCTGAACGCGGAGCTGAAGCTCGAGGTCTGGGACTCGCCGAACTCGGCCGGCGTCATCATCGACGCTGTCCGGGCCGCGAAGATCGCCCTCGACCGGGGCGTCGGGGGGCCGATCCTCTCCGCGTCGAGCTACTTCATGAAGTCGCCGCCGGAGCAGTACGCCGACCACGACGCCCACCAGGCCGTCGAGGACTTCATCGCCGGCACCATCGAGCGCTGAGGGTGAGACCCGGTGAGCGGGGCCGGACCGGAAACGGTCCGGCCCCGCTCGCGCTTTCCGGGACGGTGCTCCTGCTCGGCCTGGTCGTCGGGCTCGGCTGCGCGCGACCCGGTGCCGACGCCGGGGGCGGCGCACCGACCCCGACCGGCGTGGTCCGGCCGACTCCGGCCGGCAGCCCTTCCCGATCGCCCTACCGGTGCCCGCCGGCGCCCTCTGCCGCCCGGGTGACACCGGCGCCGCCGGCCGGCACCCGGAGCCCGGGGCCGATGCCGGACATCTCCCTGGGCGCCACCACCCGACCTCCGACCGAACAGGAACTGGCCGAGCAGTTCCACCGCAACGAGGAGGCCAACGAGGGCTTCCGGACCCGGGGCCGGCTCGGCGACGCGGCGGCCGCCGACGCGGCCGGCTGCGCGATCCGGGTACGCGCCGAGCTGGACCGGCTACGCCGACTGGGCCGGTACGACGTGACGTCGCTCACCGAGGCGCTCGGCCGGACCCGCCTGACCCAGGTCGAGGTACGCCCACCCGGCCGACTGGACCCGGCGGGTGGTGCCGGGCTGCTCTTCGCCGGCTGGACCGGGCACGCCTGCGTCTTCGGCAGCCACGGCCGGCCGGCGTCCACGGTCGAGATAGGCACCCCGATCCGGGACGGCGGCTGCCTGCCCGCCCCGGACTGAGCCCACCGGCCGGCCCGATGCGGCTTGCCGAATTACCCCCGGGGGGTATATTTCCTCCCGAGGGGGTGATCGGTCGTGCGCCACGACCACCAGCACCACGAGGCAGAGCCCGGGCACGGCGGACACGACAAACATGCCGGGCACGATCCGGAGGCGTTCCGCCGGAAGTTCTGGCTGAGCCTGGCACTGACCGTGCCGATCGTGCTGACCAGCCACATGGTGATGGACTGGTTCGGCTACTCGCTCGGCTTCCCCGGCATCTCGCTGGTCGGACCGGTACTCGGCTCGGTGGTCTTCCTCTACGGCGGCTGGCCGTTCCTGGTCGGCGGGCTCCGCGAGCTGCGCGACCGTACGCCGGGGATGATGCTGCTGATCTCGATGGCGATCACCGTCGCCTACGTCGCCTCGCTCGCCACCAGCCTCGGCACGTTCGACCTCGACTTCTGGTGGAGACTCGCCGCCCTGGTCACCATCATGCTGCTCGGGCACTGGCAGGAGATGAAGGCCATCGGGCAGGCCCGGGGTGCCCTCGCCGCACTCGCCGCGCTGCTGCCGGACGAGGCCGAACGGGTGGCGGCCGACGGCGACGTACGCCGGGTGCCCCTGGCCGAGCTGCGCGTCGGCGACGTGGTGCTGGTCCGCCCCGGCGCCCGGGTACCGGCCGACGGCCGGATCGCCGACGGCACCGCCGAGCTGGACGAGTCGATGATCACCGGCGAGTCCCGCCCGGTCTCCCGTACCCCCGGCGACCGGGTGGTGGCCGGCACCGTGGCGACCGACTCCGCGATCCGGGTCCGGATCGACGCCGTCGGCGAGGACACCGCGCTCGCCGGCATCCAGCGGCTGGTGGCCCAGGCGCAGCGGTCCAGCGGTCGCGCCCAGGTGCTCGCCGACCGCTTCGCCGGCTGGCTGTTCTACGTCGCCACCGCCACCGCCCTGACCACCTTCGTGGTCTGGTCCGCGCTGGGCGACGTCGACGAGGCGGTGGTGCGTACCGTGACGGTGCTGGTGATCGCCTGCCCGCACGCGCTCGGCCTGGCGATCCCGCTGGTGATCGCGCTCTCCACCGCCGTGGCCGCCAAGGCCGGCATCCTGGTCAAGGACCGGTTGGCGCTGGAGCGGATGCGCACCGTCGACACCGTGCTGTTCGACAAGACCGGCACCCTGACCCGAGGTGCCCACACCGTCACCGCGGTCGCCGCCGACCCGGGAACGGCGGGCGCCGAGGACGAGGTGCTCCGGCTGGCCGCCGCGGTCGAGTCGGACAGCGAGCATCCGCTCGCCCGGGCCATCGTCGCGGCCGCCGCCGAGCGCGGCGGCGTGCCGACCGCCACCGGCTTCCGGTCGCTGACCGGCCGGGGCGTGCGGGCCACCGTCGAGGGGCGGGACCTCGCGGTCGGCGGGCCGGCGCTGCTGCGCGAGCTGGCCGCCCGGCCCGGCGCCGACCTCGAACGGGTCGCCGCCGGCTGGTCGGCGCGCGGTGCCGCCGTGCTCTACCTGGTACGCCCGGACGACGCCGGGCCGCGCGTGCTCGGCGCACTGGCCCTGGAGGACGAGGTACGCCCGGAGGCCGCCGAGGCGCTCACCGAGCTGCGGGCCGCCGGGGTACGCCGGATCGCCATGATCACTGGTGACGCCCGGCCGGTCGCCGAGTCGGTCGCCGACAGGCTCGGCTTCCGACCGGGGGTGGACGAGGTCTTCGCCGAGGTGCTTCCGGCGGACAAGGACGACAGGGTGACCGACCTCCAGCGCCGGGGCGCGACGGTGGCGATGGTCGGCGACGGGGTCAACGACGCCCCGGCACTGGCCCGAGCCAGCGTCGGCATCGCGATCGGCGCCGGCACCGACGTGGCGATCGAGTCGGCCGGGGTGGTGCTCGCCTCGTCCGACCCGCGCGGGGTCACCGGCGTCATCCGGCTCTCCCGGGCCTCGTACCGGAAGATGATCCAGAACCTGGCCTGGGCCGCCGGATACAACGTGGTGGCGCTGCCGCTCGCCGCCGGGGTGCTCGCCTGGGCCGGGATCGCGCTGAGTCCGGCGGTCGGCGCCGTACTGATGTCCGGCTCCACCATCGTCGTGGCGCTGAACGCCCAACTCCTCCGCCGGGTACGACTGGTCCCGCCGGCACGCTGAGTCTGCCGGGTACGACACCTATATATAGGGCGGCCGTACGGAGAGAGTCGGGATCAGGCCCAGGCGCGCTCGAAGGCGATCCGTGCCTCCAGTTCGAGCAACTGGCGTTTGCGGGGCAGCCCACCGCCGAAGCCGACCAGTTTGCCGCCGGCACCGACGATCCGGTGACAGGGCACGATCACCGGGATCGGGTTGCGGTTGCAGGCCACTCCGACCGCCCGGGCCGCCCCGGGGTCGCCGACCGCCGCAGCCACCTCGCCGTAGGTGCGCGTCTCGCCGTACGGGATCTTCGACATCTCCGTCCAGACCGCCCGCTCGAACTCCGAGCCCCGGCGTACCGAGAGCGGCACGGCGAACTCCGTCAACTCCCCGGCAAAGTACGCCCGCAGCTCCGTCACCGCCGTCGCCAGCCCGGCGGCGTCCGGGTCGGCCGCCCCGGTCAGGGCGGTGGCGGGCAGCGCCCCTTCCATCGGCCCGAAGTGCACGCCACAGACGCCGACGTCGTCGACCCCGACGGAAAGCTCCCCGATCGGGGAGTCGAGTACGGTCCAGCGCATCCCGCCATTCTCCACCCCCGCGACCTGACCCCCGGTTCCGTAATCCGGCTCACATTCTGACCGATCGGTTAGTTACTGACCGATCGGTCAGTGCACGCTGGGACGCGGAGGTGGGAGCGCAGTGGCACGTGGCAGGACCCGGGCGGAAATCCTGGCAGTGGCGGGCGAGCGGTTCGCGCACGCCGGATTCAAGGGCACGTCCCTGCACGACATCGCGGTCGAGGTCGGCTGCTCCAAGGCCACCCTGCTCTACCACTTCGACAGCAAGGAGGCGATCCTCCTCGCCCTGGTCGCCCCGGCCGCCCGCGAGCTGGTCGAACTCGACGCGCGGCTCGGCGGGCTGGATGCCGACGCCGCGCGGGAGGCCGCCATCGACGGCTTCGTCGACCTGGTGGTGACGTACCGGCGGGAGGTCGCGCTCATCTACCACGACCTGCCGTACCTGCTCGAGCATCCGGCCTTCGCCGACCTGCAACCGGCGACCGCCCGGCTGATCTCGGCCTTCGCCGGCCGATCGACCGACCCGGCCGACGAGATCGCCGCACAGGTGCAGCTCGCCGGGATCACCGCGGTCGTCATCGACCGGCCCGACGACGACGCGGTCGAACTCCGCTCCGCGCTGGTCCGGATCGCCCGGCGGGCACTACTCCACCCGGCAGCGGCCCCGATCTCCGCAGACCGCACCTGATCCCCGGTTTGCCGGCCACGTCGCAGGGCACCGACCACCAACCCCGCAAGACACCCGATCCGACGACCAAGGAAGCGACCAACATGGCGACACTCCTCTACCGACTAGGCCGGGCATCGTTCCGGCGCCGCCGGCTCGTGGTGGTCCTCTGGCTCGTCCTGCTGGCCGCGCTCGGCGGGGCAGCGGTGGCGTTCATGGGCCCCACCTCGAGCAACTTCTCCATCCCCGGCACGGAGTCACAGCGGGCGATCGACGCGCTGGAGCGGGAGTTCCCGGAGGCGAGCGGCGCCACCGGCACCATCGTGGTGGCCGCGCCCGAGGGCCAGCAGCTCGGCACCCCTGAGCGGCGGGCGGCAGTCGCCGAACTGGTACGCGAGGCCGCCACCCTGCCCGGCGCGGTCGGCGCGCTCGACCCGTTCACCACCGGGGCGCTCTCCCAGGACGGCCGGTACGCGCTCGTGCAGGTGCAGTTCACCGAGCAGGCCGACGAGGTCACCGAGGCGCAGCGCGAGGCGTACGAGCACAGCGGCTCCGCCGCGACGGCGGCCGGGCTGCGGGTGGAACACGGCGGCGAGGTGATGTCCAGCGTGCCCGAGGTGGGCAGCACCGAGGCGATCGGCGTACTGGTCGCACTGGTCGTACTGGTCGTGACGCTCGGCTCGCTGGTCGCGGCCGGGATGACGATGCTCAACGCGCTGATCGGGGTCGCCGCCGGAATGGCCGGCCTGTACGCGCTCAGCAACGTCATCGAGCTGACGAGTACCGCTCCGATCCTCGCCCTGATGCTCGGCCTCGCGGTCGGGATCGACTACTCGCTCTTCATCACCTCCCGCTACCGGCAGAACCTGCTGGAGGGGCTGGAGCCGGAGGAGGCGGCCGGACGGGCGATCGGCACCGCCGGCTCGGCTGTGCTCTTCGCCGGGGTCACCGTCGTCATCGCGCTCGCCGGGCTGGCCGTGGTCAACATCCCGTTCCTGACCATCATGGGACTCGCCGCCGCCGGAACCGTCGCGGTCGCCGTACTCGTGGCCCTGACGCTGCTGCCCGCGCTGCTCGGCTTCGCCGGCCGGCGGGTGCTGCCGCGCCGGCTGCGCAACAGCACCACCGGTCCGGAGTCGGCCGCCGCTGCCGCCGAGGGCTTCGGGTTCCGCTGGGCCCGGCTCGTCATCCGGCTCCGGATACCGCTGATCCTGGTCTCCGTGCTCGGGCTCGGCGCACTCGCCCTGCCCGCCGTCGACATGCGGGTCGCGCTGCCGGACCACGGCACCGCTCCGCACGGTACGCCGCAGCGCGAGGCCGCCGACCTGATCACCGAGGGGTTCGGGCCGGGATTCAACAACCGCCTGGCGCTGGTGGTCTCCAGCGAGTCGCCCGAGCGGACCGCCACGGTCGCCCAGGAGGTCACCGCCGTACTCCAGGGCACCGAGAACCTGCTCGCGGTCAGCCCGCCCAACCTGAGCCAGGACCGGCTGACCGCCCTGCTGGCGGTGATCCCGACGACCGGTCCGACCGACCCGGCGACCGAGACCCTGGTGCACCAGATCCGGGAGAAGGTCGGCCCGATCGACGGGGTCGCCGGCACCGACGTGGCGCTGACCGGCCAGACGGCGGTCGGGATCGACGTCTCGGAGACCCTCGCCGACGCGATGCCGTGGTATCTGCTGCTCGTGGTGGGGCTGTCGGTACTGCTGCTGATGCTGGTCTTCCGGTCGCTGCTGGTACCGCTGAAGGCGGCGCTGGGCTTCCTGCTCACCGTCGGGGCCACCTTCGGGCTCACCGTGCTCGTCTTCCAGCAGGGCCACCTCAGTGAGCTGGTCGGGCTGGACACCCCGGGTCCGCTGGTCAGCTTCCTGCCGATCCTGCTGATCGGCATCCTCTTCGGCCTGGCGATGGACTACGAGGTGTTCCTGGTCTCCCGGATGCGGGAGGACTTCGTGCACGGCGACACCCCGACCCAGGCCACCATCAACGGCATGGGGCACGGGGCCCGGGTGGTCACCGCCGCCGCGCTGATCATGACCTCGGTCTTCGCCGGCTTCGTCCTGCTCGACGACCCGGTGATCAAGTCGATGGGCTTCGCGCTGGCCATCGGGGTGGCGATCGACGCGTTCGTGGTCCGGATGACGATCGTGCCGGCGGTGATCTCGCTGCTCGGCCGGAGCGCCTGGTGGCTGCCGGGCTGGCTGTCGAAGCTGCTGCCCAACGTCGACATCGAGGGCGAACGCCTGCGCCAGCACCTCGCCCCCGACGCCGAACCCGACCGGACCCCCGCCCGGGTCTGACCACCGCCCGACCGTGGGCTGCCACCACCCTCGGCGGGGCGGTGGCAGCCCACGTTTTTCGAACGAGGCAAACTTTTCCCCGTCCCCGACGTCTGAGGAGGCGGGAGGTGTGTCGTGGGTCGGGCGTCCGAGCGGGAGTTCACCGCATTCGTGCACGAGCGGGGCGACGTGTTGCTCCGCGTCGCCCAGGCGCTCGCCGGTGACCGCTACGCCGCCGAGGACCTGTTGCAGAACGCGCTGGCGAAGGCGTACGCCCGGTGGCCCCGGATCCGGGGCGACGCGGAGCCGTACGTCCGGCAGATCCTCTACCACGACCAGGTCTCGGCCTGGCGGCGGCGCGGACGGCGGGCCGAGGTGCCGCACGCCGAGGTGCCGGAACCACCCGCCCCCGACACCCAGCACGACCACGACACGGCGGTCCGGATGATGCTCCGGGACGCGCTGATGATGCTGCCACCCCGGCAGCGGGCGGTACTGGTGCTGCGCTATCTGGAGGACCAGACCGTGGAGCAGACCGCCGCCGCGCTCGGCTGCCGCCCCGGCACCGTGGCCAGCCAGGCGTCCCGGGCCCTGAGCAAGCTCCGCGAACTCGTGCCGGAGTTCGCCGAGCTGACCGAACCGGCGGAGGCACTGCGATGAAAGAGCGCGCGGAGGCACTGCGATGAGCGAGCGCGCGGACCGGCTGCTGCGGGAGGCCGTACACGAGTTGGCCGGCAGTCCGCACCAGCCGCCCGATTTCGCGGCCGCCGCCGTCGTGCAGGGACGGCGGATGCGCCGACGCCGGCAGACGATCGCGGCCGCGGCGTCGGTCGTCGCGGTCGCCGCCATCGTGGCACCGTACGTCTGGCTCCGGCCCGACCCGCAGCCGCCGGGCCTGGCGGTCGGCGGCCCACCGGCGACGACGACACCGGCAGCGGCGACGACGAGTCCGCCGACCCCCCAGCCGACCCCGTCGGGCGACTGGCACGACGGACCGGTGGAGCTGCCCGGCGGCGCCCTGCTGCTCAGCGCGCGCCCGGCCGGGTCGAAGGGCCCGACCTGGGCGTACGACACCAATCGGCGGCGCTACGTCAGCGTCCCGGAGACCTACACCTCGGTACGGGTGTCTCCGCGCCACCCGGTGGCCGCGGTACGCCACTCCGGGCGCTCCACCGAGATCGGGCTCTACGACCTGGCCACCGGCAAGCCGCAGTGGTTCGAGACCGGTGCCACCGTCGCGGGCGTCGAGTGGTCGCCGGACGGGCGACGGCTGCTCGTCAGCCTCCGGGACAAGAAGGGGGTCGCCTCGATCGGGCTCTTCGTCCTCGGGGAGGGAACGCTCCAGTTCCATCCGGTCAAGGCGCGCCCGGTGAGCTGCGCCGGCCTGTGCCGCTTCACCTGGACGCCGAACGGCCGGGAGGTGGCGGTGTCGCAGGCCGACCCGGTCGTGAACCCGCCGGGGGCGGCCACGTCCTCCCGACCCGGCCTACAGTTCTTCGCGGCCGACGACGGTATGCCCACCCGCTCCGCGCCGGTGCACGGCGACGTCGCCAGCTCGGGGGCGTGGTCGCCGGACGGCGCGCTGGTGGTGGTCTCCGGGGAGCCCGGGCCTGCGGGCCGGGGAAACCCGATTCTGTCCGGCGGTGAGCAGGTGACCGGGCAGCTCGTCTCGGTGCAGACCGGCAAGGTGGTACGCCGACTGCCGACTGCCGACGTCACGTGGCTCACCGCCGACCGACTGCTCTATGTGGACGGTATGGCCCGGTCCGGCCGGCTCACCGCCGTACTCCTGGACCCGGCCGGGGTGGAGCACGAGCGGGTCGACCTCCCCGCCGAACTGGGCAGGAGCGACGAGATCACGGTCGCGGTGCGGTGAGCACCGGGTAACGATCCGGTACGTGCACAGCGGATCGGGGCAGTTTCACCCCCATTCCGGATGGCGAACGGCTAATGTCGCACGGACGTCCGGCCGGGGTGGGTGCGGTGAACCAGGCCCCGATCCGCTGCCCACCGGCCGGCGTCCGAACCGCCCCGCGCAGGGCTTGCCGCGCACGCTCCGGCTGGCCGTCCGGCTCCGTCCGCTGTGGACGCGCGACCTCCCGGCCCACGCTCAGCGGATTCCCAGGTTGCCTGGACCGGTTACCTTGCAGTCGTGGCAGCGGGGACTCTGATCTTCCTCATCATCGGCGGCGCCGGAGTCGCGGTGCTGGTGCTCGCCCTGCTCGGTACGGAGTTGGCGCACATCGGCAACCCGGACATCGACGGTCCGGTCAGCCTGGAGGCGATGGCCGCGTTCGCCGGCGTACTCGGCTTCGGCGGAGCCATCGCCAACGAACTGCTCGGCGGTCGTACCCTCGGCCAGGTCGTCGCCGCGGGCGGCCTGGGCGCGCTGGCGGCGGTGCCGGCCGGTTGGCTCGCGGCCCGGATCTCCCGGGCGGCCCGGAACATGCGGACCGACGCCACCCCCACCCGCAACGACCTGGTCGGCTCCCTCGGGGTGGTGGTCACCCCGATCCCCACCGCCGGCTACGGCGAGGTGCGGGTCCGGGTGGGCGGCCAGCCGGTGAAACTCAACGCCAGGGCCGAGCGGCCGATCGCGCTCGGCGCGCAGATCTTCGTCGTCGAGGCGCTGACCGAGACCAGCGTCCTGGTCGAGACCTACTGACCCCGGACCGCTCCGCGGGCCGCGTGCCGCCGCTCGGACCCCGGCACGACGCACCGGACACACCCCATCCGCCACCCACGAACGTCGGCAGTCGACCGCGCACGTCAACCCCAATCCGAAATGGACGGTGTCATGCTGATCCTCATCGCCATCGGCGGAGCAGTGCTCCTGGCCTTCATCCTCGTCATGTTCGTGCTCTCCCGGATCAAGGTCGCCGGGCCGAACGAGGCATTCATCGTCACCGGCCGCAAGGGCCGTACGACGCAGAGCGCCGACGGGAGCCGCTCGACCGACATGTCCGGGCAGAAGGTCGTACTCGGCGCCTCGGTCTTCGTCCTGCCGGTGGTGCAGAAGCTCCAGTCGCTCGACCTCTCCAGCCGGCGGATCGACGTCAGCATCAAGGGCGCGGTCAGCAAGCAGGGCATCCGGGCCGAGCTGCACGGCGTGGCGATCGTCAAGGTCGGCGGTACCGAGGACGCGATCCGCGCCGCGGCGCAGCGGTTCCTGCACCAGCAGGACGAGATCGAGAGCTTCACCCGCGAGGTACTGGCCGGCGCGCTCCGCTCGATCGTCGGCCGCCTCACCGTGGAGGAGGTCATCCGGGACCGGGCGGCGTTCGCCAGCGCGGTCGCCGAGGAGGCCGAGCACTCGATGACCAACCAGGGTCTGGTGCTGGACACCTTCCAGCTCCAGGACATCCTGGCCGAGGGCTCCTACCTCCAGGACCTGGGCCGGCCGGAGGCCGCCCGGGTGCTCAAGGACGCGGCCATCGCCGAGGCCCGGGCCCGGCAGGTCGCCGAGACGGAGCGGCTGCTCGCCGAGGAGAAGATCGCCGAGGCGAACCGGAACCTGGCACTGAAGCAGGCCGGCATCCAGGCCGAGATCGACGCCGCCAAGGCCAAGTCCGCCGCCGCCGGCCCGCTGGCCCAGGCCGAGCGGGACCAGGCGATCCTCACCGAGCAGCAGAAGGTCGCCGAGCGCAACGCCGAACTGAAGCAGCGCCAGCTCGACACCGAGGTCCGCAAGCCGGCCGACGCCGCCCGGTACAAGGTGGAGCAGGAGGCCGAGGCGTCCCGTAACGCGGCGGTGCTGGCCGCCGACGCCGAGCGGCAGGCCACCATCGCCGCCGCGCAGGCCGCCGCCGAGCAGGCCCGGCTGACCGGTGAAGGCGAGCGGGCCCGCCGGGCGGCGCTGGCCGAGGCGAACGCGATCGAGGGTGCCAAGGAGGGTGAGGCCGAGCAGCGCCGGCGTACCGCCATCGCCGACGCGGTCGAGCGGGAGGGCCAGGCGGAGGCGGCGGCGATCCTCGCCCGGGGCCAGGCCGAGGCCGAGGCGATGTCGCGCAAGGCCGAGGCCTTCTCGGCGTACGGCGAGGCGGCCGTGCTCGACCTGCTGGTCAAGGTACTGCCGCAGGTGGTCGAGGCGGCGAGCGCCCCGGTCGGCGCGATCGACAAGATCACGGTGATCTCCACCGACGGCGCCTCCTCGCTGACCAAGTCGGTGGCGGCCAACGTGGCCCAGGGGCTCCAGCTAGGCACCGACCTGACCGGGGTCGACCTGGCCGGGCTGCTCGCCCGGCTCGGCGCGGCCCGGGGCGACGCCGACCAGGTCGTCGACGGCACGCTGACCAACGGCGGCAAGGCGGTCGAGCCGAAGAGCTGACCCGGGGACGTTCCACCCCGCGGCCCGGCCCGGAGTTGCCGCTCCGGTGCCGGGCCGCCTGCCGTTACCGCTCCGGACTCCCTCCCCGCTGCCCCGGCCCGCCCGCTATCGGGAGCGGGTGTAGAGGGTGGTGAAGGCGAGGGACTTCTGGGTCAGCCGGTCACCGGCACAGGTGTAGTTGGCCGGGGCGGTGGAGGCGGTGAAGGGCCGCCAGGCTCCGGGCGTACCGGCACCGACCCGCAGCCGTACCTCGGCGGCGGAGCGTACGTCCCGCAGCTCGATCCGGTCCCCGACCACGGCGTAGCGGTAGTCGACCCGGCCGCGCAGTTCGAGTACGACCTCCTGGCCGGCGTAACTGCCGGCGAAGGAGGTGCCGTCGCCGTAGTCGGCGATCCCGGTGCCCCCGTCGCCCAGCGAGAGCGTCGAGCCGGTGCCACCGGTGAAGGCCAGCCGGCCCACCCCGGGCACGTCCACCTGCTCCTCGTGGGAGGTCACCCGCCAGACGCCGGTCAGGCAGCCGGCCCCGTCGGAGAGTGCTGCGCCGCTCGGCGTACTCCCCGCCGGCCGGGTGCCGCCGGTGGCGGGGTCGGCGCCCGTCGAGCCGGCACCGACCGGGTCCCGCGACCCGTCGTCGCGGAGCACGAGCACCAGCACGATGGCCACGACGAGGGCCACCAGCGTCGACAGCAGCGCCACCATCGGCACCAGGAAGGAGCGTTCGCCCGGCCGACCCGAGAGGGCCACGGTCACCTCCCCGCCCGTCGTACGCCGGATAGCACGCTATCGCCAGCGGGCGCGGCGGGCGAGCCGTCCGTTCGGGCATTGACAGACCGGCTGGCTGTAACAGAGTCTGTTACAGCCAGCGGAGGGCGGTGCGGACGGGTGGCGGCGAACAGTCGACTGACGATCGCGGTCCACGTGCTGACCTGGATGGCGCTCTCCGAGCGGCGCGGCCGGCAGGTGCTCACCTCCGACCAGGTCGCCGCCAGCGTGCGGACCAACCCGGTGATCATCCGGCGGAGTCTCGGCGAACTTCGGCAGGCCGGCCTGGTCACCGTGCGGCACGGCGTCGGGGCGGGCTGGAGCCTGGCCCGCCCGCCGCAGGAGATCACCCTGCTCGACGTCTACGTCGCGGTCGAGCGCGAGCCCCTCTTCGCCCTGCACCGCAGCGAGCCGAACCTGGAGTGTCCGGTCGGCAGGGGCATCCGCCCGGCCCTCGGGCGGTTCTACGGCGACGTCGACCGCGCGCTGCGCCGGGAACTCGCGGCCACGTCGATCGCCGACGTGCTGCACGAGACACTAAAGACGGGACAGGAATGACCGAGGTACGCCACCCGATCGTCGAACTCCGGCAGTACACCCTGCACACCGGCGCCCGCGACACACTGGTCGACCTCTTCGACCGTGAGTTCGTCGAACCGCAGGAGGCGGCCGGAATGGCGGTGGTCGGGCAGTTCCACGACCTGGCCGACCCGGACCGCTTCGTCTGGCTCCGAGGGTTCCCGGACATGTCCCGCCGGGCCGAGGCACTGCACCTGTTCTACGGCGGTCCGGTCTGGCAGCGGCACCGGGAGCGGGCCAACGCCACGATGGTCGACTCGGACGACGTACTCCTGCTCCGCCCGCTCGACGAACGGTCCGGCTTCCCGGCCCCGGCCGCACGCCCGGCGGTCGGCCACCGCGACCAGCCTGCCTCGCGGGTCCTGCTGACGCTCTGCCACCGGGCCGAACCCGTCGACCAGGCGTTCACCGACCTCTACCACCGGCGGATCCGGCCGGTGCTCGTCGAAGCCGGCGCCGCGCCGCTCGGCTGCCTCTCCACCGAGTACGCCGAGAACACCTACCCGGCCCTGCCGGTGCGCACCGGGGAACACGTCGCCTGCTGGCTCACCCGGTTCGCCGGGGACGCGCAACTCGACGAGCACCTCCGGTGGCTGGACCGGTCCACCCGATGGCGGCACGAGGTGCTCCCCGAACTCTCCGCCACGCTCACCGGGCCGCCGCGACAGCTGCGGCTGGCTCCGACGGCCCGCTCGGCGCTGCGTTGACCGCGCGGCCGGCGTTCAGTCGATGGCGCCCTGCTCCCGGGCCCAGCGTTGCAACTCCGCCTCGGCCTCGTCCCGGTCCAGCGGACCCCGCTCCAGGCGCAGCTCCTTCAGGTGCCGCCAGGCTCGACCGACGATCGGCCCCGGCGGCACCCCGAGCAACTCCATGATGGCGTTGCCGTCGAGGTCGGGGCGTACCCGGGCGAGGTCCTCCTCCGCTTGGAGGCGCGCGATCCGCTCCTCCAGCGCGTCGTAGTCGGCCGCCAGCGCGGCGGCCTTGCGACGGTTGCGGGTGGTGCAGTCCGACCGGGTCAGCTTGTGCAGCCGGGGCAACAGGTCACCGGCGTCGGTGACGTACCGGCGCACCGCCGAGTCGGTCCACTCGCCCCGCCCGTACCCGTAGAACCGCAGGTGCAGCCCGACCAGCCCGACCACCTGGCCGATCACGTCCTTGGGATAGCGCAGCGCCTTCATCCGCTGCTTGGTGAGCCGGGCGCCGACCACCTCGTGGTGGTGGAAGCTGACCCGGCCGTCCGGCCCGACCGCCTTGGTGGCCGGCTTGCCGACGTCGTGCATCAGCGCGGCCATCCGGAGTACGAAGTCGCAACCGTCCTCCTCCAGCCGGACGGCGTTGCTGACGACGATCAGGGTGTGCTCGTAGACGTCCTTGTGCTGTGCGTGCTCGTCGATCTCCAGCTTCAGCCCGGACAGCTCCGGCAGGAACCGGTCGGCGAGGCCGGTGTCGACCAGCAGCCGCAGCCCGGTGATCGGGTCTGCACCGCAGAGCAGCTTGGTGAACTCGTCCCGGATCCGCTCGGCGGTGATCCGGTCGAGGTCGGTCGCCATCGCCCGCATCGCCGCCCGGGCCTCCGGCGCCACGGCGAAGCGCAGTTGCGCGGCGAACCGGGCGGCCCGGAGCATCCGCAGCGGATCGTCGCCGAACGACTCGGCGGGGGTGCCCGGGGTCCGGATCACCTTCTCGGCGAGGTCGTCGAGCCCGCCGTACGGGTCGGTGAAGTCGTGCCCCGGCAGGCTGACCGCCATGGCGTTGATGGTGAAGTCGCGCCGCCGGAGGTCGTCGCCGAGGTTGTCGCCGTACCGGACGACCGGGTTCCGGCTCACCTGGTCGTAGGACTCCGCCCGGAAGGTGGTGATCTCCAGCCGCAGCCCGTCCCGCTGTGCGCCGATCGTGCCGAACTCGCGCCCGGTCTCCCAGGTCGCCTCGGCCCAGCCCTTCAGCAGTCGCAGCGTCTCGTCCGGGTGCGCGTCGGTGGCGAAGTCGAGATCCTCGCCGAGCCGGCCGAGCAGGGCGTCCCGGACCGAACCGCCGACCAGGTGCAGCTCGTGACCGGCGCGGGCGAACCGGCGCCCCAACTCGTCGGCGACCGGCGAGACCCGGAGCAGTTCCGTGACGGCGTTGCGCTGGGCAGCACTCAGGGCCGACCGGCTGGCGGACGGCGTCGAGGGAGCGCTGTTCGGGGCGGATGTTTCGGACATGGGATCGCCAGCCTACTGAACCGTCCGGCACCGACCGGCGCCGGGCACGCCGGCCGACCGGTGACGGGGCCGGGCGGGCGGATGACCGGGTTGACTAAGGTTCCAAGGTGCCGGCGGGTGCCCTGCCCGCCGTACCCCTTTGGGAGGCTGACATGGCTGGCGGGCTGTACCGCAGCGCGAACGCCATGCCCGACGGCGTCCCGCCGCCCCAGGACGGCGCCACGTTGATCTCGGCGCAGCCGGCCCTGGAGAGCACCACGCCGCCGCCGGAGACCGCCGGCAGCGCCGCCGGCAACAGCGCGATCATGGCGATCGGCAGCCTGGTGAGCCGGGGCACCGGCTTCCTGCGCACCCTGATGGTCACGGCCGCGCTGGGCGCCTTCGCGGTCAACGACGCGTACGCGACCGCGTTGATCATCCCGCAGATGGTCTACGAGTTCCTGCTCGGCGGCATCCTGACCAGCGTGCTGGTGCCGGTGCTGGTACGCCGACGCCGGGTCGACCCCGACGGCGGCCAGGCGTACGCCCAACGCCTGCTCACCCTCGCGGTGCTGGCCCTCGGCGTGGCCGCGGTGCTGGCGATCGCCGCCGCCCCGCTGCTGACCGCGATCTACGCGGGCGGCCGCGGCGGCGAATACCACTCGCTGGTCACCACGCTCTCCCGGCTGCTGCTGCCGATCATCTTCTTCTCCGGGCTGAGTGCGCTGGTCGCCGCGATCCTCAACACCCGTGGGCACTTCGCGGCGCCGATGTGGACACCGATCCTCAACAACCTCGTCATCATCGCCGCCTGCGCCCTCTACATCGCCATCTACGGCACCGAACTCATCGACCCGGCCGAGATGAGCCCGGGTCGGATCCTGCTGCTCGGCGGCGGCACCCTGCTCGGCATAGTCGTCCAGGCCGTCGGCCTGCTGCCGGCGCTGCGCAGGGTCGGCTTCCGCTGGCGGTGGCGGTTCGACTTCCGGGCGCTGGGCCTGCGTGAGCTGGGCCGGCTCGGCGGCTGGATGTTCTGCTACGTGGCGGTCAACTCGATCGGCCTGATCGTGCTCTTCAACCTGCTCAACCAGGTCGAGGGCGAGTCGGCCGGGCCGGCCATCTACAACAACGTCTTCCTGCTGCTGATGATGGCGCACGGCATCATCGCGGTCTCGATCATCACCGCGCTGATGCCCCGGATGAGTGCCGCCGCCGCCGACGGCCGGTTCGAGGACATGGCGACCGACCTGTCCCGTACCGTCCGGACCGTCACCGCCGTGCTCGCGCCGATCGCGGTCTGCTACGCCGTACTCGCCGAACCGATCGCGGTGAGCCTCTTCGACTACGGCGCGGCCCGGGGCGACGCGGGGGCGATCTCGCCGGTGCTGCTGGTCGCCGCGCTGGCGCTGATCCCGTTCGCGGTCAGTCAGGTCTTCACCTTCGCGTTCTGGGCGCTGCCCGACACCCGCATGCCGGCGCTGATCAACATCCCGGTGGTACTGGTCCGGATCCTGGTGCAGATCCTCGTCTTCGCCGTCTTCTCCACCTCGGTACTCGCCTCCGGGATGATGGTCGGCAACGCCGTCTCGTACGTCGCCGCGGCGGTGATCTCCGCCTGGCTGCTGCGCCCCCGGATCGGCCGGATGGGGCTCGGCGCGATGCTCAACACCTTCGGCCGGGTGGTCGTGGCCGCGCTCGGCGCCACCCTGGTCGGCCTGCTGGTGGTGGTCCTGCTGCCCGGCTCGGCGATCGAGAACCGCTGGCTGGGCTTCCTGGAGGTGGCGATCGGCGGGGCGGCGATCGGCGCCACGTACCTCGGACTCGCCCTGCTGCTGCGGATCCGGGAGATAACCACGGTGGTCGGCATGGTCCGGCGCCGGCTCGGTCGGTGAGCCACCGGCGACCGGTCGGGGCACGGGCTGGGGACGTACCTGTGGAAAACCCGGCGCGTCCCGCTCGGACCTCCGCGCACACCCTGTGGACGACGGCTGACCGACTGTCACGGTGCGACCGGGTCGTACTGTCCGCGATGTGATCGACGTGACCGCCGTTGCGCGCCCCACCCGGATGCTCTCGACCTCGTGCGTCCGGCATACTTCCGGCGCACAGGGGAAGGTGCCGGGTGCATGCCGACGTCCCGGACGACAAGGGTGCCGGGCGGGGGCGGCGGGCCGGCACACCGACCCCGTAGCAAACTGTTGAAATTAACCTATAGATTGCTAAATGCACGGGCCATCAAGGTGGCTGACAGCGGACGATCCAGCGCGCTTCCCGACACATCCGCCCAGCAGGTCGGCGCACGGCCGCAAGATGACGTGTCGGGGATCAGTCAGACCCGGGTAAGGTCGCTCTCGACGGGTGCGGCGAGCGCCTAGGCTAGGAGTGCCGGTGGCCGTCCGATTCCTTCGAAGGCGGAGCGGGAAGCCAGATGCCTAGCAGCACGGGTCCATCGATCGACACGATCACCGAGGGAGGACGGGTGACCCAGGTCGGCGAAGGTCAGGAGGCGGACGAGGCAGCTCCGTCCGTGATGACCTTCGGTGCCCCCGCCGTCGGTGAGATCCTGGCCGAGCGGTACGAGCTTGCCGAACACATCAACGACGACAGCGCGGGCCGGCAGGTCTGGCGCGGTGTCGACGTGGTGCTGCGCCGACCGGTCGCCGTGGTGCTGCGCTATCCCGGCGGCGACTCCGCGAAGGAGATGCTCCAGGCCGCGGTGGCGGCCAGCCGGGTGATCCACCCCAACCTGGTCGGCGTCTACGACGCGATCGACGAGGAAGACCGGGCGTACGTCGTCCGCGAGTGGGTGGACGGACACTCCCTGCGTGAACTCGTCGCCGAGGGGGTGCTCGACCCGGCCCGGGCCACCAGCATCGCGCACGCCGTCTCCGGGGCGATCTCCGCCATCCACGCCACCGGCATGGTGCACGGCAACCTGCACCCCGGCACCGTGATGGTCGGCGACGACGGCCGGGTCGTGCTCGCCGACGCGCGTACCGACGGCGCGGACACCCCCGAGACCGACGTACGGGCGGTCGGCGGCATCCTCTACTACGCGCTGACCGGCCACTGGCCGCACGCCGAGGCATCCCTCACCGCCGGCTCCACCCGGCGCTCCCGCTCTCCGCTGCCCGACGCGGTACGCGACGCGAGCGGCACCATCGCGGCCCCCCGGCAGGTCCGGGCCGGCGTACCCGCCTACCTCGACGACCTCACCATGGACCTGCTCGACTCGCAGCTCGCGGTGCCGTCCTCGGACGTCCTCGCCGCCGAGCTGGGCCGGCTCGACGCCGCCGCCGAGGAGCACTACCTCGACAGCGGGCCGCTCCGCTTCACCTCCGGTGACGACGGCGGCCCCGACCTGCCGACGCCGAGCAACCGCAGGATGCTGATCGGGATCGCCGCCCTGCTGGTGATCGCGCTGGTCGGGCTCTCGCTCGGCATCAACGCGCTGGTCGGCGACCGGGACCCGTCCGACGGCCAGGCCGGGCCGGCCCCGAGCGCGGGGACCAGCACCGAGCCGGCGGTCGCCGGAGACCCGGAGCCACCGGCCGCCATCCCGCGCAAGGTCAACCTCAAGGGCGACCAGGTCCGGGTGATCGACCCGGACGGCACCCGGAGCGAGCTGGACGACGTGGAGAAGGCGGTCGACGGCGACGTCAACGAGGGCTGGGAGACCGAGACCTACCGCAACGGTTCGAAGTTCGGCAACAAGAAGGACGGGATGGGCATCCTGATCAACCTGGGCGAGCCCAGGGAGGTCACCAGCGTCCAGGTGGACTTCTCGGAGAGCGGCGTCTCCGCCGAGCTTCGCTCCGGCAGCAAGGACTTCCCGGCGAACGCCAGCGGCGACCGGGCGCTCGTCGAGGCGTACAGCAACCGGATCGGCAACGCGTACGAGAAGACCGACAGCACCAGGGTCCTGTTCAGCAACTTCGTGGCGGGCCAGAAATACCAGTACCTGATGCTGTGGATCACCGACCTGCCGGAGACCGAGCCGGGCGCCGCCCGGTGGAAGATCGGGGTTCAGGAGATCACGGTCCAGAGCCGGTGAGCCACCGGTCGTCCCCGCACGGGCGTGATTCGGCTATCGTGCGGCCATGACCGGCGGGTTGGGCTCCGACGCCGCCGGCCGCGCCGGCTCGTCCCCCGTCCACCCCTGGGCGTCGACCGACCCGGCCCGGCCGGCGCGCCCGGCCCTGGGCGACGTCGAGCCGCCCGGGTCGCAGGCACCGGGCCGGACCGACGGTACGGCGCCCCGGCCGCCCGGTTCCGTCCGGCTCGACCCGACCGCCCGACCCGCCAGCACAGGCCCGGTCGACAGCACAGCCTCAATCGACAGCACACGCCCGGTCGACGACACAGCCTCGATCGACGGCACAGCCCCGGTTGCTGGCACAGCTTCGGCCGACGGCACAGGCTCGGCGGAGGCGGCCGGCGCGGCTGACGGCACCGGCCCGGGCGGCGGTGGATCGCCCGGCGATCCGGAGCGCAGCGACGCCGAACTGCTCCGGGCGCATGTCGACGGCGACCGGGACGCCTTCGCGACCCTCCTGCACCGGCACCGGGACCGGCTCTGGGCGGTGGCACTCCGTACGGTTTCCGACCGGGAGGAGGCGGCGGACGCCCTACAGGACGCCCTGCTCTCGGCACACCGCTCGGCGGCCCGGTTCCGGGGCGAGGCCGCCGTCACCACCTGGCTGCACCGGATCGTGGTGAACGCCTGCCTAGACCGGATCCGCCGTCGGCAGGCCCACCCGACCGTGCCGCTGCCGGACAGCACCCGCCCACTCGACACCGCCCGCTGGCAGGGCGGCGTCGAGCCGGCCGCGCCGGCCACCGACCACGACACCAGGCTCGTCGTACGCCAGGCGCTCGCGGAACTCCCGGTCGAGCAGCGGGCCGCGCTGGTGCTGGTCGACCTACAGGGCTATTCGGTCGCCGAGGTGGCCGAGATCCTCGGCGTCGCCGAGGGCACCGTGAAGAGCCGGTGCGCCCGGGGACGGGCCCGGCTCGCCCTCCTGCTCGGCCACCTCCGACCGGCGGGTACCGGCCGCGACCCGGCGCCGAGCCCGAGGGTGCCGTCGGTCACCAGCGGGAACCTCGGCTCCGGCGGCGGCGTCCGATCGGAATCGATCCGGCTGGGGACGGACAAGCAGGTGGCACCGGGCCGGCGTGGTGGCCGGACCGACCAGGACCAGGAGGAATCGTGACCGGGGGCCAGTTCCGGGAGGTCGATCTCGACCTGCTGGCCGACTATGTCGGTGGCGCGCTGCACGGCACCCCGGACGAGACCGAGATCGCCCGGCTGGTCGACCGGGACCCGGCCTGGGCCGAGGCGTACGCCGCGCTCACCGCCGGGCTCGACGCGGTACGCCTCGATCTCGCGGCCTGGGCCGCCGAACCGACCCCGATGCCGTCCCCGGTGCTCGACCGGCTGATCACGGCACTGGCCGACGCGGCCACGCCCGACAGCACCGCGCCGTCCACCGACACGAGACCGTCCACCGACACGAGACCGTCCACCGGCACCAGCACCGCCGAGGTTCCCGGGACACCGGCGGACCCGGCCGAAGCTCCAGGGGTGGAGTCGGACCAGGCTCCGGCGCAGCCGGCCGAAGCTCCCGCGGCAGAGTCGGACCAGGCTCCGGGGGAGCCGGCGGAGGCTCCCGGAGTGCCGGCGGAGGCTCCCGGAGTGCCGGTACCCGTTCCCGGAGTGCCGGCGGAGCCGGGCGAGGTTCCGGCACCGGGTGCCGGTGGCCGGCCCGGCGTCACCCCCGACTCCGGGACCGGCCCGGTGAGCGGCTCCGCACCGGGCGGGCCGACGCGTCCGGCCGGCCGCCCCCGTCGAGAGCAGCCGGCCGAGCCGACCCGGGCCGGCGGCGGCACGCAGCGCCCCGGCACACCCGGTCGGCGACGGCGCTGGGCGCGGCGGATGGCCGCTCCCATCCTGCTCGCGACCGTGGTCGCCGGCTTTGCCGGATTTGCCCTCAACGGGCTGGTGGATGGCGGGGACAGCGCCGGTGACCAGTCCGCCGGTACGGCGATGAACTCCCAGGAGGACGCCGGCGTGCCGCAGATCCTCGGCTCCGGCCCGCCCCGGACGGTGGTCGAACCCTCCGCCGAGCGGCTGCTCTCCACCGGCACCGACTACACCCCCGACTCCCTGCCGGACACCGTCTCCAACCTGGCCAGGCAGGCCGTCTCGACCACCGCGCCGCCGCGGTCCTCGCCGCAGGTCCGCAGCTCCGGCCCGGTACGCGAGGACGACGCCGACCCGGGCGTCCGGAGCACCGGCCCGAACCCGGCGACCGCCGCCTCGCCGTGTTGCCTGCCGACGGGGGCCGACAAGTCCCTACAGCGGCTGGGCGACCGGTCCGTACTCGCCGCCTGCCTGGACGCGATCGCGGCGGAGCACGCCCAGGGCCCGGTCGCGGTCGAGCTGGTGGACTACGCCACCTTCCAGGGCAAGGCCGCGCTCGTCGTCGTCTTCACCGATCCGTCGGGCGCCCGCTGGGCCTGGGTGACCGGCCCGAACTGCGGTTCACCGGCCGCCGGTGCCGACGTCACCTATCAGAGCCGGGTAGGGTGAAACAACGCCTCATCGGCTGTTTCGTCGGCGCAGTGACATGACCCACCGGATGACCGGCTCGGGAATCCCCGGTTCGTACGATGACGTTCTGGCTTGCAGGTGCCGGTGCCGTACGTGGCCGGCGCTCGGACCGCCGTCGGCGCATGGCGTCGGTGGCGCAGAGACACACATCGGGAGACGGCAGTGGACGAGGTCCGCAACCTGATCATCATCGGCTCTGGGCCGGCCGGTTACACCGCGGCGGTCTACGCCGCGCGCGCCAATCTCAAACCGCTGGTCATCGAGGGTGTGCAGTCCGGCGGTGCGCTGATGACCACCACCGAGGTGGAGAACTTCCCCGGCTTCGCGGACGGCATCATGGGTCCGGAGCTGATGGACGCGATGCGCAAGCAGGCCGAGCGGTTCGGGGCCGAGTTCGTCACCGACGACGTGACCCGGGTCGAGCTGGCCGACACCGGCGTGCCGGGCTCCGGCGCGGTCAGCACCGCGTACGTCGGCGAGACGGCGTACCGGGCGAAGGCGGTCATCCTGAGCACCGGTTCGGCCTGGCGGCCGCTGGGCGTGCCGGGCGAGCAGGAGTACCTCGGGCACGGTGTGTCGTCCTGTGCCACCTGTGACGGCTTCTTCTTCCGGGGCCAGGAGATCGTGGTGGTCGGTGGCGGGGACTCGGCGATGGAGGAGGCGACCTTCCTCACCAAGTTCGCCAGCAAGGTGACGATCGTGCACCGCCGGGACGAGTTCCGGGCCAGCAAGATCATGGCGGACCGGGCGCTGGCGAACGACAAGATCCAGGTCGAGTGGAACAGCGTGGTCGAGGAGGTGCTCGGCGACGACGGCAAGGTCTCCGGGGTACGCCTGCGCAACACGCACACCGGCGAGGCCAAGACGCTCGACGTCAGCGGCGTCTTCGTGGCGATCGGCCACGACCCGCGCAGCGAGCTGTTCCGGGGCCAGGTGGAGCTGGACGAGAACGGCTACGTCAAGGTCCAGGCGCCGAGCACCCGGACCAACATCCCCGGCGTGTTCGCCGCCGGTGACCTGGTCGACCACACCTACCGCCAGGCGATCACCGCGGCCGGCACCGGCTGTGCCGCCGCCCTCGACGCCGAGCGGTTCCTCGCGACGCTCGAAGAAGACTGAATTCCAACGCACGTAGCAACCCCCGAGGAGGACTAGTGGGAGCAACAAGCGCCGTCACGGACGCCAACTTCGCCAGTGACGTGCTGCAGTCCGATACGCCGGTACTGGTGGACTTCTGGGCCGAGTGGTGCGGACCGTGCCGCAAGGTCGACACCCTGCTGGAGGAGATCGCCGGCGAGATGGGGGACAAGGTCCGGATCGTCAAGCTCAACATCGACGACAACCCGGAGACCGCTCGTGCCTACCGGGTGCTCTCGGTGCCGACCCTGACGATGTTCAAGGGCGGCGAGCCGGTCCAGTCCATCGCCGGGGCCCGGCCCAAGAGCGATCTGCTCAAGCTCATCGAGACCGCGCTGTAGCGGGAGCCACAGCCAGCCGACGCGCCCGCCTCCGGGGGATCCGGACGCGGGCGCGTCGGCGTTTCCGGCCGCGACGGGAGCCGGCCGCGACGACAGGACCGGACCGCGGACGGCCCTCCCGTGGCGGATCTGACACCGCCGGTACGTCCGGCCGCGTCTGGCGTACCGACCGAACGGGTATATCCGCAGCCAGGCGCCGTCGTTGGCCGGATGCCGTACGGTCAACGACGGGCGGGGGCCAGAGCGCCACGGTACGCTCCGGAAGCGTTCCTCCTCGCGAAGGTGGGTCGACGCCACCGGGTCGGACCCCCGTCGAGCGGTCCGCCGGGCCCGGCGGAGGAACCACGAACCGTCCACCGCCGGACCGGTCGCAGGGTCGATCCGGCACCGCCCGACACCCGGGCAGACAGCCGCAGACACGCAGAGGGAGGTCGTCCGTGCGTCCGATCCGACGTGGTGACCGGGGACGCGCGGTCATCGAGATCCGAGCCGTCCTGGTCGGGTTGAGCCTGCTGCCCGCCGGTGGGCCGCCCGGCGCCGACGAGTTCGACGCGGAGACCGAGCGCGCGGTACGCGCCTTCCAGCAGGACCGGGGGCTGAGCGTCGACGGTCAGGTCGGTCCGGAGACCTGGCGGGCGTTGGACGCGGCCCGCTGGCGCCTCGGCGCCCGTACCCTCTACCAGGCGATTCCCGACCCGCTGATCGGCGAGGACGTGCGTACCCTCCAGGAACGCCTGCTGGAGATGGGTTACGACGTCGGCCGCGCCGACGGCGTCTACGGCGCCCGGACGGCCCGCGCGGTCGCCCAGTTCCAGCGTGAGGTCGGGCTGCCCCCGGACGGCGCCTGCGGCCCGCAGACCATGAACGCGCTGCGCCGGCTCGGCCGGAAGGTGGTCGGCGGCCGTCCGACCCTGCTGCGCGAGTCCGACGCGTTCCGCCAGTCCGGGCCGAACCTGGTCGGCAAGGTCATCGTCGTCGACCCCGGTCACGACCCCTTCGATCCCGGCTTCGTGGTGCAGGACGGCACGATGCGGTGGACCGAGGCGGACCTCGCCTACGACCTCGCCGCCCGGCTGGAGGGCCGGCTCGCCGCCGCCGGCATGCGGGTGCACCTCACCCGGGGCCCGGCTCCGGCGGCACCGCTGGCCGACCTCACCCGGGCCGACCTGGCCAACGAACTCGGCGGTGACCTGCTCATCTCGCTGCACATCGACGGGCACGCGAATCCGGAGGCGGACGGGGTCGCCACCTACCACTACGGCACCTCGAACGGGGTGACGTCGAGCGTCGGCGAGCGGCTGGCCGGGCTCGTGCAGCGCGAGATCGTGGCCCGGACCGGGCTGCGCAACTGCCAGATCCACGCGAAGACCTGGGAGCTGCTCCGGTTGACCCGGATGCCGGCGGTACGCGTCGACGTCGGCTACCTCACCTCACCCACCGACCGGGCGCGGCTGATCGACCCCCGGTTCCGGGACCGGGTCGTGGACGCCATCGTCGCCGCCGTGCAGCGGATGTACTTCCCGGTCGAGGAGGACGTGCCGACCGGCTCGATCGACGTCAGCGAGCTGCGCGCGATGGTGGCGGCCGGCGCCGCCGCCCGGGACTGACCGGCCCGGAGCCCCGGGTGCGCCGTCAGCCGGCGGCCGAGCGGGTGGCCGGGCGTACCGGCCGGAGCAGCCCTTCCGGGCTCATCGAGCCGAGCAGCTTCTCCAGCGCGTACTCGACGTCGGACTTCCAGGAGAGCGCGGTCCGCAACTCCAGCCGGAGGCGGGGAAAGCGCGGATGCGGCCGTACCGTCTTGAAGCCGACCGAGAGGAAGTAGTCGGCCGGGGCGACGCAGCCGCCGGCACCCTCACCCGCGTCGCCGAACTTCGCGTCACCGAACGCCTCGATCGCCTTGATGCCCCGCTTCGTCAGGTCCCGCGCGACCCCCTGGACGAGCATCCGGCCCAGCCCGCCACCGGCGAAGGTGGTGACGATGTGTGCCGTGGTCAGCAGTGCGGCGTCGGCCGAGACCGGGGAGGTGGGAAACGCCATCGACCGGGGCACGTAGGCCGGCGGGGCGTACATCACGAACCCGGCCGGCATGCCGTCGACGTATGCCAGCTTTCCGCAGGAGCCCCATTCGAGCAGCGTCTGCGAGACCCAGGCCTCCTTCTCCAGGCCGGGGTCACCCGCCTCGCGGGCACGTTCGGCGGCCACCGGATCCAGCTCCCAGTAGACGCACCGTCGGCAGGGCCGGGGCAGGTCTTCGAGAGTGTCGAGGGTCAGACTGACCAGACGTCGCGACATCGGCGCATCCCCACAAATCATCCCGGAGGTATAAAGGCCGCAAACATCGCCATCTCCGGTCCCTACCCCCAACGAGCGATCGTACGCCGGAACCTCGCGGCCCGGGAGAGGACGGGTCGACTACGGACCGTTGCGGCGGGTCGGTGGGCGACCGGGCAGGTCAACCGGTCCGACATGTGGACGGGCCGCTGGGCGGAGGGCGATACCGGGTGATCCGGATTACCATCGAGCGACGAGCGCCGACCGGCGGAGTTGCCGGCCAGCCCCACCGGCCCGCCCGTGAGGCGGGGGTTCGAACGGACGGGACGGATCGCGGGCGCGGCGTTCGAGGTGCCGAGGGCACCCGGGCGGGATCAAGCGACCTGTTTCCGGGAATGCGGTTCGGTGACCGTCCCGGCCACCATCACGGAGGCACGACGAGCGCGCGGGGAGGCGGGATGAGCGGGTGCGACGCCGGCATCATCCGGCGCCCGGCCGCGGACGTCGTGGCGCGGAGAGAGCACAGCGAGGAGGCGGCATGACCGGCACGACGCTGGACGACTACACGGACCGCTATGCCCGGCGGGTACGCGGGATGACGGCATCGGAGATCCGAGCTCTCTTCGCCGTCGCCAGCCGTCCGGAGGTCGTCTCGTTGGCCGGTGGCGCACCCTACATCGCCGCGTTGCCGCTGGACGCGGTCGGCGAGATGCTGAACAAGCTCGCCGCCGACCAGGGCGCGACGACGCTCCAGTACGGCATCGGCCAGGGCACCCTGGAGCTGCGGGAACGGATCTGCGAGGTGATGGCGCTCTCCGGCATCGACGTCGGCTGTGGCGCCTCCCCGGAGGACGTGGTGGTGACGGTCGGCGGGCAGCAGGCGCTGGACCTGATCGCCCGGCTCTTCCTCGACCCCGGCGACGTGGTACTGGCCGAGGGACCCACCTACGTCGGCGCGCTCGGCGTCTTCCAGAGCGCTCAGGCCCAGGTGGTGCACGTGCCGATGGACGCCGACGGCCTGATCCCGGAGGCGCTGGAGCTGGCCATCGCCGAGGTCGCCCGCTCGGGTCGCCGGGCGAAGTTCCTCTACACGATCCCGACCTTCCAGAACCCGGCCGGCGTCACGCTGACCGAGGAGCGCCGGGAGCGGGTGCTCGACATCTGCGAACGGGCCGGCCTGCTGGTGGTCGAGGACGACCCGTACGGCCAGCTCGGCTTCGACTGCGAGGCGCCGCTGCCGCTGCGCGCCCGCCGTCGGGACGGCGTCTTCTACCTGAGCACCTTCTCCAAGACCTTCGCGCCGGGCCTGCGGGTGGGCTGGATCCTGGCCCCGCACGCCGTACGCGACAAGCTGGTGATCGCCAGCGAGGCGCAGATCCTCTGCCCCAGCGCCTTCGCCCAGGCGGCCGTCACCACCTATCTGTCGACGATGCCGTGGCGGCAGCAGCTCAAGATCTACCGTGAGGTCTACCGGGAGCGCCGGGACGCCCTGCTCGACGCGCTCGCCGACTACATGCCGGCCGGCACCAGCTGGACCGAGCCGGGCGGCGGTCTCTTCGTCTGGGCGACGCTGCCGGAGGGCCTGGACGCCAAGGCGATGATGCCGCGGGCGATCGCCGCCCGGGTCGCCTACGTGCCCGGCACCGGCTTCTTCGCCGACGGCACCGGCGCGGGCCACATGCGGCTCAACTTCTCCTTCCCGCCGCCGGAGCGGATCCGCGAGGGCGTGCGCCGGCTGGCGAGCGTGATGGAGCAGGAGACCGCCATGCGCGAGGTCTTCGGCACCGTGGCTGCCCCGTCCCGCCGTCGTGGGCAGGCCGGCGCGGACGTGCCAGGTCCCGACTTGGCATGATCTCCGGCATGGGTACCCACTCCGCCGACGATCCGCTACTCGCCGCCGAATGGCCGGACCTCGTACCACAGGAGGCCACGGCGGAGCTGCGGGTACTCGTACTCGCCGGTGGACTCTCCTACGAGCGGGACGTGTCGCTGAAGTCCGGTCGACGGGTACTCGACGCGCTCCGCTCGGTGGGAGTGGAGGCGGAACTGCGGGACGCCGACGTCTCGCTGCTGCCGCTGCTCCGCGACGATCCCCCGGACGCGGTGGTGATCGCCCTGCACGGGTCGACCGGCGAGGACGGCTCGCTGCGCGGCGTACTCGACATCTGCGACGTGCCGTACGTCGGCTGTGACGCCCGGTCGTCCCGACTGGCCTGGGACAAGCCGTCGGCGAAGGCGGTACTCCGCGAGGACGGCATCCCCACCCCGGACTGGGTGGCGCTGCCGCACGACCGGTTCTCCGAACTCGGGGCGGTGGCGGTGCTGGACCGGATCGTCGACCGGCTCGGACTGCCACTCATGATCAAGCCGGCCCAGGGCGGCTCGGGTCTCGGCGCCGCCGTGGTCCGGGACCCCGCCGCACTCCCGGCGGCGATGGTCGGCTGCTTCGCGTACGACTCGACGGCGCTCGTGGAGCGCTTCGTACCCGGAATGGACGTGGCGGTCTCGGTGGTCGACCTGGGCGACGGCCCGCGCGCGCTGCCCGCCGTCGAGATCGTCCCGCGCAACGGCGTATACGACTACGCCGCCCGGTACACCGCCGGGCTCACCACCTGGCACGCCCCGGCCCGGTTGTCGGCCAGCGCGGCGGCCCGGGTCGCGGAGACCGCCCTCGCGGCCCACGCCGCGCTCGGGCTCCGCGACCTGTCCCGGGTGGACCTGATCGTCGACGAGGACGACCGGCCGCACGTGCTGGAGGTCAACGTCTCGCCCGGGATGACCGAGACCTCGCTGCTCCCGCTCGCCGTGGGCGCCGCCGGGCTCGATTTCGGCGAGCTGCTGCGCACGCTGGTCGCCCGCGCCGCCCAGCGCCGCACCCCCGGCCGCCCCTGACCCGCCCCGGCTCCGGGGCGGGTCCGCTCGGTCAGTACGCCCGGGTGGCCGGATCGCCGTGGGATTCGCGGCGGGCGGTCGAATCGGAAGCGTCGGTGGAGTCCGTCCCCTCCGTTCCCTGCCGCCCTGCCGCCGGCTCCTCTCTTCCCGGCTCCTGTCCTGCCGACTCCTGTCCTCCCGGCTCCTGTCCTCCCGGCTTCCGTTCCGGTTCCTGCTCGGGTTCCCGTTTCGGTTCGGTCGTTGCAGCCGGGGTCCGGGAGGAGGCGGTCGGCTCGGTCGGCGTCGGGGCGTCCCTCAACGACACGGCGGCGGCCGACTCCGCCGCACCCTGTTGAGCCAGGCTCGACGGCGCCTGCCACTGGATGCGGGGCGGCTCGGCCAGCGGACGCCCGCCGAACTCGGCGAGCCAGGCGGCCACGAGCGCCAGATTCTCCCGCCACTGCGATTCCGGGATCGGGGGCAGGATGTCATCCCACAGCGAGAGGAAGGTACCGCGCAACTGGAGGCGCCCGTACGGCCGCGCGAGGAACCACAGGTGCAGGTGTGCGGCGCCGTCGCCCCAGCGGTTGACGTGCACCCGGGCGACTCCGTCCAGGGACCGTACGGCCCGCTCCAGCCGTACCGTCATCACCCCGAGTTCGGCAGCGAGCAGGTTGGGCAGATCGCCCAGGTCCAGATGCGAACGTGATTCCAGGATCAGCACCATCGGCAGCCCGGTGGGCCGGTCCATGGCGCGTACCCGCCAGCGTTCACTGACCCAGATGTAGGCGTCGTCGGGAGCGTTGCAGGAGTGGCATTCGCCGGAGCCCTCGCCCTTGCGCGGCGGCTCGACCGCGACGGGCTCGTCGAGTTGCTTGACCCGGAACTCGCCTTCGAAGGGGAACGAAGGCCACCTGGTGAAGTCTGGTACAGCGGGAGGGGTGTGGGGCACGACGCTGACCCTAACCGAGTTCCGGACCGCTGTCCCTACCCTGTTTTGGCTGCCGATCATCGACATGTCGGCCCGGCCTCCGAGCCACGACGGCCGCCTCCGGACAGCCGGATGGGTGGGCCCGGACTGCTCGGTCCGGAGGTGTCGGGCCGGCTCGCGCGGGACACCCATTTCCGACCCTCGAACAGCTACCGCGGCAGTTCGTACCCGACCGCTGATCGGCTCGACTGGGCTGTCGTTGAGCCTTCCGGAGGCTTCGGGATGCGGATTTCACCGCCGTCATCCACAGGCTGATACCGCGTTCCACGCGCTGTTTCACGTGAAACGGGGGGTGCCTGTGGACAACCCCTGTGGATTACTTTCGCCATCCCGGGCGACGTGGCAAGCCCGGGGGCCGACGCGAATCGGTATCCGAAACTTGGGGCCACGCAGCGCACGGTGTGGGGACTACTCGGCGGTGGGAGTTCGACGCCCCTCGGCCAATCGTTCTGGGTTAGGCGGCCGGGGTCGGTGGCTCCCCGGAAGATCCGCCCTGCGGGCGGACAGCGCCTCAGATGCCTCTCAAGACCGCCGAGATCCCCGCTGGAGCCACAACCCCTTGAGCCGGTCCCGCGGGCTGTGCCGGGGGCTGCCGGGGGCGTCAGAGGCTTTCACGCCGAGCGCTCTGCGCGGCCGGCAGCCGACGCCGACATCGACCGGGTCACCGAGCAACCTCCGGAAGCCCCGGTAGGTCCCACCCGGCTCCTACTGATCAGCCCTGCTCGTTGACAGGACGCCCGCACGTCGAAGGCGGGTTAGCGAATCGTGCCGTTCATCGGCTGCTCCCGGACACCCTTGGACAGGTGAAGAGATCGTGGCTGGCTCCACAGCACCCCGTGGAATCGAGCGGTGGGAGTCGAGCGGTAGGAGTCGACGGCGGGCCGTCGTCGGGTGGGGTCTCGGCCGGCTGGCGCAAACGGCAGTGGGCGGGATGCGTGGGCGGGATGCGGCCGCCCCGCAGCGAATCGCGTCTGCGGGCGGTCGACCCGGAGCGAACGGTGGTGAGACCCGACGACTCGAATGAGAGAGAAGGGTGGCACGCCGGTCAACGGCAGGCGAGGCGACACCAAGCGCGAGGCGGTAGCGCGTGTATTCGCTAGCGAGCACGAGGCGGTAGCGAGCGGGAAGGGTAGCGAGCGGGCGGCGGCGACCGCGAGCGGCGTGAAGCGGCGTGATTGGCGCTGACGCGCACCGTAGACGATGGCGGGCGCGGCTGGTGGCTGGCGGCTGGCGGCTGGTTTCACGTGAAACCGGCACACCGCCTCCGGCCGCGACTCCAACGGCAGCGACGCGAACGGCCACGACCCTAGTCACTCGGGGTCGTGGCCGTTGCCGCTCTGTCGAGTACGCCGTCCGCCCGCCGTCGCGCCGGATGGGCGGAGCGGTCCGGGGATCAGGCTGGTTCGTCCGACTCGGCGTCCGAGCCCGTCATCCCGATCAGACCGACGATCCGTTCGAGATCGTCCACGGTGGCGAACTCGATGGTGATCTTCCCCTTGTTACGCCCGATGTCGACCTTCACCCGGGTGTCGAACCGATCCGATAGCCGGTCCGCGAGATCGGTGAGCCCGGGGGCGTGTACCTTCGCCCGCCGCTTCGCCGGGCTGGGCCGGCTCGGGGAGTTCTCGGCGAGCTTCACCACCTCTTCGGTGGCCCGTACCGACAGCCCTTCGGCCACGATCCGGCGGGCGAGTTCCTCCTGCGCGGTCGAGCTTTCCAGGCTGAGCAACGCCCGGGCATGTCCGGCGGAGAGTACTCCGGCCGCCACTCGCTTCTGTACCTCGGCGGGCAGGTTCAACAGCCGGATGGTGTTCGAGATCTGCGGGCGGCTGCGGCCGATCCGGCGCGCCAGTTCCTCGTGCGTCGCGCCGAACTCCTCCAGCAGTTGCTGGTACGCCGCCGCCTCTTCCAGCGGGTTGAGGTTGGCCCGGTGAATGTTCTCCAGCAGCGCGTCTCGGAGCATCGCGTCGTCCCGGGTGTCCCGGACGATCGCCGGGATCGAGTCCCGACCGACCGCCTGCGCCGCCCGCCAGCGCCGTTCGCCCATGACGAGTTCGAACCGGTCGTCGGGAAGCTGGCGTACCACGATCGGCTGGAGGAAGCCGACCTCCTGGATCGAGAGCTTGAGTTCCTCCAGGGCCTCCTCGTCGAAGATCTGCCGTGGCTGCTTCGGGTTGGGCACGATCGCGTCGAGCGGGATCTCGGCGAACCGGGCTCCGGGAACGGGCGCCAGCTCCGGCCCGGTCGGCTGGGCCGGGGCCGGGGGCACCGGCGTGGACCAGGAGGATTCACCGGGCAGAGATGGCGCCGTCTCCGGTCGACCGGCTGGAGGCTCCGCCGTCACCACCCCGGCAGCCGGTTCCGGTGCGGTGGTGGGAATCAGCGCGCCCAGTCCTCGACCCAGCCCGCCCCGCGGACGGTTCTTCATGCCACGCCTCCCGACGCATCAACCGAGCTATGCATTGCGGCCAACAGACTCTTTGACCCCGCGCATCGCAATCTCCTGGGCCGCCTCGAAGTAGCTCGTAGCGCCCCGCGAACCGGGATCGTAGGTCATCACCGACTGGCCGTAGCTCGGAGCCTCCGATACCCGCACGTTGCGCGGGATCACCGCCTGGAGCACCTTGTCGCCGAAATGGTTCCGGACGTCCTGCTCCACCGCGTCCGCCAGCCGGGTCCGCCGGTCGTACATGGTGAGCAGGATCGTCGAGACCTCAAGGGTCGGGTTCAGGTGCTGGCGTACCAGGTTGATGTTGTTGATGAGTTGGTTCAGCCCCTCCAGTGCGTAGTACTCGCACTGGATCGGGATCAGCACTTCCTGGGCGGCGCAGAGTGCGTTGACCGTGAGCAGGCCGAGTGACGGCGGGCAGTCGATGAAGACGTAGTCGAACTCCGCCGGGTGGCCGGCAATGGCGCGAGCGAGGCGGGACTCCCGGGCGACCACCGAAACCAGCTCGATCTCGGCACCGGCCAGGTCGATGGTGGCCGGTACGCACCACAGGTCGGGGATCCCCTCGACGCCCTGGGCCACCTCAGAGAGCGGCACGTTGTCGATCAGGCAGTCGTAGACGTCCGGGACGCCGGCATGGTGCGGCACGTTCAACCCGGTGGAGGCGTTCCCCTGCGGGTCGAGGTCCACGACCAGAACACGGTTGCCGTGCAGCGCCAGGGCCACCGCCAGGTTGACCGTGGTGGTGGTCTTGCCGACGCCTCCCTTCTGGTTCGCGACACACATGATCCGTGGCCGGTCCGGACGCGGCATCGTCACCTCGCCGCTCGGGTTCAGGATTTGCACAGCGCGCATTGCCTCCATTGCCAACGGGGGATCGTCTTCCTCGCGCGACGGGGTTTCACGTGAAACGTACGCGTCGGACGCGGCGTCCTCAGGGATGGTCTCCGGTACCGCCGACGGCGTGTCGGCCGGCGGCTCGGGCTCGACGGCAACCGGGCGGCTCGGCGGGCGTACCCCGTCCGCCTGCACCCGGGCCGCCGCTCGACTCGGGGCCGGTGCCTCAGTGCTGACCGGCGACGCGACCGGCGACGCGGCTGGAGGCACGGCCGGCACCGCGACCGGGGGCACGACCGAAGGCTGAACGCCGGCATGCGGCGCCGCCGGCTGCTGCGGTACGTCCGGCGGCGCCGAGAAGGTCGGCGCCATCGCCCGCCCCGCCGGTCTCGGCTGCTCCGCACTCTGCCCGGACGGTTCCTGTCCCGGCCGATGCACCGGCTGGCGAGGCGGCTCCGGCGCCACCCCGGGACCGGCCGGTTCCGCCGCGAACGGCGAAGTCACCGGGGCGTACCCGGGCCCGCCGCGCTCGGTCGGGCCGGGCGGCGGCGTGACCCGGGCGGTACCCCGGCTTGGACCACGGGACGGTGTGCCGGCGTACCCGGTCGGTTGGCCGTCGGAGTCGTCACCCCGCCCCGGCGGACGGGCCCGGCCACTCGCGGACCAGCCTTCGTACTCGGTTTCACGTGAAACATCGGCGCCGCCGGAGTGGTATCCCCCGGAGTCCGTCATCTCTGGATCGTCATACCTACCGTTGTCATGCACCGTGTCATCCCTGCCAGCTTCGGATGGTGTCGGCCCGGTCAGCGCCCATGCCCGCGCCTCGGGCGTAGCGTGCGGTCCGGCAAGAAGCAGCGAAGGCCTGAGGCGCCACCCGCTGCCCGGTCTACACTATCGACGCGCGGTCAGCCTACGGCCGCTGGGCAAATAGGGCCACGGCTGTCCGTAGGATGAAAACCGGCCGTTCCGGAGTTCCGTCCCGACAGACCTGTCTGATCAGCGGATACGACGCCTCCCGCTCGGCTTGCCGATTATTCGCGCCTCCGGCACCGGACCAACCCTCCGTACGGGCCCGGCGGCACCCGCTCTCCTGGCACTTGTCACGGCGGCCTGGGAAAGGTGTCGTCAACGCGCCGCCGACGCCTCACCCAGCCGGTCCCACTGGCGACCGACCGCCCCACGCTGCCAGGGCGCCGGTACGCGTACCGACGCCATGCCCGCCGCCGTGGCCGCCTGGATGCCCAGTTCGGTGTCCTCGAACACCAGACAGGACTCCGGCGGCACGTCCAGTAGGCGGGCGGCGAGCAGGAAGCCCTCCGGATCCGGCTTGGCCGTCGTGTAGTCCTCGGCGCAGACCAGTACGTCGAACTTCGCCAGCAGACCGAGCGTCTCCAGGGAGGCGGTGACCGACTCCCTGGTGCTGCCGGAGACGACGGCGAGCGGAAGTCGTCCGTGGGCCTGCTCGACGTGCTGCCGTACCTCCGGTACGGCCGTCAACCGTGGCAGCAGCTCGCGATAGAGCTCCTCCCTGCGCCGAGCGACCGCTTCCGGCGGCATGGCGAGACCCTGCCGCTCGTTGAGCGTGACGATGATGTCGATCACCGTCCGGCCGCCCCAGGCGTAGAAGAGGTCTTCCGGCAGGACGCAGTTCCACTCCGCGAGCGCCCGCTGCCAGGCGATGTAGTGCAACGGCATGGAATCGGCGATGGTGCCGTCGCAGTCGAAGAGGTAGGCGCGGAAGTCGCCGGACGGCAGGGGCAGCATCACCGGCACAGGGTATAGCCGGCGCACCCTCCACCGAGTCACGGCCCAGGACGAGAGCAGCAAGCCGGGCCGGCCAGGAGAAAGTGCCGCAGGGCCAGCGAATAGGCGCAGGAACCAGCAAATGCCAGCAGCCCAGGCAGACGGCCCTGAAGGCGGCAAATCCGCTCCGCCGCTACCGGGCCGTTCCGCCCCGCCGGCCGCCCGGCGTACCCCGGGCCGGTGTGCGACCGGGGCGCTCCCGGACCACCTCGACGACGGTCGTCGGCGGGTCGACCACGCCGAGGCCGGCCTGCCGGACCACCGGCGACGACCCGCCGAGCCGGCGTACCGCCTCGGCGTGCTCGGCCACCTCCTCGGCGGCGCTGGATCCCTTCATCGCCAGCAGGCGCCCGCCGAGTACCGCGAGCGGAAGACACCAGCCGGCCAGCCGGTCGAGCGGGGCGACGGCACGGGCCGTCACGACGTCGGCCGGTACCCGCAGCTCGTCGGGAAGGTTGGCCAGGTCGACCGGTACACCGGATCCGGCCGGAACCGGCCCGGATTCGACCGGAACCGGCCCGGTGGACCGCCCGCTCCTGCCGGTACGGCGGCGCCGGCCACCGGCACCCTCCCGCCGGCTCGCGGCGAGTTCCTCCGCCCGGGCCCGGACCACGGTGACGGCGTCGCCGAGGTCGAGCGCGGTGACCACCTCGGCCAGGAAGACGGCCCGCCGGGCCAGCGGCTCGACCAGCGTGACCGTCAGGTCCGGCCGGGCGATGGCGAGGACGACTCCGGGAAGTCCGGCCCCGGAGCCCACGTCCACCACGGAGGCGCCGACCGGGAGAAGCTCCACCATCGCGGCGCAGTTGAGCAAGTGCCGGTCCCAGATCCGAGGCGTCTCACGGGGACCGATCAGGCCGCGCAGTACGCCGGGGCCGGCCAGCAGTTCCGCGTACGCGGCCGCGAGCGGGAGTCGCTCCGCGAAGAGGGTACGGGCCGACTCGGCCAGTTCGGCGGGAAGCGGTACGGCCGGTGGGGTGTCGTCCCCGGCCCGGACAGGCAGCGGCCCGGGCGGCGGTTCACCACCCGGGCCGGATACGGATCGGTGCGTCATCGACCGCTCAGTCGACCGGCCGTACGACGATCCGCCGGTTCGGCTCGACGCCCTCGGACTCGCTCTCCACCCCGGCGATGGCGTTGACCACGTCGTGTACGCACTTGCGCTCGAAGGCGGACATCGGCTCCAGCCGGACGGCCTCGCCGTGCTGCTTGACCTTCTCGACCGCGTTCTTGGCGACGGCGGAAAGCTCCTTGCGGCGGGTCGCCCGGTAGCCGCCGACGTCCAGCAGCAGCCGGCTCGGCGTCCCGGTCTGCCGGAACACGGCGAGCCGGGTCAGCTCCTGGAGCGCCTCCAGGGTGGCGCCGCGCTGCCCGACCAGCGCCTGTAGGCGCCCGCCGACCACCTCGACCACCGGGCGTCCGGCCGAGACCAGCTCGTCGATGTCGCCGTCGTAGTCGAGGATGTCGAGCAGCCCCTCGACGTAGTCAGCGGCGATCTCGCTCTGCCGGAACAGGTCGGCGTCGCTGGTCGCCGCGGCCGGTCGGCCGCCGTTGCTGGCCTGCTCGACCTCGTCGCCGTCCTCCTCGTCGCCGTCGTCCTCGCCGGCCACGTCGTCGTCCTGCTCCGGACCGGCGTCCGCGCCCGCCCCGTCAACCGCGACGGCCTCGGTGGTTTCGGCGTCCGCGGGCGGGC
The DNA here is from genome assembly GCF_003030385.1 of Plantactinospora sp. BB1. Lineage (NCBI taxonomy): Bacteria > Bacillati > Actinomycetota > Actinomycetes > Micromonosporales > Micromonosporaceae > Plantactinospora > Plantactinospora sp. BB1. Next base: position 6,877,418 of record NZ_CP028159.1, on the reverse strand, counting down.
CCGCCGGCAGGACCGGCTCGGTGTCGCCGATGGGCTGCTCGGCGCGCGGAATACTGGTGTCGGTCACCGTCTCATCTCCGTACTCTCTCGGCCGGACCGTACGGTCCCGCTGGTTCCCCGGGGCCCGGCGGGAGATCGCCGAGTGCCACGGGCACGTCTGCTCGGGCAACGGTGCCCGTCGTCGCGGGGCGCGGCGGATTCCGGCCGGCGCCAGCACTGGTGGCAGCACGGCCCGAAGTCCTACCGGGCCACCGACCGACAGTTGCGGCCGGTGGCCGGTCCGCGTCAACCCTGACGCTTCGCCGGACGCCCCTTCTTGGGGTTGACCGGCTTGGCGCCCGGCTTGGGAGCGAGCGCCTTGGTGTCGACGGCCGGCTTCTCCGGCTGCGCACCGTTGGCCTTGGCCCGGCCGAACCGGCCGGCGGGCTTGGCCGGCTTGCCGGGCTGCACCGGGTTGCGGGAGTCGGTGCCCCGTCGGCCGCCGCCGCCGGCTCCGGTTCCGCTGGTACGCCGAGGAGCGGACTCGCCGGGCTTCGGCAGCCGGGGTGCGGTCTGCGGCGGCGGGTACTTGCGCAGCACCCACTGCTGCTGGCCGAGGGTGAAGAGGTTGTTGGTGACCCAGTAGATGACCACACCGATCGGGAAGATCGCGCCGGAGACGAGCAGCGAGGCGGGGATGCCGTAGAGCATCAGCCGCTGGATCATGCGCTGCTGGGGGTCCTCCGCCCAGCCGGTCTTGAGGATCATCTGCCGGCTGGTCAGGTAGGTGGTGGCGATCATGATGGCCACGAGTACGCCGGCCAGGATCTTGACCGAGGCGCCGCTGGCGTTCAGCCGGGCCAGCTCGGCCGCGGTGGAACCGAACTTGCCGGCGATCGGCACGTCGAAGAGGCGGGCGTGGGTGGCGCTCTCGAACTGTTCGGCGGTCCAGCCGTACCGGGTCTTGCCCTGGTTGGCCGGGTCGAGCCGGCGGAGCACGTGGAAGAGGCCGATGAAGACCGGAGCCTGTAGGAAGATCGGAAGGCAGCCCATCAGCGGGTTGGCCTTCTCCTTCCGGTACAGCTCCATCATTTCCTTCTGGAGCGTCTCCCGGTCACCCTTGTGCTTCTCCTGCAGCGCCTTGAGCTGAGGCTGGATCGCCTGCATCGCCCGCTGCGACTTGATCTGCTTGACGAAGATCGGGAAGAGGATCACCCGCAGGGTGACCACCAGGAAGATGATCGCCAGGATCCAGGACCAGTTCGTGCCCAGGACCGCCCCCGCGGACACCCCGATGGCGTCCCAGGCGGAGTGCCACAGCAGCAGGATCCACGAGATCGCCCAGTAGATCCAGTCGAGACTCAATTCGGGGCTCCAGTCACATCGGCATGGCGGCGTGCGCCCGGCTCCGGCACCGGGTCATATCCACCGGGGTGGAAGGGATGGCAGCGCAACAGCCGCCGGACCGCCAGGACGGCTCCCCGGAGCGCACCATGTCCCGCGACCGCCTCCAGGGCGTACGCGCTGCACGACGGGTAGAACCGACAGCGGGCCGGCAGCGCCGGGCTTATCCAACGACGGTACGCGACGATGGCTCCCGCCAGCACTCGGGCACCGACCGTCATCCCGGACGTACCGCCGGTGGAGTCCGTCATCGGGGCCGCCGGGGGGACTTTCGGGGGGCGAGTGCCGCCGCGAGCGCGGCGTCGAGGTCGGTGCCGAGCCGGGCGTACGAGGCGTCGGCGGCGCCGGGCAGCGCGCGTACCACCAGGGTGGCGCCGGGCGGCAGGCCCGGCAGCCGGTCACGGACCAGGTGCCGCAGCCGACGCCGGACCCTGTTCCGGACCACCGCGCCACCCACGGCCTTGGAGACGACGAAGCCGGCCCGGGCGGGCGCGGGCTCGTGTCCCGCACCGGCGCTCCGAACCGGCTGCGATGCCGTCGTGGTCGTCGGGGAAGAAGGTGGACCCGGGGTACCGGCCGAATCGAGATGTACCACCACTGATCCTCGACCGGCGCGGCGCCCACCCCGGATCGCCGCGGCGAAGTCACTGCTGCGCCGCAGTCGCTGTGCGGCCGCCAGCACGACTGCCTACATCCCCGGACCGGCCTTGCCAGCCGTCAGGCCGACAGGCGGGTGCGACCCTTGCCACGGCGGGCCGCGATGATGGCGCGACCAGCCCGGGTGCGCATGCGCAGCCGGAAGCCGTGGGTCTTCGCGCGCCGGCGGTTGTTCGGCTGGAAGGTGCGCTTGCTCACGTCAGGCTCTCCGTCGTCGTACGCCCCGGTCGTGCGACAGCGGGGTCGTGTGATTGTCTGGCGTCGACCGCCGGGACGGCCGGGTGTCGATGCCGTCCAGGCATCAGCCACGGCCCGTGCCGGGCCGCGGTCAACAGTCTCCCATCACCCTAGCAGAGGGCGACAGAGCAACCGTTGGAGCCTACGCAGCCCGAGAACGGTCGTCAAACATCATGATCGCCCGTCGGGCCGGTCCGGTGCGCGGGACCGGCAAGGGGCGGTTCGGCGGGGTTTTTCACTGATGTCGACAAGGTCCGGGTGGATCCGACGGTTGAAGGGTTGTGGACAACGCTGTTAGCGTGCCCGATTGCACGTCAGCGTCAGGGGGTGGGGGATGCCGCTGACGGGCAAAACCGGACAAGCTCGTCGATCGTTCGACAGATGAACCCGCGTCAACGCCGGTCGGGCCGGGGGCAGGCGACACGGACGCCCGGCCGGGCGACACAATTCGGTCGATACACAGGCTGTGGATAACCTGTGGACGGCGCCGGCGACCGCCGAGCGCCGCGTCGTGCCTGTTCGAGCACGTCAGCAAGCCTGGAACGGTCGACCGGGACGGCAACGGCGGCCGGAGACGCAGAGGCGATGGGGGTGGCGCGACGGTGGCCGACACGATCGACCTTGGCGCGGTGTGGGCGGCGACTACCGAGGAACTGGCCGACGAGATCATTTCGGCTCAGCAGCGTGCCTACCTCCGGCTGACCCGTCTGCACACGATCATCGAGGACACCGCGCTGCTCTCCGTACCGGACGCCTTCACCCGGGACGTGATCGAGTCGCGGCTCCGCCCGGCGATCACCGAGGCGCTCTCCCGCCGGCTGGGCCGGGCGGTCCAGGTGGCGGTCACCGTACGGCCACCCGAGGACGGGCAGCCGCGCCCGGCCGGTGGCGGCTACCCGGCCGGACCCGAACCGGCCGGACTCGGCGTACCCCCGGGTTATCCGGTCTCCGGCGGCGCGCCCGGCTATCCCGGCGGCCCGCCCCCGGCCGGCGGCTACGGCGACACCGACCCGCCGGGCGCCTACCCCGACCCCGACCCGGCCGGGTATGCCGACCGCGAGCCCGCCGGATACGCCGACCCCGATCCGGCCCCGGGTTACCGGGCCGAGCCGCTCCGCTTTCCCGGCGACGCCGAGCGCGAATATCCGGTACGACCGGAGCAGGAGTTCCCGGCCGGCGCCGGACCGGAGGTACCCGAACACCGCAACCCGGTGCCCGACCAGGCCGGCGGTCGCAAGCCGCCGCCGTTCACCGGCTCGGCGCAGGTGCCCTCCGGCGGTGCCGGGCGGCCGGCCGGGCGACCCGACCCCGCTCGCGGGAACCTGATCCCGAACAGCCGGGACGGCCAGGAGACGCTCTTCAGCGCGCCCTACCCCGAGCCGTACCGGCCGGCGCCGCCACAGCAGGAACGACGCGGCTTCGACGAGCGGGGGGCCGACACCGGCAATCTCGGTCAGTTCGGCGACCACCGGCCGGTCGACCGGCGCTACCACGACAGCCGGGACGGGGGTGCCGGACGGCTCGGGCCGGGTCGGGACGGCGGCCCGGACAACGGTCCCGGTCGGGGCGGCGCCTATCCCGAGCACCGGCCCGGCGGACGTGACGACCGGCGGCCGGGCGGGGTCGGCGGGGCCGGAGACGTCAGCGGCAACCGGCTGAACCCGAAGTACATGTTCGAGACCTTCGTCATCGGCTCGTCCAACCGGTTCGCCCACGCGGCCTCGGTCGCGGTCGCCGAGTCACCGGCGAAGGCGTACAACCCGCTGTTCATCTACGGCAGCTCGGGGCTGGGCAAGACCCACCTGCTGCACGCCATCGGGCACTACGCGACGACGCTGGGCAACGCCCGCTCGGTCCGGTACGTCTCGACCGAGGAGTTCACCAACGACTTCATCAACTCGCTCCGGGACGACAAGACGAGTGCGTTCCAGCGCCGCTACCGCGACGTCGACATCCTGCTGATCGACGACATCCAGTTCCTGGAGAACCGCGAGCGGACCCAGGAGGAGTTCTTCCACACCTTCAACACGCTGCACAACGCCAACAAGCAGATCGTGATCACCTCGGACCGGAAGCCGAAGGACCTGGCGACGCTGGAGGACCGGCTGCGTACCCGGTTCGAGTGGGGCCTGCTCGCCGACATCCAGCCGCCGGACCTGGAGACCCGGATCGCGATCCTCCAGAAGAAGGCGGCCCAGGAACGGCTCTTCGCCCCGCCGGACGTACTGGAGTTCATCGCCTCCCGGATCGCCAACTCGATCCGGGAACTCGAGGGGGCGCTGATCCGGGTGACCGCGTTCGCCTCGCTGACCCGGTCCCCGGTCGAACTCTCGCTCGCCGAGGAGGTGCTCCGGGACTTCATCCCGGACGGCTCCGGGCCGGAGATCACCGCCGACCAGATCATGATCTCCACCGCCGACTACTTCGGGGTGAGCCTGGAGGACCTGCGCGGGCAGTCCCGGTCCCGGGTGCTCGTCAACGCCCGCCAGGTGGCGATGTACCTGTGCCGGGAGCTGACCGACCTGTCGCTGCCCCGGATCGGCCAGGCCTTCGGCGGGCGCGACCACACCACCGTGATGCACGCCGACCGGAAGATCCGGCAGCAGATGGCGGAACGCCGCTCGCTCTACAACCAGATCGCCGAGCTGACGAACCGGATCAAGCAGAACACCTGACCCACCGACCGGGCCGCCGAGGGCCGGGTACGCGCCGTTCGGCGGTCGTACCCGGCCCTCGGCCGTATCCGGGGGAGCCGTGTCGAAGGTCATCCGGCCCTCGGCCGGGCCCGGGGCCGCTCGTTGTACTCAGGCTGTCCACAGCCGGTTGTCCACCGTCGGTGGATAACCTCCGGGTCGGCTCGCACCCGGAACCCACAACCTGTGGACAGAGGCTGGGGAAACGTGTGTGGACAGTTACCGAACGTGACAAAGTTTTCCACCGATGGCGGCCGGCTGTGTACGCCCTGTTGAAGGTTCTGGGGACGGTGCTCGTCGATCTTCGGAGGGCTGTGCCCACAGATGGGGAAAAGCCGGTGGGTAACCCGGTGGACGACCGGTGGACAAGCGTGGATAACTCCGCCGCCGACGGAGGCTGTGGATCGCGAGCCCGGTTCCGACCCCGGTTGTCCACACCTCGCACACCGGTGGACAAGCCGCTGACCAGCGCAGAGGCCACTTCTCCACAGTTTGCACAGCACCGATGAAGACGATTGAGTTATCTCTTCAAGAGAACAAAAACCAATCATCGGCGTTGGGCATCCTGTGGACTCTTTTGATCCGTCGTACCCATGGGTCAGGATCTGTCGAAGTACCGGGGTCGGGCGCACAGCCGATGCGGCCGGGTCCTAAGGTGCGATGCAGACCCGCACGGTTGGCGGGGCCGGAAGGCGGCCGCCGGCATGAGACAGTTGTCGCTGACGTCGATCCGGAGGCATGGCATGAAGTTCCGCGTGGAGCGTGACGCGCTCGCCGACGCCGTGGCGTGGACCGCGAAGAGTCTGCCCAACCGTCCCTCGGTGCCGGTGCTCGCCGGCGTGCTGCTGCGGGTCGGCGAGGGTGGGCTGCACGTCTCGGGCTTCGACTACGAGGTCTCCAGCCAGGTGACCGTCGACGTGCAGAGCGAGGCGGAGGGCGCCGCGCTGGTCTCCGGCCGGCTGCTGGCGGAGATCACCAAGGCGCTGCCGGCCAAGCCGGTCGACATCGCCGCCGCCGGGGCGCATCTGGAGCTGGTCTGCGGCAGCGCCCGGTTCACCCTGCCGACGATGCCGGTCGAGGACTACCCGACCCTGCCGGAGATGCCGGGCAGCGCCGGCACCATCGACGCGGCCACCTTCGCCGCCGCGGTCGGCCAGGTCGCGATCGCCGCCGGCCGGGACGAGACGCTGCCGATGATGACCGGGGTACGCATCGAGCTGAACGGCTCGACCCTGGCGATGCTGGCGACCGACCGCTACCGGCTGGCGCTGCGCGAGATCGAGTGGCGGCCGGACGACCCGGAGGTCAGCATCAACGCGCTGGTGCCGGCCCGGACCCTGCACGACACCGCCAAGGCCCTCGGCCCGCTCGGTGGCGACGTCACGATGGCGCTCTCCCAGGGTGCCGCCGGTGAGGGGCTGATCGGGTTCGCCGGAGGCACCCGCCGGACCACCAGCCGGTTGCTGGACGGCGCCAACTACCCGCCGGTGCGCTCGCTCTTCCCGGCCAGCTCCAACGCGGAGGCCCGGGTCTCGGTCGCCGCGCTGGTCGAGGTCGTCAAGCGGGTGTCGCTGGTCGGCGGCCGGACCACGCCGGTACTGCTCAACTTCAGCTCCGACGGCCTGGTGGTCGAGGCCGGCAGCACCGAGGAGGCCCGGGCGAGCGAGGCGATGGACGCCACGTTCACCGGCGAGCCGCTGACCATCGGCTTCAACCCGCAGTACCTGATCGACGGACTCCAGAACCTTGGCTCGGCACTGGCGGTCTTCTCCTTCGTCGACGCCTTCAAGCCCGCGGTGATCTCGCCCTCCGGCGAGGACGGGGAGATCATCCCCGGCTACCGCTATCTGATCATGCCGATCCGGGTCACCCGCTGATCGCACGGTTCTGGAAGGAAAGTTCATGCAACTCGGCCTGGTGGGGCTCGGCCGGATGGGCGGCAACATGCGCGAACGGCTGCGCGCCGCCGGACACGAGGTGATCGGCTACGACCAGAACCCGGCGCTCTCCGACGTGGCCAGCCTGGCCGAGCTGGCCGAGAAGCTGGCCGCGCCCCGGGCGGTCTGGGTGATGGTGCCGGCGCAGTACACCGAGGCGACCGTCGACGGGCTGATCGGGGTGCTCTCCGCCGGAGACATCGTGATCGACGGTGGGAACTCCCGGTTCAGCGACGACCTGCCCCGGGCGGAGAAGCTCGACCAGCACGGCCTCGGCTACATCGACGTCGGCGTCTCCGGCGGCGTCTGGGGGCGGGAGAACGGCTACGGCCTGATGGTCGGCGGCGACGAGCAGCACGTCGGGCGGCTGATGCCGATCTTCGACGCGCTCAAGCCGGAGGGCGAGTTCGGCTTCGTGCACGCCGGGCCGGTCGGCGCCGGGCACTACGCCAAGATGGTGCACAACGGCATCGAGTACGGCCTGATGCACGCCTACGCCGAGGGCTACGAGCTGCTCACCGCCTCCGAACTGGTGACCAACGTGCCGGGCGTCTTCAAGTCCTGGCGGGAAGGCACCGTCGTCCGCTCCTGGCTGCTCGACCTGCTCGACCGGGCCCTCGACGAGGACCCGGAGCTATCCCAGCTCAGCGACTACACCGAGGACACCGGCGAGGGCCGCTGGACGGTGGACGAGGCGGTCCGGCTCGCCGTGCCGCTGAACGTCATCGCCGCCTCGCTCTTCGCCCGGTTCGCCTCCCGCCAGGACGACTCGCCCGCGCTGAAGGCCGTCTCCGCACTGCGTCAGCAGTTCGGCGGGCACGCCGTACGCAAGCACTGACCGGTGTACGTCCGCCGGCTCGAACTGGTCGACTTCCGCTCGTACGAGCGGGTCGGCGTCGACCTGGAGCCGGGTGGGAACGTGCTCGTCGGCCCGAACGGGGTGGGCAAGACCAACCTCGTCGAGGCGCTCGGCTACGTGGCGACGCTGGACAGCCACCGGGTCGCCACCGACGCCCCGCTGGTCCGGGCCGGCGCCGCGACGGCGGTGCTGCGGTGCGCGATCGTGCACGACGGCCGGGAGCTGCTGGTCGAGTTGGAGATCGCCCCGGGCCGGGCCAACCGGGCCAGGTTGAACCGCTCACCGGCCCGGCGGGCCCGGGACGTGCTCGGCGCGCTGCGGCTGGTGCTCTTCGCCCCCGAGGACCTGGAGCTGGTCCGGGGTGACCCGGCCGAGCGTCGGCGTTACCTCGATGACCTGCTGGTCACCCGGATGCCCCGGTACGCCGCCGTCCGCGCCGACTACGAGCGGGTGGTGAAGCAGCGCAACGCGCTGCTGCGTACCTCGTACCTGGCCCGGAAGACGGCCGGTGGGCGGGGGCGGGCCGCCCGGCCCGACGCCGAGCGGCCGGCCGAGGGCGGCGGCGACCTGTCGACCCTGGCGGTCTGGGACACCCACCTGGCCCGGCACGGGGCGGAGCTGCTGGCCGGCCGGCTGGAACTGGTCGCCGCGCTCGGCCCGCACGTGACCAAGGCGTACGACGCGGTGGCCGCGGGGCGGGGTGCGGCCTCGATCGCGTACCGGCCGTCGGTGGAGCTGGCCGACCCGGTGCCGGACAGGTCGACCCTGGAGGCGGCCCTGTCGGCCGCGCTCGCCGAGGCCAGGCCGGCGGAGATCGACCGCGGCATGACACTGGTCGGGCCGCACCGCGACGAGCTGACCCTGACCCTGGGCGCCCTGCCGGCCCGGGGGTACGCGAGCCACGGCGAATCCTGGTCGTACGCGCTGGCGCTCCGGCTCGCCGCCTACGACCTGCTCCGCGCCGACGGCGTCGAACCGGTGCTGGTGCTGGACGACGTCTTCGCCGAACTGGACAGCGGCCGCCGGGAACGCCTGGCCGAGCTGGTCGCCGGGGCGAGTCAGCTCCTGGTCACCTGCGCGGTCGCCGACGACGTGCCACAGGCGCTGCGGGGCGCCCGCTACGAGGTCTCCGACGGGCAGGTGCGCCGTGCCGACTGATCCCGGGACACCCCGCCCGACGGATGCGCCGGCCACCGGGGGGAAACCCCGGCGCGGTGCACCCGGCCCGGCCGAGCCGGCGGAGGCGCAGACCGGTCCGGCACCGGCGGCCGGAGACGGTGAACTGGCCGGTCCGGCGCTGGCCCGGGCGGTCCTCGACGCCGCGCTCGCCAAACGGAAGGGGCCCGGCCCGCGTCGCCGTACCCCTGGCGGAGCCGACCCGGACGCGGAGCCGGCGGCCGACGGCGCGGCGGGCGGGCCCGGCGGTGCCGGCTCGACGGCCGGCCGGCCGGGCGGGCAGCGACGCCGGCCGCGCGGCTACTCCGGCCCGGGGCCGGATCCCCGGGATCCGCAACTGCTCGGTACGGTGCTGGCCCGGCTGGTGAAGGCCCGGGGCTGGCAGCAGCCGGCCGCCGAGGCGACCGTCTTCGGTGCCTGGGAGCGGGTGGTCGGCCCGGACGTGGCCGAGCACAGCCGACCGGTGAAGCTGGAGAACGGCGAGCTAACCGTCGAGGCGGAGTCGACGGCGTGGGCAACGCAGCTTCGGCTGCTCGCCGGTTCGCTGCTGCGGCGGATCGCCGCCGAGGTCGGGCACGGCGTGGTTCGTCGGCTGCACGTGCACGGCCCGACGGCACCGTCCTGGTCGCGGGGTCCACGGCGGGTACGAGGACGTGGCCCCCGGGACACCTACGGCTGAGCCGGACCGACGGCAGGCGCCGGGCGACCGGCTGACCGCGATCCGGCGCCGACCGGCGGCGGACCGGGCGGCCGGCGGCGCGAGTCGCACGATGGCGGCCCGCGAGGTGTCGTGGCCGGCAGCAGCTCGGCGGTCAGGAGTCCGCGTAGACGGCGAAGCCGCGTTCGGCGCACCTGCGGTAGAAGCCGGCCAGCACGGCCAGCTCCGAGCGCGGGAAGCTCCACTGCGGCGGAGCGCCGGACTCGTCGCGCAGCGCGTCGAGGCGGCTGTCCAGCCAGCGCAGCTGCTGCTCGGCCAGGCGGCCGTCGGAGAGCGCGGCCCGGAGTACGGCACTGACCGTGTCGAAGGTCACCGACTCGCCGTGCGCCCGGTGCCCGTCCACGAACCGCTCCAGCCCGCCCGCGATCCAGGCGCAGCCGTCGGGGTCGATCACCGGGTCCTCGTCCTCGGCCGCGGCCTCGGTGGCGTAGAGCACCCCGTCCAGCCCGAGCAGCAGGTCGACCAGTTCGGTGTAGGCGGTCGCCCGGACCGAACCGTTCTTGGCGATGTATCCGGCGAGCGCCGCGGTCGGCGCGGCCACCTCGGGCACGTCGGCCAGCTCGCCGAAGTCGACGAACTCGGCCGGGGCGACCGGGTCGTAGAAGCGGCCGGTCCGCGGCCAGCGCACCGCGACGTTGTCCAGCCCCATCGGGCGTCACCTCTCCATGCACCTGACGAAACCGGTCGGTTGGACCGTCCGATGCGCTTACCGGGCATCCTGGCCACGGAGCTTACTTCCGGCGTCGCCAAGTTACGGCACCGCTCGCCCTCCGCGCGACCCCCGGCCCGGGTGGTCCCGGGACGTCCGTCCGGGCTCGTCCCGGCTGGGCGGGAACGACCAGGCTGGGTGGTGTCGGCAGGTGAGGACGGGACGATGCCGGAAACGGCCCCCGATTCGATCTCAGGCGTGTGGGGGGAGTCGTGGGCGAGGGGGTACGGCCGTCTACGTGGGTCTGAGGGCGCCGCGCAGGGGTGCCGCATACCCAATGTGTCATCCGGGCACAGTAGGATTGACGGCGAGACGACGACACGGTGTGGAGCGGGACCCGGGCCCGAAACGGTCCGGCCGGCGCCGCACCGGGTCCGAGCCGATCGCGATCCGTGGGCAGCCACGGCGACCGGCGCGTTCAGACCGTACCCCGGAGTTCCTCGTGGTGCCGGCCCGCGCGCACGGTCGCAGGCCGCCCACCAAACCCGCGCTCCCGCGCCGCACGGCGCGGGAGACGCGAGAAAGTGGCCAAGGTGGCAGCGCAGAAGAAGCAGGAGTACGGCGCCGAGTCGATCACCGTTCTGGAGGGCCTGGAGGCCGTCCGCAAGCGGCCCGGTATGTACATCGGATCGACTGGTGAGCGCGGTCTGCACCACCTGGTCTGGGAGGTCGTGGACAACGCGGTGGACGAGGCGCTCGCCGGCTACTGCGACACCATCGAGGTGGTGCTGCTCGCCGACGGCGGCGTCCGGGTCACCGACAACGGCCGGGGTTTCCCGGTCGACCTGCATCCGAAGCTGAAGAAGCCGGGCGTCGAGGTAGCGCTGACCGTACTGCACGCGGGCGGCAAGTTCGACGGCAAGGCGTACGCGGTCTCCGGCGGCCTGCACGGCGTCGGTGTCTCGGTGGTCAACGCGCTCTCCACCCGGATGTTCGTGGAGATCCACAAGGACGGGTACGTCTGGCGGCAGAGCTACGCCAACTCCAAGCCCTCGCCGCTGGAGAAGGGTGAGACGACCAACCGCAGCGGTTCGGCGGTCTCCTTCTGGCCGGACCCGTCGGTCTTCGAGACCGTCGACTTCGCCTTCGAGACGATCTACCGGCGCATCCAGGAGTACGCCTTCCTCAACCGGGGGCTGACCATCCAGCTCCGCGACGAGCGGGTGCAGGAGGAGGACGGCAAGCCGCGTGAGGTGACCTTCTGCTACAAGGGCGGCATCTCCGACTTCGTCCGCCACCTCAACGCCTCGAAGAACCCGATCCACAAGACCGTGGTCGAGTTCGGGGCCGAGGAGGAGAGCGAGGGCATGTCGGTCGAGATCGCCATGCAGTGGAACGAGTCGTACGGCGAGTCGGTCTACACCTTCGCCAACACCATCAACACGCACGAGGGCGGCACGCACGAGGAGGGCTTCCGGGCCGCGCTGACCAGCGTGGTCAACCGGTACGGCACGGACAAGAAGCTGCTCAAGGGCGACGAGAAGCTCTCCGGCGAGGACATCCGGGAAGGGCTCGCGGCGATCATCTCGGTCAAGCTGACGAACCCGCAGTTCGAGGGGCAGACCAAGACCAAGCTCGGCAACACCCCGGTGAAGAGCTTCGTGCAGCGGGTCTGCAACGAGTGGCTGGTCGACTGGTTCGACCGCAACCCGGCCGAGGCCAAGCTGATCATCACCAAGGCGACCCAGGCGGCCCGGGCCCGGATCGCGGCCCAGCAGGCCCGCAAGCTGGCCCGACGCAAGTCGCTGCTGGAGTCCGGCTCGATGCCGGGCAAGCTGGCCGACTGCCAGTCCACCGACCCGCGCGAGTCCGAGGTCTTCATCGTCGAGGGCGACTCGGCGGGTGGTTCGGCGAAGCAGGGCCGGGACCCGCGTACCCAGGCGATCCTGCCGATCCGAGGCAAGATCCTCAACGTGGAGAAAGCCCGGATCGACCGGGTGTTGAAGAACAACGAGGTCCAGGCGCTGATCACCGCGCTCGGCACCGGCATCCACGACGACTTCGACATCGAGAAGCTGCGCTATCACAAGATCGTGCTGATGGCCGACGCCGACGTCGACGGCCAGCACATCCAGACCCTGCTGCTGACCCTGCTGTTCCGGTTCATGCGGCCGCTGGTCGAGCTGGGGCACGTCTACCTGGCAGCGCCGCCGCTCTACAAGATCAAGTGGAACCGGAAGGGCGACGACGCCCAGTACGCCTACTCCGACCGGGAGCGGGACGGGCTGATCGCGCTGCGCCAGCAGAAGAAGCCGAACGCCAAGCCGGACGACATCCAGCGGTTCAAGGGTCTCGGCGAGATGAACTACCCGGAGCTGTGGGAGACCACGATGAACCCGGCGACGCGTACCCTCCGCCAGGTCACCCTGGACGACGCGGCGACCGCCGACGAACTCTTCAGCGTCCTGATGGGCGAGGACGTGGAGGCGCGCCGGTCGTTCATCCAGCGCAACGCCAAGGACGTCCGGTTCCTCGACATCTAGTGGCGGTACGGCGGCTCCCGCCTCGGCCGAACGGCCACCCGGGACCGCCGTTCCACACAGTTATCCACAGCTTCCACGGTTTCCACAGCCGTTATCCACAGCGGAATGCGGCTTTGAGTCTGATAAGGGTTGACAGTGACGGATACTCCCGAGTCCTCCGCTAACGAGCCGGAGCAGGAAGCGGCCGCGAGCGCGGTGGCCCAGCACGACCGGATCGAACCGGTCGGGCTCGAGGTGGAGATGCAGCGCTCCTACCTCGACTACGCGATGAGCGTGATCGTCGGACGGGCGCTGCCGGACGTACGGGACGGACTCAAGCCCGTACACCGGAAGATCCTCTACGCGATGTTCGACTCCGGCTACCGCCCCGACCGGGGGTACGTGAAGTGCTCCCGGGTGGTCGGCGACGTGATGGGTCAGTTCCACCCGCACGGCGACTCGGCGATCTACGACGCGCTGGTCCGGATGGCCCAGACCTGGTCGCTGCGCTACCCGCTGGTCGACGGCAACGGCAACTTCGGTTCGCCGGGCAACGATCCGGCCGCCGCGATGCGCTACTGCCTCACCGGCGATGCCCGGATTCGTACCGCTGACGGCACCGTACGGATCGACCAGGTCGTCCCCGGCGCGGCGCCCAGCTCCGAGACGGAGATCGACCTCAAGGTCCGGGACCGCAACGGCGACCTGGTCCGGGCCTCGAAGTTCTTCCACTCCGGCGAGCACCCGACGCTGCGGCTGCGCACCCGCGAGGGCTACGAGCTGACCGGTACGCACAACCACCCGGTGCTCTGCCTGGTGCAGGTGGCCGGCGTGCCGACCCTGCTCTGGAAGCTGCTCGCCGAGGTCCGCCCCGGTGACCGGGTGGTGCTCCAGCGGACGGTGCCGGACGAGATCGGCTACCCGACGCTGGAACACGTGGAGGCGGCGGTTCTCGCCGGCGCCTTCGTCAGCGAGGGCTGGGTCTCGGTCGACCGGGCCGGCTTCAACAACGTCGACCGGGAGTACTTCGTCCGGGTGCTCGCCGCCTACGACCTCGCGGTCGGCGGTCCCCGGTACGTCTCCGAGCGGGTGATCGCCTCCGGCAACGTGCTGCACGAACTCGACGTGCAGAACCTCACCCAGCTGCGCAAGAGCGTGCTGGGCGAGTTGGTCGGGGCGCGGAGTGCGGCGAAGTTCGTGCCGGAGTTCGTCTGGCAGGGGCCGGCAGCGGTCAAGCGCGCCTTCCTCCAGGCGCTCTTCGAGGGCGACGGCTCGTCGTCGCTGCTGCCCCGCAACACCATCCAGATCTCGTACTCGACCCGTAGCGAGCGGCTGGCCCGTGAGGTCCAGCAGTTGCTGCTGGAGTTCGGCGTGGTCAGCCGGCAGTGCCGGTACGACAACGGCGAGATCAAGGTCGTGGTGACCAACCGGCGAGACGCCCGGCTCTTCGCGCAGCAGGTCGGCTTCCTCGGCCGCAAGCAGGCGAAGCTGGAGTCCGAGTTGGCCGGCGTGCCGGCCAGCAGCACGGCGCTGTCGAGCGACCACGTGCCGTACGTCGGCGAGTTCATCCGCGAGTACGGCGCGCAGGGCCGGATCGAGCAGGACTGGCTGCGCCGGCACAACGTCGACCGGATCGAGCGCTGGGAGCGGGACCGGGGCGAGATTCTGGCCCGGATCACCGAGCGGGAGGTGCGCGACGTCGTCGAGCCGCTGGTGGACGGCCGGTTCTACTACGCGGAGGTCGCCGAGGTCGCCGACGCGGGTGTGCGGCCGGTCTACAGCCTGCGGGTCGAGACCGAGGACCACTCCTTCGTCAGCGACGGTTTCGTCAGCCACAACACCGAGTGCAAGCTCGACCCGCTGGCGATGGAGATGCTCCGGGACATCGACGAGGACACCGTCGACTTCCAGGACAACTACGACGGCCGGGCCAAGGAACCGACGATCCTGCCGTCCCGGATCCCCAACCTGCTGGTGAACGGCTCCGAGGGCATCGCGGTCGGCATGGCCACCAAGATCCCGCCGCACAACCTGCGGGAGATCGCCGCCGCGGTGCAGTGGTGCCTGGAGAACCCGGAGGCCGACGAGGCGACGACGCTCGACGAGCTGATCGGGATCGTCAAGGGACCGGACTTCCCGACCCACGGGCTGATCGTGGGGACCACCCCGATCCAGGACGCGTACCGGACCGGGCGGGGCTCGATCCGGATGCGCGCGGTGGTCGAGGTCGAGGAGGACAAGAAGGGCCGGACGAGCCTGGTCGTCACCGAGCTGCCGTACCAGGTCAACCCCGACAACCTGGCCGAGCGGATCGCCGAGCTGATCAAGGAGGGGAAGCTCGCCGGGATCGCCGACATCCGGGACGAGTCCTCCGGGCGTACCGGTATGCGGATCGTGCTGGTGCTCAAGCGCGACGCGGTCGCCAAGGTGGTGCTGAACAACCTCTACAAGCACACCCAGCTCCAGGAGACCTTCGGCGCCAACATGCTGGCCCTGGTCGACGGGGTGCCGCGCACGCTCAACCTGGCCCAGTTCATCCGGCACTACGTGGACCACCAGATCGACGTGATCCGGCGGCGGACGGCGTACCGGTTGCGCAAGGCCGAGGAACGGGCGCACATCCTGCGGGGTCTGGTCAAGGCGCTGGACGCGCTCGACGAGGTCATCGCGCTGATCCGGCGCTCGCCCACGGTGGAGGAAGCCCGGCAGGGCCTGATCCAGCTGCTGGACATCGACGAGGTGCAGGCCACCGCGATCCTGGACATGCAGCTCCGCCGGCTCGCCGCGCTGGAGCGTCAGAAGATCATCGACGAGCTGGCCAAGATCGAGCTGGAGATCGCCGACCTCAAGGACATCCTGGCCAAGCCGGAGCGGCAGCGGAAGATCGTCTCCGAGGAACTCGGCGAGATCGTGGCCAAGTGGGGCGACGAGCGGCGGACCAAGATCGTGCCCTTCGAGGGCGAGGTCTCGATGGAGGACCTGATCGCCCGCGAGGACGTGGTCGTCACCATCACCCGGACCGGGTACGCCAAGCGGACCAAGGTCGACCTCTACCGTTCGCAGCGCCGGGGCGGCAAGGGGGTCAGTGGCGCGACGCTGCGTCAGGACGATATCGTCAGCAACTTCTTCGTCTGCTCCACGCATGACTGGATGCTCTTCTTCACCAATAAGGGGAGGGTCTACCGGGCCAAGGCGTACGAGTTGCCGGAGGCCAGTAGGGTGGCGAGAGGCCAGCACGTGGCCAATCTGCTCGCCTTCCAGCCTGACGAGCAGATCGCCCAGGTGATCGAGATTCCGGACTACCAGGTCGCGCCGTACCTGGTACTGGCCACCAGGAACGGTCTGGTGAAGAAGACGAGGTTGGAGGAGTTCGATTCCAACCGCTCCGGCGGCATCATCGCGATCAACCTCCGCGACGAGGACGAGCTGGTCGGAGCGGCGCTGGCGGGGCCCGGGGACGACCTCCTGCTGGTCTCCAAGAAGGCGCAGGCGATCCGGTTCAACGCCACCGACGAGGCGCTCCGGCCGATGGGTCGGGCCACCTCGGGCGTGATCGGGATGCGGTTCACCGACGACGACGTGCTGTTGGCGATGGAGGTGGTCCGCGAGGGCATGGACCTGGATGTCCTCGTGGCGACGAACGGGGGTTACGCGAAACGTACCCCGATCGAGGAATACCCCGTGCAGGGTAGGGGAGGTAAAGGGGTGCTGACCGCGAAGATCACAGAGCGCCGTGGCGGTCTGGTGGGCGCGGTCGTCATCAGCCCGGACGACGAGCTGTTCGCCATCACCAGCAACGGCGGTGTGATCCGGACTCCAGTGAAGCCTGTACGCCGAACGCGTGACCGGAACACAATGGGGGTCAAACTCATGGACCTACCAGACGGCGTGACTATTGTGGCGATTGCTCGCAATGCCGACGAGCCTGACGAACAGGACTAGTTGATGACGGAGACACAGGCGAAGTCGGGGGCTGCGGGGACCTCGACCAACCCGGTCGACGAGGAGGCCGCCGCAGGCGGTGCATCCGCGACCGGCCGCGCGGCCGTCGGCCGGGCGATGGTCAGCGCCGACACGCCGTCCCCCAAGTTCACCCGGGCGCCGGGCATGCCGCCGCCACCCGACCAGCTGCCCGAGGGGTCGACCACGCCGTCGACCGAGGCAGCCGAGGCCGGCAAACCGGCGGCTGCCACCGGGGAAGCCACGTCCGCCGCGACGTCTCCGGCGGCGACCGGCGCGGCTTCCCGAGGCAGCTCCGGGGTGAACCGCTCCGATCAGGCGGGCAACAGTCAGGCGGGCAAGAGCGATTCGACCGTGACGAGCCGGCTGGAACCCTCCGGCGAGGCGAACCGTACCGAGCGGATTCCGGGCCGGCCGGGTTCCACCGGTGCCACGACCGGCGCCGAGGCGACCCAACCGATCTCCAGCGGTGCTGCGCAGAGCGCGTTCCGGCCGGGGCGGGCCGGTGGCGCTGCCCAGACGTCGGGTACGAACCGGTTCGGTCTCGGCGGCGCGGCGGCGCGTACCGCGACCGGTGCTCCCCCAGCCGCGGGCGCGGGTGTCGGCGCTGCCGGCCCGGGCGCGGCCGCCGGTACCGGCGCGGTCGGTGCGGCCCGGGTGACCGAGGCGGTCCGCGCCGCCCGCAGTACCGTCAGCTCCGCCGCCTCGCGCGGTCCCCGGCGGGCCCGGCTGAACCTCAAGCGGATCGACCCCTGGTCTGTGATGAAGTTCTCCTTCGCCGTCTCGCTGGTGCTCTTCATCGTGGTGATCGTCGCGACCTCCGTGCTCTACCTGGCGCTCGACGCCATGGGAGTCTTCGACAGCGTGAACGGCACCCTGACCGACATGATCAGCGCGAGCGGCGGCCAGGGCGGCAGCACCTTCCAGATCACCGCCAAGGGCGTCATCCTCACCTCCGGACTGATCGGGCTGGTGAACGTGGTGCTGTTCACCGCGCTCGCCACCCTCGGTGCGTTCATCTACAACGTCTGCGCCGACCTGGTCGGCGGCGTCGAGCTGACCCTCGCCGAGCGCGACTGAACGACAGCACAGCAACCTCGCCGACGCCGGGGCGCCGCAAAGCGGTGGCCCCGGCGTTCGCCGTTCGGGTACGGTCTGCGTCATAGCTGGTACGACGGGTCCGGTCCCGAACCGCCGCCCCCGAGTTGGGTTCGGCGCCGGAGGTACGGTAACCTTGCTCGTCGCAACGGGGGGCTATAGCTCAGTCGGTTAGAGCGCAGAGCTGATAACTCTGAGGTCGATGGTTCGATTCCATCTAGCCCCACTTCATACCGTCCGACGGCTCGTCGAGCGTGAGGATACGTCCATGTTGAAGAAGATCCTGCTCGTTGTCGGCGTGGTGGGCGTCGCGGCCCTGGTCTACAAGAAGGTCAGGGAATCCAACGACGAGCGCGCCCTCTGGCACGAGGCCACCACCGCTCCCGACCTGCGGTAGGACGTCGGCCGGACCGCCATCCCCGGGGCGGCATCGTCCCGCCCGGGGCCGTAGCTCAACTGGCAGAGCACTGCCTTTGCAAGGCAGGGGTTAGGGGTTCGAGTCCCCTCGGCTCCACCAGCACCAATTCCTCTCCAGCAGCAGCAATTCCTCTCCACGTCGGATTCCTCTCGACCCCGGATTCCTCTTGACCTTGGCCGAGTCGCCGGGTCGTAGCGCCGGAACCCGCCGCGTCGTTCACACCTCGTCCCGCCGGACCCGTCCGTCGCCCCGCTCCGCGGCCCGCGCACGTCGTTCGGCCACCGACTCCACGAACCCGTCGCCGAGAGACTCCAGCAGACGTCCCCGGGCCGCGTCCAGCCGTACCGGATAGTCGGCGGCGAAGATCTCCGGGAGGCTGGTTTCGAGTACGCCACCGATGGTGTGCAGGGGCGACCAGACCGCAGGGTCCTCGTCGACGAGGGCGTCGAACCGCGCTGTGCCGATCATGCGATAGAGCCAGTCGGAGAGTACGGCGGCCTGGTCGTGGGTGAGTGTGATCCTGACGTCGTCCTCCGGCACGGGGTCGAGACTACGGCCGCCGGACGGAGTACCACCGGCGCAGTACCACCGGCGCCGTCGGCTACCTCGTGCCGGCGAGGCGTTCGGCACCCGGGCCGGAGAGCGTGGCGAGGCCGGCTGACCGGCCGGTGGCCAGCATGAGCAGGTCGGCGACGGGGCCGCGTACCTCGTCGGGGCCGTCTCCGGCGGACCACTCCAGGTCGGTGGCGACCAACCGGATCCCCCGGAAGCGCCTGCGGGCACCGTAGAAGGAACTCTTCCGGGCGTACTCGAGGCCGGCGAGCGCCGGCTCCGGCGGCATCTTCCGGATCCGGCCGAGGGGTCGGGCGATGTCCTGGCCGTGCACCAGCGCGTCGACGAGCGGATCCAGCGGCCCCGAGCCGGGGGAACGTCGGCGGGAGGCGGCACTGGACCGGAACTGGGCGACGAGTTCGGCGGGACTGAACCGGGCGGCCCGGTCCCGGGCCATCCTGGCCTCCATCCGGTTGAAGCCGCCACCCGAGCGGATCAATCCGACCAGCAGGTCGCGGACGGTGGTCCGGGTGCCGAGCGTCAGATGCGCCAGTACGTCCTGCACCGTCCATCCGGGACAGAGCGACGCCACCTGCCACTCGTGCTCGTCGAGGCCGTCGAGGAAGTCGGCGAGGCTGAGCCGTTCCGCGACCGTCCACTCGAAGATCTTCTCCGGATCCATTCGCGATCCCCTCCCTGGGCGTACGTCTTCGTCGGAGATCGGAGCGGGCCCTGCCGTCTCGACATGCCGCGCACGGCCAGCACCGGGAACCTCGTCGGGCCTACCCGCCGGGCGAGGTCAGCCGGGCCGCGCGGTTCTGTAGGTACTCCTGCTCCGGCAGGCTGGTGGTCAACCGGGCAGCGGTCAGATAACTCTCCCGGGCACTCTCCGGCTCGCCGGCCATCTCCAGCAGGTGGGCTCGGACGGCGTGCAGACGGTGGTGACCGGCGACCCGCTCGTCGGCGTCGAGCGGTGCCAGCAGAGCCAGTCCGACCTGCGGACCCCGGACCATCGCCGCCGCCACGGCGTGGTTGAGCGTCACCACCGGGTTCGGCGCCAGGCGTTCGAGGATCTGGTAGAGCGCGAGAATCTGCGCCCAGTCGGTCTCCTCGGCACGCTCCGCCTCCGCGTGTACGGCGGCGATCGCGGCCTGGACCTGGTACGGCCCGATCGGCGCGCGGGAGAGCGTACGCGTGACGAGCGCGATCCCCTCGTCGACGTACTCCCGGTTCCACCGGCTCCGGTCCTGCTCGGCCAGCGGCACCAGGCTGCCACCCGGGCCGGTACGCGCCGGACGCCGCGCGTCGGTCAGCAGCATCAGCGCGAGAAGTCCCGCGACCTCGCCGTCGTCGGGCAGGATCCGGTTGACCGTCCGGGCCAGTCGGATCGCCTCGGCGGCCAGGTCGGCACGGTGCACGTCCGGGCCGGCGGTGGCGGTGTAGCCCTCGTTGAAGATCAGGTAGAGCACGTGCAGCACGGCGCGGAACCGCTCCGCCCGCTCCTCCTCCGGCGGCAGGTGGAAGCGGCCCCCGGCCGCCCTGATCCGCTGCTTGGCGCGGCTGATCCGCTGCGCCATCGTCGTCTCGGGGACGAGGAAGGCCCTGGCGATCTCGGCCGTGGTCAGACCGCCCACCGCCCGCAGCGTCAGCGCGATCTGCGAGGCGGGGGTGAGGCTCGGATGGCAGCAGAGCAGCAGCAGGGTCAGCGTGTCGTCCGAGCCCTGCGGGTCGGCGACGTCGGCGGCGGGTGCGAGGAGCTGGTCCGGCCCGGTGTGGGCCACCACCGTCGCCTCCCGGCGCCGCCGGGCCAGGTCACTGCGCAGTTCGTCGGTCAGCCGGCGGGAGGCGACCCGGATCAGCCAGCCCAGCGCGCTCTCCGGTACCCCGCTGCCGGGCCACTGTGTCGCGGCGGCGAGCAGCGCCTCCTGGACGGCGTCCTCGGCGGCCTCGAAGTTGCCGTAGTGCCGGACGAGCGCGGCGAGGACCCGCGGCGCCAGCCGGCGCAGCAGGTCCTCCGTGGTTTCCTCAGGCTGCACGGCGGTTTCCGGTCCTCACATCTCCTGGCCGGACCGCTCCATGATCGGGCGTACCTCCACCGCGCCGCCGAAGCGGACGTCCGGGAACCGGGCGGCGATCTCCGTGGCCCGTTCCGGGCTCTCGCAGTCGACGATGAAGTAGCCGGCGAACTGCTCCTTGGCCTCGACGAACGGCCCGTCGGTGACCGCCGGTACGCCGTCGGGTGCCCGGACGGTCCGGGTCCGGGCCGGATCCGGCAGCGCCTCCGCGGTCACCAGCTCCCCGGACTCGACGATCTCCGCGAGCAGCGTCTCGAACTGCCGGGACAGCTCGGCCCGTTCCTCGGGCGACATCGCCTGCGCCTCCGCCGTGTGCAGGAAGGTCGGATGACCCCAGTTCTGCGGGT
The DNA here is from genome assembly GCF_003030385.1 of Plantactinospora sp. BB1. Taxonomy (NCBI): domain Bacteria; kingdom Bacillati; phylum Actinomycetota; class Actinomycetes; order Micromonosporales; family Micromonosporaceae; genus Plantactinospora; species Plantactinospora sp. BB1. The sequence goes on along the minus strand of NZ_CP028159.1, from coordinate 6,856,137 downwards.
TGCTGTGGATCAGCAGCATGTACTTCATCGTCGGCTCCTCACCTCTCCGATCGCGATCTCCGATGCGTCGACGCGACCACCCGCCGCGACCACCCGCCCGCGCCGCCCGGTCACCCGGGCCGCCCGGCCGATCGCAGCCCCGGCCGATCCCACCGCCCGGCCGGTCGCTGCCCGGCCGGGCCGGGCCGGCAGAGTCCGGCGTCGGTCATCCGCGCGACTTCCAGAGATCGGAGCGGAGCATCCGGCCTCGACAATTCTGCCGACCCGGCCCGCAACTCGGCGGTCTGACCAGCCTGCCACCTGCCGACGTCCAGCATCGCGCGGACGAGGCCGAGCCGGATGGGTACGAAATGCGGGCGCTCAGCCGCAGTGCTCGAAGGAGCTGTTGTAGCTGACTCCGCCGGCCGACCCGCCCCACCTGACGCAGACCCCGGCGGCCTTGGCCCGTACCGGACCCGCGTAGTACTCGTACGCTCCGCTGTCGGTGCGCCGGCTCGCGCCCTGCACCTCCAGGTACGCCGAGACCTGGCTGGCGACGCCGACGGAGCTGGTCTTGAGGGCGACCGTGCAGTTGTTGCCGTTGCTGTTGTTGTAGAGCAGGTACACCCGGGCCAGCTGGGCGCCGTTCGGGCCGGTCAGGGTCGCCGAGTCGACGACCTGGTAGCCGCCGCCGCAGACCTTGCCCGGGGTGTGCGGGTTCTTCTCCGGCGCGGGACGCGTGGTGCCCGGCCCCGGGGCCGGCTTTCCGCCGCCGCCCGGCTCGGCGGGCTGGGCCCCGGGTGAGCGGCCCGGCCCGCCGGCCGTGCTCGCCGGCCGGTTCGGTCCGGCACTCGCGCTCGCCTGGGCCGCCGGTTCGGTCTCCTCGACCTCGCCGCCCGGGGCCTCGCCGCTGGACGTGGCGATTCGTGCCCGGTTCTGCGGCTCCGCCCCCGTCTGCTCCGGTCCGGGGCGCCCGACCAGCAGCGCGACCAGGCCGACCACCGCGACGACGGTGGCTGCCACCCCGGCCAGCACCGCCACGCGCCGCCGCCTGCCGCCACCGGTCGACGGACCGGCCGGAACGGCGGCGGGCAGGGTCGGCCCGGTGTGACCGGGCCCGGCCCGCCAGCCCGGCGACCCGCCCGGCGACCGGGCACCGGCCGACGGCAGGGTCCCGGCGGACCACTGTGCGTCAGCGGGCGACTGGGTCCCGGGTGACGGCAGGGCGCCGGCAGGCAGCGGCGTCGTCGACGGTGGCGGCGGCGGGCTGGACACCGGCAGCGGGCCCGGGGACGGCAGCGGCACCGTGGAGGAGGACGAGATGGCGTACTCGGCCGCGCGGGCGGCCTCGGCGAACGCCGCCGCACTCGGGTACCGGTCGGCCGGCTCCTTCGCCAGGGCCCGGTTGACCAGCATCGCCACCGGGGCCGGTACGTCCGGCGGCAGCGCGGGCGGCGCCTCCTGGAGGTGCTGGGTCACGATGTGCAGCGGGTTGCCGCCGGTGAACGGCGGCCGACCGGTGAGGCAGCAGTACGCGACGCCGCCGAGCGCGTACACGTCGGTGGCCGCCGAGACGGGACGGCCGGCGATCTGCTCCGGGGCCATGTAGTGCGCGGAACCGAGCACGATGTTGCTGGCGGTGATGCTGGTCACGTTCGCCGACCGGGCCACCCCGAAGTCGACCAGTACGACGGAACCGTCCGGCTGCACCAGCAGGTTGCTCGGCTTGACGTCCCGGTGCACGATGCTGGCCTGGTGCGCGACGTGCAGCGCCTGCGCGGCCTGGGTCAGCACGGAGAGGGTCTCGGCGACACCGAGCCGGCCCACCGCCTTGATCCGCTTGGCCAGGGACATCCCGTCGATGAACTCCATCACCAGGTAGTCCACCCGGCGACCGTCGACCACCGCGTCCTCGCCGTAGTCGTAGACGCCGACGATGCCGGGATGCCGCAGCGCGGCCATCAGTCGGGCCTCGGTGCGGAACCGGGTGATGAACTCGGTGTCCGAGACCAGCGCCGGGAGCAGCACCTTCACCGCGACCCGCCGCTTCAGCAGAGTGTCGGTGGCCGACCAGACGTCTCCCATGCCGCCGGTCGCGACCCGGTTCCCGAGCAGGTAGCGGTCGTTGAGCACGACTCCCGGAGAGAGCATTTGATCACCGTACCGGTCGCCGGGTCGGTCGGGTCGACGGTGCCGACCGCCGCCCGGCGTCCGGCGTCCGGCGGAAGGGTCAGAAGCCTTCCGGGGCGTGTGGTAGGTAGTGCTCGCCGAGCCGGCGCAGCTCGTCCTCGCCGAGCGCCAGTTCGACCGCGGCGACGGCGTCGGTGATGTGCTCCGGCCTCGTCGCCCCGACGATCGGGGCGGTCACCGCCGGCTGGTGCAGCAGCCAGGCGAGCGCGACCTGGGCCCGGGGAACCCCGAGTTCGGCGGCGACCTCGGCGACGGCGCCGACGACCCGACGGTCGGCCTCCTCGGCCTGCTTGTAAAGCGTGCCGCCGAAGATGTCCGTCTCGCTACGCGCGGTGCTGACCTCCCAGTCCCGGGTCAGCCGGCCCCGGGCCAGCGGGCTCCAGGGGAGTACCCCGACGCCCTGGTCGAGGCAGAACGGCAGCATCTCTCGCTCCTCCTCCCGCATGATCAGGTTGTACTGGTCCTGCATGGACACGAACCGGGTCCAGCCGTGCAGGTCGGCGGTGTACTGCGCCTGCGCGAACTGCCACGTCCACATCGAGGACGCGCCGAGATAGCGCACCTTGCCGGCCCGTACCAGGTCGTGCAGCGCCTCCATCGTCTCCTCGATCGGCACCTCCGGGTCGTACCGGTGGATCTGGTAGAGGTCGATGTAGTCGGTGCCGAGCCGGCGCAGGCTCTCGTCGACCTGGGTGAGGATCGCCGCCCGGGACAGCCCGCCGCCCTTCGGACCCGGACCCATCCGGCCGTGCACCTTGGTGGCGATGACCACCTCGTCCCGCCGGGCGAACTCGCCGAGCAGCCGGCCGGTGATCTCCTCACTGGTGCCGAGGGAGTAGACGTTGGCGGTGTCGAAGGTGGTGATCCCGGCCTCGACGGCCTGCCGGAAGAAGGGTCGCGCCTCGTCCAGGCCGACCGACCAGGAGTGTGTGCCGCGCTGCGGGTCGCCGAAGCTCATGCATCCGAGGACGACGCTCGACACTTCCAGCCCCGAGCCGCCCAGCCGTACGTACCGCATCTCTACTCCTCGCCTCGTCCGTCGTCCTGCCCGACGCGCGCACCGGGCCCCGGCAACGTACCGGCGGGCGGAGTCACCGGGGAACCCCGGACGTACCCCCGCTAGCCCCCGGCCGGGGCGGGCCCGGCCCGGCCGCGCAGCCGGCGCAGCATCCGGGCGTCGCCGAAGCCGACCGCTCGGGCGGCGGCCTCGACGGTGGCGCCGTGCCCGATCAGGTGCTCGGCGCGTTCGACCCGGAGCAGTTGCTGGTAGCGCAGCGGCGTCACCCCGACGGCCCGGACGAAGACCCGGGTGAGGGTCCGTTCGCTGACCCCGACGGCGGCGGCCAGGTCGGCCAGGGCCAGCCGGTCGGCGAAGCGGGCGTCGATGACGTCCTGCACCCGGTGCACCACGTCGCTGATGTGGCCCCGGTGTCGCAGCATCGCGCTGGCCTGCCGTTCGTCGCCGTTGCGCCGGGCGTAGACGACCATCTCTCGCGCCACCCGGGCGGCGAACCCGGGGCCGTGCCGCACGGCGAGCAGGTGCAGGGCCAGGTCGATCCCGCTGGCGATGCCGGCCGAGGTGACCACGCGGTCGTCCACGACGTAGAGCACGTCCCGGACCACGACGGCCCGGGGATGCCGGCGGGCCAGCTCGTCGGAGAGGTCGTGGTGGGTGGTGCAGCGCCGGCCGTCCAGCAGCCCGGCGCCGGCCAGCGCGAACGCCCCGGCACAGACGCTGGCCACCGTGCCGCCCCGGCGGTGGTGCTGGACCAGCCGTTCCAGGGTCGCGGCGGTGAACCCGGGACGACCGGCCCGGTCGGCGGGCCGCCATCCCGGCACCACGATCAGGTCGTCGGGGCCCAGCTCCGGCCAGTCGGTCCGGGCCCGCAGGGGTACGCCCTGGGTGGTGTCGACCTCCTCCTGCTCGCCGACGTAGTGCAGGGCGTAGCCGCCGCCGAGGTCGGCGGCGGTGGAGAACGCCTGCGCCGGGCCGGCCAGGTCGAGCAGGTGCAGCCGGGCGGCGAGCAGGAAGAGGACGTTCGTCACCCGACGGCCGGCTCCGGCACGGCGGCCCGGTCGACGGCCGCCGGGTCGCCTCCGGTACTCCCGCCGGTCAGCTCCGCCACGGTACGGATGGTGGCGAAGCGGCCGGCGAGCGCGTACTCGGTACGGGCGACGATCTCGTCGACGCCGAGCGTGCGCGGGTCGGCGAGGATCTCGGCCAGGGTACGGCCGGGCGGGGCGTCGGGATGCTCGATCGGATTCGTCGCGGTCGCGTCGGTCACGAACGTCACTTGGTAGCCGAGATCGCTGGCGAGTCGGGCGGTGGTCTCGACGCACTGCTCGGTACGGATCCCGCAGACCGCCACCTCCACCACCCCCGCCCCGGTCAGCAGTTGCTGGAGGTTGGTGGTGGTGAACGCATTGTGCGAGGTCTTGTGCAGCACCGGCTCACCGGGCTCGGGCTCCAGGCCGGCGATCAGCCGGACGTGACCGAGCGCCGGGTCGAAGACGGTGCCGGTGCCGGGCTCGGTGTGCAGCACCCAGACCACGAGATCACCGGAGGCCCGGAACGCTTCGGTCAGCCGGCGTACCCGGTCGACGAGGTCTGGGTTCGAGGTGGCCGCCCAGATCGGCCGTTGCCGGAACGACTCCTGTACGTCGATGACGACGAGTGCACGGGATGACATGCCACCGATCCTCTCCGCTCGACGCCGACGACGGCAGACACCATCCTGCCCGGCTCCGGAACGATCCGGTCAGCGAGGCCGGACCGGCGCACTCCCCCCGGACGGCCGGCGGCCCCTCCCGGTCGAGGTGCAACCGGAAGGGGCCGCCGTGAACGGTCGACGTGCTAGCCGTCGGTCACCGGGTGACGCCGAAGACGATCCGGCTGAGGGTGTCCTCGGTACCGGTGAAGCCCTCGCCCGGGTTGAAGGTGTCCTCGCCGAAGTCGACGTCGGGGTCGTCGGCGGTGCCGCCGACGCCGTCCGGGCCGACCGCGAACATCAGCGGGAAGTTCCCGCCCTGGTCCATGATGTTCGCCTGCTCGTTGAACTGGTCGACGTGCCAGTTGCCGAAGAAGTGCCCGGCCTCGTGCGCGGTCACGTTGCCCACCGCCCGGCCGACGAACTCGACCCGGTTGCTGGCCTCGGTGATGTACGTGTTCAGCGACGGCTCCTCACCGGCCGGGTCGCTCAGCACGTCCAGCAGTACCAGCGCGGAGTCCTGGGTGCCGAAGTTGCCCGGGTCGATGTACTGCGCCACACCGATGGTCGGTACGCCCGACTCCTCGATGCTGCCGCCGATGATGATCCGGCTGACGTTCGCCTGCCCGAACGGGTCGGCGTGGTCCCGGCTGTTCAGGATCCGGATGTCGAAGCGCGGGTTGAGCCCACTCTCGATCATGTCGTGCCGGAGGTTCTCCCGTACCCCGGCGATGATCCCATCGATCACCGCGTCCTCGTCGGCGGCGGTCAGCCCCCACCGGCCGAGGAAGGCCCGCATCGGGCTCAGGGTGCGCACGCCCGGGCCGCCGAAGATGGCGGTGTTGATCCGGGCACCGTCGAAGTCGAGGAAGAGCGTCTGCCGCGGCTGCTGCCCCGACCGGTACGCCTCGACCGTGATGTCGTACATGCCGTCGCCGAGGCTCACCCCGACGTAGTGCCAGCCGGCCTTGTCGGCCACGTGCTCGGTGACCGCGTTGCCGCCGCCCGGCAGCGGGCTGTTCGGCGGGTAGAGGGAGGAAGCGTCCTGGTCGGACCCGTGCACCTCGCGGCCGTCCGGGTCGTAGACCGTGATCTTGGCGGCCGAGCCTTCGACCGAGGCGCCGACCACGTCACCCGGCCGCAGCTTCACGGCGAAGAAGTCGGTGTCCTGCTCGGCGGTGCCGATGGTGACCTGGTACGGCCCCTCGCTGCCGGCACCCCCGCCGCTGGCCGAGTCGAACGGGTCGGCCGGGAGGGTCGGGAAGCCGATCACCGCCACGTAGTAGGTGCCGTCGGCGGCGAACTGGTGCACCAGCAGGCTGTCCAGTCCCTCCGGGCTGTCGTCGTTGAGCGCGATCAACTCGCCCTCGGCGTCGTAGAGCAGGACGACCGAGTCGAGTTCACCGGCCGGCGTGTCGACGTCGACCGTCAGGGTCCGGCCGGCGACGCCGGTGACCTCGTAGAAGTCGAAGTCGCCGCTGCCGCTGGCCGCGCTGCCGTGCGGGCCGTCCCCGATCGCGGCCGTGGTGGTGACGGCCTGCTCGGTGGTGCCGACCCCGGTCTCGCCGGCCAGCGGGATGGCGCCGTCGTCCTCCGGGTTCGGCCCGATCTCGGTCGCGTCCACCTGCTCCGGGGAGAGGCTGCCGAGGATCCGCAGCCGGGGATTGTCCTTACCGCCCGTACCGAATCCGGTGATCCGCTGTGCGTTCGCCGGGGTGTCGTTGCCGCCCCGGATGCCGGCCGGTTCCTCCTCGTCGGCCAGTACCGGTGCGGCGGCCGCCGCCCGCTGCTGCGCCCGCAGTCCGGCCCGCTGGTCGCCCTGCTTGGCCAGCCAGTTCTTCCACCCGACGTAGTCCGCCTTGGCCGGGTCCGGCAGCAGTGCGAGGAACGGGTTCGGTCCGGCTGGCTGCTTGGCGGCGCTCGGCTTCACCTTGGCGAGGCCGATGGCCGGGGCGCTGGTGACAACGCCCGCACTGCGCTCGTCCGTACTCGGCCGAGCCTGGGCGCCGGTCGCTGTCAACCCTGTCGCCGCCAATGTTCCGGCGGCCAGGATCGCGATCGTTCGACGCATGTATCCCCCTCCGTCATGCCATCACTCCGGTGGCCCCCGCCACCGATGGCTAACGTGACGCTACTGATCTCGAAGGGAAATTAATAGAAGCAGCGACATATCTGAGTACGCCTGTCGGTTGTTTTCCAGAGTCGGTTCCAACCTGTCGCGCCTGGCCGGCATGTATCCGGCAGAGCGAGTTGTCGTGGGAGGAATCGTGGAGGACGAGGTTGGCTTCCGGGAGTTCGTCGAGGCACGGCTGGTCCGACTGTCCCGAGTGGCTTACCTGCTGACCGGGCGGCACCACGACGCCGAGGACCTGTTGCAGGCCGCGCTGGTCAAGGTCGCCGCACGGTGGCGGCGCGTCGCCGCGACCGGCGACCCCGAGGCGTACGTCCGGCGCGTCATGTACAACGAGCGGATCCTGTCCTGGCGCAGGTGGCGCCGGCAGGTGGTGCAGCCTGCCGAGGGCGTACCCGAGATCGGGCCGGCCGGGGACGCGGCCGACGGCGTGGTTTCCCGGCTTCTCCTGGAACGCGCCCTCGCCCGGCTGACCTGGCGGCAGCGGGCGGTGCTGGTGCTGCGGTTCTTCGAGGACCTCTCGGTCGCCGAGACGGCGGCGGTGCTGGGCTGCTCGACCGGCACCGTGAAGAGCCAGACCAGTCATGCCCTCGGTCGGCTGCGGACCCTCGCCCCCGAACTCGCCGACCTGATGAGTGGACCGATGGAGGTGTCGGATGAGCGGGTTGAGGGACATGTTCGATGAGATCGCCGGGCAGGCGAAGGTGTACGACGTCACCGGCCGTGCCGTCCGGGTCGCCCGGCGCCGCCGCCGGGCCGCCCGGCTCGCCCCGGTGGCCGCGGCAGCGACCGTGGTCACCTTCGGCACCGTCGCGGTCGTCGGACTGCGGCCGGACCCGCCCGTCGCGCAGACGGTCGTCGCGGTACCGACCGTCGACTGGCTGCCGGACCGGCTCGACCTGCCGGCGTCCGGGCCGGATGCCCTGCCGGCCAGCGGCCCGGTCGGCCCGGGTGTCCTCGTCTACGCCGACCTGCGTCCGGGCGCGCCCGCGCCGGTGCTGCTCACCGAGGACGGCCGGCAGCACCGGCTGGCCGAGCCGGTGACCTCGGCGGCGGGCCTGTCGCACACCCGGCCGACCCTCTCACCCGACGGCCGCTGGCTCGGTGAACAGCGCGACGGGCGGTACGTCGTCCGCGACCTGACCGGCACCACCCGGCACCGGCTCCCGGACGGATTCTCCCCGGTCGCCTGGTCGCCGGAGAGTCGCTGGCTGCTGCTGGCCGACAACCTGCACGAGGAGGCGGCGCCGGTCCGGCTCGACGTCACCTCCGGAGACCAGCGGCCGGTGACCGGCCTCGACGGCGAGCGCTGGCAGCCGCTCGCGGTGCTACCCGGCGACGAGGTGTTGTTCCTCGGGACCTCCGACGAACCCGTCCGGCGGACCGACGTCGATCTTCGACAGCTCGAGGTGGTCGGCGGCACCGAGCCGACCCGTCTCCAGCTCAACCTGCGCCGCCACCTGGGGTCGGCGGAGAGCCTGGGCTCCGAGACGCCGAGGGTCTCCCCGGACGGCCGGGCGCTGCTGTTCAGCGTGGTCGAGGTGGCGGATCCGGAGCAGGGCATGCCGGGGCTGGACCACGGCGGCGACCTGATCCGGGTCGACCTGACCAGTAAGGGAGTACGCCGGATCCCGCTGCCGCACTCCGACCGGCCAGGTCCGGCGGCGGCGAGCCCGAGCCCGGCGGCGGCTCGGGACTGGTGGACCGAGCCGCTCGGCTACCTGCCGGAGGGGGTGTTGCTGCGGCTGCGTACCGCCGACGGGCAGGGTGACGCGCTCCAGGTGCTCGATCCGGCGACCGGTGCCGTCAACACGGTCACCGAACTGCCGGCGCGGGCCCGGGCGGCGGAGTTCGTCTGGCCCCGGGGCTCCTGACCGCAGCCGGCGAAAGACGGCCGGACTCAGCCACCGGGAGGCCGGGAGGCGGTGCTGTCGTCCCGATCCGGGACGGCACCACCGGCCGTTGACGCACCGCCGGCCCCGTCCGTGTTGCCGATCCGATCCGTGTTGCCGGCCCGATCCGTGTTGTTGCCGGTCGTTTCGGTTCCGTCGGTCCCGTCGGGGTTGCCGTCGGGGTTGCCGTCGGCGGTGGGTGGGGCGATCAGGCGGTCGACGGCGGTGTTGGTGAGGGTGGCGCTCAGCGCGCTGCCGGCGGCGATCCCCCAGCCGACCGGCCCGAGCGGGGTGCAGCCGAAGAAGTGGCTCAGCCCCGGCGTCTGGATCACCCCGGCCAGTACCGCCACCGAGACGGCGGTCGAGGCCAGCACGCCGGGGCTCGCCCCGCCGTCCAGCAGGGTCTGGCCGAGTTGGGTACCGACCAGCGAGGCGAGCGCGACGGTTCCGGCCCGACGCCGGGTGCCGGTGTAGCGGGCCAACGTCCAGCCGGTGGTCGCGCCGAGGGTGGTGGTACCGGCCCGCAGCGCGATCTCCCGGGTGAGGCTGGCGCCGAGCGAGGTCTCCGGCCCCTCGGTGAGCAGGCCGTCCATGCTCTCCGCCCGGGGTGCCCGGACCGCGATCGCCATCGCCGGAGCCAGGTCGGTGAGGAGGTTGACCAGCAGCATCTGCCGGCCGTTCAACGCGGACCGGCCGGTCAGCGCGGCGGTGAGCACACTGAACGCGATCTCGCCGAGGTTGCCGCCGACCAGGATGCTCAGCGCGTGCCGTACCGAGGACCACATGGCGCGGCCCTCGACCAGGGTGGCGATGATCGTTTCGAGCCGGTCGTCGGTGACCACCAGGTCGGCGGCGGCCCGGGCGGCCGGGGTACCCCGCTGGCCGAGCGCGATGCCGACGTCGGCGAGCCGGATCGCGGGCGCGTCGTTGGCACCGTCCCCGGTCATCGCCACCGTACGGCCGCACTTCTGCAACGCCCGGATGATCCGTACCTTGTGCGTCGGTGTGCACCGGGCGACCACGTCGGTCCGGGCCAGCCGCTGCGCGAGGGCGTCGTCGTCGAGCCGGTCGAGTTCGGCGGCGGTCACCACCCGCTGGTCGGTGTCGTCGGTACTGATGATCGCGGCGATCGCCTCGGCGGTGGCCGGATGGTCACCGGTGATCATGATGGTGTGCACCCCGGCCTGCCGGATCCGCCGCACCGCCGGGGCTGCGCTCTCGCGTACCCCGTCGGAGAGGGCCAGGAAGCCGACGAAGGTCAACCCGTCGACGTCGTCCTCGGTCACCGTGTCGGCCGGCAGTTCCCGCTCGGCGACCGCGAGTACCCGCTGACCGGCCCCGGCGTGCCGGTCCAGCGTCTCCTGGAGGGCCTGCCGGCCCGCCTCGTCCAGATCCCGGTCGCCGTGCCGGGTGCACCGGGGCAGGATCGTCTCCGGTGCGCCCTTCACGCTGAGTAGATGGTGGCCCCGGTGCCGGCCGACCGTGGCGTGGTAGCCCCGGGACGGCTCGAACGGCAGCGCGTGCTCCTGGTGCCACGGGTGCGTCCGGGTACCGGTGCCGACGCCGGCCCGCCGGGCCCCGGTCAGTACGGCCCGGTCGGTCTGCTGGCTGACCTCCTCCGGACGCTCGGCCGCCGGGGTGGCCCGGAGCGCCGCCGCGAGTACGCCACGCAGTGACTTGTCCAGCCCGTCGAGGTCGGCGTACCGCTCGCCGTCGCCGACCCCGGCCAACATCAGTTCGCCCTCCGTCAGCGTGCCGGTCTTGTCGAAGCAGAGCACGTCGACCCGGCCCAGCGCCTCGATGGTGCGCGGGTTGCGCACCAGCGCGCCGTGTTCGGCCAGCCGGCGCGCGGCGGCCAACTGCGCGGCGCTGACCAGGAACGGCAACCCCTCCGGTACGGAGGCGACCGCGAGGTTGGCGGCGGTGCCGGCCGACTCCACCAGCGGTACGCCCCGGAGCAGCCCGGCCCCGGCGACCGCCACCGCCGAACTCGCGGCGAGCGGGATCGACAGCTTGGTCAGCCGGCCGAGCCGGGCCTCCACCCCGCTGGTCGGTGCGGCCTCGCCGGCCAGCGCCATGCCCCGGCCGACCTCGGTGTCCGCCCCGGTCGCCACCACCACGGCGAGGCCCCGACCGGCGGCGACGGTGGTCCCCTCGTAGAGCATCGACCGGCGCTCCGCCACGGCGGCGGCCACCACCGGCTGGCTGGTCTTCGTCACCGGCAGCGACTCCCCGGTCAGCGACGACTCGTCGGCCTCCAGGCCGACCGCCTCGACCACCCGGCAGTCCGCCGGGACGGCGTCGCCCGGATCCAGCGCCACGACGTCGCCGGGGACCAGTTCACCGGCGGCGACCACCCGCTCGGTGCCGTCCCGCCGGACCCGGGCGGTCACCGCCGACCGGGAGAGGAGTTCGGCCAGCGACCGTTCGGTGGAGACCCGGTGCGCGGCACCGATCAGCGCGGTCAGTCCGATCACGCCACCGACCAGCGCGGCGTCCGCCACCGAGCCGACCGCGGCGGAGAGCCCGGCACCGCCGGCCAGCACCGGGGTGAGCGGGTTCGCCAGCTCCTCGACGAACGCCCGGGGCAGGTCGAGGCTCTCGGCGGACCCGGTCGAGGTGGGCCGGCAGCGCCGACCCACCTCCTCGGTGGCGAGGCCAGCCCGGTCGGTGCCGAGCCGCTCCAGTACGGTCCGCACCGGCATCAGGTGCCACGGGGTCGGCGGGGCGGCGGTCGAGGTACGCCGGGGCGGCAGCCGGCCCGCCCGCCAGACGCCGTGCCCGATCGCCAGTCCGGCGGCGGCGTTGACCGCCGTCATCGACCGTGCCGGCAGTTGCGCCGGTGCCGCGGTGAACGCCGCCAGCGCGCCGAGCGCACTGCCGCCGGCGGCCAGCGCGATGCTCTGCCGGGCCACCGTACGGGCCATGCCGACGGCCTCGACCACCAGTGCCGCCACCGTCAGGTCGGAGCCGACCAGCAGGTGTGCGCCCCACGGCGGCCGACCGTCGGGCCGCCACACCCCGAGGCCGCAGTCGGCGGCGGCCAGCGCGCGCGGATCGCTGGACACCACGGCGACCATCGTCCCCTCGGCCTGCAACGACCGGATCGACCCGGCGAGTCGTGGCCCGCCGGGCAGGAACCCGTCCGCGAAGTCGTGCTCTCCGCCGCTTTTGCTGCTGCTGGCGTCGCTGGCGCTACCGCTGTTGCCGGCGTCGCTGGTGTCGCCGGCGTCGTCCTCGGCGACCAGCAGGCGCAGGCCGGCCCGCCGGGCCGCTGCCGGCAGCGCGTCGATGCCCGGGGCGGGTTCGGCGGCCACCCGTACCACCGCGGCGAGCCGGCCGCCGGTGGTGAGGCCGAGCAGGGTTCCGCCGTCCGTACCGAGCCGGTCGATCTGCTCGGCACCCACCCCGTCGGGCAGGCGCAGCGAGGCGAGCGGGCCGAGCTTCCACCCGTCGGCGTCGCGTACCCGGTCCGGGGTCTCCGGGTCGAAGAGGTCGAACGCCCGTGCCGCCACCTCCTCGGCATCCGCGCCGGGCAGCGGTGCCAGGTCGGCGAGGACACCCCGGGCCGAGCGCAGCGCGGCGGCGTCCAGCACCAGTACGTCGAGGCGCTCCAGTTCGCGCAGCACCGTACGGTCCATCGCGATCACGCCCCGGCGGGCGAGCAGCCAGCCGAGCCGGGCCGCGTACGCCTCCCGGCCGGCGACGGCCGCGCTCGGGATGCTGGACAGGGCCAGCGCGGCCGCCCGCTTGCGGTCGGCCAGGGCGAGCGCGGCGAGACCGGCGACGCTGCCGGATTCGAGTACCCGGGCCAGATACCGTTCGACCGGGCCGTCCGGCTTCGTGCGCGGTCGCTCGTCCTGCGGCGGTGCCGCCCGGGCCCGTTCCGGGGTACCGGCGAGCAGCGGCTCGGCCTGCTCCCAGGCGGCCAACTGGGCCCGCGCCTCGCCCCACTGGAGGATCCGGTGGGCGCTGTCCAGCAGGATCCCGGCCCAGCCGCCGGTCAGGCCCTGCGCCAGTACGGTCGCGAGCGGCAGCCAGGAGTCGGCCCGGTGGTCACCGCGCAGCCCTCGCCCGGCGAGCGCGTGCAGCCTCGGGTGCAGGTCCACCGCCCGCAGCAGGCCGGCGAGTTCGCCCGGTGCCCGGGTGAACGGCAGGATCCGGACGGCGGCCGACAGGCCGAGCCCGAACGCGTCGGTCGCGATCCTGGTCATCGCCCGTCGGGTACGCGGGCCCTCCTCCGGGGGATGCGGCTCCACGCAGTCCGGGTCGGGCTCCCGTCCGTCGGCACGCTCCACGGCGGCGATCACCGAGATCAGCGCCCGCAGTCGGGGCGCGGGCGTGCCGACCGCCACCACCACCCGCCCGGAGGGGGCGTTGACCCGGGCCCACTCGACCCCGGAGAGCCCCTCCAGTGCCTGTTCGATCTGCGCGGCCAGCCGTTCGCCACCGGGCTGGGCGATCCCGTGCACCTCGATGTGGTGTCGGCCGGGCCGGGACCAGATCGCCCGGCGCTTGAGTCCGGCGGCCCGGGCGGCCCGGCCCACCATCGACTCGGCGTTGTGCGCGACCCCGGCGACGAGCTGCGGCACGCTGCGGGGCGACAGCGCCTCCGGCAGGGCGGGCAGTGCGGGCAGGTGGAGGCGGCGCAGATCCACGCCGGGGATCCTCAGCCCGAGTGGTGTCATCGACCGGAGCCGCCGGCAGGCCGGCCGGTCCGCCGTGCGGCGGGGCGGCTGTCGCTGGCCGCACTCGGGTAACGCATCTCACCCTCCCAGAGCCGTGGATCGGCCCTGCCTTCCCGGTCGGCGCGGCCTTATGCGCCTTTCCGGGCGAGATCTCCGACCCGCCGCGACCGGCGTGACCGGTTCAGACCCGGGCCATGGCCGGATCGACGGAGCCGTCCGGGGCGCAGACCTCCGGCCCACCACAGCTCGCGCCCCCGCCGGCCGGGGCATGCGTCGCGGCCCGGCCGTCCGGTGTCGCCGGCGCCTGCGTCGAGACCGGGCGGTCCGGTGTCGCCGGGGCCCGCGTCGCGGCCGGGTTCTCGGTCGTCGCCGCGTCCTCCGGCGCGGTCGGGCCGGTGAGGCCGGCGAGCAGGTGGCGCGGACCGGGGCCGGTGCCGGCCATCACGTCGCCGGGGTTGGAGAGCGCGCACCGGTCCAGCGACAGGCAGCCGCAGCCGATGCAGTCGGAGAGGTCGTCGCGGAGCCGTTGCAGGGCGAGGATCCGCTCGTCGAGCTGCCCGCGCCAGCCGGCCGAGAGCCGGGCCCAGTCCGCCCGGGTGGGTGTGCGCTCCTCGGGGAGGCTGGCCAGCGCCTCCCGGATCTGGGCCAGCGGCACACCGACCCGCTGGGCGAACCGGATGAAGGCGACCCGGCGCAGGACGTCGCGGGCGTAGCGGCGTTGGTTGCCGCTGGTCCGGGTACTGGTGATCAGCCCCTTGGCCTCGTAGAAGTGCAGGGCCGAGACGGCGACACCACTGCGCTCGGCGAGCTGTCCGACGGTGAGGGTGTGTGCGGGTTCGGTCACCGGTCGAGGATAGCTCCGGTACCTCAACTAATGTTCAGGTGTGGCGTGTCCCGCCTCCGGTGGTCGGCGGGCGGAATTCGGTGGACCCGGTCGGCCCGCCACCGCAAGCTGATCCCGTGGCCGATCTTCCCGAGCTGTACGTCGCGGTCGACGTCGAGGCGGACGGGCCGATCCCCGGGCCGTACAGCATGATCTCGCTGGGCATGGCGGTGGCCGGGCGGCCCGAGTTGACCTTCTACACCGAACTGCGCCCGATCTCCGACGAGTTCGTGCCCCAGGCGCTCGCCGTCTCCGGACTGGACCGGGAGCGGCTGCTCCGGGAGGCGCCGCCGGCCGAGGAGGCGATGACCGCCGCGGCGAGGTGGGTCAACGGGCTGCGCAAGCAGGGCCGCCCCGTCTTCCTGGCCGCGCCCGCCGTCTGGGACGGGATGTTCGTGCACTGGTACTTCGTCCGGTTCACCGGCCGGAGCCCGTTCGGGGCGACCGGTTCGGGGGTGGACCTGCGCAGCTACTGGATGGGCCGGACCGGTTCCGAGTGGGCCGGTACGCACAAGGGCAGGATCAAGCACGCGCTCGGCCTGACCGGCATCCCGCACACCCACCACGCGGGCGAGGACGCGGCGGAGCTGGCCCAGGTCTTCGACGCCGTACTGCGGCATCCGGCGCCGGAACCGCCCGCCCGGTCCGACTGATCGGGGTACCCGCCACCCGACCGGGCGACCGCGCCCGGAACGCGAAAAATCTCCGGATCCACCGCCTACTCTCGAACGCATGATCTACATGGCTCTGGCCGCGATGATGTACGTCTGCGGCTTCGTCTTCCTCTACGGCGTGATCCGGTTCGCCGTCCGGCACGGCATCGAGGATGTCCAGCTGCGGCGGGAGCGGGCCGCCGAGGCACCGGAACGGGACCGGCTCCGGGAGCGCACCCTCGTGCCGGACAACGCCTTCCTCGCCGGTAGCTGAGCCGCTGAGGGTCCGCCCGTCGCCGGTGGGCGACTCCCCCCGCCCCGCCGGATCGACACCTCGTGGCGCGGTCGGTGTGCCCGGCCGGCACGGGCGGTGCGAGGATCACGGGCGTGATGGGAACCCTGAAGACGGAGCCGGCCCGGACCCGCCAGGATCTGCTCGCACTGCCGGTGACCGAGGCCCTGCACGGCTGGCCCGCCAATTCCCCGGTCGGCGTCGACGACATCCTGGTCGCACCGATCGACGCCACCCTGGCCGACACCGCCGCCTTCTGTGCCGCCTACGACGTCGGGCTGGACGTCTCGGCGAACTGCGTGGTGGTGGCCGGCAAGCGGGAGGGGAGCGTCCGGTACGCGGCCTGCGTCGTACTGGCCACCACCCGGGCCGACGTGAACGGGGTGGTACGCCGCCACCTCGACGTACGCAAGGCGAGCTTCGCCCCGATGGCCGAGGCGGTCGAGCTGACCGGCATGGAGTACGGCGGCATCACCCCGATCGGGCTGCCCGGCTCGTGGCCGGTCCTGGTCGACTCGCGGGTGCTCGACACCCCGTACGTGATCGTCGGGTCGGGGGTCCGGCACAGCAAGATCGCGCTACCCGGTGCCGCCCTCGGGCTGCTGCCGAACGCCGAGGTCGTCGAGGGGCTCGCCCGAGAGGTCGGCTGACGACCCCGCCGACCGGTCGATCGACTGTCGCGGCGGCTGCTCCTTGGCGCGGTCCGGCCAGCAGATCCGGCATTCGCAGAGGACGACCCGGACCTGGCCGGTGCCGGAGACCAGGCGTACCTGCCCGGGACAGTGGTGGGGCGGCTCGGTGACCGGTGGGCGCAGGGCGAGCGCGCACGGCAGGCACAGCGTCGTCTCGGTCATCCGGGACACTCCCCTTCGCCCCCGCCGACCGGCTCGACGCTGGTCGTCCCCTCCGCTGGGGTGGCACGGCTGTCGATGTCTACCACATCGACGAGCGGATGCGTGGGTACGAATGGATCGTTCACCATTTCTAAATAAGCGCGTGCCGTCGCCAGTGCCCGGCAGGACGGCAGTTTGCAAATAGGGCAACGGCCGTCGTCGCGCGGCCAGTGGTCGATCACGATGAGTCGGGCGGAGAGCGCCATCCGATTCCGTATCCGGCGCGCGGCGGCCCCGGTCATCTCCGCCCGCCACGCCTCCGGCGTCCGCCGGGGGTGCGCACCGCCGTACTCGCACGCACGAGTCGCCTCCTGAGCTGCCCGGGAGGTGCGGCGGCCGCCGGCACGGCCGCCGCACCCGGCAGGGCGCCGCCCGCTTCCCAGGGGAAGACAGCGGGGTACGCGCCCCGGTCCCGCGTGGACCGATCACGAGCCGACCTGGAGGCCGATTAGGTCGAGCCGTGTCATACCCGCGGGCCGTGGAACTCCGGTCCGGGCATCGATCCCGAGGTCACCCCAGGCTTACGATCTGCGCCCGGAAGCGGTAAACATTGATCGGTGCCACATCGAACTGAAGCGATCCACATCCCCACATTCCCGTAACCAGAGAACTACCGATAGTAGGCGCGGTTTTCAGGTGTTTTCCGGAGCGCACAGGCGGTAGACGGATGGATCACGTCGGCGCAAGGCTGAGGGTGGCGCGTACGGACGCCCAGGTCACCCTGACCCAGATGGCGGCCCGCACCAACTACAGCAAGAGTCATCTGTGCAACGTCGAGCTCGGCAAGCGGCCGGCCACCCCGGACCTGGTCCTCGCCTACGAGCGGGTGTTGGGAGACAGCGTGAACCGCAGAGGTGCCCTGGCGATCGCCGCGACCGTCGTCGTCTCGTCCGCCGTGGCCGAGTTGGTGCAGCACGGCTTCGCCGCCGCCATCGGGCCACGTCGGGACGTCGACGAGTGGGTCGCCCGGGCCGAGGGGTACGGGCAGGACTACATGTCGCTCGGCGCCGCCGAGTTGCAGGGCCGGCTCGCCGCCGACCTGGTGGTGCTGCAACAGGAGCTGGACAGTCCGCACCTGTGGGGCGTCGCCGCCCGGCTGATGACGGTGCACGGCAAGACCCTGCCCGGCAACGACGGCGGTCGGGGAGCGATCCGGTCGTACGAGATGGCCGCGATCGCGGCGGACCGCTCCGGTGACCTGGAGGCCCGGGTCTGGGTACGCGGCCGGGCCGCCCTGGCGCTGGCGTACGAGGGTGCGCACCTGCCGGTGGCCGCCCGTTTCGCCGAGCAGGCCGCCGGGCTCTCCGACCGGCCGACCCTGGGCCGGTTGAACGCGCTGACCGCGCAGGCGCACGTCGCCGCCTGCCGGGGCGAGACCGGCACCGCTCTGGCCAGGTTGGACGATGCCCGGCGGGTCTTCGACACGGCCGGCAGCGCGGAGCAGATCTCCGACTTCGCGGTGCCGCTGTGGCGGTTCCACACCTTCGAGTCGATGCTGCTGTCCCGGCTCGGCCACCCGGGAGCGGTGGCCGCCCAGGACGCGGCGGACCGGACCCGGCCGGCCAGCCTGCCCCGGTTCGCCACGCACATCGAACTGCACCGGGGCCTGATGATGGCCTCCGCCGGGGACGCGGCCGGTGGTCTCGGCTATGCCCGGCGGGCGCTGGACCGGCTGCCGCCGGAGCGGCACAGCCTGTCGCTGCGGCTGATGCTGGCCGAGGTGGAACGGGCGGCCGGAGCGACGGCCTGAGAGACGACCGTCGATACCGTTGCACGTGAAACGTTCCCGGGCCGCCCTGCCGGCCCTCGGATCCCGGCTCAGTCGAGCTGTTCCCGGACCTGCCGCTTCAGCCGGGCCAGGATGGCGTTGCCGCCGCGTACCCGCAACGGGCTGATCGCCTGGGCCAGCCCCATCCGCTGGTAGAGGTCGTCCGGCACCGCCAACACCTCGTCGGCGCTCGCCCCGGCCAGCCCCTCGGCGAGGATCCCGGCGAAGGCCCGGGTGGTGGGCGCCTCCGGCGGACAGTCGAACCACGTGGTCACGGTCCGGTCGGCGGCCACCTCGGCACGCAGGAAGAACGCCGTCTGGCACTCCGGGACCTGCTCCATCCCGGCGTGGCCGGCGAACTCCGCCGGCAGCGGTGGCACCGCGTCGGAGAACTCCAGCAGCATTTCGAGGACCACGTCCCGGGGAGCGGCGGCGAACTCCGCCACGATCTCGGCGAGCTTCGGTGGCATCGACTGCGGCATGGACCCCAGGCTACCGAGGTGCCTCACGGGCGCGGGCTGGCCTCGCTGATCTCGCTCAGCGCCGAGGACGGGTCCAGGCGTACGGCCAGGTCGCCGAGGGAGACGATGCCGACCAGTTGCCGGTCGCTGTCACAGACCAGGATCCGGCGTACGGCCCGTTCCCGCATCAGCGCCGCTGCCTCGGCGGCGGTGGAGTTCTGCTCGATCATCACGATCTCCCGGGAGGTCACCGAGCCGATCGTGGTCTGCCGGGCGTCACTGCCCTCGGCGACGGCCCGGACCACGATGTCCCGGTCGGTCACCATGCCGAACAGGCTCGGCCCGTCCGTCACCACCACGTCGCCGATGTCGGCGTCCCGCATGGCGCGGGCGGCCTCGTCCAGAGTGGTGGCCGCGGGCAGATAGACGATCGTCCTGGTCATCACGTCACGGACTCTGACCTCAGTCACGGTGTGCCTCCGAACCCCCGAATTCCCGATACCACCTGCTACCCCCTGGCCGGCACGCTAACACCATGTCGGGTTTCCGATCGGCCACTCTGGGTTGTTGAACGGTATCGTGCGGTTGGCCCCGATAAGCCGGAGAGATCCGAGCGACGCTGTGAGGTGCGAGTGAAGGCCACCGAGCTGTCCATACCCGGCGCCTGGGAGTTCCTCCCACAGCAGTTCGGCGACGACCGGGGCCGGCTCCTCGTCTGGTACGACGCGGAGGTCTTCGCCGACGCGCTCGGCTTCGAACTCCACGTCGCGCAGGCCAACCAGAGCGTCTCCCGGCGCGGCGTCATCCGGGGCGTGCACTGGGCCGACGTGCCGGTCGGCCAGGCGAAGTACGTCTACTGCCCACGCGGCGCCGTACTCGACATGGTGGTCGACCTGCGGGTCGGTTCACCGACCTTCGGCCGGCACGAGGTGACCCGGCTCGACACCATCGACAACCGCGCCGTCTATCTCCCCGAGGGGCTCGGCCACGCCTTCGTCGCGCTGGAGGAGGAGAGCATCGTCAGCTACCTCTGCTCCGCCCGGTACGCCCCGGCCCGGGAGCGGGTCGTGCACGTCCGGGATCCGGAACTGGCACTGCCCTGGCCGACCGACCTCGACCCGATCCTCTCCGAACGCGACGCCGAGGCGCCCGGCCTGGCCGAGCTGCGCGCCGCCGACCTGCTGCCGAGTTACGCCGAGTGCCAGCGGCTCTATCAGGCACAGCGCTCCGGCCGGGCCGCCCGGTCGACGGACTAGACGCCGTCCGGAGCGGTCAGCCGGGCCAGCAGCTCCGCCGCCGTCAGCTCGGTACGGTCCCCGGTGGCGCGGTCGCGCAGCTCGACGTACCCGTCGGACCAGCGGCGGCCGACCACGACGGCGCGCGGGATGCCGATCAGCTCGGCGTCGGCGAACTTGACCCCGACCGAGACGTGCGTCCGGTCGTCGACCAGCACCCGCAGGCCACGCCCGGCGAGCTGCCCGCCGAGTTCCAGCGCCGCCTCCAACTGCGGCCCCTTGCCGGCGGCCACCAGGTGTACGTCGCACGGCGCCACCGCCGCCGGCCAGACCAGTCCCCGGTCGTCGTGGTGCTGTTCGGCGATCGCCGCCACCGCCCGGGACACCCCGATGCCGTAGCAGCCCATCGTCAGCCGGACCGGTTTGCCGTCCTGGCCGAGCACGTCGACCCGGAACGCGTCGGTGTAGCGGCGGCCGAGCTGGAACACGTGCCCGATCTCGACACCCCGGCGGATCGTCAGCACCCCGGGACGGCAGGCCGGACAGCGGTCACCGGCCCGGACCTCGGCCGCCTCGATCGTCCCGTCCGGGGTGAAGTCCCGCCCGCAGACCACGTCGGTGGCGTGCCGGCCCGGCTCGTTGGCGCCGGTCAGCCAGGCGGTGCCGGGCGACACCCGGGGGTCGACCAGATAGCGGATGCCGAGCTTGGCCAGCAGTTGCGGGCCGAGGTAGCCGCGGACCAGCTCGGGCCGGTCGGCGAAGCCGTCGAACATCGACACGGTGGCCGGGCTCAACACCGCGCCGAGCCGCTTGAGGTCGACCTCGCGGTCCCCGGGGATGCCGACGACCAGCAACTCCGGCTCGTCCGAGCCGGGCCGGCGCAGCTCGACGACGACGTTCTTCAGGGTGTCGCCGGCCGTCCAGTCGGTCCGGCCGCCGAGCCGCCGGTCGTTGGCGAGCGCGACCAGCGACTCGATGGTCGGCGTGTCCGGGGTGTCGTACACCTGCGCCGGGGGGTGGGCCCGCACGTCGCCGGCCGGGGCCGGCGGGGTGGTCACCGCCTCCGTGTTGGCCGCGTAGTCGCAGGCGGTACAGCCGACGAAGGTGTCCTCGCCGACCGGGGTCGAGGCCAGGAACTCCTCCGAGGCGGAGCCGCCCATCGCGCCCGAGGTCGCGGCAACGATCGTGTACGTCAACCCGAGCCGGTCGAAGATCCGCTGGTACGCCGCACGGTGCCGGTCGTACGCCGCCGCCAGCCCCGCCCGGTCCAGGTCGAAGGAGTAGGAGTCCTTCATCAGGAACTCCCGCCCGCGCAGCAGCCCCGCCCGGGGCCGCGCCTCGTCGCGGTACTTCGTCTGCACCTGGAAGATCGAGACCGGGAAGTCCCGGTACGAGGTGAAGGTGTCCCGGACCAGCAGGGCGGCCATCTCCTCGTGGGTGGGCCCGAGCAGGTACTCCGCGCCACGCCGGTCGGTGAGGGTGAAGATGTCGTCGCCGTACTCGGTCCACCGGCCGGTCGTCTCGTACGGCTCCCGGGGCAGCAGGGCCGGGAAGAGCACCTCCTGGCCGCCGATCGCGACCATCTCCTCCCGGACCACCTCGGTGACCCGGTCCAGCACCAGCCGGCCGAGTGGGAGCCAGGTGTAGCCGCCCGGGGCGGCGCGACGGACGTAACCGGCCCGGAGCAGCAGCCGATGGCTCGGCACCTCCGCGTCGGCCGGGTCCTCGCGCAGCGTACGCAGAAACAGCGTGGACATCCGTAGCAGCATCCGGGCAGCGTAGACCCGCAGGCGGGAGCGAGGCACCGGAATTGTCCGCCGACGGGTGCGTCTGCTCGGCGGCGCCCTCGCCGCGCACCGTGCGGTCCCGGTCACCTTCCCGCGCCGGGCGTACCCGGGACGGTGCCGGGCTGACAGACTGGCTCCCGGTCGATCGGGCGGGGAGGGTCGATCGGGTGGACAGAGCGGTGCAGGGGAGGCGCGACGTGCGCTGGCGCAACTTCGTGGCGGTCGGGGACAGTTTCACCGAGGGCCTGGACGACCCGTATCCGGACGGCAGCTTCCGCGGCTGGGCCGACCTGGTGGCCGCGACGCTGGCCGCCGAGGCCGGGCCGGACTTCGGGTACGCCAACCTGGCGATCCGGGGCCGGCTCTTCGGCAACATCGTGGCCGAGCAGGTGCCCGCCGCCCTCGCGATGCGCCCCGAGCTGGTCAGTTTCGCCGCCGGTGGCAACGACGTACTGCGCCGCAACTTCGACCCGGACGCCCTGATCGAGCGCTTCGACAAGGTCGTCGCCGAGTTCCGCGCCACCGGGGCGGACGTGCTGCTGTTCCGGTTCGCCGACGTGATGGCCCGACTGCCCGGGCAGCGGCTGGTCGCCCCCCGGGTGGCGATGCTCAACCGGGCGGTCGGCGAGACGGCACAGCGGCACGGGGCCAAGCTGGTCGACCTCTTCGCCGACGAGGTCTTCCACAACCCGGCGCTGTGGAGCCCCGACCGGCTGCACCTCTCGGCCGCCGGGCACCGCCGGGTCGCCGCCCGGGTGTTGGCCGCGCTCGACGTCGTACCGGACGACGGCTGGCTGGTGGTGCCGCCCCGGCCCGCGCCGACGCCGTGGCTGGCGGCCCGGGGCGCCGACCTGCGCTGGGTGGGGCAGCACTTCGCACCGTGGATCAGGCGCCGGATCACCGGCCGGTCGTCCGGCGACACGATCACGGCCAAGCGGCCGGTGCTGGAGCCGTACCCGCAACGGCAGCCCTTCGTGGACTGACCCTGCCGGGGCGGTGCTCAGCCGACCTGGAAGCCGAGCGCTTGGGCGAGCACGATCGTCTGGCTCTGGTCGACGATCGCGCCGGAGCGTTCGACGGTGGTCGGGTCGAGGGTGCTGAGATCACTGCCGCGCAGGTCGGATCGGACGAACCGGGCCGCGCGCAGCTGCGCGCCGGAGAGGTCGACGTTGGTCAGGATCGCGTCGGTGCAGTTCGCGCCGGTCAGGTCCGCCTCGCGCATCCGTACGCCCTGGATGGTGACGCCGCGCAGGTCGGCGCCGGGCAGGCCGACGAACGACCAGTCCCCGCCGAGCACGGTGAGCGGCCGCACCGACGACTCGACGAAGGTGCTGCCGACCAGCTTGCAGCCGGCGAACTCGGCCTCGAAGAAGTTGCACCGGGTGAAGGTGCAGCGCAGGAACGCCGAGTCGGTGTGCCGGGAGGCGTTGAACCGTACGTTGCCGAAGGCGCAGTTGGTGAAGCTCGTTCGTTCCAGGGTCGCCTCGGTCAGGTCGACGTCGAAGAACTCGCAGTCGACGTACTCGTGCTCGACGAACTCGTCGCCGTACCAGTCCTCGCGTCGGAAGGTCCGACCCTCGTGTCGTACGCCTGTCCGGGTCGGCTCCGCCATGTGACGACGGTAACCGAGGAGAGCCGGCCTCCTCCACCGACGGCCCGGCGTACGGTGGGGATCATGCCGATGCCGAGCGATCCCGCACCGAGCCTCCAGGGTTACGCCGACCCGCAACGCCTGGTCACCACCGAGTGGCTGGCCGAACACCTGGGCCAGCCGGGGCTGGTGGTGATCGAGTCGGACGAGGACGTGCTGCTCTACGAGACCGGGCACATCCCGGGCGCGGTCAAGGTCGACTGGCACCTGGAGCTGAACGACCAGGTGACCCGGGACTACCTCGACGCCGAGGCGTTCGCCAAGCTCTGTGCGGCGAAGGGGATCGGCCGGGACGACACGATCGTCTTCTACGGCGACAACTTCAACTGGTGGGCGGCGTACGCGCTCTGGGTCTTCACCCTCTTCGGGCACCCCGACGTGCGGCTGCTCGACGGTGGCCGGCAGAAGTGGGTCGCCGAGGGGCGGGAGCTGACCCGGGAGAAGACCGAGCGGCCTCCGGCGGACTATCCGACGCCGCAGCGGGACGATGCGCCGATTCGGGCGTACCGGGACCAGGTGCTGGCGCACATCGCGGCCGCCCGGCCGCTGGTCGACGTCCGCTCGCCGAAGGAGTACACCGGCGAGCTGACCCACATGCCGGAGTACCCGCAGGAGGGCGCGCTGCGCGGCGGCCACATCCCGGGCGCGCTGAGCAAGCCGTGGAAGTCGGCGGCGAACGACGACGGCACCTTCAAGGGCCCCGACGAGCTACGGGCGATCTACGCCGACCAGCTCGGGCTCTCCCCGGACGACGACGTGATCGCGTACTGCCGGATCGGCGAGCGGTCCAGCCACACCTGGTTCGTGCTGCGGCACCTGCTCGGCTATCCCCGGGTGCGCAACTACGACGGCTCGTGGACCGAGTGGGGCAACCTGGTCCGGGCACCCGTGGTCCAGGGCGACCAGCCGGGCGGCCTCGGCTAGTCCTACCGCCCGTTCTCCGGCCCGGCGGGGACAACCTGCCGCAGGGCCACCAACCCGGGTACGTCGATACGCTGCCGTACCGTCCCGCTGCCGGGGTCGACCCGGAGTACGGCGTCGGGCTGGCCGACGTAGAGCCGGGAGCCGTCGGGCGGGCCGGCGAGGCCGCGTACCTCGGCCGGGGTGGACCAGCGTGGCACCGCGCCGTCGCCGCCGGTGGCCGCCATTCCGACCACCTCGCGGCCGGCCCCGACCAGCAGCGTCCCGGCCCCGTCGAAGGCCGCGGCGGCCGGCGCGGCGCTGGTCGAGCTGGCGGTGTCGACCGGCGCGTCGAACCGGATGCTCTCCAGCACGGTCAGCCCGTCGGGGTCGATCGTGGCCAGCGCACCGGTGCCGGTGTCGGCCACGTAGAGCCGGCTGCCGTCCCGGTTCAGCGCGATCGTGTGCCCCGTCGCCGCACGCTCGCCGAACGGTGCCGGCAGGTCGACGCAGAACGCCCAGCGTTCGGTCAGGTCGAGGGTGTGCACGAAGGCGTGCACGTGCGGGGCGTCGTCCCGGGCCCCGGCACCGTTCGGGTCCGCCGTCGCGGCGATCCGGTCCCGGGTGTGCACGTGGTCCGGCTGGTGGGTATAGAGCGTGAAGAGCCGGTTGCGCTGCCGGTCGTAGACCGCCTGCCGGCCCTCGCCGCGCATCTCCTCCTCGGCACCCGCCGGCACCACCGCCTTCACCCGGGTCAGCAGCGGCTCCACCCGACCCGAGGCGAGGTCGACGACCCGCACCCGGTACCGGTCCGGCGCGGTCGGCGGCAGATAGTCGAGGACGAAGAGCGCCTGGTTGCTCGTGTCGAACGCCTCCGGTTCGAGGTTGCCGGGCAACTCCAGCCGACGCCGCTGGCCGGCACCGTCGGCGACCACGATCGTCGTCCGCTCCCGAGGCCCCGGCCGGTACGGCGTGTGCCCCGGACCGGCGTCGTCGGCGAGTGCCACCAGGCCGCCGTCGGCCGAGGTGGTCCGGACCGTGAGCGCCCCGGTCAGGGTGCCGGCGCTGACAGCCGCGCCGTCCGGCAGTTGGTGACTGGTCAACCTGGTACCGCCGTCCGGGCGCTCGACCCGGACCAGCCGCCGCCCGTCGCCGCTGACCACCGCCGGGGCGGGCTGGACCAGCACCCGGCCGGTCGCCGCGTCGACCACCGCCAACCTGCCGTCGGCCAGTTCCACCACCAGCGCGTCAGCCGGGGCCAGCCTGCGGCGGGCGTCCTCGTCGGCCCGGTCGTCGGCTCGGTCGTCGGCTCGGAATTCGCAGCCGCCGCTGGCCGTGACCGCCCCGATCCCGGCGGAGCCGGCCAGCAGCGCGCCGGTCATCCGCAACACGTCCCGCCTCGTCGTCGTCATGCCGGGTAGAGGCGTGACGCCTCGGGCCGGTTCCGGCGCCGTCGTGCAGGTGTCCCCCAAGATTCTTGTAGAACTGTGGTTAGCAGCGCGCCTCAATTCGACAAGAATCTTGATGGCTCCGCGCGGGCGAGTTGGCTGGCGAGGTAGACCAGCAGCCCGATCCGGTCGTCGCGGTAGGTGTGCAGCAGGCTGAGCCGGGCCCGTTGACAGGCCAGGGCGCGCGGAGAGGCGGAGTCGACCGGGGCGGCTTGACGCAAGAGCACGCGCAGCGACGGGCACAGTGGCAACTGTGTGGAGGTGGCGACAACCTGCCGGGGGGTAGTCGGGGTTCGGGACAGTAGGGATCCGACAGGTCCGGCCCTGGTCTTCGCCCCGTAGGCGTGGCGCTCGTTCGTCCGGCAGGCTCGGGCGCGCTGACGGTCGGCGCCCTACCCGCCTCCTCAGCAGTGCATCCGCTGGAGCTTGGCGCAGAAGCGGATGAAATGTGGGTCGAAGCGGGCGGGATCGGCGTCGCGTAGCTCTGCCGGTGACCACCAGCGGGCTTCCCGGAACTCGCCGCTGTCCGGTGTGAGCGGGTGTTGCCGGTCGAGTCGGAGCACGAACCACAGACTCACGTCGGTGTGCCCGGCGTCGATCCCGACGGTACGGGTCACGGTGACGAACACCGGCTCCTCCCCGACGAGGCCAGCTCCGACCGGTACACCCAGCTCCTCCCACGCCTCTCGACGGGCGGTGTCGGCGGGGTGTTCGTCCGGGTCGACGTGCCCGCCCGGCGGGAGCCACAGCCCCGCGTTGACGTGGTCGACCAGCAGCACGCTGCCGTCGGCCGGATCGACCGGTACGACGTACGAGACGAGGTGCCGGGGCGGGGTTGCCGGCTTGACCCGTCGGAACACGTCGTCGGTGCCGCTCAGCCAGTGCAGCGTCGCCGACCGGTGTTCCGCCTCCACCTCGTCCCACGGCACGACTCCGGTCACCAACTCCCGCACCACCCCCACCGACGCACGCACCCGCGCATCATGTCAGGACGTAGCGTCCGGCAGATCATGGCGAGCCGAACGCTCCGCCTCGACGGTGGTTCCCCGGGTGGGGCGGAGGGAGTGCCAGGAGGCGGCGGTGGTGAGGGCGAAGATGGCGGTGGCGGCGTAGAGCACCGGGGGTAGGCCGGCGGCGGAACCGAGCGCTCCGGCCAGGATCGCGCCGACCGGGGCGGCCAGCAGTCCGACCGTACGCTGGGCGCTGCCGACCCGGCCGAGCAGTTCGGCGGGAACGTTCCGCTGCCCGTACGCCGACCAGAGCGCGTTCCAGGTCGCGGTGCCGGCGGAGAAGAGGGCGAGTGCGATCGCTCCCGGCACCGGGTGCCGGGCCATGGCCAGCGCGGCGACCGCGAGCGTCTCGGCCACCAGCACCCAGCGCAACCCGGGCAGGGTGCCGAGCCGGGTGGCGAGCCGGCCGGCGCAGAGTCCCCCGACCAGTGCGCCGAACACCGCCGCCGCCATGAAGAGTCCGTAGCCGGCGGCCGGCACGGCCAGTACCTCCAGCGCGTAGAGCACGATGATCGCGATCAGGCCGCTGGTGGCGAGGTTGGTGACCACGGTCAACCCGGTGATCCGGCGCATGGTGGCGTCCCGCCAGATCCAGCGCAGCCCGTCCCCGGCCGCCCGCCAGGCGGCACCCCGCCCCCCGACAGGACGCGGCGTGGACAGCAGCGGACGCGGCGCGGACAGCAGCGGACGCGGCGCGGACAGCAGCGGACGCGGCGCGGACAGCAGCGGACGCGGCGCGGACAGCAGCGGATGTGAGATTTGAGTGGGAGTCGGGGTCGGGGTCGGGGTCGGACCCATTGGCGGGGTGGGGCGGAGGGTCAGCGCCAGCAGGGCGGCGACCGCGAACGTGACCGCGTCGACGGCGAACGGCAGGGCTGCGGCGACCGCGAAGAGCACCCCGGCCAGCGGTGCGCCGACGAAGCCGCCGGCGACCGCCGTGCCCGCCTGGAGCCGGCCGTTGGCCACCGCCAGGCGGTCGGCGGGCACGATGCCGGGCAGTACGGCGAACGCCGCCGCGTCGAAGACGACGCCGAGGGTGGCGAGCAGGAGGGCACAGCAGACGAGCGCGACGATCCCGACGTCGCCGGTGCCGACCAGCAGCGCGAAGCCGGCGACCAGGACGGCACGCAGGCCGTCCACTATGGCCATTGTGCGGCGCCGGTCCCAACGGTCGGCGTAGACGCCGCCGAGCAGGCCGAAGAGCAGCGGCGGGAGCTGTCCGGCGACCACCACCGACGCGACGACCCGGGGATCGCGGCTGACCGACGCGGCGAGCAACGCCAGGGCCGGGGTACGCAGCGCGTCGCCGAGCCGCGACAGCACGGTCGCCGTCCACAGTGTCCAGAACCCGCCGAACCGGGTACGCCGGGCGGAGCCCAAACCCAACCTCGCCGTCGCTCCGGCCATCGGGGTGACCACCTCTCCTCGGCTCGCGCCGTAGCGGCGTCTCTGCTCGATTCGCCGTCACGGCACCGGACGACCGGGCGAGCCTGCGGTCTCGATCGGGTCGAGGGTCAAGCCGAACGCCCGCCGGATGCCGGAAAAAGTCGGCGGAAAAGCCGGAAGCGGCGTGTCGCCCGGGGCCGGTACCGTGAGCGCCGTCACCGGACGGGAGTGAGTGAAGAGATCGTGGACCGGACCTTCCAGGTCGACCTCCGCGGCGTGGTCGACCTGCTCAGCCATCACCTCTACGGCAGTCCCCGGGTCTACGTGCGGGAGCTGTTGCAGAACGCGGTGGACGCCATCACCGCACGCCGGGCCACCGAGCCCGGCGCGCCGGCCGTGGTCCGGATCGAGCCGCCGGAGCTGACCGGGGACGGCACACTGCGGGTGCACGACACCGGGATCGGCCTGACCGAGTCCCAGGTGCACGAGCTGCTCGCCACCATCGGCCGAAGCTCCAAAAGGGACGAGCTGGGTTTCGCCCGCCACGAGTTCCTCGGCCAGTTCGGCATCGGCCTGCTCTCCTGCTTCCTGGTCGCCGACGAGGTCCGGGTGTGCACCCGGCACGGCGGCGAGCCGACCGTGCTCTGGACCGGGTTCGCCGACGGCCGCTACCGGGTCGAGTTGGCCGCCGCCGACAACCAGCGCGCCGAGCCGGGCACCACCGTCACGCTGGTTCCGCGCCGGGACGCCGACCAGTGGCTGACCCGGCCGACGGTGACCGAGCTGGCCCGGCTCTTCGGCTCGCTGCTGCCGATCCGGGTACTGGTCGGCGACGTCGAGACCACCACCGGGCCACCGCCGTGGTCGGCCACCGCCGGCACCTCGCCGTCCGCCCGCCGGGACAACCTCGTCGGGTACGCCCGCGAGGCGCTCGGCTTCACCCCGTTCGACGTCGTACCGCTGTCGGTGCCGGAGGCGGGGTTGACCGGTGCGGCGTTCGTGCTGCCCACCCCGGTCAACCCGGCCGGGCGGGCCGGTCACCGGGTCTACCTGAAGCGGATGCTGCTGACCGAGGGCGCCGAGGGGCTGCTGCCGGACTGGGCGTTCTTCGCCCGCTGCGTCGTCGACTCCACCGAACTGCGCCCGACCGCCAGCCGGGAGGCGCTCTACGAGGACAGTCTGCTGGAGGCGACCCGGGAGGCGCTCGGCGACCAGCTCCGGGGCTGGCTGGTCCGGCTCGCCGACAGCGCGCCGCGCCGGCTCGCCGAGTTCCTCCAGGTGCACCATCTCGGGGTGAAGGCGCTGGCCCTGCACGACGACGAGATGCTCCGGCTGGTCGAGCGCTGGTGGCCGATGGAGACCAACACCGGGCAGACCACCCTGGCCGAGTTCCGCGAGCGGCACGGGCTGATCCGCTACGCGGCCAGCATCGACGAGTTCCGCCAGCTCGCCGGGGTGGCGGCGGCGCAGGACCTGGCGGTGGTCAACGCCGGTTACACGTACGACACCGAGATCATCGAGCGGTTGCCGACGGTGGACCGGTCGGTGCTGGTCGAACGGCTGGAGCCGAACGACCTGACCACCCGATTCGACGCCCTCGACCCGGGAACGGAGCTGGCGCTGCGGCCGTTCGTCGTCGCCGCGCAGCGTGCCCTGGACCGGCTCGGTGTCGAGGTGGTGCTCCGGTCGTACGCCCCGGCGTCGCTGCCGGCGCTCTATCTGGTGAGCCGGTCGGCGGCCTTCGAGGAGCAGCTCCGGTCGACCCGGGAGCGGGCCGACGAGACCTGGGCCGGGGTACTCGACGCGCTCGCCGCCTCCGGCCCGGCCGAGCGCCCGCAGTTGGTGCTCAACCACCGTAACGCGCTGGTCCGCCGGGTCAGCGCGCTCGGCGACCCGGCGCTGGTCGGGCTCGCCGTCGAGGCCCTGTACGGCCAGGCGCTGCTGCTCGGCTACCACCCGATCCGCCCCGCCGACGCCGCCCTGTTGAACAGCTCGTTCCTCGGCCTGCTCGGCCGCGCCGTACCAGGACAGGAGTGACGATGGGCCGGGACACCGACGACCTCTGGCGGACGATCGACCGGGTCGGCGAGATGCCGTACGGCAGCGGTCAGGTCGCCGCCGCCGAAGCACTGCTCCGGCAGGTGGACGCCACCGGCGACGAGCAGCTCGGGTTCGCGGCCCGGATGCTCGCCACCGCCGCCTACTACTACGGCGGCGAGCCGGCCCGGTCGTTCGTCACCTTCTCCTGGTGCCTGGCCGAGTTCGACCGCAACCCGAGGCCGTACCAGCAGCGGCACCTGCACACCCTGCTCTGGTATTTCAAGCACATGGTCAGCGGCCTGCTCGAGTTTCCCGAGATTCCGCTGGACCGCACGATGGCGGTACTCGACGACATGGAGAGGCGCTATCGCAGCGGCGGCCACAGCCTCCAGATGGTCT
The DNA here is from genome assembly GCF_003030385.1 of Plantactinospora sp. BB1. Taxonomy (NCBI): domain Bacteria; kingdom Bacillati; phylum Actinomycetota; class Actinomycetes; order Micromonosporales; family Micromonosporaceae; genus Plantactinospora; species Plantactinospora sp. BB1. The sequence continues at coordinate 6,825,743 of NZ_CP028159.1, read as the reverse complement.
ACAAATACCGGCACCAGGTGGCGGTGCACGTCGGCGCGGCGGACGAGGCCGCGCAGTGGTACCGCCGGTGGACCACCGCACCCCGGGACGAACTCTCCGACTGTGCCGGTTGCGACCCGACGGACCAGATCGAATACCTCGCCTCGCTCGGCCGGTACGAGGAGGCGGTGGCGCTGGCCGAGCCGGTGCTCGCCGGCCGGCTGGGCTGTGTCGAGCAGCCGCAGTGCGTACTCACCGCGCTGCTGCTGCCGTACCTGCACACCGGCCGGCGGGAGCAGGCGCGGGACGCGCACCTGCGGGCGTACCGTCGGCACCGGACGAACATCGCGAACATGTCGCTGGTCGGTGACCACCTGACGTTCTGCGCGTTGACCGGCAACGAGGCGCGCGGGCTGGAGCTGCTGGAACGGCATCTCGGGTGGCTGGACGAGCCGCCGTCGCCGGCCGACGCGATGACCTTCGCCGCCAGCGGGGCGCTGCTGCTGCACCGGCTGACCGCCGAGGGCCACGGAGAGCTGCCGGTGCAGCGCCCCGGGCACCTCGATCGGCCGGCGGCGGAGGTGCCGGTGGCGGCGCTGGCCGACGAACTGGCCGGTACGGCCCGGGAACTGGCCGCCCGGTTCGACGCCCGCAACGGCACCGGGGCGCAGTCGGCGGCCGTCGCCGAGCTGCTCGGCCGGGAACCGATCGGTGGCTACCTGCCGCTGTCGCCGACCGCCCGCCGCCCCACCCCCTGTCTCTTATACACACCCACTAAAGTGACCACCACCACCCTCCCCCAACAGCATCACCTCAACAACCAATTCACCCAGCCACACCATATGCATTTACACAAGCCCTCTACCATCACCGCTACCCACCGTCACCCGACCCGCGCCACCCCGCCCCCCCCCCCTCCCCCACTCGACACCCGACCAGCAACCAACACCGCGCCGACGCTCTACCCACCTGGATCCACACCTACAACCACCATCGCGGACACACCGCACTCGGAGGCCAACCACCCATCAGCCGCGTCAACAACGATGCTGGTCCCTACAGCTAGTGGTCGAGCTGCCGGTAGCGACGTACCGAGAGCGGCAGGAAGATCGCCGTCAGCAGTACCGGCCAGCCCAGCGCCAGCGCGACGGCGTGCCGACCGGTCCAGGAGTCACCGCCCCAGCCCGGGTTGCCGAAGAGTTCCCGGGTGGCGGAGATCGTCGCGGAGAGCGGGTTCGCCTCGGCCACCGCCCCGAGCCAGCCCGGCATGGTCTCCGGCGAGACGAGTGCGTTGGAGAGGAACAGCACCGGCCAGACCAGGATCTGCATCACGACCACGGCCTCCGGGTTGCGCAACAGCAGCGCGAGGTAGATGCCGGCCCAGAGCACCGCGAACCGGAGCAGCAGGAGCAGTCCGAAGCCGGCCAGTGCGGAGGCCAGGCCACCGTGCCAGCGCCAGCCGACCGCGAGTCCACAGCCGACCATCACCGCCAGGCCGAGGGCGGCGTTGAGCAGGTCGGCGGCGCAGCGGCCGACCACCACCGCCGAGCGGGCCATCGGCATCGCCCGGAAGCGGTCGGTGATCCCCCGGGACGCGTCGGTGGCGACCGCGGTGTAGGTGGACTCGATGCCGAAGAGCATGGTCATCGCGAACATGCCCGGCATCAGGAACTCCCGGTAGTCGCCGCCGCCCGGCAGCGCCATGCCGCCGCCGAACAGGTAGCCGAACATCAGTACCACCATGATCGGGAAGAGCAGTCCGAGGACGACCTGCACCGGTTGCCTGGCCCAGTGCGCCAGGTCGCGGCGGGTGATCGTCCAACCGTCCGCGACCGCCCAGCGCAGCCGGTGCCGGCCCTGTACGGGCGGGAACGGGATCGTCGTCGTGGTCAAGGTGCCACCTTCCGCTGCTCGTCGTCGGTCCGCCAGCCGGGCCCAATGTGGAGTTCGCCGGGCTTTGGTTCGAGGGTCGGGTGCCGGTGCTGGTGCGGCTGCCGGTGAGGTGCATGAAGACCTCGTCCAGGGTCGGCCGGCGCAGCGCGATGTCCTCGGCCGCGATGCCGTGCTCGTCCAGGCCGCGTACCAGCGCGGTGAGGGTGCCGATCCGGTCCCGTACCGGCGCGCTGATCCGCCGCTCGTCGTCGTCGCGTTCGACGGGACCGTCGGCGATCCGGCCGAGCAGCGTGGCCGCCGCCGGCAGGTCGTCGAGCCGGTGCAGGAGTACGTCGATCCGGTCGCCGCCGAGCCGGCTCTTCAGGGCGTCCGGCGTACCGTCGGCGACGATCCGACCGGCGTCGACGACCGAGATCCGGTCGGCGAGCTGGTCGGCCTCGTCGAGGTACTGGGTGGTGAGCAGCACCGTCGTACCGGCGTCCACCAGGGCCCGTACCGCCTCCCAGACCTCGTTGCGTCCGCGCGGGTCCAGCCCGGTCGTCGGCTCGTCGAGGAAGAGCACCGGCGGGGCCAGGATCAGCCCGGCGGCCAGGTCGAGCCGGCGCCGCATCCCGCCCGAGTACCGGCCGACCGGCCGGTCATCGGTGTCGGCCAGGCCGAACCGGTCCAGCAGTTCGTCCGCCCGACGGTCGGCGACGGCGCCGGGCAGGTGGTAGAGCCGGCCGAACATCGCCAGGTTCTGCCGGCCGGAGAGGATCTCGTCGACCGCCGCGTGCTGGCCGACCAGCCCGATCCGGTAGCGGACCTGGTCGGGCTGGCGGGCCACGTCGTAGCCGGCCACCTCGGCCCGTCCCGCGTCGAACCGGAGCAGGGTGGCGAGGATGCGTACCGCCGTGGTCTTGCCGGCGCCGTTCGGCCCGAGCAGGCCGTGCACCGTACCGGCGGGGACGTGCAGGTCGAGCCCGTCCAGGGCGAGCCGGTCGCCGTACCGCTTGCGCAGCCCCTCGGTCCGGATCGCCAGAGCGTTGTCGTGCATGACCACCCCAAATCATGTACGCCGTATAGAGTTGACGCGCAACTATAGCGTACGCTGTAAGGAATTCAAGTCCGGGGAGAATGGCGAGGTGACGACGGAGTACAGCGGCAGTGGCGACCCGAAGCGGAGCATGGAACTGCTCTGGGGCGGGCCGGAACGCCCGCGCCGGGGACCGAAACCCAAGCTCACGGTGGACCAGATCGTCCAGACGGCGATCGAGATCGCCGACGCCGAGGGGCTGCCGGCGCTCTCCATGCGGCGGGTCGCCGACGAGCTCGGGGTCACCGCGATGTCGCTGTACACGTACGTGCCGGGCAAGGCCGAGCTGATCGACGTGATGTTCGACACCGTGCATGCCCGGGCCGCCACCCCGGAGGACGACCAGGGCGACTGGCGGAGCCGGCTCGAACGGCTGGCCCGGGAAAACTGGGACCGCTACCTCCGGCACCCCTGGCTGCTCCAGGTCGCGACCAGCCTTCCGGTGCTCGGCCCCAACTCGGTGGCCAAGTACGACCGGGAACTCACCGTCGTCGCCGGGCTCGGCCTGACCGACATCGAGATGGACCTCCTGGTCGGCCTGGTCTCCGACTACGTGCACGGCGCGGTACGCGGCGCCGTGGAGGCCGCCCAGATGCAGCGCCGTACCGGGATGACCGTCCAGGAGTGGTGGGAGCGCTTCGCACCCCTGCTGGAGCAGGTCTTCGACGCCGAGCGCTACCCCGTGGCGGCCCGGGTCGGCGCGGCGGCCGGTGCCGAGCACGACGCCCCGGCCGACCCGGCCCGGTCGTTCGAGTTCGGGCTGCAACGGGTGCTGGACGGGATCGAGGCGTTCGTCCGGAGCCGGGCCGGGCAACAGGGGCTTGCCGAGCGACCCTGACGGGTGTTGGCTGAGATCCTTTCCGGTACCCGCTGGGGGTGACGTGCCGCCGTCCCTCGACGACCCCGCCGCGCTGCGCCGTGGCCGGGTCGCGGTGTCGCTGCTCTTTCTGCTCTTCGGGATGGCGATCGGCACCTGGACGGCCCGGATCCCCGCGGTCAAGGAGAGTCTGGGGCTGAGCGACGGCCAGCTCAGCGTGGGCCTGCTCGGGCTCGCCGCCGGCGCCATCACCGGCATGCAGTTCACCGGGCGCCTGGTCGACCGGTACGGCAGCGTCCGGGTGATGCTGCCGGTGGCCTTCGCCGAGGGCGGCTGCCTGCTGCTGCCCGGCTACGCCGGCAACCTCGGCACGCTGACCCTGGCGCTCTTCGTCTTCGGCACGGTGCACGGCACCCTCAACATCGCGATGAACGCCAACGCGGTCGAGGTGGAGCGCGCGCGGGGTCGCCCGATGCTCTCGTCGTGCCACGCGGTCTACAGCATCGGCGGTTTCCTCGGCGCGGCGCTCGGCGGGCTCTTCGCCCGCGCCGATGCCAGCGTCGTCGCCACGCTGTGGACGACCGCGCTGGTCGCGCTCGGTCTCGCCACCTGGGGCGCCCGCTGGGCCCTGCCACACCCCGGGCAGGCGATGACGCCGCCGACCGCCACACCCGCCGACACCGCCGCCGAGAGCGACACTGTGGCGCGGCGGGAGCCGCCGGGGGTGCTGTTCCTCGGCGTACTGGCATTCTGTTGCCTGGTCGGCGAGGGCGCCGCCGCCGACTGGAGCACCGTGTATCTGCGCGACAACCTGGGCAGCGGCCCCGGCTTCGCCGCCGCCGCGTTCGCGGCCTTCTCGATCATGATGACCGCCGGCCGGCTCGTCGGCGACCGGCTGGCCGCCGCCCTGGGACCGGTCGTCCTGGTACGCGGCTGCGGGATCCTCGCCGCCGTCGGGCTCGGCGGCGCGCTCGTGCTCGACCACCCGGTCGCCGGATTGCTCGGATTCGGCTGCCTCGGTGCCGGCCTGTCCTGCATCGCGCCGCAGGTCTTCTCGGCCGCCGGCAACCGGGACCCGAGCCAGGCCGGCCGGGCGCTGGCCCGGGTCGCCGGCCTGGGGTACCTCGGTTTCCTGGTCGGACCGGTGGTGATCGGCGGCGTCGCCGAACTCTCCGGGCTGCCCCGCGCCCTGGCGATCCCCGCCCTGCTCGCGCTCTTCGTCGCGCTGGCCGCCGGAGCGGTCCGGCCCCGTCCGGATCGGCCGCGCCCCGCCGAGCCGGTCAGCTCGGAGCCACGATCCTGACCTCGGGCCGGCACTCCTCGCCGGCCAGGAAGCGGAGCAGGCCCACCCCCTCGACGGTCAGCGCCTCGGCGTCCACAGCGGAGAGCCGGGTGAACGGTTCGACGGTGAGCAGGGCGCTGTCCCGCTCGATGGCGGTCGTCCAGATGCCGGCGGTGACGCCGTCGAGCAGGAGGCCCCGGGGCAGTTGGCCGTTTCGGACGGCCGATCGGGCGCGGAACTCGTCGGTGAGCACCCGGGACCGGTCGGCGTACGAGAGCAGCAGGTTGTCGAAGTCGTAGAGGAACCGGGGCGGCGCCGGAACGTCCGGGTCGGGGCGTACGGCGTCGGGCAGGTCGAAAAGCTCGGCGCCGCTCTCGTCGCGGAAGGTGACCAGGCTCGGGCGCAGCCGCTCCAGCACCTCGGCGAGCCGGGTCAGGCCGGACCAGACCTGCACGTCGCGCACGCTGGCCGGGCCGAAGGCGGCCAGGTAGCGCAGGACCAGCTCCTCGACGGAGCGGGCCGATCCCTCCACGGAGCGGGCCGGTTCCTCGGCGGAGGCTGCCCGGGGTGGCGCGATGCCGAGCCAGTGCTCGACGCTCTGGTGCGCGGCGAGCGCGCTGCGGCCCCAGACGCCCCGGGGCGGCACCTGGACCAGCGGCACCCAGGCCCGGACCGCCTGCGCCAGCGCGGCCGGATCGCGGTCCGGCCACCGCCTGCCCAGTGCCGTGCCGAGCTGCCCGAGAGTCAGCGGCCGCTCGTCTAGCAGCTCGCGACCGGCCGCGACGACCTCGTCGCGGGGCAGGCCGGCCAGCCGCCGCCCGTAGGTGTGCGCCGTGCCGCGCTCGATCACCGGCTGCAACAGGGGTCGCAGCGCCAGCGCGTCGGCGGCGGTGACCAGGTGGATGGTCGAGCGCATCAGCGCGATCCGGACCGCCTCCCGGGTGGTCAGCAGCTCCGCCACCGCCTCGGGGCGGCAGTCGCGCAGCCGGCTCCAGAAGCCGACGTACCAGGTGTGCGGGGTCTGGGCCTGCATGCCGACCAGGTGCTCCAGCAGCTCGGCCGGCCTCCGGTCCGCGCGGGCCAGCAGGAGCTGACGGTGCAGGGTGGCCCGGTTGAGCGCCCGACGGGTCAGCACTGGGGCGTTCATCTGGAGCCCGTCCCGGTCATCGAGGTTGTCAACTTCCTGTCGCCGGTCAGATCAGCAGCCAGACCATACCGAGATCCCCCGACACGGCCGCATCGTTGCCCACCTCGGCGGTACTGGATATATTTACCTCCATCATCACGTGGGAGCGTTCCCACGGCGTGGGTCCGCAGGTACGGGACGGGGGAGGTCGGCCGCATGAGCACGATCCGGCTGCTCGTGGCCAACGGTTGCAGCTTCGCCCGGGGCGCCGAACTGGCCGAGCCGGAGCGGGACGCCTGGCCGGCCGTACTCGGGCGACAGCTCGGCATCGACGTGGTCAACCTGGCCTGCGACGGGGGCTCCAACCGGCGGGCCGTCCGCACCACCGTGCAGCACCTGGAGTCGATCCGGGCGGCGCACGGGATCGACTACGACCAGATCCTCTTCGTCAACATGTGGACCGCGCTGAGCCGCAACGAGTACTACGACAGCGGGATCGAGGACGGCCCGGTCCGCCCCGACCTCGGGGTACGCCCGGCGCTCCCCGGCGAGCTGCACTGGCAGCGGGTCGCCGACTGGAAGGCCGCCGAGGGGGACAAGCCGTCGAAGGCGTACCTGCGGCACCTCTTCAACCCCACCGGCGAGACGGTCAACTTCTTCGTCGACTGGCTGCTGCTGGAGCACCACCTCACCGGTCGCGGCGTGCCGAGCCGGTTCGCGTTCGCCTGGGAGATCCTGCCCGACCCGGTCCCGGCCGAGGCGGTACCGGTGATGCGCGCGCTCCGCGCCGACCTGGTCTTCGGGACGCTGCCGCCCCGGCCGGAGCAGACCTTCCGGGAGATGGTCTTCGGCCGGGTGCCGTTCGGCGACTGGGACCATCCGCTCCGGGAGGGGCACCAGCACTTCGCCGCCGCCATGTCGCACTGGCTCGGCGGCGACGAGCGACTGCGCTTCCCACCGACCGGACGGAGCCGGCGATGACCGCACAGGCGACGACCGCGACGACGGCGGGCCCGGCGGCCGATCCGCCGGTCCGGACCGGGCCGGGTCTGGTCTCGGTGATCATGCCGGCCCGCAACGGCGCGGCGACCATCGGGGCGCAGCTCGCGGCGCTGGCCCGGCAGACCTACCCCGGACGCTGGGAACTCGTCGTGGTCGACAACGGCTCCACCGACGGTACGCCGGAACTCGTCGCCGCCTTCGCCGACCGGCTGCCCGGGCTCCGGCTGCACCGGGCGGGCGCCCGGGCCGGCACCAGCTACGCCCGCAACGAGGGCTGCCGGGTGAGCCGGGGCGAACTGCTGCTCTTCTGCGACCAGGACGACGTGGTCGCGCCCGACTGGGTGGCCGGGATGGTACGCGGACTCGCCGAGTTCCCCGCCGTCGGCGGACACGTCGAGCGCCGGCTGCTCAACGACGACGTCTCGCTGGCCACCCGCCCCGAGAAGCCGGCCGGCTCACTCCAGTCCGGATTCGACTTCCTCCCGTACGCCCTCGGCGCCAACTGCGGGGTGCGCCGGACCGTCTTCGAGGAGCTGGGCGGCTTCGACCCGGCCTACCGGTACGGCTCGGACGAGGTCAGCTTCTTCTGGCGGGCGCAGCTCGCCGGCTACCCGATCGGGGCGCTGCCGGACGCGGTGGTGCACTACCGGCTGCGTCGCCGGCTCCCGGAGATGGCCCGGCAGTACTACTCGTACGGCCTCAGCCATCCCCGGCTCTACCGCGACTTCGCCGCCGCCGGGTTACCCCGCTCGGTCCGGCCGGCCGCCCGGGAGTGGCGCTGGCTGCTGCGCCACCTGCCCGACCTGGTCCGCTCCCGCAAAGCCCGCGCCGTCTGGGTGACCCGGTGCGCGATGCGCTGCGGCCGGATCGTCGGCAGCCTGCGCAACCGGGTCGTCTTCCCCTAGCCCGGCCGGGCGGGCGTCGCCCCGGGCCGGCCCGGCCGGGCGGGCGTCGCCCCGGGCCGGCCCGGCGTCCGCCCCGGTCGAGCGGTCGTCCGGCGCTGCCGGCCAGTCGTCGTCGGCCGGATAGCGCACCCCGGTCCGGGCCCGGGCGGCGTCCAGGATCCGCTGCACCGCCACGGTGTCGGCCAGGGTGGCGAGCGGGCTCTCGGTCAGCCCGGTCCGCAGGCAGCGCATCACCTCGACCGCCTCGTGCACGAACCCCTCCCCCTGGTAGGGCACCTCAACGATCCGGGGCTCGGCGTCACCCTGCCGCAGGGTCAGCCTGGCGGGCCGGAAGAACCCCCGGTCCAGCTCGATCCGGCCGGCGCTGCCGCAGACCGTCGCCGTCCACGGCGTGTCGGCGACGATCGAGCAGGAGAGGCTGGCCAGCGCGCCGTCCGGATAGCCCAGCACCAGCGCGGTGGTCTCGTCGACGCCGTACGGGCTCAGCGTGGCGACCCCGGTGACCGTCTCGGGTGTTCCGAGCAGCAACTGGGCCAGCGTCACCGGATAGACCCCGAGGTCCAGCAGGGCACCACCGCCGAGCGCCGGGTCCCGCAGCCGGTGACCCGGGTCGACCGGCCCCACCAGGCCGAAGTCCGCCTGCACCAGCCGGGGTACCCCGACCGCACCGTCCCGGACCAGGGTCACCAGCCGGCGGATCGCCGGCACGCAGCGCATCCACATCGCCTCCATCAGGAAGAGACCGGCCGAGCGGGCCCGGGCCACCAGGTCGACGGCCTGGCCGGCGTTGAGGGTGAACGGCTTCTCGCAGAGCACCGACCGGCCGGCGTCCAGGCAGAGCGCGGTGGCGGCGTGGTGGCTGGCGTGCGGGGTCGCCACGTAGACCACGTCGACCCGGTCGTCGGCGGCGAGACCCGCCCAACTGCCGTGCGCGCGCGGAATCGCGTACCGGGTGGCGAACCGCTCGGCCGCCTCCCCGGTACGCGAGCCGACCGCCACCACCTCGGCGTCCGGCAGCCGCAACAGGTCCTCGACGAAGCGCCCGGCCATCCAGCCGGTGCCGAGCACACCCCACCGGACCGGCCGGTCGGCGGGACGGACCGGCGGCCGTGCCGCGCTCACCGGCCGGACCCCGCCGCACCCGCCAGCGCCGCCGCACCGCTGGCCAGTTCCCCGACCGCCTCCGCCTCGGCCGCCTCCGCCTCGGCCGCCGCGTGCCGGCGGGCGAGGTCGTCGCGGAGCGCCAGACAGTCGCGTACGTAGTCGCCGGCCCGGGCGATCGGCGGGTGCGGGTCACCGTCGCCGCAGTACTCGACACAGATCGCCGGTACGCCGAGCGAGTCCGCCTTGGTGATCCAGGCGTAGTTGTCCAATACCCCGTCGGCGGTGTCCACGTTGAAGTCGGCCCGTCCGCCGTCCGGGTGCAGGTTCTTCAGGTGGAAGTAGCCGAGCCGGCCGGCGAGCTGGTCGAGCACGTCGGGATTCCGGTCGGCCGCGCTGACCACGTAGGCGTTGCCGGGGTCGGCGGTGGCGACCACGGCCGGATGGTCCACCATCGCCAGCAGCTTCGCGGTGCCGGCCACCGTGTCGTGTACCGAGCCGGGATACACCTCCACTCCCACCCGTACGCCGTGCCGGGCCGCGTGGTCGCCGAGCCGGCGGTAGCCCTCGGCGGCCCGCTCGTAGTGCACCTGCTCGGCCAGGGCGCTGCCGTTGACCCGCCAGTCGTCCGGATCCCGTTCCAGGGTCCCGGACCAGCCGTTGACCATCTCGATCCCGGCGGCCGCGGCGGCGGCGATGGTCCGCTCGGCCAGGGCCAGCGAGGCGGCCCGGGCCGACCGGTCGTCGCCGACGAAGTCCCCGGTGTAGCCGACGCAGTGCACGCCCACCCCGTACCGCCGGCCGAGCGCCGCCGCCGCCGCGACCTCGCTCTCGACCCGGGTCGGGTCGAAGTGGAAGTGGACCAGCTCGATGCCGTCCCAGCCGTGCCGCGCGGCGACCGCGAAGACGTGCCGCAGGGGGTACCGGCGGAAGGTGTAGCTGTGCAGGACGAGCTTCATGGGTTCTGCCCTCCGGTCAACGCCAACCGCACTCCGCCGTTGGCGACGCTTCGTTCCAGTGCGTGCAACACCCGCAGGTCCCGCAGTCCGCGGGCGACGCCCACCTCGACCGGTACCGGCTGTCCGGCCGCGCTGGCCGCGAACGCCCGGTACTGGGCGAGGTACGGATCCACCGGTTCCGGACGCAGCCAGCGCCGTCCCCGTTCGTCGCAGACCAGCACCGAGCCGCCGGAGTCCATCGCCCACGAGTTCCGGACCACCAGCAGGCCCCGCTCGCAGACGACGGTGTAGCGCGAGACGCCGGTCTCCGGTGGCTCGGTGAAGGACGACTCGACCTGGAGCCGCCGCTCGTCGCCGAACCACACCGTCGCCTCGACGAAGATCTCGGTCTGCTCCCGGTCACCGGCGGGATAGCCGGTGGCCCGGCAGGCGGTCGGCGCGGCGTCGAAGACGTCGGCCGCGGTCAGCAACGGATAGATCGCCAGGTCGCCGAGGCAGCCGAGGCCGCTCTCGGCCCGCCGGTTACGCCAGTCCCCCTGCCGGTGCCCGAGGTGGCAGGCGGCGATCGACCGGGGTGCGCCGAGCCGTCCGGAGCGGACCAGCTCGACCACCGCCCGGTTGTAGGCGTTGTACCGGGACATGTAGCCGATCATCGCGGGCGCGCCGGAGGCCATCGCGGCGCGCAGGATCCACTGTCCACCAGCGACGGTGTCGGCGAGCGGCTTCTCCACCAGGGTCGGTACGCCCCGGGCCAGCGCCCGGCAGGCGTACTCGGCGTGCCGCCGGTTGGGCGTCGCCACGTGCACCCCGTCCAGCGGCGTACGCAGGAAGTCCCGCACGTCCGTCCCGGACCAGACGCCCGGCACCTCGGCGGCCACCGCCCGCAGCGCCGCCTCGTCGGAGTCGAGTACGGCGACCAGGCGCAGGTCGTCGGCGGCGGCGATCGCCGGCAGCAGCGCCCGGCGGGTCAGGAACCCGGCGCCGACGATGCCGATCCGGAACGTCATCGGACCCGCTCCGGCCCGCCGCGCCAGTGCAGCAGCAGGCTGCGCGGCGCCAGCGAACGGTGGGTGGCCACGGCGATCGCGTCCAGGGTGTGCCGTTGGGCCGCCAGCGCGCCGTCCAGGGCCGAGTCGCCGGTGCCGACCGGCGGGTCCGGGTCGAGCAGCACTGCCACCCCGACCGAGCGGGTGTGCCAGACCAGTTGGTAGGAGTGGTGGTTCCAGCCGCTGCCCTCGTGCACCTCGACCGGGCGGCCGAGCCGCTGCGCCAGCCGCTCCGCCTCGACCCCGGCGGCCGGGCCGGCACCGTAGCCGACGACGTGCACGGCGGTGAGGTCGGGCCGCCGGGCCAGCCAGCCGGCGAGTACCCCGGCGAGTTCGTCGGTACCGGCGACCGCGTCCGCCCCGGTGGGCCGGTCGGCGGCGGTCGGGGCCGCCGGGACCAGCCGCTTGTAGTGGTCCACGGCGTCGTGGGTGGCGAACCGCAACCCGTGCCGTACTGCGACGCAGGCGACCAGGGCGGCGACCGCGTAGCAGGCGGCCATCGCGGCGGCGACCGCACCGGCCGGCCCGGCCGGCCGGGACAGCGTGGAGATGCCCGCCGCGACGTCGACCACCAGCGCCGGCGGTGTCCGCTCGTCGACGTGCTCGTCGACGTGCCGGACGCCGGAGGCCGGTCCGGCCGCCACGTCCGGCCCGGAGGCCGGTCCGGCCGCAACGTCCGGCCACGGCCGGAACCGTTCGGACTTGCCGCCCCAGCCCTGCCGGGCCGCCTGGAGGGTCCAGAGTCGCAGCCCCGGGCCGGCGCCGGGCGGCAGCCGGAACAGCACCCGGGGCCGGCCGGTCGCCGGCAGCCGGGCCGACTCCTCGCCGGCCCACTCGCCGATCGCCCGGGCCGCACCGGCGAACGCCCGGTAGGCGTCGTCGAAGTGCGGCCAGCTCAGCATCCGGGCGGCGAGCAGCGCCGGCACCGAGAGTGGGGCGTGGTAGAGGGCCACCTGGTCGGGCCCGCCGCCCACCGAGAGGGTGCCGCCGCGTTCGCTGAGCCAGGCCGGGGCCGCCCCGCCGGTCCGGTGCCGGGCCAGCGCGAGGGTGGCGGCCAGCAGCCGGGTCTCCCGGGTACGCCCGGAGGCGCTGACCGCGAACCCGGCGACGGCGCCCCGCCCCGGCCACTCGTGCAGCGTCCGGCGCACCGTCTCCGGGTCGAGCGAGTCAAGTACCCGGATCGCGGACTGTCCCGGCACCGCCTCGGAGATCGCCCGCAGCCCGAAGGCCCAGCCGCCGGTACCGACGAAGACCGCCCGCCGGCAGCCGCGCAGCAGGGTACCGCCGCCCCGTTCGGCGGTGAGCCGGGAGACTCTCGGCCAGGCCGGCGGGTGTACCCAGCCGAGCCGGGGCACCCCGGCGAGGCTGGCGAGCGCGGCGACCGTACCCGCCGGACCGTGCCGCTCGCCGCTGGCCGCCGCCCGCACGTACGCCCAGAGTTCGGCTCCGCTCGGCTCGACCGCCCAGTGCCGCCCGGTCACGGCGTACCCCGTCGGGCCGGCACCGGGGAGACCACCGTGCCGTCGAGCCGGAAGTCGACCACGACCCGCAGCGGCGGGCCGCCGCCGACCGTACCGTGGTCGAGGAGTTCGGTCGCCACGCCCGGCAGCGCGGGCAGCGAGACGAGGTGGCTGACCAGCGGCGCCAGGTCGAGCACGGCCGGGGTGCCGCCCCCGGTGAGCAGCTCGCGGGCGGCGGCGAAGTCCTCGGCGCGCCCGCCCCGGGTGCCGACCACGGTGCACCGGCCACCGGCCGGGTTGGGCACGATCCGACGCTCACCGGCCCGCACCGGTCCCGGGTCCAGTGCCGCGCCGTCGCCGACCCGGAGCAGCCGGCCGGCCCGGAAGCCGCCGAACAGGTGCAGGCCGGCCCCGTCGGCCAGCGCCGGCCAGCTGAGTTCGGCCGCCGCCGGTCCGCCGTCACCGGCCACCGCCAGCACCGCCAGCTCGGCGCCCCGGCCGGCGGTGGCCGACCGTACCCCGGTGGCGAGTCCCGGCCCGAGCGGCAGCACCGCGTCCGGGGCCGGCAGTCCACGGTGGACGGCGGCGTGCAGCCTGCGGTCGCTCCGGCCGGCGACGATCACGGTACGGGCGCCACGGGCGCGGGCGACGGCGAGGTGCAGCAGGCCGAGTACGCCGGCACCGACGACGAGGACGTCCCGGCCGGCCCAGTCCGCGGCGAGGGCCCGGTGTGCCCGCAGTACCGCCGCCAGCGGCTCCAGCAGCACCCACTCCGGGCCGCAGCCCGCCGGCACCTCGACGAGCTGCCCCTGTGCCAGCGCACCCAGGTCGCTGACGAGAAGGTCCCGGAACACCCCGGGCAGGTTGTGCCCGAGCTTGAGGTAGTCGTCGGTCGGGTGGTTGGGGTTGAGCGTCACCAGGTCGCCGGGGCGCGGGCCGGAGACCGCCGTACCCACCTCGACCACCTCGGCCACGCACTCGTGCCCGAGTACCCCCGGTTCCAGGCCCCGTTCGCCGCGCAGAATCTCCAGGTCGGTGCCGCAGAGGCCGGCGTACCTGGGCATGAGCAGCAGTTGCTCGCGGCCGCAGCGCGGCCGGGCGCCGGTGGTCAGGAGCAGCCGCGACTCGCCGACGGGCTTGACCAGCTCGCGGATCTCGGCCCGCCGCGCGGCGAGGTAGCCGGCCATCCCGGCCAGGGTGGCCGACTCGGCGTCGTCGGGGACGTGCAGCAGCCCGTCCCGCTCGGCGGCCGTCCAGCCGGCGAACCAGCCGGCGTCCACGCAGAGCTGCGCCAGCCATCCGTGCAGGGCGGCGAACCAGGGTGCGCCGACGCCGTGCGCGAAGCCGCCGACCACCACCACGCGGCAGAGCCCGAGCTGGGCGCAGACCTGCAACAGCGCCACCGCGAGGTGCCGGGTCGCCGCACGCACCAGGTCGGTGACGAACGCGTCGCCGGTCCGGGCGGCGTCGGCGAGCGCCCGGCCGTCGATCCGGTCCGGGTCGCCGCCGACCAGCCGGTGCAGTACCGAACCGGCGAAGTCGGCCGGCTCCTGCCGGGCGCGCCGGGCCGCCGCCCGCAGCACCGCCGGCCCGGAGCTGTACGCGCAGAGGTCGGCCACCGCACCGCAGTCGCACCACGGCAGGTCCAGTGTGGCCAGTTCCTCGCGGGCGGCCCGGTCTCCGGCGGCGGCGGCCCGGCCGAGCCGGGCGGCGCCGGCCGGTCCACCGGGTACCGCGTCGAGCCGGCTCGGTTCCACCGGCACGTGCCCGATCTCCCCGCCCAGCCCGGTCGGGTCGGCGAGCAGCTTGGCGGTGCCGGGCAGCCGGTCGTCGAAGACCTTGACCGCCACGCCGGTGCTGACGGTGAGCAGGGCGAACCGGCCGAGCCGCCGGTAGTGCCAGGCCGCCGCGGCGACGTCGTTGAGTACGGTGACCCGGGCCCACGGCAGCCGGGCCCGCAGCGCGGCCCGTACGTCGTAGCCGGCCGACCGCGCCTGCCAGAGCACGCTGGCGTCCCGGACCACCCCCTCGGCGGTGACCACCGCGCCGAAGGCGACCCCGACGTCGCGCCGGCCGGTGGGCTCGGCGGCCCGGTGCAGCCGGTCGGCCTCGGCGGCGATCCGGTCCAGCAGGTCGTCCCGGACGACGGCCAGCGGGATCTCCGGCCGGTCGCGCCGGGTCGGGGTGGCGAACCGGACCACCTCGCCGACCAGCCGGCCCCGCTCGGCCAGCGCCAACCGGGTCCAGGTGCCGCCGACGTCGACCACCACGCCCCGCTCCGCCGCCGCCCCGGGCCACCCGTCCGGGCCCGTCCCCGCCGTGCCGGCGGCATCCGGTGCGCCGTCCCGGCCGGTGCCCGCCGTTCCGCCCGGCTGCCGTTCGAGCCCCGTCATCCGCGTCTGCCCGTCCTGCCCGGTCCTCCGGTCACGAACCGCTCCACGCCGGGGCCGGCAGCACCGGCTCGCCGCCGGCTCCGGTGGTCCGGACCGGCGTACCGGCCCGGTGGCGCAGCGCCGACCAGGCCCGCTCCAGGTCGGCCGCGCCGATCTCCTCGATCGAGTCGACGAAGCCGCCGACCCCGAGCCCGACCGGTACGGCCAGGTGCAGCTCGCCGCCCTTGTGTGGCAGTACGTGGGTGTGCAGCGCCCGCCACAGTTCGGCGGCGTCACAGCAGTCGTCGTACGTCGGCAGCCCGATCCGGCGCAGCAGCGTCTCGGTACGGTCGGCGAGGCGTTCCGGCAGCCGCCCCGCGGCCACGCCCAGCCGGCAGGAGAGCGCCATCCCGACCGCCACCGCCTCGCCGTGCCGGAGCCGGTAGCCGGAGCGCTCCTCCAGCACGTGCCCGAACTCGTGGCCGAAGTCGGCCAGCCGGCGCAGCCGCCGCTCCCAGGGGTTCTCCTCCAGTTCGACCAGCATCGCGGCGACCGCGCGCCGGAGTACCTCGTCGAGCACCGGGGCGGTGGCGGGGTCGCGCAGCCCGGCGTGGTGCTCCTCGACCAGGGCGAAGAGGCGGGCGTCCCGGACCAGAGCGATCTTGACGATCTCGGCCAGTCCGCACCGGAACTCGGGCTCCGGCAGGGTGGTCAGGAATCCGGCGTCGCAGAGGCAGGCCAGCGGCGGATGGTAGGCGCCGAGCAGGTTCTTCCGGCCGTCGAGGTCGACGCCGACCTTCAGCCCGACGCCCGCGTCGACCAGTCCGACCAGGGTGGTCGGGACGCGCAGGTAGGGGGTACCGCCGGGATGGCAGGCGGCGACGTAGCCGACCAGGTCGAGCACGGTGCCGCCGCCGACCGCCAGGATCCGGTCGGCGGGCCCGAGGCCGAGTCCGCGTACCCGCCGCAGCAGCCGCCCGGCGGCGTCGAGGGTCTTGCCCCCGGGCGAGCTGCGCACCGGCAGCACGGTGTAGCCCGCGAGCCGGCCCTGCCGGCAACGGCGGGCGAGCGAGTCCCGGAGGGCGGCGGTGACGGTCGGCGAGTAGTCGTCGACCACCGCCAGCACCCGGGCGCCGGCCGGCAGGTGGGCGGAGAGCACCGGGTTGTCCGGGGCGAGGACCCCGGCGGTGAAGGTGACCGGATAGCCCAGCTCCCGGATCCGGTGCGCCCGGACCGGCGCCGGCACCGACGGCCGCCACCCCGGTCCCGGTCCCGCCGCGGCGGGCGCCGGGAGCACCGCAGGGGCGGCGGTCGCCGGTGGCGGTGCCGGCCAGATCCGCCCGTCGCCGGGGCCGTACCGGTGCAGCAGCCGGGCCACCGCGTCCAGCGCCGCCTGCCGGATCAGGGCCGGCTCCGCGACCCCGTCGAGCTGGCCGGCGAGTACGTCGTCGTAGCCGACGAGGTGCCGGATCGCGGCCTCCTCGTCGGGGCGTACCGGGGCGGGGTCGGCGAGCAGGGTGTCCACGTCGACCAGGAGCACGGGATCGCGCGTCTCGGCGGCGAGTGCCGGCTCGCCGGCCACCACCCGGGCGCTCCAGTGCAGGGAGGCGAGCAGCGACGGCAGGTCGTCGTGCACCCGGACCGCGTGGGCGTACCGGCGGTACATGGCGGCGGCCAGCACGGTGCTCGCGGTCGCCGGTGGCCCGGCGAGGCAGACGAAGGCGTCCCGCCGGCCGAGTCCGGCGGCGACGGCGGCCCGCACCACGGCGCGTACCGGATCGGGGTCGTCCGGGGCGGCGAGGTCGGCGGCCTCGACCGTCCGGTGGTGGTCGAGCACGCCGCGGTCCCGCCAGTGTCCGAGATAGGCGTCGAGCCGGCGGCGCTGCTCCGGCCGGTCGCAGACCGCGAGGATCCGGCGTGCGCTGCCGAGCGTCCGCAGCAGGGTGACGTCGCCGGGCCGCCACAGGCCCCGGCGCATCCGCAGCTCGAAGGTGTCGATCAGCTTGACCCGGAGCGCGTCCTTGCGCCCGGGCGGGGACGCCGCCGGCCTGGGCAGGTCGCGGGGGCGGGCCAGGGCCGGAGCCCCGGTGGTCGACGACATCGCCTCACACCGGCGCTTGCTGGGCACAGGCCCGGCGCAGCAGCTCGACCAGCGGCTCGCGCTGCCGGCACTGGTCGAACCGGAACGAGCGCATCATCTCGTCGATCGCCGACTCGCCCATCCCCCGGAACAGTTCGCCGAACTCTGGCAACAGCGCCTCGGCGAAGAGGATCTGCGGCACCAGCCGGCCGATCAGGAACTCGCTGCCGAACGGGAACGGCAGGTAGTCCGGGAACTCCCGGGCGAAGAGTTCCTTGAGCGGTCCCATCACCTGCTGGATGTGGTCGTGCCGGCCGCCCCACAGGTCGACACCGAGCCGGGCCTTCTTCTCCAGTACCGGCCGGAGCCGGCGCATCCACGGGCTCTCCGGGTCGACGGTCAGCGGTGCCGCGACGCCGATGTCCTTGTAGGGCCAGAACGCCCAGTTGGCCCGGTGCCGGGTGTAGATCTCGAACTGGTCGGCGAGCAGGTCCAGCCGCATCCGGTCCTGTTCCGCGTCGCCGGTGAAGACCGCGTTGAACTCGCCGACGTAGACCGGGGTACCGGTGCGGAGCATGTACTCGCTGCGCTTGAGGTATGTCCGCTCCAGCACATCAGCGTCGAAGTACTGGTCGCGGGACTGGTCCGGCAGCAGGATGCCGTGCTCGTAGCCGACGCCGTCCGGCGACTCCCAGACGTGGGTCAGGTGCGCCACCCCGGGGTAGCGGCCGTCCGGCACGTAGCCGGGCGGGGCGTAGTCGTGGTGCGAGTAGATGACGTTGGGCAGCGGTTCGCCGTAGACGTCGAAGTCGTTGGAGTAGCGGTTGCCCTCCAGGATCACGATGTGCTCCGGGTCGACCTCGCGGATCGCCTCGACCAGCCGGCGGGAATACGGTCCGATCACCTCGCCGCTCGGGTCGGCCGGCTCGTTGACCGGGTTGTACGCGGCGACCCACGGCTCGTCCCGGTAGCGGCCGGCGATGGCCCGCCAGAGGTGCACGACTCGGTCCTGGAAGTGCGGGTGCTGCCAGAACTGGGCGACGTGGGTGGGGTTGTCGCTGTGCCAGTCCTGGTTCTGCCAGCCGGGCAGCGCGTGCAGGTCGATGATGGTGCGTACGCCGCAGGCGGCGAGCAGCTCGATGGCCCGGTCCAGGTGGTGGAAGCCGGACTCCACGATCTCGAACGGTCGCCGGTCGTCCTCCAGGTGCCGGTAGTTGACCGGGATGCGGACGACGTTGCAGCCCAGCCCGGCGATGAACCGGGCGTCGTCGGCGGTGAAGAAGTGTTCCAGGAAGCGGTCGAAGAAGAACGCCGCCCGCTCCGGACCGAGCACGTCCCGCACGGCGGCCCGCATGCCCTGCTCGTACGCCGGGAAACCGGTCATCCAGTTCTCGAAGTTGAGCCAACCGGCGAGGCCAATCCCCCGCCAGATAACCGGCCGTCCGTCGCCGTCGACTATTTGATCGCCATTGGTCCGGAGAAATCCTCCGGGGCATGTCAAAGCAAACCGGGACACGGACATGCCACCCCCTGCCTTTCCCGTCGTCGGGTGCATTGCCCGTTCGGATCGATATCGACTCAATACGATGGAACGACAATCGTCAAGGGGTCGAGCATGATCAAATGGACGCGCTCCCACGGCGTACCTGCCGAGCCCGGAGCGTTGCACCGCAACCCCGGGGAGTCAGCGGGGCCGGCCGGTCCAGGTTGTTGCCGAGAACGATCCGAAGCGATATTTTTCGGCGGGGATGTTAGCGATCCCACCCACCCGGTCCCCGCCGCACCCCTCGGGGGGAAAATGGTTTGGCCGAGCGCGTTGAGGTCGGTCCTATCCGCCGTACGCCGCCTGATGCGGCGGCGCCGCCGTCGCCACCCCCGCGACCCGTTTCTCTACAAGTGAGGTACGACGCGATTCGCCGAATCGCCCACCGAACCGGGTTCGACCGGACGGGCCGGACCCCGGGCAGTCGGCATCGACCGTGCCCGGGGACATAGCATCGGCCGGATGGCGAGCCCAACCGATCCGCCCGGGCGTGATCCCCGGCTGCGCCGGCCCCGGATCGCCACCCTGGTCGCGCTGCTCAGCACGCTGCTGACCGCGCTGATGATGCCGGGGATCGGGCTCGCCCGCGAGTCGGATCCGCTCTGGATCGCCCTCGGCGCGGCCGGCATCGTCGCCGTCGCCACCGCCCAGATCGTCGCGCTGTACGTCCTGCTCACCCCCTGGCTGACCGCCTCGGCCCGGCGCCGCGCACTGGCCGGGTACGCCGGAACCGCCGTCGCCTCCGTACCGCTGGTCGCTCCGGTGGCCGGCGGCGACTGGCCCACCTGGGCCTGGCTCGGCGCCTCCACCGTCGGTACCGCGCCGCTGCTGCTCGGCCGCCGCACCGCGACCCTGGTGGTGGCGGCGACCGTCGGCGTCGCGGTCGCGGTGGCCCGGTGGACCGGCGGCGAGGTGTCGGACCACCTCCTGATCACCGGCGGCATCGGGCTCTCCGTCGCCGCGATCGGCTGGTTCCAGGTGTGGTTCTGGGACCTGCTGGTACAGGCGCAGCGGGGCCGGGCCGCCCAGGCCCGGCTGGCCGCCACCCAGGAGCGGCTCCGGTTCGCCCGGGACGTGCACGACCTGCTCGGACACCACCTCTCGGTGATCGCGCTCAAGGCGGAACTCGCGTCCCGACTCGCCTCGGCCGATCCGGAACGGGCCGGGCGGGAGGCCGCCGAGGTGCAGCGGCTGGCCGTCGCGGCCCTGGCCGAGGTCCGCGAGGCGGTGCACGGCTACCGCGCGGTCGACCTGCGCGAACAACTGGCGGCCACCGCCGAGGTACTGCGTTCCTCCGGGGTACGCTGCGCGGTCACCCAGCCGGCCGGAGACGTACCGGAGGAGGTCGCCGCCCAACTGGCTCCGGTGCTGCGCGAGGCGAGTACCAACCTGCTGCGGCACAGCCGGGCCACCTGGTGCACCATCGAGGTCGGTCGGGACGGCGACCGGTTCCGGCTGACCGTCGCCAACGACGGGGCGGGGCCGGCCGCGCCGGACCGGCACAGCTCGGGACTGCGCGGTCTCGCCGACCGGCTGGCCGACGCCGACGGGCTGCTCCGGACCGAACACCGCGACGGCGTCTTCACGGTCGAGGCCGTCGTGCCGGCCCCGGCGGAGGCCGCCGCGCCCGGCCCGGCCGTGGGCGACGGGGTCGGCCCGGCCGTGCATGACGAGGTCGGCCCGGCCGTGCATGACGGGGTCGATTCCGGGGCACGGCCGACGGTGGCGCGGCCACGGGTGCCGGGTGCACGGACGGGAGGCGACGGTGACGGGGAGGAGAGCGACGGTGGCGGACCAGACGGCGGCGGCGGGCACGAGGGCGGCGGTGGGCGTGCCGGGTGAGCCGGGTGAACCGGCACCGGCCAGGGCGGACCGGCCGTGATCCGGGTACTGCTCGCCGACGACGAGGAGCTGATCCGAGTCGCCGTCGCCGCCCTGCTCGACCTGGAACCCGACCTGGAGGTGGTGGCGCAGGCCGCCGACGGCCGGGCGGCGGTACAGGCGGCGTTGGCGCACCGGCCGGACGTCGCGGTGGTCGACCTGGAGATGCCGGCGCTGGACGGGATGGGCGTCGCCGCCGAACTGGCCCGGGCGATGCCCTCCTGCGCGGTGGTCATCCTCACCGGTCGCGGCCGGCCCGCACACCTGCGCCGGGCACTGGGCACCGGCGCCCGGGGCTTCCTGGCCAAGGGCGCGCCGGGCGGCGCGCTGGCCGACGTCGTCCGGCGGGTGCACGCCGGGGCACGGTACGTCGACCCGGCGCTCGCGGCGGAGGCGCTGATCGCCCCCGAGTGTCCGCTGACCCCGCGCGAACTGGAGGTGCTCCGGGTGGCCGGCGCGGACGCGCCCGTCTCGGCCGTGGCCCGGCGCACCTCGCTGTCGCAGGGCACGGTACGCAACCACCTGGCCGCAGTGGTCGGCAAGCTCGGCGCCGGCAGCCGGGCGGAGGCGTACCGGATCGCCGTCGACAACGGCTGGCTCTGAGCGACCGCCGACGACCTCCGCCAGGGTCCCCCGGCCCCCGGTCGGGCCCGCGTCGTCGCCGGGGCGAGGAAGCGCCGAACGGGCGAGCGTGTCGGTGCGCGGCTCCCGTACCGTGATGCTGTGCGTGGCGTGGGCGCGAGACTCGGCATCGACTTCGGCACCTACAACACGGTCGCGGTGCTGGCTCTGCCGGGGCGGGAACCCCGGCCGCTGCTCTTCGACGGCTCGCCGCTGCTGCGCTCGGCGGTCTGTGCCGACACCGGCGAGCGGCTGCTGGTCGGCCAGGACGCGCTGCACACCGCACTCTCACTGCCACAGTCCTACGAGCCCTATCCGAAGCGCTGCGTCGACGAGGGCACCGTGTTGCTCGGCGGCCGGGAGATGTCGGTCGAGGAGCTGTTCGCCGCACCGCTGCGCCGGGTGGCCAGCGAGGTACGCCTGATCACCACCGAACCGGTCACCGAGGCGGTGCTGACCTACCCGGCCGCCTGGGGTACGCACCGCCGGGGCACCCTGCTGGCCGCCGCGAACCGGGTGCTGCCGACCGTACGCCTGGTCGCCGAGCCGGTCGCCGCCGCCAACTTCTTCGTCGAGGTGGCCGGCCGGGAGCTGCCGGTCGGGCGCTACGCGGTGGTCTACGACTTCGGCGCCGGCACCTTCGACGTCACCGTGGTACGCCGTACCGGGGACGGGTTCGAGGTGCTGGCCACCGAGGGGCTGGCCGACTGCGGCGGGCTCGACGTCGACGCCGCGATCGTGGAGCGGATCGGTGCCACGATCGGCAGCCGGGACGAGTCGCTCTGGGCCCGGCTGACCAGTCCGGAGAGCACCTCGGACCGGCGGGCCAGCCAGCAGCTCTGGGCCAACGCCCGGGCCGGCAAGGAGATGCTGACCCGGAGCACCACGACGCTGGTGCACGTACCGCTCTTCGATGTGGACATGCCGCTCGGCCGCGAGGAGTTGGAGGAGCTGGCGGCGCCGGTCGTCGCGCGTACCGTGGCGACCACCCGTGCCCTGCTCGGCCGGCTCGACGACGGGGAGTCGGCGGTCGCGGCGGTCTTCCTCTCCGGCGGGTCGAGCCGGATGCCGGCGGTCGCGACCGCGCTGCACCGGGCGCTGGACATCGCCCCCAGCGTCGTCGAGCAGCCGGAACTTGTGGTCGCCGAGGGGAGCCTGCGGGTTCCGGCCGGCTCCGCCGAGCCGGCCACGGTCGGGGTGCCGGCGCCGCTGCCGGCCGCCGAACCCGCGACCGCCGGCACCGCCGCGCCGGGCGGGCGGCTCGGCCGGTGGACGGCGCTGTCCCGGTCCCGGCGGGTCCGGGTGACGGGTGCGGCCGTGGCGGTCGCCGCCGTGCTGGCCGCCGCCACCGTCGCCGCCGCCGTCGCCGGGGGCGGCGACCCGAACCGGGGTACGGAGCTGACCGGCGCCGCCGGGGTGAGCAGCTCCGCGACGCCCGGCGGCAGCGCGTCACCCCGGCCCTCCGTCACGCCGACGGTGACCGCCGCCGGGGTGGACGCCTGCATGGTCGGCACCTGGCGCAGCCTCGGCGGCCAGTCGGACAAGAAGATCGACAACCAGAGCGTCCAGTTCAGCGGGGGTGCCGGCACCATACAGACCTACGGGGCGGACGGCAGGGTGACGCTGGACTTCAGCCGGACCACGGACGAGACCGCGACCTATCGGGGTGTCCGGTGGCGGGAGCGGACCCGGGGTACCGCCTCGGCCAACGTCTACCACCGCAACGGCGTGGAGTACGTCAGCGGCGTACGGGCCAAGGGGACGATCGTGCTCTACCGGGGCAGCAGCCGCAACGCCAGCGTCCCGCTGTCGCTGCTGCTGGAGCCGACCGAATACATCTGCACCGGCGACACGATGCGGCTCTTCGGCAACGGCCCCAGCGAGTGGATCCGGGTCCGCTGACCGACCGCCGCCCCGGCAGGAAGCACGGGTCGCCGGGTCAGAAGAGGGTCAGCGGCTCGGCCGGGGTCGGCTCCGGCAGTGCGGCGAGTCCGGGTACCCGGGCCCGTACCTCGTCGTGGAAGCGGCGGGCGAGCATCGGCGCGTCGGCGTTGTCCGGGGTGTGGATGAAGACGGTCGGCGAGCGCCCCTCGCCCAGCCAGTCGACGGCGACGTCGACCCAGTGCCGCCAGCCCCGCACGGTCTGTTCGGGATCGTCGCGACCGAGGTACCGGACGATCGGCCGGTCGGTCAGCGCGACCGTCCGCAGCGGCATCCGGGGTTTCTTGGTCCAGGCGTCCCGTTCCGCGTCGCTGGTCGGCGGACGCCGGAAGAACCCGGTGGTGTCGAACGGGATCCACTCGGCGGCGGCGTCGGCGAGTACCCCTTCGAGCAGCCGCGTCGCGCGCGGGTCGGTGAAGAACGCGGGGTCGCGGACCTCGACGGCATAGCGGTGCGAGTCGGGGAGCCGGCGCAGGAAGCGGGCGAGCACGGCGACGTCGCCGGGGGCGAAGGAGCCCGGCAACTGGATCCAGAGCGCGTGTGCCCGGGGGCCGAGCGGCTCGACCGCGGTCAGGAAGGCCCGGAGCGGCTCGTCGACGTCGGTGAGCCGGTGTTCGTGCGTGATGGTCTTCGGGATCTTGACCACGATCCGGAAGTCGGGATCGGTCTGCCGTGCCCAGGAGGCCACCGTCTCCCTGGTCGGGGTCGCGTAGAAGGTGGTGTTCCCCTCGACCGCGTCGCACCAGCCGGCGTAGCCGCGCAGTCGTTCGGCGGCCGGCAGGGGATGCGCCAGGAACCGCCCCTGCCAGGACCTGTGCGTCCACATCGCACATCCCACGGACAGCCGCATCCCGGATCCCTCCCGCCGCACTGCGCACAGCCCGGCCGGCCCGCCCGGGTCACCCGTCGGGTCGTCCGCCGTGCTACGGCAACGGTATACGGCCGCCGCCGGGTGGTCCGGTTCCGCCTTGACCTCCTCCCGGGGGCGCGGCGCAGACTCCATGGCGTGCGGCGAAGGTACCTGCGGGCCGGCGAGTTCGGCGCGGCCGGGCGGCTGTCGCCGAGGGCCCTGCGCCTCGTCGCGTACCCGGTCAGCTCTCCGTCTCCCGATCCACCCCGACGAAAGGCTCTCTCCATGCGCCACACCCCCTATGTCGGCAGCGGCCCGTACTGCTACGCCAACTCGTTCGCGATGCTGCTCGGCGAGCGGGCCCCGTCGACCGCCGTCATCGAGGTCACCACCGGTGGCCCGTTCGGCATGCAACTGATCGGCGGTCGGACGGTGTTCTTCGACGCGTACGGCTGGAATCCCGAACTCGGCTTCGACCAGGCGCTGGCGGCGATCGGCTGGCGCTCGGCGGTCAGCCGGGGCGGTACCGCCGACGAGGCGCTGGCCCGCCTCGCCGGGGCGGCCGCGACCGGTCCGGTCTGGGTCGGGCCGCTGGAGATGGGTCACCTGCGGCACCATCCCGAGATGACCGGGCCGATCGGCGCCGATCACTACGTGGTCGTCCTCGACGTGGCCGACGACCGGGTGCTCGTGCACGACCCGCACGGCTACCCGTACGCCCAGGTGCCGGTGGACGACTTCCTGGCCGCCTGGCGGGCCGAGACGGTGGACTACGGCGAGCCGTACACGATGCGTACCGACTTCCGGCAGGTCGCGGAGGTGTCCGACGCCGAGGCGATCCGGTCGATCGTCCCGACGGCGATCAGGCGGCTCGCCATGGAGGCCGAGGTGGCGATGCCACCCGGCAGTCTCGGCAACGGCGAGGCGGCGGAACGGGTCGCCCAGCTGATCGAGGCGGGTGCGGGCGGCGGGCTGCGGGAGCACCTGATCTACTTCGCGATCCGGGTCGGCGCGCGTCGGCTCGGCGACACCGCGGACTGCCTGCTGCGGGCCGGGTACGCCGAGGCGGCGGGGATCGCCGCGCTCCAGGCCCGGCTGGTGGGCTCGATGCAGTACCCGATGGTGGTCGGGGATCTGCCGGCGGCGGCCGCCGCGCTCCGCGAACTCGCCCCGACGTACGACCGGCTGCGCGCCGCCCTCGGCTGACCCGTAACCCACCTCTGAGCTGCCCAGATGCGGCTTGGCACACCCACTTGGCACCACGCATGGCAGCACCCTGAGCCAAGATGGCTTGCAGTGGTGCCATGCGTGTGCCATGATGGCACCATGGATTTGACCTCGTACGTGAGCAACCTCGGACGTGAGTTCGCCACGCTCGCCGAAGCCGGCGGCGAGGAGTCGCGGGTGCTGGTCGAGCGCCTGACCGGGTCGCTCGAGTCGGCGATCCGGATGACGCTGCTGGACGCGCTCTCGGCCGCCGCCGACGAGATCACCCGGGACCTGGCTCCCGGCTCGGTGGAGCTGCGGCTGCGCGGGCGGGATCCGAACTTCGTCGTGACCCCGCCACCCGCCGAGCCACTGGAGTCCGCCGCCGGGGACGCCACGGCGCCGGTCGACGGTGGGCCGGAGGGCGATCTGCTGATCGCCGAGGAGGGTCCCGCCGCGCGGATCAACGTACGCCTGCCGGAGCAGCTCAAGGCGGCGATCGAGGAGGCGGCGGCCAAGGAGGGCCGCTCGGTCAACGCCTGGCTGGTCCGGGCGGCCGCCGCCGGCCTGCAACGCTCCGACCGCGCCGCGCGGCCCGAGGCCCGCACCAGCGGAAAACGGACCCAGCAGCGCTTCAGCGGCTGGGTGCGCTAGCCACACCCACGCCTTTCCTTCCACGTCCCTGACCTGCGGGGACGCCTCAGCTACCGATGATGTGGAGACAACCATGCCAAATTTCGAGACGCCCGAATCGATCGCCGTCACCCTCGAACTCGGCGTCGGCGCCGTGCAGATCACCGCGAGCGACCGGACCGACACCGTCGTCGAGGTCCGCCCGAGCGACGAGGCCGACGAGTCGGACGTGAAGGCCGCCGCACAGGTACGCGTCGACTACACCAACGGGGTGCTCCGGGTGACCGGCCCCAAGTCGCGCCCCTTCGACTTCTCCCGCAAGAGCAGGTCGGTCGACGTGTCGATCGCACTGCCCAGCGGTTCACAGGTCTCCGCCGAGATGCAGGTGGGCGACATCCGCTGCGCCGGTCGACTCGGGGAGTGCCGGGTCAAGACCTCCGCCGGGAACGTCTGGCTCGAACGAACCGGCCCGCTCCGGCTGGAGACGGCGGCCGGGCACGTCACGGCCGACGGCATCACCGGCAACGCCGAGATCTCCACCGGCTCCGGCAAGGTCCGGATCGGCGAGATCGAGGGCACCGCGGTGATCAAGAACTCCAACGGCGAGACCACGGTCGACTCGGTCACCGGCGACGTACGGGTCCGCGCGGCCAACGGCGACATCCGGGTCGAGCGGGCCGGCGCCGGTGTCGACGCGAAGTCCTCCAACGGCAGCATCCGGCTCGGCGAGGTGGTCCGCGGCTCGGTCGTACTCGAAACCGCGATGGGCGACCTGGAGATCGGCATCGCCGACGGCACCGCCGCCTGGCTGGAGGTGAACACCGGATTCGGGCAGGTGCGCAACCTGATGGAGAGCGCCACCCGCCCCGACGAGACCGACCGGACCGTGCAGGTGCGCGGCCGCACCTCCTACGGCGACATCACCGTCCACCGCTCCTGATCCACCTCTGGCCCCCGGAGAGAGGCAACCATGACCACCAGGCAATCCCAGCCGGCGATCGTCGCGACCGGACTACGCAAGTCCTTCGGCGACCACGTCGTACTCGACGGTCTCGACCTCGACGTACGACGGGGGACGGTCTTCTCGCTGCTCGGCGCGAACGGTGCCGGCAAGACCACCACGGTCAAGATCCTGTCCACCCTGCTCAGGGCGGACGCCGGTGACGCGTCGGTCGCCGGGCACGACCTCGGCCGCGAGCCGGACGCGGTACGCGCCGCGATCGGCGTCACCGGTCAGTTCTCGGCGGTCGACAACCTGCTCACCGGCGAGGAGAACCTGCTGCTGATGGCGGACCTGCACCACCTCCCCCGGGGCGAGGGCCGGCGGCGCACCGCCCAGCTCCTCGAACAGTTCGACCTGGCCGATGCGGGCCGGAAACCGGCGGCGACCTACTCCGGCGGGATGCGGCGGCGGCTCGACCTGGCGATGACCCTGGTCGGCAGCCCGCAAGTGATCTTCCTCGACGAGCCGACCACCGGACTGGACCCGCGCAGTCGCCGGAACATGTGGCAGATCGTCCGGGACCTGGTCGCCAGCGGCGTCACCATCTTCCTGACCACCCAGTACCTGGAGGAAGCCGACGAACTGGCCGACCGGATCGCCGTCCTCGACCACGGTCGGGTGGTCGCCGAGGGAACCGCGGAGGAACTGAAGCGCCGCATCCCCGGTGGACACGTCCGGCTGCGCTTCGGCGACCCGCGGAGCCTCGACGCCGCCCTGGGCGTACTGGGTCAGGCCTCCCGCGAGGCCGACGCGCTCGCCCTGCGGGTGCCCAGCGACGGCAGCCTGCGCTCGCTGAAGACCCTGATCGGCCGGCTCGACGACCGGGCCATCGAGGTCGACGAACTCTCCGTGCACACCCCCGACCTCGACGACGTCTTCCTCGCCCTCACCGGCAACCCCACGAACGAGAAGGTGACCGCCCGATGAGTACCCCCGCCCTCGCCGGCCCCGCCCCGGCGAGCCTCCGGCTCCATCCGCTGCGCGACTCGGCGACGATGCTGCGCCGCAACCTCAAGCGCATGCTGCGGTACCCGTCGATGACCCTGATGCTGGTCGGGATGCCCGTCGTCTTCCTGCTGCTCTTCGTCTACGTACTCGGCGGCACCCTGGGCGCCGGACTCGGCGGGGTGGTGGACGGCTCGGCCGGCGGGCGGGCCGCGTACGCCAACTACGTGGCGCCGGCGATCATCCTGATGACCGTGGCGGCCACGGTCCAGGGGACCGCGATCTCCATCGCCATGGACATGACCGAAGGCATCATCACCCGGTTCCGCACCATGCACATCGCCCGGGTCTCGGTCCTGACCGGACACGTCCTGGGCAGCATGATCCAGACGGTCTTCAGCCTGGCGATCGTGATCGGCGTGGCGGTGCTGGTCGGCTTCCGGCCCACCGCCGGGCTGGGCGGGTGGCTGGCCGCGACCGGCTTCCTGCTGGCGGTGACCTTCGCACTCGTGTGGCTCTCCGTCGCGCTCGGCCAGGTGAGCAAGTCCGTCGAGACCGCGAGCAACCTGCCGATGCCGCTGGTGCTGCTGCCCTTCCTGGGCAGCGGGTTCGTCCCCACCGACTCCATGCCGGCCGGTCTGCGCTGGTTCGCCGAGTACCAGCCGTTCACGCCGATCATCGAGACCCTGCGCGGCCTGCTGCTGGGCGGGCCGATCGGAAACAACGCCTGGATCGCCCTCGCCTGGTGCGCCGCCATCGCGCTCGGCGGGTACCTCTGGTCGAAGCGACTCTTCAACCGCCAGTCCTGACCAGGCATCGTCCTCCACCGCCCGAGGCCCACGGACAGTTGCCGTCCGTGGGCCCCGGGCATTGGTACCGGAAGGGTCATCCGGCCCGGTAGGCGTCCAGGATGGTCTGCTCGATGCCGCTACCGGCCCTGCCCTGCGCCGTCACCCGCAACGACACCGTCTGGCCGGCGGCGGGTTGCGGCAGTCGGGCCCGGTAGCTGCCGTCGGCCGACCGGTCGACGCGGACGGACCGCCAGCTCGCGCCGCTGTCCAGGGAGACGGCGAGGGTGAAGGCGGTGATGGGTTGGGCCGGCACGCCGTGCGCCTGGCGGACGGCGAAGGTCGCCACGCCGGACGCGATCGGCCGGTTCGCCCCGTCCAGCGGCAGGTCGTAGTCGACCGACAGCAGCGGCAGGGAGACGCTGCCGGTGCCGGAGGGTCCGGCGGACCGGAAGGTCCAGGCGGTGCTGACCCGGCTGGAGACCGGCAGGGCGGCGCTGGCGTCGATCTCGTAGCTCAGCCGGTAGTCGGCGGCCTGCGGTGGCACGGCGAAGTCGGCGATCGAGGCGTCGACCTGGCCCACCGTCCGCCCGTCACGTTGCAGGGTGAGGGTACGCGGGATGTCGAGGTCCAAACCGTCGGCGAGACAGTCGAACCGCCCGTGCTGGTCGGTCAGCGTGACGACCTCGATGTGCAGGTTGCCGCTGGTACGGCTCGGTGCGCGGGGCGCGCAGGCGCTCGGCGAGACCGCCGGGTCGTCGTACCAGTCGGAGCGCAGCGGCTGCCGGACCCAGACCTTCGGCTGCCGGCTGCCCGGCGCGTACCGCCTCGGCGCCTCCTGGGTGACGATCCCGTCCCAGAACGCCTCGTCCAGCCAGTCGACGCCGGACGACACGTAGTCGACCCGGTCGCCGGAGAGCGACTCGGTGTACGTCTCGGCGATGTACACCCCCTCCGGGCCGAAGCCGTACCGCTTGTGCCCGGTCACCGAGTCCGGGCGGTCCAGCGTGTGGAAGCGCTGGTCGATCCGGGCCAGGGTGGCATGCTCGGCAGCGGTGACCCGGTACGCGGGATCGGCCGGGATGTGGTTGTCGAACCGGTGGATCAGGTCGTAGAGATAGGGGCTCTGCCCGCTGCCCGGCGCGACCAGACCGAAGGCCGCGTACGCGTCGAACGTCCCGATGCCGGTCCCGTCGTTCGGTACCGCCGACACGTTCCCCGCCCTGGCCGCGTCGCCCCAGGCGAAGACGAAGTCGTACCAGCCGACACCCCGGCGGGGGTACTGGAGGTAGGTCAGGCCGAGCGAGACCGCCTCGGTGGCGACGCCGTCCACGGTCGCCGAGACCGGGCGGGCCCTGGTCAGGTCGAGTCGCAGCGACGTGTCACCCGCGACCGTCAGGTCCGGGTCGCCGGCCAGCACCGACCGCTCGTCCTCGGGTGACCAGGAGATGAACGTCGCCAACACGCTGTACCGGCCGGCGGGCACCCGGAAGGTCAGCGTGCTGCCCGGTTCACCGCCGTCGACCTGGGTGTAGCGGGCCTGGTCGTCGAGGTTGACCACCACCACCGTCGCCCACCCCGTCGCCCCGTCCGGAGCACCGGGAATCGCGGTCGTCTCGACGGTGAGATCGTGGCTGGGTACCTCCACCTGGAACGTCACCGGCGTACGCGCTGCCACCCGACCGCCGACGCGGGCCGTGACCACGGCCGTGTAGCGGCCGGGACGGGTCGCGAAGGCGGCGCGGTCGACGCGCAGCGTGACGCCGCCGCTCGACCCCGGGGCGAGGTTCACCTGACGGGCGGAGAGGACGGCGGCACCGGCCGGCCCGGCGACACCGTTCTGGTCGGTGACCGCCACCGAGAGGTCGACTCCAGCCGGGGTGGCTCCGGTGTTGAGCCAGGACAGCTTCGCCTCGGCCGTGCCGGACTGCGGGTAGCCGAAGGTGCCGAGGTTGACCAACGGTTCGGCGCTGACCACTCCGGACAGTGGCCGGGCCACGTCGAGCCGTCCGCTACCGCTGGTGTACGTGTCGCCGTCGGTGACCGGGGCGGTGGCGCCGGTCAGCGCCGCCTTGAGCCGCCCCCCGCTCCACCCGGGATGGCGCTGGGCCAGCACGGCGGCCGCACCGGCGACGTGCGGGGCGGCCATCGACGTACCGGACATGAAGACGTACCGCTGGTCGAGCAGCCGGCCCGGGGTCGTCCCGGCGGCCCGGGCGGCGACGATGTCCACGCCCGGTGCGACCAGTTCCGGCTTCGCGGCACCGGTGTTGACCAGCGGTCCCCGGTTGGAGAAGTCGGCGAGTACGTCGTCGCCGTCGACCGCGCCCACCGTGAGCGCGCTGGCGGCGGCACCCGGCGCGGCGACCGTACCGTGCAGCGGTCCGGAGTTGCCGGCCGCGACGACGAAGAGCGCCCCGGTCTGCGTGGCGAGGGTGTCGAGCGCGAGCGACATCGGGTCGGTGCCGTCGCTCGGCTCCCAGCCGCCGAGGCTCATGTTCACCACGTCGGCACGGCTCGCGGCCCACTCCATCCCGGCGATCACCTGTGAGTCGGTACCTTCGCCGTTGTCGTCGAGGACCTTGCCGACGACGAGGCGCGCGTCGGGCGCCACACCCCGCCGGGCGCCGTTCGAGGCCGCACCGGTACCCGCGATCGTGGCCGCCACGTGGGTACCGTGGCCGAGGCGGTCGCCCGCGTCACCGCCGTCGGCCGTGAAGTCCTTCTTCTCCGCGACCTGTCCCGCGAGGTCCGGGTGGGTCGCGTCGATCCCGCTGTCCAGCACCGCGACCCGGGCACCCCTGCCGGTGTAGCCGGCGTCCCACGCCTGCGGCGCACCGATCTGGCGCAGGTTCCGGTCCCACCGCCCGCTCGCGGTGCCGGTGCCGGTGCCGGTCGTCAGGGTGGTTGGGGTGGCGGTGGCGGGGGTGAGGGTCGCCCCGACCCGCCGGTCCAGCCACACCTTCGGCGACGAGTCGGACGAGCGGAGTGCGGCCGGGCGGGTGGCGGCCAGCGACCTGACGAACGCCGCGCTCGCCGCCTTCGCGTGCCGGCCCGAGACCGCCGCGATGCTCGGCAGCTCGCGGAGTCCGGTGAGGCCGGTGACGAGGGGGTCGGCCTTCGCCTGCCGGGCCTGCCCGCCGGGACGGACGATCAGCGGCAGTTCCCGGGTACGGGCGTCGTCGTAGCCGTTGAGAATCAACGTGGTCACGTCGAACAGCGCCGGGTCAAGCACCGTGTCGAGCAGCGGGGCGACCCGGGCCGGCACCACCCGTACGTGCCCGTCCGGGCCGCAACTGCGGCTCAGCACGCCGCTCGGCTCGGCCGGGCGCACGCTCACCGTGGGACAGCCCGACGACGTGCCCCGGACCGTCACCACATCCCCGGTCAACAGCGTCACCGTGTACGTCCGCCCGGCCGCGAGCAGCGGGGCCGGGGTGGCGAGGGTCGCCGCGTCCCGGGTACCGCCCTGGCCCGCGTCCGCGGTGCCGGGGAGGGCCAGCCCGGACGCCGCCAGCAACACTGCCACGGTGGGTAGCCCGACCATCAGTTGGCGTCTGCGCCTGCGCCTGCGCAGCCACGCGCCATCCATCGAGAGATTCACGTCCCTTGGAAGGGTTCGGACCGTCCCGGGGTTGCCTGGCCGGTGGATCCGGAAATCACGCCGGGCAGATCCGTGGACCGGACAACCGGGCGGCCGCCCGGGCCCGTCTGAGGGGGGATGACCCAACGGAGGGGAACGGACGATGCGGGATGCCTCGGAGAGGGAGTACGTCGACTACGTCACGGCGCGGATTCCCGCGTTACGACGGTTGGCGTACCTCCTGGCCGGAGACGAGCACCGCGCTGACGACCTAGTCCAGCAGACCATCACCACCCTGTACGTGAAGTGGAAGCGCGCACAGGCGGCCGACCATCTCGACGCGTACGTCCGGACCATGCTGGTGCGGACGTACCTGGACGAGCGGCGGCTGGCCTGGGCACGGGTCCGGCTCTTCCAGAAGGTGCCGGAGCCGGAGCCGGCCGAGGAGCACGGCATCGAGGACCGTCAGGTCATCCGGGCGGAGCTGGCCCGGGTACCCCGCCGGCAGCGGGCCGTACTGGTGCTGCGGTTCTTCTACGACCTGCCGGTCGACGAGGTGGCCAGGATGCTCGGCTGCTCGTCCGGCACGGTCAAGAGCCAGACCTCCCGAGGGTTGGCGACGCTGCGACGCCTGCTCGACGAGCGGGGGTTCGTACGTCATCCCGCCTTGAACTGAGGAGTCGACAACATGCCGAACGATATTGACCTGCTGATGTCGCTGGACGACGAGCCGCAGAGCCCTTCCACTGTGGACGTGCGGCGGGCGATCGCCGACGGGCGGCGGCGCCGTGTCCGCCGCACCGTCGGGTACACCGGCGCCGCCGCGGTGACCGCGCTCGCCCTCGTCGGCGCGTCGGTCGCGACAGGAGTACTCCGGAACCCGCCACCCACGGAGGCGGTCGCGACCGGTACCTCCGGCAGCGCCGCCGCCACCCCGGCAAAGGCGGCGGGCGCGATTCCCGGCACCGCCGGCTGGACCGCCCCGGCAGCGACCCCGCCCAGCAGTTGCACGCTCGACCGGCTACCCGCGCCGGACGACGCCCCGGCGGCACTGGTCTCCGGCGCCGACCCGACCGGCCGGTACCTCGTCGGACGCTCGTACCCGAAGGCGGGCGGCTACCAGGCGGTCATCTGGCACGACGGCAGGGCCGACAAGGTGCTGCTCCCCGGCGATCTGGAAGAGTCGTTGCAGGACGTCAACTCGACGGGTACGGCGGTCGGCTGGAGCTTCGCGGGTGACGGCGAGGCGGACACCGGCCCGGTCCCGTACGTCTACCACGACGGGAAGGTGTCGAAGCTCCCCGGCGTACGGCGCGGCTCGGCCTACGCGATCAACAATGCCGGCGCCATCGTCGGGGACGACTCCGACGATGCGGCGCTGGTCTGGCAGTCGGCGACCGCCGAGCCGCGCCGGCTGCCGCTGCCGACCGGTGCGTCGAAGGCGACGGCCCGGGACATCGACGAGGACGGCACGGTGGTGGGCACCATGTCGATGGGCGGGACGACCGCGCCGTCTGCGGCGGGGATCGCAGCGGTCGTACCGTACGTCTGGTTCCCGGACGGCACCCACCGTCCGCTTCCGATGCCGACCCTCGACGGCAAGCCGGCCGCGACCGCGACCGTCCGCAGCGTCCGCGGCGGCTGGGCGATCGGCGTGGCGAGCGTCGAGACAGCGGCCACCGGCTTGCAGGGTGCCGGTGACCCCGGCGAGGCAGGCGTGGCTCGGGCGGTCCGGTGGAACCTCCGCACCGGTGAGGTACGCGTCTTCGCCGAGCTGCGCTTCGGTGCCGAGACGACGAACGCGCACGGCTGGCAGGTCGGCACGAACCGGCAGGGCCGGGCGGTACTCCGCACCGACACCGCCACGGTGGTCCTGCCGGATCTCGCCGACCAGCCGCCGGGCGGGCTCGGCACCATCGCGAACACGTTGAGCGATGACGGGCGCACCATCGCCGGACAGTCGGACGACGCGCAGGGCAGGATCCAGGCCGTGGTGTGGCGCTGCCGGTGACGGGACCTGGATAGCGGTGGTGGACCGGGCTCCGCCACGTACCGGGCCGGAGGTCGGGGATCGGGGCGTCACCGTTGCCGGTGCCCCGACCCACCGGCTGGCGACAGTCAGGCGACCTGGCACGCGAGTCACCAGCACCATGGCGGGCCGCCGCCCCGGTCAGGTGGGCCGTACGGCCGGCAGATGCGTTCCGGAAGGCCGGGCAGTGAACGCGTAGTGGCGACTCGTGACGCGACGGACCTTCCGTTCGAGGCAGCTACCGTGATCGCAGCGGCGCGAGCTGCACGGTCCAGGTCCGGGCTGTCCCGACGACCGAGATGGCCCGGCAGAGAAGGTCGCAGCCCAGCTGCGGGCTTCCTTCCGCGAAGCCGCGGTTGATGAAGCCGATCGCTCGCTGGTGGTCACCCGCTGCGAGAGCACCCTCCAGCCCGGCGGCCAGGACCGCGGCGAGCACGGCGTGAAAACTGTCTGCCCCTTTTTCCCGGAGGGTCTTGGTGGGCTCGCGCAATGGGGCCGGAGAGACTGCGGGCGGGGCTGACACAATAGTCATGTCCTTCTCCTGTGGGTGGGTGTTGCTCGTTCGGGCCGGGCAGATCGGTGCCCACCTGCCGTGGTCGTGCCGCAACGGCCTGGCGAGGGGATGACCAGCCGCTGGACGCCCACCATGTCTTCGCGCACGATGGTCTGCCGCACGCCGTCGCCGGTCGTCGCCGGCCACGGACGCGGCGTTGCCCGTCAGCACGCTGGAGTGTCGATGGCGATCGGATGCTCTGCCAACGCTCGGCCCTCAAACCTGGAGGTTGTCCTGTGGACACTGCCGAGACCTGAGCAGCACGCCCGGTAGGCGCTGGCCTGCCAACGATGTTGACGGCCGGATCCACCATCCACCCTACCCGCACTACACCCGGCGGTGCCGCCGCCAGCCCAGAGGACCGGCTCCGGGGCCAGCCGAGGGTGGGCAGGCCCCGGTGGAAGGTGGCTCGCCTCGGCGCGGATCGACACGACCTCGGCCGGTGTCCGTCGGAGGAGCCGGATAGCGCTACTGCCCCTGGCCTTCCCACTCGACTAGCTTCTAGGACATGGCAACCACTGTGCTACGCGTCCGGCTCATCGGCGGCGACCGCATGGACATCACGTACGACAAACCGGAGGTCTCCGACGAGAACGAGCTGGTGGAGCACGTGATCTCGACCCTGGCGCAGGATTCGGGAGTGCTGCACACGACACACGGTGATCGGCTCGTCGTACTCTACGGCCGAGGCGTCGCAGCGATCGAAGTCGCCCCTCGCGGTGCAGTGCTGTGAGGGAGCCGTGCGCACGGATCTGGCAAAGCGAGACAAATTCTGTGCTATGGTTACCCGGTTGCAGTTTTGATTTCCGTAGACGTTTCGGCGCCTGATGGGTTATCCAAACCATCGGGCGCATTTTCGTTTTCATGTCGTTTCCGACGCGGGTGATCAACGCGGCGGCGTGCGAGTCCGTACGGTGCGGACTCCAACAGCCTGCGAAGGAGCAGACATGGCTACAGGTACAGTGAAGTGGTTCAACGGCGACAAGGGCTTCGGCTTCATCAGCCAGGACGACGGTGGCGCCGACGTTTTCGCCCACTTCTCGGAGATCTCGGCGAGCGGCTTCCGCAGCCTTGAGGAGAACCAGCGGGTGGAGTTCGACATCACCCAGGGCCCGAAGGGTCTGCAGGCGTCGGATATCCGTCCGCTCTGATCCACGCCTCGCCACGGCGGCCCGACTGGTTCAGCGGGCCACCGTTCGGCGATTGGCCAATCATCATTTGTCCCGGTTCGTTCTTGCGATGTCCCGTGGCCTGCGGCCCCTGCCTTCGTTGCGACGTGCCGTTCGAGGAAGGCACAGCACAGCCGTGATCACCACGCCACCACGCACCCCCAACGCACACCCGACGACGGTCTCCGGCGGGTTCAGCGGCGACCGGCACCCGGTTGCCGGCGTACCGCGCCTCCCTGGCCCGACCCCTGCCGTTGCCCGCGGTCGCACGGCACAGTTTCTTGCTCCGTCCACCGCGGAAGAAGAGCGGCCCGCGCCTCGGATATTCGACTGCGGTGAGGTGGCGATGCGTCGGTTGCGCCACCCGTTCACTGTTGCAGCAGAAGTGCCGCCGCACCGAACGACTGTGTGATAGGTGGGTGCGCGTGACCTGCGGCAAATCGGGTCGCGTTGGTGACCGCATGATGGAATCGTTGCCGGGTGCCTCAACCGATCTTGCGTACCGACCGTCTGCTGCTGGTCCCCCTTGCCGACCGGCACCTCGAGTTGGAGATCCAGCTCGACTCCGATCCGGAGGTGCTTCGCTACCTCGGTGGCCGGGCGCGATCCAGGGACGAGGTGGTCGCGTCCCATGCACAGCGGATGGCGCTGGCACGCAAGGTGGACGGCTTGGGATATTGGATGGCGTTCGGGTCTGACGGCGGCGCGGGTGACTCCACGTCGCCGACGGATGAGCACGAGGGCGATTTCGTCGGGCTCATGATGCTTCCACCGGCGCACGGCCCCGACCAACCCGACGACCCGACCGTTGCCGACCTGGGCTACCGCCTCGTCCGCCGGTACTGGCGGAAAGGGCTGGCCAGCGAGGCATCCCGCGCCTTGCTGCGGCACGCCTTCGACGTCGTCGGGCAGCACCGGGTGATCGCGCAGACCATGACCGTGAACGTCGGGTCCCGAGGCGTAATGAACGCCGTCGGTATGCGCTACGTCCGCACGTACTTCCCCAGCTGGGATGCCCCGCTGCCGGGAGCCGACCTCGGCGAGGTCGAGTACGAGATGACCCGGGCGATGTGGGAGGAGCTTCGTGGCGCTTGCTGAGGCAGGATTGCGCCGCCACGGAGTGGAGTAGCAGCCCCTGAGCGCACCGTCCCCGGAGAAGCGCTTGTCGGATTCGAGTTCCTCGGACAGCGCCGCCTCGATCTCGTGCTCGAACACCCGAAGGCGTGCGATCACCGTCGCGCTTCCATGACGACCCGCATGAACGGTTCGATCCCCTCCTCCAGCACGGACAGCCCGTGCCGTTCCTCGTGAGGGCGGGGAGGGCCCGACGGATCGCTTCGACCGCACTGACATCGTCCGCCCCGCCGTGCGGTGGTGGCGTCGACTACCGCTCGCCACCGCCCGGGGTTGCCTGCCAGGGATGTGTTGTCGAGGGGACGGTTGTCCTGCCCCGATTCGCGGTCGGAATGCTGATGGCCCGGAAGTTCGTCGCCGCCGACAACCCCAGCCGATGCGATCGCCGCCGCCAGTCGCCGGACCAGGATGCCGATCACGATCACTGGCTTGGCTGCTGACATGGCGCTACGGCGACACGGCGGGGCTGAACGGGACGGTACGCGGAAAGCACCGGAGCAGCTGTTCTGCCGCTTGGTGGTCGCCCTCAACTGCGGCATCGCCGACATGTTCGGCATCGGCCAGGGACCGGTCGCCGAACACCAGACTCTGCAGGGTTGCCGGCGTTGCCGTGATCGTGACTTCTGCGTTGTCGACCTCGCCACGCGCGACCTGGAACTGCCCGTCGGAAACCTGCGCGTGAAAGCGGTCTGCACCGAGCCGTAGCTGACACGTCGTCTCCAACGCACCGGCGGTCGCGGCATCGAACGTGGTCTTCAACGCGAAGACGAGCGCGTCCACACTCAAGTCGGAGGTGATCGTGGCGTCGAGCCGCATCCGGGTGCCCCACTGGGCCAGGGCGATCAGAACCGGCTCCAACTCGCGACCACGGGCGGTCAACTCGTACACCCACGCACTGCTCGGCGGTCCGAGCCGGCGCCGGAGAACAAGCCCGGTTCGCTCCAGCTCACGCAGACGTTGGGACAGCACGTTCTCGCTCATCGTGGGCAGTCCACGGCGCAGGTCAGCGTACCGCTTCGGCCCGAACATCAGCTCGCGTACGACCAACAGCGCCCACCGCTCCCCGACGGCACCCAGCGCTCGGGCGATCCCACACGGGTCATCGTATCCTCGCACATCTATACAGTAGCGTACGCTTTCACATACGATGTCGCTGCTCCTAATGTAGGAGTATCAGCTCGGCGCCTCGCTCATGGAAGGACGCCCACATGAACCATGTGACCTCGAAAGACGGCACGTTGATCGCGTACGAACGCGTGGGCCGGGGGCCGGCCGTCATCCTGGTCGGCGGAGGTCTGGACGACGGCTCGGAGAACGCGCCACTCGCAACCGAACTGGCGTCGCGTTTCACCGTCTTCAACTACGCCCGCCGCGGCCGGGGCGCCAGCGCCGACACCCTGCCGTACGCCGTGCAGCGCGAAATCGAAGACATTGCCGCGCTGATCGCCGAGGCGGCCGGTCCGGCCCATCTGTTCGGTGTCTCCTCCGGCGGCGCGCTCGTGCTCGAAGCCGCCGCTGCCGGGCTGACCATCGACAAGATCGCCGTCTACGAGGTGCCCTACATGATGGAGGAGGCCGTTCAGGAACGCTTCGGGCAGTACGTGGATCAGCTTGGAGTCGCCCTTCGCGAGGGGCGCAGAGGTGACGCGATCGCACTGTTCATGCGTCTGGCCGGCTCATCCGACGACGACATCGCCGCGGCCCGAAACTCACCACTGTGGTCGGGCCTGGCGGTGCTAGCGCCGACACTCGCCTACGACGCGGCCTGTCTGGGCGACGGCCGGCCGCCGGCCGCGCGGCTGGCACGGATCACACAGCCGACACTCGTGGCCACCGGCGCCGTGCCCGATCCCCACACCGGTGGACTGCAACCCGGCTTCTTCGACGAGGCCGCCGACGCAATCGCCGCAACGATCCCGAAAGCCGAGCGTCTGATCATCGATGGTCAGGCGCACGTCGCCGATCCCGTGGCCCTCTCCTCGGTACTGGAGCGTTTCCTATCGCGCTGAGATCTACACGACGGCGCTCGTCCTATCGCCCCCTGAGGGGCGACGCTCCGCGACTTCGCCAACGACCAGTCGAATCTCACCACCGACGGGTGGCAAGCCGGGTCCCCCGCAGCCGGGCGGCGTGTTAGCGATTCGGACAGGGTGTGTCAAGTCGTGATTTGTCGGAATGGTGCCCCCGGCAGGATTCGAAC
This sequence comes from Plantactinospora sp. BB1, assembly GCF_003030385.1. NCBI lineage: Bacteria > Bacillati > Actinomycetota > Actinomycetes > Micromonosporales > Micromonosporaceae > Plantactinospora > Plantactinospora sp. BB1. The sequence continues at coordinate 6,786,567 of NZ_CP028159.1, read as the reverse complement.
CTGCGACACACGGTTACCAACCGTCGCCCTCCCGGACTTGTCATCGGTGGTCGCATCTTGCCGTTGAGCTGCACAGACGTTATCCTGTGCCGATCGTCGCCTGTCACTGGTAGTCAACCCTCGGGACGGGTTTTCGGGGGGTAAACGGGGGCGCCTGCCCGGGTCCGTCAGTGAGCGGATACTGGCGCAGGTTGGTGCCCTGGACGTTGTCTTCGTGCCAATCCACGACGCATCCGGTCACCGAGTAGGTGCTGGTGTGGCGCAAGGACGCGCTGCGCCAGCCCGGGCGCGACTTCGTCGAGGTGACGGTCGAGCTCGGCCCGCGCGAGTTCGGCACGGTCAAGCAGTAGCAGGTTCGGCTACCGGCCGGGCTGGTCGGTGGCTGCACGGCCACGCGGTGGCCTTCTCGTAGAACAACGGCACAAACCCCGCATCACCAAGGCCTGCAGTCGGCGTCGATGATGGCCTGGTGAACTCGGGACGCCCGAGACGTCATGCGTACGGTCGCGACCACACTGGCCGCGACCGTACGCATAGATCGGTCGTGCTATTTCCCGCTGGGCGTACCGGTGACCAGCGGCAGCGAGATCGAGGTACCGGCCAGGTCGACGGTGACCCTGGTCCCCGTACCGGTTTCGGCATCGGTGACGTCGTCGTTCGTTCCGGTCAGCACCACGCCCAGCCGGTGCCCTGCCTTGAATTCGTAGTCCTGCGGCAGCATCGACCAGGTGATCTGGTACGACCTGCCCGGCGTCAGCGGTGTCGAGCGGCGGAGCGACGTGTGGTTCTGCGCGTCCATGAATCCCCGGGCGACCACCTGGAAGCCGGATGTCACCGTGTTGTCCGCGGCCCGGACGTAGCAACTGTCGTCATCGGCCGTGCTCGCGCCGACGCAGTCTTCGGCGTCGATGAGCTTGAGGCCCTGCCCCATGGGGTCCGCACCGTGGATGCGGGTGTCCTGGCCGTAGTCGACGAGCATGACACCCAGGTTGGCGGTCGGCTTGTCCAGCGTGACCCGCAGGCTCACGGACGGCGTCCCGGACAGCCGTGTCGCGCTCCGCAGCGGTGAGGTCAGGTACGCCAGCCGGTTGGGGTTGGTGGTGCCGGGGTCGTCGGCCATCGCGGCCTCGGTCTGCAGGGTGTCGAGGTAGCTGCCGGTGCCGGTCGATGGGGTCCGGTCCAGCGAGCCGTCATGCTGCGGTCGCAGGGTCACCGTTCGCGTCGGCGCCGGCCAGTCGGCCTGGGTGGTCCAGCGGTCCGGGCCGAGTTGTACGTCGGCGCGCGGCTGCCGCATGATGTCGTTCGGGACGCCCATCAGTTCGTGGTCGAACCACTTGTGCAGAGTGTGGACCCACACGTCGCGGCGGGCCCAGAACGGGTCGAGGTGCCCGTACTGTGTCACCCACACCTTGCGTCGCACGTCGCGAGGCAGCGCGGCCCACCACGTGAAGAACTGGTCGGCCATCACGTTCCGGTCCTGCATTCCCACCACCGGAAAGACACTGGCGCGCACGTTGCGGGCGTTTGACACCGGCCCGGTCCGGTAGTCGAGTTCGTGCCAGTAGGCGTTGTAGTTGCCGGTGGCATCGTCCGAGCCAGCGGTCATGCGTTGGTGGACCGCCGCGCATTTCTCGTCCGGATCCTCGTCGACCATCGTGGCCAGCCACGCCTGTCCGCCCTTGGTATCCGTGAGGGTGCCGTTCGCGCGCCACAACCCGTACCAGTTGCTCGGCGCCGCGAGCGGCACGATCGTCGCCAGCCCTCGCACCCCGGTGCCGGCGACCCCAATGGCGAGCGCTCCCTCACCGGAGTGGCCGATCATCCCGGTACGCCCGGTGGTCCAGGTGGCTCTCACCGGATTGCCACTGTCGTCGAAAGCGGTCGCCCGGCCGTTCAGCCAGTCGATGACCGCCTTGCCGCCAAGCACGTCGGACCGGCCGCCGGAGGTCGGGCAGCCGTCTGACAACCGGGTGCCGATCATGTCGACGGACACGAACGCGTAGCCGCGCGGCACGAAGTAGTTGTCGTAGAACAGCGGAAACTTCGTCAGGTCCCCGTTCGCGTCGTAGGTTTTGTGGTCCAGCTCGAAGCCAGCACCCGGTGCGTCGTAATACGGGCTCTCGTGCATGATCACGGGCACCTTGAGCCCGAACCTCGTCTCTTTCGGTCGGATGATGTCCACCCGGACCACGTCCTTGCTGCCGTCGTTGTCACTGTCGACCGGTGACTGCACCCGGACGTGCTCGCGAATAGCGTCCTGGTAGGAGTAGACGGGCTGCGTCAGCCCGCCGGAGACTTCGATCGCCGGCCTCGCGGTCGCGGACGCGGCGGGAGCACCGGTGACGACGAGCACGGTCGCGAGTGCGACCGCGGCGGAGACAGCTCGCCGTTTCGAGGTTGGCATGTGTACCCTTCTTTCTGCGTTGGGGATCAGACAGACGCGCGCCGGCCGATGCCGTCAAGTTACGTACGGGCGCAGATCTCGGCCTGGTGTGTCGAACTCGGTTCAGGGCTTGTCGAAGATCTAGGTGAGAGTCAGGACACGGCGGAGGGTTCAGCCGCCCCAGCCTGTGACGCGCCCGTCCTTGCCCCGCGTCGTACACGCCGATCACCGACGAGCGCCGCGCTGACCGGATCAACCAGCGTTGTCGGCAATCGCTCTGGATCGGCCGCCTCGACACACTGCTTGAGATGTGCGGATGGTTGAAAGCCGAGGTGATCTGGTCGTCGTCTCAGGGTGTGCCGAACCAGCGGCTGAGTGCTTCTCGCAGTGCGGGCGCGGCGGTGTCGGTGGCTTCATCGATGGTGGCGGCCCAGGCGATGTGGGCGTCCGGGCGGATCAGCAGGACGTCGGCTGGTCGCTGATCGGTTTTAGCGGTGTGGATGTCGACGCGATCTTGCCAGTCCTGGGCGGTCTGGCGGAGGTCCGGGCGGTCGGCGAGGTCGAGGAGGATGGGCCGTGCGGTGTGCATGAGTTCCGCGACGCTGGTGATGCCCTGCTCGGTGTGCAGGGTGAGGTTGGGGGTGAAGGTGCCGGCCAAGGGGTGGTGGGAGCCGGGCATCGGGTAACGGATGTCGGTGCCGGCGACAAGCGTTCCCATCCGGCGCAACGGCTGCTCGTCGGCGAGCAGTTCCTGGAAGACTTCCCGGAGCGCTTCGGCCGCCGGGTCGTGCCCGCGCCGGAGTGCCACCTGGGCTCGGGTGTGCAGCATGGTGCGGGTGCCGGCGAGGTGGCGTTCGTCGTGGTAGGTGTCCAGCAGGCCGGCCGGCGCGCGACCGTGGATGTCGGCGGCCATCTTCCAGGCCAGGTTGACCGCGTCGAGCATGCCGGCGTTGAGTGCCACACCGGTGGCGGGGAACACATGCGCCGCGTCACCGGCCAGCAGGATCCGCCCGGCACGGTATCGCTGCGCCTGCCGAGCCTTGAAGGTGAAACGCGACAGCCGAATCGCTTCTCCCACGGGCAGATGCACGCCGAGCACACGGCGCAGGCTGTCCTGGAACTCGGGCAGAGTCATCGGTAGGTCGTCGTCGTATTCGGTGCTTTCGTCTTCGACGGTGTAGAGCGAGACTGCCCTGGACTCGGGCGACGAGCCGACCCCGAGGAGCCCGTGGTCGGTCCGGGTGAAACCCGCGCGGACCGTGTCGGAACCGGGGACCTCGAGATCGCCGTTCCCGAGGACGGTCACCGCATCGGGCAAGGTGACCTGGGCCAGCCGATTGACCTCTGGATAGACCGTGCCCGGGAAGGGGATACCGGCCCAGTCACGGACCCGGCTGCGCGCTCCGTCGCACCCCACGAGGTAACGGGCGACCACCTGGTACGACCCGTCCGGACCCCGTACGTCCACGGTCACCGCGGCATCGTCCTGGCTCACCCCGATCGCCTCGTGTCCGCGGCGGATGTCGACACCGAGTTCCTCGGCGCGTTCGTCGAGCAGCCGCTCCAGCTCCGGTTGCGGCAGCGGCAAGGCGTGCAGCGGCGGATCCGCCAACCGGGTGAAATCCAGATGCACACCGCCGAACGGGAACCGGGGAGCCGGGACAGGGCCGGTGCAGGCTGCTTCGAACCGGTCCAGTATGCCTCGGTATAACAGCAGCTCGAGGATCTGACCGCCGACGCCACCAGCCTTTGGGGTGGCTCGGCGCTGCGGCTGCCGCTCCATCACCAGTGGCCGCACTCCGGCCAGGCGCAGTTCATTGGCCAGCATAAGGCCGGTCGGGCCCGCGCCCACAATGATCACGTCGGCGTACGCCGCTGGCGGCTCACGTCGCGGTCCTTCGCCGCTTTCAAGCGCGACCTCATCGTCGACAACACGCATTCGTCACTCCACTTCCGCACGTTCCAGCCCGGCTGGTCAGCGACGAGTCTTCCGCGCGGAACACCGGAAGATCAACGACAGTCTCCGTAACGTGGCATAACCCCTCGCTAATAGATTGAGGTGCCGGAATCAGTACCCGGTGGTCATAACCGAGCGGTTATCGCTGCTTGCGATCTTCGTCGTTGATCGACGTCCACACCAGCGGGGACCATGAAAACGTCAGACGGGCCCGCACGCCGTGGGCCCGGGCCCGAATCCAATCCTCGTGGGGGATGCACATGCAGTTCGCACTGATCGGATTGCCGGTCGCGACGCAGGACCCGGCCGCGAGCGCGGCGTGGTTCGCCGAGCGCTTCGGGTTCAAGGTCGGGGTCGATCTTCGTTGGTACTGCCGGGGCCCCTGAAGTGTCCTGCGGCGGGCGGGCCGGACCGGCTGACAGCGCCGAGCCGGCCCAGTAGGCAGGGCTGCGACCTGGACCGTACGCCTCGGAGGTGGACTCCTTGCGGTCGTGCATCAGGTGAAGCGCGACCTGGTCGTCATACCGATGGGACGAGCATCCGCAGTCGCGGCCCCGCGCGCATTCGTCATCGACAAGGTGCGATCACGGTTCCCGAATCATCGACCATCCGGTGCCACTCTCCACACCGACGCAAATGGTGACAGCGCAGAAGACGCCTATCTGGGTTTACCGAAAGCGCGTGGACCGAGTTGCGCCGCCGTCTCGACGAAGCGCTGCACCCGTGGCGAGGCCCCGCCCTTACGCCACAGCAGGACCCACTCGGTGACGGGCGCGTCATGGACGGGCACGAACACCACGCCCGGGTGTGAGTAGTACTGCAACACGTGCTCGTTCAGCGGACTGAGGCACTTTCCGGCGGCCACCTGGGTCAGGATTTCGTGAAACGTCGTGACGAGAGGGGCGCGCGGAATCGGCCGACCGCTGGGTGTCTTCACAGGCACCATCGCCTCGACCCAATAGTCCGGAAGGTTTGGGTCGAAATCGACGAACACCAGTCCGCCAAAGTCCTCCATCGACACCGATGCCCGGTTGGCAAGCTCATGCCCGGTCCAGACGGCCAGCACCCGCCCCTCGGTCAACAACACCGGCCCCTCGACCAGATCCGGCTCCCGTACCGGCCGCCACAGCAAGGCCAGGTCTAGCTCCCCAGCCCGCAGGGCGGCGAACGGATCACTGAAATGGATCTCACGCAACGCCACCTCGCAGCCAGGGTGGCGGCTCCGGAACAGATCTATGATATCGCGAATCTCGTGACCAACCGCCCCCATCACACCCAACCTGACGGTACCGCTGACACCCCGCGCCGACTCCGACGCCGCCGCGAGACCCCTCTGGATCGCGTCATAGCCGGGCCGCAGATCGTCGCGCAGCTGCTTGCCGACCGCGGTCAGCCTCACCGCCCGGCTCGTACGATCGAACAACGCGGCCCCGATGCGGCGCTCCTGTGCCTTGATCGCCTGACTCACCCGTGCCTGCGACACATGCAGTCGCTGCGCGGTACGTCCGAAGTGCAGTTCCTCGGCGAGCGTCAGAAAGATCTCGATGTCGCGAAGCTCCACCCGAACCCCAACTTCCATAACAACCAGGTTATTTATCCTAGCAGCGGAGGTTAGCGGTCGGCGTCGCAGCGCACCGAGGCAGGCCGGCGCAGACCCCGACACACTGCGACCTGGCTGACATCATTGACCTGATGCTGGCCACCGGTGCCCGCATCGACGAGATCCTGGTGGCGGCCCAGTTCGGTCACACCACCGAGCAGGTCACAAAACAGGCACTACATTGTGAAGCCCGTCCCTCGCCGCAGACAACTCCAGCATCCTCGAACAGCTCGGCGGTGGCCCGCCGACGACCGAGCCATGCGCCGAGACCACGACCCGCGTCAGACCGGATAGGCGCACCAGGGACGGCAGCCGACAGCACCGTGGCGGGCCGGTTCAGAATTCGATCGCCCAGACCGTTACCCGGGGGTTCGGGGGTAATTCAAAATCACATAGATGTACGCCGAAGCCCCCGGGCCGTGCGTTGCTTTCCCCGATGACGGCATTTCGTGCCGGTGTCATGCCGAGCGTTCCCTTCGTCGTGCCGGGGGGCGCGGTGCCGGTCAGTCGGCGATATGGGCGGTGTTGTCGAGCCAGTGCCGGGCGAGGTCGGTGTCGCCGTCGATGCTGATGTTGGTGGCTTGGCGGTCGGTCAGCGGGAGCCGTCGGGTCAGGATCAGCAGCAGCGATCGCGCCGGGCCGGCCACCGTCACATCGGCCTGCTGAATTCCGGGCTGCCACGTCGCCCCGTCAGACCGCCGTTCGACGAACCAGGCGCCCGCGTCGTCCGCGATGTCGGTGGCCAGCCATTGCAGGGTTTGCCCGGTGCCCCGGATGGCGTGGGCGGACTCGGACCGCAGCATCTCCCACGTGGGGGAGGTGAGCATGGCGAGGTGGTGGCTGATGAGCGCGGCTGCGATGTCGGCGTCGATGTCGGCCGGTCGGTGCGCTGCGTTGGCTGCGTCGAAGCCGTGGATGACCGTCTCGTTGAGGACATTGGACAGCCAGAATCGCGTCCCGGGCCGCTCGTCCCCCGCCGCGTTGAACACCGGCGCGTCCAGTGCGTCATCGGAGCACGCGCTCGCGACCCGCTGCGCGGACTCCGACAGCCACGCCTGCCACTGGCGGGGGTCGGCGGGCAGTACGGCATATTCGGTGGGCATCTGTGCGGGATCGGTGATGCGCTGCTCGATGATCTCCGCAGTCCAGTGCTGGGTCTGACCCACGTGCTCGACCAGGTCGGTGATGGTCCACCGCGGGGTGGTCGGCACTGCGGCGCCAGGTCCGGCCGCGGCGGCTGATTCCCCCAGACGTCGGGTGTGGTCGACGACCGCTCGCCGGGCACGTTCCGCGTTCAGCTCGGTCATTGGATTGTCCTTTCCGTAGGTACGTTGTGCTGCAACTGACTGGGCGTGCCGGTCGAACTCATCGGTGACCTGTGGATCGGTATGCCAGACAACTTCCTGATCACCTCCTGATATCGGTCGATCGAGAAGTGGTCGCGCTCGAACCTCACATCTGCGCGGACAAGTAAGCCCAGATGTGACTCGTTGACCGTTGGCCAGTGGACCTGGGCGGACTCGATCAGCTTCAACGCCATCGCTACACCGGCGGCCCGTGAGCCGGGTCCTTGATGATCCCTGCCGGAGCCTGATGATGGCAAAGGCGGCTTCACGTCACCCCTCCGAGGGCCATCCATAGGTTCCGATCATTGCTCTGAGGGAAGCGATTTCTCTTGGAGTGTGGGTCACATAGCTTGGTGGCGCCGTGCGTAGTGATCCCTGAGTAGGTCGGCGCCCCAGTCGTGGCGCAGATGTCGCCATACGGAGTGGGCGTGATTGGCGTCGTCTTGGGTGTTGTCGTACTCGATGAGGAACTCGGGTGCGCGTATGCAGTAGTAGTGGCCTTCGCCGAGTGCGGTCGGGCCGGCCCACGCGAACCGGATCTGGTCCAGGCCAGCCGCCTCGGCCTGGCGCCAGCACGCCTGGGCATACGATGCCGGCGCGCGGTTGAGGTAGCGCTGGACCAACTGGTCGAGCAACCGCTGCTGCGCCGGCCGCAGCAGGTCGCGGCCGATGCCCTCGGGCAGCAGACTGGGATCGGCCACCGGATCGGCCCGGGTGAGGATGTCGTCCGGAGCAACGTCGGCACTGATGCCGACCGCGCGCTGGTGGGGGTCGAGCCCGGTGGCGAGCTCCCGCGCCAGGTCCTCCTCAGGGCCGAGGATCCGGCGGCCGGCGTGCGGCCCGGAGGGTACGACGGCCGGTTCTGAACCGACGAAGTGGGGCGTGATCGTCGTGCCGCCGGGTGCCACGACGACGTGCACGGCCAGGTGGTGGCCGTTGATCCGCCAGCCCCACGGCAGTTCGTCGCTCGGGTTGCCGAGCACTCGCATCCAGTACCGGTCCCCATCCGGCGGTGAGCCGGTGGCGAGTTCCCGCCTGACCCGCTCGACCTCGACGGCGCCGACGGCGAGATCGCCGCCCTCGGAAGAGTGGGCTGACCGAAGCAGCTCGACCGCGAGGGCGTGCTGGGCGTCGGTGAGGTGTTCCATCGACAGGCCAGGACGGTCCCCCGGCAGATAGGTCCACTGCCGAAAATCGGAGTCGGCGAGGTCGCCGCGGACAAGGCGGCGTTGGTGCTCGTCCAGGCTCGAGAGGAGGGCGAGCGCACATCGGCGGGCGTCATCGGCCACGGTGGTCATGCAGTCCCTCCCGGGCTCCGTGGCCGCCGAGCCCTGCCTCGCAGCCGGCTGATGCGGGACTATCCGCGCTGCTTGTCATTCCCGTCCCTCGATCACGATCTTATCCTGGCGATGTTGGCGCGACCCGGGTGTGGATCAAGGCATGGCGTTTCGAGAACGCGTCGCCGTGCAGGGTTGCCGGGAAGGCGCGCTGTAGGTGAGGGCAGCGTCCGTTGACGCCGCCTCGACGGCCACCGAATTACGACAGTTAGGGCATGCGTGACGATAGGCGAGTCGAGGGTCGAACCCCAAAACAGCGTCGCGAACGTCCGGTGCCGAGGTTTGCGCAGCTCAGCGGATGTGCAGGGTAGAGCGTTCATCCGCGCGTTCGTGCCCCCGGCAGGATTCGAACCTGCGACACACGGTTTAGGAAACCGTTGCTCTATCCCCTGAGCTACGAGGGCGGGCGACGCCAGGCGACCTGACGGCGGCTGTCAGCGTACCGCAGGGGGCTCGTACCCGATCAGCACCGGCGGTGCCGTCGGCTGCCCGCCCCGCATCGGGTACGCCATGCCAGGCGTTCCCGACACCGGGCGCGTCTGCCCACCGCTGTGCGCACACCCCGAGCTGCGCCAAGGTCAGGGCCGGGTCCCAAACGCGTCGACGCCGGTCAACTCGGCCGACAGCGTCCACAGCCGCGCCGCTCCTTCCGGGTCCAACTCCTGGTCGACCACGGCACAGTCCTCGCAGTACCGCCCGCCGGTTCCGGCGAGCTGGGGCGAGGTGGCCGCCCAGACCTGGGTCGCCGCCCCCTGCTCCGGCGTCTTGAATTCGGCGTCCACCAGGTTGCCGTCCAGGTCCACCCACCCGGCGGCGACCATCTCCTCCCGGCTCAGGTGCCGCTGCAACGGGGTGAGGATGTGCCCGGGGTGCACCGAGAACGCTCGCACCCCCACCTCCCGGCCGAGCGTGTCGAGCCGTTCCGCGAAGAGCACGTTCGCCCGCTTCGCCTGGGCGTACGCCTGCCACTTGTCGTAGCCACGGGTGAAGTGCGGATCGGACCAGCGGATCGCCGACGGGTGCTGGGCCCGGGAGGTGAGCACCACGACCCGGGCTCCCCCGGCCCGCCTGATCGCCGGCCACAGGAGGTTGACCAGCGCGTAGTGCCCGAGGTGGTTGACCCCGAACTGCGCCTCCCAGCCCGGGCCGACCCGGGTTTCGGGGCAGGCCATGATGCCGGCGTTGTTCATCATGATGTCGATGCTCCTGCCCGAGGCCAGGAACCGGTCCGCGAAGGCCCGTACGCTGCCCAGGTCGGCCAGGTCGAGTTCGTCGACCTCCACCCCGTCGACCTCCAGCCCGTCGATCCCGGCCAGCGCGGCGCGGGCCACCGCGGGCCGCCGCGCGGGTACGACCACCCGGGCGCCGGCCCGGGCGAGCGCCGCCGTCGCCTCCCGGCCGAGTCCGGAGTACCCGCCGGTGACGAGCGCGAGCCGGCCGGAGAGGTCGATCCCCCGCAACACCTCCTCGGCGGTACTCCGCGACCCGAACCCGGCCGTCCCACCGAACCCAGCCGTCCCCCCGGCCCCGGCCCCAACCCCAGCCCTTGCACCGATCCCGCCCAGGACATCGGAACCTTTATCCCGATTGTCTGCTCTCACTGTCATGCGAGCGAAGCTATTCGCTAGACCGTGGTCTAGGTCAACGCGCGCGTATGCTCCGGGCCATGCTCGACACTCCTGTGGAATTCAGCATCGGGCAGGTGGCCGAACGCACCGGCCTGAGCGTGCACACCCTCCGGCTGTACGAGCGGGAAGGGCTGCTGACCTCCCGGCCACGCCGTAGCAGTGCTGGCCGCCGCGTCTACAGTGAATGGGACGTGCAGTGGCTCGACAACTGTACGAAGTTCCGGGCCTCCGGAATGCCGTTGGCCGCGATCCGTCGCCTCGCCGAACTGGTCGGCGAGGGCCCGGGCAACGAGGCCGAACGTCTCGAACTGCTCCGGGCACACCGGCAGCGGGTACTGGACCGGATCGCCGAACTCCACGACTGTCTCGACCTGATCAGCAACAAGGTCGGCGCCTACGAGGAGGCCGTCCGGCAGGGCAACGCCGACCGGCTCTGGGGCACCCGGTCGACCGGCCCCGACACCGCCCCGGCCCCCGACACCCACGGACGCCGGTGACCCCACCGGTCCGGGATACACCGGCCGATCCACACCGACGCGGTTCAGCCGGCGGCTCCGCCGGCAACCTCGGTCGCCACCGTGAGGGTGACGGCGCTGACCGGCGCGAGCAGCACACTCCAGCCGGCGCATCGGACCTCACTTTCCGTGCCCCGGATGTGTGCCGGCGAGGTCGGCCGGCACCCGGGGTTCGTCCCTGGCGGAGACGGCGATGAATTGTCCCATCATGCCGGCGTCCTCGTGGGCGAGCAGATGGCAGTGGAACATGTACGGCGCCCGTACGTCCGAATGTGCCAGGAAGCGTACGGCGAGCCGGACCCGGCCGCCCGGCGGTACGTACACGGTGTCCTTCTCCCCGGCCAGGTGCGCTGCCGGCGGCCGGCCGTCCACGTCGAGCAGGTGGAACGCCGCGCCGTGCAGGTGGAAGTTGTGCGGGATCCCGCCGGTGTTGCCGATCTCCCAGGTCTCCACCGAACCGGCCCGGACCACCCGGTCGATCCGGGTCGGGTCGTGCACCCGCTCGTCGAACCGGAAGTCGCCCATCGTCATCCGGTACGGCTCGGCCCGGGTCGGCGCCGGCACCGGCGGCGCGGCGGCCAGCCGGGGCGGCAGCGCGGGCGACGGCCGCAGGGCCGGCGCCGCGACGATCTTCAGCAGATCGAAGGTGTCGGCACCGCCGGCGAGTCGCCGGATCAGCGCGTTGCCGCCCATCGGCGCCGGGAACCCGCGCAGCAGCACCTCCTCGCCGGGCCGGAACCGGACGACGATCTCGGCGCGTTCGCCCGGCGAGAGCATCAGCCGGCGCAGCGGCAGCGGCGCGTCCCGCAGTCCGGCGTCGGTGGCCACCAGCGAGAATTCCCGGTCGTCGGCGAACCCGACGGAGAAGACCCGGGCGTTGGCGCCGTTGAGCAGCCGGAACCGGACCAGTTCGGCGTCGACCTCCAGGTACGGGTCGTAGCCGCCGTTGACCAGGATCCGGTCGCCGAGCAGGCCGGTGAGGGAGAACCCGCCGAACTCCAGGCCGGACTCGTCGAGTGTGCCGTCGTCGTGCAGCTTCCGGTCCTGGAGGATCAGCGGGATGTCGTCGACGCCGTACCGGCGGGGCAGCGGCAACGCGTCGGCCTCGTCGTCGTCGACCAGGAAGAGGCCGGCGACCCCCCGGTAGACGTGCGCCGCCGTGCGCCGGTGCAGGTGCGGGTGGTACCAGAGGGTCGCGGCCCGCTGCTCGACCGTCCAGTACGGCTGCCAGGTCCGGCCGGGTTCGATCGGCTGGTGCGGGCCGCCGTCCATCACCGCCGGCAGGTGCATGCCGTGCCAGTGCAGCGAACTGGTCTCGGGCAGGTTGTTGGTCACGTCGACCGCGACCCGGTCACCGCGCCTGGCCCGCAGTGTCGGGCCGAGGATCGGTCCGTTGGCGCCCCAGGTGGTGGTGCTGGTGCCGGGGAGCAGTTCGGTGCGGCCGGCCGCCAGGGTGAGCCGGAACCGTTTGCGCCCGTCGGCGTCGACGGTGGGCGGCAGCAGCGGCGGGATCGGCAGCCGGTTGCGGAACGACAGCGTGCCGATGTTGCTCCGCCCGGACTCCGCCCAGAGGTAGCCGGCGTATCCGGCGGCCGGGGCGACGAGCAGGCCGGTGCCGGCGCCGAGCCAGCCGAGCACCTTCCGCCGGGTGGCCGTCACCGCCGGCTCCGCAGCCGCAGGCTCCAGAGCACGAGTACGAGTACGACGCCGGTGGCGATCATCCACCAGCCGGGCAGCGCCTCGGGCATCGGTACCAGACCGGGGTCGTCGAGCCAGACGTGCGGCGGGCCGAAGAACCAGCCGAGGTTGAGGGTGAGCCCGACCAGTGCCACGACCAGCCCGACCCAGAGCAGACGTCGTTGTGCCATGCCCCGACGCTAGGTAGCCGGTGTGCCGTCGCACGTCTGCCGATCGGAGTCGAAATCACTACTCCACCCGGTGTACGACCCCGATCCGTCTCCGGGGTCGTACACCGGGGTCGTACACCGGGTGGCGCCGGCTTCGGGTCAGCGGATCGGGAGCTGGGCGGTCCAGTCCTGCCAGACCCGCTCGGCGTGGGCCTGGTCCACGTCGTCGGCGAAGATGTGGTGGCCGAGGACCAACACGCTGCCCCGGTCGGTACCGGAGTGCAGGAAGCGGTAGAGCGCGTCGTCGGTGCGTACCCCGAAATAGGTTGGCAGGCCGGTGATGTCGACGACTCCCTCGATCGGCGGCAGGCCGTCGAGGGTGAGCCGGGCCGGCGTGCCCTCGGTGATCGCGCCGGTGATGCCGAACGCCTCCGCCACGGCCGCCCAGACCTGGTCCGGCTCGCCGGCACCGGGCCGGAACGCGGCGACCTGGGTGCCGTGCCGGCCGGGGAAGTACCGCACGTACGCGGCCAGGGTGGCCAGGTACATGTCCCAGCCGTCGCGCATCGCCTCGTACTCGGATTCCCAGTTGTCGCCGAGCACACCGCTCTGCACGAGGTGCAGCACCGTACTGCCCTGGTCACGTCCCTCGATCAGATATTCGATCGCCATGAACGTGCCGTCCGGGCCGGGTTCGGTGGCGTAGCCGAACCGCTTGCCGGGTTCCCAGGCCGTCACCGTCGACTCCTCGGTGTGGCCGGCCATCGCGAACGTGTTCCGCCCGCCTTCGCGCGGGTCCACCTCGGTGTGTCCCATGAACCAGGAGTCGATGCCGGGGCCGGTGGCGATCGCCGCCCAGACCTGGTCCGGCGTCCCGGCCAGTTCGATCTCCTTGCGCAGCTCGAATTCGTGTCCCACGGTAGAAGTCTCCAATTCGGTGACGTGCGGAATCAGGCCGACCGTGCCGGCCTTGCGGGGATGTCTCTGTCCGGCCGTACCGGGCGGCCGTACCGGGTGGCCGGGCTCAACCGGTCGGTTCGGGGCTCTCCGGGTCGGCCGGGACGTGCGGGTGCAGCGCGATCACCACCCGGTGGTCGCGGCCGCCGGGCGCGGACTCGTCGTGGTACCTGCTGACGAGTCTGGCGACCGTCCCGGCCAGCTCCTCGGCGAAGGCGGCCCGGTCGGCCGCCGAGCCGAATCGCACCTGGGCGTCGATGGCGAACGTGGCGACCCGCTTCTCGGCCCGGTCCGCGCCGGTGATCAGGGCACCCACGTCCTGGACGAGCCGGGCCGCGAGCGCCAGCAGCCACCGCGCCGAGAGCCGGTCCGGGGACTGGCTCGGGTTCGGCCGCACGGCGGAGAGCGCCACCGGGGAGATCACGTACGACGCCGCGGTCGCCCGCATCACCCGCTCGGTGACGTTGCCCTTGCGGCGCTCCTCGACCAGCTCGATCAGCCCGTGCTGCTCAAGTGCCCGGAGGTGGTAGTTGACCTTCTGCCGGGCCAGGCCGACCCGGGCGGCGAGCATCGTGGCCGAGGCCGGCTCGGCCAGCTCGGCCAGCAGCCGCGCCCGGATCGGGTCGAGCGACACCTCGGCCGCCGCCGGGTCCTCGATCACTGCGATGTCGAACATGCGGCAAGCCTGCCACCGACAACTGTTTTTGTCAAGGAAAGCGGAGCTGTCGGAGCGATGTCTGCCCGCCGCCAGGCGCCCCGGCTACTCGTCGTGGCGCCAGCCGAGCAGCCGCTCCGCCCTCGTACAGTCGAAGAAGCCCTGGTTGCCCCGCAGCTCGCCGCGGACCGGCACCTCCGGGTAGTGCTCGCGGCGCAGCTCCTCGCTCGGGATGTCCGAGGTGGTCTCCGGGGCGACCACGTAGCAGACCTGGTGGCCGGTGAAGTCGGCGGTGAGCGCCAGCAGGCAGGCCCGGGCCGCCGGCCGGGCCAGGGTGTACCCCCACAGGTCGCGGACGGCGAGCGCCCACTGCCCCGAACCGGGCCGGGTGCTCGGCCGGGTCGGTACCACCGCGTGCAGCCGCAGGCTGGCGACGGTCAGCCCGGCGTACCGGCGGGCGAAGCTCTCCGCCTGCGCCTCGCCGAGCCACTTCGACAGGCTGTACGGGTCCTCGTTGTAGCTGGGGTGCCGCTCGTCCAGCGGAAAGTAGTCGAAGCGCGGCTTCCGGCTGTAGCCGCCGCCGACGGCGTTGACGCTGGAGGCCAGGCAGACCCGGGTGATCCCGAGTTCGACGGCGGCCCGCAGCGCGTTGTAGCTGGCGGTGACGTTGACGTTGTGCACCACGTGGTCCGGCTCGCCCCACGGCTTCGGGTACGCCGCCAGGTGCACCAGCGCCTCGCAGCCGTCCAGCGCCCTCAGCAGCGCCGGATAGTCGGTCACGTCGGCGGGCCGGCGTACCAGCCCGGCCGGCACGGCGCTGCCGGCGTACGGGGCCGACGGCCGGTCGATCTCCACCACCGTGTGCCCCTCGGCCAGCGCGTGCTCGACCACCGAGCGTCCGACCGTCCCGGCACCGCCGGTCACCGCAATGCGCATCGCACCATTCTCCGTCCTGGAGACGCGGGGGGCAGGTCGGCGGAAACTTGGCCCGGGCTGTCGTTCCCGGCCGGGGCCGTTCGTCGTCATGCTGTGCAGCAGTCCGCTGCCCGAGGATCCGGAGCGAGCCGGTGACGCCCGGCAGCCGGTTCGGCGGAACGAGACGGAGGAGATTGGCGTGAAATACATGTTCCTGATCTACGGCGACCCGGCCCAGGACTCGACCGATCCGGAGGCGATCCAGACGGAGATCGACACGTACTGGGCGTACGACAAACTGCTCGCCGACGCGGGCGTCATGCTCGACGGCCAGGCGTTGCAGGGCACCGAGACCGCCACGACGGTGCAGGCGGGCGGGGAGGGCGAGCCGACCGTCACCGACGGCCCGTTCGCGGAGACCCGGGAGATCCTCGGCGGCTACTACCTGGTCGACCTGCCCGACCTGGACGCCGCCATCGGCTGGGCCGCCCGCTGCCCCGGCGCCCTGCGCGGCAAGGTCGAGATTCGACCGATCATGGAGTTCGAGCAGCCGTGACCCGCGCTACGCCGTCCCCCGGGGCCGGGCGACCGAGCGACCGGCTCCCGCCGAGCGACCGGCTCCGGCCGAGCATCGACGGCGGTCAGGGCGTCGACGGCGGTCAGGGCGTCGACGGCGGTCAGGGCGGATAGCCGTGTCGGGTGGCGAGCGGCCGACCGTCGACATTCTGGAGCGGGTGTTCCGGGAGGAGCGCGGGCGACTGCTCGCCACCCTGGTCCGGCACTTCGGCGACCTCGACCTCGCCGAGGAGGTCGCCTCGGACGCGATCGAGGCGGCCCTGCTGCACTGGCCCGTGCAGGGTGTGCCGACCCGTCCGGCGGCCTGGCTGCTCACCACCGCCCGGCGCCGGGCGGTCGACCGGCTCCGCCGGGACCGCGCCTACGCGGCCCGGCTGGCCGTACTCCGGGCCGAGGCCATCCGGGACGGGCCGACCGCGCCCGACCCGACCGACGGCGGCGGCGACCTGCCGGACGAGCGGTTGGCGCTCTTCTTCACCTGCTGCCACCCGGCGCTGCCCGGCGAGACGCAGATCGCGCTGACCCTGCGCTGCCTGGCCGGACTCACCACCGCCGAGGTGGCCCGGGCGTTCCTGGTCCCGGTGCCGACGATGGCCCAGCGGATCGGCCGGGCGAAGCAGAAGATCCGGGCCGCCCGGATCCCGTTCCGGGTCCCGGACGCCGCCGAACTGCCGGCCCGGCTCCCCCGGGTACTCCGGGTGATCTACCTCATCTTCACCGAGGGGTACGCGGCGAGCAGCGGCCCACAGCTCGTCCGGGCCGACCTGGCGGACGAGGCGATCCGGCTGGCCCGGCTGCTGCACCGGCTGCTGCACCGGCTGCTGCCCCGGCAACCGGAGGTGACCGGGCTGCTCGCCCTGCTGCTGCTGGTCGACGCCCGCCGGGCCGCCCGGTGCACCGCCGAGGGCGACCTCGTACTCCTCGACGAGCAGGACCGGACGCTCTGGGACCGCGACCGGATCGAGGAGGGCCGTCGGCTCGTGCCGGACGCCCTCACCAACCGCCCCGGCCCGTACGCGGTGCAGGCCGCGATCGCCGCGCTGCACGGCGAGGCCGCCGACGTGGCCGGTACGGACTGGCCGCAGGTGGTCGCGCTCTACGACGTACTGGTCCGGCTGGCGCCGTCACCGCTGGTGGAACTGAACCGGGCGGTGGCGGTCGCGCTGCGGGACGGTCCGGCCGCCGGGCTGCGGCTGCTCGACGCGCTCGACGCGCAGGGCCGGCTGGCCGGTTACCACCTGCTGCCGGCCGCCCGGGCGGACCTGCTGCGTCGGCTGGGTCGCGCCGGGGAGGCCGCTGCGGCGTACCGTCGGGCACTCGACCTGGTCGGCAACGAGCCGGAACGGGCGTTTCTGCGGCGGCGGCTCGCGGAGGTCGCCGCCGAAGCCGGTGCCGCCGGGTCGTCATCGGCCGAGCGGGAGAATTTCGCCGACCCGGACTCGTGAGATCGCCGCGATCCGGACCGCATCCATCGTTGTCGACGAATCCCACTAAGGACGGACGATGCCGGCGATGCGGCACGTACGGCGAAAAGTTTCGGCCGTCCGTGCTTTAGTCCGACCCATGCGACGCCGTTCTGCCTGATGCCGGTGACCAGGGGGTATGTCCGGCCCGGCCGGCCGCCGGAAGACCGGTGAAAGCTATCCATATCCTTACCCGCGTCGATACGACTAGAGTGGGCCCGATTGAAGTTTCGGAATCTTTCCGTTAGCCTCCTAAAATCGAGTCCTGTCGATACAGCGGTAGGGACGGGTGTCCCCGAACCCCCGTCCCGTGCCCGTGACACGGGCTCACGCCCCCGCCGGCGCCGAGTGCCGTGGTCGTCGCTCAGACCGCGACACGAGTCGCCACCGCGACCTCTGCGCCGGGCTCGCCGAGGTTGTCCGGGCTCGGGTCGTCCCGGGCCGCCCACCCACTCCACCCGACACCGTCCACCGAGCCGGCACCACAGCGGACGGGCACATCGACGACACACCCGCACACCATCCCTTCCCGGATCCGAGAGGCAACAGGTCATGAGCAGCAGAACCGTCCCTGACCCCAGACGCCTGATGGCGAGACCCGGCCCACGTGCCGCACTGGTCTCACTCGCCGTCGGCGTGCTCGCCGCCGGTGCGGCCCTCACCTTCGCCGGCTCCGCCAACGCCGCGACGACGCTCGGCGCGTCGGCGGCGGAGCGGGGCGGGCGCTACTTCGGCGCGGCCGTGGCGGCGAACAAGCTCAGCGACAGCACCTACAGCACCGTGCTGAACCGCGAGTTCAACCAGGCCACACCCGAGAACGAAATGAAGATCGACGCGACCGAGCCGCAGCAGAACCAGTTCACCTTCACCAACGCGGACCGGATCGTCAACCACGCGATCAGCCGGGGCTGGAAGGTCCGGGGCCACACCCTGGCCTGGCACTCGCAGCAGCCGGGCTGGATGCAGAACATGAGCGGTACGGCGCTGCGGCAGGCCATGCTCAACCACGTCACCCGGGTGGCCAGCTACTACGCCGGCAAGATCGACTCCTGGGACGTGGTGAACGAGGCGTTCGCCGACGGCAACGGTGGCGCCCGCCGCGACTCCAACCTCCAGCGCACCGGCAACGACTGGATCGAGGCCGCCTTCCGGGCCGCCCGCGCCGCCGACCCGAACGCCAAGCTCTGCTACAACGACTACAACACCGACAACTGGACCTGGGACAAGACCCAGGCGGTGTACCGGATGGTGCAGGACTTCAAGACCCGGGGCGTACCGATCGACTGCGTCGGTCTCCAGTCGCACTTCAACAGCGGCTCGCCGTACCCGAGCAACTACCGCACCACGCTCTCCAGCTTCGCGGCGCTCGGCGTCGACGTACAGATCACCGAGCTGGACATCGAGGGCTCCGGCACCACCCAGGCGAACACCTACCGCAACGTGGTGAACGACTGCCTCGCCGTCGCCCGCTGCACCGGCATCACCGTCTGGGGCGTGCGGGACTGCGACTCGTGGCGTAGCAGCGGCACCCCGCTGCTGTTCGACTGCAACGGCAACAAGAAGCCGGCGTACGACGCGACGCTCAGCGCGCTGAACAACGGCGTCACCCCGACCAACCCGCCGACGAACCCGCCCACCAACCCGCCAACCAACCCGCCGACCAACCCACCGACGAACCCGCCCACCAACCCGCCGACACAGGGGCCGGGCGGCTGTACCGCGACGGTGTCGCTGAACTCCTGGAACGGCGGATTCGTCGCCACGGTACGGGTGACGGCCGGCTCGTCCGGCACCAACGGCTGGTCGGTCGGAGTGACCCTGCCGTCCGGTGCGAGTGTCACCAACTCGTGGAACGCGAACCGCAGTGGCACCAGCGGCGCGGTCACCTTCACCAACGTGAGCTACAACGGCCGGATAGCCGCCGGACAGTCGACCGAGTTCGGCTTCCAGGGCACCGGCAGCGGCACGGGATTGTCACCGACCTGTAGCGCCAGCTGACCGACCTACGACGACACGACCGGTGCGGAGGACCACGATGGTCCTCCGCACCGTCGCGTACCAGGGGACTCCGGACCGAGCCGGCGGTCACGCGGTGGGTGACTCCCCGGACAGCCGGGACCGGGATCGGTCCCCGGCCTGCTCGGTCCCGGCCTGCTCGTCCCCGGCCTCCTCGGCCCCGGCCTGCTCGTCCCCGGCCTGCTCGGTCCCGGATCCGGGCTGCCGGTGGTCGGCGACGAACTCGGCCACGATCCGCCGAGCGTAGGCCGCCCGGTCCGGGTCGGCGGCCGAGAAATCCTCCGGCGCGGGCACCCGCATGGCCATGCCCCAGCCCCGGCCCCGCGCCCAGCTGGCGTCGTCGACCTCCAGCGCGGCCCGGAACACGGCGCGGCTGCCCGCCGGCAGCAGCGTCCAGGCGACCATCAGGTCACAGGCCGGATCGCCGACGGCCAGGCAGCCGAAGTCGATCGCGGCGCGGAGCCGGCCGTCGACGGTGAGCAGGTTTCCGGCGGCGAGGTCGCCGTGGATCCAGCCGCCCCGGCCGTCCCAGGCCGGCACCGCGGCCAGCGCGGCGTCCCAGACCGCCGCCAGCGCGTCCGTGTCGACCAGCCCGGCGAGGGCCGCGATCCGCCGCCGGAGGTTGCCGTCCGTCGCCAGGGACGGCCGGCTGTCGCCCACCGGTACGCCCCGAAAGGCGTTGCTCGCGTCCGGTGCCGGACCGCCGGTGGGATCGATCCGGCGAAGCGCGCGGATGAACCCCGCCACGTCCCGCGCCAACCGGTCCGGGTCGGGGCCGCCCCCGCGCGCCGGGTTCTCGCCGTCGAGCCACGGACAGACCGACCACCGGAACGGGTAGCCCTCGGCCGGCTGGCCGAGCGCGAGCGGGACGGGGACGGTCAACGGCAGGTGCGGGGCGAGTCGGGGCAGCCACCGGTGCTCCCGGTCGACCTGCGGTGCCCATCGGGCGAAGCGGGGCAGCCGGACCACCTTGTCGTCGCCGAGCCGGTACATCGCGTTGTCGGTGCCCCAGCTCCGGGTCCGTACGACGGGCAGCTCCGCCCACCGCGGAAACTGGGCCGCGATCAGCCGGCGGACGAGCGCCTCGTCGGTCGGCACCTCGACGTGCGGCAGATCAGCGGTGGCCAACGCAGCTCCCTCGGCAACGACGGTGGTCGACGATCCCGGCTGTCGCTGCTGGCAGGTTAGGCGCCGCCGGATCACCGGCCCAGCCATTTTCGGGTACCGGAGGCAGCCGCCACGGCTGCGCGGCCCGGTGGCGGCGGCGCGCGAACCGGCGACATCGCGGTACGGATGAGAGGATCACCGGATGCCGATCGACCAACACCTGCTGCTGGCATTCACCCTGACCACGATCATCGCCATGATCACGCCCGGCCCGGACATGCTGTTCGTGCTGGGCTGCGGGATGCGCGGCGGCTCCCGGGCCGGGCTGCTCGCCACCGCCGGGGTGGCGACCAGCGAGGCGGTACACGTGGCCGTGGCGGCGGCCGGACTGGCCGCGCTCTTCGCGGCGGCGCCGACAGCGTTCGCGGTGGTCCGGATCGTCGGCGCCGCCTACCTGATCTATCTCGGCGTGCAGTTGATCCGGCACCGCCGCGACGCCCGGGCCGAGCTGCCGACCGGGGGTGGACTCTCGGGTCGGAAGGCGTACCTGAGCGGGCTGCTGACCAACCTGCTCAACCCGAAGATGGTCACCTTCACGATCGCGTTCCTGCCCCAGTTCGTCGATCCGGCGCTGGGGCAGGTCTGGCTACAGTTCGCGATCCTCGGCACCATCCTGATCGGGCTGGAGTTCCTGGTGGACGGTGCCGTCGGGGTGTTCGCCGGACGGATCGGCGGCTGGCTGCGCCGCCGGGCGGCCGTACGCCGCCGGATCGACGCCGCGACCGGCGGCATCTTCATCGGTCTCGGCGTACGCCTCGCCGTGGATCGGTGAAGGCCGGCCGGGCAGGTCAGGGGTCGGTCACTCGGCTCCGGCCGGCCGGCGCAGCTCCACGCCGAGCGCCGTCAGCCAGTCGTCGGTGCCCCGCTCCCGCCAGGCCGGCTCCTCGTGGCCGTCGAGGAAGGTGGCCTGTTCGGTGAGGAGCAGCTCGGTGCCGTCGGCCGTCGGCCTGAACTCCACGGTGGTCAGCGAGGCGGTGGCCAGGGTCTCCCCGGCGTGCAGGGTGGAGGCGTAGACGATCCGCTCGGCCGGGACGATGTCCTGGTAGACGGATTCGAAGGTCAGCGTCTCGCCGCCGTCGCCGCGCGCCCGGTTGACCTCGCGGCCACCGACCCGGAAGTCGAGGTGGTGCTCGACGGAGGCGGGACCGGCGAACCACCGCGCCTTGGCCGTCGGGTCGGCCCAGGCGGCGAAGACCCGGGCGGGTGGAAGCTGGTAGCTGCGTTCGAGGCTGAAGGTCCCGTGCGTCACGGATCGGTCGGTCATGGCGTGCTCCCGTTCTCTTGCGGGTCGGAGTCTTCGGTCAGGTAGTCGTCGAGCCGGTCCAGGCGCCGCTCCCAGGACGTGCGTTGCGCGCCGAGCCACTCCTCGGCGATCCGCAGCACCGCCGGCTCGATCTGGCAGGTGCGGACCCGGCCGACCTTCTCGGAGCGGACCAGGCCGCTCGCCTCCAGCACCTGGAGGTGCTGCATCACGGCCGGCAGGGACATCGCGAAGGGTCGGGCGAGTTCGCTGACCGGGGCCGGGCCCCGGACCAACCGCTCGACCATGGCCCGCCGGGTGCCGTCGGCCAGGGCCTGGAACACCCGGTCCAGCTCGTACCCTTGGTTAAGCATGTACTTAAGTATTGGCGCTGGGGTGGGCAAAGTCAAGTGTCTTGTTAACTATCGTCCGGCGATCACCAGGCTCGGCGGGTCAGCCGGGAAGTTCCGACCCCGGTTTCGGTTTCCCGGCGCTCTGCCCGGGTAGCAGCGAGGGCGGCGCACGGCTGGACTGGCCGGCGAGCGAGGCGGCGCAGGGTTCGCCGGTACGGGAACGCGCGGTTCGCCGGTACGGGAACGCGCGGCTCGCCGGCACGGAGAGGAGCCCCAGGTGACGGATCGACACCCCAGGCGGGCGGCCTCGGCGGCGCTGCGGGGCACCACCCGAGGGGCGTTCGCCGCGATGGCGATGTCCGGCTTCCGGCAGGTGACCACCGGCCTCGGGCTGGTCGAACGCACCCCGCCCGAGGAGGTACTGCGGCAGACCGCGCCGAGCCTCTTCCGGCGGATCCCGGTGGACCGCCGACAGGCCCTGGTCGAGTTGGTCCACTGGGCCTACGGTGCCGGCGGCGGGATGCTCTTCGGTCTGCTGCCCCGGTCGCTGCGGCGACAGGCCTGGACCGGCCCGGCGTACGGCTTCGCCTTCTGGGCGGTCTTCGAGGCGGGCCTCGCACCCCTGCTCGGCATCGACGACCGCCGCCACCACGATGCCCGGGAACGGCTGGCCCTGCTCGCCGACCACCTGCTGTACGGCGTCGTCGTGGCCGCGTCACCCTGGCCGAACGCCGACTGACCGCCCCCGAATCCGCCCCGCCCGCCCCCGAACCCGAACCCGAACCCGAACCCACCCCGAACCCGAACCCACCCCGCCCCCGAACCCGGCCCGTCCGCGACCGATCCCCCCTGACCGATCCCGCCGCGACCGAGCCGCCACGCCGGTCGACCAGCGCACCGTCGCCGGTGGTGTCGTCGGTGGCGATTCAACGGTCGGTAACCGGGTAGCCGGCGACGGAAGCCGAGGGAGGGAGACCAGGATGGGTAAGGTCCACGGTCACGCCGACAACATCGTCTATGACCTGGTGTCGATCCAGTACCACGCCCTCAAGGGTGGTCAGGTCTACGAGCAGTACAAGAGCGACGCCGAGGGGCACGACGACGTCCGGCAGTTCATCGACCGCATCCAGCGGGAGGACATGGACCGGGCCCGGCGGGCCCAGGAGTTGCTGGCCAGCATCATCGACGTACCCGTCGGGGCCCGCTGACCGCCGCCGACGCCCGCCCTGGTCACGGCCGGGCCCGGCGTCGCGCCCGGCGCCGTCGCCGGATCAGCCACCACACCGCCAGGCAGAGCACCACCAGCGCGGCGAGGCCGGCACCGGCCTCGCCGAGGTGGTCCTCGATCCGCCGCCAGGAGGCGCCGGCCAGATAGCCGACCATCACCACCGTGGTCGCCCAGGCCGCGCCGCCGAGGGCGTTGAAGAGCAGGAACCGGCGGTACGGCATCCGGTTCATTCCGGCCAGGGCCGGCACCAGGGTCCGGAGCACCCCGACCCACCGGCCCAGCAGCACCGCCAGCGGTCCGTGCCGGGCCACGAACCGCTCGGCCCGATTCCAGCGCTCCTCGCCGACCCAGCGCCCGGCCCGGCTGCGTTTCAGTGGCGGGCCGGTCCAGCGACCGATCTCGTAGCCGACGCTGTCCCCGGCGATGGCGCCGACGGTGGAGACCACCACCATCGCCGGCAGGCTCACCCGGCCGGTCGCGGCGAGCGCGCCACCGAGCAGCAGGGCGGTCTCGCCGGGCAGGAACAACCCGACGAACGCGGCGGACTCGCCGAAGGCGAGCCCGCCGACCACCACCAGCGCCGCCCAGCCGGAGAGTGCGGTGAGGGTGTCGATCACGCCGTCCACCCGGGCCGCCCGTCAGCCGGTACCGGCAGCCGACCGGCCCGCGTCGCGGCCCCGGTCGCGGCCGGGCAGCTGATGGAGTACGCCGGGTAGCGCCGCACCGGCGGGCCGGCGGCGGGCGGGCGATTCGGCCGGGGCGAACTCCACTCGGCCATCGTGCCCGAGGAGATGCCCCGAAACGCCGTAAATGCCCCGACTAGCGCTGCTGGTGCTCCGACTAGCGCTGCTGGTGCCCCGAGGATCCGCCGAGGTGGCCGGACGGGCCGGCGAGGTACCCGGTGGTCCGGAGCACGGCCCGGGCGAACCGGCTGAGCGGCAGCGCGGCGAGTTCCGTCCGGCCGAACCAGCCGACCTCGCCGACCTCGTCGCCGTCCGGCACGGGCGTGCCGGTGACGATCTCGGCCCGGTAGACCGCGGTGACGTACGCGGCCCGGTCGCCGTGCGGATAGGTCACCTCGTACTCCGGACCACCGAGTACGTCGAGCAGCCCGGTCAACCGCACCCGCACCCCGATCTCCTCCGCGGCCTCCCGTACGGCGGCCTCGGCCGGGGACTCGCCGGGCTCGACGACACCGCCGACCAGTCCCCACCCCTCGGTGTGCCCCCGATGGCGTACCAGCAGCAGCCGGCCGGCCGGGTCGACCGGCAGTACCGAGGCGGAGGGCAGCAACAGCAGTTCGGATCCGACTGCGGCACGCAGCCGGGCGACGTACGGCGGGATCGGCATGTGCGCCACGGTAGAAGCATTGAGCTGCAACGAAAGGGACTTTCCGGGGCGTGTCCGGCGATAGGCTCGGCGGCGTGCGCCCCACCATCGAGGAGAATCCCCGGCTGCGCCCGGTGACCGCCGCCGACCGGGTCTGGACCGGCGTGACCACCACTGGTGACGGCCGGGTCTTCGTGAGCTTTCCCTCCGCCGACGGCCCGGGGATCCAGGTCGGCGAGGTGGTCTCGGACGGCCGGATCCTCCCCTATCCCGACGCGGCCTGGAACGAGGTCCGCGACGACCTCGATCCCGAAGGCGCCTTCGTGCACGTCAACGGGTTGCGGATCGGGCCGGACGGCAACCTCTGGATCGTCGACGCCGGCAGTCCGGGGGTCGGGCTGCCGGTCGTACCCGGTGGTCCCCGGCTGATCGTGGTGGAGCCGGAGTCGGCGACGGTGCTCCGCAGCTACGACCTCGGGCCGGCGCTGCGGCCGAACAGCTACGTCGACGACGTCCGGTTCAACGGCCGGATGGGCTACCTGACCGACGCGGGCGCACCCGGGCTGATCGTGCTGGACCTGGCGACCGGGGCGTGCCGGCGGGTACTCGACGGGCACGCCAGTACCGTCGCGCGCCGCCCGCTGCGGGCGGACGGGGAGATGATCCGCGACGCGCACGGCCGGGAGCTGCGGATCCACGCCGACCAGCTGGAGGTCTCGCCGGACGGGCGGTATCTCTACTACCAGCCCGCCTCCGGCCCGCTGCACCGGATCGAGACGCGCTGCCTGGACGACCCGGAGATTCCGCCGGAGATCGTGGCGCAGCAGGTCGAGCCGTGGGTGGACACCCCGACGACCGGAGGTACCGCGATCGACGCGGCCGGGGTGATCTATCTGAGCGACGTGGACCGGCGGCGCATCCTGGCGATCGACCTGGACCGCCGGATCGAGACGCTGGTCGCCGACCCCCGGCTGGTCTGGGGTGACGCGCTCTGGCTCGACGGCACCGGTCAGCTCTGGATCCCGGCGGCCCAGCTCAACCGGACCCCGGGGCTCTCCGGCGGCGCCTCGAACGTCGACTATCCGGTGTGGATCTACCGGATGCCGGTCGACGCGGTACCGCCCGCCAACGACCACGCCTGACCGCCGATCACCCGATCCCGCCACACCCGTGGGACCGGCGGTACGGGTCGCGCTGACCCCCGTACGGCTGTCACACTGACCCCCGTCCGGCCGTCACCGTGACCCCCGTCCGGCCATCAGGTCGCGCCGGACCGGTCCGGCGTTTCCGTCGACCGGAGACGGCCGGCAACGGGTGTCATCTGGGGCAAACCAGCCGTTATGCCTCTGCTATTGTTCGGCATCGATGTCTTGGGTGCGGTCCGGTTCGGACGTACCGCCGGGGCGGCGGAGCGACGGGAGGAGTCGGGCACGTGACTGTCTCCACCGCCACCGCCGCCTCCGCGCCGGCCGGGCGACCCGGGCCGGTCGACCCGCCGCCGGCCGGCACCGAGATGCCGGCGGCGAGCGCGCTGGGCTGGGTCTACACGATCTTTCCGGCCCTGCTCCGGCTCACCTGCGGGATCGCCTGCGCGGTGGCGGCGCTCGCGGTGCGTACCCCGCCGGTCTCCACCCCGCTGCTCGTCGTCGTGGTGAGCCTGCTGACCGCCTGGTCGGTGCTCTTCGCCGCCCTGGTGGTCCGGTGGCGGCGGCCGATGTCCGCGATGGCCGTCGACATCCTGCTCACCGTCGGCACCTGCCTGCTGATCCGTGACGTGGTCGCCGCCGAGGTACTGCCCGGCGAGGTGAGCTGGGTGGCGATCCAGTCCAGCACCTCGGTGATCGTCGCCCAGTTCATCCTGCCGGCCACCCGCTCGGTCCCGGCCGGGCTGCTGGTGGCCGCCGCGTACGGCATCGGCGCGCATCTGGCCGGCGACGACACCGAGGCGGTCGGGCACGCCGTCACCCTCGTCGTGCAGACCGTCAGCGCGGCCGCGCTCGCCGGGGTGGCCCGGCGCAGCAGCCGGCTCGCCGACGCCGCCTTCGCGGCCTACCAGGAGACCGCCCGGGCCGCCGTGACCGCGCGGGCCGCCCGGGCCGCCGAGCGGCAACAGAACCGCGACCTGCACGACACGGTGCTCTCCACCCTCACCGTGGTCGGTCTCGGCGCGGTCGCCGGCCGCTCACCGCTGCTGCGCGAACGGGCCGCCGCCGACCTGCGCACCCTGGCCGGCCTGGCCGGCGACCGATCGGCGTCCGGCGTCGAACCGGAGGGCGAGGTCCGGCTGATCGCGCTCGACGAACGGCTGCGCACCCTGCTCGGCCGCCTGCCGGAGCTGCGGGCCAGCGCCGCGCTGGAGCCGTGCGCGGTGCCGGCCCCGGTCGCCGAGGCGGTCACCCACAGCACCGGCGAGGCACTGTCCAATGTGCTCCGACACGCGCCGGGAGCCACCGCCTCGGTGCGACTGTGCCGCAGCGGCGACACCGTCGCGGTCGAGGTGGTCGACGACGGGCCCGGCTTCGACCCGACCACGGTCCCCCGGCACCGGTACGGCCTGCGGGAGTCCGTGCGCGGCCGGATGGCGACGGTCGGCGGCCGGGCCGAGGTCAGCTCCGCGCCCGGCCGGGGCACCCGGATCCGGCTGGAGTGGCCGGATGTCCACTGACCTGGCCGGCGGTGCCGCGGGTACGGTCACCGCCACCGTCGAACGTGGCCCCCGGATCGCCGCCGTGCTGATCGCCTTCGGCTGGCACCTGGCCATCAACCTCCCGGCGGTACTCGGCGACTGGGAGCACTACCGGCTGCCCTGGGTCGTCGGCATCGGCTGGCTGGTCTTCGGCGCGGTCGGGGTGGTCGCCGCGGTCAACCTGCTGCGCGGCACCCCCTCGCCGACCTGGCCACTCGTCGGGGTACTGCTCCTGGTCGACGTGGTGGTCTTCGCCTGCGTACCCGGGTCGCTGGTCTTCGACTCCGCCAACTTCGGCTGGGCGACCCTCGGCTGGTTCGTCGTACTCCTGCTCTGGGGTCGCCGGATCCCGGCCCTGGTCGCCGTACTGGCGGTCGGCGCGGCGATCGCCCTGGTCGGGGTACTGGCGCTGCGCGGCGGCGGCGCCGCGGACCTGAGCCGGTACGCGATGGCCGTCTACGGCAACGCGACCCTGCCGATCGCGATGATGATCGCGGTGAACCTGCTCGGCACCCTCGCCGGCACCACCGCCCGGGCGGCGGCGGCCCGGACGGCGATCGAGACCGAGCGGGCCGCCGCCGGCCGGACCCACCAGACCCGGCGGGACCGGCTCGCCGCGCTGGACCGGACCGCCGGGGCCATCCTGACCGAACTAGCGCAGGGCCGGGCCGATCCGGCGGACCCGGCCGTGCAGCGCCGCTGCGCCCTGGAGGCGTCCCGGCTGCGCCGCCTGATCGCCGAGTCCGACGACGTGCCGGATCCG
Organism: Plantactinospora sp. BB1; assembly: GCF_003030385.1. Lineage (NCBI taxonomy): Bacteria > Bacillati > Actinomycetota > Actinomycetes > Micromonosporales > Micromonosporaceae > Plantactinospora > Plantactinospora sp. BB1. Next base: position 6,758,606 of record NZ_CP028159.1, on the reverse strand, counting down.
CTCCTGCACGAGCTGCGCGCCTGCGTCGACGTGGTGGAACGCAACGGCCTGCCGGTCGACTTCGTGGCCGTCGGCACGCTGCCGGCACTGCCGGTGGAGATCCGCCGCCAGCTCGCCGAACCGCTGACCTCCACCCTGGCCGCCGCGACCCGGTGGGCCCGGCTGACCGTGGTCGGCCAACCCGACGAGGTCGTGGTGAGCCTGACCACACCCGGCACGTCGATCATCACGTCCGGGCCGGACCAGCCCGGTGACACCATCGGAGGCACCGGCGACGACCAGCTTTCCGCTGCCGGCGGCGAGGTCGAGTACGTCTACGAGGAGAACGAGGAACTGGTATGGGTGCAGACCCGGTGGCGGGCGGCGTGACCCCGGGAGGATCGCGGATCACGGTCGCGATCGTCGACGACCACCCGGTGGTCATCGAGGGGATCCGCTCGTGGCTGGCCGCCGAGCCACGGCTGGCGGTGGTGGCGACCGGCGAGGACCCGGACACGGTACTCGCCGCCGGCCAGCCACCGGCCGACGTGATCCTGCTCGACCTGCGGCTGCGCGGCCGGATGGTGATCGACAAGGTGGCCGAACTCAGCGGCGCCGGCCGGCGGGTGGTGGTCTACTCCGAACACAGCGACTCCGACACCATCCTGGCCGTCCTGGACGCGGGTGCGGTGGCCTTCCTGGCCAAACAGGAGGGACGGGAGCACTGCGTACACACCGTACTGGCGGCGGCGAGCGACCGGCCGTACGTGCCACCGGCGCTGGCCGGCGCGATCGTCGGCGACCGGCGTACCGGCCGGCCCGTCCTCTCGGACAAGGAACGCGAGGCGCTGCTGCTCTGGTTCCAGTCGATGTCGAAGGCCTCGGTGGCGCGCCGGATGAACATCAGCGAGCACACCGTCAAGCAGTACGTCGACCGGGCCCGGATCAAGTACGCCCGGGCCGGCCGGCCCGCCGCCACCAAGGCCGCGCTGCTGGCCCGGGCCATCGAGGACGGTCTCGTCCGGGCCGACGAGATCGGCAACTAGCCTGCACGACCCCGGCCGCCGATCGCCGCGGCGTCACGTCGACTCCCCTCGCTGTCACGTCGACGCGGCCGTAGATCCAACGCCAGTCACCCAACGGCCGTCCGGGGGTCAGCCGAGCGTCCGACCCCCCAACAACCGTCGTGACAGCGGATCGGAAGTCCGCCAGCCTAGAAGGTACGACGTCCCGTACCCGGGAGGCCCTCCCCCATGACCGAGAACGCGTCCCCGTTCTTCATCCGGCCCCACCGTTTCGACGACCCGGACCAGGACGACACCTACTTCCCCCGGCTCGACTGGCACCGCCGGCTCGTGCTGGACACCGACGAGCGGGTGCTGTGGCGTGACCGGGTCCAGGTCGCCGGATACCTGCTCGCCCCGCACGCCGGCCCGGACGAGTTGGCCTGGTCGCTGCCGCGTCCGGCCGAGGTGACCGTCACCGACCGGCGGCTGACGTACGTCTGCGTGGACTGCCACATCGGACCCGCGCCCGGGCTCGGGGCCGATCCACGGCACCGGCGGCGGACCGGACCGGTCGCCAGCCGGGTGGTGACCGGGCAGATCCGCTGGCAGTGGCCGGCCGGGTTGCGCATCCTCGCGCCCGGCACCGGTCCGGAGACCGATCCGGCGGTGGCCGGTGAACGCCTGCTCGTCGTCTGCGACGCGGTACGCGCCATCGGCCGGCCGGCGCTCGCCCTCTCCGGCGGCCCGCTCGACTCGCCGCAGAGCGTACGGCGGTTGGCCACGGTGATCCGGCGGGCGGTCGCCGGGTTCCGGCTGGCCAATCCGGCCATGGTGGAGCTGGCCCCGCCGGAGTGGGACGCGCTGCTCAGCCGTGCCGGGCTGGCGCTGCACGCCGACGCCCTCGCCGATCCCCGGCGCGGCGTCGACCTGCCCGGCTCGCTGCCGGTCGAGTTCGCGCACCGGGACGACTACTACCGTCGCGCGCTGCGTCGCCGGAACGCGCCGACACCGAGCCGGAGTTCCGCCCCGCCGACCGGCAACTCGTCGACCCCGGGCGGCGGCTCGCCGACGCCGGGCCGGAACCTGTCGCCGTCCGGGCACAACTCGCCGGCACCGAACCGGATGTCGGGCACGACACCTTCGCGCTGGCCGGAACGGCATCCCGGCTCCGCCTCCTGACCGGGTCGGGTCCCGGGCGGCTTTCACCGCCGGAACCGCACAGATCGGCCGACAGCGGCAGGTGTCGCCCGGGCATCGGGCGGGTACCCGTGACGCCGAGGTCGACAGGAGGCGGACATGGGCAACGCGGCCGACCGGTCGAACGGGTACGGCGGGCGCCCCAGCCAGCTACTGGACCGTCTCCCCTGGTTGGTGCGCTGGGCGGTGTTGGCCAGTGCCTGCCTGCTCGTCATCACGGCCGGGGCGTACGTGCTGGCGCAGATCGCCACCCGGCTCGCACCGCTGAGCATCGCGCTCGCGGCCACCCTGTTCCTGGCCGGGCTGCTCGATCCGGTGGCCAGCCGGCTGCGCCGGTACCGCTTTCCGCCGGCGCTCGCCGCGCTGGCCACCGTACTGCTGCTGCTGGCGCTGCTCGGCGGCGCCGTACTGCTGGTCTGGCGGCTGACCGCCGACCAGTTCTCCGACCTGGCCCAACAGCTCGACCAGGGGCTGGAGCGGACCCGGGACTTCGTCACCGGCACGCTGCCGATCAGCGAGCAGCAGCTCGACAGGTTGACCCGGCAGGCGGTTACCGGGGTGCAGAGGTCGGCTCCGGACCCGGTCAGCGGCGCGGCCACCCTGGCGGAGGCGGCCGGCGCCCTGCTGCTGGTCCTGGTGCTGCTGTTCTTCCTGTTGAAGGACGGGCGCCCGATGTGGCGGTGGGTGCTGGGTCGGGTCGCGGAACCGTCCCGCCCCCGGGTGGCGGCGGCCGGTCGGGCCGGCTGGCACACGCTGGGCGCGTACACCCGGGGCACGATGATGATCGCCGCGATCGACGCGATCGGCATCGGGATCGCCCTGGTGCTGCTCCGCGTCCCGCTGGCGCTGCCGCTGGCGGTGATCACGTTCCTCGGCGGCTTCGTGCCGATCATCGGAGCCACCGTCGCCGGAAGCATCGCGGTCCTCGTCGCGCTGGCCGCGAAGGGGCCGACCACGGCGCTGCTGGTGCTGGCAGCGGTGATCGCCGTGCAGCAGACCGAGGGGAACCTGCTCGAACCGCTGATCATGAAACGGCAGGTCCGGCTGCATCCGGTGGTGGTGCTGCTGGTGGTCACCGCCGGCACCCTGCTCGGCGGGATCGTCGGCGCCTTCGTCGCGGTGCCGATCGCCGCGGTCCTCTACAACGTGGTCGACAGGGTCGCGGCCGACCGGCGTGCCGCCAACGACGCCGGGACTTCCCGCCGACCCGGACGTGTGGTCGACGACGACCGGGTCGCGCCGACCGGCGAGGAGCACGACGCGGGCCCGACGAGACCCGGCGACGCCGGACGGAACCCGCCGGAGAACTGACCCGCCGCTGGCCGCCGCTGTTCGGCCCCATCGACATCGCCCCGCCGCCCCCGGCGGATCCGGAGCCGCCCGGGGGGAGAGGGGTCTGCCTGCTCTCCGCCGCCCAGCGGGCGCCCCGGCTGCTCGGCTACGGTGCGCCGAGCCGGCTGTGCAGCTCGGCGCCGTCCAGGTCGGCGAGATAGACCGGGGTACCGGGCTGGTGCCGGCGCCCCTGGGTCAGCGGGCCGGCGTCCACCGGCTCGTACCCGACCTGCTCGATCAGATCGGCGACCTGCCGTTTCGCCCCGTCGTCGTCACCGGAGACGGGGATGCCGTAACGGCGCTGCGCCGAGGACTGGCGGCCGTACTCGCGCAGGTGCTCCCAGCGCATCGCGTTGAACGCCTTCACCACGTGCGCCTCCGGCAACTGCCGTTGCAGCAGCTCGCTGGAGGTGGTCCGGTCCTGGTCCAGCTCCGGGTTGGGGCCGTCCCGCTCCGGATAGTAGTTACCTGTGTCGATCACCGTCTTGCCCCGCATCGGCTCGGCGGGCAGCTCGGCGTACCGGCCGACGGGTACCGAGACCACCACCACCTCGCCGAACCGGGCCGCCTCCGCCACGGTCGCCGGGTGTACCCGTTCGCCCAGTTCCTCGGCGAGCCCGCGCAGCGTCTCCGGGCCTCGCGAGTTGGCCACCGCCACCTCGTGGCCCGCCTTGGTGAACAACCGGGCCAGGGTGCCGCCGACGTGCCCGGTGCCGACGATGCCGATCCGCATGATCCTCCCCCTCCACCACCTGGGCCGGGCTACCCGGCCGGGTACCCGGCAAACGCCCGCCACCGCGCCCCGGCCGGCGGACATAGGCTGGTCGGAGCCGTGCGGGAGGTGCCAGGGTGACGGACGAGGCGAGGTCGGAATTCGTCGAGCGGCGTCCGGCGCCGGCACTGCGGCCCTATCTCGCCGGTTACGTCGGCTACCGGGAGAGCGGCCAACCGCCGGGACGGCACCGGGGACTGCCGTCGCCGTACCTGACGTTGATCGTCACCCTCGACGACCCGCTGGTGATCGCCGTCCACCCGGATCCGGCCACCCCGCCGGGCCGGTACGACACGCTGCTCGGCGGCCTGCACACCGCGCCCGCGCTGATCGCGCACCCCGGCCGGCAGTCCGGGATCCAACTGGCGCTCAGTCCGCTCGGTGCCCGGGCGCTGCTCGGTCTGCCGGCCGGGGAACTCGCGCACACCGACCTCGACGCCGGTACGGTGCTCGGGCCCTTCGCCGCCGAACTCCGGGAACGACTGCACGCCACCGACGGCTGGGCCGGGCGGTTCGCGCTGCTCGACCGGCTGCTCACCGAACGGCTCACCCCGGACACCCGACTCCCAGCCGAACTCGTGCACGCCTGGCGGCGCCTGCTGGCCAGCGGCGGCACCGTGCCGGTGGCGGAGCTGGTCCGGGAGACCGGCTGGAGTTCCCGCTATCTGAGCCGGTCGTTCGGGGTGGAGATCGGGCTGAGCCCGAAGCGGGCGGCCCGGGTGGTGCGGTTCGACCGGGCCCGCCGGCTGCTCCAGCGTCCGCCCCGGCCGGGCCGGGCCGGTGCGCTGACCGAGGTGGCGGTGGCGGCGGGCTACTACGACCAGGCGCACCTCGACCGCGACTTCCGGGCCTTCGCCGGCTGCCCGCCGAGCCGATGGCTGGCCGACGAGGCCGGTGGCGGGTTCCGAAACGTCCAAGCCGGGGCGGGGGCCGGGTCGGCAGACTCGGCCGCATGACAGTCAACTCACCTCCGCCGCCGCAGGTCTGGCCCACGTTGCGGGCCCGGGACGCCCGGGGGCTGATCCGGTTCCTGGTCGACGCGTTCGGCTTCGAGGAGGTCATGGTCAGCGCCGAGGGTGACCTGGTGCATCATGCTCAGCTCCGCTGGCCGCCCGGCGGCGGCATCATGCTCGGCTCGGCCCGGGACGATCCGACGGACCCGTGGGCGCTGCAACCGGGCAGCTTCGGGGCGTACGCGGTGACCGACGACGTGGACGCGTTCTATGCCCGGGCGGTCGCGGCCGGTGCCGAGGTGGTCCAGGACCGGCGGGACACCGATTACGGCGGGCGCGAGGTGCTGGTCCGTGACCCGGAGGGCAACCGCTGGTCGTTCGGCAGCTACCGGGGCGAGGCCGCACCCTCCTGATCGGCACGCCAGGCGGGCCGGTGCCCGGGACCGTGTCGACGGGGGACACCGGTCCGGCCCGGTGGGGAGGGCCGGGTGCGGGGCGGGACGGTGTATGCACCGTCCCGCCCCGCACCCGAGCCGTCAGTTGCTAGGCGGCGCTGTAGGTCAGGCAGTGGTCCAGTCGGATGCTGTCGTCGTGGCTCCAGTACTCGACGATCCGGTCGCCGTCGACCCGCAGGATGTCGACCCCGGAGCAGGCCACGACGATCCGGTGTGGACAGACGCTGCCCGGGTCGTCGCCGGCCCGGGTGAGCATCCACCGGCCGGCGATCAGGTCGGGCCCGATGATCGGACCGACCTCGACGGCGAGCTGCGCGTCCGGGCAGCCGGCGTGCCGGCCGGAGACCCAGGCGACCAGCGCCTGGCGGCCCCGGACCTGCTCCGGCGACCCGCCCGGCACCGGCAGGTGGGCCAGAACCGTGGGCGCGAGGATCTCCTCGACGAGCGACCGGTCGCCGTTGCGCAGCGCCATCCAGTTCTGCCAGAGCATCGGTCGGGAGTCGACGGGGGCCACGACCGAGCTGTGGTTGGTGTTGATGGTCATCGCGAGAGTCCTCCCGTGGGCGGTGATCCGGCCCGGCCCGCCGATCGCGTCGGCGGCACCGCGCCGGCCTCGTCATCCACCATTCTCGACGCCGGTCAGGACAGCATCCTGTCCGCTTTTCTCGACGAATCCGCTCGTCCGGGCAGTTGCAGCGGGGTCGCCGGCACGTCCAACCCACCCCGCCAGGCCGGCTCGATCGACCGGGGCGGAGCCGTCTCGTTGGTCGGCGCGGCCCGGCGCATCCGGTCCAGCCGGAACCCGCGTACCTCCTGCCGGAGCCGGCACCAGCCGACCAGATACCAGAGCCGGCCGGCGCCGAGCAGCTCCACCGGCTCGATCAGCCGCTGCGAGGCGGCGCCGTTGCGGTCGACGTATTCGATCGCCAGCACGGTGCGGCTGAGCAGCGCGTCACCGGCGGTCCGGAGCACCTGCCGGGCGGGCGCCGCCACCGGCTCCGGCTCCAGCGCCGTCAGCCTGATCCGGCCGGCCAGCTCGGCCACGGCCTCCACACCGGACGGTGGCATCACCGCCAGGATCTTGTGCAGCACCGAACGTGCCGCGTCGAGGAACGGGGTGTCGGCCATCGTCTCCAGCGCGACGGCGGCGGCGATCGCCTCGCGCGGGGTGATGTTCACCGGCGGCAGCGTGTAGGCCCGGTCCAGCACGTAGCCGCCGCCCCGACCCAGCTCGGGGTAGATGGGCACGCCGGACTCCTGTAGGGCGCCGATGTCCCGCCTGATCGTGCGCGCGTCGACCTCGAATCGGTCGGCGAGCCAGCGTGCGCTGCGCGGTCGGGGTGCGACCGCGCGCAACTCCTCCACCAGGGCATAAAGCCGATCGGTACGGTTCACCTGCCAAAACTACCGGTCGGGTACGACGTTTCCGCCCTGCTCACGCACCGCCCTCGCCGGTCAGGAGCCGCTGCTCACCAGCCCCGGCGCATCGGCCAACCGCAGTACGATGCTGGCCAGCGCCGGAGTCCGGGTGTCCCGGGGATCGCTGAGGATCCCGGCCCAGAACCGGGCGTCCCGGGCCGCCTCCCGGTCACCGGTCTCGTCGTACGCCCGGGCGAGCATGTTCAGCGTGGCCGCCTGGGCCGACGGCATGCTCATCTCCTCGAAGGTGCGCGCACAGCGGCGCAGTACGCCGACCGCCGCCGCCGCGCGTCCCTCACCGATCCAGCTCACCGCCAAGTCCCGTTCCAGGCCGGTGGCCCAGGGGCGGTCGCCCAACTGCACCGCCAGGTCGTGACTCTGCCGGAGCCGGTGCACCGCCTCGGCACGCCGGCCGAGGCAGATCGCCGCCGAAGCGAGGTGGCGCAGGGCGGCCAGCAGCACGTACCGGTCGTTGACCGTACGCAGCAGCGCCACGGCCCGCTCCGCGGCGGCGTACGCCAGCGCCGGTTCGTCGCGGAGCAGCCGGGTCACCGCGAGCGCGTTCAGGCAGCGGGCGGTGACGATCTCGGCAGCGCCCAGTTCACCTGCCTCGGCCACCGCCGCCTCGTCCACCGCCAGCGCCTCGTCCAGCCGGCCCAGCCCCCGGTACGCGGCGGAGAGCACCGGCGCGGCCAGCAGGGCGCCGAGCGGGTCCCCCTCGGCCCGGAACAGCGCCACCGCCCGTTCGGCCGTCGACGCGGCGTCCTCGGCGCGATTCTGGTAGTCGTAGAGCACCGCCTCGTCGCTGAGCAGGCAGGCCAGGCCGTGCCGGTCGGCGAGCCGCTCGTACCGGTCCCGGCCGTCGCGCAGCCGCTGCGCCGCGCCCGCCAGGTCGCCCCGGGCCAGTTGGAGCAGGCCCGTCACGAAGTCGGCCCGGGCGATGGTCCGGTCGTCACCGATCCGCTCGGCGGCCTGCCGGGCCAGCCGCTGCACCGCCTGGAGTGCCGTCCAGTGCCCGTGCACCCAGCAGAACGGGGCGAGCCGCTCGGCGAGGTCGATCGCGGCCCGTTCGGCCCCGCACTCGGGTGCGAGTCCGAGCAGGCCGGTGAGGAGGTCGAGTTCGGCGCCGAACCAGCCGAGCGGGTCGGCGGCGGCCAGTTCGGCGGCGCGCGGTGGGCGTACCCGTTCGGCCGGCTCCGCGAGCCGGGCCCAGGTCAGGGTCCGGGGCAGCCGGCGGGCGGCGCTGCCGGCGAGCGCGGCGGCCGCCGCCACCAGTCGGCGCTGCGCCCCGGCCCGCCGCCCCGGCGCCGCGCCCGCGGGCTCCACTGTGCAGGAGGGCCGGTCCGGCGCGGGACGGTCGTCGGTGGCGGCGAGTTCCTCGGCGTAGACCCGGAGCAGGTCGTGCAGGCGGTAGCGCGGCTCGCCGCCGTCGGCCGGCCGGGTCACCTCCAACAGGCTCGCCTCGACGAGTTCGTCGAGTATCCGGTCGGCGTCGGCGCTCTCCAGCAGCTCGGCGACCGCCCAGGCCGCGAAGCTGACCGGGCCGAGCGAGCCGAGCAGGCCGAATGCCTCCCGGGTCGGCGGGGAGAGCGCCTGCACGCTCAGCGCCAGGCTGGCCCGGACCTGGAGGTCTCCGGCGGCTAGCTCGTCGAGGCGCTGCCGCTCGTCGTCGAGCCGGTCGGCGAGGATCGCCAGCGGCCACGACCGGGTGGCGAGCCGGGTACCCGCGATCCGGACCGCCAGTGGCAGGTTGCCGCAGGCGGCGGCGATCCGGGCCGCCTGGCCGGGCTCCTCGGCGACCCGCTCCGGACCCACCACGTCGGCGAGCAGCGCCCGGGCCTCGTCGTCGGTGAGCGGGCCGACCGGCAGGTGCCGGGCGTCGATCAGGCCGCTGAGCCGGCGCCGGCTGGTGGTCAGCACGGCGCTGCCGGGGGTACCGGGAAGCAGCGGCCGGACCTGGGCGGCGGTGGCGGCGTCGTCGAGCACGACCAGCACCCGGCGGTCCGCGAGCCGGGCCCGGTAGGCGGCGGCCAGCGCGGAGAGGTTCTGCGGCAGCGCCGAACCGGGCACGCCCAGCACCCGGAGCAGGTCGGCCAGGACCGCGGCCGGATCCCGGGGTGCGGCCGAGGCGCCGGCCAGGTGTACGAAGAGCTGCCCGTCCGGGAACCGCTCCCGGATCCGGTGCGCCACCGTCACCGCCAGGGCGCTCTTGCCGACGCCCGGCTGGCCGGAGACCGCCACCACCGGCACCCCGCCGTCGGCCGGGGCCAGCAGCCGCTCGATCCGCTCGATGCTGCCGGCCCGGCCGACGAAGCCCGACAGGGCCGGCGGCAACTGGCAGACCGGAAACGGTGACCGGGGTGCGACCTCGGGCCGGTTGCCGACCCGGCCGACCGACGGTTCCTCGCCCCGCAGGATCGCCTGGTGCAACCGGCGCAGTTCCGGTCCCGGCTCGACGCCCAGCTCGGTGACGAGGATCTCCCGGGCCCGCTGGTACGCGGCCAGCGCGTCGGCCCGGCGCCCGGCGCGGTAGAGCGCCACCATCAACTGGCCGTACGGCCGCTCCCGCATCGGGTGCTCGGTCACCAGTTGGTGCAGTTCGGACAGGACGGTGGCGAGGTCGCCGTCGGCGCGCAGGTCGGCGTCGACGCAGTCCTCCTGCGCGCCGACCCGTTCGAGTTCCCACTGCGCCAGTTCGGGTTCCAGCGTCGGCACCGTCAGGTCGGCGAGTGGCCGTCCCCGCCACTGCCGCAGTCCGCGCCGGAACCGGTCGGCCGCCAGCGCCGGATCGCCTGCGGCCAGCGCCGCCCGGCCGGTGGCGACCTCCCGCCGGAACACCAGTACGTCGACGTCGTCGGTCCGTACCCGCAGCAGGTAGCCGTCGCTGCGGTGCTCGATGCGCAGGCCGGGCAGCCGCTCCCGGAGCCGGGAGACGTAGGTCTGGAGGTTGGAGGCGTACGAGGCCGGCGGGTTGTCACCCCAGAGCGTCTCCACCAGCCGGTCGACGGTGACGAGTTGGCCGGCGCCGACCAGCAGCGCGCCGAGCACGGTGCGCTGGTGTCGGCTGCGCAGCACCAGCTCGGCGCCGGAGTCCGTGCAGACCCGCAGCGGCCCGAGCACCCCGAACCTCACTCGCCGTCTCCCTGAGCCGCAGGCAAATCACGGACATGAAACCGTACTACGGTGTCTGCCCAGCATGGCGCGGTGCGCCGGGGTTGCGGCGGCGTGGCGTGTGGCAATCGTGTGGCAGTTGTGTGGCGGGCATCCCCAAGCTGCTAGAGGCCCGCGGGGGGCGGGCCGGTCACGGGGGTCGGCGTTCGGGGGGACTCGGGTGCGGGGAAGTCCCTGACACCGGATCGAGCGCCGGGCACCCGACCATCCGACTACCGCCACCGTCCCGACCCCTGGTCCGGGCGCGCCGGGCGAACCGGGCGGGCCCATAATGCTGCTGCTCCAAACGCTGCTTCCCCGGCGGCCCCGGCCAACGGGCCTCGCAGGGGGCGCGACCATACAGTTCTTGGCGAAAGGCAATGATGTCCACATATCCCCCTCCGGGCTACGGCCCCGGAGAGCCGCCCCACGACCCGCGCCAGTCCGGCCAGCCCGGTGGGTACGGCGGCCCGGCGGGCGGCGGTTCCGGCTACCCGCCGCCCTCCCAGGGCGGCTACCCGCAGTCCCCGTCGTCCGGCGGTCCCTACGGACAGCCCCCGTCGTCCGGCGGTCCCTACGGGCAGTCTCCGTCGTCCGGCAACCCCTACGGACAGTCGGAGTCCTACCCGCAGTCGGGTGGTTACCAGCAGTCCGGCGGTTACCCGTCGACGCCCTCGTCGCCGGCCGGGCCGGCGGCACAGTTCGACGCACCGGTTCCGCCGCCGAAGAAGAGCAAGGCGCCGCTGGTCATCGGCATCGTCCTCGGTGTCGTGCTGCTCTGCTGCGGCGGCGGCATCGCGTCGTACCTCTGGGCCGGCGACGACGAGCCGTCGAACGTGGCCGCCAGCGACGAGACCCCGAGCCCGACGGCGAGCGCCAAGGCGACCCCGCCGAAGGGCAAGCCGTCGCCGACTCCGGGAGAGGAGTCGATCGAGGGCAACCTCGACCAGTTCAAGAAGGGCGACTGCCTCACCATCGACGAGGCGACCGACGAGGTCGACGAGGCGAGCTGCGGCACCAAGGGCGCGCTCAAGGTGCTGCTGCGCAAGGACGGCACCATCAAGGAGTCCGCCTGCGAGTCCACCGACTACACGCAGTACCTCTACCAGGACGGCGCGATCGGCACGCTCGAGGACTTCATCCTGTGCGTCGCGCCGGCCCGCTGACGCGGCCCGGCGCGTGATCCGCCCCCTCGCCGCCCGGGAGGGGGCGGGTCGGCGGGACTGACAGGGCGACGTCGACCGCCCGTGCGGTGGATCGACGGGAGTCGACCAACGGGGGGTGCGGTGGTCCGGGGGCGGGGAGCGCCCGGGCCACCGCACGGTCGCTTCCTTAGCCCCCAACCAAGCGATTCTTAAGACTGAACTAAGCGGGCCGCTCGGACTGGTTTCCGACACCGTCAACCGGTACATATTCTTCGTGACTCGTCGTCGGGATGTCGAAACGGCCGAGCCGCTCACCGAATGGGTGACCGGCCTGCTGCCCCGGGTGCCGTCCGAGGACCCCTACGACCGGCCACCCCGTGGGCGCGACCGCGAACCGTACGACGAGTTCGAGCGGTACGCCCCGGCGGAGCCGACCCGTTCCGAGGGCAACTGGACGTCTCCGACCCGTGGCCGTGAACCGGCTGCGACGCGTGGCCGCGAGCCGTGGTCGTACGCCGAGGAGGCACCGGCGTACCGGCCCAACCCGATCAGCGGGGCGGCGGAGGCGGCCCGGCACCGGGAGACCGCCGAGGTCGAGCCGTACGACCGCAGTGGCCGGCTCTTCTTCCACATCGTCTTCTGGTCGGCGCTGGCCACCAGCGTCGAGCTGTGGTGGCTGAACACCCCGGCCGGGTCGATCCGGACCACCGCCGACATCCTGATCGCCGGTGGCCGGCTCACCGGCATGGTCGGCGGGTTCCTGCTGCTCGCCCAGGTGCTGCTGATGAGCCGGGTGCGCTGGCTGGAACGCTGGATCGGGGCGCACTCGCTGCTGATCTGGCACCGGGAGCTGGGCGCCTTCCTGCTGCTCGCCATCCTGGCGCACGCCGGGCTGATCGCGGTCGGCTACAGCAAGCTCACCAACACCCCGATCGTCGAGGGCACCTGGTCGCTGCTGAGCACGTACGAAGACATGATCAGCGCGACGGTGGCCACCGGCATCCTGGTCGGCATCGCGCTGCTGGCGATCCGGGCGATCCGCCGGATGATGAACTACGAACTCTGGTACTACCTGCACCTGAGCACCTACCTGGTGCTGCTGTTCAGCTACGGCCACCAGTTCGCCGCCGGGCAGGAGCTGTCCAAGCCCGGCTTCGGGCAGTACTTCTGGGCCGGGCTCTACGTCTTCGTCATCGCCTGTGTCCTCTGGGGACGGATCATCTCCCCGATCGCGTTCAACCTGCGGCACCGGCTGCGGGTCGAGGACGTGGTGCCGGAGGCGTTCGAGATGGTCTCGATCTACATCTCCGGCAACCGCCTCGACGAGCTGGACGCCCGGGCCGGGCAGTACTTCCGGTGGCGGTTCCTCACCAAGGGCTGCTGGTGGCAGGCGCACCCGTTCTCGCTCTCGGCCGCGCCGAACGAGCAGTGGCTGCGGTTGACCGTCAAGGTGGTCGGCGACCACACCGAGTCGCTGCAGTACCTGGAGCCGGGCACCCGCATCTTCGCCGAGGGGCCGTCCGGGGTCTTCACCGCGGACCGGGCGATCCGGCCCCGGGCCCTGCTCATTGCCGGTGGCAGCGGCATCGCGCCGATCCGGGCGCTGCTGGAGGACCTGCCCGAGCAGACCGTGGTGATCTACCGCTCCCGCAGCGAGGAGGAGCTGCTCTTCCGCGACGAGCTGGACTTCCTGGCCCGGTCCCGCAACGCCCAGGTCTGGTACGTGATCGGTTCGCGCGAGGACCCGGCGCCCCGGCACCTCTTCACCGCCAAGGGCATGCGCGAGCTGGTGCCGGACGTACGCCGTCGGGACGTCTACCTCTGCGGGCCGCCCGGCCTGGTCGACGTCTCGATGCGGACGATGCGCAAGCTCCGGGTACCGCGCCGGCAGATCCACCTCGACCCGTTCGAATTCTGATCCCCGGAAAATTCCGATCCCTCGGACTTCCACCCCCAACGGAGGTACATCCCGTGCGTCGCGCCGCCTTCGCCGTCCTCGGCACCGCCATCGGCGCCACCCTGCTGATCGGTGCCAAGCTCGGCACCTCGACCGACGACCCCGCCCAGGTGGCGCTGGAGGAGGAGACCGGCGACGCGACCGCCAGCCCGACGCCGGGCGGCAAGGCGCCGGCCGGGAAGAAGACCACGGCGCCGCCGGCCAAGAAGCCGCCGGCCAAGGCGCCGGCCGGCGGGCTGAAGGACGGCACCTTCGTCGGTGCGACCGCCAACTACGACTACGGCGCCATCAAGGTGACCATCAAGGTCTCCGGTGGCAAGGTCACCGACGCGGACGCGACCTATCCCGACGAGGACCCGACCAGCGCCAGCATCAACGAGGGCGCGATCCCGAAGCTGCGCCAGCAGTCGCTCGCCGCCACCAGCGCCAGCAAGGTGAACACGGTCTCCGGGGCGAGCCTGACCAGCGCGGCCTACAAGGCGTCCCTCCAGTCGGCGCTCGACAAGGCGAAGGCCTGACTCCGATGGGCACCACCGGGCTGCGCCGGGTCGAGCAGATCATGGGTACGCCGATCAGCGTGCAGCTCACCGATCCGCTGCCGGCCCGGCGCCTGGAGGCGCTGGCCGAGCAGACGTTCGACTGGTTCCGTGAGGTCGACGAGCGGTTCAGCACCTACAAGGAGCAGAGCGAGGTCAACCGCTTCGACCGGGGCGAACTCTCCATCCAGGACTGCTCCGCCGACCTGCGGCTGGTGGTCGAGACCTGCGCCGACCTGTGGCGGGAGACGGACGGCTACTTCGACGCGTACGCGACCGGCCGCTTCGACCCGTCCGGCTACGTCAAGGGCTGGTCGGTGCAGGTGGCCTCGGACCGGCTGCTGGCGGCGGGCTGCCGCTCGCACTGGATCAACGCGGGCGGGGACATCCGGGCCCGGGGCGGCCCCCGACCCGGTGAGCCGTGGCGGATCGGCATCCGGCACCCGTGGCAGGAGGACAAGATCTGCTGGGTGCTCGGCGGTAACGACTTCGCGATCGCCACCTCCGGCACGTACGAGCGCGGTTTCCACGTGATCGACCCGTACCGGGGTGCCCCGGCCACCGAGCTGACCTCGGTCACCGTGGTCGGCACGGACCTCGGCCGCACCGACGCGTACGCGACGGCCGGGGTGGCGATGGGCCAGGCCGGGCTGCGCTGGCTGGCCGAGCTGCCGGAGCACGAGGTCGGCATCATCACCTCCGACGAGCTGTGTTACCGGACCGACGGCTTCCCGGTGCTGCCCACCGAGCCGGCGCAGCGGCCCGCCGCGACCCGCTCCGAGCTGACCGGCCAGCCCGCGCCCCGGCTGGGCTGACCGGCCGGGACCGGCCGAGGGCCACTCCGGGGCCGGGCGCGGTGTGCTCCGGGCACGGGTCGCCTCAGGCGTGCCCGGTGGCTCCGCCGGCCGGCATCGAGCCGTCGAGTGTGGAGTCGCCGAGGAGCCGGGACCAGGTTCCGCCGTCGAGCAGCCCGCTGTCCCGGACGAACTGCCGCACCGCCGGCAGTACCCCGGCGGTGCCGTAGAGCGCCACCGCCAGCCCCGGGTCGAGCCCGGCGGGGTGGTCGGCCGGTACGCCGTCCGGGCCGGTCGGAAGGGGATGCCGGCGGCGGGCGTCGCGCAGGGTGCGCTCGCCGGAGAGGGTGCGCCGGGGCAGGAACCAGCCGGCCATCCCGACGAACGCCAGCACCACCAGCAGGCCGACGCCGACGCCGAGCAGGTCGGCCGCGACCAGCCGGGCCACCAGCAGCGGCAGCACGAGCACCAGCGTGGCCGGCAGGAGCAACCGGCGCCAGGCCGGGCGGAGCAGTCCCAGCCCGATCAGACCCTCCCGCTGCTCGGCCAGGGCCTGCCGGACCCGCCGCCGGCTGGCCACCTCCCGGGGCGACATCGTGCCGTACAGCGCACCGAACAGGGCCCGTTCCAGCGGCTCCGCGTACGCCGGCAGGCCGCCGGTCCGGCTGAGCCCGCCGGGTCGGGCGGCCGTCACACCGCCCCGGCCGTGCAGCGTCACCAGTCCGGCCCGGACGGCGCCCCAGGCACCACCGTTGAGGTAGCCGAGGTCTGTCGTACTCAGGTCGCGGGGCACCGCCGTCATCCTTCGAGTATGGAAAACCGGTGCACGCCCGCCCGGTCCGGGTCGCGGCCCGACGGGACGGTGAGCCCGGTCAGCCCCGGTCAGCCCGGCGGGACGGTCAGCTGGGCGGCAGGTGGTCGACGAACCACTCCGCCGCGTCCCGGGCCACCCGGTCCAGCGTGCCGGGCTCCTCGAAGAGGTGGCTGGCACCGGGTACCACCCGCAGCTCCGCGCCGCTGTCGAGTTCGGCCAGCGCCTGGTTGTTGAGCCGCAGCACCTCGTCGTCCAGCCCGCCGACCAGCAGCAGGGTGTCGGCGCGTACCCGTGGCAGGTCGGCGCCGGCCAGGTCGGGTCGGCCGCCCCGGGAGACGACCGCGTACACCTGGTCGGGGCGCTGGGCGGCGGCGGAGAGCGCGGCGGCGGCTCCGGTACTCGCCCCGAAGAGGCCGATCGGGAGCCGCCCGGCCGGTTCGCCGGTCGCCAGCCAGTCGACGATGCTGACGAGCCGGCCGGTGAGCAGGCCGATGTCGAAGCGCAGCGCCCCGGTACGGTCGTCGACCGCCTCCTCCTCCCGGGTCAGCAGGTCTACCAGCACGGTCGCCAGGGCGTACCGGTTGAGCGCCTCGGCCACCATCCGGTTGCGCGGGCTGTGCCGGGAGCTGCCGCTGCCGTGCGCGAACAGGATGATCCCGCGCGCGTCGGCGGGCACGACCAGGTCGCCGGTCAGTCGTACCTCGCCGGCCGGAATCGTGGTGTCGCTGGTCCGGATGTCCATCCGGCTGCCTCCCCTGCCTCTTCCCGGCGCGGCTTGCCGGTGCCGGTCGTGCCGCCACGCCGCGGTCCCGCCGCCCTTTGTCGGCCTTACCCGGCGGTGCCGGGCTCAACCACGCGCCGGGAGCCGCTGCGGTGGCCGGGTTTGCCGGTACCCAGTCGGGGAAGGCCGGATCGTCCGACCAGGTACCGGGCCGGCGCTCACGCCGACCGGCAGAGGAACGTGAGGGACGTCATGGCCCGCCAGAAATCCGGCAAGGCGAAGTCCGGCCCGGCCCGCGCCGACGAGGCGGGACAGCAGCAGAATCCCGACCGGAGCGAGTGGGCGGACGAGGCGGCCAAGGCGAGGTCGCTCGACGACCCGCGCCGGACGCCGCCCCGCGACGCGGTGGGCATGCCGTCCAGCGGTGAGCGGTACAACGACGATCCCCGCGACCGCTGACTCCCGCCGGACCGGGCGGGTTCTACGGCGTGCCGCGCCTCAGGCCCGGAAGGTACGGCGGTAGGTGTCCGGCGGTACGCCGATGGTGCGCTGGAAGTGGCGGCGCAGCGTCGTCGCCGTGCCCATGCCGGCGGCCGAGGCGACGGTGTCGACGCTGTCGTCCGTGGTCTCCAGCAGCTCCTGCGCGCGGCGGATCCGCTGGGTCAGCAGCCATTGCAGCGGGGTGGTGCCGGTCACCGCGTGGAAGTGCCGGGCCAGGTGGCGTGAACTCATCTTCGCCTGGCGGGCCAGGTCCTCCACGGTGAGCGGCTGGTCCAGCCGCCGCATCGCCCAGGGGAGCAGCTCGGCCAGCGGATGGTCGTCCTGGGCCGGTACCGGGGTGGTGACGAACTGGGCCTGACCACCGGCCCGGTGCGGCGGCACGACCAGGCGCCGGGCGACCACGTTGGCGACCGCCGAGCCGTGGTCGCGGCGGACCAGGTGCAGGCAGAGATCCATCGCGGCGGCCTTGCCGGCGGAGGTGAGCACGCTGCCGTTGTCGACGTAGAGCACGTCCGGGTCGACCTCGACCCGGGGGTAGCGCGCGGCCAGTTGCTCGGTGTGCGCCCAGTGCGTGGTCGCGCGCAGCCCGTCCAGCAGGCCGGCGGCGGCGAGCACGAAGGCGCCGGTGCAGAGCGAGACGACCCGCGCGCCCGACTCGTGTGCCGCCCGTACCGCCGCGACCAGGTCGGCCGGCGGGTCCTCGTCGACGTCGGCCAGGGCCGGGACGATCACGGTGTCGGCGTCCGGCAGCCGGTCCAGCCCGCAGTCCGGCTCCAGCCGGAACCGGCCGACCCGGACGGGGTGCGTACCGCTCACCCGGACGTCGTACCAGGGGCCGGGCAGGGCGTCCGGTGCGGAGCCGAAAACCTCGTAGGCCATGGCCAGCTCGAAGTGCAGCATCCCGTCGGTAGCCGCGACCACCACGGAGCGCGGGAAGGAACTCATGTCGGGAATTGTACGGCTCATGTCGTTCCGGACACTGGCACCGCCGGGTCGACCGGGACAGGATCTTCGTACTGGATCACTTCGGGCTGGTGGGAGCGGTAATGGGATCGGGTCGGCAGGTGGCGGTCTTCGGCGCGTACGGGCACACCGGGCGGTTCGTGGTCGCCGAGTTGCACGAGCGCGGGTACGTCCCGCTGCTCCTCGGGCGCGACCGGGAGAGGCTGCTGGCCCTGGCGCAGACCCGACCGGGGCTGGCGGCGCGGCAGGCGTCGGTCGACGATCCGACCTCGCTCGACCGCGCCCTGGACGGCGCGGCCGCCGTGATCAACTGCGCCGGGCCCTTCGCCAGCACCGCCGGCCCGCTGGTCGAGGCGGCGTTGCGCGCCGGCATCCCGTACGTCGACGTGGCGGCCGAGATCGAGGCGAACGTCGACACGTTCGCGCACTTCGCCGAGCGGGCCCGCGCCGCGAACCTCGTGGTGGTCCCGGCGATGGCCTTCTACGGCGGCCTCGGCGACCTGCTGGTCACCACCGCGATGGGCGACTGGACGGCGGCGGACGAGGCACACATCGCGTACGGCCTGAGCGGTTGGCAGCCCACCGCCGGAACGCTCGCCTCGGGCACGATCTCCGGGCAGCGCCGGGGTGGCCGGCGGGTCCGCTACACCGGCGGACGGCTCGAATACCACGACGACGCCCTGCCGACCCTGGAGTGGCCCTTCCCGGCTCCGCTCGGCGCTCAGGAGGTGATCGGCGAGTTCTCGATGGCCGACATCGTCACCGTCCCCAGCCACCTGGCCGTACCGGAGGTGCGCACCTACATGACCGCCAAGGCGGCGAGGGAGCTGGCCGCGCCCGACGCCTCGGCACCGACCGCCGTCGACGAGCGCGGCCGCTCCGCGCAGACCTTCGTCGTCGACGCCCTCGTCCGCTCCGGCGGCACGGAACGCCGGGTGGTCGCCGCCGGCCAGGACATCTACGCGATCAGCGCGCCGCTCGCGGTGGAGGCCGTCGACCGGATCCTCGCCGGGCGAACCAGGACCACCGGCGTCGTCTCGGCGGGCGCGGTCTTCGACGCCCCGGACTTCCTCCGCGCCCTCTCCGCACACCTGGGGCTGCACGTCCCGCTCGACGCACGCGGCTGACCGGCGACCGCCGCCGTCAGATCGACCGCCGCCGCAACCGCCGCCCGGTGCACGGCACGTCGTGGTCGATCCGCAGGCCACAGCGCCGGCCGCCGGGCAGCCGCCGGGGGCAGAACACCCGATGCCGTACGTCCTGGTGTTGCTCCTCCGACACGGTGGTCTCCTGGGCGTCGACGCAGAGGAAGGTCAGCGCCCGCGCGGCGGTCCGGGCCAGGACGCGGGCCCGGAGCAGGTCGGTCGTGAGGATCGGCAGGTGGATGACGTACCGGTGCAGTTCGACGGCCATCATCGGGCCACGCGGTAGGACTGTCGCAGCTGGGCGGACTGCCAGCGCCGGAGTGCGTCCTTGATCCGGGCCGTCTCCTGCCGGCTACGGGCCAGTTCGGCCTGGACGCCGCCGAGTTCGTCGGCGACCCGGTCGAGGAAGGCGCCCACCTCGACGGGATCGAGGCCACGCCAGGTGATCCGGAACCGCCGGCTCCGCACCTGCCAGGGCCGGATCGGCGGGTACGAAGCGGAGCGGCATCCGCCGATCACCGAGTGGAGCCGGGTGGACGCGCTCGATCTGGTCAGGATGCGCCGGAGCAGTTGCCGCACGTCGTAGTCCTTTCTGCTGGGGGTTTCCCTGCAACGAGTGGGCCGGGAGGGGCCCATCGCCGAGCCGATGGCCGAAGCGACGTTTCGCTGTGCCTCAGCCGGGCATGCTCGGCGCCCCGATTGCCGTTGGCAGCTAGTCAACCCGGGGGTAGGCAACCTGTCAATCCTATCGACTAGAAGGTGCGCCCAATGCATGTCATGGCGCTCGCAGAAGTCGCCGACTATCTCGGGGTCAGCCGCCAGCGTGCCGCAGTTCTGGTGGACAGGCCCGACTTCCCGGCGCCTCTGGACACGTTGACCGTCGGCCGGATCTGGTCCGCCGCGGATGTCAGGGAGTACGCAGCGCGTCGTCGTGAGCGCTTGGACAGCACCCGGGACGAGTAGCTGTCGCAGAGCCACCTCGCCGGTTACAGCTCTGACCGTAACCTCGCCTCGCTGGTAGGGGAGCCGAGGGTGGTCGGCGCGGAGACTGTCGAGCTGGGTGCACAGGCGGGGCACGGAAGCCGGGGTTGTCGACAGCCGGGGTTGTCGACGGTGTGACGCGGTTCGGGTCGACCGGCGGGCGGGACCGGGCTTCGGACAGCCCGGGAGGGTGGGCGCACAAGCGGGGCAGCTCGACAGTCTCCTCCGCGAATGTTCCACCCCCGCACCCAACCCGACGTGAGATCGCCGGCTCAGAGATGATCGCCACGACGGCCGACGTGGGATTGCCGCTAGCGCAGTTCCGCGATCCTGGCCCGAGTGTTGGCCGGGGCCTCGGGGTGCCCGTGCTCGACGTCGGCCCGGACGTCGGCCACGGTCCTGCCGGCCAACTCCCGTCGCCAGGCCAGCTCCGCGCCACGCATCGCCTGGGCGAACGCGCAGGACTGTCGGTAGTCGACGCCGGCATGCTCCCCCGGCCCCTTGCTGAGGATCTGGTCGCACCGGAACAGCTCCTCCGGGCCCTCGATCGCGGCGACGATGTCCAGTAGGGAGACCGCCTCCGGGGCCCGGGCCAGCCGGAAGCCTCCGCGCGGTCCCGAGGTCGAGGTCAGGATCCCGGCCCGGACCAGGGCTTGGAGCTGCTTGTTCAGGTAGGCCGGCGGCAGCTCGTAGAACGCCGCGAGGGTACCGGTCGGCACCGGGTCGTCCAGCCAGCTCAGGTTGAGGCACGTGTGGAGGGCCCATTCGACGCCCTGGCTCGTCCGCATAATCCTGGACTTTACACGTCCAGAAACTGTGACGCCCGCCATGATCACTAGCGCCGCCGATTCTGGATATCTAGTGTCTAGGAATCAGCGAAGCAACGAAGGAGCCGACAATGACCCTGGTACGCGCAGCCGAAGCCGAGGTTCTGGAGAGCGACCCGGCCAGCGTGATCACGCTGCTACTCGACCCCGAGCACACCGGCGGCACCCTGACCAGCAACCGCACCCTGCTCAAGAGCGGCACCGACGGCGCCCCGCCACACCTGCACACCCGCTCCGGCGAGCTGTTCTTCGTGCTCGACGGCGCCCTCGAAATGCTCGTCGGCGACGAACTGCACACCCTGCACAAGGGAGACACGCTCTTCGTTCCGCCGCACACCCCGCACGCCTTCGCCCCCGCCGACGGCCAGGACGCCGACTTCCTCGTCGTGCTCACCCCCGGCAAGCCCCGGTTCGACTACTACCGGCTCCTCGACCGGGTGCACCAGGGCGAGGCCACCTGGCAGGAGGTCGGCCAGACCCAGGACCGCTACGACAACCACTACGTGGAGAGCCCGGTGTGGACGGCACGCGGCTGACCACGACCTGAGGTGACAGCGGTGGAATCGGGTCGGGCGGCCGAGGATGGCCACCCGGCCCGGTGTCGGGTGGCTACTCGACCAGGCGGTCCCGCCTGATCTTGTAGACCCCGTACAGGCTCTCCAAGCCTCCAACGACCATCAGCACCACGCCGAGCTTGGTGGGCGTGAAGATGACGACATGCTCGTCCGGTCCGAACAGCCGGAGCGCCAGTCCCACCACAAAGGTGGCCAGGCCGGTGAGCAGCGTCTTACGGGCTGAGGACATCGAGGATCCCTGCTGGAGAAGAGGGGCGGGAGGATCTTCGAAAAGCCTAGTCAGGCCCGCTATCCCCAGCCTCCTGCCGGTTGAGGAAACCGGACTACATCCTTCGACCGACACCACACCGGCCCCCGCCTCCGAGAGCTGCCCGGCGCCTCGACCGGCACGTCGCCCATGAAGCAATTTCCACGGCGGATCACTCCGAAATCCACCTGTTCGACCCAGTTGATCAGGTAGGCTGACCCCGGTTTCGCCCGGTGGCGCACCCCTCCGCGCCGGCGTGACCGCCGCCGAATCACTTTCGGGTGAGCCGGGGACCCAGGTAGGTGGGGTGAGTCCGCAACCGCGGTAGGGACTTGTTCCGTCCCGAACCCGTCAGCTAACTCGGTAGGCGGGCGACGGAGGGACATGCATGACGGGATCCACACGTCGGCGGCTTCCGCTGGCCCTGGCCCTGCTCGCCACGTTCGGCGCGCTCGCCGGGGCAGCACTCCGGCCCGGCGTGGCGGAGGCGAACAGCCCCGCCGTCCTCGGCGACGAAGGCGACACCCCGCTCCTACGGGACGTGCTCGAATCGACCGGCCGAGGTTACCTACAGGCCAGAAACGCGCTGGCCAACGCGAAAGCTCGACAGGCGAAGATCGTCGCCGAGCTACGCCGGGTCGAGGAACGCATCGCGCAGTTGCGGCCCCGGGTGGAGCAGGTGGCCCGGACGGCGTACCAGACCGGCCGGATCGGCCCGGTGTTGGTACTGCTGCACAGCGGCTCGGCCGACGAACTCCTGGAGCGCGCCCGTGGCCTGGAGGCGGTGGCGCTGCGGGACAACGACGTACTGCGCGCACTCGGCCAGGCCCGGGAGCGGGCCGCGCGGGCGAAGCAGGCGCTCGACGCCGAGGTGGTCGAGGAGCGCCGCCAACTCGCCATCATGCTGCGGCAGAAGCAGGCCGCCGAGCGGGCGCTGGCCCAGGTCGGCGGCGCCTCCACCGGGGGCTTCGTCAACGCGAGTTCGCCGGTGGCCCGACCCGCGCCACGCGCCGCCGACGGCTCCTGGCCACCACAGTCGTGCAGCCAGCCCGACCCGACCACCACGGGCTGCGTCACACCACGCACCCTGCACGCCTACACCGAGGCACGCCGGGCCGGCTTCGGCCGCTTCACCGGCTGCTACCGCTCCGGCGGCCCGTACGAGCATCCGAAGGGGCGGGCCTGCGACTTCTCCGCCGAGGCGGGTGGCTTCCGAGGTGCCGCCACCGGCGCCGACCGGACGTACGGCAACAACCTCGCCGCGTTCTTCGTCCGCAACGCCGACCGGATCGGGGTGTTGTACGTGATCTGGTATCGGCAGATCTGGTTGCCGACGATCGGCTGGAAGTCGTACGGCGGCGCACACGGCGACCCGTCCAGCGACCACACCAACCACGTACACCTGTCGCTGGTCTGACGGCCGGGGGGAACACCCCCGGCCGAGCGGACCGCCGGGACGGGAGGGTCAAGTCGGTTCGCTCTCCGGGGTACGTCGGACCGGGGCGCGGCCGGCCGGTTGGGCGGGCTGCGGACCCGTCGGGCGGGCCGGCGGGATCGGCCGGGTCACCGGCTCCAGGCAGGTGATCCGGACCTTCTCCCCGTGGTGCAGCAGTTCGAGGGCGTCGTCCGGCTCGCCGTCGCGCAGCTCGTACGTCGCCTCGCGCGGCCGGACGTCCACCCGCAGGTGCACGCCCCGGTAGCGGAGCGAGAACTCCAGCCGGTCGATCCGGCTCGGCAGCCGGGGTGCGAAGGAGAGTGTCGCGGTGTGGTCGCGCATCCCGCCGAACCCGGCCACCAGGGCGATCCACGCCCCGGCCAGGGAGGCGACGTGCACGCCGTCCCGGGTGTTCTGGTTGAGGTCGTGCAGGTCCATCAGGGCCGCCTCGCCCAGATAGTCGTGCGCGAGTTCCAGGTGCCCGGTCTCGGCCGCCAGCACCGCCTGGGTGCAGGCCGACAACGACGAGTCGCGGACCGTACGCCGCTCGTAGTAGGCGAAGTTCGCCGCCTTCTCCTCGTCGCTGAACGCGTCGCCGCGCCAGTGCATCGCCAGTACCAGGTCGGCCTGCTTGATCACCTGTTTGCGGTACAGGTCGAAGTAGGGGTAGTTGAGCAGCAGCGGGTACTGCTCCGGCGGGGTGCTCGCGAAGTCCCACTCCTGGAAGCGGGTGAAGCCCTCCACCTGCGGGTGCACGCCCAGCTCCGGGTCGTACGGGACGTGCATGTCGTGCGCGGCGTCCCGCCAGGCGGCGGTCTCCTCGTCGTCGACGCCGAGCTTCCATGCCTCCTCGCCGTGCCGGGCGGCGGCGTCGGCGGCGGCCAGCAGGTTCCGCTGGGCCATCAGGTTGGTGTAGACGTTGTCGCTCTTCACCGCCGTGTACTCGTCCGGCCCGGTCACCCCGTCCAGGTGGAACCGGCCGTGCCGGTCGTGGTGCCCCAGCGAGCGCCAGAGTCGCGCGGTCTCCACCAGCAGTTCCAGCCCGACCTCGCGTTCGAACTGCTCGTCGTCGGTCGCCTGCACGTACCGGCGTACCGCGTCGGCGATGTCGGCCGCGATGTGGAACCCGGCGGTCCCGGCCGGCCAGTACGCCGAGGTCTCCTGGCCCCGGATGGTCCGCCACGGGAAGGCGGCGCCGCGCAGGCCCAGCGTCCGGGCCCGTTCCTGCGCCAGGTGCAGGGTGGAGTGCCGCCAGCGCAGCGCGGAGGCGACCGCCGACGGCAGCGTGTAGGTCAGCACCGGGAGTACGAAGGTCTCGGTGTCCCAGAACGCGTGCCCGTCGTAGCCCGGCCCGGTCAGGCCCTTCGCCGCGATCGGCCGCAGCTCGGCCCGGGCGCCCGCCTGTAGCACGTGGAAGAGTCCGAACCGGACCGCCTGCTGCACCTCCGGGTCGCCCTCGACCCGCACGTCGGAGTCGTCCCAGAAGGTGTCGAGATAGCTGCGCTGCTCGGTGCAGAGCCCGTCCCAGCCGGAGAACTTCGCGCCGGCCAGCGCCGCCGCCACCTGGTCACGCAGCGCCGGGCGGGACCGGCGGCTCGACCAGCCGTACGCGACGAACTTGACGATCCGGAGCTGCTCACCCGGCTTGATCACCGAGGTGACGGTGGTCCGGGCCCAGTCCTCGTACGCCTCGGTGCCGACGAGCTTGCGTTCCGGCCCGTGCACCTCGTGGCTCATCGAGACGGCCACCCGCAGCCCGCTCGCCTTGGTGCGGTGGATCAGCAGCGCACCGTCGCTGTGCACCAACTGCTCCTCGGACTGCAACGGCGACTCCAGCACCGCCGCCACCCGGGGGTCCCGGCTCTGCGCCGGAAGCTGCTCGTTGGCGACCAGTTCCGACTGGACGATCAGCCGCATCGGCCCGTCGACCGGCTCCACCCGGTATTCGATCGCCGCGATGGAGCGCTGGGTGAACGAGACCAGCCGGGTCGAGCAGATCCGCACCGTACGCCCGGCCGGGGAGCGCCACTCGACCGACCGTTGCAGGGTGCCGGCGCGCAGGTCGAGCACCCGCTCGTGGCTGAGCAGTTCGCCGTACCGGACGTCGAAGGGCTCGTCGTCGACGAGCAGCCGGATCGGCTTGCCGTTGGTGACGTTGACGATCGTCTGGCCCGACTCGGGGAAGCCGTAACCCGCCTCCGCGTACGGCAGCGGCCGCAGCTCGTAGAAGGAGTTCAGGTACGTCCCCGGCAGGCCGTGCGGCTCGCCCTCGTCCAGGTTGCCGCGCAGCCCGATGTGCCCGTTCGAGAGTGCGAACACCGACTCGGACTGGGCGAGTACGTCCAGGTCGAGCCGGGTCTCCCGGACGTGCCACGGCTCGACGGGATAGGCCCGTTCCCGGATCATCGGCGCCTCCTCGCAGTCACCGGACCACCTCCGGCCCGGCCTGCGCCGTTCCGGCACCACCCCGACCGCTCGCCGTCGGGTCGCCGCCCGCCCCGCCGAGTAGTTCGGAGAGGTCGCGCACCACGATGTCGGCGCCGTGTGCGCGTAACGCGTCGGCCTGGCCCACCCGGTCGACCCCGACCACGTAGCCGAAGTTGCCGGCCCGGCCCGCCGCCACCCCGGCCAGCGCGTCCTCGAAGACCACGGCCTGGTCGGGGCGGACCCCGAGCAGTTCGGCGCCGGCCAGGAAGGTGTCCGGATGGGGCTTGCCGCGCAGCCCGCGCCGCCGGGCGACGACACCGTCCACCCGGGCCTCGATCAGCGGTTCGAGGCCGGCCGCCGCGACCACGTCGGCGGCGTTGGCACTGGCCGAGACGACGGCCCGGCGCAGCCCGGCCGCCCGCGCGGCGTGCAGGTAGTCCACCGATCCCTGGTACGGCAGCACGCCGTCGGCGTGGATCCGCTGTAGCAGGATGACGTTCTTGCGGTTGCCGACCCCGTTGACGGTGTCCAGGGTCGGCGGGTCGTCCGGATCGCCCTCCGGCAGGGTGATGTTCCGGGAGGCGAGGAAGGTACGCACCCCGTCGGCCCGGGGGCGGCCGTCGACGTACCGGTTGTAGTCGTCCCCGGGGTCGTACGGCCGGAACGGTTCGCCGGTGGCCGCGGCACGCCGCCGGAGGAAGTCGTCGAAGGTTTCCGCCCAGGCGGCGTTGTGCACCCGGGCGGTCTGGGTCAGCACACCGTCGAGGTCGAAGAGGCAGGCGGTCACGTGCGCGGGTAGGCCCAACACGCCTAACAACCTAACCGGGAAGGCATCGCGCGGCAGGGTTTCGGGTTCGGCCACGCCGATGCGCCCCCGGGGCTCCCCCGGCGACCGTGCCGCCGGGGGAGCCCAGTCGGTCACCGGTGCTGGGCGTGCCCGTGCCCGCCGGGTGGCCGGCCCGGTCGCTGGCCCGGCTCGACCACCACGAACTGCCCCATCATTCCGAGGTCCTCGTGGTCGAGGAGGTGACAGTGGAACATGTACGGCATGTTCGGGTCGGTGTAGTCGGCGAACCGGGCGATGATCCGGATCGAGTCGCCGGCGGTGAGCAGTACGGTGTCCTTCCAGCCGGCCAGTTCCGGCGGCGGTTCCCGGCCGTCCACCGAGAGCACCTGGAACTGCACGTCGTGCACGTGGAAGCTGTGCGGGGTGGCGTCCTGCTTCTCGATCTCCCAGATCTCGGTGGTGTCCCGGGTGACCGCGAAGTCGATCCGCCCCATGTCCATGGGCCGGTTGTTGATCTGGCGTCCGTTCAGCCGGAACCGCCGGGTCTGCGCGGCCGAGGCCGGGTCGAGCCGGTCGACCGGTACCAGCCGGTCCGGCACCTCCGGTGACGCCGCGAGGTTTCCGGCGGCCCGCAGTTCGAGTACGTCGAAGGTGTCGTCGCCGCCGGTGAAGCGGCCGCCGAGGAACTCGACGCCCTGGTCCGGCGGGTAGCTGCGCAGCACCACCCGCTCTGCCGGCCGCACCGCCACCACGATCTCGGCCCGCTCGCCGGGCGAGAGCCGGATCCGGCCGGTCCGGTGCGGACGTTCCAGCAGGCCGCCGTCGGTGCCGATCAGGGCGAAGGCCCGGTCGTCGGCGAATCCGAAGTCGTACGTGCGGGCGTTGGAGCCGTTGAGCAGCCGCAGCCGGACCCGTTCGGTGGTGACGTCCAGGTACGGCCCGACGGTGCCGTTGACCAGGATCGTGTCGCCGAGGATGCCGACGCCGCCGAGGCTGGAGCGGCTCTCGTCGAACCGCCCGTCGGAGTGGAACTGGCGGTCCTGCACGATCAGTGGGATGTCGTCGACGCCGTACCGCTGGGGCAGCGCCAGCGCGGCCGACGGCTCGTCGTCCAGGATGAACATCCCGGCGAGTCCCCGGTAGACGTGCTCGGCGGTCTCGCCGTGCGGGTGTGGGTGGTACCAGAGCGTGGCGGCGGGCTGGTCGATCTTCCACTGCGGCGACCAGGTCGCGCCGGGCCGGACCATCTGGTGCGGACCGCCGTCCATCGCCGCCGGCAGGTGCATGCCGTGCCAGTGCACGGTGGTCGGCCGGCCGATCCCGTTGACGACGTTGACGAGTACCTGTTCGCCACGCTTCGCCCGCAGCGTCGGCCCGAGGTAGTCGCCGTTGAAGCCCCAGGTGGCGGTGGCGCCGCCCTGACCGAAGTCCCGCTGGCCGGGCTGGGCCCGCAGGTCGAAGACCCGACGTCCCTGGCCGTCGATCCGCGACTCGGCCAGTGGCGGTACGGCCAGCCGGTTGACGAAGTCGACCTCGCCACGGGTGTCGACGACGTTCCGGGTCCAGACCCAGGTGCCCACCGCCGTGCCGATCCCGCAGAGCAGCAGTACGACCGAGAAGACTCCGAGCAGTACCCGCAGCCAGAGCCGTGATCCCCCGCCGGCCATTCCGACACCTCCCCATATCTCAGCTGACTACATGTAGCCTGCCTTCATATGAGGTCGTCGTCCACCAACGGCGAGGGAACTCAGGGACGGTTCAGGGAGACCCGGACCGAGCCTCCGGGGGAAGCGGGGTCAGCGCGGCTTGAGCGTCCAGTACACGGTCATCTCGGTGGTCGACGTCCCGTCCTCGGTGCCGATCTCCACCGCGACCGGGAACTCCGGCCGGGCGCCGGACTCGAACTCCGCCACCACCTCGGCGGCCGGGCGCCCCAGCCGGGCCGTCGCCCGGACCGCACCCATCGCCAGCCGCCGGTAGCGGATCTCCGCCTGGGTGGCCAGCGGTACCGCCCGCCCGAAGAGCTGCCCGAACGCGGCGAGCACCACCGCGCCGGAGGCGGTCTCGCCGAGCGTGAAGAGCGCACCGGCGTGCGGGCCGCCGACGTGGTTGTGCGTCGGCGGCGAGTCGGGCAGCCGGACGACGGCCTCGATCCCGCCGGCCCCGTCCGGGGTCACCTCGACCAGCTCGAAGCCGAGGGTCCGGGCGAACGGTACGGCCTCGAGCAGGCCGGCGGCGATCTGCCGTACGTCGGGAGACATGGCCGTACGCTACTCGCTGGTAACTTCCGGCGGCAAGCCTCCGGACAAGCTCAGAAGAGGTTGCCCAGGCTACGCAGGATCTCCGCGTAGAAGTTCCCGTCGATGCTGCGGAAGAGCGCGAACGGCCGCTCCGGGTCGCCGAAGAACGGCCGCAGCGTCCACGCCAACTGGGTACCGACGAACCCGAAGAGCAGGATCCAGATGTAGAGCAGGGTCATGCTCGCCGGGCGGGGACCGCCGGACGCGGAATGTGGCGCTCCCGGCCGGCCGATCGGGTGCGGATCCGGCCCCCGGTAGCCGTACTGCGGCAGGAACTGCCCCGCGACCACCTGCCCCGGAACCGCCTGCCCCGGCAGCACCTGCGCCGGAGCCGGCTGGGGCGGAGCCGTCGGCGCGACGGCCGGGGACGCCGCCTCGACCGGAGCCGGCGTGCCGACCGCCGACTGGGCGGGCGTGGCCGGGGCGGGAGTGGCCGGTCCGTCCCCGTTGACCGTGGTCGCCGGGGCCTCGCCGTTCACCGCGCCGACCGCGACCGGCACCGGCTGCGGCACCACGGCCGGCGGCGCCGCCGCACCCGGCTGGGCCGGGGCGGCCACGGCCGGCTGACCGGCCGTCACCGCGGCGGCCGACTGGCCGGCGGTCGGCGCGGCGGCCGACTGGCCGGCGGTCGGCGCGGCGGCGGTCGGCGCGAGCAGGCCGTGTGCGTTGAGCACCTGCATGCCACCGGTCAGGAAACGCAGCCCGACCAGCGCCGACATGGTCAGGATCGCCACGTTGAGCAACTTGAAGAAGGCGTAGTCCGGCGCGGTGATCAGGAAGAAGAGGCTGATCGGCGCGAACGCCACCGCCAGCATCGAGGTGACCGTGATCGCCACCATCACCATCGAGATGGCCTGCCGCACCGAGAGCCGGGCCCCGAAGACCAGGTTGAACAGATAGAGCGTCGGCAGGCAGATGGCCAGCGTGACCAGGAAGAGCAGCGGCAGCTTCACCGCCGAGGTCAGGGCCATCAGGACGCTGTGGAAGGCACCGAGTACGGCGCCGTAACAGGCCAGCGCGATCGCCGAACTGGCCAGCATCCGACCGGTGAGCGTGTTCAGGTCACGCTCTTCGACGATCTGCTGCCAGATGCTCTGCCGGTCGCGGAGGATCCGCTCGATCACGAGCAGGCCGGGTCGTTCCTGTGACACGAGCGGCTCTCCTAACGGGACCACTATGAATGGGAATCGACAGACGTTAAGGGACGCGGGTCGGTCAGCGCCACCCCACGTCGATCCGGTCGCCGCGCTCGTCGAAGAAGTGCACCGCGTCCATGCGTACCGAGACGGCCATCGGGTGGCCCGAGGTGACCGCCGGGTACGGCGCCAGCCGTACCGCCAGCTCGGCCGGACGGCGGTGGTGCCGGCCCGGGTCCAGCACGCTGCCGCCCCGGCCGCCCCGCTCCTCCTGGGTCTGCTGAGCCGACCCGACGGCGCGTCCGGTCAGCCGCTGCATCACCTGGCCGAGCCGCCGCAGCCCTCGGCCACCTCCGGCCGGGCGCTCGTCGGTGACCGGGCCACCCAGGTCGTCGACGACGATCGCGGTCGCCCCGATGTCGAGGAACGCCAGCGACTCGTGCCCGTGGTGCTCCAGATAGCGGATCCGCCCCTGCAACACGTCGCCCGGCGTGTCCGGCGCGACCGGGGTCAGCGCCTCGGCCCGCATCCCTACCACGATCCGCTCGCCGTGGTAGTGCGCGACCGCCCGGGCCCGGATGTCGTCCCAGGGCAGATAGAGCGCCTGCTCGCCGAGGTTGAGCGCGACGTACCGGTCGAGGTGCACGTAGACGGTCGCCTCCAGCAGGTTCATCCGGGGGCTGCCCAGGAACGCCGCGACGTAGAGGGTGGCCGGGCGGCCGTACACCTGGGTCGGGGTCCCGACGTCCTGGAGGACGCCCTTGCGCATGATCGCCACCCGGTCGGCCATGGTCAGCGCCTCGGCCTGGTCGTGGGTGACGTAGATGGTGCTCACCCCGAGTTCGCGGACCAGCCCGGAGATCTCGGCCCGCAGCTCCGCGCGCAGCCCGCTGTCCAGGTTGGAGAGCGGCTCGTCCATCAGGAACAGTCCCGGGCGCCGGACGATCGCCCGGCCCATCGCCACCCGCTGCCGCTGCCCGCCGGAGAGCTGGCTGGGCTTGCGCCCGAGTACGTCGCCGATGCCGAGCGCACTCGCCACGTCGGCGACCCGCTCGCCGCGGGCCCCTTCCTCGACGCCGGAGAGCCGGAGCGGGAAGGCAATGTTCGCCCCTACCGACATATGCGGATACAGCGCGAAATCCTGGAAGACCATGGCAATTCCACGGTCCCGTGGCGGCAGGTCGTTCGCCAGTTCGCCGTCGAGCATCACGGCGCCGGTCGTCGGGTCCTCCAGACCGGCGACCATCCTGAGTACGGTGGACTTTCCGCAGCCCGAAGGCCCGAGCAACACCATGAACTCGCCGTCGTTGACGTCGAGACTGACGTTGTCGACCGCCACTGTCCCATCCGGGAATACCTTCGTGACGTCTTTGAGCGCGACGGTAGTCACCGTCACCTCCCCGCAGCGTTATGGCCGGCCCCGGGAATGACTGTGACGAGGATCATCACAGAAGCCCATCGGGTAAACGTGCCATGTTCACGTTGTGACATGACGGTTACCAGACTCGATTCGACCTCCGCTGATGAAACTTCCACCGGCTGGTCGGCGGCCCGGGATCGATACCGGCGGTACCGAATTCGCCGTGCCGGGGCAGCCCGGTCCACTGCGCCCCACCGTCCCGCAGGAAGTACTCCAGACCCGGATCCCAGGTGTGCCCGGCCGGCCGGCGCTGATAGACGTAGCCGAGCGGATGGGTCCGGTAGACGAGCCCACCGGCCCGGCGGACCCGGTCGATGAGTCCCCGGTCGACCGAACTCGGCACCGGACGCCAGCCACCCACCTCGGCCAGATCGCCCCGGCCGATCAGGATCGTGCCACCGGCGACGACCGGGGCGAAGCTCTCGGCCGCCCCGGCGTCCCGCCGCACGGTGGTGTCCAGGGCGCCTAGATAGACGAACTCGGCCGCCTTGCCGACCATCGTCGCGCCGGAGTGGTGCCGGGCCAGGACCAGGTCCCAGACGTGCTCCGGCCCGTACGTGTCGTCGTCGTCGAACTTCGTGACCAGGGTGCCCCGGGCCCGGGCCGTCGCCGCGACCAGCGCCTCGCCGAAGCTCTGCCCGGCCGGCACCTCGACGACCTCGACCGGCCGCCCGCAGTCGGCGAGCCGCTGGCGCAGCTCGACCGGCAGGCCCGTGCCGTGCAGGCAGAGCACGATCTCCAGCTCGGGATAGCTCTGCGCCGCCACCGTCGCGACCGCGTCGAGGACGTGCTCCAGCCGCCGGGTCACCAGCAGCACCGAGACCGGCGGCAGCGCGCCGAGGCCGGGGAAGGTGGCCGCCGCCAGCCGGGGCAGCGCGAAGCCCCGGGCGTGCCGGCGCAGCACCGCCCGGCGCTGGCGTACCGCCCGGGCCTCCCACTCCAGTTCGGTCTGCGGGTCGGGCCGGCCACCGGGGCGGTCGGGCAGCGGCGCGCGGAGCACCTCGACCACCTCGTCGGCCAACTGCGCCCGGCAGGAGACCGGCAGGCCGGGCGCCCAGACGAGTACCCCGGCCAGCGCGAGGTGCAGCAGCAGGGCGGCCTCGGCCCGGGGCCGCAGTCCGGGTACCACGCAGTGCAGCACTCCGATCCCGGCCAGCGCCGACCAGTCCTGCTCGGACAGCCACGGCCGGTCGAGCCGACCCTGCCGGTCCAGCCCGGCCGGTCCCCGGATCCGCCAGCTCCCGCCGTCCGGTCCGGGCGAGAAGGTCAGCTCGGCCCGGGGCGCGTCCGGCCCGAACGGCCCGTACCGGCCGACCGGGACGGCGTGTTCGGCGTCGAGGAGTACCGGTCCGGTCCGGCCGCCATCCTCGGTGTCCGGCACGCCGAGCCGGTCCACGGTCAGCCGGCCCCGGTACGCCGTCCCGGCCCCGTCCCCGGCCACCGACGGGTCACCGCCGTCCGGCCGGAGCACCAGGTCGTACGGGCGGACCGCCGGGTCGCCCGGCAACTCCCCCGCGACGACGGCGAGGCCGGGGCCGGCGCCCAGCCAGCCGGGGAGGACGTCCTGGGCGGTCACCTCCGGACTGCCCGGCGTCGGCAGTGGACGGACCGGGGTGAGCAGCGGCAGCACGGCCGCCACCACCGAGCGCAGCGGTACGGACCAGCGCAGTTCGATCTCGACGACCGCCCGGCCCCGGTCGTGCCGGGGCAGGGTGACCCGCTGGGCGAGCAGGTGCGGTATCGGGCCGAGCCGGCCGGACCAGCCGCGCTGCGGGATCTCCCAGTCCTGCACGACGACGCCGACCCGGCGTACCCGGGTCAGCCCGACCGGATGGTCGAGCAGGTGCCGCAGCCAGCTCACCGACCGGGCGGCGACGGCCATCCGGACGACGAAGATCCGGTGCCAGGCCGGCCCGGCGCGGTCCCGGGGCGCCGGCTCGGCCGCGCCCTGGCCGGGCACCCGGGTCGGGGTGGCCGGGCCGGGGATCCGGGTCAGTCGGGAGCCGAGCATGACCGGCGACCACCGTCGCCGGCCGACGGGTTCGCCGACGGCAATCCGCCAGCGGAGGTACTTCTCCGGGTCGTCCCTGCCTGGCACGCCGATCCCTTCGTCGGCCGAGCACCGACGCCAGCCTACGTGGCGCTATCGCGAAGGCACTTACGGTAGTCGACGGGTCGGCCTGTTTCGACGGACATCCGCCACGCGGCGCGCGATTATCAGCTCTCGGCGACGGGATAGTTACACTGTGCCGCGTGTCCAGCCGCACCCGGGCCACGACGGCCCATCCCCCGGTCCGGTTGTTTCGGAACGACTGGAGTCGGCTCACCCCACCCGAACTGGCCGACTGGCAGCCGACCCGATCCGTCTCGCTGATCGTCCCGGCCCACAACTGCCAAACCTCGCTCGACCTCACCCTCGCCGCGCTGCGCGCCCAGACGTACCCGTCGGGGTTGCTGGAGGTGGTGGTGGTGGACGACGGCAGCGACCCGCCGCTGGTCCTGCCCCCGATCCGCCCCGAGAACTGCCGGCTGCTCCGGGTCGCCGACCACTGCGCCGGATGGGGCCGGTCGGCCGCACTGCACGTCGGCGCGGCGCGCAGCGAGGGCGAGATCCTGCACTGGCTCGACGCCGACATGGTGGTCTTCCCGGAACACGTGGCGGCGCAGGCCCGCTGGCAGCACGTCAGCGACGAGGTGGTCACCCTCGGCTACAAGCGCTTCGTCGAGGCCGACTGGCCCACCCCGGAACAGGTCGCCGAGAGCTGCGCGGCCGGCACCGCCGACCGGCTCTTCCGGCTCGACGACTCACAACCGCACGAGTACGTCGAACGCCTGATCGACGACACCGACCAGCTCCGGGGCGGCGACCACCTCAACTTCCGGGCACACGTCGGCGCCACCGCCGCACTGCCGCGCAGCCTCTACGACGAGACCGGCGGGCTCAACCCCGAGCTGCGACTCGGCGAGGACACCGAGTTCGGCTACCGGCTGGCCCAGGCCGGCGCGGTCTTCGTGCCCGAACCCCGGGCCCGGAGCTGGCACCTCGGGCCGTCGCACATGATGACCCGGGGCGAGGCGCTGCGCCGGTACAACCGGCCGTTCCTGGCCGACCTGATGCCACAGCCCCGCTACCTGCGCTCCGCCGCACACCGGAGCTGGGCGGTACCGCTGGTGGTGGCGGTGGTCCGGGCCGACGGGCCGTACGAGATGGTCCGCACCTGCGTCGACCGGCTGCTCGCCGGTGACCAGACCGACCTGCGGGTGGTGCTGGTGGCGGAGTGGGCCGAACTGACCGATGACCGCCGCTCGGTACTGGTCGACCCGCTGCTGGACCGGCGGCTGCTCGCCGCGACGTACCGCTCGGAGCCCCGGGTGGAGTTGGCCGGGCAGCCGCCGACGACCGCGTACCCCTCGCCGTACCTGCTGGAACTCGGGTCGCACCTGGGGGTCGACGCCGACACCGTACGCCGGCTGGTGGCGGTCGCCGACCAGTGGCAGGTGGGCCTGGTCCGGCTGCTGACCGTCGGGGCGACGACACCGGACGACGGGCTGTCGCTCTGGCGCACCTCGGCGCGCAGCCGCGCCCTCCGGGTACGCCGGCCGAACGAGGCCCTCGACGAGGTGGTCGCCGAGGTGGCCGGGCGGCGCTGGGTCAGCGGCGACGACTTCGGGGTGGCCGACCTGCGGCTGCTGCCGGAGAACAGGTGGGTCTCCCCCCGACCCCGGCTGGTGGTCCGGCCGGACAAGCGGGCCCGGCGGGCGGCCCTGGCCGGGGTGGAGACGATCCCGGTCGGCGGGATCCGGTCGCTCGCCTCGGCCACCCGGTTCGTCGCCGGCCGGTACGCCGGGCTCGCCGCCGACCGGGTCCGGCAGCGGGTACGCCGCCCGTCCACCCCGGTCGACTGAGCGAGGATCCGTCGTACACACGTTCTATCCACAGGCTGTGGATAGAACGTGTGTACGACCGGTCAGTTCCGGCCGGGGCCGGCGTCGAAAAGCGCCGAGTACATCTCGACCAGCATGTTCCGACCCTTGATCCCGGCGACCGCCTCCGGGCCCTTGACGCCGTCCGGCATCTGCCCGGCGCCGCCCTCCGGGCCGAGCGGCACGACGATCACCGGCGGCATCGGCTGATAGTCGGCGGGCTCGCCCTCGCCGGTGATCAGCGCCCGGATGTTGGCCGCGATCAGCTGGCCCTGCATGCTCGCCCGGCCGGCCATGTTGAGGTCCGCGTCGGCCATGTCGCCGATCGCGAAGACCCGCTGCTGGCCGTCGACCCGCAACTGGCCGTCGACCCGGAGGTAGCCCCGCTCGTCCCGAGCCCCGGCGAGCGCGCCGCGCAGGTAGCCGGTGGTCGGGCTGACCCCGAAGCAGCGGTACCAGACGTCGGCGGCCAGCTCGTCGCCGTCCCCGGTGCGCACCGAGATCGCCGCCCGGGTCGCGGGGTCGGCGGTCGGCAGCTCCAGCCGACTGCCCAGCCGCAGCTCGACGCCGAGCTTGTCGAGCTGGCGGTGCAGCTCCTCGCGGAGTTCCGGGGCGTACGGGCCGGGCAGGATCTCCGGGGCGGCGTCGGCGATGGTCACGTGCTTCTCCGGGAAGTACGCCTTGATCTCGCCGGCCAGCTCCAGCCCGGACGGGCCGGCCCCGACCAGCAGTACCCGCCCGGCGTCGCGTAGTACGGCGTGCGCGGCCCGGAGCCGGTCCCGGGCGGTGCCGAGGTCGGGCTCGTCCACCTTCGCCGGGAACGGGTACGTCGACCCGGTCGCCAGCACCAGGTAGTCCGGTCTGAGGCGTTCGCCGGAGCCGAGGGTGACCTCGTGCCCGTCCGCCGCGACCACCCGGTCCCGGACGAAGCGCCCGCGCCGGAGCAGCCGCTCGTACGGGAAGAAGATCCGGTCCAGCCACTCCGGCTCGACCAGCGCGCGCCAGGCCGCCACGTTGTGCGTGAACGCCTCGGTCGGGTCGACCAGGGTCACCTCGGCGACGTCGTCCAGCGCCTTGGCCGCGTTGATCCCGCCATATCCACCGCCCACGACCAGCACGCTCGGCCGTGGGTAGGTCTGCTCGCTCATCATGCTCCCCAGCAAGATTAGAAGTTGCACGGCCCGTCATAGCCGCTTCGGAAATACTAGCGACATCGGGAGCGATAGTATTCCGGCATGCCGCCCCCCGCCCCGGAGCCGCCCGGACCGGAGCGCTGCGCACCCGCCGACGCCGCGCTCACCCGGGCCTTCTCGGTGCTCGGCAAGCGGTGGACGGCCAGCGTGCTCGGCAGCCTGAAGTCCGGCCCGGCCGGTTTCCGGGAGATCTCCCGGGCCGTCGGCCGGGTCAGCGACTCGGTGCTCTCCGACCGGCTGGCCGAACTGACCGAACACGGGCTGGTCGTCCGGACCGTCCGGGAGGGGCCGCCGATCGCGGTCTCCTACCGGTTGACCGAACGGGGCCAGGCGCTGATGCCCGCGCTGGAGCAGATCGCCCGCTGGGCCACCGAGCACCTGCCCGCCGACGACGACGCCCGGACCTAGACCGGGTCTCGGGTGCCGCTCAGTCGGGCTCGTCGAGGAGGACCCGCCGGACCACCCGCTCGGCCGCCCGACCGTCGTCCAGGGCACAGAAGCGGTCCCGGAACCGCTGCCGGGCCAGCGCGGCCGGCGGGCCGTCCACCGCGCCGCTGCGGAACGCCGTCAACAGCTCCGGAAACTCCGTCACCGCCACCCCCGGCCCCTCGGCGAGCACGTCCAGATAAACTCCGCGCTCGCGCCGGTACTCGGCCCAGTCCGGGGCGTACACCACGATCGGCCGGTCCAGGGTGGCGTAGTCGAACATCGCCGACGAATAGTCGGTCACCAGTACGTCGGCGGCGAGATAGAGATCCTCCACCGAGGGATGGTCCGTCACGTCCCACACCCGGTCCCGACCCGCCGGAGTTCCCGGGGCGGAACACGCGCCCGGATCGAGATAGTGGCCCCGGACCAGCAGCCGGCCGGCCGGACCGAGTACCTCCAGCAGGGCGCCCGGGTCGAACGGCGGCGAGTACCCGGGCCGGTGCTCGCGGTGCGTCGGCGCGTACAGCAGCACCCGCTCGCCGGAGCCGATGCCGAGCCGGCGCCGGACGGCCTCGACCTCGGCGGACCCGGCGTTCACCAGCCGGTCGTTGCGCGGATAGCCGACCTCCAGCGTCCGGTACTCCGCCGGATAGGCCCGTTCCCACATCTGCGTGGAGAAGGTGTTGGCGCTGAGGCTGTAGTCCCAGCGGTCGATCCGGCGCAGCAGCCGGGGAAAGTCCAGCCCGGCCGCACCGCGCGGATAGCGCTGCTGGTCCAGCCCCATCACCTTGACCGGAGTGCCGTGGTGGGTCTGCAGATGCACCGAGCCGGGCCGCTTGACCACGTAGTCCGGGAAGTTCACGTTGTTGACCAGCCACCGTGCCCGGGCCAGCGCCCGGAAGTACGACCGGCTGCCGGCCACCACGTACGGCACCCCGGGCGGCAGGGCGGCGACCCGGTCCCGGCGTACCACCCAGACACCCCGGATCCACGGCGCCAGCTCCCGGGCCTTCCGATGCACCGCCGCCGGGTTGCAGGCGTAGCCGCGGTACCAGTACGCGGCGTAGAGCGCCAGCGCCGGATCGAGCGGACGGCGCAACTGGGCGTGGTAGTAGGCCCGGAGCAGCCCGGCGCGGCCCAGCCGGGCAGCCTCGGAGAGCACCGCCGGCAGCCGGGACGCCGCCACCGGGGCGGGTTGGCGGCGCGACGGCGACCACGGCAGCGACCGCCGGACGAGCCGGCCGGCCCCGCCCCGCCGCCGGGAGTGGTGCAGCGCCCGCAACACCGCGTACGTCCGCCAGTGCCCGCCGGCCACCAGCCGGTGCTTCAGCCCGTCGACCCCGCCCGGCACCCGGTAGCCGGCCGGCGGCAGCCAGCGCCGGTAGTCCGCCACCACCTGGTCGAAGAAGCTCCGGCGCAGTTCCGGGGAGAGGCGCCGCCCGTTGCCGAGCACGATCAGGTAGTGCCAGACCATCCGCTCGAAGATCAGCGGCCGGAGGTCGTCGTACTCGGGTCCCCAGCGCGCCATCAGCTCGAAGACCCGGTGCCAGTGCGGGAACACCTCGAAGTGCCGGTCGTCCCGGGTCCGGGTGATCGCGCCGGACCGCCGCTGCCGGTAGTTGACGCAGACCACGTCCAGCACGCTGATCCGGTCGGCGGCGAGCAGCACCGGATAGCTGAACGACACGTCCTCGTACCAGCCGGGGCCGAAGCGCAGGTCGGCCTCGACCAGGAAACGGCGGCGCACCAGCTTGTTCCAGGCGGTGTGCAGCACGCCGAGCACCTCCGGCCGGTCCCGGACGGTGAAGACCTCGACGCCCGAGTCCGGCACCGACCGGTCCAGGCCGCTGCCGAGCGTCCGGTGGTCCCAGTACGCCCGCACGTGGTCGACGAGCAGCACCTCCGGCCCGACCCGGCGCAGCCGCTCCGCCACCGCCGGCAGGCAGCCGTCGACCAGCCAGTCGTCGCTGTCCAGGAACCAGACGTACTCGCCGGTGGCCAGGTCGAGGCCGATGTTGCGGGCCTCGCCCAGCCCGACGTTGCGGTCGAGGGAGACCACCCGGACCCGGTCGTCCCGGGCGGCGTACTCGGCGATGATCTCGCCGCAGCTGTCCGGCGAGCAGTCGTCGACCACCACCACCTCGACGTCGGCCACCGGCTGGCGCAGGATCGAGTCGAGGCACTCCCGCAGGTAGCCCTGCACCCGGTAGACCGGCACGACGAAACTGATCAGCGCCATCGGCGCCGTACTCCCGCTGGCAGCGTCATGCGCCCCTCTCCGCCGCGCCGCCCGTGCGGGTGCCCGGTCACCCCACCGGCGGCGTCATCCGTCCCACTCCCGCCGCTGCGGCGTCCCGGTCCGGTCCGGTCGCTCCGGGGTAGCGGCGTTCCCCTCCCCCGCCCGAGCGGTCGCGTACGCGTCGGGGGCGGCGGGGTGGCCACCGGACCCGACGGCGGCGTCGGCCGGCTGTCGTGGCGCGGGAATGTCCCTGGGTACCCAGCCACGGAGCGCGTTCACCAGGAAAATCACCGCCAGGTAGCCGGCGAGCAGCAGCAGCGCCACCCGACCGGCGACCGGGCCGACGAGCACGGCGACGGCGAGCAGGATCAGCCGGCCGTCCCAGCCCAGCCCGAGCGCGTGCATCAGTGGCGCGCGCTCCCGCTTCTCCAGCCGGGCGGTGAGGTCGTAGTGCCGCAGGGCGAGTACGAAGAGCAGCGCGAAGATCACCGCACCGTCCGCGTCGACCAGCAGCCCGGCCCCGATCACCAGCAGGTATTCGGCGGCCCGCAGCGCCGCCGGCACCAGCCAGTCCAGCGCGCCGCCGTGCGGTGTCGTCGCCGACAGCCCGGCGACCAGCACGGCCAGCACCGCCAACGGCACCAGCCAGCGCGCCGACTCGGTGCCGAGCCCGGCCAGGCCGGCACCGAGCAGGAGCAGGCTGACCACCACCCCGAGCAGGGCGAGCGGCAGCGGCCCGAGCAGCCCGGCACGCCGGCCGAGCGCGGCGAGCGAACGGACCACCGGCCCGTCGTCGCGGTGCAGCGTGGTGTCGACCTCGGTCAGTACCGCGACCCGCATCGAGCGGGCCCGCAGGGTACGCAGCGCCAGCGTGTACGCCGCCGCCAACCCGCCCCAGACCAGTACGGCGACCAGGCTGACCAGCGGACTGAAGATCGCCACGGTGAGCGCGATCAGTGCCCACCGCTCGCCGATCGGGAACACCACCGTCCGCTTCGCCCAGTACGTGAACGAGCCGGTGTCGGCCTGCACCCGGTTCGACGCCTGGCTGAGCCGGTCACCGAGCCCACCGGAGCCGCCCTGCCCGGCCGGGCGGGGACGCTTGGCCGCCTCGTCGTGCAGCGCGCCGTACCAGGTGTCGGTCATGTGCCGGACGGTCTGCAGGGTGATCGCCGCGATCGCCAGCGCCCAGCCGGGGCCGTCGGCCCGTTCGACCCCGATGCCGAGGCCGGCGTAGACCAGGTATTCCTTGGCCCGGTCGGCGATGGTGTCGAGCCAGCCACCCCACGGGCTGAAGTGCCGGGTGTAGCGGGCCAACTGCCCGTCGACGCAGTCGAGCATGAAGCCGAGGTAGAGCAGGACCGCGCCGGCCACCAGCGCGGGCCGGTCGCCGAAGGCGAAGAGCGCCGCCGCCGCCACCGCGAAGGCGACCGAGATCGCGGTCACCCCGGTCGGGGTGAGCCGGAGCCGGGCACAGAGCCTGGTCACCCAGGGCGACCAGGTGCTGACGAAGTACGTCGTGAAGAAGTCGTCCTTCTCCTTGACCGAGAGCCGCAGTTCGGCCCGGTCGGAGTCGACCGCCGCCACCGCCGCCTCCGCCTCGGCCAGCGCCGCCGGGTCGGCGACCCGACGGGCGACGAGCAGGCGTACCCGGTGGGCGAAGATCGTGATGCCGGTGCCGGTCGCCGGTTCGGGGCGGGTCAGCGCGGCGAGCAGCCGGTCCAGCAGCGGGGTCGGGCCGGCGGGCGCCTCGGCGACGGCCCGGGCCGCGGCGACGTTGCCGTCGGGCAGGTCGGCGACGGCCCGGGCCGCGGCGACGTTGCCGTCGGGCAGGTCGGCGACGGCCCGGGCCGCGGCGACCAGGGCGGGCAGGTCGGGCACGCCGACGCGTACCGCTCCGCCGGAGGCGCCGGTCGGCGCGGTGGTCAGCGTGCCGACGGTGCCGGCCGCCCCGGCGGGGTCGCCGACGGCGACCACCTGGTTGCGGTCCTCGACCACCCCGACCGGGCCGGCGCCCGGCTCGGGCAGCACCAGGGCGACGGTGCCGGGCATCGGACTGGTGGCCAGGTGCCGGAGTACGGCGGTGTGCGCGACCAGGTCGCCGGAGCAGAGGAGTACCGGTTCCCGGGCGGTGCCGGCCAGCACGGCGACCTCGCCCGGATCGTCGGTGCTGACCACGTCCCGGGCGCCGGCGGCGCGCAACTGCTCGCGGAGTGCGGCGGCGAGCGGCACGCCGTCGGGACGGGTCAGCGGCGCGCCCGGCCGGGTGGGGGTGAGCAGGATCGCCAGCATCACGGCCTGACCACGTCGTGGTATGCGTCAAGAGCCTCGCGTATGGTGCCGTCCACCCGCAATCGTCCTCCGTCGAAGTAGAGTCCCCGGCTACAGAACCGGGTGAGATCGTTCTCGTTGTGCGAGACCAGCATCACGGTACGGCCCTCGGCGATCAGCCGGTCGATGGTGTCGTAGCACTTTTTCCGGAAGTCGGCGTCGCCGACCGCCGTCACCTCGTCCATCAGCAGCACCGGGTGCTGGAGCTGGGCGATCACCGAGAAGCCGAGCCGGACCTTCATCCCGGACGAGTAGTGCCGGACCGGGGTGTCGATGGCCTTCGCGATCTGCTCGCCGGAGAACTCGATGATCTCGTCGAAGTGCCGGCGCAGGAAGCTCGGGCTGAGCCCGTGCAGCGAGCCGACCAGGTGGACGTTCTCCCGCCCGGTCAGATCGTTGGAGAAGCCGGCCGAGAGTTCCAGCAGCGGTGCGACCGCGCCGCCGACCCGGATCCGGCCCTCGTC
The DNA here is from genome assembly GCF_003030385.1 of Plantactinospora sp. BB1. Classification (NCBI taxonomy): domain Bacteria; kingdom Bacillati; phylum Actinomycetota; class Actinomycetes; order Micromonosporales; family Micromonosporaceae; genus Plantactinospora; species Plantactinospora sp. BB1. The sequence continues at coordinate 6,717,051 of NZ_CP028159.1, read as the reverse complement.
CGGGATCAGCACCCCGGCGATCAGCCGGAGCAGGGTGCTCTTGCCGGTGCCGTTGCGGCCGATGATCCCGACGGTGTCGCCGGGGGCGACCGAGAACGAGACGTTGCGCAGCGGCCAGAAGACCCCGGCGGCGGGCTGCCGGCCGCCCCGGTGGATGAACATCTCCCGCAGCCGCAGGTTGCGCCGCCGGTTCCGGACGAACCGGATGCCCAGGTTCTCCGCCTGCACCATCGCCCCGGCCACTACAGCTCCTTCAGGACGGCGGGTTCGAGCCGGCGGAACACCCACCAGCCGGCGAGCAGCACCAGCAGGCTGCCGCCGACCGAGACGCCGAGCAGCCGGGCGTCGGGGAACTCGTCGGGGTACCAGACCGCGTGGTGGAGCTGGAAGATCCCGACCAGCGGGTTCAACTCGTAGGTGATCTTGACCCAGTCCGGCAGCGCGGAGTCCCGGACCAGGGTCAGCGGATAGATGATCGGGGTGGCGTAGAAGAGCACCCGGGTGACCAGCCGCATCAGCCGCTCGATGTCCCGCATCAGCACGTTGAGCGAGGAGAGCAGCAGCGCGATCCCGACCAGCAGGGTCGCCTGGATGAGGATCGCCAGCGGCAGCGCCAGCAGCGACACGCCGAACTCGATCCGGTCCAGCGAGGCGTAGGCGATCGCGACGGCGACCAGGATCGGCAGCCCGGCGACGTACTCGGCGAACCGGCCGGCGACCCGGCCGATCGGGAAGACCTCGCGGGGCAGGTTCATCGTGGTGATCAACCGGGCCTGCCCGGTGAGCGCGGCGGTCGCCTCGCCGATCGCCGAACTGGTCCACATCCAGGCGAAGATGCCGGTGATCAGGAAGAGCGGGTACGACTCGGCGGCGTCACCGAGGTGCCGGTCGGTGGCCGACCGGTAGAGCACGCCGAAGACGAAGAAGTAGATGACGCCCATGCCGAGCGGCTCGATCAGCGACCAGAGGTAGCCCAGCACCGACTGCTGGTATTTGACGGCCAGGTCCCGGCGGACGAGCAGCCGGAGCGTGTTGCGGTGTGACCACACCGCCGCCACGCCAGACGTCACCGCCGCCTCCCGTGCTCGTCATGGTCCGACCGGTCGAGCCCGACATAGGGTAGCAGTCGGGAAAATCGCCCCAAATAAGGATCGGCCGGGCTGCGACACCTTCCCGGGTAACGCGCCAACGCTACCCGAACGGCGCCCGCCCGCCATCATGCCGACGCCGGACTCGGCACCCGACGCTCAGCACTCGATGACGTTGACCGCGAGCCCGCCCCGGGCGGTCTCCTTGTATTTGATCTTCATGTCGGCGCCGGTCTCCCGCATCGTCTTGATCACCTTGTCCAGCGAGACGGCGTGCTCCCCGTCACCCCGCAGCGCCAGCCGGGCCGCCGTGATCGCCTTGATGCTGGCCACCGCGTTCCGCTCGATGCAGGGAATCTGCACCAGGCCACCGACCGGATCACAGGTCAGCCCGAGATTGTGCTCCATGCCGATCTCGGCGGCGTTCTCCACCTGGGCCGGGGTGCCGCCCAGCGCCTCGGCCAGCCCGGCCGCCGCCATCGAGCAGGCGGACCCGACCTCGCCCTGGCAGCCGACCTCGGCACCGGAGATCGAGGCGTTCTCCTTGAACAGCACCCCGATCGCGGCGGCGGCGAGCAGGAAGCGGAGTACGCCCTCCTCGGACGCCCCCGGCACGAACCGGGTGTAGTAGTGCAGCACCGCCGGGATGATCCCGGCCGCGCCGTTCGTCGGGGCGGTCACCACCCGGCCCCCGGCCGCGTTCTCCTCGTTGACCGCGAGCGCGAAGAGCGTCACCCAGTCCATCACCCGCAACGGGTCGGCCGAACCGGGATCCGCCTCCAGGCCCCGCCGCAACTCGGCGGCGCGGCGCCGGACCCGCAGCCCGCCCGGCAGCGTCCCGTCCCGCCGGCTGCCCCGGTCCACGCACTCCCGCATCACCCGCCAGATCTCCAGCAGGCCGGCGCGGATCTCCGACTCGCTGCGCCACGCCCGCTCGTTGGCGAGCATGATCCCGCTGATCGGCAGCCCGGTCTCGGCGGTCAGGGCCAGCAGCTCGGCGCCGGTGCTGAACGGGTACCGGACCCGGGTGCTGTCCGGCTTGATCCGGTCCGCGCCGGTCGCGTTCTCGTCCACCACGAACCCGCCACCCACCGAGTAGTAGGTGCGGGCCCGCAGCGGTGCACCCGCCGGGTCGTACGCGGTGAAAATCATCCCGTTCGGATGGAACGGCAACGACCGGCGGCGGTGCAGCACCAGGTCCCGGTCGGCGTCGAAGTCGACCTCGTGCGCGCCGAGTACGGCCAACCGGCCGCTGGCCCGGATCCCGGCCACCGTCTCGGCGACCCGGTCCGGGTCGACCGTCTCCGGCGCCTCCCCGAGCAGCCCCAGCAGTACCGCCGGCCCACTGCCGTGCCCGTGCCCGGTGGCACCGAGCGAGCCGAAGAGTTCCGCCCGCACCCTGGCCGTCTCCGCGAGCAACCCGTCGGCCTTGAGCCCGGCCGCGAAGGTCCGGGCGGCCCGCATCGGGCCGACGGTGTGCGAGCTGGACGGCCCGATCCCGACCGTGAACAGGTCGAAGGCGCTGATCATCGAAACTCCTCCCGGCCGGCCCCGTTGCCGGCCCTGGCCCCGGGGCGGTCGCCGGGGCTTCCCCCAAGCATCGCCCCTGAGCTGCCGGTCCGCGAGCCTACCCGGCCCCGGCCCGGCAGGCGCGGGACGGCCGCCGGAGCAGATCCGTCCGGATGCCCGGCACCGGACCCGGGTGTCCGCCGGCCCCGCCCGGGTAAGTACCTACGGGTACGCGGTGTCCGGATCCGTCTGGAGACCGAGGGCGGCCCGACCTCCCGTTCCTACCGTGGAATCAGCCGCCCGTTCCACCGCTATCAGAGGAGACGTCGATGAGCCGCAAGCTCACCCGCCCCCGAGACAACCGCATGATCGCCGGAGTCTGCGCCGGCCTGGCCCGCCGCTTCGGCATGTCCGCCGGAATGGTGCGGCTGCTCTTCATCCTCTCGCTGCTGCTGCCCGGCACCCAGGTGATCGTCTACCTGGCGCTCTGGATCATCATGCCGAACGAGGACCGCCACTACGTCGCCGCGCACTGACCTGCGGTACGGGCCGGGCGGTCAGCCCCGCCGGTGCTGCCGGCCGGGCAGAGCGCCCGACCCGGTGCCCAGGCCCAGCCGCTGTTCCGTGATGCGCCGCCGGATGCCCCCGGCGGTCTGCTCCACCTCGTCGGCGAGCAGAGCCGACCGGTAACGGCTCCGTCGGCGCAGTACGGTCAGCAGCCCGCCCTGGAGGCCGAGGACCACCACCGCGAACCCGGCGAGGACCCCGGCAAGCCGCCACGACCCGTCGTACCGGGACGCCAGGGCGACCCCGACGGCGACGACGGTGAGCCCGCTCCAGACCGCAACCCCGACCGCGACGACGGGATGGTCGCGCAGCCACCGCCGCAGGTCACGGTCCCGCCGGGCGTGCAGCGCCGGCACCGTCTCCTCGGAGAGCCGGGTCAACAGCCGGCCGAGCCGGTCCAGCTCACCGGCCGGCAACTCGGCGAGCCCTTCCGCCTCGGCCCGTACCCGCCGGAGCACGTGACGCACCTTCACCCGGTCGTCGACCGGGATCGACTCCGGCGGCCACACCCGCTCGAAGTCGGCCTGGCGTACCGCCCGGACACCGGCCCAGACGACCATGGCCAGCGGCAGGGGCAGCGCCATCAGCAGGCCGAGGTAGCCGAGCAGGGAGTCGGCGTCCCCGGTGACGATGTTGATGCCGTACCCGCTGGTGGCCGCGACGAGCACGGCGGCGGCCGGCCCCCGGACGTGGTCGAGGTAGACGTCCTGCCGGGCCCCCTCGACCAGCCGGTCGAGGGGGCCGAACCAGTTCCGCAGCAGGTGTACGACCAGGTTGGCGACGAACACCACCGCCATCACCAGGATGGACCAGATCGCCGCCCCGAACAGCATCGGCGGCTCGTCGGCCGACGGTGCCGCCAGCGTGCCCAGGGCGGCGACGGTCACGGCTGGACGTAGCTGACGGTCACCCGCTCGTAGCCGAGCGACCGGAGCAGTTGGTCCAGCATTTTCCGGGTGTTCTCCTGGGCGCGCTCGCCGAGCCCGCTGCTCTTGGCCGACTCGGCGATCTTCTGCTCGGCCTTGAGATAGACCTCGCGCTGCCGGTTCGGGTCGCCGCCGAAGACCTCGCCGAGCTGGTTGAGGATGCCGCGCTTCTCGGCGAAGACGTAACTCCGCTCCAGGTCGAGGTTGACCTCGCCGAGCTGCGGTGCCGGCAGCTTGATCTCCACCGACTTCCCGTCGGCGGAGACGACCACCGCGTCGTCGCGGAGCGTTCCGAAGTCGACGTACGCGTCGACGGTGCCGGCCCCGACGAAGAGGGTGCGCTCGCCGAGCAGGAACTCCGGAACGTACTTCCGGTTGTTCTCCAGGTCGACGACGACCTCGAAGTTCCCCTCCGCCGCGACGTAGCGGCTGAGGTCCTGGATCGACTTGAGCAGCGGCGGCTGGCTGCGGTCGGTCTGCTCCTTGGCGAACGGGTTGCGCCAGTCCGGCAGGATCCCGCTGACCTGCACGCCGAGCACCAGTACGGCGACCACGCCGATGATGCCCACCAGGACGAAGACGCCGCGACCCCACCGGCCGCCGCCGGTCGGCTCCGGATCGGACCGCTCCGGCCGGGGCTCGTCGGCGTCGAACGGCCGGGTGTCGTCGTGCGCCGTGCCGTCGGACCAGGGATCGGCCGGGCCGGGGGGCGTGGCCTGCCCCTTCGCATAGCCGGGAAACTCACGCGTGGGCTGGTTGACATCGCCTTCTCGGGACATCCGCCCTCACCGTCCTTGTCGAAGGAGCACCTGGAGAAAACGGTACGACTCCGGTACGACACCCGCGAGTCGAACCGGAGGGACGCGGGCCGGGCTCACGTCTGCCCAGCTCGCGACGGCGGCAGCCGAGCACGACCGCCGATGGGGGCGGGCCCGGAGGTAGGCTCGGCGTGGCGGTGGTGACTGGCGTCGGGTGGAGCACCACCGGGAAGCGACCGCCGGGCTCGACTCCGTCGCCGTACGCCTGGGCGCCGGGGCTTTCCACGTCGAGAGGAAGCCCCGTGACCGTCTCCGAGACCCCCACCGACGCCGAGGTACGCACCGCCCGGCTGCTGCCCGGCGGCCCCGTCGCCGAGGCGGTCCTCGCCGACGTCGCCGCCCGGGTCGCCGCGCTGCGCCGCTCCGGTGTCGTGCCGAGCCTGGCGACGATCCTGGTCGGCGACGACTCCGCCAGCGCCGGCTACATCCGGATGAAGCAGCAACGCGCCGCCGACCTCGGCTTCGCGTCGCCGCACACCCACCTGCCCGGCACCGCCGGCCAGGCGGACCTGCTCCGGGCGATCCGCGAGTTCAACGAGGACCCGGCGGTGCACGCCATCCTGGTGCAGCACCCCGTCGGCCACCTCGACTACCAGGCGGCGATCGCCGCGATCGATCCGGCCAAGGACGTCGACGGGCTGCACCCGGAGAGCCTGGGCCGGCTCGCCGCCGGGCTGCCCGGCCCGGTCCCGTGCACCCCGGCCGGGATCGAGGCGCTGCTCGCCTTCCACGAGATCCCGGTCGCCGGCCGCGACGTGGTGATCCTCGGCCGGGGTACGACCCTGGGCCGGCCGCTGTCGCTGCTGCTCGGGCAGAAGCGGCCCACCGCCGACGCGGCGGTGACCGTGGTGCACAGCGGGGTACCCGGCTGGGAGCGGCACACCCGGCGGGCCGACATCGTGGTCGCCGCGGTGGGCGTACCCGGGATCGTGCGGCCGGAGCACCTGCGGCCCGGCGCGGTCGCGATCGGCGGCGGGGTCCGTTACGCCGGACGCCGGCTGCTGCCGGACCTCGACGAGTCGTGCGCCTCGGTCGCCGGGGCGATCACGCCCCGGGTCGGCGGGGTCGGCCCGACCACCGTGGCGATGCTGTTCCGCAACGCCGTCGAACTCGCCGAGCGGCGGAGCACCACTTCGGCAGGTGATCCGGGACACCGGGACCGCTAGGTTCGAGGTGCAGCGAATCGACGGCGGCCAGCGTTAGGAGCCCGGAGGAGGAGCCTGTGGCCCACGGTGCGTTCAGCGACGCCGAGGAGTTCGCTCGGGCCCGGCTGGACGCTTTGCGGCGGTTCGCGTACCTGATCAGTGGCAGCGCGGCCGAGGCGGACGACCTGGCCCAGATCGCGGTGGTCGAGGTCTGGCAGCGGTGGCCGAAGGCCGGGCAGAATCCCGAGGCGTACGCCCGGCAGGTGATCGTGACCCGCAACGTGAGCCGGTGGCGGCGGTGGCGTCGTGAGGTGCTGACCGACGACGTCGACCACCGGTCCGACGATCCGGCCGCGACCGCGGTGGGCAACGGCGCGCTGTGGCAGGCGTTGCAGCAGCTCGGCAAGGCGGAACGGACGGTCGTGGTGCTGCACGTGCTGTACCGCTACACGTTCAGCGAGATCGCCGGGATCTGCGACGAGCCTCCGGGCACGGTTTCCAGCAGGTACGCGAGGGCCAAGCGCGTGCTACGGGCGCACCTGGCGCCCGCCGACTCGACGATTCGGAGCGGACGTGGTTGACGAGGTAGGTCCGGTGGACGACGGGCGGCTCGATCGGGAGCTGGCCGCCACCCTGACCCAGGCACAGCACGCCCTGCCGGCGGCCGATCCGGAGGCGATCACCACGATCCGCCGGCGTTACCGGCGCAGGCGTCGGCAGCGGGCCGGGCTGGCCAGCCTGGCGACAGCGGTCCTGGTGCTGGCGGTGACCCTCACCGGGGCGCAGCTGACCCGGACGGTGCCGTCGGTGCCGCCGCCCGCCGACGGGGCGTCCGGGACGATCCGGGTCTGGGCGATCACCCAGCCGGGCGACGAACCCGCGCTGCGGAAACTGGTGGACCGGCACAACCAGGGCGCCGGGGTCGACGTGGACCTCGTCACCTTCGGCAACGAGGAGTACAAGCAGAAGCTGCGTACCGGGATCGGCTCGTCGGAGGGGCCGGACGTCTTCGCCACCTGGGGCGGGGCGAGCCTGGCCGGGCTGGCCCGGGACGGGATGCTCGTCGACCTGACCGCGCTGCGGGACGAGCCGGGGGTGGCCGGCCGGTTCCTGCCCAGCACGCTGGCCGGCGGGGTGGTGGACGGCCGGCAGTACGGCATCCCGATGGGCGGTACCCACCCGGTGGTGCTCTTCTACCACAGGGGTGTCTTCGCCGACGCCGGCGTACGGCCGCCGGGTAGCTACGCCGAGCTGCTCTCCCTGGTGGAGACGTTCAAGGCGCGCGGCATCACCCCGATCTCGCTGGGCGGTGCCCAGGGCTGGACCGAGCTGATGTGGGTGATGTACCTGGCCGAGCGGATCGGCGGTCCGGGCACCACCGCCGACATCGTCGCCGGCCGTCCCGGCGCCTGGTCGAAGCCGGCGGTGGCGCAGGCGCTGCGGGAGGTACGGGCCCTCGTCGAGCGGGGCGCCTTCGGTGCCGACTTCGCCTCCGTCGCCTACGACGACGGCGACGCGTCCGGGCGGTTGGCCAGCGGGCGGGCCGCGATGCAGCTCATGGGTACCTGGGAATATCCGACCCAGCTTGCCCGGAACCCGGACTTCATGGCCACCGGGGACCTGGGTTTCGTGCCCTTCCCGGCGGTCTCCGGCGGGGCCGGGGATCCGGCCGACCTGGTCGGGGTGCCGACCCACTACTTCTCGGTGGTCGCCGGCAGCCGGCATCCGGAGGCGGCGCTGGAGTTCGTCCGGTCCGTGGCGTCGGACGACTATCTGGACGCCCTGGTCGCCGACGGCGAGGTGCCGCCGGTGACGGATGCGGCGCAGCGGCTGCGGGGCACCCGGCACGCCGAGTTCGCCACCTCGGTGCACGAGTTGGTCACCCGGGCCCCGTCGTACGGGCTGGCCTGGGACCAGGCGTTGGAGCCGGCGGCGGCGACGGTGCTCCTCGACAACCTGCGCCGGCTGTTCCAGGGGAAGCTGACTCCGGAGCAGTTCGCGGCGGCGATGGCGGAGGCCGGCTGAGCACAACTCCCGCGCCTTTTACCATCTCTGACGATCTTCGAGCAAGATCGAGCCCACCCTCCAGAGTGTCGGATCTCCGACAGTGTGCCCGGCAGCAAATCCGTACCCGACCCGCGTTCGGGTAGCGATCGACGCGCATCCGTCCCCTGCGCGCCGCTCCCCGCCGGTTCCGACCGGCGGCTGACGGAGAACCACACCCTGGAGGCCTTGCTTCGATGAGAAAACTTCGGATAGCCCTGGTCGGCGTGCTCGCGGCCGGCGCCCTCTACACGGTCGGGCCGTCGACCGCCACCGCCGCCGCCCCGACCCAGGCGCCGATCAACGCCGTTGCGACCAAGGGCGGCTCCGCCGCACACGTACCCGGTGGGACGTCCACGGACCTTCCGCTGCGGGTACTGGCCAGGAAACACGGCCTGGGCATCGGTACCGCGATCGACATGAACGCGCTGGCCACCGACGCGCCGTACCGGGAGCGGGCGGCCCGGGAGTTCTCCGCCGTCACCGCCGAGAACGTCATGAAGTGGGCCGAGCTGGAGCCGACCCGGGGCCAGTACAACTGGGGCCCGGCCGACGAGCTGATCGAGTTCGCCCGGCGCAACGGACAGAAGGTGCACGGCCACACGCTGCTCTGGCACAGTCAGGCCCCCGCCTGGCTGACCGACGGCGTCGCCGACGGCTCGATCGACTCGGCCGAGCTGCGTGAGATCGTGCGCAACCACATCACCACCGTGGTGAAGCACTTCCGGGGCAAGGTCCGGGCCTGGGACGTGGTCAACGAGGCGTTCACCGACGGCGACGCCCCGGTGCTCCGGGACACCATCTTCCGCCAGCACCTCGGCCCGAACTACATCGCCGACGCGCTGCGCTGGGCGCACGCCGCCGACCCGAGGGCCAAGCTCTTCCTCAACGACTACGCGATCGACAACATCAACCCGAAGAGCACCGCCTACTACGAGCTGGCCAAGCAGCTCCGCAAGCAGCGGGTGCCGCTGCACGGCATGGGCTTCCAGGGCCACCTCGACCTCCAGTACCCGCTGCCGATCGACGCCCCGCAGAACCTGGCCCGCTTCGACAGGCTCGGCCTGGAGACCGCGTTCACCGAGGTCGACGTGCGGTTCTTCCTGCCGGTCGACACCTACAAGGAGGCCGGCCAGGTGGGTAGCTTCAACACCCTGCTCCAGGCCTGCCTGCTCACCCCGCGCTGCGTGATGTTCACGGTGTGGGGCTTCACCGACAAGTACTCCTGGGTTCCCGGCTTCTTCGAGGGCCAGGGCTCGGCCACCCCGCTGGACGAGAACCTCCAGCCCAAGGCCGCCTACCGGGGTCTCCAGCAGGTACTCGCCGTCGCCTCGGACCCGAACAGCAGGCGCGGCTTCTAGGAGGTCGGTCGGGAACGGGTCCGGCCCGTACCCGTTCCCGGCCACCTCACCCTCGACCATCCCACCACCACCCGGGCTCCGGCCGGTCCGGCCCCATCGCCGGGCCGGCCGGAGCCGAGCAGGGCCGCCGAGACGAGCTGACGGAGCGCGATGACGATCGCGGCACCGGCGAGATCGGTCCAGCTCTCCAGGGTGGCCAGCCGGATCAGGCCGGCCGCCACCAGCAGGTCGAGCAGCACCCGCAGCGCCGTACGCCAGGACCGGGTGGTCAGCAGGGTCACCACGGCCGCCAGCAGGGCGAGCGCGGTGAGCAGGGTGCCGAGATTTCTCACCGCCGTCCGTCTCCCTCGCCGGCCGGGTCGGCGGACGGGGCGCCGGCGGCCGGTCCGCTCCGGTCGGCCGGCGGGCCGTCCGAGGTGCCGAGCTGCCGCTGTTCCTGCCGGATCTCCCGGCCGAGGAAATAGTTCAGCGCCGTCCGGATGGTGGCGATCGCGGCCAGCCGGCCGAGCTGTCCGAAGGTCGGCGAGACGGCGGTACGCAGGATGTCGGCGGCGAGCTGGAACTCCAGCCCCAGGGTGAGGAACCGGCCCAGCGACAGCCGGATCGGGGTGAAGACCGCGGCCGACCGGTGACGGATCCCGGCCACCACGAACCGGCCGGCGGTCCAGACGGCGCCGACGAAGATCACTGCCGCCCCCACCGCCTCGACGATGGTGACCAGCACCTGGACGACGCGGGCCAGCAGCTCCTCGGGCAATCCGGTGGCCCTACCGCGACCAGCGGGTGTTCGGCCGGGGCACCGCCTCGCCGTTGACGAAGATGTCGGCCTTCTCGTTGAAGAACGCCACCATCCCGGCGATCGGCTGCATCAGGTGGCTGGGGAAGTCGTACGCCCAGGCCACGTCGTTGTGCGTGGTGTCGCCGATCCGGACCGACCAGTAGTTGCTGGTCCGGCCCTTGTAGGGGCAGGCGGTCACGGTCTCGGTGGGGATCAGCCGGCCGAGGTCCACCTCGGCCCGGTTCAGGTAGTAGCGGGTGGGCACGCCCGTCTCGAAGACCAGCACCGGCGAACCCGACTCGGCCAGCACCTCGCCGTCGATCTCGACCCGTACCCGCCGGGTCGACCGCAGCGCGTCCACCCGGGTGTACGGGTCGCGCGGGTGCAGGAAGATCTCCTCGTCCTCCTCGAACCAGGTGTCCAGGGCGTCCCACTGAAAGCGCACCATGTCGGCGAGCCCGTCGACGGACCTGTCGGTGTGCACCCGTATGCAGCCCGGGTGGTAGCGCTCGCCCACCCGGAGGCCGTACTGCCGGGCGGTACCCGCGGGGTACTGCTGGACGTCCTGCTCGTCGACCAGCAGCTCCTGGCGTACGTCGGCGAGCGGGATGTAGTAGTGCGGATAGTGCGGCTCCTCCCAGACGTACCGGGCGTTGCTCGTGTCGAACACCCACTCGCCGTTGAGCAGGGCGCGGATCCGCCGGCCACAGGGTTCGACGTGGTCGATCGGGACGATCGTGTGTGGATAGCGGGACACGGCTTCTCCTCCCGGCTTCGCTGTCTGGTCAGGCCCCCTGACCCTGGTTCTGCATCAGGCCGCCGTCCATGAAGTACGTCGACCCGGTGACGTAGTCGGCGTCGGAGCTGGCCAGGAAGACCGCGAGCCGACCGATCTCGACCGGCTCCGCGGCCCGCTTGAACGGGATGCTCTGCACCTGCTCCTCCAGGTACTTCGGGTCGTCGATCGCCCGCTGGTTGAACGGGGTGAGCACCATGCCCGGTCCGATGTTGTTGACGTTGATCCCCATCGGCGCGAGTTCCAGCGCCATACTCTTGGCGAGGTTGAGCAGCGCACCCTTGCTGGTGTCGTAGTCCGAGCCGCCGGCCCGGGCCACCTCCTGGTGGATCGAGGTGATGTTGATGATCTTGCCCTTGCCGCCCCGGTCCCGGCGGTGCCGGGCGAACCGTCGCGAGCAGAAGAACGCCCCGTAGACGTTGACCCGGATCGCCCGGTCCCAGGTCTCGGTGTCCAGGTCGATCACGGGGATGCCCGAGGCGTCCACCCCGGCGTCGTTGATCAGCACGTTCAGCTCGTCGAACTCGGCCAGCGCGGTGTCGAACATCGCCTCCACCTGGTCCTCCTCGCTGATGTCGCCGCGCACCACGACCGCCCGCCGGCCGGCCTGTTCCACCTGCTCCCGGGTGTGTTGCGCGCCGTCGTGGTCGTGCAGGTAGTGCACCACCACGTCGGCGCCCTCCCTGGCGAACTCGATCGCGGTGGCCTGACCGATCCCGGAATCCGACCCCGTGATCAGCGCAGTGGTTCCTTCGAGCCGTCCAGTCATCAGCTTCCTCCCCCTGCCGACATCGCCTCGGCTGAGGCGGTGGTGAGTTCCCAGGCCGCACCGATCAGCCCGATGTGCGAGAACGCCTGTGGAAAGTTCCCGAGCTGCTCGCCGGTGTGCGGGTCGACCTGCTCGGCCAGCAGCCCGAGGTCGTTGGCGACGCCCGCCACGTTCTCGAAGATCGCCGCCGCCCGGTCCCGCTCGCCGGCCAGCACCAGACACTGCACCAGCCAGAAGGAGCAGATCGTGAACGCCGCCGGGTCGCCGGCCCAGCGCCGGACCAGGCCCCCTCGGGAGAGCCGCTCCTCGACCAGCCGGATGGTGGCCCGCATCCGCGCGTCGGTGGCGGGCAGGAAGCCGGCGACCGGCATCAGCAGCACGCTGGCGTCGAGCTGGTCCGAGCCGAAGGCGCCGGTGTAGGCGCCGACCTCGGCGTTCCAGGCCTCCCGGAGTACCGTCTCCCGGATCTCGTCCCGGGCCGCCGCCCAGCGGGTCAGGTCGTCGGAGTCGCCCAGCCGGGCGCCGAACCGTACCGCCCGGTCCAGCGCCACCCAGCAGCCCACCTTGGACGACACGTAGTGCCGGGCGGCGTCCCGGGCCTCCCACATCCCGGCGTCCGGCTCCCGCCACCTCCGCACCGTCTGGTCGGCGAGGCTGCGCAGCAGGTCGCGTACCTCCGCACCCATCGGGTCGAGGTAGTCCCGCAGCCGCCAGGCCGCGTCCAGCAGTTCGCCCGGTACGTCGAGCTGACGCTGCCGCCACGCCTCGTTGCCGACCCAGACCGGCCTGCTGTCGGCGTACCCGCGCAGCGTCTCGATCCGGCGCTCGGTCAGGTCCCGCTCCCCCTCGACGCCGAACATGATCGGTACCGGCTGGCCGTCGATCCGGCCGACCGCCGAGGCGACCCAGCCGAAGAGCCGGTTCGCCTCCGTCGGGCAGGCCGCGACCCAGAGCGCCCGCAGGGTCAGGCTGAAGTCGCGCAGCCAGGCGTACCGGTAGTCGTAGTTGCGGTCGCCGCCGAGCTTCTCCGGCAGCGAGGTGGTCGCGGCGGCCACCACCGCACCGCTCGGCCCGTAGGTGAGGCCCTGCAACACCAGGGCGTTGCGCCGGACCAGCTCGGGATAGCGGCCCTGGTAGTCGTGGTGTGCGGCCCAGGACCGCCAGCCCTGCACCGTGTCGCCGAAGGCGTCCGCGTCGTCGACCGGGTGCGACGGCATCTCGTGGAAGGTGGGCCGGTAGGCGAGGACGTAGCTGTCCCGCTGGCCGGCACCGACGGTGAACCTGGCCGTCGCCTCGGACTCGTTCACGGTCAGCGGGATCGGGGCGGTCAGCGTCAGCGTCGTCGGCCCGGAGGTGGCGACGAGTTGGCCGTCCTGCCAGACCAGGTACGCGGTCCGCCGGCCGTACTCGAACCGGGGTGAGTAGGAGAGCACCATCGGTACCGTCCCGGAGAGCCCCTCCACCACCCGGACCAGGACTCCGGGCGACCGCCGCCCGATGTCGTGTCCCCGGGCGCCGTTCTCCAGCAGCAGCCCGTCGGTCAGCGACACCTCGCCCTGCTCGGTCCGGAACACGGTGCGCAGCACCAGGGTGTCGGGCAGATAGCTGCGGCGCACCTCGAAGCGCCCGGCCGGCCGGATCCACCAGTGCCCGCCGGCCACGTCGAGCAGCCGGCAGAAGACCGAGGGTGCGTCGAAGCGCTCCGGACACCACCAGTTGACCGAGCCGGAGCGGTCGACCAGCGCGGCGCTGCGCCCGTCGGCCAGCAGCCCGTGCTCCGAGATACCTCCGGCCCCCACGGCACGGGCTACCCCCGGCCGGCGGCTCTAATCCCGCCGGATCCCGTCGTGGCAGCGGCGTATCGGGGCCGCGCCGTGCCGTCCGTTCGGGCCGGTGCCGGGTCAACCGGCAGGTCAGCGGCGTCGACGTGGACCCCCCACGACTTGACAACTCCAAGTTAGGTCAGGCTAACCTCATGCCGGCGAACAGAGATCGCCCCCGGACCGAAGAGTTCCGCTGTGCGCAGCGGTCAGCCAAGGAGCACCACGCCATGCCGCACCCCCGTCAGTTCACCCGCCGCAACCTGCTCGGCGCGGCCGGCGCGCTCGGCCTCACCGCCCTGCTCGGCGCCTGCGGCCAGGACGACGATCCCGGCACGGAGAGCAGCGGATCCGACGGCGCGTGGAGCTTCACCGACGACCGGGGGCAGACCGCCACCGCGGCGAGCCGGCCCGACCGGGTCGTCGCGTTCGTCGGCACCGCCGCCGCGCTGTACGACTTCGGCGTCACCGACCAGCTCGTCGGCGTCTTCGGCCCGACGAAGCGCGCCGACGGCAGCGCCGACGTGCAGGCCGGCGAGATGCCGGTGGCCGGACTGACCGTCATCGGCAACACCTGGGGCGAGTTCAACATCGAGACGTACGCCTCGGTCAAGCCCGAACTGCTGGTCACGCACGAGTACGAGAAGAACTCGCTCTGGTACGTGCCGGACGAGAGCAAGGCCCAGATCGTCCCGCTGGCCCCGACCGTGGCGCTGGTCGCCTCCCGCGCCCCGCTGGACAAGGTGATCGGCCGGCACGCCGAACTCGCCGCCGCGCTCGGCGCCGACCTGAACGCGTCGAAGGTCACCGAGGCGAAGGCCCGGTTCGAGGCCGCCGCCGCGAGCATCAGGGAGGCGGTGGCGGCGAACCCCGGAATCCGGGTGCTCGCCTGCTCCGCCGCACAGGACCTCTTCTACGCCTCCAACCCGGGCGTCAACTCCGACATCCTCTACTACAAGTCCCTGGGCGTGGACGTCGTCGTGCCGGGCAAGCTCGACGACGGCGGCTACTTCGAGAGCCTGAGCTGGGAGAACGCCGACAAGTACCCGGCCGATCTGCTGCTGATGGACAACCGCAGCTCCACGCTCCAGCCGAAGGACCTGACCGGCAAGCCCACCTGGCAGCAGCTCCCGGCGGTCAAGGCCAACCAGATCGTCGGCTGGAACAGCGAGCCCCGGTTCTCGTACGCCGGCAGCGCCGCCGCCCTGGAGACGCTGGCCACCGCGCTGCGCTCCGCCCGCAAGGTGGCCTGACCGCCAGCCGGAACTCGCCGGGCTAGCCGCCGAACGCGGAGAGCCCGGTGAGCCGCTGCCCGATCACCAACTGGTGGATCTCGGACGTCCCCTCGTAGGTCAGCACGCTCTCCAGGTTGTTGGCGTGCCGGAGCACCGGATACTCCCCGCTGATGCCGTTCGCGCCGAGGATGGTCCGGCACTGCCGGGCGATCGCGATCGCCTCCCGGACGTTGTTCAGCTTGCCGACGCTGACCTGCTCCGGCCGCAGCCGGCCGGCGTCGGCGAGCCGGCCCAGGTGCAGCGCCAGCAGATAGCCCTTCTGCAACTCGACCGCCATGTCGGCCAGTTTGGCCTGGGTGAGCTGGAAGCCGGCGATCGGCCGGCCGAACTGCTCCCGGCTGGTCGCGTAGTCGAGCGCGGCGTGCAGGCAGTCCCGGGCGGCGCCGAGCGCACCCCAGACGATGCCGTACCGCGCCTCGGTCAGGCAGCTCAGCGGGGCCCGCAGCCCGGTCGCGGCCGGCAGCAGGGCGTCCGCCGGCAACCGGACCTCGTCGAGCACGATCTCCCCGGTCGAGGAGGCGCGCAGCGACATCTTGTGTCGGATCTCCCGCGCCGTCACCCCGGGCGTCGCCATGGGTACGACGAAACCGCGCACCCCCTCGTCGGTACGCGCCCAGACGACGGCGAGGTCGGCGACCGGCGCGTTGGTGATCCACATCTTGCCGCCGGTCAACACCCAGTCGGAGCCGTCCCGGCGGGCCCGGGTCGTCATCGAGGCGGGATCGGAGCCGTGGTCCGGCTCGGTCAACCCGAAGCAGCCGATCAGCTCGCCGGTCGCCATCCGGGGCAGCCAGTGCTGCTTCTGTTCCTCGGAGCCGTACCGCCAGATGGCGTACATGGCCAGCGATCCCTGCACCGAGACCAGCGAACGGACCCCCGAGTCGCCGGCCTCCAGCTCCAGGCAGGCCAACCCGTACGCGACGGCCGAGGCACCGGCGCAGCCGTACCCGGTCAGGTGCATGCCGAGCAGGCCGAGCCTGCCGAACTCCACGGCCAGGTCGCGCACCGGGGCCTGGCCGGTCTCGTACCAGCCGGCGACGTGCGGGCGTACCCGGGTCGTCACGAGCTGGCCCACGACGGACCGGATCTGGCGGTCCTCCTCGGTCAGCGAACCGTCCAGGTCGAGCAGGTCGAGCGGGGGTGTCCCGGCCGTTGCCTCGGTCATGACCGCCACCCTAGCCAGCGCGGCCCCGGCCGGCTCAGGAGGCCGGCAGCACCAGCACCCGGGCGTGGATCTGGTTGCGCTGCTGGAGCGCGGCGCGCAGCGCCCGGTGCAGCCCGTCCTCCAGATAGAGACCACCGCTCCACTGCACGACGTGCGGGAAGAGGTCGCCGTAGAAGGTGGAGTCCTCGGCGAGCAGCTTGTCCAGCGCGAGTTCCCGCTTGGTCGTGATGAGCTGGTCGAGGCGCAGCGGGCGTGGCGGGATCTCTGCCCACTGCTTCAACGTGAGCCCGTGGTCCGGGTAGGGACGCCCGTCCCGAACCGCTTTGAAGATCACGACGGCACGCTCCCCTCCCCATGGCCGTGCTGGCCCGACCCCTTGCCGCTACTCCGGCGGCCCGCCACCTGCCCGAGCCGCACCGTACCAATGACGTCCGTCAGCCTAGCGACCTCCGACGAGCTCTTGGTTTGTCCACGGATGTCAGTTTCGTTACTACCTTCCGTGACCTCGGCACCACCCGCGTCGCAGCGGATGTCAGCCCCACCGCCCCCGGTGCACCACCTGCGCCACCGGCCGGCGACCGCGGCGCAGCGACGGCGACCGGTGGTCCGGTGCCGGGTAACCGATGCTCAGCGCGCCGATCGGGGTGAACTCCTCCGGCACCCCGAACGCCTCCCGGAACGACCCGGTGCGCTCCGCCGGAATGCCGAAGAAGCACGCGCCGAGCCCTTCGTCCACCGCGGTCAACAGCATCAGCAGCGCGGCGAACCCGGTGTCGACGTACCAGTACGGCACCGGCCAGCGGGTCTCGTCGCGGTCCGTCCACCCCTTGTCCGGCTCGGCGTACCGGTCGAGATAGGCGGAGCGGTCCGCCAGCGGTACGACGATCAGCGGCGCCCGCCGCATCCCGGTCAGCCACCGGCTCTGCCCCTCGGCCGCCGGGTCGCGCCGGGCAGTGGCCGGGGTGGTCGCCGCCCAGAACAGCTCGCGGTCCGCCGGCTCGGTCAGCACCAGGAACGCCCAGCCCTGGGAGAACCCGGCCGACGGGGCCCGAACGGCGTGCTCCAGCAACCGGTCCACCAGCTCCGGCGGTACCGGCCGGTCCGGGTCGTAGTTGCGCACCATCCGCCGCCGCCGGACGACCGTCGAGAACTCCATCGCGTGCCCCTCCAGGCTCCCGCCGAGGCGTCAGGCCCCGGGCCGGATGCCCCAGCTCCCCTGCCAGGTCTGTCCCGGTTCGAGGACGATCACGTCCCGGCCGGAACGGAACGCGTCCGGCGGGCAGGTCATCGGCTCGACCGCCACCGACCGCCGGTAGCGGTCACCGGTCAGGGTGTCCCCGGTGAAGACCTGCCACCAGCCGAACGACGGGTCGGCCCAGATGCTCACCGCCGAGTCCGGGCCGGAGAGCGTGACGCTGGAGCCCCACTCGTGCACCAGCGCCGGGTCGAGGTCGCCGAAGGCCAGATCGAGTAAGGCCGGCCCGATCCGGCGCGGCTCGGTGAAGTCGTACTCCCCGCCGGTCACCTTCGCCGCCCCGATCGGCAGCAGCCGGCCGTCCAGCAGCAGCCGGCTGCGCCCCGGCACCCGCAGCCGCAGGTCGTCCACGGCGACTCCGGGCAGCCGCAGGTACGGGTGGACCGAGAAGCCGAACGGGCAGGGCGTCCTGCCGACGTTGGTCGCCTCGTGGCGTACCCGCAGCCCGTCCGCGTCGATCCGCCACTCGGCCCGCAGCGACAGCGGCCACGGGTAGCCGATCTGGGCCGGCATCTCGCAGCCCACCACCACCGCGTCCGGCCGCTGCTCGATCAGACGCCACGGCAGCCAGTTGACCAGACCGTGGATCGCGGTGTGCCGGGCCGGCTCGGTCAGCGGAAGCTGCAACTCCTGGCCGGCGAAGGTGTACTGGCCGTCGCGGATCCGGTTCGGCCACGGTGCGAGCACCTGACCCGCGCTGCCGGCCGGCAACTCGTCCTCCGCGTACCCGTCGA
This sequence comes from Plantactinospora sp. BB1, assembly GCF_003030385.1. NCBI lineage: Bacteria > Bacillati > Actinomycetota > Actinomycetes > Micromonosporales > Micromonosporaceae > Plantactinospora > Plantactinospora sp. BB1. The sequence goes on along the minus strand of NZ_CP028159.1, from coordinate 6,698,982 downwards.
GGTAGTCGACGCCGTTCGCCCGGTACGCCCGCAGCCCTCCACCGACCTCGACCACCACGGCCTCCTGGCCGGCGGCAGAGATCGTCCACTGTGCACCGGAGAGCGGCCGGGTCGCCGTTGTGACGTTGTCCATGCCGGGACGATAGCCGTTACCCGGCGGCGGCGCCCGGCTGGCCGGCCGCCGCGCCCGGCCGCGGATCCCCGGCACCGGCCCCGGCGTCCTCGTCGTCGGGCTGCGGCGCCCGGTAGCGCGCCAGCGCCGGGAAGAGGAGCCCCAGCAGCAGCGCGAGTACGGCCGCGGCGATCCCGCCGCCCACCCAGGCGACGCCGACCCCGAAGGCGGCGGCGGTGCTCCCGGCGCGCAGGTCACCCAGACGGGGGCCACCGGCCACCACCGTGATGTTCACGCCCTGCAACCGGCCGCGCAGCCGGTCCGGGGCGTAGACCTGCAACATCGACTGCCGGAAGACCGCGCTGACCAAGTCGGCCGCCCCGGCCACCGCGAGCAGCAGGACCGCCAGCCAGAGCTGCCGGGCCAGCCCGGCGGCGGCGATCGCCAGCCCCCAGCCGACCACGGCGCAGACCAGGGCCAGGCCCTGCCGGCGGACCCGGCTGATCCAGCCCGAGGTGAGCCCGCCGAGTACCGAGCCGATCGCGATCGCGCTGAACAGCCAGCCGACCGCCGAACCGCCGCCGAAGCGCTCCTGCGCCACCTCGGGGAAGAGTGCCCGGGGCATCGCCAGCACCATCGCGATGATGTCGACGGCGAAGGAGAGCAGCAGCACCGGGGTGGTGGCCAGATAGCGGAACCCGTCGACCACGCTGGCCAGGCCGGCCCGCCGGGGCGAGCCGCCGTCGTCCAGCGGCGGCATCGACGGCAGCCGGTAGGTGGCCCAGAGCGAGACGGTGAAGAGCAGCGCGTCCACCCCGTACGCCACCGGGAGCACCACCTCGACCGGCCCGGCCGAGAAGACCAGGCCGGCGGCGAGCGGACCGAGTACGCCACCGGCGGTGGAGGTGGTGTAGCCGAGCGTGTTCGCCGACGGCACCAGCGCGGTGGGTACCAGCCGGGCGATGATCGCCTGCCGGGCCGGCGAGCTGACCGCGAAGGCGGTGGTCTGCACCGCGACCAGCCCCAGCAGCAGGACCGGGCTGCCGACCCGGAACAGCGCCTGGAGCAGCAGCCCTCCGGTGGAGAGCCACATCAGCACCGAACTGGCCAGCAGCAGCTTGCGGCGGTCCACCGCGTCCGCGACCGCACCGCCCCAGAGGCCGAAGATCAGCAGTGGGACGAATCCGGCGATACCCAGCAGGCCGACCCAGAACGACTCCCTGGTCAGCGCGAACATCTCCACCGGTACGGCGACGGCGGTGAGCTGGAAGCCGAACATCGAGACGCCGTTGCCGATCCAGAGCCGCCGGTACGCCGGCACCCGCAGCGGACGTACGTCCATCGCCCACCGGGAGAACCGGCCGGCGGACCGGGAACTGCCGGCGGCGGCCGGCTCGGCGGAGTCAGCGGCGGTCAAGGCGCCAGCCGCTCAATGATCCAGTCGTCCGCACCGGACCGACGGTAGCGCAGCCGATCGTGCAGCCGGCTCGCCCGTCCCTGCCAGAACTCCACCGTCGACGGGACCACCCGCAGACCGCCCCAGTGCGGCGGCGGTGGCACCGGTACGCCGTCGGGAAACCGCTGCGCGACGGCCCGGAAGCGGTCGTCCAGCGCGGCCCGGTCGGCGAGTACCTCCGACTGCGGGCTCGCCCACGCCCCGAGCTGCGACCCGCGCGGCCGGCCGGCGAAGTACGCCTCGGTCTCGGCCCGGTCGACCGGACCGATCGTGCCGCAGATCACCACCTGCCGCTGGATGGGAAACCACGGCAGCAGCAGGCTGGCGTACGGGTTGAGCCGCGCCTCGGTGCCCTTGCGCGACCCGTAGTTGGTGTAGAAGACCAGCCCGCGCTCGTCGTACCCCTTCAGCAGCACGGTACGGCTGCTCGGCCGGCCCTGCGCGTCAGCCGTGGCCACCACCATCGCGTTCGGCTCCGGCAGCCCGGCCGCGACCGCGTCGATGAACCAGCGGTGGAACTGCGTCCACCAGTCGGGCGCCAGGTCGTCCTCGGCGAGCCCGTCGACAGACCCGTACTCCCGGCGCAGTCCGGCCGGCGGTGTGTCCCGCATCACGTCACATCCTCGTCCGTCGATTGGCGGCGGGGCACCCGCGCCGACCCGGTCGGGCCGCCGGGCGCACCGGTACGAGCCCGTCGTTGCCGCCCCGTGTCGCGCGTAGCACAACCCTGACCTCTCGCAAAGTTAGTTACCCAGCAGGCAAGATGGCACGAATACATCGCTGAGTACGCCACGGGTTCACGCCGCGCACCGCCGGGTGGGCCCCGAATGCACGGACGACCGATCCAGGAGCGCGCATGTCCGACTTCAAACCGGGGCTGGAAGGCGTGATCGCCTTCGAGACCGCCATCGCCGAGCCTGACAAGGAAGGAGGGGCGCTGCGCTATCGCGGGGTCGACATCGAGGACCTGATCGGCCAGGTCTCCTTCGGCAACGTCTGGGCGCTGCTCGTGGACGGCCGCTTCGGTCCCGGTCTGCCCCCGGCCGAACCGTTCCCGGTGCCGGTGCACTCCGGCGACATCCGGGTCGACGTGCAGTCCGCGGTGGCGATGCTGGCGCCGTACTGGGGACTTTCCCAGTTCCTCGACATCTCCGACGAGCAGGCCCGGGAGGATCTGGCCCGGGTCTCGGTGACCGCGCTCTCCTTCGTCGCCCAGTCGGCGCGCGGGCTCGGCCTGCCGGCCGTGCCGCAGAAGGAGATCGACAAGGCGCAGACCATCGTCGAGCGGTTCATGAAGCGCTGGCGGGGCGAGCCCGACCCCCGGCACGTCAAGGCCGTCGACGCCTACTTCATCTCCGCCGCCGAGCACGGTCTGAACGCCTCCACCTTCACCGCCCGGATCGTCGCCTCCACCGGTGCCGACGCCGCCGCCTGCATCTCGTCGGGGATCGGCGCGCTCTCCGGCCCGCTGCACGGCGGCGCACCCTCCCGGGTACTGCACATGATCGAGGCGGTGGAGCGCAGCGGCGACGCCGAGGGGTACGTCAAGGGCGTACTCGACCGGGGTGAGCGGCTGATGGGCTTCGGGCACCGGATCTACCGGGCCGAGGACCCGCGCGCCCGGGTACTCCGGCGGACCGCCAAGGAGCTGGGCGCGCCGCGCTTCGAGATCGCCGAGGCGCTGGAGAAGGCCGCCCTGGAGGAGCTGCACAACCGCAAGCCGGATCGGGTACTCGCCACCAACGTCGAGTTCTGGTCGGCCGTGGTGCTCGACTTCGCCGAGGTACCGGCGCACATGTTCACCTCGATGTTCACCTGTGCCCGGATGGGCGGTTGGAGCGCGCACATCCTGGAGCAGAAGAAGCTGAAGCGGCTGGTCCGGCCGGCCGCCCGGTACACCGGTCCCGGGCCGCGCAAGCCCACCGAGGTGGAGGGCTGGGACGCCGTCCCGCACAACGCCTGAGGTGTGAGAAGGGGCCCCCGCTCGGCACTGTCGCGGGGGCCCCTTCCCTGCACCCGGCGGATTGTGGGGCAGAACTCAGCCGACGCCGTGGGATCGTCCCCCGGGGCGCGAGGTGCGGGTGCGAGGATGGGATGGCGGCAGCGTCGCCGGATCAACCGCTCGGCTCCCGGGCCCGCTCGGCCCACCGGAAGGATCTTCGTAACCGTGGCTGACGTATCGACCATTCGGATTCCCGACGAGATCAGACCCGCTGACGGCCGGTTCGGCTGCGGCCCCTCCAAGGTGCGTCCGGCGGCGGTCTCCGCGCTGGCCGACGTCGCCACGACGTACCTCGGCACCTCGCACCGGCAGAAGACCGTACGCGACCAGGTCGCCCGGCTGCGTCGCGGCATCGCCGAGTTCTTCTCCCTGCCCGAGGGTTACGAGGTGGTGCTCGGCAACGGCGGCACCACCGCCTTCTGGGAGGTGGCCACCTTCGGACTGGTCCGCGACCGGGCGCAGTTCGCCAGCTTCGGCGAGTTCGGCGCCAAGTTCGCCAAGTCGGTCGCCGACGCGCCGTTCCTCGGCGAGCCCACCGTGCGCAAGTCCGAGCCGGGCAGCGCGCCGTCGCTGGTCGCCGAGGCCGGCGTCGACGTCTACGCCACCCCGCACAACGAGACCTCGACCGGTGTCGCGGTGCCGATCCGCCGGGTGGCCGGCGCCGACGACGACGCGCTGCTGCTGGTCGACGCGACCTCCGGCGCGGGCGGCCTGGAGGTGGACGTCCGGGAGACCGACGTCTACTACTTCGCCCCGCAGAAGTGCTTCGGCTCCGACGGCGGGATCTTCCTCGCCCTGATGTCGCCGGCCGCGCTGGCCCGGGCCACCGAGATCAAGTCCTCGGGGCGGTACATTCCGGCCTTCCTCGACCTGGTCACCGCGATCGACAACTCGCGGCTGGAGCAGACGTACAACACCCCGGCGCTGGCCACGATCTTCCTGGCCGCCGAGCAGACCGACTGGATGAACGCGCAGGGCGGGCTGGCCTGGGCGGCCAAGCGCACCGCCGAGAGCGCCGCGATCGTGTACGGCTGGGCCGAGCGTTCCGCCGTGGCGACACCCTTCGTGACCGACCCGGCACTGCGCTCCAATGTGGTGGCCACGGTCGACTTCGCCGACGGTGTCGACGCGACCGCGATCGCCAAGGCGCTGCGGGCGAACGGGATCGTCGACACCGAGCCGTACCGCAAGCTGGGCCGCAACCAGCTCCGGATCGCGCTCTTCCCGGCCGTCGAGCCCAGCGACGTGGAGGCGCTGACCGCCTGCGTCGACTACGTGGTCGACCGGCTCTGAGTCGAATCGTCCCTCGGGTCGGGCCGGTCGGCCGGACCGCCCGACCCGAGTGATCGATTTCTCCAGCTCACCCGCGACATGCGGGCGCGCCTCTCCCCAACGGGTGACGGACCGGCGTACCGTGTGACGAGGACGCCCGGGTGGCTGACCTGTGGCGTGGGGCCAGCGAGGCGGGACGGAGGCAACGCGATGCGGCCAGTACGCTTCGTCGCCCTCTCCGAGGACGGCCAGGCCATGGTGCTCACCGACGAGGTGGGCCGCCTTCTCGCGCTGCCGATCGACGAACGGGTCGCGACCGTCCTGCACAACGAGCCCGGCAGCGCACCACTGACCGCGGTCGGTCCCGGCACCGAGCCGGCACCCTCGCTGTCGCCGCGGGACATCCAGGCCCGGATCCGTTCCGGCGAGTCCGCCGAGGACGTGGCCCGGATCGCCGGGGTGCCGGTCGACCGGGTGCTGCGCTACGCCGGCCCGGTGCTCCAGGAGCGGGCGATGCTCGCCCAGCACGCCCGGCGGACCCGGCTGAAGAACGCGGAAAACCAGGCACCGCTCGCCGAGATCGTCGACGGTCGGCTCTCCCAGCACGGCATCGACACGGAGAAGATCTCCTGGGACGCCTACCGGCGCGACGACGGCACCTGGCGGATCATCGCGACCTGGCCGTCGGGCAAGGCCACCGCCCAGGCGATCTGGGATCTCGACAAGGCCCGCCAGGCGGTGACGCCGCACGACGACATGGCGCAATACCTCTGCGCCGAGCGTCCCGCGCCGCTGCTCGGCCAGGAGCCCGCGCCGGAACGCGGCGGCCACGCGCTGCCCGGCCCGTCCCGGGTGGAGCCGAGCCGTGGTGGGCACGGCCTGCCGGCGGCGGCCGGCGACCACGCCCGGCCCGGCCGGGACCCGATCCGGGCCGGCCGGGACGCGCTGCTCGCCGGGCTCGACCGACCGCTCGGCTCGACCGCCGGTCGCGGCCTCGACCCGGCCGCGTCGATGGCCTCGCCGGACGCGCCCCGGCAGCGCCCGGTCGCCGGTGGTGCCGCCGCGCTGCTCGGCGGTGGCGCCGGCTCCGCCTTCGACGACGACGCCGACGCGCCGAAGGAGGTCCCGGCGGTGCCGTCGCTGGCGGTGCTCCGGCCGCGTCGCGCCGCCACCGGGCCGGGCGGCTCCGGCGAGTCCGGTGACGCCTCCGGCAAGCCGCGCAAGCGCCTGCCGAGCTGGGACGACGTCCTCTTCGGCAGCGGTCCCGCCGCCCGCGAGACCTCCTGACCCCATCGCACCTCCGCCGATCCGCCCGCCTCATGATCGACGTCGGGCGGATCGGCGTGGCAGGGTGAAACAATGGAATACACCAATCTCGGCCGGACCGGCCTGTCGGTGAGCAGGCTCTGCCTGGGCACCATGAACTTCGGGCCGGAGACCAGCGAGCCGGACAGCTTCGCCATCATGGACCGCGCGCTGGAACACGGGATCAACTTCTTCGACACCGCGAACGTCTACGGCCGGAAGATCGGCGAGGGCGTCACCGAGAACATCCTCGGACGCTGGTTCGCCCAGGGCGGCGAACGGCGCGAGAAGGTCGTACTGGCGACCAAGGTGTACGGCCGGATGGGCGGCTGGCCCAACGAGCAGGGCCTCTCCGCCCGGCACATCGTACGGGCCTGCGACGAGTCGCTGCGCCGGATGCGGACGGACTGGATCGACCTCTACCAGATGCACCACGTCTCCCGGAGCACGCCGTGGGAGGAGATCTGGCAGGCGATGGAGACCCTGGTCGCCCAGGGCAAGGTGCTCTACGTCGGATCGTCCAACTTCGCCGGCTGGCACCTGACCCGGGCGCAGGAGTCCGCGAACCGGCGACACTTCCTCGGGCTCGTCTCCGAGCAGTGCGTCTACAACCTGATGAACCGCTTCGTCGAGTTGGAGGTGCTGCCCGCCGCCGAGGAGTACGGCCTCGGCGTCATCCCGTGGTCGCCGTTGCAGGGCGGGCTGCTCGGCGGCGCGCTCCGCAAGCTGGCCGAGGGCGGGGCGGCGCGGACCACCAGCGAGCACGCCGGCAAGCTGCTCGCCGAGCGTCGGCCGGCGATCGAGGCGTACGAGAAGTTCTGCGCCGAACTCGGGCACGACCCGGCGGACGTCGCGCTCGGCTGGCTGCTGACCCGGCCCGCGGTGACCGCCCCGATCATCGGCCCCCGCACCCTGGCCCAGCTCGACGCGTCGCTCGGCGCGCTGACTGTCGAGTTCACCGACGACACCCTGGCCCGGCTCGACGAACTCTTCCCACCGCTCGGCAAGGGCGGCCCCGGCCCGGAGGCGTGGGCCTGGTAGTCACGCCCCGGCCGGCGCCGCTACAGCGGCCAGGTCGCCAGCCGGTCGTACGTCGGCCGGGGGCCGAGGTGGCTGCGTACCAGCACCAGCTCGGTCGCCGGCCAGGACGGCCCGAGATATCCGTCGAGGGTACGCAGGTCCTCGTCGAGGCTCTCCCGGTCCAGCCGGTCACCGGGGCGGGCCAGCGTGAGGTGTGGCCGCAGCGGTCGGTGGTCGGATGGCAACCGGGAGCGGCGCAGCTCCCGCCGGACCGTCGCGGCCAGTTGACGCAGGGCGTCCACCTCGCCGAGCAGCCCCACCCAGAGCACCGTGAACCGTCCCCGCCCGAACCGTCCACCGCCACCGAGCTGGAGCCGGGGCGCCCGCCGCGCCTGCGGCTCCCCGGCCGGCCCGACCGATCTCGACCCGGACGCTCCCGGCCCGGACGGTCCCGGATCGAGCGGTCCCGGATCGAGCGGTCCCGGATCGAGCGGTCCCGGATCGAGCGGTCCCGGATCGAGCGGTCCCGGATCGAGCGGTCCCGGATCGGGTGCGCGTCGGCGCCGGATTGACGGGTGCCGCCACGACTCGACGGCCCGGGAGAGCGCCTCTTGCACCGCGGGCAGCCGGTCGTCCGGTACCTCGCCGAGGAAGGCGACGGTGACGTGCAGGGTCGACCGGGCGGTCAGCCGTACGTTCGTCCCGGTGTCGGCCGCCGCGCCGATCCGGAGCCGACGTGTCTGCGCGACGATGTCGTCCAGCGCCTCCGGCGGCGGATAGAGGGCGACGAAGAGCCGCATCTCAGCGCCGCTCCGGACGATGCGGTGCCGGCGGGCGGCTCAACTGCCGCCCTGACGGGGGCCGGCGTGCGGGGAGGGCAGGATCAGGCCGGCGGCCTGCAACTCGCCCTCGACGCGTACCCGCTCGATCTCCAGGTCGATGCCGTCGAGATCGCCGAGGTGCTCGGCCACGCCCAGGCAGCGGCTGGCCAGGCGCAGCCGGTCGTCGTACGCCTCCAGCACCGCGTCCTGCCAGAGCCGGGACCGTCCGGCGATGTGCAGCCGCTGGTCGCCGAGCCGGCGCAGGTCGGCGGCGATCCGTTCGATCGCCGGATGGTCCACCCGGTCCAACTCGGTGAGGTCGACCTCGGAGCTGGGGGCGTCCACTTCGAACGCCCGGTCGAGTCGCTCGATCGCCCGCCGCGACCGGCGGCTGTCCCGCTGGCCGGTGAGCCAGCGGGCGAACCCTTCGATCAGCTCGTCGGCGCAGATCAGTGCGGCGATGGCGACCGGCAGGCAGGCGATGGCAAGAAGGGCCAGCGGCAGCGCGAAAGCATGCACGACGGCCACGTTCTCCGACGCTAACCGGCGGCAACCCGGCCCGCCACCCGTTTTGCAATCAACGAACATTCATCGGGTCGCCGGGGCGAGCGCCAGGCGCAGCCGGTCGACGGCCGCCCGGTCGCCGGTCCAGCCGACGGCGTCGGCGGCCGAGCGCCGCCAGAGCCAGAGCAGCAACCGCTCCGGACTGGCGCTGATGGTCGCCGCCGGCCCGGCCTCCGACGGCGGATCGGCCGCCGGCCCGGACGTCGCTGCCCCGCCGGTCGCCGACGCCCCACCGCCGGCCGCACCGGCACCGGCCGACCCCCGCTCGGATGCCGCGTCCGGCCGGTCGGTGCCCGGTGGCGCCGCCGTGGCGCGGGCGACCGCGGCCCGGTCGGCGGCGACCGTCGCACCCTCCGGACCGAGCCGGATCTGCCAGCTCGCCGGCCCGGCGGTGGCCAGGAGCCGGATCGCGGAATCGGGGAGTACGTCGGTGAAGCGCTCGGGCCACCGCCGGCTGCCGTAGCCCAGGAAGATCCGCAGCACCTCGTCGATGCCGTCGACGGCGAGGTCGGCGGGGATCTCCGTCACGGCCCCGGCGACCGCCAGCTCCGCGTCGACCCGGTGCACGACCGTCTCCTGTGCCATCCGCCGGAGCCAGAAGCCGACGGTCTGGTCCGGGTCGTACCAGGTGGGGGCGAGCGCGCCCGGATCCCGGCTGTCGAACTCGGCGCGCAGCGCGAGACATGCCCGGTCGAGCAGCGCCAACGGCTCCTCTCCGGAGAGGTCCGGCGGCCACGACGACGGGATCCGTCCGGTCCGCATGCACTCCACCTTGTGCAGGTAGACCGTGGCGACGTGCCGGACCAGGTCGGCGACGGTCCAGTCCGGACAGCTCGGCACGGCGGCGGCCAGATCGGCGGAGGCGACCTGGCGCAGCCGGGCCTGGTCGGCGGCCAGGCACTCCAGAAGTCGCACGCGCAGCATGAAACCAGCTAACCAGAGGGGTCCGACGCCCGCAGGGCGCCGCGCCATCGACCGGCGACGCTCGACGGCACCGTATCCGGGTGGCCGCTCAACGGCACGGCGTCCGGGTGACTCACGTGTCGGCCGGGTGCACCACGTAGAAGCGGGGCAGCGGGAGGATGCGCAGCCGCAGCCGGGTACCGGTGCGGTGCAGTTGCCAGATCAGCGCCGTACCGGCGGTGGCCAGCGAGATCAGCCCGCCGATCCAGATGCTCGCACCGGCGCCGTAGCGCTCGGCGATCCAGCCGATGATCGGCGCGCCGACCGGGTTGGTGCCGAGGAAGACCAGCACCCAGAGCGACATGACCCGCCCCCGGAACGCCGCGTCGACACCGAGCTGGACCCGCTGGTTGGACGCCTGGGCGAAGAAGACCATGAAGAACCCGGTCAGCGGCAGCAACGCCACCACCAGCCAGTACGTCGGGGCGAGCCCGACCAGGGTGCCGCAGGCGCCGGTCGCCACCGCGGCGCCCAGCACGGTCCAGACCGACGGTCGGCTGCGCCGGCCGCTGCCGGCCAGCGCCCCGGCGAGCGCGCCCACCGCGAGCGCGGTGGTGAAGAGGCCGAACGAGGCGGCACCGGTGTTGAAGGTGGTCTTCGCCAGCGCCGAGAGGGTGAGCTGGAAGTTGAACAGGGCCAGTCCCATCACCGACATCAGCACCATCGGCAGGACCAGGTCGGAGCGGCGGGCGACGTACCGGAGTCCGTCGATCACCCGGGCGGAGCCCCGCTCGGCGAGCGGGGGCAGCTCCTCGCGGTGCAGTTCGGTCGCGCGCATCAGCACCACGCAGATCACCGGGGCGATCGAGCTGACCGCGCTGACCAGGAAGACCGGACCGACGTCGAAGAGGGCGATCGCCACCCCGGCGACCGCCGGGCCGATGATCCGGGCCGAGTTGAAGGTGGCCGCGGAGAGCGCCAGCGCGTTGGGCAGCAGCGGGGTACCGACGAGTTCGGAGACGAAGGACTGGCGTACCGGGGTCTCGACCGCGTTCGCCACCCCGAGCAGGCCGGCGAAGACGAAGACGTGCCACAGCTGCACCACACCGGTGATGACCAGCACGCTCATGCCGAGCGCCAGGAGGCTCCAGGTGCAGTTGGCGATGAACAGGAGTACCCGCTTGTCGTACCGGTCGGCGAGGCGGCCGGAGAGCAGGGTCAGCAGGAGTACCGGGGTGAACTGGAGTGCGATCACCACGCCGAGTGCCGAGGCCGAGTTGTCCGAGAGATCCAGGACGAGCCAGTCCTGTGTGGTGAACATCATCCACACGCCGATCAGCTTGATGAACTGACCGGTGGCGAAGAGCCGGTAGTTGCGAACCGTAAGGGACTGGAAGGTGGTGCTCAGCTTTGCCCGCACTCGGGGTGCGCCTCCTCGGGTCGTACGCGTCATCCCGACCTCCGGCCTCGGCATTGCGGCCGGAAGGTCCTAACGGACGAAGCGGACCCGGTCTTCTGCGGCGGTCAGTCGCGCGCCACCTTCTGCAGGATCTCCGCGGCGCGCTGGAGCGCGTCGCGTTCCTCCGGGGTCAGCTCGGCGAGCCGGACGGCCAGCCAGCGGTTGCGGGCCCGGTCGAACTGGGCGAGCATCGCGCGGCCGGTGTCGGTGGTCGAGAGGATGACCTGCCGACCGTCGGTCGGATGGGGGGTGCGCTGCACGAGGCCGCGCTCCTCCAACCTGGCGACGATCTTGGTCATCGTCGGCGGCTGGACCCGTTCGGTGTCGGCCAGCTCGCGAGGTGTCAGCGCGCCGGCCAGCTCCAGGCTGGTCAACGCGGAGAGCTGGGTCCCCGTGAGGTCGCCGACCGGCCGGGTCTGCCGTACCCGTCGGTTGAGTCGGGTGATCGCGTCGCGCAACAACGTCGCGAGCTGCGCCGGTGGCATGTGCTTCGCCATCACCGTCCACTCCGTCACGGTCGTTAGCCTAACTAATAAGCTTGGCTAACGACCACCGATTATGACCACTGTCACCGGGAACCGGCGCCGTGCCGTTCCACAGGCTAGAACAGCACAGCCTCGATCGGACCGCGCAGGAAGTAGACCACGAAGAGCCCGGCCACCCCGTAGAGCAGCGGGTGCACCTCCCGGGCCTTGCCCCGGGCCACCTTGACCAGCACGAAGCTGATCACCCCGGCCCCGATGCCGTTCGAGATCGAGTAGGTGAACGGCATCAGCACGATGGTCAGGAACGCCGGGATGGCGATCTCGTAGTCGTTCCAGTCGATCGTCCGCACCGCGGTCATCATCAGGAACCCGACGATCACCAGCGCCACCGAGGCCGCCTCGAAGGGCACCACCACGACCAGCGGGGCCAGGAACATCGCCAGCAGGAACAACCCGCCGGTGACCAGGTTGGCCGCCCCGGTCCGGGCACCCTCCGCGACCCCGGCGGCACTCTCGATGTACGACGTGTTGCTCGACGTACTCGCCGCCCCGCCGGCCGCCGCGGCGATCGAGTCCACCAGCAGGATCTCCCGGGTACGCGGCGGCATCTTCTGCTCGTCGAGCAGCCCGCCCTCCTGGCCGACCGCCACCATCGTGCCCATGGTGTCGAAGAAGTCCGTGATCAGCAGCGTGAAGACGAACATCAGCGCGACCAGTACACCGGCCCGCTGCCAGGAGCCGAGCAGGTCGAAGTGACCGAGCAGGTGCAGGTCGGGGGTGTCCACCACCCGCTCCGGCAACGCCGGCACGTTGAGCGACCAGCCGGCCGGGTTCGGCTTCCCGTCCACCATCGACGGGCCGACCTTGGCGATCGCCTCCACCACGATCGCCAGTACGGTCGAGGCGAGGATGCCGATCAGGATCGCGCCCCGCACCCGGCGTACCACCAGCACCAGCGTGACCAGCAGCCCGAGTACGAAGACCAGCGCCGGCCAGGTGACCAGCTTGCCGCCGATGCCGAGCCCGACCGGCACGGTGGTGTTGGCGGCGTCCGGGATCCGCCGGACGAACCCGGCGTCGACCAGCCCGATGATCGTCAGGAACAGCCCGATGCCGACCCCGATCGCGGTCTTGAGCTGGGTCGGCACCGCCCGGAACACGGCGGTACGCAGCCCGGTCAGGACCAGCACGGCGATGATCACACCCTCGATCACCACCAGGCCCATCGCGTCGGCCCAGGTCATCTGCGGGGCGATCTCGAACGCCACCAGCGCGTTGACGCCGAGCCCGGCGGCCAGCGCCAGCGGGAACCGGCCGACCACACCCATCAGGATCGTCATCACCCCGGCCACCAGGGCGGTCGCCGCGGCCAGTGCCGGGATGGCCAGCCGGGCGCCGTCGCCGTCGACCGCGTTGCCCAGGATCAGCGGGTTGAGCACCACGATGTAGGCCATCGTGAAGAACGTGGCGAGCCCGCCACGCACCTCCCGGCCCACCGTCGAGCCGCGCGCCGTGATCTCGAAGTACCGGTCGAAGGCGTTACCGGCGCCGGATCGGCCGTCCGGCTTCGTCGGGGCGTTGTCCATCAGGTCCTCGCAGGGGGTGTACGAGTGTGCTCAGGTCATCGTTGATCGAGGCATCGTCCCAGATCACCGGTTACCAACAAAGACCTTCCCGGTTACCATCCCCCACCCGCAGGCCCGTACGCTGGAGCGATGTCGGAGGAGGAGCCGCGGATCGAGCCGCTCGACCCGCCGATGGTCCCGTTCGCCGTCGCCGGGATCGTGATCTGGGCGGTCGTCGGGCTGGTGCTGCTGGTCTTCTTCCGGGACTGGCTCGCCGACACCGGCCGTGAGCACTGGCTCTGGACCTGCCTGGCCGGTTTCCTCGCCGGCTTCGCCGGGCTGGCCGTGATGCTCCGGCACGACGCCAACCGCCGCCGCGCCCGCCGGTGAACCCCCTCAGCCGTGCCCGTACGGCTCCGGAGGCTCGGCGGCCTCGACCGAGCCGGGTGCCCGGCTGACCGCGATCGCCTCGACCTCGCTGTCGTCGTAGATCGTCGGCAGCTCGTCGACCGGCGTCTCCGGCGACTCGACAAGCGTCTCGGAGTGCGCCCCGCAGCCGTGGTCGGCGCTGACCGCCCGGCCGTCGTCGGGGGCGAAGAAGTTTCCGCAGACCCCGAAGGACTGGCGCAGCGCGCCGGCCAGCGGAAGATAGAAGCCACAGGTGCCACAGCGGGCCGCCCGCGGCGCGGCGACCGCGATCGGCGCGCTCGGTCCGTGATCACCGTCGTACCAGCGCTGGGCGGTCTCCATCCGGCCCTCCCGGGACATCACCCGGGGGCGCCCGAGGCCCAGCTCCCAGGACGTCTCCTCCACCGCCGGATCGTCGGAGAGCAGATAGCCGGGGACCAGCCGCTCGTCGTCCGGCGGGGTGGGGAGCAGGTCGCCGACGCCGAGGTCACCCGGCTGGAGCCGCTCCTGCCAGGGCAGCCAGCTCGGCGCGAGCAGCGCGTCCGGGCCGGGCAGCAGGAACGTCTCGCAGATGGTGACGTGCCGGCTGCGCGGCACCCGGGTCACCGTCACCGCCCACTGCCAGCCCTGGTAGCCGGCCATCCGACACTCGAAGAGATGCGTCACGAGCCGGTCGCCCTCGGCGATCGCCCCCTGGTGGTCGCCGACGTCGGCCGGGTCGACCTCGGTGATGCCCTCCCGCGCCACGTCGACGGCGCTGGCACAGACCTGGTCGAGACGGGCGGCTCTGGCCGTGGTGCTCCTGGTCACTCACCCATTCTTGCCTATCCTTGACAGCGGGTCGGCGGCACTCCCCGGCACTTTTCTCCGCAGAGATATCTCGGCACAGATCCGACGGTCGTCGACCGGATGGGCGAGGATGATGCTCATGCCGCTGTTCACCCGCTCTGGGCGGTCCGTCCCCGGGCGTGTCGTGGGTACGGGGATCCGCGCCGTCCGGCTGCTCTTCCGGGGTTCGCTCGGCAGCGCCCGCTGGACAGGGCGCCGGGTCGCCCGGGTACGCGCGAAGGGCGCCGGCGGCGAGACCGGGATGGTCCGCCTCTTCGACCTGCACGCCGCCTCGTGTGCCGGCGACACGCTGATCACGATCGGCCTGGCCGGGACGATCTTCTTCAACGCCCCGCTCGGCGAGGCGCGGAGCAAGGTCGCGCTCTACCTGTTGATCACCATGGTGCCGTTCGCGCTGCTCGCGCCGGTGGTCGGGCCGCTGCTCGACCACTTCCGGCACGGGCGCCGCTACGCCCTGGCCGCCACCATGCTGGGGCGGGCCTTCCTGGCCTGGCTGATCTCGGACTACATCCACGGCTTCGGCCTCTACCCGGCCGCCTTCGGCGTACTGGCGCTCTCCCGGGCGTACGGGGTGGCCCGGTCGGCGGCGGTGCCCCGACTGCTGCCGGCCGGGATCGGACTCTCCCAGGCCGGCGCCCGGGCCAGCGTGTACGGCTCGATCGCCGGTGGCGTGGTCGTACCGATCGGACTGGCCGCGTTCTGGTTCGGCCCGCAGTGGCCGCTCCGGGTCGCCTCGGTGATCTTCCTGGTCGGCATGGTGATCGCGTTGCGCCTGCCACCCCGGGCCGACTCCGACCCACCCGAGACGGTGCCGAGGGCCTTCCAGGCGCTCCGACCCGGCCGGAACGGGCGGGAACGGGCGCTCAGCCGCAGCGGTCCGGGCGGCCGGCTGGTGATCAGTGCCCTGGTCGGGAGCGCCGCCCTGCGCGGCATCTACGGCTTCCTGCTGCTCTTCCTCGCCTTCGCGATCAAGGCGGGCGACCTGGAGACCGAACTCTTCGGCCGCCAGTACGGCGCCGAGGTGGCGCTCGGGGTGGTCGGCGGTGGTCTCGGCGTCGGGACGTTCCTGGCCACCGCCCTCGGTACCCGGTTGCGGATCCACCGTCCGGTCGCGCTCCAGGCCGCCGGCCTGGTGGTGGTGACCGGGGTCGGGGTGCTGGCGACGCTCCGGTTCTCCCTGCTGCTGGTCGCCCTGCTCTGCCTGGTCACCGCCGTGACCAGCGGCATCGCGAAACTGGCCGTCGATGCCTCCATCCAGGAACGGGTCCCCGAGCGGCTCCGGGCGACCGGGTTCGCGCACTCCGAGACGGTGCTGATGCTGGCCTTCGTGGCCGGCGGCGGGCTCGGTCTCGTACCGCTGGACGGCCGGATCGGGGTCGGCCTGCTCACCGGGCTCGCCGCCGTCGGTACGGTCTGGGCGTTCGCCGTCGCCACCCGGCTGCGCGGCGAGCGGCTCTCCGGGCGGGCGATGGCCGAGGCCGACGCGGCACCGCCGGACGACCGGCGCTCCACCGACGACCCGGCACCCACCTCCCCGGCGCCCACCTCCCCGGCGCCCGTGCCCAACCGGCGTGGTGACGACGGCGAGCCGGCCGGCGGCGTGGCTCCGCAGGACGACGAGGAGACCGAACTCGCCCCGCCCGGCTACCACATCTACCGTCCCTCCTCCGCCGTGCCCGGCCCCGGGCCCGGCGACGAGGGCTCGCGTCGGGAGAGCCGGGGGAAGTAGTGCACGACGGCATACTCGTGGTCACGGCCGTCGCGGCCGAGGCCGAGGCGGTACGGGCCGGCCTGGTCGGCGACGCGGTCACCGTCGCACCGGTCGGGGTGGGTCCGGCGGCCGCCGCCGCCGGCACCGCCCGGCTGATCGCGCTCGCCGAGGCGGCCGGACGGCCGTACCGGGGAGTCGTCAGCGCCGGCATCGGCGGCGGCTTCCCCGGCCGGGCCCCGGTCGGCGGGGTGGTGATCGCGACCCGCAGCGTCGCGGCCGATCTCGGTGCCGAGTCGCCGGACGGTTTCCTCACCCTCGACGAGCTGGGTTTCGGCACCACCACCCTGCCCGCCGACCCGGCGCTGCTGGACGTGCTCCGGGCCGGGCTGCCGCAGGCGGTCACCGGCGCGGTCCTCACCCTCGGCACCGTGACCGGCACGGCCGCGACCACCGCCGCCCTGCTGGCCCGGCACCCGGACGCGGTGGCCGAGGCGATGGAGGGGTACGGGGTGGCCAGCGCCGCCGTCGCCGCCGGGCTCCCCTTCGCCGAACTGCGTACGATCTCCAACCCGATCGGGCCCCGGGACCGCTCCGCGTGGCGGATCGGTGACGCCTTCGCGGCCCTGACCGCCGCCTTCGGCACGGTCGGCCCGAAGCTCTGACCCGGCCCCGGCCCCCGCCCCCGCCCCGACGCCAGCGCCGGCCCGGGCCACGCCTCGTCAGTCGGGGCGATGCAGGGTCAGCCGTACCGGCCGGCTCGGCTCGGGCCGGAACCCGCAACGGACCAGGAACTCCACCCCGTCGAACTCGGTGATGGCCTGGGCGACCCGGATGCCGGCCCGGTCCATCTCGGCGAGCAGCTCGGCGAAGAGTCGACGCCCGATGCCCAGCCCTCGGCACTCCGCCACCACCACTATCCCGTCGAGGACCACCTCCCGGTCCGGTTCGGCGGGAGACCAGAGCTCGGTCGGATGCCGGCCGCGCAGGTGTGCCCGCAGCTCACCGACCAGCTCGCCGTCGGGCAGCTCGGCCACCCACTGCCAGCCGTCGGGCGGCAGAGCCTCTGTCACGGCCCGCACCCGCACCCGGCGGCGCACGTCTTCCCGCCAGCGTCGCCGGTCGCGGCGCACCCGGCAGAGGTCGAAGGTCGCCTCAGGCACCCTGAGCGGCCACCGCCGCGCAGTCCGCGACCGCACCGGCCGCCGCCACCCGACCGCCGCCACCGACGCAGAAAGCCATTGCCCCACCCACGCACCCAGCTCGACAGTCTCCGCGTCGACCACCCTCTGGCGCGGAGGCGCCACCAGGACGGAGGCGCCACCAGGACGCAGGCGCCACCAGAGCGGCGGTGACCCAGGCAACCGGGCGATGGGTGCCGGGCACGGCGGAGGCGGTCGGGACTAGCGTGAACCCGTGGCGCTCTCCCTGGCGATCTCGCCCTGCCCCAACGACACCTTCGTGTTCCACGCCCTGGTGCACGGGCTGGTGCCCGGCGCCCCGCCGGTCGAGGTGACGTACGCCGACGTGGACGTCACCAACACCGCCGCCGAACGCGGGGCGTACGACCTGGTGAAGGTGAGCTACGCGGCGCTGCCCTGGCTGCTCGACGACTACCACCTGCTGCCCTGCGGCGGTGCGTTGGGCCGGGGCTGCGGACCGCTGGTGCTGACCCGGGGCGACGGACCGGCCGGCAGCGCGGCCAGCGGCGACGGGACCGACCGCGCCGACCTGACCGGGGCGACCGTGGCGGTACCCGGCGACCGGACCACGGCGTACCTGCTGTTCCGGCTCTGGTCGGCGCGGCGGCCACCGGCGCGGATCGAGGTCGTCCCGTTCCACGAGATCATGCCGGGCGTGGCGGCCGGCCGGTACGACGCCGGACTCGTCATCCACGAGGCCCGGTTCACGTACCCCCGGCACGGGTTGACCGCCCTGGTCGACCTCGGGCAGTGGTGGGAGGCCGACACAGGGCTGCCGATCCCGCTCGGCGCGATCCTGGCCCGCAGGGGTGCCGTCGACCCGGCCGAGGCGACCGGCTGGATCCGCGACTCGGTACGCCGGGCCTGGGCCGACCCGGCCGGCACCGAGGAGTACGTGCTCGCGCACGCCCAGGAGATGGAGCGCGACGTGGTCGACCGGCACATCGCGCTCTACGTCAACGAGTTCACCGCCGAGCTGGGCGCCGAGGGTCAGGCTGCCGTCGACGCCCTGCTCGGCCGGGCGGCTGCCGCCGGGCTGACCCCTCAGATCTCCAGTTCGCGGGCGACCGCGTGGACGAGCTGAGCCACCGTCTGCGCCGTCTTGCGGTCGGGGAACCGGCCGCGACGCAGGTCCGGCTGGACCTTCGCCTCCAGCACCTTGATCATGTCTTCGACCAGGCCGTGCAGCTCCTCCGCCGGCCGGCGGCGAAGCTCCGCCATGGACGGTGGCGCGTCCAGCAGCTTCACCCCGAGCGCCTGCGCGCCCCGGCGGCTGTCCACGACGCCGAACTCGACCCGCTGGCCGCCCTTCAGGTCGGTGACACCAGCCGGCAGCGCGCCCTTCGGCAGGAACACGTCGCCACCCTCGTCACTGGTGACGAACCCGTATCCCTTGGCCGCGTCGTACCACTTCACTCGACCCGTCGGCACCTGAAAACCTCGACTCCCTGATCAGATTGCTGTCCTTCACAAGGCTAGCCGCATCAGCCGCCGAAGCGCCTGCGGGAATCCGGTAAGGTCCGCGACCACCAGATCGGCGCCGGCCGCCCGCAGCTCGTCGGCGTCGTGCGAGCCGGTGGTCACCCCGAGTCCCGGGATGCCGGCGGTCCGCGCCGCGACCATGTCGGCGACGTGGTCACCGACGTAGAGTTCCGCGCCGTGCGCGGTCAGCGCGGTCGCCTTCTCCGCCGCGAAGAGTTCGCCGACCAGCTCGTCGACCGCCATGCCGAGGTGTTCCAGGTGCATCCGGGCCAGCGGGCCGTACTTGCCGGTGACCACCACCACCCGCAGACCCGCCGCCCGCGTCTCGGCCAGCGCCTCGACCGCGCCGGGCAGCGGCGGGGACATCGTGATCGCGTACTCCGAATAGAGCGAACGGTAGGTCTCGACGGCCTCGTCCAGGCGCTCCGGCGGAAACCAGTTCGCCATCTCGGTCCGGAGCAGCGGGCCGAGCCGGGAGACCGCGGCGTCGGCGTCGACGTACACCCCGGTCGCGGCGGTGAGCGCCCGATAGGCGGCGGCGATCCCGGGCCGGGTGTCGATCAGGGTCAGGTCGAGGTCGAACCCGACGGCGGGGGTGGTCACCCCGCCATGATCGCATGATCCGCCGGAACGACCGGCGGTCCCGCTCGGCGACCGACGCGCACGACCGGCGCCTGGCCGGCTAGCGTGGAAAGACGATGACCACACTCGCCGACCACCTGCGGGCGCTGCCCGACGAGGCGCTGGCCGCCCTGTTCCGGCTGCGTCCGGACCTCGTCGTGCCGGTACCGACCGATCTGTCCGCCCTGGCGGTCCGCGCCCAGTCCCGGGTCTCGGTGGCCCGGGCCCTGGACGGGCTCGACGAGTTCACCCTGCGGATCCTGGACGCGGCCCGGCTCACCCGTGACGCGGATCATGGCGAGACGTCGACGGAGCAGATCCTCACCCTGGCCGCCGGGACCGGCCGCCGGCCGGACCGGGCCGCCGTCCGGTCGGCCGTCGACCGGCTCCGGGCGCTCTTCCTGCTGTACGGGCCGGAGGAGTCCCTGCTGGTCGTGCCGGGCGTGGACGAGGTCTGCTCGCCGTACCCGGCGGGGCTGGGCCGGCCGGCGGCGGAGCTGGACCCGGAGACGGCCGCGCTGGTCGCGGACCCGGCCCGGCTGCGTCGGACCCTGCTGGCCGCACCGCCACCGGCCCGGGCGATCCTGGACCGGCTCGCCGCCGGTCCCCCGGTCGGCACGCTGCCGGCCGCCGCGGCGTCCGGCGCCGCCTCCCCGGTCTCCTGGCTGGTCGAGAACCGCCTGCTGGTGCCGGTCACCGAGCCCAGCACGCTGGCCGGCAAGCCGACCGCCGTCGAACTCCCCCGGGAGATCGGCCTGCTGCTGCGCCGCGACACCGGCCCGCTCGGCCCGCTCCGCCCGGCCCCGCCGGCGGTGGCCGGCGCGGCCCGGGAACCGAAGGCCGCCGACTCCGCCGGGGCCGGCCAGGCGATGGAGGCGGTACGGCACACCGAGGCGCTGCTCGACCAGCTCGCCGCCGAGCCCGCCCCGGTACTCCGCTCCGGCGGGCTCGGGGTACGCGACCTGCGCCGGCTGGCCCGGGCCACCGGGCTGGACGAGCCGACCGCCGCGCTGCTGCTCGAGGTGGCGTACGCGGCGGGGCTGCTCGGCGAGCTGGACCTGCCCGGCGCCGTCACCGCCCGCAACGGTGCGGACCAGCAGATGCTGCCGTCCGCCGGTTACGAGGGCTGGCGGGACGCCTCGCTGGCGCACCGCTGGGAACACCTGGCCCGGGCCTGGCTCAGCATGACCCGACAGGTGGGACTCGTCGGCCAGCGCGACGACCGGGACCGGCCGATCACGGTGCTCTCCGCCGAGGCGGAACGGGCCGGGGTGCCGGCGGTACGTCGGGCCGTCCTCGACGTACTCGGTGATCTCGAACCGGGGGCCGCGCCGAGCGTCGACGAGGTGGTGGACCTGCTCGCCTGGCGCTCGCCCCGGCGCAGCCTGGGCCGGGAGGCCGGGCAGCGGGAGGTACTCGCCGAGGCGGCGCTGCTCGGCGTCACCGGGCTCGGCGCGCTCACCACGTACGGCCGGCTGCTGCTGGCGCAGTGGACCGCCGGGGAGACCCGGCCCGGCGAACCCGGCGACGACCCGCTCGGCGTACGGCCGGACGCGGGCGGGGCGGCCGGGGGCGGCTCCGCCGCGGTCCGGGCCCTGGACGCGCTGCTGCCGGCACCGGTGGACCACTTCCTGGTGCAGGCCGACCTGACCGTGGTGGTGCCGGGGCCGCCGGAGCCGACCGTCGCCGCCGAACTCGCCACGGTGGCCGAGCAGGAGTCGGCCGGCGGAGCCAGCGTGCACCGGGTGACCGGGGCCAGCGTGCGGCGGGCGCTGGACGCCGGGTACGCGGCCGACGACCTGCACGCGCTCTTCAAGCGCCGGTCCCGCACGCCGGTGCCGCAGGGGCTGACGTACCTGATCGACGACGTGGCCCGCAAGCACGGCGGGCTGCGGGTCGGCTCCGCCGGGGCGTACCTGCGCAGCGACGACGAGGCGCTGCTGACCGAGGTACTCGCCGACCGCCGGCTCGCCCCGATGTCACTGCGCCGGCTGGCGCCGACCGTGCTCACCACCCCGCACCTGGTGGGGCGGCTGCTCGCCGCGCTGCGCGAGGCCGGGTACGCCCCGGTCTCCGAGGACGCGTCCGGGGCGACGGTGCTGACCCGGCCGAAGGTACGCCGGGCACCCGCCCGGGGTTCGGTCGCGAGCCGGGTCGCCGATCCGCTGGCCACGCCGAGGCTGACCACGCCCCGGCTGCTCGGCATCGTGGAGCAGATCCGCCGGGGTGACGCCGCCGCCCGGGCGGCCCGCCGGGCGCCGAGCACGGTCCGGGGCGCCGGACGGCCGGGCGGGACCGGTCCGGGGATGCCGACCGCGCACGCGCACACCCAGGCGCTGGCCGTACTCCAGCAGGCGGTCCGGGACAAGGCGCTGGTCTGGGTCGGCTACGTCGACGCGCACGGCGCGACCGCGTCCCGGCTGGTCCGGCCGGTCTCGATCGGCGCCGGCTATCTGCGGGCCGAGGACGAGCGCACCGAGATGCTGCACACCTTCGCGCTGCACCGGATCACGGCGGCGGTACTGGACGAGTGACGGCGGCTCAGTCCCGGGGGTGCTGCCGGAGCGAGCCGACCACGGAGACGATGAGCAGCAGGGTGAAGGCGGCGCCGAGCCCCTCGCCGAGCGAGTCGACGAAGCCCTGCTGCTGCACCAGCCAGCCGAAGAGGACCCAACAGGCCAGCAGCACCGCCACGGTCGCGTACGCCGCGACGGTGGCCCGGGAGACGGGCGCCGGGACGGGCCCGGGGGCGGTCGGGGGGTCTGTCTCGGACCTCACCTCGCCGTCGACCGTCATCTGCGAACCTCCCGCCACGGGCGTCTGCTCGACAAGAGTCCAGACTCGCACCTGGAGGGCCGATATGACAGGTTCACCGACCGAAGTCGCGTCAGGTCCCCGGCCGGCGGCCCATCACGTGCACCCGGGTCCCCACCTTGCCGAGTTGCCACATCCGTCGCGCGTCGACCGGCAGCAGGTTGACGCAGCCGTGTGAGCCGATCGCCTTGTTGTGCAGATAGGTGGTCGTCTCGTGGAAGCCGATCCCGCCGACGAAGCGCTGCCAGTACGGCAGCCACACCTCGTACGGGTCGGACCACTCCCTGGTGTTGCGGAAGTTGACGCGGTAGGTGCCGGCCGGCGTGGCGTACCCCGACATGCCGGTGCGGGTGACGGTGGGCGCCATCACCACCTTGCCGCCGCGGATCGCCCAGACGGTCTGCTGGGTCAGGTCGACGCAGAAGGTGGTCCCGCTGCCGGCCTTGCACCTGCCGGTGTCGGTCCGGGCCAGTCGGCGGGCCACGTCGGCGGTGGTCGGGCCGGCCCGGCCCTCGGCCGGGCGGATGTCGTAGCGGCGCTGGAACTTCTTGATGGCGGCGCAGTCGGCGGCCGACTGCCGGCCGTCGACGGTGACGGTGCCGAATCCGCCCAGCCGGGCCAGGTAGCCCTCGACCTCGCGCTGCCGCTCCCCCTGCGGGCAGCCGGCCGGCGGCTTCGGCGAACCGGTCCGGGCCGGTTTCTTCGCCGGCTTCTTCACCGGCGGTGCCTTCGTCGTCGGCGCGGGCCGGCGCGGGGTGGTACGCGGGCTGGGGGTGGCTGCTGCTCCCTGATCCGGCGCGGGCGGCGCGCTCGCCCCCGTTGCGTTCTCCGCGCCGACCGGCGTGAGCCCTCCGGCGGCTCCCGACTGGTCCGACTGCGGATCAAACGCGCACGCACCGGCGCCGAACAGGGCGACCGCCACTAGAGTGATCAGACCGGTGCCGAGACGCGTCAGTACCATCTGCCCTCCCCAGAAGCCGTCGACAGCTAGACGCATGGGAGTACCGCTTCGGTTGCGCCAGGTGAAGAATTTTTCCGGTTCGTTATCCATCGTGCAAGACTGGAGGGTCGGCGCGTGAGACGCCCGACCTGGGACGGGAGGGCGTGAGCGTGAGCGGCGGACCACTGATCGTGCAGTCGGACAAGACCCTGCTGCTGGAGGTCGACCATCCCGACGCGCTCGCCTGTCGGATGGCGATCGCGCCCTTCGCCGAGCTGGAGCGCTCGCCGGAGCACGTGCACACCTACCGGCTGACCCCGCTGGGCCTCTGGAACGCCCGGGCGGCCGGGCACGACGCCGAGGGTGTGGTCGACGCGCTGCTGCGGTTCTCCCGCTATCCGGTGCCGCACGCGCTGCTGGTCGACGTCGCCGAGACCATGGACCGGTACGGCCGGCTGCAACTGGCCGCGCACCCGACGCACGGCCTGGTGCTGCGGGCGGTGGACCGGATGGTCCTGATCGAGGTCGCCAAGAGCAAGAAGCTCGCCGGCATGCTCGGCGCGAAGGTCGACGACGACACCATGGTCGTGCACCCGTCCGAGCGGGGCCGGCTCAAGCAGGCGCTGCTCAAGCTCGGCTGGCCGGCCGAGGACCTGGCCGGCTACGTCGACGGCGAGGCGCACCCGATCGAGCTGGCCACCGGCGGTACGGACGGCAAGCCGGCCTGGGAGCTGCGGTCGTACCAGCGGGAGGCGGTGCAGACCTTCTGGGCCGGCGGGTCGGGTGTGGTGGTGCTGCCCTGTGGTGCCGGCAAGACCCTGGTCGGGGCCGCCGCGATGGCCGAGGCGAAGGCGACCACGCTGATCCTGGTCACCAACACCGTCGCCGGCCGGCAGTGGAAGCGGGAGCTGGTCGCCCGTACCTCGCTGACCGAGGAGGAGATCGGGGAATACTCCGGCGAGCGCAAGGAGATCCGTCCGGTCACCATCGCGACGTACCAGGTGCTGACGGCGCGGCGTGGCGGCGCCTTCACCCACCTGGACCTCTTCGGCGCCCGGGACTGGGGCCTGGTGATCTACGACGAGGTGCACCTGCTGCCGGCGCCGATCTTCCGGTTCACCGCCGACCTCCAGGCCCGCCGCCGGCTCGGCCTGACCGCCACCCTGGTCCGGGAGGACGGCCGGGAGGGCGACGTCTTCTCGCTGATCGGCCCGAAGCGGTACGACGCGCCGTGGAAGGACATCGAGGCGCAGGGGTGGATCGCCCCGGCGGACTGCACCGAGGTACGCGTCACGCTGACCGACGCCGAGCGGATGGCGTACGCGGTCGCCGAGCCGGAGGAGCGCTACCGGGTGGCGGCGACCGCCCGGACGAAGCTGCCGGTGGTCAAGGCGCTGGTCGAGCGGCACTCGGCCGACCAGGTGCTGGTGATCGGCGGCTACATCGACCAGCTGCACGAGTTGGGCGAGACGCTGGGCGCGCCGATCGTGCAGGGTTCGACCACCAACAGGGAGCGGGAGCGCCTCTTCGACGCGTTCCGGGCCGGCGAGATCTCCACCCTGGTCATCTCCAAGGTCGGCAACTTCTCGATCGACCTGCCGGAGGCGGCGGTGGCGATCCAGGTCTCCGGCACCTTCGGATCGCGCCAGGAGGAGGCGCAGCGGCTCGGCCGGGTGCTCCGGCCGAAGGCGGACCGCCGGCAGGCCCACTTCTACACGGTGGTCTCCCGGGACACCATCGACACGGAATACGCGGCACACCGGCAGCGCTTCCTCGCCGAGCAGGGGTACGCGTACACGATCGTCGACGCCGACGACGTGCTCGGCCCGCCGCTGCCCAGCGTGGACTGAGCAGCGTCAGGCGGCCTCGCGGGTCAGCCGGACGCAGGCCCGCCAGGCGGCCGGTTCGAAGGTGAGCGCCGGCCCCTGCCGGTCCTTGCTGTCCCGGACCAGCACCCGAGCGGGAAGGTTGTCGGCGACCTCCACGCAGGTCCGGTGCCGGTGCTGCGGGTGCAGGTCCGGCAGCGTGCGGTCATCGCGTCGAATACGTTCCGGCCTTCGCTGCGGCGACGGCGGCCGCTGCGGCCTGTTCGGCGACGGTTTCGTCGATCGGTTCATGGGTGACGAGCATCCGGTAATAGAAGGGTGCGCCGAGAGCTCGGATCACCTCTACCGGGTCGGTGTCGGTGGGTAGATCCCCGCGCTTGATGGCGTGTCGCACGGGCTCGGCTGCCAGGTCGTTGCGGGCCTGGAAGAAATCGTGCAGCGCCTGCGCGGCTCGCGGGTCGTGTACGCCCGCGGCGATCAGGCCGAGCATTATCGGACGCCAGGCCGGGTGGGTGTAGAAGCGGTAGATGCCCAACGCCAAACCGTGCAGGTCCAGCTCTAGCGAACCGGTGTTCGGCAGGGGCACCTCGGCCATGGATAGGTCGTGGAGGAGTTCGGCGAGTAGGCCAACTGGGTCGCGCCATCGACGGTACACGGTGCTCTTGGCGACTCCGGCGATCTCCGCGACGCGTTCCATGTTCAGGGCGGGGTACCCGTGGGCCTCCAGTTCGGCGCGGGTGGCGGCCAAGACGGCGGCGCGGACACGTTCGGTGCGCCCGCGGGGTCGCACTGTTCCAGGGGCCGGGCGGTCGTCGGACAAGAGCGGCTCCTCTCTCGGGTGATCGGCGTCCTATCCAGCCAGCTTAACGCAACCGCGTTCTCTTTTATCCACCCCATCGAGGCATTAAGAAAACGGCGGTTGCGTTAGTGGCGCCACGGTGTTACCTTGTACGCGCTTAACGCTACGGCGGTGTCGTTAGCATCGCCGTGCAGGTACATCACGGCAGGCCGCTGCCGCAAGACCGACGTTGCGGCCCAGCTCAACCGGGCCGTCAGCGCCACGCGGGTCGGGTCTCGCAGATCGAACACTGGACGCAGGGAGATACACGATGGACACAGGCAACAGGGGCTTCTCCGAGTCAGGGCTGCGCAGACTGCGCGACGTGCTGGCACGGCACGTCGAGTCCAAGAGGATTCCCGGGCTCGTCGCCCTGGTCAGCCGGGGCGGTCAGACGCACGTCGAGGCGCTCGGGACGATGCGCCACGATGGTGGCCCGCCGATGGGCCGGGACACGATCTTCCGGTTGGCGTCCACGTCCAAGCCGGTCACGATGGCGGCGACGATGGTGCTCCTCGACGAGTGCAGGCTGCGGCTGGACGATCTGGTCGAGCAGTGGCTGCCGGAACTGGCCGACCGGCAGGTGCTGACCCGCATCGACGCCCCGCTGGACGACACCGTGCCGGCGCGGCGCCCGATCACCGTACGGGACCTGCTGACCTCTACGTTCGGGCTCGGCATGGACATGACGGCGCTGGGCACTCCCATCATGGGCGCGATCTTCGAGCAGGCGATATTCCCCCAGAAGATGACGGAATACCCTGAGCCCGACGAGTGGATGCGCCGCCTTGGCCAGCTCCCGCTGATGCACCAGCCCGGAGAACGGTGGCAGTACCACATCAGCCACGACGTACTCGGCGTCCTCGTCGCCAGGATCACGGGTCAGTCGTTCGAGACGTTCCTGCACGAACGCATCTTCGATCCACTGGACATGAAGGACACCGGTTTCCACGTGCCCGCACGTGACATCGACCGGCTGCCGCCCAGCTACGCTCCCGACGCGCAGACCGGAGAGTTCATCCTGTGGGACGAGGCCGCCGACGGGCAGTACAGCCAGCCTCTGACATTCCAGTCAGGCGGTAGCGGGCTGGTCAGCACCGTTGACGACTACCACACGTACTTCCGGATGCTGCTGAACGGCGGAACGCACGGCACCGAACGGATCCTCTCCCGCCCCGCCGTCACGCTGATGACCACCAACCGCCTCACACCCGAGCAGCAGGCTGCCCGAGACGCCATGGCCAGAAACAACGTCCATGTGTCGTTCGGCCAGGGGCAGCACGGCGGCTGGGGCATCGGCATGGCGGTACGCACCTACCGCGGCGACTACGCGCCCATCGGCCAGTTCGGCTGGGACGGTGGAACCGGCACCTCGGCCTACGCCGACCCGGAGAACCAACTCACAGGCATCCTGCTCACCCAGGTCGGAATGTCCGTCCCGGATCCCGCACGGGCTATCCACGACTTCTGGACCACGGTCTACCAGGCAATCGGCGACTGACGAGCCAGCTCCCGGTAGGCCCGTCACGCTGCTGGCCGCCGCTGACGCCGCCGGCTCACCCCACAAGGTCGCCACCAACGGCTCCATCGCCCTGGCCTCTGCCACCGGCCCGGTCGGGCATGTACTCGCCACGTATCCGAAGGGCAAGGACCTGGACGGCAAGTCCGTCGCCGCTATCGCCGAGCATGTGCTGCCGGCCCTGACAGCAGCCATTAGCCTGCTCAGGCAACAGGACCCAGCAGAGGCCGACAACTTCCGCAGCACCGTCATCGTCGCCATCGAAGCAGCCACCCGAGCCCGCAAAGGCGGGGCCAGCCCCACCATGGCGGAGATGACCCGCAAGATCACCGAAGCCCTCGACGCCGCTTGATGGGAGGTCCCGGGGTCCTGGCAGGGCCCCGGGACGCGACGACAGGCGAGTCACTGCATCAGGGTCAGCGGCGACCACGATCGACGCGAGGACTGCCCAACTCCGGGATCGGGTCAGCAGGCCCGACCGGTCACGGTGACGACGAGCCAGACAGTGGTCAGCGGGCGGGCCACGCCGGAGCGGGGTAGCCGCTTGCAACCGCCGGGGTCACGGCAGCTCCGGGCCGCCGTCGAGCAACTCGATCAGCAGGTCGCCGTACTCCTCGATCCGGTCCAGCACCTCGGCGGCGGGGAACTGCCGGACGGCGCCGGCCTCCCCGTCGGCGGCGGCCTCCACCTCGGCCCAGGTCAGGGGGGTGGAGACCGACGGCGTCGGCTGGGCCCGCAGCGAGTACGGCGCCACCGTCGTCTTCGCCGCGTTGTTCTGGCTCCAGTCGATGAAGATCTTCCCGGGACGGAGCCGCTTCGCCATCTGGGCGGTGATCGACTTCGGTGCCTCGCGGGCGAGTTCCTCGGCGATCCGGCGGGCGTAGCCGGAGACGACGTCGGCGGACTGCCCGCCGGAGACCGGGCAGCAGAGCTGCATGCCCTTCTTGCCGGAGGTCTTCGGATAGCTGGCGATGCCGTCGGCGGCAAGGCGTTCCCGGATCAGCAGCGCCACCCCGCAGCACTCGACCAGGCCGGCCGGGGCGCCCGGGTCGAGGTCCATCACCATCAGGTCGGGGTGGGCGCCGACCTGCCACTGCGGGGTGTGCAGTTCCAGCGCGGCGAGGTTGGCCAGCCAGACCAGCGTCGCCAGGTCGTCGCAGACGACGTAGTCGAGCATCTCCCGGCCCTTGGTGGAGCCGGGGGCGGGCAGCCGCTCCAGGCGTACCCAGTCCGGGGTGCTGGCCGGGGCGTTCTTCTCGAAGAAGAAGTTCCCGTCGACGCCGTTGGGGTAGCGGATCCGGGTCAGCGCCCGGTCCCGCAGGTGCGGCAGCAGCGCCTCGGAGACCCGGGTGTAGTAGTCGATCACCTCGCCCTTGGTGAACCCGGACGCCGGATAGAGCACCTTGTCCAGATTGGACAGTTCGAGGCTGCGACCCTCGACCTCGACCCGTATCCGCTGTTCACGCGCCATCGACGTCCGCCACCGTCTTGTCGGTGCGCAGCCGGCGGATCCGCGGGAACCGCAGCCGACCGTCCGGCGTGCGCTGGCCGTACTTCACCTCCACCACGATCTGGGGAGTTACCCAGATCGCGCCCCGGGCATCCTCCCGGGGCACCGGGGTCACGAAGGGCGAGGTTCCGTTGCGCAGCGGCTCCAGTACGGCCAGCAGTTCCCGCTCGATCGCCGCGCCGATGCCGCCGCCGACCCGACCCCGGTAGACCAGGCCGCCGTCCGGCGCCGGCACTCCGACCAGCAGCCCACCGATCCGGCGTACGCCGGGCCGCCAGCCTCCGACCACGAAGTCGTCGGTGACCTCCAGTTTCACCTTCACCCAGTCCGGCGACCGGACCCCGGCCCGGTAGACGGCGTCGACCCGTTTCGACACCACGCCCTCCAGCCCGTGCTCGCCGGCCGCCTGGTAGGTGGCCCGGCCGTCCGGGAAGACCGGCGGTACCGCCCAGCGCGGCCCGGCCAGGCCGAGCGACTCCAGCGCCTCCCGGCGGCGCTGGTACGGCCACCCGGTCAGGTCCGTCCCGTCCCGCCGCAGCAGGTCGAAGATCATGTACGTCACCGGGAGGCTCACCGCCAGCCGGGCGGCCCGGGCCGGCTCCCGCACGTGCATCCGCTCGGCGAGCGCGGTGAACGACGGCTGCCCCTGCTCGGTCAGCACCACCACCTCGCCGTCCAGCACCGCGTCGGCCAGCCCGCGCTGCGCGAGCTGGGCGCCCAGCGGGGCGAGTTCCGGATAGGCGGCGGTGATCTGCACCCCGGAGCGCGCGTAGAGCCGCAGCTCGTCACCGGCGAAGTCGGAGACCGCCCGCACCCCGTCCCACTTGAACTCATGCACCCAGCCGGGGCCTGCGGGCAGCTCCCCGGTGACCGCGAGCATCGGCTTGACCGGGGTGCCGGGCACGACCCTCACTCTAGGTCCACGCCGAAACACTCGCGTCCGGTTCGATCCGGTGCGATCCTGGATCGAACGGGTCGTCGCCCACCGGCAAACGGCGGGATACCCGCTGCTCGGGGGCACTTTCACTCGACGGGGTGAATATCCGCCCGGAGAGGGGAAAGGTCGAGATCATGCGGGCTATCTGGCGCGGAGCGGTCTCGTTCGGACTGGTCTCCATCGGGGTACGGGTCTACTCGGCGACCGAGGAGAAGGACATCCGGTTCCACCAGGTGCACCGGACCGACGGCGGGCGGATCAAGTACAAGCGGGTCTGCTCGATCGACGGCGAGGAGGTCAGCTACGACGACATCGCCAAGGGGTACGACATCGGCGGCGGCGAGATGGTCATCCTCACCGACGAGGATTTCGCCGAGCTGCCGTTGAGCACCTCGCACGCGATCGACGTGCTGGAGTTCGTCCCGGCCGAGCAGGTCGACCCGATCCTCTACAACAAGGCGTACTTCCTGGAGCCGGACGGTGCGGCCGCCAAGCCGTACGTGCTGCTCCGGGACGCGCTGACCGACTCGGAGCGGGTGGCGATCGTCAAGGTGGCGCTGCGGCAGCGGGAACAGCTCGCCACCCTGCGGGTCCGGGAGGGCGTGCTGCTGCTCAACACCATGCTCTGGCCGGACGAGATCCGCCGCCCCGACTTCGGCTTCCTGGACGAGGACATCAAGGTGCGCCCGCCGGAGCTGGCGATGGCGAGTTCGCTGATCGACTCGATGGCCGGCGAGTTCGAGCCGGACGTCTTCACCGACGACTACCGGACCGCCCTCCAGGAGGTCATCGACGCCAAGGTCGAGGGCCGGGAGGTGGTGCAGCCGGAGGAGGTCGAGGAGGCACCGGCGGCGGCGGTCGACCTGATGGCGGCGCTGCGGGCGTCGGTGGACCGGGCCCGGGCGGCCCGCGGCGAGGAGCCGGCCGGGGCCGGCGCCGGCCAGCCCACCCCGATCTCGTCGGCCAAGTCCGCGAAGGCGGCGGCGGCGAAGAAGGCGACCGGCGCGAAGAAGGCGGCCGGGAAGTCGGCGGAGAAGTCCACCGGGGCGAAGAAGACCGGCGGGACCAAGAAGGCGGCCAAGTCGGGTACGGCCAAGAAGGCCCCGGCCAAGAAGGCCGCCCCGAAGAAGGCCCCCCGCAAGTCCGCCTGAAACCACCCGCCGCGTTCACGGTCGGGTCTGTCGGTGCCCACCGCTCAGTAGGCCGGCGGCACGCCGAACGGGTACGCCACCGGCGGGGCGTCGGCGTGGTGCGCGGCGCAGTACGCGGCCCGGGGCCCGGGGCCGGACAGCGGCGGGACGTAGCTGGTCAGCGTGGCGATCCCGGCGGCGATCGCCACCGCGCTGGACTCGATGTCGAGTTCGACGAGGGTCCGGGCGAACGGGGTACGGGCACCGGCCAGCCGGACGGCGTTGCGCCACGCCTGTTCCCGCCAACTGACCAGCAGCCCGAGGGCGGCGCTGGTCGGGATGCCGGTGTCGAAGCCGTCCCGGTCGAGCCGGGTGAGGAGTTCGGCGAGCAGCGGGTCCATCACGGCGGCGAGGATCTCGTTGACCCTGTCGTGGTCGGGTTTCCGGCTGCTGCCGTCCGGTGCGGTCAGCCCGACCCGTTCGAGCACGTACGGCAGGTCCCGGTTGATGTGCGCGTTCATTCCGAGCATCAGGTCACCGGCTCCGGTGAGCCGGCGGGACCGGGCCGCGTCCAGGGCGGCCAGCCAGGCGCCGGGTACTTCGGAGCGCCGCCCGGCGGCCCAGTCGTCGTACGCCCGGTAGTAGTACTCGGCGAAGAGCGCGCCCTCGCGGTTGACCCAGGCGTTGTCGGCGAAGTATCCGGCCTGGTCCCGTCCCCACTTGAAGCCCTGGGTGGTGCGCAGGTAGGCGAGCGTGAAGGTGGCGTGGTGGTCGCAGGACCGCCCGAGCGCGGCGTACCGCTCCCGCAGTCGGGCGATGGTGTCGTCGACGCAGCCGGCCCCGCCGTCCGGGCAGGTGTCGGGGACGGCGGCCCGGGCCTCAGCTCCGCCAGGTCGGGCCGGCGACGGTGCGGCGGCGACCTGTGGGGCGGGCGGCAGCGCCCCCGTCACGCCCAGCGTGGCCACCAGCAGAGCCCGGATCGCCGCCTG
Source organism: Plantactinospora sp. BB1 (assembly GCF_003030385.1). Classification (NCBI taxonomy): domain Bacteria; kingdom Bacillati; phylum Actinomycetota; class Actinomycetes; order Micromonosporales; family Micromonosporaceae; genus Plantactinospora; species Plantactinospora sp. BB1. The sequence goes on along the minus strand of NZ_CP028159.1, from coordinate 6,667,245 downwards.
CCGTCCCATGTCCGCCTCCTCAGATGATGATCGGCGTCAATGCCAGACATCATGGCGAATCTGAGTGACCAGTCAGGAACATCGGTCCGATACCCGACTCGACCAGCAAAAAGCGCCGGATCGGCCGCTATCCTGGCGGCCGATCCGGCGCTGTTTCGTCGACGGACCTCTCTCAGCGGTTGCCGAGCACCGCCACCTCCGCCAGCCCGGCCCGGGCGTACGGCACCTCGGGCAGGTCGGTGACGGTGACCCGGACGTACCTGCCGAGCCCGGTGAAGAGGCCCCGCTGGGTCGAGCTGGTCAGCGTGTTGTCGGTGCGGTCCAGCACCGGCACCCAGTTCTGCCCGTCGGTGGAGGTCTCCACCAGGTAGCCGTACCGGAACTCGGTGCCGTGCGGGTCACCGGCCGGCACGTCGGCGCACTGCCCGGCCGCCCGCCCGGCGACGGTGTTCGGCCCGCCGTCGCGTACCGGAGCCGGCAGGTTGCCGGCGCAGGCCAGCGTGCCGCGCACGGTGTTCGCGGAGAGCACCACCGGGGTCTCGCCGGTCCGGTTGCCGACCAGGCTGACCGGCCCGGTCACCTGGTTTCCGGTGACCACCAGCCGGCCGGTGGTGCCGACCACCGAGAGCGCGCCGGTGATCCGCGTCCCGCGCAACTGCACGGACCGGGCGCCGAGCGTGGAGACCGGGCCGGTCACGGTGGCGTCGGTGGCGGCGAGCGAGGCGCCGGGCAGCACGGTGACCGGGCCGGTCACCGTCGCGCCGGGGGCCAGGCAGGTCACCCCGGCGGGTACGGTCAGCGGCCCGGTGTGCCGGCCGGCGACGGTACGGGTGCAGGCGTCCCGCAGGTCGGTGCCGGGGAAGGTCAGCTCGATCCCGGTCAGCGTGTACCAGCGGCCCAGGTCGACCTGCCAGCTCTGCCCGGTACCGGTGGAGGCGGCCCGCCAGGCGGTGCCCGGGTCACCGTCCACGGCATGCCCGCCCGGCTGACCGGGCAGCGCCCCGCTGGTGCCGGTGGGGCGGCCGGCGGAGAGCGTCACCGGGCTGTCCCCGGCGGTGTACCGGGTGTAGTTGTGCAGCCGCTTGGCCTGCGGCAGCGGGTGCCCGGTCACCTTGGCGGCCAGGTCGCACGGACCGTTGCTCTTGATCGTCACGGAGCGGCCCTGTACGTACTCGATGACCTCTTCCTTGTCGTCGCCGCAGAAGTCGGCGTGCCAGAGCCGGGCGCCGGAGTCGAGGGTGCTGATCACGTCACCGGCGCCGTTCATGATGGTGGTCGGCTCGCCGCAGCCCCGGTTCCAGACCATGATCAGGTCGCTGTAGTCGCCGGTCCAGTTGTGGATCGGCTCCGGGATCGAGCCCCAGCAGCCCCGGGTCTCGCGGGTCTCCCGCCAGACGTGCCGGCCCTGCACGTCGAGCAGGAAGAGCCCGTCGTAGCCCTGCGCGGTCCGGTCGATCCGGTCCAGCCCGAGCGACTCCAGGCCGGGCAGCTCCGGCAGGTAGTCGCCGGTCATGATGTTCTGGGTCTCGACGATGTCGGCGTTGCGCCAGATCTCCGCGCCGGTACGCCCGTCGTGCGCCACCGCCGCGTCCCCGCCGAGCATCAGTTCCAGCTCGTCGTTGCCGGTGATGTCGGCCATCCACATGGTGTCGGCGTGCCCGTCGCCCTGGTGCTGCCAGAGCAGCTCGCCGTCCGGGCTCAGCATGTCGTAGCCGACCATGATCTCCTGGCGCCCGTCGCCGGTGAAGTCGTACGGCCACGGGTAGTGGCCGGTGTTGCCGCGGTGGGTCCAGAGCAGCTTGCCCTGGCTGTCCAGCGCCCAGGCCGTGTCGTAGCGGTCCTTCAGCACGATCTCCCGGGCGGTGTTCCCGCCGCTGAGGTTGGCGAAGATGATCGCGTCGTGCGCCAGCCGGTCCGGCAGGGCGAAGTCCCGGACGAGCTGGCCGGTCCGGCCGTCGAAGATCATGAACCGGCCCTCGGCCGTGGTGTCGCCGCCGGGGTGCATGATCGCGACGACCTCGTTGTCCCCGTCGCCGTCCACGTCGTGCACCTGTGCCGGGATGTCGCTGCCGTTGTTGCGCCCGCGCGGGTCGACCGTGCCGGCCTGCCAGAGCAGCCGCCCGTCCAGGTCGTACGCGGTCAGGGCGGCGACCAGCGCGCCCTCGTAGCGGTCGTCGGCGGTGTAGTGCGGCTGCATCATCACCACGTCCAGCCGGCCGTCCCCGGTCACGTCGCCGAGCAGCGGCCGGGCGCCACCCCCGGCGGCACTGGTGTCGAAGCTGGTGACCACGGTCGGTTCGACCTGCGCGGCCCGCCCGGCCGGTGAGCCGGCGGCCGGTGCCGGGCCGGCGGCGGTCGCCGTGGGTTCCGCGGCGGCGGGGCTGGCCGCCGCGCCGAGCGCCACCAGCAGGGCGAGCGCGGTGCCGGCGCCCAGCAGGCGGTCGTGCCTGGTCGACGACTTCCGGGACATGGGGCGACCTCCGGTTCGACTCGGCAGTCTGTGAATCGTTTCAAGACATGCCCGCCGAAAATAGCGGCACCCATGAGCACCTGTCAATACCTCACCGACGTGCGCCACCGGTCGAAGCCGACCCGATGGGCGGCGATCCGCAACCGAGCCGACCACACCGAATCACCACGATCGTTTCAATGCCGGCCCCGAAGGCGATTCGCCCGTTATCCGAAGATCATCCGCCTAGGCTGATTCGGGGGACGGCAGCACCGCCCCGCGCCCGGCGGAGGGAGCGAGCATGAAGGCAGTGGTCTACCACGGGCCGCGCGAGGTCGCGGTGGAGAACGTCGAGGACCCCCGGATCCAGGACCCCAACGACGTGGTCGTGCAGGTGACCAGCAGCGCGATCTGCGGCTCCGACCTGCACATGTACGAGGGGCGTACCGGCGCGGAGCCGGGCATCGTCTTCGGACACGAGAACATGGGCATCGTGGTCGACGTCGGCCCCGGCGTGGTGCACGTCAAGCGGGGCGACCGGGTGTCGATGCCGTTCAACGTCGCCTGCGGGTTCTGCCCGAACTGCCTGGCCGGTAACACCGGCTACTGCCTCACCGCCAACCCCGGCTTCGCCGGCGCCGCCTACGGGTACGTCAACATGGGTCCGTACCGGGGCGGCCAGGCCGAGTACCTCCGGGTGCCGTTCGCCGACTTCAACTGCCTGAAACTGCCGCCCGGCAACGAGCACGAGAACGACTTCGCGATGCTCGCCGACATCTTCCCCACCGGCTACCACGGGGTGGCGATGACCGAGCTGCGTCCCGGCGAGACCATCACGGTGATGGGTGGCGGCCCGGTCGGGCTGATGGCGGCGTACTCGGCGATGCTGATCGGTGCGGCCAAGGTCTTCCTGGTCGACCGGGTGCCATCCCGGCTCCGCCTCGCGGAGTCGATCGGCGCGATCCCGGTCGACTTCGGCCAGGGTGACCCGGTCGAGCAGATCCGGGACCAGACCGACGGCGACGGCACCGACAAGGGCGTCGACGCGGTCGGCTACCAGGGCACCGGGGCAGGCGGCGAGGAGCAGCCGGCGTCGGTGCTGAACAGCCTGGTCGAGATCGTCCGGGCCACCGGCCGGATCGGGGTGGTGGGACTCTACGTACCGCACGACCCCGGGGCACCCGACGAACACTCCCGCAACGGCGAGCTGCTGTTCCGGGTCGGCAAGTTCTTCGAGAAGGGGCTCCGGATCGGCAGCGGGCAGACCAACGTCAAGGCGTACAACCGGTACCTGCGGGACCTGATCGTCGCCGGACGGGCCCGGCCGAGCTTCGTGGTCAGCAAGGAGTTGCCGCTCGACGCGGCGCCGGAGGGCTACGACCGGTTCGACCGGCGCGACGAGGGCTACTCCAAGGTGGTGCTCAAGCCCGCCGCGTGATTTCCGCCCCGGCTGGGGCAGGATGGAGCCGTGGTGGATGCGGTGGTCTTCGACCTCGACGGCGTACTCGTGGACTCCGAACCGGTCTGGGAGCGGGTCCGCCGACGCTACGTCGACACCTCGGGCGGCCGGTGGCAGCCCGACACCCAGCGCCGGCTGATGGGGATGAGCACCGGCGAATGGGCGCGCTACCTCGGCGAACTCGGCGTACCCGGCAGCGCCGAGCAGATCGCCACCGACGTGGTCGACGCGATGGCCCGGGAGTACCAGCAGAGCCTGCCGGTCATCGACGGCGCGCCCGAGGTGGTCCGCCGGATCGCCGGGCACTGGCCGCTCGGGCTGGCCAGTTCCTCCCCGCGCCGGCTGATCGACGTCGCGCTGGCCACCATGGGGCTGACCGAGCTGTTCCGGGTGACGCTCTCCACCGAGGAGGTGCCCCGGGGCAAGCCGGCACCGGACGCCTACCTGGCGGTCGCGCAGCGCCTCGGCGTGCCGGCCGACCGCTGCGTCGCGGTCGAGGACTCCAGCAACGGGGTACGCTCGGCCGCCGCCGCCGGCATGCGGGTGGTGGCGATCCCGCACGGGTCGTACCCGCTCGACCCGGACGCCGAACAGCTCGCCGCGGTGGTCCTGCCGCACGTTACCGACCTGACCGAGGCGACGGTGCCGGCGGCCCGGTCGCCGCGGATCCAGGAGATCTCCTGGGGCCGGATGACGGTGGACGGCCTCGGCGAGGGCAAGGACTTCAAGCTCTATCCCGGCGGCGGCCGGCCCTGGGACTGGGCCGAGACCGGCACCCGGCACGAGCCCGGGATCCAGCCGGCCGACGTCGAGGAACTGCTCGCCAACGGGGCCACCCGGGTGGTGCTCTCCGAGGGCTTCGACGGGCGGCTCCGGGTCGACCCGGCGACGCTGCGATTCCTTCAGGAACGGGCGGTCGAGGTGCAGGTGGCCCGGACCGACGAGGCCGTCGAGCTGTACAACAGCCTCGCCGCCCGGGAGCCGGTGGGCGGGCTCTTCCACTCCACCTGCTGAGAAGGAACTCCGGCACCCCGAGCCCGGCGCGGTCCGCCGGGCAGTGCCGATGTCTGTTCGCGAGACTGTCGAGCTGCCCCGCTTGTGCGCCCGGCCCCGCGACGCGAACCCACCGCCGACGGCGCCAGCCGGCCACGCGTCGCCCATCCGGAATCAGCCGGGCAGCAGCAGCGACTTGCCGCTGGTACGCCGGCCCTCCAGGTCGGCGTGCGCCCGGGCCGCGTCGGCGAGCGGGTACGTGGCGCCGACGCGGATCGACAACCGTCCCCCGTCGATCCAGCCGAAGATGTCGGCGGCCCGCCCGAGCAGCTCCGCGCGGTCGGCGATGTGCTGCGGCAGGGTCGGCCGGGTCAGATAGAGCGAGCCTCCGGCGGCCAGCCGCTCGGTCTGCAACGGCGGCACCGGCCCACTGCTGGCGCCGTACGCGACCAGCAGGCCACGGCGACGCAGCGCCGCCAGGCTGTCGTCGAAGGTGGCCCGGCCGACGCCGTCGTAGACCACCGCCGCACCGGCACCGCCGGTCACCTCGCGGACCGTGTCGAGGAAGGTGTCGTACCGGGCGACGTGGTCGGCACCGGCCTGGCGGGCCAGCTCGCCCTTCTCGTCCGTGGAGGTGGTGCCGACGACGACACCGCCGCGCAGCTTGACGAGCTGGGTGAGGAGCAGGCCGACCCCACCGGCGGCGGCGTGCACCACGACCGGTTCGCCGGCCGCCACGGGATGGGTGGTGTGCGACAGGTAGTGCGCGGTCAACCCCTGCATCATCGCCGCCGCCGCGACCGGGAGGTCGACGTGCCCGGGCACCGGCACCGCCCGCTCGGCCGGGATCGCGACCTGCTCGGCGTACCCGCCGGGCACACTCACCCAGGCCACCCGGTCGCCCACGGCGAACCCCTCGACCCCCGGCCCGAGCGCCGCGACCGTGCCGGCACCCTCCTGCCCCGGCACCGCCGGCAGCTCGCCCGCGTACGGCGGGACGCCTTGCCGCTGGTAGACGTCGGTGAAGTTGACCCCGACGGCGGCGACGTCCACCAGGAGTTGACCGGCGCCCGCCTCCGGCGCCGGGACCTCCACGGTCTCCAGGACCTCCGGTCCGCCGTGTCGCCGCATCAGCACCGCCCGCATGCGGCCATCGTCCCCCGTACGCCGGCCCGGCACGCCGCGATCACGGCAATCGGTGCTGGCTGCCTCGCGCCCGCAGGGTGGTGCCCGTCGACGGCTCTCCGTTCGTCCGGGCGTCGTCCCGGGCCCGTGCCCGGGTGATGGCGGGCTGGTTGGCCACCGCCCACTCGCCGAGCGCGACCACCAGCGGCAGCAGCGAGCGCCCCAGGCCGGTGAGGGCGTACTCGACCCGGCCGGCGACCGCCACCGGACCGGTACGGCTGACCAGCCCGTCGCGGACCAGTCCGCGCAGCGTACGGGTCAACATCCGACGGCTGAGCCCGACGACGGCCCGGTCCAGCTCGTTGAAGCCGTAGCTGCGCCGGCTGAGCAGCGACAGCACCAGCATGCTCCACCTGTCGCCGACCCGGTGCAGTACGTCCTGTGCCGAGCAGGCTGCCCGGTCCGCCTCGGTGACCGGCACCCGGATGGCGACCGTCGGGTTCGGCGGTGGATTCGGGGCCGGCGCCCCGGCCGGGGCCTCGTCAGGGGACATCGATGTGCCTTCTTTCGCCCGTCCGTCAGCAAGCCGAGGATCAGGTTATCCGCGACGGGGGACGGGAGACGACGGGTGAGGACAGTGCTGATCACCGGGGGTACCCGGGGCATCGGGGCCGGGCTGGCCCGGCAGCTCCTCGACGGTGGGGTCCGGGTGGTGGCGATCGGCAGCGCCGAAGGGCCCGGCGCGGCGCTGCGGGCCGAGGCGGCCCGCCGGGGGTACGCCGACCGGCTCGCCGTGCACCGGGTCGACCTGGGCTCGGTGGCCGGGACGACCGCGCTCGCCGCGAAACTGCGGGCCCGGTACGAGGTGCTCGACGCCGTGGTGCTCTGCGTCGGCCGCTACCACACCGGCCGCGCCGAGACCGTGGAAGGCTTCGAACGAACCTTCGCGCTGTATGTACTCAGCCGGTTCCTGCTGCCGGAACTGCTGCGCGAGCCGCTGGGCCGGGCGGACCGGCCAGTGATCCTGAACCTCTGCGGCACCGGCGGCATCCCGGCCGGCCGGATCCACTGGGACGACCTGCAACTGCGACGGCGGTACAGCGGCTTCCGGGCCACCATGCAGGGTGCCCGCGCCAACGACCTGCTCGGGGTCTCCTTCGCGGCCCGGCACGCCGGCAGCGGAATCCGGTACGTGCTCTACAACCCGCTCTTCGTCGACACCGGGCTGGCCGACCCGTTCCGGCAACCGACCCGGGCCCTGGTCCGGGTGTTGGCCCGGCTCTTCGCCAGGCGGGTGGAGCAGGTCACCCCGGCACTGGTCGACCTGCTGGCCGACCCGCCCGACCGCCCGCTCTCGGCCTTCCGGCGGGACACGCCGGTCGACCTGAGCCGCCCCGAGTTCGATCCGGAGAGCGCGGCGCGCCTGCACCGGGTCCTCGCCGGCCTGGCCTCGGCACCGGCCGGCTGACGGTCGAACGCACCGCTGTCGGCTTTCCGACCACGCCGGCCCGGCCGGCGGGGGTGGCGCGCGCCTCCGCCGGAGGTGCCCGGGGCGGATCTCCGGGCCGGGCGGAACAGCGCCTGACATCGGGGTTCGTGCGGCGTACGCCCGGGTGCGCCGGGACTGTCCGGCACCCGGGGCGTCAGCAGGGAAAATGCGAGAGAATCCCGCGTATCACTCCGTTGCGTATCGGGTCTGTTGCTCTAGGTGATTGTCTGTGTAACCTGCCCGAGGAGCAGGCCCTACTGGAGGAGGTCGCTGGAGGGCGAGGTGTGGCGCGGCTGAACCGGTACGGCCGGCACCGCCCGTACCGCAACGAAACTGGCCGGCACTGCCGCCGGACCGTCCGGGGAGCGCCGGCGGCCCCACCGGACGTGTGACAACCCCCAACGATCAGCGAGAACGGTCAACGGTATGCCAACTTTTCGATCGACGCTGCGCCGTGCCTACCACCAGTCCGGTGCGCACCACGTCCGCAGGGCCGCCCACCGGATCGCCCTGCGGACCCGCGCCGGGGCGTTCCGCAACGAGATCGGCGTGGTACTGCACGCCGACCACACCGACATCCGGGGCACCGAACTCGCCGTCTACAAGGGAAACCTCGACCGGAAGGCGGTGGCCGCCTGGCGGCGCCTGGTCTCCGAGATCCGGCCCACGGTGGCGGTCGACGTCGGCGCGAACTATGGCGAGGTGGCCTTCTCGACCTGCTACTACGGCCTCCGCGAACTGCATCTGGTCGAGCCGAACCCGGCCGTCCTGCCCTGGCTGCGCAAGACGGTCGCGGCGGCCACCGGCGACTATCCGGGCACCGTACTGCACGCGGGTGCCGCCAGCGACCGGCCCGGCACCGCCCGACTCTATCTGCACGAGCACACCGGCGTCGCCTCGCTGCGGGTGCAGAACGACCGGGGTGTCGAGGTGGAGTGCTTCCGGCTGGACGAGCGGATCCGGCTCGGCGACGACGACTCGCTGCTGTTCAAGATCGACGTCGAGGGTCACGAGCAGGCCGCCCTGGCGGGGATGGCCGGGCTCTTCCACCGCCGCCGCGTCGCCGGCATCTGCGAGATCCTGCACGCCGACGACGACCTGCTGACATACCTCTGCGCCAACTTCGCGGTCGCGCTCCAGCAGGCCGGCCGGGAGCAGCCGGTGGACGAGTCGCAGCTGCGCGACACCGTCGCCCGGGCCCGGGAGACCGGCTGGGGCGACCTCAGCAAGGACGTGGTGCTCCGCTCGCGCTGACCGCCGGCCGACCGGCCCGGACACCCGTCCGGGGGCGGCTGCGGCGGCGCTCGGCCAACGGTTACGGGGCGCAGACGAACTGGGGGTCGGCCCAGACGCCGACCGCGCCACCGGACGGGCTGCTGGTGACCAGGTCGACGAAGCTGGCGCGGGCGATCGCCACGTCGATCCGCTCGGCGCTGTCCGCCCGGCTGCGTACCCCCGACTCGAAGACGGTCACGTCGTCCGCGCGTACCGCGAAGGCGACCTCGACGTCGTCGGCGCCGACGTCGATCACGGCCCGGAGCCGTTCGCAGCCGGCGGGCGGCTGCACCCGGACCCGGCTCGGCGCGGCGGTCAGCACCGCACGCGGATAGACCTGGCCGTGCACGGTGACCGAGCCGGGGCTCGTTCCGGTCGCCGGGGTCGGCGACGGCCGCTCCGAACTGCCGTCCAGCAGCATGGGCAGGTCGGAGAGGTGGTAGGTGACCTCGGCCGGGGACGGCTGGGCCTGGCTGCGGGTGGTCACCCCGGGCCAGAGGTTGAGCGCCATGACCCCGAGCCCGACGGCCAGCACCGCCACGGTGGAGGCCATCGCCCGGTGCCAGCGCCGCGCCCCCGAGGCGGCCGGCACCGCCGCGGTCACGGCCGGCGCGGTCACGGCCGGCGGCGGAGGCGCGGCCGGAGCGATCCCCGGCGTGGCCCCGGGTACCCCGGCTCCGGCGACCCGTCCGGACGGCGCGCTGCGGGCGGTCCCCCGCCGCCCCGGGCTGACCCGGGCCGGCACCAGCGCCGGCCGGCGACGGGCGGCCAGATCCTCGATCCAGCCGAACAGCGCCACCGCGACGGCCACCAGCAGCCAGACGGCGGCCAGCCGGACGGTGACGGTCTGCACCCAGCCGGAGACCGCCAGCGGGGCGATCAGCGCCCCGGCCAGCACGCCCAGCGGCAGGTGCCACAGATAGATGGTGACCGCCCGGGCGTTCAACAGCTCCACGAGGCGGTCCAGCAGGCGGATCCGGCCCAGCCAGTCGAGCCGGGGCCGGAACCGGAGCACCGTCGCGACGAACGCCATCGACCAGAGGGTGTTGCCGCCCGCGATCCGGTTCAGGTCGTAGTTGCCGGTCGACCAGCCGACCGCCAGCACCCAACCGGCCCCGGTCAGCGCGAGCAGCCCGACGGCGAGCGCGTACCGCCGGGCGGGGATCCGGCGCAGCAGCCCGTCGTGGTGCGCGAAACCGAGCAACCAGCAGGCCAGGTAGGTGCTGACGTTGAGCGCCTGCTCGTTGAAGTACCCGCCGACGTTGACGATGTTGAACCGGAAGGCGATCGGCAGCGCCACGGCCAGCGCCAGGCTCTGCCACGGCCAGCGGCGGAACGCGGCGAGCAGCACCGGCGAGAGGAGTACCAGCCAGAGATAGGTGACGATGTACCAGAGCACCACGTTGTAGGCCCAGGCCCACGACTGGTCGCCGACCGGCGGGGTACGGGCGGGAAAGACCCACCAGACCAGTTCGCCCCAGCCGAGTGCCGCCGCCGGCGCCGTACGCCAGCCGGTGACCAGCAGCAGCGTGAGGGTGACCGCCCCGAAGCCCCACAGCGGGGGGAGCAACCGGCGCAGCCGCCGCCCGACGGCCCCCGGGCCGGTACGGTCCAGCGAGCCGGCCATCAGCGAGCCGGCGAGCGCGAACATCAGCCCCATCGCCGGGAAGAGCACGGTCAGCCAGATCCAGCCGAGTACGTGATAGGTCACCACCCGGACCAGCGCGGCCGCCCGCCACAGGTCCAGGTACCGGTCCCGACCCCCGGACGAGCCCCCCGCCCGCCCCGCCGACGGGGCCCCGGCCTGGCCGGCCGACGGGACGACGGCAGCCGTCACCGCAGGCTCGGCTGAGGTTCCCATCGGCGTCTCCACGTCTCCGGTCGGCCGCGCCCGACGGTCCGGGCGACTCGTACGTCGCTGGCACGGGCGCCCCGGAACGCCTCCGTCGACTCCGCGCCAACGCCGCCCGCCCGGCTGCCGCCTCCGGCGCAACCGCCCGGCAGGTCGGCGCCCTCGACAGACGGACCCTTGCCCAACAGTCCTACCCGACAAACCTGAACGATCCCTGACCGGGCTTTCACGGCGTGTTCCTCGTCGCTGCGCACCCGCCCAGGGCCGACGGGGCGGGTCTGTGATCTCGCCCACCCGCCTCCGGGGACGGAAACTCCGGCGATCCACGCGTACGGGCAGCAAGATGGTGATCGGTCGTACCGCGTGCGGGTGCGCTGCCCGCCGTGCACCCGTACGCGGGGCGGGCGGGCCGGCCGGCGGATCGAGACGAGGGGTGATCGGCGTGACAGCACCGGGGAAGTCGACGATGAGGGCGGCCGTCTACCAGCGCACCGGCGATCCGTCCGTGCTAGAGGTGGTGGAGCGGCCGGTGCCGGAGCCGGGTCCGGGCGAGGTCCTGGTCCGGGTCGCCGTCTCCGGGGTGAATCCCACCGACTGGAAGTCGCGGCAGGGTGACGGCTCCGGCACGCCGCCCCGGCACGGCTGGCAGATTCCTAACCAGGACGGTGCGGGGATCATCGAGTCGGTCGGTACCGGTGTCGACGCGAAGCTGACCGGCGAGCGGGTCTGGATCTGGGAGGCGGCCTGGCAGCGGCCGTGGGGCACCGCGGCGGAGTACACGGTGGTGCCGGCCCGGCAGGTGGTGCGGCTCGGCTCGGCCTCCTTCGACCTCGGCGGGGCCCTCGGCATCCCGTTCATGACCGCGCACCGCTGCCTGACGGCCGGCGAGACGATGCCGGACCGCCTCGACGTCGGCGCGCTCACCGGACGTACCGTGCTGGTCCAGGGCGGGGCGGGGGCGGTCGGCAACGCCGCCATCCAGCTCGCCCGGTGGGCCGACGCCACCGTCATCGCCACGGTCAGCAGTGCCGAGAAGGCCCAGCTCGCGGTCGCGGCCGGTGCCTCGTACGTGATCAACTATCGCGAAGAGGACGTGGTCCGCGAGATCCGGAAGATCACGCCGGACGGGGTGGACGCGATCGTCGAGGTCGCCGCCGCCCGCAACGCCGAGATCGACTGCCAGGTGATCGGCGCCAACGGCGCGGTCGCGGTCTACGCCGACGACGGTGGCGCCACGCTCACCCTGCCGGTCCGCCCGCTGATGGTGCCGAACGTCCGCTGGCAGTTCGTGCTGGTCTACACCCTGCCGGCGGTGGCCAAGGCGCAGGCCGTGACGGACGTCGCCGCCGCCGCGTCGTCCGGGGTGCTCCGGATCGGCGCGGAGGCGGGTCTGCCGCTGCACTACTACCCGCTGGACGAGGTGGCCGAGGCGCACGCCGCGGTGCAGAACTCGGCGGTCGGCAAGGTACTCGTGGTGACCAGCGAGTCCTGAGCCGCGGGCGGGGTCAGCGGCGGATCGTGGGCGGGCCGACGTACCGCCACCGGACGCCGTCTTCGGAGAGCCACCCGCCGGAGGAGTCCTGGTTGCCCGGCTGGGCGTACCCGTCGGGAAGGGCGACCGCCGACGCGCCCGGCCCGACCGGGACCTCCCGGAGCCGCTCACCCCGGTCCAGACCCTCGAACATCACCGGGTTCTCGCCGGCCAGGATGCCGACCTGGATCAGCAGCGTGCCGTCGGGCCGGAGTCCGGCCTGAATCATCCGGTCGCCCACCTCGGCCCGGGCGGCCGTACGCCGCCAGTTCCGCCCCTGGTCCTCGCTGCGGTACACCCGCAGCTCGCCGTCGAGCTGGCCGACCGCGTAGGCGACCCGGTCGCCGATGGCCAGGGCAGCCGCGCCGAAGTTGCCGCCGGCCAGGATGTCCTCGGGCAGTACCGACTGCCGCCAGGTGCGCCCGCCGTCCCGGCTGACCCGGATCGCGCTGCCGCTGTAGATCACCTTGTTCTCCGAGACGGTGCCGTTCGGCTCCCGTACCGAGCCGACCCGTCGGTCCGTCCAGCCGGTCACCCACAGTCCCGCCCCGGCCGGCATGTCCTCGATCACCCGGGCGCTGTGCAGCGGCACCTTCCGGGCGAGCCGGACGACGTCCCCGGTCGTCGGGTCCGCCGCGAGCACGGTCAACCCGTCGAGGTTGGGGACCCACGCCAGCGGCCGGAAGGTCTCCGGCACGGCGGCGACCTCGGTGAGTTCGGTCCTCCGCCAGTTGACCCCGCCGTCGTTGCTGGCGAGCCAGAACTCCTCGCTCCGCCGGATGTCGATCCGCCCCTCGGCGTCCCGTGGCCGGGTTTCCACCTCGGCGACCAGGGTCCGGGGTGCCACCACCCGCAGGTGGACCCCGCTGTTGTCCGGCACCGGCAGCGGGTACGACTCCCAGGTCGCGCCGCCGTCCACGCTGGCCGCGAGCCGGATCGCGCAGTTGTCGCCCTGGCAGTCGCGGTACCGCAGGTAGAGGTGGCGCAGGTCGCCGGCGAGCATCCGGCCGGTGACGGTGGAGGGGGCCGGGGTGCCGCCACGCGCCGAGGCGCTCGGGTCCGGCGTCGGTACGAAGTCGGGGGTGCGGTCGAGCCGGCCCGGCGGGGCGAGCGTGCCGATCCGGTCGGCGGCGCCGTCGTCCGAGGGCAGGCCGCGCCAGACCAGTCCGGCACCGACGGCGACCACGGCGACCAGGCCGGCGACCCCGGCCGCCCGGGTACGCCGCCGTCGGCGCCGCGACCGGCGTTCCACCTCGGCGAAGTGCGGCCTGAACGCGGCCTGGGCCGCCTGGCCGAGACCGGCGAAGTCGGGTTCAGGCATGGAGATCCTCCGGTAAGAGTCGCGCGGCGGTATTCGGGAAGATCGGACGGCTCAGCGGTGCTCTGTCCGGCCGGCGGCGGTGGCGGTCGCCGCTCCGGCACGCTCGCTCAGGTGCCCGGCGAGGGCCTGCCGACCGCGTACCAGTCGGGTCTTGACGGCCTCCACCGAGCAGCCCAGCGTCGTGGCGACCTCGGTCACCGGCAGGTCGCCGATGTGGTGCAGCACCACGGTCTCCCGGGTGGCCCTGGGCAACCGTTGCAGGGCGGCGACCAGCGCCACGTGGTCCGGCGACAGTTCCGGGCTGGCCCGCTCGGCCCCGCCCAGCCGGCCGGAGCGGATCAGCCGGTCGAGTCGTAGCCGACGCCGGAACCGGCTCCGGGCCACGTTCAGCGCGACAGTGCGCAGCCACGCCTCCGGGTTCTCGACCTGGCGGAACCGGCCCGCCCGGGCCAGCGCCCGGACGAACGCCTCCTGTACGGCGTCCTGCGCCTCGGCGTAGTCGGCGGTCACCGCGAAGAGCTGCGCCACCAGCCGCGCCGCCGAAGCCGCGTACACCTCTCGAATTGCCTGATGTCCGTCCACACCGTCCCCTGCCCACCGGTCCGTTCACCAGATACGACCTCCCGGCCGGTCGTCCGGTGACATCCGAATCGGTGGCTCGCCCGGTATCGGGCTTCCGGGGCGCGGTGGCAGGGTGGGCCGCCTCAGCCGACGGGTGCGCCTCCGGTCGACAGGATGGCGGTGAGCCGGGGGCCGAACCGGGCGAGCGAGTCCCGGTCCTCGCCCGGCCGTACGCCGGAGACCGTCGACCGGGCGACCAGCACCGCGCAGAGCCGGCCGGCGGCCACCGCCCAGCCGGCGGTCCCGCGCTCCTGGTGCCGCAGCGCCGCTTCGACGATCGTCGCCGCGTCCGGTTCGCTCTCCGTCTCGGCCAGGAAGAGCAGAAGGTACTGCTGGTCGGCGCCGGCGTCTCCCGGTGTGGCGTGCAGGTAGGCGCAGCCGGTGAGCCGGTCCGTGGCGGTGGACACCGCCGGCTGCCCGGTGACGCCCAGCCGGGTGGCCGGCAGGGTGGCCGCCACCGACACCTGGCCGACCTGGTAGCGGTCGCCCTCCAGCATCTCGGCGGCCTCGAAGGCGAGCCCGGCCAGGTCGGCGGCGGGCGTGTACGCCCCGCCCTCGTCGTCGACGAGTACCCGGCCGGTCGGCGTCGCCAGCACCCGGTAGCCGCACTCCCCGGTGAGGTCGACACTGTCCCGGGTCACCTCGGCGAGCAGCGCCGCGAGTTCCGGATCCGCCCGGTCGGCCGCCCCGCGTACCGCCTCGGCGGGCGCCAGCCCGAGCCGCTCCGCCGCGTACGACACCAGCGCGGTACTGACCCAGACGTCCCGCCAGTCGATCCGGTGCAGTTCGATCGCGGAGAACGCGTCGAACGCGACCAGCACCTCGGCCGGATCCTCGGTACGGATCGCGGCGAGCGCGCGGCGGCGGGCGAAGGTGAGCAGTGTGTACAGCTCGTCGGGGCCGAGTTCGGCACGGAGCCTCCGGCGGTCGGCTGCGGGGAGCCGGGCGTACCCGGTCAGGAAGGCCGTCACCACCGCGTCGGCCGGCGCCGTCACCCACCGCCAGAGGCACTCGGCGGCGGCGGCGTAGTCCACCCCGCGCAGTCCCGACTGGGGTTCCCCGGTCGCGGCGACCGGACCGGGCCCGGGAATGCTGCGATCGGCGCCGCCGTCGACCGGCGCCGCGCGGCCCGCCGGCCACGGCTCGCTCATACCCGACGACGCTATCCCATCCGGCCCAACATCGGCGCGGTTCCGTCCGCGCGGCTCCCGCACCGTCGACCATGGACGGCCGGGCGCCGCCCGTCGACAGCGACCCCGCCGCCAACCGTGGACGGCGGCGCCGCCCGTGGGCATTGACCCCGCCGTCGGCCCCGCGGCCGGCGACGGCCGCTACGGCATGAGGACGACCTTTCCGCGCAGTCGTCCCGCCTCCACCAACCGGTGTGCGTGGGCCGCCTCGGCCAGCGGCAGCGAGGCCGCGACCCGGGTCCGCAGCCGCCCCTTGGCCACCTCGGTCATCAACTCCGCGAGCATCGGCTGGTCGAGCCGGATCATGACGGTCTGCTGCCGCACGTCGCGCGGCGGGTCGAGCGGCGGGACCGGCCGGGTCGTCACCAGGACGCCGCCGTCGGCGACGGCGGCTCCGGCCGCCGCCCCGACCGGCACCGCGTCGAAGACCGCCGGGAACCCGAGCCCGGCCAGCTCGGCGGAGCGGGGCAGCACCTCGGCGACGCCGAGGCCGCGTACCCACTCCTCGTCGTCGGAGCTGGCCACCGCGACCACCTGGTGACCGGCCCGGACCGCCAACTGGGCGGCGAAGCCGCCCACCCCGCCACTGGCCCCGATGACCAGCACCGTCGACCCGGCGGCCAGCGACATCATCTCCAGCCCCTGCCGAGCGGTCAGCGCGTTCAGGCCCACCGTGGCCGCCTCCGCCGCGTCCAGCTCGTCGGGTACCGCGACCAGCCAGTCCGGCTCGGCGACGACGAACTCGGCGTACGCTCCGACGTCACCCCGGGTGAGATACCAGGGCACCATTCCGGCCACCCGGCCGCCGGGGCGGTGCTCGGTGACCCCTTCGCCGACCGCCACCACGTCACCGGCGAAGTCCCAGCCGAGCAGGAAGGGTGGCTCGATCGGGCCGCCCGGGATCCGCCCGATCCGGGCGGCCAGGTCGGCGGGGTGCACCGCCGCCGCGCGTACCCGCACGAGGATCTCGCCGGGGCCGGCCGTCGGATCCGGCCACTCGACCACCCGCAGCACACCGGGACCGCCCAGTGCCGTCACCGCCACCGCTCGCATCGCTCGCCCCCTCCGCGTGGTCAACATCCTTCCCGCCGCGACATCGAGTTGGCAACGGGTCGACCGGACCGGTGGGCCGGGCCGGGAATCCCCGGTTCAGGTCGGAAGTTGGACCACGTCGAGGGTGCCGGCGGCGTAGTCGGCGCGTACCCGCTTCTTGTCGAACTTGCCCACCGAGGTCTTGGGTACGGCGTCGACGAAGGCCCACCGCTCGGGCAGCTGCCAGCCGGCCACCCGCTCGGCGAGGAACTCCCGCAGCTCCGCCGCGCCGACCTCGGCACCCTCCCGCCGTACCACCGTCGCGAGTGGACGCTCGTCCCAGCGCGGGTCCGGTACGCCGACCACGCACGCCTCCAGCACCGCCGGATGCGCCATCAGCGCGTTCTCCAACTCGACCGAGGAGATCCACTCACCGCCGGACTTGATCACGTCCTTGGCCCGGTCGGTGAGGGTGATGAAACCGTCGGCGGAGAGCGTGCCGACGTCGCCGGTACGCAGCCAGCCGTCCCGGAACTTCTCCGGGTCCGGTGCGTCGTCGCCGACGTACCGGGCGGTCACCCACGGGCCGCGGACCTCCAGTTCGCCGACGGACTTGCCGTCGGCGGGCAGTTGCGTGCCGTCCGGGCCGACGATCCGGGCGGCGACCCCGGCCGGCACCCGCCCCTGGGTGTAGCGGTAGCGCCAGGCGTCCTCGCCGGTCACTCCGGCCGGCGGCCGGGCCACCGAGCCGAGTGGGGACATCTCGGTCATCCCCCAGGCGTGGATCACGTCGATGTGGTGCCGTTCCGCGAAGGCGTGCATCAGCGCGGGCGGGCAGGCCGAGCCACCGACGATCACCTCGGTCAGCGACGAGGTGTCGACCTCGTTCGCGTCCAGGTGGTTGAGCAGGTCGGTCCAGATCGTCGGCACCGCGCCGGCCAGGGTCGGCCGCTCGGCGGCGATCATCGCGGCGATCGGGGCGCCCTGGAGGAACCGGTCCGGCATCACCAGCGAGGCGCCGGAGAGGAAGGCGGCGTACGGGATGCCCCAGGACATCGCGTGGAACATCGGCACGATGGCGAGTTCCCGGGTGGTCGGGCCGAGCCCGAACGACTCCGGCAGGCAGATCTGCACCGAGTGCAGCCAGATGGACCGGTGCGAGTAGGCGACGCCCTTCGGGTTGCCGGTGGTCCCCGAGGTGTAGCAGAGGGCGGCGGCGTCCCGCTCGTCCAGCTCGGGCCAATCGTACCGGTCCGGCCGGTCCCGCAGCAGCTCGTCCCAGTGGTGTACGGCGATCCGCCCACCCCCGGCCGAGTGCAGCGCAGCCGGGTCACCGCCGCCGACCACCACCACATGCTCTACAGTGGACATCTCGGGCAACGCCCTGGCCAGCAACGGGATCAGTGTCGAGTCGACCAGCACCACCCGGTCCTCGGCGTGGTTGGCGATGTAGGCCACCTGGTCGGGAAAGAGGCGGATGTTGAGCGTGTGCAGCACGGCACCCATGCTCGGCACCGCGAAGTAGGCGACCAGGTGCTCGGCGTTGTTCCACATGAAGGTGGCCACCCGCTGGTCACCGGTGATCCCGAGGTCGTCGCGGAGCGCGTGCGCGAGCCGGGCGGCGGTCGCACCGACCTCGGCGTACGTCATACGGCGCGAGCCGTCGCCCAGCCAGGTGGCCACCTCGGCATCGCCGTGCACCGTGCTGCCGTGTTCGAGGATGCGGGAAATCAGCAGGGGTGCGTCCATCATCGTGCTACGCATGGAGCACAACCTAGTGTCGCAGCTCACACCTTGACCACCCTTGGAAGGCAGGCCGATGAGCAGTATCCCGTGGGCCGAGTCGTACCTCGGCCAGCTCCGCGCCCTCGCCGGTGACCGTACGCTGATGTTCGTCGGCGCCCGAGGCGTGGTACGCGACACGGCCGGCCAGGTACTGCTGATCGAGCGCTCCGACAACGGTTACTGGGCGCTGCCGGCCGGCGCGATGGAACTCGGCGAGTCGATCGCGGAGTGCGCGGTCCGCGAGGTCTGGGAGGAGACCGGGCTGACCGCCACCGAGGTCACCCCGTTCGCCATGTACACCGGCCCGGAGCGCACCTTCACCAACATGTACGGCGACACGTACCAGCTCTTCGTCGTCGCCTTCCGGGTCGACGCCTGGTCCGGCGAGCTGCTCAGCAGTACCGACGAGACCACCGACGCCGGCTTCTTCCCCAGCCGGGCGCTGCCGGCGCCGGTCTCCGACACGGTGCTGGAGACCCTGGACGACCTGGCCGCGTTCGAGCGGACCGGCCAGGTAGTCCTGAAGTAGCCCGCGTGGTCCTGACGTAGCCCGCGTCGTCCCGAAGTAGCCCGCGTCGTCCTGAAGTAGCCCGCCGAGCGGGTCAGATCAGCGTCTGGGTGTTCGCCTCCATCTCGGTGGCCGCCTCGCCCTTCCGGTCCCGGGCCAGCCGCTCGCCGGAGGCGGGCGGCGGGCCGCCGCGCAGTTCGCTGTTCGGCATCGCCAGGGTGACCGCGACCGCCAGCAGGGCGATCAGCCCGGCGACCAGGAAGACGGTGTGCAGCGCGTCGACGAACGACTCCTGCACGGCGGCCCGGATCGGGGCCGGCAGCGCCAGGATCCGGGACGGCTCGTTGACCGAGAACTCGGTGGTGGCGCCGGCGAACTGCACCTGCTGCGCGGGCGCGAGCTGGGCGATCGCCCCGGGCAGCCGGTCGCCGAGCCCGCCGGAGAGCCCGGCCGAGAGCACCGCGCCGAGGATCGCCACCCCGAACGAGCCGCCGAGGGATCGGAAGAAGGTGGCGGCCGAGGTACCGGCGCCGAGGTCGCGCATCTCGACCGCGTTCTGCACGGCGAGGACCAGCGACTGCATGCAGAGGCCCAGCCCGACGCCGATGATCACCATGTAGATGAAGGCGTTCCAGAGCGGGGTGTCGACCTGCAACTGGGTGAAGAGCAGCATGCCGGCGACCAGCACCACCGCCCCGGCCACCGGAAACCACTTGTACCGGCCGATCCGGCTCATCGCCCGCCCGGAGAGTACCGAGGTGACGATCACGCCGGCCATCATCGGCAGCATCAGCAGACCGCTGTCGGTCGGCGAGGCGCCCTTGACGATCTGGAGATAGAGCGGGATGAAGATGATCGACCCGAACATCACCAGGCCGAGGATGAAGCCGGCGCTGTTGGCGAGCGCGAAGGTCGACCGGCGGAAGAGTTTGAGCGGCAGGATCGGCTCGGCCACCCGGGCCTCCTGGACCAGGAAGAGTACGCCGAGCACGCCGCCGGCCACGAAGAGCCCGATGATCACCCCGGAGCCCCAGGGGTACTCGTTGCCGCCCCAGCTCAGCGCGAGCAGCAGCGAACTCACCCCGGCCACCAGCAGGCCGGCGCCGAGCCAGTCGATGGCGTGCTGCCGGCGCTGGAACGGGATCAGTCGCATCACGTGGTAGCAGACGATGATGGCCACCACCGCCAGCGGCACGTTCAGGAAGAAGATCCATCGCCAGTCGTGCTCGGCGAAGTAGCCGCCGACCAGCGGCCCGGCCACCGACGAGACCCCGAAGACCGCGCCGAAGAGCCCCTGGTAGCGGCCACGCTCCCGGGGCGACACCACGTCGGAGATGATGGTGAAGGCGAGTGTCATCAGCCCGCCCGCGCCGAGCCCCTGCACCCCTCGGGTGATGATGAGCTGGGTCATGTCCTGGGCGAACCCGGCGGCCAGCGAGCCGACCAGGAACGCCCCGATGGAGAAGAGGAAGACCGGGCGGCGGCCGAGGATGTCGGCCATCTTGCCGTACAGCGGGGTGGAGGCGGTCGACGCCAGCAGGTACGCGGTGACCACCCACGAGTAGTGGTTGATCCCGCCGAGTTCGCCGACGATGGTCGGCAGCGCCGTTCCGACGATGGTCTGATCCAGGGCGGCCAGCAGCATGCCGGTCATCAGACCGCTCATCAGCAGCAGGATCTGCCGATGAGTCAGGGCCGGTCGCGCTTCCTCAGCGGTGGTCATAGTGCCTTCTCCCCCCGATGGCACAGAAGATGCCTACCGCCGGTCCCGTCCTACTCCCGGCCGGAAACCGGACAGGTCGCCGGACCCGCCGACAGTTCGACGCGGGCCGACGACAACAGTTCGACGCGGGCCGACGACAACAGTTCGACGCGGGCCGACGACAACAGTTCGGCGCCGGCCGACGGCCGGCGCCGAACCGTGCGCGGGGTCAGTGCCGGCCCTCGGCGAGTTCCTCCACGAGCTTGGCGCAGAACGCCGGCAGGTCGTCCGGCTTGCGGCTGGTCACCAGGCCGTTGTCGACGTGGCACTCCTCGTCGACCCAGTGCGCGCCCGCGTTCGACAGATCGGTCCGCAGGCTCGGCCAGGAGGTGAGGGTCCGCCCCTTGACCACCTCGGCGTCGATCATCGTCCAGGGTGCGTGGCAGATCGCCCCGACCGGCTTGCCGGCGTCGAAGAACGCCCGGACGAACCGGACGGCGTCCGGGTTCGCCCGCAGGGCGTCCGGGTTGGCCACCCCGCCGGGCAGCACCAGGCCGTCGTAGGCGGCCGGGTCCGCCTCGGCCACGGTCGTGTCGACCTCGTACGTCCCGGACTTGTCCAGGTGGTTGAAGGCCTGGATCCGGCCGCCCTCCAGGGAGACCAGTTCGGCCCGGCCCCCGGCCGCCTCGACCGCCTCCCGGGGACGGGTGTACTCGACCTCCTCCACGCCGTCGGTGGCCAGGAACGCGATGCGCTTGCCCTGCAAGGTCGCGGTCATCTCGGTTCTCCTTCCTGGGAAACGGGGGGTATATGTGCTGAGAGACCGTTTAGTCATGTCTCATGGAAAGGACGTTCCCGGTACGGCAGGTGCCAAAACCGCCGTACGGGCGCCGCCGAGCCGCACGGGCGCGACCGGATCAGGTTTGTCGGGCCGGGCACCGGGGACCCGCGCCACATGGCGACAGACGCAGCGGAACAGCGCCGGTTGGCCTCGGTGGTGGAGAGCTGGCTCGGCAGGGGCGTACTCGTGGTCGGCGACGCCATGCTCGACGAATGGCGCTTCGCCGAGTCGGACCGGCTCTGCCGGGAGGCCCCGGCGCCGGTGTTGACCCTGCGCCGTCGGCTGACCGCGGCCGGTGGCGCGGCGAACACCGCCGTCAACCTCACCGCGCTCGGCGGCCGGGCCGCGCTGGTCGCCCCGGTCGGCGCCGACGTGGCCGGTGACGAACTGCACGACTGCCTGGACCGGGCCGGAGTCTGGGACCGGACCATCAGCCAGCCCGGCCGGCCGACCCCGGTGAAACGGCGACTGCTCGCCGCCGACCAGATCCTGCTCCGAGAGGACGAGGGCGACGCCGACGAGACGCTGCCCGAGGAGGGCGTACACCGGATGCTGAACGCGCTCGCCCGGGCGACCGAGGAGCTGCGGGCCGACCGGGACGGGCAGGCCCCGACGCTGGTGGTCTGCGACTACGGTCTCGGCGCCCTGCCCGAGGCGGTACGCAGCTGGCTGGTCCGGCACCGCGACTCCTTCGCCACGGTCGCCCTGGACGCGCACGACCTGGCCTACTGGCGCGGGCTCGCCCCGACCGTGGTGACCCCGAGCTTCGCCGAGGCGACCCGGCTGCTGAACGAGGCGGTGTCGGCCGGCCCGGCCAGCCCGACGCCGGCGCTCGCCGGCACCCGGGTCAGCGTCGCCGAGGACGGCTCGACGGTGGCCACCGGCGGCAAGGACGACCCCTCGACGGCCGCCGCCGGTGGAAAGAGCGACCCCTCGACGGCCGCCACCGGTGGAAAGGGCGCGCCCGAGGGCGCAGCCTCGCCGGTCGCCTCCGGCGGCGCCGACGAGAGCGGTGGCCGCGACGACGACGGCTCGACCACGCCGGAGGGGAGCCCGCCGGGCGGCGGCGAGGGCGGCGGTCCGGGCGGCGGGGACGGCCTCACCGTGACCAGTGACGAGATCGGGGTCTCCGGCGACGACATCGTGGTGGCCGGCGACGAGACGTCGAGTGCCGCCGGTGGGCGGCCGGTCGCGGCCGGCGGCGCCAGCCGGGCGCTGGTCGCCCAGGCCCGCCTCGCCGAGCTGCGGGAACGCACCGGTGCCGACGTGGTGGCGGTGACCCTGGACGCCGAGGGCGCGGTGGTGGGCGGGGCCGACGGGCGGTCCCGGCGCAGCCACGCGACTCCGGTACCGGCGAGTTACGCCGTCGGCGCCGGTGACGCGTACCTGGCCGCGATGACGCTGGCGCTGGCCGCCAACGCGCCACTGCCCACCGCCGCCCAGTTGGCCCAGCTCGCCGCGACCACCACCGTCTCGGACACCGGCACCTGCGTCTGCCTGCGCGAGGACCTGCTCGCCGCCCTGGGGTCGACCGACGGGGAACCGGCCCGGATCGTGCTCGACCGGGACGCCCTGGTCGAACTCGTGCGGCGGCACCGGGCCGAGGGGCGGGCGGTCGTCTTCACCAACGGCTGCTTCGACGTACTGCACCGGGGGCACGTGCGCTATCTCGATCAGGCACGTCAACTCGGCGACCTGCTGGTGGTGGCGGTCAACTCGGACGAGAGCGTACGGCGGCTCAAGGGCCCGGACCGGCCGGTGAACCCGGTGGAGGACCGGGTGGCCCTGCTCGCCGCACTCTCCTGTGTGGACCACGTCGTGGTCTTCGAGGAGGACTCGCCGGCCGGGCTGATCGAGGCGGTCCGCCCCGACGTCTACGTCAAGGGCGGCGACTACCCGCCGGACATGGTCCCGGAGGCGCCCCTGGTACGCCGGCTCGGCGGGCAGGTCAGCACCCTGGGCTACGTACCCGACCGGTCCACCTCGGCGGTGATCGACCGGATCCGCTCGCACGGCGACGACCGGCGACAGGCGGCGGCCCGCGCCGAGGCCGCCGCAAGCCCGGACCCGGCCGGCCCGGGCACCGCGCCGGACGGCGGGCGGGCGGCCGTACCCGCCTCGGCGGAGACCCACCCGGCGACGTCCAGGTCGAGCCGGCGGGCGTGAGCGCGGCCGCACGTCCCGGTCCGGGCGGCGCGACGCCGAGGACGACCACCCGGCCGCTCGACCAGGGCAGCGCGGTCGAATTCCGTACGCCCCGGCTGCTGGACGTGCTGGTGCCGACCCGGAACCGCCCCGCCGAACTCGCCGTCACCCTGGCGGGGCTGGCCGCCCAGCGTCCCGCCGAGGACGGCGCGCCGGCCGGACGGTACGGGTCGGACGCGTTCGGGGTGGTGGTCAGCGACCAGTCCGACGGGGAACCGGGCTGGGCCGGGCCGGCAGCGGCGGCGATGGTCCGGGTACTCCGGCACCGGGGCCATCCGGTGCTGCTCACCCGCCGGCTGCCGAGGCGGGGCCTGGCCGAACACCGCAGCTATCTGCTGGACGCCTCGGCGGCCCGGTACGTGCTCTTCCTCGACGACGACGTCTGGCTGGAGCCCGGCACCGTCGACCGGCTGCTCACCGCGATCCGCGAACTCGACTGCGGCTTCGTCGGCAACGCGGTGCACGGACTCTCCTATCTGGACGACGTACGGCCGGAGACGCATCGGCACTACGCCGAGTGGGACGGCCCACCGGAGCCGGAACGGCTGTATCCCGGGACGCCGGAGTGGGACCGGGCGCAGATCCACTCGGCCGCGAACCTGCTGCACGTGACGGAGGCCCGCCGGCTGCCGGCCGGGCGGTGGCGGGCGTACAAGGTCTCCTGGATCGGCGGCTGCGTCCTCTACGACCGGTCCCGGCTGTGCGCGGCGGGCGGATTCGACTTCTGGACCCGGCTCGACCCGGGGCACCAGGGCGAGGACGTGGCCGCCCAGCTCGCCGTGATGGCCCGGTACGCCGGAGCCGGCGTCCTGCCCAGCGGCGCGTACCACCTGGAGGCGCCGACCACGGTGACCGAGCGGACCATGGAAGCCTGGGAGGTCACCGCGCCGTCAGATCCGCCACCGCCTCCAGCACCTCCAGCACCGGTACGTCGGTGACGAAGGAGACCCGGTGCGGGCAGGCCGGGCCGCCGCCGCCCCGGGCCGGATAGAGCTCCCGGCTACAGTCCCGGCCGCAGACCGGGCAGTTGAGGGTCCACGAGGCGATCGGCCGGTGCCGGCCGCGCAGCGGCGTCGCACAGTTGATCACGTTGCCGACCCAGAAGATGCCGACCGTCGGGGTGTCCAGCGCGGCGGCGACGTGCACCGGCCCGGTGTCGTTGGAGACCACCACCTCGCAGCCGGCGTAACAGCCGATCAGACCACCGAGCGAGAGGTCGCCGGCCACCGAGCGGACCGGCAGCCGCGCCGTCGCCACCACCTGCTCGGCGAGGTCCCGCTCGTCCGGGGTGCCGGTCACCAGTACCTCGTACCCGTCGTCGACCAGATGGTCGGCCACCTCGGCGAAGCGCTCCGGCGGCCAGCGGCGGCGCGGGTCGCTCGCCCCCGGGTGCAGGGCGATCCGGGGGCGTACCGGCTCGCCCAGCACCATGCGCGCCTCGGCCAGGTCCGCCTCGGTGGCGACGAGCCGGGGCACCAGGCCGGTCGGGCTGGCGCCGACCAGACCGGCGACCTCCAGATAGCGGACCACCTCCGGCTGGTAGTAGACGTACCGCAGCCACCGGTCCAGCGGCGGGGCGTCCTCGCTGCGCAGCCCGGCGGTCACCCGGGCACCGAGTTCGGCGACCAGCGGGTTGGAGTTCGCCCCGCCGCCGTGCATCTGGATCGCGAGGTCGAACCGCTCCCGGCGGGCGGCGTCGAGAAACCGGGCCATCGACGCCGCCGACGGCTCCGGCTCGCCAGCTCCGGCCACCCGGATGCCGTGCGCGGGCGGTACCACCAGCACCCGGTCGACCGGGCCGGGCCGGTCCCGGAGCAGGCGCTCGTGCCACGGCGCGCCGATCAGCACCAACTCGGCGTCCGGATAACCGGCCCGCAGCGCGTCGAGCGCCGGCAACGCGAAAATGAAGTCTCCGAGCGCGTTCGCCCGGAGTACGGCGATCCGCTCGACGTCGTCGACGAGGTCCCGCACCTTGCCGATCATCGGGTCCGGTTCCGCCGCCCGCTCAGACCGTGAACCCGGAGGACGGGGTACCGGCGGCGGTGTCCGGCCGGTGCAGCTCCCGGTCGGCGGCCGGGTCCACGGCCTCGGGCCGGCCACCGGCTCCGGTCGTACGCCCGGCGCGCTGGCCCGGGTCGTGCCGCCGGCCGCCGATGGTGATCGTCCGCCGACCCGGCCGGGGTGCCTTCGGCAGCGTAACGGTGAGCAGGCCGTGATCCATCACGGCGTCGATCCGCTCCGGGTCGACCGGTGCCGGCAGATGCACCCGGTGCTCGAAGGCCCGGGTCTGCGATCCGCTGCCGGCCATCCCGTGGTCCGCGTTGACCTCGGCCTCCGAGCGCGCCCGGATGCACAGCTCGCGGTCGTCGAGTTCCAGGGCGACCTCCTCCGGGGCCACCCCGGGCAGCCGGGCCACCACCGTCCAACCGTCGTCGCCCGGGGTCAGCTCGACCTCGGGCCGCCCGCCCCGGCCCCCGACCAGCGCGGAGCCGACCAGGCGGCCGAGTTCCGCACGGAGTGCCTGCAACTCCCCCAACGGATCCCAGCCACGGTCTCCGGTGCCACGTCCTGGCTCGTCCATGCCGCCGTCTTCCCTCCGTCGATCCCGCCACCCGTCGGATCCCAGCGCCGCCATCGAGCGGCGGCCCCCACCTCCGGTACCCGTCCTGCGGCCGGTCAACGCATCCAGGCGGGGGTCGCTTACCGCTCCTCGGCCGGCCGCTCACCGTTCCTCGGGGTCGGCCGGTCACCGCTCCTTGGGGGTCGGCCGGTCACCGCTCCTTGGGGGTCGGCCGGTCACCGCTCCTTGGGGGTCGGCCGGTCACCGCTCCTTGGGGGTCGGCCGGTCACCGCTCCTTGGGGCCGGCCGGTCACCGCTCCTTGGGGCGGTCCGCGGCTGCCGCCGCAGTGGTCCGGGGACGCAGCGAACTCGACGCGTTCAGGTCGGCGTCCGGGTCCACCCCGACGCCGAGCCGGTCCACCAGTTCGCCGCCGAACCAGGCGCCGAGCCCTGCACCGGCGACCGCCACCACCTCGATCGCGACCAGGGCACCGCCGGCCGCCCGGGTGTCCGCGGCCAGCCGTACCGCCCAGACCGCGGCGAAGAGCAGCAGCACGGCGATGTTGGTCGAGGCGTGCGCCACCCCCACCCGCTTGGCCCGGGTCCCAGCCGGTACGGCGAGCAGGTCCACCGCGCCGGCCATCGCCGCCAGTACCCCGCCGATCAGCCCGACCAGGATGTTCCAGTACGCCAGCTCGCCGAGGAACGCCGGACCACCGGCCACGTCGATGACGTCGAAGATCGTGGCGGACACGAAGAGGGCGATCGGGAACATCACCAGCATCGGATGGACCGGGTGCCCGAGCACCTTGACTCGGCTCTCCATCATCGTCGCCTCCCAGGCTCAGCGGATGCCGGCGCCGCAGCCGTCGTACCCGACGCAATCGGCATGCGTAGGTCGCGTCTACCCGCCGTACCCGAATTGTCCGCCCACTAACCCTCCGTGCCGGGGTGTTCCGCTATTTCGGGCCCGAACGGCCTGCCTGCGGGTGGTCGTCGATGCCGGTCGGCGTCTGCCCGCCAGCCGGCAACCAACAGAGCCGAGGGTTCGTCGGCGCGAGCCGGGTTGCGGCCACCACAACGGCGTCAACCGTCGTCGCAGGAGTCACGCCGGACTCGATGTCGCGTCCCTGGTCGCAATAGCCGCTCGTCGCACGCCGTACGGCTCGGCATGCTGATGAGGTCATCGGCGAACCGCTCGGCAACTCTGCCCGGTCCGCTCCGGCTCACCCGATCATCGTCCAGAGGACAAGCGCCTCGGGAGACCGGAAGTCCCGTCGTGCGGCCTGATCCGCCAGCTCTCCGTAGGTGAGCCCGAGTTCGTCAAGCTGACGTTCTACGAACGCGTCCCACTCCTGACGGGATGGCTTCCAGGTGCACGTCTGGTCCCGGTGTGCAGAAGGCGGAGTCATCCTGTTGACCTTCCAGGTAGGTTGCGGATCCTGGTTGGTGCTCGCTCGCTGATCATCTCGGCCGGCGACAGCGGCGGTGGCCGACACAATGAAGCGGTGCCCTGAACAGTTCGACCAGGGCACCGCTTCGACTGAGCCGCCTGACGGAATCGAACCGTCGACCTACGCATTACGAGTGCGTCGCTCTGACCGACTGAGCTAAGGCGGCAACGCCGGCAAGTGTACGACACCGGGCGCCGACCCGGCTCGGGGGTTTCCACCGGTGTGCCCGGGCAGACGACCGGAGCACCCGTCCCGGAGACGCCCGGTACGCCGTCCGGAACGGTCGGCAGGCGGACCTTGTCCGTGAGGCGTCCCGACTAGGCTGCCATCGATGACCGATCACCAGGCGCCGCCGATCCCGGCGCAGCCGGCGGCCCCACCCCGGCCGGGCAGCCTCGATCCGCGCGAACTCGGCTTCACCCCGCAGCGCCCGGTGCCCTGGCTGGCGCCGCTGCTGTTGATCAGCACCGGGCTGCGTACCCTGCTGGCGCTGCTCTTCGGCGCGTACCTGGACAAGCGGGAGTTGCAGAACTCGCTGCCCGGCACGGTGACCCGGCAGGTCGGCCCGGACGGCGACCTGTGGCTGGACTTCGTCGCCGACCTCGGCGACGGGTTCAACGCCACCTACTCGGTCGCCTACCTGCTCACCCGCCCCGAGTTGGAGGTCGACGGGCACCGGCTGCCGCGTGGCCAGATGCTGCTGATGGGCGGCGACCAGGTCTATCCGACGGCGAGCGGCGAGGCGTACGAGAACCGGTGCAAGGGCCCCTACCAGGCGGCCATGCCGCAGCCGCCGGCCGACGGTCCACCTCCGGCGCTCTACGCCGTCCCCGGCAACCACGACTGGTACGACGGTCTCACCGCCTTCCTCCGGCTCTTCGTCCGCTCCCGGGACGACAACGTCGGCGGCTGGCGTACCCCGCAGAGTCGTTCCTACTTCGCCGTCGAACTGCCGTCCGACTGGTGGCTGTTCGGGCTGGACGGGCAGTCCGGGGTCTATCTCGACGACCCGCAACTGCGCTACTTCGAGGAGGCGGCACAGCGGCTCACCGCCGAGTCCCGGGTGATCATCGCGGTGCCGGAACCGAGCTGGGTCAAGGCCGTCGACAAGCCCCACGAGTACGACACCATCGACTACTTCATCCGTACCGTGATCGCCCCGACCGGCGCCCGGGTCCGGCTGCTGCTCTCCGGCGACCTGCACCACTACGCGCGGTACACCGGACCGGACCGTGATCTGGTCACCTGCGGTGGCGGGGGCGCCTACCTCTACCCCACCCACAAGCTGCCGGGCCGCATCGAGGTGCCTCCGAAGGACACCCTGGTGCGACGGGCCAGCACCAGCCAGTCGTACGAGCTGGCCGGCCGCTATCCGGACGCCGCCCGCTCCCGCCGGTACGGCTGGGGCATCTTCGGCCGGCTACCGCTGCGCAACCCGGGCTTCGCCACCCTGCTCGGCGGGCTGCACACGCTGCTGATGCTGGCCATGGTCGGCGTGGCGGCTCCGCGCTCGGAGGCGACGGCGCAGCGGCTGTTCAGCATTCCGCTGGCCATCATGCTGATCGTCACGCTGGCCGGCGCGGTCTTCTTCGCCCAGCCGCCCAGCGCCGGCCGCAAACGACACGCCCGGCACTGGATTCTCGGACTCTGTCACGGCTTCGCGCACATCGGGCTGGCCGCCGCAGGCAGCTGGATCTGGCTCCAGTTCTTCTTCCACGCCTGGCCGTGGCCGCTGCCGGTGGTCGCCGCAGCGGTGGTCTACGGTCCGATCGCCGGGCTGGTGGCGACCCAGCTCACCGCGCTCTACCTGCTGGTCGCCGGCTTGTTCGGGGTCAATCTCAACGAACTCTTCGCGGGCCAGGGCATCGAGGACGCCAAGTGCTTTCTCCGGCTGCACATCGCCGCCGACGGTACCCTCACCGGCTATCCGGTCGCGGTCGACAGGATCTGCCGGCGTTGGCAGGCCGAGCCGGACGGTCACCCGACCGACGCATGGCTGACCCCGAAGCAGCCGCTGGCGTACCGGCTCGCCGAGGCTCCGTTCACGCTTCGTTGACCCGTCCCGCCGACGAGGGTGGGACGACGGGGCCGGCTGACGTCGTGTCGGGTGTCGGGTGTCGGGTGTCGGGTGTCGTCCATCCCGGGACTGTCGAGCTGCCCCACTTGCGCGCCCATCGTCCCCGGGCCGTCCGGTCGCGATCCCCCTGGCCGGTCGGCCCGCACCCCATGACGTCAAATGCCCGTCACGGCGTGCTACCACCAGCCGTCCGGCAACACCTGTTCTCCCGCGCCCCGTCTGCGCACCCAGCTCGACAGTCCCGCGACCAACCATCCTCCACCCGGCCGTCGGCATGCGCCCGACTTTGTACCCGTGCCGGCGCCCGGAGAGTCCCGGCCGAGCCACGCGGTCGAACGCAGCGGCGACCCGGTAGCGGCGCTACTCGGCCGACGCTGGGCGCGAGTCGTAGGCCCGGCGCGGGCCGCAGACCTCGGACAGGGCACACCGGCTGACGGAGCCGTCGGAGAGTTGTCGGACGGTCACCGTCTCACTCGGGACATGCCGGGACACGACCTTCGCCTGGCCAGCCGGCGTCTCGACCCTCTGCCCCGGGCTCGGATAGCTGCCGCTGTCGGCGTAGAGCGGATGCTCGTACTTCAAACAGCACATCAGCCGGCCGCAGGCGCCGGAGATGCGCAGCGGGTTGAGCGGCAACTCCTGGTCCTTGGCCATCCGGATGGTTACCGGCTCGAAGTCGTTCAGGAAGGTGGCGCAGCAGAGGTCACGCCCGCAGGAGCCGATGCCGCCCTGCACCCGCGCCGAGTCCCGGGCGGAGAGCTGACGAAGCTCGACCCGGCAGTGCAGGGTGGCGCCCAGGTCGCGGACCAGCGACCGGAAGTCGACCCGGTGCGGCGCCGTGAAGTAGATGGTGGTCCGGGACCCGCTCGAACCCCCGGCCGGTGTCGATTCGATGATGTGGTCCACGGCGACCACCTTCATCGGCAGGCCGTGCTCCCGGATCAGCCGCTTCGCGGCGACCTTCGCCTCGGCCTTCCGCTTGCGCAGCATCTCGTCGCGGCGCAGGTCCTCCTCGCCGGCCAGCCCTGCCAGCCGGGGAAAGCCGCTGGTGTCGTCGGAGACCCACTGCGCCGCCCAGACGCACTCCGCCACCTCGGTCCCCTCGTCGGTGGGGACCAGCACCCGGTCGCCGACCGCCGGACGCAGCTCGCCCGGGTCGAGGTAGTAGAGGCGGCCGTAACGGTTGAAGCTGACCGCGCACAGCATGCCCATGTGCTCACCCTACGACGGATCCGACCATCCGCTGAACCTCGTCCCGGGCCCGGGCGGTCAACGGCGGGCCGGCCGGCCTGGCCGCGTCAGAGGACGATCCGGCCACCGTCGGCACGTAGCACGGGGGCCTCCGAGGGGCGGTGTTCGAGGAGATCCAGCTCCGCCGCCCACCGCCGGGGCAGCGCCTCCGCCTGGTCGTACGCCTCGGCGACCGTGGCCAGGATCCGGGCGCCGATCTCGGCGGCGGCGGACTCGACCGGCAGCCCACCCGGCGGGACACCGGACGACGCCGGCCCGGATTCGCCGGTCCGGGCCGTCGTCACGGCGACCGCCTCCGCCGAGGCAAGCACGTCGGCGAGGGTACGGGCCAGCGCGTACCGGCTCTCGGCGATCCACCCGGCCACCGCCTCGGCGTACGCGGCCGTGGCGTCCGCCCGGCGGCTCAGCTCGGTCAGGTGCCCCGCCAGTCCACGGCGGTGTGCGGCGTACGCCTCGGCGGCCGGTCCCTGCCACGAGCCGCCGTCGGCCAGCACCGCCCCGGCCTCGTGGTAGGCCCGGCGCAGCTCCGCGTCCACCTCGGCAGCATCGGCCAGCGCTTCGGGCCGCAGCCCGAGCATCGCCCGCACGGCGTCACCGGGGAGCACCCGGAGTCGGCGCAGCAGCGGCCAGATCCGGTGCCGGTCGGGCGCACCGGCGGCGGCGAGCAGGTCGTCGACCCGCCCGGAGAGCGCGACGGCGGGCTCGGCGAGCTGGTCGAGTACGTCCATCACGTCTCCGCCGGCCGTCGACGGTACGCCGCCGTGTCGCTGTCGGCGTACGCCGTCTCGGCGACCCGCAGCGCGGTGCCGGTGTCGGTGAGCCGCTCCGCCGTGGCCAGCAGTTCCCGGGTCCGATTGTCGAGTGCGGTGGACCACTGCCGGTGCAGGATCGCACCGATCTCACCGAGCCGCCCCGGCCCGTCGGCACCGAAGGCACCAGCGTCCGGCCCGGTGTACGGCAGTCGGCGGGCGAGGTCGGCGAGATCGCCAGCGGCGGTGTCGAGCCGGCCGGCGAGGTCCCGTAGGCGGTCCACTCAGGCCTCCGTCAGCCGGCGGTACTCGCCGAACGTCTCGGTGTAGAGCTTCTCCCGGGCCCACCGGGCGGCGTCGTCGGCGGCCGTGATGGCGGCCCGGATCGACCGGGCCAGGTCCGGGCCGGTACGCACCTGCGGTGCGCCCAGGAACCGCACGTCGTCGACCGACCCGTCGGCGGTGACGACCAGCTCGACCAGCCCGTCCGGGGAGCGGACGGTGACCTGCACCCGCCGGATCGCCTCGTCGAACTCGGCCTGTAGCGCCTCGATGCGCCGATAGCGCTCGATCGCCTCCTCGACCCAGGACTGGTCGATCTCCCGCGTCACCGGCAGGTCCCTCCCGCTTCCCGATGCCCGCTGGCCATGGCGAAGCCCCGCAGATCGGCTCACCGTATGTACCACCGTCGCTGCGTTACGGCACCGAACCGTACCGGGCGACCCACCCGAAGGGAACCCTTCGCCCCAAGATCTCCCTGATCAGGACAGAAGTTCCAGCGGTACGGCGCTCGGCGGCCGGCCGCGGACCACGCCGCTCAGCCGCGCCAGAGGGCGAGCATCATCGCCTCGACGGCGATCCGTGGCTTGACGTTGGTCTCGATCGCCGTACGACAGTCGAGTATCGCCTCCAGCCTGCGCAGGGTGGCCTCGGCACTCCACTTCCCGGCGGCCGTGCTGGCCATCTGGGCGACGTCGGTGTGCACCGGCTGGACCGGGGCGCGCAGCGAGACGGTGAGTACGTCCCGGTAGAACCCGGCCAGGTCGACCAGTGCCCGGTCCAGCGCGTCCCGCTGGGCCCGGGTGGCCCGGGACTTCTGCCGGCGTTCGAGGTCCTTGAGCTGCCCGGCGGCGCCCCGGATCGCGCCCGCCGCGCCCCGCCCGGTCCCCCCGGCGCCGAGCGCGGTCTCCAGCGCGGCCCGCTCGGTCGCGTCGGCGTCGGCCACCGCTGCCGCCGCCTCGGCCTCGGCCGCCTCGATCAGCGCGGAGGCGGCGTCGAAGCAGGCACCGACGCCGGTCAGTTTGCGCGGCAGGGCCAGGACGGCCTCCCGCCGCTTGCGCGCCTCCGGGTCCCGGGCCAGCCGGCGGGCCCGGCCGACGTGCCCCTGGGCCGCCGCTGCCGCCCAGGCCGCCACGTCGGGCGCGATGCCGTCCCGGTCCCGGAGTACGGCCGCCACCGCCTCGGCCGGCGGCTGGCGCAGCGTCACCACCCGGCACCGGGAACGGATGGTCACCGAGATGTCGTCCGGGTGCGTCGAGGGGGTGCAGAGCAGGAAGACGGTACGCGGCGGCGGCTCCTCGATCGCCTTGAGCAGCGCGTTGCCGGCCGCCTCGGTGAGCCGGTCGGCGTCTTCGATGACGAGTACCTGCCAGCGTCCCCCGCTCGGCGTGCTGGCCGCCCGCAGCACCAGGGCCCGCATCTCGCCGACCCCGATGGAGAGCCCCTCGGGCACCACGAACCGTACGTCGGCGTGGGTACCGGCGAGCGTCGTGTGGCAGCCGGCGCACTCGCCGCAGCCGATGCCCCGGTGACATTGCAGTGCCGCCGCGAACGCCCGGGCCGCGACCGACCGCCCGGAGCCGGGTGGTCCGGTGAAGATCCAGGCGTGCGTCATCGCACTTCCGGCGCCGGCCGGCTGCTCGGTATCGGCGGCCCGGTCGCCCCCGACCGCCGGATCGGCCGGGTCCGCGCCGTCGGCGGAGACCGCCTCGGCGGTCGCGGCGGCCCGGATCGTCTCCGCTGCGGCGGCGGCCCGGCGGAGCAGGTCGACCGCCTCGGGCTGGCCCACCAGGTCGGCGAAGACCTCGGGCATCAGGGGCGCCGTTCGAGTTCGAAGCCGCCCGTCGTGTCACCGGTGCGGTCGGGTCCGACCTGGCCCGGCCCGACCTGGCCCGACCCGGTCCGGCCCGACCCGGTGGCGACCGGCAGGTCCGGCCGGGCCCGCGAGCCGGCCTCGGGTGCGGCCTCAGCCTCCGTTTCGGTCCGCGATTCCGCCAGCGCCCGCAGCTCGGCGTCGGATAACTCCGGTCGGGCCGAGGTGTCCGGCGGGCTCGCCGGTGCCGGATGGCCGTTCGTGTCCGGGTCGGCGAGCATCCCGGTGACCCGCTCGGCCACCGCCGCCGCCAGTTCGTCGGCCGGCCGGGAGGCGTCGAGCACCAGGTAGCGCTTGGGGTCGGCGGCGGCCAGGTCGAGGAAGGCGTACCGGACCCGGTCGTGGAAGTCCATCGACTCGGTCTCCACCACGTCGGGGTCGCCACCCCGGGCGGTCACCCGGGCCAGCCCGGTCCGGGGCTCGATGTCGAGCAGTACCACCAGGTCGGGCTTGAGGCCGCCGGTGGCCCAGGAGGAGAGCCAGGAGACCTCCTCGACCGGCAGGGTCCGGCCGGCGCCCTGGTAGGCGAGGGACGAGTCGACGTACCGGTCACTGATCACCACCGCGCCCCGGGCCAGTGCCGGGCGGACCACCGTGGCGACGTGGTGTGCCCGGTCGGCGGCGTAGAGCAGCGCCTCCGCCCGGGGGGCGAGCGCGTCCGGGCCGCTGGTCCCGCCGAGCACGAGGCCGCGGATCTGCTCCCCGACCCCGGTCGCGCCCGGCTCCCGGGTCACCACCACCTCGTGCTGCTGCCGGCGCAGCGCCTCGGCCAGCCTGGCCACCTGGGTCGACTTGCCGGCGCCCTCACCGCCCTCGAAGACCACGAAGGCTCCGGTCGAGGCGAACGGCTCGGCCGGGAAGAGCGGACGCCCCCGGATCGAACCCCAGAGGTCGGAGAGGACCGGTACGCCCGGCTTGTCGTCCATCTGGCGGAACGCCTTGATCCCGGTGAGGATGCCGGCCACTCCGGCGACCAGCAGCAGCAGTCGGGTCGAGGAGACCGAGATGCCCAGGTCGGCGATGCGCAGTTGCCGGGAGCCGCCGACGCCGACCAGCAGGCTGCTCACCGAGATCGCCAGGATCAGCACCAGCCGGGTCCCGGTCTGCACCACGGCGAAGACCCGGCCGCGTACCTCGTCGGCGATCTCCCCGCCGAGCAGCGTCGTACCGGAGAGGAAGGCCATCCCGGCGCCCGCGCCGACCAGTACCGCGCCGAGGATCGCCATGGAGAGGTGGATGGAGCCGGCGAGTACCAGCACCGAGGCGCTGGCCAGCACGATGCTCATGCCGAACCAGCGGCGCCGGGACATCTCCCGGACGACCATCGGCCCGAGCCCGATGCCGAGCGAGAGGCCGAGGAAGATCGAGCCGAAGAGCAGGTAGAACGCCGCGTCACCGGCAGCCAGCGACTTGGTGAAGAAGTTCGCCGTACCGATCACCACGCCGCCACCGGCGAAGGCGCCGAAGATGCCGAGCACCAGGCCACGGACCAGCGGGGTCTTGCCGATGAACCGCCAGCCGTCGACGAACTGGCGCAGCACGCTCTGTTCGGCCTCGCCGACGCTCTCCCGGCGGCGACCGCTGCGACCGCTGATCTCCCGGATGCCGAAGAAGACCACCAGAGCGGTGGCCAGCCGGCTCAGCGAGTTGAAGTAGAGAGCCAACTGGGTCGGGTCGGCCCAGCCGGGCGGCGGACCGCTGGAGGCCGCCCGGATGCTCCGGTCCAGTACGGCGATGCTGACCGCGGCGAGCACCGGAGTGAGCCCGTACGTGGTGATCAGCGTCAGCTGGTTGGCCATCTCCAGCCGGGACCGGGGGATCAGGTTCGGGACCGCGGCCTCCTTGGCCGGGATCCAGATCAGCGTGATCGCCTCGATCAGGAAGGTGGCGATCGCCGCCCAGCCGACCACCAGGCCACCGCCGACGTCCAGCAGGGCGGCGAGCGGGATCGAGGCGAAGAGCACGAACCGCAGCAGGTCGCAGATGACCATGGTCAGGCGCCGGTCGAACCGGTCGGCGAGCACTCCGGCGACCGGGCCGAGCAGCAGGGCCGGGAGCAGCCGGACCGCGATCACGGCACCGAAGGCGAGACCCTTCGCGGTGTCCCCGGTGACCTGGCTGGACGCGAAGATCGAGGTGGCCAGCAGGCCGAGCCAGTCGCCGAACGAGGCGGCGCCGAGCACCAGCCAGAGCCGGCGGAACGGGCGGATCCGCATGACCGAGCGGAGCGCCTGGTAGCCGG
Source organism: Plantactinospora sp. BB1 (assembly GCF_003030385.1). Lineage (NCBI taxonomy): Bacteria > Bacillati > Actinomycetota > Actinomycetes > Micromonosporales > Micromonosporaceae > Plantactinospora > Plantactinospora sp. BB1. The sequence goes on along the minus strand of NZ_CP028159.1, from coordinate 6,631,382 downwards.
TCCGGTCGACCGGGCTGGCGGCGGCGGGTGGCGTGGGTGTACCGGGCGGCGACTGCGCTGTGCGCTCCGCGCTCCTGTCGTTGTCGTCGATGGCCGTACCCCTCCACGCCCCGGCCCATGGCTGGGCTCCCCCGACCACACTCTAATCGCGGTACGGATCCGCCCCGACCCCGACATTCCCCGGAGCCGGAGCCTAGGGGTAGCTCGCGGATCTTGGGGCGGTCCGCGTCGCGCCCCTACGGTCCGGACAGGCCACGCCGGAGGACCGGACACGCCACGCCGGAAGACACGAGACAGTTTCGCATTATCGCCGCGGGGGTTAGCGTGCTCGAATGGCCACCGAACGCGACCTGCTGCGTCGACGTCTCGACCGGGCGACGGCGGATCTCGAACCTCCCTTCGCCGTGGTCGACCTCGACGCGTTCGACGCCAACGCCGGCGCGCTGACCGGTCAGGCCGGTGGCAAGCCGCTGCGGGTCGCCAGCAAGTCGCTGCGCTGCCGGGCCCTGCTCGGCCGGGCGCTGGCCGGGCCCGGCTGGGGCGGTGTGATGACGTACACCCTGGCCGAGGCGATCTGGCTGGTCCGCAGTGGCGTGACCGACGACGTGCTGCTCGGCTACCCGACCACCGACCGGCAGGCGCTGGCCCAACTCGCCGCCGACCCGGAACTGGCCGCCAAGATATGTCTGATGGTGGACAGTTCCGCCCAACTCGACCTGGTCGACGCGGTCGCCGCCGCCGGCTCCCGGGCGGAGATCCGGATCTGCCTCGACCTGGACGCGTCCTGGCGCCCGCTGGCCGACACCTTCGGTGGCCGGCTGCACATCGGCACCCGCCGCTCACCGGTGCACTCGGCGGACGACGCCGGCAGGCTGGCCGGCACGATCGCGCAGCGGCCGGGCTTCCGGCTGGTCGGCCTGATGGCGTACGAGGCACAGATCGCCGGGCTCGGCGACGCACCGCCCCGGCAGGCCGTCCGGGGCGCCACCATCCGGCTGCTGCAACGGCGGTCGTACCGGGAACTGGTGCAGCGCCGCGCGGCGGCGGTCGCGGCGGTACGCGAGCACGCCGACCTGGAGTTCGTCAACGGCGGCGGTACCGGCAGCATCGCGCTGACCGCGGCGGACCCGGCGGTAACCGAGATCACCGCCGGGTCGGGCCTGTACGGGCCGACGCTCTTCGACGCCTACCGGAGCTGGCGGCCCCGCCCGGCGGCGTTCTTCGCGCTGTCGGTGGTCCGCCGTCCCGCCGCCAGGGTGGTGACCCTGCTCGGCGGGGGTTGGGTGGCGTCCGGGCCGGCCGACCCGACCCGGCTGCCCACCCCGTGGCTGCCGCCGGGTCTGCGGCTGACCGGCACCGAGGGCGCCGGGGAGGTGCAGACCCCGGTGGCCGGAGCCGCCGCCGAGTCGCTGCGGGTCGGCGACCGGGTCTGGTTCCGGCACGCCAAGGCCGGCGAGCTGGCCGAACATGTCGGAGAACTGCACCTGGTGGAGTCGGACCGGGTCGTGGGCACGGTTCCGACCTATCGCGGCGAGGGCCGGGCCTTCCTCTGAGCGCGTACCCGGGCCGGCCGCGGACGGGCTGGCGGCCCGCTAACCGGCTGCGGGCGCGGCGTCGACGTGCCGGTGCAGGTACTCCCGGATCAGCGCGGTCGCCTCGGTCAGCACCTTCTCGTCGCCCTCCGGATCGCGCCGGAAGGCCAGTTTGATCAACGCGTCGGCGGCCTCGACCGCGATCTCCAGCGCGAAGCGCAGCCGGGGCGCGTCGGCGGTGCCGAACTGCTCGACCAGCACCCGGGCCAACTGTTCGGCGATGACGCCGTTGTTGTCCCGGTCCTCGTCGAGCAGGTGCACGTCGACGACGTCGCCGAAGTGCAGGGTACGGAAGCCGGGCACCCTCCGGTGCATCGTGATGTACTCGTCGATCGCGGCGTCGACCCCGTCCCACCAGTGGGTCAGGTCGCCCCGGGAGAAGCGGTCGCTGAGCCGCTCCAGGTACGCCTCCATGTTGCGCAGGGTCAGTGCCTGCACGATCGCTCGCTTGTCCGGGAAGAACTGGTACACCGACCCGATGGCCACTCCGGCGCGCTCGGCGAGCAGGGTCGTGGTCAGCCCCTCGTAGCCGACCTCGTCGACTATCTCGGCACAGGCGTCGAGCATGCGCTGGACCCGGGCGACGCTGCGGCCCTGCACCGGTACGCGGCGCAGTGGACCGGATGTGGCGGTTGACGTGGACACTCGTCGCCACTCCCTTTCGACGGGGTGAAGGTTACTAGGCGTCACGGTTTCGAAACGCTATCCGGACTAACGAGCCGAACGGATATCGGTATTTACTCGCCGTGACGATCCTGATTTACTCGCCCTGGTACACCTTGACGCGAGTCTAATTCATATTTGTCCATTGGCGACCTGGTCAGAGCCGGCGGAGGTCAGATGAGCGGACGTACCGCACCACCCGGAGCCGCCTCCTCCTGGTCCAACTGGGCCGGCAACCAGCGCGCCACCGGCGACGCGCTGCGACCGTCGACCGTGGACGAGATCGTCGCCACGGTCCAGGCCGCCCGAGCTGCCGGCCGGCGGATCAAGCCGGTCGGCAGCGGCCACTCCTTCACCGCGATCGCCCGCCCCGACGACCAGCGGGTCGATCTCACCGCGCTGGCCGGACAGGTCCGGGTCGATCCCGGCCATCGGCTGATCACCGTACCGGCTGGTGTCACCCTGCACGCGCTCAATGAGGTGCTCGCCGGACACGATTTGGCCCTGGCCAATCTCGGCGACATCGACGCACAGACGATCGCCGGGGCGATCTCCACCGGTACCCACGGCACCGGCGCCGGCTACGGCTGCCTCTCCACCTTCGTCGCCGGGCTCACCCTGGTCACCGGCACCGGCGAGCTGCTGGAGTGCTCCGCCGACCGGAACGCCGACGTCTTCGCGGCGGCCCGGGTCGGGCTCGGTGCCCTCGGCGTGCTCACCGAGGTGACCCTGAACTGCGTCGACGCCTTCGTACTCCGCGCCGACGAGCGCCCGGCCCCGCTGCCCGAGGTCCTCGCCGAGCTGCCCGAACTGGTCGCCGGCAACGACCACTTCGAGTTCTACTGGTTCCCGTACACCGACCGGGTGCAGGTGAAGGTCAACAACCGGGTACCCGTCGACGACCGGCCACTGCCCCGGTTCCGGAGCTGGCTCGACGACGACTTCCTGGCCAACTCCGTCTTCGCCGGAGCCTGCCGGCTCGGCCGGGCCGCCCCGGCCCTGGTGCCGACCATCTCCGCCGTCTCCGCCCGGGCGCTCACCGCGCGCAGCTACACCGCCCGCTCCGACCGGGTCTTCTGCACCCCGCGCCGGGTCCGGTTCGAGGAGATGGAGTACGCCCTGCCCCGGGCCGCCCTGCCGGAGGCGCTGGCCGGGCTGCGCCGGATCATCGACGAGCTGCCGTTCCGGGTGCTCTTCCCGGTCGAGGTCCGGTTCACCGCCCCGGACGACATCTGGCTCTCGCACGGCCACGGGCGCGAGTCGGCGTACGTGGCGATCCACCAGTACGCCGGGATGCCCGCCGAGGCGTACTTCCGGGCCTTCGAGCGGATCGCCACCGAGCTGGGCGGCCGGCCGCACTGGGGCAAGCTGCACTACCGGGACGCCGAGTCGCTGCGCCCGGCGTACCCCCGGTTCGCCGACTTCCTGGCCGTGCGCGACCGGCTCGACCCGGACCGGGTCTTCGCGAACTCCTACACCGAGCAGGTGCTCGGGGCCTGACCGGGGCGGCGGAAACCGTTCGGCCCCGGCCCGGGCGATGCCGTATACAGGGCCGGTGACGAGCCACCTGCCACGGCTACGGCCCTACTCCGACGTCGACCTGCCCCGCCTGTCGCGGACCTTCGCGGCCTGGATCGCCGAGGCCGGCAGGTGCGGATACGACCACGTCGGCGAGGTGCCGCACCGGATCTACGAGAACCTGCGGGGCCGGCCGGTCGGCGAGCTGGTCCAGCTCTGGGAGGCCGGCGACGAGATCGTCGGGCTGGGGATCAACCTGCGCTTCGGTGCCGCGTTCGACGTCTTCTGCGCGCCCGCGCTGCGCGGCACCGCCGCCGAGATGGCGATGCTCCGGACGGCGTACGAGACCACCGCCCGGGCGATGACCGCCGACCCCGTCACCGAGCCGTACGTGCTGACCGACGTCTTCGACTGCGACACCACCCGGATCCGACTGCTCGGCGAACTCGGGTTCGCGCGGTTCCGCACCTGGGACGACGTCACCGTCCGGGAACTCGCCGACCCGCTCGCCGACCCGCTCGCCGACCCGCTCGACGAGCCGGTCGCGCCGGAGGGCTTCGTGCTGCGTACCGCCCGGCTGGCCGACGCCGACGGCCTGGCCCGGGCCCGCAACTCCGCGTTCGAGGCGGACTGGACCGCCGAGCTGTACCGCTCGGCGGTGATGACCAGGCCCGGCTACTCCCCGGAACGGGAGATCGTCGCCGAGGCACCGGACGGGCGGATCGCCGCCTTCGCCGTCTACTGGCTCGACCGGCACAACCGGGTCGGCCACTTCGAGCCGGTCGGCACGCACCGGGACTTCCATCGGCGCGGGCTGGCCCGGGCGGTGATGCTGACCGCGATGCACCGGATGCGGGCCGCCGGGATGGCGACGGTGACCGTCAACTACAACGCGGACAACCTGCCGGCGCAGCGGCTCTACGCCGGCCTCGGCTTCCGCCGCGAGCACCAGACGTACGGCTTCCGCCGCCCCCGTACGGCGGCGGGTCAAGATTCTTGTTGATTCGTGGCGCGTAGCGAACCACAGCTCAACAAGAATCTTGGCGGCTCGGTCAGTCGGTCGGGTCGGCGGTGGCGGTGGCCTTGCGCGGGGCGGCCTTCTTCGCGGCGGTCTTCTTCGCCGCCGTCGCCTTCGCGGCCGTTGTCTTCTTCGCGGCGGTGGTCTTCTTCGCGGCGGTCTTCTTGCCTGCCGTCTTCTTCGCGGCCGTCTCGCCGCCGGTGGCCTTCGCCGCCGTCTTCTTCGCGGTCGCCTTCTTCGCCGCCCGCTTGCGCGGTGCCGGACCCTTGGCCCGCTTCTCGGCCAGCATCTCCGACGCCTCCTCCAGGGTCAGCGCCTCCGGAGTCTGGCCGCGCCGCAGCGACGCGTTGGTCTCGCCGTCGGTGACGTACGGCCCGAACCGGCCGTCCTTGATCACCAGCGGCTTCTCGGTCAGCGGATCCGCACCCATCTCCCGCAGCGGCGGGGCCGCCGCCCGGCGCTGCCGGGTCTTCGGCGCCGCCAGCAGGGCGAGAGCCTCCTCCAGGGTGACCGTGAAGAGCTGCTCCTCCGACTCCAGCGAACGGTATTCGTCGCCACGCTTCACGTACGGGCCGTACCGGCCGTTCGCGGCGAGCACCTCGGCACCGTCCGGAGCCGTCCCGACCACCCGGGGCAGGGTGAGCAGTCGCAGCGCCTCCGTCATCGTCAACGACTCCGGCGACTGGGAGCGCAGCAGCGACGCCTTGCGCTCGCCACTGGCCACGTACGGGCCGAACCGGCCGGACTTGAGCACGATCGGCTCACCGGTCTCCGGGTGCTCGCCGAGCTTGCGCTCGCCGCCACCGCCGAGGAAGAGCTCGTGCACCTTCTCCGGGGTCAGCTCGTCCGGGGCCACCCCCTCCGGGATCGGTGCCCGGTCGCCGGCCGGGGACGTGTCCTCGGGCGGGCCGCCGTCGCCGGTGTCCCGGGGCGCCTGGGCCGCCGGCTCCGCGCCGGGCAGGCTGCGTTGCAGGTACGGGCCGTAGCGGCCGACCCGGACCACGACGTCGCGCCCCTCGTCGTCCCGGAAGAGCGGGATCGAGTTGACGCTGCGCGCGTCGATCTCGCTCAGGTTCTCGGTGACCATCTTCTTCAGCCCGCCGGACCGGGCGACCGACTGGTCCCCGCCGTCCGGGCTGCCGAAGTAGAACGAGGTCAGGAAGTCCACCGCCGCGTGGTCACCACCGGCGATCTCGTCCAGCTCGTTCTCCATCGCGGCGGTGAAGTTGTAGTCGACGAGTCGCGGGTAGTGCCGCTCCAGCAGGCCGACCACGGCGAAGGCGAGGAAGGACGGGATCAGCGCCTGACCGCGCTTGAAGACGTACCCCCGGTCCTGGATCGTCGCCATGATCGAGGCGTACGTGGAGGGGCGGCCGATGCCCAGCTCCTCCAGCGACTTGACCAGCGACGCTTCGGTGTAGCGGGACGGCGGTTGGGTGTGGTGTCCGGTCGCGGCCAGTTCCTCGGCGGTCAGCGGCTGGTCCTTGACCAGGTTCGGCAGCCGCCGCTCGGCATCCTCGGCCTCGGCGTTCTCGTCGTCGGACGACTCCACGTACGCCCGCAGGAAGCCCGGCTCGGTGATGGTCTTGCCGGTCGCGCCGAAGTCGGCCTCCTCGCCCGCGCCGGAGACCGCCCGGATCCGCACCGAGACGCTGGAGCCGACCGCGTCGGTCATCTGGGACGCGATGGTCCGCCGCCAGATCAGCTCGTAGAGCCGGAACTCCTCGCCGGAAAGCTCGTTCGCCAGCTCACCGGGGGTGCGGAAGTTGTCCCCGGCGGGGCGGATCGCCTCGTGCGCCTCCTGGGCGTTCTTGACCTTGCCGGTGTACCGGCGGGGCTCCGGCGGCACGTTCCGCTCGCCGTACAGCTCGGCGATCTGCCGCCGGGCGGCCGCGATGGCCGTCTCCGACAGGTTCACCGAGTCGGTACGCATATAGGTGATGTAGCCGTTCTCGTACAGCCGCTGGGCGGTGCGCATCGTCTGCTGCGAGGAGAAGCGCAGCTTCCGGGCCGCCTCCTGTTGCAGGGTCGAGGTGATGAACGGCGCGTACGGGCGGCGCCGGTAGGGCTTCTCGTCGACCCGGGTGACCGTGAAAGGCCGCCCGTCGAGGCGGGCGGCCAGGCCACGGGCACCCGCCTCGTCGAGGTGCATCACCCCGGCGCCCGGCTTCACCTGGCCGGTGGTCGGCTCGAAGTCCTTGCCGGTGGCGATCCGGTCCCCGTTCAGCGCGACCAGGGTGGCGGAGAAGGTGCGCGGCCCGTCGGCGGCGCCCTGCACAGCGAGGGTGGCGAGGATGTCCCAGTATTCGGCGCTGCGGAACGCCATCCGCTGCCGCTCGCGCTCGACGACGATCCGGGTGGCGACCGACTGGACCCGGCCGGCGGAGAGCCCGGAGCGGACCTTCCGCCAGAGCACCGGGGAGACCTCGTAGCCGTAGAGCCGGTCCAGGATCCGCCGGGCCTCCTGCGCGTCGACCAGGTCGCGGTCGATCTCGCGCGGGTTGGCCACCGCCGCCTGGATGGCCTGCCGGGTGATCTCGTGGAAGACCATCCGCTTGACCGGCACCTTGGGCTTGAGCGTCTCGACCAGGTGCCAGGCGATCGCCTCGCCCTCGCGGTCCTCGTCGGTGGCGAGGAAGACCTCGTCCACCTCCTTGGCCAGCCGGGTCAACTTGCTGATCTGCTGCCTGCGGTCCGGGGACACGACGTAGAGGGCGGCGAAGCCGTTGTCGACGTCCACGCCGAGCCGGGCCCACGACTCGCCCTTGTATTTGGCGGGCACGTCGTCGGCGTTGCGCGGCAGGTCACGGACGTGACCCAGGCTGGCCTCGACGACGTATCCCGGGCCGAGATAGCCCGAGATCGTCTTGGCCTTCGCCGGTGACTCGACGATGACCAGACGGGTGCTCCTGGCGTTGCTCGGCACGTCTCTCCTGACCTCACTCACGATCTTTCCCCCTGCGGACCGCCCTGTCCGCGCCCGCCGCCGGGGCCGGATCGGCCGCCCGGTGGCCAGACGTCCAACGTAACGCGCTCCCCGACCGCCGAGTTGCGCGGCCCGCGAAGAGCACCGCTACGCTGCGGTGACACGGGGTGCAACAACAAGGGACGGGCGGTCATGCCGGACGGCGACACCGTACACCCACCGGCGATCCGTGCGGGACCAACCGGACGGATCATGCCGCACTCGGTGGGTCATTAAACGGATTAACCGAACAAATCTGACTTCCGGCTGTCCGGGATACGACAGCGGTCGATCCCTCCGAGTAACGGCCACCGCTACCCGATCGAGACTACTCACGGCACACCGCCCGGCCACTGGCTCGGCGGCGCCGTCGGCGGGCGGTCACCCACCAGCTCCGCCAGCCGGGCCAGCCGACGCCGCCCGGTGATCCGGTACGCCGGACCGCCCGCCCCGGCGTCGAGCAGTACCGCCGGCAGGCCGATCGCGGCCAGCGCCGCGCCGACCGGCTCCCAGCACGCCTCGTCGGCGGCACCGAGCCGGAGCACGAAACCGAGCGGCTCGGGAGTGCCGGCCGCCGCCGCCCAGAGCCGCAGCCGGGGGCCGGTCAGGAAGAAGGTGCCGGGCGGGCGCTTCACCGTGCCGCGCAGCCAACTCGCCGCCAGCGGGGCGAGCAGGGTGCTGTAGGAGGTCTGCACCCCGTGCTGCTCCGCCACCCGACCCAGCCAGCTGGCGGTCAACCCCCGGCGGGCCAGCTCGGCGACGAGTACGTGCACCCGCCAGGCGGCGTCCACCACGACGGTGATCCGGGCCGTCCCACCCATCCGAACCAGTTCCCCCGGCCCGGCCAGCAGCCCGGCGAGATCACCGACGGAGGGATCGGCGGCCTCCACCCCGAAGAGCGAGAGCTGCCGTACCGGTGGAACGGCCGGCGGCGAGACCCCGGCCCGCCCGGCCGACGCCCCGGACCGCTCCCGGCCGGTACCGGCCGGATCCGCGTCCGGTCCGGGCCGCTCCGGCGGCACCCCGACCGACGAGGGCCGGCCGCCCGGCGCACCGCCGACCGGCTCCGGCTGGGCCGGGATCAGCGCGGTCGGCTCCGAGGGTGTCAGCGCGGCCGGCTCCGAGGGCGCTCCGCCCGGTGCCGGTTCCGGCGGTGGGTCGGGTGGCTCGGCGGCCGCGCCGGCCGGGTCGGGCGACTCGGCCGGTACGGGCGGGACGGGCGGCGTCAGCGACACTCCGGAACCTCGTCGAAGGCCCGCTTCAACTCCACCGAGTCCAGCTCGCTGGTGTCGAGCGAACTGGCGTCGTACTCCTTGTTGAGGGTGTCGACCGCGGCCTTGACGCCGTCGTAGAACTCGCTGGGCTGCCCGGTGCCGAGTGCCTCGATCGCCGCGCCGGCCCGGCCGTAGGCGTCCCGGACGGCGGTCAGCGAGGCGACGAAGCCCTGGGAGACCGCCTCACCCTTGTCGGTGTCCGGTATGCCGGCCGCCGCCACCTTCTGCCGAGCCGTCTCGCTGGCCTGTTCGGCGCCCCGGAGCAGCCGGACCAGGTTCTCCTTGGCCTGCGCCGGGCTGGTCTGCGCGGTCATCTGCTGCTGGGTGCTCCGGGTCAGCGTCCCGATCTCGGCCCGCCAGGGGGCCAGTGCCGCACAGACGGCGGCGGCCCAGGCCTGCGGGGTGGGTCCCCCGGCGCAGCCCCCGAGGAGCAGGGCGATCGTGCACAGGGCCGCCGTGAACCTTCCGGCGGATGCCGTGCGGGGGGTACGCATGCGTTGCAGCGTACGGGTTGGAGCCGGCTTCGCGAGGGGGGTAATCGGCCGAGCCCGCCCCCGGCACCTCGCCGGGCCGTCCGGGCCGGCTCCCGGCACCGCACGTCGGAGCGCCCGGACCGGTCGGCGTTGGGGGCGACGGGCGCCGCTGGCGGCGGGGCGGGCGGGCGACGGCGGCGGGGCGGGCGCCGGGGGCAGCGGGGCGGCCGGGCGCCGGGGGCGCAGACGGGTCCGGGCCCGCCGCGCGTACGCGACGGGCCCGGTTCCGGACTTGCCCTGGTTCAGACCTTGACCGTCTCCGGCTGCTGGTCGGAGCTGCCGCTGCCGGCACCTCCGGTGTCCGAGTCGGCGTCCGACATCGCCACCGGCTTGCGCTTGCTGAAGACCACCGCCGCCACGATGATCAGCGCCGCGACGACCGCGACCCCGATCCGCAGCGCGGTGTTCTTGTCCTCGCCGACGCTCCAGGCCACCACGGCCGGGGCGATCAGCAGCGAGACCAGGTTCATCACCTTGATCAGCGGGTTGATCGCCGGCCCGGCGGTGTCCTTGAACGGGTCACCGACCGTGTCGCCGATCACCGTGGCCGCGTGCGACTCCGAACCCTTGCCGCCGTACGCGCCGTCCTCGACGAGCTTCTTGGCGTTGTCCCAGGCGCCGCCCGAGTTGGCCAGGAAGACCGCCATCAGGGTGCCGGCCCCGATGGCACCGGCCAGGTACGCGGCCAGCGCACCCGGGCCGAGCCCGAAGCCGACCGCGATCGGCGCCAGGATGGCGAGCAGCCCCGGGGTCATCAGCTCGCGCTGCGCGTCCCGGGTGCAGATGTCGACCACCTTGCCGTACTCCGGCCGCTGGCTGTAATCCATGATCCCGGGCAGCTCGCGGAACTGCCGGCGTACCTCCATCACCACGGCACCGGCCGAGCGGGAGACCGCGTTGATGGCCAGACCGGAGAAGAGGAAGACGACCGCGGCACCGACGATCAGACCCACCAGGTTGCGTGGGTTGGCCACGTTGAGCAGCCCGTCGATCGACAGGTCGGAACCCGCGTCCCGCAGTGCCGTACCCAGCGTGTCGGTGTACGACCCGAAGAGCGCGGTGGCGGCGAGTACCGCCGTGGCGATCGCGATGCCCTTGGTGATCGCCTTGGTGGTGTTGCCAACCGCGTCCAGCTCGGTGAGGGTACGCGCGCCCTGCTCGTCGATGTCTCCGGACATCTCGGCGATGCCCTGCGCGTTGTCGGAGATCGGCCCGAAGGTGTCCATCGCGACGATCACGCCGACCGTGGTGAGCAGACCGGTACCGGCCAGCGCCACCGCGAAGAGCGAGAGCGTGAGCGAGCCGCCGCCGAGCAGGAAGGCGCCGAAGACCCCGGCGCCGATCAGCAGTGCGGAGTAGACCGCCGACTCCAGGCCGACGCTGATCCCGGCCAGTACCACGGTGGCCGGACCGGTCAGCGACGACTTGCCGATGTCCTGCACCGGCCGCCGGTTGGTCTCGGTGAAGTAGCCGGTCAGCGCCTGGATGGCGGCGGCCAGCACGATGCCGATCACGACGGCGCCGATGGCGAGGATCCGCGGGTCGATCGGCTCCGCCGCACCCTCGGCCAGGCCGAGCGTGCCACGCCAGTCGTCGCCCAGCAGCTCGGCCCAGGTGGCCGGCAGGTAGACGAAGGACATCACCGCGACCAGGATCGCCGAGACCACCGCGGAGGCGTAGAACGCCCGGTTGATCGCGGTGAGCCCGGACCGGTCGCCGGCCCGCAGCCGGGTGATGAAGACGCCGAGGATGGCGATCAGCACACCGATGGTGGAGACGATCAGCGGGAAGACCAGCCCGTGCTCGCCGAAGGCGGCCCGGCCGAGGATCAGCGCGGCGACCAGGGTGACGGCGTACGACTCGAACAGGTCGGCCGCCATGCCGGCGCAGTCACCGACGTTGTCGCCCACGTTGTCGGCGATGGTCGCCGCGTTGCGCGGGTCGTCCTCCGGGATGCCCTGCTCGACCTTGCCGACCAGGTCGGCGCCGACGTCGGCCGCCTTGGTGAAGATGCCGCCGCCGACCCGCATGAACATGGCGAGCAGCGCGGCACCGAAGCCGAAGCCCTCCAGCACGGTCGGCGCGTCACCCTTGTAGAGCAGGACGACCGCCGCCGCCCCGACCAGGCCGAGGCCGACGGTGAGGAAGCCGACGACGCCACCGGTGCGGAACGCGATCTGCATCGCCGCTTCCCGGCCGCCCTGGTGCTCGCGGGCGGCTGCCGCGACCCGCAGGTTGGCCCGGGTGGCCAGGGCCATGCCGGCACCGCCGATGAAGGCGCTGAACAGCGCACCGACCACGAAGAAGCCCGAGCGGCCGATCTTCACCAGCGTCTCGTTGCCGTCGGTGTCGTGCACCGGCAGCAGGAAGAGCAGGATCACCGCGACCACGACGAAGATCGCGAGGGTGCGGAACTGCCGGAGCAGGTAGGCCGAGGCGCCCTCCTGCACGGCCCCGGCGATCTCCTGCATCTTGTCGGTGCCCTTGCCGGTCGACAGCACGGCCTTGGTCAGCGCACCGGCGAAGCCGAGCGCCACCAGGGCGATAACCGCCGCGACGACGACGTACGACAGGTTCTCACCGCCGAGGGACAGCCCGCCACCGTCGGCGGCCATATGTACGGACATCTATGTCCTCCTGTACCCAACACTCGCGCCGGGCCGGCGGACGAACCGGCCCGACGTCTCCACGCGTGGAGCGCCAACTCGCAAGCGTTCCGCCGGCCCACGGCTCCCGGGACCGGCGATGCTCCCCCACCCACAGGAACGGGACCAGCACACTTGCTGATAACCCCGGGTACTCTAGCGGCCCGTCGTGTTGAGGGTCACAACTAGGACCTGCCCGGTCGCGATGATCTTCGTCGCTGTGTTAGCCGCGCGGTTCTGCTAGAGCGGGTGCCGGTGAGGAGGGCGACTACCGCCCGAGCGGCCAGGCCATCCGGACCTCGGTGCCGATGCCCTCGTCCACCGGGCGCACCTGGAGGTCCTCGACAAAGCCCGCGAGCAGGGCAAACCCGACACCCACCGTCAGGGCCTCGTCGGTCAGCGACTCGTCGGCAAGCTCGTCCGGCGGCAGCGCGGCCAGCCCCAACCCGGCCTCGATCGGCGCCCGGTCGATCACCCGGACCGTGTACGCCGGACCGTCGGACATCTCGACCAGCACCAGATCGCTCAGCCCGTACTGGCGGTGCAGGGCGACCGCCCGGGCGCAGGCCTCGCCGATCGCCAGCCGTACCTCGTCGAGCAGTTCCTCGGGCACGCCGGCCCGCCGGGCCACCGCGACGCCGACCAACCGGGCGGTGCGGACGTGGACCGGGGCCGGGGTGAAGGAGAGTCTGACCCTCGACATCACGCGTCGACCGTCGACATCAGGCATCGGCACGTCGACATCAGGCATCGGCACCGGAGGAGTCGGCCGACGTTGCGGCGTCCACCGTGGGGTAGATCGGGAAGACCTGGTCGAGCGCGGTGATCCGGAAGATCTTGAGCAGCGGCTCCTTGTCGCAGACCAGCCCGAAGGTCCCGCCGACCGGACGCAGCCGCTTGAGCGCCCCCACCAGCACGCCGAGGCCGGTCGAGTCGAGGAAGTCCACCCGGCCCAGATCCACCACGATCGCCCGGGCCCCACCGTCGATCAGCTCGACCAGACGTTCACGCAGCCTCGGGGCGGTGTAGACGTCGACCTCGCCGCCGACCTCCAACACGGTGTAATCACCGATGGTGCGGGTCGTCAGCGACAGATCCATCAGTCCTCCTCTGACCGGCCAGGAACCTCCTGGGCATCTAACCATCGAGCAGCGGACCGCGCATCGAGGGCGGCCGGCCGCCACCCGGCCTTCCGACGCACGTACGAGAGTGCGAGAGTGCAGGGCGTGACGTTTCCAGCAACAGTATCGGCCGGCACCGGGGGCGGGGACTCCCGCCCGGCCGGTCACCCCGGCGCGGGTGAGCTGCTGGACCTGCTGCGCGCCCGCACACCGGGCGGTGCGGGCGGCAACCCGGTCACGCACGTCGAACGGGTACCGGCCCGCCCGGGCACGGCGGTCGACTGGCCGGAGTGGGTGCCGGCGGAGCTGCGCGCCGCCCTCGCCGGGCAGGGCGTGGTCGCGCCGTGGCGGCACCAGGCCGAGGCGGCCGGGCACGCGTACGCCGGCCGGCACGTGGTGGTCGCCACCGGCACCGCGTCGGGAAAGTCGCTCGCGTACCAGCTCCCGGCGCTGGCCACGCTGCTCACCGACCCCCGGGCCACCGTGCTCTACCTCGCCCCGACCAAGGCGCTCGCCGCCGACCAGCTCCGAGCCGTCGCCGCGCTCGGCCTCGACGGGGTACGCCCGGCGTGTTACGACGGCGACACCCCGCGCACCGAGCGGGACTGGATCCGTCAGCACTCCCGGTTCGTGCTGACCAACCCGGACATGCTGCACCACGGCATCCTGCCGGGGCACGCGAAGTGGTCCGCCTTCCTGCGCCGGCTGGCGTTCGTGGTGGTCGACGAGTGCCACACCTACCGGGGCGTCTTCGGGTCGCACGTGGCACACGTACTGCGCCGGCTGCGGCGGCAGGCGGCGCGCTATCCGGGTACCCGCAGGCCGGTGCCGGGGCAGCGGGGCGCGACCGGCGGTCCCGGGCCGGCACCGGACGGACCGGTCTTCGTGCTGGCCTCGGCGACCTCCGGCGACCCGGCCGCGGCGGCCGAGCGGCTGACCGGGCTGCCGGTCACGGCGGTCACCGAGGACACCGCGCCACGCGGCGGGCTGACCTTCGCGCTCTGGGAGCCGCCGCTGCTGCCGCCGCCGTCGGGCGCCCCGGAGCCGGCCGACCTCGCCGAGGAGGTGACGGCGGGCGCCGGGGTGGACGCCGCACCGGTACGCCGCTCCGCGCTGCGCGAGACCGCCGACCTGCTCAGCGACACGGTCGCGGCCGGGGTCCGGACGCTGGCCTTCGTCCGGTCCCGGCGCGGGGCCGAGGTGATCGCCACCACCGCCCGGCGCTCGCTGGACGAGGCGGTACCCGGGCTCGGCGCCCGGGTCGCCGCCTACCGGTCCGGCTACCTGCGCGAGGAGCGCCGCTCGCTGGAGCGGGCGCTGCTCGGCGGCGAGCTGCTCGGGCTCGCCTCGACCAGCGCGCTGGAACTCGGCGTCGACCTGGTCGGCCTGGACGCGGTGCTGATCTGCGGCTATCCGGGCACCCGGGCCTCGCTCTGGCAGCAGGCCGGCCGGGCCGGTCGCTCCGGCCGGGAGGCGCTGGCGGTGCTGGTGGCCCGGGACGACCCGCTGGACACCTATCTGGTGCACCATCCGGAGGCGCTGTTCGGCCGGCCCGTCGAGGCGACCGTGCTCGACCCGGCCAACCCGTACGTGCTGGGGCCGCAACTGGCCTGCGCGGCGGCCGAGTCCCCGCTCACCCCGGCCGACCTGGAACTCTTCGGCGAGGGGGCGAAGGAGGCGGTCGAGGCGCTGGTGGCCGCAGGCGCGCTCCGGCACCGCCCGACCGGCTGGTACTGGCGGCACGTGGGGCGGCCCGAGGTGGACCTGCGCGGCACCGGCGGCGCCCCGGTCGACGTGGTCGAGTCCGCCACCGGCCGGCTGCTCGGCACGGTCGACCCGGCGTCGGCGCACTTCCAGGTCCATCCCGGCGCGGTCTACCTGCACCAGGGCGTGTCGTACGTGGTGGACCACCTCGACCTCGACGACGGGTGTGCGCTGGTGCACGCCGAGGAGCCGGACTGGTCCACCCATCCCCGGGACGTCACCTCGCTCTCCGTCGTCTCGGTCCGCTCCTACCTCGACGCAGGGCCGGTCGGGATGTTCCTCGGCGAGGTCGACGTGACCAGCCAGGTGGTGTCGTACCAGCGCCGCCGGCTCGCCTCCGGCGAGGTGCTGGCCACCCTGCCGCTGGACCTGCCCGCCCGGGAGCTGCGTACGGTCGCGGTCTGGTTCACGGTCTCGCCGGAGTCGCTGGCGGCGGCCGGGGTGGAGGCGGCCGAGGTGCCGGGCGCGCTGCACGCGGCCGAGCACGCCGCGATCGGACTGCTGCCGCTGGTCGCCACCTGCGACCGCTGGGACATCGGCGGGCTCTCCACGGCGAACCATCCGGACACCGAGGCGCCGACGGTCTTCGTCTACGACGGGCACCCGGGTGGCGCGGGATTCGCCGAGCGGGCGTACCGGGCGGCGTCGCAGTGGCTCTCGGCGACCCGGGACGCGATCGCCGAATGCGGCTGCGAGGCCGGCTGCCCGTCCTGCGTGCAGTCCCCGAAGTGCGGCAACGGCAACAACCCGCTGGCCAAGCCGGAGGCGGTCCGGGTCCTCGACGTGGTGCTGTCCAACCTGGCCAGGGTGGCTCCGGCGGAGCCCGACGACCTGCCGCCACAGACTGATCGCGGATAGTCGGTATTCGCATGCATGGATCTATGGGGATCCGGTTAAGTTACGCTGGGAGCGCTTCCACGGATCCGCCTGAGGAGGACGTCGTGGCCGACACCATCGCCGAGACCGTCGAACTGCTGTACACCATCGACCAGGCACATCTGACCGTCGACCAGCAGATCGCGCTCTCCCAGGCGTACGCGGCACTGGCCCAGGCAGAACGCCTGGACCAGATCCACCAGATGCTGCACAGCATCCACCAGGTGCTGAACAGCTGGGTGGTGCGCCGGGCCACCGAGGGCAGCATCCGCTGAGCAGGCATGCGAGAGGGACCCTTCCCGAGTACTCCGGGAGAGGGTCCCTTCCGCACCGCCGAGGTCGCGGTCAGCCGGAGACCGAGAAGCTGTTGGTGACGAAGTCCCGACCGCCGGCGGACGAGGTGATCTCGTAGCCGAGCTGGACGTCCCCGATCGTGACGTCACCGAACCAGCCACGGTCCCGGATCCAGGTCGCGATGGCCCGGACGTCGACCGTGCCGGAGTTGGTGTTGCCGCTCCGGATGAACGAGTAGACCTGGTTGGCCCCGTTCGACCCCCGGTAGATGTCCCAGGTGTGGCCGCCGACCGACGCCCTCACCTGGAAGCTGCCGAGCGGGCCGACCGGCCCGTACTTGTTCATCCAGAGCATGATCTCGTGAGCGTGGTCGGTGGTCCAGATGTCGTACGCCGTGGTGTAGGCGAGCCCGCTGCCGCTGGTCGGTACCGTCACATTGAACCTGCTGGTGACGTTGCCCAGGGCGCTCACCCGACGCCCGATGTACCGGGTCGCGTTCGGGTACGACTTGATCCCACCGGTGTTCGGATGGTTGGCCGTGACTCCCCAGTTGCTCGGCGAGTTGGCCCAGATGGTCTGCGAGCCGTGGCCGGAGCCCCAGATGTTGTTGTAGAGCGTGTAACCGCCGCTGGACCAGGTGCCCCAGCGGTCGCTGGAAGTCCAGACGGCGGCCTGGACCGGTGCGGGTGCGGCGGTGACGGTCAGTACGACGGCGAGCGCGAACGCGCCGATCGTCAGACGTGCGGTGCGCAGCACGATGACCTCCTTGTCTCCCCCGGCGTTCCAGGGACGGACGCCGGGATGGCCGGAGCAGCCGAACAACTCGACTGCGGGCAGCCGAACACTTCGACTGCGGCATGGAGATGGCGCGCGCGACATCGCTCACCGAAATTTAGTTTTGCTTCCAAACTAAGTCAATAGATGTGCACCGATCACATTCGGGCGAAGCCGCACCCCTCGGGATCGCATTGACACACCCAAATCTGCCTACATAGAGTTGATGTTCCTTACGCTCAGTCATCGCCGCTGGTCGGTGGCTCCGGCGCCGCCCGGTACCGTCCCGAAGGGTCGCCGCCGTGTCCATCCCCGTCAGCACCGTGGCCGGCCACGAACCGGCCGGAGATCAGGTCGCCCGTGGTGCCGCGCCGGTCACCGGCCGACCCGGCCGTCGCCGCCACCGTCCGTACGCTCCGCTGGCCCCGATCGCCGCCGGCCTGGCACTGGTCACCACCGCCTCCCTCGCGGTGGTCCTGCCCTCGACCGTCGCGAGTGCGGTCCACGGGGCCGGTGGCGCCGCATTGGTTCGTGAAGCCCGGGTGGTCAGTGACCTCGCAGTGGTCTCGGACGCGGCAGTGGTCTCGGACGCCGCAGTGGTCGGTGAGGCGGCAGTGGTCGGTGAGGCCGCAGTGGTGTCGGACGGCAAAGGAGGCGCGGGCGGCGAAGGGGTCGCGGGCGGTGGGGTGGTGGTGGATGGCGGGGCGGTCACGGACGCCGGCGTGGTGGCGGCGGCGCCGCTGTTCGGGGACGACTTCGAAGACGGCGACGCGGTCGGCTGGTCGACCGTCGGCGGGCAGTGGTCGGTCGGCGGCGACACCGTCGGCGGCGACACCACGCAGGCGTACCGGCAACGTTCCGGCAGCGCCCTGGCCAGCGCCCGCAGCGGCGACCCGAACTGGACCGACTACACGGTCAGCACAGAGGTCAGACCGACCGCGCTGGGCAGCTCGCGCTCCTCGATCGGGCTGCTCGCCCGGGTCCAGTCCACCACCAGCCACTACTACCTGAACCTTCGCGGGAACAGTCAGCTCGAACTCGGCAAGCTCGTCTCCGGCCGGGCCACCGTGCTCGCCTCCGCTCCGGTGACGGCGGCGATCGGCGGTTGGCAGACGCTGCGACTCGCCCTCCGGGGCGACCGACTCGTCGGGCACCTCGGGTCCGCCACGGTCACCGCCACCGACGGCCAGTTCGGCCAGGGCCGGATCGGTCTGAGCACCAGCTACGCCACCGGATGGTTCGACAACGTCCTGGTGGAGCCGTCGGCCCCGGACATCCAACCACCGACCGTGCCCGGCCGGCCACAGGTGCTCTCCGTTGTACCGGGTGCGGTCACCATCACCTGGCCGGCCTCGACCGACGACGTCGGGGTGACGCAGTACTACGTGTACCAGGGCGACCAGTTCTACTCGCAGTATCTGGCCCGGGTCGTACCGGACAACGCCCCGCTGACCCTGCAACTGGCTCCGACGGCAGCCCAGACCCACTTCTCGATCACGGCGCGCGACGCGGCCGGCAACACGTCGGGGTTCTCCGCTCGTACCTCCGTCCGGCAGCCGCCGAGCTTCCCGCGCAGCGGTGACAACACCGTCGCGCCCAGCCCACCGGGCGCCCCCGTGGTCACCGCCGTCACCCCGAACGGCTACCTGGTCGCCTGGGAGCCGGCGACGGACGACATCGGCGTGGTCGAATACCACGTCTACCACGTGTTCGCGGTGGACGAGATCCGGGTCGAGGCCAAGGTCAGCACCAACACCGCCGTGATCGCGCCGCGCGGCGGCTACGAGACGATCTACGTGGTCGCGTACGACGCGTCGTGGAACGCCAGCAGCAGTCCCACCGTGCAGCTCCTGCCACCACCGACACCGCCGGCTGCCCGCTGAGGCGTGTTTCGCAAGTCGGGCTGGCAGCGGCGAGGTCGCGGCTGGTGCGGGCGAGCGGGTCATCTTCGCCTAGGTGTCAGTCGGGCCGGTCTGCTCGCCTCGGACCGGCCCCGCTCGGGCTGTCGCGCTGGCGACCCTGGTCATCCCTGGCAGCGGTTCGACCGTCACCTCGGCAGTGACCAGGAGATCGAGGCCGTCCAGCGTGCAGCCGGTGACCCGGGCGCTGTTCGCGGCGGCGATGGCCGTCGCCCGGGCACAGGCCCGATCCGGACCCGCCAGCACCTGGGTGGCCCCGGCGAGCGCACCGAGGTCAGCCGCGACCCGGGCCTGGTGCCGGGCCACCCGGGCGGCGCCGATCGCCGCCGCACCGAGGCTCAAGACCACCAGCACCAGTCCCACGGCGAGCAGCCAGAGGGTGGCACTGCCCCGATCGGACCCACCGCATCGCGAGACCGGCTGGCATCCTCGGCCGGCAGGACGCCGAGCATCGAATCCGCCGCACCGCGAGAGTGGTCGGCTGCCTCGGTCGGGTGGACGCTGAACAGTTGATCGGCGCCGTCCCCGGCCGGACCAGTTCCAGTCGCGGCCGTGACGAGCCCGGGGTGCTCTGCGGTCCGCCGCCGTCATGAGAGCGGCTCCGGTGCGCCCGGTTCGACCGCCGCCACCGCGATCGCGCTCACCGTCAACCGGGGCAACCTCGCACCGAGTGCGCGTACCGGTGCCCGTACCGTGGCGACCGTCCGGTCACCGTTCACCGAGACCGACACCGTCGCGCCCGGCGGTGCCGCCCGCGCACCGGCGGGTACGCCGGGGGCACCGCGGGAGGCGGCCAGGGCCGCCTCCCGCGCCGCGTCCACACACTGTGCCTTTGTGGTCGCCGCGTTCACGGCGGTGAGCCCGGCGAGCAGCAGCAACAACAGCGCCGGCAGGCCGGCCGCCAACTCGGCGGTGAACGAGCCCCGGTCGTGGTCGACCGACCGGCGCCGGCTCACGACAGGGCCCGGTCGATCACGCTCGCCAGTGCGGCCTGCACCCGGCCGGAGGTGAGTACCTTCAGCAGGATCCCGGCGAAGGCGACGGCGGCGAGGGTGCCGACGGCGTACTCGGCGGTGTTCATCCCGGCGTCGCCACGCAACCGGGCGTTCAACTTGCGGAGCATGGAGTTCCCTTCTCGGATCGGTCACAGGACGTCGCCGAGCACGGCGACGATCACCGGCACCAGGCCGGCGAGAATGAAGGCGGGCAGAAAACACAGGCCGAGCGGCAACACGATCAGCACCCCGGCCCGGCGGGCCGCCGCCTCGGCCCCGGTCACCCGGTCGGCCCGCAGGTCGTCGGCGAGCCGGGTCAACGCCCCAGCCAGCGCCGCCCCGCTCGCCGAGGAGCGGACCGCCGCCGACGTCAGCCGCTCCGCGCCCGGCACCGGCCCGAGGCGCGCCCACGCCTCCTCCGGCGTACCGCCGAGCCGGAGGGTCCGGCCGACCTCGGTGAGCCGCTCGCCGAGCGGGCCGGCGAGCGCCTCCGCGACCGCGCAGACGGCGCCGTCGACCGGTGCGCCGGCCCGTAGTGCCGCCGCGAGCAGGTCGGCCGCGAGCGGCAGGTCGGCTGACTCACGTAGCCGACGTCGCCGCACGGCCGCTGGTTCGAGCCGACGGAGCAACCGGTCGAGGCCGACCGCCGTGACCACCCCGAGCAGTACGCCGAGCCAGCCGCCGAGCAGGACTCCGGCCGCCAGTCCGGCCAAGCCGGCGGCCAGCCGGACGAGGTCGATCGGCCCCGACCAGCCTGCCCGGCTATTGCCCCAGCCGCGCCGGCTCCCGTCCCGCCCGCGTCCCGGCTCTCGGTCGCCGCACTCGTCGAGACCGTTGTGCTCGTCGGCACCGTTGTGCTCGTCGGCACCGTTGCGCAGCTGGGTGGTGGCGTGGCGTGCCCGGCGCCCGGTCGGCCCGGCTGTCCGACGGGACGGCCCGACGGTGCCGAGCGCGGAGAGCCGCCCTCGGGACGACCGGCGGGCGGGGACCCCGACCAGCGTCAGCAGCAGGGCGAGACCGATCAGTACTCCCGGGACCAGGGTCCGCATCGTGCTCAGCGCCCCGAGGTCGCGACCGAGGCGAACTGGCCGGCCTCACGGCCCGTTCCGTCCGTACGACCGGCACCGCTGAGCCGACCCGCCCAGAACAAACCGGCGAGTTGCAGGGTGACGGCGCCGGCCGCACAGGCGGCACCGATCGGGGTGTGCAACAGAATCGCCAGCGGGTCGACGCCGATGCCGTAGCCCAGGGCGATGCCGCCGGCCGGCAACGCCGCCAACAGCCAGGCGGTGGCACGTGCACCGGCAGCCTGTGCCTCGGCGGCGGCGAGCCCTCGGTCCATCGCCCGGGCGTCGGCCTCGATCCGCTCCAACAGGTCGGCCAGGGGTGCGCCGGTCTGCTCGGCGAGACGTACCGCCGACCGGGCGAGACCGGCGAGTCGGTCCGATCCGTCGGCCGCCAGCATCACGGTCGACGGCGGCAGCCCGGCTCGCAGGTCGGCGGCGAGGCCGCAGAGTGCGTCGAGTTGGCCGCGATGTGTCCGTTCAGCCCACCGGCCGGCCCGGCGGCGCAGCAGGCCGCGTACCGCCATCGCGGTGTAGGCGGCCACGGCGAGCGCCGCGACCGGGCCACCGGCGAGCATTCCGCCGACGCCGCCCAGCACGACACCGACGACCACGGCCCGCCAGGGCGGCACGGAGGCGAGCAGCCGATCCAACACGGTCGACCAGGATGCAGGCGGACCGGCCGAGTCGGCCCCTGCCGGCCCGTCTCCTCCCGGCTGGCGCCACGGCCCGATGCGCACGCCGTGACGCCTGCCGACCACCGCCCGACGCCGGACCCGGGCGCGGCCGGCCGGCCAACCGACCAGGAGCGCCGCACCGGCCAGGCAGGCACCCGCCAGCCACCAGCTCGTCACGGCGCACCCCGAGTGATCTCCCGGCGGGCGGAGGGCTGCGGCCACGACCGGGACGCGGTGCCGGCGGCGACACCGGAGCAACCGGTCCGACCGGCGCCGACGGCCTCCAGCAGGGGCGGCACCGGCACTCCCCGCTCGGCGAGCAGCGCCGCCAGGGCCGGCGCGGCCGGCCCGAGACCCCGGTCCCGACGCCAGGCGGGGACGACGGTGACCAGCCGCTCCGGACCTGCCGGCAGCATCAGGCAGACCGCCTCCAACACCCGCCCCGTCGACGCCCGGCGAACCTGGAGCAACACCTGGAGCGCGGCGGCCACCTGGGCGTGCAGGGCCGGTCGGGGCAGGCCGCCGAGCAGTCCCAGTGCCTCCAGCCGGGCCGGTACGTCCGCCGGGGCATTGGCGTGCAGGGTGCCCGCCCCGCCGTCGTGCCCGGTGTTGAGGGCGGAGAGCAGGTCCACCACCTCGGCGCCCCGACACTCGCCCACCACCAGCCGGTCGGGACGCATCCGCAGGGCCTGTCGCACCAGGTCGCTCAGCCCGACCGAGCCGGCACCCTCCACATTCGAGGTCCGGGCCTGGAGGCCGACCACGTGCGGATGCACCGGCCGCAGCTCGGCGGCATCCTCGACCAGCACGATCCGTTCGGTCGGTGGCACCAGCCCGAGCAGCGTGTTCAGCAGCGTCGTCTTGCCCGACCCGGTTCCGCCGACCACCAGGTAGGCGAGCCGGGCGGCGACCACCGCCGCGAGCAGCGTGGCGGCGGCAGCGGGCAGGGTGCCGTGGCGTACCAGGTCGTCGAGGGTGAACGGACGCTGACGGAAGGTACGCAACGACAGGTAGGGCCCGCTGGTCGCCACCGGCGGCAGTACGGCGTGCAGGCGGGTACCGTCCGGCAGCCGGGCGTCGACGTACGGGCTGCCCTCGTCCAGCCGTCGACCGCAGGCGGCGGCGAGCCGTTGGGCGAGCCGGCGTACCTCGTCGGGGCCGCCGAGCGGAACCGACACCGGGGAGAGCCCGCTGCCCCGGTCGACCCAGACCCTGGTCCCGTTGACCAGCACGTCGGTGACCTGGTCGTCGGCGAGCAGCGGAGTCAGCGGGCCGGCGCCGACCAGGTCGTGGTGCACCCGGGTGGCCATCCGTAACACGGTGGTGTCGCCGAGGACGGCCGCGCCGGGCTCGGCACGTACCGCCGCGACGACGGCGGCCGGGGTGACCGTCGTCCCCTCGGCGGCGAACCGGCGCCGGACCCGGGCGGCAAGGTCGTGCCTCACGGCCGGGCCGCCTCGGTGCGGGCGGCACCCCTTTGAGCCGCGTAAGGACGGGCAGCCCGGCTCCGAGTCGCGCAACGGCGGGCAGCCCGGCTCCGAGTCGTGTGCGGGCGGACGGCACGCTTCCGGATGCTCATCGCGCCTCCACCGGAACGCCGGCCGCACCGGTGAGGTCGGTGATGATGCGCTGGCAGAGCGCCGCGAGCGGACCGCGTCCGGCCGCCGCCGGGGCCTCGCCGCGTTCCAGGTTGCGGCAGAGTCCCGGCTCGGGCCGCAGCGTGCCGACCAGCGGGAGGTCGAGCGCCCGGGCCACCTCGCGGGCCTTGAGCCGGCCCGGGGCGGGGCCGCGCACGATGACCGAGAGGTTGGCGCAGTGCAGCCCCGCGACCGCGGCCACCCGGGCGGCCGCCGCGGTGGCCCGCAACTCGGCCGGAACCAGCACGAACGCCTGGTCGGCCGCCTGGAGTGCGATCACCGCCGCGTCGTCGAGCTGCCGGGGCAGGTCGACGACGACGAGGTCCCGGCCGCGCCGACCGGCGTCCATGGTGGCCGCCATCGCCTCGACCGGGAGCGCCAGCAGATCACCGCGATCCCAGGAGAGCATCACCAGGTCGCCCCGGCTGGGCAGCGCCCGGACCAGCGCGGGCGCGTCGACCCGGCCGTCCGCCTCGGTGAGCGCGGGCCAGCGCAGCCCCTCCAACTGTTCCCAGCCGAGGACCAGGTCGAGGCCGCCACCGAGCGGGTCGGCGTCGACGAGCAGCGTACGCAGGCCGCACCGGGCCGCCGTGATGGCGAGCCCGCCGGCCAGTACGCTCGCGCCGGCCCCGCCGCGCCCGCCGATCACCGCGACGATCCGGGCCGGGCCACCCACCGCACCGCCCCGACCGGTTACGCACTCGCCGAACCGGTCGACGAGCCAGGGCTCGGCCGCCGGCAGTACGGCGACGTGTTCGGCACCGAGCAGTCCGGCGACCTCCCAGCCGCCGTCCTCCTCCCCCGAGCGGCCGACCAGGATCACGCGGGGTCGCCTGGGCAGCCTTGCCCGCAGGCAGGCCTGCGCCTGGTCGGTGCCGATCAGCACCAGCGGCGCGGCGGCCCATCGGGACCGGGCCGACGCCGGTTC
This sequence comes from Plantactinospora sp. BB1, assembly GCF_003030385.1. Classification (NCBI taxonomy): domain Bacteria; kingdom Bacillati; phylum Actinomycetota; class Actinomycetes; order Micromonosporales; family Micromonosporaceae; genus Plantactinospora; species Plantactinospora sp. BB1. The sequence goes on along the minus strand of NZ_CP028159.1, from coordinate 6,607,125 downwards.
GGCGGCCACCTCCACCTCGCCGCCACCCGCCGCCGCAAGCCGGAGCAGCTCGTCAAGTAGCTCGTTGTCCGAGGTCACGACCAGGGGCAGGCGCGGTCCGGGGCGGACCGGGGTACGCGGTGGCATCACGTCCTCCAGCGGTGGGATCCGGCTCCAACGGGCGGTCCGGTTACCGCCACACCCTGGCGTCCCGAAACCTCCGCTGCCGGCACCGGAATCCGGGCTGTGGATAACCGGGGTGGCTGTGGACAACGCCCGTCGAGTCGATGGATCTGGTATACGCACCGGGGCTTCAGCGGCGATCCCGACAGCGGGTACGAGCGGCTGCCCGCGTACCCGAAGGGGTTTCGTCGGTCTGCGGCGACCAGGCCATATTCCCCACCGGCTGGGGTACCCGAGCCGCGCGAGGGTCGCTACCGCGCGACGCAACCGGGCAGATCGGGAGAGGGAGCCGTGATGGCGCAGTCCGTGCGCATGACCTCGGTGGTGCTGGAACCGGCCGCGCAGGAGGTGGTCCGGGCGACGGCCAATCCGCCGTATCCGTTCCAGCTCGGCCCGGAGCAGGGGCGGGCGAAGCTCGTCGAGATGCAGTCGGGCAGCATCCCCCGCCCGGAGGTCGACATCGAGGACATCATGGTGCCCGGCGGCCCCACCGGGCAGGTACCGGTGCGGATCGTCAAGCCCCGGGGCGCCGGCCGGCTCGGCGGCCCGGGCGGAGGGCTCGGCGACCGCCTCCGCGCCGCCGCCGAGGAGATGATGCGGCCGCGCGGGGTCGGCGGCATGCTGCCGGCGGTGCTCTACATCCACGGCGCGGGCTGGGTCTTCGGCGACTCCCTCACCCACGACCGGCTGATCCGCGAACTCGCGGTGCGGTCCAACTCGGCGATCGTCTTTCCGGAGTACAGCCGGGCGCCGGAGGCGCGGTATCCGATCGCGATCGAGGAGTGCTACGCGGTGGCGCAGTGGTTGGCCAGCCAGGGCGACGACTACGGCCTGGACCCGACCCGGATCGCCATCGCCGGCGACTCGGTGGGCGGCAACCTGGCGACGGTGGTGACGATGCTGACCAGCCGGCGCGACGGGCCGCGCTTCGCCCGGCAGGTACTGCTCTATCCGGTCACCGACGCCGACTTCGACACCGCGTCCTATCAGGAGTTCGGCAGCGGTTACTACCTGTCCCGCGAGCAGATGATGTGGTTCTGGGACCAGTACCTGCCGGACCGGGCCGAGCGGTCCGACCCGATGGCGTCACCGCTGCGGGCCGGCCCGGAGCAGCTCCGGGGCATGCCGCCCACCCTGATCACCACCAACGAGGCGGACGTGCTGCGCGACGAGGCCGAGGCGTACGCGGCGAAGCTGCGCCGGGCCGGCGTACCGGTGACCCAGGTGCGCTACCAGGGCATCATCCACGACATGGCGATGCTGGACTCGCTGGCCACCACCCAGGCCGCGCAGGCGGTCACCGCCCAGGCCGCGGCGACGCTGGCCCAGGCCCTGCACCACGAGTAGCCCCGTCGGGGTGCGGACGCATCGTTGGACGTCGACGGGGGACGAGCGGGACAGGTGGCTGGAGGCGAGCCGTATCGGCCCCGCCCTCGTATGGTTGGCCTGGTGAAGACCCTCCACACGGCGTACCGCGTCTCGGACCTCGCCGCGTCGCTCGCCTTCTACACCGCGCTCGGGTACGTCCCGGTCGGCCGCGTCGACGTCGGGGACGGCGCCAGCCTGACCGTCCTCAAGTTTCCGGATGAGGATTTCGTGACGCTGGAGCTGGTGCACCGGCCGGCCGACGGACCGGTGGACGTGGGCACCGGCTTCAGCCACCTCGTCGTCCAGGTCGACGACATCGCCGGCACGGTCGACGCGCTGATCAGGGCTGGTCTCTGGCCGGGCCCGGTGGAACGACCCGCCGGTGCCCGCGGCCCGCAGACCTCGTGGCTCACCGACCCGGACGGCTACCGGATCGAGTTGGTGCAGTGGCCACCGGGGCACGCCGACGGGATCACCGCCGCCGACTTCGGATAGCAACCGGACCACTCCGCGCAGCCAGGCAGCCGAGCCTTGGCACCGGGCAGCCGGGCGCACCGGGCGACAGGGCTGGCACCGGGCGACGGGGCTGCTCCGGGCGACCGGGTCGACCGCACAGGTAGCCGTGCCGTTGTTTGAGTAGGAGGCGCCGGATCAGTTGAGTAACAACGGATTCCGCTCGGGCCCGTACCGGGTGCCGGTTCTCCGCCCGCCGGGCGGCCCGGCGCGACGGGCGCGGTCCGGGGACGCCGGCCGGGCGCAATCGGGTACCCGAAACAGCCGCGACCACCGTGACCAGCGTGAATACGCTTAACTGGCAAAAGCGACGACCCCCGTCGGGGGGAGACGGGGGTCGTCTGGGGTTCGGCTCCGGGGGGGTCGAGCCGAACCCGCCCGGCGGTCACGGGGGGTGCGACCGCCGAGGTCTACCGAGCACAGAGGATATGAAAGTGTGTCGCAACTACAAGCATGCCTGAGTCGACCCGTATACGTCGAGTGGCGTTAACTTCCACTCCCTGCGAAAGTCCGCCTTCACCCTGTGACCGTGATCACGCTGAGGCTGATCGGCCGATCAGGGGGTAACCGGTCGGCAGGTGCCAAACGTGACCCCGCGCACCCGCTGACCATAGACCATCCGGCTAGACTTTCGCGCCGTGGGCCGAAGCGCCGCTTTCTTCGATCTGGACAAGACCGTCATCGCCAAGTCGAGCGCGTTGGCGTTCGGTCGGCCGTTCTACCGGGACGGGCTGATCACCCGCCGCGACGTGGTCAAGTCCGCGTACGCCCAGCTCATGTTCCGGCTGGGTGGCACCGACGAGCAGACGATGGCGCGTACCCGCGACTATCTGGCGACCCTGTGCAAGGGCTGGCCGGTGGAGCAGGTCCGGCAGATCGTGGCCGAGACGCTGCACGAGCTGATCAACCCCTACGTGTACGCCGAGGCCGCCGCCCTGATCGAGGAGCACCAGGCGGCCGGCCGGGACGTCGTACTCGTCTCCGCCTCCGGCGAGGAGATGGTCCGGCCGATCGGTGAACTCCTCGGTGTCGCCGACGTGATCGCCACCCGGATGACCGTGGTGGACGGCCGGTACAGCGGCGAGGTGGAGTTCTACGCGGCCGGCCCGAGCAAGGTCGACGCGGTCGGCGAGCTGGCCAAGGAGCGCGGCTACGACCTGTCCGCCTGCTACGCCTACTCCGACTCGGTCAGCGACCGTCCGCTGCTGGAGTGTGTCGGGCATCCGAGCGCGGTCAACCCGGACCGGGCGCTGCGCAAGCTCGCCGTGGAGAACGGCTGGCCGGTGCTGGAGTTCCGGCACCCGGTGCCGATCGGTCGCCGCCTCCGGGAGCGCCCCGCCGTGCCGGTCGCAGCGGCGGCGATCGGGGTCGGCGTCGGGGTCGCCATCGGCATCGCCTGGTACGGCCGGCACCGCCGGGCCCGCGCCACCACCGCCTGACCCACCGCGCTCGCGTCAGGCCGGGCCGGAATCCGACGGTCCCCGGTCACCGGGACCGGAACCGGCGGCCGTCGACCCGTCCGGCCCGGCGTCGGCGGGCGGCGGGCTCGCCAGAACCTCGTCGCCGACCTCGGTCAGCCGCTCCGCGCCGATCTCCACTGCCGTCGCGTAGTGCCGGAGCCAGGAGCGGAGCCCGTCCGGGGTACCGGTGGCGAAGGCGCCGGCCGCGCCGACGTACTCCGGCTCGCGTTCCAGGTGTCCCAGGTCGACCGCGATCAGGCCGCGCGGGTCGAATCCGGTGGAGAGCAGGGTGAGCCGGGCGGCGGCCCGGGCCACCACCCCGGACGGCCCGGCGAAGGGTCGCAGCGCCAGCAGTTCCCCGTGTACGACGGCAGCCAGCACCACCGGCGGGACCGACGTCCCACCGGCGACCAGTCCGGCCAGCCCGTCCAGCCGGGCGCCGAGCGCCTGCGCCATGCCAGAGGCTTCGGCGGCGTACTCCGGGGCGGGGCGGCCGAGCGCCTCCTCCGGTACGGCCGCGCGGGCGGCCAGGGTGTGCAGTCGGGCGAGTACCTGACGGGGGGCCTTCGGCCACAGGTCGGCGAGTCCGGGCAGCGCACCGGCGACCCGGAGGGCACCCTGGAGCACCGGGTCGGTCACGGTGCCGGCGCGGACCGTCTCGCGCTCGTGGGCGTACCCCTCCAGCGCGGAGCTGGCCACCGCGGACCGCAGGCTGACCTCGGCCGCGACCTGGCCGCCGTGCCGGCGCAACGCGCGGTGCCGCAGCGCCTGGTCGACCCGCTCGCGGGCCCGGTCGACGGCGGGCGCGACGTCGGCGAGGTCGAGCAGCGGGGCGAGCGGGTCGGTGGCCATGCTGTCACCGTAGTTGCCGGTCAGGACAGGCCAGCGCCGGGCGCCGGAAGCGGTCCGGGCAGGCCAGCGCCGGGCGCAGGAACCCGCACCCGCCGTCGACGGGGCGGCCGGCGTGACCGGCGAGCGCCGCAACGCGGCCATTCGGCGCGTCTGGTCGCGCGAGTGGCACGGACCCCTCGCCCCGGCTACCAGGCCCGATTAACCTCCTACCGAACGACACTGACGCGATGCCTGAGGAGCCACCCACCATGAGCGAGACTCTGGCTAACCTTTTGCAGGAGACCCGGCAGTTCCCGCCGCCGGCCGACCTTGCCGCCGCCGCCAACGTCACCGCGGACGCCTACGAGGATGCCGCTGGGGACCGGTTGGCGTTCTGGGCCCGGCAGGCGGGCCGGCTGGACTGGGCGAAGGAGTGGGACCAGGTCCTCGACTGGTCGAACCCGCCGTTCGCGAAGTGGTTCGTCGGCGGGAAGCTCAACGTCGCCTACAACTGCCTGGACCGGCACGTCGCCGCCGGGCACGGCGACCGGGTGGCCATCCACTGGGAGGGCGAGCCCGGGGACACCCGTACCCTCACCTACGCCGACCTGCTGGCCCTGACCAGCCAGGCGGCGAACGCGCTGACCGACCTCGGGGTGACCGCCGGTGACCGGGTGGCGATCTACCTGCCGATGATCCCGGAGGCGGCGGCCGCGATGCTCGCCTGCGCCCGGATCGGCGCCACCCACAGCGTGGTCTTCGGCGGCTTCTCCGCCGACGCGCTGACCAACCGGATTCAGGACGCCAGCGCCAAGGTCGTGATCACCGCCGACGGCGGGTTCCGCCGGGGCAAGCCGTCGGCGCTGAAGCCGACCGTCGACGAGGCGGTCGCCAAGTGCCCGACGATCGAGCGGGTGCTGGTGGTCCGGCGTACCGGGCAGGAGGTGGCCTGGAACGACGAGCGGGACCTGTGGTGGCACGAGACGGTGGAGACCGCCTCGACCGAGCACACCGCCGAGGCGTTCGACGCCGAGCACCCGCTCTTCATCCTCTACACCAGCGGCACGACGGCGAAGCCGAAGGGCATCCTGCACACCTCCGGCGGCTATCTGACCCAGGTCGCCTACACCCACCACGCGGTCTTCGACCTGAAGCCCGAGACCGACGTCTACTGGTGCAGCGCCGACATCGGCTGGGTGACCGGGCACTCCTACATCGTGTACGGGCCGCTGGCCAACGGCGCCACCCAGCTGATGTACGAGGGCACCCCGGACACCCCGCACAAGGGCCGCTTCTGGGAGCTGGTGCAGAAGCACAGGGTGAGCATCCTCTACACCGCGCCGACGCTGATCCGGACCATGATGAAGTGGGGCGACGACATCCCCCGGGAGTACGACCTCTCCTCGCTGCGCCTGCTCGGCAGCGTCGGCGAGCCGATCAACCCGGAGGCGTGGATCTGGTACCGGGAGAACATCGGCCGGGGCGAGTGCCCGGTCGTCGACACCTGGTGGCAGACCGAGACCGGCGGCATCATGATCTCCCCGTTGCCGGGGGTGACCTCGACGAAGCCGGGCAGCGCGATGCGCCCGCTGCCGGGGGTCAGCGCCGAGGTGGTGGACGACCAGGCGCGGCCGGTGCCGAACGGTGGCGGCGGTTTCCTGGTGCTGACCGAGCCGTGGCCGTCGATGCTGCGCACGATCTGGGGCGACGACCAGCGGTTCATCGACACCTACTGGGCCCGGTTCGAGGGGCTCTACTTCGCCGGTGACGGTGCGAAGAAGGACGACGACGGCGACCTGTGGCTGCTCGGCCGGGTCGACGACGTGATGCTGGTGTCCGGGCACAACATCTCGACCACCGAGGTGGAGTCGGCGCTGGTCTCGCACCCGTCGGTCGCCGAGGCGGCGGTGGTCGGCGCGACCGACCCGACCACCGGGCAGGCGATCGTCGCCTTCACCATCCCGCGCGGCTCCGTCGACAGCGAGGGGAAGGCGGGCGAGGCGCTGATCGCCGAGTTGCGGGAGCACGTCTCGAAGACGCTCGGCCCGATCGCCAAGCCCCGGCAGATCATGCTGGTGCCGGAGCTGCCGAAGACCCGCTCCGGGAAGATCATGCGCCGGTTGTTGCGCGACGTGGCCGAGAACCGCTCGCTCGGTGACGTCACCACGTTGCAGGACTCCTCGGTGATGGACCTGATCTCCTCCGGGATGCGTTCCGGCAAGTCCGACGAGGACTGACCGGCGGCGACCGGGCCGGCGACGACCGTCGCCGGGACCGTAGGCGACACGATGGGCGGACCCGATCCGGGTCCGCCCATCGTCGTGCGGGTCGGGGGTGGTCGGGCTGCTCAGCGGGTACGGCCACCGCGCGGCACCCGCTGCTCATACACGGTTGCCGCCGCGCGGACGTGGTACGAACGGCCAGGGTTCCCGCCGTGGCCGAATCGTGACATTCCCATGTCCGAAAATAGGTGACCGTTAGAATGCTTTCGCCCTGATTAGACGTGGATCCGACCACCCCGACGAGCCGTCCTCGACCCGTGACAGGGTTCGGTCGATCTGCAATGGTGGTGGTCGCTTCTGATGACAGTGCCCGCCAAGAGCCGGCCTGTCTTGTAACACTTCCACAAAGGAGGAGGACCTTTGAGGAGACGAGTCACAGCCGGTCTGGCGGGTGCCACGGCCGCGCTGTTGGCCGCCGGTGCGGTCGCCGTGCCGGCGTCCGCCGCTCCGGCGGCGCCTGCCCCCGTGGACCGGGAACCCCAGGGCGCGGCCCACCGGGCCGACAACCTGCCCGACCCGCTCGCGGAGGAGCACCAGCAGGTCCGCAGGGAGGCCATCTCCGCCCTGCTCTCCGGCAAGGCCAAGCTACAGACCCGCAACGGGTCGAAGGTCATCCAGATCAAGGCTGACCGGTTCGTCGAGTACCAGCAGCCGCCGAAGAGCGACCCGATCTTCAGCATCCTGGTCGAGTTCGGCAACCAGAAGGACCCGCGTACCGGCGGCACCGACGGCCCGCTGCACAACCAGATCAAGGAGCCGGACCGGGTCTACGACGGCGGCGCGACCGACGACAACAGCACCATCTGGCGCGCCGACTACAACCGCCAGTCGTACCTGGACCTCTTCTACGCCAAGGGCAAGGAGTCGATGGCCGACTTCTACCTGAAGCAGTCGGGTGGCCGGTACACCGTCGGTGGCGACGTCAGCGACTGGGTCAAGGTCCCGTTCAACGAGGCCCGGTACGGCAGCAACGAGATCGCCGAGCGGGACGGCTACTGGAACTTCGTCAAGGACACCGCCACCGCCTGGTACGAGTCGCAGGTGGCGGCGGGCAAGACCCAGGAGCAGATCAAGCAGTACCTCGCCCAGTTCGACGTCTGGGACCGGTACGACCACGACGGCGACGGGGACTTCAACGAGGCCGACGGCTACATCGACCACTTCCAGGCGGTGCACGCCGGAGAGGGCGAGGAGGCCGGCGGCGGCGCACAGGGCGCGGACGCGATCTGGTCGCACCGCTGGGCCGCCTTCACCGACCTGGCCGGCTCGGCCGGGCCGGAGTTCAACAAGGCCGGCGGGGTGCAGATCGGTGACAGCGGGATCTGGATCCGTGACTACACCACGGAGCCGGAGAACGGTGGCCTCGGCGTCTTCGCCCACGAGTACGGCCACGACCTCGGCCTGCCCGACCTCTACGACACCCAGGGCGGCGACAACGGCGTCGGGTTCTGGAGCCTGATGGCCTCGGGCTCTTGGCTCAACGAGGGCAAGCAGGAGATCGGCACCAAGCCCGGTTACATGGACCCGTGGTCCAAGCTCTACCTGGGCTGGCTGAACTACTCGACCGTGGACTGGGACAGCGGCACCACGTACGCCACCCTCGGGGCGGCCGGCGACACCGACGGCCTCGCCCAGGCGACCGTGGTGAACCTGCCCGGCCAGGAGGTCACCATCCCGTACAACACTCCGTTCGCCGGCGAGCGCGAGTGGTGGGGCGGCACCGGTGACAACCTGAACAACACCCTGACCCGGACCCTCGACCTCACCGGTGCCACCAGCGCCTCGGTCAACGCCAAGGCCTGGTACGAGATCGAGGAGAACTTCGACTACCTCTTCGCCGAGGTGTCGACGGACGGCGGGTCCACCTGGGCCAAGCTGACCAACCCGCTGATCGAGCCGGGCGAGAGCGGCATCGACGGTTCCACCAACGACGAGTGGGTCGACCTGAACTACGACCTCGCGGCGTACCTGGGCCAGAGCGTGCAGTTCCGCTACCGCTACCAGAGCGACAACGGCACCAACCTCGCCGGTGCGTTCCTGGACAACATCTCGCTGGTCAAGAACGGTACGCCGGTCTGGACCGACGGGGCGGAGACCGAGCAGCCGGAGTGGACCGCCCGCGGCTTCACCCGGTCGGTCGGCTCGGTCACCGAGCTGCGTCCGCGCTTCTACATCGCCGAATACCGGACCTACTACGGGTACGACAAGACCCTGGAGACCGGTCCGTACAACTTCGGCTGGCAGAACTCGAAGCCGGACTGGGTGGAGCGGTTCAAGAACCCGCAGGGTCTGCTCGTCTGGTACGTGAACTACGCGTACGAGGACAACGACACCATCGTGCACCCGGGCTTCGGCCTGAACCTGCCGGTCGACGTCCGGCCCGGCCCGATCACGGTGCCCGGGGTCGGCAACGTCACCAACCGGCGCAGCAGCTACGACGCCACGTTCAGCCGGTTCGCCAAGCCGGCGCAGACGTTCCACCTCAACGGGGTGGCGACCACGGTGCCGAAGCTGAACCCGGTGACGGTCTTCAACGACTCGGACCCGAACCGGTACTGGTCGGCGCAGAACCCGATGAACTCGGTCAAGGTCGCCGGCACCGGCACCAAGATCGAGCTGCTGTTGGAGAATCGCCTCATCAGTGACCTGGCGATCATCAAGATCACCAACTGATCCGCTGATCTGACGTACCACGGTCGGGGCCGGAAGCGCACGCAGCGCTTCCGGCCCCGCTCGCGTCTACGCCCGACGCGGTCGGCCTCAGCCGGCGGCCAGGTCCAGCCAGCCGTACCGGTGCTCGCAGGGCGGCCCGGCCGCGATGCCGAACCGACGGTCGTCCAGGTCCAGCAGCACCGAGTAGACCGTCTCGGAGCGCTCGGCCGGCGGCATCCGCTCGTCGACGTGCCGGCAGATGGCGTGCGGAAAACTCGCGTGGTCCCGGAAGAGCGCCGCGAGGTCACCCTCGCCGACCTTGCCGACCGCCGCCTTCGGCGCCAGCAGCCGCCTGGCCCGGGCGGACCGGAACAGCGACGAGCCGCCGAGGTCCTTGATCGTGTCGTAGACCGGTAGCCCCGTCTCCAGGTGGTTGGCGTGCGTGAGGTACCCGTCCACCGGGTGCAGCCAGCCGGCGTCCCCGGGTACCAGCTCCAGGTCGATCAGCTCGCCGCCGGCCTCCGCCGCCTGCCCGAGCAGCAGGTTGATCGAGCTGTTCCGGTTGCCCCGGAAGGTGGCCTTCAACGCCTCGGTCAGGCTCTCCGCCTCCAGCGCCGCCCGCAGCAGCACGTGGTACGGCACCCCCGGCTCGGCCCCGGCCCCCGGCAGCCCGTCCCGGTCACAGCCGAGCATGTTCACGCAGACGCCGACGCCGGCCGAGTTCAGCCCGGTCTTGGCGACCATGCCCGCCTCGGTCAGGGTCAGCACGGTCAGCCCGCGCTCGTCCCGGGTGGCCAGCAGCAGCATCACGTCCCGCTGGTCGGGGTGCCAGTCCCAGTTCTGCCCGAGCAGCAGGTGACCGCTGCCGGTATGGGTGCCGAGCACCCCGACGGCGGTACAGCCACCGGCATCGGCGTCCGGCGGCACGGCCGACCCGCCGTCCCGGTGCCGGCCGTAGATCAGCTCGGTACGCGCGTTCAGCGCGTAGATCCGCTCGACCGCGGCCCCGGCCCCCTCCGCCACCCCGTCCAGCAGCTCGGCGACCCGGGGATGGTGCCGGCGGGTCGCCTCCCGGAAGGCCCGGCCGGCGGCGGTCACCGCCGCGTCGTCCAACCCGCCCTCCTCGCGGAACCGGCGCAGGTAGAACTCCAGGTTGGCGGTGATCAGGTCACGGGCCGCGGCACCGTACCCGGCACCGCACTCGGCCGGGGTGCCCTGCACCCGGACCAGTGGCAGCGGCAGGTCGGAGTGGTCGAGTCGACGGGCGGAAGTCATGCCAGCACGCTAACCGGCCGGCCCGGTCGACGTCACCGCCGTTACCGATCCCGTAGTCACCGTTACTGATCCCGTAGTCAGGAGCCCCCGGCCCCGGCGCGGCCGGCCCGGGAAATTCCCGGACGATCCCCTGATCCGTAGGTTGCGGCGGATCCGTCCCGCCACGGTGGCCCTAGGCTGTCGGCATGAGGGAGCGAACCGGCCAGGTCAGCGAGGAGCGGCACGGCGGAGGCGGCCGGCTGCGTCCCGACGCCCGGTACGCCGACCGGCGGAGCCGATCGGCAGCGGCGGCCCGGCCCGCCGGCACACCGGGGAGGGCCGGATGAGCGAGCGCGGCGCCGGCCGCAGGTCCGTCGTCGACGAGTCCTGCGTACTGGTGGAGGGGCCGTGGACGCACCGCTTCGTCGGGGCCAACGGCAGCCGGTTCCACGTCGTCGAGGCCGGCAGCGGGCCGCTGGTGCTCTTCCTGCACGGCTTCCCCGAGTTCTGGTGGGCCTGGCACGAGATGCTGCCGGCGGTCGCCGACGCCGGCTACCGGGCCGTCGCGGTCGACCTGCGCGGCTACGGCGCCAGCGACAAACCGCCCCGGGGGTACGACGGCTACACCCTCGCCGCCGACGTGGCCGGCCTGATCCGGGCCCTCGGCGAACGCTCGGCGGTACTCGTCGGTGCCGGCGCCGGCGGCATGATCGCCTGGACCGCCGCCTCCTTCCATCCCAGCCTGGTCCGCCGGCTGGTGGTGCTCGCCGCACCGCACCCGCTGCGGCTGCGCGCCGGCATCTTCGCCGACCCGCGCGGCCAGTTCGCGGCGGCCACCCCGGCGCTGAAGTTCCAGATCCCCCGCTACGAGCACGTGCTGACCCGCGACGACGCGGCGCTGGTCGGCTATTTCCTGCAACGCTGGGGCGGGCCGCGCTGGGTCGAGAGCCCCGGCTTCGCCGACTACGCGGAGCGCTGCCGGCAGGCGATGCGGATCCCGCAGGCGGCGTTCTGCGCGATGGAGGGCTACCGGTGGGCGTTCCGGTCGGTACTCCGGCTGCACGGCTACCGGTTCGTCAAGCTGATGCAGAAGCCGCTGGTCACCCCGACCCTGCAACTGCACGGCGCGCTGGACCAGGCGTCGCTGCCGCGTACCGCCCAGGGCTCCAGCCGCTACGTCGTCGCCCCGTACGAGTGGCGGCTGCTCGACGACGTCGGCCACTTCCCGCACGTCGAGGCGACCGACCTGGTGCTCGGCGAGGTGCTGCGCTGGGCGAAGTCGTGACCGCCGTCCCGCCGCCCCGGGCAGCGGCCGGCTGGCGCGAGCGGGTCAGGCGCGGTTCTCGCGCAGGTCGGTGACCTCGGCCGCCGGTGCCCAGCCCTGGTAGACGCCGAAGTCGAACGCCTCCAGCCCCATCGCCTCGGCGACCGGCCAGCGGCCACCGGTGTATTCCACCCGCAGCCAGTTGTCGTGCTGGGCGAGCACGATGAACGGCTGGCCCTGCCACGAGCACCTGGTCCGGACGTAGACCAGCTCGCCGACCTCGGCCGCGGCCACCACCCGGACGTACCTCCCGGGACGGACCTCCTCGAAGCCGTCGCCCGGTTCCGCCTGGTAGAGGCGTACGTCGTCGCCGGCCGGGCTCGCTTCGTACTCCCGGCCGCGCCACTGGGCAACGTAACCGTCGCGCATCAGTCCTCCTCGGCCCGGCGCCAGACGGGTACGTCGCAGTCCAGCGTCGCCACCAGCCGCTCCGTGCCGTCCAGACCGATCCGGTGCAACTGCGCGCCGTGCGGCAGCCGTACGCTGTCCACCTTGAACTCGGCCACCACGTCACTGCTCTCGCCCGGGGCGAACCCGTTGCCCCGGAACGGCGGCCGCTCGATCACCCAGCCCTCCATCGCCCGCATGGCGGCCTCGTTCTGCCCGCCGTACGGGATCCGGTAGAGGCTGGGCCGGTACGCCGGCCAGCGGAGTACGTAGATCTCCTCGGCGTCCCGGTCGAAGGGCGACCCCGGGTGGTTGAGGCCGAGCGCGGCGTAGAGCTTCGCCGGGGTACGCAGATGGGCGACCTCGGACGCCCGGTGCACGAAGCCCGACACCCGGTCGTAGCCCCGGTCGAGATAGTAGGAGAGCTGGCTGGGGGCGATGGTCTTCTGCATCATCGTCGGCCGACCCGGGTCCTCCGGAGCCGGCGCGTACGTCGACCGGGGCGCCTCCTCCTCGGCCGGAGCCTGCGGGGCCGGCTCGCCGGTGTCGTCGCCGAGCCCCACCTCGGCGGCCCAGTTCGCCAGCGCGACGATCTGCCCACCCGGCAGCTTCGCCCCGACCGGGGTGCCCGGGTTGACCGCGAACGAGTAGTTGTCGTCCGGCCACCGCCGGATCAACTGGGCGAACTTGACCTCGACCGTGTCGATGGTCTCCGGCAGGTGGTCACCGAGCCGTTCCGGCGAGGTGAACACCACGATGTAGCGCTCCCCGTCCAGCAGCTCCGTACGCCACTCGAAACCGTCGTCACCGGGTCGGCTGCCCGGGGCCGAGTTGAACGCCACCGGCAACAGCACCCTGGCGAGCAGCAGGGTGGAGAGGAAGGTGTCGGTACTGCCGTCGCCGGCCGCGTCGAGCAGGCTCCGCTCGACCTCGTTGGCCGGGGTGAAATCCGACGGGAGCCGGCGGGCGGGGGCCGGATCGGCACCGGCCGGTGGCCCGGCGGCGACGGGGTCGGTCGTACCCGGGCCGGCGTCCGGCTGCTGGCCGCCGGCCGCCCCGGCCGGAATCGGTTCCGTCGGTCCCGCCCCGGCCGGAATCTGTTCGGTCGTCGCCGTTCCGGCCGGAATCGGTTGGGTCGACGCCGCTGCGGCCGGAATCGGTTGGGTCGGCGCCGCTCCGCCCGGAATCGGTTGGGTCGGCGCCGCTGCGCCCGGGATCGGTGCGGTCGGGGCCGTTCCGGAGTCGAGCTGCTCGGTGACCGGCGGGCCGCCGCCGAACCGCTCGGTGACCTGCGGACCGACGGGGAACCGCTCGGTGACCTGGGAACCGGCGGCGTACTGCTCGTTGACCGAGGTGCCGGCCGCGTATTGTGCGCGGGCCGACCGGCCGGCGGAGAACTGCTCGGCGACCCGGCCGGCCGAGAACTGTTCGGTGACCCGCCCGGCGGAGAACTGTTCGGTCACCGACGAACCGGTACCGAGGCGCTCACGGACGCCGGGACCGGCGGCGAACTGCTCGCGCGCCGATCGGCCGGCGGTGGCCTCTCCGACGCCGGAAGGGCCGGTGCCGAACTGCTCGCTGGCCGTCGGGGCGGCGGTGAAGTTCTCGGTGGGCAGCGAGCCCATCGTCAGCGAGTCGGTCGTGAACGAGCGGCCGTCGAACGACTGGCTGAGACCGGTGCCGGTGCCGGTGCCGGTCCGGATCGGCTCGGTCGGACCGGCTTCGACGCTTTCGGCGCCGGTGGGTTCCCGATCGGCGCCGGACCAGCCGGCGGAAACCGGATCGGCGGCGGGCCGGAACGTGGCCGCCGCCTCGTGGGTCACCGTCGAGCCGTCAGCCGTCGTACCGGACCACGGCTCGGCGGCCTCGGAGGGTGACTCGCCGGCCGGGCGCCGGGATACCGGAGTGAACAGCGACGGCTCGGCGCGGCCGGGTGGTGGCGGCGTCCAGGGCTCCGGCGCCGGTGTCTCCGACGGCGGTGTCCGCTGGGCAACCGGCACGCCGGGCCGCTCCTGCGGGGTCTCGACCGGTTCGTCGGGCCGGTCGAACTGCTGGCCGCCGGGCCCGTGCCAGGCCGGCGGCGGAGCAGCCGGCGCACCACTCGACGGCGGCGCGGAGACCGACGACGACGGAGCAGCCGGTGTTTCCGCGCCGGAACTCCCGTTCGCCGCGTTCGACCTCGCCGTGTTCGACCTCGCCGTGTTCGACCTCGCCGTGTTCGACGTCTCCGCGTTCGACGAGGTGGGTCGGGCCGGGCCCGCCGGTGTCATCCAGCCCGCCGAGGTGTCCTCGGAGATCTGGCTGCCGAACTCTCCACCCAGCCCGCTCCGGGCCGGCGTCGGGGCGATCACCGGCACCGTGGCCGGGGTGCCGCTCGGCGGGACCGGTACCGACGCCGGAGACGACGGAAACGCCGTCGGCTCACCCGACGACGGGGCCGTCGTGGCCGGTTCCCCGGTCGGCGGCATCATCGGGGCGGCTGCACCCGCCGTCTCGCCGGGCCGGGACTGCTCGATCGGCTCCCGCACCGGCTCCACCGGCCAGGACGACCCGACCGGCTCCCGCGCCGACTCCACCGGTCCGGACGTCTCGGCCGGCTCACGGAACGTATCGATCGACTCACGGAACGACTCGACCGGTTCCCGGAACCTCTCGGTCGGTTCCTGCGACGACTCGGCCGGCTCCCGCACCGGCTCGGCCGGCCGGAACGGATGCCCCGAGGACCCCATCTCCGCCGGCTCACGGAACGACTCCGCCGGCGCAGGGAACGACTCCGCCGGCGCAGGGAACGACGACTCCACGGGCTCACGGAACGACTCGGCAGGCTCGCGGAACGGCTCCATCGGCTCGCGGAACGACTCGACCGGTTCGGGAAACGCCCCGGCCGGCTCGCGGAACGCCCCCGGTGACCGTGCTGGCAGCCCTGGCGAGTCCGCGTCCATCGGCCGGAAGAACTCGGCCGGCTCCCGAGGCGCGCCGGGCGAACGCAGCGGCAAACCATCGGACTCAGCCGGTCGGAACGGCAACCCGTCCGGCTCGATCGGCCGGGACGACTCGGGCTCGGGCTCGGCCCTGTAGGGCGGCCCCTCCGGCGGGCGACGCGGCACGGCCGCCGTGGCCCGGGCCCGGGCGGCCCGCTCGACCTGCTCCAGCCGGGCTCGGGCGCCCATGCTGCGGCCGGGGAGTCGCACGTCGCCCCGGGACAGCTGGGAGACGAACCAGGCGGGCAGGTAACCCTCGATCGGCAGGCCCGGATTGACCGCGAGCCACCACTCCGGGTTGGGCCATCCGGCAGCCAGCTCCGGATAGGCTGCCCGCCGGGTCGATCCGGCGTTCTCGGCAAGACACGCGCGCAGGGCGGCGGTGGAGGTGAATGCGAGTACGTGTGTCCGGCCGCCGGTGGTCCAGGTGCCCCAGCCCATCGGCGCACGACCGGCGAGCGCCTCGGCGGAGACCGGCAGCAGCAGATCGGTACGGGCGAGAATGCGGAAATAGAGTTCCTGGTCGCCCGCGCGCAGTGCGTCCCGCATCGCGGCCTCGGTCTCGGTGGCCGGCTCCCATTCGGTCACGGCCACCTCCCTCTCGCCGAACAGGCCACAAGCATCGCGTACAACCTACAAGGTGGGGACCGGATCACAATGCTTGGCTGGCGATGGATGCCGTCGCCGACGATCCCCCGATAGCATCCGGTGGGCGGGTCGAGCGTTGCCGATCCGGCCCGATGGCGGACCGAACCAATTTCGGAGGCGACCGATGCCTGGCCGGACAATACGACTCACGCTGATCGGTGCCGTCACCGCGCTGGCGGTGCCGTCGATCGCGGCCGGTCCGGTCACGGCGGCGCCGCTCGCCCCGCCGGTCGCCCAGCGGGTCCTGCCCGGCTGTGACAACAACAACCCACCCGCCCAGCCCATCACCACCATGCCGTGGGCGCAACAGCGGTACGCCCCCGAGCGGCTCGCACCGCTGGCCACCGGAGCCGGCGTGACGGTCGCCGTGATCGACTCCGGCGTCGACAAGACGCATCCGCAGATGAAGGGACGGGTGCTGCCCGGGCGGGACTACCTCGACCCCGGCCTGGACGGGACGCGGGACTGCGTCCGGCACGGCACCGGCGCGGCCAGCATCATCGCCGCCACCCCCCGGGAGGGAGTCCCGTTCCGGGGCCTGGCGCCACAGGCCAAGATCCTCCCGGTACGGGTCTCCGAGAAGAAGGTCATCGAGGGTAAGGAATCGGGCGAAAGCGTCACCGTCGAGAAATTCGCCGAGTCGATCCGCTGGGCGGTCGACAACGGGGCGAGCGTGATCAACCTCTCGATCGTCTACTACCAGGACAACCCAGTCCTCAAGCGGGCGGTGGAGTACGCCCTGGAGAAGGACGTCGTACTCGTCGCCGCCGCCGGCAACCTGTACACCGACAAGAACCCGAGGCCGTACCCGACGTCGTACGACGGGGTGATCGGGGTCGGCTCGGTCGGCGAGGACGGGGTGGTCTCCCCGTTCTCGCAGCGCGGCGACTACGTCGACCTGGTCGCCCCCGGCGGCAACGTGGTGATCGCGGCACCGGAGCGTGGGCACCTGCTCGACAACGGCACCAGTTTCGCCACCCCGTTCGTGACCGCCACCGTGGCGCTGATCCGGCAGTACTGGCCCGAACTGAACGCGCGGCAGGTGACGCAGCGGCTGCTCGCCGCCACCGATCCGGTGCCGGGCTCCGACCGGGACGCCTACGGGGCCGGGCTGCTCAACCCGTACCGGGCGGTCACCGACACGGCGGCACCGGCCCGGCGCCAGGAGGCCGGTGGGTTGCCACCGCACCGGATCGACCCGGTGGAGGTGGCCCGGGCGGAACGGCGCTCGCAGAGCCAGGAGCGGGCGCTCTGGGTCGCCGGCCTCGCCGGCACCGTCGCGCTGGTGGCGCTGCTGCTCGCCGTCGTGCTGCCCCGGGGAGCGCGTCGCCGCTGGCGTCCCGCCGCCGCGTCGTCCCAGCAGCCCTCCCGGCCCGCGCCCTGACCCTCGCCGCCGCCGGCAGGACGGACCGCCGTCGCGGTGGCCGGCGCCGGCATGCCGCCGCACCCGAAGTCGCTACCTCCAGGCAGCCCGGCGGCGGTACGGCGGGCAAGCAGATGCCCCGGGTGCGGCGCGAATCGCGGCAGCCCGGGGCAGTCTGGGTGGTACGGAAGGCCTACTGGAACAGGCCGGTGTTCTTCTTCTCGGTGCTGAGGTAGTCCGCAGCGGACTCGTCCAGCGCCATCTTGATGTCGCGCAGCATGTTGGACATCTCCTGCGCACCCTGACGCCACTTGGTCTGGCGCTGGAAGTACGCCTGCTGCGCCTCGCCCTCCCAGGTGCTGACCAGCGGCGCGGCGTCCGACTCGAGCTGGTCCAGCTGCGAGTCGAGCGTGTTCAGCGCCTTCTGGATGTCCGCGCTGGCCTGCTGCAACGCGGCAAAATTGACGACAAGAAGGCCGTCACTCATCGGATCTTCCCTCCCCGGTCAAATCAGAGCGGCAGCGTCATGCCGCCGGCGTTGGTGGCGTTCATCCGGCTCGACGCCTCGGTGTCGGACGCGTCGTACTGCTGGCCGGAGGTACGGATCGCAGTCGCGGTCTCGCGCAGCGCGCGGTGGATCTGCTCCTGGTTCTGCGACCACTGCTGCTTGACCTGCTCGAACGAGCGGCCACCAGCACCACGCCACGCGCTCTGCAACACCTCGAGCTCGCCCATCAGGCTGCTGAGCATGCTCTGCAGCGACTGGTCGACCGACTCGAACTTCGTGGCGGTCTGTTCCATCACCGCGGCTTCTGCCTGCGTCTGGGACACCCCCGAAGTCACCCCGCTCCCTTAACTCGTCGTCAACCCGAGGCGCCCACTGTGGACTCCCGGGCTCGTGTCCGCCACCCCTGCGGGTCACGGCACAACTTGGCAATTACTTCCGTAGCCGACGGTAGCGGGCCGGGGCAAGGCTTGGATACCCCTTCTGGGCACCCTGTGGACAAACCCGTACCGCAATGAACCGGACCGACGGCTACCGACGGTCACCTATATTCTCTCCCACCAGCGCACTTCTCCGCTCGCCCTATTGCGCGCCGGCCCGGTCGCGGGCCTTCGCCGGATCCAGCGCCGGCCCGTCCGGAATGAGCGTGACCAGGGTGCTCGGCATCCGTGCCCGCTTGGCGGCGCCGTAGCCGAGGTTGCCCAGCACCTCGCCACTGGTCACCGGATGCCGCCGACCCTGGTCGGTGACAACGGATATCGCCCCGCCGGTGGCACCCGGCGAGGCGGTCGCCTCGACCACCACCCCGCGGCCCGGCTCCAGCACCACCTGGTCGGCGAGCGCACCGCCGCGTGCCGACTGCGCCGAGGTGGCGGGCGGATCGGGGATCGCGGACATGTCGGCGCCGACCCGGATGCCCTGCACCCCACGGTCGTCGGGGACGTCGCCGCAGATCACCCCACCCTCCGCCGGTGCGATCTTCGGCGTGGTCGCCGGTGCCGCCGCGTCGTTCCCGGGCACCAGGTCGCCCTTCTTCGGCATCGCGCCGTACTCGCCCTGGGAGAGCTTGGTCTCCTCGCCCTGCTTCACGACGTCCTTGGTCAGCAGGATGTTGGCCTGCACCTCGGTGATGTTGTAGAGGCCGTCGCGCTTGGCCACCGCGTACTGGCCGCCGCCGCCCTGCCGCTCGACGAGGAAGACCTCGCCGATTTTCGCGCCCTGCACCGCCTCGGACGGCTCACCCGCGTCGGGAATCCGGATCTCGTCCAGGTCCGCCCCGGCGGGCAGCGCGTTGAGCAGGGCCGGCGCCACCGGTACCCGCCGCTGACTGCCCCAGGTCAACGCGCTGATGATCAGGTCATGATTCTGGATCAGGTGCCGGCGGTTGTGCCAGATCAGGAAGAGCTCACCGTTGGGGTGCTCCGCCAGCAGGCCCTCGTCGCCCAGCTCCCGACCGCCGGGCGCCGCCTTGCCGATCAGCAGTGTCGACTGTGGCTGCCCGCCGCCGCCACCGGTACGCGGCTCGGAGCAGACCGTCCAGCCGCCGGAGAGCAGCCGGTTGCTCGGCGGTAGCGACTCCGGCAGGTCCCGGATGCCCAGCGTCACGCCGCGCGGCTGCCCCTCCAGCGACTTGCGCGACACCGACACCGTCTTCGGGGCGGGCTGGCCGACGATGAGCAGCGCCGAGGCGTAGTTGAGCACCGGGTGCAGGGTCTGGGTGTCACTGATGTAGACGTACTGCGCGCCGGACTCCTTCTCGACGATCACCACCGCCGAGTCCTTCCACTTCGTCGCGCCACCGCCGACGAAGACGCCGTAGACCACCGAGCCGCCGATCCCGATCAGTGCGATCAGCACGCTGGCCAGGGTGGCACCGGCCGCCCGCCGGAACGGCGACTGCGCGGGATCGGTCTCCCGCATCACCAGCGCGCCCACCACTCGCTGAACCATGAACTGGTAGGAATGCAACTGGTCCTGCCGCGACGGCATGCGGGCCCCCTCTCCGGTTGGTCCGGCCCATACGATAGGCCCCTGAGCGAATTGCGGGGGGCGGGCCCACGGCCGACGCCCATCCAGGGGAGGCTATCGCGGTGACGCTAACTGCGGCAGACAACCGGACCCGGCCCACCGGCACCCCGGGCAGCCGGATCGACCGGTCGCCACCGGCGCCACTGCCGGCATCGTCCACTCCGTCCCGGTCCGGCCTGTTCGGCGTACGGGCCGGGCAGATCGTGGCCCTCCAGGTGGCGCTGGCCCTCGTGCTGGCCGCCGCCAGCCAGGGCCCACTGCTGCTCGCCGGTGCCGCGCTGCTCGCCGTCGCCCTGGTGCTGCTGACCTGGCTCCGGCTGCGCCGGCGCTGGCTGTTCGAGTGGATCGCGATCGGGCTGCGCTACTCCTCCCGGCAGCGGACGCTGCCGCAGGCCGCGCCGCCGGAGGCCCTGCTGGACCTGGTCAACCCCGGCGCGGTGGTGCTGCCGGTCGACCTCGCCGGTGACGCCGCCTGCATGGTCAGCGACGCCTACGGCCTCACCGCCGTCCTCGAACTCGGTGACCAGGTCGGCATGCTCGCCGACAGCCCGCAGTCGCTGCTCTCCCCGGCCGGCCTGCTGCCGGCGGCCAGCGCGGAGACTCCGCCGATGCGGGTGCAACTGGTGCTCACCGGTGCTCCGGCGCCGACGCTGAGCGCCGGCAGCGGCACCCCGGCGACGTCGTACCGGCAGCTCACCGAGGGGCGGCTGCTCGGGCACGAGCGGGCGCTGCTCGCCGTCCGGGTGCTGCGCGCCGACGGCTGGTCCGACGAGGACCTGCGCCGAGCGCTCTCCAGCGCCGTACGCAAGGTGCGCCGCCGGCTCGCCCCGGTGCCGACCCGGGTGCTCGGCGAACGCGCCGCGCTCGGCGTACTCGCGGAGACGGTGCACCACGACGGCGCGCAACCGGCCCGGGAGAACTGGCAGGGCGTCAGCCTCGGCGGCCTGGTGCAGACGACCTTCCGGCTGCGCCGCTGGCCGGACCTGCGGACCGAGGCGGGCCGCCGCTTCGTGCCCCGGCTGCTGGCGCTGCCGGCGACCGCGACCACGGTCTCGGTGAGCGCCGGGCCGTGGGCGGGCGGCGGCACCGACAACATCCGGGTGGACGTCACGGTACGGCTGGCCGCCGACAGCGCCCAGACGCTCGGTACCGCCGTCCAGGCGCTGCGCCGGCTGCTCTCCGCCGAGCACGCGGTGGCCCGGCGGCTGGACGGCGAGCAGCTCGACGGCGTCGCCGCCACCCTGCCGCTGGGGGTGCTCGGCGCCGGCCCGACCGCCCCGGCGCCGGCCACCACCCTGCCGTCCTCCTCTGTGGACTCGCTCGACCTGCCGATCGGCCTGGCCGGGTTGATGCTCGGCGCGAACCGGCACGGCGCGGCGGTGGTCGCCCGGCTGTTCCGGGCCGAGACCACCCGGGTGGTGCTGATCGGTGGCGTACGCGCCGCGCAGCTCATCGCGCTGCGGGCGATGGCGCTCGGCGCCCGGATCGTGGTGCAGACGGCCCGGCCGCGCGCCTGGGAGCCGTTCGTCCGGGGGGCCAGTGGGCCGGGCTCGCCGATCGCGATGATCCCGCCGGGGCGGCCGGTGGGTGGCCCGCCCGGCACCCAACTGCACCCGCTGCTGGTGGTCGTGGACGTCGGCCCGGTGGCCGCCGACTCGCAGCCGGGGCCGGGCTGGCAGACCAGCCTGGTCGTACGCGACGAACTCGCCCCGGTCGACGTCGACGCCGTCTCCCGCGCCGACCTGGTGGTGTTGCAGCCGCTGCGTCCACACGAGGCGCAGTTGGCCGGTCTGGCGCTCGGGCTGGGCGACTCGGCGGACTGGCTGACCCGGATCCGGGCCGACATGGTCGGGGTGATCAACCGTCGGGTACTGCGCTGGGCGCTGCTCTCGGCGACCCCGATCGAGGCGCAACTGATCGGCCCGCCGGCCCGGTAGCCGGGCACCGCCGGCCCGGTAGCCGGGCGGCGGAGCCGGCGGTGGCCGGGTCGGACCTGGGCGGATCTGGGATCACGTGGCACTATCTGCGGGCATGGGTTTCCTGAAAGGGCTTCTCGTCCGGCTCGCCGGCACCGCCCTGGCCTTCTGGCTCGCCACGCTGATCATTCCGGGGATCACCCTGGACACCGACTCCGTCGGCGAGGCGGTGAGCACGCTGGTCCTGGTCGCGATCATCTTCGGTGTGGTCAACGGTGTTCTCCAGCCGATCATCAAGACGCTCGGCTGCGGGCTCTACCTGCTCACCCTCGGCCTCATCGCGCTGGTGGTGAACGCGCTGCTCTTCATGCTCACCAGCGCCATCGCCGGTGCGCTCGGCCTGCCGTTCGAGGTCGACGGCTTCTGGCCGGCGGCGGTGCTCGGCGCGCTCTTCGTGAGCGTGGTCACCTGGCTGCTCGGCCTGCTGATGGACCGCGACTGAACCGTCCGCCCCGCCCCGCCCGGACCGACACCGCCTGGGCCGGCGCCGACCACTGATCGGGAATTGGTTCGGGGCGACCGGGCCGGGCGGGGATAGCGTCGCAGGGTGCTGACCGCGACAGGAGACGACGACGGGTACGAGTTCTGCGCCGAGACCGGGGCCGCGGCGGGCCACGGGACGGTACCGGATCCGGTGAAACCGCTCACTGGAAAGGACTCTTCTCCGGCTTCGCCCCTTACGGTGGAGCGATGAACCAGGTACGGCGTGGATACCTCTACGGGCTCGGCGCCTACACCATGTGGGGTTTCTTCCCGCTCTACATCCGGCTGCTGGAGCCGGCCGGGCCGGTCGAGATCCTGGCCCACCGGGTGGTCTGGTCGGTGGTCTTCGTCGCACTGCTGCTCGCGGTGGCCCGCAACTGGGGCTTCCTGCGCGATCTGCGGCACCGCCCCGGCAAGCTCGCCGGGATCGGGCTCGCCGCCGCGCTGATCGCGGTCAACTGGGGCGCCTACATCTACGGCGTCAACTCGGAACGGGTCGTCGAGACCGCGCTCGGGTACTTCATCAACCCGCTGGTCGTCGTCCTGCTCGGCGTCGCCGTGCTGCGCGAGCGGCTGCGGGTCGCCCAGTGGGTGGCGCTCGGCATCGGCGGCCTCGCGGTGGCGGTACTGACCGTCGACTACGGCCGGCTGCCCTACCTGGCGCTCACCCTGGCGGCGAGCTTCGGCAGCTACAGCCTGGTGAAGAAGCGGCTCGGGCTCCCCGCCGCCGAGGGGATGTTCATCGAGTCGGCGGCGCTCACCCTGCCGGCGCTCGGCTATCTGGGCTGGCTCACCTGGCACTCCGAGTCCAGCTTCGGCCAGGTCTCCGCCGGGCACACCGCCCTGCTGATGCTGGCCGGTGCGGCCACTGCCATCCCGCTGCTGATGTTCGCGGGTGCGGCGAACCGGCTCTCGCTGACCGCGCTCGGCATGTTGCAGTACCTGGCGCCGATCCTCCAGCTCGGCTTCGGCGTACTCGTCTTCCACGAGCCGATGCCACCGGCCCGGCTGGCCGGCTTCGCGCTGGTCTGGCTGGCCCTGGTGGTCTTCACGGCGGACGCGATCCGGAACGTCCGGCGGTCCCGTACCGCGCTGCTCGCCGCCACCCCGGAGCCGGCGGCGGCGACCGCGGCCCGCTGACCGCGTCGCGCGACCCGGCCGCCCGTCAGGCCGCCGGGTCGCGGGACGTCGCCGTGGCCGGTTCGGCGGGCCGACCCGCCGCCACCGACTCGTACAGCTCCTCGAGCAGCCGGGTCTGCCGGTGCAGGTCGAAGTGCTCGGTCACGTGCTGCCGGGCCCGCGCGCCGAGTCGGGTCCGCAGGTCGTCGTCGGCGAGGAGCTGCCGGATGTTGCCGGCCAGGGCCGCCCGGTCCCCCTCCGGGCCGAGCAGACCCGTCTCGCCGGGCAGCACCGCCTCCGGGATCCCGCTGTGATAGGTCGAGACCGTGGGCAGCCCCAGGCTCGCCGCCTCCAGGATCGTCGTCGGCAGCCCCTCGGCGTCCCCGTCCGGTGCGGTCCGGGACGGCGAGACGAAGACCTTCGACTCCGCCAGGTGACGGGCGACCGCGGCCGGCTCCTGCGCGCCCAGGAACGTCGCGTCCAGGCCGAGGGCGGCGGCCCGCTCCCGGACCGGCCACTCCAGCGGCCCGGAGCCGATCAGCAGCACCCGGGGCCGCCGGTCAGCCAGGGTGCCGAGCGCCTCGACGAGGTCGTCGACGCCCTTCTTCTCGACGAACCGGCCGACGAAGACCACGTCCCAGCGCTTCGGCACGTCCGGCACCTCGGCCGGGATCGGTACCCCGGTGTGGTGCACCCGGACCTTCGCCGGGTCCGCGCCGGCCGCGATCGCCCTCTCCCGGATGAACCCGCTGACGGCCAGGATCAGCGCGGCCCGGTCGAACGCCTGGCGTAGGTTGCGCCGGTACCGGACGCCGCGCAGGCCGGGCGCGTGCGGCTGCCGCGTCACGTCGTAGCCGTGCACGGTCACCACCAGCGGTACCCCGAGCTGCCCGGCCGTCCGGCTGATCAGCCAACCGTCGTTGCCGAAGTGCGCGTGCACCACCGCCGGCCGCAGCTCGGCCAGGCGCCGCCGCAGCCGTGGCGACTCGCCGGTCAGCCGGAGCCGCAGGAAGGCCGGCCGGTCCCGTCCGCCGCCGGGATAGGCGATCACGTCGGTCTCGGCGGCCAGCGGCGAGCCGACCCGGGTGGCGCCGAGGAACCTCGGCTGCCAGCGGGGCAGCGCGAGGCCCTGGTTGCGGATGAACGTCTCGGAGCCGGCGAGCAGGCCACTGCGCCAGATCACCACGGTGGGCGCCCCGCCGGTCGTGGCGGGCGGAAACGGGGTGCTCACGCGCCGATCTCGCTGGGCCGGCCGGAGTCGCCGGAGACCCGCCGGACCGGGCCGACCGGCCGCCGGGCGTCCGGGCTGGCGGCCGGAGCGGGTCGGGGCGCGGCGGCCGTGCGGCCGGCGCCGGGCCTGCGCAGGATCCGGTCCCGGAGGGTACGCCGAAGCTGCGGCGGGATCAGCCAGATCTGCCCGAACGCCAGGTAGTCGTAGACCCCCGGCTGCCCGTGCCGGCGTGCCTCGGCCAGCAGGGTACGGAACGCCGTCGCGCTCCGGGTCGGTGCCGCCATCGAGCTGATCACGCTCATCGTCAGCGCAGCGTACGCCCGGCGGGTGAGCAGCGGCCGGATCCGCTGGAGCCACTCGAACTGCTCCGCCCAGTCGGTGTCGAAGGTGATCCGGGGCCGGTCCTCGTCCTGGTGCCAGATCACCAGCGGTTCGGCGGCGTAGACGAGGTCGACGTCGGCGTGGCTCAACGCCCGGAACGTCCAGTCGAGTTCCTGGAGGCGGCGGAGCCCGACGGTGAACGGCACCCGGCGCAGCAGCTCGGTCGGGGCCAGGATGGTCGAGGTCTGGATGAAGCCGTCGCCGTGGAACAGCCCGCGCCGGACGGTGAGGTACTCGGTCAGCGGCTCGCCGATCGCCGGCAGCCGGCGCGGCATCACGAACTCGGCCCGGGGCGTCCGGTTGCGCAGCCGGCAGGCGACGATCGGCATCGCCACCCGGGCGCTCTCGGCCAGGTCCAACTGCACGGCGAGCTTGCTCGGCAGCCACTCGTCGTCGTCGTCGAGCAGCGCCGTCCAGCGGGCCCGCGCCGCGCCGACGCCGACGTTGCGGGCGTTCGGCGCCCCACCCGGGGACGGCAGCTCCAGCACCCGGAGCCGGTCGTCGCCGAATGCCGCCAGGGCGCGCCGGGTCTCCTCGTCCGGGCCGTCGACCACGACGACGACCTCGAGATCGGTCACGGTCTGCGCCAGTACGCTGCGGACCGCGCGGGTCACCAGGTCCGGCCGGCCTCGGGTGGGGATCACGACGCTGACGTCAGGTGTGGAGGACATGAAGACCCGCTAACTCGTCGGGGGATCTCTGTCGGGCAATACCGGACGTGAACGTTATTGGCCGTACCGGATGCGCGGGTTAATTCAAGGCGGAGAATGCGCGTACATTGGTCGGGCGGTACCCGACCGAACGGTGTCGGGCCGCCCAGGCAGGGCTTTGGCGAATTGGGTGAACGCCGGATGAACAACGGCGGTGGAGTGTCGGGGTGGGGCGGTGACGTACACTCGCCGGCAATTCTGTCGAGGCCCGGGAAATCGAATTGGTGAATTCGGGGAATCGGACAGGTGAACCCGCGGAAAATGGAGGGCAACGCCGGATGAGCGCGCCGGACGTCAGCGTGGTGGTGCCGGTCTACAACACCATGCCCTATCTGACCCGGTGCCTGGACTCACTGGTCCGGCAGACCATCGGGCTGTCCCGGATGCAGGTCGTCGCGGTCGACGACGGCTCGACCGACCGCAGCGGCGCCGAGCTGGACAGGTACGCCGCCCGCTATCCCGGCACCTTCACCGTGATCCACCAGCCGAACTCGGGCGGCCCGGCCGGCCCGTGCAACCGGGGTCTGGACGCCGCCACCGGCCGGTACGTCTTCTTCGTCGGCGCCGACGACCACCTCGGGCCCGAGGCGCTGGAGCGGCTGGTCACCGCCGCCGACGCGTGGGAGTCGGACGTGCTGCTCGGCAAGGTGGTCGGGGTCAACAGCCGGCACATCTACCAGGACATCTTCGCCCGGAACGCGGTCGACGTGGACCTCTTCGACTCGCCGCTGCCACGCTCGCTGGCCAACACCAAGCTGTTCCGCAGGGAGCTGCTCGACCGGCACGGCATCCGCTACCGCGAGGAGTTGCGGATCGCCAGCGACCTGCCGTTCACCCTGGAGGCGTGCTACCGGGCCCGGCGCATCTCGGTGCTGGCCGACTACGAGTTCTACTACGCCGTACGCCGGTTCAGCGCCACCAACATCACCTATCTGAGCCGGCACCTGGAGCGGCTGCGTACCGTCGAGGCGAACCTGGCGTTCGTGGCCGACCTGATCGAGCCGGGCAGGCGGCGGGACGCGGTCATGGTGCACCGGTTCGACCACGAGGTCGCCAAGCTGGTCGAGGACGACCTGCTCCGACTCGACCGGGCCAGCCAGCAGGCGGTGCACGACGGCGTCGGGCGGCTGGTGGCGGAGCACCTGACCGGGGAGATCGCCGACCGGTTGGGGGCGGAGACCCGGATCCGGTTGGCGCTGACCCGGGACGGCAGCCTCGACGACCTGCTCGCGGTGATCCGGCAGGACGCCGAGGTCGGGGTGCCGGCGACGGTGGTCGAGGGCGCCCGGCGCTACGCGGCGTACCCCGGGTTCCGGGATCCGGCGCGTGGCCTGCCGGACTCCTGTTTCGACGTGACGGCGGTGCCGGAGTGGCCGGCGAAGCTCGACGTCACCGGTTTCGGCTGGGAGCACGACGAGCGGGGCGAGCGGGTGTTGACGATCACGGCGTACTCGCCGCTGCCGGACCTGGCGGCGCACGGTGCCGACCCCCTGTCGGTGAGCGCCGACGAGGTCCGGGCCGAGACGGTGCTGCTCGCCAGCGGCGCGGCGGGCAGCACCGTACGGATCAGGTTCCGCGCCGCCGACCTGCTCGCCGGCACCGGTGCGACCGGCCGGCGCCGGATCGTCTCGGCCCAGGCCGGCCCCTTCGACCCCGGCCGCGCGCCGGGCGCGAACAGCGCGGCCGGTGCGGGTGGCGCGGCGGCGCTCCGGGCGCCGAGGCTGGACCGGGCGGTGCCGCTGGTCCGCCGCCGCGGTGCCCGGCTCTGCCTGCTCACCCCGGTCCGGGACGAGTCCGGCCGCCTGATGATCTCGGTCGTGCCGGTCACGCCCGGCCGGGTCACCGCCCGGTTGCGCCAGAAGCTCCGCCGCCGCTGACCGTTCCGGGCCGGCGTCGACCCGACGCCGACCGGCGACCGCCGTCGGAGGCGGGGAGGCCGCCGCCGGAGGCGGGGAGGCCGCCGTCGGAGGCGGGGAGGCCGCCGTCGGAGGCGGGGAGGCCGTCGAGCAGGTATCCCAGGCCGCGCCGGAAGGTGTCGTCCTCGTCCCGGTCGTCCAGGTGCCCGGTCTCGACCAGGGTGGGATAGTGCTCCCGCTGGGCGGCGAGGTGCGCCCGGGCGGCCTGCCGCGACTCCGGGTCGTCGAGACGCTGCCACGAGGAGAGCGTGACGGCGGCCCCGATGACGTAGTTGGCCAGCGCGTGCGTGCCGGCGCTCAGGTCCGGCTCCACCAGCCCGGCCCGGCGCAGCGCGGACTGGAGGAACTCGGTCCGGGTCAGGACGTTCGGCCCGAGCAGCGGCCGGCCGACCAGCGCCGCCGACCAGGGGTGCCGGAGCATCGCCGCCCGCCAGCCGAGCAGCAGCGTCTCGACGTCGGCCCGCCAGTCGTCGGTCGGCGACGGTTCGGGGAGGGTGACCTCGCCGAAGATCTGGTCCAGGGCCAGGTCGAGTACGTCGTCCTTGTTGGTGACGTGCCAGTAGAGCGTGGTCGAGCCGGCGCCCAACCGCTCGGCCAGCCGGCGCATGGTGAGCCCGCCGACGCCCTCCCGGTCGAGCAGTTCGATCGCCGCGCCGACGATCCGGTCCCGGTGCAGCGGCGGCCCGCTGCGGCCCGGGGAACGCGGAGGTCGCAACCACACACCCGTCATGCGACGGAGTCTAGTCCGGCGTTCCGGCTCTAGAACGTTGTTCTAGACTCTAGAACGTTGGTCTAGAGGCCCGGCCGGGAGGTTCCCGTGGCACACGTCGAGATCCGACACCTGAGTTACCGGCTGCCGGACGGGCGCCCGCTCCTCGACGACGTGTCGTTCCGGGTCGCCGACGGGGTCACCGCCGCCCTCGTCGGGCCGAACGGCGCCGGCAAGACCACCCTGCTCCGACTGGTCGCCGGCGACCTGACCCCGACCGGCGGCGAGATCGTCACCTCCGGCGGGCTCGGCGTGATGCGCCAGTTCATCGGCACCATCCGCGACCACCGCAGCGTCGCCGACCTACTCCTGTCGGTGGCGCCCGACCGGGTCCGGCGGGCCGCCGCCGCGCTCACCGAGGCCGAACGCACGCTGCGGGAACGCGACGACGAGCCGGCCCAGCTCCGCTACGCGCACGCCGTCACCGAGTACGTCGAGGCCGGCGGCTACGACCTCGAAGTCGTCTGGGAGGCGGTGACGACGGAGGCGCTCGGGCTGCCGTACGAGCGGGCCGCCGGGCGGGACGTGAACACCCTCTCCGGCGGTGAACAGAAACGACTCGTCCTGGAGGCCCTGCTGCGCGGCCCCGACCGGCTGCTGCTGCTCGACGAGCCCGACAACTACCTCGACGTACCCGGCAAGCAGTGGCTGGAGCGGCAGCTCCGGGCCAGCACCAAGACCGTGCTGCTGGTCTCGCACGACCGGCAACTGCTGGCCGAGGCGGCCGACCGGATCGTCACCGTCGAGGACCGGCAGGTCTGGGTGCACGGCGGGGGTTTCGCCAGCTATCCGGCGGCTCGGCGGGACCGGATCGACCGACTCGACGAGCGTCGCCGACACTGGGAGTCCGAGCACGCCCGGCTCCGGCACCTGGTGCACCTCGCCCGGCAGGGCGCGGCCCGCAACGACGCGCTGGCCTCGGCGTACCGGGCCGCACGGAGTCGACTGGCCCGGTTCGAGTCCGCCGGTCCGCCGACCCGGCCGCCGAAGGAGCAGAACGTGCGGATCCGGCTGCGCGGCGGACGTACCGGCAAACAGGCCCTCGTCTGCCAGCAACTCGAACTGACCGGCCTGATGCGCCCCTTCGACCTGGAGATCTGGTACGGCGAACGCGTCGCCGTACTCGGCTCCAACGGCTCCGGCAAGTCCCAGTTCCTCCGGCTGCTGGCCGGGGCCGATCAGGTGCCGCACCGGGGTACCGTCCGGCTCGGTGCCCGGGTCGTACCCGGGCTCTTCGCCCAGACCCACGCCCGCCCCGACCTCTACGACCGCACCCCCGCCGAGATCCTGATGACCGGGCACGCCCTGCTCCGCAACGACGCGATGGCGGCCCTGGCCCGCTACGAGATCGCGCCCGCCTGGGACCAGCCGTTCCAGAGCCTCTCCGGCGGCGAGCAGGCCCGGTTGCAGATCCTGCTGCTCGAACTGGCCGGGGCGACCCTGCTGCTCCTCGACGAGCCGACCGACAACCTCGACCTGGCCAGCGCCGACGCGCTGCAACGCGGCCTGGAGGGCTTCGCCGGTACGGTCCTCACCGTCACCCACGACCGCTGGTTCGCCGCGCACACCGACCGGTGTCTGCTCTTCGGCGCGGACGGCCGAGTGGTGGAAACCGACGAGCCGGTCTGGACCGAGGGCCGGGTCGACCGCCCCCGCTGAGGGGAGGAACGACCAAGATTCTTGTTGAGCTGTGGTCTGCTGCCAACCACAGCTCAACAAGAATCTTGCGGTCACCCGGGGCGGCCCGGGTGGGGGGTCAGATCATCCAGCGGTGCCGCTGTACGAAGGGGAGTCGCGCCCACATCCGGCCGAGCCCCCAGGTGTGCCCGGCGTACGTCGCGGCCAGCACGACCAGCACGACGGCGTAGACCAGGTGGTAGTCCATGAACGGGTTGGTGGAACCGGTCGGCTCACCGGCGCTGTTGTGCTGGGCGAGGGGGAACTCCGCGAACCACATCAGCACCATGATGAGTGCGCCCGAGGCGGCGGCGACCCGCAGCCCGATGCCGGCGATCAGCGCGACGCCGACGGCGAGCATGCCGAGCATGAAGAGCCAGTTCGCCCACCAGGCGCCGGCGATGCTGTGCGCGACCGACTCGAACGGCCCGACCGAGACGTGCGAGAGGAAGCCCTCGGTCGGCGAGCCGCCGTTGATCCAGGCCCGCTCGCCGGGCGTCGAGTAGCCGAGGCCGAAGGTCTTGTCGAGGAAGGCCCAGAGGAAGACGAAGCCGGTCGAGACGCGCAGCACGGCGAGCGCCTTGGCACCGGTTTTCGTCAACATCGCGCCGGGCGAGTCGGCCCGCTCCAGCGGCGTGGTGATCGGGCGGATGGAGTGGCGGGTGGTCATCGTGACCTCCGAGGTCGACCCTTGTCCTGACACCCATCACTCTGCTCGGTGCGGCGCCGCAGCACCCGGGCCCGAGCGCCCCAATGGCCGGGACCAAGGACCCGCCCGGGTCCCGGGACCAAAGACCCGGCCGGACGTTCCACAGTCGACCGACGCTACGGCACGTCGTAGGCGAGCAGCGGGGTGTTGTCGTAGCGGAGGAGTTCCAGGCGGATCAGCTCGGACCTGGTGAAGCGGGTGACGCCGGTGAAGGTGGCGTCGTCGCCGGGGGCGGCGAGCCAGGAGCCGATCTGCTCCGTCGCGCCGTTCGGGCCGTGCGCCACCAGCCGGAACGTGTACGCCTTCGTGTAGTCCCTGGTCTTCGCGTACTGGCAGCGCATCGTGACCACGGTGCCCCAGCGGGTACCGTCGAAGCCGATCTCGGCACTGACCGGCACGTTGCCGTGTACCGGCTGCATCGCGACCATCCGCACCTCGACGTCGGTGCCGCTGTCGATTACGGGTACGGCGACGCCGAAGCCGAGCACGGCGGCCAGCGCGGCGGCGACCAGGGCGAAACCGCCGGTACGGAGCCGGCCGCGTCGCCGCTCCCGCTGCCGGCGGACCCGGGCCTCGTCGAGCAGCTTCGGCAGCCGTTCACCGGCGCTCGGCACCGGGGCGATCTCCTCCAGTCCGGCCGGATCGAGTCGCCCCAGCAGTCCCGGCAGTACGGCGATCTCGGCGACCGCCTCCCGGCAGGTCGGGCAGCCGGCCAGGTGCCGCTCGTACCCGGCCCGCTCGGCGGGAGACAGGGCGCCCAGCACGTACGCCCCGTCGTCGTGGGCGTACTCGCAATTCGTCACCCGGTCACCCCCATCTCCGCCAGTACCAGCCGCAGCGACCGCAGCGCGTAGTGCGTCCGCGACTTCACCGTCCCCGGCGGTACGCCCAGCCGGGCGGCCGCCTCGGTCACCGACCGGCCCCGGTAGAAGCACTCCACCAGTACCTCCCGGTGCGGCGGCGAGAGCCGGTTGAGCGCCTCCGCCACCGTCCACGCCTCCACCGCCCGGTCCGCCTCGTCGACCACCTGCGGCGGCTCGGGCAGCTCGTCGGTGATCACCTCGCCGACCCGGGCGCTGCGCCGCCGCCAGGCGTCGATGGCGAGGTTGCGGGCGATGGTGAAGAGCCAGGCCCGCACCGGACCCCGGTGCGGGTCGAGCGCCTCCGGATGCCGCCACGCCCGCAGCAGGGTTTCCTGCACCAGGTCCTCGGCCCGCTGCCGATCGCCGTCGGTCAGCCGCAGGGCGTGCGCGAGCAGCGCGTCAGCGTGTTCGTCGTGCATGGCGCGCAGCAGTTCGGCGTCCTGGTCGCTGATGTCCCGTCGCCTCCCGCCCGCTGGGCTCCCACCGACCCCGGCTCCTGGTTTCACGCATCCGGTGCTCGGACGGTTCAACGGCGGTGACGCAGGCCACCGGGCTTCGGCCCGAGACGCAGGCTTCGGCCCGAGACGGAGGGCACCGGGCTTCGGCCCGACGGTCGGCGGCGCTGCGGGACGGGGCGCCGGCTGGAGGTGTTCACCGGCGGTTCATCCGACCGCCGGGTGCCGCTCACGGCGTACTCCTAGCGTCCGGCAGGCACGCGTCCTCGTACGCATTACCCGAGGCGTCAAGGGCGCGCATCCGAAGACATTGGCGAGGAGGCTCCATCTCCATGACCGAGCGACCCCGGCTGCTTCCCCTGCTCGGCCCGGCGGGCCACGGCGGGCGTGACGCCATGACCTGCATATACCGCTGCGGAAACGCGTGTGCGCACCCGGTGCCGAACGAGTCCGACAACCCGTACTTCGGCGACGTGGTCCGAGCCGAGGTGAGCCGGCGGGGCGTCGTCCGGGCCGGCGCGGTCGGCGCGCTGGTACTCGGCTTCGGCGGCACCGCTGCCGGCGCGCTCGCCGGCTCTCCGGCGGTGGCCGCCCCCCGAGACGGATCCGGCGCGACCCTGCCGGAGGTGCAGAGCTTCACCCCGGACCGCCGGCCCGGCAACGCGGCGCTCACCTTCAAGCCGATCCCGCCGAACAAGCTCGACACCCTGGTGGTGCCGAACGGGTACGACCACTCCGTGGTGATCCGCTGGGGCGACCCGGTGCTCGCCGACGCGCCCGGCCTGGACGTGCACCGGCAGACGGCGGCCCGGCAGTCGCAGCAGTTCGGCTACAACAACGACTTCGTCGGGGTACTCCCGCTGGACCGCAGCGGCGAGCGGGCGCTGCTGGTGGTGAACCACGAGTACACGAACGAGAACCTGATGTTCCCGAACTTCACCACCTTCGACGCGATGAGCGTGGAGCAGATCCGGGTGGCGATGGCCGCGCACGGGCTCTCGGTGGTGGAGTTGGAGCGGGTCGGCGGGACCGGCGAGTGGAAGCCGGTCCGCAAGGGCCGGCTGAAGTACAACCGGCGGATCACCGCGCACACGACGAAGTTCGCCTTCACCGGCCCGGCGGCCGGCTCGGCCTGGCTGAGGACGGCGGCCGACCCGTCGGGGCGGACCGCGATCGGCACCCTGAACAACTGCGCCGGCGGGATCACGCCGTGGGGCACGGTGCTCTCCGGCGAGGAGAACTTCAACCAGTACTTCGTCGGCGCCGACGCCGCGCCGGAGACGCTGAAGCCGAAACTGGCCCGGTACGGGATCAGCACCACCGCCCGCTACCCGGCGGACAGCCGTAAGTGGGAGCGCGCCGACGAGCGGTTCGACCTGGCGAAGCACCCGAACGAGGCGCACCGGTTCGGCTGGGTCGTCGAGGTCGACCCGTTCGACCCGGAGTCGAGGCCGCGCAAGCACACCGCGCTGGGCCGGTTCAAGCACGAGGGCGCGAACGTCATCGTGGCCAGGGACGGCCGGGTCGTGGCGTACATGGGCGACGACGAGCGGTTCGACTACCTCTACAAGTTCGTCTCCGACAAGAAGTTCAAGAAGGGTGACTCCTGGACCGCCCGGGAGCACAACCTGACCCTGCTGGAGTCCGGCACGCTCTACGTGGCGAAGCTCGACCAGACCAGCGCCGGTGAGATCGACGGCTCGGGCAGGCTGCCGAGCGACGGCGCGTTCAACGGCCGGGGCAGGTGGATCAGGCTGGTCCGGGGCAACACGTCCTACGTACCCGGGATGACCGCCGCCGACGTGCTCACCTTCACCCGGCTCGCCGGTGACGCGGTCGGGGCGACCAAGATGGACCGTCCGGAGGACGTCGAGCCGAGCCAGCTCACCGGCAAGGTGTACGTGGCGCTGACCAACAACACCAACCGGGGCGTCGGGACCAACCCGGCCGCCGACGAGGCGAACCCGCGCAGCAACAACAAGCACGGGCACGTACTGGAGCTGGTCGAGGACCGGGGCGACAACACCTCGGAGTCGTTCGCCTGGTCGGTGCCGATCGTCTGCGGCGACCCGACGGACCCGTCGACGTACTTCGCCGGCTACGACAAGAGCAAGGTGTCGCCGATCTCCTGCCCGGACAACGTGGCGTTCGACGGCTCCGGCAACCTCTGGATCTCCACCGACGGCAACGCGCTGGGCAGCAACGACGGGCTCTTCGCCACCGCCGTCGAGGGTCCGGAGCGGGGCCACCTCAAGCAGTTCCTCACCGTGCCGCTCGGCGCGGAGACCTGCGGGCCGTTCATCACCACCGACAACCGCTCGGTCTTCGTCGCCGTGCAGCACCCGGGCGAGCTGTCCGGGGCGTCCCTGGAGAACCCGGCGTCGAACTGGCCGGACGGCGACTTCGCCAAGCCCGGCGTGGTGGTCAGCTGGCGCCTCGACGGCGACGTCGTGGGGAGCTGACCGAGCGTCGGAGTCTCCGGTGGTCTCCTGCTCCCCCTTCCGGGGCAGCAGGAGACCACGTTCCGGTTCGGGGCCGGGTCAGGTTTCGGTGGCGAGGCCGTCGGCGACGGCGCGGGCCACCGCCAGCAGCTTGGCCCGGACCACCCGGGCCGAGGTCATCATCTCGGCGGCCGGCAGCGCGCAGGCGAGCACCACCCGCCGTTCCATGTCCTTGTCCGGGGTGACCAGCACGGCCGCGCAGGCGACACCGTGCCGGAACTGGCCCAGCTCCAGGTGCATGCCGCGCCGGTCACCGGCCGCCAGGTCCGCCTCGAACGCGTCGGCGGCGACCAGGGTGGCCGAGGTGAACGGCCGCATCCCGTACTCGCGCAGATAGCGGAAGCGCTGCTCCGGGGTGAGGGTGGCCAGCAGCGCCTTGCCGAGCGCGGTGGCGTGGGCGCCCTCGTCGAAGCCGGGGACCAGGTCCTCCAGGTACGGCGACCGGGGTCCCTCGGCGAGCGCGGTGATCGCCACCTGCCCGCCGACGAACCGCCCCAGGTAGTGGCTGTAGCCCGTGTCCGAGGCGGCCCGACGCAGCGACTCGCCCACCGCCGGTGGTCCACGGAACGCGGTGACCAGTTCGCGGTACCGGTCCGCCACCTCCAGCCCGACGATGTACGTGCCGTCCTCCCGCCTGATCACGTAGCCCTCGTAGGCGAGCGTGCGCACCAGGTGGTACGTGGTGGCCACAGTCAACTCGCAACGCCGGGCAATCTGTTTCACGGTCAGGCCCTTCGGTGCCCGTCCGACCGCTTCGAGCACGCGCAGGGCACGCGACACGCTGCGGATCAGGTCCGAAGGTTCCGCCAAGGGGTCGCGCACAACCACCTCCGCCGCCGGGGACTTACAGAATATGAAAAACCGGGCGCCTGCGAAATGCCCGATCGGATTGAGGATGCCAGATCTACGGCGACCGTGCGTACTGCCACCGACACGATCGGTTCGTACGGGTGGCTCGCGTAGGCTCGTCCCAAATGGCCGATCTAACCGATGACACCCTGCGGGCCGCCACCTTCGACCGGCCGATCCGCACGGTGCTCGCCGCCACCGTCATCACGGTCGCCGGGGTACTGCCGGTCTTCCTGATCGGCGGGCTCGCCGTTCAGCTCGGCGCCGAGCTGGACTTCTCCCCCGCCGGCCTGGGGCTGGCCGTCGCCGTCTACTTCGGGGTGAGCGCGCTCGCCTCCGTGCCGTCCGGCGCCCTCGTCGAGCGGTACGGCCCGACCATGGTCGCCCGGGCCAGCCTGCTGCTGGTCGCCGCGACCATGCTGGCGGTCGCCGCCGTGGCCCGCTCCTATCCGGTGCTGCTCGTCCTGCTGGCGGTGGTCGCCCTGGCCAACCCGCTCGGCCAGATGGCCAGCAACGCCACCCTGGCGCACCGGGTGCCGCCGGGGCGGCAGGGACTCTCCTTCGGGGTGAAGCAGGCCGCCATCCCGGCCGGAACCCTGCTGGCCGGAGCCGCCGTACCGGCGCTGGCGCTGACCGTCGGCTGGCGCTGGGCGTTCGTCGCCGCCGCCGTACTGGCGCTGGCCATCCTGCCGGTCGTACCCGCTCGGGCGGGTCGGGCGGCGGACCCGGCGCGGGGGCGCGGCGGCCGGGCGAACGGGCCGCTGGTCGTGCTCGGCGTGGCCGGCACCCTGGCCGCCGGCTCCGCGAACGCCCTCGGCACCTTCCTGGTCGACTCGGCGGCGGCCCGTGGTCTCTCGCCGGCGCTCGCCGGGCTGGTGTTGACCCTCGGCGGCGCCGTCTGCCTGCTCTCCCGGGTCCTGATGGGCGCCCTCGCCGACCGGCGCTCCGGCGGCCACCTCAACACCGTCGCCGCGATGCTGGTGGTCGGCGCGGGCGGGCTGGCCCTGCTGCACCTGGCCGCTCCGCTGGCGCTGGTGGCCGGCGTGGTACTCGCCTTCGGCCTCGGCTGGGCCTGGCCCGGGCTGCTCAACTTCGCGGTGGTCCGGCTGCATCCGCAGGCGCCGACCACGGCCACCTCGATCACCCAGACCGGGGTGTACGCGGGCGGCTGCCTCGGCCCGCTCGGCCTCGGCACCCTCGCCGAGCACCTCGGGTACCCGACGATGTGGCTGGTCGCGGCGGCGGCGATGCTGCTCGCCGCCGCGCTGATGCTGGCCGGCCGACGGATGCTGCTGGCCAGTCTCCGCCGTCGGGCGGACGGCACGGTCCCACCGCCGGCCCGGCCGGTGCGGGTGCCCCGGCAGCGCCGGCCGGCTCGGATTCGCACCGAGCAGCGGGAAACCGGCGGTACCCGCTCCGCCGTGGCCTGACCCGCGCCCAGACGAACCGCCGGACGCCCTCAGCCTCGAACTCGCGCCCTGAACCGGACAAGGACGCCCTGAGGACGGGCAAAGGCAATCTGAGCCAGGGAACGGCGATCTGAGGCGGAGAGCGGCGATCTGAGCCGGGGAACGGCGATCTGAGGCGGAGAGCGGGGTCCTCAGCCGGTGCGGTCGGCGATGAAGTCGCAGAGCGACTCCAGGGCCTGCCGGGGCGCGCTGTCGGGCAGCGGGGCGAGGCAGGAGCGGGCCTCCTCGGCATAGCTGCGGACCGTCTCCCGGGCCCGCTTCAGCGCCGGGGACTCGCGGAGCAGGCCGAGCGCCTCGGCGTGCAGCGCGTCGTCGGTGATCGGGCCGAGCGCGAGAATCTCCCGCAGCCGTACCGAGGCGGCGTCGCCGTCGTCGGTGCCGAGCGCGTAGAGCACCGGCAGGGTCGGCACCCCCTCCCGCAGGTCGGTGCCGGGGGTCTTGCCGGACTGCACCGACTCCGACGAGATGTCGAGCAGGTCGTCGGAGAGCTGGAAGGCGACCCCGATGGTCTCGCCGTAACCGGCCAGCGCCTCGATGTGCGGGGCCGGTGCGCCGCCGAACATGCCGCCGAACCGGGCCGAGGTGGCGATCAGCGAACCGGTCTTCTCGGCGATCACGTGCAGGTAGTGCGCGACCGGGTCGGCGTCGCGCGGGCCGACGGTCTCGGCGATCTGCCCGTGCACCAGCCGGGCGAACGTCCGGGCCTGCAACCGGACCGCCTCGGTGCCGAGATCGGCGGCGATGTCGGCGGCCCGGGCGAAGAGATAGTCGCCGACCAGGATCGCCACCGAGTTGCCCCACCGGGAGTTCGCACTCGGCGCACCCCGGCGCACCGGCGCCTCGTCCATCACGTCGTCGTGGTAGAGCGTGGCGAGGTGGGTGAGTTCCATCACCACCGCCGCCGGTACGACGTGCGGCGCGACCGGATCACCGAACTGGGCGCCGAGCGCCACCAGCAGCGGCCGGAACCGCTTGCCGCCGGCATCCATCAGGTGCCGGGCCGCCTCGTCCACCATCGGGTCGGCGCTGGCGACGTTGTCGCGCAGCTCCGACTCCACGTTGGCCAGCACGCTGGCCACCGATGCTTCCACGCGGGCATCCGCGAACTCGAGCCCGATCGTGTCGAGCCCGAGGGCCGCCATGCCGCCAGCCGTTCCCCCCACGCCTTCAACCATGCCACACCCGCCGGCCAACCCCTGGTCGGGGGCGGTCGGCCTCGGAAGGGGCGTGGGGGTCACCGGTCATCGGACGAATTCGGCGGCGCCGTTGGCAAGATCCAGCAGTGGTGCCGGCGCGACCCCCAGGACCAGCGTGGCGACGACCCCGATCATCAGGGCCGCGGCAGTCAGCCCGCCCGGCAGCGACACCGTCGGAGTCGACTCGCCCGGCTCGGAGAGCCACATCATCACCACCACCCGCAGGTACGGGAAGGCGAGGATCATGCTGGTCAGCACGCCCGCGATCACCAGCCAGACCTGGCCGGCGTCGAGAGCCGCCCCGAAGACCGCGAACTTGCTGGTGAAACCGCTGGTCAGCGGGATACCGGCAAAGGCGAGCAGCAGGAAGGTGAAGATTCCGGCATAGAGCGGCGAACGGCGGCCCAGCCCGGCCCACCGGGACAGGTGGGTCGCCTCGCCGTCCGCGTCCCGGACCAGCGTCACCACGCCGAACGCGGCGAGCACCGTGAAGCCGTACGCGACGAGGTAGAACATCGTGCTGGACAGCCCGTCCCTGGAGAGCACCAGGGCACCGACCAGCAGGTAGCCGGCGTTCGCCACCGAGGAGTACGCGAGCAGCCGCTTGATGTCGGTCTGGGTGACCGCGAGGACCGCCCCGACCAGCATGGTCAGTACCGCGATGACGCCGAGCACCGGGGTGAAGTCCCAACTCGCCCCGGAGAACGCCACGTGCAGCACCCGGAGCAGACCGCCGAAGGCGGCGACCTTGGTGCAGGCGGCCATGAAGCCGGTGATCGGGGTCGGGGCGCCCTGGTAGACGTCCGGGGTCCAGACGTGGAACGGCGCCGCCGCGATCTTGAACAGCAGGCCGATCGAGAGCAGCGCGAGCCCGCCGAAGAGCAGTACCTCGCTGGCGGCCGAGTCGGTGACCGCGGTCCGGATGGTGCCGAAGTCGACCCCGCCGCCGGAGCCGGTGCCGCCGGCACCGACCGTGAAGCCGTAGACCAGCGCCATGCCGAAGAGGAAGAACGCCGAGGCGTACGAGCCGAGCAGGAAGTACTTCAGCGCCGCCTCCTGGCTCAGCAGCCGCCGGCGCCGGGCCAGCGCGCAGAGCAGATAGAGCGGCAGCGAGAACGCCTCCAGCGCGATGAACATCGTCAGCAGGTCGTTCGCGGCGACGAAGAGCAGCATGCCGGAGACGGCGAAGAGGGTCAGCGGGTAGACCTCGGTCGCACCCTCGGAGTCGGCGGCCTGCCGGTGGTCCTCCGGCGAGCCGACGGTAACCGCGGCGTGCGCCACGAACGCGCCGCCGCGCTGCACCGTGCGCTCGCCGATCAGCAGCAGCGCCATTCCGGCGAGCACCAGGATCGAACCCTGGAGGAAGAGCGTCGGGCCGTCGACCGCGACCGCCTCGCCGGCGGTGACCAGCCGGTCGTGCGCGTTCAGCACCACCGCGACCAGCGCGCCGGTCACGGCCAGCAGGCCGAGGACGAGCTGGGTCAGGTGCCGGCTCTTCCGGGGTACGAACGCCTCGACCAGGATGCCGAGCACGGAGGCTCCGAACAGCACCAGGATCGGTGCCAGAGCCGCGTAGTCGATGTCCGGCAGCTTGAGATCCATTATCGGACCTTCCTTACGTACGCGACTGGCAGCCGGCTCACCGGTGTGCCTCCTGGACGGTGCCCACCGTCGGCGCCGGGTCCTGCTTGCCGAGGTCCTGCTCCATGGTGGCCTGGACGGCGGGGTTGATGACGTCGGTGACCGGCTTCGGATAGAAGCCGAGCAGCAGCAGCAACGCGATCAGCGGGGCGACCACGACCTTCTCCCGCACCGACAGGTCCCGCCGCATCCCCTCCACCCCGGACAGCGCCGGGTTCAGCGTGCCCTGGGTGGTCCGCTGGATCATCCAGAGCACGTACGCGGCGGCCAGGATGATCCCGACGGTGGCGATGATCGCGACCGGCTTGTTCACCGTGTAGGTGCCGATCAGCACCAGGAACTCCGAGATGAACGGTGCCGTGCCGGGCAGCGCCAGCGAGGCGAGACCGGCGAAGAAGAACACCCCGGCGAGCAGCGGTACCAGCTTGCCGGCGCCACCGAAGTCGGTGATCAGCGCGGAGCCGCGCCGGGCGACCAGCATGCCGACCACCAGGAAGAGCAGCCCGGTGGCGAGGCCGTGGTTGACCATGTAGAGCACCGCGCCGGTGCCGGCCTGGGTGGTGAAGGCGAAGAGCCCGACGCCGATGAAGCCGAAGTGCGCGATCGAGGTGTAGGAGACGAGCCGCTTCAGGTCGTTCTGCCCGACCGCCAGCAGTGCGGCGTAGATGATCCCGATCAGCGCCAGCGCGATCGCGTACGGGGCGAACCACTTCGACGCCTCGGGGAAGAGCGGCAGGCAGTACCGCAGGATCCCGAAGGTGCCGACCTTGTCGAGTACCCCGACCAGCAGCGCGGCGGCGCCGGCCGGTGCCGCGCCACCGGCGTCCGGCAGCCAGGTGTGGAACGGGAAGAACGGCGCCTTGATCGCGAAGGCGAGGAAGAAGCCGAGGAAGAGCCAACGCTCGGTACCGGTGGAGATGTCCACCTGGGTCAGCGCCTGCCAGTCGAAGGTCTTGCCGCCGACGACCCAGAGCCCGATCACGGCGGCGAGCATGAAGAGCCCGCCGACCAGCGAGTAGAGGAAGAACTTCACCGCCGCGTACTGCCGCTGGTGGCCGCCGTAGCTGCCGATCAGGAAGTACATCGGGACGAGCATGACCTCGAAGAACACGTAGAAGAGGAAGACGTCGGCGGCGGCGAAGACGCCGATCATCGTGCACTCGAGGAAGAGCAGCAGCGCGAAGTAGACCGGCACGGAGCGCTTCGACTTCTCCGCGTCGTGCCAGGAGGCGAGGATCACCAGCGGCACCAGCAGGGCGATCAGCATCAGCATGACCAGCGCGATGCCGTCGGCGGCGAAGGTGAAGTTCACCCCCCAGCGCGGGATCCACGAGTACGACTCGCGGAGCTGGAGCCGGTCGCCGCCGGCCTCGAAGGCGATCCACATGAAGACGGAGAGCACCAGCACGGCCAGCGACCAGCCGAGTGCGATCCGCTTGGCCAGCTCGCCACGGCTGGCCGGTAGGAAGACCACCACCAGCGCGCCGACCAGCGGCGCGACGGTGAGCACCGAGAGGAAGGGGAAGTCGGACATTATTCGGCCTTACCTCCGTCGTCAGTGCCCGGCCGGTCGAGGTCGCCCGGCCGGTTCGGTGCGACCGGTGCGTTGTGGTGGGTCACGCGAACCACCCCAGTTGGACCGCCAGGAACGCCGCCACCACCAGCACCGCGCCGGTCATGATGGACATCGCGTACGACCGGACGAAGCCGGTCTGGAGCCGGCGCAACCGGCCCGATCCACCGCCGACCGCGGCGGCGAGCGCGTTGACCAGCCCGTCGATGCCCCGGTTGTCCAGGAAGACGAGTGCCCGGGTGAGGAAGATCCCCGGCTTCTCGAAGACCGCCTCGTTGAACGCGTCGGTGTAGAGGTTGCGCCGGGCCGCCCGGACCACCGGGCCGGCCGGCTGCTCCTGTAGCGCGGTGCCGTTGCGGAACAGCAGCCAGGCGAGGCCGGCGCCGAGCACGGTCAGGCCGAGCGAGAGCACGGTGATCACCGTGTGCGAGAGCACCGGCTCGTGGTGCTCGCCGTGCCCGAGTACCGGGGTCAGCCAGTCGGCGACCGGGGTCGCCATCAGGCCACCGGCGACCACCGAGCCGAGACCGAGCAGGATCAGCGGCACGGTCATCACCGGCGGCGACTCGTGCGGGTGCTCGATGTCCTCGGTCCACCGCTTCGGCCCGTGGAAGGTGAGCACGAAGAGCCGGGTCATGTAGAAGGCGGTCAGCCCGGCACCGAGCAGCGCGGCGCCGCCGTAGAGCCAGGCGGTCCAGTCGTCGCGGGCGAACGCCTCGACGATGATCGGCTCCTTGGTGAAGAAGCCGGAGAACGGCCACATGCCGATGATCGCCAGCCAGCCGAGCCCGAAGGTGATCCAGGTGATCTTCATGTACTTCGACAGCCCGCCGAACCGGCGGATGTCGACCTGGTCGTTCATGCCGTGCATCACCGAGCCGGCCCCGAGGAACATGTTGGCCTTGAAGAAACCGTGCGCCAGCAGGTGGATGATGGCCAGCGCGTACGCCCCGCCGCCGAGCCCGACGCCGAGGAACATGTAGCCGATCTGGCTCACCGTCGACCAGGCCAGGACCCGCTTGATGTCGTCCTTGGCCGCGCCGATGATGCAGCCCATCAGCAGGGTGAGCGCGCCGACGCTGACCACCACGGTCTGCAACGTCGGGTCGAGCGAGAAGATCGGGTTGGACCGGGCGATCAGGTAGACGCCGGCGGTCACCATCGTGGCGGCGTGGATCAGCGCGGAGACCGGGGTCGGGCCCTCCATCGCGTCCGGCAGCCATGCCTGGAGCGGGAACTGGCCGGACTTGCCGGTCGCGCCGAGCAGCAGCAGCAGGCCGATCGCCAGCACCGTACCGCCGGCCAGCGCCCCGGCGCCGTTGAAGACGTCGACGTACTGGGTGCTGCCGAGGGTGGCGAACATGATGAAGATCGCGATGGCCAGGCCGGCGTCGCCGACCCGGTTCATCAGGAACGCCTTCTTGCCGGCGGTGGCCGCGCTCGGCCGGTCGGTCCAGAACGAGATCAGCAGGTACGACGCCAGACCGACGCCCTCCCAGCCGACGTAGAGCATCACGTAGTTGTTGCCGAGTACCAGCAGCAACATCGCCGCGACGAAGAGGTTGAAGTACCCGAAGAACTTCCGCCGGCCGGCGTCGTGCGCCATGTAGCCGACCGCGTACACGTGGATCAGGAAGCCCACGCCCGTGATCAGCAGTACGAAGACCGCGGCCAGCGGGTCGAAGAGCAGTCCGAAGTCGACGTGCAGGTCACCGACCGCGATGAAGTCCCAGAGGCTCAGTTCGACCGAGCGGTTCGCAAGGCCCCGCAGCGAGAAGAAGTAGGTCAGACCGAGCACGAAGATGGCGCCGACGCTGGCCACGCCGAGCCAGTGCCCCCACCGGTCGGCACGCCGGCCGAGCAGCAGGAGGATCGCCGCGCTGACCAGCGGGATGGCCACCAGCAGCCACACGCTGCCCAGCAACCCCGTGGCGTGGGCGTACTCCACAGAATGTTCCACTGGTGGGCCCCTCTTAGTACTTCAACAGGTTGGCGTCGTCGACGCTCGCCGAGCGTCGAGTCCGGAAGATCGTCATGATGATGGCCAGCCCGACCACGACCTCGGCGGCGGCCACCACCATGACGAAGAACGCCATGATCTGACCGTTCAGGTCGCCGTTGATCCGGCTGAACGTGACCAGCG
The DNA here is from genome assembly GCF_003030385.1 of Plantactinospora sp. BB1. Taxonomy (NCBI): domain Bacteria; kingdom Bacillati; phylum Actinomycetota; class Actinomycetes; order Micromonosporales; family Micromonosporaceae; genus Plantactinospora; species Plantactinospora sp. BB1. The sequence goes on along the minus strand of NZ_CP028159.1, from coordinate 6,563,706 downwards.
CGAGGTTGGCCGCGTTGAGCATCAGCTCGATGCACATGAAGAGGACGATCGCGTTGCGCCGGATCAGCACCCCGACCGCGCCGACCGTGAAGAGCAGGCAGGCGAGGATCAGGTAGTGGTTCGGCGACACCGACAGGAAGTCCGACATCTTATTTCTCCGTCCCCTTCAGCGCCCTCTCCTCGGCGGAGAGTTCACGCTGCGGCAGGATCTGCGGAACGCTCCGCTCGGTCAGCCCGCCGTCCGGCAGCCGGGCCGGGGTGGCGACCGAGGACGAGGTGGCGTACACGCCGGGGCCCGGCTTCGGTCCCGGGTAGTTGCCGGGGCGGAACCGCGCCTTCATCGTGGCGATCTGGTCCATCCGGTCCTCGCGGCGCCGCTCGACGTGGGCCAGCACCATCGCGCCGACCGCCGCGGTGATCAGCAGCGCCGAGGTGACCTCGAAGGCGAAGACGTACCTGGTGAAGAGCAGCGCCGCGATGCCCTGCACGTTGCCGTTCGCGTTCGCCTGCTCCAGACCGACGGCGTCCGGCTGGCCGAGCGCCCGCCACAGCCCGGTGGCGAGCAGCGTGCCGAAGCCGAGGCCGAGCAGGATCGCGGCGATCCGCTGCCCGCGCAACGTCTCGATCAGCGAGTCCGAGGCGTCCCGGCCGACCAGCATCAGCACGAAGAGGAAGAGCATCATGATGGCGCCGGTGTAGACGATGATCTGCACCAGGCCGATGAACGGACCGGACTGGATCACGTAGAAGACGCCCAGGCAGAGCATGGTCAGCACCAGCCAGAGCGCGGAGTGCACCGCGTTGCGGGCCCAGACCGTGCCGATCGCGCCGATCAGGGCGAGCGGGGCCAGGATCCAGAAGGTCACCTGTTCCCCGCCGGTCACCCCACCGGCGGCGGCGAGCACCGCTGATGTCGTCACGGCCGTTCTCCCGTCGTACCGGAGCCGTCGACCGTGGCGGTCTCGGACCAGGGCGCCCGCTCCGCGCCGGCCGAGGTGCCCGGGTTGGTCAGCGCGCCGACGTAGTAGTCCTTCTCGGTGTCACCGAGCCGCATCGGGTGCGGCGGCTGCTCCATCCCCGGCAGCAGCGGCGCCAGCAGCTGCTCCTTGGTGAAGATCAGGTCCTGCCGGTTGTCCCGGGCCAGCTCGTACTCGTTGCTCATCGTCAGCGAACGGGTCGGGCAGGCCTCGATGCAGAGCCCGCAGAAGATGCAGCGGGCGTAGTTGATCTGGTACGTGCTGGCGTACCGCTCACCCGGCGAGAAGCGCTGCTCCTCGGTGTTGTCGCCACCCTCGACGTAGATCGCGTCGGCCGGGCAGGCCCAGGCGCACAGCTCGCAGCCGATGCACTTCTCCAGCCCGTCCGGGTGCCGGTTGAGGATGTGCCGCCCGTGGTAGCGCGGCGCCGAGACCGGCGGCTTGAACGGGTAGTCGGTGGTGACGACCTTCTTGAACATGTGCGAGAAGGTGACCCCGAAACCCTTGAACGATCCGGTGATCGCGCCCACGTCACACCTCCTTCTCGTCGTGTCCGGTACCGGCGTCGCCCGGTTGTCCGGCTCCGGCGGGCTGTCCGGCTCCCACGTTGGCCGGCTCCCGCTCGGCGACCGTCCGTCTCATCCGGGGGCTCGGTGGCACCTGGAGATCCATCGGCGGCAGCGGGAAACTGCCGGCGGGCCGCCGGTTGACCTTCTCCTGGAGGGTGCGCTGCGGCGGCCGCTTCTTGCTCGGCCAGAGGAGCGTCACCAGCAGCACGACCAGCACCGCACCGGCGATCACCGAGTAGCGGGTGGAGTCGCCCAGGTCCTCCTTCTGGAGGGTGCGGATGCCGGCCAGGACCAGGATCCAGACCAGGTTGATCGGCAGCAGCACCTTCCAGCCCAGCCGCATGAACTGGTCGTAGCGGAGCCGGGGCAGCGTGCCGCGCAGCCAGATGAAGACGAAGACCAGACCGATGACCTTGCCCATGAACCAGAGCAGTGGCCACCAGCCGGAGTTCGCGCCCTCCCAGAGCGTGATCGGCCAGGGAGCCCGCCAACCGCCGAGGAAGAGCGTCGTGGTGACCGCCGACATCGTCACCATCGCGACGTACTCGCTGAGCATGAAGAGCGCGAACTTCAGCGAGCTGTACTCCGTCATGAAGCCGGCGACCAGCTCCGACTCCGCCTCGGGCAGGTCGAACGGCGCCCGGTTGGTCTCACCGACGGTGGAGATGAAGAAGATGATGAAGCTCGGCAGCAGCAGGATCGCGTACCAGCCCGGCGCGGGCAGGTCGACCACGCCGAAGAGGTTGAGCCGGGTGCCGTCGGCCTGGGCGCTGACGATGCCGCTGGTCGACATCGTGCCGGCGGTCATGAAGACCGCGACGATGGAGAGACCCATCGCCACCTCGTACGAGATCATCTGGGCGGTGGAGCGCAACCCGCCGAGCAGCGGGTACGTCGAGCCGGAGGCCCAGCCGCCGAGCACGATGCCGTAGACGCCCATCGAGGAGCAGGCCAGCAGCACCAGTACGGCGACCGAGACGTCGGTGACCTGGAGCGGCGTCCGCTCACCGAAGATGCTCACCATCGGACCGAACGGCACCACCGACAGCGCGGTCACCGCGCAGATCACCGAGATGGTCGGCGCGAAGAAGTAGACGACCTTGTCGGCCGCCTTCGGCAGGATGTCCTCCTTGAAGGCCATCTTGAGGCCGTCGGCGAGGGTCTGGAGCAGACCGAACGGGCCGATCTGGTTCAGGCCGGGCCGCTGCGCCATCCGGGCCACCACCCGGCGCTCGAACCAGACACCGAGCAGCGTCGCCAGGACCGCGAAGGCGAACGCCGCCACGATCTTGATCAGGACCAGCCACCAGGTGTCCTTGCCGAAGTCCTGCAGCGTCGGATCCTGGGCCAGATACACCAACTTCATCGGGTACCTCCAGCGCTGTTCAACAGCGGTCCCGGCTGGCCCGCGGCGTCGGCGGCGACCGGGGTGGCCGGACCGGCGGAGAGCCGGACGACCGCGCCGGAGGTGACGCCGAGACTGCGCCGCACGCTCGCGCCGGGCGAGTTGGTGGGCAGCCAGACGACGTCGTCCGGCAGGTCGGTGATCGCCGCCGGCAGGGTCAGCGCGCCCCGGTCGGTGCCGACCGTCACCGCGTCTCCCTCGGCGATCCCCAGTGCCTCGGCGGTGGCCTTGCCGAGCCGGACCACCGGCGGCCGGGCCGTGCCGCCGAGCGCCGGGTCGCCCTCGGTCAGGGTGCCCGCGTCGATCAGCTGGTGCCAGGTGGCCAGGATCGCCTCGTTCGGGCCGGGCCGGACCGGCGCGGCCGGCTCGACGGCCGGGGCGGCGGTCCGGTTGGCCTGGGTCGCCGGCAGCCCGCCCAGCTCGCGGCGGATGCTGTTCACGTCGCCGGTGCCGAGCCGCACGTCGAGCTGGGCGGCGATCGCGTCCAGCACCCGGGCGTCGGACATCGCGGCGGTCTCCAGCACCGCCTCGAAGGTGCGCAGCCGGCCCTCCCAGTCGAGGAAGCTGCCGGCCTTCTCCACCACCGGGGCGACCGGGAAGACCACGTCGGCGCGGCGGGTCACCGCGTTGTGCCGCAGCTCCAGGCTGACCAGGAACGGCACCTTCTCCAGCGCCGCGTCGGCGAGCTTCGGGTCGGCCAGGTCCGCCGGGTCGACCCCGGAGACCACCAGCGCGCCGAGCGAGCCGTCGGCGGCCGCCGCGACGATGCCGTCGGTGTCCCGGCCGGGCTGGCTCGGGATGACCCCGGCGGCCAGCTCCCAGGCGCCGGCCAACTCGGCCCGGCCGGCCGCGTCGGTCACCGGACGTCCGCCGGGGAGCAGGTTCGGCAGGCAGCCGGCGTCGATCGCGCCGCGGTCCCCGGCCCGCCGGGGCACCCAGGCCAGCTTGGCGCCGGTACGCTCGGCCAGCTCGGCGGCGGCGGAGAGGCCACCCGGCACCGTCGCCAGCCGCTCGCCGACCAGCAGCACCGCGCCGGGCTGGCGCAGCGCCTCGGCGACCGAGGCGTTCCCGGCCAGCAGCCCCGCCTCGTCGCCGGGGGCGGCGGTCAGCACCGTCGCACCGATCTTGGCCAGCCCCCGGGTCACGAACGGAGCCAGCGCCAGCACCTTCAGCCCACGCTTGTTGTACGCCTTGCGCAGCCGCAGGAAGAGGATCGGGCACTCCTCCTCCGGCTCCAGCCCGGCGATCACCACGGCCGGCGCCCGCTCGACGTCGGCGTAGGTCACCTCGGTCGTCCCCGCCACCGTGCTGGCCAGGAACTGGGCCTCCTCGGCGGAGAGCGGACGGGCCCGGAAGTCGATGTCGTTGGTCTGCAACGCCACCCGGGCGAACTTGGCGTACGCGTACGCGTCCTCGACGGTGAGCCGGCCGCCGGTCAGCACCCCGACCCCGGAGCCGGAGTCCCGGGCCGCGCGCAGCCCGTCGGCGGCGACGGCGAACGCCTCGCTCCAGGACGCCTCGCGCAGTTCACCGGTCCGGGCGTCCCGGACCATCGGGGTGGTGATCCGCTCGTTGGCGAAGGCGTACCGGAAGCCCCAGCGGCCCTTGTCGCAGTTCCACTCCTCGTTCACCGCCGGGTCGTCGCCGGCCAGCCGGCGCATCACCTTGCCGCGCCGGTGGTCGGTGCGCTGGGCGCAGCCGGCCGAGCAGTGCTCGCAGACGCTCGGGGTGGAGACCAGGTCGAACGGGCGGGCCCGGAACCGGTACTGCGCACCGGTCAGCGCGCCGACCGGGCAGATCTGCACCGTGTTCCCGGAGAAGTACGAGTTGAACGGGACGTCGCCCTCCCCGCCCTCCTCGCCGTAGTACTCGTCCCGGTAGACGTTGATCTCCTCGGCGCTGGACCGGCCCATCAGGTCGATGAACTTGTCCCCGGCGATCTCCTCGGAGAACCGGGTGCAGCGCTGGCAGAGTACGCAGCGCTCCCGGTCCAGCAGGACCTGGGTGGAGATGTTGACCGGCTTCTCGTACTCCCGCTTGTGCTCGTGGAAGCGGGTATCGGTGCGGCCGGTGGACATCGCCTGGTTCTGTAGCGGGCACTCGCCGCCCTTGTCGCACATCGGGCAGTCGAGCGGGTGGTTGACCAGGAGCAGCTCCATGATCCCCTCCTGCGCCTTCTTGGCGACCGGGGAGGTGAGCTGGGTGCGTACCACCATGCCGTCGGCGACGGTCTGGGTGCAGGAGGCGACCGGCTTGCGCTGCCCCTCCACGTCGACCAGGCACTGCCGGCAGGCGCCGGCCGGGGCGAGCAGCGGGTGGTCGCAGAACCGGGGGATCTCGATGCCGAGCTGTTCGGCGACCCGGATCAGCAGCGCACCCTTCGGCGCGGTCACCTCGATGCCGTCGATGGTGAGCGTGACGGTATCGACCTGCTTCGCAACGTCCGTCATTAGTGGGCTCCTACCAGGGTCTTCTCCGACAGCTTGGGAGCCGTCCGGCCCTCGATGTAGTCGAGGTAGTCCTGCTTGAAGTACTTCAGCGAGGAGGTCACCGGGCTGGTCGCGCCGTCACCGAGGCCGCAGAAGGAGCGGCCGAGGATGTTGTCGCAGGTGTCCAGCAGGGTGTCCAGGTCCTCGTGGGTGCCCTGCCCGGCCAGGATCCGCCGGTAGGTGCGGACCATCCAGTAGTTGCCCTCCCGGCACGGCGTGCACTTTCCGCACGACTCGTGGTGGTAGAACTCCAGCCACCGGTAGGTGGCGTAGACCGGGCAGTCCTGGTCGGAGAAGATCTGGGTCGCGGTGGTGCCGAGGATCGAGCCGGCCGCCGCCACCCCCTCGAAGTCCAGCGGTACGTCGAGGTGCTCGGCGGTGAGCAGCGGGGTCGACGAGCCGCCCGGGGTCCAGAACCGCAGCTCGTGCCCGGGCTGCATCCCGCCGGCCAGCTCGATCAGCTCGCGCAGCGTGATGCCGAGCCCGGCCTCGTACTGCCCGGGGTTGTTGATCCGGCCGGAGAGGGAGTAGATCATCGGCCCGGAGGACTTCTCCGTGCCCATGCTCTTCCACCAGGCGGCCCCGCCCAGCACGATGTACGGCACGCTGGCGATGGTGCCGACGTTGTTGACCACGGTCGGGCAGGCGTAGAGGCCGTGCGTCGCCGGGAACGGCGGGCGCAGCCGGGGCTGGCCCCGGAACCCCTCCAGCGAGTCCAGCAGCGCCGTCTCCTCGCCGCAGATGTACGCCCCGGCCCCGCTGTGCACCACCAGCTCCAGGTCGAAGCCGGTACCGAGGATGTCCTTGCCGAGGTAGCCGGCCCGGTACGCCTCCTGCACGGCGTTGCGCAGCCGACGGGCCGCGTGCACCGCCTCGCCCCGGATGTAGATGTAGGCGCGGTTGGCCCGGATCGCGTACGAGGCGATGATCACACCCTCGACCAGCGAGTGCGGGTCGTGGGTCATCAGCGGCAGGTCCTTGCAGGTGCCCGGCTCGCCCTCGTCGGCGTTGACCACCAGGTAGTGCGGCTTGCCGTCGCCCTGCGGGATGAAGCCCCACTTGAGTCCGGTCGGGAAGCCGGCACCGCCCCGGCCGCGCAGGCCGGAGTCCTTGACGAGTTGGATCAGGTCGTCAGGGTGGGCGGCGAGCGCCTTGCGCAGGGCGGCGTAGCCGTCCAGCCGCTCGTAGACGTCGAGCCGCCAGGCGTCCGGCGACAGCCAGCGCTTGGTGAGTACCGGGGTCAGCTTCTCCAGCGTCTCCCGTCGAGGCGTCGTGGTCACTTCTCGGCCTCCTTCAGCGAGCGCTCCTGCGCATCCGTACCCCCGTCACCGGCCGGCTTGCCGTCGCTGGCCGGCTGGTTGGCGGCGGCGCCGGCCGCCTCGGCGGCCTTGGCGTCGCCCGGCCCGGCCGGTGCGCCGTCGACCGGCGGGGTGGTGCCGGGCGCGTCCGGGACGGCGGTCTTGGCGTCCGGGTTCCGGGTCTCGGCGGTACGCACCTGGGGCGACTTGTCGTCCGGCGCCTTCACGTCCGGCGCGGTGCTGCCGGTGGCGGCGGCGGGCCGGGTGGTGGCCGGGGCCGGCTTGTCACCGGTCTGGCTGCCCTTGATCGGGGTGTTCGGGTCGTAGCCGGCCACCGAGACGCCGTGCTGCTGGGCCAGCCGCAGCCCGGCCAGCGTCGGGTCGCCGGCCAGCCCGTCGGCGACCGCTTCCTCGCGCGGGTCGGCGAAGCCGGCCAGTTGCAGCGACATCTCCTTGAGGGTGCAGAGCCGGGCGCCCCGGCTGGGCTGCGGGCGACCGCCCGCGCGCAGCTCGTTGACGACCGCGACCGCGGAGTCCGGGTCGACCTGGTCGAAGAAGTCGTAGTTGACGGTCATCACCGGGCCGTAGTCGCAGGCCGCGAGGCACTCGGCGTGCTCCAGGGTGATCTTGCCGTCCGGGGTGGTCTCGTCGTGCCCGACCCCGAGGTGCTCGGTCAGGGTGTCGTAGACCTGCTGCCCGCCGAGCACGTTGCACATGGTGTTGGTGCAGACGCTGACCAGCCAGTCGCCGGTGGGCCGACGCTTGTACATCGTGTAGAAGGTGGCGACGGCGCCGACCTGCGCCTTGTTCAGCCCGAGGACGTCGGCGCAGAACTCCACGCCGGCCGGGGAGACGTACCCCTCCTCGGACTGCACCAGGTGCAGCAGCGGCAGCAGCGCCGAACGGGACCGGTCGGCCGGGTAGCGGGCGACGATCTCGGCCGCCCGCTCGTCGAGCTTCGCGTGCAGGTCGGCGCTGCGCGCACCGCTGCCGTTCCGCTGCGTCGGCACCTCGCCCGGCCCGGTCACCAGACCGTCCAGCCGGGACGCCGCGTTGCCAAACTGAGACTGAGTCATTTAGCGATCACACCCACCCATCACCGGGTCCAGCGACGCGCCGCCCGCGATCACGTCCGCGATCAGGCCGCCCTCGGCCATCGCCGGCAGCGCCTGGAGGTTGACGAAGCTGGGCTCGCGGTAGTGCACCCGGTACGGCCGGGTGCCCCCGTCGGAGACCGCGTGCACGCCCAGCTCGCCACGGGGCGACTCGATCCCGACGTAGACCTGGCCCGGTGGCACCCGGAAGCCCTCGGTCACCAGCTTGAAGTGGTGGATCAGCGACTCCATCGACTGACCCATGATCTTGGCGACGTGCTCCAGCGAGTTGCCCATGCCGTCGACGCCGATGGCGAGCTGCGCCGGCCAGGCGATCTTCTTGTCGGCCACCATGATCGGCCCCGGGCGGAGCCGGTCGAGGGCCTGCTCGACGATCTTGAGCGACTCCCGCATCTCGGCCATCCGGACCAGGTAGCGACCCCAGACGTCGCCGCTCTCGGTGGTCGGCACGTCGAACTCGTAGTTCTCGTAACCGCAGTACGGCATGGTCTTGCGCAGGTCCCAGGCCAGCCCGGCCGAGCGGAGCACCGGGCCGGTGACGCCCAGCGCCAGGCAGCCGGTCACGTCGAGCACGGCGACGTCCTTGGTCCGCTCCAGCCAGATCGGCTGGCCGGAGAGCATGTCCTCGTATTCCTTGAGCCGCTTCGGCAGCAGCGTCAGGAACTCGCGGATCTTGACGATCGCCTCGTCCGGGACGTCCTGGGCGACCCCGCCCGGCCGGACGTACGCGTGGTTCATCCGCAGGCCGGTGATCAGCTCGAAGATCTCCAGCACGTACTCGCGCTCGCGGAAGCCGTAGAGCATCACGTTGACCGCGCCCAGCTCCATCGCCGTGGTGGCGATCCAGACCAGGTGCGAGGAGATCCGGTTCAGCTCCATCATCAGCACCCGGATGGTGTTGGCCCGCTCGGTCACCTCGTCGGTGATGCCGAGCAGCTTCTCCACCGCCAGGCTGTACGCCGTCTCGTTGAACAGCGGCGAGAGGTAGTCCATCCGGGTGACGAACGTGCTGCCCTGCACCCAGTTGCGGTATTCCAGGTTCTTCTCGATCCCGGTGTGCAGATAGCCGACCACCGCCCGGGCCTCCCGGACGGTCTCGCCCTCCAGCTCCAGGATCAGCCGGAGCACGCCGTGCGTCGACGGGTGCTGCGGACCCATGTTGACGATGATCCGCTCGTCGTTGATCGGGTCGTGCCCGCTGACCACCTGGTCCCAGTCGCCACCGGTGACGGTGAAGACCCGGCCCTCGGTGGTCTCCCGGGACTCGGCGTAGCTCGGGTTCGTCGAGGTGCTCATTGGTACGTCCTCCGCTGGTCGGGCGGTGGGATCACGGCGCCCTTGTACTCGACCGGCACGCCGCCGAGCGGGTAGTCCTTGCGCTGCGGGTGGCCCTCCCAGTCGTCCGGCATCAGGATCCGGGTCATGCCGGGGTGGCCGTCGAAGACGACGCCGAACATGTCGTACGTCTCCCGCTCCTGCCAGTCCGCCGTGGGGTAGACCGAGGTGACGCTCGGCACCCGGGGCTCCTCGGCGGTCACCGCGACCTCCAGCCGGAGCTGCCGGCGGTAGGTCATCGAGGTGAGCTGGTAGACGACGTGCAGCCGGCGGGCGTCGGAACCGAGGTAGTCGACCCCGGAGACCGAGGAGCAGAGCTCGAAGCGGAGCGCCGCGTCGTCCCGGAGCACCTGGCAGACCTCGGCGATCCGCTCGGGTCGAATGTGCAGGGTCAGCTCGCCCCGGTCGACCACGACCTTCTCGATCGCGTCGGCGAAGCCCGGGTACGCCTCCTCCAGCGCGTCGGTGACCTCGTCGAAGTAGCCGCCGTACGGCCGGGGGCTGCTCTCCACGCTGACCCGCTGCCGGACCAGCCCGCCGAAGCCGGAGGTGTCGCCGCTGCCGTGGATGCCGAACATGCCGCGTCCGGCCGCCGTGGCCGGCGGGTACTCGGCCGGCGCCCCGCTGGTCGCCCCGACCGGCGGCCGGGCCACCGGCACGCCGCCGCCCGGCCGCTCGCTGGGGCTCTTCTTCGGCTCGGTGCCGTTCGGCTCGCTCACCGGTCAGCCCTCTCCACCAGGTGGTTCTGCGCCTTCATCCAGTTCTCGATCCGGAGCTGCTCCTCGCGTCCCTCGGCGACCGCCCGGGTCCACTCGGCCCGGCGCGCCTTGTCGTTGCGGTAGGAGGAGGGCATCGAGCCGGGCGCCACCAGCGGTACGGCGCCACGTGCCTGGCGCGCCTCCAGCATCTTGCGGCCGTTCGGGCCGAGCGGCTCGTGGCCGATCTTCTCGCGGAGCTTCAGGATCGCGTCGATCAGCATCTCCGGCCGGGGCGGGCAGCCGGGCAGGTACATGTCGACCGGTACGACGTGGTCGACGCCCTGCACGATCGCGTAGTTGTTGAACATGCCGCCGCTGCTGGCGCAGACGCCCATCGAGATCACCCAGCGGGGCTCGGCCATCTGGTCGTAGATCTGGCGCAGCACCGGGGCCATCTTCTGGCTCACCCGGCCGGCCACGATCATCAGGTCCGCCTGTCGCGGCGAGGCGCGGAAGACCTCCATGCCCCACCGGCCGAGGTCGTAGTGGGAGCCACCGGCCGCCATCATCTCGATCGCGCAGCAGGCCAGGCCGAAGGTGGCGCCCCAGAACGAGGACTTCCGGGACCAGTTGACCAGCTTCTCCACCGAGGTGAGCAGGATCCCGGACGGGAGCTTCTCCTCGATACCCATCTGACGACCTCCCTCAGTCCCAGTCCAGGCCGCCACGCCGCCAGACGTAGGCGTACGCGACGAAGACCGCGACGATGAACAGCACCATCTCCACGAAGCCGAACAGCCCGAGGACGTCGAAGTTGACCGCCCACGGGTACAGGAAGATGATCTCGATGTCGAAGACGATGAACAGCATCGCCGTCAGGTAGAACTTGATCGGGAGCCGACCGCCGCCGACCGGCTGCGGGCTCGGCTCGATGCCGCACTCGTACGCCTCGAGCTTGGCTTTGTTGTAGCGCCGGGGGCCGGCGAAGCGCGCCGCGGCGACGGAGAACAGCGCGAACCCCGCGGCGAGGGCGAACAGCCCGATGATGGGTACGTACGGCGAGAGCGACATCGTTTTCCCCTGCTCGTCCTTCCCGGCCCTCGGTCAATTTCCAAATTCACACTATTCACAGTCGTCCGGGCGACGCTGCCCGGGGTGCCACTGGTGCCCCTGCCGGGGCGGGCGGCGGTTCACACGGCCGGAGCCACCTTCGTCATCGCGTTGATGACCCGGTCCATCGCGTCTCCGCCGCGCGGATCGGTCAGGTTCGCCAGCAGCTTGAGCACGAACCGCATCAGGGTCGGATGCGGCATGCCGTGCTTGGTGGCGATCCGCATCACATGCGGATTGCCGATCATCTTCACGAAGATGTTGCCGAGCCGGTAGTAACCGCCGTACCGGGCCTTCAGTTCGGCGGGGTAGCCGGCCAGTGCGCGTTCCCGCTCGGCACCCGCCGGGCGGGCCAGCGCCTGCACCACGATCTCGGCGGCGAGTTCACCGGACTCCATCGCGTACGCGATGCCCTCGCCGTTGAAGGGGTTGACCATGCCGCCGGAGTCGCCGACCAGCAGCACTCCCCGGGTGTAGTGCGGCACCCGGTTGAAGCCCATCGGCAGGGCGGCGCCGAGGATCGGGCCGTCCGCGTTGGTCTCGTCGGTCATGCCCCACTCGGCCGGGGTGCCGGCGAGCCAGTCGACCAGCAGCCGCCGGTAGTTGGTCTTGCCGAACGCCGCCGACGAGTTCAGCGCACCGAGCCCGACGTTGACCCGGCCGTCCCCCATGCCGAAGATCCAGCCGTACCCGGGCAGCAGCTTGTCGGGGTGTTCCTTGCTGCGCAGCTCCAGCCACGACTCCAGGTAGTTGTCGTCGTGCTTGGCCGGCGAGCGGTAGTAGCGGCGGACCGCGACGCCGATCGGCCGGTCCTCCCGCTTGTTCAGGCCGAGCGCCAGCGGGAGCCGCCCGGAGACACCGTCGGCGGCGATCACCAGCGGGGCCCGGAAGGTCGCCGGGGCCTTCTCCGGCCCGCTCTCGGCGGTGACGCCGACCACCCGGCCACCGTCGTCGAGCACCGGGCCGGTCACGTTCATCCCGGTACGCAGTTCCGCGCCGGCCTCGACGGCACGCCTGGCCAGCAGGTCGTCGAAGTCGAGCCGGGTACGGACCAGTCCGTAGTTGGGGAAGCTGGCCAGCTCGGGCCAGTCGAGTTCGAGGCGTACGCCGCCGCCGATGACCCGCAGTCCCCGGTTGTGCAGCCAGCCCGCCTCGGGCGAGGTGTCGATGCCGAGCTTGACGAGCTGCTTGACGGCCCGGGGGGTGAGCCCGTCGCCGCAGACCTTCTCCCGGGGGAACTCGGTCTTCTCCAGCAGCAGCACGCGGGCGCCATGTCGGGCCAGGTGATAGGCGGTCGTCGATCCGCCCGGACCGGCGCCGACGACGATGACGTCCGCGTCGTTGTCGACGGTGGTCATCCGCACCTCCCCTCCCGATCGCTCGTGAAATGCTTCACAAGCCTCGTCAGGGGAGGAGTCTAGAGCCGCGAAGCGGCCGGCAACCGGTTAGGTGAACCTAAGTTCCCAAGGTAGGCGTGTCGACTACCTTTCTGGCCCATTCCGGGCCCGTCTGTGAGGCGGGCGGGGCACCTGGGGTAGACGAGGCTGTCGAGCTGCCCCGGCTGCGCACCCAGCTCTACAGTCCACTCGGCTCAGGTACGGTCCTCGCCGCTGCGCTGCGCCGGACGGCGTTCGATCGGGCCCGGGGTGACCGGCCCCGGTTCGGCCGGGTGCGGGTCGGCCGGGCGGGGCCCCACCGGGTGCGGGTCGGTGGGGTGCGGCGCGGCCGGATGCGGCTCGGCCGGCCCCGGAGCCGGCGGGTGCGGATCGGCCGGGCCGGGCCGGCCCGGCTGGGCTGGCCCCGGCTGCGGCTGCGCCGGGTGCGGCTCCGGCGGGTGCGGCTCGACCGGGTGCGGCTCGACCGGATATCCCTCGGCGGCCGGAATACCCTCGCCCGGCGTGGCGCCGTTTCCGGACAGCCGCCCGGCGGGGTTTCCGCCGTTCTGCGGCGAAGGCTCGATCGGGTAATCGCCGGTCGGCGCCGGGTCGTCGTCCGGGGCACGCTCGTGCTCGTACGGCAACTGCTCTCGCAGGGTGCCGCCGCTGACCCGGTCCAGCGCGGCCAGTACCTCGGCGACCACCGTCCGGACCGCGACCGGGTCGGGGCCGGCCAGCTCCCGGATCTGCGCGATCAGCTCGGCCGCCTCGGCCTCCGGGTCGGCGGCCCGGTCCGCCGGACCGTCAGCTCCGGCCTCTGGACCGTCAGCTCCGGCCTCTGGACCGGCGGCGTCCGGCGCCGGCTCGGCCACGGCGTCGTCACCCCGGCGCCGCGCGGCCGGCGGGCCCGCGCCCGGTGTCTCCTCGGCCGGCTGCCCGTCGCCGTCGACCTGCCGGTCTGCCCCCGCCATGGGCGCAGCCTACGGCCTGGAAAGCCGCCTCGCGGATCAAAACCGACTAAAGCGCCATGAAAACGATGATCAGGAACGTACTGCTCGGTGCAGCGCGACGATGCCGCCGGTCAGGTTCCGCCAGCCGACCCGGTGCCACCCGGACCGGCCGATCTGCCCGGCCAGCCCGGCCTGGTCCGGCCAGGCCCGGATCGACTCGGCCAGATAGACGTACGCGTCCGGGTTGCTCGCCACCGCCCGGGCCACCGCCGGCAGCGACCGCATCAGGTAGGAGAGGTAGACCGTCCGGAAGACCGGGTTGGTCGGGGTACTGAACTCGCATACCACCAGCCGGCCGCCGGGCCGGGTGACCCGGGCCATCTCCCGGAGCGCCGCCTCGGTGTCGACGACGTTGCGCAGCGCCAGCGAGATGGTGACCGCGTCGAACGTCTGGTCCGGGAAGGGCAGCCGGAGCGCGTCACCGGCCAGCAACGGCACCTCGGGCCGGCTCCGTCGACCGGCCCGGAGCATCCCGATGGAGAGATCCAACCCCACCGCGTACGCCCCGGAGGTGGCCAACTCGGCGGTGGAGACCCCGGTGCCGGCGCCCACGTCCAGCACCCGGTCGCCGGGGCGCAGGTCGAGGGCGGCCAGGGTGGCCCGGCGCCACCGCCGGTCCTGGCCGAACGAGATCACGGTGTTGGTCAGGTCATACCGGGACGCCACCTGGTCGAACATCGCCGCCACCTCGTGCGGCTGCTTCTCCAGGCTGGCCCGGCGTCCGGACGGGGTACGGCTCACGCCGGAACAGTCTGCCAGCCACCGGCCCGGCCACTCGGCCCGGGGCGGGCCGGAACACAGCACGGGCGAGGTGGTCTCCCACCCCGCCCGTGCTGCCGTGCGTTATGTGAACGGCCCTCATGGACCGATAGAGGACGACCCCGGTACGCCGCGTCCCGGCCCGGAGGCCGGTCCGTCCACGACGGTCAGCGGGTGCGTGTGCCGGCACGCTATCGGTTCGACGGGCCCGGTCGCGCTCCCCTTGATCCAACCGTTATGACCGCCCGAAGGCGTCAGGATTCCAAGAATGTCCTGGTCACGGGCCATTTATCCGGCGCGCTCGACGTTTTGCCGCCGGATCGGAGCCAAGGACCGACCCCTCGCCCAGCCGGCGGTGGCCGAATGGACGAGGGTAGTTCAGCGGGCCTGTACGAGCGGCAGGCTCCGGCCCGCGCCGCCACCCGGCAGCGCGATCGAGGAGAAGTGCGACACCACCCGGTCGTCGGTCGGGTCGTCGGCCGGGGTGCGGTGCACCGCCAGGTGCCGGTAGAGGGTGTCCCGCTGCGCGGGGATCCGGCCGGCGGAACGGATCATCCAGATCAGCTCGTGCAGGTTGGAGCGGTGCCGGGCCCCGGCCGAGGAGATGACGTTCTCCTCCAGCATGATCGAGCCGAGGTCGTCCACCCCCATGTGCAGGGCGAGCTGTCCGGCGTCCTTCCCGGTGGTCAGCCAGGACGCCTGGAGGTGCGGCACGGTGTCGAAGAAGAGCCGGGCCACCGCGACCAGCCGCAGGTACTCCAGGGTGGTCGCCTGGGTACGGCCCTTGAGGTGGTTGTTCTCCGGCTGGTACGTCCACGGGATGAAGGAGCGGAAGCCCCGGGTACGGTCCTGCACGTCGCGGATCATCCGCATGTGCTCGATCCGCTCGGCGTTGGTCTCCCCGGTCCCCATCATCATGGTGGCGGTCGACTCGACGCCCTGCCGGTGTGCGAGTTCCATCACCTCCAGCCAGCGGGCCCCGGACTCCTTCAGCGGGGCGATCGCCTTACGCGGCCGCTCGGGCAGCATCTCGGCGCCGGCCCCGGCGATCGAGTCCAGCCCGGCCGCCTTGATCCGGCTGATCGCCTCCTCCAGGCTGACCCCGGAGACCTTCGCCATGTGCAGGATCTCGCTCGGCCCGATGGAGTGGATGGCGAGCTGCGGGTACGCCCGCTTGACCGAGGAGAAGAGCTCCTCGTAGTACTCCACGCCGTAGTCGGGGTGGTGGCCGCCCTGGAGCATCACCTGGGTCGCACCCAGCTCGACCGCCTCGGCGCAGCGGCGCAGGATCTCCTCGGTCGGGTGCGTCCAGCCCTCCCGGTGCTTCGGCGCCCGGTAGAAGGCGCAGAACTTGCAGGCGGTCACGCAGACGTTTGTGTAGTTGATGTTGCGGTCGATCAGGTACGTGACGATGTTGTCCGGATAACGCCGCCGCCGTACCGCGTCCGCCGCCTCACCCAGCGGGTGCAGCGGCGCGTCGGTGTAGAGCAGCAGCGCCTCCTCGGGCGTGATCCGCCCGCCGTCCGCGCCACGTTGCAGGATGCTGTCGATTTCCCGGCTCACCGTCACATCCCGAGGGTACGCCGCCCGACTTGCGCGCCCCAGCCACGCTCGGGGATGTGAGCACCGACAACCCCCGGGTACGGCTGCGCCGGCGGCGGTGGTTCAGGTGGTGCAGCTGCCGTTGTCCGGGTTGACGCACTTGGCCCGGCTCCAGAGCGTCTCGAAGTTGTTGTGGAAGTCGTTCCAGACGGTCGGGTGCTCGATCTTCACCAGGGTCTCGTCGTGATCGGTCAGCGCCGGGTCGGTGACGTTGTGCGAGCCGGTGAAGACGACGCTGCGCCCGGCCACCCCGGCGAAGGTGCCCCTGATGATGATGTTCTTCGAGTGCACGGTCACCACCCGGCCGTCGTAGTTGCTGGCCTCGGCGTCGTAATACTTCTTCAGCGAGACGTTCGGCTGCCCGTTCAGGGTGGCGTACGCGGTGCTGCCCATCGAGCCGTAGACGACCCGGACCTTGCAGCCCATCCGGCCGATCCGGCGCAGCTCGGCGGCGACCTGCGGGCGGGCGTCGGTGAACTGGGCGTGCGCGACGTCCACCGCGCAGCCGCTGGCGAAGGCGTTCACCTCGGCCAGCCGGTTCGCCAGGGTGTCGCTGTCGGCCCGGGGCGAGTGGTAGACGGTGACGGCGGTGGTCGGCGACTTGTAGTAGCCGTTGGCGGCGTTGAAGTAGTCGTTGTTCTTCCGCTGCGCCCGCATGTCGTTGAAGTACGCGGTGAAGTGGTCGTACAGGTCGTAGTCCTCGTGCACCACCAGCGCGCTGTTGAAGAGGTTGTTCTGGCTGAAGGTGAGGTTCTGCGAGCTGACGAAGACGACCCGCTTCATGGTGCCGCTGGTGGAGAACGTGAAGACCTTGTTGTGGTTGATCGAGTTGCTCTTGTTCCCGATGCACGCGGTCGAGCCGGCCACCGTGGACGAGGTCTTGCCGCAGATCACCAGGTCGTCGAGGTTGGCCGAGTTGAGCACCGCCATCGCGGCGTTGTCGGCGCCGGTGTTGACCCCGCCGCCGGTCTCGTCCAGCACGATCCGGACGATCACGCCCCGGGCCGCCGCCCGCTTCAGCGCCTCGGCCACCACCGGGGAACTCCAGCTGTACATGATGCCCCGGATGTAGCCGCCGGCCGGTGCGCCGTCGGCGAGCCGGACCAGCTCGTCCTCGATGGTCCGGTCCCGGGTGCCGTCCTCGGCCGGGATGTTGAACCGGGTGTACGCCGGGAACGGGTCGGCGGCGGTGACCGCACCGTCACCGGCGTCGGCCGGGGTGGCGCCACCGGCCACGGCGGGCTGGCTGGGCAGGGCGGTGGCGAGCAGGCCGACCGCCGCGAGGCAGGCGAGTCCGGCTCGGGCGCGACGCGTGCGGAGCATCCTCATGGCTACCTTGGTAGTACACATTCTTCAATGGAGCAACGGCCATCGAAGAATTTCTTCACGGCCGGCGGTGGCCGGGACAACGCGGCTCAGCCGTCGTAGTCGACCTCCAGCGTGTCGGTGACCGGGCTGGCCTGGCAGGTCAACACGTACCCGGCGGCCACCTCGTCCGGCTCCAGGGCGTAGTTGCGGGCCATCGACACCTCGCCGGAGACCACCCTCGCCCGGCAGGTCGAGCAGACCCCACCCTTGCAGGCGTACGGCAGCTCGCTGCGGACCCGCAGGGCCGCGTCGAGTACCCGCTCGTCCCGCCCCATCCGGAAACCCGACGTCCGGCCGTCCAGCCGGATCGTCACCTCGGTGCCGGCGTCGGCCGCCGTCGCGGCGGGGCGGACCGGCGGCGCGGGCGGGGCGTCCACGTGGAACAGCTCGGCGTGTACGGCCCGCTCCGGTACGCCCCGTCCGGTGAGCACCAGCCGCGCGTCGAGCACCATCCCGTACGGGCCGCAGAGGAACCACTCGTCGATCCGCTCGGCCGGCACGATGGTGTCGAGCAGCCGGCCGAGCCGCTCGGCGTCGACCCGGCCGGAGAGCAACGGCGACTCGCCCGGCTCCCGGGACAGCACGTGCACCAGGTGCAGCCGCTCCGGATAGCGGTCCTTCAGGTCGGCCAGCTCCTCCACGAACATCACGGTGCGGCCGTGCCGGTTGCCGTACACCAGGGTGAAGGTGCTGGCCGGCTCGACGGCGAGCGCGGTCGCGACCAGCGACAGCACCGGGGTGATGCCCGACCCGGCGACCACCCCGGCGTAGTGCCGGACCCGGTCCGGCGCGAACGCCGTGCCGAAGGTCCCGAGCGGCGGCAGCACCTCGACCGTGTCGCCGGCCCGCAGCGCCGAGACCGCGAAGCTGGAGAAGGCGCCGCCCGGCACCTCCCGTACCCCGATCCGGAGCCGTCCGGTCGCGGCCAGCTCGGCCGGGGTCGAGCAGATCGAGTACGACCGGCGCACCTCGGCCCCGTCCGGCGGCACCCGCCGTACCGTGAGGTGCTGCCCGGCCCGGAAGGCGAAGGTCTCGCGCAGCCGCGCCGGTACCTCGAAGGTGACCGCGACCGCGTCCTCGGTGAGCCGGTCGACCGCCCGGACCGGCAGCGGGTGGAAGACCGGCCGGCGACGGACCGGCCGGTTGATCGTTACGCTCAAAACGCCCTCAGATGGTCGAAGGGTTCCCGGCAGGCCCGGCACCGCCACAGCGACTTGCAGGCGGTCGAGCCGAACCGGCTGACCTGTTCGGTGTCGGCGGCACCGCAGTGCGGGCAGCGGACGCTCAGGGTGACCGGGACGGGGCGACCGCCCGCCGGCCCCGGCGGGGCGATCCCGGCGGCGGCCAGCTTGGCCCGACCGGCCTCGGAGATCCAGTCGGTGGTCCAGGCCGGGGCGAAGACGGTGACGACCTCGGCCTCCGGATGCCCGGCGGCGGCCAGCGCGGCCCGGATGTCGGCCCGGATCACGTCCATCGCCGGGCAGCCGGTGTAGGTCGGGGTGATGGTCACGGTGACCCGTCCGGTCGCCGGGTCCTCGGTCACGTCCCGCAGCACGCCGAGGTCCTCGATGGTCAGCACCCGCAGCTCGGGGTCGACCACCGCCGCCGCGGCCCGGCGGGCCGGCGAGGATCCGGCCGCGCTCACCAACGGGCTCCCGGATGCGCCCGGTGCAGCACCTGCATCTCGGCGAGCAAGTAGGAGAGGTGCTCGGTGTGCAGCCCGGCCCGGCCGCCGGTCGGCCCCCAGCCGTCGGCCGGGCGCGGCAGCGTCGCGGTCTCCAGCACCGGCTCGACGTTCGCCAGGAAGGCGGCGCGCAGCCCGGCCGGGTCGACCGGCGCGGCCGGGTCGGCCACGAACAGTTCACCGGTGTACGGCCACAGCTCCTCGACCGCCGCCCGCATCCGCCGGTGCGACTCCTCGGTGCCGTCGCCGAGGCGTACCGTCCAGAGGCCGGCGTGGTCGAGGTGGTAGGCGACCTCCTTGCGGGCCTTGCCGGCGATGGCGGCCAGCCGCTCGTCGGCGCAGCCGCTCAGCGCGGTGTAGAGCGGGAGCTGGTACGCCGACAGGAAGAGCAGCTTCGCCATGGTCATCGCGAAGTCGCCGTTCGGCAGCTCGACCAGCAGGCAGTTGCGGTACTCCCGGTCGGTGCGCAGGAATGCCAGCGCGTCCTCGTCCCGGCCAACCCCCTCCAGCTCCCCGGCGTAGCTCAGCAGCAGCCGGGCGGCGCCGAGCTGGTCCAGGGCGATGTTGGCCAGCGCGACGTCCTCCTCCAGCTCGGGGGCGGCGGTGACCCACTCGCCGAGCCGCTGGGCGGCGACCAGCGCGTCGTCGCCGAGCCCGAGCAGGTAGTCCACTGTGGTGTGTACGGGTGCGCCGGTGGTGTTCACAGGTGTGCCGCCCCGTCGGGTACCGGATAGAACGTCGGGTGCCGGTAGACCTTGTCGGCCGAGGGCTCGAAGAAGGCGTCCTTCTCGTCCGGGCTGGAGGCGGTGATCGCCCCGGCCGGTACGACCCAGATCGAGACGCCCTCCTGGCGCCGGGTGTAGAGGTCCCGGGCGTTGCGCAGCGCCAGCTCGGCGTCCGGGGCGTGCAGGCTGCCGACGTGGGTGTGCGACAGCCCGCGCCGGGCCCGGACGAAGACCTCCCAGAGCGGCCAGCCGGCCCGGCCCTCGCCCGGGGCGGTCACGCCGGCACCGCCGTACGCTCGGCGGCCCGCTTGGCCGCGTACGCCTCGGCGGCCTCGCGTACCCAGGCCCCGTCGGCGTCCGCCCGGCGGCGGTGTGCGATCCGTTGCCGGTTGCACGGCCCGTCGCCGGAGATCACCCGCATCAGCTCGGCGTAGTCGGGCTGGGTGTAGTCGTGCGCCTGCCGGGACTCGTTCCACCGCAGGTCGGGGTCGGGCAGGGTGAGGCCGAGCACACCGGCCTGCTGCACGCACATGTCGACGAAGCGCTGCCGCAGCTCGTCGTTGGAGAACCGCTTGATCTTCCAGGCCATCGACTGCTGGGAGTGCGTCGAGTCGCCGTCCGGCGGGCCGAACATCGCCAGCGACGGGTACCACCAGCGGTCCACCGCGTCCTGGGCCATCGCGTGCTGCTCCGGGGTGCCGTGCGCGAGGGTGTGCAGGATCTCGTAGCCCTGCCGCTGGTGGAAGGACTCCTCCTTGCAGATCCGGATCATCGCCCGGGCGTACGGCCCGTACGAGCAGCGGCACAGCGGTACCTGGTTGACGATCGCGGCGCCGTCCACCAGCCAGCCGATGGCGCCGACGTCGGCCCAGGTCAGCGTCGGGTAGTTGAAGATCGAGCTGTATTTCTGACGACCGGCGAGCAGCAGCTCGACGAGTTCGTCCCGGCTCACCCCGAGGGTCTCGGCGGCGGCGTAGAGGTAGAGCCCGTGCCCGGCCTCGTCCTGCACCTTGGCGAGCAGGATCGCCTTGCGCTTGAGCGAGGGGGCGCGGCTGATCCAGTTGCCCTCCGGCTGCATGCCGATGATCTCGGAGTGGGCGTGCTGGGCGATCTGCCGGATCAGCGTCTTCCGGTACGCCTCCGGCATCCAGTCCCGGGGCTCGATCTTCTGGTCGGCGCCGATCAGGGCGGTGAAGTAGTCCTGCGGGTCGGTGTCGGTGGCCGGGTCGGTGCCGGGACGGCCACGGTCGGCGGCCGCCCGCAGCGCCACCTCCGCCGCCTCGACCTGATCGAGCAGGCCGCCGGCGGTTCCGTCATCCGGGACCGGGAAGTCATGTCCGTACACGCAGCAAGTGTTACAGCTCAACTAGTCAGTAACCAAGATGTGTAATAGAAATGCCGCCCAGACCGGCCGCTGAGCTGGGCCGGCGCCTCGCACCAAATGTCCGCACTGATGGGTGAATGAGCCTGGTCACATCGGTCCAAATATTCGCCATCTATTACCACATAAGCGGTCATTTCAGGGCGACATCGGAAGACTCCCGGGCTTCACCATCTGGCGGATTGGACCCGGCCACGTAAACTTTCCCCCGTTCCCGTACTGCCGCCTCCCCCGGCAGTCCGGACGCGGAGCAGACCGCCGGTGTGGGGCTGGCGGAGGCGCCGCCGACCCACAGTCACACCGCACAGCGCCCTGGACACAGCGGCCCCCCGGCCTTCACCCTTGGAGCCCCATCCTCATGCGTCCCCGCGTGACCCTGGTGCTCGCCATCACGACAGTCGTGCTTGGCGGCCTGTTGCTCGTGCCCGCCGCGTACGCCCGGCTGGCCGACTCCGGCGGGAGCACGTCCTCGGCCGAGGAGGCGCCCGTCGGGATCGAGCCGTCCGCGCCGCCGCCGCCGACCCTGGCCGCCGCGCCGGTCACGGTGAAGGGGGTGGACGGCTTCCTCGGCTGGGCCCTGCTCGACCGGGAGAGCGGCAAGATCTCCGGCTCCAAGAACATGACCTCGACCAACTCGACCGAGTCGATGATCAAGGTCTGGATCGTCTCGGACTACCTCCGCCGGCTCGGCGACAAGACGCCTCCCTCGGCGACCCTGAAGATGGCCAGCACGGCGATCCGGGACAGCAACGACGACTCGGCCGAGACGCTCTACAACAGGGGTGGCCGGGGCGCGGTGGTGGACCGCCTGATCAAGATGTGCCAGCTCACCGACACCCGCAAGGTGGTACCACCGGGGGAAAGTTCTGTTTGGTGGAGTTATACCGAAATGTCCCCTCGGGACGCGGTGCGGATGGGAGAGTGCATCAAGGACGGCACGGCCGCCGGACCGAAGTGGACCAAGTGGGTGCTGGACGAGATGACCAAGGTGCGCGGCACGACCTCCGCGAGGGATCAGAAGCTCAAGCAGGGCGGCGGGCGCTGGGGCATCATCGACGGGCTCTCCGAGGGGGTCCTGGCGCAGGGCCCGGTCGGCATCAAGAACGGCTGGACGCTGATCAACGCTGACGGCAAGTGGCACCTGAACTGCCTGGCCGTCAGCGACGACTGGGTGCTCTCCGTGATGACCCGCTACTCCGGCCGCAAGGGCCTCGACTACGGCGCCGACGTCTGCGCCAGCGTGGCCAGCCAACTCACCACCCCGCAGCCCGGCGCCGTGCTGAAGGTCCCGATGCCGCTGACGGCGAGGCAGTCCTGATGGGTGCCGACGAACGCGCCGCCGAGCGGCGGGCCCGGTCCAACCGGTCCACCCTGCTCCGGCTCACCCTGATCGCGGGCGTGCTCTTGGTGCTGGTGCTGGTCGGGCTCCGGCTGATGCCGGGCTCGCCGTTCGCGAGTACCGCCGCCGCCAAGTGGGGCGAACCGTCCGGCCCGGCCGGTCCGGCCGCCACCACCCCGGGCCGGCCCGGCACGCCCACCCCGACCCCCAGCCCGGAACTGCCGCCGCTGCCGGTGGCGCCCGCCAAGGTGAAGATCGACAAAGACGGCTGGTGGAACTGGGCGCTGATGGACACCCGGACCGGCAAGATCTCCGGTTCGGCCAACATGGACGAGACCAACCCGACCGCCTCGATGATCAAGGCGTGGATCGGCGCGGACTTCCTCCGTCGCGCCGCCGAGCAGGGCGACACCCCGAGCGACACCCGGATGAACCAGGTCTCGATCATGATCCGGGACAGCGACAACAACGCCGCGCAGACCCTCTACGAACTCAACGGCGGCACGGCGTCGATCAAGCGGCTGATCAGCATCTGCGACCTGACCGACAGCAGCCCGGCCGCCGACGGCGGCTGGAGCCGGACCGCGCTCTCGGCCCGGGACACCGCCCGGATGGGCGCCTGCATCGCCGACGGCCGGGCCGCCGGGCCGAAGTGGACGAAGTGGCTGCTCGACGAGATGCGCGCGGTGCGCGGAGTCGGCAACTTCGGCATCCGCAAGGCGTTCCCGGCCGCCGAGCAGAAGACCATCGCGGTCAAGAACGGCTGGGTCGACCGGCAGCGCGAGCAGAAGTACACGGTGAACTGCCTGGCCATCGGCGACGGCTGGACGATGGCGGTGGAGACCCGGTACGCGATCAACCTCGGCTACACGTACGGGGCGAAGATCTGCGAGGACGTGGCCCGGCAGCTCCGCGCCGCCTCCGACGCCACCTGAGTCTCCGCCCGGCCCGACCGGGCCGCCCGGCTCAGTCGGAGAAGAAGACCGGTCCGTCCGCCGGCAGCGCCGGTACGCCGGTCAGCTCGACGGCGCGGCGGGCGAACTCCCGCAGTCCGGTCACCTGGCGCTCGCCGAGCGAGAAGTCCAGGGTCCGGAAGTACGTGGCCAGGGTCGCCGCGTCGAACGGCTCCCACCGGGCCGCCGCCTCGGCGACCTCGTCCAGCTCGGCCAGGCAGAGGTCCCGGGAGCGCAGGAACGCCTGGTGCACGTCCTTGACCTGCCCGGGGTGGTTTGCCGCGAAGTCCCGGCGTACCGCCCAGACGGCGAAGACCATCGGCAGCCCGGTCCAGTCCCGCCAGGCCTGCCCGAGGTCGGTGACGGCGAGCCCACGCCCGGGCGCCTCGTAGAGGGCGCGCAGCGCCACGTCGCCGATCAGCACCCCGGCCTCGGCCTCCAGCAGCATCGTGGTCAGATCGGGCGGGCAGCTGAAGTACTCGGGGTGCACGCCGTACTTCTGCGCGAGCAGCATCCGGGCGAGCAGCACACCGGTCCGGGAGGTGGAGCCGAGGGCCACCTTGGCGTCGTCCAGCTCGGCCAGCGGGCGGGTGGAGACGATGTTGACCGAGAGCACCGGGCCGTCGCTGCCGACCGCGAGATCCGGCAGCAGCAGCAGCTCGTCGGCGTGCTTGAGGTACTCCACCAGGGTGATCGGCCCGATGTCGAGGTCACCGGCGACCAGGGCGGCGCTGAGCCGCTCCGGCGAGTCCTTGTGCAGCTCGACGTCGATCAGCGCACCGGAACGCATCAGCCCCCAGTAGATCGGCAGACAGTTGAGAAACTGGATATGGCCTACCCGGGGTCGCCGCAGCTCGGTCATGATCCGACGGTAACCGCCGGTTCGACCGGCTGCCCGGCCGACCGGGGCGGAAGTGGCCCAGGACGCATCGTGGCCCGCTCGCGCCGGGCGGCCCGCAACACCACCGGGGTCACCGCGGCGACCACGGCCAGCCCGGCCGCCCCGGTCACCGCGACCAGCGGCCGGGGCGGGAAGCCGGCGAGCAGCAGCCCGCCGGCCAGATAGCCGAACATCCCGGCGCCCTGGATCGCGGCGCCCTGGGCGGCGAAGGCCCGGCCGCGCGCCGCCGGTGGCACCCGGTTGGCCAACACCAGGTTGCTGAAGACGTTGAGCCCGCCGTTGGCGGCGCCGCCGACCAGCCAGAGCGGGACCAGCCAGCCGGCGGCCGGCACTGTGGCGCCGAGTCCGACCAGCAGGCAGGCCGCGCCGAGCATCCCGAGCACGCCCTTGACCAGGGCGCCGTCGTCGCGGGCCCGCCGGGCGGTGCCGGCCAGCAGCCAGGCGCCGACCAGCATGCCGGCGGTCCAGGCCGCGCTGATCAGGCCGAACATCGTGGTCGAGGAGTGCAGGGTCTCGCGTACGTAGAAGACCTCGATCACGTTGACCGCGCCCACCCCGGCCACGGTGGCGGCGATCGCGGCCACCATCGTCCAGAGCAGCGGGTCGCGGCGCAGCCGCCAGGCGGGGGCCGCCGGTGCCGGGGTCGCCCCGCCGGCCGGTCCCGTCGCCCGTCGGCCACCCCGCCGGGTACCCAGCAGCAGGCCGGCGGCGATCAGCGCGAGATAGCTGCCGGCGTCGAGCAGCAGCGGTACCCGGGCACCGAACTGCCCGACCAGCAGCCCGGCCAGGGCCGGCGCGACGAGCATGCCGACCGAGCCGGCGGTCTGGTTGATCGCGCTGGCCCGGGGCAGGTCGGCCCGGCGCACCATCTCGGGGAGCAGGGCGGCCAGGGTCGGCTGGGTCACCGCCAGCCCGCAGGCGAGCAGCGCGGCGAGCGGCAGGATCACGGCGGTGCTCTCGGCGAAGGCGAGCGCGGCGCAGACCAGCGCCTGGCCGGCACCGGCCCAGACCAGCAGGGTGCGGCTGTCCACCCGGTCGGCCAGTCGACCGGTCAGCGGGGCGAGCAGCACCAGCGGCAGCGTGGCGGCCAGCATCACCCCGGAAACCGCCAGTCCACCCGCTCCGGCGGATTGCAGGGCGAGCGCCAGCGCGGTCGCGGCGAGGAAGTCGCCGCAGGTCGAGACGGCTCGGGCCCCGGCGGCCAGGTAGACGTCCCGCCAGTGCGACACCGTCGGCGTGCCGTCGTCGGGTACGGCGACACCGACAGTTGTGAAAGACATACTTCGAAAGTAATCCTTCACAACTGCCGTACGCAAGCCCGGTCGGTTTACTCCATCGGCAGCGCCGCGAAGTGGACCATCACCGGACGGGACCCCTCGGGCGGATCGGCCCGCTCCCGCCGCCGGTACGGCCGCATCAGCTCGCGGATCCTGTCGTTCAGCGCCACCAGCTCCTCGGCGGTCAGCATCAGCACCGCGCCGCCGTACTGGGCAGCGTCGTACCACTCCTTCGGCTCCTCGCCGATCCGCCGGGCCCAGCTCCGGATCCGCTCCATGTCGCGGGCGGCGTACACCTCGATCAGGGTCTCCTGGGCGGCCCGCGCCTCCGGCGACGCGTCCTGACCGGCCTCCACCCCCCAGGAGCCGACACTGCTGCGCCAGAGCCGCTCGCGGGCGTCACCCCGGCTCGGCGCCTGCTCGACCAGGCCGAACTTCGCCAGCTCCCGCAGGTGGTAGCTGACCGCGCTCGGGGAGAGCCCGACGATCTCGGCGCACTCGGTGGCGGTGACCGCCGCCCCGGTGGTGGTCAGGTGCTCCATGATCCCTAGCCGGGCCGGATGCGCCAGCGCCCGCATCACCTGCGGATCACTGATCATCATCGGCCGCTGCTCGACGGGCTGCTCGGTCATGCGCCCCATGATTCCGCCTTCGGCCGGCCCGGCGGCAGCTACCCGGCCGGCACCGCTACACAAACTGTTCGTACCACAACCAGCCGGTACTACAAACAGTTTGTAGTAGACTGGCCGCATGCCGATCGTGGGCCGGAAGGCCGAACTGGCCGAACTGACCTCGGCCTGGCAGCGGGCCACCGAGGGACATCCCGAGCTGGCCGTGGTCTGGGGTCGCCGCCGGGTCGGCAAGACCTACCTGCTCACCCACTTCGCCAGGGAGAAGCGGGCGGTCTACTTCACCGCCACCCGGCAGGACGCCGACGACCGGCAGCTCCGCCGGTTCGCCGAGGCGCTACGCGAACAGCTCGGCGACGAGGTGGCCGACCTGGCCCCGGCGACCTTCCCCGACTGGGAGACCGCGCTGCGGTTCGTCGCCCGGCTGGCCCGCACCGCCCCGCTGCTCGTGGTGCTCGACGAGGCGCCCCGGCTGACCGGCGGGCACGCCGACTTCGCCGACACCGTCTCCGCCGTCTGGGAGAACCACGTCCGCGACCAACGGCTGCTGCTGGTGCTCTCCGGGTCGGCGGTCGCGGTGATGGAGCAGATGCTCGGCCCGCAGGGCGGACTGCACCGCCGGGCCGGCGTCGAGCGCCGGATGGATCCGTTCCCCCTGCTGGACGCCCGGGCGTTCCTGCCCGACCTGGCTCCCGAGCAGTTCCTTGAGGCGTACGCGGCCTGCGGCGGCTACCCGCTGCACCTGAGCAGGTGGTCGACAGGGCGCTCCACCGAGGAGAACCTGCACGAGTTGGCCTTCACTCCCGGTGGCCTGCTGCTGCGGGACGCGCCGGACATCCTCTCCGAGGACCTCGACTGGCGAGGCGGCTACGAGCGGGTGCTGACCGCGATGGCCGGCGGCGCCCGGCGACGGTCCCGGATCGCCGGCCGGGCCCAGCAACGGATCGACTACACCCTCGACCGGCTGCGCCGGGCCGGCTACGTCCGGGCGGTACGCCCGATCGGCGCGGGCGGCTCGGCCGACCCGATGTACGAGATCGCCGACGACTACCTCGCGTACTGGTTCGCCGTGCTCCGCGACGACGCCGACCTCATCGACGGCGGGCAGGGGCCCGCGGTCCGGCGACGCACCTGGGGGCGGTGGCAGACACACCTCGCCCGGGTCTTCGAGGCGGCCGCCCGAGAGCACGCCCAGCATCTGGTGGCCACGGGTGCGCTGCCCGCCGAGACGGTGGTCGGCCGCTGGTGGAAGGACGAAACCGTCGAGATCGACGTGCTCGGCCTGGCCGGCGACGATCCCGTACTCGTCGGCGAGGCCCGCTGGCAGACCAGGCCGCTCACCCTGCGCGACCTGACCGACCTGCGGCGCCGGGCCGGCCACCTGCCGCCGCCCGGACCGGCCGGCCTCACCTTCGGGTTCTGGTCGCGCGGCGGTGGCGACGAGACGCTGGCCGGGCACCCGGAGGTCCGCACCTTCACTCCGGCCGACATGCTGGCAGGCACACCCGGCCGGCGGTCCGGCCGGCGCGGCGGGTGAAATTCGCTGGAACCCCGACCCAGCCGCAGGTAGGCTCATTGGCCGCTTGACGGCCGAGGTGAGAAAGCACCGCAGCGGACGTCCCCGCGCCGGGTGCCGGCCATCCGCCCCCGGACACGCGAGCGAGCAGCCGACGCGCCGACGCGCCGATGGGAAACCAGCATGCCCGCACAGGACCTCGACACCGACCTGGAGTACGAACGCGCACACCTGGCCGCCTCCCGGGCCGCCCTGCGGCGGATGCGGGAGCACGCCGAGTCGCTCTTCGCGACCGGTCAGGACGTCGCCGGTGACGCGTACGCGGCCGAGACGCTCGGCCGGACCCTCTCCCGGCGAGTCGCCGAACTCGCCGACGACCCGAACACCCCGCTCTTCTTCGGCCGCCTCGACTTCGCCGACGCCAACCACCACATCGGGCGGCGACACGTCACCGACCCGACCGGCGAGCCGATGGTGCTGGACTGGCGGGCCCCGATCTCCCGCTCGTTCTACCGGGCCACCGTCCGGGACCCGCAGGGGGTACGGGTCCGGCGGCGGTTCGGCTTCGGCGCCGGCCAGCTCACCAGCTTCGAGGACGAACACCTCGACCGGGGGCAGGAGTACGGCACCGCCAGCCGGATCCTGACCGCCGAGATCGAACGCCCCCGGGTCGGGCCGATGCGGGACATCGTCGCCACCATCCAACCCGAGCAGGACGAACTGGTCCGGGCCGACCTGGCCGACTCGATCTGCGTACAGGGTGCGCCCGGGACCGGGAAGACGGCGGTCGGGCTGCACCGGGCCGCGTACCTGCTCTACCTGCACCGGGAGCGGCTGCGCCGGTCCGGGGTACTCGTCGTCGGGCCGAACCGGGCGTTCCTGTCGTACATCTCGGCGGTACTGCCGGCGCTCGGCGAGGTCGAGGTGACCCAGGCGACCGTGGAGGACCTGCTCGGCACCCCGGTACGTGCCGTGGACCCCCCGGACACCGCCGCGCTGAAGCACGATCCCCGGATGGCCGAGGTGCTGCGCCGGGCGCTGGCCGGGCAGGTGCGGGCACCGGAGGAGCCGATGGTGGTCTCCGACGGCTCGTACCGGTGGCGGATCACGGCGGAGGCGCTGCGCCGGGTCGTCGAGGAGGCCCGCCGGGAGGGGCTGCCGTACGCCACCGGCCGGGAACGGGTCCGCGCCCGGGTCGTCGGCCTGCTGCAACGACAGTCGGAGGCCCGCCGGGGCGACTCGCCCGGCGAGAGCTGGCTGCGCCGGATGGGCCGGTGCGGGCCGGTCACCGAGTTCCTCGACCACTGCTGGCCGGCGGTCACCCCGGACGGGCTGGTACACCGGCTGCTGGCCGACCCCGAGGCGCTGGCCGCCGCCGCCGACGGGCTGCTCACCGAGGCCGAGCAGGCCCTGCTGAGCTGGCCCAAGCCGCCCCGTACCCCGAGGGCGACGAAGTGGACCGCCGCCGACGCCGTACTCGTCGACGAGGCGGCCGGGCTGGTCGAGCGGGTGCCCAGCTTCGGGCACGTGGTGGTCGACGAGGCCCAGGACCTCTCCCCGATGCAGTGCCGGGTGATCGCCCGGCGCAGCGAGCACGGCTCGGTCACCCTCCTCGGCGACCTCGCCCAGGGCACCGCGCCGTGGGCCGCCACCGACTGGCGGGAGACGCTGCGACACCTCGGCAAGCCGGACGCCTCGGTGGTGCCGCTGACCATGGGCTTCCGGGTGCCGGCGGCGGTGCTCGCGCTGGCCAACCGGCTGCTGCCGGCGCTGGCCGTGGAGGTACCACCGGCCGAGTCGCTCCGCTCGGACGGCGCGCTGGAGATCCGTACCGTGCCCGACCTGGCGGCGGCGACGGTGGCCGAGGTGCGGGCGGCGCTGGCCCACGACGGTTCGATCGCGGTGATCGCCGCCGAGGCCGAGACGGACGGGCTGCGCGCGGCGCTGACCGCCGCCGGCGTCCCGACCGGCACCGCCGACGAGGTCGAGACCGCCTGCCGGGTCACCGTCGTGCCGGCCACCCTGGCCAAGGGTCTGGAGTACGACCACGTGATCGTGGTCGAGCCGGCCCGGATCGTGGCGGCGGAACCGCGCGGCCTGCACCGGCTCTACGTGGTGCTGACCCGGGCGGTCTCCCGGCTCGCCGTGCTGCACAGCGAGCCGCTGCCCGCACCCCTGTGACCGGGCGACCCGTGAAGTCCGAGGGTGCGGGTCCGCCTCGCGGGGGAACCGGCCGGCGGACCGGGCGGCGGTCGGCTCGTCCACGGTGTCGAGTCGTAGCTCAGCACCCAAGTGGACGATCCGGCCGGCGGGCCCGGCCAGAATGCGAAGGGAACAGAACACCAGCCACCCCGGGGGAGGACCAGTTGTCCGCGTTCCGTCCACACCAGTCCCGCCGCGACTTCCTGCGTACCGTCGCGGGGTCGGCCGTGGCCGCCACCGCGCTCGCCGCCGGCGCCTCGCCGGCGCTGGCCGCCCCGGCCGGTGCCACCCGGTCCGGTTCCGGCGGCGCGCTGCCGGACGAGGCGCTGCGCGACGCCCTGCGCGCGATCACCGACGCCGGGATGCCCGGCGTCTTCGCCGAGGTACGCGACGGGCACGCGACCTGGCGGGGCGCCAGCGGCGTCGCCGACGTGACCACCGGCCGCCCGGTGCGCCCCGACTTCCAGCACCGGATCGGCAGCATCACCAAGACCTTCACCGCCACCGCGCTGTTGCAACTCGTCGGCGAACGCCGGCTCGTGCTCGACGCGCCGCTGCGCCGCTATCTGCCCCGGCTCGCCCCGGCCGGGGTGACCGTGCGGATGCTGCTCGACCAGACCAGCGGGATCAACGACTTCGACAACGTGGTCTTCGGCTCGGTGGAGAACATCGAGAAATACCAGCGGACCACCGTCCGGCCGCTGGAACTGGTCGCGATGGGGCTGGGTCAGGAGCCGACGAACGCGCCGGGCGAGCGGCACTCCTACTCCAACACCAACTACGTGCTCGCCGGACTGCTGCTGGAACGGATCACCGGGCGGCCGGCCACCGCCGAGGTCACCCGCCGCGTGCTGCGCCCGCTCGGACTGCACCGGACCTACTTCCCGGGTACGGAGCGACGGATCGACGGGCCGCACTCGGCCGGGTACGTGCCGTGGGTCGACGGGACGCTGCGGGACTTCAGCGTCTACAACATGTCCTGGGCCTGGATGGTCGGCGATATCGTCTCCACCACCGCCGACGTGAACCGGTTCTTCCGAGCTCTGCTCGGCGGCCGGCTGCTGCGTCCGGCCGAGCTGGCGCAGATGCGTCGTACGGTGCCGGCCGACCCGACCGTCCCGGACGGTGCCCAGTACGGGCTGGGCCTGCTCGGCGTGCCGCTGCCGAGCGGTCCGGTCTGGGGACACGACGGCGTCGTACTCGGCCACCAGACCATCTCGCTGCACTCTCCGGACGGCCGCCGCCAGGTCACCGTGGCGCTGAACGCCACCCACTACTGGGTACCGGGGCAGCCCGACCCGATCGGCGAGGCGCTCTGGGGCTTCCTGCTCACGGTCTTCGCCGGTACGGCGGCACCGGCGGGCGCCCGGGGTCGGTTCTCGGGGAGCCCGTGGACGGCCGGGCCGCTGACCGCCGCTCCGGGCGCCACGGTGCTGCACCGGCCGCTGCCCACCGCGCGCGTCGCCGGCTGACGGCTTCCGCGTACCCGCGTCCGGGCCGGAGGCGCACGTCCGTGCAGCGGCGTGCGCCCCGGCCCGGTGGCGTCTCTGCCGCACTCTGCCACCCCGCCGCCGGGCCGGTCTTGACCGCCGCGAAAAGTAGTTGGTGCGACGGTGGACTTTGTGTTGTAAACTCGTTTACGTGACTGGGAACTTTGACGACCACACCGGCGGGCCGACCGACCGCGACGAACTGCCGCCCGCCGACCCGGCCGCCGCACTCCGGCTCATCGCCGAGCAGCAGGCCGAGGCGGCCCGCAGGCTCAGCCCCAACCTGCTCTGGTACTACTGGCCCTGGGGCCTGGCCTGGCTGATCGGCTTCGGCCTGTTCTTCCTGCGCTTCGGCCCGGGCGGCCGGGTCTTCGTCGACCTGCCGAGCTGGCTGCCGCTGCTGACCCTGCTCACCCTGCTGATCGCCGCCGGGATCACCTCCGGGATCGTCGGCGGCCGGACGTACGGGCAGGTCACCGGCGACTCCAACCGACGCGGCCTGTGGTACGGCCTGGCCTGGGGCCTCGGGTTCACCGGCGTCAGCACGGCGCTCGGCCAGGTCTCCGAGCACCTGCCCGAGGACCTCGCCGGACTGCTCTGGGCCGGCGTCACCGTCGGGCTCACCGGCGCCCTGCACATGGCCGGCGGCGCGATCTGGCTGGACCGCAACATGTTCCGGCTCGGCGTCTGGATCAGCGTCATCAACATCGCCGGGATGATCGCCGGCACCGGCTGGCACGCCCTGCTGATCTCGGTGGCCGGCGGTGGCGGGATGCTGGTGGCCGGCGTCCACTTCCTGCTCCGCGACCGCCATCGCAGCCGGAGCCTCGCCGCCGGTGCGCCGGACGGTGTGTCGGGCAGCCCGAGCGGGAGCGCCCGGAGCAGCTCGTGACCGGCCTGCCGGAACTCGACCCCGTGATCCACGCGCAGGCCCGGCTCCGGGTCACCGCGACGCTGGCCACCCTGCGGGGCAACGACCGGATCACCTTTCCCCGGCTCCAGGACATCCTCCAGATGACCGCCGGCAACCTCTCGGTGCACCTGCGCAAGCTCGAGGAGGCCGGCTACGTCGAGATCGTCAAGACCCACCAGGGGCGTACCCCGACCACCCTTGTCGGACTCACCCGGCGCGGCCGGTTCGCCTTCGAGGAATACACCCTGGCGGTCCGCGCCCTGCTCGACCCGCCCCAGACCGAGGAGAAGTCATGATTCTCGCCCGTGCCGTCCAGGCCACCCGCCGGTACGGCGACGTCACCGCCCTCGACCGGGTCGACCTCGAACTCCCGGCCGGTGAACTGGTCGGCCTGCTCGGCCCGAACGGTGCCGGCAAGAGCACCCTGCTGAGCCTGCTGGTCGGGCTGCGCCGGGTCAGCTCCGGCCGGGTGGAACTCTTCGGCGGCGACCCCCGCGACCCGGCCCACCGCCGGCAGATCGGGGTGACGCCGCAGGAGACCGGGCTGCCGGCCACGCTGCGGGTCGGCGAGGTCGTCGACTTCGTCTCCGCGCACTACGCCGACCCGGTCCCCCGGGCCGAACTGCTCGGCCGGTTCGGCATCGACGACCTGGTCCGGCGGCAGACCGGTGGCCTCTCCGGCGGGCAGAAGCGCCGGCTGGCCGTCGCGCTCGCCTTCGTCGGGCGTCCCCGGCTGGTCTTCCTGGACGAGCCGACCACCGGGCTGGACGTGACCGCCCGCCGCGAACTCTGGGACGGCATCCGCCAGTTCCACGCCGACGGCGGCACGGTGCTGCTGAGCAGCCACTACCTGGAGGAGATCGAGGCGCTGGCACACCGGGTGGTGGTGCTCGGCCACGGCCGGGTACTCGCAGACGACAGCGTCAACGCGATCCGCGACCTGGTCGGGGTACGCCGGGTCAGCCTGGTCGCCCCGGAACTGCCGCCCCTGCTCGGGGTACGCGCCGTGGAGCGGGTCGACGGCGTCACCCACCTGCTCACCACCGACGCGGACCAACTCGTCCGGGACCTGGTGCGCAGCGGCGTCTCCTTCTCCGAACTGGAGATCCGGCCGAGCAGCCTGGAGGACGCCTTCCTGGCCATCACCGAGGCGCGGCCCGACACCCGGGCGCAGCCGATCCCGGCACAGTCCCACCCCCAGCCCGCCGACGCCTGACCGGAGGACCCGAACGTGCGACTCTCGCTCGTACACGCCAGATACCAGCTGCTGGAGACCGTCCGGATCCCGATCGCGCTGGTCGGCAGCGCCTTCTTCCCGGCCGCCTCGATGCTCTTCTTCGTCGTCCCGTTCAGCGGCGACGACCCGGTGGTCGCCACCTACGCCACCGCCTCGATGGTCACCTTCTCGGTGATGAGTACCAACATCTTCCAGTACGGCATCGGGGTGGCCGAGGACCGGGCGCAGCCCTGGGACCCGTACATGCGGACGCTGCCCACCGGCGCCGCGCCCCGGTTCGCCGGCCGGATCCTCGCCGGACTGCTCCTGACCCTGATCTCGCTGATCCCGGTGGTGGTGATCGCCGCGGTGGCGACCGAGGCCCGGGTGACCGGCCCGGCCTTCCTGGCCGCACTCGGCACGGTCGTCGTGATCGCGGTGCCGTTCACGCTGATGGGGCTCGCGATCGGCTACGCGCTGCCGAGCAAGGCGGCGATCGTGGTCGCCCAGGTGGTCTTCTTCCCGCTGGCCTTCGGCGGCGGCCTGCTCTTCCCGCCCGGCAACTCGCCCGGTTTCATCGAGACGATCGCCCCGTACCTGCCGACCCGGGGTGCCGCCGAGTTGATGTGGACCGCCGTCGGGGACTTCCGGGCCGAGACCCTGTCGCTGGTGATGCTCGGCGTCTGGATCGTGGTCCTGGCCGCGGTCGCCGGCTGGGCGTACCGGCGGGACGAGGGGCGGCGGTTCAGCTAGCCCGCTGCCGCCCGGTCGACGGGCACCTTCCGCCTTGCGGCGGTGCCACGGTGTCACCAAGGTGACACCGTGGCACCACGCTCGAAGAGCGGCCCGGTCGGCTCTCCGCGACCGCTAGGAGGCGGGGCGCCGGGCGCGGACCGGGACGACGAGGGGGCCGTGCTCCCCCTCGATCACCCGGACCCGGGCCCGGTAGTGCGTGCCCAGCAGCTCGTCGGTGAGCACCTCCCGGGGCGGGCCGTCGGCGACCACCGCACCGGCGGCGACCAGCACCATCCGGTCGGCGTACTCGCCGGCGACCGAGAGGTCGTGCATGGTGGCCAGCACGGTCAGCCCGTGGTCGGCGCGGAGCTGGTCGACGAGTTCCAGCACCTCCTGCTGGTGGCCGATGTCCAGTGCGCTGGTCGGCTCGTCGAGCAGCAGCAGCGGGGCGCCCTGGGCCAGCGCCCGGGCCAGGAAGACCCGCTGCCGTTCACCGCCGGAGAGCGTCGCCAGCGGCCGGGCCGCGAAGCCGGTCAGGTCCAACCGGTCGAGTACGTCGTACGCGGCCGCCAGGTCGGCGGCGGACTCCCGGCCGAGCGGCGGCACGTACGGGGTGCGGCCGAGCAGCACGTAGTCGAGTACCGCCATCCCGGCCGGCACGACCGGGGACTGCGGCACCGTCGCCACCGTCCGGGCCCGGTCCCGGCGGCGCAGCCGGGCGATCGGCGTACCGAAGAGGGAGACCGACCCGGTGCCGCCCGGCAGCAGCCCGCCGACCGCGCGGAGCAGCGTCGACTTGCCGGCGCCGTTCGGTCCGATCACGGTGACCCACTCGCCGGTCCGGACCGAGAGGCTGACCCCGGTCAGGATCCGCGCCCCGCCGAGGGTGACGCCGAGGTCGGTCACCTCGACGGCGACGCCGGTCGGGGCGGTCGTCCGGGTCGGGGCGGTCATTCCGCCACCCGGCGGGTGGTGCGCAGCACGATCGCGAAGAACGGGCCGCCGAGCAGCGCGGTCACCACGCCGATCGGGATCTCGGCCGGCGCGGCGACGGTCCGCGCGGCCAGGTCGGTCAGGGTCAGGAAGGCCCCGCCGAAGAGCACCGACAGCGGCAGGATCGTCCGGTAGCTCGCCCCGGCCAGCATCCGTACGACGTGCGGGACGATGATGCCGACGAAGCCGATCAGCCCGGAGACCGACAC
This sequence comes from Plantactinospora sp. BB1, assembly GCF_003030385.1. Lineage (NCBI taxonomy): Bacteria > Bacillati > Actinomycetota > Actinomycetes > Micromonosporales > Micromonosporaceae > Plantactinospora > Plantactinospora sp. BB1. The sequence continues at coordinate 6,528,432 of NZ_CP028159.1, read as the reverse complement.
CGCGGCGGCGGTACCCAGCGAGGCGGCGCCGACCAGCAGCAGCCGGGACCGTTGCGGATGCAGCCCGAGACTGGCCGCCTCGTCGTCGCCGAGGGCGAGTACGTCGAGTTCGCGCCGGTGCACCAGCACCACGGCGGTGGTGAACACCGCGTACGGCAACACCACGAGTACGTCGTGCCAGCCGGCGGTGGCCAGCCGGCCGAGCATCCACGAGTAGACCTCCTGGATGCTCTCGGCGTTGCGTTGCAGCAGGTAGGTCTGGCCGGCGGCGAGGAAGGCGGAGACCGCCACCCCGGCCAGGATCAGCGTGGCCGGGGAGCGGTCCCGGCCACCGGCCGCGCCGAGAAGGTAGGTGAGCAGCACCGCGCCGAGCGCGCCGACGAACGCGGCCAGCGGCACGGTGACCGGCAGCCCGACCGTGACGTCGGCGCCGGTGACCCCGCGTACCACGATCACGGCGGTCACCGCGAGTCCCGCTCCGGCGGCGACGCCGAGCAGGTGCGGGTCGGCCAGCGGGTTGCGGAAGACGCCCTGGTAGCAGCCGCCGGCCAGGGCCAGCATCCCGCCGACGAGCAGGCCGAGCACCACCCGGGGCAGCCGCAGCTCGGTGACGATGGCGATCTCGCGCTCGTTGAGTCCGCTGTGCAGGTGCACCCCGGGTACCAGATTGAGCAGCTCGATCGCGACGCTGCCCGGCGGCAGGCTGACCGGCCCGAACGCGATGCCGGCCAGCGCGGCGACCAGGACCGCCGCGAAGCCGGCGGCCAGCCACCGGCGGCGCAACCCGGCCGGCCGGGTCGGGGCGCCGGCTCTGCTCAAGCGGGTACCTTGGCGACCGCGTCCACGATCGTCCGGAGCAGCTCGACCACCCGGGGACCCCACCGGGACGCGATGTCGTCGTCGAGCCCGACGATCTGGTTGTTCTTCACCGCGGTCATCCCGGACCAGCCCTTGCGGGCCGAGACCGTCTGCGCGGACTGCTGGCAGCACTTCGTGTCGGCCAGGAAGACCAGGTCCGGGTCGGCCTTGATGATCGCCTCCTCGGCGAGCTGCGGATAGCCGCCCTTGGAGCCGTCGGCGTCGGCCGGGTCGGCGATGTTCTCCAGCCCGACCATCCCGAAGAGCGAACCGACGAAGGTCTTGCTGGTCAGCGAGTAGTACTCCGGACCGAGTTCGTAGAAGTAGCTGAGCTTCGCCGGCCGCTGCGCCAGCTCCGCGACCAGCTTGCCGATGTCGCCCTTCATCCGGCCGACCAGGTCGGCCGCCTCGGTCGGGTGCCCGGTGAGGGTGCCGAGGTCGGTGATCTGCCGGTACGTGTCGTCCAGCGTCTTCGCCGCCGGGGCGAGATAGTGCGGGATCTTCAACTGGGTGAGCTGGTCCACGATCTTGTTCAGGTCGTTGGTGAGTACCACCAGGTCGGGGTTCTTCGCCGCGATCGCCTCGGCGTTCGGGGTGAAGGCCGACAACTCGGTCTTCGGCGCCTCGGCCGGATAGTTCGAGTTGTCGTCGACGGCGGTGACCTGGCCGCCCGCGCCGATCGCGAAGAGCATCTCGGTGGCGGTCGGCCCGAGTACGACGATCTTCTCGGGGCGCTCGTCGAGGGTGAGCGTGCCGACGGTGACCGGATAACTGCCACCGCTGGCGCTCGGCGCCGCCTCCTGGCCGGGGTCGTCGGCGGCGCAGCCGGTCAGCGCCAGCGCCGCGCCGGCCAGCAACGCGGCCAGCAGTCGGGGCGTACGTCGGGTCATCGGTCCTCCTGTCGGGGTGAGGTCTGGTGCTCCGCCGACAGGTGCCTGTGCCCCGCCCACGGGGCGCCCTTCCTCGAAGGCGCTTTCCGCGACCGCGCCGCAGGCGACCTGGCTCATCCTCCGCACGCCCGGGCTCGGGGCCGCCGCCAGGGGCGGGCAGCGGTGCGGAAGGCATCACAGTTGCGGGACAGCGCCGGTTTCACACCGGCTTCGCTGCGGGGTGGTCGGGGCAACGGTAGCGCATCCGCTGAGTGACCCGGCAGCGGCATAGCGCCATCCGCAGACCGTTCCCGCTGATCAGGATTGGTCCGGCGGCAGCGGAGGAGGTGTCCCGGCCGCCCGCCCGGCCGGGCACTACCGACTGCCGCTCTGCGACTGCCGACTCAGCCGCCGGTGGTGATCTGGCCGGTCGACGGGTCGAACGGGAAGGAGACGTGTTGGTGGATCATCTGCCACCGGCCGTCGACCTTCCGGAACACCCGGGTCCCGCGTGACCAGGTCTCGACCGGCTCGCTACCCGGCTCCTGGACGCGCATCCGGTTGAGCCCCCAGGTGACCGCGATGTCGTCCCGGACCACGACCTCCAGGTCCGGGATGTCCCACCGGAAGTCGCCCTCGGCCAGTTCGAAGCCCTGCCGGCAGACCTCCCGGACCGCGTCCGCGCCCCGGTAGACCAACGGGGCCGCGTGCTCGTACGAGACCACGTCGGGGGCGATCTTCGTCATCACCGCATCGAGATCCTTCGCGGCGGAGTCCCGGAACCACTCCGCGAACTGTCGGCGGATCTCCTGCTCGGCACCGGTCTGCGTCACGACGTCCTCCCGGTGGACACGTCGACGAGGTGCGCGTCGAGCTTGTCGAAGCAGCCCCGCCAGCCCTCGGCGTTGCCGTCACGTACGGCGACGGACTCGAAGCCGGTCTGCTCGAAGGTCATTTCGGTCTTGCCGTCGTGGTCGGCGAGGAGCACGGTCACCACCGTCTCCGCCCCGGTGTTGCCGGCATCGTCCGACTGGATCAGCGTGAAGACCAGCCGCTCGGGCGGTACGACCTCGCGGAACTCGCCGTACTCCCGGTGGGTGGCGCCCTCGGGGGAGCGGAACTCGACCTGCCACCGTCCGCCGGGCCGCGCGTCCAGTTCACACCGGGTCACCTGGAAACCCGGCGGGGCGAACCAGGTGCCGACCTCCTCGGGCCGGGTCCAGGTGCGGAACACGAGGTCCCGGGGCGCGTCGAAGACCCGGACGATCGGAATGCGGGGTGTCTCTGCTGCCATCACGGTTTCCTGCTCTCTTCCCGGTTGTCGGTCTCTGGTCTGTCGTCAGGTGCAGGTCTCTCGTCAGGTGCTGGTCTGTCGTCAGGTGCTTGCCTGTCGGCGGGTTCGCCCTGGAGTTGGGCGAGCCGCTCGTCGAGTTGGTCGAACCGGTGCTGCCAGAGCCGCCGGTACGCGCCGAGCCAGGCGTCGATGTCGGCCAGCGGTTCGGCTCGGATCCGGCTCGGCCGGCGCTGCGCGTCCCGGGCCCGGGTGACCAGGCCGGCGGCCTCCAAGACCGCGACGTGCTTGGAGACGGCCCGGGGCGTCATCGCGAACGGTTCGGCGAGTTCGGTGACCGAGGCGTCGCCGTGCAGCAGCCGGTCCAGGATCGCCCGTCGGGTCGGGTCGGCGAGCGCCGCGAAGGCCACGGTGAGGGTGTCGCGTGCCATTCGGTACCTCCTAGTTCCGGAACTAATTGGTACCGTACGACTCGACCGGCGTCGAAGCAAGCGGTACGTTTCCGTCGGGTGGGGCTCGTAGAATCCGCCGGATGGCCCTCCCCACCGACCAGCAGACTGACGAGACCGAGCAACGAACCGGCGACGCCCTCGACGTGCTGCGCCGGGTCTTCGGCTACGACAGCTTCCGTGGCGAGCAGCGCGAGATCATCGACCAGGTCGTGCGCGGCGGCGACGCGCTGGTGCTGATGCCGACCGGCGGCGGCAAGTCGCTCTGCTACCAGATCCCCGCGCTCGTCCGGGACGGGGTCGGAGTGGTGATCTCGCCGCTCATCGCGCTGATGCAGGACCAGGTCGACGCGCTGACCACCCTCGGGGTACGCGCCGGCTTCCTCAACTCCACCCAGGATTTCGAGACCCGGCGGCTGGTCGAGGCGGCCTTCCTGGCGGGCGAGGTCGACCTGCTCTACCTCGCCCCCGAGGCGCTCCGCTCCGAACACGTGCTCCGGCTGCTCGACCGAGGCAACATCGCGCTCTTCGCGATCGACGAGGCGCACTGCGTCGCCCAGTGGGGCCACGACTTCCGCCCCGACTACCTGGCCCTGTCGATGCTGCACGAGCGGTGGCCGGCGGTGCCCAGGATCGCGCTGACCGCCACCGCCACCCCCGACACCCACGCCGAGATCGCGGCCCGGCTCAACCTCAAGGACGCCCGGCACTTCGTCGCCAGTTTCGACCGGCCCAACATCCAGTATCGGATCGTGCCGAAGCGGGAGCCGAAGAAGCAGCTCCTCGACCTGCTCCGCACCGAGCATCCCGGCGACGCCGGCATCGTCTACTGCCTCTCCCGGGCCTCGGTGGAGAAGACCGCCGAGTTCCTGGTGCAGAACGGCATCCCGGCACTGCCGTACCACGCCGGGCTCGACGCGCCGACCCGGGCCGCCAACCAGCAGCGGTTCCTCCGCGAGGACGGGCTGGTGATGGTCGCGACGATCGCCTTCGGGATGGGGATCGACAAGCCGGACGTACGCTTCGTCGCCCATCTGGACCTGCCGAAGTCGATCGAGGGCTACTACCAGGAGACCGGCCGGGCCGGCCGGGACGGGCTCCCCTCGACCGCCTGGCTGGCGTACGGGCTCCAGGACGTGGTGCAGCAGCGCAAGCTGATCGAGGGTTCCGACGGCGACCTGGCCCGGCGCCGGGTGCTCGGCACACACCTCGACGCGATGCTGGCGCTCTGCGAGACGGTCGAGTGCCGGCGGATCCGACTCCTCGAATACTTCGGTCAGCAGAGCGGGCCGTGCGGCAACTGCGACACCTGCCTGTCCCCGCCCGAGTCCTGGGACGGCACCGTCGCGGCGCAGAAACTCCTCTCCACCGTGCTGCGGCTGCACCGCGAGCGCGACCAGCGGTTCGGCGCCGGCCAGTCCATCGACATCCTGCTCGGCCGGCAGACCGAGAAGGTCATCCAGCACCGGCACGACACGCTCAGCGTCTTCGGCATCGGCACCGAGCTGACCGAGTCCGAGTGGCGCGGGGTGGTCCGGCAACTCCTCGCCCAGGGACTGCTGGCGGTCGAGGGCGACTACGGCACGCTGGTGCTCACCGAGAGCAGCGGGGACGTCCTCGGCAAGCGGCGCGAGGTGCGGATGCGCCGGGAGGCACCCCGGGCCGCGTCGAGCGGCCGGGCCGGGAAGCCCCGGGCCGCCGGTGCCGCCGCCGTCGCGCTGCCGCCGACCGCCGAGCCGGTCTTCGAACGGCTCCGGGCCTGGCGGGCGGCGACCGCCAAGGAGCAGGGCGTACCGGCGTACGTCATCTTCCACGACGCGACCCTGCGGCAGATCGCGGCCGAGCCGCCGACGACCCTGGCCGAGCTGGCCCGGGTCAACGGTGTCGGGGAGAACAAGCTCGCGAAGTACGGGCAGCAGATCCTGGAGACCCTCGCGGAGTGAGCCGCGCCCCGAGCCCGCCCACCGAGCGGGCCCGGGGTCGCACCGCTAGGAGCTGGTGACGGTCACGTTGTCGACCGCCGCCTCGACCAGGCTGGCCCCGGAGGCGTCGGCGGCCTGCACCAGCAGCCGCACCGACTGCCCGGCGTACGCCGACAGGTTGGCGGTGGCCGTGGTCCAGCTGCCGTTGCGGTTGCTGGCCGCGCCGGCCTGGTTGAGCAGTTGGGTCGTCCCGCCACTGTGCACCACGCTGACCCGCAGGTAGTCCGCGGTCGAGGCGTTCGACCCGTGCGCGAGATACCAGGCCAGGGAGAGCGTCAACGTGCCGCTCGCGGGCAGGGTGATCGCCGGTGACTGGGCGCTGGTCACGCCGCCGTCCACGTCGTGGTCACCGGCCGCCGCACCGGCGAGCCGGCCGGTGACCAGGTCGTTGCTGCCGGCGTACGGGGCGAGCTGCTTGGCGCCGCTGGAGCTGGTCGCCTGGGCGGCCCCCCGTTCCCACGCCCCCGAGGTGGCGGTGTCGGTACCGGCCGGGTTGACGGTCCAGCCGGTCGCGGTCTCGAAGGTGTCCGACCAGACGGTGGTGCCGCCACCGCCGCTGCCGCAGTACGTCGCCTGGAGCCCGACCACCCGGTACGGGCAGTCGGCGTACTCGCTGAGGATCAGCACCGCCTCCCGGTTGCGGGAGGTCTGCGCCGGGATCACCTCGTCGGGCGGGTAGAAGCCGCCGCCGCCGGCCGAACCCGGGTACATCTCGAAGGTGTACGCGAAGATGTTGTGGGTGGCCCACATCCAGTCCAGGCTGTCCCCGTCGGTGATGTAGAGGTCGCTGGACTGTTCCGGGGTGTAGCCGTTGGTGGCGGCCATCTGCTGGCCGAGGGTGCGGAAGGTCCGCTCCTGGTCGGCGTTGAGCCCCGGCCCGGTGTTCGCGGTGGTGTAGCCGTACGGCCAGAGCACGAGCTGCGAGTACGTGTGGAAGTCGATGTTCACCTTGATCTGCTGGGTACCGCCGACGACCCGGCTGTTGACGAAGTCGCGCAGCCGGGCGGTCTCCGGGGCGGAGAACGCCGACGGGCCCCGGTAGGTCTCCGAGGAGGTCGAGCCGGAGGAGCCGCCGCAGCAGCCCCAGTTGTAGCCCCAGTTGCGGTTCAGGTCGGTGCCGACGTTCGACGAGCCGCTGTTCGGCTGCCGGTTCTTCCGCCAGGACCGGTAGGAGCCGGTGGCGATGTCGTACTCGCTGCCGTCCGGGTTGACCGTCGGGACGATCCAGATCTCCCGGGTGTTGACGATGTTGGTGATCCGGGAGTCGGAGCCGTAGTTGTCGGTGAAGAGGTTGAGCAGATAGATCGCCATCTCGACGGTCAGGTGCTCGCGGGCGTGCTGCTGCGAGTTGAAGAGGATCTCCGGCTCGTTCTCGTCGGTGCCGACGTTGTCGGAGATCTTGATGACCGGCAGGTCGCGTCCCTCGTAGGAGGTGCCCATGCTGGACCGGCGGGCGATGCTCGGATGGTCGGCGACGACCTGGTTGAGCACCGCGTTCAGTTCGGCGTAGTTGTGGTACGCCGAGTCGGCCGGCGGGAAGTCGAGCACCCCGACGTCGCCGTCGTGCTGGTGCTGGCCCCGGTCCGGCGGTGCCGGTACGGCCGCCACCTCGAAGCCGAGCGCGGTGATCGCCTTCACCTCGGCCGGGGTGGCGGTGACGTAGAGCGCGCCGTGTTCGGCGTAGTCGATGCTGGTACCGGTGGCGGCCACGGCGTTGCGGTCGGCCAGGGTGCGCGGCCCGGTCACCCGGTATTCGGCGCTGGTGGCGGTTTCGGTGCCGGCCCGGTCCGGTTGGGCGCTGGCGGTGCCGGCCGCCGGACCGATCCCGGCCACGACGAGTCCGAGCACGACCGTGCCGGCGAGCGTGCCGGCCCGGGTCCGGTGCCGGATCGACGGCCCGGAGATCCAGGTGCGGAAGGGCATGTAAACCTCCTGGGGGTAGGGAGGACTCCGCTGGGTAGTGCACACTGCACCATCCGTACCATGGTCATATCAATATGGATCACTTGACGTCCAATGCCAGTTGCACCCTTCTCCCGGCAAAGATTTTCTTGGCTCGGACATCTGGCGAAAGTTCCTGCCAAGCGGAATAGTGGCGACAGGACCCCGACCTTCGTCCCCGCGGAGCATCGATGGCCAGTTCCCCGCACCACCCGATCAGCCGACGCACCTTCACCCTCGCCGGCCTCTCCGGCCTGGCCCTGCTCGGCACCGGCGTGCCGGCCCGGGCCGGCTCGGCGCCCGGTCGCCCCCGCCCGGTGCCGCACGACGAGCAGATCACCTGGCAGGACTTCTCCAGCTACTCCGACTGGCGGCGCGGCACCCACCAGGGCACCGTCGCCGTCCCCGGATCGCGGGCCGGGATCACGATCCTGCGCCCGGCCGGCACCACCGAGTACGCCGACCCGCACACCGGCACCACCCGCACCTGGTCGTACGCCACCTGGACCTCGCCGGTCACCCCGGTCGGCTTCGACGCCAGCGAACTGGTCGCCTCGTGGAACGCCGACACCCCGGCCGGCACCTGGATCCAGATCGAACTCCAGGGCACCTACAACACCGGCGCGCTGACCCCGTGGTACGTCATGGGCCGGTGGGCCGCCGGCGACCAGGACATCCGGCGTACCTCGGTGAACCGGCAGGGCGACCCGTACTCGACGATCTGGACCGACACCTTCTCGATCGACGACGTGGCGAACGGCGTGCTGCTGCGGGCCTACCAACTGCGGCTGACCCTCTACCGCGCCCCGGAGAGCCGCCGCTCACCCCGGGTCTGGCTGCTCGGCGCGATGAGTTCGCTGGTGCCGGACCGGTTCACCGTGCCGGCCAGCACCGGCCGGATCGCCTGGGGCCGGGAGCTGCCGGTGCCCCGCTACTCGCAGAACATCCACGCCGGGCACTACCCGGAATACGACGGCGGCGGCCAGGCCTGGTGCTCGCCGACCTCCACCACGATGGTGCTGGAGTACTGGGGCAAGAGACCCTCCGCCGAGGAGACCGCCTGGGTCGACCCCGCCTACCCCGACCCGTCGGTCAACCACGCCGCCCGGATGACCTACGACTACACGTACTCCGGCTGCGGCAACTGGCCGTTCAACACCGCGTACGCCGCCTCGTACGGGCTGGACGCCAAGGTGACCCGGCTGCACTCGCTGGACGAGGTGGAGCACTTCATCGCCGCCGGGATCCCGGTGGTCACCAGCCAGTCCTTCCTGGCCGAGGAGCTGGAGGGGGCCAACTACGGCACCTCGGGACACCTCTTCGTGGTGGTCGGCTTCACCGCCGACGGCGACGTGGTGGTCAACGATCCGGCGTCGTCCAGCAACGACGTGGTGCGCAACGTCTACCGGCGGGACCAGTTCGAGCAGATCTGGCTGCGGACCAAGCGGATCAACGCCAGTGGCGGGGTCTCCGGCGGGTCCGGCGGGATCGCGTACCTGATGAAGCCGTGCGGGAAGCCCTGGCCGAAGCTGGCCGGCTCGACCAACTGGTAGCCGCGCCGACACCAGCCCACCTGGGGAGGATCATCGACCCCGTACCCGGCCAACGACGTCCGGGTGCGGGGTCGGTGCCGCAGCGGGCCCGGCTACGACCTGTCGGTCGGCTTCTCCGCGTCGGTCGGCTTCTTCGCGCCGGTCGGCCGGTCCTCGCCGGCCAGCGCGGCGCGCAGCCGCTCCTTCTCGGCCCGGCGCTTCTCCGCCGCCCCGGCCAACTGCTGGGCCATCTCGTCCCGCCAGCCGCGGAGCAGGAAGAACGCCAGCGCGGCGGAGAACGCCACCGCCAGCATCAGCTTGAGGAAGAGATTCATCTCGACCGGCCAGAGCGCCAGGGCGACCGCCAGGAACAGCCCGATCCGGCCCAGCGTGTACTTCACGGCGGGACTCATCCGCGCATCTCCGATCAGCTCGTCCGGCCGGCGAGCCAGCGGACGCCGACAAACCACACCAACGCGTACGCCATGGCGAAAACCGCCGCCGCCAGCCCACCCGAGACCAGCGGCGGGGCCGAGGCGGCCAGCCCGGCGGCCAGCAGTCCGACGGCGATCCCGACGGCCGCGGCCACCAGCGCCGCCGCGACCCGGGCCGGGCCGAACCGCCAGGCCCGGAACTCCTCGACGAAGATCCATGCCGGCAGCACCACCGCGAGCCACCCGCTCGCCCGGCCGAACTCGCCCAGCCCGACCAGCGAGGCGCCGAGGTCGATGACGAGCAGCGCCACCAGCCCGACGACCACCCCGACCAGGGCGACGCCGAGCAGGTCGGCCAGGACCACGATCCGCCCCTGGTCGTCCCGCCGGGGAAAGGGCGCCCGCTCGCTCCGCTCGGTCATGCCGCCTCTCCGCTGCGCTCCACGCCGGCCGGCGTCGACGCCGGTCCGCGCCCGCTCCGCCCGCTCATGACCTTTCGAGGGTACGTGAGCGGGCGCCGAACCACCCCTGCCGGTCCGGGCCGTGCGGCACGGCGATCCGGGAGTACCCGACCAGCGGTCCCCGGCTATCCGGCCCGGAGCGCCTCGGTCGGCGACATCCGGGCGGCCCGGGCCGCCGGATAGAGCCCGGCGAGGGCGCCGGCCAGCAGGCTGCCGACGAGCCCTCCGGCGAGCGCGTCGACCGGTACCACCACCGCCCAGTCCCGGGCGGCGGCGTAGCCGATCGTGATCCCCGCCCCGATCACGGCGCCGACCGCGCCACCGGAGACGGAGAGCAGGACCGACTCGGTCAGGAACTGCCGGCGTACGTGTGCCCGGGTCGCGCCCAGCGCCCGGCGCAACCCGATCTCGCCCCGCCGTTCCAGTACCCCGATCACCATCACGTTGGCGATCCCGACACAGCCGACCAGCAGCGCCACCGCGCCGAGCCCCAGGAACAGCCCGGTGTACGCCGCCTCGGCCGCCGCCCGGGCCACCAGGGCGTCCGAGGGCCGGCTCACCTCGACCTCGCTCGGGTTGGCCGGGTTCGCCACCATCGGCAACCGGTCCCGGACCCGGGTCACGGCCTCCTCGGCGGAGCGCTGGTAGATCCTGGTCGGCAGCCCGTCGAAGCCGAGCCGCTGCACCGCCACCGGTACCCCGACCAGCACCGCCGAGTCGACGGCCGGGTCGAGGACCGCCGGCCCGAGTACCCCGACCACGGTGAACCACTGACCGGCGAGGAAGAGCTGCGGGCTGCCGCGTACCTCGGTGACGCCCAGCCGGCGCGCGGCGGCCGAGCCGAGCACCGCCGCCGGATAGCGCTCGGTGGCGGGGTTGAGCCAGCTTCCGGAGACCACCGGCACCCCCAGGGTCGCCGGCAGGCCGAGGCTGGCCGCCAGGATCGAGATTCCGCCGCTGTTGCCGGCCGGCATCCGGTCGTGCCGGTAGACGCCGCCGTCGACCCGGCCGACGTGCGCGGTGGCCCGGACCCCGGGCAGCCGGCCGATCATGGCCGGCGCCTCGGCCGGCAGCTTCGCCTCCTCGCCGGTGAGCGACTTGCCGGGCTGCACGGTGAGCAGGTCGGTGCCGAGCGCGTCGATCTGGGCCAGCAGCCCGGCCTGGCTGGACGCGGAGATCCCGAGCACGGCGACGACACAGGCGATCCCGATCGCGATGCCGAGGCCGGAGAGCGCCGCCCGGGCCGGCCGGCCCCGGATGCCGAGCAGGCCGAGCGGCAGCACGTCGGCCGCCCGCAGCCGGGACCGGGGCAGCCGGGCCGGAGACGCCGGGCCGGTCATCCGGCCACCGCCGCCGGCTCGACCCGGCGCGGTGACGCCGGCTCGTCGGCCACGATCCGACCGTCCCGCAGGCGGATCCGGCGGGGCAGCACGGCCGCGAGCGCGGTGTCGTGGGTGACCACCACGACGGTGGTGCCGTCGTCGTTCAGCTCGCGCAGCAGCTCCAGCACGGCGGCGCCGGAGCGCGAGTCGAGGTTTCCGGTCGGCTCGTCGGCGAGTACCACGGCCGGCTCGCCGACGACCGCGCGGGCGATCGCCACCCGCTGGCACTCGCCGCCGGAGAGCTGACCGGGCCGGTGCCGCAGCCGGTGCGCCAACCCGACCCGGTGCAGTGCGGCCACCGCCCGCTCCCGGCGCCGCGCCGCCGGCAGGCCGGTGTAGAGCAGGCCGGTGGCGACGTTGTCGACGGCCGAGAGGGTCGAGGTCAGGAAGAACTGCTGGAAGACGAAACCGATCCGGTACGCCCGCAGCGCCGCCAGCTCCGCGTCCCGCAGCCGGCCGGTGTCCCGACCGTCGACGTGCACGCTGCCGTCGCTGGGCCGGTCCAGGGTGCCCATCAACTGGAGCAGTGTCGTCTTGCCCGAGCCGGACGGGCCGACCACGGCCAGCAGTTCACCCCGGTCGATTCGCAGGTCGACGTCGCGCAGCACCGGCAGGTCGCCGTACCGCCGGGAGACGGCGCGCAGTTCGAGTACGGGTCCGTTCACAGCGTCGGCACCTCCACCTGAGTGCCCTCGGCGATGCCCGCCCCGGAGACCTCGACCCGGCCGGAGGTGAACATCCCGGTCCGCACCGGTACGTTCCGCCGGCCGCCCTCCGGGTCGACCACGACCACCGCGTACGCCCCGTCGGGGCCGACCGTCAGCGCCTCCACCGGCACGCTGAGCACGCCCCGCCGGGTCTCGGCCGGGAAGGTGACCGTGACCGCCCCCTCGGCGACCCCGCCGAGCCGGCTCTCCGGGACGCTGATCCGCACCTCGACCGGCACCGTCTGCGGGCAGGAGTTGCCCTGGCAACCGGTCGGCTGCCCACCGGCCTGTGCCGCCGTACCGCCGGGCTGGCCCTGGCTGGACGGGGCCTGCACGGTACTGCCCAGCGTCGCCACCGTGCCGTCGACGGTACGGCCGGTCGGCAGTTGCACCCGGACCGCCTGACCGACCCGGACCAGCGCCCGGTACGACAGCCGCAGGTCGAGTTGGACACTGTGCCCGGTGCCGGTACCGGCCAGCACCGGGGCGCCCGGCTGGATCCGCTGGCCGATCAGCGGCTGTACGGCACCGACCCGGACCGCGCCGGGTGCCACCAGTACGTCGCCCGGGGCCACCCGGCCGGTCTCCTCCACACCCAGGTCGCGCTGCCAGCGCCGGACCGCCCGGGCGGTCGCCCCGGTGTAGGAGTTGTCGATGGTCAACCCGGCCGGCTCGGCGTGCCCGAGTTCGACGAGGTTCCGCTCCAGTTGCCGTACGTCGGCGCCGCTGTCGCCCGGGGCGAGCGGACGGTAGAGCGGCAGCGCACCGTAGAGCAGCGAGATGGGGCGCAGGTCGACGCCGAGGATCCGCTCCCCGCGCTCGACCACGTCGCCGGGCCGGGGCACCCAGGTCACCGTTCCGGCCGCCTGCCCGACGAGCTGGTACGCCCCGGCGAAGCCGAGCCGGCCGGTCGCCTGCACCGAGGAGACCAGGTCGGAGCGGGTCACCGGCCGGGTCGGCAGGGTCGCCGCGACCGGGCGGGGCTCGGCGGGCCGGCGGTCGACGTACCAGTGCACGGCCAGCCCGGCGGCGACCAGCACCAGCAGACCGGCGACGGCGGCCAGCCGGCGCGGCCAGCGCCGCCCGGGAGCCGGTGCACCGGGTGGCCCGGCCACGGACCGGTCCGGAGCGGCCGGCGCGGGCGCGGTCACTTCGTCCGCCCGGTGGCCTTCGGTCCGGGCGGCAACCCGTCGACCAGATCGGCGTACTTGGCCGGCAGGTGTTCCCGGCACGCCTGCGCGGCCGGCCGCCAGTTCGGGGCGGAGAGCACTTCGCCGTCTACCCGGAGGCCGCCCTCGGCCGGCGGGTCGGGCATCTCGACGCCCCGCTCCCGCATGCACCGGGCGAACGCGAGCACCTGCTCGGCCAGCTCGTCCCTGGTCGGTGCGCCGGCCGCCACCGCCGCCGCGTCCAGCGCCACCCGGCACTCGGTGCGGTCCGCCTCGTACCGCGGGTCGCCGCGCAGCTCCGGCTCCGCGAAGCCGGGAAAGCCGCGTTCGTCGAAGACCGGATCGGGTACGTCGTAGCCGCGCTCGCGCATGCAGGAGCTGAAGTGCAGCGCGGCGGTGCGCAGCTCGCCGGCCGGGTCGGCTCCGCCGGACGCCGCCGAGGTGCCCGGGTCGGTGCCGTCGTCGCCGCCGCAGCCGGCCAGCGCCAGCCCGATCAGCAGGGTGAGCGCGGCGACCGGTACGCCGCCGATTCTGGTCCGCATCCGCTGGTTCCTCCCGTTCGAGATTCGCCGGACCAGCATCGGGAGCGGGGTGTGCACAGAGGATGCGGAAAATTCTTGAGGTCGTCTTTAACCCGGACGGCGTTTACTCGTGGCATGCGGGTTCTGGTTGCCGAGGACGACGAGATACTGGCCGACGCGATCGCCCGGGGGCTGCGGCAGCACGCGATGAGTGTCGACGTGGCCCTGGACGGGGCGCAGGCGCTGGAGCGGGCCGGCAGTACCCGGTACGACGTGGTGGTCCTGGACCGGGACCTGCCCGAGGTGCTCGGCGACGAGGTGTGCCGGCGGCTGGTGCACGACGGCGGACAGCACGCCCGGATCCTGATGCTCACCGGCGCGTCGACGCTGCGCGACCGGGTCGAGGGGCTGAACCTCGGCGCCGACGACTACCTGCCGAAGCCGTTCGCCTTCGCCGAACTGGTCGCCCGGGTGCACGCGTTGCTCCGCCGGGTCGCACCGGCCCGGCCGCCGGTGATCGAGCGGGCCGGCATCCGGCTCGACCCGGCGCAGCGGGTGGTGACCCGGGACTCCCGGTACGTCCGGCTGGCCCCGAAGGAGTTCGCGGTGCTGCACGTCCTGCTCTCCGCCGAGGGGGCGGTGGTCAGCGCCGAGGAGCTGCTGGAGCGGGCCTGGGACGAGAACGCGGACCCGTTCACCAACACCATGCGGACCACCATCGGCACGCTGCGCAAGAAGCTGGGCCAGCCCGGGGTGATCGACACCGTGGTCGGCGCCGGCTACCGGATCCCGTGATGCGGCTCACCGTGCGGGCCCGGCTCACGCTGCTCTACGCCACCCTCTTCGCGCTCTCCGGTGCGGCGGTCGCCACGCTGATCATCACCCTCACCTTCGCCCCGTCGTCGCAGAGTCAACCCCCGCCGAAAGCCGTGGAGCTGCGGAAGAACGTGACGCCGCCACCGGCGAAGCTCACCGCCACGATCGCCGAGCTGGACCGGTCGGACGGGCTGCTCCAGGCCAAGGAGGCGGCCCGCCGGGAGCTGCGGGAGCGGCTGATCCGCAACTCCGCGCTCACCATCGGGGTGATGACGCTCGCCTCCGCCGGGCTCGGCTGGCTGATGGCCGGTCGGGTGCTCCGGCCCGTACACCTGGTTTCCGGCGCGGCCCGCCGGCTCTCCCAACGCAACCTCGACCAGCGGATCCCGGTCTCCGGCCCGCACGACGAACTGCGCGAACTCGCCGAGACCTTCAACGGCATGCTGGACCGGCTGGAGACGGCGTTCGAGGCACAACGCCGGTTCGCCGCGAACGCCTCGCACGAGCTGCGCGCCCCGATGACCACCTCACGCACGCTCGTCGAGGTCGCCGCGGCGACACCGGGCGCCAGCCCGGACCTGGCGGCGCTGGCCGGTCAACTGAGCACGGTGCTGGACCGGCAGGACCGGATCGTCACCGGACTGCTCGCGCTGGCCCGCAGCGAGCACGGCACCGGCACCCTCTGCCCGGTCCGGCTGGACCGGCTGGCCCGGGAGGCGCTCGACCGGCGCGCGGCCGAGCTGGCGGAGCGGTCGATCGGGGTACGGGCCGAACTCTCCCCGAGCAGCGTCCCGGCCGACCCGACCCTGCTGGAGCTGCTGGTCGACAACCTGGTCCGCAACGCGGTCCGGCACAACCACCTCGGGGGTACGGTCTGGATCCGCACCGACGGGCCGACGATCGTGGTCGAGAACACCGGTGAGCAGGTCGACGCCGAGCGGCTGCGCGAGCTGGTCGAGCCGTTCCGGCGGGGCCGGCAGGACCGGGTGTACGGCAGCGGCGGCGCCGGCCTAGGACTGGCCATAGTGGACGCGGTGACCCGCGCGCACGGCGGCACCTTCACCCTGACGCCCCGCCCCGGCGGCGGCGTACGGGCCGAACTGACCCTCGGCTGAACCGTTCCCGATCCAGCCGAACCGTTCCCGAATTGAGTCGGCTCAGGCCCAGACCTGCTGCGGCTCGGCCCGACGCTCGGCCAGGCTCGGCGGAGCGTCGTACTCGCGCAGCACCGCGTACCGGCTGTCCCGTTCGACCGGACGGAAGTCGGCGTCCCAGACGAGCTGGAGCAGCTCCTCCCGGGAGAGCGCGGCGGGCGTACCGGCGGAATCGGTGCCGTGGCCGGCCCGGTCTCCGGCCGCCGCGCCGGCCAGGTCGTCCACCCCGAAGTTCAGCGCGAGCTGCGCCACCGACCGCCCCTGGGTGGCCCAGCAGCAGCCGAGGTGCGGCACGTTGTCGAGGAGCAGCCGGGAGACCGCGAAGGTCTTCAGCGACTCGGCCGGCGACGCCGTCTCGGTCGGCTGCCGCGCCTCGATCGGCTGCGGGGTTCCGGTCGGCTGCCCCGACCCGTGCCCGCCGCCGCCGGCCGCCGCGACCGCGAGGTCGTGCTCGTAGCGCAGCGGCAGGAAGCTGGTGAAGCCGACGGTCTCGTCCTGTAGCTCACGCAGCCGCAGCACGTGGTCCACCCGGTGCCGAGCTTCCTCGACGTGACCGAACCGCATCGTCGCCGGGGTGCCGATCCCCTTGGCGTGGGCGAGCCGGTGGATCCGGGACCAGTCCTCCCAGGAGCAGTCGTCGAGGCCGAGCCTCCGGCGTACCTCGGGGTCGAAGATCTCGGCCCCGCCGCCGCTCAGCGACGTCAGCCCGGCGGCGACGAGTTCGTCGAGGATCTCGTCGGCGGGCAGGCCGGTGGTCTTCTCCAGCCAGTGCAGCTCGGTCGCGGCGAACCCGGTCAGCCGGACGTCCGGCAGCGCCGCCGTCAGCGCGCGCAGCAGCTCCGGGTAGTGCCGCCACGGCAGCGCCGGGTGCAGCGGGTTGACCAGATCCAGCTGGGTGAGCCCGTCGACGGCCAGCTCGGTGGCGTGCCGTACGGCCTCCTCGACCGGCATCGGGGCGGCGCCCTCTGCGCCCCGCCCGGAGCCGAAGGCGCAGTACGCGCAGCCGGCCGCGCAGAAGTCGGTCAGCCGCAGTTGCCGGTTGACGACGAACAGCACCCGGTCGTCCGCATTCGTACCGGTACGCCGGTGATGCGCCAGCCGGCCGAGCCAGACCAGGTCGTCGCTGGCGTACAGCGCCGTACCGTCGGCGCGGCTGAGCCGAACTCCGGCGTAGACCTTCTCTTCCAGCTCACGCTTGTGTCCGGCGTCCATCGCAGCACGTCCCTCCAGGCACGATCCCCGCACGAGCCTACGTGGAGTGCCCGGACCGCCGGCCGAGGCGGTCGGCGACAGCGACCTGGTTCACGGATCCAGGTACCCTTAACCAGCTTCTCAGCGTCTCGTTACCCGCCGTCGGATCGACATCCCCGGCACATTGAGGTAAGACAAAGTGGGACGCGACACACCACGTATGGCGATACCACAGCCGCGCCGGGCGCGCTGCTGTGCACGGGACGGGAGCGGCATGGCCAGCAGCAGGCGCGGACGACCGGACCGGACACCCCACGCGGTTTCGCCGGTGTTACGGCCGCTGGTCTGGTCGGCCCTGGTCGGCGCGATCGTGGCGGGCGCGATGGCGACCCCGGTCTACGCCGACCCACCGCTGCCGAACTCGGTCCCGGACGCCGGAGTACGCCCACAGCCGGTCGGGGCGCCCAACGTGCCCACCGGCACCGGCGTGCCGACGACGCCGTCCTATCCGCTGCCGCCGAGCGTGAACGGTCCGCTGGCGAGCCAGATCATGGCGCTGGAGGTCGAGGTCGCCCAGCTCGGCGACCAACTGCTGCAACTGCGGCAGGAGCGGGACACGGCCACCACCGAGATGACCACCGCCGACGGCCTACGCCAGAAGGCCCGGCTGGAGCTGGCCAACGCCCGTACGGCGGCCGACAACGCGGCGGCGGGTGCCCTGAAGGACGCCGCCGGGCTGCCGCCGGGTGCGTTCGGTTCCGACCTGCACGGGCTGGACCTGCTCGGCCGGATCCAGCGCGGTGAGCAGCGTGCCGGTGACACCGAACTGGCCGCCGGTGAGGTGGCCCGGGCCCAGCAGGCCGAGCGGCAGGCGGAGGCGGCCTACCAGGCGGCGTCCGGCACCTACCAGCAGAAGGTCGCCGCCTTCACCGCGGCGGACACCCGGTACAAGAGCCGCTCCGCCGCCCTGGTGAAGCTCAAGCGGGACAACGCGGACCAGCTCAAGGCGATCGAGCGGGCCCGGGAGGCCGCCGAGCAGCGCATCGGCGCGACGATCGGCAGCGACAGCGTCGCCGGGATGATGGCGCACCCCAAGGCGCGGGCCGCGATGCGTTACGCGCTCGCCCAGCGGGGCGACCCCTACCTGTGGGGCGCCGAGGGTCCGGACCGGTTCGACTGCTCCGGCCTGATGCTCGCCTCCTATCTCTCGGTCGGCAAGCGGATCCCCCGGGTCTCGCGCGACCAGTACAACGGCACCCGCAACCAGAGCGTGGCCCGGGAGGCCCTGCTCCCCGGCGACCTGATCTTCTTCGCCTCCGGCAGTAGCTGGACCAGCATCCACCACGTCGGCATGTACATCGGTGGCGGCAAGATGGTGCACTCGCCGACCACCGGCGACGTGGTCAAGGTCTCCACCGTCTGGTGGTCGCGGTTCTACGCCGCGACCCGGATCTTCCCGGCGGTGCCGGCGCCGAACGCGACCACCCCACCGCCGACCACCCGGCCGCCCACGCCGCCGCCGCCGACCACCCCGCCACCGACCACCCCACCGCCGACCACTCCGCCGCCGAGCACCACGCCGACGACGCCGCCGGCCACTCCGCCCACCAGCACGCCGACCACGCCCCCGGCGACTCCGCCGGTGACGCCGGCACCCCCGAACCCGCCGGCGGCCACCAGGACGCCGACGCCGCCGGTCACCAGCTCGGCCGCCGAGCCGAGCGACGGTACGCCCAGTGCCAGCGGGTCGGCTCCGGCTGCGGACGGTAGCCCCGACAGCGACTGAGGGTGCCGGTACCCGGCCGGCTGTGCGCCCGTGCTGAGATATGGCACGGTGAGGGTTGACGTACTTCCGACCCGGCCTACCGGCCCGGGTGTGGGCGCGGGAGGCAACAATGGACGAATCGCTGGTCAGACCGGCTACCGGGGAGGCGCGCCCGGACTCTGACGGTCGGACTGCGGCCACCGGGTCCGGGGCGGAGGGCGTGGACGGGAGCGAACTCTCTCCGCTGCCGCCGCCACCGCCGGTCGGTACCGCGTTGCCGGAACCGTCGGCCGAGGAGGAGCTTTCCGAGCCGTACCAGCCGCCTCCGCCGCCCGCCGCCGGAGCACTCTGGGCGGACCCGCCGCAGGACCTGCCGGCAGACCCGCCCGCTGACGAGCCACCGGGTTCCACCGATTCGCCCTCGGCCCCGGATGCTTCCAGCCCGGTCCCGGACGTCGATCCGGCGGAGACCGGACCGGAGTCGCTCGCCGGCCCGAACGCCAGGACGAGCACCGACGCCCCGTCCGACCACAGCGACACCGCGTCCGACCACACCAACACCGCGTCCGACCACACCGACACCGACGCCGGGACAGATCCGGACGCCGCCGAACCGGATGCCGGAGCCGGACCCGTGTCTACGCCCAGCGCCGGACCCTCGGACAGCTCTGAGCGGGCAGTCAGCCCTGAGCCAGCAGCCGACCCTGAGCCGGCAGCCACCGCTGAGCCGACAGCCAGTCCTGAGCCGGCAGCCGACCGTGAACCGGGAGCCAGCCCTGAGCCGACAGCCACCGCTGAAGGACCTGAGCCGGCAACCACCGCTGAAGGAGCAGTCGGCGCTGGAGGAGCAGCCACGGCTGAAGGGGCAGTCGGCGCTGAGTCGCCGGACAGCCCCGCGGCCGGCGCCGGCAGTGGTGCGGAGATCGTCGATGTGGCCGCGTCGGAGCCGGCCGGCGCGCCGGAGCCGGCCGGGGAGAGCGTCGCGGCCGAGCCGGTACGCGGCCGAGCCGTGAGTACCGCGGTCACCACCCCCACCGCGGCGGAGATCGCTGCGATGCCCGCCGCCTCCTCGGGGAGCCGCACCTACCGGGCCGGTGAACTCGCCACCCCCGCCACCCCGGCGGCCACCACGCCGGCACCCGCGTCCGCGACCGCCGCCTCCGCACCGGCCGCCGCTTCTCGGGCACCCGTGCCGACCCCGGCGCCCCCGGGAACGCCGGTCCCGCCGTTGCAGCGGCGGCGTCCGCAGACTCCGGCGCTCGATTCCCCGTGGTCGGCGTTCGCCAATGCCGTCAAGCCCTCGTCGTCCCCGCCGAGTGGACCGTCCGGCCAGGCGTCGGTCGGCTCGGCGTCCGTCCCTCCCGTCGGCTCGGCCTCCGTCCCTCCCGTCGGGTCGGCGTCCGTCTCACCCGTCGGGTCGGCGTCCGTCTCGCCAGCCGCCGCCGGCCTGTCCGGGTCGGCCCCGGTCGAGCCGGCAGGTCAGCCCCGGGAGCGGCCCGGAGCGGTGCACTTCACCGCCCCGCCGGCAGCCGGCCTGTCAGCACCGTCGGCCGCCCCCGGCCAGTCGTCCCGGGACGTCGGGTCACCCGCTGGCGGCACCCCGTCGTACACGGTGCCGCCGCAGCGCAGCGCCACCCGGGGCCGGGCCGGCACCACCCGGGCCAGTGCCTCGGTACCGGGACTGTCTCCGGTACTGCCGAACGAGGCCGCAGCCGTGGCCTCGGTACCGGGGGTGGCGAAGGTCTACCGGAGTACCGAGCCGGATCCGGCCAGCCCGTCGTCGCCGTCCCGTCCTCCGGAGCCGACCGGCCCACCCGAACCGGCCCACCCGCCGACGCCACCGGCACCCGAACCGCCAGGCCCGGGCCCGGCCCCCACCCCGTTCCCCGCACCGGCACCTCCGGCGCCCAGCCCGGAACCCGAGCCGGCCCCGTCGCCGTACCCGCCGACACCGCCCAGGCCCGCTCCGGCACCGCCCCGCCCGAACCCGGTACCGCCGGGACCGAGTCCGGTACCGCCGGGACCCAGCCCGTACCCGCCGACGCCGCCCGGGCCGGTGCCGCCGGGCCCCGGGCCGTACCCGCCGAACCCGGGTCCGCTGCCGTACCCGCCGACTTCGGCGGCAGCCTCGGTGGGGTACCCGCCGATGCCGGTCTCCGGCGGGCCGGGCGGCCGGCCGGTCGAGCCCTCGCCCCCGGCCCCGCTGGTGGTTCCGGCGCCCGCCCTGCCGAGCTGGCCACCACCGACCAACCCGATGTCCTCGGCGAACTCGGTCAGCGGTGGTGCTCCGGGCTACTCACTGCCCACCGCCGACCCGGGCCCCGCCGTCGCCGCCGAACCGGTCGCCCCGCCGTCGACCGCTGGCCGCCCCCCGGGTACCGGCCCGGCCTCGCCGCTCCCGTCGGGCACCGGCCCGACGACGACGCCGCACTCGCCGGGCTATCGGGACTGGGCGCGGGACCAGCGGGCCGAGGGCACCGTGTACGGCGGCCCCGAGGGGCACGTCACCGTCTCGATGCCCACCAACCAGGTCGAGAACTCGGGCTCGCTGACCGGGCACATCCTGGCCCAGGGCTGGACGGACACCCCGGCGCAGAAGACGAACACCACCAGGGTGGTGCTGGTACTGATGATCGGGCTCGGCATCCTGGTGGCGGTCGGGCTGCTGGTGGTGCTCCTGGTCGGGGACGCCTTCAGCAGCCTCTTCGACGGTCTGCTGAGCAGCTGACGCCAGCGCCCGGCGGGTGCCGGGCCGGTGGTCGCGGGTGGTGAGCCTGCCCACTGGCGTGCGCGGCGAGGTGGCGGTCACGGCTGGTCCCCGTACACTTGGGTGGATTGTTGACCTGGCGCGTGCCACGCGCCTCTGGGCGATCTTGCGGGCGAATCGGCGGCGACCTCTGTCGCGGCGGGCCATCGCGAAGATGCGCCCCGCTTGAGAGGTATCCTTGACGACCTTTGCTGATCCCAGCATGTTTCCGTCCGTATTCGACGCGCAATCCGGTCCCCTTTCCACCGGGGCTGCCGCGTCTGCTGAGCAAGAAGTTCTGACTGTGCCGGCTGTTGCCGACGCACGCGGCGATTCCGTCGACACGGTGACCGCCGACGATTCCGGCACGCTCGCGCCCGCCGACGATTCCGGCAGGCTCTCGACCGCCGACGATTCCGGCACGTTCGCCGAAGCCTCCCCGGACGCGATTGCCGCGCCCGACGACACCATTTCCGAACCGGTCGATTCGGAGCCCGCCGGGTCGGAGAACACCGGGCCGCAGGCCGCCGCGCCGACGACCGTGGAGCCTGAGGCCGTGGAGCCTCAGGCAGTCGAGGCCGGAGCCGTCGAGCCTGAGGCCGTCGAGCCCGAGGGCGCCGTCTCGGCGCCGGTGGACTTCGCCGCCCTCGGGCTGCCCCGGCAGCTCGTCCGGGCACTGCACCGGGAGGGCATCGACACCCCGTTCGAGATCCAGCGGGCCACCGTGCCGGACGCGCTCGCCGGCCGGGACGTACTCGGCCGGGGCCAGACCGGCTCCGGCAAGACGCTGGCGTTCGGGCTGCCGCTGCTGGCCCGGATGGCGGCCGGCCCGCGCGCCCGGGCGCACCACCCGAGGGCGCTGATCCTGGTGCCGACCCGGGAACTCGCGATGCAGGTCAACGACGCGCTCATGCCGCTCGGCCGGGCGCTCGGGGTGTTCCTCAAGACCGCCGTCGGCGGTGTGCCGTACGACCGCCAGATCGACTCGCTGCGCCGTGGCGTGGAGATCGTGGTGGCCACCCCGGGCCGGCTCGCCGACCTGATCGACCGGGGGGTCTGCCGCCTCGACGACATCGAGGTGACGGTGCTGGACGAGGCCGACCAGATGGCCGACATGGGTTTCCTGCCCGACGTCACCGAGCTGCTCGCCAAGACGCCGGGGAATGCCCAGCGGCTGCTCTTCTCCGCCACTCTGGACAACGACGTCGACGCGCTCGTCAAGCGGTTCATGACCGATCCGGTCACCCACTCGACGGCACCGCCGACCGCCGCCGTGTCCACTATGGACCACCACATGCTGCTGATTCCGCCGCACGACAAGTTCGCGGTGGCGGCCTCGATCGCCGCCCGGCAGGGTCGCACCATGATGTTCGCCCGGACCCAGATGGGCGTCGACCGGCTGGTCGAGCAGTTCGCGGCGGTCGGCGTACGGGCGGGTGCGCTGCACGGCGGCAAGACCCAGCGGGTACGCACCCGCACGCTCGCCGAGTTCAAGGAGGGCCGGACGAACGTGCTGGTCGCCACCGACGTGGCGGCCCGGGGCATCCACGTCGACGGCGTCTCGCTGGTGGTGCACGTGGACCCGCCGAAGGACCCGAAGGACTACCTGCACCGGGCCGGTCGTACGGCTCGGGCCGGTGAGTCCGGTGCGGTCGCCACGCTGGTACTGCCGAAGCAGCGCCGCTCCACCCTGGCGATGTTGCAGAAGGCCGGTGTGGAGCCGGAGCAGACCCGGGTACGTTCCGGCGACCCCGCGCTGGCCGAGGTGACCGGTGCCCGGGAGCCGAGTGGCGTACCGGTGGTCGAGGAGGCTCCGGCGGCGCGCCGCGCGGCCGGCGCCCGCCCGGACCGCCGGTACGGCGACCGTCCCCGGACCGACCGCCGCTACGGTGACCGTCCCCGGGACGAGCGCCGGCACGGCGACGGCCCGCAGGGTGAGCGCCGCTACGGCGACCGCTTCCAGGGCGAGCGTCGTTTCGGTGACCGGCCGCAGGGCGAGCGCCGTTTCGGTGACCGCCGGTTCGGTGACGGCGGCGCCGCGCCGCAGGGCGGCCGTGCGGAGCGGGGCGGCGAGTGGCGCTCCGGCGGGCGGCAGGGCGGCTTCCGGCACGAGGGCCGGCCGCACACCGACCGGCCGGCCTGGGACCGGTCCCGGGACGAGCGTCCGCGTGACGACCGGCCCGCCGGGGACCGGCCCGACGACCGGCGGGGCCGCCGCGACCACCGGTTCGACGGCCGCCGCCCCACCCCGACCCGCTGACCGCCGACCGCTGCCACGAGCCTGACCAGGGCCGACGTCGTAGCACGGCGCGGACCTGGTCGGGTTGGGCGGCCTCGGCCGGCGGAGGGTGATTCGCCCGGTCGGACCTGTCGGTCGGCGTGCGGCGGTAACGTCCATGGGCATGTCGACCATGCCGAAGTCGTTGTTCTGGAGCCGCACGGATGTTCCCGGTGCGGATCACGCCCTCGCCGCCGACGGCCGTGGGCTGACCGCCCGGGGCACCGCACTCGCCGTCGACCCGATCCCCTTCACCTGCCGCTACCAGCTCCGCACCGACGAACGCTGGGCGGTGGAGGGGCTGGAGGTGAGCTGCGAGGGCGCCGGCTGGCTGCGTACCCTGCGGTTGGAGCGGGCCGCCGGCCGCTGGCGGGCGACAACGGCCGAGCAGGGTGACCTGGACGCCGCGCTGGCCGCCGCCGGCCAGCCGGGCGCCGGGCTGCCCGGCACCGAGGAGCCGGAGCGGCTCGCCGACGCGGTCGACGTCGACCTGAGCGCCTCACCGCTGTTCAACACCCTTCCGGTACGCCGCCTCGGGCTGCACGACGCCGCCCCGGGCAGCTCGCACCGGATCGTCGTGGTCTGGGTGCTGGTGCCCAGCCTCCAGGTGGTGCCGGCGGAGCAGACCTACACGGTGCTGGAGGAGGGCAACGTCCGGTTCAGCAGCGGCGACTTCACCGCCGACCTGGCCCTGGACGCCGACGGCTACCTGCTGCACTATCCCGGGCTGGCGCACCAGCACTGACCCGCGCCCGCCGTACGCCCGTCATCCGGACCACTCGCCGGTCACCAGGAAGCGTTCGACTGTGGAGCGGTACGGCGCCAGGTCGAGGCCACGGCCGGCCACCCACTCGTCGGAGTAGTACGTGTCGGTGTAGCGCTCGCCGCCGTCACAGAGCAGCGTCACCACCGATCCACGCCGGCCGGCGGCCCGCATCTGGGCGATCAGGCCGAACGCGCCCCACAGGTTGGTGCCGGTCGACCCGCCGACCCGGCGGCCGAGCACCGTCGACGCGACGCGCATGGCGGCCAGCGAGGCGGCGTCCGGCACCCGGACCATCCGGTCGACGACGCTCGGCTGGAAGGACGCCTCGACCCGTTGCCGGCCGATCCCCTCGATCCGGGATCCGGTGCCGGTGGTGACGGACCAGTCGGCCGAGGTCCACGCGGGATAGAAGGCGGAGTTCTCCGGGTCGACGACGCAGAGCCGGCTCGGCAGCCGCCGGTAGCGCAGGTAGCGCCCGATCGTCGCGCTGGTGCCGCCGGTGCCGGCGCCGACCACGATCCAGTCCGGAACGGGGTGCCGTTCCAGGGCGAGCTGCGCGTAGATCGACTCGGCGATGTTGTTGTTGCCCCGCCAGTCGGTGGCGCGTTCGGCGTACGTGAACTGGTCCATGAAGTGCCCGCCGAGGTCCTCGGCGAGCCAGCGGGCCTCGACCACGACGGCGGCCGGATCGTCCACCAGATGGCACTTGCCGCCCTGGAACTCGATCAGCGCGATCTTCTCCGGCGAGGTGCTGGCCGGCATCACGGCGATGAACTGCACCCCGAGCATGCGGGCGAAGTACGCCTCGGAGACGGCGGTCGAGCCCGACGACGCCTCCACAATGGTGGTGCGCGGCCCGATCCAGCCGTTGCAGAGCCCGTAGAGGAAGAGCGACCGGGCCAGCCGGTGCTTCAGCGACCCGGTCGGGTGCACCGACTCGTCCTTGAGATAGAGGTCGATCCCCCAGTCGCGGGGCAGCGGGAAGCAGAGCAGGTGGGTGTCGGCGGACCGGTTCGCGTCCGCCTCCACCGCCGCGATCGCCTCGGTGACCCAGGCGCGTTCGGCGTCGTCGCACCGGTCGAGCTGTTCCATGACCAGGAACGTAGCAAGTCGTCCTCGGGGCCGGCCGGGTCAGGACGGGGGCAGCGGCTGGGGACGGTTCTCCCATTTCGTCGAGAGTGCGACGGCCGTCCGGGTCGAGGCGACTCCGGCGGTCCGGTTCAACCGCAGGATGAGCTGTTCCAACTCGGCAATTGTGCCAACTCGCGCCTTGAGCAGGAACGATTCCACCCCGGCCATGAAGTAACAGGATTCGATTTCCGGCATGCCCCGGATCGCCTCCAGTACGTCGTCGGTGTCGCCGCCGGAGTCCTGCACGATGCCGATCAGCGCGGTGACGCCGAGCCCGATCGCCTCCGGCTCGACGTCCGCGCGGTAGCCCCGGATGACTCCGCCCGCCTCCAGCTTGCCCACCCGCTCGTGCACGGCCGGTGCGGAGAGGCCGACCTGTCGGGCCAGTTCGGCGTAGGAAAGGCGGGCATTGCCGCGCAGCAGCTCGACGAGGCTCAGGTCGATCGCGTCCACGATCTGAGACCCTAGTCCGGGTGGGAACGGGCTCCCGAGGCGGGCAGCATTGTTGCTGACATAGCGCTTAAATGCCGTAAATCGTCCGGCCTAACCTCACACACAGTACGTTTTCGCGTTTGCCGGACACGACACTCCGGCGGTGTTGTAATTGCCGTACGTCCCTTAAACGAAGGCTCTGGCAAGCATGTGTTCTGGGGGCGGTCCTACCAGTCCGGGGGCTTCGTAGACGCGAGGAGGGGGCTGTGGACACTGGAGATCGTCTGCTGACACCGGGCGAGGTGGCAGCGCTCTTCCGCGTCGATCCGAAGACCGTCACACGCTGGGCCGCGGCCGGGCGTATCGGCAGCATCCGAACACCGGGCGGACATCGCCGCTTCCGCGAGTCGGAGGTACGCGCGCTGCTCGAGGGTGAGGGCATGCTCGACGAGGTGGACGAGGGCATCGCGAACCGGCCCCGCAACGCCGGACCCGCCACCCCGAGTGGCCCCGGCCCGACCGGCGCCGGAAACGTCGGCCTGCACTGACCCAGCACTGATCCGCACGGACCCCGGCGCGATCCCGCGCCGGTTCCGGTGGGTACGGGCCGGTCCGGGACGGTTCAGTCCCGGTCGGCCCCCAGCTCGCCGGACCAGCGTCGGAACAGGGAGTGCGGCACGCCGAGCGCGTCGAGCACCTTTCCCGCCACGAAGTCGACGAGCTGCCGGGCGGAGGCGGCGGCCCCGGCACCGTAGAAGCCGGGGCTGGCCGGCAGGACCACCGCTCCGGCATCGTGCAGGGTGATCAGGTGCTCCAGGTGGCTCCGGGTGACCGGGGTCTCCCGGGGCACCACCACCACCGGCCGGTGCTCCTTGAGGTTCACCTCGGCGGCCCGTTGCAGCAGGTCCTTGGAGAGGCCGATCGCGATCCCGGCGCATGCCGCCGTACTCGCCGGCACCACCACCATGCCCCGGGTCGGGTACGACCCGCTGCTCGGCCCGGCCGCGAGATCCCCGGCCGGCCAGTACGCCACGTCGGTGTCGGCCAGGTCCCGGCCGAGCCAGGCGGCGAGGTCGTCCTTCCAGTGCGCGTCCCGGAAGGGGCGGCCGGTCTCGTCCAGGATCGTCAACCGGGCCGCCCGGGAGACGACCAGGTCCACCGGCTCACCCGCGTCGAAGAGCCCGCCGAGCACGGCGGCCGGATACGGCGTACCCGATGCTCCGGAGACGCCGACCACCCACGGCCTTCTCATGCCCACCAGCCTGCCGCAAGCTCCCGGGGCGGCGCCGACCGCCCCCGGCCGTGACCTGCCGGGGAGTCCGGCTGCGCGACCGGATCATCACCCACTGCGAAATAGGACGTACCCGACGGCGATCACAGACCGGCCCGAAACTGCAATGCTGCTCACGTTGTGCCCGAGCGGAGCGGGACGAAGGGGGCCGGGCATGTACGGGATCAGCTCGTGGGCGGCCGAGCTGAGGTGTCCGATACCGGCACGCCTCTGCCCACACGCCGACGCGGTGCAGGAGTGGCTGGTCGACTGGGCCGACCGGCTCGTCGGCCCGCTCGACGCGGCCGGCCGGGAGCGGTTCGCCCGCGGCCGTGTCGCCCGGTACGCCGGCCGGCTCTATCCGGGCGCCAGCGAGGCCGACCTGCGGGTCATCGCCGCGCTCTTCACCTGGTTCTTCCTGCTCGACGACGCCTGCGACGCCGCCCGGCGCCCCCGGCCGGCCGAGGTGGCCGCGCTCTGCGACGGGGTGCTGCGGCTGCTCCGGGCCGCGCCGGCACCGGCACCAGCGGCACCGGCCGCACCGCCAACGGCCGCAGCGGCAGCCCGGCAGGCACAGCCGGGACCACCGGTCGGCACCGGGCGGCCGGTGCCGACCACCGCCGGACCCGGGAACCCGGCGGTCGAGTGCGTGGGCAGGCCGAGCCGGGCGGGGCACCCGACCGTCCCGCAGCCCCGCCCGGCACAGCAGCCGACCGCCGCTCCGGGGCAACCCCGGCAGACCCGTCAGCAGCCGGCGACCGCCCCGCAGCCGCGCCCCGGGCAGCAGCCATCCACCCCGACACCCGCGGCCCGGGCCGCCAACCAGCCGGCGACCCGGCTGACCACCCCGGCACAGAGCCGGGCGGCGAACCGGCCGGCACCCCGCTCCGAGGCGTTCGACGGACCGCTCCGGCGGATGCTCGCCGACGCCTGGCAGGTCCCGAGCCACCGGATGCCGGCGGCCTGGCGGGACCGTTTCGTCGACGCGGTGGCGCACCACCTGGACGGCGTGGTCACCGAGGCGACCAACAAGGCGAACGGGCGGCTGCCCGGCGTCGCCGAGTACGTGCCGCTGCGCCGGGCGACCTCCGCCGCGTACGTCTCGTACGCCCTGATCGAGTTTGCCACCGGGCAACGGGTGCCGGACGCCGTCTACCACCACCCGGCGGTACGCGCCGTCGCCGACACCGCCAACGACCTGCTCTCCTGGTTCAACGACCTGCTGTCGCTGGAACGGGACGCGGCCACCTCCGGCGGGCACAACCTGGTGCTGGCGGTGGCCCGGGAGGAGGGGATTCCAGTCGAGGCGGCGATCGAGGCGGTCGTCCGGCGGTGGCAGCAGAGCATGCGGCACTTCGTCGAACTGCGCGCCGCCGTACCGTCGTTCGGCCCGGCGCTGGACGGGCCGCTGCGGCACTACCTGGACGGGCTGGCCAACTCGGTGCGCGGCACCATGGACTGGTCCCTGGAGAGCGGCCGCTACCGCTCCTAGCGCCCGGGTGTCGGACCGTTCGGGGGCTTGCGGGCCGCCGGAGCGGGCTTGGAGGATGGCCGGGTGAGCGCCCCGGCAGTCGGCTCCCCCCGTGGCCACGTCCAGGTCCACGACCTCGTGGCGGACTACGATCCCGACCTGTTCCGGCGGGCGTACGAGGAGGTTCTCGAACCGAACTTCCCCACCGACGAGCTGGAGACGGCGGAGAGCCTCGCCGGCCGGATGGCCTCCGGCGACCCCTCGACGTTCGCTGCGGTGGCCCTCACCGACGGCACACCGGTCGGCGTGATGATCGCCGATTCTTTCCCCGACTCCCGGGTGCTGCTGCTGAGCTACCTCGCGGTCCGGCCGGGCCAGCGCGGCGGCGGGATCGGCTCGACGCTCCTGCGTGTGCTGCCGACCTGGCGGGAGCGGGCGGACGCGGTCGTCGCGGTCGCCGAGGTCGAGGACCCCCGCTTCCACTCGGCCGGGCCGCACGGCGACCCGGTCAAGCGGCTGCGGTTCTACGGCCGGGCCGGGTTCCGGCTGGTGCCGAGCCCGTTCGTGCAGCCCCGGGTCCGGCCCGGCGCCGAACGGGTGGGCGGGATGCTGCTGCTCGCCGCCACCGGGGACGAGACGCTCCCCCGCCAGACCCTGCGCGACTTCGTCACCGAGTACTACACGGATTCGGAGGCGGTCGACGAGGCCGAGGACATGGCGTACGCGGGGCTGCTGGCCCGGCTCGACCACGAGCCCGACCCGCTGGTCCTGCTGGCCCCCGAGCAGTACGCCGAGGTGCCGCCGCTGCGGGTCGACGCCGAGCTGCTGCGGCGGGACTATCCGGGTACGGCGGTCGCCGCCCGGCTGCTCGCCGTCGACGACCGGGGCGTCGCGCTGCTGGACGAGGTGTGGCAGCGGGTACTCGCCCGGATGGCGGCCGGTGAGGAGCTTCCCCGGCCCCGCCGTACCGTCCTCGCCGAGTTCCTGGCGCGGCTCTCCGCCGACGGGCTCGTCTTCGTCTCCGCCGAGCCGGGCGACGCCTCGGTGCTGGCCGACTGGTTCGCGGGCGAGGCCGACCCGTGGGCGGGCTGGTGGCGGGAGACGCCCCCGAGCTGGGGGGCCGAGGTGACGACCCCGGAGCGGCTCGAACGGGCGGTACGCCGCCTGCCGCCGCTGCCCCGGCTCCTCCTGCTCCTCTCCGACGTGGTCGGGCTGACCCTGCCGGAGGCGGTCGAACTGACCGGGCAGGCGCCGGAGCACTACCTCGGGATCCTGGAGGCGGCCCGCATGGAGGTCGTCGCCTTCCTGGACGAGAGCGCCCGGTAGGGCCGGCGGATGGACGGCTACCTCCGCTGTGACCAGACCGTGCGGCTGGTCGGCAACTGGCTCGACGGCGCGCTCGACCCGGAGCAGCGGGAGCTGGTCGAGCTGCACCTGCTGGTCTGCCCGCCCTGCCTGGCCTACGTCGGCAAGGTGCACGACCTGCGGGCCGCGCTGCTGAGCCTGACCAGACCGCACTCCCCGGAGCACCTGCTGACGCGGGGAGAGGAGACGCCGTGAGGTACTACAAGTTCCTCACCGCCGGCCGGTCCGGGCCCTTCTCCCGACAGACCTGGTCGACCGGCTGGCGTTCCGAGCCGGCGATCGTGCCCTGCCGGCAGGGGCTGCACGTCTGCCGGGTCACGGATCTGCCGTACTGGATTCACGACGAACTCTGGGAGGTGGAGGTCGACGGGCCGGTGCTGGAACTGGAGCGCCAGGTGGTCGCCGGACGCGCTCGGCTCCGCGCGCAGGTAGACGGCTGGAACGCGCAGGCCCGGCGGGAGTTCGTCCGCGCCTGCCTGGCCCGGATCGCCGGGCACGCCGCGCAGGAGTGCGGTGCCGCGCTGGACGACGGTCCACTCGCCGCCGCCGCCGAGCGGCTGGCCGAGGACGGGCCGGTCGATCTCGCGGAACTCGCCGCCCTCGCCCTGGACCGGCAGGAACGCGCGGCCCTGCGCGGCAGCAGCGCCGCCGCCCGGAACTGCGGCTACCTCGCGGACGCGATCGAGATGATGGAGAGCTATCCCGTCGCCGCGCTCGGCTACGTCGCGGCGCGGGCCGCCGAGGCCCGCACCCCGACCGTCGGCGTCGATCGCTACCAGGTGGAGCGCGAGTGGCAGGTGCGGTGGCTGAGCGACCGGCTGGAGCTGCCGACCGGCTGACCGCTCCGCTCTCCGGCCGGCTGCTCGGCTGTTTAGCCGGCTGCCCGGCTTTCGGCTGCCTGCCCGGCTCTCCGGCCGACTCGCGCCGCTCTTCGGCCGGCTGCTCGGCTTGCGGCCGACTGCTCGGCTGATCGGGCGCTATCCGGGCGGCTGCTCCGGGCCGATCTGGTCGGCGAGCGTGATCGCCCGCTCCAGCTCGGCGGGGATGTCGAGGTCCCACCCCTCCACCACGTCGCCCCAGTAGTCGGCGAACTCCGACTCCCGCAGATGCAGCTCCGCATCGAGCGCGTTGCGGGGGAAGAGTCCGGCCAGCACCGCTGACCGGAGGTCGCCCGGCGCCGCACCGCCGGTCGGCGCGACCAGGGCGGCCATGATCTCGTCCCGATCGGGCCGGTCCGCCGACTCGCGGGCCCTGGCGGTGGCCCGGTCCGTGATCTCCTGGTAGAAGCGCTGGGTGTACTCGTCGGGCGCGTTGACGCTGCGGTCGAGGGCGTTGTCGGTGCGCTGGAACAGGAAGGCGTGCCGGACCGCGAGCCCGTACTCGGTGGCGGCGGTGACCGGATCACGCGGCCAGCAGAGGTCGCCGAGGCAGCGGTGCAGGTTCGCCAGCAGCTCCGAGTCGACCTCGCCCTCCGGCCCGTCGGCCATCTCCCCGGCCAGCCGCAGCGCCTGACCGACCCGGGTCGCCGCGGTGCCCGGATCACCGGCGGAGAGCCCGATGTCGCCCCACTCGTAGTAGAACCAGGCGGTCATCACGTCGTCGCCCAGCTCCAGGAAATCCGGTTCGAGCTTCCGGTACTCCTCGGCGGCCTGCTCCGGCCGGCCGTCGTACCAGAGCGCGTGCGCGTCGAAGAGTCGCAGGTAGAGCGAGGTGCGGAACTGGCTCTCCTGGACGTCGGCCGGCAACCGCGGGTCCCGCCAACCGCCCCGCAGTCCGCAGACCTCGCGGACCGCCCGCAGCGCCCGGCGCACCTCCGTCCAGTGTGGACCAGCCGGCTTGTCGGGGCCGGGCAGGTAGTTGAGCTGGAACCGGTGCAGTTGACGCAGCAGCTTCCGGTCGTCGTCGTCCTGGGCCGCCGACTCCCAGCTCTCCAGCAGGTGGTGACAGAACCGGAAGTCGACGTAGAGCCCCCACCACCAGAAGGCTTCCATGAAGATGAGCACGAACCGGGTACGGGTCAGGTAGCGCTCGTCGGGAAGTTGGGCGCAGTGGTAGAGCCACTCGGTCTCGTACGCCTGCCAGAGCGGGTCCTCGTACTTGTACCAGGAGCCGTACGCCTTGTCGGTCTTGTCCTCGAACTCGGTGATCAGCTCGAAGTAGTGGGCCGCGGCGGCCCGGTGGATCGGGGTCCACCGCTGCGGATAGAGCCGGGCCATCCGGGCGGCGAGGGCCGGACGGATGAACTCGTGCACCCGGAACCGGGTCCCGTCGGTGACCCGGTCGAGGAGGCCGAGCCGCTGGAACTCCGCGATGACACTGCTCGCGTCGGATGCCGCCCGCTCCGCACCGCCCGGCCCCCCGTCGGGTTCCGCGTCGGTCTCCAGGAGTCGTTGCAGCAGTGGCGGGTCGAAGGAGTTCAGCAGCGCGGCCACCTCGACCGCCCGCAGCAGCGCCCGCCGCCGACGGCCGAGGATCGCCTCGACCAGACCGGCGACGTTCAGCCCGCCGTCGGCGGAGAGGCGCGCCAGCATCCCACGCAGTTGATCGGCCTGCCGGGCTTCCGCGCCGCGCTCCTGGATGAGCCGGTGCACCAGCCCGACGGCGGACGGGTGGCCGCCGGTGAAGTCGTACACCGCCTGGGCCAGCTCCGTGGTCGCGCCGCCGCCCAGGTGGTGCCGCAGGTACTCCCACACCTCGCCGGTGGAGAGCAGCGGCAGTTCCTCCGAGCGGTTCGGGTCCACCAGGCTCCGGACGTGCTCGGCGTAGTCGCGGGGGATGAGCGGCACGACGACGAGGGTGTTCGGCAGCCGCCAGGCGAGCCCGACCAGCCACTGTCCCACCGCGTCGTCGATGAGTGTCTCGAACCCGTCCAGGATCACCACGGCGCGTCGGCCGTTCAGCCAGGCCTGCCAGTCCGCGATGAACGCCTCGTCGATCCGCCACTGCGCCTTCCGGGCCCGGTCGACGATGGCGGCCGCGGTCTCCGTGAGGGTGACGTCGATCCGGGTGTCCGTCATCCGCCCGAAGCCGAAGGCGGAGAGTTCGTTCTTGACCTGCACCGGACGGTCGCCGGCCGTCTTCGCCGCCGCGATCGCCAGGACGAACCTCTCGAACCGCCGGTTCCCGCCGCCCGGCCCGGCCAGCCCGAACTCGGGCAGAAGGTCGTTGACCAGGTTGCCGAGCAGGTTCGACGACCGCTCCAGCAGCAGGCCCGCCGCGGTCGGGGTGAGACCCTCGCCGTACTGGCCACTGAGCGATTCGGAGAGGCCGTACTTGTCGACGAGCATCGCCCCCTCCGCGGGCAGTCGCAGGACGTCCGGCGCGTCCCGGGCAACCCGGTCGTGCAGTTGGCGCAGGAACGCCGACTTGCCCATGCCGTGCCCGCCGAGCACCGCGAAGATCCCGGTCTCGCCACTGTGGATCTTTTCGAGGATCCGGTCGAGCTGGACGTCCCGGCTCACCATCCCGTCGACCACCCGGGCTTCCAGCCCCACGCCGGACGGGATGCCGCCGGCACCTGGCGGGGTACGAGCACCCCCATCCACCGCCGGCACCAGCCGACCACGCACCGGACCAGCCGGTGAGACGGCCGCCGATGCGGTTGGAGCGGTCGCCGCTACGGGGCGGCCGGGTTGGCTCGGCTGCACCGTGCCGCCGTCCTGCGGCGCAGGAGCCGGGGTACCGACCAGCGCAGCCGGTTCCGTCGGAGCCGGCGCAAGCTGCCCGGTTGGCCCGATCTGCCGGGGCGGTGCCGACTGGTTCTCGACTCCGGTGTCCTCGACGATGCCGCCCGCTCCGGCCGAGACCTCGTTCCGGCTTCCGCTGGCGGCCCGGACCAGCACCCGCCGTACCCGGCCGAACAGGCCGGCCCGGATCACCGTGACGGATTCCGGCGGGGCACCCGCCGCGGGCGCGGATCGTCCGGCCAGCAGCGGGACGAGACCGACGATCGCGGCGAGGAGGCTGCCGACCCCGACGACCACGCTGGCCACCTCACGGCCGCGCAGCCACCAGACGACGGCGGTCGCCACCAGAATCGCCGCCAGTACCAACCCGCCGATGACCCAGCGCGTGCGCTCACTCCTTGTCACCGCGTCATTGTTGATGCGTACAGGGAGGAGTGTCGATAGTCCTAGCGAGTAGTTGCCGTCGCCCGATACGCCGCCGGGCAACGACGACCATCGTGCCCGCGACTGTTCCGTCTGATGTGGTGGGTCGACCGGTTGTGTACCGGGCCCGCCGTCAGCCGCTTCGGACCCGTCGCCGCCTAGCCTGCGAGGTGGAGCCGGATCACCAGGTCGAGCAGGGCGAAGACGAAGAGGGCGATCCCGACGAAGCCGTTGGCGGTGAAGAAGGCCCGGTTGACCCGGGACAGGTCGGTCGGGGTCACCACCACGTGCTGGTAGCCGAAGGCGAGCGCGGTCAGCGCCAGCCCGACCCACCAGAGCCAGCCGAGTCCGACCAGTTCGCCGTACCAGAAGAAGAGGCCGAAGGTCACGACGTGGGCCACGGTCGACGCGTGCAGGGCGAACCGGAGACCGTAGCGGGCGGGGACACTGCGTACCCCGATCCGGCGGTCGACCTCGATGTCCTGGCAGGCGTAGATCAGGTCGAAGCCGCCGATCCAGAGTCCGACCGCCGCGCCGAGCAGCCAGGCCGGCCCGGAGCCGTCGAAGGTGCCGGTCACCGCGAGCCAGGCGCCGACCGGGCCGACCGCCTGGGCCAGGGCCAGGATCGCGTGCGGCCAGTCGGTGAACCGCTTGCCGTAGGGGTAGACGACCAGCGGGATCGCGGCGAGTGGGGCGAGGGCCAGGCAGAGTGGGTTGAGCGCCGCCGCGGCGCCGAGGAAGACCGCCAGCGCGACGACCGCGCCGGTCCAGGCCGTCCGGACGCTCACCGCCCCGGTCACCAGCTCCCGACCGGCGGTACGCGGATTGCGCGCGTCGATGCGCCGGTCGATGATCCGGTTCGCCGCCATGGCGAAGGTCCGGGCCCCGACCATGGCGATGGTGATCAGGAGCAGGTCGAGCCAGCGCACCTCCCCGCCGTGCCGCTGCATCGCGGTCAGCGCCGACAGGTAGGCGAACGGCAGCGCGAAGACCGAGTGCTCGATCGCCACCAGCCGGAGGAAGGACTTCACCCGCCCCGGCGACTCCGCCACCGCCGTCATGAGATGCCGTACTCCTTCCAGCGCTTGTCCACCAGCGACCGGATCTCCGGCGACATGGTCATCTCCTCGGGCCAGTCTCGGGTGTAGCCCTCGGTCGGCAGCTTGCGGGTGGCGTCCACCCCGGCCTTGCCACCCCAGAACTGCTGGTACGACGAGTGGTCGAGGTGGTCCACCGGGCCCTCGGTGAGCAGCAGGTCCCGGGCGTAGTCGACGTTGCCGAAGGCCCGCCAGGCCACCTCGGCGTAGTCGTGCACGTCGCAGTCCTCGTCGACGATCACGATCAGCTTGGTCAGCGACATCAGGTGGGCGCCCCAGATCGCGTTCATCACCTTCTGGGCGTGCTTCGGATAGCGCTTCCGGATCGAGATGATCGCGCAGTTGTGGAAGACCCCGGCGGCCGGCAGGTCGTAGTCGACGATGTCCGGGATCAGCAGCTTGAGCAGCGGTTGGAAGATCCGCTCGGTGGCCTTGCCGAGCCCGTGGTCCTCCTGTGGCGGCTTGGAGGTGATGATCGAGTGGTAGACCGGCTCCCGCTGGGTGGTCATCGCCTCGACGTGCAGCACCGGGAAGGGCTCGACCGGGGTGTAGAAGCCGGTGTGGTCGCCGAACGGTCCCTCCGGCAGCCGCTCGCCGGGCTCGATGTAGCCCTCCAGCACGATCTGGGCGTGCGCCGGCACCTGGAGCGGCACGGTCAGGCAGTCGACCATCTCGACCCGCTCGCCGCGCAGGAACCCGGCGAAGAGGTACTCGTCGATGTCGCCGGGGAGCGGCGCGGAGGCGGCGTAGCTGACCACCGGGTCGCAGCCGATGGCGATCGCCACCGGCAGCCGCTGGCCGAGGCGCTCGGCGACGGCGTGGTGCGCGGTGGAGTCCTTGTGGATCTGCCAGTGCATGCCGAGCGTGTTGTGCGAGTGCTGCTGCAACCGGTAGAGCCCGAGG
This sequence comes from Plantactinospora sp. BB1, assembly GCF_003030385.1. Classification (NCBI taxonomy): domain Bacteria; kingdom Bacillati; phylum Actinomycetota; class Actinomycetes; order Micromonosporales; family Micromonosporaceae; genus Plantactinospora; species Plantactinospora sp. BB1. The sequence continues at coordinate 6,492,342 of NZ_CP028159.1, read as the reverse complement.
TTGCGCTTGCCGGTCTCCGGGTGCTTGGTGTGGGTCAGCCCGTAGTTGTGGAAGATTCCGCCGTCGCCGGGCCAGACCTGGAGGCCGGGCAGCCGGTTCAGGTCGACGTCGGCGCCCCGGTAGACCACCTGCTGGCAGGGGGCGGTCCTGACCTTCTTCGGCGGTACGGACTTGAGCTGCATCACCTTGCCCAGGCCCTCGCGGATCCCGGACCAGCCGACCGGCAGCTCGGGCTTGACCAGTGAACCGATCCGCTCGCCGATCTCGTCCAGCCGGTCGACGCCGAGCGCCATCGCCATCCGCCGTTCGGTGCCGAACAGGTTGATCGCGACCGGCATCTCGCCCCGGGTGGGGCGCTCGAAGAGCAGGGCCGGCCCGTTCGCCCGGACGGTACGGGTGACCACCTCGCTGATCTCCAGCGTCGGGTCGACGGGTACCGGAACCCGGCGCAACTCGCCAGCGCCCTCCAGCGCGGTGAGGAACTCCCGGAGATCGGTGTACGGGAAGCCACGAGCCGCCATGGTCGCTAGTCTGTCGCACCCCCGGTCGGGGCGACACGGCCGGGTCCCCCACCGTGACCCGGCTCCCGTCGGCACCGGTCCCGTCGACGCACCCCGGAGCCTCCCTCCGGCCCACCGCCGGGCGACGCGTCAGAGCAGGCCGACGCCGAGCAGCAGGGTACCGACGGTCAGGCTCAGCCCACCGACTCCCACCAGCCAGATCAGCTTGTTGGGTCGGGTGTCCGAGGGGCGTACGACGGAGAGGAAGAAGCCGATCGGCATCAGGATCGGCGCGGAGACCAGCAGGACCCGGATCAGCGTCCGCATCCCCTCGCCGTAGTCGGCCCGGTCCAGATAGAGGAGCGCGACGAGCGCGAAGAGCACGAGTACGCCGGCGTGGGCGTGTCCGGCGGTCCAGAGCGCCCGCCGGACGGGGTTGTCCAGATAGCCGGGTATCCGTCGGACCAGCTGCATGAGCAGGGAGAGCCCGCCGAACGCGATGGTCGAGACGGTGATCAGCAGGATGGCGGCGGTGGTCTGGGTGGCGGACGACATCACGGATCTCCCGGGGCGGCACGACGAAGCATAACTTGGCACCGTCAAGATTGCCTGCCGAGGCGGCATCTTGTCAACAGCAAGACTGCCTCGGTGGGAGCCGGCGGGGCCGGTCAGGCCCGCTCGGTGGCGAGCCGGACGCTGAAGCCGAGCATCGCGACACCGGTGCCGGCGTCCATCGCCCGCCGTACCCGGCGCCGGGACAGCACCCGGCGGGCCCGGTGCAACAGCCCGACCAGGGTCAGCAGGTAGAGCAGCGAGAGCACCGCGTGGCTCAGCGCGAACAGCATCAGTACGGCCAGCGGGGCGCGATGCCCGACGAACTGCGGGAGTACCGCGAGATAGAAGGCCAGCACCTTTGGGTTGGTGATGTTGGAGAGGAACCCCTGTCGCCAGCCGGCGAGCGCCGCTCCGGGCGGGTCGGGCTGGTCCCCGCCGATCGAGGCGTACCGGCCGAGCCAGGCCGAACGGAGCGCCTGGAGGCCGAGGAAGGCGAGGTAGCCGACCCCCACCCATTTGATGGTCTGGAAGAGCGGTTGGGACCGTACGATCACCGCCCCCAGCCCGGCCGCGGCCGCACTGCCCTGTACGGCGTTGGAGCAGGCGACGCCGACCGCGCTCCACCAGCCCCGCCCCCGACCAGCGGCGAGGGTGTTCCGGGTGACCACCGCGAAGTCCGGCCCGGGCACCACGATCAGCACCACCGCGAAGACCAGGAAGCTGCCATAGGTCGTCCAGGACATGATTCCGAGCCTACGACCGCACCCGGCGCACGACAGGCGACCGGCGGATATGCCCAGCTCAGAGCCGTGCCCGCCGGTACCGGGGAAATTCGTCGAAGAAAATCCGACCGACCTGTCGAATCCGCCGTCGCCTGTTCGAGGCATGGGTAGCGGCCGGTCCGGGCGCCGAACCGGACCGGTGGACCCCGAGGAGGACGACGATGAACCAGCCCAGCACGACGGCAAGCCCGCACACCACGGCGGCGAACCTGCCCAGCACGACGGCAAGCCCGCACACCACGGCGGCGAACCTGCCCAGCACGACGGCGAGCCCGCCCAGCACGACGGTGCAGCGGCAGGGCACCGGCTCCGGGGTGGCCGGCTAGCCCTGCGATCCGGCGGGCGGCGTCACGAGGACGCTGTTGGCGTACGGCGTGCTCGCCGGGCCGAGCTACGTCCTGGTGTCGCTGGCCCAGGCGCTCACCCGGGACGGATTCGACCTGACCCGGCATGCCTGGAGCCTGCTGGCCAACGGCGGGCTCGGCTGGATCCAGATCGGCAACCTGGTCATGACCGGGTTGATGACCTGTGCACTCGCGCTCGGACTGCGCCGTGGCCTCGCCCCGGGCACCGGTGCGGTCTGGGCGCCCCGGCTGCTCGGGGCGTACGGGCTCAGCCTCGTGGCGGCCGGGGCGTTCCGGGCGGACCCGGCGCTGGGCTTCCCGATCGGCACCCCGCAGACCGGTACGGCGGTAACGTGGCACGGCACGCTGCACTTCCTGGCCGGTGGCATCGGTTTCGCCTGCCTGGTCGCGGCCTGCCTGGTGCTCGGCCGCCGCTTCTCGGCGGAGGGACGGCGGGGCTGGGCGGCCTTCTCGCGGTCGACCGGCGTGCTCTTCCTCGCCGGCTTCCTGGCGATGGCGGCCGGCGGCGGAGCCGTCTGGTCCAACCTCGCCTTCACCGGGGCGGTCGTGCTGGCCTGGGCCTGGGTCTCGGCCGTGGCGGCCCACCTCTACCGTCGGGCCACCCCTGCCTCGGCCGCCTGACCCGACCGGTGGCATCGCCGGCCGGGTCTGATCCGGCCAGCCGGCTGTCTCGAAACGACGAACCTGAGCGAACAACCGACCGAAGGAGAACGAGAGATGCGCTACCTGGCACTGTTGCGGGCCACCCGGACCACGGCACCGCCGCCGCCCGGGCTGATGGAGGCGATCATGCAGCTCGGCGAGGAGGCGACCGCCGCCGGTGCCCTGCTCGACCAGGGCGGGCTGGCCCCGAGCGCGGAGGGGTCCCGACTCCAGGTCGCCACCGGCAAGCTCAGCGTGACCGACGGGCCGTTCGCCGAGGCGAAGGAGACGATCAGCTACGCGCTGTACGAGGTGCGTTCCAAGGAGGAGGCTGTCGAGTGGGTCTCCCGGTTCCTGAAGCTGCACCGCGACATGTGGCCGGGCTGGGAGGGCGAGGGTGAGGTACTCCGGGTCTTCGGGCCGGAGGACTTCGCAGCCCCACCGGCCTGAGCGGAGGTCGTCGGAACGGCAACAGGTCGTCGAGGTCCGGACCGTCGGACGGCGGCGGCGTGCTTGGATCGGGAGTCGTGGCGGTGGCGGGGCATCCGGAGGCCAACCGGCAGGCGGTCGAGGCCGGCCGGCAGGCGGTCGAGGCGGTCTGGCGGATCGAGTCCGCCCGGATCGTCGCCGGGGTCGCCCGGCTGGTCCAGGACGTCGGGCTCGCCGAGGAACTCGCCCAGGACGCGCTGGTCGCCGCCTTGGAGCAGTGGCCCCGGGAGGGGATACCGGCGAATCCGGGCGGCTGGCTGATGTCGACCGCCAAGCACCGCGCGGTCGACCTGCTCCGGCGGCGTACGACGTACCAGCGGAAACTTCAGGAGCTGGGCCGGGAGGTGGGCAGCCGGCCGGACCCGACCGAGGCGGAACTGGCCGCCGCGCTGGACCCCGATCGGATCGACGACGACCTGCTCCGACTGATCTTCACCGCCTGCCATCCGGTGCTGCCCACCGAAGGGCGGGTGGCGTTGACGCTGCGGCTGCTCGGCGGGCTGCGTACCGACGAGATCGCCCGGGCGTTCCTGGTGCCGGAGCCGACGGTCGGGCAGCGGATCACCCGGGCGAAACGTACCCTCGCCGCGAAGCACGTACCGTTCGAGCTGCCGCCCCGGGCCGAGCTGGCCGACCGGCTCGGCTCGGTGCTGGAGGTGGTCTACCTCGTCTTCAACGAGGGCTACTCGGCGACCGCAGGTGCCGACTGGACCCGGCCGGCGCTCTGCGCCGAGGCGCTGCGGCTCGGCCGGATCCTGGCCGGGCTGATGCCGGAACAGGCCGAGGTGCACGGCCTGCTGGCGCTGATGGAGTTGCAGGCGTCCCGAATCCCGGCCAGGACCGGGCCGAACGGCGAGCCGATCCTGCTGCCCGACCAGGATCGTCGGCGCTGGGACCGGCTGCTGGTCCGGCGCGGCCTCGCCGCCCTGGACCGGGCCGAGTCGCTGGGCATCGGCCCGTACACCCTGCAGGCCGCGATCGCGGCCTGCCACGCGCGGGCCCGGACCGCCGCCGAGACCGACTGGGTACGCGTCGCCGCGCTCTACCGGGTGCTGGTGCACGTGTCACCGTCGCCGATCGTCGAGCTGAACCGCGCGGTCGCGGTCGCCAACGCCACCGGCCCGGCCGACGGTCTGGCCATCGTCGACACGCTGGTCGCCGAGCCCGTCCTGGCGGGCTATCCGCAGCTACCCGCCGTCCGGGGTGACCTGCTGGCCCGGCTGGGACGGCACGACGAGGCCCGACGCGAGTTCAGCCGGGCCGCCGAGCTGACCCGCAACGCCCGGGAACGGACGCTCTTCCTCGACCGTGCCGCCCGGCTCCCCGGGCCGCCATGATTCTTGGCGGGTTGTGGCGCGCTGCTGACCACAACTCGACAAGAATCATGGGGCGTCCGGTTCAGAGGGTTGCGGGCTAGGCCGGGGCTGCCTCGGTGGGCAGGGTGAGCTGCCAGGAGACGCCGAAGCGGTCGTTGACCCAGCCGAACTTGGCGCTGAAGCCGTACGAGCCGAGCGGCATCAGCTCCTGACCGCCCTCGACGAGTGCGCCGTAGAGGTGGTCGATCTCCTTCTCCGACTCGCAGGTCACGTAGAGCGAGACCGCCGGGGTGAAGCCGAACTCGTGCCGGACGCTGCTGTCGATGCACATGAACTGCTGACCGGCCAGGGCGAACGTCGCGTGCCGGACGGAACCCTCGGGACCGTCCTGGCCGGGGCCGTACCGGTCGACGGCGAGCACCTCACCGCCGTCGAAGAGTGACGTGTAGAAGGTCATCGCCTCCTCGGCGTTGCCATCCTGGAACATCAGGAACGTGGTGACCTTCTGGGGCGCGATCGCAGACACTTCGCGGGACTCCTTCCCGGTACGGGGTGGCAGGTGGGTACGCGCGGTCGATCACGCGTACGACCCGATCTTTCACGCCTCGCTTATATAAGTCAAGGCTGAAAGAAGTCGCCCCGCCGGGGAGCCGGAAGAAAGGTCAGTCGAGACCGCCGTACGAGTGCAGGCCCTCGAAGAAGATGTTCACGCCGTAGAGGTTCATCTGCATGGTCAGGAAGCCGAGCACGGCGATCCAGGTCGCCACCGGGCGCTTCACGCTCGGCGTCGCCCGGGCGTGCAGGTAACCGGCGTAGACCACCCAGGAGATGAAGGCCCAGATCTCCTTCGGGTCCCAGCCCCAGTACCGGCCCCAGGCCGCCTCGGCCCAGACGGCGCCGGCCATCACCGCGAAGGTGAAGATCGGAAAGGCGAACGCGTGCAGCCGGAAGGTCAGCCGCTCCAGCGTGTCGGCGGCCGGCACCCGCGCCCCCAGGCTGTACGGGAAGCTCCGCTTGCCCTGGTCGTAGCCGTGCCGGATCAGGTACATCACCGCCGGCACCGCGCCGAGCAGCAGGATGCCGGAGGAGACCGCGATCGTCGCCACGTGCACGACGAACCAGTACGAGTCGAGCGCCGGCACCAGCGGCACGATCGGCACGTAGAGCACCAGGCCGGCGACGGCCAGCAGCAGCACCATGGCCAACGCGACGAAGAGCCCGAGGTGCCGCAGCGTCGAGCGCCGGTAGAGCAGCACCAGCCAGCCGACCACCCCGACGAAGGTGACCGAGAGCAGGTACTCGTACATGTTGCCCCACGGCATGCGCTCGGCGGCGATGCCCCGGGTGACCAGCACCGCGAGGTGCACCACGGCGGCGAGCACGGTGAGCGCGACGGCGGCCCGGCCGGCCAGCACCGCCCGGGGCGACCGCGACCCGCCGGTCGGGGCCGGCCCGTCGGTGCCGGGGAGCTTGGTCCCGACGACCGGGTCCGGGCCGTCGGCCGGACCGGATCCACCGGCCGCGCCGACCCCGGCCCCGACCAGCACGCGGGCGCGTTCCGGTCGTGCCGCCGCCCGGCCGATGACACTGCGGGTACCGAAGGCGTACTCGACGGCGTGGCAGATCATCGCCAGCAGGTAGCCCAGGATCGCGACCACCAGGAGTTGGTCGGACAGCGCGGCCATCAGTCGGTCTCCTCTTCCGTCGCACCGTCGTCCCGTGCCCCGTCGGATCGCACGGCGGCGACGAGCCGGTCGAACTCTTCGGCGAACCCCGCGTACTCGGTACGCGGCAGGCCACCGACCTGCACCAAACTACTACGACCTGTCGTGGTCGCGTCGGCCGGTGCCGGAGAAACCCGGAACCAGACCCGGCGCCGCCGGCCGAAGAGCGACGGCATCAGCCCGAGCAACAGCAGTACCGAGCTGATCAACACGATCCGCTCGCCCGGGTCGGAGCGGACCGAGATCGTGACGTACTTGCGGGTGCCGACGAACTCCACCGACGTGCCGTCGTCGAGCGTCCACTTCTCACCCGGGCGCAGCAGCTTGCCCTCGCCGATCTGCTTGAGCTTGCCGCTGTTCACCTGGCGCTGGTCGAGCCGGTAGATCGAACCCGGGACCCCGGCGTCCAGCCCGAGGTTGCCCCGGTAGGCGAAGAGCATCACCGCCGGGGACCGCTCCGCCGGGTACGTCGAGCGGACGAAGGGCGGCGCCTCCGGCGCGGTCGGCAGGTAGAGCCCCTCGAAGGCGACCTGGAGGTCGGGGTTGCGCGCCCCGGTCGCCGGGTCGAGGTTGACGTCCGGGAACGCCGCCACGCCCTCGCTGGTCAGGTTGCCGTCGATGGTCAGGAACGCCTCGTCGCTCTCCTGCGTCTCGCCGCTGCGGTCGGTGTAGCGCAGGATCGGCGCGTAGCCGTGCCCGAGCAGGTAGACGCTGGCCCCGTCCAGCCGCAGCGGGTCGTTGACCGAGAAACTCGCCCGGTAAGGTGCCCGGTCGCCCTGCTCCACCAGCGTCGTCGCCCGGAACGACGACGGCTGCCCGGTCGGCAGGAAGGTCGCCGAGAAGTCGGTGAGCTCCAGGCAGAACGGCGGCAGGTCGCTGCCGTCCACCCGGTGCCCGAGCTTGGACTCGCTGTACTGCTGGAGCGTGTTGCAGAACGAGTTGTCCGGGCCGGCGACCAGCAGCCGGTTGCCGTGCCAGCCGTACCAGGAGCCGAGGCCGATGCCGAGCAGCACCCCGATCAGCGAGAAGTGGAAGAGCAGGTTGCCGGTCTCCTTGAGATAGCCCTTCTCCGCCGACACCGTGTCGCCGCGGACCACCACCCGCCAACGCCGCTTGCGCAGCACCGCCGCGATCCGGGCCGGGTCGCCGTCGGAGTCGGTCAGCACGGCATGCCGGGGCAGCCGGTGCAGCCGCTTCGGCGCGGGCGGCGGGGCGGCGCGCAGCGCGCGGAGGTGGTCGCGCAGCCGGGGCACGATGCAGCCGACCAGCGAGGTGAACAGGAGTACGTAGATCGCGGAGAACCAGGGCGAGGCGTACACGTCGAAGCCGCCGAGCCGGTCCAGGATCGGGAAGAGATCGGGATGCTCGACGGCGTACCGGTTGACGTTCTCGATGTTGATGTTGCGCTGCGGGAGCACCGAGCCGGGGATCGCGGCCAGGGCCAGCAGGAAGAGCAGCATCAACGCGGTACGCATGCTGGTGAGCTGCCGCCACGAGTTGCGCAGCAGGGCCAGTGGCAGCGGGGTACGGCGTACCCGGGACGGTCCGTCGTCCCCGGTCGGGCCGGCGGCGGCCGGCGGCTCGGCCTGCGCGACGCCGGCCGGCGCGACACCCCGGCCGGTCACGGTCTCCCGCTCGTCGGTCGACATCAGATCCCCACCTCGCCGACGCCGAACGTGGTCTGCAACCAGATGACCAGGTCCTGCCAGCCGCCGGTGACCAATGCCAGCCCGATCACGATCAGCAGCGCCCCGCCGACCCGGGTGACCCAGCGGCTGTTCCGGCGCACCGCCCGGAAGAGCCCGAGCAGCCGGGAGAAGCCGAGCCCGAAGACCACGAACGGCAACCCGAGCCCCAGGCAGTACGCGGCGGCGAGCAGGGCGGCCCGGTCGGCCTGGCCGCTCGCGGTGCCCATCCCGACCACCGCGCCGAGGGTCGGGCCGACGCAGGGCACCCAGGAGAGCGCGAAGACCGCGCCGAAGACCGGGGCGCCGAGCAGGCCGGCGGCGGGCAGCCGGCGGATCCGGAACTCCCGCTGCGTGCCGGGGACCAGCCCCAGGTAGGAGAGGCCCAACAGCATGATCACGATGCCGATGCCGATCTCCAGCGGTCGCTTCTGCGCGAAGAGCGCCTGACCGACGGCGGTGACGAGCACCGCGGTCAGGGTGAAGACGACGGTGAAGCCGGCGATGAACAGCAGCGTGCCGGCGAGTACCCGGCCCCGGACCGCCCGGGGCGTCCGGACCGGTCGGGTTGCCACCGCCACCCCGCCGCCACCGGCCGGCGCGCTGCCCGGTGCGTCGGGGGCGCGGTCGGCGGCGGCCCGGCGCTGTTCCAGGTCGCTGCCGGCCAACCCGGTCACGTACGACAGGTAGCCGGGAACCAGCGGCAGTACGCACGGCGAGAGGAAACTGACCAGGCCGGCCAGCGCGGCCGCCCCGATCGCCAGCAGCACCGGCCCGCTCTCGGCCAGCTCGGCGAAGGTCTCGCCCATCAGCCCGACCCGCCCGTACTCGTCCGCCCGGCCATCAGTTCGGCCCGCCCGGCGGCTGCTCGCCGGCGACCCGGGCGACGATCGGCTCCAGCCCGGCCCGGGTGACACCGGAGCGGATCACCACGGCGATCCGGCTCTCCCGGTCGAGGACGATGGTCGCCGGGATCGAGTTCGGCGGGATGTCGAAGGCCAGCGCCAGCCGGCTCGGCGGGTCGAAGAGGCTCGGATAACTGATCTTGAAGGCCGCCTCGAAGCCCTTCGCCTTGTCCCGCCCGTCCTGGATGTTGATGCCGAGGAAACGTACGCCCCGGTCCCGGGTCGCCTGGTAGGTCTCCTCCAGGTCGTTCGCCTCGGAGCGGCACGGGGCGCACCAGGAACCCCAGAAGTTGACCACCACCACCTGGCCGCGCTCCTGCGCCAGGTCGTACGTCCCGCCGTCCAGCAGCTCGCCGGAGACCGCCGGGGCCGCCGGGCGGTGCTCCGGCGCGCACTCGACGATGCCGTCCGTCGTCGTGCAGTCGTCCTTCCAGTCACTCCCGCCGTCGCCGCCCGAGCAGCCGGTCAGCGCCAGCGTCGCGGCGACGGCGAGCAGCGCGCCGAGGCCGGCGACCCGCCGGGGGCGGCTCATCATGCCCCCTTGGCCGTCCGCGCGGTCGGCGACATGGCGACCAGGTGCGCGGCCGGCTCGGTGTAGCCGATACCGACGATCTTGGCGCCGTCGAAGTGGAACGAGGTCAGGCTGGCCAGCCCGCACTGCCGCTTGCGCGGGTCGTGCCAGAGCCGCTTGTGCTCGACGTACCGGCGCAGGGTCCAGATCGGAAGCTGGTGCGAGACGCAGACCGCCTCCCGCCCCTCGGCGGCGATCCGGGCCGCGTGCAGGGCCGCGAACATCCGCTCGGCGATCAGCGTGTACGCCTCGCCCCAGGACGGGGTGACCGGATCCCGCAACACCCACCAGTTGCGCGGGTCGCGGAACGAGCCGTCGCCCGGCGAGACCCGCTTCCCCTCGAACCAGTTGGCGCTCTCGATCAGCCGCTCGTCCACCCCGACCGGCAGCCCGAACTGCGCCGCGATCGGCTCCGCCGTCTGCTGGGCCCGCTCCAGCGGACTCGCCACCACGTGCGTGACGTCCCGCTCGGCGAGCGCCTGGGCCGCCGCCTTCGCCATCTGCACGCCCAGCTCCGAGAGGCGGTAGCCGGGCAGCCGGCCGTAGAGGATCTTCTCCGGGTTGTACACCTCACCGTGCCGGAGCACGTGCACGACCGTTGTGCTGCCCACGTTCCCTACCCCCCGTGACCGGCCGCCGCCGCAGCCTGCGCCGCGACCGGCAACACCGCCGCGACCTGCTCCAGCGCGGCGTCGTCCAGCGCCGTCGACACGAACCACGACTCGAAGGAGCTGGGCGGCAGGTAGACCCCGCCGGCCAGCATCGCGTGGAAGAACGCCCGGAACGCCGCGACGTCCTGGGTCCGCGCGGTGTCGTAGTCGTAGACGTCCGCGTCGGTGAAGAAGACCGAGAACATGTTCCCGGCGTACGAGAGCCGGTGCGGCACCCCGGCGGCGGCCAGCGCCTCGCTCGCCAGCTTGCCCACGGTGGCGGCCGTGGAGTCGAGCCGCTGGTACGTCGCCGCGTCAGCCAGCCGCAGCGAGGCCAGCCCGGCCGCGGTGGCCAGCGGGTTACCGGAGAGCGTGCCGGCCTGGTAGACCGGGCCGGCCGGAGCGAGTCGCCCCATCACCTCGGCCCGGCCGCCGAACGCCGCCGCCGGCAGACCGCCCCCCATCACCTTGCCGAAGGTGTAGAGGTCGGCGTCGACCGGGTCGAGCCCGGCCCAGCCGCCCGCCGAGACCCGGAAGCCGGTCATCACCTCGTCGAGGATCAGCAGCGCGCCGTGTGCGTGCGCGATCCGGGCCAGCGCCTGGTTGAACCCGTCCCGGGGCGCCACCACGCCCATGTTCCCCGGCGCGGCCTCGGTGATGACCGCCGCGATCTCCGACCCCTGGGCCGCGAAGACCGCCTCCACCGCGCTCACGTCGTTGTACGGCAGCACCACCGTCTCGCTCGCCGCCGCACCGGTCACCCCGGGCGAGTCCGGCAGGCCGAGCGTGGCGACCCCGGACCCGGCCGAGGCGAGCAGCGCGTCGACGTGCCCGTGGTAGCAGCCGGCGAACTTGACGATCCGCCCCCGCCCGGTGAAGCCCCGGGCCAGCCGGATCGCCGACATCGTCGCCTCGGTCCCCGAGTTGACCAGCCGGACCTGCTCGACCGGGGTACGCGCGACGATCTCGGCGGCCAGCTCGACCTCGGCCTCGGTCGGTGCGCCGAAACTGGTCCCGTACGCGGCGGCGGCCTGCACCGCCGCCACCACCTCGGGGTGGGCGTGCCCGTGGATCAGTGGTCCCCACGAGCAGACCAGGTCGACGTAGCGTCGCCCGTCCGCGTCGAAGAGCCACGCCCCCTCGCCCCTGGCCATGAACCGCGGCGTGCCGCCGACGGCCAGGAACGCGCGCACGGGAGAATTCACCCCGCCCGGCACGAGGGTGCGGGCGCGGTCGAACAGGGCCTGGGAGGCCGGTGCCGCAGCCGGATAGCGACCGGGGCCGGCGGGGTACGTCTCACTCACGGTGTCGCCATTCTGTCAGCGGTACCTGTGCGCCCGGCACCCACCCCTCGGGCCGTCGTCCACGTCACGCCCGGACGCCGACCCGACCACCGCACCGGCACCGGTGACAGCGCCACGCCCGGCGTTGGGTACCCGCGCCGACCGGCGGGGCGGATCGCCATCGACAGGCCGGTTCGGGTAGGTCGCGATAGGCTGATCGGGTGAACCGGGCGGACCTGACCATCGGCGTGCAGCGCGGCACCGACGAGGTGACGCTCGTCCTCGCCGGCGAGATCGACATGCTCACCGCCGCCAGGCTCTCCAGCGTCGTCAACGAGGTGCTCAGCGACGCACCGTCCCGAATCGTGCTGGATCTGGCGGATGTCACGTTCTGTGACTCGCAGGGCCTCGGCACCCTGGTCGTGCTCAGCCGCAAGGCCAGCCACGCGCAGAGCCTGCTGGTGCTGACCAACGTCGGCGAATTCCTGCTCCGGGTGCTGGACATCACCGGGCTGCGCTCCGCCCTGATGATCCGCAACGAGCAGGCCACCGGCTGACCCACCGGGCCGCTGACCCGCCGGGCCGCACGGCGGGGCGCCGCACCGGTCAGGCCACCGCACCCCAACGCGCCTGCTCCAGCAGCTCCACTGCCCGGTCCCGACCCTCCGGGTCGTCCGAGCGGAGCAGCGCCACCGCGTCGTCCACCGCCTCGGTCATCGTCCGCCACTGGTTGTCCCGCTCCCGGACCAGCTCGGACTGTGCGGCGAGTTGCCGGGTCTTCACCCACAGCTCGACGAAGACCGAGACCTTCGCCCGGAGTACCCACGGGTCGAACGGCTTGGTCAGGTAGTCGACCGCACCGACGGCGTACCCGCGCAGGGCGAGCTGGGCGTCCCGGTCGGCGGCGGTGAGGAAGATGATCGGCACGTGCCGGGTACGCTCCCGACGCTTGATGTGGCTGGCGGTCTCGAAGCCGTCCATGTCCGGCATCTGGGCGTCCAGCAGGATCACCGCGAAGTCCTCCACCAGGAGCTGCTTCAGCGCCGCCTCGCCGCTCTCCACCGCGACCGCCTGGACGGGAAGCCCCTGGAGAATCGCCTCGAGCGCCATCAGGTTCTCCCGCCGGTCGTCGACCAGCAGGGCTTTGGCCAGCTCACTCACCCGATCGTCCCCCCGCCGCGAATCAGTCCCGTATCACCTGCGGTCACCCTCGACCTCCCGTCCGCCCCCGTTGACCCAGGAGGCCATCAGCTCGATCAACTCGTCCAGGTCCACCGGCTTGGTGATGTAGTCGCTCGCACCGGCACCGAGCGCCGACTCACGGTCCCCCGGCATCGCCTTGGCGGTCAGGAAGACCACCGGCAGGTCGGTGAAGCGGTGGTTGCGGCGGATCGCCCGGGTCGTCTCGTAACCGTCCTGGTCGGGCATCATCGCGTCCATCAGCACGATGTCCACCTCCGGATGCTCGGCGAGCAGGCGTACCCCGTCCACCCCGTTGTCCGAGTAGAGCACCGTCATGCCGTGCAGCTCCAACGCGCTGGTCAGGGCGAAGACGTTGCGGACGTCGTCGTCGATGATCAGCACGGTGGCGCCGTCGAGCTGCCGGGCCGCCGGGGTGATCGGCCGGTCCGGCTCGTTCTGGCCACGCAGCATCGCCGGCAACCCGCCCCGGGGCGTCTGCATGGGAGGCACCGGCACCGGGGCGACCACCGCGTCCGGCGCCAGTACGTCCGGTACGAAGAGGGTGAACGTCGAGCCCTGCCCCGGTGCCGACGAGACCGTGATCGTGCCGCCGATCAGCCGGGCCAGGTCGCGGCTGATCGACAGCCCCAGCCCGGTGCCGCCGTACCGCCGGCTGGTGGTCCCGTCTGCCTGCTGGAACGCCTCGAAGATCAGCCCGAGCTTGTCGTCCGAGATGCCGATGCCGGTGTCGATGACGGTGAACGCCACCACCTGGTGCGCGGTCGCCAGCGCCGGTACGTCGAAGAACGCCCCTTCCGGCGCCGGACCGATCCGCAGCGTCACCGCCCCGTTGTCGGTGAACTTGACCGCGTTGGAGAGCAGGTTGCGCAGGATCTGCTGCAACCGCTGGGCGTCGGTGACCAGGGTCGCCGGCAGCTCCTTGGAGATGCGTACCTGGAAGTCCAGGCCCTGCTCCTCGGCCTGTGGTGCGAACGCCTGCTCGACGTAGCTGCGGATCTCGGAGAAGCGCACCTCGGTCGGCTCGACGTCCATCCGACCCGCCTCGATCTTGGACAGGTCGAGGATGTCGTCGATCAGCGAGAGCAGGTCGGAGCCGGCACTGTGGATGGTGCGGGCGAACTCGATCTGCTTCTCGGTGAGGTTGTTCTCCGAGTTGTCGGCGAGCAGCCGGGCCAGCAGCAGCAGCGAGTTGAGCGGCGTACGCAGCTCGTGGCTCATGTTGGCCAGGAACTCGGACTTGTACGCCGAGGCCCGGGCCAGCTGCTGTGCCTTGTCCTCCAGGCCGATCCGGGCCAGTTCGATCTCCCGGTTCTTGGTCTCGATATTGCCCTTCTGCTCGGAGAGCAGTTGCGCCTTGTCCTCCAGCTCGGCGTTGGTGCGCTGGAGTTCGGCGGACTGTTCCTGGAGTTCGTGGGCGAGCCGCTGGGACTGCGAGAGCAGTTCCTCGGTACGCCGGTTGGCCTGGATGGTGTTCACCGCGATGCCGATGGTGAGGACCAGCCGCTCCAGGAAGGCCAGGTGCAGGTCGGAGAAGGGCGAGACGCTGGCGAACTCGATGACGCCGAGCAGTTCCCCCTCGAAGAGCACCGGCAGCACGACCAGGTCGGCCGGCGGCGTGGCGGCGAGTCCGGAGCGGACGGTCAGGCTGCCGTTCGGCGGGGCGCCGACCCGGATCGTCCGCCGGGAGAGCGCGGCCTGCCCGACCAGTCCCTCACCGGGGCCGAACGTCACGTCGTGGTGCCGGGCCACGTAGCCGTACGACGCGGTGAGCCGCAGCCGCATCACCGCCTCGTCGGTGTCGGCGAGGAAGAAGGCGCCGAGCTGCGCGTCGACCAGCGGGGTCACCTCGGTCATGATCATGCGGCAGACCTCGCCGAGGTCGCGCTGCCCCTGGAGCAGGCCGCCGATCCGGGCCAGGTTGGAGTCGAGCCAGCCCTGCTCGGCGTTCTTCTTGGTGGTCTCCCGGAGCGTGACGATCATCTGGTTGATGTTGTCCTTCAGCTCCGCGACCTCGCCCTGCGCCTGTACGGCGATCCGCTGGGTCAGGTCACCGGTGGTCACCGCCGTGGAGACCTGGGCGATCGCCCGGAGCTGGGTGGTCAGCGTGGCGGCGAGCTGGTTGACGTTCTCGGTGATGTCCCGCCAGGTACCGGAGACGCCCTTGACCTGGGCCTGACCGCCGAGCTTGCCCTCGACGCCGACCTCGCGGCCGACCCGGGTCAGCTCCTGGGCGAACGACGAGAGCTGGTCCACCATCGTGTTGACGGTGCCCTTCAGCTCCAGGATCTCGCCCCGAGCGTCGACGGTGACCTTCTGCGACAGGTCGCCCCGGGCCACCGCCGTGGTGACCGAGGCGATGTTCCGGACCTGGGCGGTCAGGTTCGACGCCATCGAGTTCACGTTGTCGGTCAGGTCCCGCCAGGTACCGGAGACCCCCTTCACCTGGGCCTGGCCGCCGAGCTTGCCCTCGGTGCCGACCTCCCGGGCCACCCGGGTCACCTCGTCGGCGAAGGACGAGAGCTGGTCCACCATCGTGTTCACGGTCTGCTTGAGTTCGAGGATCTCGCCCTGGGCGTCCACGGTGATCTTCTGGCTCAGGTCGCCCCGGGCCACCGCCGTCGAAACCTGGGCGATGTTCCGGACTTGCGCGGTCAGGTTCGACGCCATCGAGTTCACGTTGTCGGTCAGGTCGCGCCAGGTGCCGGCCACGCCGCGCACCTGGGCCTGACCGCCGAGCTTGCCCTCGGTGCCGACCTCCCGGGCCACCCGGGTCACCTCGTCGGCGAACGACGAGAGCTGGTCCACCATCGTGTTCACCGTCGACTTCAGCTCCAGGATCTCGCCCCGGGCGTCGACGGTGATCTTCTGCGACAGGTCACCCTTCGCCACCGCCGTGGTGACCGAGGCGATGTTCCGGACCTGGGCGGTCAGGTTCGACGCCATCGAGTTCACGTTGTCGGTGAGATCCCGCCAGGTGCCGGAGACCCCCTTCACCTCGGCCTGACCGCCGAGCTTGCCCTCCGTGCCGACCTCCCGGGCCACCCGGGTCACCTCGTCGGCGAAGGACGAGAGCTGGTCCACCATCGTGTTCACCGTCGACTTCAGCTCCAGGATCTCGCCCTGCGCGTCCACGGTGATCTTCTGCGACAGGTCGCCCTTGGCGACGGCGGTGGAGACCTGGGAGATGTTCCGGACCTGCGAGGTGAGGTTGCCGGCGAGCTGGTTGACGTTCTCGGTCAGCGCCCGCCAGGTGCCGGAGACGCCGCGTACCTGGGCCTGGCCGCCGAGCTTGCCCTCGATGCCGACCTCCCGGGCCACCCGGGTCACCTCGTCGGCGAAGGACGAGAGCTGGTCCACCATCGTGTTGACGGTGTCCTTCAGCTCCAGGATCTCGCCCTGTGCGGCCACCGTGATCTTCTGGCTCAGGTCGCCCCGGGCCACCGCCGTCGACACCTGGGCGATGTTCCGCACCTGGGCGGTCAGGTTCGACGCCATCGAGTTGACGCTGTCGGTCAGGTCCTTCCAGGTGCCGGCGACGTTCGGCACGTCCGCCTGGCCGCCGAGCTTGCCCTCGGTGCCGACCTCCCGGGCCACCCGGGTCACCTGCTCGGCGAAGAGCCGCAGCGTGTCGGTCAGCCCGTTGATGGTGTGCGCCAGCTCGGCGACCTCGCCCTTGGCGGAAACGGTGATCTTCTGCGACAGGTCGCCCCGGGCCATCGCCGTGGTCACCTGGGAAATCGACCGCACCTGGTACGTCAGGTTCGACGCCATGGTGTTCACCGAGTCGGTGAGGTCCTTCCAGGTGCCGGCGACACCGCGTACGTCGGCCTGACCGCCCAGCTCACCCTCGGTGCCCACCTCCCGGGCCACCCGGGTCACCTCGTTGGAGAAGGACGAGAGCTGGTCGACCATGGTGTTGACCGTGCGGCCGATCCGGAGGTACTCACCGCGCAGCGGGCGACCGTCGATCTCCAGCGCCATGTGCTGGGAGAGGTCGCCGTCGGCCACCGCCACGATGACCCGGGCGATCTCGGTGGTCGGCCGGCCGAGGTCGTCGATGAGCGAGTTGATCGCCCGCTGCCCCTCGGCCCAGGCGCCGTCCAGCCCCTCCTCGTCCAGCCGCTCGGTGAGCCGGCCGTCCCGACCGACGATCCGGCTGATCCGGCGCAGGTCCAGGTGCTGCCGCTCCTGCACCGACACCACCTCGTTGAAGGCGTCGGCCACCTCGCCCGCGACACCCGCCCGGCGCGGCAGCCGTACCTTCAGATCGCCGCGACGGACCCGCCGCAACGCCTCGGCGAGCTCGCTGAGCAGCACCGCGTCCTCGGCGGTGGACCGCTCCTCGGCAGAGATCTGTTTCGCCGTGGTCATCGTTCCTCGCTCAGGTTTCGAAGGAGGTGGGCCGGTCCGCCGGCCCGCGCCGCCAGGTGGTCGGCACATCCGCTCCGCCGCACCCCCCGCGGTTCCGTACGGGCGGCGGCCACACCATCATTGTGCCTTTCGTCCATCCAGTGCCACCCTCGGCGCACGCCGGAGGTCGCGAGGGGCGACCGACGGGACCAACCAGGCGGCAAAGCGGGCAGAACGGTCAAGTAGGGCAGCGTCCAGCCTAGCGCGGCCCCGCGGCGACCGCCTGCCCGGCATGAGCGGGGCGCGGACCCGCCCGGCCCCGGATAGGGTGGCCTGGATCTCGGATCGCTGGAGGATACGAAGGGTGTCAGCGGAGGCGGGCGGCACGGGCACCGGCGGGACGGACAGCGGGGGCACGGGCGAGCAACTGCGCCGGGTACGGCTACCCGCCGACCGGCGTACCCCGGCGGCTGCGCGCGCCCTGGTCCGGTCGGTACTCGCCGAGGCGGCGCTCGAGGAACTGCTCAACGAGGCGCTGCTGCTCACCACGGAACTCTCCACCAACGCGGTCGAGCACGCCCGCACCGAACTGGACATCGAGGTCGTCGCGGACTCCTCCGGCCTGACGGTGACGGTCTCGGACTTCGCGGCCGGACCGATCGACGACGTGACGGCCCGGCCCAGAAACGACCTGACGGACATCTCGCAGGTCTCCGAGCGGGGTCGGGGCCTGCTCCTGGTCGACCACTTCGCCAGCCGGTGGGGCACCACCCACCAGGCCACCGGCAAGGGCGTCTGGTTCCGGCTGGACCGCAAGGGCCCGGCCGACCCGGCGAAGCACCCGGCGGAGACGGCGGCGCACAGCGTCGTCGGCGGCATGGCCGGCGGCGTCGGCGCCCCGCCCGGCCCGTCCGCGCCGACCGCCGGGGCGATGAGCGCGCTGATGCAGACCGCCCCCGACCCGTACGCCGACGATCCGCTGCCCACCTTCGCCGCCGACCTGCTGGTCCGGGTCGGCGACATGGTCGGCGCGGCCGGCGGTGCGGTACGCCTCGACCGGGGCGACGGCGCCGGCTGGCAACTGCTCGCCAGGTACGGCCGGCAGCCCCGCCCCGGCGACGAGCTGATCCGGGTGCCGTTGACCGTGCACCGGCCGTACGCCGGGGAGCTGGAACTCGACGCCGCGCCCTCCGGGTACGCCCGCCCGCTCGCCGCGCTCGTCGCCGAGCGGCTCTCCCTGCACCTGGAGAACGACCGGCTGCGCCGCGCCGACGTACGCCGGCAGACCTGGCTGACCTTCCTCGCCGAGGCGAGCGAGCTGCTCGCCCAGTCGCTCGACGTCGAGCTGACGATGGCGCTGATCCCGCAGCTCGTGGTGCCCCGGCTCGGGCAGTGGTGCGCGGTGCACGTCACCGACGAGTGGGGGCGGTTGAAGCTGGCCGCCGCCACCCACGCCGACGAGGCGGTGCTGCCGCAGCTGCACAAGATGCTCTCCGAGGACGGTCCCGACTCGGTGCAGTCCCGGTTGCGCGAGGCGTCGCGCAGCCAGGGGCAGGTGCCGATCGGCGCTCCGATGGACGGTTTCGCCATTCCGCTGGTCGCCCGGGGGCAGCGGCTCGGCACCCTGGCGGTCGGCCGGCACCAGCGGCACCGGCACGATCCGGACGAGATCGCCGTGCTGGAGGACGTGGCCCGGCGGGCGGCGCTGGCCATCGAGAACGCCCGGATCCACGACGAGCGGCGCAAGGTGGCGCAGACCCTCCAGCAGTCGCTGCTGCCGCCGGTGCTGCCGGTGGTGGACGGCATCGGGTTCGCCGCCGAGTACGTGCCGACCGGGGACGCGGCCGAGGTGGGCGGCGACTTCTACGACGTCGTACCGCTGGCCGAGGACCGCTGGCTGGTGGTGGTCGGGGACGTCTCCGGCAAGGGCGTGCAGGCGGCGGCGGTGACCGGGCTGGTCCGGGACGTGATCCGGGTGCTGGTCGGTGACGGCAAGCCGCTGCCGGAGGCGCTGGACCGGCTCAACGGCACGCTGGTGGAGCGGGGCGGCGGCCGGTACTGCACGCTGGCGCTGGCCGCCGTGGACCGGGACCCGGCCGGCCGGCTCACCGTCTCGCTCTACCTGGCCGGCCACGACCGGCCGGTGCTGGTCCGGGCCGACGGGCGGGCGTCGTTCGTGGGCTCCGGGGGTACCGCGCTCGGCCTGCTCGACTCGATCGCCTCGCCGGTCGCCGAGGTGCGGCTCGACCCCGGTGACGCGCTGGTCTTCTACACCGACGGGGTGACCGAACGGCGGCGCGGCCGGGAACTCTTCGGCACCGAGCGGCTGCGGGACGCGGCGGCGCCGCTGGCCGGCTATTCGGCGGACGTGGTGGCGGCCCGGCTGCGTGCTGCGGCGATCAACTTTTCGGTCGAGTCGCCCCGGGACGACATCGCGATCCTGGTACTCCGCAACGACTCGGTCGGCTGACCGCCATCCGCGCCGAGGCACAGGACTGAAGGAAACCTTCACGCCTGAACATTCGTTAGGGCAAGTATTTACATGTTCCGATCCGCTCGATAGCATTCCGTTGCGTACGCAAAGGCCGGCCGTTCCCCCACCCCCGCTCGGGAAGGACGGAACCCTTGCGATCGATCCGGTTACTCATCGTCCTGACGGCAACCGTCTGCACCACGCTCGCCGCGACACTGGTGGCGGCGACCCCCGCACACGCCGCCCCGGTCTTCAAGGCGCCGTTCCCCTGTGGACAGCGCTGGACCTACAGCCACCACAGCGCCGAGGTACGCCTCGCGCTCGACTTCGTCCGCTCCGACGGCGGCGCCACCGCCGGCACCCCGGTGCTCGCCTCCGCCGGCGGCACCGCCCGGCGCTACTACCAGGCCGGCGGCGCCGGCAACTACATCGTGATCAACCACGGCGGCGGCTGGACGACGTACTACTTCCACCTCGCCGCGTTCTCGATGGCCGACGGGGCCACGGTCGGCCAGGGCCAGCAGATCGGCACCACCGGCAGCACCGGCAACTCGACCGGGGCACACATCCACTACGAGCAGCTCTACAACGGGGTCGGGCAGACCATCGTGATCAACGGCGGCTCGCTCGCCCCCTATCCCGGCTCGTACAACCAGCGGCATCTGACCAGCGACAACGGGTGCGGTGGCGGCACCGCCTTCTGGACCTGGGGCAGCGGGGTGCGGGTACGCTCCGACGCCCGGCTCGCCGCACCCACGGTCACCACACTGGCCGGACCCACCCTGGTCTACGTGCTCTGCCAGAAGCAGGGCGACACGGTGAGCGCCGAGGGCTACACCAACAACTGGTGGTCCCGGTTGCGGGACCAGAACGGCTTCATGACCAACATCTACATCGACCATCCCGCCGCACAACTGCCCGGGGTGCCGAACTGCTGACCCCAGGCCCGGCCCGGCCGGTTCACACCGACCGGGCCGGGCGCACCCCCGCCCAGGGGTCAGATGCCGCCCGGATAGCGCCCGGGGGCAAGTCGTCGGGCCGGATCGAAGCGCTCCTTGACCCGGCGCAACAGCGGAAGGTCGGGCAGTTCGCCCCAGAGGTCCACCGCCTCGCGGATCCGGGGCGGAGCGGCGACCACCACGCAGCGGCCGGAGCGGGCGCGCAGCACCGCCCGTACGCCGTCGAGGATGGCGCCGACCCGCTCCGGTGACGAGTCGGACGGCAGCGCGGCGTGCACGACACCGAGCCCCGCCGAGCCGCGTACCGGCACCGGCGCCCCGGCGGCGTCCCGCAGCGCGTAGACGGCGGCGTGCAGGTCACCGATCGGCACCTCGATGCGCAGCGCGACGTCGTCCGGCCGGAACGGATAACGGCGCCACCACCCGGGTGCCGTGCCGACCGCCCGGGCGTCGCCGCCGAGCAGCGCCGTCAACCGGCCGGCCCGCTCGGCCACCTCGGCCGGCCCGCCTTCGAGGAGTACGGCCAGGGTGCCGGCGCCGGGCTCGCCGGACCAACCGCGCGGCCCGGCCGCCCGACCCGACCCGGCTTCCGCCCGGTCGGCGGCACCGCCGACGGGGCGGGCCGGAACGCCGGGCCGGAGCGGCGTCTCGAACCAGCCTCGCGCCGACGACCGGCCGGACGGGCCGGGTGCCCCCGTGGCACCCGGACCGTCCGGCGGAAGGTGCCCGCCGGAGCCGAGGCTCCGCGGGCCGCGCCCGGCCGCCTGCGTGCGGCCGCCGGGCAGGTCGACCTCGATCGCGGTCGGCCGCAGCTCGGCGTCGAGGACGGCCCGCACCAGGTCGTGCACCTCCAGCGGGGTCCAGACCGAACGGACCACCCAACCCCGGCTGGCCGGGATCGGCTGCACCCGCAGGGTCGCCGAGACGAGCACGCCGAGCGCACCCTGCGACCCGCAGAGCAGCCGGGCGACGTCGGGGTCGGCCGGCACCTGGCCGGACCGCTCCCCGGAGTCGCCGGCGGCGCCGGCCCGGGCGTGCGCGAGCACCCCCGAGGCGTCGACGTAGCTGACCCCGACGAGCTGGTCGCAGGGGCGGGCCGTGCAGGTGCCGGAGCGGGCCGCTCTCGTTCGCCGCGACCACGCCGCCCAGGGTGGCGCCGACCGAGGGTACGTCGATCGGCAGTCGACGCCCGGTCCGCTCCAGGATCGCCTCGGCGGCCCGGACCGGCGTGCCCGCACCGATCTCGGCCACCAGCTCGTCCTCCGGCTGCTGCCAGACCCCGGCGAGTCGCCCGGTGTCCAGCACGATGTCGACCTGCGACGGGGGCATGCCCCAGTCGAGTTTGGTGCCGGCCCCCCGGGGCACCACCGAGAGGTCGTGTTCGGCGGCGAGCCGGACCACCTCGGTGACCGCCTCCGGGTTGCCCGGCGCCGCGACCCAGCGGGCCACCGTGCCGGCCACCCCGTCGGCCGCCCCCGCCGGCCGGGCGAAGTGGGCACCACAGATGCCCGCCAGCCGCCGTGCGATGTCAGCGCCCCCGCGCCGTTCTATCGAGATCTCCCCCACCTTGGTCATCGTACACATGTGCTAATTTTCGGCAACGTCCGGCTCGGACCGGCCGCCGTCGGAGCGGTCGGGACGGGTAACGTGACCGGGTGACCACTGAGACGACCGCCGCCCCCGTCGCCAAGCGGGTGCCGACCGAGCGCACCCACCACGGCGACACGGTGATCGACGAGTACGCCTGGCTCGCCGACAAGGACGACCCGGACACGATCGGCTACCTGACCGCGGAGAACACCTACACCGAGCAGACCACGGCCCGACTCGGTCTGTTGCGGGAGACGCTGTTCAACGAGACGAAGCGACGGACCAAAGAAACCGATCTATCGGTGCCGAGCCGCAAGAACGGCCACTGGTACTACACCCGGACGGTCGAGGGCCAGCAGTACGGCATCCACTGCCGCCGGGCGGTACGCGACGGCGAGGCGACCCCGTCGATGCCGGAGGACGGCTCGCCGCTGCCCGGCGAGGAGATCCTGCTCGACGGCAACGCGCTGGCGCAGGGGCACGACTTCTTCGCCCTCGGCACCTACGGCGTCAGCCCGGACGGGCGCTGGCTCGCCTACTCCACCGACTTCGCCGGTGACGAGCGGTTCACGCTGCGGGTCAAGGACCTCAGCACCGGCGAGGTGCTCGCCGACGAGGTGCCGAACACGTTCTACGGCAGCGCCTGGTCGGCCGACGGCTCCACATTGTTCTATCTGACCGTCGACGAGAGCTGGCGGCCCTACCGGGTCTGGCGGCACACGGTCGGCACGTCGGCGGACGCCGACGAGATCGTCTACCAGGAGGACGACGAGCGGTTCTGGGTCGGCGTCGGGCTGACCCGCTCGGAGAACTTCGTCGTCATCGACTCGCAGAGCAAGGTCACCAGCGAGGTCCGGGTCATCCCGGCCAGCAACCCGACCGGCGAGCCGGCGGTGATCGCGCCCCGGCGGCAGGGCATCGAATACTCGATCGAGCACCACGGGCACCGGTTCCTGATCCTGCACAACGACGGCGCGGAGGACTTCGCGCTCGCGTACACCTCGGCGGACGCGCCCGGGGACTGGGTGCCGATGATCGAGCACACCCCCGGTACCCGGCTGGAGGCGGTCGACGCCTTCGCCAACCACATCGTGGTGTCGCTGCGCACGGCCGGGCTGACCGGGATCCGGGTGCTGCCGGTCGGCAGCACCGAGTCGTACGACATCGACTTCCCGGAGCCGCTCTACGACGTCGGGCTGCACAGCAACCCCGAATACCAGACCACCAGCGTACGGCTGCACTACGCCTCGCTGACCACCCCGGACTCGGTCTACGACTTCGACCTGGTCACCCGGGAGATGGTGCTGCGCAAGCGGAAGCCGGTGCTCGGCGACTTCGACCCGGCGCACTACGAGCAGCACCGGGACTGGGCGCTGGCCGACGACGGGACCCGGGTGCCGATCTCGCTGGTCTGCCGGGTCGGCACGCCCCGGGACGGCTCGGCGCCCTGCGTGCTCTACGGCTACGGCTCCTACGAGGCCAGCATGGACCCGTGGTTCTCGATCCCCCGGCTCTCCCTGCTGGACCGGGGCGTGGTCTTCGCTATCGCGCACGTGCGCGGCGGTGGCGAGCTGGGCCGCCGGTGGTACGAGACCGGCAAGCTGCTGGCCAAGAAGAACACCTTCACCGACTTCGTGGCCACCGCCCGACACCTGGTCAAGGCCGGTTGGACCTCGGCGGACCGGCTGGTCGCCCGGGGCGGCTCGGCCGGCGGGCTGCTGATGGGCGCGGTGGCCAACATCGCCCCGGACGCCTTCGCCGGGATCGTCGCGCAGGTGCCGTTCGTCGACCCGCTCAACTCGATCCTCGACCCGTCGCTGCCGCTGACCGTCACCGAGTGGGAGGAGTGGGGCAACCCGCTGGCCGACCCCGAGGTGTACGCGTACATGAAGTCGTATTCGCCGTACGAGAACGTCACCGCGCAGGACTACCCGCCGATCCTCGCCGTCACCAGCCTGAACGACACCCGGGTGCTCTACCACGAGCCGGCGAAGTGGATCGCCCGGCTCCGGGCGGTCGCCCCGCAGGGGTCGTACCTGCTCAAGACGGAGATGGGCGCCGGGCACGGCGGTCCGAGCGGGCGCTACGACTCCTGGCGCGAGGAGGCGTTCGTCGCGGCCTGGATCCTCGACCGGCTGCGCGTCACGGCATAGCGGCGCTGTACGCCGTACCGGTCGGTGTCATCGGGCGTCGCGGAGTTCGAGGATGTAGGTCGCGGTGAGCGCGACTGCACGGTCTTCGTCATGTGACAGTTCTGCGAGGGCCCGAGCGGCGGTGATCCGCGGGATGTCCGCGAGCGCCTGCGTCAGCCGTCGACGTGTGTCCGACTCGGTGGCGTGGTCGAGGCGGTGGACCAGGCCGCTGGCGATCTGGTCCGCCCACGCAGGATCAGTCGCCAGCGCGCTGAGTGCGTCGGCCGCGTCGATGTCGTTCGCCGCATCGACGATCATTTCCAGCAGTGTCGGAACCGCATCGGTCACTCCACGTGCCCCGAGCGCCAGAGCGGCGTACCTGCGGACCACGATGTCGGCGTTGGTGAGAGCGTTGCGCAGCAGTGCGGTCGCGGCGCCGTCCGGGATCTCCGCAATGGTCTGAACGGCGCGTTTCCGCACCTCAGCCACTGATGAGTCGAGTCCCTGCGCCAGCAGCGCCAACCCGCCGTCGCCAGATTGCGCCAGGGCCCACCGAAGGGCTCCGACGACGTTCGGGTCCGTCTCGCTCAGTGCTGCCTCGGCCAGTGCTTCTGCTGGCGCCGGAACCTCTTGGATCGAGGAGAGCGCCGCACGCAGGCGCGTACCGGCGCTCTCCGACCCCAGTTGCTGCAGGAGTGCGACGGTCTGGAGCACATCCGCCCAGTCTGCGGGTTCTGCTGCCCCGATTCGCTGGAGTCGCGTGAGCAGCTCCGTCGCAGCCGCGACACGTTCCTGCGTCCGGCGGATGAGGTCGTTGACGAGCTCCGCTGGCGCGAAGTCGGGATCATCGAACGCGCGCCTGACGTCACGCAGCGACAGGCCCAGTGACCGCAGGCTCTCGATATGGAAGATCCGCCGGATGTCCTCGCTGGAGTACTCGCGGTAACCGGTCCCGGTACGACCCGTGGGCGATATCAGGCCGAGTGACTCGTAATGCCTGAGCATTCGGGCGCTCACCCCGGACCGTCGGGCCACCTCACCGATCAACACTGCCGGTCACCTTTCCCGGCGAGTCGTGCCGAGGGCCACTATGCGCCTCGCCTCCTCGATCGCGAACTCGAATCCGGCATCCGGGTCGCGCAACAGCCGTTCCGTGGCGAGCGCGTGCTGACGCACCCGAGGATCGGGATCGGTCGTCGCCGCGTGCAGGATCGGCGTGATCACCTCACCGAGTGAGACCAGCGCCCGGCTGAGGCTCAACTGCGTCTCATGGTTGCCGCGCCCGAGCTGGGTGGCCAACACTGCGGCCAATTCGGGTTCCTCGCCGGCGGGCACCAGCGCGACCGCTGCTCGCCAGGCGCTCCGCGCCACCTCGTCCTCGGCATCGGTCAGCAGGTCCCGCGTGATCGCTGGCCACGCTCGCCGATCCCCGATCTTGGACAGCGTGTGCAACGCCTGGCTCCGTGCCTGTGCCCGTCGCGAGCGGAGTTCGTCGACAAGCTTCGGCACCGTTGTTGACGCTGGGTGGCGGATCAGTGCCCAGGTGAGCATCTCCCGCACGTAGAATTCCGGCTCGGTCGCGCATCGTTCGATGAGCTTGTCGACGAGCCGCTGGTCCGGGGTCGTGCCGACCGCCAACGCCGACCGCAGCCGCACCGACGGGTCGCTGTGCTCCAGCCCTCGCAGAGCTCCAACCGTCTCCGCGTCTTTCTCTGGTCCAGCCATCGCAGACCACCTCCTGAGACAGTGCAGACCTTTGCACTGTGTCAAGGTCAAGCGGAGTCGTTTCAGTTAACAACCTTGCAAGAAAGCGCTCTCTGGCGTAGAAACATTTGCATGCGTACACGCCGAGCCACCCTCGTCCTGGCCCTGCTGGCCACGACGCTGGTGGTAACCCCACCGAGCCCGGCCGCCGCTGAGCCGGGCGCGCTCACCTGGAGCGACGAGTTCAACGCGGCAGCCGGCACCCCGCCCGACGGCAGCAAGTGGAAGTACGACATCGGCGGCAGCGGCTGGGGCAACAACGAGCAGCAGTACTACACCAACAGCACCAGCAACGCCGCGCACGACGGCAACGGCAACCTGGTGATCACCGCCCGCCGGGAGAACCCGGCCAACTACCAGTGCCACTACGGCCGCTGCCAGTACACCTCGGCCCGGTTGCTCACCGCGGACCGCTTCAGCCAGACCTACGGCCGGTTCGAGACCCGGATGAAGCTGCCACGCGGCCAGGGCATCTGGCCGGCGTTCTGGATGCTCGGCGGCATGCCCTGGCCGGACCAGGGCGAGATCGACATCATGGAGAACATCGGCCGGGAGCCCGGCAACGTGTACGGCACGCTGCACGGCCCGGGGTACTCCGGCGGCAGCGCGATCAGCTCCCGCTACACGCTCCCCGGCGGCCAGGCGTTCGCTGACGCCTTCCACACCTTCACCGTGGACTGGGCACCGGACTCGATCACCTGGTACGTCGACGGCATCCAGTACGGCCGCAAGACCCCGGCTGACCTGAACGGCAACCGCTGGGTCTACGACCACCCGTTCTTCATGATCATGAACATCGCGGTCGGCGGCCACTGGCCGGGCTACCCCGACGCCAGCACCACGTTCCCGCAGCAGATGCTGGTCGACTACGTCCGCGTCTGGGCCTGGAACACCGGTGGCGGCGGCAACCCCGGCACCGGCAACCAGATCGTCGGGATCGGCAACAAGTGCATCGACATCCCCGGCGCCAACCCGGCCGACGGCACCCAGTTGCAGATCTGGGACTGCAACGGCACCGCCGCGCAGAGCTGGACCTTCACCGGCGGCACGGTCCGGGCGATGGGCAAGTGCATGGACGTGGCGAACGGCTCGACGGCCAACGGCGCCAACATCCAGATCGTCGGCTGCAACGGCAACCCCGCCCAGCAGTTCGTGTTGAGCGCGGCCGGCGACCTGGTGAACCCGCAGGCGAACAAGTGCGTCGACGTACGCGACCGGAGCACCGCCAACGGTGCCAAGCTGCAACTCTGGGAGTGCACGGGCGGCGCGAACCAGAAGTGGCGACGCGCCTGACGAGTCAGACGCGCGGCGGAACGCCGACCCGCCGCGACCCCGGCCCCGCACCGAACCCCGGTGCGGGGCCGGCGCCGTTCTTCCGGCCCTGCCGAACCGGCGGCGCCGTCGCACCGCTGGTAGGCGGGGTGCGCGCCCGCCAGTTCAGGAGAGCACGCGGTAGGTCACGTGCGTGACCAGGCTCGTCGCCCGTGACGTCACCTGCTCCAGTTTCAGCGGCGGAACGCCCTCGAACAGCCGCGTACCGGCGCCGAGCGTGAGCGGCGCGATGTGCAGCCGCAACTCGTCGATCAGGCCGGCGGCGAGGTACTGGTTGACGGTCGTCGCGCCGCCCATGATCGCGACCTCGCCGTCGCCGGCCGCTTCGCGCGCCTGTGCCAGTGCCGACTCGATCCCGTCGGTGACGAAGTGGAACGTGGTGCCGCCCTCCATCGGCTGCGGCTCGCGCGGGTGGTGGGTGAGCACGAACACCGGTGCGTGGTACGGCGGATTGTCGCCCCACCAGCCGTTCCACTGCCGATCCCACTCGCCACGCACCGGGCCGAACATGTTGCGGCCCATGATGAACGCCTTGGCCGCGGTCATCTGGTCGATCTCGGCCCTGCTCTCCTCGGGCGCGTCGGTGAACCAGGCGTGCAGCTTGTCGCCCCAGCCGTCGCCCCCGTCCTCGCCGAACGGGCGTTCCTCGGTCTGGTTGAGCCCGGCCGAGTACCCGTCGGCCGAGATCGTGATGCCGCAGACCACCTTGCCGATATGTGCGGTCATTGCCTGTCCTCCTGGCGCGACCTGGCGTCGCCCTCGCGGTGCGGTTCCTGTCCGGGACATCAGCATTCAGCAGCCGTGACATGACGTCCAATGCCAATCCTGTGGCAGACTCATTGATATCTTTGATCAATGCTGAGTCTGGTCCACCTCAAGGTCCTGGCTGCGGTGGCCCGGCACGAGTCGGTGACCGAAGCGGCGAGAGAGCTGCACTACTCCCAACCGTCGGTGAGCCACCACCTGTCCCGCCTGGAGGCGGCCACCGGCGTCCGGCTCGTGCAGCGGATCGGTCGTGGCATCCGGTTGACCCCGGAAGGGTGGCTGCTGGCCAACCGGGCCGCCGAGATCGTGGGACGGGTCGACGCGGCGACCAGCGAACTCGCCGCACAGGTCGGCCTGCGGTCCGGGCGGGTCCGGCTGGCCGCCAACGCGTCGGCGTTGAGCACAATCGTGCCCAGGGCGGCCGTCACGTTGGCCCAGGCGCACCCGGGACTCGAACTGAGCCTGATCGACCGCCACCCGGTCGAAGCGTTGCAGATGCTGCGACACGGCGAGATCGATGTCGCACTCGTCTTCCGCCACGCCGACGCCCCGGTCGAGGACGACGGATTCCGCCTCCGCCACCTCGCCGACGACCCCATCCACCTCATCAGCCAGCGCCCCGACGACAGCCTCGCGAACCACCGCCACTCCGCCTGGATCGGCGGGTGCGCACGGTGCCAGGAGGAGCTGACCGCCGCGTGCCGGCGAGCGGGCTTCACCCCCCGGATCGCCTCACTCAGCGACGACATGGTCGTCGTGCAAGCCCTCGTCGCCGCCGGCACAGGCGTGGCGATCCTGCCCGGCCTCGCGCTCCAGGCCCATCGCCGGCCCGACATCCACGCCAGCGAACTCACCGGCTTCCGCCGCCAGATCCACGCCGCCACCTACGGCGAACCACCCGACCCGCCCGCCGTCGCCGCCGTACTGGCCGCACTCGCCGGAGCGGCCACACCGACGACATCGAGCACGACCGCGACCCCGTGATCGGCGAACTGCCCAGCCGGCCCGCCCACCGGTCTTGCCAGTTCCGCACCGCCGAGCCCGGCATCCGACAGTAGAGTTGACCCCGGCCACCTCCGCCCGGCGTTTCACCTGCCCGGAGGCAGCCAGATGGACACCGACCGCTTCGCCGACGCCCCACCCGTCGAGTTGCCCAGCCACCGGGCGATCGAGAACCTGATCGCCCGGTACTACGAACTGCTGGACACCGGGGACTTCGCCGGACTCTCCGACCTCGTCGCGGACGCCAGCGTCACCCTCGACAGCGGCCCACCCCTGGACGGCCGGGACGCGGTCGAGCGGCTGGTCCACGACACGCTGGTGCTCTACGACGACGGGACGCCGCGTACCAGGCATGTGGCCAGCAACCTCGTCGTCGAGGTCGACGAGGCGGCCGGCAGCGCCCAGTCCAGCTCGTACGTCACGGTCTTCCAGGCGCTACCCGACTTTCCGCTCCAGGTGGTGGCGAGTGGACGGTGCCGGGACCGCTTCGAGCGGCGCGACGCCGGTTGGCGCTTCACGGAACGGTGGATCAGGACGGATCTCCTCGGCGACGTCAGCCACCACCTACGCGGCCCGGCCGGCTAGCCGCGGCGTCACCACCGTCGTCGGCCCGGTACACCAGCGACGAACGCCCGCCACGCCACGGGCGCGAAGGCCAGCACCGGCCCGTCCGGATCCTTCGAGTCCCGTACGCCGACCGCCCCGCCCAGATCGTCGGCAACCTCGACGCACTCGGCGGAGCCGGCGTTGCTTCGGCTCGACTTCCTCCAGCGCGGCTCGGTACTCACAATTCGTTCACCAGCTTCAGAATCAGGTCCCGAGAGAGGTCGCGCGGCAGTGCAACCGCCCTCACAACCTCCCATATCCGGTTGAGCCGAGCAACCTGCGTCGGATCCGTCACGACTCGCCCCTGCAACTGATCGTCCATGAATGCCACGTCGTCGCTGCCATCGAACGAGGCAATGACGAACGGCCCTGACTGCCCCAGCCAGAGCCCAGCGGTCGCCGGAACCACATGTATGAAGATCCGAGGACGTTCGCTCAGCCGCAGCAGATGTTCAAGCTGTTCGCGGAGCATCTTCGGTTGACCCGTGCGAAGAACCGTCTCCGGGATGACGAAGGTGGCCAGCGGTGGGTCGTCACGGTCCAGGATCGACTGCCGCTCGAGCCGGCCGGCGATGATCCGCTCCACCTCCTCGGTCGTGTGCAGACCGGTGGACATGACGGCTCGTGCGTACGCCTCGGTCTGGAGCAGGCCGGGGATGAGCAGCGGGTTGCAGGCGCGCAGGGCGACCGCCTCGCGCTCGTACTCCAGCCAGGGGCGGAGCCAGACCGGTGCGTCGTCGAAGGCGGTGACCTTGGCGAGCAGCCGGCTGTAGATGCCGCCGGTCTGGAGCCCTTCGTCGACCGCCGCGACGTAGTCCTCGGTCGGTGGCCGGCCGCCGGTCTCGACCGCGCTCACGTGCGACCCGGAGTAGTTTGCGATCCTGCCGAACTCGTCCTGGTTCAGTTTCCGAGTCGCCCGAGCCGCCCGAAGCTCCGCGATCAAGAAGTCTGCCAGCATGCCCATGACCTGCCCACGCTCCCTCCACATCCGGCCCGGGCCTACCCGATCACACCCGACAAGTCGGACGGTCGCCCAGTGTCCCGCAATGTCTACCGAACGTAGGCACCGTCCGTCCAGAGTGTCGGCAGCGGAACCGTTCGGTGCTGGCCCGGCCCGGACGGAACCGCGCGGGGGCCGCCCCCGGAACGCCTCCCCCGCCTCGGGGACGGCCCCCGCTTCCAGCAACCACAGCGGCGATCGGAGGCCGAACGATGAGCTGGCTACGACGGGCACCTCGACCGGTACCGCTGGCGCCCCGCCATCGCCCCGACTGGCGGCGGTTCTGGCGCTACTGCCGGTGCGGGCTCCGCTGGCGCTGCCCCGACGCCGCCGACCGGACCCGCGATGAACCGACGCCGGCCCGCACCCCGCCCCGGGGCGGGAACGCCAGATCGGCGGCGTGGACGTCGCCCACCGGAGCCGCGCCGGGTGGTGCCGGCGGGCGGACCGGCCGCCTTCCGATCCGGCGCATATAGACCCGTCACCGGCAGCGGGTACGGGCCAGCCGCGAAACCGAGGCTGACCCGTACCCGTCGGGAGGTCAGCGGACGGGTTCCGCCGGTGCCCTGACGACGGCGGTCGACAGGTCGGCCCCGTCCCCCGGCTCGACATCCCCGGAGGAGGTGCGGCGGCGTACCCCGAAGGCGGTGACCACGGCCGCGACGACGACGGCGGCCAGCGGCACCAGCAGGGCCGCCCGATAGCCGTCGAGCATCGCTGCCGGGCCGCCGTCGGTGCCGGTGGCGGCGACGTTGACGGCGGTCACCACGGAGAGGCCGAGGGCGGTTCCGAACTGGATCGACGTGTAGAGCAGCCCGCCGGCCAGGCCCTGTTCCCGCTCCGCGATCCCGTCGGTGGCGGCGATGGTGAGCGGCCCGTAGACCAGCGCGAACGCCACGCCGAGGATGATCACCGTCGGAAACATCGCCGGGTACGTCGTCTCCGGGCCGATCCGCAGGAAGAGCGCGTACGAGACGGCGGCGAGGAGCAGGCCGCCGAGGATCACCCGAGGATTGCCGTACCGGGCGACCAGCCGGGGTGTCAGCAGCGGGGCGAGTACGACGTCCACGCTGACGGCCAGCAGCGCGAGACTCGTCTCCAGGGTCGACCAGCCGCGCAGTTCCTGGAGGTAGAGCACGGCGATGAACTGGAAGCCGGCGAAGGCGGCGAGGAAGAGCAGCCCGGTGACGTTCGCCCGGACCAGTGCCGCGGAGCGGAGGATGCCGAGCCGGACCAGCGGGGTACGGGACCGTGCCTCGATGGTGAGGAACGCGCCGAGCAGGGCCAACGACGCGGCGGCCGTACCGATGGTCTGCGCGACGCCGGTGTGGGTGGCCCGCTCGACGGTCAGGACGAAGAGCAGCAGCGCGGCGGTCACGGTGACCGCGCCGGCCAGGTCGATCCCCTGGCCGGTCGGCGCGGGCCGGGGCGATCGCGGCACCAGCGGTACCGCCGCGATCAGCAGGACCAGCGCGAAGAGTACCGGGGCGAAGAAGACCCAGCGCCAGTCGATCGCGGTCAGCAGGCCGCCGACGACGAGCCCGAGCGAGTACCCACCGGAGGCGATCCCGGCGTAGACCAGCAGGGCGCGGTTTCGCTGCGGTCCCTCCGGGATGCTGGTGGTGATGATCGAGAGTCCGGCGGGGGTCATGAACGCGGCGGCGACGCCGGTGACGAACCGGGCCAGCACGAGCATCCAGCTCTGCGTCGCCAGCCCGCCGAGCCCGGAGAAGAGCAGGAAGACGAGCAGCCAGCAGAGGAACATCCGACGCCGCCCGTAGAGGTCGGCGGCACGACCGCCGAGCAGCATGAAGCCGCCGTAGCCGAGGACGTAGGCGCTCATCACCCATTGCAGGGTGCCGGTGGAGAGGCCGAGGTCGGCGCGGATCGACGGCAGGGCGACGTTGAGCATCGCCACGTCGATGCCCTCCAGGAAGATCGCCCCGCACATGACCACGAGCACGCCCCAGGTGCGTGCGTCGGGCCGGTGCGTACCGGTGGACTGCTGGACTGTCGGTGGACTGGACACGGAACGGCTCCTCAGCACAGGCGGGACCGCGCGAGGGAACGGCCGGGGCGCGTCGTTCGGTTACCACCCGGCTGGTCAGTTCCCTCTTGTAACCAAGGAAATCGTCGGTCAGGCTTGACCATCGTGGAAGAAGGCACTTCGAAGTCACCCGGTTACTGCACGGGAACCGAGGGCGACTACACGGCCCGGCAGTGGGACGGGCGCGAGGACTGCGAGGTACGCCAGATCCTCGACCGGATCGCCGACAAGTGGTCGTTGCTGGTCATCGCCCTGCTCGACCGGCAGAGCCTGCGCTTCACCGAACTGCGCCGGGAGATCGACGGAATCAGCCAACGGATGCTCACCGTCACACTGCGCCAGCTCGAACGCGACGGACTCGTCCAGCGCACCGTCCACCCGGTCGTACCGCCCCGGGTGGACTACGCGCTCACCCCGCTCGGCGTCACCCTGCACCACACGATCCAGTCGCTGGTGCACTGGACCGAATCCCACCTGGACGAGATCGCCGCCGCCCGTACCAGGTACGACGAGCGCGCGGCGACCTCGACGCGATGACTAGCCGACCGGCCGGGGCAGACGCCGCCAGGCGGGGCGTTCCGCGTTGGTGAACCAGCGCAGCAGCCACTCGGCCGGGCCGTGTCCGTGCCGCGCCAGCCACCAGCGGCTGAGCACGACCTGACCGGCGAAGATCGCGACCGCGAAGAGCATCATCTCCAGCGGAGACACCTGACCCACCAGGCCGAAGCCGACACCGGTGAAAATCAGCAGCGTGGCGACCGACTGGCCGAGGTAGTTCGACAGCGCCATCCGGCCGGCCGGGGCCAACGCCGTACCGAGCGAGCGGCCGCGTTCGCTGTGCACCACCCGGATCA
Source organism: Plantactinospora sp. BB1 (assembly GCF_003030385.1). NCBI lineage: Bacteria > Bacillati > Actinomycetota > Actinomycetes > Micromonosporales > Micromonosporaceae > Plantactinospora > Plantactinospora sp. BB1. The sequence goes on along the minus strand of NZ_CP028159.1, from coordinate 6,458,798 downwards.
GCGTGGCGGCGTACGCGGCGGCCAGCAGCGGCGCCGTCATCGCACTCACGAGTACCCCGAGGGTGTTGCCGTTGCCGCCGAGCGAGGCGTAGACGGCGCCGCCGACGATGCCGACCGGGAAACCGACGAGCTGGACGATCCGCAGCCACGACTCGCGGCCGGTGAGCCCGACCAGTACCCGCCGCCGGGCGGCGACCATGCCGAGCAGGAACATCGCCAGCGTGGTCGGACCCTGCACGGTCAACTGGGAGAGGGCGTAGAGCGGCAGGATCGCGATGTGCTCGTGCACCACCGAGCCGAACCCACCGGCCAGGTTGGCGGCCGACTCCTGTGCGGCGGCGACCTGACCCGCGTGGTCGAAGTAGCTCGACATGTCCAGGAAGAGGATGCTCGACCCGATGCTCAGCAGCAGATAGCCGTAGAGCGCGGCGGCGACGATCAGCGCCGTACGGTCCCGTACCCCGCGCATCGCCAGCAGGACCGCGCCGAGCAGCGCGTAGACGGTGAGGATGTCGCCGCTGATCAGGAAGACCGCGTTGACCGCGCCGAGGGCGAACAGGCCGAGCAGCCGGCGTACCATCCGGGGCCGGAACGCCGCCCCGGCCCGCGCCGCCGCCTCCGTCTGGAGCACGAAGCTGTAGCCGAACATGAACGAGAAGAGCAGGTAGAACTTCATCCCGAAGAAGCTGAGGTTGGCCCAGCGCACCGCGTCGTCCAGCCACGAGTCGTAGGCCGGGTCGGTCACGTTCAGGCTGTAGCCGGTCGCCACGAAGGTGATGTTGACGACGAGGATGCCGAGCAGCGCGAAGGCGCGCAGTGCGTCGAGGTCGGGGATGCGGGTCCGGGGGGCCGTTACGGCGGTGGCTGTGGTCACCAGTCGAGCACACCAGCGCCGGGCCGCCCGGTCAGGAGCGTCAGGTCCCGGGGCGGGGTGGAGCTAACTCCACCCCGCCCGGCGAACTAGTACACGACGTGTTTGCCGCCGTCCACGATGACCGCCTCGCCGGTGACCATGTCCATGCCGAGCAGCCCGAGCACCGCCTGCGCGACGTGTTCCGGGTCGGCGGTCCGGCGCAGCGGCACCACCTCCCGCTCCTGGGCGCTCCGCTGGGCGAAACCCTCCTCGCCGTGCAGGCCGGGCTGCCAGCGGGTGTGCTGCACCGTGCCGGGCGCCACCGCGTTGACCCGTACCTCGGGGGCGAGCGCCACCGCCAGGTTGCGGGTGAGCTGGAGCATCGCCGCCTTGCTCACCCCGTACGCGATCGAGGAGCCGCCGGCCCGGTAGCCGGAGATCGACGAGATGTTCACGATCGCCCCGCCGGTCTCCCGCAGCGCGGGCGCGAAGGCGCGGGCGCAGCGGAACGCGCCGAGCAGGTTCAGGTCGAGCACGTCCCGCCAGATGTCGTCGGTCAGCCCGTCCAGGTCGGGGTGTTCGACCGCCCGGGTACCACCGGCGTTGTTGACCAGCACGTCGACCCGGCCGAAGGTGGCGACCACCTGCTCGGCCATCGCGCGTACCTGGGCGTCGTCGGTGACGTCGGCGGCGAGCGCCCGGGAGCGGCCGGCCCACTCCCGGGCCCGTTCCGCCGTCTCCTCGGCCTCGGCCCGGGACCGGCTGAAGTTGACCACCACGGCGTCCGCGCCGGCCCGGGCCAGCGCCAGGCTCACCGCCCGGCCGATCCCGGTGCCACCGCCGGTGACCACGGCGACGGTCTTCTCCAGGTTCATCGCGCCGTCTCCACCGGGGTGGAGGCCGTCGGCGGCGTCGCTCCCGGACCGGCTTCCGGTCTCTCCTGGTACGCGTGCACGGCGTTGATGTCCATTGTCCGGGTCTCCCGGGCGGCCAGGAACGCCACCAGCGAGACGGCGGCGGTGAAGATGATCCAGAGTGCGACCAGCCAGGGTGAGCCATCGGCGGTGCTGAGCAGTGCCGCTGCGATCAGCGGGGAGAAGCCGGAGATGGCGGCGCCGATCTCCCGGGAGGCGGCGAAGCCGGTGTAGCGGACCCCGGCACCGAACAGCTCCGCGTAGAACGCCGGCTGTACGGCGATCATCGGCGCGAAGCCGATGCCACCGGCGATGATCAGCGCCAGCCAGATCAGCGCGGTCACCTCGGTGTTGAGCAGCCAGAAGTACGGGAAGGCGAAGGCGGCGGTGAAGACCACGCTGAACAGGTTGAGCGGCTTGCGGCCGATCCGGTCCGAGAGTGCGCCGTAGATCGGCTGGACCGCGATCACCACCAGCCCCATCAGGATCACGCCGGTCAGCGCCACCCAGCGCGGCTGGTCGAGTTCGTTGGTCAGGTAGGCGACGCTGAAGGTGGCGAAGATGTAGACGATCGCGGTGTCGCAGATGTGCGCCCCGATCCCGACCAGGAAGTTGCGGGGGTACATCTTCAGGGTGTCCAGGATCGGCGTCCGGACCACGGTGCGGCTGCGCTCCATCCGGCGGAACACCGGCGACTCGGTGACCCGGAGCCGTACGTAGACGGTCACGAAGATCATCAGGAAGCTGGCCAGGAACGGGATCCGCCAGCCCCAGGATTCGAGCTGGTCGTCGGGGAGCATCCCGACCAGCAGGAACGAGACGGTACCGAGCACCAGACCGATCTGCACCCCGGTCTGGGCGTACGAGGCGTAGTAGCCGCGCCGCTCCGGTGGGGCGTGTTCGGCGAGCAGGGTCGACGCGCCGCCGAACTCGGCTCCGGCGCCGAGCCCCTGGCAGATCCGCATCAGTACCAGCAGGATCGGCGCCCAGACCCCGATCTGGTCGTACGTCGGCAGCAGGCCGATCAGCCCGGTCGCGATGCCCATCACCAGGGTCGTGATGATCAGTGTGGAACGGCGGCCGATCCGGTCACCGAGCCGGCCGAAGAAGAAGCCGCCGACCGGACGGAACAGGAACGCCACCCCGAAGGTGGCGAACGCGACGAGCGTGCCGACCGCCGGCTCGGCGTCCGGGAAGAAGATCTCGTCGAAGACCAGCGCGGCGGCGGTGCCGTAGATGAAGAAGTCGTACCACTCCAGGGCGGTGCCGACCAGCGAGGCCGAGACGACCCGGCGCAGCTCGGCGGGTGGGGTGCGCTCCTGGTCGGAGGGAGCGGAGGTGGTTTCGGGCTCAGGCGGGGGCGCGGGGTCCACCGGTGTCATCAGGGTTCTCCTCGGGCGAGGGGGCCGCGCCGTCGGCGCGGTTTCGGGGGTGGGGTACGGGTACGGGTACGCCGGGCAGCTCGGGTCCGCCCGGCAGCTCGGCCAGTTCGCGCCAGGTGGACGGGGCGAGGGTGATCCCCTCGGAGATCCGGGCGGCGCGGGTCCGCGCCTCCTTCTCGCCGGGCACCAGCACGCCGTCCGGGCCGGGGTCGGTGTCGACGGCGGGCGCGGTGTCGCCGAGCAGTCGGCAGAACTCCTCCGACCGGCTCCGGAATCCGGAGACCGGTACGAAGGTCTCGATGTCGATGGCGATCAGTACGGTGCCGTTGGTGTTGTCGTAGCCGGGCAGGCTGGACACTCCGGCGCCGGAGAGCAGCCCGCCGACGATCTCGATCATCACGCTGAGGCCGTAGCCCTTGTGCTGGCCGAACGGCAGCAGCGCGCCTCCGGTGTAGAAGTCGGCCGGGTCGGTGGAGTCGCGGCCCTCCGCGTCGACCAGCAGGCCGGTGCCGACCCGCTCCTGCCGGGCCAGCGAGAGCGCGAGCTTGCCCTCGGCGATCGCGGAGGTGGCGAAGTCGACGACCACCGGGGGCCGCCCGTCGGCCCGGGGCGCCGACCAGGCGAGCGGGTTGGTGCCGAGCCGGCGCTCCCGGCCGCCGTACGGGGCGACGGTCGGGTCGATGTTGCAGAACGCCAGCCCGACCGCGTCCGTTTCGGCGAGCGTCTGCACGTACTCACCGAGTCGGCCGATGTGGTTGCAGTTGCCGATCGTCACCACGCCGACGCCGTACTCCCGGGCGAGGTCGCGGGCCTCGGTCACGGCCAGCCGGGCGGCGAGCTGGCCGAATCCGCGTCGGCCGTCGACGACGGCGGTGGCCCGGTGCCGGCGTCGGACGACGGGGTCGGCCGAGGGATCGATCATGCCCCCGCGCACCGCGTCGACGTACGGGACCAGCCGGCGTACCCCGTGCGAGTCGTGCCCGACCAGGTCGGATTCGACCAGCGAGACGGCGACGGCCCGGGCGGCCGGTTCCGGGCTGCCGGCGGTGACGAGGATCCGGGCGGCGATCTCCACCAGCTCGTCGGCGGCTACGGCGACCGGGGTCACCCCGTCGTCGGCCCCGGCTGCGGGCTGGTCCGGCGCGCGGCTGGTCGGCACGGTCGACCAGGACGGCGATCGGTGTGCCGTCGCCCGGTCGCCGGTCTGGTCGCGGTCCTCGCCGTGCGCCATCTGGTGTCACCCCCAGAGCACGGTCGTTCCGTCCTGCGGAACGCCGTTCCACAGTTACCTTCGTCACAGTCTGGCCTGTAACGTCGAGCGACGCAACCGGATGGAAACAATTCGCTGCCGCGCCGGGGCTGCCACCACTTCTTCAACAGCCTGTCGAGCTGCCCCGTCTGTGCGCCCGGGCCCGACCGGACTCGACCACGAGCCGGCCACCCGCCCCGGCTGTGCACCCAGCTCTAAAGGGCGCCCGACAGGCACTCCTCTCGGGCCGACCAGACCCCAGCCAACCGGTGCGACCGACACGACCGACACCACCGGCAGCAGCACCGGTGGTCAGGCCGCCCGGTCAGCCCGGGACGGTGCGGGCGCCGAGGGCCCGGGAGACCTGGCCGGCGGCCTCGACCACCTGCCGGCCCACCTCGTCCGCCGGCTGGTCGGCCGCCTCGTAGCTCAGCGTCGCCGCGCTCACCCCACCGATCACGTGCCCGGCGTGGTCGTACACCGCCGCGCCGGTCGCGGAGACCCCGGGCTCGTTCTCCTCGTGGTCCTCGGCCCAGCCCCTGGACCGGACCGTGGCGAGTTCGGCGAGCAGCTTCCCGACCTCGACGATCGTCCCCGGGGTGTGCCGGCGCAGCCCGGTCCGCTCGGCGAGCGCCACCACCCGGTCGTCGTCCAGGGTCGCCAGGACGGCCTTGCCGATCGACGTACTGTGCAGGTCGAGGCTCATCCCGACCCGGGAGGCGAGCTGGTACGGCTTGCCCGCCTCCACCTTGGCCACGTAGACCGCCTCGTCACCGTGCAGCAGCGCCAGGTGCACGGTACGGCCGGTGCGCCGTTGCAGCTCCTCCAGCTCCGGGCGTACCCGGGCGGGCAGGTCCAGCCGGTGCATCACCCGGCCGGCCAGCGCCAGCATCCGGGGGCCGGTGAAATAGTCCCCGTTGCCGGCGGGCCGGGCCAGCCCGCGTTCGACCATCACCTGGAGAATCCGGTGCACGGTTGCCTTCGGCAGGTTCGTCGCCGCCGCGATGTCGGTCAGCCGGCTGTGCTCGACCAGTGCCTCCAACACCGCGAACGTCTTGTCCGAGGCGCTCGCACCGGTCCGGTCAGCCATGGTTCCAATGTAGGGAACACCGCCGACCGGCTCGGTGGCGCCGCCTCGTCACGCCGCCAGCTCGGATCGTCACCCCGTCAGCCCGGGTCGGGGCGGCCGGCGGCGGCCGCCAGTACCGCCGGGTCGACGTTGCCGCCGCTCACCACCGCCACCGTACGCCCGGCGGGCAGCTCGGCGGCGTGGAACATCCGGGCGGCGGTGGCCACCGCGCCGCTCGGCTCCACCACCAGCCGGGCGTCCCGGACCAGCCGGGTCGTCGCGGCGGCGATCTCCTCCTCGCTGACCGTCACGATGCCGTCCAGCCGGGCGCGGAGGTGGGCGAAGGTCAGCGCCGAAAGGTTCGTTCGCAGGCCGTCCGCGCTGGTCCGATAGGTACGGGCCGGTTCCCACTGCCGCAGTTCGCCGCTGCGCAGCGACTCGGCGGCGTCGGCGGCGAGCGCCGGCTCGACCCCGATCACCCGGGCTGCCGGGCGCAGCGCCTTGACCGCGGTCGCGACCCCGGAGGAGAGCCCGCCCCCGCCGACCGGCACCAGCAACACGTCCAGCTCCGGCAGGTCCGCCAGCACCTCCAGCCCGATGGTGCCCTGACCGGCGATGATCCGCCGGTTGTCGAAGGGCGGGATCAGGGTCCGTCCCTGCTCGGCGGCGATCGCCTCGGCGACCGACAGCCGGTCGGCCGGGGCGACCATGCGCACCTCGGCACCGAGGGCGCGTACCTGGTCGACCTTTGCCGCCGTGGCACCCTCGGGGATCACGACCGTGCACGGCACGCCCCGGGCCCGGGCGGCGTAGGCGAGCGCCTGCCCGTGGTTGCCGGAGGAGTGCGTGACCACGCCCCGGGCCCGCCGTTCGGCGTCGAGCCGGGCCACCGCGTGCGTCGCGCCGCGCAGCTTGAACGAGCCGACCGGTTGCAGGCTCTCCGGCTTCAGCCAGAGCCGGTCGTCCCAGCGGCAGGGCAGCAACGGCGTACGCAGCACCACACCGGTCAGGTCCTCCGCTGCGGCCCGTACGTCGTCGACGGTAACGAGATCAACCACCCGATCATCCTGCCACCGCGGCTCGGACGGTGGCCCGGAGCGGCGGCTCGGCCGGCCCCGTCCCGCCTCCGCGGGTATCAGAATGACGATCCCTACCGGGATGAATACGGCTAAAGCCTACTATTCCTCAGAGGCCCCGGAGGATACGAGGATCGCGATGACCAGCCCCGACCAGCCCGGCGAGCAGCCGTACCGGCCCGGCGGCGGTTCCGGCGAGCCACCGCCGGCCGGGGACCGCCCGGCCGAACCGGTCCCCCGGTCGTGGGACTGGGCGATCGACCCTCCGCCGCCGGAGGGGCCGACCCGGGAGCCGACCCCGGATCCGGCGGCCGGGTCCTCGGTCGACGAGGTCCCGGATCCGATACCGCTGACCGGCCGCTTCCCCGACACGGTCGCCCCCGGCGCGGGCCCGCCCTCCCCACCCCGCCCCGAGGGGCCGCCACCGCCGGACTGGTCCACGCCGGAGACCCGGGTCAGCACTCCGCCACTGAGCGGTTACTCCCCGCCGCAGTCACCGCAGCCGCCGATCTGGGCACCCCAACCGGCCGCACCGGAGGCGGGAACCGGGCCGGAGGCGGGCCGACCACCGCCCGGCGGCCCCGCCCGGACTCCCGAGTTCGTACGCCAGACCGACCGGCGATGGTGGTTCGTACTCGGCCTCGTCGCCGCGGTGCTCTCCTGCTGTTGCGTGGCCGCCGCGGTGATCGCGCTCGCCTGGGGGCCGGACTTCTACACCGGGCTGCGCGACCCGGCCCCCCGGATCGTCGGCCTCAACCAGCCGGCCCGGGACGGCGACCTCGAATTCCAGGTGCACTCCGTGCGCTGCGGCTTCACCGAGGTCGGCGACCCGCTGGTCAGCCAGCTCGCGGTCGGGCAGTTCTGCCTGGTCGACCTCGCGGTACGCAACCTGGGCGCCCGACCGGTGACCTTCCAGGACAGCCTTCAGATCGCGTACGGGCCGGCGGGGCAGCGGTTCGGGGTCGACACTTCGGCCGGACTGCTCGCCAACGCCGACCAGGTCAGCTTTCTCAGCGAGATCAACCCCGGCAACCGGGTCACCGGGGCGGTGGTCTACGACATCCCACCGGACGCCCGGATCGTCCGGCTCCGGCTGCGTACCGCCGCCACCTCGCCCGGGATCCAGGTCCGCACCGGATAGCCGCCCGGCGGGTACGGCCGGGTCAGCGGGCCCGCCAGGCGGCGAGGACCTCGGCCTCCTCCGCCTCGGTGAGACCGATCCGCCGGCCCGCCTCCGGGCCGGCGGTGGCCAGCCAGGCGCTGGTGTCCCGGACGGTCTCGGCCAGTGGCCGGGTCCGCAGCCCGGCCGCCAGGCTCGGGGAGACGTCCCGGGTGAGGAAACCGGCGTACTCGGGCAGAGGCAGCCACAGCGGCAGCGAGCGTGGGCCGGACCAGGGCTGCACCCCCTGCTCCGCCAGGAACTCCTGGGGCACCCAGCTCAGCTCGGCACCGTCGGGGAGTACGTCGGCCAGCAGCGCCGCCCTGGTCGTCGGCGCGCCGGTGCCGTCGTACGTGCCGGTGAGCCCGCGTTCGGCGGCCGCGACGATCCAGGCCGCCAGGTCGCGTACGTCCACCAACTGCACCGCGTCGTCGGGCGAGCCGGGTGCGAGGACCTCGCCACCCCGGGCCGCCCGCCGGACCCAGTATTCGAAGCGCCCGCTCGGATCCTCCGGCCCGACGATCAGCCCGGCCCGGCAGACGAAGACCCGGTCGGCACCGAACGCCTCCGTCACGAGCTGCTCGCAGGTCACCTTGCAGGCGCCGTACGACTCGGCGGAGAGTTCCGGGTCCTCCGCGTCCGGGGGCGCCGGTGCCAGGAGCGGGGCGGTGTCGACCCGCTGGCCGACGGTGGCGGTGTCCGCGTACACCGAGCCGGTCGAGACGAACGTGAAATGCCCCACTCGGCCGGCGAGCGCGGCGACCGCGTGCCGGACGTGCCCGGGGTGCCGGGCTACGTCGACGACCGCGTCGAAGTCGCCGGTGAGCGCGGCCAGGCCGGCCGGGTCGGCGCGGTCCACCCGGACGAAGCGGACGCCGTCCACCGGGTCCCCGGAGGAGCCCCGGGCGGCGCAGGTGACGTCGTGGCCGGCGGCGAGGGCGTGCCGGGCGACGGCCCGGCCGAGGAAGACGGTGCCGCCGAGGACGAGGATTCGCATCCGGCGATGGTGCCCGGCGCGGCCGGTCGCCGGTAACCCCTGTTCGCGCAGAGCGGAGTACGGTCGCCGACACCGGTACGGCGGTCCGACGGTCGACTTCCGCCGCCCGTCATGCATACCGGGCCGGTTGTGGAGTACGGTTCGACCGATATCCCAGGAGGTCGCGAATGTCCCTGACGGTGCACACCGAGGAGCGGGCCGACGTCGTCGTCGTGTCGGTCGCGGGCGAACTCGACATGGCCACCGCGCCGCAACTGCAGGACCAGATCACGGACCTGCTGGAGAAGGGGCACGCCCGGCTGGTCTTCGACCTGGCCGAGCTGACGTTCTGCGACTCCACCGGACTCTCCGTCTTCGTCCGCGCCCGGAACAGCGCCGACGAGGCCGGCGGGATGGTCCGGCTGGCGGCGCCGCGCCGGGGGGTGTTGCGCATTCTTGAGGTGAGCGGCCTGGTGGAGGTGCTCCAGACGCACGCCACGGTGGACGAGGCGGTGGCCGGCGGCCCCGTCGCCACCGACTGACGGCGTCACCCGTCGGTCCCGCGCCGGTCGCCCGCCGCTTTTCGTCCGCCCCGCACTGGGCACTAGGTTGTCGACCGACACGAATCCGGCAACCTGGAGACGCCAATGCTCAAGGGCTTCAAAGACTTCATCATGCGGGGGAACGTCGTCGACCTCGCCGTCGGCGTGGTGATCGGCGCGGCCTTCACCGGCCTGGTCACCCAGTTCACCAACTCGTTCCTGAAGCCGCTGATCACCATGTTCGGCGGCGAGGAGGGCATCAAGGCCGGCACCTGGACGCTGCCCAACGACGCCAAGGTCGACTGGGCAGCCTTTCTCAACGCCACCATCACCTTCCTGATGACCGCCGCCGTGCTCTACTTCCTGGTGGTCCTTCCGCTGAACAGGCTCGCCGAGCGGCGCCGCCGGGGTGAGGAGCCGGAGCCGGCCGCGCCGAGCGAGGAGATCAAGCTGCTCACCGAGATCCGTGACGCGCTGGTCGCCGCCGGCCGGGCGCCGAACCGGCACCCGGAGGGCCCGGACGAGCGGTTCGGCCAGCAGTACCCGCCGGCTCCGCGCCGCCCCTGAGCCCCCGGACCGTCACCTGCCAGGGTGACGGTCCGGCACCCGGTGATCTTCTCGAACGTACGTTCGATAAGGTCCCCGCATGGAGCAACGAAAGCACTGGTGGAACGGCAAGTGGGGGCGCCTGGCCCGGCGCGACGTCTACCTCCGGGCGGATGCCGACCAGTGGCACGTGGAGCAGCGCGCGGGCGGCGCCGAGGGGATCTCCCGGTTCTACGAGTTCGACAGCGAGGAGGCGGCGTACGACGTGGTCCGGACCCTGCTGACCGGGCCCGACACCTGGCGGGAACTCTCCGCCCGGCCGCCCGGCACCCGATGACCGACCGCCCGGCTCGACGCCGCGGCGCCGACGGTCGGCGGGGACGGCGCCCGTGGTCAGCGGGACGGCGCTTCCAGCAGGGCGATGGTGCTCAGCGTCACCTGGTCGCGGATCCGGGTCACCGAGGTCTGCCACTGCCGGGTGAACCCGGGCCGGTGTTCGAGGTCCCGCCACACCGGCAGCACCGACTCGTCGAGCCGGGCGGCCGGCATCCAGAGGTGCAGCAGGCAGTCGATCGCCGGTCGCAGCCGGTCGATCTTCTGCGTCCGGGTGCCCGGCCCGGTGAGGCTGAACTCGATCAGCGACAGCAGCGTGGTGAGCAGCCAGTCGTGCAGGGCGAGGTCCTCGCAGAACTCCACCAGCGCCGGCACCGCCTCCTGCGGCGCGGTCAACTCCAGGGTACGCAGCGTGTCGGACTCGATCCGGAACTTGCCGTGCGCCTCGGTCCCCGGCTCGGCGGCCGGCAGCACCGCCCAGCGCAGCCGGGTGCGCTTGGTCCGGAACGGCGGCCGCCGGTCCAGCCGGGAGGAGCTCTGCACCCCGTCGATCAGCCGGGCGCTGATCGCACCGAGGTTGAGCGTCTGCGGCTGGTAGGTGGGGCCGAGGAAGCCCTGCGCCACGTCCCGGATGTCGACCTTGCCGATCGTCTCCACCCAACCGGGTCGGGACAGGTAGTGCGACCAGATCAGCCGGCGGTTGCTGGCCGCCCGGTCCAGCCGGGTGTAGGTGGAGCCCTGTAGGACGTGCCCGCCGGTCACCGCCGCGTGCGAGACCACCGTCCCCACGCCCCGGGTACGGCTGCCGGTCCGGGTCGGCAGCCGGCAGTCGACCCCGGTGAGCTGGTCCGGCGAGACCGCGTACGCGATCGGGCGCTCGGAGCGGCGGACCCGCTGGCCGACCAGGAGGTCGAGGAGTTGGGCGGTGTTCTCCAGCGAAAGCGAGCTGGAGTTCTGTAGAAGTCCGGTGTGGACCTCGCCCAGGGTGAGCATGTGCTCCTCCGCAACCTCGTGGGCACCGTGACCGCATCACCGGGCCGGGTCGCCGTGACAGCGTCACGGTAACCGATGTTCGCGCCGGGGACGGTGATCGGCCGGCAGCAATTCGGCAGGGTCTGTCGGCGAACGTCCGGTACCCGGTGCCCACCGCCTCCCACCAGCGCAAATCAGGCTGTTGCGTCCTATTGATACGGTTGCGTTACGCGCCGCTCACGCCGCCCCCTAGGAGCCGCCGTGACCAAGGTCTACGTCTCGGCCACTTTCCGGGATCTGCAGGACTGCCGGGCCGCCGTACAACTGGCGTTGCGCCGGCTGCGGGTCGAGGACATGGCCATGGAGTCGTACGTGGCCGAGGATCGGCGTCCCCTCGAACGCTGCCTCGCCGACGTCGCCGAATGTGACGTCTACGTCGGCATCTTCGCCTGGCGGTACGGCTTCATCCCGGCCGGCTACGACCGCTCGATCACCGAACTCGAATATCGGGAGGCGCTCACCGGCGGCAAGCCGTGCCTGATCTTCCTGTTGGACGAGGAGGCGCCCTGGCCGCGCAGCTTCGTGGACCGGGGACGGGACGCGGAGAAGATCGAGGCGCTCCGGGCGGAGCTGGCCGACCGGCACATGTGCAGCACCTTCCGGGACCCGGCCGACCTGGCCGCGATGGTGACGGCGGCGGTGGCGAACTGTCTCACCGACGCCGGGGTGCCGATCGGCGACGGCATGCACGCGCTGAGCCGGGAAACCCTGAAGCAGTATCTGCTCCGGCTGCGGCAGCACTACGGGGTGCTGGACCTGGACGCGCTGACCCCGGAGCAGACCGAGGACTACCTGCGGATCCAGTTGATGTCGGTCTTCGTCGAGCAGTGGGTACGCGAGGATCCGCCCCCGGCCGAGCTGCCCCGGGAGTGGCTGCGCCGGATGCAGTCCGAGGGGCGGATCGGCACCGAGGACGTACCGGAGGAGGTCGATCCCCGGGAGTTGGTGCAGTTGCACGAGTCGTACCGGGCGAAGCCGTTGCAGCGGCTCTTCGACGTGCTCGGCGCGCCGGACCAGCGGGCGATCGTGTTGCTCGGCGATCCCGGCTCCGGCAAGTCGACCGCCGCCCGGTACGTCACGCTCAGCCTCACCGGTGGTCCGGTCGACGACCGGCTGACCGCGCTCGCCGACCACCTGCCGCTGCTGATCGAGCTGCGTTCCTTCATCACCCTGGTCGCCGAGGGGAAGTGCGACAACTTCGTCGACTATCTCGACCACCGGGCCGGCACCGACGGGCTCGGCATCGAGCGGGCCGCGCTGCTGCGGCACCTCGGTGTCGGCGGCCGGGCGGTGATGATCCTGGACGGTCTGGACGAGGTCTTCGACCGGCACCGCCGGGAGGAGGTGGCCCGGCAGATCGCCGGCTTCGCCGCCAACCACCCGCAGGTACGCATGATCGTCACGTCCCGGATCATCGGCTATTCGCGGCGCATCCTGACCAGCGTCGGCTTCGTGCACTACACCTTGCAGGACCTGGACGAGGAGCAGACCGGCGACTTCCTGTCGAGCTGGTACCGGCTGGCGATCCGGGACCGGCCGGAGGACGCCCGCGCCCAGCGGGCCCGGCTGCTGGACGCGATGCGGCACTCGCACGCGATCCGGGAACTCGCCGGCAACCCGCTGCTGCTGACCATCCTGGCGATCATCGGCAAGCACCAGCCACTCCCCCGGGAACGCTGGAAGCTCTACGACCACGCCGCGACCGTGCTGGTGGCGCAGTGGGACACCGACCGGCACCTGCGGGAGCAGTCCTCGGTCGCCGGCTTCCTGGACCCGGAGGACAAGAAGGAGCTGCTGCGCCGGCTGGCGTACCGGATGCAGTCGGCCGACCGTGGCCTGACGGTGAACTACATCGACCGGACGGAACTCAGCGACGTCTTCGAGCAATATCTCGTCGAGCGCTACCGGCGGGACGCCGCCACCGCCCGGAGCATCGCGCTGGCGATGATCGACCAGTTCCGGGAGCGGAACTTCATCCTCAGCCGGTACGGCCCGCAGGTCTACGGCTTCGTGCACCGCACCTTTCTGGAGTTCTTCTGCGCCGACGCCATCCTGGCGAAGTTCCAGCACGACCAGGTGCTCTCCTTCGAGCAGCTCAAGGACCTCTTCCGGCAGCACTGGGCCGACCTGTCCTGGCGGGAGGTGCTCCGGCTGCTCGCCGGCGCGCTGCACCAGAACCACACCGCGCAGCTCATCCAGCTGCTCACCACCGAGGTCAACCAGCCGTGGCCGCCGGCCGACTTCGCCCCGCCGCCGTGGAACCTGGCGCTGGCCGTGCAGTGCCTGGCCGAGGTCCGCAACCTGCACAGCGCCGCCGCCAAGCCGGCGGAGACGCTGCTGCGGCAGCTCATCCTGCTGCTGGAGCACTGCGTCTCGATCGACGACCGGGAGACCGCCCGGCTGATCGACGAGGAGATCCTGCCGGCCGCCAAGGCGATCGGCCCGAACTGGCCCGGCCGCAAGATCTACCTCTCCTGGTACCGGCGCCGGGGCGTCCGGGTCGTCTGGAACCCGGTCTCCACCCACGCCGCCCGGCTGGCCGCGATGCTCTCCACCCCGGCCGAGCGGATCGACGACCTCTTCGACGACGTGCTCGCCAGCATGGACGACAGCCCGGCTTCCTACGCCTCGGTCGCCGGCCTGGCCGAGCTGGCCCAGCTCGCCACCAACGCCGTGGACAGCCCCGCGCACCAGGCCGCCGCCGCCCGGGCCCGGACCCGGCTGATCAAGCGCGCCCGGGCCGACAACCACGCCGGGGTGCGGCTCGCCGCCGTACAGGCCCTCGGGGAGCGGTTCGGCACCGATCCGGAGGCCCGCGACCTGCTCATCGAGCGGGTCCGCGCCGACGGGTACGCCGGGGTGCGGCTCGCCGCCGTGCAGTCGCTCGGGGAACGCTTCCGGGACGAGCCGAACGTCCGCGACCTGCTCCGGGAACGCGCGCACGCCGACGAGCACGCCAGCGTACGGCGTACCGCGATCCAGACCCTGGGTGACCGGTACGGCGGCGACGACGAACTCCGGGACGTACTCGTGGAGTGCCTGCGCACCGACACCGACGCCGAGGTGACCAGGACCGCCGCGCACGTCCTGGTCGAGCGGTTCGCCGCCACCCGGCACGTCCGGGACCTGCTGATCGAGCGCGCCCGCGACGACACCGACCCGGTGACCCGGCGGACCAGCGTGCGGGTGCTCGGCGAGCGGCTGGCCGGCGACGCCAAGGTCCGATCGGTGCTCGTCGAGCGGGTCCGGGTCGACCGTGACCCGGGCGTGCTCCGGGCCGCCGCCCGCGCCCTGATCGACCAGCAGGGCCCGGACACCGCCACCCGGGACCTGCTGGTCAGCCGCACCGGCGGGGACATCGACGAGGCCGTCCGGCTGGTCGCGCTCCGGATGCTGGTCGAGCACTTCGACCGGGACACCGCACTGATCGACCTGATGGTCACCACCGCCCGCCACGACCGGGACGCCGACGTACGGCTGCTCGCCGCCCGGGCGCTGACCGACGAGATCGGCGCCGAGGCGTCGGTCGGGGCCGCGCTCGGCGAGCTGGCGTTGCGGGACCGGGACGCCCGGATCCGGCTGGTCGCCGCCCGGGCCCTGATCGAGCGGGTCGGGATGGACTCCGCCGTCTCCGAGGTGCTCGCCGGGCTCGCCCGGGACGACTCCGACGCGGCCGTACGCCTCGCCGCCGTCAACGCCCTCGCCGACACCGTACGCCGGGATCCGGCCACCCGGGAGGTGCTGCTCGACCGGGCCCGTACCGACTCCGACGCGGAGGTGCGGCTCGCCGCGCTCCGGGCGCTGACCCGGGAGCCGCAGCTCACCGACCAGGTCCACCAGGTGCTGGTCGACCGGGCGCACCACGACCCGGACGCCGCCGTCTTCGCGCTCGCCGCCACCGCGGTGATGGAACGGGGCGGTTCCCGCGACGACGTGCACGACCTGCTCGCCGGTCGGGTGCACGGGGACAGCAACGCCCGGGTCCGGCTCGCCGCCGTACGCCTGCTGGTGCAGCGGGTCGGTGTCGACGCCGACGTCCGGGAGGCGCTGCTGGAACGGATCCGGCACGACCCGGACGCCGAACTCGTGCACGAGGCCGCCGTGGAACTCGCCACCCGGCTCGGCACCGACGTGGAGCAGTGCGAGGTGCTGATGACCCGGGCCACCGGCGAGGACCCGCAGATCCGCACCGTGGCGGTACGCATTCTCGGCGAGTACTACGGCGCCGACCGGGCGGTACGCGAGCTGCTGATCGAACGGGCCGGCGACGACAGGGACGTGCAGGTGCGCCGGGAGGTGCTGCGAGTGCTCGGTGAACGCCTCGCCGAGCATCCGGAGGTGCGTACCCTCTTCGTGGAGCGGCTGCGCGACCAGGACTGGTCGGTGCGGGCCGCCACGGTGCAGGCCCTCGGCACCCACTTCGGCGACGACCGCCAGACCCGGGAACTCCTCACCGAACTCGCCCGGGACGACCCGGACCCCGATTTCCGGCGCCGGGCCGGTCAGGTGCTCACCTGGCTACCCGACGCGGACCCCGACCACCTGCCGGACGTACGGCGGTGAGCGGCGTGCGGTCAGTCGCCGACGAAGACGTAGTCCGCCCGCTCGACCAGGTCCTTGGGCAGGTCGATGTGCTCGTTGCGGCTGCGGGTCTGGATCTGGTCCAGCACCGCCGGGCTGATCGAGACCTGGCTCAGGATCGTCCGGACGGCGTGCTCGATGGGGAGGAAGCGCGAGCCGAGCACCGAGAAGGTCCGGTACGCGCTGAACGGCGCGGCGTGCGGGTTGAGCTTCACCACCGCCGGCATCTCGTCCCAGTCGTCCGGCCAGTCGTCGAGCTGGTAGGGGTTGGTGACGCCCTCGCCCTCGTGCCGGAGCAGACCCAGCCGCATGAGCTGCCAGACGGCTGCCAGGAAGGGGCAGGACCAGCGCCGCTGGCCGTCCTCCTCGTAGTCCCACAGCTCGACGTCCATGAAGATGGAGTGCCGGTTCGCCGCGTTCTGCACCGGCGGCTGCCAGGTCCGGCCGGCGCTCATCGCCTGCCCCGGGCCGGAGGTCGGCGACCGCCTGCCGTTGCAGAGCCAGCCGGTCTCCGTGGTCGGCGGGCGGTCACCGGTGGTCTCCGGGACCGGATCGGAGACGAGCTGGGTGAGCACCAGCTCGGCGAGCGGGATGTCGTCGGCCTGGGCGCAGCCGGCCTCCCGGGCGAAGTAGTCGATCACCAGACCGGTGTCCTGCGCGGCCTCGCGGACCTGTTCCATCACCACCCGGGGCGTGCTGAACCGGGTGAAGTAGTCGTCGATCAGGAAGCAGGTGCTGATCCGGGGCCGGCCACCCGGCAGCCGGTCGGCGCAGGCCTGCCGGGCCGCCGCCGCCCAGGGCGCGACCCGGGCGAAGTGCCGGCGGAGCTGGTCGATGCCGCCGGCGAACTCCTCGATGTAGAGGTGCCCCAGCTCGACGGAGAGGTGCGAGAGCGGTACGGACTCGACACTGCGTCTGGCCGCCGTCTCCTCGAAGGTCACATCCGGTCTCATCACAGCATCTCCCAGGCCGCGTCGTCCACGATGAGCTTTGCCAGTGCCGAGAAGGCCTCCACGGTCTCCAGGTTTGCGATCTTGCGCGCGTACACGTCGTTGTCGGAGATGAGCTGCTCACGCCATTGCAGCACCGGGTCGAGCGGTACGGAGCCGATCAGCATCGTCCGGCCCACCCGGTTGTTGCTGGCCAGCTCCAGCAGGTCCTGGTTGCACTCCCGCAGCCAGGCGACCTGCGCCGGCCGCAGCCCCTCCAACTCCGGCGAGTCCGGGTCGACCACGGCGGTACGCACGAACCGGAGCCGGTTCACCAGTTCGTCGTGGTCGTGCCCGACCAGGGTGCCGGCGTCCAGGATGCCGCGGGTGCCGTAGACCAGGCCGGAGGCGGCGAGGACGTGTTGCCGGGTCCAGCGGTGGAAGACCAGCCAGCGCGACCGTACCGACTTCAGCTCCGGCATGGCGGTGGCCGCCAGCACCATCTGGGTGGCGTACGACCGGCCGGCGCTGAGGTCGACGAGGCTGAGGTCGAACTCCTCCTCCAGCCGCAGGAAGAGCCGGGCGCAGCGTTCGATCCGCTCCCGGGTGGCCGGGAACTCCCCGCCGCCGCTGTCGCCGGGCAGCAGCACCAGCCGGCCGGCGCCGGGCGGCCGGTTGCGCAGGCTGGGCCGGTCGGACTCGGTCCAGACCTCGATCCGCTGCGGCTCGGCCAGGGCGCCGTCGAGATAGTCGTGCAGCCCGCCCCGGGTGGTGCCGTGCACGGCGGAGTCGATGTTGAAGATCGCGCCGGCCGTCGGCGACCCGAAGTCGAAGTCGAGATAGCAGACGTCGCTGCCCTGCAACGCGCTCCGGTAGAGCATGTTGCTGCTGGTGACCGAGCGCCCGGTGCCGCCCTTGTCGGAGGCTGCGAAGATCAACATTTCAGCCAGCCTCCGCGACGTCGCGGCGGGCCGCGTTCAACTCGTCCAGCCAGCGCAACACCGAACTGGTCAGCGCCGCCGCCGTACCGGGCCGCTCGTGCACGATCTCCCTGGCCCGCCGCAGGTTCACCCGGACCACCTGGAGCGTCTGCTGCATCTTCGGACCCGCCTCCGCCGCACCGGCCAGCAGCTCCATGTCGTAGAGGTGCTCGGCCTCGTTGAGCAGGTCCAGCGCGTGCATGGTGAGCCGCTCACTGCGCAGCGGTGGCCGGCGCAGCACCCGGACGGTGGTGACCAGCCCCTGCACCACCCGCTCGGTGTAATACCACGACGGGGAATCGTGGAACTCGTCGAACTGCCGGAACACCCGGGCCGGCTGGTCCCAGAGGCTCCGGCCGCTGCCGCGTTCGAGGCGGCGGAGCACCAGATGGTCCCAGACCAGGTCGGCCAGGTCCAACATCCTGGCCCGCTGCTCGGCGTCGCTGAGCAGGCCGGCGATGTAGACGGTGCGCTGCAACAGCAGGGCGGAGAACTCGGTCACCGTCCAGCGCAGCGTCGGGCCGCCCAGCTTCTCGCTGTTCTGCAAGGTCATCCGTACGCCCGGGGAGTGCAGCGCGAGCGCCGGATCCTGGTCGAAGGGCCGGCGGGTGATCCGCGCCCGGTTGGCCAGCTCCTCCAACACCGCACCGACCCGGCCCAGCTCGGCGTCGGCGCCGCGCTCGACCACCAGACCCTTGACCGCCAGCGAGGTCACCAGCAGGGTGTAGTAGTCGGTCGCGTCCCGGTCGGTGGTCCGCCAGGGGATGTCCTCCAGCGGCCAGCGGTGCCCGTCGCCGAAGGTGGCGACGGTGGCCCAGTAGCCCCGGGTCAGGTCCCAGCGCAGTTGCAGCGCCCGGGAGAGCCGCTGCTGCTCCTCGTTGAGCAGACCGAGGATCCGGGTCCGCTCGGTGAAGAGCTCCTCGATCGCGTCGATCGCGATGACGGTGAAGTAGAGGTAGGGCTCCTCCGGCGCCACGCCGACCGGCTGCTGGCCGACCGGCTCGGTCGTCTCGACGTCCGGGGCGTCCCGGACGATGCCCCAGGACCAGCCGCACTCGAAGAGCCGGTTCGGACTGTCCAGGTCGGCCACCTGGCCGGAACCGATCATGACCTCGCGGAAGCTGGCGATGGTCTGCCGCAGCCGGCGGCGCAACTGCGCGACGATCTGCCGCTGCGGCAGGTTGCTCTGGTTGAGGGTACGGACCAGCGCCTGGCCCTCGTCGGAGTCGACGTCGAAGACGTTCACCGCGAAGCTGCGCAGCAGACCCACCATGGCGGCGGTCAGCCGCGCGCTCGCCATGCTCTCCAGTTCGTCGATCTCCCGGAGGATCTCCTCCCGGCGTACCGCCGTGCGGAAGACCCGGGCGAAACCGATGGCGGCCAGGGAGAGTGTGATCGACATGGCGAACGAGTCGACGATGTCGAGATCGAGTTGCTGTTCGGAGGGCTCGCCACCGTCGGTCTGGAAATATGTCCGGCCGGAGAAGACCGGCGTCCCGGATTTGTCGGTGTAACGCTGGTAATACTCCGTCAACACCTGGATCAGGATCCGGGGAATCTGGGTGGCGGTACCGAGCGGGCGCAGCGCCCTGATCATTTCCTCGGCGGTCTCGTCCGGACGGTCCAGTCCGAAGTCCGCCTGGGTCGCCGGCAGCAGGATGCAGAGCAACTGCTCGGCGTCACTGATCGAATTGGGCCCGTCCCGCCCGCCCCACTGCCACTTTCCGTCCTGCCAGCTCGTCCGGACGGTGGCCGCCCAGATCTCCAGGAGCTCCTGACGGGGCTGGATCCTCATCTATCGTGCACCACCATCCGCGAAAAACACCGGCTAGGTCGAGCGGCACTCATGTTGTGCGTCGGGAAGTCCAGGATGGCTCCCGCACGCGCCTCGATGATAGAGACGTGACCGACCGGCTGCGGCAGCCCCGGCTCCACGACCGGGTGCGATCAAAGGAAGATGCTGGTCAACGCCGGACTGGTCGGCCTTTCCACAGTGGTGCCACGTTTCACCGCGGCCACCCCCTTCGCATCTCGGGCCTATCCATCAATGATGGCGTACGCGTCAAGGCGGGCGGAACAGCTCGCCGAGCCGCTCACCAGCGACGTCGTGTCCGGGCGGGGCACCCGGGCCGGATCAGCCCTGCCGGGCCGGGTCGGTGAGCTGCTGGCGTACCGCCCAGAGCGCCGCCTCGGTACGCGACGCCGAGCCGGTCTTGCGGAGCAGGTTGGAGACGTGCACGGTGACCGTCCGTACCGAGATGCCGAGCGACCGGGCCACCTGCTTGTTGGACATGCCGGCGGCCAGACAGGAGAGCACCTCGATCTCCCGGCCGGTCAGCTCGGCGGTGGGTGCCGGCGCGACGAGTTCCTCCGGCCGGCGGCCGCGCTCCGCGACCAGCAGCTCCACCAGCCGGTAGGGGTTGCCGCCGGTACGCCGCCAGACCGCGTCGACGACCGTCGGGGGCACCGGCGGTCCGGGATAGACCTGACCGAGCACCGCGGCCACGTCCGGTCGGCCCAGCGGCCCGAGGTGCTGCCGGATCGCACCGGGCGCGCCGGAGAGCCGGGCCAGGGTGGCCGCGACCAGCCGGGGCGACACCGCCTCCTCCGCCGGCCGGCTGCCGACGAGCAGCAGGGCCGGCAGGTCCGGCGCGGTGGCCAGCTCGCCGACCAGGTTGAGGCTGGCCGGGTCGAGCGCGTGCAGGTCCTCCACCACCAGTACCGCCGGCCCGGCACCGACCAGGGCCCGTACGGTGCGCACCGCGAGGCGCAACAGCGCGTCCGGGGCGTACCGCTCGCGGGGCGCGTTCGGGTGCTGGGCCAGCCAGGCCAGCGCGTCCGGCGGCAGCGGCAGGTCGCCGGTGTCCCGACCGCTGAGCGCGGCGGCGAGCCAGTCGTACGGCGCCGGGGTGTGCACCCGAGCCGTACCGCTGAGGATGGTCACCGGTCGGGGCGAGAGGCCGTCGAGGGCGGCGCTGATCAGCAGGCTCTTGCCCACCCCGGCGGCGCCGGTGACCACCACGCAGCCGGTCCGGGGGCGCCCACCGGTGACCATGGCCCAGGCGGCGGCGAACTCGGCCAACTCGCCGGCACGCCCGACCATCGAGACCGGCATCATGAGTCAACCCTACGCAGTACTGCGTAGTGACTTTGCCGTGGATCTCGGGGCAAGCTGCACGGTATGACCTTTGTCCTGCGCAGCCTGGCCGTCAGCGACCCTGGCCTGGTCCGGCCGAACAACGAGGACGTGGCGTTCGCCGGCAGCCGCCTGGTCGCCGTCGCCGACGGGATGGGTGGCGCACCGGCCGGCGAGGTGGCCAGCGAGATCGTGATCAGCACCCTCGCCCCGGTGGAGGGGTCCGCGCCCGACGGGGAACCGGTGACCGCCCTGCGGGAGGCGATCGCTACGGCCAACGGCCGGATCCGGGCGGTGACCGAGGCGGACCAGGCCACCGAGGGGATGGGTACCACCGTCACCGCGATGCTGCTCGCCGGCCGCCGGCTCGCGGTGGCGCACGTCGGCGACTCCCGGGGCTATCTGCTGCGCGGCGGCCGGCTGGCGCAGCTCACCAGGGACGACACCTTCGTGCAGGCGCTGGTCGACCAGGGTGGGCTGACTCCGGAGGAGGCCCGGCGGCATCCGCAGCGGTCCCTGGTCACCCGGGTGGTGCAGGGCGGCCCGCTGGAACCGGCCACGATCGCGCTGATCGCCCAGGCGGGTGACCGGCTGCTGCTGTGCAGCGACGGCCTCTCCGACGTGGTCGACGACGACGCCATCGCCGCGACGCTGGCGGGTTTCCCCGACCGGGAGGAGTGCGCGAGGCAGTTGGTGAAACTCGCCCACCAGGCGGGTGCCCCGGACAACGTGACGCTCGTCGTGGCCGACGTCACCGCCGAATAGCCCCCTCCGGTCGCGTCGCTGGCCGGCCGCCGGCGCAGACCCGGCGGCCCCGGTCGCCCCTGCCGGGTGGCGGCGAGGCCGGATAATTGCCTCGGTACCCGACCGGCCCCGGCGGCGAAGGGTGAGGCCGTGGCGTTGATCGAACTCGGCGAGGAGCGCTACGACCCGCCGCCCGACCCTGCCCCGTCCCGCCGGTCGCGCCGACGTCGGCTCCGGACGCCCGCGCTGGTGCTGGTCGCGGCGCTGGTGGCCGGTACCGGCGGTGCGGCGCCGCCGGGCGTACCGCAGCTCGCCGAGGTGTACCGGGTGGGCAACACCGGCTACTTCCTGCTCGCCGGTGACCGGCTCTTCGTCGCCGAGCCGCTCACCGGCGGGCACCGGGTCAGCGCGTACGAGGTGGGACGGCGGCGACAGGTCTGGAACGAGACGTACCGGACCGAGCACCAGCAGGCGACACTGGTCGAGGAGGACGGCCTGCTGCTGCTGGTGGAGGGAGGCGTCCAGAACGGCCCGTACCGCAGCACGGCGCTGGATCCCGGCACCGGCCGGACGCGCTGGTCGACGTCGAGCCAGTTCGCGCCGCTGCACAGGGCGGGGATCGCGCTGGTCGTCGAGGAGGTGTTCCCACCGGGCTCGCGGGTCGATCCGGACGACCCACCGCCGGTCGGCACCCCGATCCACCACCCGCGGTGGGGTGCCGGGATGTACACGGCGGCGCCGATCGGGCAGACCGTTCGGGTGCTCGACCTCGACACCGGCCGGGAACTCTGGACCTCGCCGCTGCTCACCGGCGTCGCCGCCGTGCCGGCCGTCGCCGGACGGCCCGCCGCGCTGCTGACCGGGCGCCCGGACGGCCGGCTCGACCTGCGCGACCCCCGGACCGGGGCGGTCCGGCAACCGCTCGACCCGGTGGGCGGTCCGCCGCTCTACGCGGAGCCGGCCGGGGACTCGGTGCTGGTGCGGTCGGACTCGCACCTCGCCGTCTACTCGGCGGACCGCTGGCAGCGCCGGTGGATCCGGGCACTGTCGACGGACCGGGGACAGGTGGGGGCCTGCGGGTCGATGCTCTGTCTGGAGGGGCGGGCCGGCGTCGAGGTGATCGACCCGGTCACCGGCGGTACGGCGTGGCACGACGCCGGGCAGGTGTCGCTGCGGGGGCACGGCGGGCACCTGGTGGAGGTCGGCGGGAACGGCGCCGTCCGCCGGGCGGTGGACCCGCGCTCCGGGCGTACCGTGGTGGACCTCACCGGCTGGACCAGGGTTCCGACCCTGACCGAAGCCGAGCCCATGTTGCTGCTCCGGCATGCCGTCGACGGAAGCCGGACCTGGGTGGGCCTGCTGGATCCGGAGGGTACGGCGATCCGCCCGCTGGGCCCGCTGCCGTACGCCCTCTCCTCCTGCCGATGGACCGCCCGGCTGCTCGCCTGCCGGACCGGGGACGGCGTCATCCGGGTCTGGCGGTACGCGCCGGGGTCGGCCGCGCGGCGATGAGGGGCGGGTACCGGAAGGCCCGGATTGGTCCCGCACCGGGGGCTGCACTCGGTAATCTCGACATATGGTGCAAACCAGTCCGGACATTGATCTGCCGCACCGGTCGCCGGTGCGGCTCACCGTCAACGGCAGACCGTACGAACTCGACCTCGACAACCGGACCAGCCTGCTCGACACGCTCCGCGAGCACCTGGGACTGACCGGCGCGAAGAAGGGCTGCGACCACGGCCAGTGCGGCTCCTGCACGGTGCTGCTCGACGGCCGGCGGGTGAAGAGCTGCCTGGTCCTCGCCGTCGCGGCGGACGGTGCCGACCTGCTCAGCGTGGAGGGGATGGCGCAGGACGGGCAGCTGCACCCGTTGCAGAGCTGCTTCGTCGCGCACGACGCCTTCCAGTGCGGCTACTGCACCTCCGGCCAGCTCTGCTCCGCCCTCGGCATGCTCGACGAGGTACGCCGGGGCTGGCCGAGCGAGGTCACCGCCGACCTGACCGCCGGCCCGACCGGGCCCACCGAGCCGGAGATCCGGGAACGGATGAGCGGCAACATCTGCCGCTGCGCCGCGTACCCGCACATCGTCTCGGCGATCCGGGAGGCCGCGGCGGCCGGAGACGTCCGATGAGGAGCTTCCGGTACGAGCGGAGCACCGACCCCGGCCGGGCGGTGGCCCTGGTGGCCGGCGAGCCGGACGCGACGTACCTCGGCGGCGGCACGAACCTGGTCGACCTGATGAAGCTCGGGGTCACCCAGCCCGGGCTGCTGGTCGACGTCACCCGGCTGCCGCTGGACTCGGTCGAGTCGCTGCCCGACGGCGGACTCCGGATCGGCGCCACGGTCCGCAACAGCGACCTGGCCGCGCACCCGACGGTCCGGCGGGACTTCCCGGTGCTGGCCCGGGCCCTGCTGGCCGGGGCGAGCGGGCAACTGCGCAACATGGCCACCGTCGGCGGCAACCTGCTGCAACGTACCCGCTGCTTCTACTTCCAGGACGTCAGCCGGCCGTGCAACAAACGCGACCCCGGTGCCGGCTGCTCGGCGCTGGAGGGACAGAACCGGGAACTCGCCATCCTCGGCTGGTCCCCGCAGTGCGTCGCCACCCACCCCTCGGACATGGCGGTCGCGCTGGTCGCCCTCGACGCCGTGGTGGAGGTGTTGGAGCCGGCCGGCGCCCGGGACATCCCGCTGGCCGAGTTCCACCGGCTGCCCGGCGAGCGGCCGGACCAGGAGACCACGATGGCCCCGGGCGGGCTGGTCACGGCGGTACGGATCCCCGGGCTGCCGTTCGCGCGCCGCTCGGCGTACCGGAAGGCACGGGACCGGGCCTCGTTCGCCTTCGCCGCCGGCTCCGTGGCCGCGGCGATCGACCTCGACGGCGGTCTGGTCCGGGACGTCCGGCTGGGCTGGGGCGCGGTCGCGCACCGGCCGTGGCGGCCCCGGCTGGCCGAGGCGGCGCTGCGCGGGCAGCCGGCGACCGAGGAGACCTTCCGGCTCGCCGCCGAGGAGGAACTCGCCGCCGCCCGGCCGCTGGCGCACAACGCCTTCAAGATCCCACTGATCCGCAACCTGACCGTGCGGACCCTGGTGGAACTTGTCGAGGACGGCACCGGCCCGACGGAGCGGGACCGATGAGCGGACCCGCCGAGGTGACCCGGTGAGCGCGCCGGCCGCCGCCATCGGCCGGGCACACCCCCGGCTGGAGGGCCGGGAGAAGGTCACCGGCACCGCCCGGTACGCGGCGGAGCATCCGGCGGACGACCTGACCTACGGCTGGGCGGTGCAGGCCACCGTGGCGAAGGGGCGGATCGTCCGGATCGACACCACGGCGGCGATGCGTGAGCCGGGGGTGCTGGCGGTGCTGAGCCACGAGACGGCACCCCGGCTGAACCCCACGCAGAGCGCCGAACTGCTGCTGCTCCAGCAGCCCCGGGTCCGCTACCGGGGCGAGATCGTGGCGCTGGTGGTGGCCGAGTCGCTGGAGGCGGCCCGGGAGGGTGCCCGGGGAGTCCGGATCGACTACGACACCGAGCCGCACAGCAGCGTACTGACCGAACGGCACCCGAGCCTCTACAAGCCGGACCAGGTCAACCCGGCCTACCCCACCGACACCTCGGTGGGCGACTTCGACAGCGGCTACCAGGCGGCGGAGGTGCGGCTCGACCAGACGTACCGGACCCCGGCCTACCACAACAACCCGATGGAGCCGCACGCCGCGACCGCGTCCTGGGCGGACGGCCGGCTGCTGGTGCACGACTCCAGCCAGGGCAGCACCGACGTCCAGCATGCCCTCGGCCGCCTCTTCGACCTGCCCGTCGAGACCATCCGGGTCACCGCCGAGCACGTCGGCGGCGGCTTCGGCAGCAAGGGAAGTCCCCGCTGCACGCCGGTGCTGGCCGCGATGGCCGCCCGGCAGGTCGGCCGGCCGGTACGGCTCGCACTGACCCGCCAGCAGATCTGCGGCCCGGTCGGGTACCGCACGCCGGTGATCCAGCGGATCCGGCTCGGCGCCGACGCCGACGGCCGACTGGCGGCGATCTGCCACGACGCGATCAGCCAGACCTCCACCAGCGTCGAGTTCGCCGAGCAGACCGCCGTGCTCACCCGGGCGCTCTACGCGGCACCGCACCGCCGGACGACGCACCGGCTGGCCCGGCTCGACGTACCGACGCCGTCCTGGATGCGCGCCCCCGGGGAATGCCCCGGATCCTTCGCCCTGGAGTGCGCGATGGACGAGCTGGCGATCGCCTGCGGGGTCGACCCGGTCGAGTTGCGGCTGCGCAACGACACCGAGATCGATCCCGAGGAGGGCGTACCGTTCAGCAGCCGCAACCTGGCCGCCTGCCTGCGGGACGGGGCCCGGCGGTTCGGCTGGGCGGACCGCGACCCCGCCTCGGGCGTACGCCGGCAGGGCCGGTGGCTGGTCGGCACGGGCATGGCCAGCGCGATCTACCCGGCCCGGACCCCGGGCGCGTCCGCCGAGGCGGCGGCCGACCCGGACGGGACGTACCGGGTGCGGATCAACGCCACCGACATCGGGACCGGCGCCCGGACCGCGCTCTGGCAGATCGCCGTGGACGCCCTCGGGGTACCCGGCGAGCGGGTCACGATCAGCATCGGCGACAGCGACCTTCCCCCGGCGTACGTCGCCGGCGGCTCGACCGGTACCGCCGGCTGGGGCCTGTCGGTGGACCGGGCCTGCCGGAGCCTGCGCCGGCAGCTCGACGAGCGGTACGCCGGCAGCGCCCCGCCGGAGGGTCTCGCGGTACGGCTCGACACCTCCGAGGAGGCCGCCGCGCTCCCCTCGGCCCCCCGGTACTCCTTCGGCGCGCACTTCGTCGAGGCCCGGGTGAACGTCGACTCCGGCGAGATCCGGGTGCCCCGGATGCTCGGGGTCTTCGCCGTCGGGCAGGTGGTGAACCCGACCACCGCCCGGTCCCAGCTGATCGGCGGGATGACGATGGGGCTCTCGATGGCGCTGCACGAGGAGGGGGTGCTCGACCAGCGGTTCGGTGACTGGGTGAACCGGGACCTCGCCACCTACCACGTGGCGGCCTGCGCGGACGTGCAGCGGATCGAGGCGTACTGGGTGCCGGACGAGGACCACGCGAACCCGCTCGGCGTCAAGGGGCTGGGCGAGATCGGCATCGTCGGCTCGGCGGCGGCCGTCGCCAACGCGGTGCACCACGCGACCGGGCTGCGGCTGCGTACCCTGCCGATCCAGCTCGACAAGCTGGTCGACCGGCTGCCCCTCGGCTGACGGAGGCCGCGACGGCGCATCGCCGCCGGTTGTCCGCCCGGCCCCGGTCGTCCACCGGCCCGCCGACCGAGGGGGTCGGTCCGGGTCGTCTGTGGTGGGCCGCCTGGGATTCGAACCCAGAACCCGCGGATTAAAAGTCCGCTGCTCTGCCGATTGAGCTAACAGCCCGTGTTCTGCAAGGCTACCGGATCGCTCAGCGTACGTCCCGGGGGTATCTGTCGCGGCGGCGGCCTGGTCGCGGCCACGGTACGGCTCCGGCCGTGCCGGTGGCCGGGGGCCTGGGTGTGGGGGAATCCGTAGGTGATCCCGCCTCCTCCTGCGCCGTGACCTGGTCTTTCGTCCGTTGCGTGGGGTCGGTGGCCGGTGGGACTGCTCTGGGACTGTCCGGCCCGGTGGGGCCCGCGTCGGTCCGCGGACCGGCCGGTCGGTTGCGGGGGATGAGGGCGGCGGTGCGTTCGGCAATCATCCGGTCGATCTCGTCGAGGCTGGCGGGGTAGATGTCGCCGGTCACGGTGACACTGGCGTGGCCGAGCTTCTTGCGCATGTCGAGCAGGTCAGCACCGGCGGCTTTCATGTAGGTCGCGGCGGAGTGCCGGCCGTCGTGCAACCGGATCGGCGGCAGACCCGCCGCAGCGGCGTCGCGCTGGAACCGGTCGGTGACGCTGCTGGGATGCCAGGCCCGTCCGTCTGGCTGGCGGAAGAACAGGTCGACCTGGATCGGCGTGTAACCGCCCGGCACCGGAGTCAGCACGGTCACGGTCCGCGGCCACCGGGCCCCGGCCGCGATGCGCCAGGACTCCCGCAGCTCCCAGTAAGCGCGAAGATCGTTGAAGGTGGCCGAGTCGAGGAAGATCACCCGGTCGCCGCTTCGGGTCTTGACCTTCTTGTACACCGGCTGATAACCGTGTTCGGTGAGTTGGTGGCTGAACGTCGCGGTCTTGTCGTCGAAGTCGATCTGGTCGGTACGTACGCCCACCACCTCACCGCGCCGCGGACCGCCAAGCATGATCAGCAGGAACATCGGATACAACGCCGGATCGTGACGCTGGGCGTGGTCGAGGAACGCGCCGGCCTGCTCCGGTGTCCACACCATCACCTCGCTCGGGACCATACCGCCGGCCTTCCATTGCGCGATCGCGCGTTCGGTCCAGACCCGCACCCTAGGCGGATCGTAGGCGGGCAGTTCCGCGTACACGGCCGGGTTGAAGTCGATCAGCCGGTGTTTGGCCATCGCGTCGTTGAGCGCCTTGCGCAGCGTGGCCCGCACCCGGGCGATCGTCGCCGGGGTCGTCAGCCTGGTAGCCGTCGCCGCGCCGGCCCTGGCCGGGTCGGCGCTGGCGCGGTCCTCGAGGATCTGCCGGTTGCGCCCGGTGATCGTCGCGAACATCGCCTCGATGTGCGCGCTGTTCAGCCGCGCGAGCGGCAGGTGTCCCAGGTGCGGGTCGAGGTGGACACGCACATGCGACGCGTAACCAATACGCGTGTGCTCGTCGATATTGCGGTGCGTGACCCACCACGTCAGATACTCCCCGACGCTGACCGATGAGGCGTTCGGCACGCCACTTCGCAGCTGGCGGGCCATCTGGCGCGGATCGGGCAGCGGCCGGCCACGCTTGCACGCCATCAACACCCCGGCGATCTCGTCGGCGAGCGCCTCGTCGCCGTCGGCCAGACTCATCAGCTCACACACCCGCGCCAGTTCCGCCGCCACGTCCGCCCGGGTGCCCGGCTGCGTGTTCGACACGCGGCGCAGGATCCGCCGCCGGCCCCCGGGCGCGGGAGGCAACTCGATCTGGAACGCCCACACCCCATGACCGCTACTCCAGGCGCCGCTGGCCAGCTTCAGCCGGGAGCACCGCGCGCCCAGCCGCCGGCCGGACTCGTCCCTGCAGTAGCACCTCTTGCGTATCGATCCGCCGCGGATAGCCATCCGGCTCGCCTCCTCCACCGAACTCACTGTTCCTAAGTGAGCGTTTTAGATGTGGGTTGGTCGGGCGTGTCGCACAGTGTGTCCGATCGATGAAGGCGAGTGGCTCGGTAGTCGGGTGTGGAGCGTGTGCGGCGGTATCCGTCTGACCTGACTGACGCCCAGTGGGAGATCGTCGAGGTGATGTTGCCTGGCCAGAAGTGGATGGGCCGGCCGGAAAAGCATCCTCGTAGGGCGGTCGTTGACGCGATCTTGTACGTGCTGCGTACCGGCTGCCCGTGGCGGTACCTGCCGGCGGACTTCCCGCCGTGGCAGACGGTGTACGGGCACTTCAAACGCTGGAACAAGCGGGGTGTGACCGAGCGAATCCTTGCCGAGCTGCGTGAGCAGGTCCGCCTCGCCCACGACCGGGAGGCGGAGCCGACGGTGGGGATCATCGACTCGCAGAGCGTGGAAGCCGCCGACACCGTTCCTTCTGACGGTCGTGGCTACGACGCGCACAAGAAGATCAACGGCAGGAAGCGGCTCCTCGTCACCGACACCCTCGACCTGCTGGTCAGCGTCTGGGTCCTGGCCGCCTGCTGGCAGGACCGCGGGTGGCAAAGGAGCGCTGCTCGCCGCGTACGCGACCACCCCGATCCGACACGTCTTCGCCGATCAGGGGTTCGCCGGCCGGTTCGTCGACTGGGCCAAGAACATCTTGAACACCACGGTCGAGATCGCGCGTAAGCCCGCTGGCCAAAAAGCTTCGTCGTTCATCCGCGCAGGTGGGTGGTGTAAAGGACCCTGGGCTGGTTGATGCTGCACCGCCGCCTAGCCCGCGACTACGAGACCGATCCCGCCACCGCTGAACACCTGATCCGCTGGGCCGCGATCACCGACATGCTCAACCGCCTCACCCGCAGCGGACCCGCCACCCGCCAACCCCGCCGTACCTTCAAACACACCCGAGTAACCCACATCCAAAACGCTCACTGAACGCCTGATTCGCATCGTTGCCGCACCCCACGCTCCGCCGGATGGACTCTCACCGGCACGAGCGGACGCTGCGCACCCGACCATTGCACCGCCACGCTCTGTGACGAGTCCGTGGATCGAACGGCACCTCTCTTGTCAAGGCGTTGGCAGTAGAGAGGTCTCCGTGTCGTGGATCATGGTGCGGTAGACGACGTCGGCGAGACGGCGTTTCAGACAGCGCATGGCTTCTTTGTGGGTCTTGCCGGAGGCTCGTTTGCGCTGGTAGTAGTCGCGGCCCGGAGTCGCGCGTTTGATCTGGGCCATGGCCATGACGTGCAGCGCGTAGTTCAGTTGCCGGTCGCCTGCACGGGACAGGCGGTGCCGTTGGATGTCACCGGATGACACTTCTATCGGCGCGACGCCGCAGTACGAGGCGAACGCGGACTGCGACCGGAACCGGCAGACGGAGCCGGAGCGGGCCAGGATCTTCGCGGCGAGGACGTCGCCGATCCCGTGCAGGTCGGTCAGGGTGGTGCCTGAGAGAGTGTTGGGTAACTGGATGACTACTTCTGGTTGAGTTCGTTGTCGAGGCGTCGAGCCGCTTCGGTCTCGATCGGGCCGTGCGGCTCGATGTCCTCGCCAGCGAGGCGGGCGGCCATCAGCCGGATCATGGCAACTTTGATCATCGCTTCGGCGTGCGCGGGTTTGCGCTCGTAATCGCGGGCCAACCGTCTGCACCGTCCCAACCAGGCGAAGGTTCGTTCGACCACCCAGCGTCGGGGTAGCACCTGGAAGCCTTTCACGTCGGCATTGCGGGCCACGATCTGCAGGTCGACCCCGGCGTGGGTACGCGCCCATGCCAGCAGACCCGCGTCGACGCGGTTGACGTAACCCGCGTCGGCCCAGACCAGGCCCAGCAGCGGGAACGACTCGGTGATCCCCGCCAGGACCAGCTTGGCGCCGGCACGCTCCTGGATCGACGCGGAATGCCCCACCGCCCGTAGCAGCAGTCCGCAGGTGTCGACCAGGACATGCCGCTTGCGGCCCCGAGTGCGTTTGCCCGCGTCATAGCCGATCGCCTCGCCACCCTGGTGACTGTGCGCGGTCTGCGAGTCCAGCACCGCCGCCGACGGCTGCGGGTTACGTCCCTCGACCATCCGCACCGCGTCTCGCAGCCGGTCATGAACCTCGTCCCAGGTCCCGTCAGCGCTCCAGCGGCGGAACCACCGGTAAGCCACGTCCCACGGCACAAGGTCATGCGGAACGTGCCGCCACGCCGCACCGGTACGCAGCACGTACAGGATCGTGTCGATGACCAGCCGACGCGGATACCGCAACGGCCGGCCACCCCGACGCGGGTCCCGTGCCGGCAACAACGGCTCGATCACCGCCCACTGCCGATCAGTCAGCGACGACTCGTACGCCGGTTTACAAACACAACGACACAGAAGTGATCTTCGTCCAAAGAGTCAGCAAAGGTCACGCCGAGGTATCACAACACTCTCTGAGGCAGCGACCGCGGCGGACACTGTTGCGGTCACCTCGGCGATGCGCCGGTCCAGGCGGCGCAGCTCGCTGAGCAGTTCCACGGCGACCTGGCGCATGGTGCGGGCGAGCACCGCCCGTGGGCGGATGCTGCGCAGCGCGGTGGCTGCGGTGTCGGCGGTCAGTCCGCGGGGCAGGCCGGCGGGAAGAAGCTTTGCCAGCAGCGCGTGTAGCCGGTTGACGGTCTGGGTGCGGTTACGGACCAGGTCGTCGCGGTGATCGGTGAGGCAGCGCAGCGCGGCGATCGCCTCGTCGACGACAGCGGTGTTGAGCCGGTTCGCGGTGTGCGCCGCGATTCCGACTGACAGGGCGTCGGCCTGGTCAGTCTTGCGGCCGTGCCCGGTGGAGAGCATCCGCACGCGGCGGGCCAGCTTCGAGGGCACGTCGGCCACGTCGATGTCGTCGGCGGCCAGCCGGGCGGTCAGCGCGGCGCCGAGGCCGGCTGCGCCTTCGACCGCCCATGTCGCGTGCGGCCAGCGGCCGGCGAAGCGACGAAGTTGCCGATAGCCGTCGCGGTTGACCTCGACGCGGATCGCGGCGAGTGGTTGGAGTCGGTTGTCGACCGCGACGGCGGTCCAGGACGCCTTGTGGGGGTCGATCGCGATGACGACCGGGGCGGGCACTGCGGGCACGGGTCCTCCTTGCCAGGCCGGAGTGGGGATCCGGCGAGGAGGGCGGACCAACTTCGGGCTGAACAGACCTCTCTCGAGCCACTCTCGTCGGCGGTTGCGGCCGGGACGCAGGCCGTTAGGCAGCCAGCCCGTAGGCGGCAGGTGTTTCCCGAGCGACCCCGACCACAACCTCGAAGATCATGGCTGCAGACCCTGATCTCCGCCACCAATCCAACAAGTTGGTGTTTCCGGCCTGACACACCGGGCGTTGTGCCTGGTGAGGAGGGTGCCGTGATGACCGCGACACTGGACAATGTGACCCCGAGGAAGGCGAAAGTCGAGCCGTCGGCGGAGGCGAAGGCCGCCGCCGAGCTGGTGCGGTTGGCCAAGGAGCAGGGCCTGTCGTTGACGGGCCCCGACGGGCTACTCGAGCAGCTGACCAAGGCGGTTCTGGAGACCGCGCTCAACAAGGAGCTGACCGAGCACCTCGGTTACGAGAAACATGATTCGGTTGGTGTCTGGTCAGGCAACGTTCGTAACGGCAGCCGGGCGAAGACGGTCCTGACCGACGCCAGCGGGCCCGTCGAAATCGACGTGCCGCGGGATCGGGCCGGCACGTTCGAGCCCCAGATCGTGCGGAAGCGCCGGCGGCGGTTGACCGGCGTCGACGAGGTCGTGCTCTCCCTGTATGCGAAGGGACTGACGACCGGCGAGATCAGCGCGCATTTCGCGGAGATCTACGGGGCGTCGGTGTCGAGGGGAGACGATCTCCCGGATCACCGACAAGGTGGTCGAGGAGATGACCGACTGGTCTCACCGGCCCCTCGATGAGATCTACGCGGCGGTGTTCATCGACGCCATCGTGGCCAAGGGGTCCGGGCTCTGTCGTTGGTTGTGTGAAGCGTTCAGTGCGCGAGTAGGACGCGTTTGCGGAGTAGGTCGAGGCCGGCGCGGCCGAACATCTGCCGTTTGATCATCTTGAGGTGGTTGATGTTGCCTTCGACCGCGCCGGAGCTGTGCGGCAGGGTCAGGCCGTTGCGGACGGCGTCGAGGTCGCGGCGCAGGTTGCGGGCGAACCCGGCCAGCGGCGTGAGGGTGTCGACTTCGACCGTGCTGATCCACGCGTCGAGACGGTCGCCGTGGCGGCCGGTCATCATGACCGCGAGGTCTCGCACGTGTTTGACCAGCCGGTTGATGTCCCGGTCACGGCTGCGAGGCTCGTGAAGCTTGGTCGCGTCGCGGGAGTCGAGATGGTCAGGGTGAGTCATGATCCACGAGGTGACCTGACGCACCGACGGCGGTTTCGGGCCGGGGTGCGGGGCGTGGCCGAGGCCTTTGCGGAACCGGCGTAGGTAACGCTGGACGGCCAGTTCTCCGCCGGGATAACCCTGCTGTTTGATCTCTCGGAACAGCTGCGTGGCGTTGCGCTGTCCTTCGTTCCAGCGCTGGTGCAGGTAGGCGACGTAGTCATCGACCAGGTGCGCGCGTTGCTCGGTGGCGGCGGTCAACTCGGTGAAGCTGGTTGCGTTCAGGTATTTGCGGACCGTGGCCTGGTGCAGGCCGAGCTTGCGGCCGATCGCGGACTTGTTCAGTCCCTGTCCGGCGAGCTCGTGAACAGCGCCGTGGTGTTCACGCAGGCGGGTCACGATCTTCTTCTCGGGTAGCGGCTGCACCTCGGCGGGCATGGTGTCGTCCGCCGGCGAGGGTGCCGGGGCGACGAGCCGGGACCGATAGGCGTTGACGGTCTTCTCGACCGCCTGGCCCAGGTTCTGCCAGAGATGGAACCGGTCCGCGACCTGAACCGCCTGGGAGGCGCCGCAGCGGCCGCCTTCGCCATAGCCGCCGGCCCGGTCCCGGCAGATCACCTCGATCTCGGGGTGCTGCCGCAGCCACTCGGCGAGGCTGTCACCGTCGCGGCCGTCGAACATGTCGACCGGGCGGTGGCTGTCCATGTCGATCAGCACAGTGCCGTAATGACGGCCTCGGCGGAACGCGAAATCGTCGACGCCGAGGGCGGCGATCGGCCTCTTCGGCGGGTCAGGCAGCGCCTTGACCAGCCGCAACAACGTGTCGCGACCGGCGCCGACCCCGATCACCGACGCCAACCGGGAACCGGCCCGGCCAGCCAACGCCAAACCAATCTGCGTCAGCATGCCCCGCAGCCCCGGCGTCAATCGCGCATGGGGACTGGTCAACCCCTCGATCTGCTCGGCGAACGTCCGCGCCGGGCAGGTGGTGTTGTCGCAGCGGAACCGCCGGATCTGCACCTCAAGCAGCAATGCCGTTCCGGCGATCGCGACATCACGCAACCGGCGCTGATACCGGCCATGAACCCTGGCTGACCGCTGCTGGCACCGACGACACCGTGCGGTCTCCGCCCTGACTCGCGCGGACAGCACCATGACGCCGTCACGCTGCTCAACCGTCTCGATGGACAGAAGCGAGAGATGCGGCAGTAACTGTTCCACAAGCGAACACACCGGACATGATCAACGAATGCGCCGAGCTGGCGACGGATCTGTCCACATCACAAGATCAGCGACAGAGCCAAGGTCCGGGACGGGCCGGTCGCGAACCGGCCGTTCTACGCCGCGATCGGCGTCACCCTCGACGGCGAGAAGGACATCCTCGGCCTGTGGGCGGGCACCGGTGGTGAGGGCGCGAAGTTCTGGATGAGCGTGCTGACCGACCTACGCAACCGGGGCGTCAAGGACGTGTTCTTCCTGGTCTGCGACGGGTTGAAGGGGGCTGCCCGAGGTGGTCACCAACGTGTGGCCTCGCGCGGTGGTGCAGACCTGCGTGATCCATCGCTAGGAATCAGGACCCTGAGGTGACCCGGTACGCGTCAAAGACGCCGTCCACCATCCGCACTGCGGCCAGCAGGTGGCCCAGGTGCTTCGGATCGGCGATCTCGAAGCTGAACCGACTCACCGCAACCAGGTCCCGGGTCGTGGTGACCGTCGCGGAGAGAATGTTGACTTCGTTGTCGGAGATCGCCCGAGCTACATCAACAAGTAGCCGTCGCCGATCGAGCGCCTCGACCTGGATCGCCACCAGGAAGGTCGAGGCCGAGGTGATCCGCCAGACCACCTCGACGACCCGCTCGGTCTGCGCCCTGAGGTCCTCGGCGTGCGCGCAGTCGTCCCGGTGCACACTCACGCCCTGAGAGCGGGTCACGAAGCCGAACACGGTGTCCGGCGGGACCGGCGTACAGCACCGGGCCAGCTTGATCCACGTATCGCTGACGCCCCGCACCACGACACCCGGATCGCTGTTGCTGCCACCCCGCCGCGGCGGCGGCCGGGTGGCGACGGCGGTCTCGGCGAGATCCTCCGCCGCGCCCTCCTCGCCGCCGTAACCCGCCATCAGCTTCTGCACCACGGACTGCGCGGAGACCTGACTGTCGCCGACCGCCGCGTAGAGCGAGGCGACGTCGGCCAGGTGCAGATCCCGGGCGATCGTCATCAGGTTGTCCGTGGTCAGCATCCGCTGCAACGGCATACCCTGCTTACGCATCGCCTTGACGATCGCGTCCTTGCCGGCCTCGACCGCCTCCTCGCGCCGCTCCTTCTTGAAGTACTGCCGGATCTTCGTCCGCGCCCGAGGGCTCTTGACGAAACCCAGCCAGTCCTGGATCGGGCCGGCGGTCTCGGACGTCGAGGTGAAGATCTCGATCACGTCGCCGTTGGAGAGCGTCGACTCCAGCGGCACCAACTTGCCGTTCACCCGGGCACCGATGCACTTGTGCCCCACCTCGGTGTGCACCGCGTACGCGAAGTCCACCGGAGTCGACGCGGTCGGCAGCGGGATCACGTCCCCCTTGGGGCTGAAGACGTAGACCTCCTGGCTGGACAGGTCGAAACGGAGCGCGTCGAGGAACTCGCTCGGATCGGCCGCCTCCCGTTGCCAGTCCAGCAACTGCCGCAGCCACGTCATCTCGTCGATGTGTGCCGGCGGCCCGACGACCGTCTCGCCCTTCTTCTCCTTGTACTTCCAGTGCGCCGCGATACCGAACTCCGCCGTACGGTGCATCGCGTACGTCCGGATCTGCATCTCGACCGGCTTGCCGCTCGGCCCGATCACCGTCGTGTGCAACGACTGGTACATGCTGAACTTCGGCATCGCGATGTAGTCCTTGAACCGACGCGGCACCGGCTGCCAGTTCGCGTGGATCACACCGAGCGCCGCGTAGCAGTCCCGCACCGTGCCGACCAGGATCCGCACCCCGACCAGGTCGTAGATGTCGTTGAACTCCCGACCCCGCACGATCATCTTCTGGTAGATCGCGTAAAGGTGCTTGGGTCGACCGCTGATCTGCGCCCTGATATTCGCCGCGCGGAGGTCTGTCTGCACCCTTCGGGTTACCTGCCGCAGCCACTCCATGCGCTGCGGCTGGTGCTCGCCGATCAGCCGGTTGATCTCCTCGTAGCGCTTCGGGAAGAGGTTGGCGAACGCCAGATCCTCCAACTCCCACTTGATGGTGTTCATACCGAGCCGGTGCGCCAACGGGGTCCAGAGCTGCAGGGTTTCGCGGGCAATGCGCTCTTGCTCACCGCGGGCGACGAAGGCGAGGGTTCGCAGGTTGTGCAGCCGTTGCGCGAGCTTGATGACTAAGACCTGCGGGTCCCTGGCCGAAGCAATCACCACCTTGCGGACCGTCTCCGCCTCGGCGGCGTCGTCCAGCCGCACCTCGTCGAGCCTGGTCACGCCCTCTACCAGCAGCGCCACCTCAACACCGAACTCGGTCCTAAGCTGGTCGATGCTGTACGCCGAGTCGTGCACCGTCCCAGACAGCAGGGCGGCCATGAGCACTGGTGCTTCCATCCCTAGGTTGGCCAGGATGGTCGCCACCGCAAGGGGATGGGTGATGTACGGGTCACCGGACTTGCGGTACTGACCGGAGTGCCACCAGGCTGCAGTGTCGAATGCCTTCTGGATGCCTCGTGCGTCGGCCCGCCGATGACTCATCCGCATGGTGGCGACCAGGGGCTCAAGCACCTCGCTGACCGCAGGGGACGCATCAAGGATCTCCGGTGGCCTTATCCGGTAAATCATCCGCCGTAGTGGTGACCAAGTTCGCGGGGACTCCGTGAGAGTCTGCGCCGCGAGTTGACGTTCTGTGGTCAGCGCTGACTCGTCGCGTGCCAGCTTGTGCAGCAGAGAAGCAGCTCGTGGGTCCTTCATGTCATGCAGTGCCGTCGCTGCGGCACGACGCTCGGCTGCGCCGATCTTGTCATCACCGGCGAGCTCGACGAGAAGTTGTCGACCTGTATTGCGGTTGACGCCAGCGAGGGCGTCCGCAGCCCAAATCCGTTGTGTCGCCTTGAAGGCGTGGTCTCTGGCCACCGAGGTGAGAAGCAGCGTGGCGTCGATGCCGTCGAGGCGCGCGAGCTGAGCCATGATCCATTGATCACCTGCGGCGGAGCTGACATCGGTGGAGGTGCCGGCAAGGGCCGCCACGGCACGTAGCGTCGTGGCCCGGAACGCACCTGATTGCCGACTGTCTGTGGCAATGACCGTCGCTACTTGCAGACCCAACGCACGATCCAGCCGCAGGCACGTGGTCAGGGCGAGATAGCGATCCTCATCGACACCGCCAGCGTCACGGGCGACCGCTGACAACGTCCGGACCACGGCGTCAACCGTTTCCGCATCAGTATCGGCGTTGTCCTCAATCACGGCGGCCACGAACTGAGCTCCCGGTAATCCGCCGGTGGCGGCCATGGACTGTAGGGCTGATGCCATTTGATGGGGCTGAGTCCAGGCAGGCACGAGAAATCGGGCGAAGGACTGTCGCCATGCCGGCGGCGCGATCGCTCTACCGCTGGCGGTTCTCGCGAACAGATCCCAGAAAACCGCGTCGGCGCGGTCCGGATCGCTGGGAATGTACTGCGCTGCCAGGTACTCCTGAATTGCTTGGTGCAAGAATACGTAGTCGTCTGCGCGAGCTACCACCACTCCGCTGCCGCGCAGGTAATCCCCCAGCAGCTCACGCCACACGGTCTCGGGCACCGAGTTGCCTCGCAGTGTGACGGTCCATTGCTCCAGCTTGTCCAGCGCCAAGGTGGTGTCGCCGTCGAGGCGGTCGGCGGCGAGCCGCCCGATCAGCGTATCGCCGATGGCGATCAGGCCTTCTCCCGCTTGCTCGGCATCCGCGCCGTACCTCTGAAGCGCACGACGCAACTGGTAACGCACCCCGCCGTCCGCGTCACTGTAGTGCCGGTCCCGCAGGAGGTCGACAAAGTCGCGGAAGATTCGGGAGCGGCCAGGAGGTAGCCGGCGATCAGGGTTGGCCACGAACAGTTGACACAACATGGTGGCCATCAACGGGTTGCGAGCCAACTCCTCGAGGCTCAGCCGACGAAGCTCCTTCAGAAACTGTGCGCTCGCCTCGCTGGCGTGAGCGAGCTCAGCCCGGACGAACCAGGCCTGCGCGAACTGCCGCCGTTGCTCCTCGTCAAAGGGCAACAGCTCATACTGCAGCGGCGACCAGGAACCCTCGCCGACGCCGATGACGTTAGCTCCAGGGCGAGTCGCGATGACGAACCGATGACAGCCATCGGGGTGGCCGTGATGCGTGCGGAGGGTAGCCAGTACCTGCTGTCGCTTGCGGGAATCCATGATTTCGTCGAGGCCATCGACCAACACAAGCCAACGACCGGTCGGGATTGGCCGCTCGGCGAAAAACTCTGCCGGCCAGCTCCCTTTTCCGCGTAGCCGGCTGAAGTCGTTGCGGACGCTCTGGGCGATGGCCTCACCGAGGCTAGCGGCAGCTAGAACATCAGTGGCCTGGACCCGGACCGGCACATCCGAGATCTCGCCGTCCCGCTGTCGCCGCGCGCTGTCACCGACCGTGTATTGGAAGAGGCTGGACTTGCCCGCTCCTGCGCCAGCGACCAGGACAGCATCTTGATCGCCATCGAAGATAATCTCCGCAGGTTGCGGCGGCGCCGCAGCAGCGACAGCCTGGGACTCCGCCTCTCGTCGAGCCACCTGCCGCACGTAGACCGCCGAGAGCGGCGGCATGGGAAAAGTTGGTGACATCTGATACGGGTGACTCGCAGCAGTACGCGCGGCAAGGGCCAGATACGCGCGTAATTGAGGTCCGGGGAAACGCCACTGCCCTGCGGTCACTTGCTCGTCTGTGAGCTCGCTGAGCCATCGGTGGTGCTCAACCTGCGCGGTGGCCAGCGCGAGTCTCGCGGGCTCGCAGCGGGCGATGATCTCGGTAATGGGCAGCATGTGCGCGCCACCGGTCGTGTTCGAGGTGCACACCATGCCGCAGACGGCACCAGTGCGACGGTTCACAACCGGGCTGCCGCTGAAACCCTTCGTCAGAGGGGTCCCGTGGGCTCTCAGAAGCCGTAGCGCGTCGTGCTCACTACGACGGGACTCTCCCTCGTACACCAGACTTGCAGGTTGACCCGCTCGGAACATCCCATCGGGATGCCCGAACGTCCATAACGTATCGCCGACAGCCACGACCGGAGAGGGCAACACCGGCGTCAGGTCCACAGCCGGAGAACTGTCACGGATCACCAGGATGGCAAGGTCCAGCCCTGCTGCTGATCGAAAGCAGAACTGCGGATCGACCGCCAGCGCAAGTTGGGTGCCGGCCGCCACTGCATGACCTCTGACGACTTCAGGTAGCGGGTTCCCGTCCTCTGCCAGCACATGAGCGCAGGTGGCCACGAAACCAGGGGCGAGTAGGAACCCGGTACCGCGGGCAGGCGGAACGCCGGACGGTGCAGGAACCTCGAGGGCCACGGTGGCTGCTTGAAGGAGCTCCTCCCAACCGACGCCCGCCGGCACCGCTAGGGCTGCGTGCGGTCCCACTCAAGGCTCACCTTGACCCCCGCCTTCGCCGACGCCTTGCCCACGATCGCCACAAACTTTCCCGACTCCACCCCGAACTCGCAGGAAAACTCCACCGCCACCCGGCTTACCTCAGCCAGCTTCAGGTGATCACCCACTCTGGTCGCGAAAGCCGCGACCGCTGAGAGTGCTTCGTCGAGATTGGCGGGCCGAGCAGCCACCTCAGCCTCGTCACTGGTCAGCCCTGGCGACAGTTCACTGCCGGCCAGGTAGATGACGTACCCGTCGACATTGAGAGGCACCACCACAGGTTCCCCGGCGGCAGCTAGGAACTCGTCGCCCATGACCCTCCCTCACTCAGATTCGATCATGCACCTACAAAGGGTAATCATCTCGCGCAAGTCGCTGGTGAACTCGATGGTGCTCCCGCGAGCTCTACCCGCATATACCGTGGTTTGTGCAGGAGTGCACACATCCTTGCCAACAGCGGCCAAGACGGCACTAGCGCCGATCTTGCCTGAAGATGATCCGCAATATCGGCCGGACGACGCATATCGTCAGAGCCTTCCGTGACTGCATAGTGACTGGATGGCATGGAAGGTTCGGCGTCCGGTGTTGCTAGCGATCGCCGCCGTAGCTGTAGGCACCGGTGCGGTGTGCGCCTTCGGCGATCTGGCATCCGTGTGGAGGCAGCTCACCGGCAGCAGCGAGGACGGACCGGTTCTCCGGTTCCTTGAGCGCGGCGACCAGCTTTCCTCCATGCTCTCCGGATTGCTCGGGATCGCCGGCCTAGCGATCGCGATTACCCAGGTACGACGCGCTCGCTCCTCTGGGTCGGGGCGAACCGTGACGGGCGAGCGCGTCCGAGATGCCGTTCAGTCGTTCGTCGACCGCAAACCGGAGCGTGCCCGCCTGCGCCGGGCGTTACGTGACGGGCGCTCCCGCGTGATCATCGTTGCCGGCGAAACGGGTGTGGGCAAGACAAAACTGGTCAGACGCGTCCTGGACGAGATGAACATCGAAGCTGACTGGCGTCACGCATCGCCATCGTTCCAA
The DNA here is from genome assembly GCF_003030385.1 of Plantactinospora sp. BB1. Lineage (NCBI taxonomy): Bacteria > Bacillati > Actinomycetota > Actinomycetes > Micromonosporales > Micromonosporaceae > Plantactinospora > Plantactinospora sp. BB1. Next base: position 6,418,123 of record NZ_CP028159.1, on the reverse strand, counting down.
CCGTCGATCGGTACGGTTCTCCGGGCGGTCGAGACAGCAGGCGGATGGACGTCTGCCCCTGAGTTGCGTGACCAGTCATCGCTCGACCAACTGGAAGCCGCAGTTCGACACCTCGGCACTCGGCGGGCCATCATTGTCTTCGACTCGGCCGAATGGCTGCTGAACGACAATCGGCAGCTGATGGACCTTTCCCTCGAGGAAGGGCTCGAAGCACTCGCCACCGGCCCTCGACATGGGGTGAAGCTGGTGCTGGTCACCGAAGTGACCCCGCTAGCGAGGGCGGACGGGACGTGGGTCGATCCGAGGAACGTGGTGCCGGTCAGCGGGCTGCCTCTTGACTACTTTAAGGAATTCACTAGGGACAGCGCCGACGGCCACGCCAAGGGACTGGCATCGCTCACCGATCAGACTCTCGCCAACGCGTACGTCGACCTCGGCGGCAGGCCTCGGCTCGCCCAGCTCTTCGACGCGATCATTGCGCACTCCGATGTTGACGCCTCAGCGCTTGCCGCGAAGGTGCGCACCTGGGCCGACCAGTACAACGACGTGGGACGCGTCGGCGATCGCCTACTGAGGGAACTGACCGCAGCGTTCCGGTCCGACCGATTGCGCGTGTACAACGCGGTCGCGGCCTTCGGCACGCCGGTCGATGCCGCCCTCGTGGCCCGTCTGGTCAACGAGGGGCGGACGCCCGAAGAACGGCTCACACAAAGCGACGTCGCTCGGAAGCTCCGCGCGCTCAGCCCACACGCGATCTACGCCCTCGAGGACAAGGATCACTACTACCTTCCTGCTAGAGAGGCGCGGCGTGTTCTCACATGGAGCAGTGAGGATGACTCCGGGAAGCGGAAACGTCTGCTGCTCCGGACCGCCGCGAAGCTGCTGCGGCAGCGTCGAACCGAACACCCGGGCCTCGACGGGCCGGATCCCCAGGCGTCCCTTGCCGAGGTCGACGCCTGGTTGCACGCGGGCATACCGCACAGCGCGTTCCGCTCGATCAGGGAACTGGACGGAGGAGTTCTCGCGGGAAACCCGAACACGCTGTACCGCAGACCCCGGGAGGACCTCGCGGAGCGCCTCGACGACGCCGACCACGACAGGATAGATAACTATAACGTTCTGGGCTATCTCTACCACGTCGATGGTGACTTCGAGCGGTCACAGGCGGCTTACCGGAAGGTGCTGGAACTGGCCGGCGACGAGGCCTCCATCAAGGCCAAGGTGTACCTCAACCTCGCCTGGCTGTCCTGGTCCCAGGGATACGTCGAGCACGCACGTCGCGATTTCGAGCGTGCGCGTGACCTGGCGCCAACCGATCGGATCGTTGTCGCGGGCGCCCTGGAAGGTGTGGCCCGATGTCAGCGGCGGCAGGGGCGGTTTAGAGCTGCCATTGAGACGATGAAGAAGGCAGCTGACATGGCTAGGCCCCAGCGTGCCCGCTGGGGGCCCATTGCTGTCCGGATGGTGCGACTGTACGTCGACGCTGGTCAGTTCGATGCTGCTCGGGTCTGGCTCACGCGGATCGAGGAAGCCGTCGATCGAGAGCCCGATTCGAGGTCGAACGCTGCCTACCTCGACGCCCTGGCTGCCTTTCACCTCGGGCGGGGCGAAGAGAAGCGGGCTGTGTCACGAGCCCGACAGGCGGTACAGGTCGCCCTCCGGGCGAACGACCCGGTCACTGCTCTGGAGGCGCGCACGACAATCTGCATCGCCCGGCTGCGCGGCGCGCAGTGGAATGCCGCCGCACGCGAGGCCGGCCTGGCCGAACGCTACCGCGGCATGGAACAGTCGATGATCGTCATCGCCCTGCATGGCATCGCATGCCGACGATCAGGACAAACAACCGAGGCGCGGCAGGCGTTCGGAGAGCTTCTCCGCGAAGCTACAGCGCGCGCCGAACGTGACCGCCAAGACTTCACCGCCTGGGAACTCCTCGGTCTCGCGCGCTGCGCGCTGTACCTGGACGGCAGCGACCAGGAGATCGAACATGCCGTTATCGCATTCAAAAAGGCCCGCCACCCTCTCCGCGAGTCGGCACCTACCCTGACCGAACTCGTCACGTTCCTGGTCAAGACGCTGGCCACCGACGCGACAGAACAGGCTCGGCTGCGACCGGTGCTCGTACTGCTCGAGCGTGCTCTCCTGATGCCATCGCCTGGCTGACCCTAAGATCATCGTCCCGCCTGTCGGGTCTCGGTGCGTAGCCAGCCCTGCTGCTGGGCGTGCAGAATCGCCTCGATCCGGGTCCCTGCGCCGAGCTGCCGATACAGCTCGTGAAGCAGGCGAAACATCGCCCGTTCGGAGTACCCGGCGACGCGGGCCAACTGGGCGACGGTCATACCTGCGGCGAGATGCCGCAGCCACGTCACCTGCTCAGTCGAGAGCGGCGACTCGCCCTCCGCGGCGGGCGACACCCCGGTCGCGAGTGCCGTCACCACCGACGCCGGTAGGACGGCCTGGCCGTCGATCGTCGCTTCCACCGTCCGTTGCAGCACGACGGGTGTTACCCCACGCGCCAACACGGACTGGGCACCGGCATACACCGCCCGAGCCCCCGACATCGCCGATTCGACAGTGAGGACCGCAATCACGGCGTGGCTGGAGGTGTCACACAACCGCTGCAGCAAATCCCAGTCCGGCTCGGACGCCAAGGTCAGGAGCACCACGCCCGGCGGACCGACATGCGCCCACACCAACGGGTCATCGGGAGTCTCCACGGCGTGCCCCGCAGCGGACAGGACGGCGACGACTCCCCGCCGGTACAGCGGCAGGGGATCGACAACCGCAAGATGCATGGCGATCAGCGTAGGCATGCCCCCATCGGCCAACGCCGTGGCAGACCCGGCGGGTCGGCAGAGTCCCGCACACGCTTTGACAGGTATTGCCGGCCGTGTGTCATGGCCCTGCCCAGCTATGCAGCCATAGCGTCGAAGGAACCGGACGAATCCAGGAGGACGGCATGGTCTTCGACAGTGACCTGGGGATCGGCGCCTTCGTAACGGTCAGCGAGGAGGATCGGGAGATCGTCCGGAGAGCACGGATGGAAAATTTGGTGGTCCCTGTTGCGGTCCAAGACGCGATCCTGCAGGTCGTCCGCGCGCATCCCGAGTGGGAGGCTCTGGAACCGCAAGATCAGTCGTTGGAGATTCTCGAAGAGCTAAGCATCGAAATGTCTCCTCCAATTCCTTCCCGCCTCACGGTAGATGTCGTCATGGCGGCCTGGCGCGCCGGCCACCTCGTCTAGTTAGGAAGAAGGGCGGCACCGCGGCGAGGGTCGGTGGCGGTTCGTCCGCGAGGCGGCAGGCATACCTGCCCGCTAAGGCTCACATGGCCGTCGGTTGACCTGCAGGACCGGCCGCAGCGACAGATTTCTATCGGCCGCTCGGCGGCAACCACACCCGGTCAGCCGAGGGTCGCGAACTCGTGACAGCCAGTACTGTTCCGCCATGTTCAGCCCTCCCCCACTCACCATGGACCGCGTCAAGCAGCACACCCGTCGCGGCGCAAGGATCGGCCTTGCCGTACTCGCGTTGTTCGCCGCGACGGCGACGGTCGCCACGATCACCGCCGACGCGGATGACGATCCGAGCGACGCGCCACCACCGGCACACGGGAAGCCATGTACCACGGCGGCCGAATCGGGCCGTACGGCAAATGGCGTAGTCGTGCGTTGCCGACCTGCCGATGATGGCCTGAAGTGGTGGGCGGAGGGGATCTCCACCCTCACCGAACCGCCCCCGACTGACCGCGACCATGACGGCATCAACGACGATCGGGACGAGTTCCCCGACGACCCGCACAACACGCCCCGTCGTTTCATCAGGCTCACCTGTCAGGTAGGCGACGACACGCGCGGCTTTGACATCGAGGCCGTCCCGGACAAGGGTGCCGACTTCACCGCGATCTGGGCCGCGAAGGCGACCAGCTGCGACTCCGACACCGTCGCTCCGGACAGTGCCCTGGAGCAGAAGGCCCACAAGGCGTCCGGCTACGAGGAGCCGGACATCGGCACCCTGTACAGCATTTGCGGACAGGTCGACCCGGACGACGTGTACGTCGACGCCGGCTTTGCGCCGAGCAGAGAACAGATCGCGGAAATCAGCGGCGCGTTGACGCTGTGCGCGACGCATCCGCAGGCGAAGAAGTGGCGACAGGCGGTGAAGCGCGGCCAGGCCGACGCGAAGCTGGAAGCCGATGGCCGTCTCTTTCCCGATGGCACCTATCTGGTCCGTAAGGAGATCAAGCCAGGGACGTACGTGACAACCGACGTCAAGGACTGCTACTGGGAGCGACAGAACCGATCTGGCGAGATCATCGACAACAACTTCGTCCCTAGCGCACGCAGGGTCCAGGTGACGATAAGGTCCTCAGACTACGGCTTCATGTCGGAACGCTGTGGCCAGTGGCGTCCCGCCTGAGGCCGGCGGGCAGGCATCTGTCTCCGGCCATGTCCAGCAGCGTCGTTAAGGGGTATGTAGGTCAGATCAGCAACCCACAGATGGTTCGGCCCTGCCGCGATGAAGTCACGTTTGACCAGGTCACGAGGCCGCTCGGTCTCGGCCGCCGGCCGGGTCGTGCGAGGCGACTTGTCGCGCAGCAGCCCCCGCAACCCGGCGGCGCGCATCACCGTTCGACGGTGCACCGGGCCACCTTGACGCCGCGTCGGTGCCGCTCGTGCCAGATCTTGCGGACGCCGTACACACCGTAGTTCTCCGCGTGGATCTGATTGATCATCACGGTCAGCTCGGCGTCGCGGCGGGAACGGGCGCTGGCGGGGCGGCTCTTGGCGGCATAGTAGGTCGACGGTGCGATCTCGGCCGGCGTGCTTTCGAGCGCCTGCAGGACCGGCTGGACACCATGTTCGGCCTGTTGGGAGTCGACGAACTCGACCCTCATCGCGACGGACGGTCCAGCTCCGCCGCGAAGAAACTCGCGGCGGATTTCAGGATCTGGTTCGCCCGGCGCAGCTCACGGTTCTCCCGTTCCAGCGCGGCGATACGCTCGGCGTCGCTACTGGTCGTGCCCGTCCGGTCACCGGCGTCGGTCTCGGCCTTCTTCACCCACGTGCGCAACGCCTCCGGATGAACCCCGAGCTGGTCGGCGATCCGCCGGATCGCCCCGGTTGCAGACGCCGGGTCTCGGCGGGCCTCGACCGCCAACCGGGTCGCACGCTCACGCAGCTCATCGTTGTACTTCTTCGGTGCCGGCATAACGGTGAATCCTCCGGGTGTTCGATGTCGCCATCAAACCCGGTACGGAACAGACCCGTCGCACCCGAGCCCCCGGACGCGGGTACCGCGAAGAAAATCGTGCGTGAGCTGAAGGCGTGTCTGCTGGGCTCTCCCGGGTCAGCGGTCATCCAGACACACGGCCACACGTTCACCGTTGCGGCAGATCGTTTCGGCCCCATTGGTTCGGACCACGGCCTGCGGGCGCAGTTCGCATCGCCGAGCGCCGTCGCGGGCCCGGTTGAGGCAAGCCGCCTCGCCCGAGTGGGCCGTGCGGTGAGGACTTGGCCCAGCCACGTTGGCCGACGCCTCGTCCGGGCATGGCGGTGGGCCGAGCCGAAGTCAGCTACTCGCCGGGTCGCCTTCACGGTAGCCGTGGTCACGGCCCTCCTCACGTACGCCATCGCCCCCGACGTCGGTGTCGGGCAGTACAGTAGTCGCATGTCCCTGGCCAGATGAGCCGCCATTCTGACCGCGCGGGGCCTGGATGTCGAGTGATGCCCGGCGCCCGGCGGGGCCGTCGGAGTGCGCGTCGGGCTTGCGGGTCAGCTGTCGCCGGAGCCGTTTAGGTCGGTCTCGGCCGTGCGCTCGAACAGGACGCTTTGAGTCTCGTCGGCGGGTTCGTCCATGTGGTCGAACCGGCTGACTGTACTGACCACGGACGTTGGTGACGGGCGGACACGCAGGGGAATGATCTTGAAATAGGTGAGGGCCTTCGGGTTCGGTGTGGATTGCGACGTCTACACCGACTGACCGGAGGCCCTCGTGTCCCACCGTAACGCCCCGCTGTCCGAGACCGGCAGGGGCTGCGTCTGGCCCGATGTGTCGTGGACGAGGAATGGCCACTACGCCGGGCGGCGGAACGGTTCCAGGTCAGTGTCCGCACCGCGCAACGCTGGGCCGCCCGCTACCGCGCTGACGGGCCTTCCGGCATGGCCGACCGTTCCTCATGCCCACACCACAGCCCGACCCGGACACCGACCCGCACGGAACGCCGGATCATCAAGGTCCGGGTCCTACGCCGGTGGGGTCCCGCCCGCATCGCCTACCTCCTCGGCCTCAACCCCGCCACGGTCCACCGGGTCCTGACCCGCTACCGCGTCCCGAAACTCGCCACGCTCGACCGGGCCACCGGCCAACCCATCCGCCGGTACGAACACCCCGAACCCGGCGACCTGATCCACGTCGACATCAAAAAACTCGGCAACATCCCCGACGGCGGCGGACACAAGATCCACGGCCGTGCCACCGGCACCCGACACAGCTCCGCGCACCGCGACCCCACCCGCCGACGCAAGATCCACGGCCGCCCCAACCTCGGCTACCAGTACCTCCACAACGCCATCGACGACCACTCCCGCCTGGCCTACACCGAGATCCTGGCCGACGAGAGCCGCGATACGGCGGTCGCGTTCTGGACCCGAGCCCAGAGGTTCTTCCACACCGCCGGGATCACCGTGAGACGCGTCCTGACCGACAACGGCTCCTGCTACCGCTCCCACCTCTGGAAAGACACCCTCACCACCGCCGGCATCACCCACAAACGAACCCGACCCTACCGACCACAGACCAACGGCAAAGTCGAGCGATCCAACCGCACGATGCTCGATGAATGGGCCTACGCCCGCCCCTACAAATCAGAAACCGAACGCCGGCAAGCCCTCCCCGCCTGGCTCCACACCTACAATCACCACCGCGGCCACACCGCACTCGCAGGCCAACCACCCGCCAGCCGCGTCCCCAACCTCACGGGGCAGTACAACTAGCCCCTGCAGGCCGTGGACCCAGATTGCGCGGTCTAGCGGGCGGGGCGTGGCGTTCGACTTGCCGGACTTGACCTCGCCGATGCGTTTACGGAAGCCGAGCGACGTGTCGAATGCATAGCCGAGGATGTCCAGATCCGTCACCGTCGTGACTTCCGGGCCGAAGCGGTGCTGCAGGTCGACGCCGCGGCGAACGTAGAAGCCGTCCCAAAACCACGCCTGTGCTACGCGCACCTCGGCCAGGGTTCCCAGATTCAAGACCACGGGTCGTCGCGCCGGGCGGCACGCTGCATCTCCTTCCGCAGTTCGTTGATCGAGGCGGCGAGGATCTCCTGCGAGGCTGGGTCTTCGCCTGCGGCGAGGCGGGAGTCCTCGGGCTTCACGAAACCGGTCGGACGCTGGCTCAAACTGACGTTCGCGTCCCCGGCGGGGTCGGTAATCCTTTTGATCCACTCTAGTCCTGATTTGGCGATCTCCGGCTTGACCAGACGCAGGAAGGGCCCGTCGGCCTGCGGTTCGACGGTGACGACGCCGGCGGCCTCCAGTAGGTGGTAGTCCGTCCCGATGTTCGTGGCCGGACCAACTCGTCCCCTGCTGATGAGGCGGTCGACCAGCACGGCAGGGCTGTTGATCCTCCCGCGTCCAGCCATCGCCTTCTCGTGACCGAATAGGATGTGAGCGACGAAAAGTTTGCGCAGGTGGAACGCCTCGGTGGTGGTGCAGAGGTCGTCGTCGGCCTCCAGCAGGGGCGAGAAGACGTAGGTCGAACTCGTCCCCGTCGCGGCCTTCACGCTGGCGGCCTGGATCAGGCCCACGTTCTGGGCGCTGCGAATGATGCCCGCCGGTGCCGACAGTTTCGACATGTGCAGCCCCGGCGTGGACAGCACCTGCTCGGACATGCTCAGTAGCGCGTCGCGTTCGTTGGCCGGCAGGCCCTTGAGGAATTTTGCCAGCGAGATCTGCTTGGTGCCCCACACATAGGGGCTGTAGACGACATCCTCGTTGAGTTCGGCCGAGGAAGTCGTCCGGTTGATCTTCGCGGCGCGGGTCAGGCGCAGTGCTTCCGCCACCTCGATGTCGGTGAACCCTCGCTTGACGATCTCCTGCAGGTGCTGGCTCTCGGCCAGCGGCGCGATCGCGCCCACCTCTACTGAGTGCAGGAACGCGAGGTCCGAGCGCGTGGGTTTCAACACGTTGAGGACCTGGATGGTCTGCTCGGTCAGGGTGGCCGACACACCGACGTACTCGTTCAGGCCGAGGACCCGCCCTCCGGGGTCCACGCGGTAGTCGATGAGGTTCGCGTTCTTCAGGGCGGGCAGCACGGTGTTGAACAGCTCCAGCGCCCCGATGCTCGCGTATCGCGCATACCCGACGACCAGTTCGTGGGTCAGCGGGACGAAGTCCTGATGGCCCCGTAGCCGTGCGGCAAGGTCCATGGCGCGGCCAGTGATCAGCAGAACCTCGATCTGGGCCCGCACGAGCGGGTCGGTGATCTTGTGGTCGTGCTGGTGGACGACACTACGGCCCGGCCAAGTCGCTTGACCTGATCCTGCTGGGCCGCGTTCATGGCTCAGTTCCTCCTCGGACCGGTCACGATCTTTCGTACTTGGACGTTTCAGGCTACAGGGATGGGCATCAGGCCCGCGAAGGCTTTTGTCCCGCCTTCATGGTCTCTGCGACGGCTTGGTCCTGGCCACCTAGGCGGGCGCCACCGCTTCCTGCATCGGGCACGACGGCCTGCGCGTCCAGGCCACCTTTCTTCCTTCATATCCGTTGCGCCAGACCAGCAACACGGCGGCTTGACCATCTGGGCCAGGGCAGCCACACCCGACGATGCCGGTGTAGGTGGTTCACGGCGTCGGGCTGGTGAGTGCCGTTAGGCGGGCGCGTACGTCGTCGGCGGCGGGGTGGTCGAGGTCGGTGACGGCCCGGCCCTCGACGCGGGTGTGCCCTCCCGGTGGGTCACCGCTGACGAGGCGCGCGGCATCGACTCGAAGTTCCGTGCCTTCCTCGACCAGCGCCGGATCAGCTACGTGGTGACGGTCGCCCGGTGCCAGTCGATCGCCCTACCCGTTGGCTCCGCACGCGCTGGCGCCCTCGCCGCCCGGGCACCGCCACAGGCGTGGAAACGACTCTCCGTTGGTGATGGCGCCAAGGGTCCCCGCCTATACGACTTGGGCGATGGCCGACCTTCCCGACCCGCACGGCGACGAACGCGGCCGGTGGCTGCTGATTCGCCGCAGCCCCACCAACCCCGAGGATCTTGCCTACTACCTGTGCGCCGGCCCGCCGACACCAGTATCGACACCCTGGTCCGGATCGCCGGTACCCGCTGGGCATCGAGGAATGATTAACAAGACCGAAATCGGCCTCGACTGGGCGGTAGTTACACGTCAGGGGGAAGCCCAGTGCCAACTCGGAGCTGCTGCTTGACCCGGCGATAAGCGTCATAGCCGGCCAGCAACTCCCCACCAGTCCGTACGGCAGGAGTAACGGTCCTAGACGGCGCTGCGCCTCGTCAGCGCGTCGCGCTGCGCCGTCCAGCATGGGTGGCACCGGTCGCCTGCCCATCCGGGCCTCGCTGACCTCCCCCAGTCGATCGGGAACGCGGGACGCACGGGCGACGAAGGACCGGCCAAGCGCGGTCTAGGCACCGACCGATCAATCGACTACGTTTCGATCCATGGCGGCTACGGGCGGTGATGGGGACCCGTTCTTTGATGCGGTCCGGCTGCTGTTGCTTCTGGATGCCGCTGTTCAGCCGATCCCCCGCGATCGCGCCCGGCTCGCGCCTGAGACCGCAGTGGGGGTACTCGACACGCAGACGCTGCTGCAGAAGCTCGACTCTTGCTTCGGTATCCCGACTACCTGGCGGACGAGTTGCTCAACGAGTTTGAGCGCAGCCGAGAACCGGTGTTGTTGGAGTTCGCGGGCCGGATCCTGGACTCGGAGGAGCCAGAGCTTCGGGCGATACCGATGCTGCGGTACAGGTTCGGCGCCTACGAGCCGCTGGACATGGCGATGAGCATCCTGGCCACAGGTGGCCTGGTCATCGTGCGCGCTACACGAACCGAGACCCGCGTGCGTCAGCACCACTACCACCTGACCCGGCGGGGGCGGGAGACGGCACGGTCGGCGGTGACGGACTTCCCGCAACTGGGCTGGTATGGGCAGCGTACGAGGCTTGTCGTCGCGCTGGCGCAGGGCACCGGGATGAGCGGGACGGCGCTACGTCGCCGGCAGTACCTGCAGCGGGACTATGCGGGTACGGGAATCGGCGAGGAGTTCGCCTCGATCGCCGACCGGGCACGGCAGCGACTCGACGCGCTGAAGTCAGCAGCGGAGGTGTAAGCGAGATGACGGACGGCCTGCCCAGCGAAAGCGACCTGTTGACCTCGATCGCTTCCGAGGCGGAGGTCTCCGAGGATGTCGTGCGGGACGTACTCGCCGAGACCGACGTCAGCCTGACCCGTCCCCTGCCGGCACACCGACGTCTCGTGGCCCATCGGCTCTACGTGTCCGGGGTGAAGTCGGGCACGGAGAACGGGACCGACGGCCCGTTCGAGCGGGACATCCCTCTGGGCCCGGGTGCCTGGGCGGTGGCCAGCCGCAACAACTCGGCCGGGAAGTCCAGCCTGATGTGGGCGTTGACCTGGGCGCTGCGCGGCGATCAGGACGAACTTTATTTGCGGACGGATACCCGGCGGTGGTTCCGTTACATCCGGGTCGACGCCGAGGTGTCGGGCGTGCCGGTGTCCTTCCGCATCCGGCAGGACGAGCACGGGCTGTGCGAGGGGGTCCTGCTGACCGCCGACGTCATCGGCCAACTCACCGATCTTGGCGGCGAGTCGCAGAGTGGTCCGGGCGTACGTTTGGTCGAGACAGTGGAGAGCCCGGACGCCTACACGGCGATGGTGGGCCGGTTCATGATGCAGCGGCTGGGCCTACGTCCGCTGCAGCTGTTCAGCAGTGACGCCGGGGCGCCGGAGGAAGGCGGAGAACGGGACGGCACGATCCAGGTGCACGGCTGGCCCGCCTACTTTTCCGTCATCGCGCTGGCGTCCGCCAGCGACTCGATCCTGTTCGGCCGCACGGCGATCGGTCAGCTCCCGACCCGGTTCATCCAGGTGTTCCTCGACGTGCCGTTCACGACTGACTGGATGACGGCGGACATCTCCATGAAGGACTCCCGGCAGACCACCCGGCACGTCATCCGACGGTCCAAGGCTGACGCCGCCGTCCGGGAGCAGCGGTGGCAGCCCCTGCAAGAGGAACTGGCGAAGGCGAAGACACGACTGGAACAGGTGCGATCCGCCCGGCCGGACCTGCCGGCGCGGATCGCCGCCGTCGAGGACACCTCGCGGGCGCTGTTGCTACTCAAGACCCGGCTGGGTCGCGCCAAAGCCACCGCTGAGGAAGCCAGGCAGGCGCGGATCCACGACGATCGGGCCATGCGCCGGGCATCGGAGTCCGCCGCCGCGCGTAGCCTTTTCGCCGCGCTGGATCCGCACGCCTGCCCGCGCTGCGAGACCAGCATCAACGACGAACGCCGGGGCTGGGAAGACAACCACCAGCGGTGCGCGGTCTGCGCGAGTCCGTTGCAGGTCGACAGCGTCGACGAGGACGAGCGTCAGGCAGTGCTGGGCGGGCTGCGCAAGCAGCTGGCCGCGTCTCAGGAAGCGGAGCGGGTGGCGAAGGCAGCAGTCGCCGGCATCGAACGCCAGCTCGGGCAGGCGCAGACCGCAGCCGGCAGTGCGGTAGCAGCAGCTGAGCAGGAACAGGGCCAGGCCGCCTACCTTGCGCAGCTACGCGACGCTGAAGCAAACGTCGCACGGCTGACCGGCGCGCTTGAGGTCGTCTCGCAGCTTGGGCAGACCCCGACGGTCGACGACGCGGCCGAGCGGGTCCTCGCCGCCGCGGCGGCGATCCTGAAGGACCTCGCGTCGTCCACCACACGGGACCTCTTTACTGAGCTCAACCAGCAGATTGTCACGCTCGCCCGCGAGCTGGGGGTCAAGAACCTGCGGTCGGTGAAGCTCGACCTCGCCGGCAGGGTCAACGCGATGAAGTCCGACAACACCAGGCCGACCCCGTTCTCCAAACTCAGCCCCGGGGAGCGGCTCCGCCTGCGTATCGCGGTGATCGTCAGCCTGATCCGGGTCGGGCGCCAGCACGGCATCCACTCCCATCCCGGTCTGCTGGTCATCGACTCCCCGGCTGACGTTGAGATCGTCGAGGGAGATATGAAGATTCTCCTGGAACAGCTCCGGTCGCTCGGAGACAACGAGGGCCTCCAGGTCGTCATCGCCACGATGCATGAGGCGGTGTGGGACGTGTTCCCAGGGGAACGTCTGATCGTTGGACCTGATCAGCAGCACCTGTTCTAGCAGGCACGGGTGGCAGGCGGAGGAGGTGGCCAGGTGGTGGCGCAGTCCGCAGTCGCTGCCCTCCTGGCCTGGGCCGAGAACGCCGACCGTGCGCGCTTGGCTGCTGGTCCCACACCAGCCGATGTCGGTGGTCGGGCGGCCGTCGCCGACGCGGCCACCGAACTCGCGGCCAGCCCCTGGTTCATCTACCTGATCGATCTGGCAGGCCACGACGACACGGGGCCTGCCCGCGACGATATCGGGCGGCGAATCGACGGTGCCGTGATCGAGGGCTTCGCCCGCCACGACCGGTACTCCTCATACAGCAGCGCGACCGCCCGCCTGCTGACCTACCCGCACCTCGCCCAGCGCCTCGGCCGACCGCTCGAGAAAGCCCTCCTCGGCCGAGCCGAAGCCGCAGCCGAACCCGACGCCGACCCCACGCAGGCATCGATCGGCGCGACCGCCTTGGAGACCGTTCTCCACCTCAGCACCACCGGCGTGTGCAAGCCCTACCAACTCCTGACAGTGCTGACCGACCTGACCGACCGCATCGCCACCGCCCCCGTCGAGCTGTGTACCCGGCTACCCCGGATCGTCGGCCTCGCCTACGAGCACTTCGGCGACGACGCACTCGTCACCCTTCTACAACGACTCCTGTCCATCGCCGACGCTGAACCCGACGCCGGCTTCGAACTCGCCATGGCCGACCTTCGACGCGCGCTCGACGCCCCCGACGAGGCAACCATCATGCCGAGCCTGCTCGACGCGCGCAGGGGCTTCGCTGCGGTCGAGGCCGCCGACGAGGACCGCCACGACGCCCAGGCGTACGCAGCCGCCATCGACGCGATCGTCGCCTTCCACCAACCCGACACGGGCCCGCTACTCGACGCCGCCAACCGCCTCGAAGCAGCCGTCACACAGCATCACGCCTGGCTCGGCCGCACCTACTCCCCACCCTGGAACTGGACCCGAGGTCAGGCAGAGATCGCCTGGATTCAGCTCTCGCAAACGCTCACTGCCGCGGCCCAGCCAGCGCACGACGCCTGGTACTGCCACCCTAGTCAGGCCATCGCCGCGCTCCTCGACGCCTACCAGGCCGGCCGCAGCTTCATCGCACACACCCAGTCGCCCGACCAGCCCCACGCAGTCGAAATCCTCGTCAAGCCCACCATCGAGGCCATCTTCGTCCGCGACACACACCGACTCGCACTGCTCGATCACGCCCTCGAACACGACCCGGCATTCACGGATAACGAAGCCGCACAGCGGCTTCACCAGGCCGTCCACGACTCGCTGGATCGGTCAGCTACGGGCGGCACCAGTCCGGACCGGGGTGGTGGTGAGCAGGGAAAAGTACCGACCCGCCTCACGGCGGTCCTTCACCGGATGGGTCTCGCCGACGCACATGAACACCTGCGCCACCTCCCCGCCGCGATACAGGATCGACTCGAAACACTGCTGTGGAACGAAGAAGTAGCGCAAGCGTCAACCGGCAACATCAAGGTAGAACGCAAGCTCCAGGAACTCATCGCCGGACTATCGACCGCCCCGGACTGGGCAATCCCACAGATCGCCGGACCATTCAAGATCCTCCTCCAGCAGACACTGCTCTACCTCGTCAGCCGGTTCGAGATCGGCGGCGAGATGGGCGGCGATCGCACCGCGTTCCTGCGTGCCACCCCCGGCAGCCGCCCACCTAAAGAACGACAAATGCACCAGGACTATAAGGACTGGCTGGATCAAGGGCCGATCTACAACCAGGTGAAAGCCGAGGTGTTCGACCGGGGTGGAGGGCGAGCCGACGTCGTCGTCAACTTTCCGCACGCCAGCTTCAGCGTGGAATGCAAACGTGAGCAGGACGACGCCAGCAAAGATGGCCTCCGCAAGTATGTCGGCCAAGCCAGCGCATACACCCAGACCGACGCCGCGTTCGGCATCCTCCTGGTACTCGATCTCACGGACCACAGCGCCGGTGCTCCCGACCTGTTCGCCAACGTCTGGGTCGAGAACGTGCAACGTGGGCCCGAGGAGGAAGCGCGACGCATCGTCGTCGCCCGACTTCCCGGGAACAGACAAAGTCCGTACGCCACGCTCGCGCCGCCCTTACTACCGGCCGGCACCACGCCATGACAACCCTCCAGGGCTGCGGCGCCAAACGGTCGCCCGGGCCAGCCACGAAGCCTCCAACCGAGCCGCGCGACCGTTGATCAGGCAGGCGTTCTGCTCTGCCAGTACCGCTTTGCGGAGCAGCGCAACAGGCTCGGCCCCGAAGTACTCCTTCTGCACCTTGATCAGGACGCTGATGGAGGGCGCCGACCCGTACAAGGCCGCCACGCTGGCTCTCTTCCACGACCTGCCCGAGGCCGGCCTCGGCGACATCCCTAGCACCGGTAAGCCCTTCGTCCAGTGCACTCCGGCCCAGGACGTCATCGAGACGCAGACCGCCGGGTTGCCCGCCGACATCGCCGGGCCGGCGGGTCGTACGTCACCGATACCACGACCGCGACCAGGACGAAGGTGGTCAGGCCGAACAGGGCATAGCCGGCCAGCCACCAGGGCAGCCAGCGGTCACGCTCACGAGTCACCCGAGGCACGGTAGCGAGCCGGTGCTACGGCGCGGCGCCGCGGTCCTCTCGGCCGCTCATCGACTGGTCGCTGCCGCCGTCACGGGGCTGCCGCAACCGCTCCAGCCTGTCGCGGATGTACTGAGGCAGAACGGTGGTGTTGTCGATGTACGCGTCGATCAATGCCTCGTCCGGCAGGTGCAGGGCAGCGCGGGACCCGTCCGGTTCGCAGAATTGCGCTCCGCAGAGGTTCGCCTCCTGGAGGTTCGCCCCAGCCAGGTTCGCCTCCTGGAGTTCCGCCTCAGCCAGAAGTGCTGCCTGGAGGTTCGCCCCGACCAAGTTCGCCCCCTGGAGGTTCGCGCGAGGCATGTACGCCCACGGGAGGTTGGCCCCAGCCAGGTTCGCTTCCTGGAGTTCCGCCTCAGGCATATATACCCCCTGGAGGTCCGCCCCGACCAAGTCCGCCCCCTGGAACTGCGCCTGGCTTATGTGCGCTCCCTGGAGCCGCGAATATCTCATGTCCGCCGCCTGGAACTGTGCCTGGTTCATGCCCGCCCGCTGGAATTGCGCATGTCTCATATCCGCCCCCTGGAGCTGCGCCCTATACATGTGCGCCCCCTGGAACTGCGCATATGTCATGTCCGCCCCCTGGAGCTGCGCCCTATGCATGTGCGCCGCCTGGAGGTCCGCCTCGATCAGGAACGCCCCCCGAAGATCCACCTCGATCAGGATCGCCCCCTGAAGATGCGCCGCCATCAACGCAGCTCGCTGAAGGTGAAGGCCCGAAAGGTTGACTGTCTGGCGCTCCCGGTGTGGTCGGTCGGGCCGCTGCCCGATGGCGGTCAATGCAGCTTGAACATCAGCTTCGGTCTCTCGGGGGAGGGCCGGTCTACCAGAGATAAATGGCCATTCAGGATCATCACGACGGGCACGGGGTACTCGGTTCCGGATGAACGCGACCAGCACCTCCAGCACGTCGGCGTGGTGGTCAGCGCTGTCGCGCATGAGGTGTTCGAGGGCATGGATGCCGCCGATGCGGACGTACATCTCGTCGGAGCCGAGTCGCTCCAGTGCCTTGGCAAACCGGTCGGTGACCTGGCCCCGGTGGGATAGCCGGTAGTTGCGGGCGGTGTAGAGCAGACCGATGACCACGGCAAGCGCACCGCCGAGGGAGACCACCAGGAGGCGGGCGTTGTGCTGGGCGGTCAGTGCCTCGGCGGGTTTGATGTTGGGGTCTCGTATGAGCATCTGATCGAGTAGGTCGGGGGCTTGCCAGATCGCGATGGCGTACGTGAGGAGGGCCGCGACCACGACGGCGACGAAGGACGTTGACCGGATAGCGGTCTTCGGCTCTGCCCACCGCCATGCCCGAACGAGGCATTGGCGGACGCGGCTTGGCCACGTCCTCACCGCACGGCCCGCTCGGCGGATCGCTCTCCTGAGGAGTCTCACGGCGGGCACCGTAGCGTCCGCCTGCCACGCACCGCGACCCTGTGATCACGGCGCTCGGCGCTCTGTCGCCCACCCGACTCCACGGCGCCGCCTTGCGCCCACCGGGCAGGATCCGTCTGCCGTGAATCGTCGTATGAAGTGCCTCTTGGCCGGGTGCGTGACCGTTTCCCTCCTTGCCCGCCTCATCTCCATCGCGGCAGCGATCGTCTTCACCGTGACGTGTCAGGCGCCGCCTGGTGAGGAGCAGCCGAAGGTCGCTGACTGGATGCAGGGCTGGGGGCATCGCCGGGGTGTTCGCCGGGCTGGCGGCGACCGGTGCGGCTGGGCTGCTGCTTCGTCACGAGATGGGGGAAGCTCGCCAGGCACGGCACGAGGCGGCAGAGCAGCCGGAAGAGGAGACGCTGAGGCCCGGGCGGGCCGTCGTGACAACTCTCCCTGTGCTAGCCGTCGATGCAGATGGCGGGCTGGATCGCATTCGGTTCCACGTCCACAACCATGTGGTCATGCCGGTGCAAGGTGTAAGGGTTCGAGTGGTAGCACCAAACGGGCGGAAGCTCGACTACGACATCAAGAACCCCATCTCACCGGCGACCGCCTTACGGTGGACAGATATCCAGACAACCCGTTCGCGGTCACGTCAGAGCCTGGTCAGATCGCTGAGGGCGTTGCCTACGGCGAGATCATCGTGTGGTTCTTCGACGCGCGTCAGGCCGGGAGTGGCAGCGAATTACCAAAAAATGACCCCGAACGGGTGGTTAGCTTCCCCGGTGCGTTCGAGGACAGCAGCGGCGTCCAGGAGTAACCCGAAACCGGCAATGTCACGGGACTCATTCTTGCACCCACCCGCATTACGTGGCGGCGCGTCGGATTGAGCCGCGAGCTCACCAGTTCGCGGCGCTGGAGACGCCTAGGCGTAACGCCTGGTCGCGGATCACGCCGAAGGCTGCTGGCTCCGCGTCGTCCTTAACCGCCAGCGCTACTCGCGCGATGTTGTCCCACACCGGCGACGTTGTGCCCGTCAGCAGGTGGGCGAGGAGCCGGGCGAACAGGGCCGGCGCCTGTGCGAGGCGCTCGTCGCTCCAGTCGTCGAGTGTGTGGCGTTCGGTGAGTCCGGCCGGGTGCCGCATGGCCAGGTCGACGCCGGCCGCCAGCGAGTCCGTCAGCCACGGGACCCAGGTCGCGAGCGCCGACGCCTCTCCCAACGTCAGCGTCGTGGGCACGCTGTTGAGGCGACGCTGCCAGTACCGCTGCATCCACCGCTGCCACTGCTGCTCCACGACGTCGGGTGCAAGGGTGCCAAGCGTGTCCGCCACCTCGCTCATCCATACGATCCGCTGGTCCTCTTCGGCCCGGGCGGTGAACTCCTCCACCCACGTAAGCGGATCAGTCGAGCCGTATACGGCGATCGCGGCGAGGTGCGCCGGCAGGGCGCGGCGCAGGTCGTCCGGCAGCCGATCGACCTGGTCGACGGCGTCGAGGTAGTCGCTGCGAAGTCCTGCCTCGAACAGGTCGTCGGTGATGCGACCGGTTGCGAGGTAACCGGTCCAGGCCCGTACCGGACGGCCCTTATCCTCGTCACCAGCCCAGGCCATCAACGGGAGAAGGAACCGCGTGCACCAGGGGCGATCGGCAGCAAAGAAGAACGCCAGTTGGCCGGCCAGAACGGGCTGAGCCAGCCAGGTGGGCCCGGCCGGCCCGCCCAGCATGGTTTCGAGCGGGCGCCGGAGTTCTGACGGCAGACCTTCCCAGTTGTCACCGGCGGCGGTCCAGTCGGCGGATACCGCGCGTACCCAGAACTGCGCGAGCTGCCCAGCTGGCCGGTTGATCGCCAGCGTGAACCAGTCGCGTCCGCCATCCGGCGGGTCGACCGGCCCGAGCGCGCCCCACAGGACCTCGGCTAGGTTCCGCGCCTCCGGAAGCAGATGCCACTTCATCGCGTTCGCATCCATAACGCCGCCGACGAGTAGCTGGGTGACGCTGTCGGCCACTGCTCCGAGTTCCAGGTCAAGAATGCGTTGCACCACGGCGACGGCGGTCGCCCGGTTCAGCGGCGCCGCCGACCAGCCGGCAATCACCGCAGAGACGATGTCGATGGGTGGCTCGGCGACCTCCAGGACCGCGAATCCGTCGCCGGGGTGGTCGTGAATCGTGGCCGTAAGCACACGCAGCGCATCGTTCCAGTCAGGGCCGTCGAACGGAAACCGCACGTGCTCGTATCGCCGCAGTTCCGCGACTGCGGCTACCGGGTTCGCCGTAATTCGCTCGTGCAGTTCATCGACGGTCATCGGCGGCTGCTCGGGTAGGGTCCTAACCTCGATCCGCGAGCGTACGAGATCGGGACGTTCGCGCGCCTGGAAGTCTGGGTACGCGGCTTGGAGCTCGTCGAGCGCAGCCCGGGCCGATGACAGGGCGGGCGCCGACCGCACCAGCCAGGTCAGGGCGTTGAAGCGCAGGTAGGCGACGTGCTCGTCGTCGCGGCCGGTGACCGGCAGGGTTCCGGTGTCGGTCACCAGCGCATCTGCCTCGGCCGCCAGAGCGTCGGGCAGCGCGTTTGCGATCAAGCGGTATACCTCGGGCCGCAGTTGGTGTTCGAAGAGCCAGCCCGTCGTGCGGAGCCAGACCAGCTTGGCCGTCGCGTCGATGTCGGTACGGTGGGTCCAGCCGTGCAGGGCCAGCCGGTGCAGGATCGGGACTCCGGAGGTGGCCCAGGTTTCGAGGTAGCCCGGCCCGGCTGGCCCGCCGGCCGCCAGCAACGCCTCGACGCAGTCACGGGCGGCGTCAATAAGCGCGTCCACGGGCTGGCGGATTTCGTCGCCCGCATCGCGCTCGATCGTGTATCGGCCGAACGACACGGGATCCCAGCCGGACCGTGCCGCCCCGGAGACGGCTAGCAGCCCGGAGATTCGTCGCAGCTGGCGGTCCGCGATCGCCAGGATCGCGCTGGCCACCTCGGCGAGGATCGGCCGGAAGACCTCTGCCCAGGCCTCGTCCAGATGGTCCACGGACCCGCGCAGGGTGACCTCGAACGAGGGTTTCCCGCCGGAGGCCCAGGCACGTTGCCGAAGGCGGGGTTGCGTCAGGCTGTCGAACAGCAGCAAGGCCACCGCCCGATCGGCAGGTGAGCCCGAGTTCAGCAGCGCGTACTCGAGCCAGTGTGTGTCCTCGTCGCCGGCGTGCTGGACCAGCACCCCGAGCCACGGGCCAAGCCAGGATGGGCGCGGTCCGGACCGGCGGTGCAAGTGCCGTCCCAGGGCGGCACACAGCACCGGCGCAGGCAGGCCGCCGCCGTGCAGGACCGCCAGGGCCTCCTCTGTTCGTGTCTCCTCCATGACGAACCGCTCGACGAACCAATCGGCGAGCACGACGGTGCAATGGTCGTGCGGGGCGTCCCCACGGAACATGGCCTGGAACTGCGAGCGCTGGGCAACCCACGACAACCATCCCGAACCGTCGGCGAACTCGGCGAAAAACCGCACACGGTCCACGTCACCCAGAACGTCTTCGAGGTACGAGTCCTCCTCGGGCACCAACGACGGCGGTGCCGCCACCAGCTGGGCGATCCGTTGCCGATGGTCATGCAGGCCCATGGACGTCAGTTCCGCCCAGCCGTTGAGCGTATCGGCGAGCGCGGCGTGCGAGGCGTCGACGACGTCATACCTGATCGGAACGACGCCGTACGTCTTCCAGACGTCGCGGTCCGCCTCGTGTGTGAGCGCGTACCGCGGGGCTCTCGCGCCGCCGATGCCTCGGGCGATCAGCCGCATGACCGTGTCGTTGTGACTGTAGCCGATGAAAAGCACCGTGTACCTGGCGAACATCCGCTCGACAAACCGTGCCGCCCACGCGTCGGTCAGATAGGCGCGCCCGAGGTCCCCCTCGGTCGCGATGAGATGCCTGGGCTCCTGCGTCAGGTCGCCGTGCAGGTACACGATGCCGTCGAAGTCGTCGCCCATCGGCACGGCCGGGCCACGGTACTCGGTGAAGGTTGCGCCCAGGTCCCGCAGCGCTTTAGACAGGTGCAGATCGTAGTTCGTGGTTACGATCCGCAACGGCGAGCCCGACGAGGCAAGCCGGGCAATCGCCCGGTGCAGGTCGTTCGGCGCCGACGCGGGATCGCCGATGATCGTCTTGATGATGTGGTGGACGTCAACGGCCCGGTCCTCGATCCGGCCCAGCAAAACGTCAGGGTGACGCTGTAACTCCGCCTCGTCGAAGTCCTGGCGGGTATCGACCGCAATCTGCCTGGTCAGACCCACGAACGACGGCAGTCCCGCTGGTGCGTCGACCGAGGCACCGGCGCCGACGAACAACACCAGGTTGCCGGCCCTGAACTCGTTGACCAGGACAGCCGGAATATCGACCTCACGAATCCACATCGCTGCCCACGATACGGTGACGATGCGACCGTGGCGCCGTCCCCCGGATCAAGGCGCGGGCGACGCGAGCCGAAGGTGCCGATGCTGAGTCCGCGCGGCGTGCCAGGACGCGAAGGCAGGTAACTCCCCGGCGGGGTTGTAGTCGACTTGCTGCACGCTCGTCAGGCCCACGATCGGGTCTGGGCGGTGGGCCCGCCCGCCGTCCCGCTCGTCGGCTCACTGCACGTCACCCAGTTCGCCGCGCAGGTAGGTGTTGACCCTGGTACCGAGCGCGGTCAGGCGGTCGATCGTGTGGCAGAGCCGCTGCCCCTCGATCCGCATCTGCTGGCGCAGGTCGTGAGGACCCACTCGTGCAGGATGGCCTCAACGTCACCTTCCAAAGTCTCGGCGACAAAGGTAAACAACTCGTTGTGCGGGTCGAACAGGCCTGCGGCGTCGTCGTCATGCTTGGCTTACACTGCCTGCCAGTAAGAGCAGCGCTGACCGGCACCGCCGCGGTGACCGTCGTGGTCATGGAGACGGTGCTGACCCGGCAGCCATGGCTGGTAGCCCTGACCGGGATCGAAACCTTCATCGCCGGCGCCGTCTGGTCGCTCCACCGCATGGTCCGCACCGGGCGCCTCAACGGCCTCTCCCGGATGCTAGCCGTCGGGCCGACGCGGGCCGGCCGAACCCCGACCAGATCCAGGTGGCAGACGATGGAGCAACTCCGCGCCGGGTCGGCGGTCCTGGTTCACCACGGCGTCGGTTACGTCGCGTCTGAGCCGCCTGGCGAGGGGTGGTCATCGCGAACGTCCGGGTAGGTGTCTTCCTGCGGTTCTGCCTCCCAGTCGGCGTTCGGCACGAAGACTGTCCCGCTCGAGGTTCTTGCCACCTCGATTTTCTCCAGTCGGTATGAGTAGGCCCTCTGGTCGTTGAGATGATGTTGGGGGAGGTAGCACACGAGGTGTTCCGCCGACGCGAGCTGCTGCAGCTTCGCCTCTGCCCACTCCTCGCTGCGTCGCCATCGTTCCTGCCGCAGCGGGTTCGGGATCACGATTCCGGTGACGAACTCCATCCCCTCGCTGAGGTCCGAGCCGGGCGTCACGACGAGGGCGACCGGCGCGATCGGAACGCTCATCCACTCCGGCAGATGTACGACCTGGCGGTACCTGTCGGTCAGCGACCGGAAGTAGATCCCGTCGTGGACTCCAATCGACCGGCAGAGCTGCAGCAGCGGACCGGTGTCGAGTGGGACGCCCTGCAGTTGGAACGACAGGTGCGTCTGGGTCGCCCGCCGGTACTCGTGTGCGCTGATCGTCGAGGTCAGTGTGTAGAAGCCTCCGCCGCAGTTGTCGACATAGCAGAACTCTTCGCTGTGGTGTGCGTCAGGTGTGTCGGCACGCGCCTGCCATCTGCTCAGCTCGGCGGCGAAGGTCGCGGCACCGAACCCATGCCAGTTGGTGCGGGCCTGCTGGAAGCTCCACCGGGCGTCGGGCGAGGTCCAGCCGAGGTTCGCGAGCTTGTCGATGAGGTCGAGCAGGTCCTGTTCGCTGCGCGCTGGCACCTCGACATCGAAGGTGACGCCGCTACCCTGGCCGATCACCCAGTCGACATCGACGACCTCGTGGGCGAAGGTGAAGCCGTCGAATCCACCTCCGAAGGCCAGCACAGAAGTGTCCGGACGTCCCGGTACGACAAAGCGAGTTCCGGAGTCAGGCAGCGGCCTGCGCGTTCGTGCTCGCTTCCGCTGCGGAGGCTCGTCGACGAGCGCCTTACCGTCGACCTGCAACGCCTGCTTCTTGCGCCACAGCAGATGCGGAAGATCATCCGGTCGGCGGGCGAGGCCACGAACCTCGTCTCCCGACAGCAGCAGGATCGGTTGCTGGCGGTAACCGGCTGCCTCCGAGATGGCGGTGCCCGAGAATCCTCGCATGCTGACCAGCACACCGATCGCTCCGCTGGTCCTGGCCAGGCGAGAACGAAGGTTGTCCACGTCCTCAACGTCCGCGCGATCCGAGCGCCATTTGCACTCGATCAGATAGATGTCGCCCGCCCGGACCGCCAGCAGATCGGTCTGGCGGGGGCGGGCCGCACCCGCGTTCTTTTCTACCTGGAAGTGGCTCGCGGCGAACAGGTCGACGATGAAGTCCTCGAACGCCAGCCCGCGCAGCCGGCGGTTGCCGATCGCCTCAATCTGTTCGTACTGCCCGCCCAGCTTTGCCGCCACCATCGGCCCGCTCCACTTCGCTTGATCGCGTTGACTCTAGAACCAACGGCGACGATGGCGAGACCTCCGGGGCTTGGGGCAAATGCCATGGCCGGGCCGCGACCTGCTCGACGTTCCTCGGGCTGCCGACACGGCGCGTAGTCGCTAACGGCCGAGAGGAGTTCCCGCCGGCATCAGACCCTCCCGCAATGATCGTCGGCCCCAGGAGAAGACGACCACAAGATCACCACGCGGACCGTGGCCGTCCTGTCGCAGATGCCGCAGCGAGGGTCAGCCCCCGAAGAGCCGACGACAGCACCGGCCACGGTAGCGCCACTCACCATCTCGGTAGCCGCAATGAGAGTCAGCCCCAGAGGGTTGACGACAGTTTCGTCCCGATGGTAGGTGTCGTGGATGAAGGAGCCGCAATGAAAGCCAGGCCCGAAGAGCTGGCGACAGTCGACCGAGGATAGCGAGGTTGATTCGGTCCTGGGCCGAGCCGCAATGAGAGTCAGCTCCGAAGAGCTGACGACAGCCTGACACTATTCTTGGCAAGCCGGTTCTGACCGAGCCGCCGCAATGAGAGTCAGCTCCGAAGAGCTGACGACAGTTGAACGTCTGCTCGGCCGCACTGTTCGCGCCCGGCTCGCCGCAATGAGGGTCAACTCCAAAGAGCCGACGACAGTAGTTAACTAGTGAGGGCCTGGCAACGGAGACCACCGAGCCGCAAAGAGAGTCAGCCCCGAGGAGCCGACGACAGTCGGCGGGATCGCCGGTGCGCTTGGGCCAGAGTGCCCAGCCGCGATGAGGGCCAGCCCCGAAGAGCTGACGACAGGCCGCACCAGTCGTCGTCCCAGGAATCGGGGCGCTCGCTCTATCTCTCGGCGGTCAGCGCCCGGCGCAGCGCCGCCGCTGGATGGGCTCCGCTGGCGCTGTGCAACCCACCAGGACCCGCCCATGCGACTACTCGGACACAAGGACAGTTACGAGGATCCCGGCGACGCTGATCAGTGCGGCGATGATCGCTGCCCATGCGGCAATCCAGCCTGCGCGTTTAGAACTCTTCGTAGCTGCAAGTGACTGCTTGCTGATGTCCAGAGCCTCCTGCCCGGACTCGGCGCTGGCGCGGCTCTCCCTTAGCAGGTCGGTGAGGATCTCAATCTGCTTACTGCGCAGCTCGTGGGCGCGCGCCTCGGCCGCCTCGTGGATCTCCGCCAGTGAGGCGACAGGCGGTTCGATGGCGTCGAAGTCGATCCAGTGCTGCTCACGTGTCGGCTGTGCGGGAGGAGACTCGATATCTGCGGCCGTGGTGGAGTGCCTCGCGAGGTGGCCGGGAAGCTCGAACTTCGGCACCTCCGGTGCCAGTCTCGCAAGCCAGGATGAGGTGTCCACCGCTGGGAACAGCGACATCGAACCGAACCGTGGCGCCAGCCCCTTCACCATCCAGGAGGTGTCAATCCTCGGCATGATCGACTCAGTGACCGGCCGCAGAATGTCGGCGAGCGCCTCGGCGATTGGCCTGCCGACTTCCGCCGACACCTGCTTAGCCTTCTCATGCAGCGGATGCGACTCGTCCTCGATAATCCGCTCGACCTCGTCGAGCGACATGGCCCAGATCGCGTCGAGTTCCGGGTCACCGGTGCGCTTCGGCTCGGCAGCGATTTGGTGCCACTCGCCGTCGGCGCCGCGATACCGGATCGACCTCGGCCCAGTTGGTTCCGTCTTGTCGCCTGGCTCGTCGGCAGCAGCTTCGTCGGTCACGGCCCAGACCGTACCGGGCAGCGCCGCCGACCGGGATGCGCCGGGTTGCGGCTCGATTAGCTGGATCCAGTCGACCAGCGATACGTCGAGCTTGCCACGGATGCCCGGCGCCTCGTGAAGCACGAAGATCTCCCAGACAGGGTTTCCGCTCGGCCACCAACCTCAACGACCATCTTCGCCCCAGAGCCTGCATGTGGTTTGCGCCAAATGGGTTGTCCGAGTGTCGGTTCGGTACGCTGGCCGCTGCTTTGGAGATGCTGGCGAATGGTGGTGTCCGGCTTGCCTGACAGCAACTGGTGGGTCGACGACCCGATCGACGAGCCGAGCGAGGACCTGTTCGGGCGTAGCAGGTTCGTGGCACGCGCGGTCGCCCTGCTTGACCAGATCGGCTCCCGGCCGAGCAGCACGGTGGTCGGGTTGGTCGGCCCGTGGGGCAGCGGCAAGACCAGCACGATCCGGCTGGTCGTGGCGGGACTCAATCCTGACCGGTGGGGCGTCTTTTGGATCAACCCGTGGGCGTTGTCCGGTCCCGACGCGGTCATCACAGAACTGCTCGGCGCGATTCGCGCCGCAGTGCCGGAGAAGTCGACCGCCGGCGCGCGGGTCCGGCGTGCGCTTTCCCGGTACGGTGTCCTGGCCACGCCAGCGCTGTCGATGGTGCCGGTAGTCGGCAGCGCCGCGACCGCGGTGGCCAACGAGGCTATACAGCGGCTCGACCAGGGAACGACCCTTGCGGAACAGGCAGACCAGGTCCACGACGCGTTGCACGAGCTAGCCCGTCCGACGCTGGTCGTCATCGACGACGTCGATCGGCTGCAGCCCGAGCAACTCCTGGCGGTGTTTCGGGCGGTGCGTGTGCTTGGCCGGCTGCCGCATGTGCACTACGTCCTCGCGTACGACCAAGAGACCATCCTCGATGTGCTGTCCACGACCCCGATCGCTGACAAGCACGGCGCCCGGGCCGTCGCGTTCCTGGAGAAGATCGTCACGCTACGCCTCGAGCAGCCGCCGGTCCGTCTGGAGCACGCTGAGTCGCTGTTCAACACCGGCTGCGCTGCCGCACTCAGCCGGGCGTCCGCGTCGCTAAGCGAGGACGCGCAACACCGCATGGCCGAAGAGCGTGAGGCGCTACTGCTGCGGATCCTAACCGAGCCGCGCAGCGTGGCCCGGCTGCTCGCCCAGGTCGACATCTACCTGCCACTGGTCGGCGCTGCTGAGGTCGACGTCGTCGACTTCATCACCCTGACCTTCCTGCGAATCACCTATCCGCGCCTGTACCAGGCCATCGCCATGCACCGCGGCGCCCTCGCCGACACCACCGACGTCGCTGGCCTCCGCGCCGAATTCGACGAGGCGGCGCTGGCCCGACTCGACGTCCCGGCGCCGCACACCCGTCGGGTCGCGGACGCCCTGCAACGGCTGTTCCCGCGTCTGACCAGCGACCCAGTGAGATGGACAGTGGCCCAGCACCGGCGGCGCGGGCAGCGGCGGATCAGTGATCCCGACTACACCGAGCGGTACTTCGCCCTGACATCCATCGCTGGCGAGATCAGCGACGATAGCCTCGTCCGGGCCATTCGAGAGTTGGCCGAGGGACGCCATGGCATCGCGGCCGAGGACCTCACCCAGGCGTTGCGGCCTGACCTCACCGACGCTCGTGCGTGCGCCCGGGCGGCCCGGACACTCCGCCGGGCCGCGTCGCTGTCCGCAGAGCTGTCCGGCAGCGAGGCCGCCGCGGTGATCCCGTACGTGCTCGAACAGTTCGACCACCTTCGCATTCCCGCGGCGGGCGGGTTCGGTCCTGACGAGGAAGCGACCGCTTGGCTCGCGGCGCTGCTGCAGCGCGCCGACGGCGGCCCGCTGCCCGCCACCGCGCCGGGCGATCCTGGCCTGCTGCCGTACTTGTTGAAGGCGATCCGGATCGCGGTCCCCGAGCCGGCCGACACCACTATCGCGCGTCTCGCCGCCCAACCTCCCGGCTCGTCGTGGCTTGCGGACGTCGTTCGGGCCACGTACGAAGCGGCGTGGGCGCGGGTCAAGGAGCACGCGCGTCTTGGCGACACCGCCCCCATCGAGCCGGTAAGCCTGTACATCTCCCGGCTGGAGTCGGCCTTCGGCGACGCGGACATCGACCGGCGGATCACCGCCGCCGTCAACGGTGGTCTGCCAATCGCGGATCTCGCGGCCCGACTGGTCGACATCGAGACCGTGTTCGCGCCCGCCGGCCCTCACACCCGCATCGGTGGATTCGACGCGACGGCGTTCCTGGGCCGTATCGGACGCCATCGTGTCTCCGGCGCGCGGCCGCACCTGGACAGCGCTGCAGCGGGCACTCGACCCGGCGCTCTCGACCGCGCAGACGTGTCGTGGGCGAACCGGCGCCGGTTCGCCGCCGGCACACTCATCGAGGCACTCGACGCCGGCATCACAGAACCGGGAAGGCTGCTGCCGACCCCGCCCGAGGAGCAACGCCACCCCTTCACCAACCACCGTCCGTCGTTGATGAACGACGGAGGCGAACCGCTCGACCTGACGCTGCAAGTCGCCGTGCTTCTACCCGGAGCCGACGAACTTCCTACACACGTTCACAACGGATGGGGTCCCCCAGTCGGGACACGTGAAGAAGTCCTGATCGCCGCGATGCAAGACGCGCCGATCAGCGGCTGGCTCCGGTCGCGCCACTCCGACTGGGGCATAGCCGCCGAACCCTGGGTCATCAGCGAGGCTGGCGATCGCCACTACACCACCGCTCAGTCCGGTGCCCGGGCCGCCACACCCGGCACCCTTGGCCTGCGCCAGGCAATGCCGGTCAGGATCGGCGCCCATCTCATCACCGGCCACACCGCGCAGAGCCCAAACCAGCAGTCGCTGCTGCTGACCGTCGGCATCGGGTTCTACCTGGCCGAACTCGACGAACGACACCAACCCGCAGAGGCGCGGTCCCGCGTCGTGCCCCTCCCCGCAGCATTCACCCTGCAGGGCTTGTTCAAGCTCACCGACGCGCTCGTCCGATGCGCGCAGACCGCCAACACGCTGTGGACGCAACTCGACGACCAGTCGCCCCCACCCGAAACCGCGCTCCTCCACCTGTCGCTGACAACCCCCGAAGGACTCGCCACAGTCGTCGACCTCAGCACCTACCCACGACGAGGCACCGCCGCCCGTAGCCAGTACTCCAAGGTCTACCAGTACCGCTGCGGGGCCGACGACATCGCAGCGGCTGCGTTGCGAGACTGGCTGAGCGAGGCCGGGTACCGGCACCACGAGCAGGCGATCCTGGACATGTGGGACCCCGCGCCCCAATAGTGCGCTGGCCCTTCATAGTGCGGACCGGTCGAGGTCGTCCGCCGCCGTGGCATCGCCGCGTGCATCGTCTGCAACCCGTTCGCGGTCCAGCATGCGAAGGTGAAATCCGTCCACCTTGAATGGTGTCGGCGTACGGATGAACGTGCCCAGGTAGGTACGGACGAACGGGACCAGCCTCATGCCCAGGATCCGAGAGGTAGGTGGTGGTGCGGGTCTGCTGAAACCTCCTACCGCGCCGCTTCCGCTCCTCGCCGCTGCGCGGCTGCGGTGCGGGTCGGCTTGCTCCCGAAGCATCACCCGCAGCGCTCGCGCGGTGCATGCAGCCTCTACCTGCTCTACGGTTCCGCTCGGGTCGTCTGCAGACCCTGCAACGACGGGCTGAGGTGCTCGTCGATCGATGACCGCTTCGGCCTGATCAACGAGTGGCTCTCGGTCTGGTGACCGGGGGCCGCGTATGTCCAGGCGAGCTGGCGGAATTCACTCGTCATAGGGGCCACGATTGCGGTAATCACCCAGCTGATAGCCACTCTCCGTCGGGTCGATAGCCGCGAAGTTCGCCCTGTACCTTCGAACGGCCTCAAGTTCGGGCCCCATGTGCGGGAACAGGCGTTCAACAAGCAGGCCCAGCTCCAGCAACTCTGCATCCCTACGGCCTGAGGCATTTGCCACATCAACCTGCGCGAGCACAGCAGCCGCTAACGCCTGCCCCGCCACGTTGCCGTGCATATGCTCCGTAGCCTCACCGCGTGCCTCCTCCGCCTGCTCCTGAGCCCGTACAGCTTCACCGCGAGCGGCGACTGCACTTCCACGGCTCACGCTCGCACCGAAGAAGGCTCCGACTCCCGCGAACACGATGGCCTCGTATCCGGCCAAAAGGTAGATCAAACGGTCCCAGTTCTCGTCGCCGCGCAGGAGCGTCAAGCCCACGAGCATCGCAACGAAGACGATGATGAGGGCGATGACCACTCGGCGCTGTGTTTTGCCGAAATCAAGGGCCGGCTGCTCTGCATCTGAAGACTGCGTCGGGTTGGTGTCCACCGCGTTATGGTTCCAGCCTCCACGAGACAAGCCAACGACAGTCGTCTACCTGACAGCTGCGTGACTGTCGGGCCGTCGCCGTCCATGATGCGCGCGTGAACGAACCCACCCCGCTGCGCAGGTTCGGTAACCAGTGGAAGCCCCGACCGAGCGGCTTCTACGTGCCCGAAGGCCACGAGCGCCTAGAGCCAACTGCCCCACCCGCCATACCTACCCCACCCGTCAGGCCGGCCTGGGCGCCACCGGTCCTGCCAGCGCCAGCGTTTTCGCCACCAGCCGACTCGCCGACAGAGCGGCATAAAGTCACCGAGTGGCTCCAAGGCATTGGCACCATGGTCGCCGCCGTCATCGCTGCCTTCGCCTTACTCGTAGGGGCGCTGGCCCTGCAAGACCAGCAACAAATCAACCGCGACCAGATTGCGTTCAATGAGGAGATCAGGGAACGCTCCGCGCGACGTTATGCATCCCGCGTCGCCTGGAGATTTGACCCATCAGGATCCGGATTGCTCGTAATTGAGAACAGAGCAACATCGCCGCTGAGGTCCGTATTCCTGAGAATCGGGGGCCGCTGGTCGTTTGGTGATGACAACGGATGGATCGGTCAGGGTGTGGAAATAGGAGAAGTGCTGGCATGTTCTTCAAACAACTTGGTGGCGAGGCGAAGGGTGGCAGCGTCGGGATCCCGAGACATTCAAGTCAGCTTTCAAGAAGTTCCAGAAGAAGACGCAACGCGGTTGATATTCTCGGATTACCTGGGGAGATGGTCACTGTCACATCGGGGCGAACTTGAGAGATATTCCGATCCAATGAGATCGCAGGAGCCGCCGCCATTCGAACCTAGAGGTGACGAAGAGAATCGTTACCCCATGGTGGGATTAATCTACTGGGAATCGGTCAAGGTCGGAACCGTGTCGGACTGTGGCGAGAGTGGTTGAGTGTTACTCGCACTGTTCGGTGTCGCCGCGTCCGTACCCCTCGCAGCAGTCCACCACATGCGCGTACACCCGCAGCTCGCCACCCTTCACCCACTGATGCTCGCCGGACCGCTCATACAGGCACGCCCGCCACACCAACGTCGGACCGGAAGTCTCCATCTGTTGGCCGCCACCCGGGCCACCCTGCAACACCACCAGATCCCCGACCATGCCGGGCAGGGTAGCGGGGAGCGAAGGTCCTTGGTGGGTACGGCGAGTTGGACATGTTCACGCGTACCTGACTGGCCATGCCAACCTGTACGCCGACAAATGGGTCGACAATCAGCGCGAGCCGCATCGTTCGGATCATGCTCTCGCCTGTCGCTATCGGAGTAATCAGGAGTCGCCGCGGCGTGCTCAAGAAATCATTTCTGAAAAAGCAAGCTATTTCGGGGCCTCACACTTGACCTCAACGCCGGCATTGACATGATCGTCGGCGACAACGACGTCTGGCGGTGGATGAAGCGCGGCCTGACCAACATCGCCGCCCACGGCGTCGACCACCTCGCCGACCTGGTCAGACAACGCCTACACGCCTGCCAACAACAGACCAATCTCCTCGCCGGGTTCCTCACCGACACCGGCATGACCCTCGACCCAAACATCGTGACGGCGCGATCCTCAGCCCTTCAACCTCTTAGCGCACGACCGCCGACGCGGGCACGAAGCCGCTGGCGCCCTTCCACACGTCGAGTAGGTACCATTCGTCGTTCAGCAACACGCCGATCGGGGCGTGGGCCTCTCCGACGACTCCTTCGTGCGGTCCGCCGCCCGGCCCGACGGTGATGCTTCTCGCGTCGCGGGACGGCCGTTCTCGCACCGTCGTGCCCGGCGCCACGGTGACCCGCGCCGACCGCAGTGGCGTGATCACGACGGGCTGGCACGCCTCGAAGGCGACCCCGGCGCAGTACTCCCAGTGGGAAAGCGTGTAGCGACCTTCCCGCATCGTGTACACGGAGTAGAGCGGCTCCTGGCTGACGAACAACTCGGTCGCAATAACCTCCATGGCGCCGCCGTTGCCTGAACGCGTCGTGACGGTCGCCTTCGCCATCGCTTCCGCCGAGCCGAACACGGCGACATCGGTGTAGGCGCCGAGCGATCGAGCCAGGTACACGGTGATCCAGCAGCCGGCGGAGCCGCAGTACCCAGACGTGCGGTCGAGCACGACGAAGTCGATCAGCGCGTCCGCGTCGAGGTCGTCGGCCACGACGATGTCGAAGTCGAGGTCGCCGGCACGTACCCGGGACCCGTCGCCGTCGAGATGCTGCGCGGTGAACCACGCCTCGAACGCCTTCCGCTGCCGCTCCGGTGACATTCGGTCGTCGGTCGGTGGCGACAGCGGCGCGGGCGACGGTGAGACCGACGGCGGTGCCGTGGGACGCTCGAGACGCCAGAGGTTGAGCTCCAGGCCGGGCAGGGGCACCTTTGCCTCGCCCTCCCACTTGAGAAACCCGCGGCCGAGCCGTGCGCTGACCGCGACGGTCGGGGTCGCCTTGAAGTCGCCGCGGAAGCCGGCCAGGTCGCTGGTGATCGTCGGCCCGATCGTGACATCCAGGGCAACCGTGAGCTTGGCGATGCCGACCGGATCCTTGCCGGTCAACTCCGCCCGGAGCCCGGCACTCACCCCGAACGAGACCTCCACCTGCGGTACGGCCGGCGCCTCGGCCATCTCTTCGCCGGTCAGGAACCGGTCACCGTGGAAGCCGCCGCCGTCGGAGCGGTATCCGGCCTCAAACCCGAGCGAGGTCCGCGACTGTATGACGCCGGACTTCCAGCCACCCTCGGCCGCCACGAAGGCTTCGCCGACGACCTTGAAGTCGCAGCCCAGCCGGACCGGTCCGATTCGGACGATCCGGGCCAGCACGCTGTCACAGCCGATCCGGATGTCGTGCTCAGCCTTAACCGCACACCTGACCGCCAGCGTGAACTCGGCCTCCGACCGGTCCTCCAGGGCCAGGTCTGCGCCGACGGAGATCAACACAGTTGGACTGACGATGCCATCCCAGGCGAACTCGCCGTCGAGGTCGAGGTCGATGTTGTCGAGCCTGTACCTGATGCTGCCGGCGCTGCTCCGCTCGCCGCTGACCGGCCCGACGCGTTCTCACCCGGCGTGCAGTCGGAATCTCGAAGGCTCAGCGTCTGGCTGAACTCCACGAGCGGCTTGGGCTCGTCATCAGGCGCGAACGCCGCCGGGCGAAGGAGCGTGAGCCCGTCGACCGCGTCGAGCCGGATGACCCCCGCGGGCAGCGCCTCGTCGAAGGTGGCCGGCTGGGTGTCCACCAAGATCCGGTCGCCGCTGTGGCGCACCGCCGCGACCCGCCGCACCAGCAGGTGGGGTACGCGGGTGCCCACACCGGAGATGAGATGGTCGCCCGGCTGGAGGGCCGCCGCCCGGAGGGAGCCCGCGGCGAACACGACCCGCAGGCCACGGATCTCCAGGATGCCCGGGTCGTTCGGGTCGAGCACCTCGGTCGTGTCCGGGATAGCGACCCGGTACGGCGCGGCGGCGAGCGTGGTGCGCCCCGGCTCCACCACCACCTCGTGCCGCTCGTCGGCCGGATGGAACGTGGTATCCGCGCCGCGGACCGACTCGATCGTCACCGTGTACACCCCCGGAGGCACGCGCCGCTCCTCGGAGGCGGTGACCATGTAGCTCGACCCCGCCGGCCCGGCCACCCCGACGTGCGCCACCACACCGGGCGGCAGCCCGGTGATCACCACCCGCAGGCGAGCCAGATCCGGCCCGCCGCTGGCCGCAAGTCCGACCGAGGCCAGCAGCACGATCACGACCGACAGGCTCGTACGACGAAGCATCCTCCGCCCTCCCACCAGCAGCGTTCGCCCCGGATGCGATCCACATCGCACAACGACACGGCACGCCCGCTGGCGCCCTTATGCCCGGAGTTCAGCCGTCAGCTTGTCTGCCATAGCCCAAACGTCATGCCCTTATCTCAGTACTGCTCACGATGATGTCAGGCATCGGGTGTGTCAGCTGTCGGGTGAAAGACCCACAGCGGTGTCGTGTCGCAGCACTCCAACTGGGAGTCCCTGTCGTTTCATGCAGGTCGTCCACGGGGGACGCGATGATCGCAGCCGAGCGGGCCGCAACAGCGCTCGCACGCTACCGAGGCTTCGGCGACCACCGCTGATCAAGCAAAGCAGGCGCGGACCCGCTCGTGCGACGAGGCGATGGTGAAGTTCGGCCGTGCCTGCGGCGCCCTGGCCGGGGCTCGGCCGACCATCGTCCACTTCCTCACTCCGTGATCCGGTCGCCAGAGGTCCGGCCGAGACGGCGGCGGATGCCGAAGGATCAGGCCGCGACCGGGGCGGTGTCAAGGCCGACGCGGCCGACCCCGACCGGAGAGCCGCTTCGCGCGCTCGATCGTGGCCGCCTGGTCGAGGCGGTAGTAGACCGTCCCGCCGACCCGGTGGCGGGCGAGGCCGTCGCGCTGGGAGCAGTTGCGGAGCATGGCCTCGGTGACGTCGGGGCCGAGGATGGCGGCCAGCTCGGCCCGCGGCGAGACCGGCCCCGCCAGGTTGCTCAGAGTCCAGTTGTGGTGACCTCGAACTTGCCTGCCACAGAAGGCTTGATCTTGCCGGTCAGACGAACCAGCACTCTACGGTCGGTCGGCTGGTAGTGGTACTCCGTCCCCATGATCTGAATCTCCTTCAAGGTCTTCTGAATGAACTTGGACCGGGCATCTGCATCCTCGGCAGTCGCGAACACCTCGACCACCAACCCGCGATCGATCCCGTACTTGTCCGCGTCTCGATCACCGCCCGGCACGTCCGCCGACGCGCGTGAGGTGTACCCACCGGGACGGCCGAGCAGGTCGTTCGGGTCAGTGTCCTCGTTCTGTGCGGCGATGTTGGTGACGGGAAGCCCAGCGTCGCGGAACGCGTCCACGACCGCCTTGGCGGTCAACGTCGGCTCTTCCGCACGGTCCTGGGCGGCCGGGGTTGTCTGTTCGGTGGCAAGGCCGGCAGGGGTGGATGCGGGTGGTTTGTCGGCGCATGCCGTGAGTCCGAGAGCGAGGGCGAGCGCAGCGCCAGCGGCGGCTAGCCGGGAGACAGTCAAAGGGGCACTCCTCGTTGTGACCGAACGAGTGAACCCGGTCATGGTCGGCAACGGAGGATGGAGCACGCCATCGGCTGTAACGGCTTCCGGGTGTCGGGTTCCCTACACGACCGCCCCCACAGGGCACCTCACCCACGGGGTGTGTGCCGATGGTATGTGGCCGGGAGGACGGCGACGACTACCAGCGGTAGCGGCAAGCCTCGGCCACGCCAATCAACCCACGGCCCCCAACGCGGCAGTCGGTAGGCCTGTGGCCAGCGGGTCGGCGCGGTGGACGCCGAGAGCGGTGCTCACGTGGATGCGAACAGGCGACGGAGCGGACTCACCCTAGGTCGGTTCGCTGCTCTTCGTGACGCCGCTGGCGTCATGGGCAAGTGTCTGAATCTGCCCCAGCAGGCCTGTCGGTGTGGCGCTCAGGTCGAGCGGATAGCTGACGAGGTCAATGGCAGTGTTGCGAACCCGGGTGCGGCGCGGTGGTGTGGTGCCGTGCGCGTAGACGAGGAAGCCGCGCGTTGCCTGAAGAGCGGTGCAGTAGGCGAGGAGTTGGTAGATGTCGCGGTTGTGGCCGACAGCCTCGTCGATGACGTACTTGGCGTCAACGACCGCGAGGTTTTTGCCGTCGTGGGCGTAGACGAGGTCCGGTCGAATTGAGACGTCGCTGTTCGTGTCGAGGTAGGACCGCAGCTGGGTGCTGGTGGCTCCCCGGTAGGGCAACAGCGCTTCACGGAGGGCGATGGTGGCGAATCGTTCGAATAGGGGCGCCATCCTCACCACGAACGAGGCTGCGGTCAGGGAGCCTGGTCCGTACTCGAACGACTGGTGCTGCAGGACGATGCTGGCCAGGCGAAGTGCGGCCGCGTAGTGGGCGGTGCGCCGGTCAACATGCCACCGGGGCGCGGGTCGACTTGTGCGGAGCAGGCTGACACCCCGCAGCATGTTGTCGAGTTCGTGGAGGCGTCCGTGGAGCCGGGCGGGCAGTCGGGGAAGGCTAGCCATGCGATGCAGGGCGGTGCGGAGGATTCGGTGCTCGACCGTGTCGATGGTCAGTTCGTCGTACTGGACCTCGACGGGGGTGAGTAGACCGGGCCGGCGGTTGATCTGCTCGGTGACGGAGATGCGGCCACGGATCACTGTGCTTGGCTCTTGTACCGTCTGGTAGCCCGGCAGCAGCCTGCGGCGGATTGCCCGCTCGGTCTGCTGGATCAGCGACTCTGCCAGTGTTGGCCACAGCTCGTCGGCGGTGTCCGCGCCGGCTTCGTGTCCGCCGAATCCGGGCTCGTTGGCGTAGCCGAGCAGGAACAGCAGCCGGGAGATGCCGACCTTCGGGCGGACCTCGATGTCGATGTCGCCGAGGCGAACGGCGCCGACGCGCTGGTCGGGTACGAGCCGCCACCAGCCCGGACTGGCCGTATGCACGTTGACCAAACCGGTGGCACGTAGAAGGTCTGCGTGACTGTCGTCGAGCGATACGACGACGCCGTCCCGGTCGAGTTCGTCCAGAACGATCCGACGAAGCGCCTCCTGTGTCACCCGGTTATCGCAGGGGTGCTTGCCCGGTCGGCGATTTTGGCCCGGATGGCCGCCAGGCCGTACTTCTCCTGCAGTTCCACGCGGGTCATTCGGCGGTGAAAGTGCTCCTCCAGCAGCGGCAGCAGGTCGTAGCGCCAGACGCGCTCGAGCGCCGCCGGGTCGTCGAGATCGGATCTCATCAGGTAAGAGGGTCCGATCTTGATGTCGTGCGCGTCGGGCCCGAGTGTGTCGTTGAGTTCCTGTAGCAGCAGTACTCGTTCGTCGTTGGGCCGCCCGTGTTTGAGCGCCCACCGGCTCAGGACGCCACGCACCGGCATCTCGTCAGGATGCAGCTCAACGAACGGGAACCTGCGCCGGATCGCCGAGTCGACTGCGGTGATCGACACATCGGTGCTGTTCATGGTGCCGATTAGCAGCACGTTGGGCGGCAGCCGGAACTCTTCGTCCGGTGAGTACTGCAACCGGATTGGATGGTCCCGCTTGTCGAGTAGGTAGTACAGCTCACCGAAAACCTTCGCGAGATTGCCGCGGTTGAGCTCATCGAGGACCAGCACGAACAGCTCGGCGGGTCGCGCTGCGGCGTTGCGGGCGATGTCGCGTAGCGGGCCGTCCCTCTTCTGGTAGCCGACCGTGCCGGTCTGAGCTTGCTCGACCGGACGAAAGCCCTCGAAGAGGTCCTCGTAGGCGTAGGACGGATGTAGCTGCACGATCCGGACTGCGTCCGGGCCGGCGATGTGGTAGGCGAGCTTCTCGGCAACGAACGTTTTGCCGGTTCCCGAAGGGCCGTAGAAGACGAGCTGGCGGCGCTGCTGCAGCAGGTCGATCATCTCCTGCAGCCAATCACGATCGACGTTGAGATCGTCCGCAAGCTCAGCGGACGCCGATCGGAACGTCGGTTTCTGCTCAACCTCCGTGAACACCTGCGCCACCTCCAGGACTTTCGGCGGCTCCTCTGCGGCCGGCGACTCCACAGCCCTGGCCTCTGCCACGGCTACCGCCGTCCTGGGCCGTGCTCTCCACATCATCTCCTCCACGAGAGCCAACGCACGCTGGCCGCACGGAGCGAGCAGTTCGGGGCCTGCAAGCAGATTGTCCGGGACCGCCTCGCGGGGGAAGGGCGACCGAGCCCAGCGCACCTGACGCCGGACCACACCATGTGAATGTCTGGCCGTCCCACCGAACGAACCGAGCCACACCTTGTCACCGAAGTCGACAAGCACACGATCCTTCGCCGCGACCTGCGACAACAGTGCATACGCCGTGTTCGTCACCTGCGCGCGCAGGTCGTACGGCGCGTCTCGCATCGCGTCGTCGACGATGCCAGCCACCAGTGGCCGGTTCGCGTCCTGTAGGACCCGCCTGCTATCGGGCAGGTCTGCCTCGATTACGCCCCGCTCTCGCCACCGAGCCTGGCGCTCGCGGTCGGCGGGTGCCAGCACTCGCCAGAGTAACGGCGCATTGCGCAGCGGCCGATGAGGTGGCCGCCAGTCACGCTGCCACTGTGGCTGATAGAACCGCACCGGCATCGACTGCTCGTCCTCAAGGCGACGCACGATACCGACGAGATCCCGGTCAAGGTCACCTGTGGAGGGGGACAGCAGGTGCGCGTAGGCGTCACGGACCTGGATCTTGTGGGCCCGGCTACGCAGCGGCAGGAAGTCGTTCGGGTGGCAGAAGTACAGCAAGGCATGTTGCAGCGACTGTGGTGCGGGCGACCTGTAGACGAGTTCCGCCAGCATCAGCGGGTCGCGCAGTCCACGGTCCTGCTGATCCTGCGACAGGGTGCCCCAGAACGAGACGAACTCGACGGCGTCGGCGAACCACCGATGCAACGCCGAGTCCGCCGTCCGCCGCCCACCCCAGAGCCCTCCGGCAAACGCCTCCAGCACCACACTTGGGACAACTACCGGCAGCGGCGACCGAGCCAGCACCGCCTCGACCCGCTGCGCCTTACTCGCGGCGCTGAGCCCGTCCAGTGGCAACAGATTCAGTGTCAGCAACTCTGCGGCCAGCACAATCACCTCGTGGCGCGCGCCGCTGAGCCGCTCGCCCAGCTCGTACAGAAACTGCATCGCGCTCACCGGTCGCCCCCCGCGACCAGCGCGGCTGCTAAACTCCGCGGCCACCTGGAGCTTCCAGGCGCCCGCGCCGGGAACGAACAGCGAGTCGCTCCGATGCAGCCCGGCTTGAAGAATCGACTGTCCAACTCGCTGGATCCGTCGATCCGCAGACCCGACCGCACTGGGCACCTCGAACCTCGCAACCACGGACAGACTCTCCCTGACGATCTCGAAGCGACCGCAAAGCTATCCGGCTGGTACGACATCTACCCAAGCCGTGCCAGAGGATGTTGTCCAGAAGTCCGATGCGCGGCGACGTCCGGGCTGGTCACCCTGGACCGGTGCACTCCTCAGGCCTCCCAGCCGATACCGAACCGCCGGCCGACATGCAGGGTGCAGTCGGTGAGGTCGTCTCGGCGATCGGCGCTCGGTGTGCACCGCGTAGGCGAAGTCCACCGGCGTCGAGGCGGTCGGCAGCGGGATCACGTCCCCCTTGGGGCTGAAGACGTAGACCTCCTGGCTGGACAGGTCGAAACGGAGCGCGTCGAGGAACTCGCTCGGATCGGCCGCCTCCCGCTGCCAGTCCAGCAACTGCCGCAGCCACGTCATCTCGTCGATGTGTGCCGGCGGCCCGACGACCGTCTCGCCCTTCTTCTCCTTGTACTTCCAGTGCGCCGCGATACCGAACTCCGCCGTACGGTGCATCGCGTACGTCCGGATCTGCATCTCGACCGGCTTGCCGCTCGGCCCGATCACCGTCGTGTGCAACGACTGGTACATGCTGAAGTTCTACCTGGTAGACCGAGCGTGCACCATGCGAACCGCACCACCATCGCCACCTGGGGCGCTTGACCAGCTCAAGGGATACGCGGTCGGCTCCACGGATCGGCTAGAAACCGCCACTTCGGAGCAGGCGCTCAGAGACTGCTTGCTCGACCGGGATGGCCGAGTTCTTCCTCAAGCGTCTCGCGGATCTTGCGGAGCGTGCTGTCGTCGGCTTGCTAAGCAGAGAGACCACGACACCGAGCTCTACCGCACGACTAGCCGATGGCCGGCTATGAGCCCGCCGCTTCGGTGGGTCTGGGTCCTCCTGCCCCTCCGCCTCGTCCGGAGGGGCGCCGAGTGCGATGCGCCGCGCTTCGCGGATCCGGCTTATGAACTCGACGAGGACCGGCTCACCGTTGAGTGGGTCGATGACGATCAAGTCCGGCTGGTCACCACCAGGCAGGACCCGTTCGACCGCGGCGTTCGCACCGTACGCATCCATAAAGTTCGGCATTTGCCCGAGGGCAGGGGTGCGCTTGCCTACTTCGATCAGGCGGAGGTACTCGGAGGAGAGCCCGAGCTTGGCCGCCGCATCCGCGCGGGTCATGCCCGCCTTCCATCGCAGACGTTCCAACAACTCCCCGAATCGAAGGTTGTGTGAGGCCTTTCCGGGCCCGACGGTCAGGTCGATGCCCACGTCTTGGGCTCTGGTCCGAGGAACCGGGACACACCGTCTTGGCCGCTCACATCACCGCGGCTGGCCACAGACTTCTCAGTTCATCTATCGAGTCTTCTGTGGCCCCGCCCAAACGAATGACGCCAGCCGCCTGCACATCCGCTCATCGGCTGCTTGTTTCACTGCGGTAGGATCCGTGGCCCATCCAGGCTTTGAGCGAGGGCGCGGGTGTTCGCCACCGGGCAGGGCCGCAAGACCGAGGCCCACCGACGCGCACTCCATCGCGCCGGGTCGGCACCCAGATGGTGTCAACGCCGCCCCAATCCTGAGCACTGCCGTCCGGCTGAAACGGGACCACCTCGGTCTCGTGTTTCAGTCGTTGGTCTTGGTGGCCGCTGGGACGCGGCCGAGGTCGCGGTCTTTGAGTCGGTAGCTGTCTCCCTTCATTGAGATGACTTCGGCGTGGTGGACGAGGCGGTCGATCATGGCTGCGGCGACGACGTCGTCGCCGAAGACCTCGCCCCAGCGGCCGAAGGGTTTGTTGCTGGTGACGATCAGGCTGGCGCGTTCGTAGCGGTTGGAGACGAGTTGGAAGAACAGGTTCGCGGCTTCGGCTTCGAACGGGATGTAGCCGACCTCGTCGACGATCAGCAGCGGGATCCGGCCGAGTTTGACCAGCTCGTCCTGAAGGCGTCCGGCGTGGTGGGCCTCGGCGAGGCGGGGCACCCACCCAGCGGCGGTGGCGAACGCGACCCGGTGCCCGGCCTGGCAGGCCCGGATACCCAGGCCGATGGACAGGTGAGTCTTGCCGGTGCCGGGTGGGCCGAGGAACACCACGTTCTCCTTCGACGCTACGAAGTCGAGGGTGCCCAGGTGCGCGATCGTCTCCCGTTCAGCGAGCGTTGGTGGTCGAAATCGAACTCCTCCAGGCTCTTGCGGCCTGGGAACCGTGCGGTGCGGATGCGGCCTTCGCCGCCGTGTGCCTCCCGGGCGGCGACCTCGCGTTGCAGACAGGCGGCGAGGAACTCCTCGAACGTCCACAACTCCGTCCGGGCCCGCTCGGCCAGACGTTCGACCGAGGCGGCCAGGGATGGTGCTTTCAACGCGCGGGCGAGGAACGCGATCTCGGAGGCCACGTTCCGGCTGGTCTTGGCGGCCATCAGGCGGTCACCTCGTCCAAGCCGAACATACGGTCGTAGTTGGCCAGTGCCCGTTGTTGCACCTGGGCGTCGACCGTCGCCGGTTGCTGCCCTCGGGCGGCGGCCCGCAGGTCCGCAGCTGTCGGCGTACGAGTTGGTGTACCCAGGTAGGTACGGATGAACGCGGCCAGTCCGTCCGGTGAGGTCAACGGCTGGGGGTGACAGCGTCGGCGGGGGACTGCCCGAGGTGGCCTGTGACGTAGCTTGGTCCGGTGTCGTTGGCCTATCCTGCTGTTGATCTTACTGATGGGACGGTTTGTCTTCGTTCCTGGCGGGAAGATGATCTGGACTGTGTTCGAGCCGCGGCCCATGATCCCCGAATTGTCGAGGCCACGACGGTTCCGGGAGTGTTCTCGGTCGATGCAGGACAAGCGTTTATCCGTCGGCAGTGGAGTCGAGCCGACAGCGGTGAGGGTGTCTCGCTTGCGATTGCTGATGCGGTGACTGGTCAGGCGATCGGTTCGGCCGTGCTCATGCTGCGGCCGCAGCCGGGTGTGGCTGGTCTTGGTTACTGGCTTATCCCATCGGCGCGGGGGCGAGGGATCGCCACGCGTGCGGCGAGGCTGGCGTCTTCGTGGGCGATCGACGTCGCGGGCATCGCGCGGGTGGAGGCGTGGGTGGAGCCGGAAAACGAGGCGTCACGGCGGGTTCTCACCGCTGCCGGCTTCGAGCAGGAGGGTGTGCTGCGCAGCTTCCTGGCTTTCGCGGGCCGTCGCGCTGACGCGGTGGTCTTCTCCAAGATCCGGGACACTCGTCCTCGACAAGCATGAGGGGATCCTGGCTGGGTTCAGGCGACGTTGGCTTGGCCGTCGATGGCGGTGAGGCGGTTCTTGAGTCGGTAGCTGGGTCCGTTGATGGCGACGACGTCGCAGTGGTGCAGGAGGCGGTCGAGGATGGCGGTGGCGAGGACTTCGTCGCCGAAGACTTGGCCCCATTCGCCGAAGCTCTTGTTTGAGGTGAGCAGGGTCGAGCCCTTTTCATAGCGCTTGGAGATGACCTGGAAGACGAGGTTGGCTTGGGCGCGTTCGAGGGGTTGGTAGCCGACCTCGTCGATCACGAGGACGTTGGGTCGTAGGTAGGTGTGCAGTTTGCGGGCGAGGCGTCCGATGGTGTCGGCGGCGGTGAGGTGGCGGACCATGTCGTCGAGGCTGGTGAAGTAGACGGTGAACCCGGCTCGGCAGGCGGCGACGGCCAGGGCGACGGCGATGTGGGTCTTGCCGACGCCGGGCGGGCCGAGGAGGGCGAGGTTGGCTTTGGCCTGCACGAACGCGAGGGTGGCCAGGTCCCGGATCTTGCGCGGGTCCAGTTCGGGTTGGAACGCGAAGTCGTATTCGTCGAGGGTCTTGTGGTGCGGCAGTCTTGACAGGCGCAGTGCTGAGCGAAAGCGGCGTTCGTCGCGGACGGCCTGCTCTTCTTCGAGGACCAGGTCGAGAAGGTCGAGGTTGCCCATGGCCTCGGTGTCGGCGCGGGCGGTGAGGTCGGCGAGGGTGCGGGCCAGGTGCGGCAGGCCGAGCCTGGTGGCGGTGGCCCGGATGCGGTCGGCGACGAGGTCACTCACGAGGTCGTGCCCTTCGGGTAGCTGCGTGTTGTGGTGAAGGGGCTGGTGCCGGCGATCTGGTCATAAACCGACAGGGGCCGGCGGTCGACGGTGACCTGGGCCGCGGCGGCCCGGTTCAGCAACGCCTGCAACGGACCGCCACCAGGTGCGGGGCGGGTGCGTGGGGGTGGGGTGTCGCCGGTGGTGGTCGATCGGGTGTGTCCGTCGGGCAGGCCGTCCCAGTGTGCAGGGTCGACGATCCGGGCGCCGCGTCCGACCGCCCGAGGGTGGCTGGCTAGCAGCGTCTCGCCGTGCGGGTCCGGGATGGTGGCGTGGATGGTGATGGTCGCGGCGGTGGCCCGGACCTCGACCAGCTGCCGGTGACGGACCCGGCGGGCCGGAACGGAGTAGAGGTTCGCGTCATAGGCGACCAGGCAGTCTTTGCCAACATGCCGCAGATGCCGGACGGCGACCGCATACGGCCGAGCCGGCAACGGACGTAGTGCGCCATGATCGCGGACCGCACGAACTCCGATGACCTCACCGTGGGTGCGGTGGGTTCGGGCCCGCCGCATCGGCACCCACGCTTGAAACGCGGTATCGAGATCGGCCAGTGACGAGAAGCCCCGGCCAGCGAGGACGTGATCGCGGACGATCGTGACCTGCCGTTCGACCCGGCCCTTGCCGGTGGGTCGGTAGGCGGCCAGGACGTCGATGTCGAAGTCGTAGTGCCCGGCGAACG
Source organism: Plantactinospora sp. BB1 (assembly GCF_003030385.1). Taxonomy (NCBI): domain Bacteria; kingdom Bacillati; phylum Actinomycetota; class Actinomycetes; order Micromonosporales; family Micromonosporaceae; genus Plantactinospora; species Plantactinospora sp. BB1. The sequence goes on along the minus strand of NZ_CP028159.1, from coordinate 6,375,517 downwards.
CGACCGCCTCGGGGTGCAGCGGCACCGCCTGCCCGGGGGCGACGTGCCGGCGCACGACCGTCTTCGTCCAGTCGTAAACGATCGACTTCGGCACCCCGCCGAAGTGGGCGAACGCCCGCCGGTGACACTCCCAGAACGCCGACAGGTCCTGACTGGTGGTGAAGCAGCAGAACGGGTCCCGCGAATACGAGAGCACCATATGGAACGAGTACACCTTGGCGATCCCGACGTGAGCCAAAATCCCGCCCTCGTCGCCCCAGTCGACCTGCGCCTGCGCACCCGGCACCACCTCGAACCGGCGGTGCAACCCGGCCAACTCGTCCGGGCCGATGCCCATCTCCGCAGCGATCCGCGGCCGAGCCTCCTGCAGATACAGCTTCACCCGCTGATAGTTACCGGCGAACCCGTACTGCTCAACGAGCCGTTCGTGGATGACCGTGCCCTTGAGCAGTAACTCCGCCCGCAACCACGCGTCGATCACGTGCGCGAACGGGCTCAACACCGACGTCCGGGCATCCCGACGCGGTGACCGCTGAGGCGGCGCCGGCGCAGCCTCGCCGGCCAGGTACTTCCGCACCGTCCTGCGGTCCAGCCCAGTCTCCCGAGCGATCTGCGACAGACTCAGCCCCGCCTCGTGCAGCGCGCGGTACCGGCGCAACTCCAGCCACCGCTCCGACCGCAGAACCATCGCCACCCTCCGCCCCAGCTCATACCGGGCGAAGTCTTACTCATCGGACACCCCACCAGGCCATCGCCACGCCGTGACCTGGCCGCGTTCATCCGTACCTACCTGGGGACACCAACCCGTACGCCGACAGCAGCGGCCTGTCGATGCCGCGGGTCGGTGATCGTCTGATGTCGTGCCCAGCAGCGGTCGTGGTGGGCGACCAAACGGCCGTCGCAGAACACCTCTACCCGCTCGCAGTCGGCGGTGACCTCGACACGACGTCCCACGACGGACGGGTGCACCGAGTAGTCGTTGGCGTCCAACCGGACGTAGTAGTCCCGGGGCAGGCGTGTCGCGGACCGCCAACCCACTGTCGGCGCCACCGGCGGCAACTCCACCATCGCAGCCCGGTCAGCGTCCCACCGGTCGACCGGCCGGCAGCCCAACACCCGATGCCGGCGCTGGTTGGCCCGCACCAGCCAGTCGGTCAGCTGGATGTTGAAGTCGGCAGGTGAGCCGAACCGGCGCCCGGGCAGGAACGACGTCTCCAGATAGCCGTTGGCGCGTTCGACCAGGCCCTTGGCCTCCGGATCCGCCGGCCGACACTGGATCACCTTGATACCGAGAGTGCCACGGAAGCCGTTCATCGCCTCCGTCAACTGCGGCCGACCGGCCCGCCACTGCCCGACCGCGGACTCGTTGTCCCACACCAACACCTTCGGCGCCCGCCCCCACCCGGAGATCAGGGTCCAGTGTCCGACCAGCAGGTCCGGTGACTGCCGCGATGGGATCATCACCGCCGACAGCCACCGTGAATACCCCGACACCATCACCAACACCGGCGGCCGGTCAGCCTGCCCGAACCCCAACGGCACGTCCGCCGGTGGGAACCACAGATCACACTGCGCCAACTCACCCGGCAGGTAGTCCGTCCGCTGGCACGGATCCGGCCGGCGGAACAACGGCCGCAACTGCTGCACCCGGTCGCAGAACACCGTCTTGCCCCGGGTCCACCCGACCCGCTCCATCAACACGGTCGAGGGCATCTCCGGGAACTCTGCCAACAACGCCCGGATCTGTGGTTCGACCGCGTCCACGATCGAACCCTTCGGCGCACGCCGATACCGCGGCGGCTCGTCACTAGCCAAGGCCTTCTTCACGGTGTTGCGAGACATCCTCAACCGCCGTGCGATGGCCTGGATCGCCATACCCTCCGACCGCCGCAGCCGCCGGATCTCCGCCCAGTCCTCCACGCTCAGCACCTCCCGATGCTTCAGGAGGTGGTCCAGGTTCAGCCGGAACCACATGGTCAGTTTTCAGGCGGAACCGACAGATGGCCGGACTCCGCCCGGTCGTCAACGACGAGCAGCTCGCCTTGCTGCGGATCCTGGTCGACCGACGCCGGTCCCTCGGCGAGGACCACACCCGGATGGTGCCCCAACTGCACCAACTGCTCCTCGAACTCAATGCGGGTGGGGCGAAGAAGAGCCTTTCCGCCGCACAGGCCAAGGCACTGCTGGCCACGGTCCGGCCCCGGGACACGGTCGGCGAGGTTCGGCGCCGGGTCGCCACGGAGCTGATCGGTGACCTCGAACGCGTCCAGCGGCGTTCCAAGGGAGCCGACAAGGAGCTGAAGGAGCTCCTGGCGTCCACCAAAGACCACGCTGATGGACCCGGACGGCATCGGACCGTCTGGTGCCGCCCGGCTGCTGGTCGAGCACCGACGCCACTTCCGCACCCGCAACGAGGCCGCCTGAAGATCGCCACCTGGATCACCGACTTCTGCAATCGGCGCCGCCGGCACTCCGTCTGCGACTGGCGATCCCCCATCGACTACGAACGATCAGAGACCCGCGCCCTGGAGGCCAGGCCGCTTAACGGAGCCCTCCACGATTCCAAGAATTGACAGCCCGACAAAGAACGAGTATTGGGCAAACCGTCACTCCATCAGCTTGTTCCGTTCATACAGGTAGTCGCGGATCGCCCAATCCTGCCGATCAAGGTAGGCCTCCCAGAAACCGCTGACCCCCCAGGAAGACGGCCCCAGCGTCAGCACCCCGTCATTCTGACGAGCCACCCAACCAGGCGCGATTTCCGCGTCCAGAACTTCGAATAATCGTATGTCGAACAGCGGTGGCGCCTCGTTAGGGACTACCTCGATTCGAAAGTAGGCAAAGTGCCCGGACTGGACCGAAAGCTCCAAGACGACGTATTCACGTTCCGGATCAAGTGAATCAACTCCGTGGAATTGAATCGGCCCACGCGGAAAGAGACCGGCATATCTGACCTTCATTTATCTACCTAGCATTCATGACGACCTTGTAATCGTAATCGTAAGCCACGGAGCCGGTCTTCGGATTGTAGTAGAAGTGGACTTGAAAATCGCCGTATGGGCTCTGATGCGTCCTGGTCGTATACTTTCCCCAGTCGGCGAGGTCACTACCGTCTTGGACGAGATGTGCTCTGAGCCCCGGGTTTCCGAGATCGGTACCACGGATAATCAGATGAGACTCATCAAGAGCCTGTCCAGTAAGCTCACCGCCTTTTGTAAAGACCGAGTTCGCCGAATCCAAGCGCAGCGCATCGGCAAGTTTCTTGCCGTTCGCGATATTGGAGGCACCACTATCACCAGCGGCTCCGGCTACTCTGCCGCCGAGCCCCGGGAGGCCGGTCATGGCGCCGATGCCGGCCCCACCGAGCAGACTGCCGGTGGCCGCAAACTCGCCTGCTCCAGCTGCGGCGCCCGTTAAGCACGCTGGTCCGGCGTAGGCGCACCCGAAGGCTCCGACGATGAGCGCCATAAGCGCAGCTTCCTCCCAGAAGCCGGATTCGGGCAACACCGGGTTATTGACTTCACAGCTCTGTGAGTCTACTCCGGTCAGATTGGTGCATACGTACATCCAGTTGTCAGTGCTTTGGGCGGCGAACTTCAAGATCTCACGCCAGGTGAACTTTTCGGAGCCATCGTATCCGCGAATCGCCATACCCCTCAGCAGGTCGCGGTCCACCTTGACGGGAGTGTCCAGGACTTCGTCAAGGTTAGGTCCGTCCGTGCCGGTTGGTTGCGATGGTTCGCTGTCATCGTCGCTGTCTGAACTTCCGTTGCCTACGGCGCAACCGACGCCGGCCCCACAAACCAGGCCGAGTCCGCTGGGGTCGCTGTTCGCGATCGGGCTGTTGCCCCCGTACTGGTAGGCGTTGTACTGACGGGGGTCGTTGGCGACGAGCAGTGGGTCGACGGAGATGAACCGGCCAAGGGTGGGATCGTATTCGCGGGCACCGAGGTGGGTGAGTCCGGTGGGGTCGATCTGGCCGCCGACGAATCCCTTCTGATTCGGCCATACCGGTACCCCACCGCGGGGATTGCCGTAGGGGGTTTGTCGTCGGATGGTGACTGCCTCGCTGGCGGCGTCGATGGCGGTGTATTGGGTCCCCTGGTGGTCCGTGTAGATCCAGTTCAGTGCGGTGGGGGTGCGGGAGGCGATGAGCTTGCCGGCGAAGGTGTAGTAGCGGGTTGCGGTGGTGGTGGTGCCTTCGCGGCGTACTTCCTGGCCGGGGAGGTAGAGGGTGGTGCCGTTGGCGTCGCGGCGGAGGAGGCGGTTGCCGTCGGCGTCGTAGATGTTACTGCCGGCGGTGGCGGCATCGCCGGAGATGCTGGCTAGCCGGTTTTCGGCGTCCCAGGCCAGGTGTTGAGAGTTGGTACCAGGCGGGCAGGTGTTGGCGGCGGCCCCGGCGGGCCGGCAGGTGGTGTTTCCTGCCGCGTCGTATCCATAGTTGGTAACGACGGCGGGTTGGCCGGTGCTTTCGGTGGTCACGGTGGTGACGGCATGGGGTCGGACGACATTCTTGCCGCCAGTGGGCACGGTGTAGGTGCGGGTGGTGTTCCCGCTGCTGGTGTGGCTGGTTTCAGTCAGGCGGTTGCCAACCTCGTCGAAGGTCCACCCGTGCCAGTACGGGGCTGGCCCGCCGAGGTTGGGCACGGTGGGGTCCGTCTCACAGTTCACGCCGGTCTTCGGGGTCCACGCAGCGGTGAGGCGTCGGAGGCCGTCGTGGCGAAAGCATTGCCGGTCGACAGCGCCGCCGTGTGGGCTTTCGATGATCGAGGAGATGCTGCCGGCTGGGTCGTAGGTGTACCTACGGTCGGAGACCGGGCCGTCGGCACCATTGAACCTGACGTCGATCCCGGTGATTCGCCGGGTCGCCTCATCATAGGTGATGGTGTCTTCGACGGGGTCCGCACTGCTCGTTTGGCGTCGGGTGCGTAGCGGCTCACGAAAGGCCGTGTACTGCTGGTTCGTGACGTAGGTGGCCTCGTAGGACCCGGTTGTCAGTCCCAGCGACAGCCCGGTGGTCTCGTCATAGACAGTGGTGACTTTCTCTGTGGCCAGTCCGCCGCCGACGGGATAAGTCATCTCCGTCGGGGAGCCGTCATAGTCGGAGTAGTTCTGGACGAAGGTCCATGTGCGTGCGAGCCCGGTGCCCTCGGGTGCTGGGATGACGTAGTCGACGGCGGCGGGTTTGTAGCGGGTACTGAACGTGCGTACCTGCATTTTGTACGGGGCAGTCGAGCCCGGCGGCTCGTAGCGGAGCGTCTCGGTGAGCTGACCGCGGAGGGTCGGTCCGCTGGCTAGCTTGTCGTACTTCCACTCGGCCCGTTTCTTGAGCGGGGTAATGGTGTCATCGTAAATACCGGTCTTGCGGCCGAGTTGGTCGTAACTGTAGGCGAGGACCTCGCCGTTGGCGTCAGTGGTCTTGATCAGGTCGTCGTGGTCGTTGTACTCGGAGGTGCTTTGGCCCTTGTCCGGGTCGTTGGCCTGAATCTGGCGGCCTTTTGCGTCAAAGGCGTAGGTCCATTCGTTGCCGTTGGGGTCGGCGATGGCGACGAGTTGGCCCTTACGGTTGTATGTGTAGCTGGTGGTCTGGTAGTCCCCGTCGACACCTTGGTCGGTGGTGTGTTGGCGTAGTTCGATCGTGCGCCCTTGGGCGTCGGTGACGGTGGTGGTCGGGACGCCCCCGTCCGGCGGTGTGACCTGGGTTGTGTCACCGGTGGGAACGGTCGTGGTCCGCCACTTCTCGACCAGGTTGGTGGTGTCGCTCCCGGAAGTCAGGAGGATCTCGGCGACCGGTCGCGAGGCGTCGTCATACACGGTCTTGGTCACTGCGGGCACATGCCACTCGGGCTTCCACCACAGGCCCCCGCCAGGAGTGCCGGGTTCGTGGTGGGGGGCGTAGGTCATCTCCCGCCGGCCGGCCTTGTCGTAGAGGGTGTCGGAGATGATCCGACCGCCGCCGACCGCGTCGGTCTGCGTCTGTCGCGGCCGCAGCAGCGCGTCGAAGATCTCGTAGACGATACGGTAGTTGCCTCCGGCGTGCAGCGTCTTCGTGGCGACGTACGGGTAGGCGTCCCGTCCGGGCGCGTAATGGTAGGTGAACGCAGTGGAGGGGCTGTTCTCGCGGCCGGCCCGGTTCCAGCCGAGTTTCCAGACCTTGGCGATGCGGCCGAGTGGGTCGTAGACGATCTCATTGACGCGTCCGTTGGGGTCAGTGGTCTTGATCGGCGAGCCCCAGTACGGGCGGATGTCAACGCTGCTGCTCCAGGCCAGGCCGCCGTTCGGGTCGGGGGTACTGGTGGTTACCTTGGTGACCGGCCCGCCAGAGGCGGGGGTATAGCCCGTCGTGGTGGTGACACCGCGAACGTCTGTCGCGGTCAGAATCCGTCCGAAGACGTCGTAACTGCTGAGGGCGTTGGTCTGCCATACCGTGCCGGTGGAGGTTGTCCAGTCTTTGAGTTGTTCGATTTTGGTGACGGCGCCGGTGGTGGGTGAGGTGTCGGGGCTGGTGGCGCCGTCGTAGTAGTTGCGGATGTCGGCGATGATGTCGGCTGCACTGGCCGGGTTAGTGCCGCAGGCGAGGGCGGTGGTGGTGCTCTGCTTCACCGTCCCGGTGAGGTTCTTGCCGGTGTTGCGGTTGTAGGTGTGAGTAGTGCACTTTTCGTCGCCGGGCTTGTCGGTGTCGCCCGCGTCGCTGACCCAATCAAGGGTGCCGTAGGTGTCATGGAACCGGGACTGGGTGCGGGTGGTCCGCCATCCGGCCTGGCCGTCCACGCCAAGCGCGGTCCCGGTGTAGGTGATAGTCGTGTTGGTAAACCGAGCGGTGACGGTGTCACTGTTGATCGTTCGCGTTGCGGTGGCGGGTGAGCGCCACGGGACGTTGACAGTCTTGGATACCGGTTTGCTGTTGACACCGTTGAAGACGATCTGCTCGCGGACCATACCGGCGAACTGGTCCTCGTCGTACACGGTCTCCGTGCCGAGGCTTGCCGGGACGTCCGCCTGGCGGAGGCCGCCGGACGGGGACAGGCGGTCGCCATGCATACCGCGCAGGTAGACGGTCCGGGTCAGGGTCTGGCTTGGCGCCTCGCCGACGCGAACCTCCACGGTCCGGTAGCCGCGGAACTGGTTCCACGTCTTACGGCTCGGCTTGATCAGGCCGTCGTCGTCAGCATAGTGCCACGCCGGACTACCGCCGTAGCTGTAGGTGGTGTGTTTGACTGGGGCGGTGTACTCGTTGCCGTCGACCGTCACCCGCAGATCGGACTCCGACACCTTTTCCACGACGTACTTGTGCCACCACTCACGAATTTCCGGGCCAGTCGGGTTTGCCGGGTCCGGGCCGATGAGCGGGTAACACAGCTTCGTGTTTGTGTGCGGCTCGGCGGGCAGGTTTCCCTCAGCGCACTCGCGGGTCTGGTAGGTGATCTGAATCTTGGCGCCGGTCTCGGTGACGATATTCCCGATCCGGTTGCGGTTGTTGCTGGTGTTGTTCGCCGTCAGGACCCGATTGGGCATCGAGGTCGGCTCGAACGTCACCGGCGGCATCGCCACCGGATCCACCGGTGTGGGCCCGGTGGAGTCACTGTCGACGACGAGACCGGTGTGGACGATTGAGTTGAGCCACATGCCGGCGTAGTCACTGCCGTCCCCGACCGGCGGGTAGCTGTGGTCGAGGGTCCACGAGTCGACGGGCTGCCACGCCGGCGTGCTCTTGGTGGTGTCCAACACCTGGCTGGTGACCTTCGCCAACCGCTTCGTCGACCAGAACGTCGGGGAGGAGTTGTCATCGCATGCGGCGGTGGCGCTGGCGCATTCCTGATCCCAAGGCACATCCTTCCAGTGCGTGGCGTCGTGAATGTCGCAGTTGGACTCGCACCGGTTCCCCGGCTGGAAGATCACCTGGGCGGTGGGAGCGACCGAACGGCTTTGTGTCCCGTTGGGGAGAGTCCGGTCCCAGGTGCCGTAGTCGATCCGCTGCAACGCCCCGCCCCGGATGTAGGCGGCGTTGTCGCCCTCACCCAGGTTCCTTGCGTAGAAGTTCGTTTCTGTGTCGTACCAGTAGGACGTGGTGTTGCCGTGCGGGTCGATGACGTAGTCAAGGTTCCACCGCCACGCCTGGGCACAGAACGAGTCGTCGAATCCGCCGCTGCTGCTGTGGCACGGCTCGTTGTCGTGGTTACCGGCGACCGGCACGGTCCAGGTCGAGTTCGTCGCGGTCGACTGGCCGGCCAGATTGTTGAGGCCGAAGTAGTACTGCACACCGTCGGTGGTCGTCACCCTCCAGTGCTCACCACCTTGGGCGCCGTTGTTGGCATCCGGCAGCTTTTCGATCTTCGCGCCGTTCTCGTTGCGGGGATGCCAGCCCTTTCCTTCCTGGAACACCAGCTCGGTGCCGTTCCCGTTCAGTGACATTGTGGCGTTGTACGATCGCCAACACAGATCACCGGTCCGCTCGCTGTTGTTCCCGCCCGTCATGTCATCGACACACGGCACGTAGCTGCGCTCGATGAATCCCGGGGAGTACTCGAAGCCCTCACCCACCCAGGACGGCTGGTTGTTGTCCGCGCTCGAGCGTCCGTCGGTGTTCGATGACGAATACGACAACGCCAGGTTCGGCGTCGGCCCACCCAACGACGACGGCACACGCATCGGATAGGACCAGGTGAAATCGCCGGTCGAGCCGCCCGACGACCACGTAGCCGACGGCGCCAACGGAGTAGCCGTGAAATCTCCCTCCGGGCCGGACGGCCCAGCCGCCAACACCACGAGAGTGCCCGTCGGCGCGGCCGCCACCTCAGCGGTGACGGTACCCTCGGCGGCGTTGTTCACCGACAGCAACGGCGCTGCCCGACATGCATCGCGTCCAAGTGCCGGCTCGGTACACGATGGTGGCAGCTGCCACAGCCGCAGCCGCGACGCCCAGTTACCGCCAAACGCATACCGGAAATCCCGGTAGTCAACCGACAGACTCACCTGCGCCGCCGTGTTGACCACAGGCGTCACTGGCGTCACCCGGACCAGCAAGCCGTCCCGCCACGCCGCCGTCACCGCGCGGTCGAGCACCTCGACACTCACCTCGGACAACGAACCGCTTCCAGCGGTAGGGGCGACGCGCAGCGGTAACCCATCCGCCGGCACGCCACGCGCGGCGGCCACGGCCCGCTGTGCCCCGTCGGGCAACGTCACCCGAGCGATGCCTGGCTCTGGCCACACCGGTGACGGCAGCACCGCACTGGCGGCCCGTTTCGCCGGCCAGGCCTTGCCCTTCGCCGGCCCAGCAGCAGGAGTCCGCCTATCGAGCCCGAAAGCCGACTGGCGCCACGTGTCAGGTGCTGTGGCCGCTGCAGGCGGGACATGCAGGAAGGTGACGACCATGACGGCGCTAACCACGCCGGCGATCAGCATGCGAAACCTGACCGCCAGTCGCAGCGCCCGAACCACGTCAACCCACCAGTCCAACACACCGTTCATGACTGCCTCCCGCCCTGACCGCCACACGTCGAGAATGAGTTGGCACCCACCGCCTGCCTCGGATCGCCTGCCACGGCAGTCGCGGCGGGCGATTCCGTGTCGTCATCCGCCAATTTCGTCAGCGGCATCGGCGGGAGTTGAAATGACATGGGCACGGGATCCTCCGCGGTCGGACCAGCAGGGGTCGGATCTGGTCGGGCAACCGGCTGGGCAGCGCAATGACGCCAGGGCTGCCGCAGCCGTCAGGTCGGCGGAAGGTCGACCGCCTGCTCGTCGTGAAGCGCGTCCGCCTGGGCGTCGGTCATTGCCCCCTGATACACCCGCAGATCATCGACACCGCCCTGCCAGTACTCGGTGAAAGCACCATTTGACAGCGCGCGACCCACCTGCAACGGCCCGGTCGAGGCCATCGGCGTCCACTGCAGCAACGTCATCCCCACCTGATGCCCGTTCACGTACAGACGGACTTGACCACGGGCAGCGTCGTACACCCCGACCAGATGAACCCAGTCACTGACCTCTGCCGTTTCCGACTCCACGAAGGCCTGCAGTCCCACCGAGTTGTCCTCGTCACTGACGACAAACCGCCACCTGCCAGTGTTCGGGGTGCTCGTCGGAATGTACTTGATCGAAAAAGCGGATCCGTTGCTCCCCCGCTGAGAGAGAGCGGTCTGCTCGCCGGAGCCACCATTGATGTACCCCCACACCGATACGGTGTATGAGTCGTCGGTCCGCATCACCGGGCCGTCCTGCCAGCTCAGCTCTTCCGGAGTACCAACATTCGTTTGGGACCAGCCGTACTCAGTGGTGTTCAGCGCTCCATGTCGCGGATCAGACGAATCCAGGTCCCAGATGCCGTTCAACACCAGACCGAGATCACGTCGTCCCTGACCGACATTGACCCCCTGGGCGAGAGCCAACCGCCGACCGAACCGACTGCCATCAGCCGCTTCGCACACCCCGGGCGTGACAACCGGCTCATAGCATGGGACGGCATCGGCGAACGCCCAGTCCCCCACCTGGGTAGGCGTCAGGACGCCCGGGTGGCTGACTCCGCCAGAGGCCGGGTCAGACGCGAGTTGGCCTGTGAAGTCATGCTCGACCAATGCCCGGTTGAAGACCTGCACATCGGCAATCTCGCCCTTCCACCAGGTTGTCTTCGATCGTCCCACCCAGAAAGGCCGGGTGGCATCGTTGAACGTGGCGACGCCGTCGACGCGGGCCTCGACCATCCCGTTGACATACAGGGTGAGAACGCCCGCAGCGCTGTCGTAGGCGACGGCGAGGTGCGTCGACACTCCGGTGGCGGGCACGCCCGTGGACCGGGCCTCGGACCAGGTGATCGTGCCCGTCGCGGCCGACGGCACCCGGGCCAGCCACCGGTCGCTGCTCTGCTCGTACAGCAAACGCAAGGACTCGTTGCCGTTCGCGTCCTTGGCCAACACGGTCCTATCGGCGGACTTGTCGGCCAGGTTCACCCACGCGGCCACGGAAAAGCTCTCCGATGCGTCCAACGCCTCGGCCTGCGCCTGCAGGTAGGAGGAGGTGCCGTTGAAGGCGGCTGTCTGACCGCCGACGAGACGCGCGTCGGACCGCCATGTCACGCTCGACGCCGTCAGATCGGTCCGCCCGCCGTCATCAGCGCTGGGGCGTCGGTCCTCGAGGGCCTGTGCCTGGCTGCGGCCCGGAACGGTCTCTAGGTCCCACATCGCGGTCGGCGACGCCGGGTCTACCGTCTCTAGCTCCTCAGATGCCAGGTGGCCGAGATTGCCGGTCGAGTCGATGGCCCGCACCCACAGCGTGTTCCTGCCATAGCTGGGCACCATCACGGTGATCGGGGCGGTCTTCTCCGTGGTGCCCAAGGCGGTGACTTCGCCGAAGTTGGCGGTGGGGAGGACCGCCAGGACGTCACGCTTGCCGTCGCCGGTGAAGTCGCCCGGGGTGATTAGGCCGGCGACGTCGGCCCAGCCCGGGGCGATCAGTTCTGACTTGCCGGTGACCCAGCCGCCAGTGCCGTTGCCGCGCATCATCCGCAGGGCGTTGTCGCTCTTGTGTCGGTAGAGCAGGTCGGGCTTGCCGTCCCCGGAGAAGTCGCCTCGTCCGGTCAGCAGGTCCAGCGATCCCCAGTTGGTGCCGATCTGCTCCGACCTGCCGGTGACCCAGCCGCCCGTGCCATTGCCCCGCACCATGTACAGGGCAGCGTTCGCCGAGCTGCGGTACAGCACGTCCGGCTTACCGTCACCGGTGAAGTCGCCCGGCGAGAAGATCCAGTTCGCGGCGGACCAGCCGACCCCGACCTGCACCGCGGTGCTCTCCAGAGCGCCGGTTGCGGTGCCGCGCCGCATGTACAGGTGCAGGTCGCCTGCATTGCGATACAGCAGATCCGGGCGCCCGTCCCCGGAGAAGTCCCCGGGAGAGAACAGGTACTGAGCCGTCGACCAGTTCCCAGAATCGAGCGTCTGTGGCGCTGCGGCGAATCCGCCCGCGCCGTTGCCTCTGACCAGTTGGAGGCTGCGGTCGGCCATCCGGCGGAACACCACGTCCGGATGGCCGTCGCCGGACAGGTCGCCGGGGCTGAAGACGGTGCTGCCGTCAACCTGCCAGCCCACTGCCGGCTCCGACCACGTCTCCGCCAGTCCCCCGGTGCCGGTGCCTGGATGGGTACGGACCCGGGCTGTCCCCGCCGGATCACCGGTCCACGAGTACCGGAACTTCGTCACATCGGCGGTGTTGTCACCACTTACCGCAACCTGGAACGTCACCGGTGTGCCCGGCCCGTCCACCTCAGCCGGAGGAGTGATTACCGGTGCCGGCGGTCCGTGGTTGTCGATCGTGAACTGGCACCACGCCGACCAGCCGCTCCACTGCGCATACGGATCCACCGACGTCACCCGGAACGCGTACGTCTTGGTGTTCGTCAGCCCGGTCACCGCGACCGTCGTCGCCCGACCGCCGGCGGGCGCCGACGCGTTCGGCGGTCGGGGCATCCGCGACGGGAACGTATCGGTGACCAGGCCGATACCGCCGGTCGGCACCTCGATCCACTCGTACGTGCCCGTCAGCGACTGGGTGGTGTCGGCATCCGGGTAGATGGCCGAGAACGTCGGGGTCAGGGTGCCGATCCCGATCGCCCCTGACGCCGGGCACGCCACACCCGCCACGGCAAGACTGGTCGGCTTACCTGGCTTGGAGTCGTAGTCGACGATCAGCTTGGCGTCGGCCGGGACGAACTTCTTCCACCGCTCCAACGTCTCTTCGTTGGCACCGTTGCTGTCCCGGGCGGAGAATCCGACCGTCCACAGCGTCGCCTGGTGGTCGGCCACGGCTTGAACCTTGTCCCGCACCACGGACGAGTCGAAGTTCATGATCATGTCTGGTTGCAGGACGCCGCAGCCGCCCGCCTCGTTGGCGTGCCCTGCGGTGCCGTCCAGGAGCGTGCCCAGCGTCATCTTCGACCAGGTCGCCTTCATCGCATGGTCGATCACCGGTGTCTGGTACATGTACGCCCACGTTTCGTCGCACGAGTGCGAATGTGTGAGCTTCATCTGCACGTAGGCGTCCTCGATGTGCTTGCCCGCCAGCGACACGCCGTTGCTGGTCGTCGGGAACTGGAAGAACGACCGGAACACGCTCCCGATGCAGGGCCCCTCCGGGCTGTAGCCTATCCGCGCCACGGTGTAGTCGGCGTTGGAGCAGTTGTCGTCAGTCGCGTACGCCCAGCGGCTCTGCCGTACCGACCACGCCGGATCGATGAACACCGGGAATTCCTCCGGAGCCCCAGCCAGCATCTCCGCGTCCGGCGTCAGCACCAGGTCACCCTCGGGCGTCACAGCCGTACGAACAGGTGCCGTCTCCGCTCCACCGGCCGGGCCATCGGCCGTCGACCCTTCCACCGCCGATCCCCGGGCTGCGGCTGGTGATTGACCGGCCGAATTCCACATCACCGCCGGCTCCGCCGACGCCACCACCTGAGCATCCACCTGGGCACGCAACGAGCCGTCCGGCAGACCCGACGCCCGAGCGTCACCACCGAGGTCGAATTGAATCTGCCGCACCGCCGGGTTCGCCGCCGCCTGCACCGTCTTGACCACCAACAGGTGCGAGAACCCGGTCCGAGTTGCCTGCACTGTCAGGTCCACGCCAGGCAGCACCTCGGCGTAGGTGGCGGTGTCACCCGAGACCGAGGGTGCCGGCAGAGCGGCCGGCCATCCGACGCTGAACGTCCGTCCCTCCCGGGTCAGCGACACCAGCGGACCCGGACCGCCGCTGGAGAAGGTCACGTCCGCGACCGAGACCGCCGGTCGCAGCCGGCCATCCCCACCCCGTGACAGCCGCAGGTCGACATCCGCCCAACTACCGTCCGCTCGCCGCGCCCACAACGGCACCACGCCGGATTCGAACGTCAACTCACCAGTCGGCTGGGCCACCACCCGCGCGAACTCCGACCGCGACGCCCCCACCGCTACCGGCCCGTCGCACGCCTGCGCTGCCGCGACCGCCTGCGCCTCCGACGCCGCTTCGGCCGCGCATGCCGCCTTCGCCGAGACGGACCGCTCGTCCAACACCGGCGCGGCCCCGATCGTCAGCAGCAGCACCACACTGGCCGCGATCCGGCGCTGCCACCCCTGACGCGCCCACCCATGACGCGGCAGCGCGGACACACGACCTGCACCCACCACAACCCCCCGTGGTCAAGACGTAACAGCGCGCAGACTCTATAGAACTCGAAGATCATCTGTAAAGAGGCGTTACAACTGGTGACCACAAACCGGGCACCGCAATATCAGCTACCCGCCAGCGAACACAGACCGCGATCCACGAAGCGCCACCGCGCCGTCGTCAGGCCCGGACACGGCCCCCGAGCCACCTTCGGGTTACGGAGGCGCCGTCGTTGCAGGCGTACGGGCGCCAACAGCGGCACGCCTGCGACCGCTACCGACACGACGTTACGAGCAGCAGCACGCCCGCCACCGCCTGGCCAGACAACAGGCGACGGGATGAGTTCCCCTGTCACCTAATGAGTCCCCGAACGGCCCGCCGGGGTCCGCGGGATGCCTGCTCGTTACCTGGCCCTTGTGTCTCCACAAAGATCGGCGGCGTGGGCTCGGCGAGCCGTTCGTGTGGTGGTCCGGCTCGCTGAGTACACGCCTGCACACCTCTGGACCGAGCCAGGTCTCGTGCAACACCGGCGGACCTTGGCGGGGCCGGACCACCTCGTGACCTTGGGCAGGATGTTGATCGTGGTTGCAGCCCGTCCGCACGACGAACACCTCGCATACCGGGAGCCGACGAGCTCTGACTGCGAAGACCGGGACCGTGCGGGTCGCTGGGATCGCGAACGGCTCATCGGAGGGTAGGCCACAGAGCCTCGTCATTAGGGCGCCGCGCGTTTCCGCCGGGGTTGCATACCCGATGGGCAAGCGAGGGAGGAGTAGGAGTTGGCGGTGTACTGCGGCATCGACTGGTCGGAACGGCATCACGACATTGCCCTGGTCGACGAGCACGGTCACCAGGTCACGAAGGGCCGCATCGGCGACGACCTGGAGGGCTTCACCACGCTGGTCGAGATGCTGGCCGCCGTCGGCGACAGCGCCGAGAAGCCGATCCCAGTGGCGATCGAGACCCCGCGTGGGCTGCTGGTCCCGGCGCTGCGCGCAAGCGGCCGACGGGTGTACTCACTCAACCCGATGGCGGTGGCCCGCTACCGGGAGCGGCACTCGGTGTCGCGCAAGAAGTCCGACCACGCCGACGCGGTGGTGCTGGCCAACATCCTGCGCACCGACGCCCACGCTCACCGGCCGCTGCCGCACGACAGCGAACTGGTGCAGGCCGTCGCTGTTCTGGCCCGGGCACATCAGGACGCCACGTGGCGGCGCACGCGTGCCTCGAACGAGCTGCGGTCGTTGCTACGGGAATAATTTTCGACGCTCCTCGCCGCGTTCAGCGGCAGGAAAGGCAACCTGACCAGCGCGGACGCCCGTGCGGTACTGGCCATCGCACCCACGCCGACGGCTGCGGCGAAACTGCCCCAGTCCCGGATCGCGACCGCGCTGCGACGCGGCGGCCGCCGACGCGGTGTTGATTACCCGGCCACCGAACTGCAGCACGCGCTGCGCCGCCCGCAGGATCCTCCAGGAGCGCGATGTTCGACAGCTTGACCTCTCCTGGCTCGGCCTGCTTCATCAACTCCAGGCAGTGCCTCATGAAGTCGAGGCTGTCCGGGACGTGCTGGACCAGGAGCCATGCTGATGACGATGCCTCGCGTCCAACCTTCGACACCGTTGGCCAGCCGATCTGGTCGACGATCTGATTGAGGCGTGCCGTGTTGGCGCGGTCAATCTGTATGTCCCACGCGTCCATGTCGGCCAGGGCGCGGGTTCGCATCTGCTGGACTGTGTCGGCCATGGCTAGCAACTCGGCCGCGATCTGCTGGTATTCGCCCATCCCCCGACCGTAGGGTTTCCTACAGCCGGACGTGGCCCGCTGTGGTGTCGTTGGACTAGCTTGGTCCGTGGCCAACGGGCAGGGCACCGAGGTGTCCTACAGCAGGGCGGAAAGGTGGGCCTCGGCGCGGACATGGTTGAACTTAGTCAGCCACCCGGGCGGCGGCTAGGAGTGAGCCTCTCGACGCCGTCGCCGAGGACGGCGCGCTCCTGCCGACCAGGGTCACCGAGGTAACGCCCGGGTCTCCAGGTCCTCCCGCACGCACGGCAGGGCGCAGGCGGGTGGCGCCACACGCAGCGAGCGGTGCTCGCTGAGCGCCGATAACCGCCGCTACGGCCGTACCCGCCGACGGAGACAACGGGACGCACGGCGCGGTCGTGGGTGCTCCGTGGACGCTCGGATGTTGGCGACCCTGGACGGATTCCACGCCTAGAATCTGGATTTCGCCTCTAAATGACCTCAGGCAGGGCAACTACAATGCGCAACAACCATTTTGACCTGCTGATATTCGGCGACGTTTTCCTGGATTCGCGGGTGAGGATCCGGACGAATGGCCCTACGTTCGGTAGCAGGCCGCAAAAATGCTCGCCGATGATTAAAAGTCCGCTGCTCTGCCGATTGAGCTAACAGCCCGCTAGCCCGTACAGAGTACCGGACGTCGGCCGGTCCGCCCCGGGGATAACCGGCCGGTGGGCCGCCCGGGGTCGGGCGGCCGGGCGCACCGGTCAGTACGTGTCGGCGAGTTGGCCGCGGAGTTTGGTGAGGGCGCGGGTGAGGAGGCGGCTGATGTGCATTTGGGAGACGCCGATTTGTTCGGCGATTTGGGATTGGGTGAGGTTGCCGTAGAAGCGGTACCGACCCGGCAGGCCGGGGACTGCTGCTGCGGACGTACGCCGGGTATAACCACCGCCACCGGCCCGGTGTTCCGCGATCCGCCCCCACCCACCACCCGATCATGACCAAAAACCGGACACCCGGGCGGAGACGGGACGGCCGACCCGTGCTCTCCGCCCCTGACCCTCGGGCACCAGCGGGGCATGCCGCGAATCGGCCCGACGGCGAGGGCTGTCCGCCAATGTCCGCCGTCCCGACCGGTGCGAACGCCGCCCCGGCCTGCCAGACTTCCTGGTGCGCTCCGGACGGCGGGCGAGCCTGGCCGGCAGGCTGGACGGCCGTGACATGCTACGGCGGATCGGGATCGAGATCTTGAGGAGGCAGCGTGAGCCAGGAAGTACGCGGCGTCATCGCCAGGGCCAAGGGTGCGCCGGTCGAGGTGGCCACCATCGTCGTACCGGATCCCGGCCCGGGTGAGGCCGTGGTGCGGGTACAGGCCTGCGGCGTCTGCCACACCGACCTGCACTACCGGGAGGGCGGCATCAACGACGACTTCCCGTTCCTGCTCGGGCACGAGGCCGCCGGGATCGTGGAGCAGGTCGGCGCGGGGGTGACCGACGTCGAGCCGGGTGACTTCGTGGTGCTCAACTGGCGGGCCGTCTGCGGCAACTGCCGGGCCTGCCGGCGCGGCAAGCCGTGGTACTGCTTCGCTACCCACAACGCCAGCCAGAAGATGACCCTGACCGACGGCACCGTACTCTCCCCGGCGCTCGGCATCGGGGCGTTCGTGGAGAAGACCCTGGTGCACGCCGGGCAGTGCACCAAGGTCGACCCGGCGGCCCGGCCGGCCGCCGTCGGGCTGCTCGGCTGCGGGGTGATGGCCGGGCTCGGCGCGGCGGTGAACACCGGCGGCGTCACCCGGGGCGACTCGGTCGCGGTCATCGGCTGCGGTGGTGTCGGCGACGGCGCGGTCGCCGGTGCGGCGCTGGCCGGCGCGACCACGATCATCGCGGTCGACACCGACCCGCGGAAGCTGGACTGGGCCAGGGGGTTCGGCGCGACGCACACCGTCGACGCCCGCCAGACCGACCCGGTGGAGGCGATCCGGGAACTGACCGGCGGGCACGGCGCCGACGTGGTGATCGAGGCGGTCGGCCGGCCGGAGACCTGGAAGCAGGCGTTCTACGCCCGCGACCTGGCCGGCACCGTCGTGCTGGTCGGGGTACCCACCCCGGAGATGAAGGTGCCCGAACTGCCGCTGCTCGACGTCTTCGGCCGGGGCGGGGCGCTCAAGTCGAGCTGGTACGGCGACTGCCTGCCGGACCGGGACTTCCCGATGCTGACCTCGCTCTACCTCCAGGGCCGGCTGGACCTGGACGCCTTCGTCACCGAGGAGATCGCCCTCGACCAGGTGGAGGACGCGTTCGGCAAGATGCACCACGGCGACGTACTGCGGTCCGTGGTGATCTTCTGATGGCGGCCCGCATCGACCACGCGGTCACCTCGGGCACCTTCTCTCTCGACGGTCAGACCTTCGACGTGGAGAACAACGTCTGGGTGGTCGGCGACGACGCCGAGTGCGTGGTGATCGACGCGCCGCACGACGTGGACGCGATCCTGGCGGCGGTCGGTGACCGGCGGGTGCGGGCGATCCTGGCCACGCACGCGCACGACGACCACGTACGCGTCGCGCCGGCACTGGCCGAGGCGACCGGTGCCCAGGTGCTGCTGCACCCGGCCGACCGGGTGCTCTGGGACATGGTGCACCCGGAGGTGCCGCCGGGCGGTGAACTGGCCGACGGGCAGTCGATCGAGGTCGCCGGCACCACGCTGGAGGTCCGGCACACCCCCGGGCACAGCCCGGGAGCATGCTCGCTCTACGCGCCCTCGCTCGGGGCGGTCTTCACCGGCGACACCCTGTTTCAGGGCGGCCCGGGGGCGACCGGGCGGTCGTACAGCGACTTCGGCACGATCGTCGAGTCGATCAGGCAGCGGCTGTTGAGCCTGCCGCCGGAGACGGTGGTGCACACCGGGCACGGTGCGAGCACCACCATCGGCGCGGAGGCGCCGCACCTCGACGAGTGGCTGGCCCGGGGTCACTGACCGGAAGCCGTCGCCCCGGGCGCGGACCCGGGCCGAGGCGGTCCGGGTCGCCGGGGAGCACGGCTGGCTCCCCGGCGACCCGGACGATTGACCCGGCGCCGGGCGAATCGCTCCGGTGCCGGGCCGGCATCACATGAAGTACCGCAGCCAGACGTAGATCCAGGCGAGCACGGTACTCATGATCGTGACGATGATGCCGTAGCGGGTGAACTGCCAGAACGAGATCCGGTGACCGGTACGGGCGGCGATGCCGATCGCCACCACGTTGGCGCTGGCGGCGACCGCGGTGCCGTTGCCGCCGAAGTCGGCGCCGAAGGCGAACGCCCACCAGAGTGCCTGCCCGGTCTGCGGGTCCGGTGCCGTGGCGACCAGCCCCTCCACCACCGGTGCCATGGTGGCGACGTACGGGATGTTGTCGAAGAACGCCCCGAGTACCGCCGAGCCGAAGAGCAGCGCGGTGGCGGCACCGAAGAAGTTGCCGTCCACCTGCTCGATCACCCACTCGCCGAAGGTGGTGATCACGCCGGTGTGCACCAGCCCGGCGACCATCACGAAGAGCCCCATGAAGAAGACCAGGGTCGGCCACTCGACCTCGCCGAGGACGTCGGAGACGTCCATCTTGGACACCAGCAGCATCACCCCGGCGCCGACCATCGCCACCACCGACGGGTCGACGTGCAGCACCGAGTGCAGCCCGAAGGCGACCACCACCAGGCCGAGCACCACCAGGCAGCGGACCAGCAGCCGTACGTCGGTGATCGCCCGTCGCTCCTGCAACGCCAGTACCGCCTCGACGTGCTCCGGGTTGTACCGGAACGACTTGCGGAACAGCACCCGGGTGAAGAGTACGAAGACCGCGAAGATCACCACGACGGCCGGCGCCATGTGCACCAGGAAGTCGGTGAAGGTCAGTCCGGCGCGACTGCCGATGATGATGTTGGGCGGGTCGCCGATCAGGGTCGCGGCGCCGCCGATGTTGGAGGCCAGGATCTCGGCGATCAGGTACGGCTGCGCCGGGATGTGCAGCCGGTTGCAGACCACCACCGTCACCGGGGCGACCAGCATGATCGTCGTGACGTTGTCCAGGAACGGCGAGGCGATGGCGGTGATCAGCATCAGCATCACCATCAGCCGGTACGGCCGGCCGGACGATCTCTTGGCGGCCCAGATCGCCAGGTAGTCGAAGAGGCCGGTCTGTTTCAGCACCCCAACGATGATCATCATTCCGAGCAGCAGGAAGATGACTTTCCAGTCGATCCCCTCGTGCTCGGAGAAGTAGACCTCCGCCCCCGGCGCGAAGCCGAACACCAGCATCGCGGCGGCGGCGATCAGCACCACCTTGACCTTGTCCACCTTCTCGGTGGCGATGAAGAAGAACGCCACCACGAAGATGACGAGCGCGGCGACGGCGCTCATCGGGCGTACTCCGGTCCGGTCGTGCTGCCACCCGGGGCGGCGCAGCCGGAGGGGCCGGCCGCCGCACGACGCGCGGCGGCCGGCCGGGCCGGGGTCAGGTGTCGGAGTCGGCCACCGCGAACTCGGCGAGTACCCGGTCCAGGGTGATCGCCCCGACGAGTACCCCGGCGCCGTCGACCACCGCCACCAGCGGGCTGCGCTGTCGAGCCATCAGCGCGGCGACCTCCAGCAGCGTTCCGTCCAGGCCGACGGTGGTCACCCGGTCCGGTTCCCGGAACAGGCAGTCGCCGACGGTCAGGTTGTCCAGTTCCTCCCAGAAGAGGTCGGCGCGGGCCTCGTCGATGGTCCGGGCCAGCATCGGATCCTCCCGATAGGCCCTCGGCACCGCCATCCGGAGCACCTGGGTGCCGGGGAGCACCGTCTTCGGCCGGCCGCGGTCGTCCACCACGATCATGCCCGGCAGCCGGCGGAGCGCCATCAGCCGGACCGCCCGGGCCACCGAGTCTCGGACGGTCACCGTCGGTACCACCGCGGCGATCTGCTGCGCCTGCATTCCACCATCTCCCTGGGCGCGGGCCGGCATCGGCCGTCGCGCCGCAACGGTAGGGCCTGAGGGATTGTTCGACAACATAGCCTCCCGATGACGACGGGTTCTCCCGCCGGCAGGGGGCCTGGCCGGCGAGGCGGCCGCGTGGGCGTACCGCGATCACGCGGATCCGCCGTGCAGCTCGGCGAGACGGCGCTCCAGGCTGGCCAGCCGGTCTGCGATCGGTGCGCTGTGCAGCACCTCGGCGATCTGGTCCGCCTCGTCGTGTTCCAACGCGATCCGGTCCACCGGTACGTCCGGATCGTCCGGCCCGTACAGCAGCAGCGACCGCAGGCCGGCCTGGTCCAGCAGTACGCCGAACCGCTGCCCGCCCCGGGTCAGGAAGTGGTGTACGACGCCGACGCCGGGAACTGTGGTCCGGGTGATGTCCACTGTGGCCTCGCTCGGGGTAGGGGCGGCGGGGCGGCGCCGTCCCGTACGCCGGCCGTGGTCGGGCTCGGTCGCAGGGGTTCGGATGCCGGTTCCGGTCTCGGTCTCGGGTTGGCCGCCGGTTCCGATATCAAGAATTCGGGACGGCACCCCGGCCGACCATCGGGTGCGACACCCATCTGCGGTGGGGCGGAACATGCAGGTGGCCGGGGTGTTGACCGGTCGGGCACGCCGGGGTTGGGTGTCGGATCAGATGGACAAAACAGCAGCTCCCGGGCGAGGCTGGCAGCGTGACCGACACCGCTGACCGGGCAGCCGCGCCCGGACCGGACAGCCCGGGACGATCCGGCGCTTCCGGCCGTCCCGGGCGTCGGGCACCCGCCCAGGCGCTGTTCCGGCGGCTGTTCCTGCTCAACGGCCTGGTCTTCACGGTCGGCACGCTGGTGCTCGCGCTCTCCCCGGCGACCGTCTCGTCGCCGGTGCTGCTGGCCGAGATCCCGGTGCTGACCATCGGGCTGGCCCTGATCCTGGCGGCGAACGCCCTGCTGCTCCGGGCCAGCCTGGCCCCGCTCGACGCGCTGACCACGCTGATGCGCCGGGTCGACCTGCTGCGTACCGGCGACCGGCTGGTCGACGCCGGCAACGGCGACCTGACCAACCTGATCGAGACCTTCAACGCGATGCTCGACCGGCTGGAGGCGGAACGCAGCGCGAGCAGCGCGCACGCGCTCGCCGCCCAGGAGGGGGAGCGGCAGCGGATCGCCCGGGAGCTGCACGACGAGATCGGGCAGAGTCTTACGGTGGTGCTGCTCGGGCTGAAACGGGCGGTGGACCGCGCCCCGGCCGAGCTGCGCGAGGAGCTGCACGCGGTGCAGGAGACGCTGCGGGAGAGCCTCGACGACGTGGGGCGGGTGGCCCGGCGGCTCCGGCCGGACGTACTGGAGGATCTGGGGCTGCTCAGCGCGATGAACGCGCTGGCGACGGAGTTCTCCCAGGTCAGCGGGGTGCCGGTGGTGCGCCGGTCGACGCCCGACCTGCCGGCGCTGAGCGCCGAGAAGGAGCTGGTGATCTATCGGATCGCCCAGGAGAGCCTGACCAACGTGGCCCGGCACGCCCGGGCCGGCCGGGTCGAGCTGTCGCTGCGGGCCGAGGCCGACACGGTGGTGCTGCGGGTCGTCGACGACGGCCTCGGCGAGATAGCCCGGGAGGGCGCCGGCATCCGGGGGATGCGGGAGCGGGCACTGTTGATCGGGGCCCGGCTGACCATCACCGCCACCCCCGGCTCCGGCACCGAGATCCGGCTGGCCGTACCCGCCGACGACTCGGCGGAGAGGGAGGCGTGACCATGTCCGCGACCGTGACCCGGGTCCTGCTGGCGGACGACCACGCGCTGGTCCGCCGGGGACTGCGGCTGATCCTCGACGCCGAGCCCGACCTGCGGGTGGTCGCCGAGGCGGCCGACGGGGCGGAGGCGGTGGAGGCGGTCCGGCGCACCGAGATCGACCTGGTCATCCTGGACATCGCGATGCCGAGGATGACCGGGCTCCAGGCGGCCCGGGAGATCTCCCGGCGGGCGCCCGGGGTACGCATCCTGATGCTCTCGATGCACGACAACGAGCAGTACTTCTTCGAGGCGCTCCGGGCCGGAGCCTCCGGCTACGTGCTCAAGTCGGTCGCCGACCGGGACCTGCTGGAGGCGTGCCGGGCGGCGATGCGCGGCGAGCCGTTCCTCTATCCCGGCGCGATCACCGCGCTGATCCGGGACTACCTGCACCGGGCCCGGCAGGGCGAGAAGCTGCCGGAGAGCATCCTGACGCCCCGGGAGGAGGAGATCATAAAGCTGATCGCCGAGGGCAACTCCGCGAAGCAGATCGCCGAGGCGCTGGTGATAAGCGTCAAGACGGTCGACCGGCACCGCGCCAACATCCTGGCCAAACTCGGCATGCGGGACCGGATCGACCTGACCCGGTACGCCATCCGGGCCGGCCTGGTCGAGCCCTGACCCCGCGCCTCAGCGCACCCGTACGACGGTCCGCACCGTGGCCTGGTCGATCTCCGAGGTGCGTACGGTGAACCGCAGTTCCCAGTCACCGGGGATCGGAAAGCTCACCGCGCCGACCGCGTGGTGCGGCTCGATGCCCAGCATCGGGGTGTCGGTCGGCTCGACACCCTGGGCCGGCAGCCCGGCGGTCAGCGTCCACTCCACGGCCGGCAGCGGCTTGCCCTGCGGGGTGTAGACGTACGCGTGCACGGTGTTGTTCGGCCCGAGCTGCACCGGATAGATGTCGAACTGGAGGGTGTAGAGCGGTGAGGTGAGCGTCTGGGCGAAGGTGTCCGAGGCGGCGATCTCGGCCTCGATCCCGGCGTTGCGCCCGGGGGTGGTCTGCACCAGTACCGCGCTGACGCCGAGCACGACCAACCCGACCAGCACCTCCAGGCCGACCGTCCGGCGCAACCGTCGCCGTCCGGCGACCGCCGCCGCAGCGCTGTCACCGGGCGGCGCGGGCGGGCGGGCCGGTGCGGCGGCCGGCGGTACGGCGCCGGCGGAGACCAGCAGCCCGGTCCGGGCGGTGGCGGGTGCGGTGGCCAGCCCGGCGGTCGCGCGGCGGCGGACCAGGCGGCGGGCGTACCCGGCGGCGCCGAGCAGCAGCGCCAGCAGCGCCACCTTGGCCAGTACCAGCCGCCCGTAGCCGGTGCCGAGGAGTGCTCCGGGTGCGCCGATCTCGATCACCGCCTGCACCACCCCACCGGCGACCAGCCAGAGCACCGCGATGCCGGCCCAGCGGGACCAGACCGGCAGGAGGACCGCCAGCACCCGGGGGTGGGCGCTGCGCAGCGGGAAGCAGACCAGCGTCACCAGCCCGCCGAGCCAGACCGACATCGCGGCCAGGTGTACGACGGCGGCGATGCCGCTGGCCAGCGGGGTCGGCGAGGCGGCGGCGTGCCCGGCCAGCGGCCAGGTGGCCAGGCCGGCCAGCCCGAGCGCGACCAGCAGCCCGACCCGGGCCCGGCCGGCCCGACCGGCCAGCACCGGCGGCAGCAGGGCGGCGACCAGCGCCAGAATGCCGAGCCTGGCGGCGAGCGCCAGCCCGAAGTCCGAGCCGAGCAGCTGCCACAGTTCGGCGGCGGAGACGTCCAGCAGCCCGGCGCCGCTGGTGTAGGGCGCCTGCGTCCAGAATCCGGCCAGGGCGCCGACCGCGACCAGCGCCACACCGGCCCGGACCAGCCGGACCGCGCCCCGGCGGGGCAGCCGGCGTGGCCAGAGCAGCCCGAGCAGCAGCGTCGGGCCGATCAGCAGGACCAGGCCGGCGTACCCGAGGTATCTGGTCGCCGGCATCGCGACCTGGACGTCGGGGCGTACCGTCTCGTCGGCCGGTTCCGGCGGGGTGGCCGAGGCGGCGCCGACCGCGAAGGTGTAGCTGCCGGCGACCGGATGGCTGTCGGCGGAGATCACCCGGTAGCTGACCAGGTAGCTGCCGAGCGGCCGGTCGGCGACCCGGATCGGGATCCGCAGCGTGGCGTCCCGGACGCTGGCGTCCCCGTCGTTGATCCGCTTGCCGTCCGGGGCCAGCACCTGGGCCCGGCCGGGCACCAGGGCCACCGGTTCGCTGAAGGTGATCGTGACCTCGGTGGGGGAGAAGCCGAGTACCGCCTGCTGCTGCGGCACCGTGCCGACCACCGCGGCGTGTGCCGCCGCCGGTTTGGCCGGGGCGAGCAGCACCGCCACCGCACCGAGCAGCAGCACCGCCAGTACGGCACGCCCCAGCGCCACCAGCCGGACCGACGGTCCGGCTTCGAGCGGTCCGGTTTCGGGCGCTACGGGTTCGAGCGGTACGGGTTCGAGCGGAGAACGTCCCACCTCAGTTAGATCGTTTTTCGGCGCCGGGAAGTTCAATCCGCCATCTGACTGAGTGGAAACTTTGTTCACCTCCTGTGGTAGGAACCCTGCGTGTCCCCGGATCTCGACGACGAATTCCGCTGGCTGGAGGCGCTCTCCGGCCCCGAGGTGACCGCCTGGCTCCGCGCCCGCAACGCGGAGACCCGCGACGCGCTGGCCGACGATCCCGCGCTCGCCGCGCTGGAGGCCGAGCTGCGACAGGTGCTGGACGCCGCCGACCGGGTGCCGTTCGTGCACTGGGACGGAACCTACCTCTACAACCTCTGGAAGGACGAGGCCCACCCCCGGGGACTGTGGCGGCGTACCACCCTCGACGAGTACCGCCGGGCGGAGCCGAGCTGGGAGGTGCTGCTCGACGTCGACGCGCTGGCCGCCGCCGAGGGCGAGCCGTGGACCTGGCAGGGCGCGGTCGTGGCGCGGCCCGGGTACCGGCGCTGCCTGCTCCGGCTGGCCCGGGGCGGCTCGGACGCGAGCGTGGTCCGCGAGTTCGACCTGACGACCCGGACCTTCGTACCCGACGGCTTCTGCCTGCCCGAGGCGAAGAGCGACGTCGGCTGGATCGACGCCGACCACATCTACGTCGGCACCGACTTCGGCCCCGGGTCGCTGACCGCCTCCGGCTACCCGCGGATCGTCAAGCGCTGGCGCCGGGGTACGCCACTCGCCGAGGCCACCGTCGTCTACCAGGGTCGGGACGACGACGTCTCGGTGTACGCGGTGCACGACCCCACCCCCGGCTTCGTCCGCGACTTCCTCGGCCGCCGGCTCGACTTCTTCCGCCGGGAGGAGTTCCTGCGCACCGTCGACGGCGAACTGGTCCGGATCGACGTGCCGGAGGACGCCGGCACCGACGTACACCGGGAGTGGCTGCTGATCACCCTCCGCTCGGACTGGACGGTGGCCGACCGGACGTACGCCGCCGGAACGATCCTGGTCACCCGGCTGGACCGGTTCCTCGCCGGTGAGCGCGACCTGACCGTCGTCTTCGCCCCCGGCCCGGAGAGCGCGCCCGGCCGGCACGCCTGGACCCGGGGTCACCTGATCCTGAACACCCTGGTGGACGTGCGGAGCCGGACCGAGGTGCTCAGCCCCGGCGAGGACGGCTGGCGACGGCGTCCGCTGCTGGAGACCGCCGCCGCTCCGGGCGACGAACGGCACGTCGTGATCGTCGACACCAACCCGGAGCAGAGCGACGAGTACCTGCTGGCCAGCACCGGTTTCCTGGCGCCGACCGCGCTGCACTACGGCACGGTCGACGGGCCGGCCGAGACGCTGAAGCAAGACCCGGCGTTCTTCGACCCGGCCGGGATGACGGTCCGGCAGTTGCACGCCCGGTCCGCCGACGGGACCCGGGTGCCGTACTTCCTGGTCGGGCCGGCGGGTGAGTCGACCGGGCCGACCCTGCTGACCGGGTACGGCGGCTTCGAGGTGGCCTGGACACCGAGCTACAGCGGGATCATCGGCCGGGGATGGCTGGCCAGGGGCGGCAGGTACGTGGTCGCCAACATCCGGGGCGGTGGCGAGTACGGCCCGCGCTGGCACCGGGCGGCGCTGCGGGAGAACCGGCTGCGGGCGTACGAGGACTTCGCCGCCGTGGCGACCGACCTGGTCGACCGGGGCGTCACCGTGCCGGCCCGGCTCGGCATCGAGGGCGGCAGCAACGGCGGGCTGCTGATGGGCGTGATGCTGACCCGGTTTCCGGAGCTGTTCGGTGCGGTGGTGGCCCGGGTGCCGCTCTTCGACATGCGCCGCTACCACCTGCTGCTGGCCGGCGCCTCCTGGATGGCCGAGTACGGCGACCCGGACGACGAGGCCGACTGGGCATTCCTGCGCGAGTACTCGCCCTACCAGAACGTCCGGCCGGGTCGGGCGTATCCGCCGGTCCTCTTCGTCACCTCGTCCCGGGACGACCGGGTGCACCCGGGGCACGCCCGCAAGATGGCGGCCCGGATGCGGAGCTACGGCTACGACGTCTCCTACTACGAGAACGTCGAGGGCGGGCACGGCGCCGCCGCCGACAACGCGCAACTGGCCTTCAAGTGGGCGCTGATGCTGCGCTTCCTCTGGCGCCGGCTGACCGACCCGCCGCACTGACCCGCCCGCCGGGCTGACGCGCCGCCGGACCGGCCGCGTTCAGGCGCTGTCTAGCCCGCTGGGCTGACGCGCTCGCCTGGCCCGCCACGTTGACGCGCTCGCCCGGCCGGCTCGTCCGGGTGATGTGCCGGGGGTGCGGCGATGTCGGCCCGGATCCGCGTCCGGCCGGTGTCGGCGCGCGGCCGGTGTCGGCGGGCGGCCGGCTCAGTCGTCGGCGGCCGGGCTGCCTCGGTGGTGGTCGAGGAGCCGGGTCAGCAGCCGGGTCAACTGGTCGCGTTCGGCCGGGGCGAGCGGGGCGAGCAGGTCGTCCTGGATCCGGGTCAGCCGCTGGTCCAGGCGGCGGAGCTGGCGTCGCCCGGCCGGGGTGAGGGTGATGACGTTGCGCCGCCGGTCGGTCGGGTCGGGGGAGCGTTCGACCAACTGCCGGTCGGCGAGGTCGTTGACCGCCGCCACCACGTCGCTGAGGTGGATGCCGCTGCGCCGGCCCAGGTCGGCCTGGCTGGTCGGGCCGACCTCGTCGAGGGTGAGCAGCAGCCGGTAGTGGTAGCCCCGGGAGCCGATCTCCGCGAACCCCTCGGCGACCAGCCGGTGCGCGTGCCGGGCGGTCTGGGTCAGCAGCCAGCTCGGCAGGCCGGCCAGCCGGGCTGGCGGGCTCTCTCCGGTCGGGCTCTCCACGGTGACCACCCTAACAAAGTCGTTCGGAGGACTAACGGTTCCGGTGCCGGTCGTACTATCGTTAGTGCTCCAAACGTTAGTCGCACTAATGATGCGTCGGGACCCGCGACCGAGGTCGCGGACGTCGAGGGAGGACGACCGCATGATCAAGCCGTTCCGGATCGAGATCCCGGAGGCCGACCTGACCGACCTGGCCGAGCGGCTGCGCCGGACCAGGTGGCCGGAGCAGCTACCCGAGGCGGGCTGGGACTACGGCATCCCGCTCGAACGGGTACGCGAACTCGCCGACCACTGGCGCACCGGCTACGACTGGCGGCGGCAGGAGGCCGCACTGAACGAGCTGCCGCAGTACACCACCGAGATCGACGGGCAGAACGTGCACTTCCTGCACCTGCGCTCCGCCGACCCGGACGCGCTGCCGCTGCTGCTCACGCACGGCTGGCCGGGATCGGTCGTCGAGTTCCTGGACGTGCTCGGCCCACTCGCCGAGGACTTCCACCTCGTCGTACCCTCCATCCCCGGGTACGGCTTCTCCGGGCCGACCCGGGAACGCGGCTGGGACGTGCACCGGGTCGCCCGCGCCTGGGCCGAACTCATGCGCCGGCTCGGTTACCGGCGCTACGGCGCCCACGGCGGCGACTGGGGCTCGGCCATCTCCCGCGCCCTCGGCGAGTACGCCCCGGAGAACGTCGTCGGGGTGCACCTGACGTACCTGCCCACGCCACCGCCACCCGGCTGGACCGGTGAGGCCGAGCTGTCGGAGTCGGACCGGGAGCGGCTGGCCCGGATCCGGCAGTACGTCGCGCAGCGCCCCGGTTACATGGTGTTGCAGAGCACCCGACCGCAGACCCCGGCGTACGCGCTGACCGACTCGCCGGTCGGACAGCTCGCCTGGATCGCCGAGAAGTTCACCGAGTGGACCGATCCGAGTTCGACGATCCCGGTGGACCGGCTGCTCACCAACGTGATGCTCTACTGGCTCACCGGCACCGCCGGCTCGTCGGCCCGGCTGCACCGGGAGAGTTTGATCGGGCCGCAGAGCTGCCCGGTGCCGGTCGGGGTGGCGGTCTTCGCGCACGACATCACCCGGTCGATCCGGAGCTTCGCGGAGCGGGCGTACCCGGTCGTCCGGTGGAGCGAGTTCGACCGGGGCGGCCACTTCGCCGCGCTGGAGGTGCCGGAACTCCTCGTCGACGACGTCCGGGCGTTCTTCTGGGGCCTCCGCTGAAACGACTCCGTCGGCACGCCTTCGTCGGCACGCCTTCGTTGGCACGCCTTCGTTGGCGTGCCGGGTCAGCTACCGCCGCCGCCTCCGCCGCCTCCGCCGCAACCGCCGCCGCCCCCGCAACCACTTCCGGCACTGTCGCTCCCGCCACCGTGCCAGCCGCCGCTGTCGGAGCCGAACCCGCCCACACTGCACACGAAGCCGCCGCTGCCGCCCGAGTCGCCGCTCGACCCGCCGGCCGTGGCGACCCCGAGCCGCTGCTGGATCCCGGCCTCGGCGGCGAACTCCGGGTCCGCCGCCCAGAACGCCGCCGGGCCGAAGAGCGCGACCGACATCGCCGCGCCGGTCGGACCGTAGGTGCTCCAGGCCGGCTGCTGGGCCGGGGACAGGTGCGCGTGTGCGGTACGCAGGTTGCCCAGTGCCCAGTCGCCGGCCCGGGTCCGCACCGGTGGACGGCGCCCGAGCAGTACGGTGGCGATGCCCAGCCCGACCAGGACGAGCACCAGCGGCAGCCAGGGCTCGCCGGTCGAGACCTCGGCGAGCAACCGGAGTACGCCGAGCAGCAGCACCCCGCCGAGGAGCCAGGTCGAGCCGCGAAGTGCCCGCCGGGTCTCGGCCCCGGGCATCAGCCCGGCCTGCTCCAGCCCGGTACGCAGCCGGGACAGCTCCATCGCCACGCCCGAGTCCCAGGTCAGCTCCCGTGGTCGGCGGCGCTGCCCGGCGAAGCGGTGGACCGCCGCCGCCAGACCGCTCGCCCCGACCGGCCGGTCCCCGGCGACCACCAGGTACCGGTCCGGGGCGGGACCGATCGCGATCGCACCGGCGTTGCGCAACCCGGCCAGGGCCGTGTAGACGGCCAGCCGCTCGCCGCCGTTGAGGTAGCCGACCTGGTCGGCGGTCAGCGTCGAGGTGCGTACGCTCTCCGGCCCGGCGAGGATCTGCCGACGCCGGGAGGTGGCGTACCCGACGACCACCACCGCCAGCAGGAGGTAGCCCGCCAGGAAGGTCGACGCGCTGATTCCCCAGGTCAGGTTGCTCGGATCAAGAGTCATGGCCCCGTCCCCGTCCACTTAGGCCGAACGTTCTTAGATTGTGCGGCCGGGAGGACGGAGCAGTGCCGTTGATCACTGTTTCTTGACCGAAGCTTGCGGCTGGCGGGCCGGTTCGTCCGCAAGCCGGAGCTTTCGGCCGGGTACCGGAACGCTCAGCTGACCGCCGTACGGACGCCGAGGCCGACCAGGATCGCGCCGGTCGCCCGGTCGAGTGCCCGGCGGACCCGTACGGTGCGCAGCAGCCGGGCGGCCGCGCCCGAGATCGCGGTCCAGCCGGCGAGCCAGCAGCCGGCGAGGAGCGCGTGCGCGGTGCCGAGCACCAGCATCGGGACCAGCACCGGTCCCCGCACGTCGAGGAACTGCGGTGCGAGGGTCAGATAGACGGCCGCCGCCTTCGGGTTGAGTACGTTGCCGAGAAATCCCTGAAGGTACGGGTGGTGCCCGCGCCACGGCAGCCGCCTGGGCGGGGGCGCGGCCGGCTCGTCCACCGTGCTCGGTCGGCGGCGGCTCGCCGACCAGATCAACCACAGTCCGAGGCCGACGAGATAGCCGGCACCGAGCAGTTTGACCAGCAGGAATGCCTGCGAGGAGCGGAGTACCAGCGCGGCCAGCCCGACGGCGGCGAGCAGGGCGTGCACGTAGAGGCCGCTGAGCGTACCCAGGATCACCCACCAGCCCTGCCGGCGCCCACCGGCGGCGACCCGCGAGACGACCAGGGCCAGACTGGTGCCCGGGGTCGCGGTGATCGGCGCGACGGCGGCCAGGAAGCCGAGTACGGCGATGCCCCGCATGCTCAGCCGACGACCCGGTAGTGCGTGGTCAGCAGGCCCGCGTCGTCGTAGACGTGGAACGCCACCCCGGGTGGCTGGGTCAGGTCGAGCAGCGGCCCGTCGCTCTCCCAGGGCAGCCGGAGTGTGGAGGCGACGCCGGGGGCGATCCGGAGCGGCCGGCCGGCGAAGGTGCTCGCGGCAGCGGTGTGGAAGTGCCCGGTCAGCACCGCGACGACCTGCGGGTGGCCGGCGAGGAGTTCGGCCAGCGGCTCGGCCGGGAGCAGCCGGATCGGGTCGGCGACCGGATGGTGCAGCGCGACCGGCGGGTGGTGGAAGGCGACGAAGACCGGCGCCCCGGCCGGCGTCGAGCCGAGTTGGTCGGCGAGCCAGCCCATGGTCTCCGCGTCGAGGTGCCCGTCGTCGCGGCCGGGCACCGACGAGTCGGCGAGCAGGAAGACCGCGCCGGCCACGTCGTGCCGGCGGTTGATCGGGCCGGTTCCGCCGCGTGGGTCGCCGAGCAGACCCTTCCGGTACGCGTCCCGCGCGTCGTGGTTGCCCGGGCAGACCAGCACCGGCAGTGGCGAGGCGAGGAGCTTGGCCGCGATCTCGTATTCGGCCACCTCGCCGTGGTCGGCGATGTCCCCGGTGACCAGGATCGCGTCGACCGGTCGCGGCAGGGCGTGCAGGTAGTCCATCACCCGGGCGGTCCGGTCCGCCGACCGGGGATCGCTGTCCAGGTGGGTGTCGCTGAGGTGGGCGATGACGAGCACTCGGTTCCCCCTAATGGTTACTCGCGCTTCAACCATTAGGGACGCTACCCTGGGCCCGGTCGCCCGGACAAGCCGCCAGCAGCGGAGACCCGTCAGCAGAGGAGAGGCAGGATGTCCCAGCAGCTCGCGCTCGCCCTCGCCGGCACGATCCGGCACGACGGCAACGGCGGCGTCGCGGACGACCTCGCCGACGTCGCCGGGCTGACCGGCTGGCTCGGGGAGCAGGCCGAGCCACTGCGCGAGTACGCCGGCAGTCTCGACCCGGCCGGGGAACTGGCCGACGAGCGGCTCCGGCTCGACGTGGTCGGGGTGCGCCGCGCCGCGCGTACCCTCTTCGCCCGGGCGGTCCACCCGGGGCCACCGAGCCGGGCCGACTCCGCCGCGCTGCTCCCGGCGCAGGACGCCGTCGACCAGCTCAACCGGGCCGCCGGGCGATGGCCGGTCCGGCCGGTACTGAGCTGGCCCGACCAGGCGGAGCCCACCCTCGCCTGGTCCGGGGAACCGGCCGATGCCCGGGTACGCCTGGTCGCGGGGCTGGCCCGGGCCACGATCGAGTTCCTGACCAGCCCGGCCCGGGACCGGCTGGCCGCCTGCCCGGCGCCCCGCTGCGTGCGCTACTTCGTCCGGGAGCACCCGCGTCAGGAGTGGTGCAAGGCGTCCTGCGGCAACCGCGCCCGCGTCCACCGGCACTACCGGCGCCACGCGGCGGACCGGACCGACTGACCCGTGCTCATCCGGCCGGCGGCACTTCCGCCCGGCGTGGCCGGTTCTGCCGGTTCTGCCGGTCCGTGCCGCGCTCCGGCCCGGGTCCGCCCAGCCCAGGCGGGCTGGCCCGGAGCCGGCCCGGCGCACGCCCCGCTACCGCAGGTACGCCCGGCACCGCGCCATAGCGTTGCGGGGGTACCGCACACCCCCGGGCGATGGGAGCAGGAAGATGCGTCGGATTCTCGCCGTGCTCACCGCGGCAGTCATCGGAGTCGCACTGGTCGCACCACCGGCGCCGGCCCTGGCGGCCCCCGGTGACCAGCGCTGGTCCTGCGGCAGCGTGCCGGCCGGCTGGGTCGTACTGGCGTACGGCGGAATCTGCGACCCGAACACCCGGGCCAGCTATCTCTTCGTGCAGCAGGCGGAGGGGATGCCCGCCGGCTCGTCCCTGACGGTGTGCCAGTTCTCGCCCATCCCCGGCGGTTGGCGGATCGTCTACGGACCCGTGCACGTGAGTGCCTGCGTCGTCAACTGGGGCAGCTCCTCGCCCAACGCGTACATCATCTCCAACTCCTGACCGTCACGCCGGGCGGCCGTCGGTGCCGGGTACCTGCTGGCGCAGTACCCGCAGGTGTGCGGCCCGGAGTTCCGCGCCGGGCAGTACCCCGAGTTCGTCGGCGAGGTGTGCCCGCAACCGGCCGAAGAGCCGCAGCGCGCTCGCCTGCTGCCCGGTACCGGCCAACGCCAGCATCAGCCGGGCGTGCAGCCCCTCGTGCAACTGCTCCACCTCGGCCACCTGGGCCAGCGGCGTCGTCGCCCGACCGGCGGCGCTGGTCGCGAAGGCGAGGTCGGCCAGGGTCAGTACGCAGTCCAACCGGTGCCGGGACAGGGCCGTCGCGGCGGGATGCCGGAGCAGCCCGGTCCCGGCACCGGCCAGCAGCGGCCCGCGCCAGCAGGCCAGCCCGGCGGAGAAGAGTTCGACCGCCCGGTCCAGTTGCCCCCGGCGGTGCGCCCGGGCGGCCCGCTCGGTCAGGCAGCGGAAGCGTCCCGCGTCGACCCGGTCGGCCGGCAACGCGAGTCGGTACCCGTGACGGTCGCGGACGATGACCGGGGCGGTGGCCGAACCGGCGTACCCGGCGCGGACCAGCCGACGCACCCTGGTCAGATAGGTCTGGACCAGGCCGCGACAGCTACGCGGCGGCCGGTCCCACAGCACGTCGACGATGTCGCAGACCGGCACCGGCTGGTCCGGTTGGACGGCGAGCAGACCGAGCAGGAGCTGGTGCTTCGGCGGCCCCACGTCGACCGGCCGGTCGCCGTGGCGGATCCGCAGCGGACCCAGCACGTCGATCCGGAGCGACCGGTCCCGCTCGCCGGGCCGGCCGGCGGTGGTGGTGGAGCCGAGCCGGGCCTGCTCGGCGGCGGAGAGGTCGAGGGCGGCGGCGAGCCGGGTCAGTACCCGGCGCTGCGGCTGCCGTACCCGGTCGTGCTCCAGGTCGCGTACGGTCCGTACGCCCACTCCGGCCCGGGTCGCCAGGGCAACCTGGGTCATCCCGGCCCGCGTCCGGTATCCGCGGAGCAACGCGCCGAACGTGCCCGACTCTTCGCGCACAGCGCCCGACCCCCACCGCAGCGGTAGACGTAGATGCCGATCCATCGGCTGCGCCGAGACTCGCAGCCGGGACTGGACGCCGACTGGATCGCCGCTGGACCCGGTGGGTGGCGGCTCGACACGGCGGCGGTCGGTCCGCGCCGGATCGTCCGGCCGGACCCGGTGACCCGGTAGGAGGGCTCGGATGTAGTCCCGGGGGTACCCGGGTGCTCCTACGTACGGCGGCGAACGGAGCCTCCCGGCCACCCGCCGCAGCCATCGGTGGGTCGGCGGAGGCCGGTCGGCGTCACGAAGTGTCGCCGGTCGACCACTATGGATGATCTAGCTCTGCGCCAAGACTGCTCCCGTGACCTATCAACCGCACGAGCCCGGCGCCTACCCGCACACCCCGCAGCAGCCGGTGTACCAGCCGCCCGGCGCGGCGTACCCGGCCCGTCCCCGACCCGGCCGGCTCGGCCGACTCGGTCCGGGGCAGAAGGCCGCGCTCTTCGTCGGTGGCCCGGTGCTCTCGCTCCTGCTCTGCTGCGGTGGGCTGGCCGCGATCGGGAACGCCGCCGATCCCGACACCGGTTCGGCGAACACCTCCTCGGCGGCGGATGCGCCCGCTCCGGCCGCCTCGTCGGGGTCGCCGAGTTCCCCGGTGACCGAGGCGTCGGAGATCCCGAGTCCCGCGCCGACCTCGGCGGGCCCGACGACCGAGCGACGCAGGGTCACCGAGACCCGCAGCATCCCGTTCGGTCAGCGGACCGTGCAGGACTCGTCGCTGGCCAAGGGGAAGCGCGAGGTGCGGACCGCCGGGGTGAAGGGCGCGAAGACCCTCACCTACGAGGTCACCTACGTCAACGGGGTGCAGACGGCCAGGAAGCTGGTCAAAGAGGTGGTCACCAGGAAACCGGTGACCCAGGTCGTCGCGGTCGGCACCAAGGAGACCCGCAGGTGCGATCCGAACTACAGCGGTTGCGTACCGATCGCCAGTGACGTGGACTGCGCCGGTGGCGGCGGCAACGGTCCGAAGTACGTCAGCGGCCCGGTACGGGTGATCGGCGACGACATCTACGACCTTGATCGCGACGGCGACGGCTACGGCTGCGACGACTGAGCGCGTTGGGGTCAGGATGCGGGGGTGGACGGCGGAATATCGCTGGCCGCCTGCCGGCCGGGCCGGGAGGATGACCCGATGCGGATCCGACCGGCCCGCCGGCAGGACCTCCCCGGACTGCGGGACATCGAACGGGCCGCCGGGCGGTCCTTCCGGGACGTGGGGATGCCCGAGGTCGCCGACGACGAACCACCCTCCGTCGAGGAACTGGCCCGGCACCAGCGTGCCTGCCTGGCCTGGGTCGCGGTCGACGCCGACGACGTACCGGTCGGCTACCTGGTCGCCGAGCCGGTCGACGGCAACCTGCACGTCGAACAGGTCTCGGTGCATCCCCGGGCCGCCCGCCGGGGCGTGGGCCGGCAACTGCTCGAACACCTCGCGGCACACGCCCGGGCGGCCGGGGTACCGGCGTTGACCCTGACCACCTTCACCGACGTACCGTGGAACGCCCCGTACTACGCGCGCTGTGGCTTCGTGGTCCTCGACGAGCCGGAGCTGACCCCGGGGCTGGTCGCGATCCGGGCCCGCGAGGCAACACACGGCCTGGACCGCTGGCCCCGGACCTGCATGCGCCGGGACCTGTAGCCCGGTCCGGCGCCCCGAGAGCGCCCGGCGGGTGGCCGGGGGACCGCAACAGGCTCAGATCTTCTCGACCTGGGCCGGAGCGGGCGGGGCGACCTCGGCCGGAGTGCCGTAGCTCGCGAAGGTGACCTCGGTGTCGAAGAGCATCAGTTGGGTGGAGGAGCCGACCTTCAGCCGTACCGGCCGGCCGCTTCCGTCCAGATAGAGCGAGACCTCCAGCACGACGGCCTCGCCGACCTGCTTCGCCCAGGCCGCCATCTGCGGCCCGGCGGAGTCCAGCGAGAAGTTCCAGTCGACGGTGTAACCGGTGGTGCCCTCGGGCTCCCCGGGTGCCGGGGTGGCCTCCAGGCCGGTCGCCTCGGGCAGGCCCTGGTCGAGCAGGAACAGCGGGTCGAGCAGCCGGGACATCACCAGTACGAACCACTCGGGTGCGATCGGCTGGTCCAGGGTGGCCCGCCAGCCCGCCGGGACCGAGAACCACTTCTTGCCCTCCGGCAGCTTCCACTGCGACGAGGTCAGGTACGCCGACGTGTCGACCGCGACCAGTCGACCGTCGATCGTCCGGGGCTCGCCGGAGCCGGTCGAGGTCCGGTAGCTCCAGGTGACCGCCATCCCGCTGCCGGCCATCACCTGGGCCTCGCCGGTGATGGTCCCGCCGGCGATCGTGCCGCCGCTCTGCCTGGTCTTGAAGGTGGCACGCAGGGTCCGAGCCTGTTTGACCGCGTCGGTCGCGCCCCGCATCGCCGTCGGCTCCGCGGGCGCCGCCCCGGACTCGCCGCCCCCGCCGAGGCTCTGACAGCCGGTCAGCACGACCAGCGCCACGACGGCAGCCAGCACGGCACCGCCACGGTGCATCCGAGTCATCCCGCTCCCCGTTCCGGTGTCTCGGTAACCATCCGTAGAACGGCGGAGCCTAGCACGCGAGCGGCGGCGTGCCGGCCGAGCGGCCGGAGGGGTCACCCGGGCGGGACCGTCCGGAGGTGTCAGCGGGCCGCCATCGGGACCGGGCCGGCCCCGGAGAGCCGCTCGGGTGCGGAGAACCGGTCCAGCACCAGCAGTTCGGTGCCGGGGGACAACTCGGCGAGCAGGAGTTCCTGTGCCTTCCGGGCTATCCGGATGCAGCCGTTGCTGTTGTTCCGGCCGAGCTGGCCGGGGTCGTACCAGGCGTGCAGTCCGATGTGCGCGCCGCGCAGCCCGGACGGTACCGAGTTCGGCTCGTCGGGTACGGCGCCGAGCGCGAAGACGGCGGTGTCGGCGTAGACCCGGCCGGGCAGGGTCGAGCGGCCGAGGATGAACGTCCGGCCCAGCGGGGTCGGCGTGGCCGAGGTGCCGACGCTGACCGGCCAGGAGCGGACCAGCCGGTCGTCCCGGTACCAGTGCAGCCGGTGGGTCCGCCGGACCACCACGACCAGGTCGCGCAGTCGCGTGGCGCTCCACGGCCCGGGCGGCACCCAGGCGATGGTCCGGTTCGCCGACGGCAGCAGCACGGCGGCCCAGCCGGCCCGGCGCGTCACGATCGGCACGGTCACCGGCACTCCGCTGATGGTGGGCGCGATGAAGGCCCGGGGCCGGCCACCCGGCGCGTCGTACGCGGCGACCCGGCGGATCGGCCGGAGGCCCTCGCCGAGCCGTACCGTCGACATCGGCGCCGGGTCGCGGGGAAAGCCGCGCGGTGCCGGGCCGTAGTCGATGGTCGGGAGGTTCGCCGGGGGTGGCGCGGCGGGCAGCGTCGGCTCGGCGCTCGGCGGTGCGTCCGGGGCGGCCGGCGTCGGCGGGAGCCGGTCGACCGCCGCCGGTGGTTGCTCGGCGGTCCGCCGTGGTCCGGGTGCCTCGTTGACCACCACCACCGCCAGCACGAACACCCCGCCGAGTACGGCGAGCGCGGCACCGGTCCGACGGAGTGCCCGCCCCGAGGCTCTGGCCCGCTCCGAGGCTGTGGCCTGCTCGGCGGCGCTGGCCCGCCCCGAGGGTATCGGGTTGAAGCGGACAAAAGGCATCTAGCTACCTTATGCGATCGACTCCTTCCGTCGGGTCATTCGGGCGGGCCCGCGTGTCCCCGGCCGGCGGCGGAGAGCGGCTGCTCCGGTTGAAGCGATGCCACCTTCCGGGCGACCAGCCGGACCCGTGCCAGACTGAGGGCCATGACTGAGCCGTCCCCGGTCCGACAACTCCGGCTGGTGGTCACCGCCGAGGACTACGACCAGGCGCTCCGGTTCTACCGCGACGTGCTGGGCCTGCCCGAGCGGGCGGCCTTCTCCTCCCCGGACGGTCGGGTCACGATCCTGGAGGCCGGCCGGGCCACCCTGGAGATCACCGATCCGGGGCACGCCGAGTACATCGACGAGGTCGAAGTCGGCCGCCGGGTCGCCGGGCACATCCGGGTCGCCCTGGAGGTCGACGACAGTCCGGCGGTGACCGCGACCCTCGCCGACGCGGGTGCGACGGTGCTGGCCGAGCCGACCCGTACGCCGTGGAACTCGCTCAACTCCCGACTGGCCGCGCCCGGGCACCTGCAACTGACCCTCTTCACCGAACTGGATGCCGAACCCGAACACCCCGGCCCGGAGCCGGACTGAGGTTCCGGCCGGTCAGATCCGTACCGGCATCAGGATGGAGAAGGCGCGGTCGTCGTCGGGTCGGCGTATCGCCAGCGGACGGATCGGCCCGTCGAGTTCGAGGACCAGTTGGCCTTGGCCCGGCTCGGCCGCGTCCAGGGCGTCGAGCAGGAACTCCCGGTCGACTCCGACCCGCACCACCGGGTCGGCCGGCGGGGCGTCGGCGGCGGAGACGGTGAGCCGGTCGGCGGCGTCGACCGCCAGCACGCTGACCGCGCAGCGGGTGCCGTCGTCGGGGCGTACCACGGTGCGGGTCTCGCCGGTGGTCAGCCGCTCGCGCAGTCCGGCCACGTCGACGGTCACCCGGCGGCGTTCCGGCCCGCCGGTCGCGGCCCGGAGCAACCGGCGGTAGTCCGGGAATTCGTGCTCCATCGGGGTACCGGTGACCCGGCGGTCCCGGACCCGCAGGCCGACGGCGGTGGGGCCGAGGGTGAGCGTCGCCGGCCAGCCACCGGTCAGCAGGGCCCGGGCCGCGTCGACGAAGGCGACCGGCGCGGTCAGCCGGGAGACCCCGAGCCGGGACGCCGCCGCCCCGCCCCCGCCAGCGTCGTCCGGGCCGGTGTCGGCGACGACCTCGGCGGCGTCGTCCGGGCCGGTGTCGGCGACGACCTCGGAGACGGCCATCCGGTACCGGTCGGTGGCGACCAGCCGCAGCACGTCCCGGTCGAGTTCGAAGTGCACGCCGCCGAGCATCGGCAGCCCGGGGTCGGCGCCGACCGCGAACCGGACGGCGTCGACCGCCGCCGCGAGCTTCCCGCCGGGTACGGTCAGCCGGACCTCCGGCTCGGCGGCGGTGCAGAGTACCCGGAGCCGGGCCGCCTCCCGGCGGGCGTCGGCGAGCCCCTCCTCCAGCCGGTGCAGGTGCGCGTCGAGCAGCCGGGAGACGGCGGCCGGGTCGGAGCCGCGCAGTTCCAGTACCCGGGTGATCTCGGCCAGCGGCATCCCGATCCGGCGCAGGCCGGCGAGCAGGCGGGCGGCGGGCAACTGCCGTTCGGCGTACCGGCGGTAACCGGTGCCGGGGTCGACCGACGCGGGTGGCAGCACGCCGGCACCGTCGTAGAAGCGCAGCGCGCTGATGCTCAGGCCGCTGGCCCGGGCCATCTCGCCGATGCCGAGAAGTCGGCCGCTCCCGTTCATGAGCAGGCATTCTGCCCCCTCGACCAGGTCGAGGGTCAACCCGCCGCACCCCTGCCGTCCGGCGCATCGCGCGGTGGTAGGGGAGAAGGGATATGTATCTACAAACATCTATTCGGCGCTAGTGTGCTGGCTGACCGCGACTCCGACACCCCTGGAGGTCTGCCCATGTCCCGACCACACCCGGCGCGCGTGCTCATCCGCCGCACGTGCCTGGTGGCCGCGCTGGTCGCCGCCGGCCTGTCCCTGCCGGCCGTCGCCTCGGCGGCGCCCTCGACCGCGTACGCGAACGTGCCGGCGGCGTCCGACGCGCCCGCACCGGAGGCCACCGACGGCGACGGCGGTGTCGGCACGCTGGTGGTGAACGGCCGGCCGGCGTCGGAGAACTATTCGTTCCTGGTCTACACCTCGGGCTGCTCGGCCTCGCTGATCAAGGCCAACTGGGTGGTCACCGCCAAGCACTGCCCGACGCCGAGTTCGGTGCGGGTGGGCAGCGTGAACCGCAGCAGCGGCGGCACCGTGGTCAGCGTGGTACGCGCGGTGAACCACCCCTCCATCGACGTGAAGCTCTTTCAGCTCGGCACTTCGGTGAGCCACGCCCCCGCCGTCATCCCGAGCACCTCCGGCGCGGTCGGTACGGCGACCCGGATCATCGGCTGGGGGCAGACCTGCCCGACCCGGGGCTGCGGCTCGGCGCCGACCATCGCCAACGAGCTGGACACCTCGATCGTGGCCGACAGCCGGTGCTCCGGCATCAACGGGACGTACGAGATCTGCACCAACAACACCAACGGCAACGCGGGGGCCTGCTACGGCGACTCCGGCGGCCCGCAGGTGCGCAGCGTCGGCGGCCGGTGGAACCTGATCGGCGCGACCAGCCGGGCCGGTAACAACAACTCGACCTGTGCCACCGGGCCGTCCATCTACGGCGACCTGCCCTCCATCCGGTCCTGGATCAACACCCAGGTCGGCGGGCTGCCCTCCTGACCGACCCGCTTCCGAAGACCCCCACCCGGGCCCGGCGACCGGTTCGCCGGGCCCGCGTCGTGCCGCCGGGGCGGAGCCGACGACGGTGGGCCGGAGCGGGGTACGAGAAAAGACGTAACGGGCCGGAAACTGTACGGCCATAGTCCTGCGCCCGGTCCTGGGTGGTTATCGAACAGTTGCGATAAACGGTGTCGAATCGGGTTACGGGTTGTTGTGAGCGCCATGGCAGCGTGTTAGGGTATCGACGTTGTCTGATGGCTTGGCCAGGGCGATTCCTGCTTTCTCCACCGAGGACCGCGTACGGGGGCGTCGCGTGAGTGTGAGAATTCCGTTGTTCGATGCCGCACAATGGCGTGCCGGGCAAGAACCCGATCGATGACTCGCTGACACCACGCGGGCCACGGCCACCGCCGGTACGCCCGCGCCGCCGCCCGCCGGTCACGGACCGGCTCCGGGCGATCCGGCGACCGCTTCCCGCCCGGGCGCCACCAGCGCCGGGCGAGCCGTCGTCGCCTGTGGATACGTCAGCGGTGGGCTGCGGGCCCACGACCGCTCCGGGTGTTGCGGCGTTACACCCGGCCATCGTGTCGCCCGGCCTTCCGTCGACGTCGGCCCGTACCCCGACGCACTCGCACCCGGTTTACCGGACGGGACTCCTCCCTGCCTTTTGCCATCGTTTCTGGAATCGGTCAGAAAAAGGGGGAAACATCATGCGAAAATTGCGCACCAATAGGCGGAACGGCTTCCGGGTGTTGTTGTCGCTGGCCACCGCGGCAATTATCCTCGGCGCGTACGCCGGGCCGGCGACGGCCACTGCGGCCCCGGCCGATGCCGATCGGGCGACGACGAGTAGTGGGACCTGCGAGTTCTCCAGTGCGCTGTGCCTGTTCGAGGGGACGTCGTACACCGGGGCCCGGTTCACCGTCTCCGCGCTCGACCCGGCCGTCGGAGCCTGTGTCGACCTGGTCGAGCACGGCTGGGGCGAGCGGGCCCACTCGTGGATCAACACGAACAGCCGGGCGGCGCTGCTCTACGTCAACGACGACTGCACCGGTCGGCCGATGCTGCTCAGCGGCAGCAACCCCGCCTTCACCTTCCCGGCGAAGAGCGTCTTCGTCTACTGAGCCCTCCCCAGCGGAGTGGGCACAGCGGGGGCGGCCGGGGAGAGGCTGACCACCGGAGAAGAACCGCGAGAGTAGTTAGGACCAGTTCAGGCAGTCGGTAGCGGCTGAGGCAGTCGGGAACGGCTGCGGCGGCCGGGATCGGCTGACGACCGGCA
The DNA here is from genome assembly GCF_003030385.1 of Plantactinospora sp. BB1. Lineage (NCBI taxonomy): Bacteria > Bacillati > Actinomycetota > Actinomycetes > Micromonosporales > Micromonosporaceae > Plantactinospora > Plantactinospora sp. BB1. The sequence goes on along the minus strand of NZ_CP028159.1, from coordinate 6,333,776 downwards.
CGACCGGCAGGAACGCCGGCGAGTCGGCCGGCCGGGGACGGCGGCACCCCGGCCGGCCGGCGAGGCGGCGGCACCCGGCCCGGACCGGGCGGCCGGCAGGGCGCCCGTCACCGCAGTACCTCGCCGGTCTCGGCCAACTGCTTCGCCTGGCGCAGCGCGGTGCGTACCGCCTCCCGGCGGTCCTCGCCGGTCAGCCAGGCCGACAGTCTGGCGAGCGGGGGCGGCTCGTCCTCGCAGAGCACGGCGACGAGTTCGGTGCCGCGACCGCCGGGCGCCGGGCGTACCGTCACCGTCACACCGGGACCGAGCCCGGCCAACGGCTCGGGAAGCTGCCCGTCCGGTGCCAGTTCGGCGGCCGGTCGATCGTCACCGCGTACGACCGCGAACCGGCGGCGTCGACGCGGCAGTCGGGTACCCCCATCGCCTCCTCCGCCGCGCTCACGTCCCGGGCCGGTCGGCCCGGCGCCGTCTGTCCTGTCTCGGCTGTGCTGTCGCGGCCCCGTCTCGGCTGTGCTGTCTCGGCTGTCCTGTGCCGCCTGTCCGGGGGTTCACGGGTCCGCGTCCCGTGGTCTCGAATGCGCGCTTCGGTCCGGGGCCCCGGGTCACCGCGCCAGGGGCGCGAGGTCACCGCGCCAGGGGCGCCCGGGTCGCCATCGTCCGGCGGCGCCGGGTGAACCAGGCTCGTCCGCAAGGGGTGAACCGCGACGGGCCGGGTAACCGCCTCGGACCGTCGTACCGGCGGGTCGGAAGAGGTGGTGGGCATTGTCGGAACGGATCGAGGCTCGGGTCGAGGCCAGGGTCGAGGAACGGATCGAGGAACTGGTCGGAACCGTCGTGCCCGGCACCGGAGCGGCATCCGCCGGCCAGGACGGCGGGGCCGGGCGTCCGGTGCCGCCGCTGCTCACCGCCAAACTGGCCGCCGCGCCCCGCTCCGGCGCGGTGCTGCTGCCCCGGCCCCGGCTCTTCGAACTGCTCGACCTCGGCACGGCCGGGCCGTTGACCGTGGTCTCGGCCTCGGCCGGCTGGGGCAAGACGGTGCTGCTCAGTTCCTGGTGCCGGGCCCGCAACGCGACCGACGGCCGGGCCGGGAAGAGCCCGGACCGGGGCCCGGTGGGCTGGCTCTCGCTGGAGCCGGGTGACGGCGGGGCACGACTCTGGTCATACCTGTACGCCGCGCTGCGCCCGGCCGTCGACGGGCCGGAACCGGATGGCGGGGCGGAACCGGACCCGGCGTACGGGCTGGAATCCCTCGCCGACCAGTTGGCCCGGCGTACCGGACCGGCGACCCTGATCCTGGACGATCTGCACCACGTGGACGACCCCGAGGTCTCCAGCGGGTTGGAGTTCCTGCTCCGGCACACGGCGGGACGGCTGCGACTGGTGATCGGCTGCCGTACCGACCCGGGGCTCGGCCTGCACCGCTGGCGGCTCAGCGGGGAGCTGACCGAGATCCGCGCCACCGACCTGGCGTTCCGTCCCGACGAGGTCGCCGACCTCTTCTCCGCGTACGGGGAGCCGTTGCCGCCGGAGCAGACCCGCAGGCTGGTCAGCCGCACCGAGGGCTGGCCCGCCGGCCTGCGGTTCGCCGCGCTCGCCCTGCCGGGCCACCCCGACCCGGCCCGGTTCGTCGACGAGTTCACCGGGGAGCATCCGGACGTCGCCGCCTATCTGAGCGAGGAGTTGATCGCCGGGCTCTCCGGTGCCGCCCGGGAGGCGCTCTGCCGGGCGTCACTGGTCGCCGGTTTCTCCGTGGAACTGCTCGACACGCTGACCGGCCGGACCGACGCGGCCCGGGTACTGTCCGAACTGGACCGTCTCGGCGGGTTCGTGGTTCCGCTCGGCGGCCGGCCGGCGGGATACCGGTGCCATCCGATGCTCGGCGAACTGCTCCGGTCCGAGTTGGCCCGCCGCCCCGCCGAGCAGGTGGCCGAGCTGCACCGTCGGGCCGCCACCTGGTTCACCGCCAACGACCTGCCGGCCGAGGCGCTCCGGCACGCGCTGGCCGCCCACGACTGGCCGTACGCGATCGGCGTGCTGCTGCGGCACTGGCCCGACCTCGTCCCCTACGGCCAGTACGCGCCGACCCGGCCGGCGCCGCCGGCACCCTCGCCGGAGGTGGTCCGTACCGATCCCGAACTCGGGCTGGCCTGCGCCGCCGACCGGCTGGACGGGGGCGAGCCGGCCGCCGCGACCGACTACCTCGGGATGGCCGCCGCGCACACCGACCTGCTCGACGCCGCCCGCCGGCACCGGTTCCGGCGGATCGCGGCGGCGCTGCGGCTCGCCGCCGCGCACCTGCGCGGAGACGAACCGGCGGTGCGGGCCGGTGTCGCCGACCTCCTCCGCCCGGATCCGCTCGACCCCAACCCCAACCCCGACCTCGATCCGGCCGGACCGGGGGGTTCCGAGCGGGACGATCTGGAATTGCGGGCCGGGGCGGTGGCCAGGATGGTGCCGGGGATGACCCGGTTCGGGGCCGGCGAGCTGACCGCCGCCGAGCCGGAGATCGCCGACGGGCTGGCCGAGGCGACCCGGGCGGGACTGACCCGGGCCCGTCGGCTCTGCCTGGGCCGGTTGGCGCTGGCCCGGGCAGTCCGGGGCGAGCTGACCGGCGCCGACGAGGCCGCCCGCGCGGCCCTCGGCACGGCGCCCTTCGACGGGCTGGTCCGGCCGGCCGACGGCGTACACGCCTATCTCGCGCAGGCGCTGGTCGCGCTGCACCGGGACCGGACGGACGACGCGGACGCCAACCTGGCGCTCGGCCTCCGGGCCGCCGAGCACGTCGACGAACCGCTGGTACACGGGCTGGTCGGCATGATCCAGGCGCGGCTGCTGCGTGACCGGGGTGACCTGACCGGCGCGCACCAGGTGCTGGCGGGCAGCCGCCGCCGCCTCGGCGACCGGGCGGAGGCGCAGCCACTGGCGAACTGGCTGCTCGCCGCCGAGGCGGATCTCTGGATCGACCACGGCGACGTCGAGCTGGCCCGGGAGATGCTGACCCCGGCGGTGGAGCGCGCAGTGGCTCCGGTCGAGCCGGTGGCGGTGGCGCTGTCCCGGGCGCACCTGCGGGGGCGGGATCCGCAGGCCGCCCTGCGTACGTTGCCGGACTGGGCGGCGCCGGCCGGTGCTGGCGGGCCGCTTCCGCTGCGGCTGGCGGCCGGAGTGCTCGACGCGAGCGCGGCCCGGCTGACCGGCGACCACCGTCGCGCCACCCGGGTGCTCGAAGAGCTGCTCCGGCTGGCCGAACCGGAGGGCTTCCGGCAGGTCTTCACCCGGGCCGATCCACCGGTACGGGACCTGCTCGCCGCCCACCTCGACTCGGGTACGGCGTACTGGCCGATGGTGCGGGAGCTGCTCGACGCCGCCGACGGGGCGGCCGGACCGGTGACGCCGACGCCGCCGCCGCTGGGTGAGCCGCTGACCGAGCGGGAGCTGACGGTGCTCCGCTACCTACAGAGCATCCTGTCCAACGTGGAGATCGCGGCCGAGCTGTCGCTCTCGGTGAACACCGTCAAGACGCACGTCCGGAACATCTACCGCAAGCTCGACGCCACCCGGCGGCGCGACGCCGTACGCCGGGCCCGCGAACTCAACCTGATCTGACCGGCCCGGCGCCTCACAGCCGTACCGTCAGGTGGTTGTCGACGTGCGTCACGCCCGGCGCCGACCAGGCGACCCGTTCGGCCTCCTCGCGTTCGAGCCAGGACCGGACGTCGCCGGTCAGCACCACCGAGTCGCCCTCGATCCGGATGTCGATCCCCGCCGCGTCGGTCTCCACGCTGCGGACCAGTGCGCTCTGGATCCGCCCGAAGATCTCGTCCGGCTCCGGTCGTTCGTGCGGCCGCACCGAGATCCCGTTGGTGAGGCCGCGAACTCCGGCGAGCCGGCGTACCGCCTGTTCGGCGGCGCGTCGCTGGTACTCCCACTCGACCTCGCCGCGCAGTACGACCCAGCCGGTGGAGACGGTCACGTCGATCTCCGAGGTGGGGACGAAGGCGTCCCAGTCCAGCGCCCGGGTGACCGCGGCGGCGATCTCGGGGTCGTCGCGCTCGGCCGAGGAGGGCAGGCGTACCTCGAGGTCGTTGGCGACCGCCCGGACCCGGTGCACGCGGTGCGCGGCCCGTTCCGCCGCCCACTTCTTGGCGTAGTTGTCGACCCAGCCGCGCAGGGTCACCACGCCCTCCTGCACCGCGACGCCGATCTCGTTCGGCTGCACCCGGGGTTCCCAGGCCAACTCCGCCAGGATGTCGCGCTGGATCTCCTCGTCACTGCGGCTCGTCGCGCGGCTGGCCATTTTCGCTCCTCCGACGGTCGAGTGCGGCGGTCGGGTCGACCGGTAGGCTGCGCCTTCCGGTCACGTCCGCGATCGACTCTGGCTCGCGGTCGGGTGAGCGTTCCTCACCCGGCGGGGGTGAGCCGGAGCGGGGGCGTGACAGCCCCGGCTGGCATCAGGGATCATCAATGCCGATGTGCTCCGGGAAGTGCCGGTGTGGTGCGCGGGGCAGGGCCCGGGCCGGAAGGAATGGGCAGGATGACGATCGAGCGGCAGACGGTGCCGGCCGGACCCGACGACCGGGCGGGGGAGAGGCCCGACGGCCCGGCGGCCGGGGACGGCTCCGCCGGGCGGGCGGCCGGGGGGAGCGCGGACGACCGGACGGTGCCGTCGGAGGCCGGCGCCGCGCCCGCCGGCCCGGCTCGGGTGTCCCGGGCTCCCTTCCTGGTACGCCTGGTCAGCCACGAGTGGACCCTGGCCGTGCTCGGCGGGCTGCTGCTGGCCGTGGTGCTGACCTGGCCGACCCTGCGCGACATCACCAGCACGATCCCGCAGGACATCGGCGACCCGACGCTTCAGGCGTGGCAGATCGCCTGGGGCGGGCACGTGCTGCTGCACGATCCGACCCAGTTGTGGCACTCCAACACCTTCTATCCGGAGCCCTACACCTACGCCTACTCGGACACCCTGCTCGGCTACGCCCCGGCCGGCATGATCGGCGAGGGTCCGGTGGCCGGCGTGGTCCGCTACAACATCCTCTACGTACTCGTGCACGCGCTCGCCTTCGTCGGGGCGTACGCGCTGGTCCGGCAGCTCGGCGCGGGCCGGATCGGCGCGGCGGCGGCCGGGGTCGCCTTCGGGTACGCCCCCTGGAAGCTGGCCCAGGCCGGGCACCTGCACGTGCTCTCCATCGGCGGCATCGCGCTGGCGTTTGCGATGTTGGCGCGTGGGCACGGCTGGTCGCTGCGGCACGGTTACCGGCCGGAGCGGCGCCGTCCCGGCTGGGCCTTCGCCGGCTGGCTGGTGGCGGCCTGGCAGATGACCCTGGGCTTCGGCATCGGGCTGCCCTTCGGCTACGTGCTGGCGCTGGTCTGCCTGGCGGCCGGCGCCGGTTTCGCCTGGTCGTGGTGGCGGCGCCGGTCCCGTCCGCGGTTCGGTCGACGGCTGCTCCTGGCCGACCTGGCCGGCGGTGCGGTCTTCAGCGGGGTCAGCATCTTCATGGCGCTGCCCTACCTGGAGGTGGTGGCCCGGCATCCGGCCGGCCGGCGGACGCTGGCGCACGTGGAGATGTTCTCGCCGCCGTGGCGGGGCTTCCTGACGGCACCGCCGGAGAACTGGCTCTGGGGCGAGCGGCACGCCGTCGCCCGGGAGAGTCTCAGCTTCGCCGGGGAGATGACCCTGCTGCCCGGAGTCGCGTTGATCGGGTTGGCCTTCGCCGGGCTCTTCTTCTCGGCCTGGCGGGTGCGGCACCGGATAATGCTCGCGCTCGGCGTGCTGGTCAGCGTCGGGCTGGCCAGCGGCACCACCCTCGGCGGCGACGGCGATCCCGGGTACGCGACCCTGGTGCTGCACGCGCCCGGCTTCGACGCGATCCGGACCTCCGGCCGGCTGGTGCTCTGGACGACGCTGCTGCTCGGCATCCTGGCCGCCGGCACGCTGACCGCGCTGACCCAGCTCGGCACGGAACCGTCCGCCGACCGGTCGCCGGACGGCGACCCCGCCGACGCCACCCCGCCGGCCGCCGACGTCACCCCGTCGACCCCGGACCCCACCCTGTCGACCCCGGACGCCACCCCGTCGGGCGCAGACGGCACTGCGTCGGCCGTCGGTGCCGAGTCCGGGCAGCCTGGTCCGGACCGGGACGTGGACCAGGTCGCGCCGGAGCCGGGGGAGCGGCCCGGAGCAGCGCTACCCGTACTCCGCAAGGCCGCCTATCAGCCGCCGCCCGGCACCGAGGAACCGGACCGACCGGCGCCCGGCCGGCGCGGCGCCGGGTTCCGCAGGGTGCTGGTCCGACTGGTCGCACTGGTCCCGCTCGCGCTGATCGTCCTGGAGGGGGTCAACACCACCCCGCACGCACCGGTGATCCCGCAGCCGGCCGCGCTGCGCGGGGTCGAGGGCCCGCTGCTGGTGCTGCCGAGCAGCGGGACGCTGGAGTTCAGCGTGATGCTCTGGTCCACCGACGGCTTCCCGAAGATCGTCAACGGGCTCGCCGCCTTCACCCCGGAGTCGCAGGCGCAGACCCTCGGCATCACGGCGGGCTTCCCCGACCGGTTCAGCGTCGACCACCTGCGGCGGATCGGGGTGCGTACCGTCGTCGTGCTGCCGGAGTACCTGGCCGGGACGCCGTGGCAGGACGTGCTGAACCGGCCGGTCGACGGCCTGGGCATCACCCGCGAGGAGGTCTCCGGCTCGGTGGTGTTCCGGCTCGGCTGAACCGGTCCGGCACGGGGTTAGTTTGGTCCTCCAACTATTGACAGCGTGCAGAGCCGTGTGTGAACGTCTGCACGACGCCGTTCCGGGAGCCAGGACGACGCCACGGGAGCAGGGGCAGCTCCCGGCTTCGAGCCTTCCGTCCGTGCGCGCGATCGGCGCGACCGCACCGGTGGCGGAGCGTCCCCGGCAACCACCCGGAGCGCCCGCCGCGCCGACGCTTCGTCCGTCCCCGGGGATAGTCCTCGCGTACGCCGAACCAGCGCAAGCTCTGTGACACAGGGAGCCGTACATGCGTAGAAGTCTCGCCAGCGCGCTCGCGGCCGTACTGGCCGCCGGCGCGGTGGCAGTGGTGGCCCAGGTCGCCGTCAGCCCCGCCTCGGCACCGGCCTCGGCCGCGGCGGCCGAGCCGTACTCGTGGAAAAACGTCCGGATCGACGGCGGCGGCTTCGTCCCCGGCATCGTCTTCAACCCCACCGAGCGCAACCTGATCTATGCCCGTACCGACATCGGCGGCGCCTACCGCTGGGAGCAGTCCAGCCAGAGCTGGACCCCGCTGCTGGACTGGGTCGGCTGGGACCGGTGGGGCTGGAACGGCGTGCTCAGCATCGCAACCGACCCGGTGCAGACCAACCGGGTCTACGCGGCGGTCGGGATGTACACCAACGACTGGGACCCGAACAACGGCGCGATCCTGCGCTCCACCGACAAGGGCAACACCTGGCAGGCGTACCAGTTGCCGTTCAAGGTCGGCGGCAACATGCCGGGCCGGGGGCAGGGGGAGCGGCTCGCCGTCGACCCGAACCGGAACAGCATCGTCTACTACGGCGCCGAGGGCGGCAACGGGCTCTGGCGCAGCACCGACCACGGCGCCACCTGGGCGAAGGTGGGCAACTTTCCGAACGCCGGCAACTACGCCCAGGACCCGAACGACCCGAACAACTACCTGAACGGCAACCAGGGTGTCACCTGGGTCAGCTTCGACAGGTCGACCGGCACCGCCGGCAACACCACCCAGACCATCTACGTCGGCGTCGCGGACAAGGAGAACCCGGTCTACCGGAGCACCAACGGCGGTACGAGCTGGGAGCGGATCGCCGGGCAGCCCACCGGTTACCTGGCGCACAAGGGTGTCGTCGACCCGGTCGGCGGCTTCCTCTACATCGCCACCAGCGACACCGGCGGCCCGTACGACGGGGCCAAGGGCGACGTCTGGAAGTTCAACCGGGCCACCGGGGCGTGGACGCAGATCAGCCCGGTGCCGTCCAGTAGCGCGGACGCGTACTACGGCTACAGCGGGTTGACCATCGACCGGCAGAACCCGAACACCATCATGGTGGCGACGCAGATCTCCTGGTGGCCGGACGCGATCTTCTTCCGGAGTACCGACGGCGGCGCGACCTGGACCCGGATCTGGGACTTCGGGGCGTACCCGAACCGGACCAAGCGCTACACCATGGACATCAGCTCGGTGCCGTGGCTGACCTTCGGCGCCAACCCGACCCCGCCGGAGGAGACCCCGAAGCTGGGCTGGATGAACGAGTCTGTGGAGATCGACCCGTTCGACGGCAACCGGCTGATGTACGGCACCGGCGCCACCATCTACGGCACCACCAACCTGCGCAACTGGGACAGCGGCGGTACGGTCACCATCCGGCCGATGGTCCGGGGCCTGGAGGAGACCGCCGTGCTCGACCTGGTCAGCCCGCCGTCGGGCGCCCCGCTGGTCAGCGGGCTCGGCGACATCGGCGGCTTCCGGCACACCAGCCTGGACGCCGTGCCGGCGACGATGTTCACCCAGCCGGTCTTCACCAGCACCACCAGCCTGGACTTCGCGGAGCTGAACCCCGGCGTGATGGTCCGGGCCGGCAACTTCACCGACGCCGACCGGCCGAACGACAGCCACGTCGCCTTCTCCACCGACGGCGGGGCGAACTGGTTCCAGGCGCAGGAGCCGGGCGGGATCAACAGCGGCGGCACGGTCGCGGCCGCCGCCGACGGCAGCCGGTTCGTCTGGGCGCCCGGCGACGCCGGGCAACAGGTGGTCTACTCCGTCGGGTACGGCAACTCGTGGAGCCAGTCCAGCGGCATCCCGGCGAACGCCACCGTCGAGGCCGACCGGGTGAACCCGAACAGGTTCTACGGGTACTCGGCCGGCCGGTTCTACCTCAGCACCAACGGCGGGCAGAGCTTCACCGCCACCGCCGCGACCGGGCTGCCGAGCACCGGGGCGAAGTTCAAGGCGGTGGCCGGGGCCGAGGGGCACGTCTGGCTGGCCGGCGAGACCGGGATCTTCCGGTCCACCGACTCCGGAGCGAGCTTCACGAAGCTGTCGAACGTGAGCAGCGCGGTGAACGTCGGCTTCGGCCGGGCGGCGCCCGGGCAGACGTACCCGGCGGTCTTCGCGGTCGCCACCGTCGACGGGGTGCGCGGGGTGTACCGGTCGGACGACGCCGGCGGTGCCTGGGTGCGGATCAACGACGACCAGCACCAGTACGGCAACATGGGCGAGGCACTGACCGGTGACCCGAGGGTCTACGGCCGGGTCTACCTCGGCACCAACGGTCGGGGCATTCTGGTCGCGGACCGGCTCGGCGGCCCCTCCAACCCGCCGACGGCGACTCCGACCACCCGCCCGCCGACATCCACCCCGACCACCCGCCCCCCGGCGACCCCGACCACCCGGCCGCCGACGGCGACCCCGACCGGCACACCGCCGCCGAGCGGGGCGTGTACGGCCGCCTACCGGGTGACCGGCTCGTGGCAGGGCGGCTTCCAGGCCGAGGTGACCGTGCAGAACACCGGCACGTCGGCGATGACCGGCTGGACGGTGGGGTGGAGCTTCGCGAACGGGCAGACGATCAGCCAGGTCTGGGGCGGTTCGCACACCCAGAGCGGTTCGTCGGTTTCGGTGCGGAACGTCGCGTACAACGGCAACCTGGCGCCGAACGCCACCACGACGTTCGGCTTCCTCGGCAGTTGGACCGGTGCGAACGCCGTACCGGCTCCGCTGAGCTGCGCGCGGAGCTGAGCAGGATCATGAGCGCCCGACGGGGCCCGGCGCGTTCCCGCGCCGGGCCCCGGAGTCCGGGTACCCGCCCGACCGGCCGGGCGGGTACCCGGGGATCAGGCGGTGTCGACCCGGACCGGTGAGCTGGTTCGGTCGACCGGGTTGGCCCGGTCGACGTCCACGAACTCCACGTCGTGGGCGGGCAGCTCCCGCTCGGCCCGGGCCAGCGCGGCCCGGGAAGCGGTGGAGGCGGCCCAGGCCACGGCGGCGCCGACCAGGCCGGCCCCGATCAGCCATCCCCAGGGCAGTCCCGGGCGGCGGCCGGCGAGGGCGTCGTAGGCCCGACCGGCCCGCACCCGGGCCTCGTCGGTCACGGCACCGACCCGGTCACCGGCGTTGCTGGTGAGGTGGGAGCCGGTCCGCCGCGCCGAGCGGGCGGTGTACTTCACCGAGTCGCCGGCCGAGTTGACCGCGCTGGTCAGGTATTCCCACGCCTGGTCGGCGATCCGCTCGGGCTTGCTCTGATGTTTCAGCAGGTTCGTTCCGAGCATCGTGCTACCTCCTCGGTTGCCGAACGCAGCGGCCACTTCGGACAGAGGCGTTGTTCGGCGCGGTTGCGGGTTGCTACTCGGGAGGTGCCCAGGTGTCTTTCCTGGCAAACCCGCGATCGCCAGGTTCTCAGTCGACCAGGACGACCGGCGCACGTCGGGCGAAATCGTCGTCGTCACCGTCGTCGTCATCGCCTCCACCGCCGAATCCGCAGGCGAGTACCAGAGCCAGCAGCGCGCCGACCCCGGCGAGTCCGATCAGTTTCCTCAGCATCAGGTGTCCCTTCCCGAGCCCGGATCGCCGTCCGACGACGGCCGATGCGCCCATGCTAGGTGCTCGGTGGTACCGCCCGCCGCGTTCGGCGACACCGGTCGCACCGGCACCAGCGGCCCCGGTCGTGCCCGGCTGTCGCATAGGCGACAGGGATTCGGGTACCGGCACGGCTGCGGTCGGGCGAGGTACGACACAGGGCACCGGTGGCCCGCCCCGACCTGCGGGACGGCTACGCTGAGGACGTGACGGTGGAGGTGCGGAAGCGGACGGTGCAGGAAAATTTAGCGTAGTTTGCCCCGTTACCAGCGTGGTTTGTCGGCTCGTTGAATAGATTGCCCGTCCGGAAGGGTGGCGATCGGGGCCGTGAGAGGAATACTCTCGGTCGCGGCCCGCGTACTGATTAGGCGCCCGGACATGGGCGAGTGGAGGTGCTCGCGTGAGCCTGTCGATCGTCAAGTCGGTCCTGCCTGGCGGAGTTGTGGAGATCGCCCCTCGGGGAGAAATCGACGTCGATACGGCGTACGAGGTTCGTGAGGCGATCGCCGGGGTTCTGACCAAGGGGCGACCGTCCAGGATCGAGCTCAACATGCGACTGGTCAGCTTCATCGACTCCGTCGGCATCAGCGCCATGGTCGCCGGCTTCCAGACCGCGGAGGTCAGCGGCGTCAAGCTCGTGGTCACCGAACCGAGCCGGTTCGTCCACCGGCAGCTCTGGGTCACCGGGCTCCTCGGCCTGTTCGGCGCGCCGGAGCCCTACTTCGCGGGCGCCGCGGCCGTCGCCGAGGAGGCGAAGGTCCCCGGCGTCTGATCGTCCCCGGCCCGTGGCGTGGTCGTCGCGGCCCGGGAACCCCTCATCCGCCCGCTACCGTGGATCGTCAAGTTCCGACAGGTCCACGTCGGACGCCTCGGTGACCGCCCGGATCGCCGTCACCGAGGCGTAACCCTCCGCCAACCAGGCCACGTCCGTGCCCGGCTCGACGTGCTGGCCGGACTCCTCCAGGGCGGTACGCACGAAACCCCTGCCGGCTTCGGCCACCGTCATCTGCACCTGCCCGAACCCGGCCAGGGTGCCCCGACGCACCCCGCGCAGTCGCTCGTACGGCAGGTCCGGGGAGTTCACGTTCAGCACGCTGTGCACCGGTCCGGCGGTCAACCGGGGCAGCAGATCCAGCGCCACCCGGGCCGCGGTCGCCCAGTGCCGCCGCTCGTCCCGGTGCGGACGGGTCACGGCCACCGCCGCACCGCCACTACCGGTGCTCGCCTCGTGCACGGAGAGTACGTCGAGGGAGACCGCCATCCCGTGGCAGCCGTTCGCGGCGGCGGTGAACGCCGCGCCGACCGTGCCGGAGTGCAGCACCGCACGACCGGCGTTGGCGCCCCGGTTGATCCCGGAGAGCACCACCGTCGGCGCCGGCCCGAACGCCTCGTGCAGGGCGATCAGTGTGATCAGCGCCGGTGAGCCGGCCACCCCGTACGCCGGGACGCCGGGCAGTTCCTCGATCGGGTGTTCCTCGACGACCACCCGGCCGTCCCGCTCCACGGCACTCATCGCGGCACTCGCGCCGCTGGCCTCCTCGCTCGGGGCGGCCACCACCACGTCCAGTCCACGCTCCACCGCCGTACGCGCCAGCCAGCGCAGCCCGGGAGCCGCGATGCCGTCGTCGTTGGTGACCAGTACCCGGATCGTCATGCCGTGCCCTGTACCCGGATCGTCATGACTTCGTCGTCCGGTGCGCCAACTCGTCCGGGGTCAGCCGATCCTGCCGGTCCACCTGCATCGGCGCGAGTGTCACCCGGTCGACCAGGCCGGCGATCGCGTCCGGCCGACCGGTGCCGAGCCCGTGCCGGGTGACGTTGAGCGCCCCCGCCGCCGCCCCGGTCCGGATGGCGCGCCGGAGGTCGCCGCCCTGGGCGAGCACCGCCGCCACCCCGGCGGTCATCGAGTCGCCGGCACCGCGCGGGTCCGCCACCTCCAGCCGGGGCATGTCGAGCTGGGCCACCTCGCCGTCGATCAGCACCAGGGCCGGCTCCTCGGCCCGGCTGACCACCACCGACTCGGCGCCCTGCGCGTGCAGCGTCTGGATCACCCGGATCAGCTCCGCCTCGCTGTCGTCGCTGGCCAGGCCGTCCCGGAGCAGTTCCTCGTGGCTGACCTTGAGTACCGAGACGCCGCTGTCCAGTACGGCCGCCAGGTGTTCGCCGGAGAGGTCGGCGACCACCCGGCTGCCGTTGTGGCCGAGGTCGGCGGCGAGCCGGCGGTAGATCTCCGGCGCGACCAGCGAGGGGTGGCCCGGCCCGCTGAGGATGCTGACCTCGGCGCTCAGCCCCTCGCTGAGGGCGAGGTTGTAGAGCTCGTCCAGTTCGTGTCGGGCGAGCGGGTGGCCCGGCACCGAGGCGATCTCCTGGCGGTTGCCGTCCCGCCGGTCGTGCACGTAGCCGCCGCTGCTGGACTCCCGGTGGATCACCCGGAGGTCGACCCCCTCGCCGGCGAGCAGCGGTTCCAGCACCTGCCCGATCTCGCCGCCGAGCCCGGCGCAGAGCACCACGTGGACGCCCAGGCACTTGATCATCCGTGCCTGCCACACGCCCTGGCCGCCGGGATGGAGATGGATCTCGGTCTCGTCGGCGGGTTGGTCGATCGTGACCGTCAACTGGGGATCCGGGGCAAAGACCATGACATGTCCACTCATGCCCGTTAGATACCCTCTTAGTGGTTATTTATGCAGCTCGCCGGCCACTCCTGCGGCCCCACGGCTTGTAGGTCGAGAGCATCGTGGCGACCACCAGCAGCGTGCTGGAGACGATCGGCGCCGCCAGCAGCCCCTGCCGGGCGTCCGCCGGGGTCGCCGCGCCGAGTTCGGCGGCCTGGAGGTTCGGCAGCAGCGCGAAGAGCACCGCGCCGAGCATCACGGTGGTGATCACCAGCTTGACCAGCACCCACCGGTGCCTGACCAGCCCCCAGGGGGTGAGCAGCGCGCTGGCGACCCCGACCAGCCAGGCGAGCACGCTCAGCGGTACGAAGACGGTCTGGCCGACCAGGGCCATCGCCGGATAGACGACGTCGGGGTCGGCGCCGTTCGACCCGGCCACGCCGAGGGTCAGCAGCACCAGGTCGATCCCCAACCAGCCGACCGCGGTGATCACGTGCAGGGTGAGCAGGGCTTTTCGCCATGGCGGAGAGAGCTTCACGGCGTCGATGCTGCCGGCGGAACGCCGCCGGGGCGTCGTGCCGGTGTGGACCGGCCGGCTACGCAGCTCGACGTAGCGGCGGCGGCCCAGCCCGGGTGGGCGGCGGGTGGTTCCCCGCGCGAGGTTCCTGTGAGTCACCATGGTGACTCACAGGAACCTCTCCGCACCGACACATCGGTGCCGGGGCGGGCTCAGCGCCAGGTGTCGGTCCAGGTCGCGGCGCAGGGGGCGGTGGACGGGGTACTCCGGGACCGGTTCGGGTCGCTCTCCCAGACCACCTGGCCGCCGTTGCGCTTGACGTACTTGTACTGCACCGTCGTGCCGGCGGGCAGGTCGACCGTGCCCCGCCAGACCGGATAGCCGGCCGAGGAGAGCGGCACCCCGTTCGCCGGATCCCAGTTGCCCAGCGCCGGGACGTTGCCGGTGACGAAGACGTTCTCGCCCCAGACCGTCGTCGCGGTGACCGCGAAGGTGGCGGCGACGGCCGGGCAGGAGCCGCCCGTCGGGGTCGGGCCGGGACCGCCACCCGAGGTCCGCGCGTTCACGTGCAGCGCCAGGGCGCCGTTGGCGGGCACGGTCGCGGTGACCCGGCCGGCGCTGTCGACCTGGTACGTCGTACCGGTGCAGGTGCCGCCGGTGAAGTCCCCGCGCATCACGTCGCAGTAGCCGCCGGCCGGCAGGCTGGTCTGGAAGGTACGCGTCAACGGGCCGCCGTCGCGGTTGAAGGCGACGTAGCCGGCGCTGCCCCGGCCGAAGGCGATCTGGTTGCCGCCGTTGCTCCACCAGTTGGTGACCCCGGCCCCGGCGGCGGCGTTGCGCAGCCCGACCATGTTCGCGGTGCTCCACCAGCGGTGCTCGCAGGCCCAGCCGCCGTTGCCGCAGTCCACGGCGCTGGTGGTGCCGTTGCCGGTGCGCGGTGGCCCCGCCTCCGGGTCGCTGAAGGTGAAGCTCGACATCACCTGCGGAACGCCGTACGGCCAGGCGATCATGAACGCCTCGGCCAGCGCGTACGCCGAGCCGTTCTGGTAGGTCAGCCGGGCCCGACCGTTGCGCTGGGTGTCGTGGTTGTCGACGAAGGCCACCGCGTCGGCGGAGCCGAGCCGCATCGACGAGGCGAGGTTGGCGAGGTTGGCCAGGTTGCCGTCCCGGAACGCGGTGCCGACCACGTCCCCGTAGCGGAACTCGGTGACGTCGCCGATCCCGGCGTACTCCTCGGGGGTGGGCTCGCCGGAGCCGCCCTCGATCACCTCGCTGAAGACGTACGGGTCGCCGGGCACGGGGTCGATGATCGCGGCCAGGTCGGCGGCGGGGAGGTGCTTGGCCGCGTCCACCCGGAAGCCGTCGACGCCGAGCGAGACCAGGTCGTTCAGGTACCCGGTCAGTTTGCCCCGCACATAGGAGGACTCGGTACGCAGGTCGGAGAGGTCGACCAGCTCGCAGTTCTGGATCTCCCACCGGTCGGCCCAGTTGGCGATGTCGTCGTTGCCGTTGCGCCCACAGTGGTGGAAGTCGCCGCTGCCGTACGGCACCGCCGGATAGTCGTAGTGGCCGTAGGTCGCGCCGCCGCTGCCCGCCCCGGTCGAGGCACCGCCGGTCATGTGGTTGACGATCGCGTCCACATAGATCTTCACTCCGGCGTCGTGGCAGGTCCGGACCATCGCGGCGAAGGCGGCCCGGTCGCCGCGCCGGGTGGTCAACCGGTAGCTGACCGGCTGATAGTCCTGCCACCACGGGTAACCCCGACCGGGCAGTACGACGTGCTCCTGCGGTGGCGAGACCTGCACCCCGCCGAAGCCCTTCGGGCCGAGCACCGTGGTGCACTCGTTGGCGATCGAGGCCCACGGCCACTGGAACAGGTGCACGATCACGTCTCTGCCGCCCGGGCTGGCCGGGCTGGCGGTGGCCCGCTCGGCCCGCCGGTCGGCGATGCCCACCGCCAGCGCGGCGGCGAGCACCCCGGTCAGGGCGAGGGCGGTGCCTCTTCGGAGGGCGGCGGTCGGAAGTCGTCGGGTACGCATCGGAACCTCCCGTGCGCGCGAGAAGAGCGGAGGGCGGACCTGCAAGTTCTTGCAAATGTTGCCGGGAAGCTATCACCGGGTTCCGAGGCCGTAAAGCAGAGCCGAGGATCAATACCTGGCATGGTTTGCCAGGTTTGCTGGCGGTTCGGTTTGCAGAGATCGCCGTGTCGGGCGGAGGGCTCAGGGCTGTCGCCGCAGGTCCGGTGCGGGTGGGTCTTCGTCCGGTCCTTGCACAACTTTCATCCGCGCGGGGCGTACATGATGACGGCGACGCCGACGAGGCAGATGGCGGCGCCGGCCAGGTCGTAGCGGTCCGGGCGGAACCGGTCGAGCAGTACGGCCCAGCCGAGCGAGCCGGCCACGAAGACGCCGCCGTACGCGGCGAGCACCCGGCCGAAGTGCGGATCGGGCTGGAACGCCGCGACGAAGCCGTACCCGGCCAGCGCCAGCATGCCGGCGGCGACGAAGGGCAGCCCCCGGTTCTCGCGTACGCCCTGCCAGACCAGCCAGGCGCCGCCGATCTCGGCGACGGCGGCGAGCAGGAACAGCAGCAGCGAGCGGGCGATCGTCATCCCGCCATTGTCGCTGGCCGGCGGTTGCCTCGGTTGCTTGCATCGATGGCTGTCTCTAAGCTTGGTCGGCGCCACCACGCGACCGGTACGGGCTGGCCGGTGTCGTGCTGGACAGGTGATCTCGGGAGTCGGTCACTCGTTGTCGTAACAGCACTGCCGGCACGCGCCAGGGGCGGCGACGGGCCGGCAGTCGTCCGAGAGGAACTCCCATGCGGATCTCCGCACCGTACCGTCGTGTCTCCCTGGCCCTGGCCACGGTGACCGCGATCGCCGCGAGCAGCGTCGCCGTACTCGGCACCGGTCTGACGCCGACCGCGCAGGCCGCCGCCGGCTGCCTCGTCGACTACACCGCCAACCAGTGGACCGGAGGCTTCACCGCCGCCGTCCGGGTGACCGCCGGGGACACCGCGGTCAACGGGTGGACGGTGACCTGGACCTACGGTGGTGACCAGCGGATCACCAGCAGTTGGAACGCCGAGGTCAGCCAGTCCGGCGCGACCGTCACCGCCCGGAACGTGGCCTGGAACGGGTCGCTGCCGGCCGGCGGCTCCGCCGAGTTCGGCGTCCAGGGCAGCTACGCCGCCAGTTCGGCGGCACCGACCGGATTCACCCTCAACGGCGAACCGTGCAACGGCGCCGAGCCGACCACCCCGCCCAGCACGGCACCACCGACGACCAGGCCGCCGACGACCCCGCCGACCAGCGTCCCGCCGACGCTGACGCCGCCGCCGACCCGGCCGCCGACCACCCCACCGCCGAGCGGCGGCTGCGGTGGCGCGGTGCTCTGCGACGGCTTCGAGAACCAGACCGGCACGGCACCCTCCGGCGACTGGAGCGTCAGCTACCCGGACTGCTCCGGCAGCGGCACCGCCAGCATCGACACCTCGGTCGCACACCAGGGCACCCGGTCGGTACGCATCAACGGCGCCGTCGGCTACTGCAACCACGTCTTCGTCGGCTCCACCCGGGATCTGAGCAGCGTCGGGGCGGTGCGCTACGCCCGGCTCTGGGTCCGGCACACCACCGCGCTGCCGACCTCGCACGTGACCTTCCTGGCCATGCGGGACGCCGCCGACGGCAACCGTGACCTGCGGATGGGCGGGCAGAACCGGGCCCTGCAATGGAACCGTGCGTCGGACGACGCGACCCTGCCGGAGCAGAGCCCGAACGGCGTCGCGCTCAGCGCGCCGCTGCCGGTCAACCAGTGGACCTGCCTGGAGTTCATGGTGGACGGCGCGCAGGGCCGGCTCTCCACCTGGGTCAACGGGACCGCGGTGACCGGGCTGACCGCCGACGGTACGCCCACGCACGACGTCGACGGGCAGTGGTACAACCGGGCCAACTGGCGGCCCAACCTGACCGACCTGCGGCTGGGCTGGGAGAGCTACGGCGAGGGCGCGAACACGCTCTGGTTCGACGACGTGGCGCTCGGCTCGACCCGGATCGGCTGCTGAGAGCGAGAACCGCCGGCACTGCCCAGGGGTGGCGGGCGGTGCCGGCGGTTCGCGATGGTGCGCGGCGCGGTGGATCAGTTCATCGACAGGTGTACGTGGTTGGTGTGGTCGCTGGACGGGTCACCGTTGCCCCCGTTGTACGTCTTCCAACCGCTGCTCGGCAGCCAGATCTGCTTGAACCAGATCACGTACAGCACGCCCAGTCGATCGGCGTTCCGCACGAAGTATGCCGCCAGGTTGTTGCCGTACGTCCGGTCGCCGCCGGTCGCCACTCCGCCGAACCCGTTCTTCTGGGCGGCGAAGTCGCAGGCCTGACCCTTCGGGTGCTCGCCACTGCCTCCGCTGCGGAAGCAGGAGACGAACCGGGTGAAGCCGGCCGCCTGGGCCTGCTTCAACGCGTGCAGGGTGCGCGCGGTGATGCAGCCGTCGGTGGTCGGGTCGTCGAGACTGCACGACTCGTCGGGGAAGGAGCCGTCGGCGTTGCGGGGTGCCGGTCGGGCCGACCCGCCCCCGCTGCCGCTGACTCCCGAGCCGGCGCCGCCGCTGTTGTTCGCCGCCGCCAGCGCCCGTTCGGCCTGCTTCTTGCGGGTCTCCATCACCTCGAGCTGCTTGCGCTGCTCGCCGATCTCCTTGTCGAGCGCCGCCTTGGCCTGGGTCTCCTTGTCCAGGCTCTCCCGCAGCCCGCGCAGTTCCCGGCTCTCGTTCGCCGAGATCGTGTCGAGTGCGGCGGCCCGGTCCACCAGGCTGGTCGGAGATCCGCTGTTGAGCAGCGCGGAGACCTGTCCGAGCCGACCGGTCCGGTACGCCATGCCGGCCATCTCGGCGACCCGTTCGCTCCGGGTCGTCACCTCGGTACGCAGCGTGGCGAGCTGCTGGTTCAGTTCCTTCTGCCGCTTGACGGAGTTGTCCAACTTGGTCTTGGCGGTCAGATAGCCCTTGCTGGCGGCCTGGAGCTGCTCGCGCAGGCTGTCCGTGCCTCCGTCGATGTCGTCGCCGCCGGGTGCCGCGGCCAGCGCCCCGGGGGTCGCGTACTCCGGTGCCGCGTGCGCGGGTGCGCCGCCGAGTGCCGCGAGGACCATGCCCAGGGCGAGGGCCGCGGTGGTCGCGGCCTTCCGGTACGGTCTCGTGGCGCTCCGCGCGGACGCCGGAGCGTGTCGGGTGGGTGCCAGGAACGGCATATGACAATGTCCTTCCGTCAGCCGCCGACCGGGTTAGCTGACGGGTTCGGGACGGAAGATCCCTACCGCTGGCGCGGATACACCCCTGGTACGTGGTTCCCCGGCTCGCGCGTGCGATTAGGCGACGGTCCCCGCAGGCGCCGGAGGGCGCCGCCCGGCGGAGACCGGAGCCGAGCTTACCGGCAGTCGCCGTCCGGGGATACGTGGCGTTGCCGGAGCTAGATTCGCGATTTTCCCAGTTGGGCGGATGTATCCGGACAAAGATGTCCAGCGCCCGCCGGAAACTTAAGATGCCGCTAACTATCGGTGAGTCTTGACGGCCGACGGACCCGGGAGAGCGGCGTCTCGGGCTGACCATGCGTGACGCGACGTGGCTGCCGGTCACCAGTCGGTGGGACCGCAGCCCCCGGGCGCGGTGTTCGGCTCGACCTGGAGCGTGGCGTGCGAAATGTGGAAGTCCTCGCGCAGTGCCGACCGGGCCGCGGCGAGTACGGTACCGACCTCCGCGTCGCGGTCCAGCCTCAGGTGCGCCGAGGCCACCTCCATCCCGGAGGTGAGGGTCCAGACGTGCAGGTCGTGTACGTCGCAGACGCCGGGCACCCCGGCCAGCCGGGTCCGTACGGCCGCCACGTCGAGGTGCTCGGGCGCGGCCTGCACCAGGATCCGTACGGCGCTGCGGCCGAGCCGCCAGGTGCGGGGCAGGATGAAGAGCCCGACCGCCAGCGCCACGATCGGATCCGCCCAGCGCCAGCCGGTCAGGATGATCACCACGGCGGCGACGATCACCCCCACCGAGTTGAGCAGGTCCCCGAGCACCTCCAGATAGGCGCCGCGCAGGTTGATGCTCTCCCGCGCACCGGCCCGGAGCAGGCCGAAGGCGGCGACGTTGGCCAGCAGGCCGAGCGTGGCCACCACCAGCATCGGGCCGGCCGCCACCCGGGGCGGGTCGTCGAACCGGCGTACCGCCTCGACCAGCACGTAGAGCGCCACCCCGAACAGCAGTACCGCGTTGGCCAGCGCGGCCAGCACCTCCAGGCGGTAGAGGCCGAAGGTACGCTGCGGGTCACCGACCGCCCGCCGGGCCGCCGTGATCGCGGCCAGCGCCATCCCGATCCCGAGCACGTCGGTGAACATGTGCCCGGCGTCGGAGAGCAGCGCCAGCGAGCCGGTGACCAGCGCGGCGACCGTCTCGACCACCATCAGGACGGCGAGCAGCCCGAAGGCGGCCCAGAGCCGTCCCCGGTGCCGTTCCGCCGCCCAGGTCAACCGCTCCCCGTGGTCGTGCCCGGCCCCCAACACGCCTCCTTCCGTCCCGGTCGCCCCCGCCGTCGATACTGCCGGCCGGTGAGGTCGTCCCATCCGGTAAACGACCGGACCGCTATCCCTCGTCGCCGAGGGTGGCGGCGATCGGCGCCCGGGCGGCCCGCCGGGCCGGCGGCAGGCTGGCCAGCACCGCCGCCGAGGCGGCCAGCGCGGCGCAGAGGGCGAGCTGCCCGACGGGTACGGCCGGCAGCCCGTGCCCGTAGCTGCTGATCAGGCCCATCGCCGCCGTCCAGCCGAGACCGACTCCGAGAGTGATCCCGGCCAGTGCCCCGACCGTGCCGGCGAGCGCCGCCTCGGTCAGCAGCATGGTCGCCAGTTGCCGGCGGGACAGGCCCAGCGCCCGGATCGTCGCCGACTCGCGGCGGCGTTCGACGACCGAGAGCGCGAGCGTGTTGCCGATGCCCAGCACCGCGATCAGCACCGACATGCCGAGCAGGGCGGCGAAGATCCCCAACAGTTCGTCGAGGGTACGGGCGAGCGCGTCGGCCTGGTCGGCGAGACCGCGTACCCGGACCGCCGGCTGGTCGGCCAGGGCCGCGTCCAGCGCCTGCCGGCCCGCCGCCGTCGACACCCCCGGGGCGAGGTCGACCAGGAGCCGGTCCGGCTCCCCGGGGCCGTACGCGCCGACGAACGACGCCCAGGAGACCAGGGCCGCACCGTCGACCGGACTGTCGTCGTAGACCGCCACCACGGTCAGCGGCCCCGGCGGGCCGAGCCCGAGGGCGATCCGGTCGCCGACCCCGACGCCCCGGTCGGCGGCGAGTTGCCGGCTCACCGCCACCGTCCCCGGGGCCAGCCCGGCCAGGCTGCCGGCGGTCACCTCCGGACGGATCGGCCCGTGCAGCCGCTCGGGCGGTACGGTCCAGATCCGGATCCGGTCGTCCAGCGGCGAGTCGGCCAGGCGTACCTCGGCGACGGTGCCGAACGCCGGATCGGGGCGGAGCCGCTGTGCCAGCCCCGGCGGCAGCGGGCCGCGTACCGCCGTCGGCGAGCCGTCGGTGCGGACCCGGTCCAGCACGAAGTCGACCGGAAAGTTCTCGGACAGCTCGCGTCCGGCCTGCTCCCGAGCGGTAGCCAGCAGCACGCTGAACATCGCCATCAGGGCCACCCCGATGGTCAGGGCGGTGCAGGTCGCCGCCGCTCGCCGGGGATTGCGTCGGGCGTTCGCCACGGCCAGCCGTACCACCGGGCCGAAGAGCCGGGCCGGCAGCCAGCCGACCAGCCGGACCGCCCGGGGCACCAGCAGCGGAGCCGCCACCACCGCGCCGAGGAAGGCGACCATCCCGCCGCCGAGCACCAGCGGCAGCCCGGGAAAGGCCAGCGGCAACCCGACGAGTACGGCCAGCCCGCCGGTCCCGGCCAGCCCGAGCGCGACCGCGACCCGGGTACGGCGGCGCCGGCCAGCGCCGGCCTCGACCGCGTCCCGGGACCGGAGCGCGGCCAGCGGCGGCACCCGGCTCGCCTCCACCGCCGGCACCAGCGCGGCCAGCACCGTGACCAGGGTGCCGAAGCCGAGCGCCACCAGCACGGTCGGCCAGCGCACCACCGGGGCGTGCAGCGGGATGTCGGAGGCGACCAGCTCCCGTCCCCGGATCAGCCCGTACCCGACGAGCAGGCTGGCCAGCAGCCCGCCGACCGAGGCGAGCAGGCCGAGGATGCCGGCCTCCAGCAGTACGGCGCCGCGCACCTGCGCCCGGGAGGCGCCGACACAGCGCAGCAGGCTCACCTCCCGGACCCGCTGCGCGCCGAGCATGGCGAAGGTGTTGTAGATGACGAACGCCGAGACGGTGAGCGAGACCAGGCCGAAGCCGAGCAGTACGGCGAGGAAGCCGTCGACGTACTTCGCCGCCTGCCGGGCGAGCCGGTCCCGCAGCGCCTCCCCGGTCAGCGTCCGGGTGCCGGGGCCGGCCGCCTCGGCGACCCGCTCCCGCAGCCGGGCCGGGTCGGTGCCGTCGCCGGCCCGGACCACCACCTGGGCGTAGTCGGTGGTACCGGTCAGCGTGCCGAGGTCGGCCGAGGTCAGCGCGGCGACGGCCGAGCCGCCGAAGAGCCGGTTCACCCCGAGGTCCAGCACACCGACCAGGCGCAGCCGGTGCGTCGTGCCGGCCTGGTCCAGCACCGTCACCGGCCCGTCGAGGGCGAAACCGGCGCCGGCCACCGTGGCCCGGTCCAGGGCGACCTCGCCAGCGGTCTGCGGTAGCCGGCCGGCGGCCACGTCGTACGGGGCGAGCGCGGCATCACCCGGCACCGAGAGGGCGTACCCGATGTGGTCCTGACTGGTGATCAGCTTGCCGTTCCGGTCGAGTACGCCCAGCCAGGCGACCACCCGGCCGTCCGCCGCCGCCACCCCGTCGACGGCCCGGACCCGCTGCACCGTCGCCGGGGTGAGCAGCCCGTGCTCCGGCTCGACCAGCACGTCCACGTTCCGGGCCGACCGGGCCAGGTCGGTGTAGAACGCTGCCCGGGCGGTGTCGCCGTACACCAGCGTGCCGGCGAGAAAGCCGACCGCCACCACCACCGCGAACCCGGTCAGCACCACCCGTACGGCGTGCGCGCGCAGCCCGGCCAGGGCGAGCCGGAGCAGCGGCCGGTTCATCCGCCGGGGTGCACCGGTTCGACGGGGCGCATCGGACCAGTGTCGCCGGAGGCCGAGCGCCGCGCCGCCGAGCTGTCGCGATGTGGACAGGCCCGCCGCCGCCCCGCAGCACGGCGCCGCCGCGCCGTCGGCGGCCCGCCGACGAACTCGCCAGCCATCGGTGGTCCGCGATTCCCGAACCTGTTGATCTATCCTCACGGAATGGATATTTCGGCCGATGGGTATCGCTGGGAGACCGCCCGCGGCGGCCGGATCCCACCTGGCGCGGTACCGCACGGCTACGAGGCGGACGGCGAGCCACTGTGGGCGTGCCGAGTCCGGATGAACGGCGGCGTGCACCCAGGCAAGGTCCGCCCCGGCTTCGGCGCGGCCCAGGCGGCCTGGGGCGGTGGAGAGGTCAGCGTCGACGAGTACGAGGTGCTGATGGATCGCGGCGTCTGGGGTATCGCGTCCGGCGGCGCGGTGCCCGGGGATGCGCTGCCGGCGGGCCGGGAGAGCAACGGCGAACCGCTCTACGTCGTCCGCGCGGCGGTCGCGCTCGGTGCACTGCACATCGGCAAGGTGCGGCCCGCATTCGGCGCCGCGAACGTCGGATACGGCGACGGCGAGCACACCGCCTTCTCGTACGAGGTACTGCTGCGCCCGTCGTCTCCTCCGCCGGTGGCCCCGGGGCGTGCCGGGATCCAGATGGCACCCACCTACGCCGACTTCGGCACCGAGCCGCCACGCATCGGGAACGTCACGATCACCGGCGTCGACCGGTCCGCGGCTGCCGGCGACCACCTGGCCATCGGCGCCGGCGGGTCGGTCGAGCTGGAGTTCGACGTACCCGATCCCGCCGTCGTCCGCGAGGCCTGCGTCGCCCTCGTGGCGCTCGCGTCGATGCTCTCCCAGGCCCCCGGATACGCCCCGCTCACCGTTCGGCTGAACGGCAGACTTCTGGCCGAGCGGCTGCGGATCCCGAACGGCGGTGGACTCCCGCAACGGCTGGTCTTCGCGGTCCCGGCCGAGGAGTTGGTGGCCGGCCGGAACAGGCTGCGGATCGAAAGCGGTGACGATGCCCGGAGCATGCTGTGGTTGTACCGGGTGACGATCGACCCGATGCACGCACACGATCAGGCGGGGCTGGCGCTCGAACGGCAGGCGATCGCCGAGCCCGTGCTGCGGTACGCGAGCGACGTCGGTGAGGTCACCATCTTCGTCGACCGTGGCGAGCAGGCCGTCCTCGACCAGGTGGCCTGGGCGGACGCGTCCGGCGCCGAGTATGCGATCACCTTCGAGAAGCAGCAGGCTGCCTTCTACGGCTGGCGCCGGCAGCCGGGTGAGCGGCCGAGGGAGTTCCGCGGCCGGCTGATCGAGCGCGGCTCCGTCGCCAAGGAAGCTCAGCGCTTCTCGGCCGAGGAGGGCTGGGGCGGTGGGTGGCACCCCTCCGGCGACCTGCTCTTGACGGTGGGTGTGGCTGGCCGCCCGGTCACCAGGCTGACCTGGCGCGACGGCCGTGGCAACAACGGCACGGTCGCCTTCGGCGACGGCGGGTTCCTGGGTACCTATCAGCGGGTTGGGGAGGGCCCCATCGGCTATCGTGGCCGCCCGGCGTGGTGATTCTGGCGAGCTGCGGGCGGTCAGCATCGAGCAATGAAGGCCTTTACGAGACCATCAATTCTGTTCGATAGTCGGGGGCCAGACGAGCCGCACGCTGTCGGCGCTCGTCTTGTTCCTCCGCACTCAGTAGCGGCGGCGGGGCGGTGGGTCCGTCGACCGGGTCACCCACCTTGCGGAAGTACTCGTCCTGCCCGGCGGGGCTGCACATGCACAGCAGACGGGCGGGCTGGTCGGTGGCGTTCCGGAAGAAATGCGGCGCGTTGGCCGGTATGTTGACTGTCTCGCCCACCTGCGCGACGACCTTCTCCTCACGGAACGTGAATTCCACGGCGCCGCCGAGCACGGTGAACATCTCCTCGAAGTCGTGGCGGTGGGGCGGTGGTCCACCACCCGGTGGTACCCGCATGTCGATCAGGCAATACCGTCCGGCGGTCTGGTCGCCACCCACAAGCACGGTGTAGGTACCACCGGCGATGGCCAGGTGTGCCAGGCCGGAGTCGCCGGGCCGCACATGGACGAGTTCGCGTGCCGGATCGTCGGGCGGTAGCGCTGAGGGCGACATTCAATCCTCC
The DNA here is from genome assembly GCF_003030385.1 of Plantactinospora sp. BB1. Lineage (NCBI taxonomy): Bacteria > Bacillati > Actinomycetota > Actinomycetes > Micromonosporales > Micromonosporaceae > Plantactinospora > Plantactinospora sp. BB1. The sequence continues at coordinate 6,308,734 of NZ_CP028159.1, read as the reverse complement.
CGGCCGGATCAGACGCCAAGTGCATCGTTGGTCGGCTTCGCGCAGGTACCCACAGGAGAGGGTGCCAAACCCGTGGCAGCGTCACTCCGCTTTGGCTGCGCGTAGCCGGCCTCGGCACTTGATCGACCCGCTGGCGTGACGACAACTCCATCGATTCCTGTGCGCCCGGCCGGGGCGCCTACGAGTTCGACCATGAGGCCGGCGCGAACGCGTTCCCCGTTTGCACGCACCGCCCCGGCGTACGCCCGGGGCGAGTTCGTAGGTGAGGCTGTTGGTCCGGTGTCGCGGATGGACCCGTGAGGGATAGACAAAGCGAACGATTCGGGTCGCACCCCGAGGCCACTCCAAAGGGGATAACGGCGGCCCCGGGATGCTTCCCTGTCGGTGCCGGCCCCGGGTGATGCGCGGGAAGCGGAGGCCGGTGCCGACGTTTCGGGCGGTGCCGAACCGGCGCTAATGGCGCCGGGGCACCCAGTAGATGATCTGCCCGACGACCAGCGCGGGATGCCGGTCGGGCAGCGCCTCCAGGGCGCGGGCGAGGTGCGCGGCGAGATACATCATCAGTCCCACCCGGTTGCCGTCGAAGCCGATCAGCAGTGCCAGGCGGGCCGGCGCGCAGGGCCAGTCGTGTGCGCACTCGCGGCAGGCGTAGGTGTCCGTGGGGACGTGCTGCCCGGGGGCACGGCGCTCACGCGCCCGCCGTCGCGCAGCGTGCCGCTCCCACCGCGCCCATGGCCCGATCACGGTTTACACCCGCTCGGCGTGCCGGGCTCGGTGCTGCTGGGCCGGAGTCAGGCCGCCCGCCCGGCCGTTGGCCAGGTACGCCCGGGTCGGCCCGTTCCACCCGGCGTACCGGCCCGCGTTGCGGGAGTCGGGGAAATCGGTCCACGGGCGCTGTGGCTCTCTCGGCGCCGGGGGCGGCGCTTCCGTCTGCCCGGCCCGTGCTTCCCGGCCGATCCTGGCGTCAACCGTGGCAGCCCGAACCGCCCGACGGAACTCGACGCTCGTCAAGGACGCACTCTCGGCGGGTGGGGTGTGGGCACCCGCCGATCGTGTGCTCTTACTACCCCGCCGGGGGTAGTAAGAGAACACGCCGGCATCCGAGTCGGGGCAGACCCATCGGCGTCCACACAGGCAATACCGCCAAAATCGCCACCAGATCCGACGGTGGCGAATTCTGGCCCCTCGTGTCTGTCTCATGTGTCCTCCCGTTCCGGTAAACAACAGGAAAGGGGGCGGCGCCCGTGTCCGCTACGAGCACCGCCCCCGTTGACGGAAAGACGACCCACCATCGGGGCGGATCTTGCGGGCCACGCCCCCGGCATGTTGAAGCGGGCCGCTGTAATGGCTTTTCCGTCTGCCCTCCACCCTGGACCGTGAGTGCGCGGTAACGGAAGATGTACTAAAGGCACTCGTGGCCTACATCCGGACGGAGGGCGCAGTTGGCCGACATGAATGAGTTTCGCCATCTGTTGCGCAAGCTTCGGACAGAGCAAGGGCTGTCTCAGGATGCCGTGGGCGCTGCGGTGCACGTCAGTGGCTCACAGGTGGGCCACTACGAGTCGGGTCGGAGCATCCCGCCCGACGACATGGCGGAACGGCTGGATGGGGTGCTTCAGGCCAGCGGCGAACTTCGGGCCAGCGCCAACCGATCCCGGGGTGAGGCTGTAGCACCGTGGCTGCGTCCGTGGGCGGACAACGAGAGTCGCGCGATTGCGCTCCGAACCTTCGAGCACTCCGTCATTCCCGGATTGCTCCAGACGGAGGCGTACGCGCGGGCGATCATTGAGATCGGCGGACACACCCCGGAGCAGGTCGAGGAGGCCGTGCGGATCCGACTGGCCCGACAAGCCAGTGTCCTCGACCGACCCGATCCGGCCATTCTGACGGCGATCATCGGAGAGGCTGTCCTGCGTCCCCGTGGCGCTGTCATGAAGGCTCAGCTTGAGCACCTTGTAGACGTCGGGTGCCGCCCGAACGTCCACGTCCGAGTGGTGCCATTCTCCGCCGGGCTTCATTCGGGCATGACAGGTGCGTTTGCCCTTGCCACCCTCCCGGACGGGGCGACGGTGATCTACATGGACGCGCTTCGAGCGGGTACCGTCGGGTCACAGGTGGGCGATGTCCGGCACGCGGTGATCGCGTGGGAGTCGGTCAACGCGCGCGCACTACCCTGTGAGATGTCCCGCGACCTCATTCTGAAGGCGATTGATGATCATGACCCCGAAGTGGCGTAAGTCGTCCCGCTCTGGGAGCAACGCCGGCAACTGTGTCGAGGTTGCCGACAACCTTCCCGGCCGGGTGCTGGTCCGGGACACCAAGGACCGGGACGGCGGGACGCTGAGCTTCGGTCCGGCCGCTTGGCGGGCGTTCGTCAACCTGGCGAAGACGCACGCCTGAGCCCGCCCCGCGCCTCCCGCGCGGCTACCCGGCTGAGCACCGGGCCGAGCCAGAGGCATCGGCCCAGCCGAAAGCAGTCAGACCGGCTCGACGGTGGTGAGGCGCTGGGTGGCCCGGGAGAGGGCTACGTAGAGGGTGCGTACCCCGGCGGCCGAGTCCGCCCGGATCTCGGTCGGGCCGACCAGCACGACCCCGTCGTACTCCAGGCCCTTGGCCTGCATGGTGTCGACCACCGCCAGGCGCGGGTCGGCGACCTGCTCCAGCCAGCCGGTGACCTCGGCCCGGCGGGTGACCGCGCTGATCACCCCGACCGTCCCCTCGACCTCGGCGAGCAGCTTCGCCGCCGCCTCCCGGACCGCGTCCGGCAGTTCGGCGGCCGGCACCGCCAGCTCGACCGGTGCCACCCCGGTGGCCCGGACCGCGACCGGCAGCGGCAGGTCGGGGGAGACCTCCCGGATCACCCGGGCCGCCGCCGCGAAGATCTCCGCCGAGTTGCGGTAGTTGGTGGTGAGGACGAACTCGTGCCGGGGGCGCCGGCCCAGCGCCTTGTCCTGGGCCCGGGTCAGCTCGGCCGGGTCACCCGTCCAGGCGGTCTGGGCCGGGTCGCCGACCACGGTCCAGGAGGCGTGCCGGCCCCGCCGGCCCAGCATCCGCCACTGCATCGGGGAGACGTCCTGGGACTCGTCGACCACCACGTGGGCGTACTCGCGGTAGTCCGCCGGCCGCTCGGCCGCAGCGTCCCGGCCGGCCCGGGCCGAGCGCTGCCGGTCCGCGTACGTGGTCACCTCGCGGACCCCGCCGGCCAACTGGTACGGGTCACGGTTGCGCCGTGCCGGTCTGGCCGGCTGACCCAGCAGGTGGTCGAGTTCGTCGAGGAGTGCGACGTCGGCGACGGTCGGTCCCGCACTGCCCGGCGTCCGGTACGCCTCGGCGAGCAGCCGGATCTCGGCCCGGGACAGGATCCCGGCGGCGTACCGGCGCAGCCGCTCCGGATCGGCCAGCCAGGGGAGTACGTGCCGGGGGTGCAGCCGGGGCCACCAGGCGCGCAGGAAGTCCCGGAACTCGGGGCGCTCGGCGATCTCGTCCTCGAAGCTCCGCTGGTCCGGCAGCCGGCCGACCCGCAACTCCTGGGCCTGTGCCCAGAGCGCGGCGAAGATCCCGTCGAAGCCGGCCCGGCGCACCTCGTTGCGGCGGGCGCCCGGCGGCAGCGCCCGGGTCCGGATCCGCTCCAGTTCGGCCTCGGTGAGCCGGAGCAGTTCGCCCCGGTAGAGCAGCCGCAGCTCGGTGGGGGCGTCCGGGACCTGGTCCCTCACCGCCCGCTCCAGCACCCGGCGCATCCGCAGCGAGCCCTTGACCGCGGCGACCGCCGCCGGGTCGGTGCGGGTCGCGGCCACCCCCTCGAAGAGTGAGCCGAGCGAGTGCAGGGTGGCGGCGTTCTCGCCGAGCGAGGGGAGCACCGAGGCGATGTAGTCGACGAAGACGGCGGACGGGCCGACCACCAGCACGCCGCCGCCGGCGAACCGGTTGCGGTCGGAGTAGAGCAGGTAGGCGGCGCGGTGCAGGGCGACCGCCGTCTTGCCGGTCCCGGGACCGCCGGAGACCACCGTCACCCCGCCGGCCGGGGAGCGGATCGCCTCGTCCTGCTCCCGCTGGATGGTGGCGACGATGTCCCGCATCTCCCGGCCGGTGGTCCGGGACAGGTCGGCCAGCATGGCGCCGTCGCCGACCACCCGCATCCCGTCCGGCGCCGCCGCCGGGTCGAGCAGGTCGTCGGAGATCCGGGTCACCCGCTCGCCGCTGGAGCTGATCACCCGACGGCGTACGACTCCGCGCGGTTCGGCGGCGGTGGCCTGGTAGAACGCGGCGGCGGCGGGTGCCCGCCAGTCGATCACCAGCGGTTCGGCGTGCTCACCGCGTACGCCGAGCCGGCCGACGTGCAGCACCTGCCCGGTACGCAGGTCCAGCCGGCCGAAGACCAGCCCCTCGTGCTCGGCGTCCAGGGTGTGCCGGCGCCGGGCGGCGTGGAAGACCATCGCGTCCCGTTCCACCAGCGCGCCGAAGTTGCCGACCCGGGCCAGCTGGTAGCCCTCCCGCTCGGCGAGTACGGCGGAGTGCCGCAACTGCGCCAGCCGGGCGTAGACCCGGTCCAGGTGGCGCTGTTCGGCTTCGATCTCCTGCCGCAGCGTGGTGTTGTCGGTCAACGCTTCTGCTCCCGGAGATCGATCTGCGGCGACCTGACCGTCCCGGCACCGGAGTCCGGGCGGTCGCGCGCCGAATTGCCAGGAAGCGAGGGTACGCCGTGCCGGCTCGGCCCGGCTCGGCCACGCCAGTCGGGCGGCGGTGCGGATTCGGCTCAGGGGCAGGGTACGCCGCGCCGGGCGCGGACCCGTCTGGGCTGTTCGAGGAGGGTCGCGGTCCGCCTCGCCCGGGTGGCGCGCGTCGCCTTCCGGGTGATCTTCGTCGCCGACCGGACCCGGTCGACGACCGAGCGGAGTGCGGCGGTGACCTCCTCGGGGCGCTCCAGCATCAGCATGTGGCCGGCGCCGGGGCAGACGGTCAGCTCGGCGGCGGAGAGGGCCTCGCTGATCGAGACCGTGCAGGGCGGCGGGGTGAGCCGGTCGCGGTCCCCGACCAGGGCCGCCGCGGGCAGGTCGCCGAGGGCGGCGAGCGTCTCCAGCCGGCGCTGCGCCCCGATGGACGAGCGGAGCCCGCCGATCGAGACGAGCGAGGCCCGGGACACCGCCGAGGTGGTGAGCCGGATGTCGGCCGGGTCGCAGGCGTCGCCGAAGAGCAGCCAGCGCAGGGTGGGGCGGAGCGCGTGCAGCAGGGGCGGCGGGGTGTGCCAGCCGCCGCACCGGGCCAGCAGGCCGGCGCAGGTGGTCTCGGCGAGCCGGATCAGCCGGGCCAGCGGGGCCGGTACGCCGTACCCGGTGTGCGCGTGTCCCTCGGCGGTGGTGGCGACGAAGACGACTCCGGCGACCCGGCGGGCGAAGTCGGTGGGGTGCCGGTGGGCGTACTCCATCATCGTCATGCCGCCCATCGAGTGCCCGGCCAGTACCACCGGCCCGGTCGGCGCCACCTGGGCGAGTACCTCGGCCAGGTCGTCACCGAGCTGGGCGAGGGTGGCCGAGGGGAGCGTGGTCGGCCCGGACCGGCCGTGCCCGCGCGCGTCGTAGCAGACCACCCGGACGGCGTCGCCGTACGTCTCGCGCAGCGCGGCCGTCTGCCGGTGCCAGGTACGCCCGTCCAGGGTCCAGCCGTGCAGCAGCACCACGGTCAGCGGGGCGGTGTCCGGGCCCGAGACGTCGACGTGCAGCCGTACGCCGTCGGTGAGCCGTACCGAGGCCGGGTGGGGCATGGTCACCTCCGCGTCGGGCCGGTAGCCGTACCGGTGGGTAACAATTGTGCCCGGTGCGGCGCTCGGCTGCGGTGGCGCCGACGGGTCTGGCCGGCGCGGCGCCGACGTCCGCGGAAATGCCGGAACGCGTCGCTGCGCCGGTGGATACCCGCGTGCCGCGCGGGCGAATCATCCGAACCGGGCGTGGACCCCGCCGTCCCGGAAGATCGACCGGGGTCGGCGGCGCAGATGCGAACGCCCCGACGCGGATGATCCGGGTCGGGGCGTTACGGGTCGTGCCGCTGGGTCTGTGCCGGCGCGGCTCAGGCCTCGAAGACGCCGGCCTCGACCAGGCGCTTCTCGGTGGTGTCCCAACCGTCGGCCGGGTAGGCCGCGGCGAGGTTGTTCAGCTCGGCCCGGATCTTGATGGCGTGGCCGGCACCGGCCAGCGTCCGGATCTCCTCGACGAACGCCTCGGAGTCGGTGCGCAGGTGCGAGGTCTTGCCGTTGGTCAGGTTCCGCACGTAGGCGTGCTTGCCGCCGTTGAGCGGAATGAGGTACTTGAACTCGCCGAGCACGCTCAGGGCCCCACCCTGGCCTGCCTGGCCGGCACGGACGGATGCGCGCGCGGTCTTGGAGGTGTTGCTCGCCACGGAGGTACTCCTTGAAGACGTACGGGAGGACTGGAAGTCCGAGGGGACAGCCTGGGCGGCAGACGCCGCCGGGCAAATTTTACACGACACCGGTGATGGCCGGACGGCTACCGCCGCTGACGTGGGGTCCAACTACCGTCACCGGTACGGCTATTCCCCCGGGGCAGTTTCGTGAATCCCTGGCGTACCATCCGTCACAAGCGTCATCATGTGTTCCAGCAATCGCACGGGTGATCAGCCGCCGAGGCCGAGGTCGTAGGGGAAGACGCACCTCGCTCTCCGGGAGGTCACCGTGCCAACGCGTGGCGTCGTATACGTCCACTCGACCCCACTCGCCGTGTGCCAGCACGTCGAGTGGGCGATCGCGCGCGTCCTAACCGCGCCGGTCACCCTGCACTGGACGGCCCAACCGGTCGATCCGGGCGCCCGACGGGCGGAGTGCGGGTGGTCCGGCCGGCCAGGGACCGGCGCGGAGCTGGCGGCTGCGCTGAGACAGTGGCCCATGATCCGCTTCGAGGTCACCGAGGAGCCGAGTCCCGGCGTCGACGGTGAGCGGTTCATGTACGTGCCCGGTCGGGGGCTCTTCCGGGCCACTGCCGGAGCCGCCGGCGACATCCAGCTCGGCGAGGACCGGCTGCGGTCGATCATGGAGTCGGCCCGGGCGCCGGAGGCGCTCGCGCACGCGCTCGACAAGGCGATGGGCACCGCCTGGGACGCCGAACTCGAGCCCTACCGGTACGCCGGGGACGGCGCCCCGGTCACCCTGCTCACCCGGGTCGGCTGAGCGACATCCGCCCGTTCCCCGGGCCGTTGGTCAAGTTGCCCGGCCGGGGACGGGCTGGTGGGATAGCGGGCGTGTCGTCTCCCCTCCGGCGCGCTCTGGTCGTGCTTCCCCTCGTCACCGCCTTGATCGTCTCCGGCTGCGCCGGCTCGCGGAAGCCAGCGGCGGCCCCCGCGCCCGCCTCGCCGTCGGCGGCGCCGACCAGCGCCGCCCCGACGGTCGCGCCGGACCCGGCGGCCCGGGCGGCCCAGCTGGTCGGCACCCTCGCCGACGAGGACCTGGTCGGCCAGGTGCTGATGCCGTACGCCTACGGCAACTCGGCGACCAAGGTGTCGGGCGGCTCGGCGGCCGGCAACCGGAAGCTGGCCGGCGTCGAGACCCCGGCCGAGATGATCGCCAAGTACCGGCTGGGCGGGCTGATCCTGGTCGGCTTCTCCGCCGACGACCCGACCAGCGACACCAACCCGACCACCAACGTCGACAACCCGGCCCAGGTACGCGAGCTGACCGCCGGGTTGCAGGCCGCGGCCGGAAAACTGCCGGCCGGAGCCGCGCCGGCACTGATCGGCATCGACCAGGAGTTCGGCGTGGTCACCCGGATCTCCGAGGGGGTGACCAACCTGCCCAGCCCGATGGCGTTCGGCGCGGCCGGTGACCCGGCGATCACCGAGACGGCCTGGCGGGCCGCCGGCACCGAACTCGCCGCGCTCGGGGTCAACGTCGACTTCGCGCCCAGCGCCGACGTGCTGGAGGCGAACAGCAAGGTGATCGGCTCCCGGTCGTACGGGTCGGATCCGAAGGCGGCCGGGGCGCAGGTCGGCGCCGCCGTACGCGGATTGCAGGGCGCGGGCGTCGCGGCCACCCTGAAGCACTTCCCGGGGCACGGCCAGACCGCCGCCGACTCGCACAAGGGCCTGCCGGTGGTCACCGCCGACCGGAAGAAGCTGGAGTCCACCGCCCTGCCGCCGTTCTCGGCCGGGATCGCCGCCGGGGCCTGGCTGGTGATGGCCGGACACCTCGACGTGCGGGCGGTCGACCCGGAGGTGCCGGCCACCTTCTCCCGCAAGCTCCTCACCGACGTGCTGCGCGGACAGCTCGGCTTCACCGGCGTGCTGGTGACCGACGCGATGGACATGGCGGCGGTGGCGAAGCAGTCGCCCGGGACGACCGCGGTCCGGGCGTTGAACGCCGGCAACGACCTGGTGCTGATGCCACCGAACGTGACCGAGGCGTACAACGGGGTGCTGGCGGCGCTGCGGGACGGCTCGCTGCCCCGGGCCCGGCTGGTCGAGGCGGTGACCCGGGTGCTGACGCTGAAGTTCCGGCTGGCCGGGCAGCCCCGGCCGGAGATGGGCACGCTGAACAGCCCCGGTCACCAGGAGGCCGCGCGCCGCGCGGCGGCGTCGTCGATCACCATGCTGCGCGGCAACTGCGGCCGGCCGCTGGTGACCGGGCCGGTGACGGTGACCGCGGCGAGCGGCCGGGAGGGGAGCCGGGACCGGCTCGGCAGGGCACTGGCCGCCGCCGGGGTCAGGGTGGCACCGTCCGGCGGGGCCGTGGTGCACCTCGTCGGGTACGGCGACACCGCCGCCGACCTGCGCGCCGACGCGGCCGTGACGGTGGCGATGGACACCCCGTACCTGCTCGGCCGGGCCGGCTCCAAGGTGCTGCTGGCGACGTACTCGTCGAACTCGGCCTCGCTGACCGCGCTCGCCCAGGTGCTGGCCGGCCGGACCCGACCGACCGGGCGCTCCCCGGTGCCGGTGGGCGGCCTGCCCCGGACGACTTGCTCCTGACCTGGCCGCTCCGCCCGCCGCTGGTGAGATCGGTCACTGGGCCGGCTGGTAGCGTTCGGCTGTCCGGTGATCTGGAAACGGGGGTGTACGCACGGTGACGAGCCGGGAGCCGACCCTCTCCGTGGTCGTGCCGATCTACAACGAGGAGAGCGTCCTCCCGTTGCTGGTCGAACGGCTGCGGCCGGTGCTCGACGGGCTCGGCGAGCCGTACGAGGTGGTCGCCGTCGACGACGGCAGCAGCGACGCCACCCCGGTGATCCTGGTCGGGATGCGGCGCGGCTGGCCGCAACTGCGGGTCGTCCGGCTGCGCCGCAACAGCGGCCACCAGGCGGCGCTGATCGCCGGCCTGTTCCGGGCCCGGGGCCACTACGTCGCCAGCATCGACGCCGACCTCCAGGACCCGCCGGAGGTGCTGGTCGAGATGCTGCGGCTGGCCCGTGCCGAGAGCCTGGACATCGTCTACGGGGTACGCGGCGACCGCTCCACCGACACCAGGTTCAAGCGGTACACCGCCGGCACCTACTACCGACTGGTCCGCCGGCTGGTCGGCAACGCCGTACCGGCCCAGGCGGGCGACTTCCGGCTGCTCAGCCGGGCCACCGTCGAGGCACTGCGCGAGCTGCCCGAACGTCGCCCGGTGCTCCGGCTGGTGGTGCCCTGGCTCGGCTTCCCCAGCGGCGAGGTGAGCTACATCCGCGAGGCGCGGGCGGCCGGCCGTACCAAATACTCGCTCTCCCGGATGGTCCGGCTCGCCACCGACAGCATCATCAGCTTCTCCGAGGCGCCGCTGCGGGTGGCGACCTGGCTCGGTGCCGGCGGCATGCTGCTCTGCCTGCTCATGGTGGTCTTCGCGGTCGTCATGTACATCCGCGACTCGACCGTGACCGGCTGGGCCTCGCTCTACGTCGCGGTGCTCTTCCTCGGCGCCGTCCAGTTGCTCTGCCTCGGGCTGCTCGGCGAGTACATCGCCCGGATCTACGCGGCGGTGCAGGGTCGGCCGGCGTACTTCGTCGGCTCCGACACCGCCGACGAGCCGGCCGCGACGACCGAGATGCCGACGGGTACGCCGCCGCCTCCCGCCCCCGACGAGCACGTCCCGGCCACACCGGCCGCCCGGGACGCCGCCGAAGAGCATCCGGCGGCGCGGGAGACCGGGAGCCCGGCCAGTCGCAACGGCGGCGTGCGGGTGGTCCGGTGACCGCTACCGAAGCGGCGGTGGCGGGCTCCTCCGCCCCGGCCGCGCCCCGGCCCGCACCCGCGCTGCTGCGCTGGGCGCCGCTGCTGGCCGGCGCCGGCCACTTCGCCGTGGTGCTGCTGGCCGCCGACACCGACCCCGCCGACATCCTCCGGTACGCCGGCTACCTGCTGCTGGCCCTGATCCTGCCCGGCACCCTGGTCTACCGGGCGCTGCGCCGCCGGCCGCACACCCTGGTCGAGGACGTGGCGATGGGCGCCGCCGTCGGGCTGGTGCTGGAGCTGCCCGCCTGGGCGCTGTACGCCTGGCTCGGCCTCGCCGGCTGGCTCTGGACCTGGCCGGCGGCGATCGTCGCGCTCTTCCTGGCGGTGCCCCGGCTGCGCCGGCACTGGCTGGTCCGGGACTACCGGCCCACCCCGGTCGGCTGGTCGTGGTCGGTGACCGGTGCGGTGGCGTTCTTCACCACCTATCTCTCCAGCACCTTCCTGGAACGCAACCCGATCCTGCCCACCTCCGAGAACACCCACCAATACCTCGATCTCGCCTACCAGCTCTCGCTGGCCGGCGAGGCGAAGCACCAGTTCCCGATCCACCTGCCCCAGGTCGCCGCCGAACCCCTCGACTACCACTGGTTCGGCTACGTGCACATGGCCGCGACCAGCCTGATCGGCGGGATCGACCTGCCGGTGGTGGCACTCCGGCTGACCATCCCGGCGCTCTGCGCGGCGGCGATCGTGCTCACCGCCGTACTCGGCTGGCGGGTCAGCGGCCGGCCGGCGGTCGGTGCCGTCGCCGCGGTGCTCTTCTTCGTGATCGGCGAGACCAACTTCACCGACCCGGTGACGATGCCGTTCGGCACCCAGGCGTCCTTCGTGATCTGGCACGGCATGTCGATGATCTACAGCTGGGTGCTGCTGATCGCGCTGATCGCCGTCCTCGCCGACGTGGTGGACCGGCGCCCGGACCGGCCGGTCGCGGCGATCGGCCGGGGCGCGTTCGTGCTCGCCCCGCTGCTGATGCTCGCCTCCAGCGGGGCGAAGGCCAGCTCGCTGCCGGTGGTCGGGCTGGCCCTGGCGTTCACCGCGGTGGCGCTGCTGGTCGCCACCCGGCGGATCCCGTGGGCGGTGGTCGGTGCCGGGCTGGCCACCGCCGCCGCGCAGCTCTTCGCCACCGCCGTGCTCTACCGGTTCAAGGCGTACGGGATCGAGGTCGATCCGCTGGCCAGCAGCCTGGAGCCGTACTGGACGCCGCCGCCGGAGGGCTGGCCAGCCCCGCTGGCGGTACTCGCCGTGGTCGTCGCCTTCGCGGTGAACATGCAGCTCCGGGTGGTCGGCATCGGGCCGCTGCTCTGGCTGCGCCGGGGCCGGCTCGAACCGGTGCAGTGGTTCCTGCTCGGCGGCGCGCTCGCCGGGCCGCTGCTCTACCTGCTGCTGCGCCAGCCCGGCGGGGCGAACCAGTACTTCACCCGGGCCGGCTTCACCTTCGCGGTGGTCCTCTCCGCCTGGGGGTACCTGATGGTCGCCGACCGGGCCCGGCTGACCCGGCGCTCCGGCACGGTGCTCGGGCTCTGCGCGCTGGCCCTCGCCGTCGCGCTGGTCGCGCTCCAGTTCCGGTACGCCGGGCCGGCCGCCGGGGAGACCATGTTCGACTGGCTGCGACCGCTGCTCTGGTGGTCGGCCGGTCTCGCCGTGCTGGCGGTGATCGCCGTCGGGATCTGGCTGCCGGCCAGCCTCGGCATCGCCGCGCTGCACAAGCGGGGAGCGATCGCGCTGCTCACCGCCGTCCTGGTGGTCGGGGCACCCGGCCTGCTGATGGACATGCGCAAGTCGGAACGCTCCCCGAACGGCGGCGCCTACGCCAACATCTCGCTGCCGAAGAGCCGGGTCGACGCCGCCCGCTGGGCCCGGGACCACAGCGAACCCGGTGACGTGCTGGCGACCAACGTGCACTGCCTGGCCGTGGTGAACGGCTGGTGCGACGCGCGCTCGTTCTGGCTCAGCGCGTACGCCGAGCGCCGGGTACTCGTTGAGGGCTGGGGGTTCGCGCCCCGGGTGGCCTCGTCGGGGGCGTACACCCCGTTCTGGGACCAGGAGCTGCTGCGGCGCAACGACGCGGCGTTCACCGAGCCGACCGAGGCGGGGCTGCGGGAGTTGCGGGACCGGCACGCCGTGCGGTGGCTGGTGGTGGACCGGACCGTCGGGGTGGAGTCCCCGGAGTTGGGCCGGCTGGCCCGGCTGCGCTACGAGAACGACCGGATGGCGGTCTACCAGCTGCTCGGCTGAGCTGTGCGGCGCCCGGGTTCAGCCGGCGGCCGGGAAGTAGCGGTCCAGCATCTCGTTGCGGAACTTGCCGCTCGGGTCGTACCGGCGGATCAGCTTGGCGAAGTCGGCGTACCGGTCGTAGCGGTCGCGGAGCTGCTCCGGCGGGGTGCCGAAGAGCTTGCCCCAGTGCGGGCGGGGCGCGTACGGCGCGAGCCGCTCCTCGACCGCCGCCAACACCGGGAGTACCGCCTCGGTCTCCTTGACCCAGGTGAAGTGCAGCGCGGCGCTGTCCCGCCGGTGGCTCGGGCTCAGCCACAGCTCGTCGGCGGCGATGGTGCGGATCTCCGAGATCTGGAGCACGGCGGCGATCCGGTCGGCGATGCCGTCCAGCGCGGCCATCGCCGCGCCGAGGTGTTCGCGCGGCACGAAGTATTCGGACTGGAGTTCCTCGCCGCTGCTCGGGGTGAACTCGAGCCGGAAGTGCGGCAGCCGGGCGTGCCACGGCCCCGGCACGCCGAGCTGCTCGGTGCAGTGCACCGCCGACATGCCGGGCACCGGGTGCCGGGGCTCGGCCGCCAGCGTGCCGCCGTACCAGTGCGGCTCGGCGGCGCCGCCGTCGACATCCGTCCGGCGCTTCACCCAGACCTGGTTGATCCGGGGACCGGTCCAGTCGGTGAAGAGGCTGACGCTGTAGCCGCCGCCGAGGATCTCGGCGGAATGCGCGTCGAGCTGCTCGCGGGGGAGGTCGTCGTAGACGTACTGGGCGATCTCGAAGGCCGGGACGAGATCGAGGGTGAGCCGGGTGACCACGCCGAGCGCGCCGAGCCCGACCACGGCGCCGAGGAAGTCGTCGTCGCCCCGGCGCAGCGTCAGCAGCTCGCCGTCGGCGGTGACCAGCTCCAGCGCGGCGACGGCGGTGGCCAGGTTGCCGTTGCCCGGCCCGGAGCCGTGCGTGCCGGTGGCGCAGGCGCCGGCCACCGAGATGTGCGGCAGCGAGCCGAGGTTGTGCAGCGCGAGGCCGGCCCGGTCCAGCTCGCCGACGAGGTCGCCGTAGCGCAGCGCCGCCGAGACGGTGACGGTGCCGGCCGCCCGGTCGATCTCCAGCACCGGCGGCAGGCCGGCGACCGAGACGAGGTCACCGGTGGTGTCGGCGATCCGGTTGAAGGAGTGCGCGGTGCCGAGGGCGCGGATCCGGTCGCTGCCGGCGACCAGCGATCGCAGCTCGGCCAGGGAGGTCGGCCGGTGCAGCCGGCGGGCCCGGAAGTCGACGTTGCCGGCCCAGTTGCTCAGCGGGATGGTCATCGCGGGGCCGTCAGCCGGCGTCGGGGACGAGCGCCGGGGTCCGCATCCGCATCATCCAGTGGCTGGTCGGTATCCGGGTGGCGTCGTCCACGACCTCGCCGTCGACGTCCGCGAAGGTCTCCCGGCCGAGCGCCACCAACGCCTCCGGGGTGCGGACGTACTCGCCCCGGTCGTTCTTCGACATCCACCGCGAGATCGGATGCTGCCCCGGCACCAGGGTGGGGTCGACGGCGATCACCCGGCCGCCCGGGGCGAGCGCCTTGGCGCAGACCCGCAACAGGTGCCGGCACTCGTCGTCGGAGAGGTGGTGCAGCAGCCCGAGCAGCAGGATCGCGTTGGCCGGCGGGATCTGGGCCAGGTGCTGCTCGCCGAAGACCTCGCAGCGGAACTCGACCTGGTCACCACCCCAGCGCCTGCGGGCGTGCGCGATGTATTTCTCGCTGGTGTCGAAGCCGTAGTAGCGGACCTTCGGCAGCCGGCCGAAGTAGTAGGCCGGGCCGCAGCCGACGTCGATGATGGTGTCGCCGTCGACCAGGGCCAGCTCGTCCAGGCAGCGGTAGCGGAGCCGGTCCGCGCCCAGGCCCTTCTGTAGGGCCACGTAGAGCGCCTCGTGCCCGAGCAACCCCTTCAACGCCGCCAGCATCCGCGCCTCTCCTCGGCTCGCCGTCCGGTGGGAGTCCCGCCCGCCGCGCCATCGGGCGCGGCGGGCGCCGGAACGCCCGAGAATCTACCACCGCCCGCCGTACCGGAGGTCGGGCGGACGGTCAGGCCCGGGCGAAGACGAGGACCGCGTTGTGACCGCCGAACCCGAACCCGTTGTTCAGCGCCGCCGGGATGTCCATGTGCCGGGGCTTGTGCGCGGCGACGTCCAGATCGAGGGCGTCGTCGGGGTCGTCGAGGTTGATCGTCGGCGGGATCACCCCGTCCCGGATGGAGAGGATGGTGGCGATCGACTCCAGCGCGCCGGCGGCCCCCAGCAGGTGCCCGGTCATCGACTTGGTGGCGGTCAGCACCGGGTGGGTACCGAGCGCGGAGCGCAGCGCGACGATTTCGGCGATGTCACCGACCGGGGTGGAGGTGGCGTGCGCGTTGACGTGCACGATGTCGGAACGGTCGATGCCGGCGTCGGCGATCGCCATGTTGATCGCCCGAATGACGCCCCGTCCCTCCGGGTGCGGCTGCACGATGTCGTAGCCGTCGGAGGTGAGCGCGGCGCCGGCAAGCCGGGCGTAGACCCGGGCACCGCGCGCGGCGGCGTGGTCGGCCCGCTCCAGCACCACCGCGCCGGACCCCTCACCGAGTACGAAGCCGTCCCGGCCCTTGTCCCAGGGGCGGGACGCGCGCTCCGGGTCGTCGTTGCGGGTCGACATCGCCCGCATCGAGGCGAACCCGGCGATCGGCAGCGGGTGTACCACCGCCTCGGTACCGCCGGCCAGCACCACGTCGGCGCGCCCGGAGCGGATCATGTCGAGGCCGAGCGCGATCGCCTCGGCCCCGGTGGCGCAGGCACTGGCCACCGAGTGCACCCCCGCCTGCGCACCCAGCTCCAGCCCGACCCAGGCGGCCGGACCGTTCGGCATCAGCATCGGGACCGTGTGCGGGGAGACCCGCCGGGGCCCGGACGCCTCCAGGATGTCGTCCTGGGCGAGCAGGGTCTGCGCGCCGCCGATGCCGGAGCCGACGCTCACCGCGAGACGCTCCGGGTCCGGCGGGGAGTCGGCGAGGCCGGCGTCGGCCCACGCCTCGTGTGCGGCGATCAGCGCGATCGCCTCCGACCGGTCGAGCCGGCGCAGCTTGACCCGGTCCAGTTTCTCGGTCGGTTCGACCGCGAGCTGGGCGGCGATGCGTACCGGAAGCTGCCCGGCCCACTCCTGGGTGAGTGGACCCACCCCGGAGCGGCCTGCCAGCATGGCTTCCCAGGTCGACGCGACGTCCCCGCCGAGCGGGGTCGTCGCGCCGAGCCCGGTGACGACGACGTCGGGACGACTCATGATCAGGACTGTGCCTCGATGTAGGCGACGGCGTCGCCGACGGTCTTGAGGTTCTGGACGTCGTTGTCCGGGATCTTGACGCCGAACTTCTCCTCGGCGGCCACCACGACCTCGACCATGGAGAGCGAGTCGACGTCGAGGTCGTCGGTGAACGACTTCTCCTCGGCGACGTCGTCCGGGCTCACCCCGGCGACCTCTTCGAGGATCTCGGCGAGGCCGGCGGTGATCTCGTCACGGGTCATTGTGGTTCTTTCCTCTCCATGGATGGATGTCTGCGGTGGCGGATCGGTCCGCCGCCGCTGGTCAGCGTTCGACCGGTGGACGTTGCTGGGCCGGGGCCGGCGGGTGCGCCGCCCCGGGCCCGGGGCACCCGGTCAGGGGCACCGGACGACCTGCCCGGCGTAGGTGAGGCCGCCGCCGAAGCCGAACAGCAGTACGGGGGCGCCGGAGGGCACCTCCCGGCGTTCGACGAGCTTGGAGAGGGCCAGCGGCACGCTCGCCGCCGAGGTGTTGCCGGACTCGACGATGTCCTTGGCGACGACCGCCTGCGGCATGTCGAGCCGCTTCGCGATGCCCTCGATGATCCGCAGGTTGGCCTGGTGCGGCACGAACGCCGCGATCTCCGACGGGGCGACGCCGGCCCGTTCGCACGCCTTCAGGGCGAGCGGGGCGAGCGCGGTGGTGGCCCAGCGGAAGACGGACTGCCCCTCCTGCTGGATGTACGGGCGCCAGCCCTCGATCCGGACCGCGTCGCTGCGCTCCGGGACCGAGCCCCAGACCACCGGCCCGATGCCGTCCGGCTCGCCCTCCCCGGTGGCGGTGAGTACCGCGGCACCGGCGGCGTCGCCGAAGAGGATGCAGGTCGACCGGTCGGTCCAGTCGACGAAGTCGGAGAGCTTCTCCGCGCCGATCACGATGGCGTTGCGGGAGGCGCCGGCCCGCAGCGCGTGGTCGACGGTGCCGAGCGCGTAGGAGAAACCGGAGCAGGCGGTGTTGAGGTCGAACGCGCCCGGGGCGTCGATGCCGAGCTTGGCGGCGACCCGGCAGGCGGTGTTCGGGCTGCGGTCCACGGCCGAGCAGGTGGCCACCACCACGAGGTCGATGTCGGAGGCGGCCAGCCCCGAGTTGGCCAGCGCCTTGTCGGCCGCGGCGGCGGCCATGTCGGCGACGGTCTCGGTGTCGGCGATCCGCCGGGTGGCGATGCCGACCCGGTCGCGGATCCAGGTGTCGTTGGTGTCGACGATCTGGGCCAGGTCGTCGTTGCTGAGGACCCGTGACGGCTGGTAGTGGCCGAGCGCGATCATCCTGCTCACCGGGTCACCGCCAAGCGGTGGCCCGGGGTTTCCCGGTGGCCGGTCATGAAAGCTGTCCTCCGATGCGGGCGAGGGGCTGGCCCGGGGCGACCGGGTCGTCGTGGTGGGCGAGCCATTCGGTGAGCACGCCGGAGCCGTGCGCGGTGACCTCGACCGCGCCCTGCCGGGTGGTGACGTGGCCGACGACCTGCCCGGACTCGATGGCGGCTCCCTCGGCGAGGTCCTCGACCGGAGCGAAGGTGCCGGCGGTGCCGGCCACCACCACCCGGGACCGCGCGGCCGGCGCGGGCCGGGACGGTGTGCCGTGCCGGGCGATCAGGTCGCGGGCCGCGGCCAGGTCGCCCGGGGTGTTCAGGGTGACGATCTCGGGGACCTGCCCGGTGCCCTTGAGTTCCCGCTTGATCAGCCCGGCCAGGGTGCCGGCCGGGGGCAGCTCGATCACCGCGGTGACGCCGAGGTCGACGAGGCGGCGGACGCAGAGGTCCCAGCGGACCGGAGCGGTCACCTGGCGTACCAGGCGCTGCCGCATCTCCCGGCCGTGGCCGACGGCGGCACCGTCGGCGTTGGAGAGCAGGATCCGGGTCGGGTCGGCCGGGACGATCCCGGCGGCGACGGCGGCGAGGGCCCGCTCGGCCGGTGCCATGTACGGGGTGTGGAAGGCGCCGGCCACCTTGAGGGCGATCACCTTGGTGCCGGCGGGCGGGTTGGCGGCGAACTTGGCCAGCCGGTCGACCGCGCCGGCGATCACGAGCTGGCCGGCGCCGTTGAAGTTGGCCGGGTGCAGCTCGTGTGCCGCCAGTGCCTCCAGCACCTCGTCCGGGTCGCCGCCCATCACCGCCGACATCCCGGTCGGTTCGAGCGCACAGGCAGCGGCCATCTCCCGGCCCCGTACGCCGGCCAGGGTGACCGCCGCCTCCGGGCTCAGTACGCCGGCCAGTGCCGCCGCGGCCAGTTCGCCGACGCTGTGCCCGGCGGTGACCGACACGTCGTGCATCGGAAGCTGTTCGGCGGCGAGCAGGGCGGCGGCGACCAGCAGCGGCTGGGTACGCGCGGTGTCCCGGATCTCCTCGGCGTCGCCCTCGGTGCCGAGCCGGACGAGGTCCACGCCGGCCAGCGCGGACCACCAGCGCAGCCGTGCCTCGGTGCCGGGCAGGTCGAGCCACGGGGTCAGGAAGCCGGGCTTCTGGGAACCCTGGCCGGGTGAGAGTACGGCGAGCACGCTTACGACTCTCCTGGATCAAGCGCTCCGGCGCGGTTGCCGTGATGTACCAATCCGCACTACGACCTTTGTGAGGACCCTACAAAAATCCATGGCGATCACGGACTTCTCGTTCCGTCTGTCCCAATCGGGGTTAGTGTCCCGCCCCAGGTCCGACCGGGGCGGCCGGGTCCAGCCGCCCGATCGTCAGCGCCATCCGCAACGCGAAGGCGTCCCGGGCGGTCAGCGGGGAGAATCCCGTCACATCCGCGACCCGGCGCAGCCGGTACCGGACGGTGTTCGGGTGCACGAAGAGGGTCCGGGCGGCACTCTCCAGTACCCCGCCGGCGGCGAAGAACGCGTCCAGGGTCTCCAGCAACTCGCCGCCGGCCCGGACCAGCGCCGCGTAGACGTCCTGGCGCAGCGCCCGTCGGGCCTCCGGGTCACCGGCCAGGGCCCGCTCGGGGAGCAGGTCGGCGGCGGCCACCGGGCGGGGTGCGGCCGGCCAGGCCGGTGCGGCCCGGAAGCCGGCCAGGGCCGCCCGGGCCGAGTCGGTCGCCGCGTCCAGGCTCGGTACTGCCGGACCGACCACCACCGGGCCGGGGCCGAAGCCGGCGAGCATCTTCGCGGTGGCGGCCAGCGGGTCGGTGGCGCCGCCGAGTACCAGGACGAGCCGGTCGCCGTGCACCCCGCCGATCATCTCCAGGCCGAGTCGCCGGGTGACCCGGTAGATGGTGTGCAGCACGGCGGCGACCTCGCCGCCCGGGGAGCGGCCCACCGCCACCGCCACCGGCGGGGCGTCGGTCCAGCCCAGCGCCGCCGCCCGGCTGGCCAGCACGTCGGGGGAGTCGCCCCGGAGCAGCGCGTCCACCAGCAGCGCCTGGAGCCGGGCGTCCCAGGAGCCGCGTGACTCGGCGGCCCGCGCGTAGACCCGGGCGGCGGCGAAGGCGATCTCCCGGGAGAACTTGAGCACCGCCTCGTGCAGCAGCCGTTCCTCGCCCGGCGCCGCCAGGTGCGGCACCTGTTCCTCCACCACGTCGATGGTCACCTTGATCAGGGCCACCGTCTGCTGGAGGCTGATCGACCGGGCCAGCGCCCGGGGTGCGGCGGCGAAGACCTCGTCCGGGCTGTCCGCCAGGGCGTCGGCGCCGCCGGGGCCGTCGGCGGCCGGCCGCGACCGCAGCCACTCGACCAGGGACCGGACGCCGGCCTGGGCGACCAGCATCACCCAGGAGCGCTGCTCGGCCGGCAGGTCGCGGAACCAGGGCAGGGTCTCGTCCATCCGGGTGACGCTGGCGCTGGCCAGCGTGCCCGCCGCCCGCTCGATCCGGCGCAGCGTGGCCGCCAGTTCGCCGTCACCCGCCTCGCTCGCCATCGGCCCAGCGTGCCACGCGGAACTCCGGACGCCGCCACCGGCCGTGGCATCATGGCCCGATGGTCGCCCGCCCGCCGCTGGTCGTCCCGCTGCTCGCGCTCGCCGGCTTCCTGGCGCTGCTCGCCCTGACCGTGGCCGGCTGGGCGCCGCTGGACCGCTTCGACGCCGCCGTCAGCGACGCCTTCCGGGGGTACGGCGACGCCAGCCCCCGCACCGTCGACGTGCTGCGGATCGCCACCGACGTGGCCGCCACCGTGCCGTTCCTGGTCGCCGGCCTGGCCGTCACGGTGGGGCTGGCCGCCCGGGGCGGGCGCCGGCCGGCGGCGTTCTGTGCCGTGGTGACGGTGCTGATCCCGGTGCTCTGGGGGCTGATGCACTGGCTGGTGTACCACCCCCGGCCGGAGAACGGCTTCGTCGTGATCACCAGCAACGGGTTTCCGAGCGGGCACACCAGCAACGCGGCGGCGGCGGCGCTGGTGGCCGTACTCCTGCTCTGGTCCCGGCTCGGCGGACCGGGCCGGGCGCTCACCGTCGGGCTGGCCGTGGCCTTCGCGGCCTTCGTCGGGCTGACCCGGGTGGCCCTGCTGGCGCACTGGCCGACCGACGTGCTCGGCGGCTGGCTGCTCGCGCTCGCCGTGGTCCCGCTGGCCGCCCGGGCGGTGCGGCGCCCGGCCGGTACTCCGCAGGCGCCCGCTGCCAGTCCGGACCGCGCCGCCCGGTAGACCCGGCTCCGTCCCGGCCAACGGGGGCGGCCGGGTCAGGGCGGTGGCGGCAGGGCCAGCTCCTGGGCGAGGATCGCCGCCTGTACCCGGCTGCGCAGGCCGAGCTTGCCGAGGATCCGGCTCACGTGCGTCTTGGTGGTGCTCTCCGCCATCGTCAACCGCTCGGCGATCTGCTGGTTGGAGAGCCCGAGGCCGAGACAGGCCAGCACGTCCCGTTCCCGTGGCGTCAGGTCGGCCAACGCCGCCCGGGCGGTCGCCGGGGTGGCCGGCACGGCGGCGGCGAAGGCGCTGATCAGCCGACGGGTCACCGCCGGTGCGATGATCCCCTCGCCCCGGGCGACGGTACGCACCGCGTCGACCAGCCCGGTGGCGTCGGTGTCCTTGAGCAGGAACCCGGAGGCGCCGGCCCGGAGCGCGCCGAAGACGTACTCGTCGAGGTCGAACGTGGTCAGCACGAGGACGTCGGCGAGCCGCTCGGCGACGATCTCCCCGGTCGCCGAGACACCGTCGAGCCGGGGCATCCGGACGTCGAGCACCGCCACGTCCGGCCGGAGCCGTCGGCAGAGCGCCACCGCCTCCTCGCCGTCGGCCGCCTCGCCGACCACCTCCAGTCCGGGCGTACCGGCGAGGATCAGCACCAGACCGGCCCGCACCGCGTCCTGGTCGTCGGCGACCACCACCCGGATCACCCGGCCCGCCCCGGGCGCGTCGGCGGTCCCGGGCCGGTCGACGCCGGTCGGGTCGGCCACCGTGGACCCGCTGCCGGCCGGGTCGGCGTCCGGCCCGGTCACGGCCGGACCGTCGGTGCCGCAGCCGGCCGACCGGTCTCCCCGTCGGCGTCGCCCGGCCCCGGCGTCCCGGTGGGCGGGGCCGGCGGGCCGGGGAAGTCGGCGTTCGGCAGTTCCGCGTGCACCCGCCAGTTCGCTCCGCGCGGGCCGGCCTCGAACCGGCCGCCGAGCAGGGCGGCCCGCTCCCGCATCCCGATCAGGCCGGCACCCGCCCCGGGCAGCCCGGCCCCGGCCGCGGCCCCGGCACCCCGGGGCTCGCCGGAGCGGGCCAGCGGGTTCACGATGGTGAGGTTGACCGAGCGGCGCTCGTGGCAGATGGTCAGGGTGGTCTGGCCGGCGCCGTGCTTGAGCGCGTTCGTCAGCGACTCCTGGACGATCCGGTACGCGGCCAGGTCCACGCCGACCGGCAGCGGGCGTGCCTCGCCGGTCGTCTCGAACCGTACCGGGAGGCCGGCGTCCCGGGCCTGGCCGACCAGCCGGTCCACCTCGGCGAGCCGGGCCCGGACGGGACCGTCGCCCGTGCCCAGCCGGGCCGGTTCGGTGCCGGGGAGGCCGCCCCGGGCCGGTGCCCCGGTCGACTCCGCGCCGGCCCCGGAGCGGGCACCCGAGCCGGAACTCCCGCCCCCGTCCGGGGCGGCCGGCCGGCCCGGGTCACGGCCGGGCGGAACGGGCTCGGCGCCGGTCGGGACCGATCCGGGGTCGGCCGGTTCCCGGAGCAGGCCGATCATCTGCCGCATCTCGGCGAGCCCCTGCACGCTGTTCTCCCGGATCACCCGCAGCGCCTGGTCGAGCTGGGCCCGGTCCAGCCCGGAGACCGAGAGCGCCGCGGTGGCGTGGATGGCGACCGCGCTCAGGTGGTTGGCGACCACGTCGTGCAGTTCCCGGGCCATCCGGCTCCGCTCCGCCGCCACCGCCTGGCGCCGGTCGAGTTCGGCCAGCCGGGCGGTCTGCTCGGCCCGGGCGCGTTCGGCGGCGGCCTGGTCGCGGTACTGCCGGACGCCGATGCCGCTGACCACCGGCAGTACCCCGATCAGCACCACCGGGATCGCCAGCCCGATGCCCTGCCAGGCCGGGGTGGCCAGCAGGACCCCGACCAGCGCGGCAAGGCCGGTGAGTGCCAGGTTGACCTGGAGCAGCCGGCGCCAGAGCCGCGCCGACCCGTAGACGCAGGAGTCGAAGAGCACCTGGGTGTAGACCAGCGTGGTGGCCAGCGACGATCCGTGCAGGAGGTCGACGACGACGGCGACGGTGCCCAGCGCCAGCCCGAGCCGGGTCGCCACCCGGCGCAGCGCCACGGCCAGGCAGGTCACGGCGAGGGTGCCGACGGTGAGACCCGGCGGGGCGTCCAGCAGGCCGGGGTTGAGCGGGTGGTAGACCCCGAGCGCCATCATCAGCAGCCCGCCGGCCAGGGACGCGGACGCCAGCGCGATGTCCCGGGACAGGGACCCGCGTTCCAGGCGCAGCCGTGCGGTCACCCCTCGATCCCATCACACCGGCGGGCCGTTCCCGTCGGCCCCGACGACGAGGCGGCCCCGGCCGGGGTCCGTCGAAGGGTGTACGCGTACCTCTTTCGGCGGACCCGGATCTCGGTATCGGTACCGAGGTCCCGGCCCGCCGCGCTGCCGAGACTGGTGACAGTGACCGGGCGGGTGGCGGCCGGGTGAGGATCGGGGGTACGGCATGCTGGCGGTGATCGCCGCGGGCGAGATCGGGTTCTGGGTACTGCTCGGTGCCGGCCTGATCGCGCGCTATCCGCTCCGGATGCCCCGGCTCGGCGCGCTGCTGCTGCTCGGTACGCCGTTGATCGATCTTGTGATCCTGGTCGCCACCGTGATCGACCTGCGCGCCGGTGCCACCGCCAACTTCACGCACGGGCTCGCGGCGGCGTACCTCGGCTTCTCGGTCGCCTTCGGGCACAGCATGATCCGCTGGGCCGACCAGCGGTTCGCGCACCGGTTCGCGGGCGGGCCGCCGCCGTGGAAGCCGCCCAGCGGCGGCCGGGCCCGGGCCCGGTACGAGTGGCGGGAGTGGGGTAAGGGATTGCTCGGCTGGGCCATCGCCTGCGGTCTGCTCGGCCTCGGCATCCTCATGGTCGGCGACCTGGACCGCACCGCCGAGCTGCTGGCCTGGATCGCGCGGCTGAGCGTGGCGATGGTGATCTGGCTCGTCGCCTTCCCGGTCTGGGCGACCGTCTTTCCGAAGCCCGCCGAGCCGGAGTCACCGCCGGCCAGAGGTTAACCGGTTCGTGACCTGGATCTTCCACACCAGCGGAATGCAGCAGTTTCTCGCCACGGCGACGTCGAACTCGTCGTCGGGGACCAGTACGGTGACAAGGTCCCGGTGATGCGCTTTCCCGCACTGGCTCACCGTCAACCGCGTGGGTGCCGCGCGCCGGGGCGACCGCCCACCCGGCGGCGAGTGTGTGTGAGGAGGCCTGGATGGCGCATGACGCCGAGCGTGGCTGTTCGGAGGACGAGCAGGACTCGCTGCTTGGCGATCGTGGGCCGCTGCCCCCGCTCGGCCCGGTCGGTCGGTTCCGCTGGGTCTGTGGTGCCAGTGCCGGGCTGCCGGCCGGCCCGCTCGACGCGACGCCCAACCGGCCCGGCGCGGAGCCGGTGGATCGGCTGTCGGCCGCCGAGCCGGTCGACCCGCCCGGGGCGGCCCGCCCGGCGGCGGCGCGGACCGGAGCGCGTCCGGCCGGACCGACGGCAGCGGACGACCAGGTCGGGATGGCGCGGCCCGGCCAGCCGGGGGAGGGCGCCGTGCTGGCCTCCGACGCCGGTGGCGCGGAGCATGCCGCGACCGAACCGGGGCGGCTGGCCGACCGGTCGAGGCTGATTCCCCGCCCCCGCCCCGGCGAGCCCGACGGCGACGACCAGGGCCGACCGGCCGGCGACGAGCGGGGCCGACCGGACCCTGACGACCGGGGCCGACCGGACGGCGACGAGCGGGGCCGGCCGGCCGGTGCCACCAGCGGGCCGGGTGAGCCGGGCGCGGCGCCGGGCACGCCGCCCGAGCCGGCGAGCCAGCGTACGCCGGGCTGTCAGACCGATCTGCCGGGCTGGGCCGGGGCGCACCGGCACGGGGCCGTACGCCCGTCGCGGCGCTCCGTCCGGCGTGACCGTCCGCCACGCCGCTGGTGCTGAGCCCCTGCCGCTGCTCTCGCTGCCCCTGACCCGGCGGGCTGCTCCGGTCAGCGGGTGCGGCGCCGGACCAGCAGCGCGATGCCGGCGAGCCCCAGCGTGATGGCGAGCAGCACGGCGCCGTTGAGCAGCATCAACTGCCGCAGTTCACCGAGCAGCCGGTCGACGTCCTTCCCGGTGCCGATCGCGTCGTCGGGGATCACCCGCTCGCCGCCGCCGATCCCGCCACCGTGCAGGCTGGTGACGGTCTGCTCGGGCAGTGGCGCACCGGCCGCCAGCAGGGCCTCCGCCATGGTCAGCCGGCCGAAGAACCAGGCCGCGCCGGGGCGGCTCTTGTCCGGCTGCCGGGCCGGCCGGTAGACCCGGGGCCCGCCCTTGGCTAGCGGGTAGAGGTCGTACGACTGCTGCGCGGCGTCGCCGACGTGCACCACCATGGTGTATTTCGGACCCAGGTCGGCGGCCTTCGGCCCACCCGTGTTGCCGGGGCCCGTCTTCAGGAAGCCCACCTGGTCGAGGAGCGCGGCGAAGAGTTCGGGCTTGCCCTGGGCCCGGATGGTCACCGGGGTCGCCAGGTCCTTGCCGGTGATCACCACCGACGTCGGTCTGGCCGGCTTCGCCTGGGCGGCGCCCGCGATCCCGAGCCAACTCGCCGCCGCGATCAACAACGTGGCCACGCCGACAAGTCGACGACTCACCTCTCCGGCCATCGCCGACCTCCTCGCCCCGTCTCGATGGTGGCCATGATGCAGGTCACGCGCTGGTTGGTCGGTGGAGTGCACGACACTGTCCGGGATGGACCTGTCGTACTCACTACAAAGACTCCGCAGAACGCCGCTCGGTTGCACCTGGACGAGCGGTTATTTGGAACTATCTGCGATCTAGGGTCGACTAGGTCGACGAGCCAATGATCAGTTGTGCGAAATCGTAGCGGGATGGGGGCGATCATGGGGGCCCGGGTCACCCGTGTCGGGACACTGGTGCTGAGCGTCGTGCTGGTGGCGCTCGGCGTGCTCCTGCCGGCCGGTCCCGCCGCCGCGCACAACTCGCTGACCGGCAGCGATCCCCGCAACGGCGCCCGGCTCGGCAAGGCGCCGGCCACCGTGCGGCTGACCTTCCTGAACAAGCTCGACCCCGGCACCACGAGGGTCACGCTAACCGGCCCGGACAACGTCGACGCGGCGGCGGGAAAGCCGGTCTTCTCCGGCCCCCGGGTCACCGTGCCGGTCCGGCCGGGGGCCGCCGGGCTCTACATCGTCCGGTACCAGGTCGCCTCCGGCGACGGGCACCCGGTCAAGGGGGAGGTCCGGTTCACCCTCACCGTGGGCGCCACCCCGACCGCCTCGCCGTCGGCCGCCGTGCCCACCCCGACCGCTCCGGTCGGTTCCGCACCGGCCGCTCCGCCGTCACCGGCCGAGGCGGAGCCGTTGAGCCCGGCCGCCGACTCGTCGGGGCCGGGGTGGTGGCCCTGGCTCGCCGGTGCCGTGCTGGCGCTGGCCGCGCTGGCCGGCGCGGCGCTGCTCCGCCGCCGGGCTTCGGGCCGCCGGGGTTCGGCGAACTGAGGCGCCGCCTCCGTCGGACCAGCCGGAGCGTCGATCCGCGCAGCCGAAGCGTCGGTCAGGCCAGCCGAGAAGCGTCGGTCAGACCAGCCGGAGGCGGGCCGCGCGCAGCCGGCTGAGGCTACGCTCCCGGCCGAGTACGGCCAGCGACTCGAAGAGCGGCAGCCCGACGCTGCGCCCCGTCACGGCCACCCGGACCGGCGCCTGCGCCTTGCCGAGCTTCAGCCCCCGGCGGGCGCCGACCTCCTCCAGGGTCGCCTTCAGCGGCTCGGCCGCCCACTCCGGCAGGGCCTCGAAGGCGGCGATCGCCTCGTCGAGCAGTTCGGCGGAACCCTCCTTCATGGCCTTCGCCCAGGCCGCCTCGTCGATCAGCGGCGAGTCCAGGAAGAGGAAGTCGACGTTCGGCACGATCTCGCTGAGTACGGCGATCCGGGTCTGTGCCAGCGGCGCCACGGCGGCGAAGGCGGCCGGGTCGAACTCGGCCGGCTGCCACGGCGGCGGGGCGATGGTGTCGGTACCGGTCAGCCACGGCTGGCAGGCCGCGACGAACTCGTCGACGGACAGCGCCCGGATGTACTCGCCGTTGAAGGCCCGCAGCTTCTTCTCGTCGAAGAAGGCGGGTGACGGGTTCACCTCGGCGAGCCGGAACTCGGACTCGATCACCGACCAGGGCACGATCTCCCGGTCGCCCGACGGCGCCCAGCCGAGCAGCATCAGGTAGTTGCGCATCGCGTCGGCGAGGTAGCCCTCGTCCCGGTACGCCTCCAGGGCCACCTTGTCGCGCCGCTTGGAGAGCTTCTGCCGCTTCTCGTTGACCACCACCGGCACGTGGGCCCAGATCGGCGGCTTGACCCCGAGCGCGTCCCAGAGGAGCTGCTGCTTGGGGGTGTTCGGCAGGTGCTCCTCGGCCCGGATCACGTGCGTGATGCCCATGGTGAGGTCGTCCACGACGTTGGCCAGCAGGAAGACCGGCGAGCCGTCGCCCCGGGCGATCACGAAGTCCTCGATCAGCCTGTTCTCGAAGGTCGGCTCGCCGCGGATCAGGTCGACGACCACCGTCTCGCCCTCGTCGGGGGTGCGGAAGCGCAGCGCGCGTCCCGGTGCCGCCTCCAGGCCGCGGTCGCGGCAGAAGCCGTCGTAGCCCTGGTACTGCGAGCCGGTGCGGGCCTGGATCGCCTCCCGGGTGCAGTCGCAGTAGTACGCCCGGCCGGCGCGGTGCAGCCGGGTCGCGGCGTCGCGGTGCTCGCCCGCGTTCGCGGACTGGAAGTACGGTCCCTCGTAGCTGCCCCGGGCGATCCCGATCCAGTCCAGTGCGGAGAGGATGCCCTCGATCCATTCCGGCCGGTTGCGGGCCGCGTCGGTGTCCTCGACGCGCAGCACGAAAACGCCGCCCTGCTGCTTGGCGAAGATCCAGTTTTGCAGGGCCGAGCGGGCGCCTCCGACGTGGAACATTCCAGTCGGGGAGGGGGCAAAGCGTACGCGTACCGTCACGGCCTCCAGCCTACGCACGGCCCCGGGGCGGCCCGCCACCAGGTTTCCCGTCGTCCGGTTCCACGGGTGCTCCGGGCCGGTGAATCCCACGGCGGTAGTTTCCCCCGGCGTGTCGGTGGCTAATCGTCCGTTTTCGTCCGTAATCGTGAATAAGCTGCCAATGGTCACGGGTTGTCCGCAATGGAGGCGACTGAGGATGATGCTCATCGAACGCAGCACGCGGGTGTCCGCACCGATCGAGGCGGTGTGGGACCTCGTTCAGCGGGCCGAACACCTGCCGGGCTGGCTGGCCGGGGTACGACAGGCGGAGGTGCTCTCCGGGGAGGGCATCGGCCGCCGCCAGCGGGTGCACGCGGCCGGACGGGCGATGGACGCCGAGGTGATCGCGTACCAGGAGCCGACCCTGATCGCCTGGCGCGAGCGGGCCGAGGGCTCCGGGGCCCGGGCCGAGGCCCGCACCGAGGTCTACGTCGAACTGGCACCCGAGGAGGACGGCACCTCGGTACGCCTGATCATGGTCCGCTGGCCCGCCGGCCCGGTCAGCGGGGCGCTGCTGCGCTGGGGGATGCGTCGGGTCGGTGCCGACCTGGAGGGCTCGCTCGCCCGGCTCACCGGGCTGGCCACCGTCGGCTGAGGGGCGGGCCGTCGCCGTCGCGACGTCCCGCCCCCCAAGCTGCCGATCAGTGCGGAACCGTCAGGAGTCCCCGCCGGTCTCGCCCACCGGTGCCGCCGCGATGTCGTCGATCGCGTACTTCTTCGCGGCCTCGGCCGGCACCGACGCCGGCACCACGCCGCGCCGCGCCAGCTGGCGCAGCGTCGCCACGGTCACCGACTCGGCGTCCACGTGGAAGTGCCGGCGCAGCGCGTGCCGGGTGTCCGAGAGCCCGAAACCGTCGGTGCCGAGCGAGGTGTAGTCGCCGGGGATCCACCGCGAGATCAGGTCCGGTACCGCCCGCATCCAGTCGCTGACCGCCACCACCGGTCCGTCGGCGTCGGCCAGCTTGCGCTGGACGTACGGCACCCGAGGCTCGTCACCCGGGTGCAGGAGGTTGTACTCCTCGCACTCCACCGCGTCCCGGCGCAGCTCCGTCCAGGAGGTGACCGACCAGACGTCGGCCGCCACCCCCCAGTCCTGGGCCAGCAGGTTCTGCGCCTTGAGCGCCCACTGCATGCCGGTGCCCGAGGCGAGGATGTTGGCCCGGGGCGCGTCGCCGCCGTCCTGCCCGCCGACCGACCCCGCCGGCGAGTACTTGTAGATCCCCTTGAGCAGCCCCTCCACGTCCACGTTCTCCGGCTCCACCGGCTGGAGGATCGGCTCGTTGTAGACGGTCAGGTAGTAGAAGACGTTCTCCGGCCGCTCGCCGTACATCCGGTGCAGGCCGTTCTCGAAGATGTGCGCGATCTCGAACGCGAACGCCGGGTCGTACGCCACCACGGCCGGGTTGGTCGCGGCGATCAGGTGCGAGTGGCCGTCCTCGTGTTGCAGGCCCTCGCCGTTGAGCGTGGTCCGGCCGGCGGTGGCGCCGAGCACGAAGCCCCGGGCCATCTGGTCGGCCGCCGCCCAGAACGCGTCACCGGTGCGCTGGAAGCCGAACATCGAGTAGAAGATGTACAGCGGGATCATCGGCTCGCCGTGCGTGGCGTACGACGAACCGGCGGCGGTGAACGAGGCCACCGAACCCGCCTCGTTGATCCCCTCGTGCAGGATCTGCCCGCTGGTCGACTCCTTGTACGACAGGAACAGCTCCCGGTCGACCGAGGTGTACTTCTGGCCGTGCGGCGAGTAGATCTTCTGGGTCGGGAAGAGCGAGTCCATCCCGAAGGTCCGCGCCTCGTCCGGGATGATCGGCACGAACCGCTTGCCGAACTCGCGGTCCTTCATCACGTCCTTGAGCAGCCGGACGAAGGCCATGGTGGTGGCGATCTTCTGCTTGCCGGAGCCCTTCTTGACGTCGGCGAAGCGCTCGCTGCCCGGCACCGGCAGCGGCGCCCACTCCGTACGCCGGCTCGGCAGGTAGCCGCCGAGCTGCTGGCGCCGCTCGCGCAGGTATTCCGCCTCCTCGGACTTCTCGCCCGGGTGGTAGTACGGCGGCAGGTAGGGGTTGGGCTCCAGCGCCGAGTCGGGGATGTCCAGGTAGAGGCGGTCGCGGAAGCTCTTCAGGTCGTCCAGGGTGAGCTTCTTCATCTGGTGCGTGGCGTTGCGGCCCTCGAAGCTCGACCCCAGGGTCCAGCCCTTGATCGTCTTCGCCAGGATCACCGTCGGCTGGCCGGTGTG
The DNA here is from genome assembly GCF_003030385.1 of Plantactinospora sp. BB1. Lineage (NCBI taxonomy): Bacteria > Bacillati > Actinomycetota > Actinomycetes > Micromonosporales > Micromonosporaceae > Plantactinospora > Plantactinospora sp. BB1. The sequence continues at coordinate 6,279,157 of NZ_CP028159.1, read as the reverse complement.
CTCGACCGCCGCCTTGTACGCCGCGTAGAGCTTGCGGTAGTCGTGCCCGCCCCGCTTGAGGTTCCAGATCTCGTCGTCGGAGAGCCCCTCGACCATCTTGCGGGTGCGCGGGTCACGGCCGAAGAAGTGCTCCCGGACGTACGCCCCGGACTCCGCCTTGTAGGTCTGGTAGTCGCCGTCCGGCGTGGTGTTCATCAGGTTGACCAGCGCGCCGTCGGTGTCCGCGGCGAGCAGCGGGTCCCACTCCCGGCCCCAGACCACCTTGATCACGTTCCAGCCGGCGCCCCGGAAGAACGCCTCCAGCTCCTGGATCACCTTGCCGTTGCCCCGCACCGGCCCGTCCAGCCGTTGCAGGTTGCAGTTGATCACGAAGGTGAGGTTGTCCAGCTCCTCGCGGGCGGCCGCGCCGATCGCGCCGAGCGACTCGACCTCGTCCATCTCACCGTCGCCGAGGAACGCCCAGACGTGCTGCTGGGAGGTGTCCTTGATGCCCCGGTGGTGCAGGTAGCGGTTGAACCGGGCCTGGTAGATCGCGTTGATCCCGCCGAGCCCCATCGAGACGGTGGGGAACTCCCAGAAGTCCGGCATCAGCCGAGGGTGCGGGTACGACGGCAGGCCGCCACCCGGGTGCGACAGCTCCTGCCGGAAGCCGTCGAGCTGGTCCTCGGTCAGCCGCCCCTCCAGGTACGCCCGGGCGTACATGCCGGGGGAGCCGTGGCCCTGGTAGAAGATCTGGTCGCCGCCGCCGGGGTGGTTCTTGCCCCGGAAGAAGTGGTTGAACCCAACCTCGTAGAGCGACGCCGAGCTGGCGTAGGTGGAGATGTGCCCGCCCACGCCGATCTCCGGCCGCTGCGCCCGGTGCACCAGCATGGCGGCGTTCCACCGGATGTACGCCCGGATCCGCCGCTCGATGTGCTCGTCCCCCGGGAACCAGGGTTCCTGCTCCGGCGGGATCGTGTTGAGGTAGTCGGTGGTGGTCAGGGGCGGCACCCCGACCTGGCGCTCCCTGGCCCGCTCCAGCAGGCGCAGCATGACGTAGCGGGCGCGTTTGGCACCGCGCTCGTCAATGACACCGTCAAGCGACTCGACCCACTCGCTGGTTTCTTCGGGGTCGATGTCCGGAAGCTGGCTCGGTAGGCCGTCGCTGATCACCGGGCGCTTGCGTTCCGTGGCCACAGGCGTTCCCTAGGTTGTGTGTGGGATAGGTCTCTAGCGCCATCCTGCCCCCTCATGCCTGGCTCCGTCACCTCTAGACCCGGCAGAGGCGACGCGCGACACAGGTACCAGGCGGTAACTTTTCGGCAACAGGTCGTTTTCACCTCAGGAATTCCAGGATCGCGCGGCGGGGCGGAAAGCGGGCCGCCCCGACCTGCCGCCGCCGCCTCGGGGAGACTGGGTGGATGCAGAGTGAGGTGATCACCATTCGGACCGGTTCCCGGCCCGTGGTCCGGGACATCACCCGGGAGGCCGAGCAGTTCCTCGCCGGCCGGGGCGACGGGCTGCTGCACGTCTTCGTCCCGCACGCCACCGCCGGGCTGGCGATCATCGAGACCGGGGCCGGTTCCGACGACGACCTGCTGACCGCCGTGGACGAACTGCTCCCCACCGACGACCGCTGGCGGCACCGGCACGGCTCACCGGGACACGGCCGGGACCACGTCCTGCCCGCCTTCCTGCCGCCGTACGCGACCCTGCCGGTACTCGACGGCCGGCTCGCGCTCGGCACCTGGCAGTCGATCTGCCTCGTCGACCCGAACGGCGACAACGCCACCCGCCAGGTCCGGTTCTCCTTCCTGCCGGGCTGACCGGTTCTCCTGCCGGACCGGAGGAAACCTCGGGAGAGCCGGCCGTGGCGGCGGGTCGGTAGCCTCGCGCGATGACCCCATCCCGAATCGACGCGCCGATCGTCGCCGTGACGGTCTATCCGGACCGGGCCCGGGTGACCCGCCGGACCGATCTCCAGCTCCCGCCCGGTGAGCACCGGATAGGGATCGGACCACTGCCGCTCGGCCTGCTCCGCGACTCGCTGCGGGTCGGCGGGCGCGGCCCGGCGACCGTACTCGGGGTGGACGTGTCGACCGAGGTGCTGCCCCGGGCCACCGAGGGGACCGCCGCCGAACTCGCGCAGCGGCGCCGCGACATCACCGCCGAACTGGCCGGGCTGGCCGACGCCGAAGCCGTCGAGCAGCAGCGCGCCGACTTCCTGGCGCTGCTCACCCAGCGGGCCGGGGCCAGCTACGCCCGGGCCCTCGCCGCCGGGGACGCCACCCCGGGCGACGTCGCCGGTTTCACCGACTCGGTGGCCGAGCAGACCGCCGCGAGCCAGGCCCGCCGCCGGGAACTGTCCCGCCAGCAGGAGGAGGCCCGGGAACGGCTGGCCGCCGTCGAGCGGGAGATCGCCGCGCTCTCCGGCCGGCGGTCGCCGGACCGGCTGGCCGCCGAGGTGACCCTGCGGATCGAGCCCGACGGCGACGACGAGCCGGACGGATCCGAGCGCTCCGCCGAGGTCCAGCTCGAACTGTCGTACGTGGTGGAGGGCGCCGGCTGGACCTCCTCGTACGACCTGCGGCTGGTCGAGGAGACCCTGACGCTCACCTGGTTCGGGCTGGTCAGCCAGCGCACCGGGGAGGACTGGCCCGAGTGTGAACTGCTGCTCTCCACCGCCCGCCCGGCGACCGGCACCGAGCTGCCGGAGCTGGAGCCGTGGTATCTCCACCAGGCGGAGCCGGTGGGCCGGCTGGAGCAGCAGGGCGGCCGGGGCGGCGAACCGGTCCGGGCGAGGGCGGCCGGCGGGCCGATGACCCCGGCCGCGATGCCGGCGTCGGCTGCCGCCGGCAAGGCCCAGCCGTTCGGCGCCGCACCCCGCCCGCCCGCCCCGGTGGCACAGTCCGGGGCCACCCTCGCCCAGGGCGCGCTGGCCGCCACCTACCGGCCGGCCCGCCCGGTGGCCGTACCGGCGGACGGGGGCGCGCACCGGGCCGTCGTCGCCGTACTGGAGCTGGCGGCCCGGCTGGACCACGTCACCGCGCCGGTGCGTACCCCCGGGGTGCACCTGCGGGCCACCGCCGTCAACGGCTCCGAACACACCCTGCTGCCCGGGCCCGCGTCGGTCTTCCACGGCGGTGACTTCGTCGGCGGCACCACGCTGCCGACCTGGGCGCCGGGGGAGGAGGTCGAGGTGGCGCTCGGACTCGACGACCGGATCCGGGTGAAGCGGGAGCTGGTGCGGCGCAGCGACACCAGGGCCACCCTGGGCTCGACCCGGCGGCGCGAGGTCGAGTACCGGATCACCCTGGCCAACCACACGCCCCGGCCGGCCCGGTTGACGGTGCGGGACCAGCTCCCGGTCTCGCGCAGCGAGGGGATCACGGTCCGCGAGCTGCGGCTCGACCCGCCGCCGGACGAGCGGGCCCCGCTCGGCGAGCTGATCTGGCGGCTGGAGCTGCCGCCGGGCGGCTCCCGGGAGATCGTCACCGGGCTGCGGGTGGAGCTGGCCAAGGGGGTCGAACTGCTCGGCTGGCGCGAGTAGCCCGCACGGGTGCCCGGCCGGCGGCCCCGGCCGGCCCGGGCGGCGAACCGGGCCGGCCAGGGTCGACCCGGCGGGACCGGCGGGTCGACGCGGTGCGCGGTCGGTCAGGGCCGCAGGTTCTCCCGGGCCGCGGTCTCCGCCGCCTGGTCGACCAGGGACCGCGCGGTGGCGGTGGCCGGGTCGACCGGCCGGTCGTACGTCTGGTGCAGCCCCGGCACCCGGTCCTCGACCACGAACGACGCCCGGGTGTACGCCTCCGCGCCCGGCGTGCTGACCTGCGGCAGTACCTTGAAGTCGGCCCGCAGCTCCCAAGCGGTGAACCGGGTCAGCACGTAGCCGCGCTGGTTGTTGTGGAACCGCAGGTGCGGGTTGTGCGGGAAGTACGGGTGGCTGCCGGTCACCGAGTCGGCGCCGTTGCCGCCCGAGGTGATCGACGAGCAGACCAGCTCGGCGCCGACCGTCCGGGAGGTCGGGTCGTCGTAGTCGAGCTTCAGGTCGGTGGCCCAGTGCGCGTGCACGTCACCGGTGAGCACGATCGTGTTGCGGACCTTCGCCTGCACCCAGCCCCGGGTGATCCGGTCCCGGGAGCCGACGTACCCGTCCCAGCTGTCCATCGAGGTGAACCTCGCCGGGCCGGCGTCGGTGTCCCGCTGGCCGAAGAAGACCTGCTGGCCGAGGACGTCCCAGCGGGCCTCGGAGCGGCGGAAGCCGTCGATCAGCCAGCGCTCCTGCTCGGCTCCCGTGATCGAGCGGGCCGGGTCGAGCGCCGCCGGGCAGTCCCTCGTACCGTCGCCGCAGGCCTGGTCGTCCCGGTACTGCCGGGTGTCGAGCATGTGGAAGTTGGCCAGCCGCCCCCAGCGGATCCGTCGGTAGAGCTGCATGTCGATGCCGTTCGGGATCGAGGTGCGGCGCAGCGGCATGTTCTCGTAGTACGCCTGGAACGCCGCCGCCCGACGGGCCAGGAAGTCCGGCTGCGGGATCTCCGGCTTCTCGTAGACCTCGTCGGCCCAGTTGTTGTCCAGCTCGTGGTCGTCCCAGACCACCACCCAGGGCGCGACCTGGTGCGCGGCCCGCAGGTCCGGGTCGGACTTGTACTGCGCGTGCCGCTGCCGGTAGTTCGCCAGGGTGACCGTCTCCGGCCCCTCGTGGTCGCGCGGGTTCCCACCCGGAATGGTGTACGAGTCCTTCGCGTACTCGTACTGGTAGTCGCCGAGGTGCAGCACCAGGTCCGGCTCCTCCTCGGCGAGCCGCCGGTAGGCGGTGAAGTAGCCGTGCTCGTACTGCGAGCAGGAGGCGAAGGCCATGGTCAGGGCGCCGCCGAGCGCCCAGGGCGCCGGGGCGGTACGGGTCCGGCCGACCGGTGAGGTGTGCCGCTCGGCGTGGAACCGGTAGAAGTACTCGCGTCCCGGCTGCAAGCCGTGCAGCTCGACGTGCACGCTGTGCCCGGACTGCGGGCGGGCCACCGCCGTGCCCCGGCGTACCACGTGCCGGAACCGCTCGTCGGCGGCGAGTTCCCAGCGGACCGGGACGGCCCGGTTCGGCATGCCGCCGAGGCCGTCTTCGGCCAGCGGGGTCGGCGCGAGCCGGGTCCAGAGCACGAAGCCGTCGGAGTCCGGGTCGCCGGAGGCGACGCCGAGGGTGAAGGGGTCGGCGGCCAGCGGCCGGGCGGCGGCGGACGCGGCGGGCAGGCCGGTCACCGCGCCGGCGGCCCCGACCGCGGCGCCGGTGAGCAGGAGGGTACGGCGGGACAGAGCCATCGAGATCTCCCAAGATCCGGTGGACAGGCTCCGAGCAGCCTGGCGAGCACCGGTTCCTCGGGTCGATCGTCCCGATAACGCCCCGTCGAACAGTACGTAAATGAAAGGGGCGGCTTGCCCGGTTCGGGCCTTCCCCGCCGCGCCGCGCCCCGGCGAACCTGCACGGAGGGTTGCGGACGCCACGGGCGGTTGTGACGTGTCTGAGTGGTCACGGGTGGCCGGCGTCGGTAATGCTGTCGGACGTGACCACCCCCCAAGATCTCGACGAACGGTTCCGGGAGGCGGTCGGCGCCATCGAGGTGTCGGCGACCGGGCGCACGCCCGCCGACCCGGTCCGGGACGGCGGCACGCTCGACGGCCGTACGGCGCTGGAACTGTTCGACGCCCAACTGGTCAGCCGGCATCTTGATCTCGCGGCGCGCTGGCTGCGCAGCTTCGGCGAGGGGTTCTACACCATCGGCTCCTCCGGGCACGAGGGGAACGCCGCGGTGGCGCTCGCGGTCCGGCCCACCGACCCGGCCCTGCTGCACTACCGGTCCGGCGCGTTCTACTGCGCCCGGGCGGCGCAGGCCGAGGCCGAGGGCGCCGCCGCGCGGGCCGGACAGGCCGACGGCCCGGCACACCGGGTCGGGGTCGCCGAACGGGTGGCCGAGGCGATGCGCGGCCAGGACGGCAACGGGAACTCCGCCGACCGGGACGGCGACGCCGACGACGGGGCCGGCGCGCCGGAGCCGGTCCTCGACGCCGCCCGGGACGTACTGCGCGGGGTGGTGGCCTCCGCCGACGAGCCGATCGCCGGTGGCCGGCACAAGGTCTTCGGCAACGCCTCCATCGCCGTCGTGCCGACCACCTCCACCATCGCCTCGCACCTGCCCCGGGCGGTCGGGATCGGCTTCGCCGTCGAACGGCTGCGCCGGCTCGGTGACGGCCGGGGCCGGCCGACCGGGCGGCGGGCGGCCGGCGGCCCGACCCGACAGCGCGGCGAGACCGATCCGGCCTGGCCGGCCGACGCCATCGTGGTCTGCTCGTTCGGCGACGCCTCGGTGAACCACGCCACCGCCGTCGCCGCGTTCAACACCGCCGGCTGGTGCGACCACACCGGGCTGCGCATCCCGGTGCTCTTCGTCTGCGAGGACAACGGGCTCGGGATCAGCGTCCGGTCGCCGGACGGCTGGGTGGCGCAGACGCTGCGGGCCAAGCCGGGGATCCGGTACTTCTCGGCGGACGGCTGCGACCTGGTCGAGACGTACGACGTGGCGGTCGAGGCGGCGGCCTGGGTGCGCCGGCACCGCCGCCCGGCGGTACTGCACCTCTCCACGGTGCGGCTGATGGGGCACGCCGGGGCGGACGCCGAGATCGCGTACCGGAGCGCCGCCGAGATCGCCCGGGACGTGGACCGGGACCCGGTGGTGGCCACCGCCCGGCTGCTCGCCGAGGCCGGCCTGGCCACCCCGGAGGAGCTGATCGCCCGCTACGACGAGGTCGGCTGGCAGGTCCGCAAGGTCGCCGAGGAGGTGCTCGGCGAACGCAAGTTGGAGAGTGCGGCGGACATCGTGGCGCCGCTGGCACCCCGGCGGCCGGTCCGGGTCGCCCGGGCGGTCACCGACGCCGCCGGCCGGGCCGCCGGGCCGGGTGCCGCCGCCCGCAGCGCCGCCTTCGACGGCAAGCTGCCGGAGCAGGCCGGGCCGCTCACCCTGGCCCAGACCATCAATGCGGCGCTCGCCGACGGGCTGCTCGACTATCCGGGCATGACCGTCTTCGGCGAGGACGTGGCGGCCAAGGGCGGGGTGTACGGGGTCACCAAGGGCCTGCGGGAGCGGTTCGGCGCGCCCCGGGTCTTCGACACGCTGCTGGACGAGACGTCGATCCTCGGGCTCGGGCTCGGTGCCGGGCTGAGCGGGATGCTGCCGGTGCCCGAGATCCAGTACCTGGCGTACCTGCACAACGCCGAGGACCAGTTGCGGGGCGAGGCGGCGACGATGCAGTACTTCTCCCGGGGCGCCTACCGGAACCCGATGGTGGTGCGGATCGCCGGGCTCGCCTACCAGGAGGGGTTCGGCGGGCACTTCCACAACGACAACTCGCTGGCCGTACTCCGGGACGTTCCGGGGCTGGTGCTCGCGGTGCCGGCCCGGGCCGACGACGCCGCCCCGATGCTGCGCTCCTGCCTGGCCAGCGCGGCGGTCGACGGCAGCGTCTGCGTCTTCCTGGAGCCGATCGCGCTCTACCACACCCGCGACCTGCACGCCGACGGCGACGGGGAGTGGCTCGCCCCGTACCTCGGTCCGGGCGGCTGGACGGCCAGCCACGTGCCGATCGGCCGGGGCCGGGTGTACGGCGTCGGCTCGGCCGAGGACGTCACGATCATCACGTTCGGTAATGGCGTTCGCATGTCGCTGCGGGCCGCCGCGAAGCTGGCCGAGGAGGATGTCGGCGTCCGGGTGCTGGACCTGCGCTGGCTGGCTCCGCTGCCGGTCGCGGACATCATCCGGGAGGCCCAGGCCACCGGCCGGGTGCTGGTCGTGGACGAGACGCGCCGGTCCGGCGGGGTCGGTGAGGGGGTGGTGGCGGCACTGGTTGATGCCGGTTTTGTCGGTTCTGCCCGTAGGGTGGCTTCTATCGATACCTTTGTCCCGTTGGGTCCGGCCGCCCGTCACGTACTGGTCTCCGAAGAGGCCATTACCCAGGGTGCCCGAACGCTGCTGGCACGGTAAATTCCCTTCGACTCGGTGCGCCACTTGCGCGCGACCGGACAACTGTGTGGACTTTGCGTCATCGGCGTCGCACGGATGCCGCTGGCAGGGAGATGAGGAGGCACGTGACAGTGAGCGCGACCGCTGGTCAGGCCGCCGACGGCGTACGGAGTCTGGCGGACCGGTTCGGCATCGAGCCGGGGATGGTCGTCATGGAGATGGGGTACGACGACGACGTCGACCAGGATCTCCGGGACGCCCTGACCGATCGCTGCGGAGAGCTGGTAGACGAGGACACCGACGAGGTGGTGGACTCGGTCCTGCTCTGGTACCGGGACGGCGACGGTGACCTGTTCGAGATGCTCGTCGACGCCCTCGGCCCGCTGGCTGACAACGGTGTGGTGTGGCTGCTGACTCCCAAGGCGGGGCGGGACGGCCACGTCGAGCCGAGCGAGATCAGCGAGACGGCGGTCACCGCCGGCCTCCAGCAGACGTCGACCGTGAACGCCGGCAAGGACTGGAGCGGAGCACGACTGGTCCTGCGCCGTGGTGCCAAGGCGAAGAAGTAGCCCGGAGGAGCGGCACGGGCGCCGTCTGATCCAGGACGGTGCTCGTGGCGAGACCCACCCCGGACGGTGCTCCCGGTGGGCACCGTACCGGACGTACCGGCCGACCCGACGTGGTCAGCCGGTCGGTGCCCCACGACCAGGGAGGACCGCATGCCGATCGACGTCGGTGCCCAGGCGCCGGACTTCGTGCTGAAGGACCAGAACAACCAGCAGGTGAGCCTGGCCGAGCTGCGGGGCCGACGGGTGGTGCTGCTCGTCTTCTATCCGCTGGCCTTCACCGGCACCTGTCAGGGTGAGCTGGCCGAGCTGCGGGACAACCTCCACGAATACCAGAACGACGACGTCCAGGTGCTGACGGTCAGCGTCGACTCGGTCTACGCGCACAAGGTCTGGGCCGATCGGGAGGGCTACCAGTTCCCGATGTTGGCCGACTTCTGGCCGCACGGCGCGGTGGCCCGGGCGTACGGCGTCTTCAACGACGTCGCCGGCTTCGCCGACCGGGGCACCTTCGTGATCGACAAGGCCGGTACGGTGCGCTTCGCCGAGTGCAACGGCCCCGGCGAACCGCGCGACCAGGCCGGCTGGCGCAAGGCCCTGGCCGCCGCACTGACCTGAGCCCGGCACGGCAGCCCGACCGTCGTCGCCGCCTCCGGATCCGGCGGACCGGCGAACTGGGTGGACCGGGTACCAGGGCGGCAGGGTAAGCTTGCCGCCGCCGGTAGGCCGCAGAGGCGCTCCGGGCGCGTAGCTCAGTGGGAGAGCACTCGCCTTACAAGCGAGGGGTCGCAGGTTCGAAACCTGCCGCGCCCACCAGATTCCCGTTCACCTCACCCGAGGTGCCACCCGTCGATGCCGGCCGTCGATCGGTCGCCGACAGTGATCTTCCCGCCACCCGCCGCCCAGCTCGTCGAGCCGTCGCTACCCGCCGGTATAGGTTTCCTTTAAATCGGGCCTAAGCTTCGCTCTGCTCCGGCGTCCGAGATTGACTCATAAGCGTGCGTCGCAATAGCGTCCTGGCCGACAACTCCATTGCCACTCTGGCGCCGCTTTCTGGGAGGTTGAGTACGTGGCCACGGCCCGATCTGCGGTAAAGGCAATGCGCCCGACGGCTGTTCTGCTGGCTGGTCTGGTGGTCGGACTGCTCGTGCTGCCGGGGGCGGCGATCGCCGCGCCGGCCGGGCCGACCCAGCTCGGCGCCGCCGACATGGCACTGCTCAGCGGGGTACGGCTGGCCGGGCTCTGGGAGATGCCGGCCGGCCAGATGGCGGCCGAGAAGGGTGACAGCGCCCGGGTCCGGGAGATCGGCGCCGAGATCGCCAAGCAGCACGTCGAACTGGACCAGCTCACCGTCGAGGCGGCGAACAAGCTCGGCGTCCAGTTGCCCAGCGAGCCGACGGCCCAGCAGAAGGGCTGGATCACCGAGATGACGAACGCGTCCGGTGCCCGGTTCGACCGGATCTTCGTGGACCGGCTGCGGGCGGCGCACGGCGCGATCTTCCCGGTGATCGGCGCGGTCCGGGCCGGTACCCGGAACGAGACCGTACGCACGCTCGCCGAGCAGGCCAACGGCTTCGTGCAGACCCACATGACCCTGTTGGAGAGCACCGGCCTGGTGCGCTACGCCGAACTTCCCCCGGTGGTGGTGCCCGCGCCGCAGGACCAGTCGCTGGCCGCGAACGCCAAGGCGAACGCGGAGTTCGGCACCGGCCTGAACACCACGGTCATCTGGGCGGTACTCCTCGGCGCGCTGGCCCTGGGCGGCGTGGCCACGGTCCGGGTGTTCCGGGGCAAGTGACCGGCCCGCGTTCCGGGGCGGGTGACCACTCCTGCTCCGGAGCGGGTGACCGGCTCGTATTTCGGGGCGGGTGACCGGCCCACCGCGCCGGGTGGATTCCGGACCGGCCTCCGCTCAGGAGGGGGCCGGTCCGCGCCACCGGTAGAGCCAGGGCGGCCCCTCCCCGGGGGCCGCCTCCAGTTCGTAGATCTCGGCCCCGGCGAGTCCACCGTCGACCACGTGGTGGTGGGTGAGCGGCGGGCGGCCGTGCACGTCGAGTTCGACGGCCACGGTGCCGCCGTCGCCCGCGCCACCGACCAGCGGGATCTCGGTGCTGCCCTCCATGTGGCCATCCTGCCGCCGGTGCCCTGTCCGGCGCAGCGGATCGGGCGTCACCGCCGGCTCAGCGCCACTGGTAGTGCAGGTCGGCGACCCGCACCCCGATGCTGACCCGGGCCAGTACGGCCGCGAGCAGCGCCTGCCGCTGGTCCTGCGGCACGTCCCGGGTCGCCTCCGCGTACGTCGCCGCGACGTGCGCCCAGACCGCCTGCTCGGTCTGCTCCGCCGGTATCCAGGGGCGGGGGCACTGCCGCCGGGGGCACCCGTAGTAGCGGCGCCCGCTCGACGAGAAGGACGGGATCACCAGCTCGTCGCAGGGTCCGCAGGAGAGCAGCCCGCGGAGCAGATAGCGCCCTGGCGTGGCGCGCTTCACGATCGGGAAGTCCATGGTCACCGCCTCGCCTCGTGATGCCGACACATCCATGCCTGTCGTCATCTTCTCCGTTAGTACGGCTGCCGGGGCGGAACTGTTCGATTCGTGACTGGAGTAAGGCCGAAAATCACCAACAATCCTGCGTCCGGCCGGTCCCGGATATTCGCCCTGCCGGGGTGGATCACGCCATAGCCTGCGGAAATGACGCCAGAGGAACTGCTCGCCGTGCGGACGGCCGAACGGGAACTCCTGGAGCGGTGCGCGGCGGCCGTCGTCCCACTCGACGCCGCCGACCGGTAGCCGGACCTCGGTGCGCGCCCGGCGACGGTGCCGGACGGGGTGCTACAAAGGGATCCGCCCGCTGACCCGATGGCCGAGAAGGGACCTGTGCGTGCTGGTCGTCCACGCCGTGTGGCTGGCCGGTGGTCGGCTCGCGGTGTGGGGGGAGGACTCCACGCTGCCCGCCCGGCCGCCGCGCCGCCCCGGCCGCCCGCCCCGGCACCGGCCGCACCCGTTCGCGGTCGGCTACTCCGGGCTGACCGGTGCGCTCGGCGAACTCGCCGCGAAGGCGACCACCGGGGCCGTCCTGCTCGCCCTGCCGACCCGGGCCGGTGCACCCGTCGACTCCGCGGAGCTGGTCCGGGCCGAGCCGGCCGCGCCGGGCCGGGGCCGGGTCGGCCTCGCGTCGTGGCGGGTGCCGGTGCTGGAGTACGACGCCGACCACGCCCTGCCGGTGCTGCTCGCCTTCGGCGACGATTCGGGCCCGCCGGCCCGGGGCGCCTCGCTGCGCCACCTCGCCCTGCTGGCCGAGTTCGCGGTGGAACTCGTCCGGCGCGGTAGGACCCTGCCCGGCCTCCACACGCCGGCCACCCCCGGCTCGGCCCGGGCGGTCTGGCGCCCGCTGCTCACCGGGGCGGACGCCGGCTGGGCCCGGGCGTTGACCATGGCGTTGCCGCCGGCGGCCCGCGCCGCGCTCGACCCGCCCGCGCCCGGGGCCGCCGCGCCGGACGGCGACGGGTCGGGGAGCATCCGACCCGACGACGGCAGCGAGCCGGCGGCGGTCCCGCCGGGCGACGCTCCCGGAGCGAGCGGCTCGGCGGCGGCCACCGTCGTGGACGCCCTGGACGCGCTCACCGACGCCGCCGCCCGGACGGCCCTGGAGGGGGTACGGCTGATCGGAGCCGGTCGGGCCGGTGCCGCCGATGCCGGCGTACGGGCCTGGCTCCGGGCGCTGACCGGGCGGCAGCGGGACTTCGGCGCGACACCGGAGGCGCTGGCCGGACTCGATCGTGAACTGCGCGCCTGGCAGCGGGATGCCGCCGGCAGCCCGGTACGGGCCTGCTTCCGGCTCGTCGAACCACGGCTGCCGGTCGAGATCGACGTGGCGTCGACCGGGCCGGCCGAGCTGGCCGTGGCGGACGGGTCGGCCGGTTCGGACGGGTCGGACGAGGCGGGGCGGCGCTGGCGGGTGGAGTTCGCGCTCCAGGCCGCCGACGAGCCGAGCCTGGTGGTCGGTGCCGAGCGGATCTGGGCGGCCCGGGGCGACCTGCCGGCGCTGGCCCGGCACCTGGCCGACCCGCAGGAGACCCTGCTGACCGAGCTGGGCCGGGCCAGCCGGCTCTGGCCGGAGTTGGACGACGCGCTGCGTACGGCCGCGCCGGAGGCGTTGGAGCTGGACACCGAGGGAGCGCACCGGTTCCTCCGGGACGGCGCGCCGGTGCTGCACGCCGCCGGGTTCGGGGTGCTGCTCCCCTCCTGGTGGCAGCGGCCGGGTGCCCGGCTCGGGGCCCGGTTGCAGGCGAAGAGCCGTACCGCGCCGGGGACGGTCGCCTCGCGCAGCGCGCTCGGCATGGAGGCGCTGGTCGACTACCGGTGGGAGCTGGCCCTCGGCGACCAGCCGCTGGACGCCGCCGAGCTGCGGGCGCTGGCCAAACTGAAGACGCCGCTGGTCCGGCTGCGCGGCCAGTGGGTCGAGCTGGACGCGAAGCGGCTCGCCGCCGGGCTCAAACTGCTCCGCTCCGGTGGCGAGCTGACCGTCGGGGACCTGCTCCGGCTGGGACTGGCCGCCCAGGACGACCCGGCGGCGCTGCCGGTGCTGGAGGTCAGCGCCGACGGCCCGCTCGGCGACCTGCTCGCCGGGCAGGTCGAGCGGCACCTGACGCCCCGGGACGCGCCGGAGTCCTTCCGGGGGACGCTGCGGCCGTACCAGCAGCGCGGGCTGGCCTGGCTGGCCTTCCTCCAGTCGCTCGGGCTCGGCGGCATCCTCGCCGACGACATGGGGCTGGGCAAGACGATCATGATGCTCGCGCTGCTCGCCGGTGACCCGCCGGAGGCCGGCCCGACCCTGCTGGTCTGCCCGATGTCGCTGGTCGGCAACTGGCAGCGCGAGGCGGCCCGGTTCGCCCCGGAGCTGCGGGTGCACGTACACCATGGCGCGGAACGGCCGCGCGGGGCGGAGTTCGGCGCGGCGGTCCGGGACGCGGACCTGGTGCTCACCACCTACTCGCTGGCGGCCCGGGACGCCGCCGCGCTGGCCGAGGTCGACTGGCACCGGATCGTGGTGGACGAGGCGCAGTCGATCAAGAATGCCGCGACCCGGCAGGCCGCCGCCGTCCGGTCGCTGCCCGCCCGGCACCGGGTGGCGGTCACCGGTACCCCGGTGGAGAACCGCCTCGCCGACCTCTGGTCGATCATGGAGTTCGCCAACCCCGGCCTGCTCGGCGCCGCCCCGGCCTTCAAGAAGCGGTACGCCGAACCGATCGAGCGGCACGGCGACGACGAGGCGGCGGCCCGGCTGCGCCGGATCACCGGCCCGTTCGTGCTGCGGCGGGTGAAGACCGACCGGTCGATCATCACCGACCTGCCGGAGAAGCTGGAGATGGAGGTGCTCTGCAACCTCACCCGGGAGCAGGCGTCGCTCTACCAGGCGGTGGTCGACGACATGATGGCCAAGATCGAGTCCAGTGACGGCATCGAGCGACGCGGACTGGTGCTGGCCACCATGACCCGGCTCAAGCAGGTCTGCAACCACCCCGCCCAGGTGCTCCGGGACAGCTCGGCGCTGCCCGGTCGCTCCGGCAAGCTGGCCCGGCTGGAGGAGATCCTCGACGAGGTCCTCGCGGCCGGCGAGAAGGCACTCATCTTCACTCAGTACGCCGAGTTCGGCGGCATGCTCCGGGCCCACCTCGCCGCCCGGTTCGGCCGCGAGGTGCTCTACCTGCACGGCGGCGTCGGCAAGGCGGACCGGGACGCGATGGTGGCCCGGTTCCAGTCCTCCGCCGGGGACGGGTCGACCGGCCCCGCCCTCTTCGTCCTCTCCCTGAAGGCCGGCGGCACCGGGCTGACCCTGACCGCCGCCAACCACGTCATCCACGTCGACCGGTGGTGGAACCCGGCGGTCGAGGACCAGGCCACCGACCGGGCGTTCCGGATCGGCCAACGCCGCCCGGTGCAGGTACGCAAGTTCGTCTGCGCCGGCACCGTGGAGGAGAAGGTGGCGGCGATGATCAACGAGAAGCGGGGGCTGGCCGCCCGGATCGTCGGCACCGGCGAGCAGTGGCTCACCGAACTCTCCACCTCGGAACTGCGTCAGCTCTTCGCGCTGGAGAGCGGGGCGGTGGTGGAATGACCGACTTCCGCGAGTACGGCCGGCCGCGCAAGGTCGACGGTGGACTGCGGGCGCGTACCCCCCGGGGGGCGATCGGGCGCTCGTGGTGGTCCCGCCGCTTCCTCGACGTACTCGAGTCCTTCGCGCTGGGCACCCGGCTCACCCGGGGCCGCTCGTACGCCCGCGCCGGGCAGGTGCTCTCGCTCGACGTGGCACCGGGCGAGGTGACCGCCGTGGTCCAGGGCTCCCGGCCGACGCCGTACCGGGTGTCGATCCGGTTCCGGCCGCTGGCCGAACGGGTCTGGACCCGGCTGGAGACGCTGCTCGCCGCGCAGGCGCTGTTCAGCGCGCGACTGCTGGCCGGCGACGTACCCCCGGAGCTGGAGACGGTCTTCGCCGAGGCGGGCGCGCCGCTCTTCCCGGCCGGCGTCGACGAGCTGACCCAGCGCTGCGACTGCCCGGACTTCGCCGTGCCGTGCAAGCACCTGGCTGCCACCTTCTATCTGCTCGCCGAGGCGTTCGACGCGGACCCGTTCCAACTGCTGCACTGGCGGGGGCGGGACCGGTCCCGGCTACTGGCCCGGCTGCGCACACTGCGCGGTGCCGACGCCGACTCCGACGCCGATTCCGGTGCCGACTCCGCTGGCGGGGAGGCCGAGCGGGACACCGCCCCGGTCGACCCGCCGCCGGTCGGCGCCGGGCTGGCCCTCGCCGACCTGCCCGCCGAGCCGTTGGCCGGGATGCTGGACCGGTTCTGGGTCGCCCCGGTGCCGCTGCCGGCCCGCGCGCCCACCCTGGCGACCGAACCGGAGCTGGTACTGCGCCAGCTCGGACCGCCGGGGGCGGCGATCGGTGGGCCGGGCCTGGCCGAGCGGCTCCGCCGCGCCTACACCCGGTTCGGCGACGGCGCCCCGGACTGAGCGACCCGTCGCCGGGTCACCGGTTCCGCCGCGCCTGCCACATCAACAGGGTGGCCGCCACCAGTACCGCCGGGGCGATCGCGACGGCCAGCCAGCCGCCGAGTACGACCAGGGCCGGCACGGTGGCCCAGAGTACGAAGGTCAACACGAGTATCAGCCGAGCGCGGCGCATTTTGCTCCGGTCGCCCAGCCGGGCGACGAACTCGGGATCGGTTATCCGGAGATGGTGCGTGATCTCGTCAAACCGGCGCTGATCCTCTTTGCTGAGCATGGCGTGGGCCCTTTCCTCAGGCGTCAACCAGTCCGGCGCCGGATTACCCGGTCCGGGGCGGCTCTCACGCTGCTCGTACCCCTGCTGCCGGCCCTGACCGCCGGCCGCGCGGGGCTCGCGCTGGGCGGTCCGGACCGAACCGCCCAGCGGGGCGGGACCGGCCCGGAGCCGGCAGAAGAGACCCGCCGGGCAGATCGGGCCGGCGGGGACGCCGGCACCGCGGAGCGCGGCGATTGCTGTACGGCCCGGCGGGGGCGGGACCGGACGGCCCGGACTCAGTAGCCCCGGCGCGGGGCGGGCAGGTGTGCCGGGAAGAGCGGCTCGGGCAGGGCCGGCGCGACCGCCTCCAGCGCCTCGACGAGCAGCTCCTGCACGCCGTACGGGTCGGCCAGGCGCCAGCGGGTCTCCTCCGGCGACACCAGCCAGCGCACCGTCCCCTCCGGCAGCCGCGTCGGCGGAGCCGGGATCCACGACCCGGAGCCGTGCCGGACCACGTAGAGGCTCTGCTCCAGTTCGGGCCGGAGCGGCTCGCCGGGGCGTACCAGGAACATCCACCGGCCGTCCGGGGTGACCGCGACCGGCCCGCGGACCTGGCCGGAGACGGCGCCGAAGAGCTGGGGCCGGGCCTGCTCCAGCGCGAACCGGCCCAGGTAGGCGGGGACCTCCAGCACGTCGAAGGCCCCGCCGGTGGCGAGCAGGATCGAGTGCGGGCGCAGCCGCCACCAGGTGGCGACCCGGGCCGGGTCGGCGGTGGCGCTCTGCTCCCACTGCTCCAGCGCCGGATGACAGCCGGTGGTCGGGCAGCCGGCCCGGCCGCAGACGAACCGGTGCCGGGCCAGGCAGGCGCCGGGGGTGACCTGCCAACCGTGCGCGGCGTAGCGGACCGCGATGCGACGCAGCCGGACCCGGTCGAGTTGGACGAAACGGACCGAACGTGGACGGACTTTCTCCCACATTTTCGTGAACCCCCTACATTTATCGATCTCGGCCAGTAATGCAGGTCGAAGCCCGTCACTGGCGTCTGACGCGGTCGTTTGTCCGGGCAGACAGCCGCAAGTTGCATCGAAAGCTACGAGCGGCCGTCTCCGGAGTGACGTACATGCTGTGCGACCAGCACAGACGTGAGTCGCACCCCGTTTCGCACCGGCGCGGGCCCCCTGACCGGACCGCCGACGCAGAAAGGAGGGCCGGACGTGGACGAACTGCCGATCGGGCGGCGCGTCGCCTACTGGCGCGGTCGCCGCAAGATGTCGCAACAGGTCTTCGCCGATCGGCTCGGGAAGTCGAAGAGCTGGGTGGACAAGGTCGAGCGGGGCGTACGCCGACTGGACAAGTTCTCGGTGCTGTACGAGATCGCCGACGTACTCCAGCTCGACGCCCAACTTCTGCTCGGCAAGGCACCGGAACGGCGGGCCGACGGGCTCACCTGCATCGACGAGGTGGAGGTCGAGGAGATCCGCTCCGCGCTGGAGCGGTACGACTCGATGAGATCCTTCTTCAGCACCGCCCCGCAGCCGCCCTCGCTGGCCGAGATGACCAAGTCGGTCAACCACGCCTGGCTGACGTACCAGTACGCCCGGTACGGCGTGCTGACCCGGGCGCTGCCGAAGCTGCTCCGGGACGCCCAGGCGCTGGACAGCGTGGCCGGTGGCGACGACGCCGGCAAGGCCGCCCACCTGCTCGGGCAGGTCTACCAGATCGCCTCGTCGGCGCTGCGCAAACTCGGCGAGTACGAGTTGGCCTGGCTCGCCGCCGACCGCTCGATGGCGGTCTCCCAGCGCGCCGACGACCCGCTGCTGGCCGGGGTGGCCACCTACCGGGTCGGCAACGCCCTGCTGGCGCTCGGCCGGGCCCGGCCGGCACTGGAGGTGAACGTGAGCGTCGCCAACCGCCTCGCGCCGGGCGGCGGCAACGACGCCGGGCCGGACCGGCTCTCCGTCTACGGGATGCTGCTGTTGCAGGGGGCGATGGCGGCGGCCCGGATGGGCGACAACAACACGGTCAAGGACCTGGTCAACGAGGCCGAGGGGGCGGCCGACCGGCTCGGCGGCGACCAGAACCGCTACTGGACCAGCTTCGGCCCGACCAACCTGGAGCTGCACCGGGCGGCGGCGGCGGTCGAACTCGGCGAGGGCGGTAACGCGGTGCAGACCCACGAGCGGAGCATCATGCGGCGGGAGGGGTTCAACGCGCTGCTGCCGGAGCGGCGCGCGCACCACATGCTCGACCTGGCCCGCGGCTTCGCCCAGATCGGCGACCTGGACCGGGCGGGCGAGGCGCTGGTCGACGGCGACCGGCTGGCCCCGTCCGAGATCCGGTGCCGGCCGATCGCGCACGAGGTGATGTCAAACGTGCTGCGTCGCACACGGGGTGCGCCGCCCGCGCCGATTGCGGAGTTGGCTGAGCAGATGGGAGTAGCGATATGACCCCGGCGCGGGGGATCGTCCGGTGACGGGGTCGACCGGGTCGCGGGTGCTCTACGTGCTCGCCTGCGGTTCGCCGCTGACCCGGCACGTCGGTCGGCTGGTGACCTGTGCGCAGCGGGACGGCTGGGACGTCTGCGTGGTGCTGACCCCGGACGGGACGAAGTTCGCCGACGAACCGGCGCTGCGCCGGCAGACCGGGCATCCGGTGCGGTCGACGTACAAGAACCCCGGTGATCCGGACGTACTGCCCGACGCGGACGCGATGATCGTCTCTCCGGCGACGGTGAACACGATCAACAAGTGGGCCGCCGGGATAGCCGACACGCTCGCCCTCGGCCTGCTGGTCGAGGGACTCGGCAAGGGGCTGCCGATCGTGGCGATGCCGTTCACCAACGCCGCGATGGCGGCCCACCCGGCCTTCCTGACCAGCCTCGCCCGGCTGCGCGACTGGGACGTCACCGTGCTCTTCGGCGACCACGTCGTGCCACTGCATCCGCCGGGCACCGGGGAGCGCTATCTGGAGCGGTTTCCCTGGGAGATGGCGGTCACCGCGCTGCGGTCCAGGCTCTCGGTGAGCGGTCAGCTCGGCTGAACCGGGCGGACGGCGCAGCGGGCCGGCCCGGCGCCGGTAAGCTGGGCCGCCGTGGGTGCATCCGGAGCTCGGACGGTCAGCGTGGCCGACGTCGTGGCAGCGCTGGACCAGCGGTATCCGCCGGCCTGGGCCGAAGGGTGGGACCGGGTGGGACTGGTGGTCGGTGAGCCGTCCGCACCGGTACGCCGGGTCTGCTGCGTCGTGGACGTGGTGCCCGAGACCGTCGCCGAAGCGCTCGGGTACGGCGCCGACCTGATCGTCGCGCACCATCCGTTGCTGCTGCGCGGTGTCTCGTCGGTGGCCGCGACGACGTACAAGGGCCGGATCGTGCACCAGCTGATCAAAAACGACATGGCCCTGTACGTGGCGCACACCAACGCCGACGTCGCCGCCCCCGGGGTCTCCGACGCGCTCGCCGCCCGGCTGGGCCTGACCGAGCTGCGCCCGCTGCGCCCGGCCGACCCCGCCGGTCCGGCCGCCGGGGCGGGGCGGGGCTTCGGGCGGATCGGCCGGCTGCCGGAGCCGACGACGCTGGCCGAGTTCACCGGGTACGCCGCCCGGGCGCTCCCGCCGACCGCCTGGGGCGTACGCGCCGCCGGCGACCCCGGGCGGACGATCTCGACCGTCGCGGTCAGCGGCGGGGCCGGCGACTCCTTCCTCGGCGACGCCCTCCGGGCCGGTGTCGACGCCTTCCTCACCGCCGACCTGCGGCACCACCCGGTCAGCGAATATCTCGCCGAGGAGGGGCCGGCGCTGCTCGACGCCGCGCACTGGGCGACCGAGCGGCCCTGGCTCGACGACCTCGCCGCCCACCTGCGCGAGCGGCTGGGCGTCGAGACCCTGGTGTCCGATCTGGACACCGACCCGTGGACGGTGCAGGCGGCGTCTCCGGTACCACCCGTGCTAACCCCCGCATCCTCCCCGGACAAGGAGTCCCAGCGATGAAGGCCGATCCGAAAGACCAGCGTCGCCTGCTCGACCTACAGGCGATCGACACCGGGCTCGCCCAGCTCGCGCACCGGCGTCGTACGCTGCCGGAGCACGCCGAGCTGGAGGCGCTGGCCCGGGAACTCTCCGCACTGGAGGACGAGCGGGTCCGGGCCCAGGTGGCGGTGGACGACCTGGACCGGGACATCGCCCGGCTGGAGCGCGACGTCGAGCAGGTGCGGATCCGCAAGGACCGGGACCAGGCCCGGCTGACCGTCGGCTCGGGGCCGGCCCGCGAGCTGGAGGCGTTGCAGCACGAGCTGGCCTCGCTCAACCGGCGGCAGACCGAGCTGGAGGACGCCGAGCTGGAGCTGATGGAGCAGCGGGAGACCGCGCAGGGCGTACTCGACGGGATCGAGCAGCGGTTGGCGGCGGCCCGGCAGCGGCGCGCGGAGACCGAACAGCGGCGGGACCAGGCCCTTGCCGAGATCGGCAAGGAGCAGGAGTTCAAGGCCGGCTCGCGGCAGCCGCTCGCGGCCGACCTCCCGGCCGACCTGCTGACGCTCTACGACAAGATCCGCGAGTCGTCGGGCGGGCTCGGTGCGGCCCTGGTCGCCGGTGGGCGCTGCGGCGGCTGCCGGCTGGAGCTGTACGGTGCGGACCGGGCCCGGATCAAGGCCGCCGCCCCGGACGAGGTGGTGCGCTGCGAGGAGTGCCGCCGCATCATGGTGCGTACCGCCGAGTCCGGACTGTGACCGGCGTCGGTGGCGGGATCGGGGGGTGGGCCCGTGCCGGGTCGTAAGGTCGTGGTGGAGGCGGACGGCGGAGCGCGGGGCAATCCCGGCCCGGCCGGTTACGGGGCGGTGGTCCGGGACGCCGGCAGCGGCGAGGTGCTGGCCGAGCGTTCCGAGTCGATCGGCGTCGCCACCAACAACGTCGCGGAATACCGTGGTCTGATCGCCGGGCTGGAGGCCGCCCGCGAGGTGGGCGCGTCCGGCGTCGAGGTGCGGATGGACTCCAAGCTGGTGGTCGAGCAGATGGCGGGCCGCTGGCAGATCAAGCACCCGGGGCTGCGTCCGCTCGCCGCGCAGGCGGCCGGGCTGGTCCGGAAGTTCGACTCGGTGACGTACACCTGGATTCCCCGGGAGCGCAACCGGCACGCGGACGCGCTGGCGAACGCGGCGATGGACCTGGCGGCCGGCAAGGTGCCGGAGGTCGCCCGGGACAGCGCGGCCGAGCCGGAGGCCGCGGCGCCGGCCGGCGCGACCGGGCGGGCGGAGGCGCACGAGGTCGCCGCGCAGGGGTCGACCGCGAAGAGTTCCTGGGAGCCGCGTCCGGCGGAGACCGCCACCCGGCTGCTGCTGCTCCGGCACGGCGAGACGGAGTACACCGCGAAAGGCCGCTACTCCGGCCGGGGTGACGTGCCGCTCTCCGACCGGGGCCTGGCCCAGGCCGGTGCGACGGCCCGGCGGGTGGCCGGGCTGGTCGACCAGGTCGCGGCCGTGGTCAGCTCGCCGCTCTCCCGGTGTACGGCGATGGCCGGCATCGTCGCCGGTGGCCTCGGCGGGGTACCGGTGGTGGTCGAGCCCGATCTGATCGAGTGCGACTTCGGCGACTGGGAGGGGCGCACCTTCGCCGAGGTACGGGAGCGCTGGCCGGCCGAACTGGACGCCTGGCTGGCCTCGCCGGCCGTCGCCCCGCCCGGTGGGGAGTCCTTCGTCGAGGTCGGCGCCAGGGTCAGCCGGGCGATGGCCAAGCTGCTGGCCGACTATCCGGGGGAGACCGTGGTGGTGGTCTCGCACGTCTCTCCGGTGAAGATCGCGCTCCGCGACGCGCTGGCCGCGACCGACGCCTTCCTGCACCGGCTCTATCTCGACCCGGCCGGTCTGTCTCTGCTGGACATCTGGCCGGACGGCGGGATGGCGGTGCGGACCGTCAACGACACTGCCCACCTGACCGGCATCTGACCCGATCCGGCCGCCCAGCCGACCAACCAGCCGGCCGGGTCAGCCGGCCGGGTCAGTCCGGGGCGGCGAGCTTCCCGGCTTCCTCGCCGAGGTCTCGGGGTTCCTCGTCAGGTCCTGGGGTTGCGCGGCCAGGTTCCGGGGTCACTCGCCGAGGTTACGGGGTTCCTCGGTGAGGAAGGTGAGCACGGTCTTGACGAACCGGGGCGGGTCGTCGAGCCAGGGAAAGTGGCTGGCGCCGTCCAGGACCACGGTCTCGGCGTTCGGGAAGAGCGCGGCGAGCGCCCGGGCCGCCGCCGGGGTGGGTGCCGGGTCCAGTTCACCGGCGACGACCAGTACCGGGGCGTCGAGGTGGGCCAGTGCGGCACGCACCTCGGCGGTCTCCGGGGCGAAGCCGTCGTAGAAGCCGACGGAGGGCTCGTCGGGTCGCTCCTCCTGTTCGGCCTCGGCGTGTGCCCGGGCCCGCTCGTCCCACCGCCCGTACGCGAACGGCGCGGCGGCGCTGCGCAGCGGGTTCACCTCCTCCGGGCCGGCGCCCCGGCCGGCCGCCTCCTGCCAGGCGTCCAGCCCCGCCTTCGCCTCCGGATACCACCACTCGGTGGCGCGGGCGGCGACCGCCTCCGCGAAACCGATCGTCTCCACCCCGACCGAGCGCAGGCCCGGGGTGACGAGCAGCAGCCGGGAGATCCGGTGTGGATGCCGGGCCGCGTAGAGTTCCGCGAGGTTGCCGGCGGCCGAGTGGGCGAGCAGGTCCATCCGGTCCAGTCCGAGGTGGACCCGGAACGCCTCGACGTCGTCGACCAGCCGTTCGCACCGGTAGCTCGCCGGATCCTCGGGGACGGCCGACTCGCCGCTGCCCCGCAGGTCGAGCCGGAGCAGTGTGCGTTCCCGACCCAGTCCACCGAGGTCGCCGAGATAGCTCGACGCGCGGGCCGGCCCGCCCGGCAGGCAGACGATCGGTGGCCCGGACCCCAGCACGTGGTACGCGAGCGCGGTGCTGTCGTACGAGGAGAATCGCGGCACCCGGCCAGCATGGCAACCGACCGACCCTCGATCAAGAGCAATCGTCGTACTTCGATGTAGTGTTTGTGGTGATAGTTCCGTTTGATGAGCCGTTATTTTGGCCGTTGATCACCATTCGGCGCACCGTGGTCGCCGTTGGGCGCACCGGTCCCGTTTCGTCAGGGTGACCGCCGTCACTCTGCCCTAACCTCCGGCGTCACACACAGGTCAGCGACGACACGTCACCGGACGTCCCCACGACACGGGTCGACCGGGCGGGTCACCGGGCCGAGCGCAGCGAGGAGACGGCATGAGCGAGCGCAGCGAGCGAACCATCGAACTCAGCGCCGACGAGTCTCAGGACGGTACGGAGCGAAGCGGAGTGCCGGCATGAGTGACTCTGAGACGCCGACGGCACCGACCCGTCAGGTGGTGTCGAGAGCGCGGGCGAAGGACCACAGCCCCTGGAACTGGCTGCTTTTCCTGCCGATCGTCGTACCGTTGATCACCCCGCTCTTCAACGCCGACTCGCCCCGGCTCTTCGGCTTCCCGGTCTTCTACTGGCTCCAGTTGGCCTTCATCCTGCTCGGGGTCGGCACCACGACCCTGGTGTACCAGATGACGAAGAAGCGGGGGTGACCAACGGTGTGGCAGGACCATCTCACTGAGATCATCATCTTCACACTGCTGTTTCTGCTGGTCAGCGCGATGGGCTTCGTCGCTGCCCGGTGGCGTGCGCCGAACGACATGGCGCACCTCGACGAGTGGGGCCTCGGCGGCCGCAGCTTCGGCGGCTGGATCACCTGGTTCCTGGTCGGCGGCGACCTCTACACGGCGTACACCTTCGTGGCCGTACCGGCGCTGCTCTTCGGAGCCGGCGCGGCCGGGTTCTTCGCGGTGCCGTACACGATCATCATCTATCCGTTGGTCTTCCTGGTGCTGGTCCGGCTCTGGTCGGTGTCGCACCGGCACGGCTTCGTCACCCCGGCCGACTTCGTCCGGAAGCGGTTCGACTCGCCGACCCTGGCGTTGATCATCGCGATCACCGGCATCGTCGCCACGATGCCCTACATCGCGCTCCAGCTCGTCGGCATCGAGGCGGTACTCAAGACGATGGGAGTGACCGGGGAGAGCACCATCGCCCGGCACCTGCCGATCATCATCGCCTTCGCCATCCTGGCCGCCTACACCTACCAGTCCGGGCTGCGGGCGCCGGCGCTGATCGCGTTCGTCAAGGACTCGCTGATCTACATCGTGATCCTGGTGGCGATCGTCTACCTGCCCTACAAGCTGGGTGGCTGGGGGAGCATCTTCGACGCGGCGGACGCGAAGTTCGACGCCAGCCCGTCCCCGAACGACGGGATCACGCTCAACGCCAACAACCAGTTGCAGTACATCACCCTGGCCCTCGGCTCGGCGCTGGCGCTCTTCCTCTACCCGCACAGCCTCACCGGCGTGCTGGCCAGCCGGAGCCGGGACGTGATCAAGCGGAACATGTCGGCGCTGCCGGCGTACAGCCTGCTGCTCGGTCTGATCGCCCTGCTCGGGTACGCCGCCATCGCCGCCGGGGTGACCCCGCTGCCCGGCGCGACGGAGGGCACCGTGGACAACAACACGGTGGTACCGCTCCTCTTCGAGCAGCAGTTCCCGAGCTGGTTCGCCGGGATCGCGTTCGCCGCGATCGGGATCGGTGCGCTGGTACCGGCCGCCATCATGTCGATCGCGGCGGCCAACCTCTTCACCCGGAACATCTACAAGGAGTACCTGCGCAAGGACGCCACCTCGGCCCAGGAGGCGAACGTCTCCAAGATCACGTCGCTGGTGGTGAAGATCGGTGCGGTCGCCTGCATCGTCTTCCTCGACCCGCAGTTCTCGATCGACCTCCAGCTCATCGGCGGGGTCATCATCCTGCAGACGCTGCCGGCGGTCGCCCTCGGCCTCTACACCCGCTGGTTCCACCGGGGCGCGCTGGTCGCCGGCTGGGCGGCCGGAATGGGCCTGGGCATGTGGATGCTCTACCAGATCCCCAACCCGGCCACGAAGCGGGCGCACTTCGGCGGCTCCGCCTTCCCGCTGGAGAAGCTCGGCTTCGACGGCTCGACCAAGACCATCTATGTCGGTCTGGTCGCGGTCGTGGTCAACCTGCTGGTCGCGGCCATCGTCACGCTGATCCTGCGGGCCGCCAAGGTCGCCGACGGGGTCGACGGCACCGAGCAGGACGACTACTTCGCCGACGAGGGCGACCCGCGACTCGTACCCAGCCCGAGGGAGTCGACCGACGAGGTGGCCGACGACAGCGTCGAACCCGCCCCGAAGGTCTGACCGACCCGGCACCGACACCGGCCCCACCACCCCCGCCCCCGGGGAGATCCCCGTGGCCAGCGCAGGCAACCCATCGGGTACGCCGACCTGGTCGCGGGGCTCTCTTGCCGGGTGCCGGGCGGTGGGTGTTGCTAGCGTGGAAGGAAGCGACCCGCGAGTCGATCCGGACCGGAGGTGCGGCAGATGATCGAAATGGTGCTGGTCGGTGCTTTCGGGCTGCTGGAGTTGGCGTTCTTCGGCTGGATGCTGACCGAGGTCCGCCGACGCTATCCCGCGCAACGCAGCAGGCACTGACCCGGCGACCTGCCCCCTGCTTCCGGGTCAGGTCCAGGAGCGGTAGAGCAGCAGCAGGCCGATCGCCGTACCGAAGAGCACGATCACGGTCTTGAGCAGATCCGGTGCCATTCGGCGGACGAGCCGCGCACCCGCGTACCCGCCGATGACGGTCGCCGGGGCGACCACCGCGACGGCGGTCCAGTTCACCGGGCCGAACGCGGCGAAGGCGACGATCGTGGTCAGCCCGACCACTGCGGAGAGTACGTTCTTGATCGCGGTGACCCGGGTCAGCGTCTCGTCCAGCACCAGCGCCAGCCCGGCCACCAGCATCACCCCGAGCGCGGCACCGAAGTATCCACCGTAGACAGCGCCGACCACGACCATGGTGTGCAGCGCGAGGGTCTGCCGGGAGGTACTCCGCAGCACCGTCCCGCCCGCGGCGGCCCGGTAGCCGGCTACGGCCGCGACGGGTCGGCCGCTCTCCAGGGGCCTGCTGGGCTGGCCGACGAGGCGGCGAAGCTGGTCCTGGAACGCCAGTACGGCGGTCGCACCCAGCACCAGGAACGGTACGACCAGCTCGAACGCCCGGGCCGGGGTGGAGAGCAGCAGCGCGCACCCGGCGGCGGTGCCCAGCACGGTGCCGGGGACCAGCCGGAGCAGCCAGCGCCGGTCCGGAAGGTCGGCCCGGCTGCCCCACACGCTGGCCAGATAGCCGGGGCAGACCGACATCGAGTTGCTCACGTTCGCCGGGATCGGCGGCAGCCCGACCGCGATCATGGCGGGAAAGGTGATCAGCGAACCGCCGCCGGCCACCGCGTTGACCACGCCCGCGGCGAGCCCGGCAGCGAGCAGTAGCAGCGCCTCGGGAAAATCCATAACCTGTCGAGGCTAATCGCGCGCCGTTCCCGGCCGCTCGGTGGCCTGCCGGATTCCCCGAGGCGTACCCGGGAGCGGCCGGGTGGATCGCTCTTCGGGATCATCGCTACCATTGGGTACGCGACGGACGAGTCGACCGGGCGGTCGCGTCGGCGGGCCGCGAGCCCGCCGCCGAGGAACGTCCGGACTCCACAGGGCAGGGTGGTTGCTAACGGCAACCCGGGGTGACCCGCGGGAAAGTGCCACAGAAAACAGACCGCCGGGCGGGTGGTTTACGCGGAAACGCGTTGATTGACCGGTTCGGTAAGGGTGAAACGGTGGGGTAAGAGCCCACCAGCATCCCGGGTGACCGGGATGGCTCGGTAAACCCCACCCGGAGCAAGGCCAAGAAAGGGCCATCGCCGAAAGGCAACGGCCCGCGCAGGCGTTCGAGGGCGGCCCGCCCGATGTCTGCGGGTAGGCCGCTGGAGCCTGCCGGCAACGGTAGGCCGAGATGGATGACCGCCGCCGGCACCACCGGCAACGGTGCGTGCCGGGCACAAAATCCGGCGTACAGGTCGACTCGTCCGTCGTACTACAGGTCACGGTCCTGATCACGGCCGTGACCTGCTTCTTCGCCTGGTGTCGTTGGTTGACCTTGGTCACCCTTGGGTGGCGTCTGACGGCCCGGTGGCGGCCCAGACGGCCCAAGCCAGTCCGGGGTTTGGACTGGCGCGGCAGTCGGAAGCCAAGCGCTCGACGGCGTCCAGCCCTGCCGGCTTCCGTCACGGCCTTGCTGGGACGGGCTTCTCTGGCCGTTTGGGGCGGCGCCCCGGCGGCTGTCGGTGGCTTTCCGCCCCGGCGCCGTAGGCGGCCGGGGCGGCGTGCCGCCGGCCGGGCTTGCCGCCCCGCACCGCGCGGAGCGCGGTGCCTTGATCAAGGAAAGAGCGATTCGGCAACTGGGACGCCTACGCCGATGTCGATTGTTGCACTTATTGGCGTGCTGTCCCGGAATGCCCGGCCCCAGGTCGGCCTTTCGGAGGGGCTCGAGGAGAGTCCTATGGCGGTACCGATCTAGGGAGATGGATAGTAACTTCGTCACAGCGTCCGATCACTGGGAGTGGGTCTTGCCGAAAAAGATTGCGGTGCTTGTAGGGATCGATGACTATTCTGGCCGCTGGGCAAAATTGAACTGTAGTGTTAATGATGTAAGCGCGCTCTCGGCCGTGTTAGCCATGGAAGAATACGGCTACTTTGTTCATGCAATTACGAACGAAGAAGCCACGAAGGCTGCCGTGATCAGAGCCGTATTGGAGGCAAAATCTGGTGGCTTCGAATCGGTTTTATTCTATTTCTCTGGCCATGGCGTTGCTACTGACTTCGGTACTTACCTCGTCACCCACGACAACGCCGAATTCGATGAAGGGCTAGAACTTCGGAAGCTTGTTGAACTTCTCTCGTCTGGCAAGGAGGATGACGGGAATCTTTTGATCTTGGACTGCTGTCATTCTGGAACTGCAGCTGTTGTCCAGTCGGCCATTTATAATTTTCGTTCATTACTGAATCCGGATATCCTGGATGCGCTCCGTCCGGGTGTGCGATCTGTGGCAGTAATGGCCGCATGCTTGAGTGATCAGCTAGCTTGGGAGGAGCGAAACTCTGGTCATGGGATCTTTACCTACTACCTCCTCCAAGGACTGATCGGCGAGGCGGTCGACCATCAAGGGAATTTGACCGCTAATACCTTGTACGACTTTGTGTCGCGGAATATGTCAAGTCACGGTCCGTACGGAGACGAGCGCCAGAAGCCTGTATTTGGTGGACATGTCGCAGGACGTTTACTTATCGGAACGGGATTAACGCCTGCATTGCCTCCTCCGCTTCCAGAGGACGAATTCCGTGAGATCGAACGGGCGGCGGCTGGACTAATTGACGAATACGCTGCCTTCAAATCAAAGTTTACTCCGGACGAATGGCGTACCATTGGGCATGGCGAGTGTAGTCGTAAACTTGAAACAATTGATAAATGGTTTACAAAGAAAGCTGCGATTCCCGGCCTCGAAGGGAGGGTGCAGTTCAAGAAATCACTCCAAACATTGCTTCGGTATCGCATCGAGCTTGGATACGTTGAGGAAGGAACGAGGATTCCCGAAGGAGAGTTGGAGGAACGAATCGGCGAAGGCGGATTCGGTGCCGTCTGGAAAGTCGTGGATCGCGATTCGGGCAAGCGTGTCGCACTGAAGATCTACCATCCGCATGAAAACTATGACGGCGCAAAATCTCGACGCTTCGAGAATGGCTATGACGCCATGCGAATGCTCGCCCACCCGCAGATCGTCGGTGTCTATCGTTATAGCAGGTGTCCGACCGGTTTCGTGATGGATTACATCGATGGTCCGAACCTGCGGACCCTTGAACTTCATGCCTTCATGGAGCCCGTTGACCTTCTCCGCATCCTAGTACAAATAGCGGATGCCATAGATTATGCCCACAGGCACGATGTGATTCATAGGGATATCAAGCCAGAGAATATCGTCTGTGAGCTTCAGGAAGATGGCACTTGGAAGCCATTTCTAACCGACTTTGACTTGGCGTGGTTTAGCACAAACACTCAGAGGGCCACCAAGACGGCTATGGGTGTCGTTCATTACGCCGCGCCAGAGCAGTTCTTTAGTTATGACCCGAAGGCGGCTCTTGCGAAAACCCCGGCGTTAGATGTTTTTTCCTTTGGGCAATTACTGTATTACAGTGTCACCGGCCAGGATCCGAATCCCGTGGATCTGGATGGCAACGCCGAACGCTTGAGGGACTCGGCGTTCCGGAAAGGCTTCGATAGCTCTAGCGCGCTCTCGCTGGCTGCTCTGTACGAGATTTCAACCGTGTGGAATTCTGCAGAACGTATCCGCAGCTTTACTCCCATTATCCAACAATTGAAGGACGTAGAAGCTTCGTTGTTGCATACGAGCGCGGAGGCCTCTCTCGATAAAGATGAATTTATTGCTGAGCTGATCTCTTCCCTCTCCAGCCGACCGGTCCCGGTGAGGTCTGCAACCTCCTTCATTTCAAGTGCCGGGACATGGGAGATCAGTTTTGAGTGGCAAGACAAGCGCTTCAGAGGTAAGGGATATATGCCTCTCTTGAAGACCCAGTATATTCCACAGCGTAGGATTGCGTTTCAAAATACCTCAAATGAGCAGATGCGTAGGGTGTTAAACCGGAGGCTTGACGATGCTTTGAAGCCTTACGCCAAGTTTGTAACAAGGCGTCCGGGAACCCATGGGACTTACCAGGTGTATGTTGACATTCGGCTCGAAGCTATTAGTCGTGAGAATGTGAAGAAGGCAGTAGAGGTTATCACCACCGCTCTTTCTGCTCTCACGCTGTAATCGAGGGCCCGACGCGACTACGCGAGTTAGTCTTCGGCGTCGGGCAACAACCGCAGTTCATGGTCGTCACGTGACTGGTCAACAATTGGGTCATTCCGTAGGTGAAGAGTGGTGTTCCTCTCCTATTCTGGCTGCCGCTACCCGGCCTTTCTCAAGGACCGCACTTGGCGCCAAATCGACACGTTGAACGCATGATCCTCTAGCCAGGACGGCATTCGCCTGGGTGGCAGCGGTGAAGGGGGCAGCGGGTTCCGTTGGGCAACTGTCGATCGCAGATGACGCGGTAGTGGTTGATTTGGTCGCCTTCGTAGGTGACGGTGCTTTCGCCTCGGTCGAAGTCGGGGAGGAACAGGAAGATGTCGGCGACCAATCCCGCTCTTTCGAAGGCTGCTCCTACGTCTGCAGCCCGGAAGGGTATGTGCAGGACGAACCGTTCTTCCGGCTCGGCCGGCTCCGTCACCCATGATGGATGTTGGCTGGCCCGAGGAGTGATCGAGTTTCGGGGTGGCCACTCTCTGGACCGCTGGCGTCCGGACACGTCCCGTTCTCCTATCGGTCCCGGAGGTCGGGGCGCGGGCTAGAGGGTGATGACCCGCACCCCGACCGTTGGTGTCGTACTCACCTGCCCTCGCGGCCATGGCGGCGAGCACGGGGACAGGGACAATTCCGTACGACGGTGTGTAGTCAACGGCTGTTGGTGGGTACGGCGCATCCGCCCTGATGGACTGGTGGTCGACGTCTGGGGGCGTTGGGAAACGTCCTGTGACGGGCTTGAAACGTCCGGTGGAGGAAACGTCCAAATGGGGAGATGAACGAACGTCTGCGGACGGTGATGGTTCGTCGTGGGGTGCGCGTCGAGGACCTGGCCGATGAGTGCGGTGTAGATCCGAAGACGGTGGAGCGGTGGATCAGCCTCGGCCGGGTTCCGCATCGGCGGCATCGGTGGGCGACGGCGCGGCGGTTGGGTGCGGAAGAGGCGTACCTGTGGCCGGCTGTGCTCGCCTCCGTCGCTGGTAAGCGGGAGGAGGCCAGCCGCGCGGAATTGATCGAGGTCTTCCCGGATCGGGCGGCGGTGCCGCGTGAGACGTGGCTACGGCTGCTCACTGAGGCCCAGGAGCGGATCGACGTGCTGGTGTTCTCCGGGACGTTCTTCGCGCAGACACGGCCTCGGGTGGCCGCATGCTCGCTGACCGCCTCTCGGCCGGGATGCAGGTCCGGCTGTGCTTCGGTGACCCGGCGAGTGAGGCGGTGGCGGTCCGGGATCGGGAGGAGGGGCTTGGCGGGACGCTGGCGGCGAAGATCCGGGCGTCGTTGACGTACTACCGGAAGCTGGCCGGCGTGGACGGGTGTGAGGTTCGGCTTCATCCGACGACGCTCTACGCGAGTCTGTTCCGGTACGACGACGAGATTCTGACGAACCCGCATGCGTACGGTGAGCCGGCGTCGGCCAATCCGACGTTCCATCTCCGTAAGGTCGACGGTGGCGGGCTGTTCGAGCACTACGCGGCCAGCTTCGACCGGGGTGTGGGCTACGGCGGTGCCGTGGCTGGGGACGGAGGTCTGAGGATGGGTCGTGTCGAGCACTGGAACGATCCGGACGCGCCGAAGGCGAACACGCTCGTTCCTGCCTGCGGGGTGCTGGCGGTCGACGACCAGGGCGCGATCCTGCTGCAACGGCGGCGCGACACTGACCAGTGGGCGTTGCCGATGGGCAAGATGGAGATCGGCGAGACTCCGTCAGAGTGCGCGGTCCGGGAAACCTTGGAAGAGACTGGGGTCGAGGTCGAGGTGACCGGCATCGTCGGCGTCTACTCCGACCCAGGGCACATCGTGGCGTACTCCGATGGTGAGGTCCGGCAGGAATACGAGGTGACGCTGCTAGCCCGGCCGATTGGTGGTGCTCCGGCGCCGAACGACGAGGCGAGTGACGTTGCCTGGTTCCTGCCGGACGAGTTGGCGGGGCTGGACATCCATCCGACGATGCGGCGGCAGATCGCGGACTACCTCGCGGGGCGGGTGCCGCACGTCGACTGAGGGCACGAGAAACGCCCCGGGGATGATCGTCCGGGGCGCTCGTGTACGGGGTGGTGGTGCTACAGCTTGTCGACGGCGAAGGCGGCTACCAGGTCGGCCATGCTGTCGATGACCGCGTCCGCTGCGCCGAACCGCTCGCGTTTGCCGGGCTTGTTGGCATACCCGATGGCGACGACTCCGGCGGCGCGGGCCGCTTGAATGTCGCTGAGTGAGTCGCCGACCAGGAGGCAATCCCGGGTTCGGCGTGCAGCTCGCGGACGGCGTCCAGGATCGGTGCCGGGTTCGGCTTCATCCGGTCGGGGTTGGGGTGGGCTCGCCGAGCTGCTTGTGATGGCGAATGGTTGCGAATGATGCGCTGACGTCGCCAGCCTGGATGTAGCGACGACACGGCTTCGCGACCCGGCGACGGCCCACAGCGGTTGTCGCCGGGCTCCGCCCCCGGTCGGAGCGTGTTCCACCTTCATAACCCGGCGTACGGGTCGACTCGTCCGTCGTACCCCAGGTCATGGTCCTGACGGCCATCCCGGGGTCGTGAGGCCCTGCCCGCTCAAGGCGACGCCCTAGGCGAACGATCTGCGGTCCCGGGTCCGTGCGCCGATGGCTTCCAGTTCGGCTCGGGAGAGGTGGCGGGACCGGATGATTTCATGGGAGTCCGCGTGTACCCCGGCCTGCTCGGTGGCGTCATAGGCGCCGGCCAAAGCGTCCGGATCGGTAGAGTTCCGCAGAATGGCGGCGAGCGCCTCCCACACCGCCCCTGTCGAAGCGTCGTTGGAAAGGACTGCCGCGCACACCGGCAGGTGTCGCAGCGGGTCACCTGCCGCGACGGCCTCCAGCGCCTTCACCTGGATCGGATTGAGACAGCCGGCCTGTGCCTGCAGTACCCGGCCAAGCTGTTGCAGGGGACCCCGCTGGAGGTAGCGGTTGACGAGCCGGTTGAGGCGGTCCCGTTCGAAGATGCCCCACTGGGACCAGGACAGGATGCAGACGGCCCCGACGGGACAGCGGTCGCCCTTCTTGACGAGCAGTTGCTCAGCAGCGTCCCGGAGTTGGCGCGTCCCCTCGTGGTCGGCCTCCCTGTACACCGTCAACAGCGATTGATGGTCGTGCGCCGCCCGGTCCGCGCGAAGCAGCGCCAGCGCGTCGTCGGGAGTCACCGCGAAGGTCCCGTCGGCGAGCAACCGGCTGCAATCGAGTCTCGATCCTGGTAGGTCGTCATGGGCTCTCCTTTCTCGGTTGCCGGATCCGTGGTCGGGACGGTTCGACCGTAGCAATGCGAGACAGCCCCGGCTCCTCGCCAGCCTCTCCGGGGGTCTGCGCGACTTCGCTAGTCCTGCATGAGATTGCGTACATGCCGCAGGACGAAGTTCTGCGGCATGAGTTGACCCGTACCTGCCTGGTCGGCGTCTTCGACGAGAGCCCCGGAGGCTTTGGGTGCACCGCGTACCGACGGCCTCCGGGGGCGCTCACCCAGCCGCTGGCGACCCGGAGCCCGCCGCCCGAACGACTACTTTCCTGTGAGGAAAGCCACGACTGTTTTCCTTGCGGGAAAGTAGTCGGAAGATCGATCATGGGTCCATGAACCCGAACGATGCGCAGCTTTCGCTCGACGACATCCGGCGCATGCAGGACAGGACTCGCGAGCAGATGGTCCGACAGCGCTTCACCCCTACCTACGTCCCGCTGGCAGCGGTGGGACTCTTCGCCGGGCTCGTGTCCGTCGATCTCGAGAACCCCTGGCGTACCGCCGCCATCCTGCTCGGATTCGGGCTCTTCCTGGGCGTGGGCATCGTGCAGGAGCACCGGAGCCTCGTAGGGCGGAAGCCCACCGCTCTGGAGGGACTGTTCTGGGCGGGGTTGGCGACGGGGCTCATGCTGCTGTTCGGCATCACCCGGATCGCCGCCTGGGCCTGGCTGGCCCTGCCACCGGAAGGGCTGTTGTCCCAGGGCACGCTTGCCGCTGCCGTCACCGCCGCCGCCTACGTTGCGATCACGCCCTTGGTCCGGCGGATCTTCCGGGCGATCGTGCAGCGCGGGAGCGGTCCGGTCTGATGGATCCCCGCTTCGACGAATTTCTGCACGTCCCGGCACGATTGTCGATCCTCGCGCTGCTGGCGCCGGCCACCTGGGTGGATTTCGGCTTCCTGCGCGACACGATCGGGACCAGCGATTCGGCGCTGTCCAAGCATGTCTCCGCGTTGGCCGAGGCCGGATATGTGGCCGTCCGCAAGGATCAGCAGCGCCGGGCACGGCGTACCTCCGTCCAGCTCACGCCGCACGGGCGGCACGCGTTTCAGCGGCACGCCGCCGCGCTGGAGCAGATCGTCGCCGCCGCACGCACGCCGACGGAGCCGGCCGTGCCGGACGCGGTGAAGCCCGTCTGAAGTCGTCGGACGCGGGGGTGGTGGCGGTCGAACCGACCGTCAACGCGCGCGACGACCTCCGACCGAGCCGGCGCGGACGGCCGGAGGCACAAGCGGGGCAGCTCGACAGGCAGCGGCCGGGGCACGCCCGCGTCGACCATCCTTCGGCACTCGGCACTCGGCACTCGGCACCCGGCACTCGGCACTCGGCACCCGTCAAACAGCAACAGCAAACTGCAACAGCAAACGGCAACCAGCATTTACGTCACCATCACACCGCCGCCCCTATCGTCAGCAGGTCATGTCCTGGACAGACGGCGGGGGCGGTCATGGGCAGAAGGACGCTGACGGGCCTGGCCGGGCTGGCCACCACGGTGGCGCTGGGCGCGGCCTGCGTGGTCGGACTGCGGCTGGTGCACCGGATGGCCGAGCCGCCGGGGCGTCCGGTCTGCGCGGCCGAGGAGCGGGCGTTCGCGGCGGGGCTCGCGACGGACCCGCTGCTGACCCGGGCGCCGGCCGGGATGGAACTGGAGTCGACCCGGTACGCCGAGCCGTGCGAGAGCCTCGGCGCCGGGAACTGGCGCGGCGGAGCCGTCACCGTCTGGGCATATCCGGCCGGCTCGGAACCGCCGAGGCAGGAGATCCAGCGCTTCTACCGGGAGTTGGCTGAGCGACGCGGGTGGCCGGTCCGCGAGGGTACGGCCGAGAGCACGGCGGACGCAACAGCCGGCGGCACGGCTCCGACACGCCGCTGGGTCAGGACGATCGACGGCCGCCGAGTCGAGTTGCGGCTCAACCCGGACCACCGGCACGACGGCCGGACCGTGCTGCTGGTGTCGATGACGTACCGGATCGCGCCCCGGGACGGTGCCGTCGGGGGCACGGAGCGGGGCTGATTGAATGACGCCTCCGGGGCTCACCCGCGCCAGGCACCAGAACGGGCAGGGCCGTGACCGGGGCGCATCTGCGAGGAGGGCCATGACGCTGACCAGCCGTCTCGCCCGGCGGGCGGACCTGCCGGAGCTGCTGCCGCTGATCGACGCCGCGATCAACGAGTTGCAGAAGGGCTTCCTCGACCCGGCGCAGATCGCCTCCAGCCGTTCGATCATGGGCATCGACACCCAGCTGATCGACGACGGCACCTACTTCGTGGTCGAGGCGGCCGGCAGGCTCGCCGGCTGCGGCGGGTGGAGTCGTCGGGCCACCCTCTACGGCGGTGACCACTCGGAGGGGCGCGATCCTGCGATGCTGGACCCGGCCCGGGATCCGGCGAAGGTCCGCGCGATGTACACCCACCCGGACTGCACCCGCCGTGGCGTCGGCCGGCTGATTCTCGCCCGCTGTGAGGAAGCGGCCGCCGCCGAGGGATTCCGTACCCTCGAACTGATGTCGACGCTCGCCGGCCGGCCACTCTACGAGGCGGCCGGCTTCGTACCGGTCGAGGAGGTCGAGGAGCCGGCCGGCGGCGTACCCGTGCGGCTGGTCCGGATGCGCAAGCCGATCGGGGCTCCGGCGCGCTGACGGCCGGCGGGGCCGGAGGCCGCCGACGCGCGCAGCACGCCGACGACCTCCGGATCGCTCAGCCGCCGCGGACGGCGCGTTCGAGCAGGGTACGGTGCCGAATCATCCATCCGGCGGCCCGCGCCCGCCAGGCGAGTGCCCAGATCGGTGCCGGGTCGGTCGACTCCGGCGTGATCCGGGCCCGGATCGCCTCGGCGGCACAGTCCCGGATCGCCAGCTCGATCATCCGGCTGACCAGGTCGCTCCGCTCTGCCGCCGGCAGTTCGTAGCCGTCCAGGAACAGCCGCAACTGCCGGGCCCGGCCCGCCGCATCCGGCAGGCGGTGGCGTTCGGCGATGTCGTCGTCGTGCAACTGGGCGTTCCACCACGCCGTGGCGGCCACCTCGTCGAGCCGGTCGACCGGCCCGGCCAGGGTCCAGTCGATGAACGCCACCGGTCGGCCGGCCCGGGCGACGATGTGCCACGGCCCGGCGTCGCAGTGCCCGATCACCGAGTCGGGCCCCTCCCGGTGCATCCACCACGGCTGCCACCGGGCGTCCGGCGGCGGCCGGAAGCTGGCGGTGGCGGTGTGCAGTTCGCGCAGCAGCGTGCCGACCTGCCAGATCCCCTCGTCCGTCCAGGCCCGGGGGTGGATGATGTCGCCCTCGACGTACGTCAGCATTTCGTTGCCGTTGTCGTCGATGCCGGTACCGACCACCCAGGGGGAGCCGGCGAACCCGACCTCCTCAAGGTGGTGCAGCAGGGCGTGCACCGTACCGGTCCAGGGCTTGGCGGCACGCCGCACGATCGAGCCGGTACGAATGACATGACTTGGTCCGCCCTCGGCCGCGGTCAGCGGTTCGAAGGATGTAGCGGAATCCACGGGTACTCCTCGGTTCAGCGCAATGAGCGGTGAGAGACAGCGCCGGATCAGGGCGCAAGAGGCTGACGGCGCGGGGATGCCGCGGCCAGCGGGACCGCTTACGACGCGAGGAGCCGGCGGATCAGCCGGCGCAGGAGGCCGACGGAAGCCGGTGGGGCGAGTGTCCGGAGGTCAGCTCGCGGTGTGACCGCGCGTCGTGGCGGTGGTGGCTACTGCGCCAATGACCATGCTGCCTGCCATCATCGACCTCCTCGAAGAGTCGGGTGTCGCGAGGCTACGACACCGTCCCACCCTCCGCCACCGATTTTCCGGGCCGCTCCCACCGGGTGCCCCGACCTGCCGATCCCCGGTCCCGCCGGTCCGCCGATCCCCGGTTCCGCCGATCCCCGGGGGCCGCCGATCCCCGGTCGCGCGATCCCGCGATCCCGCCCGTCGCTCCCGGAGAACGAGGCGATCGGCAAGTGTCGGTGCTCGCACCTACACTCCGTGTCGTGGAGCAGATCGTGCCGTTCGTGGCGCTGGCCGGCGCACTCGCCGTGGTCCTGGGCGGGCTTCGCTGGCTGGCCGCCCGGACCCGGCGACGCGGCGTCGGTCGGGCGGTGCTGGGTCCGCTCGACGAGGTCTACAACCCGGCCGCACACCGGTCGCAGATCGAGATCCAGGTGCAGGCCGAACGCCAGGCACCGGCGCCGATTCCCGGAGACAGGCCGCGCCGGGGCGGAGCCGGCGGCCTGGCCGGCGGGCCGGGTCTGGCGGCCCACCGGTGACCGGAGCCGATCGGACGACCCCGCCGACCTACCTGCTCATCCACGGTGCCGCCGCCGACTCGTGGTGCTGGCATCTGTTGGCCGCCGAGCTGCGCGCCCGGGGCCATGACGTGGTCGCGGTCGACCTGCCCTGCGACGACGACTCCGCCGGCCTCTCCGAATACGCCGACGCGGCGCTGGCGGCGATCGCCGACCGGACGGGCTCGGCAGACCGGGGCGGGCTGGTGGTGGTCGCGCACTCCTTCGGTGCCTTCACCGCCCCGGTGGTCTGCGACCGGACACCGGTGGAACTGCTGGTGCTGTTGGGACCGCAGATACCACTGCCCGGCGAGGCGCCCGGCGACTGGTGGGCCAACACCGGCTATCCGCAGGCCCGGCGGGAGCAGGACATCCGTGACGGCCGGGCCGAGGACGACATGGCGGCGCTGTTCGCCAACGACCTTCCGCCAACCCTGGTGACCGAGGTCTTCCGGCGCGGCAGGCACCAGGCCGACAAGCCGTTCGGTGACCCGGTACCGGTGACGACCTGGCCCGACGTGCCGACCCGGGTACTCCTGCACCGCGACGACCGCTTCCTCCCGGCCGACTTCGTCCGCCGCGTCGCGCGGGAGCGGCTCGGCATCGAGCCGGACGAGATGCCCGGCGGGCACCTCGGGATGCTCGGTCACCCGATCGA
Source organism: Plantactinospora sp. BB1 (assembly GCF_003030385.1). Taxonomy (NCBI): domain Bacteria; kingdom Bacillati; phylum Actinomycetota; class Actinomycetes; order Micromonosporales; family Micromonosporaceae; genus Plantactinospora; species Plantactinospora sp. BB1. The sequence continues at coordinate 6,241,355 of NZ_CP028159.1, read as the reverse complement.
GCTGGCCGACCGCCTCGACGCCTACTGGGCCGGGCGGACCGAAGCCGCCCGGCGGGCCTGACCCGGCCGGCGACCTCAACTGCCGGGACTGACCCGGTCGGCGGCCCCAACGGCCGGGACTGACCTGGCCGGCGGCCCCAACGGCCGGGACTGACCTGGCCGGCGGCCTCGACTGCCGGGACGACCGGCTCCTGAGTGGAGCGACAGCGACCCGACGGCGTACCGGACCAGTCGCCGGGCGGCGATCCGGAGTCGGACCAGCGGCCGGATGACGCGCCGCAGGCGGGCCGGGGAGGACGGCGGATCAGGTCAGCGGCGGGTGGCGTGCCGTAGGCGGGCCGGCAGCCGCCGAGGTCACGTCCGGGCGCCCCGGGAGAGGGCGGAGGAGTCCGGGGCGAACCAGCTGGCGGCGGTGGCCGGTGCCAGCGCGTGCGTGATCGTGGTCCGTCCGTGCTCGTCGAGCGGCGGCAGCCGGTCGGGGGCGAACCAGCCGACCGCTACCGACTCGTCGTCGTTGACCCGGGCGACGCCGTCGAGCAGCCGGCACCGGAAGCCGATGTTGAGAAACTGGCACTGGTCGCCGTTGGGGTAGGTGTGCGGGCGCGCCACTATGCTCGTCACCCGCTCCGGCAGCACCCGTACGCCGGTCTCCTCGAAGACCTCCCGGACCAGCGCCTCGGCGGGCTGCTCGCCGGGCTCGACGATGCCGCTGACGACCGACCAGCGCCCGTCGTCGGCCCGCTGGCCCAGCAGCAGCTCCCCGGCGTCGTTGCAGACCACGGCGCTCACACTGGGCAGCCAGAGCAGGTCGTGCCCGACGAGCTTGCGGATCCGCGCGACGTACTCCGGGACGGCCATGCCGAGGACCATAACCACCCGCCGGCCGGCCGAACCGATCGGCCCGGTCTGCGCGGTGCTGGTTCAGCCGCCCGGTTCAGCCGCCCGGTCCGGCGGCCGGGCTGGGCGCGTCCGCCGGGTTGGGCACCTCGGCCGGGTCGGTGCCGGGTGCCGGCGCGGGGTGGCCGGCCGGCTCGCTCGGTGCCGCCGTCGGCGTCATGCCGGGCAGCAGGCTGTCCGGGCACGGCACCTCGACCCGGGAGAAGTCCGCCCGTTCCTGGTCGACGACCTGACGGAAACAGATCCGTACCTCGGCCTGTTTCCGCCCGGCCATCGCGGGCCGGGACATCGCCACGTGCACCCGGAACACCATCCGTACGCCGGGGGAGCGGCGCCGGTCGGTGCCGTCGACGCTGAGTACCTCGACCCGTCCGCTCCGCGCGGCGGTCTCCCCGAGTGCGGCGGCGCTGTCACCGACGCCGTGCACGAGTGCGTCACCGATCAGCGCGGCCTGACGTACCGCTTCCTGTCGGGCCTGTTCCTCGATCGAGGGCTCGGTCGCCATACCCATAATGGTGTACGCGGCGCTGCCGACGAGCAGCAGCAGAATGGCCGACGCGACGATTGACAGGACCCGGCCGAGCCGTCCCGTCCCACCCGCCTGTCGCATGCCGCCCACACCGCGAATTGTGCTCCATTCCGCGCCGCGAAGTGCCAGGTCAGCCTGATGAGGCGGCACTTGGAGCCGGTCGGCGGGGGAAATTTTTCCGGCGCTCGCGCAGCACGTCCTCGTCGCGTTCCCCGGCCGCTGACGGCGGTGAATCCCTTGTCGCAGAATGCCTTTCCCCCGTACGGCGGCACTTTGCCGTTTCCCCGGTGACGGTTATCCGATCGGGTCTACTGTGGAAGTCGCTCTGTCATTTTGCGCGAAACGGTAGCGCCTGGTCGGTTTGCCGTGCACAGTTACCCCATGAGCGACAGCGGGAGTGATGTGCAGTACTTCTGGTGCATCCGTCATCACCGGGTCGAGACCGGTGCCGACGTCTGCCCGGCGAGGTACGTGCTCGGTCCGTACGCCTCGGGAGCCGACGCGGAGCAGGCGCTGCAGCGGGTGCAGCAGCGCAACGAAGCGTGGGACGCCGAGGATGCCCGCTGGGCCGGGGAGGAGCGCTAGACCGGCGCGGCGACAGCCCGCGTCGAGAAACTCCGTGGTGCTCCGCGAGGAGACCCCCGAGAGCATGTCCCGCAAGGAGGAACACAGATGGCCGAAGCAACCAGGGCCACCCGCACGGTAGCGAGAAGTGCTGCCGGCAAGAAGACCGCGGCGCGCAGCCGGACCGCGGGTGCCAGCAAGGGCACCTCGGCCCGCAAGGCCGCCAGTTCGTCGGTGGCCAAGAAGGCGCCCGCGAAGAAGGCCCCGGCCAAGCGCGCGACGGCGGCGAAGAAGGCGCCGGCGAAGAAGGCACCGGCAAAGCGGGCGCCCGCGAAGAAGGCCACCGCGAAGACCACCACGCGGGCGGCGACGGGCCGCGCCGGCACGGCGAAGCGCACCACGGCGGCGGCGAAGAAGACCACCGGCACCGCGAAGCGCACGACCTCGGCGGCGGCGAAGAAGACCGCCACCGCGGCGAAGCGGACCACGGCCGGCAAGAAGACCACCGCCGCGGCGCGGAAGACCACCACGGCGGCGAAGCGGACCACCGCGGCGGCGAAGAAGGCTCCCGCCAAGCGCACCACCGCGAAGAAGGCACCGGCGAAGCGCACGACCGCGACGAAGGCTCCGGCGAAGCGGGCGACGGCGAAGAAGGCTCCGGCGAAGCGGGCGACCGCGACGACGAAGCGGACCGGCACGGCGGCGAGCAAGGTCACCGGCCGGAAGGCGCCCGGCAAGCAGGCCGCGGCGCGGAGGGCTCCGGCCAAGGCGCCGGCGCGGAAGGCCACCAGGGCGACCGCCCGGAAGACGATGGGTTGAGCTTCGCACCGGGACGCCTTCCGGGGCGTTCCGGTGCGGTGCCACACCCCCGGGTACGCAACCTGGCCCGATGCCGCCGGTGCGCCGGACGGTCTGCGAGGATTCCGGCATGGCATATGACGCGAGCGTGCTGCCGGACGTCACCGGACTCACCGTCGGGATCATCGGCGGCACGGGCGACCAGGGGCGGGGACTGGCCTACCGGCTGGCCCGGGCGGGTCAGCCGGTACTCATCGGTTCCCGCTCGGCGGGCCGGGCGGAGCAGGCGGCGGCGGAACTCCGTACCCTGCCCGGGATGCCGGCCGACGCGGCGATCTCCGGCGGCGACAACGTCGAGGTGGCGAGCCGCTCCGACGTGGTCGTGATCGCCGTTCCCTGGGAGGGGCACCGGGACACCGTCGCCGGACTGCGCGAGCCGCTGGCCGGCAAGGTGGTCGTCGACTGCGTCAACCCGCTCGGCTTCGACAAGCAGGGGCCGTACCCGTTGCGGGTCGAGGAGGGCAGCGCCGTGCAGCAGGCGGCGGCGCTGTTGCCCGACTCCCGGGTCTGCGCGGCCTTCAACCACGTCAGCGCGCCGCTGCTGGCCGACCCGGAGGTCGACCGGATCGAGCTGGACGTGCTGATCTGCACCGAGGAGCGCGAGCTGGTCGGGCTGGTCGGCGCGCTCGCCGCGCGGATCCCCGGAATGCGCGGCATCTACGCCGGGCGGCTGCGCAACGCGCACCAGATCGAGGCGTTCACCGCCAACCTGATCGCGATCAACAAGCGTTACAAGGCGCACGCCGGAGTCCGGGTCACCGACGTCTGAGCCCGGCGGTGGCCGATCCGGCCCGTCGGGAGAGCCACCCGGGGGCGGCCCTCCCGGGGCGGTCAGGACTCAGAAGGTGTGCTCGGCGGTGGGGAACTCGGCCTCCCGGACCTCGGCGGCGAACCGCCGGGTCGCCTCGGCGAGCGTGCCGTGCAGGTCGGCGTAGCGCTTCACGAACCGGGGCATCCGGCCGGAGCGCAGCCCGGCCATGTCCTGCCAGACCAGCACCTGGGCGTCGGTGTCCGGGCCGGCCCCGATCCCGATGGTGGGTATCGCCAGCTCGTGCGTGATCCGCTTGGCCACCTCGCCCGGCACCATCTCCAGGACGACCGAGAACGCCCCGGCCTCGGCGACCGCGAGCGCGTCCGCCACCACCTCGTCGGCGGCGTCGCCCCGGCCCTGCACCCGGTAGCCGCCGATGGTGTGCTCCCGCTGCGGGGTGAAGCCGATGTGCGCCATCACCGGGATGCCGGCCCCGGTGATCGCCCGGATCTGCTCGGCCACCTGCCGGCCGCCCTCCAGCTTCACCGCGTGGCAGCCGCCCTCCTTCATGAACCGTACGGCGGTGCGCAGCGCCTGGGTCGGCCCCTCCTCGTACGAGCCGAACGGCAGGTCGCCGACGACCAGCGGGTAGCTGGTGGCGCGTACCACCGCGCGGACCAGCGGGAGCAGGTCGTCGATGGTGACCGGCACCGTCGTCTCGTGCCCGAAGACGTTGTTCGCCGCCGAGTCGCCGACCAGGAGCACCGGAATCCCGGCCTCCTCGAAGATCGCGGCAGTGTACTGGTCGTACGAGGTGAGCATCGGCCACCGCTCACCGCGTTCCTTGGCGGCGACCAGGTCGCGGGCGCGTACCCGTCGGGTCGCCGGACCGCCGTACAGCGTCGCCACCTCGGCCGGGGCGGACGCCATCTGCTGCTCGGACATCGTCGTCTCCTCTCGCCTCGAGGCCGCGTTCGCGGTCCCCGGGTCACTGCCGATCGTCCCACCGTCAGGTGCGGGTACGGCAGGGAAGAGTGCAGGTTTTCACACCGGGGAGACCGGCCTCGCCGAAGCGGTCAGGGACGCTCGCGCCACCGGTTGGTGATCGGCACCCGGCGGTCTCGACCGAACGCCTTGATCGAGATTTTCGGTCCGGGCGCGGACTGCCGGCGCTTGTATTCGGCGATGTCCACCATCCGGAGCACCTTGTCCACCACCTCCGGATCGTGCCCGGCCGCGACCAGGTCGTCCCGGCCCTGGTCGCCGTCGACGTAGCCGACCAGGATCGCGTCGAGGATCGAGTAGTCCGGCAGGGTGTCGGTGTCGAGCTGGCCGGGGCTCAGCTCGGCGCTCGGCGGCTTCCGGATCGAGTTCTCCGGGATCGGCGGGGTCTCGCCGCGCCGCCCGGCCTCCGCGTTGCGCCAGTTCGCCAGCTTCCAGACCAGGCTCTTCCAGACGTCCTTGAGCGGGTTGAACCCGCCGACCGAGTCGCCGTAGAGGGTGGAGTAGCCGACCGCCAGCTCACTCTTGTTGCCGGTGGTGAGCACGAGGTGGCCCTCCTGGTTCGACAGCGCCATCAGCAGCACCCCGCGTACCCGGGCCTGGAGGTTCTCCACCGCCATCCCGGAGAGCGACAGGTTGGCCAGGAAGCCGTCGACCATCGGCTGGATCGGCTCGACCCGGTAGTCCAGCCCGGTCCGCTTGGCCAGGTCGGCGGCGTCGTCGAGGGAGTGTTCCGACGAGTGCTGGCTCGGCATCGAGACCCCGACCACCCGAGCCGGGCCGAGCGCGTCCACCGCGATCGCGGCGACCAGCGCGGAGTCGATGCCGCCGGAGAGGCCGAGCACCACCGAGCGGAAGCCGTTCTTGTCGACGTAGTCGCGCAGCCCGAGCACCAGGGCCTGCCACACCTCGCCCTCGTCGACCACCGGCTCGGTCACCCCGCCGGTGGCCCGGGGGCCGGTCGGGGCGGGCAGTCCGTCGCTGACCCGGACCCGGGTGACGGCCATCTCCGCCCGCGCGTCGGCCGGCGCCGGTCGGGCCGGCTCGGTGCCGGTGGCCGCGTCGGCGCGGCCCTCGGGCAGGTCGGCGCGGCCCTCGGGCAGGTCGAGGTCGTGCAGGAGCAGCTGCTCGACGAACTGCGGGGCGCGGGCCAGCAGGGTGCCGTCGGCGGCGACGATCATCGAGTCTCCGTCGAAGACCAGCTCGTCCTGGCCGCCGACCATGTTGACGTACGCGACGGTCGCCTCGGCCTCGGCGGCCCGGCGGCGGACCAGCGGCAGGCGTACGTCGTCCTTGTTCAGTTCGTACGGCGAGCCGTTGATGTTGACGACCAGCCCGACCCCGGCGCGGCGGGCGACCGTGAACGGGCCGCCGGCCTGCCACAGGTCCTCGCAGACCGTCAGCGCGACGTCGACGCCGCCGATCCGGACCACCGTCAGGCTGTCGCCCGGGACGAAGTAGCGGTCCTCGTCGAAGACGCCGTAGTTCGGCAGGTGGTGCTTGAAGTAGCGGGCCACCACCCGTCCGCCGTGCAGCACGCCGAGCGCGTTGCGCGGCCCCCGGGTCGGGGTGGCCTCGGCGTTGGCGCTGGCCGGTCCGTCGGCGTCGAGGTAGCCGACCAGCACCGGCAGCCCGCCGAGCCCGTCGGCGGCGAGGTCGGCGGCGAGCCGGTCGAGGGCGGCCCGGGAGGCGGCGACGAAGGAGTCCCGGAAGACCAGGTCCTCGACCGGATATCCGGTCAGCACCATCTCCGGGAAGGCCACGAGATGCGCGCCGGCTCCGGCGGCGTCCCGGGACCGCTGGCGGATCAGCGCCGCGTTGCCGGCGATGTCCCCGACGGTGGGGTTGACCTGGGCCAAGGCGATGCGCAAGGTCGGCATGACTCCATCTTGCCGCAGCCGGCCCCGTCGGGCTCGGCACGGCGGCCGGCGCCGGCCGTGGCGGCGCTCACCCACCGCGGCACCCGCCCGGCGCGCGCCGGGGAGGGTCCGCGGGCTATGTTTGGGACGAACGCCCAGGAAGTACGCAGGCCGCGCCAGCCCGCGCATCGGTACCGGTCTAGTTCACGTAACGTCCGCGTAACGGAACCGGTGAAGACTGGACCGCTAGGCCGTGCGCCGGCTGGGCCGGTCCGAACAGAGTGTGCGAGGGGTTGAGGTGGACCGTCAGCAGGAGTTCGTGCTCCGCACGCTGGAAGAGCGTGACATCCGTTTCGTCCGGTTGTGGTTCACCGACGTGCTCGGCACGCTGAAGAGCGTCTCGGTGGCCCCGGCCGAGCTGGAGGCGGCCTTCGACGAGGGGATCGGCTTCGACGGTTCCGCCATCGAGGGCTTCGCCCGGGTCTTCGAGTCGGACATGGTCGCGATGCCCGACCCCACCACCTTCCAGGTCTTCCCGTTCGAGGGCGGCGTCTCCGGCGAGAGCGCCCGGATGTTCTGCGACATCCTGCTCCCCGACGGCAGCCCCTCCTGGGCCGACCCGCGGCACGTGCTGCGCCGGGCGCTGTCCCGGGCCGCCGAGAAGGGCTTCACCTTCTACACCCACCCCGAGATCGAGTTCTTCCTGCTGGAGAACGGCCCCAACGACGGCTCGCTGCCGGTCCCGGTCGACTCCGGCGGCTACTTCGAGCACACCACCCACGCGGTGGCCCGGGACTTCCGCCGGCAGGCCGTGCTGGCGCTGGAGCGGATCGGCATCTCGGTCGAGTTCAGCCACCACGAGGTCGCGCCCGGCCAGCAGGAGATCGACCTGCGCTACGCCGACGCGCTCACCACGGCCGACAACATCATGACCTTCCGGCACATGGTCAAGGAGGTCGCCCTCTCCACCGGGGTACGGGCCAGCTTCATGCCCAAGCCCTTCACCGACCAGCCGGGCAGCGGGATGCACACCCACCTGTCGCTCTTCGAGGGGGAGCGCAACGCCTTCCACGACGCCAGTGACCCGATGAAGCTCTCCAAGGTCGGCAAGGCGTTCATCGCCGGCCTGCTGGTGCACGCCCGGGAATACACCGCGGTCACCAACCAGTGGGTCAACTCCTACAAGCGGCTCTTCCCGCAGGCGCTGCCGGACCGGATCACCGAGTCCCCGGCGTACGTCTGCTGGGGGCACCTGAACCGCTCCGCGCTGGTCCGGGTGCCGGCGTACGGCAAGCCGAACTCGGCCCGGGTGGAGGTCCGCTCACCCGACTCGGCGACCAACCCCTACCTGGCGTTCGCGGTGCTGCTCGGCGCCGGCCTCAAGGGGATCGAGGAGGGCTACGAGCTGCCGCCGGGCGCCGAGGACGACGTCTGGTCGCTCTCCAACGCCGAGCGCAAGGCGATGGGGTACGAGTCGCTGCCGGAGAACCTCGCCGAGGCGATCGACGTGATGTCCGGCTCGGAACTGGTCGCCGAGGTGCTCGGCGAGCACGTCTTCGACTTCTTCCTGCGCAACAAGCGCGCCGAGTGGGAGCAGTACCGCCGCGAGGTCACCCCGTACGAGCGGCAGCGCTACCTGGGTCTGCTCTAGGCCGGGCCCCGGCACCGTCGTGCCGGCCGGCTCGGGGTGCCGGGCCGCGCGCCGACGAGACGCGCGACCCGGTGGCCCGGAGTACCGCCCCGGGACTACTTGCCGGCCGGGGTGTCCGACTCGGCGCCGTCGGCCGGCGCGTCGGCCGGGCCGCCGTGCTTCGGGCCACCCGCACCGGGCCCGCCGCCCCAGGCCGGGAAGACCCCCGACTCCGCCGCCGCGATGATGGCGTCGGCCTGCTCCCGGGTCAGCTTGCCGTCCGAGACCGCCTGGTCGAGCCGTTCCTTCAGCATGGCCTGCCGGTCGGCCTTCGACCGTGCGTCGGGCCTGCCCTTGCCCCGCTGCTCGGCCCGGTCCTTCCACTCGGCCCGGTGCTGCTCCTTGATCTTCGCCAGCGCCGCCTCGACCCTCTCCTGAGGCACGCCCAGTTCCTCGGCGAGCTGCTCGGCGAGCCTGCCGCGCTGCTCCGCCAGGCGCTTGTCGTGCCCGGGCGCGGTCTGGTCACGCTCGGCCGAGGTCGACGGGGTCGGGGCGGGTGTCGCGTCCTCCGCGAACGCCACGGCCGGAGCCGCCAGCCCCACCGTGAGTACTCCGGCGGCCAGCAGACCGCCGACGACCCTCTTCCGGGAAAGCAGAGTGCTCATGCTGTGGATTACCTCCTCGGATGCGTACGCCAACCTGGCGCGTACCGGTACCAGTCCCTCAGATTGCGGCAGCACGCTGGACCGCACCCCGGAAGGACCTGTCAGCCGGCTGGCAATCCGGGTGCCCGCTGGCAGTCGGCTGAGAATCGTCGTCGGAGCGCGGGGAGCTTCCCGACCTTCCGCCGTCCCCTGCGGCGGTAGCCGCCCCCTGCCGTCGGTTGTCCGCCGACGCCGGGCCTGTACCCGACGCCGCCCGGACCGTCCACTCTGGGGCGATTGTCGGTCCTGACGGAACCGGCGGTTACGGGCGGCCGTCCCGATGCCCGGCCCCATATGCTCTTCGCGCCCGCCCGGTCCGCCCCGCGCACCGGCGCGGCACCGTGTCGGTCGGGTCGTGACGCCACCGGCCGACCCGCACACCGATCAGCTCCCCGGGACGACATCGCCGGGGCCGGTCGCTGTGGCAGCTCGGTGACCGGTGTGGAAGGGGACAGATGGCGGATCGGTCGGCCCGGTGGTCACGGCGGACGACACTGACGCTCTTCGGAGCCGGCGCGTTCGCCTCGCTCGGCACCGCCGGGGCGTACGGCGTGCTCAAGGCCCGTGGGGCGGTGAAGCCCACCGGCACGGGTAGCTGGGGCGGCTCGGTGCCGGCCCCGGCCGCTGCGTCCGGCACGCCCACCGCCGCCCCGTCGACCGACCCCTACTATCCCGGTGACGCGGAGCCCGGCCCGGTCGAGGCGCCCCCGCGCCGCGCCTCCGGTGCCGGACAGTCCGCGGTCGCCCGGGAGAACTCCCGGCCCGGCGCCGCCGGGTTCAGCATCGAGCGCCGCCGGTTCGGCGACGACGTGCGCAACCAGATCGCCGGCTACACCTCGTCGAGCGGGGTGGAGATCGGTGCGGAACTGGGCTTCCACGTCTCGGTGGCACCGGCGCAGTCCTACCGGATCGAGGTCTACCGGCTGGGCCACTACGGCGGGCTCGGCGGACGACTCGTCGCGACGAGCCCGTGGCTCACCGGTCGCCGGCAGCCGCCGCCGAAGGTGTCGACGGAGACCGGGATGGTGCACTGCGACTGGCCGGTCGACTGGCGCCTGCGGGTGGGCCGGGACTGGGTCAGCGGTTTCTACCTGGCGCTGCTGACCAACGCCGACGGCTGGTGCCGGTGGGTCCCGTTCGTGGTCCGTGACCCGGGGCGGCTGGCGGCCGGGCTGGTCGTCGTCCCGACCAGCACCTACCAGGCGTACAACATGTGGCCGGACGACGGGCGTACCGGCACCAGCCTCTACAACGGATTCGACCCGGCCGGTCGGCGCGACTCCGAGCTGCGGGCCACCGCCGTCTGCCACGACCGGCCCTACCGGGGCAGCGGAATCCCGAGTCAGAGCCGGCACGACATCGGCTTCGTGCAGTGGCTCGAACAGCACGGCTACGACGTCGCCTACGCCACCAGCGAGGACCTGCACACCGGCCGGGTCGACCCGCGACGGTACTGGGCGGCGGTCTTCTGTGGACACGACGAGTACTGGTCCGTCGAGATGCGCCGGCTGGCCGCCGCCGCCCGGGACGCCGGGACGAGCCTCGTCTTCCTCGCCGCCAACAACTGCTACTGGCGCGTCCGGTACGCCGGCCCGGAGAGCCGCTCGGCGGAACGGGTGATCGACTGTGCCAAGAGCCTGCCCCCGTACGACGGTGAGATCCCGCTGACGACCCGGTGGCGCAACGCGGGCAGTCCGGAGCAGGAACTCCTCGGCGGGCAGTACGTCAGCATCGTGGACGGGCAGGCGCCGCTCGTGGTCCGGGACAGCCGGCACTGGTTCTGGGCCGGTACCGAACTGCGCGACGGCGACCGGATCCCCCGGGTGGTGTACGGCGAGGCGGACCGGGTGCAGCCGGCGCTGCGCAGTCCCCGGGCCACCGACCGGGTCCTGCTCGCCGACTCCCCGTACCGGCGCCGGGGGCGGGCCTACCAGCAACAGACCTCGCTCTACCAGGCACAGTCCGGGGCCTGGGTCTTCGACGCGGGCTCGCTGGGCTGGACCCGGGCCCTCTACGCCAGCGGCTTCGTCGACGCCCGGCTACAGCGGGCGACCCGCAACCTGCTCGACCGCGTACTGCGCCCGCCGGGCTGAACGCTGCGCCGGGCTGAGCGCTGCGCCGGGCTGAGCGCTGCGCCGGGCTGAGCGCTGCGCCGGGCGCTTGGCGAGCGGCTCAGCGTACGGCGGAGGTGACGGTCAGGGTGCCGGCGTCCGCGTCCATCGTCGCCGGTACGCCCACCGGCACGGTGAGCTGCCCGACCCCGTGCCCGATCGGCAGCCCGCCCAGCACCGGCACCCCGAGATCGCCGAGCCGCTCGGCCAGCACCTCCGCCACCCCGACCGCCCAGCCGTCCGCGCAGTCGGTGAACTGGCCCACCGCCACCCCGGCCACCCCGGCCAGCGCACCGGACCGGCGCAGGTGGGTGAGCATCCGGTCGACCTTGTACGGCGGCTCCCCGACATCCTCGACCAGCAGGATCGCGCCGGTCAGGTCCGGCATGTCCGGGGTACCGAGGGAGTGCGTGAGCAGGCAGAGGTTGCCGCCGAGCAGCGGCCCGGTGGCCGTACCGGGCGCCAGCACCGCCGCGGTCTCCTCGCTCGGCAGCCGGTGCACCACCACCGGCTCGGGGCACATCAGCGCGGTGCGCAGCGACTCGGCCGAGACCGGCGGGGTCCGCTCGTCCAGCCAGGCCGCCCCCGGGCCGTGCACGGTGGCCAGCCGGGCGCCGCGCCAGAGCGCGAGTTGCAGCGCGGTGATGTCGGAGAACCCGGCCACCACCTTCGGGTCGCGGCGCACCGCCGACATGTCGATCGCGTCGACCACCCGCTGCGCGCCGTAGCCGCCCCGGGTGCAGAGCACGCCCCGCACCTCCGGGTCGGCGAAGGCCGCGTTGAGGTCGGCGGCGCGCAGCGCGTCGTCTCCGGCGAGGTAGCCGCGCCGGGCGTACGCGTTCGGGGCGAGGACGGGACGAAGGCCCCAACCGGTGAGCAGTTCCATCCCCCGGGCGACCCGTTCCGGCCGGGTCGGCCCGGACGGCGACACCAGCAGCACCGTGTCGCCGGTCCGCAGCGCCGGTGGTCGCACCGCCTGGTCGTCGGGCACCCCGCCTCCTCGATCGTCGGCCCCGAGCCTATCGGTGGCCGCCGGGGGCACCGGATAGCCTCGACACCGTGGCAACCGAGACCGGAACCGAGAGCGACACCGGCAGCGCGGGCGGCGCCGCGACCGCACTGGTGATCGAGAACGACCCGACGGACGACGCCCGCCGACTGGGGGAGTGGCTCACCGAGGCCGGCCTCGACCTGGCGGTGCTCCGGCCGTACGCCGGGGACGCGCTCCCCGAGGACCTCACCGGGTACGCCGCGCTCGTCGTACTCGGCGGCTACCAGCATCCGTACCCGGGACCCGACGGCAGCCCGGGGGCGCCCTGGTTCCCGGCCCTGGAGGGGCTGCTCCGCAAGGCGGTCCGGCACCGGGTGCCGACCCTGGCGATCTGCCTCGGCGCCCAACTGCTGGCCACCGCGCACGCCGGTACGGTGCAGCGCAGCGCGGCCGGGCCGGAGGTCGGGCCGAGCGTCGTCGGCAAGCGGGACGCCGCCGAGCACGACCCGCTGTTCCGGTACGTGCCGATGATCCCGGACGTGCTCCAGTGGCACGTCGACGAGATCACCGAGCTGCCGCAGGGCGCCACCCTGCTGGCCGCCTCGACCCGCTATCCGCACCAGGCGTTCCGGCTCGGCGACCGGGCCTGGGGGCTCCAGTTCCACATCGAGTGCGACGCCGAGATGATCGCCGACTGGGCGACCGACTCGGCGACCCTGGCCGCGCTGGACTACGACCCGGAGTTGGTGGTGGCCGCCTGCGCGGAGGTGCTGACCGACGTGGAGGAGGTGTGGCAGCCGTTCGCCGCCCGGTTCGCCGCGCTGGCCCAGGGCCGGCTCGACGGTGCGCCGTCCCGGCCCACCCTGCCGCTGCTCGGGCACTAAGGGGGTAGCGCCGATGACCGAGACCGGGATCCGCCGCCGATGAGCAGACCGACCAGCCCGTCCGGCCGGCTCACCCGGCTCGCCCGGTACGGCTTCGGGGTGGGCGACGGGGAGCGGGCCGGCGGCAACGGCGTCGGCCGGGCCGCCGAGCTGCTCGGGCCGGACGGGCTCGGGCTCTGGGACCCGGAGACCCAGGAGCCGGTCGACGCCCCGGCCGGCGAACTGCTCACCGCGCTCTCCCGGACCGCCGATCCGGACCTCACGCTGCGCCAGCTGCACCGGATCGTCGAGGCGGAACGCCGGTCCGCCGCCCCGGCCACCGGCGCCGCCCCGGCCACCGGCGCCGCCCCGGCCACCGGCGCCGCCCCGGCCACCGGCGACGGCGCGGGAAGCGGCGACGGGGCGGAGAGCCTGCTCGCCGCCCTGCACGCCGATCCGGGGCTGCGTCGGCGGATGCTCGCGATCCTCGGCGCCTCGTCGGCGCTCGGCGACCATCTGGTGGCCAACCCGGAGCAGTGGCGGGCGCTGCGTACCGGGGTCGACGGGGTGGCGCCGAACGCCGACGGGCTGCTGCACCCGGACGCCACCGGGCCGCACGACGGCTCGGGAGCGCTGCCGGCGGTGGCGGCGCTGCGCCAGGCGTACCGGCTGGCCCTGCTGCGGATCGCGGCGGCCGACCTGACCGGCGGGCGCGGCCTGGAGCAGACCATGGTGGCGCTCTCGGCGCTGGCCGACGCCACCCTGGCCGACGCGTACGGCATCGCGGTCGGCGAGCTGCCCGAGGGGACTCCGGTGCCCCGGCTGGCGGTGGTGGCGATGGGCAAGTGCGGCGGCAACGAGCTGAACTACGTCTCCGACGTCGACGTCATCTTCGTGGCCGCCGCCGACGAGGACCTGCCGGCCGGCACCCAGGTGGCGACCCGCATGATCGAGATCTGCGGGCTGGTGGCCTGGCCGGTCGACGCCGCGCTGCGGCCGGAGGGGAACCGGGGGCCGCTGGTGCGTACCCTCGCCAGCCACCTCGCCTACTACCGCCGCTGGGCCCGGACCTGGGAGTTCCAGGCGCTGCTCAAGGCCCGCCCGGCGGCCGGGGACGTCGGGCTGGCCCAGGAGTGGATCGACGCCCTCGCCCCGCTGGTGTGGCGGGCGGCGGAGCGGCCGGAGGCGGTCGAGGACGTCCGGGCGATGCGTCGCAAGATCATCGACAACATCCCGCCGCGCGAGCTGGAACGGGAGATCAAGCGCGGGCCGGGCGGGCTGCGCGACATCGAGTTCGCGGTGCAGCTCCTCCAACTCGTACACGGCCGGGTCGACGAGTCGCTGCGGGCCCCGGGCACCATTCCGGCGCTGCGGGCGCTGGTAGCCGGCGGCTACGTCGGGCGGGCCGACGGGGAGGCGCTGCTGCGCGGGTACCGGTTCCTCCGCGGGGTCGAGCACCGGCTCCAGTTGCAGGCGCTGCGGCGTACCCACACCGTGCCGGCGGACCGTCCCGCGCTGCGCTGGCTCGCCCACGCCCTCGGCTACACCGCGCTGCCCGGCCGGGACGCCGTCGAGGCGTTCCGGGCCGACTGGGTCGGCCACGCCACCGAGGTACGCCGGCTGCACGCCAAACTCCTCTACCGGCCGCTGCTGGAGGCGGTCGCCCGGGTGCCCGCCGACGGGCTGCGGCTGACCCCGGAGGCGGCCCGGAACCGGCTGGAGATCCTCGGGTTCGCCGACCCGACCCGGGCGCTGCGGCACCTGGAGGCGCTGACCGGCGGGGTGACCCGGACGTCGGCGATCCAGCGCACCCTGCTGCCGGTGCTGCTCCAGGAGTTCGCCGACGCGCCCGAACCGGACCGGGGGCTGCTCAACTACCGCCAGGTCTCCGACAAGCTCGGCGGCACCCCGTGGTATCTGCGGCTGCTCCGCGACGAGGGGCCGGTGGCCCGCCGGCTGGCCCGTACCCTGGCGGTCTCCCGCTACGTCGCCGACCTGCTGGCCCGGGACCCGGAGGCGCTCCGGCTGCTCGCCGACGACACCGAGCTGACTCCCCGGGACGCCGAGGTGCTGCGCGACGGTTTCACCGCCGCCGCCGACCGCTACCTCGTCGGTCGGGGGCCGACGCCCGCCGACCCGGCCGAGGCGATCCGGGCGGTGCGGGCGCTGCGCGGCCGGGAACTGGTCCGGATCGCCTGCGCGGACGTGCTGTACCGGGCGGGTTCGCTGGCGCCGGCCGGCCCGACCGGGGTGGCCGCGACCCTCACCCCGGAACCGGCCCCGGCCGGCGTCGTCGGCGACTCCGACGTGCTCACCGTCGGCGCGGCACTCTCCGCCGTCACCGACGCCACCCTGCGGGCGGCGCTGCGGGTGGCCCGGGCGACCCAGCCGGAGCTGCCCGGCCTGCGCTTCGCGGTGATCGGGGTGGGCCGACTCGGCGGGTACGAGATGAACTACCTCTCCGACGCCGACGTGCTCTTCGTCTACGACCCGCCGCCCGGGGTGGCCGACGACGCGGCCAGCGCGGCGGCCCGGGCGATCGCCGAGGAGTTGCGCCGGCTGCTCGGCATGCCGGCCGTCGACCCACCGCTCGGGGTCGACGCCGACCTGCGCCCGGAGGGGCGGCAGGGGCCGCTGGTCCGCAGCCTCGGCGCGTACGCGCAGTACTACGCCCGCTGGTCGAAGGTCTGGGAGGCGCAGGCGCTGCTGCGGGCCCGGCACGTCTGCGGCGACGCCGACCTCGGGCGCGAGTTCGAGGCGGTCGCCGACCCGGTGCGCTATCCGGAGCGGGGACTGAGCCGGGAGCAGGTGGTGGAGATCCGCCGGATCAAGGCCCGGGTGGAGACCGAACGGCTGCCCCGGGGCGCCGACCCGGCCACGCACACCAAACTGGGCCGGGGCGGGCTGGCCGACGTGGAGTGGGCGGTGCAGCTCACCCAGCTCCGGCACGCCGGCCGGCTGCCCGAGCTGCGCTGCACGCGTACCCTCGACGCGCTCGCCGCCGCCCGGGAGGCCGGGGTGATCGACGGCGCCGACGCCGCCGCGATGGCCACCGGGTGGAGCATGGCCGCCCAGGTACGCAACGCGCTGATGCTGGTCCGCGGCCGGGCCGGCGACCAGTTGCCCCGGCACGGCGTGGAACTGGCCGGCGTGGTACGCCTGCTCGGCGGCGACGACCCGGGCGAGTTCCTGGACCACTACCTGCGGACGGCGCGGCGGTGCCGGGCGGCGGCGGAGCGCGTGCTGAATGCCTGACCGGCGCCGCGTCCCGACGGTCCTCTCCGGCGCGGTCGGCCTGGCCGGCGTGCTGGCGGTCGCCTTCCTGCTCGCCCCGCCGCTCGGCACCGACCTCTCCGCCCAGGTCGCCCGGGCCAACTTCTTCGGCCGGCACGGATCCGCCGTCCTCGACCTCGGCTGGTACGCGGGCATCTCCCCGTACGGCTACAGCCTCTTCACGCCGCCGCTGATGCACTGGCTCGGCGCCGACGCGCTCGGCCCCCGGCTGGCCGGCGCGCTCGCGCTGCTCGGCTCGGCGGCGGCGCTGGCGTTGCTGATGGTGCGTACCGGTGCCCGTCGGCCGCTGCTCGGCAGCCTGCTCGGCGCCGCCTGCGTGGCCGGCAACCTGGTCTCCGGCCGGATCACCTATGCGATCGGGGTCGCCTTCGGGCTGCTCGCCCTGCTGCTGCTGACCAGCACACTCCGGCCGGCGGTGCGGTGGACGGCGGCCGGGGCAGCGGCGGCACTGGCCGGCGCGGCGAGCCCGGTGGCCGGTCTCTTCGTCGGCCTCGCCGGAGTCGCGCTGGCGCTCGCGGCGTCCCTCCCCGCACCGCGGACCGGCGACGCCGGGGAGAGCCGGGACCGGTGGCGCCCGGGCCTGGTCGACGGGACGGTCCTGGCGGTGGGCGCCGGGGTGCCGGTGGCGGTGCTCGGTCTCGGCTTCGGCGCGGGCGGCTGGATGAACATCAGCCTCACCGACACGGTCACCTCGGCGTTGGCGAGTGCGCTGGTCGCGCTCCTGGTGCCGAGGCGGGTACTGCGGATCGGTGCGGTGCTGGCCACCCTCGGGGTGCTGGCGGCGTTCGCGGTCCGGACACCGGTCGGGCTGAACGCCACCCGGCTGGCCGCGATGTT
Source organism: Plantactinospora sp. BB1 (assembly GCF_003030385.1). Taxonomy (NCBI): domain Bacteria; kingdom Bacillati; phylum Actinomycetota; class Actinomycetes; order Micromonosporales; family Micromonosporaceae; genus Plantactinospora; species Plantactinospora sp. BB1. Next base: position 6,224,465 of record NZ_CP028159.1, on the reverse strand, counting down.
CGCGCTGCCGGTGCTGGCCGGCTACGCGACGCTGCCGCCCGGCCCAGCCCGGGGCTGGTCCGGACGGGGGGCCGGATCGGCCCGGGGCTGGTTGCGACGGGGGACCGGCTTCGCCCGGGGCTGGTCTCGGCGGGCGACCGGACTCGCGCTGGCCGCGATCGTGGTGCTGGCCGCCGTCGTGGAGCCGCCGGTCTCCGTGGCGGACCTGCGCGCGGCCGGGGACCCGACGGCGTCCCGGAGCTACTTCGCACCGCTGCTGACCGAGCTGGCCGGCCGGCCGCCCGGCCGGATCGAGGTGGTGCCGACGGCGAACTACTGGGAGGCGGCGTACGTGCCGGAGGCCGCGCCGCTGGCCCGGGGCTGGCTGCGCCAGGCCGACCAGGCGCACAACCGGCTCTTCCTGGACGGCAGCGTCGACGCGGAGTCGTACGGCCACTGGCTGCGGGACAACGGCGTGGCGTACGTCGCCCTGGCCGGTGCCGAGCCGTCCTGGGTCGGCCGCCGGGAGGCGGAACTGATCCGGGGCGGGCTGCCGTACCTGACCCCGGTCTGGCAGCACCCGGACTGGACCCTGTACGCGGTGACCGGCGCCCCCTCCGTGGTGCAGGCGCTCGGCGCGGGGGCGGTCGGGCCGGGTGGGGGCGACCCGCCGGACGGCGCCGAGGGGGCGGGTCCGGGTACCCCGGGTGCCGAACTGGTGCGGGCCACCTCGGTGGAGTTGACGGTCGACGTACCGGCCGCCGGGGAGACCCTGGTCCGGCTCCGCTGGTCGAGGTGGCTGCGGGTCGAGGGCGGCGGGGACGCCTGCCTGGCCCCGTACGCCGACTGGACCGTGCTCCGGGTGACGCGCCCCGGCCGGTATTCGATCACGGGGAGCCTGACCGGCGCCGGTCCGCGCTGTCCGAGCTGACCCTATGGGCCGGCCTATTCGCGTCTGACCCGGATTCCCTCGGCATTACGGAATGTCTGGTTGCGATGCGCCCAGACGGTCAGTCGGCGTTTTCCGGCGAACGGCCCGAGGTCAAGTTCCGGCACGCTGTGCAGTGAGAGGTCGGTCAGATTCGGGATGCTGGCCAGTGGTGCGAGGTCAATCAGTTGGGGACGATTCCGCAGATCAATCGAGCGAAGCGTTGGATGCCCCTGTAGCGGCCGGAGGTTGAGCGGGGCCGCGCAGGTGTCTAGGTCGAGGATCTCCAGAGGGAGTGTGGCGATCGTCGCGAGATCTACGGTGGACGCCCTTAGGTACATGAGCCGCAGAATCTTCAGGCGGCCTTGGGACGAAACTATCCGCTCCAGCACCTTCGAGTCGTTGCAGCCGTTGAGTTGCAGTTCGGTGAGCGACGGCAACCCGGCCAGGAAGCTTGTGTTGGACAGGAAGCTTGGAGCGCGGTTGCCGGTGAGGATGAGAGCTGCGAGCGCAGGGAGTTCGGTGAGCGGGCGGTAGCTGCGGACGTTCCGTTCGAAGCCCTGCAGATTTAGTCTCGTGAGCTGCCTGAACCGAGTAACCCAGGCGAGGTCTGGCATCGGGGTCGGGGTCCCGCCGAGCCAGATCGTGAGCTGGGCGAGTCGACGCAGGGTGTCCGGAAGGTCGGCTGGGCTGTTCGACAGGTTGACCCACAACTGCTCAAGATCGGGATGGTCGCGCAGAAAGGTCAGATCGATGGGGCGGTCCGTTAAGATCGGTCCAGACGGATACAGCAGGCGAAGTCCCCGCACGGCTGGCAGCTCTCGGACCACCCTGCTCGGATCGGCCGTGCCGATGGCCACGCCATACAGATTTCGCAGGTGCCGCAACATTGGGACGGTCCACTCGTCCACCGTGATCCAGCCGTTCTGTAGGGGCGAGTCGGCGAGGACGTTCGATCCGTACTCATCGGGCTCGAAGTGGTTGCCTGCTTGGATCAACGCATGTATGACCCGTTGACGGTCGTCGCGGCCGTATCGACTGAGCTTGCGCAGTGCCGCGGATCCACCGACGAAGGCAGCGGTGTCCACTACGGCCGCGGCGACGCCCTCCGAGAGGGTCGCGAGGTCGTCCGGTAAGAAGCGGAGGACAGGGTTCCCGGCCGACGCCAGCGACCTAGCCTCCGCTGTGGTGCGCGGTGGCACCAGCTCGGCCAGGTTGGCGTCGATCCGGTTGAGTGTGTCGACCGCGAGTGCCGGGGCAGTCTCCACGCAGGCTCCGGCGAGCAGCCGGAGCCACCGAGCGCGCCGGGGTGGTCCCGTCTCGGCCCGGTCGAGCAGGCGGTTGACCAGCCGTTGTCGGTATTCGCTATTAGCCAGCCCGGCGGTCATCACGACCGTCTCCCGCCACATGTCGCGGGTGGCGTGCTCGACCATCACGTCGACGTAGTTTTCCTCGGCAATTTCCTTCGCAGCCAGGTACTCCTGGAAGGTGCGGTGCACAAAGGAGATCCGGTCCTCGGTCACGTCTTTCAGCACGCCGCTGCGGTCGAGTAGGTGCTCGAAAACGTCATCCGGCTCGGCGGTCACCTTCGGCATCGTGGTCAGCTTCCGACGTACGTGCTCCCGGGCCTGTCCAGTGTCGAATTCGGACTGGTTGCCGAGGGTAAGCCGCCAAGCTAGATCTTGTAACAACGACATGGCATGCTGCGCGCCCAGCCCGACCCGCTGGTACGACGGTACATTCCGGGCGGTGTCCCGGCGTTCGAGCAGCATCTCCAGGGCTGCCCGGTAGAGGCTGATCCGGTCGTGCGGCAGGTCATCGCCCCGGTCCAGGTTCAGCGCGCAGAGCATGGCGCACATCAGTGGGTTGGTGGCCAACCCTCGCAGGTGGTGATTGGCGTCCAGCCGAGCGAGCAGCCTGCGCTCGTAGCGGGGCAGCTCCGCCGGACCGCACGGCAGGTGCCGGGCGCCGCTGATCGCCCGGTGCCAACGCCGGACGAACTCGACGATGTCCGCCGGGTTCATCCGCTCCAGCATCACCGCGAGAAAACCCTCGTTGGTCAACCAGCGGGCAGAAGCACCGGCGGGGCGCGAGGTCACCACGACGATGGCGTCCGGATGGTGGTCGAGGATCCGGCGCAGCCACTGGCGGACGACGGTGCGCTGGGCCCGGATCAGCTCGTCAACCCCGTCGACCAGCAGCAGGGCCCGGTTGGCGGTGAAGATCCGTTCGACCAGACCGGCCGGCGCCTCCGTAGCGAACTGCGCAATGTCGTCGCCGAGCAGCGCCCCCACCGGCGGCAGCGGGCGGTCCGCGTAGCTGCGCAGTTTCACCAAGAACGGTGTCCGTCCGTTCCAGTCTTGGAGTTCACCACTGAATCCCTCGCGCGCGGCGGTGATCGCCAGCCACCGCAGCAGGGTGCTCTTGCCCGAACCGGCCTCGCCTCGTACCAAAATCCGCTGGCTTCGCCGCAACGCGGCCTCCACCCGCAGTCCGGTCTGCTCGTCGCGATCACCGTCCTTGCCGCCTCGGAAGAACGAGCCGCGCTCCCGTGCGCCGATATCGGCGAGCCGTCGGACGCGCCGAGGCGGTCGGGCGGTATCCAGGTCGCTGACAGCAAGGCTGAGGTATGCGATGCTCAGCGTCGTCTCCGGGGTGTAGTTCCGGACGTCGACGCCGAATAGTTCGAGCTGGTCGTAATGGGTCGAGACGAATCGCAGATAGCGGGCGACGAAGACCTTGTCGTCCGGCGCGGACTCGTCGGCGCGGGGCACGGGCAGCCGAGCAAGGATCTCGGCGACGTCGATCGAGATCCGGAACAGCCGGCTCAGGGTCTCCCGACTCGCCCGGTTGGTGAACGTGGGCAGGTGACGGATCATCTGCACGTAACAGTGGATGCAGTCTGTGAGTACCCGTTCGGCCAGCCGTTCCGCCGCGTCGCCGAGCCCGGCCGACTCGGCATTGGCCGCGAGCGCCGGTCGTAGCCGATCCACCATGGCCGCCGGGTCGGCGTCGACGGCGAACAGCGCCTCGTCGGTGCGGGTTCGTGGTCCGAAGGTGCGGGCGACGACGTCGAGCGCCGCTGCCGCTTCGTGGTCTGGGACGGCGGTAGAGTCCGCCTCGAACATCCGCTCGACGCGTTCTGAGATGTCGGCGGCGACGCTCTTGAGCTGAAGCTCGATCTTGCGTCGAAGGAACCTGTCCCGGAAGCTCAACGTAAGCAGCTCGGACAGCTCGGCGGCACTGTCGGTCCGGTCCCGGTGGGCGGCGAGCCATCCTCGTGCTGCGTGCGTGGCCACCGCCTTGCCGAGGTTGAGCGCCGCAGCCTCGAACATGGGCATCTGTCGACCTCCGAGGGGTGGCGGCACAAACAGCGACGGGAATCCTACTGCGAGTCGACGTTCCCGGGGCGGTGACCCTGAGTCGGCTACCCGACGAGCCGCATCGGTTACTGCCATTTCATCAATCTGTGGGGTCGATTGTCCCGACAAGCCGGAGTGCCGGAGCCTCGACGCGTCGTTGCCGGAGGGCGGCATCGGGTGGCGGTACTATCTCTCTGTCCATTTGCTCCCGGTCTTGAATGAAAGGCACTTTTGGTGAACCTCATTCGGGATGATTCGGCCGGGCACCCGCACGACGACCCCGCCGACTACCAGGCACCGACCGTGCGCCGGCTGGGCACGCTGGCCGAGCTGACCCGGGGCGGCACCGTCGGCCCCGACGACGGGCTCGGCGGCGCGGGTGACGAGGGGTCGGTGTGACGGGGGTCGGTGTGACCGGCACCGGAGCGCCGTACCCGCAGCGGGCCTGATGCTCCGGTTGCGCGGCGCGGGCCGCCGCTTCGGCCGCCGTACCGTCTTCGCCGACCTCGACCTCGACCTGCCCGCCGGGGTGCGGCTGCTGGTCGTCGGCGGCAACGGGTCCGGCAAGACCACCCTGCTGCGCTGCCTCGCCGGCACGCTGACCCTGAGCGCGGGCCGGGCCACCGTGGCCGGCCACCCGGTCGGCTCGCCGGCCGCCCGGCACCTGGTCGGGGTCGGCCTCGCCACCGACCTGGGCCTCTACGAGCAGCTCACCGCCCGCGACAACCTGATGCTGGTGGCCCGGCTCCGGCTGCCGGTGCCGGACCGGTCCGCCGAGGTGCGCCGGCTGGAGGGTGAGCTGGGCGTCGACACCTTCTCCGGTACGCCGATCCGGCACTGCTCCACCGGGATGCGCGCCCGGGTGACGATCGCCCGCGCCCTGCTCGGCGATCCGAAGCTGCTGCTCCTGGACGAGCCCGGCCGCTCCCTCGACGACCCGGCCCGGGAGCTGCTCTGGGCCGCCCTCGACCGCCGTCCCCGGCTCGGCTGCGTGATCGCCTCGCCGCACGACACCGACCGGGAGCGCTGCGACCGCCTGCTCACCCTCACCGGCCCGCGATGACCGGCACCCTGCGCACCGACGCCCCGGTCGGCGACACCGCGACGGTCACCGCCGCTCGCCGGGGGAGCACCGGGCCACGCGCCGTGGCCGCGCTCGTCGTACGCGACCTCGGCGGGCGACGGCTCGTCCGGCTGCCGCTCCTGCTCGACCTCACCTTCGGCATCGTCAACCTGCTGGTCTTCCTCTTCATCTCCCGGCTGCTCGGCCAACCCGACGGCACCGCTGAGCAGTCCGCCGCGACGGGTCTGGCCGGCGCGGCAAGCTACTTCGACTTCGTCGCGATCGGCATCACCTTCATGCTGGTCCTCCAGTCGGCCGCCACCCAGCTCACCGCCCGGATCGCGGCGGAGCAGCGCGGCGGCACCCTGGAGATGCTGGCCGCCCAACCGGTACCGGTCTGGGCGCTCGCGCTGGGCGTCGCCGGTTACCCGTTCGTCTTCGCCCTGCTCCGGGCCGGCTTCTATCTGCTGGTGCTGAGCCTGCTGCTCGGGCTGCGAACCGACCGGGCCGACTGGCTCGGGGTGGTGCTGCTGCTCGGGCTCGGCGGCACGGCGGTGCTCGGCATCGGCGTCGCGCTGATGGCGGTCTCGGTGGCGGTCGGGCACGGCGGCACCGTCGCCCGGCTGCTCGTCGTCGGGCTCTCCTTCGTCTCCGGTACCTACTTCCCGACCGCCGCGCTGCCGGCCGAACTGCACCCGCTCGTCGCCGTACTGCCGACCCGGCTCGCCCTGGACGGGCTGCGCGCGGCGATCGCCGGCGAGGAGTGGGGGAGTACCGCACTGGCGCTGCTCGGGACCACCGTCGTACTGCTGCCGGCCGCGATCTGGACGTTCGGCCTGGCCCTGCGCTCGGCCCGCAGCCGGGGGACGCTGACCCGTGGCTGATCCTCCCGCCTCCCGGCTGACCCGACGCGAGATCGCCTCCGGGGTGGTACTCGGGCACGTACCGGAGCCGCCGGCACACCGGACCGGGCCGGCCCGCTGGTCACTCGGCTGGACGCCGCCGGAGACCGCACCGGTCCCGGAGCGTGCCGTGACCCCGCTCGGCGCTCTCGAACAGGCGGTGCTGCCCGCGCTGCGCCGACCGCCGTGCGTGGTCAGCTTCTCCGGCGGGCTGGACTCGTCACTCGTGCTCGCCGTCGCGCTCCGGGTGGCCCGCCGGGAGGGTCTGCCGCATCCGGTACCGGTCACCTGGCGGTTCACCGGGGCGCCCCGGGCCGACGAGTCGCGGTGGCAGGACCGGGTGGTCCAGGCGCTGGGCATCGGGGACTGGCAACTGCTCCAGGCCGACGACGACCTCGACCTGGTCGGTCCGACGGCGGGGCGGCTGCTGCGCCGGCACGGCCTGCGGCACCCGGCCAACCTGCACCTGCACCTGCCCATCGTCGAGCTGGCAACCGGCGGGTCGATGCTCACCGGTGCCGGCGGGGACCAGGTGCTCGGCGGCTGGCGCCGGGCACGCCCCGGCCCGCTGCGGGTACGGCTGCGCCGGGGCGCCGGCCAGTTCCGGGCCGTACTGCGGATGCGCCGACCGGGCCCGGAGATGTTCCCCTGGCTGCGGCCGGAGGTGTCGGCGGAGATCCACCGCGCCTTCCGGGCGGAACGGCGCCGGGAACCGCGCCGGCTCGACCGCCGGATCGCCTGGCACGTCCGTCGGCGTGACCTCGGGCTGACCTGCGCCAGCCTGGCCGCGCTCGGCGCCGCGCACGGCGTGGCGGTGGTGAATCCACTGCTCGACCCGGGGTTCCTGACCACCCTGACCGGACCGGACGGCCGGCGCCGGTGCCCGCCCCGGGACCGGCTGGTCGCCGAGATCGCCGCCGGGCTGCTGCCGGAGGTGGTCACCGCGCCCCGGCCGAAGGCCCGTTTCCTGGAGGTCTTCCTCCGGGGGCCGACCCGCCGGTTCGTCCAGCGCTGGGACGGCAGCGGCGTCGACGAGGAACTCGTCGACGTGGCCGCGCTGCGCACGCTCTGGTCCCGGTGGCCGATCCCCGGTGGCACGGCGGGACTGGTCCAGGAGGTGTGGCTCGCCTCCAGTTCCGGCGGCGGCGAGTCCGGCCGGCCAGCCGTGCCCCGGCCCTCCGGACCGGAGCCGCGCCGATGACCGGGGCGGCGGAGCCGGTCTACCGGGTCGCGCCGGCCGGTACGGCGTGGCGGCGGGCCGGCGACGAGATCGTCGTACTCGACACCACCAGCTCCGTCTATTTCGGACTCGACCGGTCCGGTGCGCTACTCTGGACCCGGCTGGTCGACGGGGCCACCAGCACCGAACTCGTCGCCGCGCTGACCGCCGACACCCCGGTCCCGGCGGAGCGGGCGGTCGCGGACGTCCGGCGCTTCCTCGACGCACTGCTGCACCACGGCCTGATTCAGTCCACGTGACCGCTGCGGCCGGTCTCCGCCTTCTCCGCTGCCGCCGAAGTCTCGGCGCCGCCGGCCGGCAGCCACTCCGGTTCCGTTCCCTCCGACAGCTCGCGGCCGTCGGCGGGCAGCCGCCCCGGTTCCGTTCCCCCCGACAGTTCACGGTCGCCGGCCGGCAGCCGCTCCGGTTTCGCTCCCTCCGACAGTTCGCCGTCGTCGGCGGGCAGCCACTCCGGCGGCGGTGGGCGGTGCAGGACCTCGACCAGCCCGTGCCGGTGCCGGTCGGGTTCGCCGTCGAGCCAGGCGTGCGCCCGGAACCCGCTGCTCGGCGCGGTCACCCCGATCACCAGCGTCCGGGGAGTCCGGCGGGCGGCGTACCAGCGTTGCCGTACGAGTGCGCGTTCCAGGCAACTCGCCCCGAGCCGGTGCAGTACGCCGGAGACCACCGTCCGGTCGACGTCGGCGGTGGGCGGTGGGGCCGGCAGGCGTACGCCGTCCATGCCGGCCCTGCGCAGCTGCCGGCGTACCCGACGCCAGGCCCGTACCGTCCACAGTGCCGTCCGGAGCCCGCCCAGTCCCCGGCGCCGGGCCAGCCGGAGCAGTGCGGACACCGCTCGCCCCGACACCCGGAGCCAGCGGACCGGTACCGCCGTCACCGCTGGTCACCGCCGGCCCGCCGGCTCGCGATCCGCAACTCCCGCAGGCCACCCGGGGTACGCCGGGCGAGGTCGCCGGCCCGGACGAGATAGGCGAGCAGCAGCCCCGCGACCCCCCGGCCGGCCAGCGGGTACGCGTGCCGCATCGCGGCCGGCGACGGCACCAGCCGCAGGCCGAGATGCCGGAGCCGGGCCCGGCAGGTCGGCAGCTCGGCGAGCCGGGCCAGCGAGTACGCCGCCGACCTGCCGCGATGCGCGGCGAGCCAGCCGGTGACCGCCGTCCGGCGCGGCAGTCCCAACTCGGTGGCGAGCGCGTCGCCCCGCGCGTCCCGGCGCAGCGCGACCGCGAAGGCCGGAACCGCGCCGGTCCGTCGGGCGATCCCGGCCGCCACCCGCCAGGTCGCTGCCGGCAGCACCGCCAGGGCCCGGGCCAGATCGTCCCCGGGGCGCCCGGACCGGCCCGGACTGGCGGCGTGCAGTGCGACGAGCAGCGCGGCGCAGGGTTCGTCCGGTACCGCCACCGTGCCGCCGGCCAGGTCCAGCCGTTCGGCCGTGGTCGAGACCGCCGACCAGAAGGCCACCGGATCGGCGACCCCGGCGAATCCCCGGTGCAGGTCGACGGTGAGCGCGGCCGGTCCGGGTGCCCGCCACGGGCGGGCGTGCCAGTGTGCCCAGTCGTCCTGGCGGGCGCCGGCCAGGATCGGCCGGTACCCGAGGTCGCGGAGCACCCGCTGGGCCGCGTCGAAGGTGGCCGGCGCGACGAGCAGGTCGACGTCGTCGTACCGGCGGGATCCGGCGTTCCGCAGCCGGTGGGCCAGGCCGGCACCCTTGAGCAGGACGCTCGCGATGCCCCGGTCGCGTAGCGCCGTTGCGGTCCGCACCACCAGGGCGTCGAGCGCGAGACCGCGTACGGCCTGCGCGGTCGCCGCCGCCCCCGTCGCGGTCGTCGCCGCCGATCGTGGGGCGGGTACCGGCTCCGGCTCGGCCATCGGTTCCGGTGCCGAGGTGTGCGTCGGTGCCGGGGCGGGCGATCCGGTCAGGGTGAGGGTCAGCAACCGGCAGGTGGCGTCGAGGAGTCTCCAGTCCGGCGGGCGGACCAGGTCCCAGGCGGGCAGGGTGGCCAGGGCCAGCATGGTCGCCGGATCCGACGGCAGGTTCCGCCACGACCGCCGGCACGCGAGTCGGGCCAGCAGCTCCGGTGCGCCCAGCGGGGTCATCCCGAGGGCCTCTCCCCAGCTCAGGAAGAGCCAGCCGCCGAGCGGCACCCGGGCCGGGACCGGCGGCAGCAGTACCCGGGACCGGCTGTCCCGCCGGGCCGGCCGGCAGTCGAGCCGGAGACCGGGTACCGGCCGGCGCAGGTCCAGGCAGCGCGGCCCGGCGTACCCGGTGGTGCCGTCGACCACCAGGATGTCGTCGGTGAGCACCGGCACCCGGGCGGCGGCCAGCGCCGCCAGCAGGCTGCTCTTGCCGGCGGTACGCGGACCGAGCAGCGCCCAGGCGCGTCCGCCGAGCACGAAGGCCCCGGCGTGGAACGCTTCCCGACCGGCCCACCGGTTGAAGACCGTGGCCACCGCACCGAGGTACGGGTGGGCGAGCAGATCGGCCGCGAGCGGTGGACCGTAGAAGGTGGCCCGGCCCCGGTCCCGATCGAGCGCCAGGTGCCGGCCGTCGGCGAGTACCCGTACCCCGCGCCGGCCGTCCAGCGGCAGCGGTCCGGGCGGTGGTCCGGCCGCCTGCCCCACCCGGACGGCCGGTGCGTCGGGCCGGCACTCCCGGGCCGGCCCGAGTTCGGCGACCTCGTCGAGGCCGTGCACCCGCAGCCCGTACGCCGACCGGCCGGGGGTCGTCGTGCCGCAGGCCGGGCCGGCCGACGCCGCTCCGGTCGGCTCGTCCGCCCGTCGACCGGCGGGCTGGCGGTCGTGCGGTTTCCCGTCGGTGCCGTGCCCGGTCGCCGCTCCGGTCGTCATCAGCGGTCCGCCGGTTCAGGGGCCGGCGGCAGTTCTCCGGCGTCGCCGGCCGGCGTGCCGGACTCGACCGGCGCCGAGACCTGCCGGTTCGGCGTGGGGGCGCGCTGTTCCGGCGCCGGGACGGACTGCTCCGGCACCGGAACAGGTCGGTCGGACTCCCGGTTCGCGGGGTCCGAGGTGAAGAGCAGCAGGCCGATCAGGATGACGGCGGCGGTGACCGCGAGCAGCACCGCGGCCCGGACCGACGGGCTAAACCTCGACGTCATAGGTGAACCAGAAGGTCCGGCCGCTGTCGACGGCGAACGTGATCGAGATCGAGACGCTCTCCCCGGCGGGCAGCCCGCCGCTGGGCAGCGGAACGGCGAGGGTGCTGTTCAGGCCACCGCCCGGTGGATCGGTGGCCGGAGGCGCCAGCGTGACGCTGTGCGCCAGCACCGTACGGCCGCCGACCGTGATCGCCGTGACCGGCGTCGCCGAGTTCACCGCCCGCAGCCGGGCCGGGTCCGCCGGCTGGCTCGGTACGCCCGGCTTCGGTGCGCCGTTCGCCGCGCTGATCGAGATGATCCGGAGCCGGGCCGAGGTGACCGTGCTGCCCGAGTTGTTGGTGATGGTGCGCCGGACGGTCAGGATCCGGGGCTGGCCGGCGGTCACCTCCCGGTTCGGTGCGGCGTTGACCGGCCGGTCGGGGTCGATCAGTGACGAGACCAGGTGGGCCGGTCGGCGTACCGGGCTGGTGGTGCCGCTCGGCGAGGCGGAGCCGAGGGTGGACTGCGCCCCGCCGACCGGGCCGCCCGTGCTGGAGACGAGGGCGAAGTCGGTGCTGTTGTCGCGGGTGTTCTGCAACGTGCCGGTCTGGGCCAGCCGCACCCAGGCGTACTGGTCGGTCGGCTGGCCGGTCAGCGCGGGCAGCGGGGTGCCGGTGGAGTACCCGGGACTCGGCCCGGCCGCGTCGGTGACCGTGCCGGCCGCGTCGGGTGCGGTCGTCCGGACCCCGCCGGTGGTGCCCAGGGTGGCGACGACGAGGTCCGGGGCGGCCAGCGAGGAGAGCGAGTACCCGCCGCCGACCACCAGGTACGCCCGGCCGGAGCCGAGGGTCGGTGCCGTCCGGGGGAGTGTGACGGCGGCGCCGTTGTCGGTCTTCACCGTGAACCCGGCCAGCGGGACGGCGAACGGGCTGGTGTTGGTCAGCTCGACGTACTGGTCGGTCGGGCCACCGGGGCCGGAGAGCCGGAACTCGCTGACCAGCAGTCGGGTGTTGGCGGCGGAGACCTGCACCACCTGCCCGCTGGAGGTGCCGGCCGGATAGGTCGCGTCCCCGCCGTAGCCGGCGGTCACCGTGTTCGGCCCGTACGCCGGCAGCGTCACCGTCAACGTCGCCCGCCCGCCGCTGAGGGGCGCGGTGCCGAGGGTGACCGTCGAGCCGGCCGACGGGCCGGTGGTCACGCCGGCGGTGAAGGTGACCGTGCCGGTGGCGGCGGAGGGCGAGACGTCGGCGGTCAGCGTCACCTCGTCGCCGAAGTTCGTGCTGGCGCGCGACGGTGTGACGGTGACGGTGGGCGGGACCAGCCGGATGCCCTGGTCGATGTCGCTGCGGGTGGCGCCGGTGCCGAGCGCCAGTACGGCGGTGGCGCCGGTGCTCGGATCGCCGTCCGAGTCGACCCCCCGGTTGGCGCCCTGGCCCTGCGGCGAGAAGCGCTGGTCCGCGGCGAGCGCGGCCGGGTCGAACGTCACGGTGTAGGTGCCGGCCCGCAACCCGGTGAAGGCGTACGTCCCGTCGGCGGCGGTCGTCGTCGACCGGGTCACCGGACTGCCCAGGTCGTTGGTGCCGGAGAGCGCCACCGGGAAGCCGCCCAGCGGGCCCTCGCCGGACTGCCGGATCCCGTCGGCGTTCGCGTCCCGCCAGGTGCGCCCGCTGATCGTCGACGACACCACGGTCACCTGTGCGGTCTCGCTGGGCAGCGTGATCGGGGTGCTGCCACCGCTGGGCAGATAGCTGCCGGTGCTGGTGTTGACGTACCGGTCACCGGTGTTGTTGCCGCTGGTGGTCAGGTTGAGCCGGACCGCGTTGACGGTGGTGTTGGTCAGGTTGGTGACGACGATCCGTACCCCGGTGGTGGTCGGGCCGCAGGCCGCCGTCGAATAGTCGGCCGGGTCGCCGGTGTGCGTGCCGTGCGGCCGGGTCGTGCACTGCACCGTGGCGCCGGCCGGCGCGGTTGATCCGGCGTACGTCAGGGTGCCGCTGAACGACGACCGCCCGTCGCCGTTGTACGGCAACTCGGAGAGGATCACCAGCGAGGGGATGGTCAGCCCGGTGACGTTCCGGTACGCGATCGTGTAGCTCAGCGGCTCGTCGCCGGTGATCTGCGGGGTGGCGGTGGTCTCCGAGATGGCCAACTGGGTCTGGTTGCGTACCGTGATCGTCGAGGTGGCGGTGCGTTTGGCCAGGTCGATCGGTACCGCCGCGTCGGAGCCGATCACGGCGGTGTTGGCCGCGCCGGTGCTGTCCGGGGTGATCCGCAGCGCGGTGGCCTGGAAGGCGATCGCCGGGATGCTGCCGCCGGGGACGATCGGCCCGAGCTTGAGCAGCAGGCTCTGCCCGGTCTCGCCGCTGTCCCCGGTGCACGGGATGCCGTCCGCGCCGTTGTTGCCGGCGGTCAGCTCGACGCCGAGGCTGGCGCCGCCGGAGACGTAGTGGGCGCTGCCGGCGACGTAGCTCAGGCAGCCGGGCAGGGTGTCGGTGATCCGTACCCCGCCGACCGGGCTGGTCGCCGAGGTCGCCCGGGTCACCGTCGGGCTCAGGGTGTAGGTGACGGTGCCGCCGGCCGCGATGAACTGCTGGCTGGGCGGCAGGTTGTTGGTCTTGGCCACCCGGAGCACCCCGTCGGTGACGGTCAGCCGGTTTCCGGTGTACGACGGATTGTTGGTGACCCGGTTGTAGAACGACGGCCCCCAGGTCTCGGCGGCACCGAGCCGGGCGCTGTCGAAGTTGGCCAGGATGGTGCCGACCGGGTTCGGCTGCACCTGGAACTGCGGGTGGAAATAGCTGGTCTCGCCGTTGGCGATCGTCCAGTTCGGGGTGAACCGGACCGCGTTGACCAGGCTCGCCCCGCCGGCCGCCTCGACCGAGGGATACCAGGTGCCGGTGCCGCAGGAGGTGGTCCGGCGGGCGTTGTCGTCGGCCATCGGCAGCACGGCGTACTCCACCGTGTACTCGGAGGCGGCGACGACGGTGTTGTTCCGGTACGCCCGGCCGATCCCGACGATCCGGGTCTCGGCCGGGTTCCACTTGTCGCAGATCGCCGCGCCGGTCAGCGCCGGTCCGCTGGTCGAGTAGAGGTGCAGCCGGTCGTAGTAGGTCTGTCCGGGGGAGGCGACGCCGTCTCCGGAGGTGCCGTTGCTGGCGTTGCCGGCCGGGATCCCGCCGGGGGTGTCGGTGGTCCAGAAGTAGCCGTTGTAGCCGGCCGCCCGGGGGCCGAAAGTGGTGGAGAAGCAGTTGTCGTTGCTCCGGTTGGTGTTGTCGGCGACGTAGGTGCAGGTCGCGGCGGAGGGCTCACCGCCGGGCTCGTAGCCGGTGCCGAAGTTCGACTGGCCGGTGATGCTGAACGGGTCGAAGCCGCGGTACTGGATCGTCGACTGGATCACCGAGCCGCTGTCGGTGCTGGGTACGAAGACGGTGAAGCTGCCGGAGACCAGATAGCGCAGGCTGTTCGAGAGCGTGTTGCCCTGCGCCCCGGTGGTCGGGTTGCTGGTGCCGGCGAGGTCGGCGCCGGTGACGGTGACCGTGACGACCCGGCCGGTCTGGCTACAGCTCACCGTGCCGGAGTTGACCACCGAGTTGTTCGCCGTCGCGTTGGGGTTGATGCCGATCCGGCCGTACGGGATGGCGTAGCCGCCGTGGTTGACCGGGGCGCACGAGCCGGCGACCAGTACCGCGTTCGGGGAGATCGTGCTCAGGTCGGCGGTGAAGGTCAGCGGGGCGGTGACCAGTTCGGTGCCCTTGGCGTTGGCCGGCTGGGTCACCACGAAGCTGAAGACGTAGCCGCTGCCCGCCGCGCCGCCGACCGAGGCCGCGGTCGGGGTGCCCCAGAGCCGCGCCTGGAGGTTCAGTTGCGGCATCGCGGCCACTGTGGTGCTGCGCGAGCCGCCGACCAGCGCGCCGGAGTTGGCGGTGAGCGTCGAGTTGATCACCGTGCCGTTCGGTACCGAGCCGTCCAGCGTGACGGTGATCGGCACCGAACCGGCACCGGTCGCGTCGACGGCGACCGAGCAGGTCAGGGTGTGCCCGTCGGCGCTGAGCGTGCCGGCGTCGGGGCCGGTGCACTGGGCGAGGTTGGAGGCGTCGAAGCGTACCCGGGGCGAGGTGTCCAGGGTCTGCACGAAGGTGACCGGGCCGGGTGCCCCGGAGTCGGACGAGTACCGCCACTCGTAGCTGAGTACGTCCCGGGTCCGGACCACGCCGTTGGTCGGGCCGCTGTCGAGGCTGTCGAACGGGGCGGTGCCGTCGGAGAGGACGGCCAGGGAGATCTGGTTCACCGCGGCGGCGGCGGGTGCGGCGGGCGCGACCATGCCGGCCGCCGCGACGGTGCCGGTGACGACCGTGGCCGCGAGGAGGAAGCGCTGAGGTGACCGAAGGGTACGGGAACGACGGTGGTGCACGACGGAGTCGCCTCCTTGAGCGCGGGTGCGGTGATTCGGTACTGCTGCGACCCGGGCGTCCCCGTCTACGCCGAAAGGATACAGTGGAAGGTGAATTGTCCTCAACAATCGTTAAACTAACTATACCCGTTTTGTGGGCCTTGCCGGAACAGCCGAAGTCGCGCGCCGACCTCCGCCGGTCGCCGGGCCGCCCGGCCGTCGGCCAGCCGTTGCGGTACCACCGTCCGGCGATTGGCCCTGCCACCGGTCGACGCGGTGGTGGCAGGGTGGGACCGGCCCGGCTCCGACCCGGGCGGACGGCGCGCCGCTGGCCGCGCCCGGAGCGGAGGAGGAGCGCGTGGGCGACCCGTTGGACGATCGGAACGCGGCGGCGGCGGTGCTGCGCCAGGTGTACGAGGCGGCCGGTCCATACCTGGACTCGCTCGCCGACCGCCCGGTGCACGAGCGGGCCACCGAGGCGCTGCTCGGCGAACTCGCCGGACCGGGCGACCCCGCCCGGGTGGCCGACGGCGCTGCTCCGGACGGTGCGCTGCCGGAGCGGGGCCTCGGATCGACGGTCGCCCTGGAGCGGCTGCTCCGGATCGGCACCGCCGCCGCGACCCACTCCAGCGGGCCACGCTTCTTCCACTTCGTCATCGGCGGCGCCACCCCGGCCGCGCTGGCGGCCGACTGGACCGCCGCGCTGCTGGACCAGAACGCGGGGTTCCGGGCCTCCTCCCCGCTCGCCGCCGAACTGGAGGCGACCGCGCTGCGCTGGCTGCGCGAGCTGTTCGGGCTCCCCGACCGGTACGGCGGGGCACTGGTCGCCAGCGCCACCTTCGCGAACTTCACCTCGCTGGCCGTCGCCACGCACTGGTGGGCCGAGCAGCACGGCGTGGACGTCGCGGCGGACGGGCTGGTCGCACTGCCCCGGATGCCGGTGCTCTCCGGCGGCTACCTGCACGCCAGCGCCCGTAAGGCGTTGCAGATGCTCGGTCACGGCCGGGACAGCGCCGAGGTGTACGCCCGGGACCGGGTGGGCCGGGTCGACCTGCCGGCGATCGAGCGGCGGCTCGCCGAGCTGGACGGGCCGGCGGTGCTGATCGCCAACGCCGGGGAGGTGAACGCGGGCGACTTCGACCCGGTCGACGCGCTCGCCGACCTCGCGCAGCGGTACGGCGCCTGGTTGCACGTGGACGGCGCGTTCGGGCTCTTCGCCGCGCTCTCGCCCCGGACCGCCGGGCTGCTGCGCGGGATCGAGCGGGCCGACTCGATCGCCTGTGACGGGCACAAGTGGCTCAACGTGCCGTACGAGAGCGGTTTCGCGTTCCTCCGCGAGCCGGCCCGGCTGCCGGTCGCGTTCGGGATGCCCGGCACGACCTACCTGCCGGGGCCGGGCAGTCCACTCTGGTCGGGCCAGCCGGGGCCGGTCGACTACGCCCTGCACGGGCCGGAGTCGTCGCGCCGGGCGCGGTCGATGCCGATCTGGGCGACCCTGGCCGCGTACGGGCGGGAGGGGCACCGGGCGATGGTGGAGCGGCAGCTCGACCTGGCCCAGCGCCTCGCCCGGGGAGTGGACGAGGCGCCCGACCTGGAACGGCTGGCCGAGGTGCCGCTCTGCATCGTCTGCTTCCGGGCCGCCCCGGCGCACGTACCGCCGGACGAACTCGACGACCTCAACCGGCGGCTCGGCGCGGCCCTGCTGGAGGACGGCCGGGTCTTCGTCGGCACCACCGTCTACGACGGCCGGGTCGCGCTCCGCCCGGCGATCGTGAACTGGCGGACCACCGAGACGGAGATCGACCTGCTGGTCGAGGTGGTACGCGAACTCCTCGCCGAGCTTGCTCCCGCACCCCGGTCCGGTTGATCAGGGCGCTGCCCGGCCGCTCGCGGCGTCGGCCCGCCGTACGACGTCGGCGACGTGTCCGCAGGTCGGGCACGGGTTGCCGACCGAACGTGCCCGGATCGCCCGGTACCGGGCGCCGTGCCAGGCGACCACGATCAGCAGCAGGCCCGCGCCGGCCAGCGTGAGCACGACGGCGGTGGCGGCGAGTTCGCCCCAGGTCAGGGCGCCGCCCCAGTACCACTCGGCGATCGGTTGGATCCCGAGCAGGCTGGCCGGGGTGACCAGCGGTACGACCGACCACAGTGCCCTGCTGTCACCGGTGAGCGCCCGAAGGAGACCGAAGGCCAGAACCAGTCCGACCAGTCCCACACTCGCCATCCCCAGCACCTCGACCGTGGAGTGGTAACTGGTGAACCAGTTCCCGCCACCCTCGGCGACCTCGAACAGCGCGGCCACGGCCGTACCGGTCAGCGCCCCGAGCAGTGGCGGGATCCGGCCCGCCCAGCCGGGACGGGCCGGCAACGCCAGCGCCGTCAGGCCGAACGCCAACACCGGGACGAGCACGTAGAGCGGGGGCCGGGGCAGCCCGGACAGCGGCGCGGCCGGGATCACGGCCAGCGTCAGCAGGATGGCGGCGGCGACGCCCCGGCGTGCCCAGCCCGTCGGCAGTACCGTCGTGGCGAGCGCGGCCAGCAGCCAGCCGACCCAGAGGAACACGCCGAGGCTCTGCGCCGGGCCGACCTGCGCGGGCAGCACGTCGGCCGGCAGGTTCGTGAACTCGACCTGGATGAGCAGGAATGCCGCGAGCGCCGCCAGCGCGCTCACCGCGACCGTCGCGGCGACCGGCAGGGCGGCGGCGAGCCCGAGGGCGCCCTGCTCGCGCAGCCGTTGCCGCAGCCCGCCGCGGAGCACGTCGACGGCGTCGTGCCGGGAGGGCCAGCGCCGATCCTGATCCACCAGATCGAGGTACGTCCCGACCAACTCGTCGCCCCGACTCGACCGGTAGCGATTCGGGTACGCGTAGAGCAGTCGCCGGTAGCGCCGCTCCAGCGGATTCACCTCGGCGGTCGGGTCGTCCTGTGCGGTCCCGTCGGGCTGCTCGGTGATGCCGGGCTGCTCGGTGCCGTCGGGCTGGTCGGTCGTGCCGGGCTGGTCGGTCATGCCGGGCCTCCGGCGAGCCGGATGGCGGGGCGGACCGTCGGCGCCGGACGGGTGGCCGACCCCTCGGACGCTCGGGCGCCACGGGCCCGCAGGCGTTGGCTCGCGGCCTCGACGTTCCGGCGTAGCCGCTCGGTCTCGGCGGTGAGCGCGGCGGTCCCGCTGTCGGTGAGTCGGTAGTAGCGGCGGAGCCGGCCGCCGACGATCTCCTCCCGGTCCGGCTCGACCAGGCCCTCGTCGGTGAGCCGGTCGAGCGCGCCGTAGAGGGTGCCGGGTCGCAGCGACAGCCGGCCGTCGGAGAGCGCGGCGACCTCGGTGACGATGCCGTAGCCGTGCATCGGCTCCCGGGCCAGGGCGGTGAGGATCAGGAACGTCGGTTCCCGCAACGGGACGGGTGTACTCATGCCGGAGACTATATACCGGTGACCAAGCTATAACGGTCAAGAAGCTATCCGGCGCGGTGACTCGGCAGTGGCGCCGGCTCCGCCGCCCCGCCGGTCGGCCGCCCTGCCGCGCCGCCGCTCGGCGCTCAGCTGGCCCGCGCGTCGTAGTGCTCGCGATTGGCGAGCACCTCGTCCATGTGTGTCTCGGCCCAGTTCTTGACGCCGCGTATCACCTGCTGGAGCGAGAGGCCCAGGTCGGTCAGCTCGTAGGTGACGGTGACCGGCACGGTCGCCGTCACGGTGCGGGTGAGCAGGCCGTCGCGCTCCAGGGAACGCAGCGTCTGGGTCAGCATCTTCTGGCTGATCCCGGCCAGCCTGCGGGACAGCTCGGAGTAGCGCATCGGTCGCGGCTGCCCGACACGGTCGCATCCGGACTCGTGTGGACCGTCGCTGCCGAGCGCGGCCAGGACCAGCGCCACCCACTTGTCGGAGATCCGGTCGAGCAGTTGCCGGCTGGGGCAGCGCGCCAGGAAAGCGTCGTAGTCCGCCTTGGCCTGTGACCGCCGCTGGGTCGCCGTCATCGTCGCCATCGATCGCCCCTCCCGGTATCCGTACCGACGGGTGTCCTACGCACTTTCAGGTGCGTACTTCCCGTTGGAGAGTAACCGGTCCATCGTGGTGCAGGACAGTCGTCGAAGACAGCAGGAGCCGAGCCGACCCATGAACAAACTGGAGTGCCGATGATCTGGACAGCCGGCTTCCGTACCGCCGTGATCAGTCCCTACGAGCAGCTCAAGCTCAGCGAACCGCGCGGCTTCGCCGACCAGACGGTACGTCAGGTGCTGCACATGGCCGGCGGCGGAGAACGCCTCCGCGTACGCCTGACGAACCGTTACGGCCGCACCCCGCTGACGATCGCCGCCGCGACGGTCGCGGTCGAAGACGGTCGGGCCGACCTGACCTTCGACGGTACCGAGAAGATCGTGATCCCGCCGGGAGCGGAGGTCGTCGGTGACCCGGTCGACCTGCCCGTCGCCCCCGGCACCGACCTGTCGCTCAGCCTCTATCTGCCCGAGCAGACCGGCCTGGCCACCTACTCCCACATGCCGATGGAGGTGGCCCGGATAGTCGGAGGGAACCATGTCACGTCCGCCGAACTTCCCAGGGCCGAGCGGGTGGAAGCCAGGTTCTACGTCTCCGGCGTCGATGTGCTCGCCCCGGACGACACCGCGATCGCCGTGGCGTTCGGCGACTCGTGGTTCGAGGGGGTCGGCTCCACGACCAGCGCGAACAACCGCTCCGTGGACTTCCTCAACCGTCGCCTCGGGCGGGGCTGGGTCGTCAACCAGGGCATCGCCGGGAACCGCCTGCTGCGGGACGAGATCGGCGAGCACGGGCTGGCGCGCTTCGACCGCGACGTGCTGGCGATTCCCGGCCTCACCCACGTCCTGCTGCACTTCGGCATAAACGATCTCGGCCTCCCCGGCATGTCGGGCGAGGCTCTGCCCAGCGCCGACGACCTGGTCAAGGGCTTCGAGACGCTGGCCGGTCGCGCCCACCAGGCCGGCCTGAAGATCCTGGTCGCCACCATGGGTCCCTTCGCGGGCGCCGTCTACGCCGGGATCAGTACCCCCGAAGGGCTGGCCGTGCGGCGCGAGGTCAACGACTGGATCCGTACCAGCGGCATCTTCGACGCCGTCTTCGACGTGGCCCGAGCCGTCGAGAACCCCGAAGCCCCCGACTACATCCATCCGGCGCTGGACAGCGGCGACGGCATGCACCTCAACGACAACGGCGCGCAGGCCATGGCCGAGGCCGTGGACCTGGAAACCCTCGCCCTCTAGGTTCCAGCGCGGAGTCCCTCCAGGTTCCAGCACGGAGTGCGGCGCGCCGCAGACCGGGCCCTTGCGGGTCGGTCTGCGGCGCGCCGGAGGTGCCTGTGCCGGGTGGCCCGAGGGGTGCGTGGGCGCCCCCGGGCCGGCGTCCGGTGCTAGACGTCGAAGTACATCGCGAACTCGTGCGGGGTCGGCCGCAGCCGGACCGGGTCGACCTCGTTCGCGCGCTTCCACTCGACCCAGGTGGAGATCAGGTCGGGGGTGAAGACGCCACCCTCCAGCAGGAAGTCGTGGTCGGCCTCCAGCGAGTCGAGCACCTCGGGCAGCGAGCCGGGCACCTGCTTGACCGAGCCCCACTCCTCCGGCGGGAGGTCGTAGAGGTCCTTGTCGATCGGCTCCGGCGGCTCGATCTTGCTCTTGATGCCGTCCAGCCCGGCCATCATCATCGCCGAGAACGCCAGGTAGACGTTGGCCGACGGGTCCGGCACCCGGAACTCGACCCGCTTCGCCTTGGCGTTGCTGCCGGTGACCGGGATGCGGGTGCAGGCGGAGCGGTTCCGCTGCGAGTAGACCAGGTTGACCGGGGCCTCGAAGCCCGGGACCAGCCGGCGGTACGAGTTGATCGTCGGGTTGGTGAAGGCGAGCAGTGACGGTGCGTGGTGCAGCAGGCCGCCGATGTACCAGCGGGCCATGTCGGAGAGGCCGGCGTAGCCGGTCTCGTCGTAGAAGAGCGGCTCGCCGTTCAGCCAGAGGCTCTGGTGGGTGTGCATGCCGGAGCCGTTGTCGCCGAAGAGCGGCTTCGGCATGAAGGTCGCGGTCTTGCCGTTCGCCCAGGCGGTGTTCTTCACGATGTACTTGAAGAGCTGGAGCTGGTCGCCCGCGTGCAGCAGGGTGGAGAACCTGTAGTTGATCTCAGCCTGGCCGGCGGTGCCCACCTCGTGGTGCGAGCGCTCGACGGTGAAACCGGCGCCCAGCAGCCGCTGGACGATCTCGTCGCGCAGGTCGGCGTAGTGGTCGACCGGCGGGACCGGGAAGTAGCCACCCTTGTACGGGGTCTTGTAACCCCGGTTGCCGCCCTCCTCCTCGCGGCCGCTGTTCCAGGCGCCCTCGATCGAGTCGATGTAGTAATACGCCTGGTGCGCCGAGGTCTCGTGCCGGATCGAGTCGAAGATGTAGAACTCGGCCTCCGGGCCGAAGTACGCGGTGTCGGCGATGCCGCTGGCCGCCAGGTAGGCCTCGGCCTTCTTCGCCACGTTCCGCGGGTCCCGGGAGTATGCCTCGCGGGTGAACGGGTCGTGGATGAAGAAGTTCAGTGCGAGCGTCTTCTGTGCCCGGAACGGGTCGATGAAGGCGGTGGCGACGTCGGGGAGCAGCAGCATGTCCGACTCGTGGATCGCCTGGAAACCACGGATCGACGATCCGTCGAAGGCGAGACCGTCGGTGAAGACCGATTCGTCGAACGACTCGACCGGCAGGTTGAAGTGCTGCATCACGCCGGGCAGGTCACAGAAACGAACGTCGACGAACCTTACGTCCTCGTTCTTGAGGTATCGCAGGAGTTCCTCGGGGTTGGCGAACACACGTCCTCCTGGCACGTCCACTGATGGCTAGGCTGGTGGCGACGCTATGGCCATGCGATTGCCCGAGCATGTCTCTGATGTTTCTGCCGTGTTACGTCGTCTGCGGAGCGTGATCCCCGCAGGTGACCGGCCCGGGTCTACTCCGGGATGATACTCCGGTTTGACGGGTTGGCTGAGTTTGTCGCGTTTCGCTCGCCGCCCAGGGTCGCCGTACGGCCGCGGTGGGTGTCGGCGGGGCCGCCCGGCCACGCGGTCGGGCCGGCGTCCGGAGTGTCGGACGTCCCGGTCGGCGGAGCCAGCCGGTGGGTGGCGGTGCCGGGCCGATACTCTGGTCGACCGTGGCAACACCGCAGAACAGTGCCGCTCCGCTCGGGCCGGCGGCCGACCCGACCAGCCCGCTGCCGAGCCTGTCGCGCCGGTTCGGTGCGCTGAGCATCGACTGGATCCTCTGCCTGCTCGCCACCAACCTCTACGCCGACCCGATCGCCGACAGTTGGGCGCCGGTCCTCACGCTGATCGTCGTCTACGGCTTCTTCATCGGCCTCTTCGCGCAGACGCCGGGCATGTGGGTGTGCCGGATCAGATGCGTCGGGTACGCCGACGGCGGCCGGATCGGCATCCTCCGTGCGCTGCTCCGGGGCACCCTGCTGGGGCTGGTGGTGCCGGCGGTGATCATGGACGACCGCCGGCGTGGCCTGCACGACCGGGCGGCCGGCTCGATCGTGCTGCCCGTGCCGTCGTCCAAGCCGGTCGGCGGGTCCACGCCCACCCGCTGACCCGGGCTGCTCCGGCCCCGCGCCGGGGCCGAACCCTTCTCCTCCCTTTTCTCGCTCCGTCCGGGACGGCGGATCGAGACTGGCGAATCGCGCTGGAGCGGCGTACTGTATCGATTCAGAAGGTCTACTGGATCGATACAGAAGGCGGACCGGTGAAGCCGACACTGCAAACAGTGGCCGACGCCGTGGGCGTCTCCCGCAGCACGGTCTCCAACGCCTACAGCCGGCCCGACCAGTTGTCACCGGCACTGCGCGAGAAGATCCACGAGGCGGCCCGCCAACTGGGCTACCCGGGGCCGGACCCGACCGCACGGTCGCTGCGGCGCGGCCGGGTCGGCGCCATCGGGGTGCTCTTCACCCTGGCGCTCTCCTACGCCTTCACCGACCCGTACGCGGTGCAGTTCCTCCGGGGCATCGCCGAGACCGCCGAGCGGCACGGCAGCGGCCTGCTGATCGTCCCGCTCTCCGAGTCGGAGGAGGAGGCCGGCATCCAGGCGGTCCGGAACGCGGCGGTGGACGGCTTCTGCGTCTACTGCGTACCGGCCTGGCACGGGGCGCTGGACGTGACCCGGTCCCGTGGACTGCCGACGGTCGCCGCGGAACGCCCCGCCGAGGTGGGACCCGACACCATGTACGTGGGGATCGACGAGGCCGCCGCCGCCCGTACCGTCGGCAGTCACCTCGCCCGGCTGGGGCATCGCCGGGTCGCGGTGGTCTCCGACTTCCTGGTCGCGCAGCGCCGTACCGGACCGGTCACCGTCGCCGACCCGGCCGAGATCCGGTACGACGTCACCCGCGAACGGCTGCGCGGCTTCGCCGAGGGGCTGGCCGAGGGCAGCGTCGACTGGCCCGACCTGCTGCTCTGCAACGCCGCCGCCAACAGCCGCACCGAGGGAGCCAACGCGGCGGCGTACGCGCTCGACCGCGCGGACCGGCCCACGGCGGTGCTGGCCATCACCGACCTGCTGGCGCTCGGGGTGCTCGACGCGCTCGCCACCCGCGGCCTGCGACCCGGTCGGGACGTCTCGGTCACCGGCTTCGACGACATCCCGGAGGCCGCCGCCGCCGGGCTCACCACGATCCGGCAACCGGCGGTGGAGAAGGGCGCGATCGCCGGCCGGCTGCTGCTGGAGCCACCGGAGGATCCCGCCGACCGTCAGGTGCTACTCCCCACCGACCTGGTCGTCCGCGCCTCGACCGGTCCCGTCGAAAGGAAGTGACCATGGATCCCGTCGGTTACCACCTCGCGCTCGGTGCGACCGAGCGACACGTCCGGTCCGCCCGGCCGGAGGCACCGGTCCGGCCGGACCGGGAGTCGAACCCCGGCGGTGGCCCGGGCCGGCTGCGTCGCGGCACGGCGGCGATGCTGCGGCAGGTCGCCGACCGGCTCGCCCCGGCCCAGCAGGTAGGGCCCGCCCCGACCACCCGGACCTGCACGTCCTGACCCAGGCTACCGGCCGCGCATCTGCCGGAAGGCCCCCTTGGGCGGGCGCATGTTCTTCGGAATCGCGCCCTTCGGCAGTTGCGGCCGGGCCGCGGAGAGCGCCTTGAGGCGCTTGTCCAGGGCGTTCACGTCCTTGCCCTTGAGGTTCGGCGGCAGCCGCAACAGGGTCGTACGCAGCTTGCGGATCGACAGCTCGTCCTCGCCCTGCCCGATCAGGTAGTCGTAGAGCGGCGCCGTGCCGATCACCTTGGCGAGCCGCCGCTTCTCCTGGCCGAGCAGGCTGCGGGTCCGCTGCGGGTTGCCCTCGCCGAGCAGGATCACCCCGGGCTTGCCGACGACCAGGTGCACCATGTCCATCTGGGTGGTGGAGCTGACCGCCGGGGTGACCCGCCAGTCACCCCGCATGCTCTCCAGGATCTGCGCCGCCGCCCCCGGCTGCCCCTCGGCGGCGTTCATCATCGCCCGGTTCGAGCGCAGGTTGAGCACGATGAGCAGGGCGAGCAGGGCGACCAGGATGCCGATCGGCAGCCAGAGCCAGCCCCAGGACAGCACCGCGACCACGGTGAGCGCGATCGGGACCAGCACCGCGACGACGGCGAGCGGCACGAACCACTTGTCGCGTTTGGCGGTGAACGAGAACACCATCCCGATCTGCTTCAGCCGCTGGCCGAACGACACCTTCTCCTGCGCCTTTGCCATGCAACGGAGTCTAGTGGGCCGGGACCGCCGGCCCGATCCCCGGCCGGGCACCGCAGCCCGGCCCGGCCGGTCGCCGCCGTACCGGCCGGTCGGGCGGGGCCGTGGGACGCCGGCCGGGGATCGGGGCGACCGGCTGGCGAGCTGGGCCGGGTAAGGACCTTACGGCCGCACGGCACCGCAGGTGGGCGGAACTAAGGAGGCCGGCCGGGCGGACATGAGGCGGAACGCCAATGCGGCCGGGGTGCCTTCCGGCGAAGAGTGGACATCAGCGAAGAGAACCCGATCGAATGGAGCTCGACGATGTTCAGCACCGACGCCCACTTCCTGCTCACCCTGCACCGTACCCACGCCGCCGAACTGCGGGCCGAGG
This sequence comes from Plantactinospora sp. BB1, assembly GCF_003030385.1. NCBI lineage: Bacteria > Bacillati > Actinomycetota > Actinomycetes > Micromonosporales > Micromonosporaceae > Plantactinospora > Plantactinospora sp. BB1. The sequence goes on along the minus strand of NZ_CP028159.1, from coordinate 6,199,424 downwards.
CCGACTCGGCCCGGCTGGCCTCCTCGGTGGCGCGCGGTTCCCGCCGGGACCCGAGGCGCACCGCGCGGAAACGGCGGCTCGACTCCGCCGCGTCCCGCGCCCCGGCGGCCTAGGTGAACCCGGACACGGCCCTCGCCGTCCGCCGACCCGACCGGGTCGACGGGCGGTCCGCCGCCCCGGGCACCGGTCCGGCCGGCCGCCCCGGCCCGCCGACCGGGGCCGGTGCCGCCGTCCGGATCTTCGAAGATCCGGCCCGGCGTGGCATCCTCGATCCCGTGACCACTCGCGCCGCCAGCAGCGTTCTCGTCGGCCGTCAGTCCGAACTCGCCGTCCTGCGGGACGCACTCAAGCGGGTCCGGACCGACGAGCCGACTGCGCTGCTGGTGGGCGGCGAGGCCGGGGTCGGCAAGAGCCGGCTGATCGAGGAGTTCGGCCGGCACGCCGTCGCCGACGGCAACCAGATCCTCGTCGGCCAGTGCCTCGAACTCGGCGAACAGGGCCTGCCGTTCGCGCCGTTCGCCGCCGCGCTCCGCCAGGTGCTGCGCCGCGACGGGGCGGCGGCCTTCGAGGGGTACGAGCGGGAGTTCGCCCGCCTGCTGCCGGAGCTGGACCGGCTCGGGGCGGTGTCGGCCGGCGTCGACACCCGGCACGCACCGGACGCGCCGGGGCTCTCCCTGGACCCGCACCGGGGCTACCTCTTCGAGCTGGTCGCCGGGCTCTTCACCCGACTCGCCGCACAGCGCCCGCTGGTGCTGGTGATCGAGGACCTGCACTGGGCCGACCGGTCGACCCGGGACCTGATCGCCTTCCTGGCCCGCGCGGTCCGGCCGTCCCGGGTGCTGCTGATCTGCACCTACCGCTCCGACGAGCTGCACCGGGGACACCCGCTCCGCCCGTTCCTGGCCGAACTCGACCGGGCCCGGGGCGTCGAACGGCTCGAACTCGACCGGCTGGACCGGGAGGGTACCGGTCAGGTGCTCGCCGACCTCTTCGGCTTCGAGCCCAGCGACCGGGCCATCGACACCATCCACGACCGGACCCAGGGCAACCCGTTCTTCGTCGAGGAACTCGCCGCCGCCAGCGACCCGAGCGGCTGCGCCGACCTGCCGGACACCCTGCGCGACCTGCTGCTCGCCCGGGTCGACCGGCTGCCCGAGCCGGCCCAGCGGGTGCTCCGGATCGCCGGGGCCGGCGGCACCCGGATCGCCCACGAACTCCTCGCCGAGGTCGCCGGAGTGCCGGAGACCGAGCTGGAGGAGGCGCTCCGGGCCGCCGTCGCCGCCCAGCTCGTGGTCGCCGACCCCGACGGCGGCTACGAGTTCCGGCACGCCCTGGTCCGGGAGGCCGTGCACGAGGACCTGCTCCCCGGCGAGCACGCCCGGCTGCACGCCCGGTACGCGGCCGCGATCGAGGCGCAGCCGCAGCTCGTCGCCGACGGCCGGGTCCCGGCCGAACTGGCCCACCACTGGTACGCGGCACACGACTATCCCCGGGCGCTGACCTCGGCCTGGGCCGCCGCCGAGGCGGCCGGCTCCCGGTACGCGTACGCCGAGCAGGGGCGGCTGCTGGAACGGGTACTCGAACTCTGGGAGCAGGTGCCGGACGCGGAGCAGCGACTCGGCCGCGACCACCTCGACGTGCTGGAGGCGACCCTCTCGGCCACCTCTACCGCCGGCGACTACAGCCGGGCGCTGACGCTGACCCGCGCCATGCTGACCGAACTCGACGGCGCGGCCGAACCGGTCCGGACCGCCCGGGTACGGCTGCTGCGCGGGCGGCTGCTCCGGATCCTCGGCAAGTCCGACGGCGCCGAGGACCTGCGCGCGGCGTACGGGCTGGTCGCCGACGTCGACGGCGATCCGCAGCGGGCCCGGCTGCTCGCCGAGATCGCCTTCCAGATCGCCCGGGTCGACCGTGCCGAGGGGGCCCGGATCGCCGCCGAGGCGGTGGCCGCCGCGACCGCACTCGCCGACGAGGACGCCGTGCTGAGCGCGACGCTCGCCGCCGGCTGGGTGTGCAGCCGCGCGGTCTCGTCCGATGCCGGGCTGGCCGACCTGCGCCGCGCCGTCGAGCTGGCCCGGGCGGCGGGCGACCCGCAGACCCTGGTGACCGCCCTGGTGGTCAGCTCCGACGCGCTCTGCGAGGTCGGCCGGTACGCCGAGTCGGCCGAGGCGGCCGCCGCCGGGTACGCCGAGGCGAGGCGGGTCGGGATCAACCGCTCCACCGGCGCCTTCCTCCTCTCCAACCAGGCCGAGGCGCTGATCGCACTCGGCCGGTGGGACGAGGCCGACGAGCTGTGCGGGCAGGCGGCCCGGCTCGACCTGCCCGGCATCAACGGCTACCACTGGTTGCAGTTGCGGGCCGGGCTGCGGCTCGCCCGGGGCCAGGCCGGTGCCGACGAGCTGGTCGCCCGGGCGTTGGGCTTCCTCCGCCGGCCGTACCTGCCGCTGGAGTTGCCGCTGCACGAGCTGCGGGTCGAGGCGGCACTGGCCGGCGGGGACGTCCCGGCGGCGGTGGAGGCCGCCCGGGCCCTGCTCGGCCGGCGGCTCGACACCGACCCCCGGTACGCCTGGCCGGCGCTGGCCGCCGCCGCCCGGGCCGCCGTGGCGGCCGCCGACCCGGAACTCGCCGACCGGGTACGGGCGGCGCGCACCGGACTCGCCGCCCGCTACCCGGCCGAGGTGGCGTACGCGGCCCAGGTGTCGGCGACGCTCGCCGCCGCTGCCGAGGCGGTGCCGTGCTGGCAGGAGGCGGTGGCGGCGTGGCGGGTGGACGGTCAGCGGTACCCGCTCGGCCGGGCACTCTTCTGGCTGGCCGAGGCGGCGGCCACGGCCGGGGACCGGACGCTGGCGGCGAGCGCCCTGGAGGAGGTGTCGGCGATCGCCGGTGAGCTTGCGGCCGTACCCCTGGGGGAGCAGGCGGCGACGCTGGCCCGGCGGCTCGGGTTGCGGGCCGGGCCCGGCGCGGCGCCCGGCACCGACCTGCTCACCGCCCGCGAGCAGGAGGTGCTGCGGCTGGTCGCGGAGGGGCACAGCAACAGCCGGATCGCGCAGCGGCTCTACATCTCGCCGAAGACGGCGAGCGTGCACGTCTCCCGGATCATCGCCAAGCTGGACGTGGCGAACCGGATCGAGGCGGCGGCGGTCGCACACCGGCTCGGGCTGCTCGACCCGCAGCCGACCCGGGACGACGGCGTCCCGGCCGGCTGACCGGTCTTCCGGGGTGTCCCGGCCGGTGGGGCGCCTCGGGGGTCAGCTCGGGACGGGGTCGCGGGGGAGCACCGGGGCGGCCCGGCCGGTGCCGTGCTCGCCGGGGCCCTTCTCCTCGTGGTACTCCTCCTCCACGTTGACCGTCCACACGTCGTGGTCGGTGCCGTCCAGGATGTTCGACACCGAGAGCAGCGCGGTCATCATCGAGTGGTCGGCGTTGTTGTAGCGGTGCATCCCGTTGCGGCCGACCGGGTGCACGTTCGGCACCTCGGCGGCGAGCCAGCCGCGGATCGTCGCGACGTTCTCCTTGTAGGCGAAGTCGTAGAACGGGTAGGCGCGGGGCATCCGGACCACGTAGCCGGTCTCGACCGAGCCGGGACGGACCAGGCCGAGCCGCTCCAGCTCGGCGGTGCCGAGCGCGACCAGGTCGGCGTCCGGACTGTTCCACAGCTCGTCGCCGATGTTGAGGAAGTACTCCAGCCCGAGGCAGGTCCGGCCGTCCTTGACCAGGTACGGCGACCAGGAGCCGAAGTTCTGGATCCGCCCGACCTTCACCTCCGGGGCGTGGATGTAGATCCAGTTGTCCGGGAAGCTGAACTCGGCCGGTACCACCAGCGCGACGGTCAGGAAGTCGCGGTAGAACAGCTCGTTCGCGGCGGCGCGTACGGCCGGCGGGGCCGGCGGGTCCATCGCCAGCACCAGGTGCGAGATCGGCATCGACGACACCACGTGGTCGGCGGCGACCCGGCGCGACCCGTCCGGCCCGGCGACGGTGACCGCGACCGCCCGGCCGCCGGCCCGGTGCACGGCGGTGACCCCGGTGTTCAGGTTGACCCGGCCGCCGCGCTTCTCGACGAGTTCGGCGCAGCGTTCCCACATCATCCCGGGACCGTGCTTCGGATAGTTGAACTCCTCGATCAGGCTGGTGATGTCCTTCTGGTTGCGCCGGGGCAGCAGCGCGTTGAGTACCGCGTTCGACAGCGACAGGTTCTTGATCCGCTGCGCCGCCCAGTCGGCGGAGAGCTGGGTCGCCGGTACGCCCCAGAGCTTCTCGTTGTACGTCTTGAAGAAGTGCTCGAAGAGCCGTCGGCCGAACCGGGCGGTCACCCAGCCGGCGAGGTGGGACTGGTCCTTCGGCGGCGCGACCTTGGCCCAGAGATACGAGCCGACGCAGCGCAGCGCCTCGACGATGCCGAGGTTGCGCAGCGCGTTGCTGGCCTTGAGCGGATAGTCGTACAGCTTCCCCCGGTAGTAGATCCGGCTCATCCGGGGCCGGAGCAGGAAGTCCTCGGCGGGCAGGATCTCGTGCCAGAGCGCCTCGACCTGGGGCACCTTGGTGAAGAAGCGATGCCCGCCGATGTCGAACCGCCAGCCGTCGCGTTCGACGGTACGGCTGATCCCGCCCACCACGTCGTCGGCCTCGAACACTTCGACGGTGGCGTTCCGCTTGGTCAGCTCGTACGCCGCGGTCAGTCCGGCGGGGCCGGCGCCGATGATCACGGTGTGGGGTGCTGTCATGCTTCTATTCATCACCTTCGACGTGTTGCCGGCAAGCACCTCCCGGCTGACGGCCGGAATCTAACACGCTGCGACAGGTGGAGCGCGCTTCGCCACCGCGCGTGGGCGAGCCGGGGTGAAGGTGGAAAAGAGGCTGGCGAGACCGCCGCCGGAGTTACCGGGCCGTGGTGCCGGCCGGTGCGGTCCGGGCCTCGACGGCCTGCTGGTAGAGCCGGCCGGCACGGTACGACGAACGCACCAGCGGCCCGCTCAGCACCCCGGCGAAGCCGATCTCCTCGGCCTCCTCGCGCAGCTCCACGAACTCCTCCGGCCGAACCCACCGCTCGACGGGGTGGTGCCGGGGCGTCGGCCGCAGGTACTGCGTGATGGTGACCAGCTCGCAGCCGGCGGCGTGCAGGTCGCGCAGCGCCTGGGAGATCTCGGCGCGGTCCTCGCCGAGCCCGAGGATCAGGTTGGACTTGGTCACCAGCCCGGCGGCCCGGGCCTGGGTGAGCACGTCGAGCGAGCGCTCGTAGCGGAACGCCGGCCGGATCCGCTTGAAGATCCGGGGTACCGTCTCGACGTTGTGCGCGAGCACCTCCGGCCGGGCGCCGAAGACCTCGGCGAGCTGTGCCGGGTTGCCGTTGAAGTCGGGGATCAACAGCTCCACCCCGCAGTGCGGCAGGGCCTCCAGGATGCCCTCGGTGGCACCGTCGGCGTCGGCCGGCCGCTCCCGCCGGGTCAGCGCGTGGATCTGCCGGACCGTCTCGGCGTAGAGCCAGGCGCCGCCGTCCGGCAGGTCGTCCCGGGCCACCCCGGTGACGGTGGCGTAGCGCAGCCCCATCGCGACCACCGACTCGGCGACCCGGCGCGGCTCGTCCGCGTCGAAGTCGGCCGGCTTGCCGGTGTCGATCTGGCAGAAGTCGCACCGGCGGGTGCACTGGTCACCGCCGATCAGGAAGGTCGCCTCCCGGTCTTCCCAGCACTCGTAGATGTTGGGGCAGCCGGCCTCCTGGCAGACGGTGTGCAGGCCCTCCCGGGAGACCAGCCCACGGAGCTGGGTGTACTCCGGACCCATCTTCGCCTTGACCTTGATCCACGGCGGCTTGCGCTCGATCGGCGTCGCCGCGTTGCGGGCCTCGACCCGCAGCAGCCGACGCCCCTCCGGCGCGACAGGATTGCCGGTACGGATCTCCGGTGCGGTCACGACGCTCACCCCTCCGGCTTCGGCGGCGGAGGATGGCGCGGAGTGCTCGATGGTCACGAATCCGAGCCTACGCGCCGAGGGGTCGGCCGATCGACCAGAGGCGACCGGACTCACGTGCCGGACCAGGTGATACCACTCACGCCGCCCTCCGCTGACGCGAGCGGCGCCGGGGGCGGATATTCGGTGTCAGCCCGCCACCCGCCTCGGCTACCGTCCGGGCAGAGCGTTGACGGAGCCGAGTACCACCCGACAACCGGAGTCCAGAGAGTCACCGTCGCTGGAAAGGTGATCTCCGGCCGGGCTGGGAAGACCCTCCCGAGCTGCGGGAAGAACGGCGCCCCGGCGCCCGGTAGACCCCGCCGTCCGGCCCGCGTCACGGGCCACGAACGAGGCCGCCGGCCGTACCGCCGGTGGTGAAGGTGTGGTGGCACCGCGAGTTCCCGCTCGCCCACACTCCCCGGGGTCTTACGGCGCGGTCCGCCTCGGGCGCGCGTCGCGACACGCGACAGGAGTGAACACAGGTGCCACGGGTCCTTTCCACGTCCCTGCCGGCGCACGTCGGCGCGACCGTGACCGCCGCCGGCTGGGTGCACCGGCGCCGGCAGCTCAAGTCGGTGACGTTCCTGATCCTGCGGGACGCCGCCGGACTCGCCCAGGTGGTGGTGACCGACGCCGCGCTGCGGGCCCGGCTGGCCGAGCTGCCGGAGGAGTCGGTGCTGGAGGTGACCGGCCGGGTGGTCGGCAACCCCGCCGCGCCCGCCGGGGTCGAGGTGGCAGACCCGACCGTACGCCCGCTCGGCGACCCGGCCGTGCCGCCACCCTTCGACGTGTACCGCCCGGAGCTGACCGCGGCCCTGCCGACCCAGCTCGACCACGCGGCGGTGGCGTTGCGCCATCCCACCCGCTCGGCGGCGTTGCGGGTCTCGGCCGCCCTGGTGGCCGGGTTCCGGGCCACCCTCGACCGGCTCGGCTTCGTCGAGGTGCACACCCCGAAGCTCGTCGCCGCCGCCACCGAGAGCGGCGCGAACGTCTTCGCCCTGGACTACTTCGGCCGGCCCGGCTACCTCGCCCAGTCGCCCCAGTTCTACAAGCAGATGCTCGTCGGTGTGCTGGAGCGGGTCTACGAGGTGGGGCCGGTGTTCCGGGCCGAGCCGCACGACACCACCCGGCATCTGACCCAGTACACCTCGCTGGACGTCGAGTTCGGCTTCGTCACCGACCACCGGGACGTGATGCGGCTGCTCCGCGAGGTACTCGCCGGAATGCTCGACCGGCTCACCGACCTCCCGACGCCACAGCCTCTGCCGGCGCAGCCTCTGGCGGTGCCGGCGCAGCTTCCGGCGGTGCCGGTGGAGATCCCGGCGGTGCACTTCGCCGAGGCGCTGGCGCTCGCCGGGGCGCCGCCGGACGAGCCCGACCTCGCACCGGCACACGAGCGTGCGCTCGGGGAGTGGGCCCGGACCGAGCACGGCTCCGACTTCCTCTTCGTCACCGGCTATCCGCTGGCCAAGCGCCCCTTCTACACCCACCCGGCCACCGGGCAGAACCCGCCGGGCGCCGCCGTGACGCGGGCGTACTCCAACGGGTTCGACCTGCTGTTCCGGGGCGTGGAGCTGGTCACCGGGGGGCAGCGGCTGCACCGGTACGCCGACTGTCTGGCCGCGCTCGCGGAGCGGGGCGAGCCGGTCGAGCCGTACGCCGGCTATCTGGACGCGTTCCGGCACGGCATGCCCCCGCACGGCGGCTTCGCGATCGGCCTGGAACGCATGGTCGCCCAACTGCTCGGCCTGCCGAACGTCCGCCAGGCCACCGCCTTCCCCCGCGACCCGCACCGCCTCACCCCGTGAGCGGGGCCGGCTCCCACTGTTTCGGGGAGACAGCGGGATCTCGCCTCAGGGGAGCAGGGTGCGGAGGTGCCGCTCGACGATGGGGAGCACTTCGGCGGTGGTGACGGGGCGGTCGAGTTCGGCGCTGAGCGAGGTGACGCCGACGTCGCGCAGCCCGCAGGCGACGATCCGGTCGTACGCGGCGAGATCGCAGTCGCAGTTGATCGAGAAGCCGTGCTGGGTCACGCCCCGGGCCACCCGGATGCCGATCGCGGCCACCTTGCGTTCCGGCCCGCGCTCGTCGGCCGGCACCCAGACCCCACTGCGCCCCTCGACCAGCATCGCCCTGTGCAGGCCGAGTTCGGCGCAGACGTCGAGCAGCAACCGCTCGGTGCGCCGGACGAAGGCGACGACGTCCACCGGCAGCCCGGTGTCCGCGCCGGGGAGCTTGAGGATCGGATAGCCGACGAGCTGACCCGGACCGTGCCAGGTGATCTTGCCGCCCCGGTCCACGTCGATCACCGGCGTACCGTCGATCGGCCGGTCCCAGGGCTCGGTGCGCTTGCCGGCCGTGTAGACGTCGGGATGTTCGAGCAGCAGTACGGTGTCCGGGCGCTCCCCGGCGACCACCGCCTCGTGCACCCGACGCTGCTCGTCCCAGGCCGTCAGATAGTCGACCGTCCCGAGCCGGAGACTGGTCAAGCCGGCAACTGTGCTGGTCACCGCTCCAGCTTAGTGGGCTACCGGCGGGTCGCTCCGGTTCGTGGCGGGGCTCACCGGCGCGCGGTCGGAGGCCGGGGCGGGGATGATGCCCGGATGGACGCGTTGTCGACCACGATGATCCTGCTGCATGCCGGGGTCTCGGCGCTGTGGCTGGGCTCGATGGCGTACAGCCTCTTCGTGGTGGCGCCGAAACTGACCCGGATGCTCGGCGGCTCCTCCGGCAGAACCGATGAGCGGCAGGAGGCGGATGACGCGCAGGAGGCGGAGGACGCGCAGCGGGTGGAGGATGCGCAGCGGGTGCTGGCGCACGGTAACCGGTGGCCCGTGGTCGGGCTGGTCGGGGTGCTCTGGGTGACCGGGCTCGTCCTGGTGCTGCTGGCCGGCGACCGCTCGACCGGCTGGTGGCTGCTGGTCGCCGCCAAGGCGGTGCTGCTGGCCGCCGCGAGCGCGCTCTTCTGGTGGGTCTCCTGGCGGGGCTGGCCGCGCCGGGTCTTCGCGCTGCCGACCGAACTGCCGGCGCTGGCCCGCCGGTTCCGCCGCGTCGCGGTGCTGATGCTCGGCCTGGTCGCCGCCGCCTACACCCTCGGCATCCTCGCCGCACATCCCGGAGCGGCGTGAGCGTCATGACCACGTAGCGTCCGGCCGACCGGGAGCAGCCGGACGCTACGTGATCATGATGGTGTCGGGTTGGGGTGGGGGTTAGGGGGTGAGGCGCCAGAGCCAGACGTCGGCGACCCGCTCCGGGGGGCCGAGCAGCGCGGTGGTGACCTCGCGCAGCGCGTCGGTGTGGATCGGGAACTTCGCCCCGTGCGCCCGGTCGGTGAGCACCACCGCCTCGACCCGCCAGTAGCGCAGGTCGGCCCGGGCGGCCGCCCGGTCGGCGTCGGTGATCACCGGCCGTTCGCCGGTCTCGGCCACCCGCATCAGCAGCGCGTCGGTGGCCCGGGGCACCGGCCCGATCCGGCCCCGCCCGTCCGGCCCGCCGGGGCCGAGGAAGAAGCCGGACGGGATCCGGAACTCGCCCTGCCGGTGGCTGAGCGCGTACGCCTGCCAGCGTTGCCCGTCCGGCGCCAGGTCGAGGGTGAGCGGCAGCGGGGTGAGTACCCCGCCGGGTGAGACGTACTGCCGCCAGGTGCCGGCGGTGACGAACTCCGGGATCGGTTCCCGGGCTGTGCTGAGCAGCGGCACCGGCAGCAGTGGCAAGAGTGCCACGGCGAACCCGGCGATCCAGCCGACCCGGGCCCGCCGGGACGGTGCGGCGGCCCGGAGCAGGTCGACGGTGTGCGCCAGCAGCAGCCCGACCAGCGGGGCCACCACCAGGGCGAGTCGGGACGGCAGGGCGGCGTTGAAGACCGGCAGGTGACCGAGCAGGGCGTACGGCAGCGGCACGTCGGTGTGTGCACCGAAGATCTTCACCCGGGGGCCCCAGGAGAGTACGGCGAAGACCAGCGTGGTCACCCCGATCGCCCGTACCGTGGCCCGGCGCTCCAGGCCGGCGCGCCGCCACAGCACGACGAAGCAGACCACGGCCAGCACCAGCAGCGGCAGCCCGAGGAAGGAGTTCTCCTCGGTCGGGTTCGGTGCCAGCGAGGTGCCGAGCCCGGCCTCCCCGGCCAGGGTCCGCTGCGGGTACGCCCCGTACGCGGCGATGTCCTCGGCATGGATCACCGGATCGAATCCGGTGCCGTGGAACCGCTGCGGCCCGAGGAAGTGCAGCCACAGCGGGTACGCCAGCAGCACGAACGCCACCAGCGCGGTGACGCCGAGCCCGCGCAGGAAGTCCGGCAGTGCCGCCCTCGCCTCGGCCCGGCGGTGCCGGTCGAGTGCCCAGGTGCCGAAGAAGACCGCGCAGGCCAGGGCGGTGAAGAAGAGCCCCTCGGCGGCGATGGAGAAGGCGATCGCCACCAGCAGCCCGAGCAGCAGTCCGTTGCGGAGCCACCGGCCGGGCCGGCGCAGCCGGAGTATCCCCCAGAGCAGCATCGGGACGACCCAGCCGGCGCTCCAGTTCAGGTGGGCGTTGGCGTGCGCGACCATGCCGGGGGCGAAGCCGATGAAGAGCCCGCCGAGTACCGCCGCCGGGGTGCTCCGGACGAGTTTCCGGGAGAGCAGCCAGTACCAGCCGAACGCCGTGGCGGCGATGTTGCCGGTGAGGATCACCAGGAAGGTGGCCGGGGCGCCGACGGAGTAGGTGAGCGGGGCGAAGACGGCGGCGTAGACCGTGACCGAGGTGTTGACCGCGAGGTTGACCCCGTCCGGGACGTTCACCAGCTCGGTGAAGAACGGGTTCTGGCCGTGGGTGAGCGCGTGCGCGCCGTACGCGAGGAGCCACTCGAAGAGGGCCTGGTCGCTGGAGTTGACGGTGATCGCCCGGCCGTTGGGGTCGAGCCAGAGTCCGCTGGTGACCCAGCCCGCTCCGACGATCGCGACCAGCGCGACGAGCAGGTCGGTCCGGCGGCTCCGTCGGGCGCCCGGGGGCGTGGGCGACGGCGGCGACGGGGGCGAGGTCGGCCCGGCGAGCGCGGGCGGGGAGTGCGGCACGGGCCGGAGGTTACCAACCCCGGCCCGACACGCCGAGGAAGCGGGCAGCTTGACGGGTCCGATGGAAATGATTTCCAATTGGATTAACGTCGCAGAGTGCACCGGAGGACCCGTACCGTGAAAATCTCGTTCGTCGGCAAGGGCGGCAGTGGCAAGACCACCCTGGCCGCCCTCTTCGCCCGGCATCTCGCCGCGTCCGGCCCGGCCGGCGGCTCACCGCCGCTGCTCGCCATCGACGCCGACATCAACCAGCACCTCGGGACGGCGCTCGGCGCCACCGAGGCGGAGGCGGCCCGGCTGCCGACGCTCGGCGACCACCTGCCGCAGATCAAGGAGTACCTGCGCGGCGAGAACCCGCGGATCTCCTCGGTCGAGGCGATGGTCAAGACCACCCCGCCGGGGCGCGGCTCCCGGCTGCTGCCGGTCGACGGCGACAACCCGCTCTACGCGGCGGTGGTCCGCGAGGTGGCCGGGGTCCGGCTCGCGGTGACCGGCCCGTTCGGCGCCGACGACCTCGGGGTCTCCTGCTACCACGCCAAGGTCGGCGCGGTGGAGCTGCTGCTCAACCACCTGGTCGACGGCCCGGGGGAGTACGTGGTGGTGGACATGACCGCCGGGGCAGACTCGTTCGCCTCCGGGCTCTTCACCCGGTTCGACGCGACCTTCCTGGTCTGTGAGCCGACCCTGCGCAGCGTCGGCGTCTACCGGCAGTACGTCGGCTACGCCCGGGAGTACGGCGTCCGGGTGCACGTGGTCGGCAACAAGGTCGACGACGCGGGCGACGTCGAGTTCCTGCGCCAGCACGTCGGTGCCGACCTGCTCACCTGGCTGACCCGCTCGGACTACGTGCGCAGCGCCGAGCGGGGCGTACCGGCACCGGTGCACGCCCTGGAGCCGGGCAACCGGGCCGCGCTCGACCTGCTCCGGGCCACCGTCGACGAGCAGGTGCAGGACTGGGCGACCTTCCAGCGGCACGCGGTGGAGTTCCACCTGCGCAACGCGGCCGCCTGGGCGAACGACCGGGTCGGCGAGGACCTGGCCGGCCAGGTGGACCCCGACTACCTGCCCGGACCGCAGGCGCTGCCCGGACCGTCGGCGCTGCCCGGACCGCCGGCGCTGACCGGGTCGCCGGCGGTGGCCGGGTCGGAGGCGGCGGTTCGCTGACCGCCCCGGTGGCCGGCACCCCGAACGGTGGTGCCGGTCGGAGATGTGCCGCCGGTCCGGGCCAGCCAGCCCGGGTCGGGTCGAATCCACGACAGGAGGAACACAATGTCCCTGGACGTACCCACCGCACTGCTGGAGCGGGCCGAGGCCGGCCGGGTCGACGACGAGGAGTTCGTCGACTGTGTCCGGCGCTCCCTGCCGTACGCCTGGGCGGTGGTCGCCGAGGTGTCGGCCCGGGTCCACGCGACCACGGCCGACTACGCCGACCATGCCGTACCACCGCCGAGTGAGGCGGAGCGGGGCCAACTGCTCCGCGCACTGGCCAGCGACGCCATCCGGGGCGGGCTGGAGCGCCACTTCGGGGTGCGCCTGGCGTTCCAGAACTGCCACCGGGTGGCCGCGTTCCGGCCGGGGGCGGTGGGCGGTACGACGTACCAGCGGTTCGTCTCGCCGCTCGCCCAGATCCGCAACCAGTCGCCGGAGCTGCGCGACTGCTGACCGCTGACTCCCGACCGCTCGGCGCGGGGTCCGGCCGGTTATCCGGTGGACCCCGCGCCGCCGGGGCGGCGGGACCGGCGGGCGACCACGACGGTCACGGCACCGGTCAGCACCAGCAGGGCGCCGAGCGCCGGCAGCCAACCGGGTGCCGGGTCGCCGCCGCCGGTGACCGGAAGGTGGCCCGTGGGGGCCGGCCGGGGAGTGGGCGGTTGCGGCGTCGGTGCCGCGGTCGTCGGCGCGGGCACCACCCGGAAGGTGACGGTGCCGGGTTCCGCAGGCTCCGGCGCGGCGACGGTGATGCCGGTCGGGTCGCCCGGCCAGCTGACCGTCGCGACAGTCGTACCGGCGACGGCCAGGCCGGCGGAGAGCGCGAGCGCGGCGGCGACCGCCCGGCGCGGTGGTGGCGGCGGGACGGCCGGTCGGCCGGTCCGGTCCTCGGCGGTCATCGAGCCTCCAGCCTGGCGGCGCCGCTCGCGGCGCGGGTCGCCTTCCCGGCCGGACCGCCCACTGCGATGTCCGGACACCAGATGCTTTGTCCGGTACGGAAGGTGAAATTACTTTTGCACACCTTCTCGCTTCTGTCGGCTCTTTGGCGGCTTCGGCACCCTCGATCCGCGTTCGACGGGGCAGTTCAGCGGCCGGGCAACGCCGCTTGCAGCGCGCTGGCCAGGTCGGGATGCCGATAGGCGAAACCGGCCCGGTTCAGCACCCCGGGGAGCACCCGCAGGCTGCGCAGCGACTCGACCGAGAGCTCACCGAGCAGGATCCGCAGCGCGATCCCGGGTACCGGCATCACGGTCGGCCGGTGCAGCGCCCGGCCCAGCGCCCGGGTGAACTCGGCGTTGGTCACCGGCGCCGGCCCGACCACGTTGACCGGTCCGGCGATCTCCTCGCGATCCAGCAGGAACGTCATCGCGGCCAGCCAGTCGGCCATCGAGATCCACGGAATCCACTGCCGACCGCTGCCGAACTTGCCCGCGATACCGAGCCGGTACGGCAGCAGTTGCGGCTTGAGCAGCCCGCCGGAGTGCTCCAGCGGCAGGCCGATGCGCAGGCGTACCACCCGTACCCCGGCCTGCTCGGCCGGCGCGGTCGCCGCCTCCCAGACCCGGCACAGGTCGGCCATGAAGCCCTCCCCGGCCGGCTCGTCCTCCTCGACCGGGCGGTCACCGGTGTCGCCGTACCAGCCGATCGCCGAGCCGTTCAGCAGGGTCCGGGGACGCTGCTCGGCCGGCAGTGCGGCGATGGCCCGGGCCAGCGTCCCGGTGCTGTCGACCCGGCTCGACCGGAGCACCTCCTTGTAGCGGGGAGTCCAGCGTCGGTCGCCGATGTTGGCACCGGCCAGGTTGACCACCGCGTCGACGCCGACCAGGACCGCCGGGTCGAGCTGACCGGCGCCGGGATCCCACCGCACCTCGTCCGGGCCCTGCGTCCGGCGCCGGACCAGCCGGACGACGTCGTGGTCCGCGGCCCGGAGCCGATCGGTCAGACGGGTGCCGAGCCAACCGGACGAGCCGGCGATCAGGATACGCATCCCTGTATCTTCGCCCACTCCGTCCGGATCGGCCGAGGTCGGCTCCGGGCGCCCCGGCGGAACGGCGGAGCGGGGTGGCGCCGCAGATGGCGACGGGGCGCCCGGCCGATGGCCGGACGCCCCGTACGAGACGCTGCTGCGGTCAGGCGAGCCCGAGTTCGGCCTCGAACTGGGCGGCCTCCAGCCGCTCCTTGACCGCGGTCAGGAACCGGGCGGCGTCCGCGCCGTCGACCAGCCGGTGATCGTAGGAGAGCGCCAGGTAGACCATCGAGCGCGGCGCGATCACCTCGCCGAGCTGCGGGTCGGTGACCACCATCGGACGCTTGACCACCGCGCCGGTGCCGAGCATCGCCGACTGCGGCGCCGGCACGATCGGGGTGTCGAAGAGCGCACCCCGGCTGCCGGTGTTGGTCAGCGTGAAGGTGGCCCCGGCGATCTCGTCCGGGCTGATCTTGTTGGTCCGGGTCCGCTCGGCGAGATCCGCGACCCGGCGGGCGATCCCGGCCAGGTTCAGGTCACCCGCGTTGTGGATCACCGGCACCATCAGGCCGCGCTCGGTGTCGACGGCGATGCCCAGGTGCTCCGCCTCGGGGTAGGTGATCGTCCCCGCGTCGAGGTCCATCCGGGCGTTGACCACCGGGTAGGTCTGCAACGCCTCGACGGCGGCCAGCGCGAAGAACGGCAGGAACGACAGCTTGACCCCGTGCCGCTGCAGGAACGTGTCCTTGGCCCTGGCCCGCAACCGGGCCACCTTGGTCACGTCCACCTCGACGACGGTGGTGAGCTGCGCCATCTCGTGCAGCGACTCCTGCATCCGCTTGGCGATGACCGCGCGGATCCGGGGCAGCTTCTGGGTGCTGCCCCGCAGCGGGCTCGGTTCCGCCTTCGGCGCCTTCGGGGCCGGTGCGGCGGCCTCCGCGGCCGGCTGGGCGGCCGGGGCCTGCGCGGCCGCGCGGGCCCGCTCCGCCGCTTCGAGTACGTCCTGCTTGCGGATCCGGCCACCGACCCCGGTACCGCTGACGGTGGAGAGGTCGACGCCCTGGTCGCTGGCGAGCTTGCGTACCAGCGGGGTGACGTAGCCGGCACCGTTCTCCCCGGAGGGCGCCGGAGTCGGCGCGGGAGCCCGGGTCCCCGTCGGGGCGGGCTGGGCCGCCCGCTCGGTCCGGGCCGGCTGCTCGGAGCGCTCGGTCTCCGGCGCCGGGGTCTGGTACGACGCACCGGCCGCCGGTGCCGCCTGCTTCGCGGGCTCCGGCTCCGGCTCCGGCTCCGGCTCGGGTGCCGGCTTCGCGGCCTCAGGTGCCGGCTTCGCCGGTTCGGCGGCCGGGGCGGCACCTCCGGCGGCACCGATCACCGCCAGGTCGGCACCGACCGGCGCGGTCTCGTCCTGGCTGACCCGGATCTCCAGCAGGGTGCCGGCGACCGGGGAGGGGATCTCGGTGTCCACCTTGTCGGTGGAGACCTCGACCAGCGGCTCGTCGGCCTCGACGGTGTCGCCGACCTCCTTCAGCCAGCGGGTCACCGTGCCCTCGGTGACGCTCTCGCCCAGCGCCGGCATCTTCAGGACGGTGCCGGAGTCGCCGGCCGGCGCGGTCTGCGCGGCCACCGTCTCCGGCTCGGCCTGCTGCTGCTCCTCGGCCTGCTCCGGCTCGCCGGCCGGCTCCTCGGCCGGGGCCGCCGCCTCGGCGGGTGCCTGCTCCGCCTCGGCCGCCTCCGGCTGGGCCGGCCGGGCCTCGCCGCCCGCTTCGCCGTCGCCGTCGATCACCGCCAGCTCGCTGCCGACCTCGGCGGTCTCGTCCTCGCTCACCACGATCCGGGCCAGCACGCCGGCCGCCGGGGAGGGGATCTCGGTGTCGACCTTGTCGGTGGAAACCTCCAGCAGGGGCTCGTCGACCTCGACGCGGTCGCCCTCCTGCTTCAACCACCGGGTGACGGTGCCCTCAGTGACGCTCTCGCCCAGCCGGGGCATGGTGACCGATACCGGCATCTTTCAAGACTCCTTCGTGGCCTGTGCGTTCCTGGCCCGGTTGGTGCCGGGCGGGCGCGGAGATTCTGTGGTCAGGCGTGTGCGTGCAGCGGCTTGCCGGCCAGGGCCATGTGGGCCTCGCCGAGCGCCTCGCTCTGGGTGGGGTGGGCGTGGATGAGCTGCGCCACCTCGGCGGGGTACGCCTCCCAGTTGAAGATGAGCTGCGCCTCGCCGACCAGCTCGCCGACCCGGGCCCCCACCATGTGCAGGCCGACCACGGGACCGTCGTCGACCCGTACCAGCTTGACGAAGCCGGCGGTCTTGAGGATCTGGCTCTTGCCGTTGCCACCGAGGTTGTAGTTGTAGGTCTTCACCTTGTCGGCGCCGTACTGCTCCTTGGCCCGGGCCTCGGTGAGCCCGACCGAGGCCAGCTCCGGGTCGGAGTAGGTGACCCGGGGGATGCCGTTCTCGTCGATCACGGCAGGGTTGCGGCCGGCGATCTCCTCGGCCACGAAGATGCCCTGCTGGAAGCCCCGGTGCGCGAGCTGGAGGCCGGGCACGATGTCGCCGACGGCGTAGACGTTCGGCACCCCGGTGCGCAGCCGCTCGTCGGTGATCACGAAGCCCCGGTCGAGCTTGACGCCCTGCTCCTCGTAGCCGAGGTTGGCGGTGTTCGGGCCACGGCCGACGGCCACCAGCAGCACCTCGGCCTCGAAGGTCTCGCCACCCTCGATGGTGACCTTGACGCCCTTCTCGGTGTGCTCCACCTTCTCGAACCGCTTGCCGGTCTTGAAGGCGATGCCGCGCTTGCGGAACGCCCGCTCCAGCGCCTTGGAGGACTCCTCGTCCTCGGCCGCGACCAGCCGGGGCAGCGCCTCGATGATGGTGACGTCGACGCCGAAGGACTTCCAGACGCTGGCGAACTCGACGCCGATCACGCCGCCGCCGAGCACGATCGCCGAGGTCGGCACCCGGTCCAGGGTCAGGGCGTGGTCGCTGGTGATCACCCGCTCGCCGTCGATCTCCAGGCCGGGCAGGGACCGGGCGTACGAGCCGGTGGCCAGGATGACGTTGCGGCCGGTGTAGCGGGCGCCGTTCGCCTCGACGGTGTCGGCGGAGACGAGCCTGCCCTCACCCTCGACCACGGTGATCTTGGCGCCCTTGATGAGTCCTTGCAGGCCCTTGTAGAGCCGCGAGATCACGCCGTCCTTGTACGAGTTGACGCCGGCCATGTCGATGCCGACCAGCTCGGCCTTGACACCGAACTGCTCCGACTCGCGGGTCTGGTCGGCGATCTCGGCCGCGTGCAGCAGCGCCTTGGTGGGGATGCAGCCGTTGTGCAGGCAGGTGCCGCCGACCTTGCCCTTCTCGATCATCACGACCGAGAGGTCCAGTTGGGCGGCGCGCAGCGCCGCCGCGTACCCGCCGCTGCCACCCCCGAGGATGACGACATCGAACGTTCCGCCGTTCGGCTCGCTCACAGTTAACTCCCAGGTCGCGTCGCTGCTACGAGGGTGATGCCGGTCAACCGGGCATACCGCCACCCCCGGTCGGGTTCTCCGCCCGGCGTGGCGTGGACTTTCTCCGGAACTGACAGTCGCCGACCGGGGAGCGCCCACCTCGGTCATCTTGTCACTAGTGGAAGCGGGCCGCGTACCGAGGTGCCCAAGGACACGTCGTCGGGACGTACGCTTGCCGGAAGTCGCCAGTTTCGTCGCGGGGCGGCCGTGCCGGGGAGGAGAGGGTCGGGTTGGCCTGGTTTCGCCGACGCAAGAAGGCTGTTGTCACGGCGGGTGACCGTCCCGCCAGCCGTGCCGATCTTGACCATCTTGAACAGTTCGTCCGGTCGAAGCGCGGTGTCGAGGCGTTCATCGAGCCCCGGACGACCGTGACCGAGACCACCGTCATGCTGATCGCGCACGACGGCGAATGGACCCGGCGCCGGATCGACGGCCCGGACGGCGCCCGGCGGTTCGCGCACAAGATGGCGATCCCGATCTACGACGTGCGGCTGGTCGGCTATCCGCAGCGGATGCGCGACTTCAACGAGCGCCGCAAGCGGCGGCCCACGGCCTGACCGCCCGGCCGCCGACCCCGCCGGAGGGGTCGGCGGCGCACGGCGTCAGTCGTTCGCGGCGATGTCGTCGACCAGCTCCAGCAGGGTACGCACCGGCACCCCGGTGCCGCCCTTGGTCCAGTACCCGGTCGGCTCGCCCGAGTGGTAGCTCGGCCCGGCGATGTCGATGTGCGCCCACGGCACCTCGTCGGCGACGAACTCGCGCAGGAAGACACCACCCTGGAGCATGTGACCGGCCCGGTCCATCGACGCGTTCACCTGGGAGATGTCGGCGACCTCGGAGTCCATGCCCTTGCGGACGTCGTCCGGCAGCGGCATCGGCCAGGTCGGCTCGCCGGCCGCGTCGCCGGCCTGCTGGACCCGCTGGCAGAGGTCGGTGCTGCCCATCACCCCGGCCACCCGCTTGCCCAGCGCCACCACCTGGCCGCCGGTCAGCGTCGAGGTCTCGACCAGGTAGTCGCAGCCGTCCTCGCAGGCCCGGGCCATCGCGTCACCGAGGATCATCCGCCCCTCGGCGTCGGTGTTGAGCACCTCGACCCGCTTGCCGTTGTACATCGTCACCACGTCGCCCGGCCGGTACGCGGTCGCCGACGGCATGTTCTCGGCCATCGGCAGGTACGCCGTCACCGCCACCGCCGGCTTCAGCTCGGCGACCGCCAGCATCGTCGCGGCGACCGCCGCCGCGCCGGCCATGTCGGACTTCATCTCCCACATGCCCTGGGCCGGCTTGATCGAGACGCCCCCGGTGTCGAAGGTGATGCCCTTGCCCACCAGCGCGAGCCGCTTCACCGACCCGGCGACACCGGCGGCGGCCGGGTCGTAGCTGAGCTTCACCAGCCGGGGCGGCGCCTCCGAGCCGAGGCCGACGGCCAGGATGCCGCCGTAGCCGCCGGCGGCCAGCGCCTGCTCGTCGAGGACCTCGACGCCGAGCCCCGCCTCCCGGGCGGCGGCGGCCACCGAGTCGGCGAAGGAGGGCGGGCGCAGCTCGTTCGGCGCCGTGTTCACCCAGTCCCGGGTACGGGTGACGGCCCGGGCCACCACACCGGCCCGGGTGATCTCCGCCTGGGCCCGGTCGTCACCGGCGTCCGGCACGTGCACCGCGATCGCGGCGACCGGCGAACGGCGGGTCGGCTGCGGCCGGGTCTTGTAGCCGGCGAACCGGTACGCCCCGAGCAGCGCACCCTCGGCGGTGGCGCGCAGCGCGGCCGGACCGTCCTCGTCGTCGGGCAGCGGAAGGGTCAGCGCGACCCGCTCGGCGCCGGCCAGCGCCCGGACGGCCGAGGCGGCCGCCCGGCGCAGCGTCTCCGGTGCCGGGGCGGCGCCGGTGGGCTCGGCACCGAGCCCGACGGCGACGACCAGCGGCGCCGTGATGGTGCCCAGGGTGGCCAGCTTGATCACCTCACCCGGGCCGCCGGTGGCGCCCAGCAGCGCCAGGGTCTCCGTCAGCCGGCCGTCGAACGCCGCGGCGATGCTCTCCGCGCCGGTCGCGAGGAGCAGGGCCCCGGCGGCGTCGGCGCCAGAGCCCGGGTCGTCCGCCGTCTGGCTGTGCAACCCGATGACGACGGCGTCGACGGCGAGTTCGGCGGGGTCGGTGTCGACCAGGCTGAGGCTGGTGCTGGGCGATGTCACTGCGCGGCTCCGGACGGGCGTGGCCGGCCGCCTGGTTGCGGCCGGGCGTTGTGGTCTCCGGCGCAACCTACCCGCCGGACGAAGGGGCTGTCCCGCCGACGGTCCGCCGGAGGGGTCCCGCCGATGCTAACCATCAGCCGGATCGCAGGTAGGTTGCGACCCATGACCGACCCGACGCAGGTGACCGGCGAGACCCCGGAACCTTCCGCCGACGCACTCCGCCAGTCGCCGCTGCACGAGCGGCACGCCGCGCTCGGCGCCAAGTTCGCCGCCTTCGGCGGCTGGTCCATGCCGCTGGAGTACGCCGGTGGCGGAGTCCTCCGGGAGCACACCGCGGTGCGTACCGGGGTGGGTGTGTTCGACGTCTCCCACCTCGGCAAGGCCCGGGTCACCGGTCCGGGGGCGGCCGACTTCGTCAACGCCTGCCTCA
This sequence comes from Plantactinospora sp. BB1, assembly GCF_003030385.1. Lineage (NCBI taxonomy): Bacteria > Bacillati > Actinomycetota > Actinomycetes > Micromonosporales > Micromonosporaceae > Plantactinospora > Plantactinospora sp. BB1. Next base: position 6,179,129 of record NZ_CP028159.1, on the reverse strand, counting down.
GCAACGACCTCGGCCGGATCGGGCCGGGACGGGCGCAGTACACGCTCTGCTGCGACGAGGCCACCGGCGGCGTGGTGGACGACATCATCGCCTACCTGCACGGCCCCGAGCACGTCTTCCTGATCCCGAACGCCGCCAACACCGCCGAGGTGGTACGCCGGCTCCGTGCCGCCGCCCCGGCCGGGATCACCGTGACCAACGAGCACGACGCGTACGCCGTACTGGCGGTGCAGGGGCCGCGCTCGGCCGAGCTGCTCGGCACCCTCGGACTGCCGACCGAGCACGGCTACATGAGCTTCTCCACCGCCGAACTCGGCTTCTCCAGCGCCGGGGCGCCCACCCCGGCCGGTGACCTGGTGTCGCTGGTGGTCTGCCGGACCGGTTACACCGGCGAGCACGGGTACGAGCTGGTGGTCCCGGCCGAGGCGGCGACCACGGTCTGGGACGCGCTGCTGGCGGCCGGCGAGCCGTACGGGATCCGCGCCTGCGGCCTCGGCGCCCGGGACACCCTGCGGACCGAGATGGGCTACCCGCTGCACGGCCAGGACCTCTCCCCGGAGATCACCCCGGTGCAGGCCCGGGCGGGCTGGGCGGTTGGCTGGGAGAAGCCGGCGTTCTGGGGCCGGGACGCGCTGCTCGCCGAGAAGGCGGCCGGGCCCCGCCGTACCCTCTGGGGGCTGCTGGCGCTGGACCGGGGCATCCCGAGGCCGGGCATGGCGGTGCTCTCCGCCGACGGCACGCCGGTCGGCACGGTCACCAGCGGCACCTTCTCGCCGACCCGGAAGGCCGGCATCGCCCTCGCCCTGCTGGACAGCGCCGCCGGGCTGGGCCAGGACGACGAGGTCGTGGTCGACGTCCGGGGCCGCCGCGCGACGATGCGGGTGGTCCGGCCACCGTTCGTGCAACCCTCCGTGAGGTAGCGGCCCCCGCGCCGGGTCAGCGCTGGGAGCGGTCGCCCGCGTCGAGTACGGCCTGCGTCCAGCCGCCCTCGATCACCCCGCTGCCGTCCAGCAGGGCCCAGTCGACCACGTCGACGGCGTCCACCACGACGGGCCGGCCGACCCGGACCGCCGGATCGGCCGTGGCGTCGCTGGCGCTGGCCCCGACGATCCGTTCCGGTGTCGCCCACGAGGTCACCCCGGCCCAGACGAACTCCGGCCCCTCGTCGGTCGGCAGGCCGTACTTGACCAGCAACTGCACCCCGTCCGGCAGGGTGCCGGCGAGGAACCGCTCCCGGATGCCGGGCAGTCCGTCCCGGGCGGTGGCGATCGCCCGGGCCATCGCGTCGTCGGGGCGGGCGTACCGGACGTCGGACTGGGCGGCGGCGCCGAAGAGGGCGGCGCAGACCGCGGCGAAGTACCGCCCGGCCGGGCCGGGGTGCCCGGAGGGCGGCAGCAGGGTCAGGAACGAGTCCGCGTCCGGGTCGGTGGCCGGGTCGAGTTCGAGCCGCAGCGCCGCCGGACCGGTGGTGTCGTGCTGCTGCGGATTGCCGTACGCCACCGCGATGTCGTGCCCGGTGACCGAGGTGACCACCGGCAACTGGACGAAGGCCGGCACCTCGCTGTCGGTGAGCCCGTCGGTCCAGGCCCGGAGCAGTCGTCGGGCCGCCCCGGTCATCACCGCGCCCCAGGCCCGGGTCAGGTGCGTCGGCACCCCCTGCGCCTGCAACTCCAGCAGCCCGAACCGGCGCAGTCCCTTGGTGGTGAACCAGAGCCCGCCGTCGTCGGACGAGTACGGCACCAGGACCCAGTCGATCAGCCGTACCCGGCCCTCGGCGTCGGGCAGCGAGCGCAGCGCGGTGGCCGGGTCGAGGAACTGCAACGCGAAGACGTCCACCAGGTCGGCGCCGAGGGACTCGGCGACGGCGCAGGCGACGGTCCGGGCCGCCCACTCGTGCGCGGGCGGCCAGCCGGGCCGGTAGCTGGCTTGCACCACCACCAGGTCGGTGGCGGCGTCCAGCCGGGCCAGCTGGGTGTCGGTGGCCCCGAACGCGGTCAGCAGGTCCGGCGGCAGGTGCGGGAACTCGGCGATCGGCCGGGTGTCGACCGTCATCAGCGGGCTGTCCAGCATCTGCCGGGCCAGGTCGTGCACCGGCCCGGAGAGCCGGCCGCCCAGCGCCGCCACCGCCTCCGCCGGGGCCGGGTCGACCTGGCCGGTGGTGGGCACCAGGTAGGTCGCGGTCAACGACTCCGGGACCGGCACGGGCAGGAAATCGTCCGTGATGAGCATAACGTCCCCCGCTCGACCGCCTGTCGGCCTGCCACTCGTGCTGGTGTCCCTTTCGCGAACGCTACCCGCGAACGCCTGCCCGGTCAGCCGGTCAGCACGACCCCGAGGTAGAAGAGCGTGCCGCCGAGTTCGACGCTGGCGCCGAGCACGTCGCCGGTGATGCCGCCGATCCGGCGTACCACGTGCCGGAGCAGCAGCAGGGTGCCGGCCAGCGCCACGGCGACCGCGAGCGGCCCCTGCCAGGGGCGGTCCGGCACCGCCGGCACGGCGAGCAGCGCCACCCCGGCGGAGAGCCCGAGCAGCGCCGCCGGGCCGACGGTGCCGGCGACCAGCGCGCCGAGCCCTTCCGGGCGGGCCGCCGGGACACCGCGCCGGCAGGCCCAGCTCACCGCCAGCCGGCCGGTCGCGGCACCGGCGGCCAGCGTCGCGAGCAGCGCGGTCCACGGCCGGGCCGCCAGCGCCGCGAACGACGCCGCCTGGAGCAGGAGTACGAGGAGCAGCGCGGTCACCCCGAACGGCCCGACGTCCGGCTGCCGCATGATCCGCAGCGCCGCCTCTCCCGAGCGGTACGAGCCGAGCGCGTCCACGGTGTCGGCCAGCCCGTCCAGGTGCAGTCCCCGGGTCAGCAGCGCCGCCGCGGCGACGGTCACCACACCGGCGACCAGTGGCGGGGCGATCGCCGCCAGCCCGCCGAGCAGCCCGGCGAGGATCAGCCCGAGCAGGGCGCCGACCAGCGGGGCCAGGGTCATCGCCGTACCGGCGGTGGCGCGGTCGACCCGACCGGCCCGCAGCGGCGCGACGGTGAAGGTGGTCAGGGCCAGCCGGCCGCCGGCCGCGAACCGGCCCTCGGACCGGTCCTCAGACACCCGGCGGCACGGTGGCGCCGCCGACCCGCCCGGCGTCCCGGTCGTCCGCCGGCCCGGTGCGGCCGGTCGACGGCTGCCCCGGCAGTGGCGGCGTGTCGGTCGTCGACTCTCCCGGCAGTGACGGTGTGCCGGTCGGCTGTCCGGGTGGCGGTGCGTCCGTCGACGGCTGCCCGGTGGTGTCTGCCGGCCCGATGCTCTCCTCCGGCACGGTGGTCGGGCCGGGGCCGGCCGGCGGAGGCTCGATGAACTCCTGGTCGTCGTCGGGGCTGTCGTCGCCCTGCCCCGGCCGGTCGGTCGCCGGGCCCGGTGCCCACGGCTCGGCCGGATCCGGCACCGGTGGGAGCGAGCCCTCGGGCGTCGGGTCGGTCCCGCCGCCGTCCGCCGGGTTCGCCGGTTCGCCGTCGGTCGGTTCGCCGGTGGCCAGGCTCGGGTGCACCGGCAGGGTGCCGGCGAGGGTCAGCGCCGAGCGCAGCAGCGGCAGCGCGGCCAACGCGGCGGCGCCCTCGCCGAGGCCGAGTCGCAGGTCGAACAGCGGGGCCAGGTCGAGCACGTCGGCACCGAGCTTGACGGCCGGGTGGTCGCCGTGGTCCGGCAGCAGGCACCAGTGCCGGGCCTGGCCGGCGAGATCCCGGCTGACCAGGCCCGCCGCCACCCCGACCGGCCCGTCCAGCAGCACCGGGGTACGCCGGGCGGTCGCCCCGAGCAGTACGCCGGTGGCGATCGCCAGGTCGCCGCCACCGAGTTCGGCGAGTACGTCCTTGGCGTCCCGGGGGCTGCGCCGGGTGCGGTGCATCGCGTCCCGTACCGCCGCGCAGCGCCGCATCCACGCCTCGTCGTCCACCTTCCCGCCGAGCGTCACCACCCGGCCGAGTACCGCAGCGGGTTCGGCGCCGGCCGTGGCGGCCAGTACGGCCGCGGCGGCGGCCTCGGTACCCGCACCGGTGGCGGCGAGGACCAGCAGGTCCACTCCGGCGTCCACCGCCTCCTCGGCGAGCCGCCAGCCGTAGCGCAGGGCCGCGTCGACCTCCTCGGCGGTCAGCGCCGGGCCCTCCTCGACGGGGCGGGAGAGCGGTGCCTCGACCACCTGGAGGGTGGCGCCGGCCTCGGCCGCCAGCCGGGCGATCGGCCCGGTGCCCTGCCGGGCCTGCTCGGCGCGGCGGGCCGACTCGCCGGGTACCGCGCCGGCGGCGGCACCGCCGGAGTGGTCGCCGTGCAGCAGCAGCACCCGGACCGAGCGCCAGGGCTGCGGGGTCGTCGTACCCTGCGTGGCGGCGGCGAACGAGACCACCCGCTCCAGGTGACCGAGGCCGGCACCGGGCAGGTCGAGGGTGCCGAGCCGGTCGACGGCGGCGGGTCCGGCGTACTCGTCCGGCATCGGCAGGTCCATCCCGGGCTGGATGACCAGGCCGGTGGCGACCATCGGCAGCGCCATGGTCGGCGCGGTCCAGCCCGCCGTCTTCCCCGGCCCGCTCGGCGGCGCCGATTCGGCCGCCGGGGCCGGGATCACGGTCGGGCGGAGGACCTGCGGCACAGCGCCCAGTACCTCGGTCCAGGCCGACCCCGCCGGGGTGGCCCGGTCGGTGGCGGCCCGGTCGGTGGTGACTCGGTCGGCGGCGGCTTGATCGGTGGCTCGGTCGGCCTGCGCTGGTACCCCAGGCTGGCCGGCGCCGTCCGGGGCCGGCGGCGACTGGTCCGCCCCGACCTTCAACCAGGCCGGCTGGCCGGCGATCACCAGCACCACCGCGTCGCAGGCGTCCGCGACCGTCTGGTTGGTGGTGCCGAGCGCGTCGGCGAAGGCCCGCCCGAGCGGGGTCACCGGCACCGTCGAGAGCCCCACCTCGGGGCTGACCAGCACCAGCCGGGCCGGGCAGTCCCGGATCGCCGCCCCGAGTTCGCCGATGGTGGCGACGTCGTCGGCGGGCTGGTGCGCCGGGTCGAGCAGCACGGTCACCCAGCCGCCGAGGTCGTCGACGAGCAGCGTGTCGCCGGGCCCGGCGTCGGCGATCAGGCCGGCGAGCCGGGACGGGTCGGCGTTGGCCTCCTCGGTCGTCCAGCCCGCCGGCCGGCGCAGCCGGTGGGCATCGATCCGGGCCGTCCACTCCGGGTCGTCCGGATCGGTCACGGCTGTCGCGACATAACGGACAACCGGTACGTCCTTCAGCAGCGACTCGGCGAACTCGGACTTGCCGGAGCGGATCCCGCCCAGCACCAGGAGCCTGCTCCACCCGTCTACGGACATGCCCGTACCTTAGAGCGCTCGGCTGGGCAGTTCGCGGTGAGGTACGGGTGCGCAACCCGCTCCGGACCGCTCTGACTGGCTGGCACCGGCCGGCCGACTAGGCTGGCGGAGGTTTGTCGGCGCGAAGATCGGCGAGGGGAGACGCGACATGCCGTGGAGCTGGCGGTACGAGGGCGCGGACGGCGATCCGGTGAACGGACCGACCGAGGCGTTCAGCAGCCAGGCCGACGCCGAGTCCTGGATCGGCCAGACCTGGCGTGAGCTCGCCGCCTCGGGTGTCGCCTCGGTGCTGCTGGTCGAGGACGACCGGGTGGAATACCGGATGAGCCTGCTGCCCGCGGCCGAGTGACGCCGATGGACTTCGACCAACGCGGCCGGGACCGGCTGGTCCTCGGCGTGCCCCGGGAGGCGTTCCGGCCCAGCCCGATCTTCCTGGCCCTGGTCGCGCTTTTCGTGACCAGCGGCGCGATGGCGTGGAACGGGTTCGGCAACGTCCGGCTCGACGTCTTCCTCTTCGTCGTCTCGGGCTGGCTGGTCTCACTCTGCCTGCACGAGTACGCGCACGCCGTGGTGGCGTACCGGGCCGGTGACCGTGCGGTGGCGCACCGCGGCTACCTGACCCTCAACCCGTTGAAGTACAGCCACCCGCTGCTCTCGATCATCCTGCCGGTGGTGGTCGTACTGCTCGGCGGCATCGGCCTGCCCGGCGGTGCCGTCTGGGTCGACCGGCACCAGATTCCCGGCCGGCTCCGGCACTCGCTGGTCAGCCTCGCCGGCCCGGCCACCAACGTGCTCTTCGCGCTGCTGCTGGTCATCCCGTTCGCGATCGGGGTGGACGTGCTGGCCCGGCCGGAGTTCTGGTCCGCCGTCGCGTTGCTCGCCTTCCTCCAGTTGACCGCGAGCGTGCTCAACCTGCTGCCGGTACCGGGTCTGGACGGCGGCAACGTGATCCAGCCCTGGCTGAACGCGCAGTGGCGGCGCGGCTACGACCTGATGGCGCCGTTCGGCTTCATCCTGCTCTTCGCCCTGCTCTGGAACCCGCGCGTCGGCGGCTGGTTCTTCGACGGGGTCTTCGCGGTCGGCGACCTGATCGGCCTGCCCGACTACCTCTACGTCGAGGGCCTGCGCCTGATCCGCTTCTGGCAGGGCTGACCGACCCGCCCCGGCGTAACGCCGGGGCGGGTCTGCCGCAGTCAGGACCGCCGCAGTCAGGACCGCCGCAGTCAGGACCGCCGCAGTCAGGACGGCCGCGAGATCACGGGCGCTGGGCGGGGCTCTGGGTCTTGGCCGGGTCCCGCTCGGTGATCGGGTCGACGATCTCGTCGATCGCCTTGAGCAGCTCGGCGTCGAGCTTCACCCCGGCCGCCTTGACGTTGTCGCGCACCTGCTCCGGCCGGGAGGCGCCGATGATCGCCGAGGAGACGTTCGGGTTCTGCAACACCCAGGCGACCGCGAGCTGGGCCATGCTGAGGCCGGCCTGCTCGGCGAGCGGCTTGAGCCGCTGCACCCGGGTCAGCACCTCGTCGGACATGAACCGGGCGATGAAGCCCGCCCCGCCGGAGGTGTCGGTCGCCCGGGAGCCGGCCGGCGGCTCCTGGCCGGGCAGGTACTTGCCGGTCAGCACGCCCTGGCCGATCGGGGAGAAGACGATCTGGCCGACGCCGAGTTCCTGGCTGGTCGGTACGACCTCCTCCTCGATGACCCGCCACAGCATCGAGTACTGCGGCTGGTTCGAGACGAGCTGGATCCTCAGCTCGCGGGCGAGCGCGTGCGCGGCCCGGATCTCCGACGCCTTCCACTCCGAGACGCCGATGTAGTGCGCCTTGCCCGAGTGCACGACGTCGGCGAACGCCTCCATCGTCTCCTCCAGCGGCGTGGAGTAGTCGTACCGGTGCGCCTGGTAGACGTCGACGTAGTCGGTCTGGAGCCGGCGCAGCGAGCCGTTGATCGACTCCATGATGTGCTTGCGGGACAGGCCCCGGTCGTTGCGACCCGGACCGGTCGGCCAGTAGACCTTGGTGAGGATCTCCAGGCCCTCCCGGCGCTCGCCCTTGAGGGCCCGGCCCAGCACCGCTTCCGCCTTGGTGCCGGCGTAGACGTCGGCGGTGTCGAAGGTGGTGATCCCGACCTCGAGAGCCGCGCGTACGCACTCCAGCGCGGCGTCCTCCTCGATCTGGGAGCCGTGGGTGATCCAGTTTCCGTACGAGATCTCGCTGATCAGCAGGCCCGAGCGGCCAAGGTGTCGGAATTCCATACCAACGACCCTAGTCCTCGTACCCCGAGTGGATCAGGTTGGGCGACGGGGTGAGGAACGCAGATCACAGCACGGGCTGGCTGCGCTACGGGCACCAACTCGCTGCCTACGGACACAGGCTGGCTGCGCTACAGCACGGGCTTGGTGTCGGCGAGCAGCCGGTCGATCTCCTCCATCACGTCGTTCCGGCTCGGGTGCACCGGGTCGATCAGCGGCTCGCCCCGGCGGTCGAGCGCACCCCACTGCCCGGTCCCGTTGCCGATCAGGAACGCGACCGGGTGGATCACCAGCGCCGGGTGGGCCGGCGCGACCAGCACCTGCCCGGACCGGTCCACCACACCCTTGCGGCCGCCCGCGTCGACGATCGCCAGCCCCTCGTCGGTGAAACCGTCGACGTACCGCCCGTCGGTGAGGGCGGTGGTGAAGCCGGTGTAGCGGGTCGGCAGCACCACCTTGCCGGTCCGGTCGACCGCGCCCCAGCCGCCCCGACGGACGGCGGCGACACCGCGCCGGAACGGGCGTACGTCCTCGAAGCCGGCCGGGATGACCACCTTGTTGGCCTTGTCGATCGCGATCCAGCCGCCGGTGCCGTCCCGGGACACCCAGGCCAGCCCGTCGGAGAAGGAGCCGACGCCCAGGTAACCGGTGGACGCCTCGATCAGCAGCTCACCGGTCTCGTCGATCAGCTCCCAGGTGCGCGTCTCGGGCCGGCGTACCCAGGCCACCCCGTCCCGGAACGGCTGCACGTCCGCGTAGCTCGGCGCGATCGCGAGCTGGCCGTCGGGGTCGGCGTACCCCCAGCGCTGCACCTTCTCGCTGAACTTCGGCACCGGCGGCTTGTGCACCTGGAGGATCTCGTCCCGGTCGCGCGGGTACGGGCCCCAGCCGTTCTGCGCGACCTTGTTGAAGACCGCGTCGAGCGCGAGTTCGGTCCGGGCGATCAGGTCCGGGTCCTCGACCTTGCGCAGTTCCAGCGCCTTCTCGAAGTGGTTGCAGGCTTCCATGTAGCGGCCCTGGTCGTAGCAGGACCGCCCGGCGTGCTCGTGCATGGTGGCCCGCAGCCGGTCCGGCAGCTCGGAGGAGTTCGCCTCCGCGAAGAGCCGGTCCGCCTCGGCGAAGTCGCCCCGCCACTGGAGTACGTGCGCCAACCGGGCCTGGGCGATCGCGATCCGTCGCAACTGGCCGGTCGCCTCCGCGTGGGCCAGCGCCAGCTTGCCGTCGGAGAGCGCCTTGCCCAGCTCGCCGAGGATGCGGGACACCACCGCGCGCAGGCTCAGCAGGCGGGCCCGGGTGCCGTTGTCCTTCGCCGGTTCGAGCTTCTCCGTCAACCGGTCCCGGATCGCCCGTAGCGACTCGGGGTCCTCGACCAGCTCCCGCAGGGTCTCGTGGTGGAACCGCCACTCGTACGACGCGAGCACCTGTTCGGGGTCGGTGGCGGCCGGCTCCGGCGTGACGTCGGCCGGTTCCGGCTCGACCGGTCCGCGTTTCTCGCCGGGCCGGATGATCGGGGTGAGCATGGTGGGCGCGCTCAGCGCGGTCGCCGCCCCGGCGGCCGGCCCGGTCGGCAGCACCGTGTCCGGGCTCGCCTCGACGACCGGCGAACCCGGCGGCGAGGTCGCCAGGGGCGGCCCGGAGGTGGGCGCCTCGGCCGGTGGCCCCGAGACGGGCGCGGAGGCGGGCGGGCCGGAGGTGGGCGGGCCGGAGGTGGGTGCGGAGGGCGGGGTGCCGGAGCCGGATGCCACCTCCTCCGGAACTGCTGCGGCGGCTGCGGTGGCCGGCGGCGCGCTCCGCGCCGCCGCGTCCGTCGGGGTTTGCGGACCCGGTGCGGCCTCGGGCGGGTCGTCCGCCGGGGACGCCGGTGCCCCGGCGTCGACGGTCAGCTCCGGGTCGCCGCCGCGCGGCTGGTCCGCAGCGCCGGTACCTCCGTCGGCGGCCGAGGACGGGCCGGTCTCCGGCTCGGTGGGGGAGGGGGCCGCCGGGGCGGCATCGGTGAGCGGTCCGACTGGAGCACGGTCCGCGACAGGTCCGGTCTTTGGCATGGAGGGTACGGAAGTCTCACTCGAATCGGTGGCCCGTCCGGCCTCCGGTACGGGCCCGGCGGCGGCCGGTTCGATCGGAGGACCGGACGAGGGGACGGGCGAGGCGGGCTCGATGGCGGGACCCGCCTCCAGGGTGGCGGCGGGCTCGACCGGTCCGCCGGTCTCCGCTCCGACCGCTGCGCCCGGGGGCGGGCTGTCGGGCGGCGTCGACTCGACGGGCGTGGTCGGGGACGGTGTGCCGGCGGGCGTCGGCGCTGGCAGGAACTCCAGCCGGAGTCCCGTGGTCGGGGGTGGCGTGACCGGCGGTCGCTCGCCGGTCTCCTCCGCGGACGGCTGGCGGGGCGGCGTGGGGGCCGGATCCGACGGTGTGGCCGGGGTCAGCCAGCCCGTTGCCCGTTCGCGCGGCGGCTCCGCCGGTTCGACCGGTCCGGCGGGCTCGACCGGAGGCGGCGTGAGCCAGGGTCCCGCCTCGGCGATCCGGGGCAGCTCGACCGGATCCGGTTGCCGGGGCGGCTCGACCGTACGGGCCGGCTCGGTGGCCCGGGCCGCCTCGGCCGGCCGCAGTGGCTCGACGGGGCGGGGTGGCTCGACGGGGCGGGGCGGCTCGGCAGCCCGGGTCGCTTCGACCGGCCGGGGCGGCTCGACCGGGCGTGCCGGCTCGACGGGCCGGGGTGGCGTGACGGGGCGCGGTGGTTCGACCGGTCGGGGTGGCGCGACGGGGCGCGGTGGCTCCACCGGCCGGGTCGGCTCCACCGGCCGGGTCGGCTCCACCGGCCGGGTCGGCTCGACCGCGCGGGCCGGCTCGACGGGACGGGGTGGTTCCACCGGGCGTCCGGCGTCGACCGGGCGGGGCTCGATCGGCCGGGACTGCTCGACCCGGCGTACCGGCTCGACCGGGTGCGCCGGTTCGATCCGGCGGGCGGGCTCGACCGGGCGAGGCTGCTCGGCGGCGCGGGCGGGTTCCCCGGTCCGGGGGGTCTCGCCGGGCCGGGGCGGTTCGCCGGTCCGGGGCGGTACGGTCGGGCCGACCCGATCGGTCGGGCTCGCCGTTCCGGCGGCGACGACCGGATATCCGGCGACCCGGTCCGGGCGGACCGGCGCGTCGTCCGGCTGGCCGCTGCGCGGCGGGACCCGGTCGGGACCCGAGACCGGGGTCCGCTCCGGTCGGCCGTATCCCGGGGCCAGTTCGGCGGCGGGCCGGTCGACGCCGGGCGGGGTCGGCGGTCCCACTCGGTCGCCCCGGGGCGCCGGGCCTGGCCGGACGGCCGGATCGGTGCCGCGCGGGTCGCGTACCGGTGGACGGCCGGAGCCCAGGTCGGGGAAGCGCCGGCCCTCGCGCGGTTCCTGGGCCGGACCGCGCTGTGCCGGCCAACTGGGTGCACCGGACGGTCCGGCGGCGGGGCGCCGGACCGGAGGCTCGGAGCCGGGCCGGTCGGGCCGGGCCCGGGGCGGGGTGCGGCCCGGTGGCATCTCGCGGGCCGGTGGCATCTCGCGGCCCGGTGGTACCTCGCGGCCCGGTGGCATCTCGCGGCTCCCCGGATGCGGTGGGCCGGCCGAGCGCGCCGCCCAACCATCGGCGCGGTCCGGCCCGGGAACGCCCCGCTCCGGACCGGTGGGGCCGTCGAACGCCGCCGGCATGGCCGGGCGGGCACCCGGCCCGACCCGCCCCCGGCCGTCCCGTGGTCCGGGCCGGCCGTCGGAGGGCATCGGGCGCCGGTCCGGCAGCGGCTGGGTCTCCTCGGACGCCGGTCCGGTGAGCCACCGTCCACGCCGCTCGGGCGCGGCGCCGGCCCGGCCCGGCCGGTCGTCGCCGGCCCGGCCCGGGCGATCGTCCCCGGAGCGGTGCGGATCGTGCTGCGACGCCGCCCGGCCACCGGCGAAGCCACTCTCGCCGCGACCTCCGCGCGGTCCGGGCTCGCCACCGGGCGGCCGCCGGTCGTCCCGGCCGACCGGTACCGGACCGCCGCCGCGGTATTCCGCCGCGGGTCGGCCACGTCCGTTCGACGGCTGGTCCCAGGAGTCCGGGCCGTCGTCCCGGGAGTCGGGCGGCGGGTTCCAGCCGGCGGACCGGCTGTCCCAGCGGTCGAGCCGGCCGGTACGCGTCTCGCGCGGCGGCCCGTCGCCCCGGGCCGACGGGTGTGCCCCGGCCGGCTGTCCGGGACGCCCCTTCGGCAGCGCGTCGGGACGCCCGTTCGGCAGCGGTTCGGGGCGCCCCTTCGGCAACGTGTCGGGGCGACCATTGGAAAGCGGTTCGGGGCGGCCGGTGGAGGTGGGCTCGGGACGGCCGTTCGGGACCGGCTCGGGGCGGCCGAAGGTCTCCGGTTCGCCGGGGCGGGCACCCGGCGGTGGCACCTTGGCCCGGCCGGTCGGCACCGGTGCCCGGCCCGCCGGTCGGGGGCGTCGCCGCTGGTGGCCGATGTCGCCGGGATAGCGCTGACCGGGAAACTGTGGCTCCCACTCGGCGGTCGGTTCGACCACCCAGGACGGTTCGGCCGGCTCGCCCCAGCGGCCCGAGTACCGGCCGCTCACCGCGACGCTCCCGGGCGTACGCCGGCGTTCCGGGGCGGGGAGACGGTGCCGTGAGCGCTACGCGAAACCGCGCGCCACGCGGCCGGGGAAGCCGGCTCGCGTCGCTCACTCACGGGGTGTCACCTCGTCGAAAAATCTCGCTGGGCAGCCGGGCGTTCCGGGTAAAGTCACCCGGCTCGGTGCAGCGTGGTCGCGGAAGGAGGGTAACGGCGTGGGCTCGGTCACCGCCACTGTGGCACCACCCATCAGCCGAAACATCATCCCATGGTTCCGGACATTTGCTGCCATAACCGGATCGGGGTTTCGTCGATACTCTACCTACCGGCAAGCTACCGTCGCCGGCGCCTTCACCAACACCGTCTTCGGCTTCCTCCGTTGCTACGTCCTGCTGGCCGTCGCGAGCGGTGCCGGTGGCGACGCCGCCGGCTACAGTCCGGCCCAGTTGGCCACCTTCGTCTGGGTGGGGCAGGGGCTGCTCGCCGTGGTGCTGCTCTGGCGCTGGACCGAACTGGCCGACCGGATCCGCACCGGCGAGGTCGCCAGCGACCTGCTCCGCCCGGTACACCCGGTGGTCAGTTACCTCGCCGCCGACCTCGGCCGGGCCGGGTACGCGCTGCTGACCCGCTTCCTCCCGCCGGTCCTCACCGGGCTGCTCTTCTTCGACCTCGCGCTGCCGACCCGGTGGCAGACGGTGCCGCTCTTCGCGTGCTCCGTCGGGCTGGCCGTGGTGATCTGCTTCGGCTGCCGGTTCCTGGTCAACGCGACCGCGTACTGGCTGCACGACGCCCGGGGCGCGATGATCCTCTGGACCCTCAGCTCCGGCGTACTGGCCGGGCTCTACTTCCCGCTGCGGTTCATGCCGGACTGGATCGCCGTGCCGCTCTGGCTGGCCACCCCGTTCCCGAGCCTGTTGCAGACCCCGCTGGACGTACTCGTCGAGCGGGACGGCGCGGCGATCCAGGCCGGCATGGTGGGCGTACAACTCCTCTGGGTGGGGCTGCTCCTGCTGACCTGCCGTACGGTGCAGCGCCGGGCCGAGCGCAGGCTGGTGGTGCAGGGTGGCTGAGTGGACGTACCGGCTGCGCCGGGCACCCGCCTATCTGGCGCTGCTGCGCGGGCAGGCCCGGTCGCAGGCGTCGTACCGCACCTCGTTCGTGGTGGACCTGGTCAGCAACGTCGGCGCCACCGCCCTCGACGTGATCACCGTGCTGGTGCTGTTCCGGGTCACCCGGGAGTTGGGCGGCTTCGACCGGACCGAGGCGATGGTGATGGTCGGCCTCTCCGCGGCCGCCTTCGCCGCCGCCGATCTCGCGGTCGGCAACGTGGAGGTGCTCCGCCGGTACGTCCGGTCCGGGCTGCTGGACGCGGTGCTGGTCCGCCCGCTCGGCGCGCTGCCCCAACTGCTGCTGATGGATCTGCCGCTGCGCAAGGCCGCCCGGGCCGTGTTCGGGGCGGCTGTGCTGGTGGTCGCGCTGGTCGCCGCCGATCTGGCGTGGACGCCGGGCCGGGTGGTGCTGGCCGTGCTGACCCCGCTGGCCGGGGCGGTCTTCTTCGCCTCGATCTTCGTGGCCACCGCGTCGCTGTCGTTCTGGTGGATCGACTCCGGCGAGGTCGGCTCGGCGTTCACCTACGGCGGGCGCGACTTCACCACGTACCCGATGACTGTCTATAGTGGCTGGTTCCGAGCGGCCTTCGCGTACGGGATGGGGTTCGGTTTCGTGGCCTACTACCCGGCACTGGCGCTGCTCGGCCGGGCCGACCCGCTGGGCCTGCCGACCTGGGTGGGCTGGGCCGCGCCGGGCGTGGCGGTGCCGGCCGCCGCGATCGCCGCCGGGGTGTGGCGGCTCGGGGTACGCCACTACCGGAGCACCGGCTCGTGACCGCGACCCCGCCGGACGCCCCGGTGATCGAGGCCCGCGACCTGCGCAAGGAGTTCGTGGTACGCGTCCGGGCCGGCCGGTTCCGCCGGACGAAGCGGGTGGTCGGCGCGGTCGACGGGATCGACCTCACGGTCCGGCGCGGCGAGATGGTCGGCTACATCGGGCCGAACGGTGCCGGCAAGTCCACCACGCTCAAGATGCTGACCGGGGTGCTGAGCCCGTCGTCCGGGCAGGTACGCGTCTGCGGGCTGCTGCCGGTGGCCCAGCGCACCCGGCTGGCGCTGCGCATCGGGGTGGTCTTCGGGCAGCGTTCGCAGCTCTGGTGGGACCTGCCGCTGCGGGACTCCTTCGATTTGCTTCGGCACGTCTACCGGGTGCCGGCGGCCGAACACGCCGCCCGGCTGCGCCGCTGCCGCGCCGAACTCGACCTGGACGGGTTCCTCGACGTGCCGGTGCGGCAGCTCTCGCTGGGGCAGCGGATGCGGGGCGAGTTGACGGCCGCGCTGCTGCACGGTCCGGAGGTGCTCTTCCTGGACGAGCCGACGATCGGGCTCGACGTGGTGAGCCGGCAGGCGGTCCGGGCCTTCCTGGCCGAACTCGGCGCGGCCGGCGACACCACGCTGGTGCTGACCACGCACGACCTGGCCGACATCGAGCGGCTCTGCCGGCGGCTGGTGGTGATCGACCACGGTCGGGTGGTGCACGACGGGTCGATCGAGGCGCTGCACGCGCGGTACGGCTCGCGCCGGCAGGTGGTCGCCGACCTCGACGAGCCACTCGCCGAGCCGCCGGTGCTGCCCGGCGCGCCGCTGCTGCGTGCCGAGGCGGACGGGCGCCGGCTGGTCTTCGCCTGCGAGTCGGCGACCGCCTCCGAGGTGGTGGCCGGGTTGGCCCGGGTCGCCGCGCTGCGGGACATCGCCATCGTGGAGCCGGACATCGAGGAGGTCGTCGCCCGGCTCTACCGGGCGCCGGCCCCGGTCGACGCCGGTGGGCCCGGCACGCTCTAGGGGTGCTCCATCACCAGCACGGCGAAGGTGCCGGGGGCGAGCGCCTCGTACCGGTGCGGGACGTCGCCGGGAAAGCTGACGTAGTCGCCCGGGCCGAGTTCGACCGGGTCGCTCGCCGGTCCGGTACGCAGCCGGCCGGCGGCCAGCACCAGGTGCTCCACGCTGCCGGGGATGTGCGGGTCGGCGTCGCGCGGCTGGCCGGGTTCGAGTTCGATCAGGTAGACGTCCCGGCGTACCTGTGGTGCGCCGGCCGCGAGCAGGGTGCCGGTGAACTCGGCCTGCTGGGAGCGGAACCCGGGGGCCTGGCCGGCCCGGATCACCCGTACCGCCGGCTGGGGCTGCTCGACCAGCCGGCTGAACGGTACGCCGAGGGCGACCCCGAGGGCCCAGAGGGTTTCCACGCTCGGGTTTCCGTTGCCGGCTTCGAGTTGTGACAGGGTCGACTTGGCGATTCCGGCCCGGCGGGCCAGTTCGGCGAGCGAGATGCCGCTGCGTTCCCGTTCCCGGCGCAGGGCGGCGGCGATGGCGGGCACCGGAGAGTCGCCGGAGCGGGACTGCGTTCGATCCATCGGTCCATCCGTTCGGCTTGACGAACAGGCATCAGGTGTTCATTATTCTGAACCATGCGTACGGTAGACCGAACACCGGCATCCGGATCGGTGCCGACCCGGACCCTGCTGCGCGACATCGGCGCGATCGCGGTCGCGATGGTGGCGGTGGGCGCCTCCTTCGGCGCCGTCGCACTCGCCGCCGGTCTACCGGTCCCGGCGATCGTCGCGATGTCCACCCTGCTGTACGCCGGTGGCGCCCAGTTCGTCGCGGTCGGGCTGGTCGCGGCCGGCAGCCCCGTCGCGGCGGTCTTCGCCGGTCTGCTGCTCAACGCCCGGCACCTGCCGTTCGGGCTGGCCCTCGGGGACGTACTCGGGCGGCGCTGGCGGCACCGGCTGCTCGGCAGCCACCTGATGACCGACGAGGTCACCGCGTTCACGCTGGCCCAACCCGACCGGGCGGGCCGGCACCGCGCCTTCTGGCTGGCCGGGATCCTGCTCTTCCTGGCCTGGAACGTCGGCACCCTGCTCGGGGTGCTGCTGGCCAGCCGGGTCGGCGACCCGCTCCGGCTCGGGCTGGACGCCGCCTTCCCGGCCGGGCTGCTCGCCCTGCTGCTGCCCGCGCTGCGTGACCCGCAGACCCGGCGGGTGGCCCTGGTCGGCGCGGCGATCGCGCTGCTGGTCACCCCCGTACTGCCGGCCGGCCTGCCGGTGCTGCTGGCGCTGGCCGGATTAGCCGTACTGCTGCTGCCCCGGCGACCTCGGGCGCGGCCGTGCTGAGCCGTCGGCGTGTCGGCGGGTGCGGGTCGCCGCCGCCGGAGCGTCGACCGGGGGAGCGTCGACCGGGGGAGCGTCGACCGGGGGAGTCGAGATGCTGATCGTCGTGATCCTGGCGCTGGCCGTCGGCACGTACGCCCTCCGGCTCTCCGGAGTGGTGCTGCGGGACCGGCTGGCCCTGCCCGACGGGGTGAACCGGCTGCTGCCGATGGCGGCGGCCGCCCTGCTCGCGGCGCTCGCGGTGACGGCGGCGCTGACCGAGGCGGGCGCGTTCGCCGGCTTCGCCCGCCCGACCGGGGTACTCGTCGGCGCCGTGCTGGCCTGGCGCCGTGCCCCGTTCGTCGCGGTGGTGGTCGCGGCGGCCGGCACGGCCGCCCTGCTCCGCCTGCTCGGCGTTCCCTGAACGGCTGTGCGCCGACGCTTCACCCTGCTGGGCGTGCGTGAACCGCCCTGCACCGACGCTTCACCCGGCTGGGCGTGCGTGAAACGCCCTGCACCGACGCTTCGCCCGCCGGGCCGCGCCCGTGGCTCAGATCTTGTCGCCGAGGTTGACCCGGGGGACCGGAGCGCGCATCCGGCGGAACGTGATCGAGCGCATGATCGCGTAGAGGTAGAGCGAGCCCATCCGCTGGTCGGTCTTGGGGAACCGCTGCCGGACCAGCTTCTTGATCTTCCGCGAGATCAGCACCGAGTCGATCACCAGGGCGATCGCCAGCAGGCCCCAGAGCAGGTTGGAGGCGAACCGCACCGCCGGCGGCATGGTGTTCGCCGAACCGATCAGCACCACCAGGGCGCCGCCGAAGAACCAGGTCCCGACGGTACGCCGGGAGTCCACCACGTCCCGGGCGAGCCCGCGCTCGGGAGCCCGGTCCCGGGGACCGCCCTCCCGGCGGAACTCGGCCGCCGACTCCGCCCGCAACTGCCGGCGCCGCTCCCGGGCCTCCTGCTTGGTGAGCGGCTTGGCGTCGCCGACGACCCGCCGACCGGCGCTCGGGCGCTTCGGAGTCTCCCGGCCCAACTCCTTCTTGCTCGGGGTGTAGCCCCGGGGGCGGGCGGACGCGGACTCCTCCTCGGGGGTCACCTCAGCGGTGGCCTCCTCGACGAGGTCGGTGGGCTTGCGGCGAAACAGCGACGGCACGCGGCAAGGGTAGCCAACCGCCGGAGCGGCCCGCACCTCGCGGTACGCCGACGGCCCACCGCCGCCGCCCGGAACCGGGTGAGCAGCGTCTCACCCGGTCTCCGGCCG
Organism: Plantactinospora sp. BB1; assembly: GCF_003030385.1. NCBI lineage: Bacteria > Bacillati > Actinomycetota > Actinomycetes > Micromonosporales > Micromonosporaceae > Plantactinospora > Plantactinospora sp. BB1. The sequence goes on along the minus strand of NZ_CP028159.1, from coordinate 6,161,515 downwards.
GCCCGGACCCGGAAGCCGGCGCGCCGGCCACCGGATGCGGGTACGCGGGTTCAGGGGCGCTCGACGTGCGCGCCGAGGTCCGCGAGCTTGGCCTCGAAGTCCTCGTAACCCCGGTTGATCAGATCCACGCCGTAGACCCGGGAGGTGCCCTCGGCCGCCAGCGCGGCGATCAGGTGGCTGAACCCGGCCCGCAGGTCGGGGATGACCAGGTCGGCGGCGTGCAGCTTCGACGGCCCGGCGATCACCGCCGAGTGCTTGAAGTTGCGGCGGCCGAACCGGCAGGGCGTACCGCCGAGGCAGTCCCGGTAGACCTGGATCGTCGCGCCCATCTTGTTCAGCGCCTCGGTGTAGCCGAGCCGCTGCTCGTACACCGTCTCGTGCACGATCGACAGGCCCCGGGCCTGGGTCAGCGCCACCACCAGCGGCTGCTGCCAGTCGGTCATGAACCCCGGGTGCACGTCGGTCTCCAGCGCCACCGCCCGCAGCTCCCCGCCGGGGTGCCAGAACCGGATCCCGCCCTCCTGGCCCGGGCTGCCCTGCCGGGGCGGCCGGGTGTCGGTGACCTCGTACGCCCCGCCGACCGAGCGGAACACGTTGAGGAAGGTCATCATGTCGGCCTGCTCGGCGCCGAGCACCTCGACCCGGCCGCCGGTGGCCAGCGCGGCGGCGGCCCAGCTCGCCGCCTCGATCCGGTCCGGGATCGGCCGGTGGGTGTAGCCGCCCAGTCGGGCGACACCCTGCACCTCGATCACCCGGTCGGTGTGCACCTTGATGATCGCGCCCATCTTCTGGAGTACGCAGATCAGGTCGATGATCTCCGGCTCGACGGCCGCGTTGCGCAGCTCGGTGACGCCCTCGGCGAGTACCGCGGTCAGCAGCACCTGCTCGGTGGCGCCCACGCTCGGGTACGGCAGCTCGAACTTGGTGCCGTGCAGGCCGCTCGGTGCGGTCAGGTGCATCCCGTCGGGTGCCTTGTCCACCACCGCGCCGAACTGCCGCAGCGCCTGGATGTGGAAGTCGATCGGCCGTGGGCCGATGTGGCAGCCGCCCAGGTCGGGGATGAACGCGTGGCCGAGCCGGTGCAGCAGCGGACCGCAGAACAGGATGGGGATCCGGCTCGATCCGGCGTGCACGTTGATCTCGTCCGTGCTGGCGCTCTCGACGTTGGCCGGGTCGAAGACCAGTTCGCCGTCGTCGACGCCGTCGGTGACCTTCACGCCGTGCAGTTCGAGCAGGCCCCGGACCACCTCGACGTCGCGGATCCGCGGCACGTCGAAGAGCCGGCTCGGCTCGTCGCCGAGCAGGGCCGCGACCATCGCCTTGGAGACGAGATTCTTCGCGCCGCGCACTCGGATCTGCCCGGAAAGGGGCGTACCTCCGTGTACGACCAGGACGTCGTCGGTCAACGGAACCTCCAGCGGGTTGATGCTGCTCTACGTCGATGCTCTCCGCGAGGGTGAACCATCAGGTCCACACAGCCGTCGCCCCCCGTGGCCCGGCCGGCACGACGCGGTCACGCCGTCCTGCCCGGGCTCTGTCACGGCCCCGGGCAGCATAGCGCTCGGTTACGAAAAAAGAGCGGTCACAGCGCGACGGATGGCACGAAACGGGGACAGCGGCAGGAATCCGTACCCCGCCTATTACTGTCAGTAGTCGTATGCGTCCGCTACGGCAGGGCCAGCATCTGGTCCAGCGCCACCCGGGCGTGGTGCGCGGTGTCCCGGTCCACGGTGATCTGGTTCGGCACCCGGCCGGCGACCAGTTCCTCCAGCGACCAGACCAGGTGCGGCAGGTCGATCCGGTTCATCGTGGAGCAGTAGCAGACGGTCCGGTCCAGGAACATGACCTGCTTGTCCGGGTGGGCGTTGGCCAGCCGGCGGACCAGGTTCAGTTCGGTACCGACCGCCCAGGCCGAGCCGGCCGGCGCCGCCTCGATGGTGTTGATGATGTACTCGGTCGAGCCGACGTGGTCGGCGGCGGTCACCACGTCGTACCGGCACTCGGGGTGGACCAGCACGTTCACCCCGGGCACCCGCATCCGGACCTCGTCGACGCTGCTCCGGGTGAACCGGCCGTGCACCGAGCAGTGCCCCCGCCACAGGATCATCTTGGCTTCCCGGAGCTGCTTGGCGGTCAGCCCGCCACCCGGCTTGTGCGGGTCGTAGAGCACGCAGTCGTCCGCGTCCAGCCCCATCTTCAGCACCGCCGTGTTGCGGCCCAGGTGCTGGTCGGGGAGGAAGAGCACCCGCTGGCCCCGCTCGAACGCCCAGCGCAGCGCCCGCTCGGCGTTCGACGAGGTGCAGACCACCCCGCCGTTGCGCCCGACGAAGCCCTTGATGTCGGCGGACGAGTTCATGTAGGTCACCGGCACCGTCGAACCGGCCACGCCGAGTTCTTCCAGCGCCTCCCAGGCGGCCTCGACCTGCGGCAGCGCCGCCATGTCCGCCATCGAGCAGCCGGCGGCCAGGTCGGGCAGCACCACCCGCTGGGCGTCGGTGGTGAGGATGTCGGCGCTCTCGGCCATGAAGTGCACGCCGCAGAAGACGATGTACTCCGCGTCCGGCCGGGCCGCCGCCTCGCGGGCGAGCTTGAACGAGTCACCGGTCACGTCGGCGAACTGGATGACCTCGTCGCGCTGGTAGTGGTGACCGAGCACGAACACCCGCTCACCGAGCGCCGCCTTGGCGGCCGTGGCCCGGGCGACCAGGTTCGGGTCGCTCGGCGGCGGCAGCTCGCCGGGACAGTCGACCCCGCGCTCGCTGGTCGGGTCGGCGCCCCGGCCGAGCAGCAGCAGGGCGGTAGCGGTGCTGGACGGCTCTACCCACGTCGAAGTCACGATCCCCATGCTTCCACAGCCGGGACCGCTTTCCAGCCGTCCCGATGTGGGCTGCCACACTCGTGATCCATGCGGATCCTGATCTGTCCGGACAAGTTCGCCGGTACCCTCTCCGCCGCCGAGGTGGCCGAGGCGGTCCGGGACGGCTGGCGGGAGGTGGCCCCCGGCGACGACCTGGTGCTGCGGCCGCTCTCCGACGGCGGGCCGGGCTTCGTCGAGGTGCTCGCCGCCGCCCTGCCCGGACGCCGGGTGCCGGTGTCGACCGTCGACCCGCTGGGCCGGCCGGCCGCCGGGGAGATCCTGCTCACCGCCGACGGCACCACCGCGTACGTGGAGAGCGCCCAGGCGTGCGGCCTGCACCTGCTCGCCCCGGAGGAACGCGACCCGAAGCGGACCACCTCGTACGGCCTCGGCGCGCTGCTCGCCACCGCCGCCGAGGCGGGGGCCCGGCGTGCCGTGGTCGGGCTGGGCGGCTCGGCCGTGAACGACGCGGGCGCGGGGCTGCTGGCCGCGCTGAACGCCGTACCGGTGGACGCCGCCGGGATGGCCCTGCCGTACGGCGGAGCCGCGCTGCTCGCCGTCGCCGGGCTGACCGGACGGCCCCAGTTGCGTGGGATGGGGCTGGTCGCGGCGACCGACGTCGACAACCCGCTGACCGGGCTGACCGGCGCGTCGAACGTCTTCGGGCCGCAGAAGGGTGCGACCCGCGAGGACGTACTCCTGCTCGACGACGCGCTGGGGCGCTTCGCCGAGGTGCTGGAGCGTGACCTGCCCGGCTGCCCGCCCGGGCTGGCCGGGCTGCCGGGTGCCGGCGCGGCCGGCGGGCTCGGTGCGGCGCTGCTCGCCCTGGGCGGCCGGTGCGAGTCGGGTATCGAACTGGTCACCCGGTTGACCGGGCTGGACGCCGCCTACGACGAGGCCGACCTGGTGATCACCGGGGAGGGTTCCTTCGACCACCAGTCGCTGCGCGGCAAGGTGGTGGCCGGGGTGGCCGGGGCGGCCCGGGACCGGGGGGTGCCCTGCGTGGTGCTGGCCGGCCGGGTCAGCGCCGGGCGGCGCGCGTCGGCGGCGGCCGGGGTGACCGAGACGCACAGCCTGGTGGACCACTTCGGCGGGGAGCCGCACGGCGGGGTCGAGCGGGCGATGAGCCGGCCGGCCGAGGGCCTGCGGGCGCTGGCGGCCCGGCTGGCCGGGCAGTGGAGCCGGTGACCGGCCGGCCGCCGACCTCAGGCCGGACCGGCCGGGTGGGTATGGGTGTGTGCCGTGCCCCGGTGCCGGGTCTGGGGCGTTCGTCTGGGGCGTTCGTCACATTCCGGTGCCCGCGCCGCACCGGGCCGCCCCGGTCGGCGAACCGGACGATCCGGCACGCCGGGGCGGGTTCCGCCCGAGCCTGGGTGACCTGCGTCGCACCGGCCTAGAATCGATTTTGTACCCACATTGGGAATCACCGGCCAGCCGGCTAGCGTTGGCCAGTACGGATAAACATCGCACCGGCGCAGGGGAGACTTTCATCGTGACAACGCCAGCGCAGACCGAGTCGAGCGCGGAAACCGCTCCGAGCACCATCGTCCTGACCGACGTCGCGGCGCAGAAGGTGAAGGCCCTGATCGAGCAGGAGGGCCGCGACGACCTGCGGCTGCGGGTCGCGGTGCAGCCGGGTGGCTGCTCCGGCCTGCGTTACCAGCTCTTCTTCGACGAGCGTTCGCTCGACGGTGACGTGGTCAGTGACTTCGGCGGGGTCGAGGTCGTCGTCGACCGGATGAGCGCGCCGTACCTGACCGGCGCCACCATCGACTTCGCCGACCGGATCGACGCCCAGGGCTTCACCATCGACAACCCGAACGCGCAGAACTCGTGCGCGTGCGGTGATTCGTTCCACTGATCGGTGCTTTGTCCCGGTTTACCCGGTACATCCCGATCTACTGCTCCATACTGGTTACCTGAGCGGGTCGCCCCGCGCGGGGGCGTGACGTTACCCGGAGAGTCCGTCACGCCGCCGCGTCGGGAGCGGCCCGTTCGGCGTTCCAGGGCGCGTCCTCACGTACCCGGGCCGGCTGGCGGCGGTCCACGGCGACCGCGGGCGCGCCGCGGGCGCCCGGGGCGGCGGACCTTGCCGGGCGGTGAGCCGCAGGTGACCTCCGGTTGGCCGGTACCCGATCGATCGGGGACGTGGCCGACGACGGACCGGTAGGCTGACCCGGCCGTAATCCCGTCTCCAACTCCGAGGGCCGACATGAAGATCGCCGTCACCGGCTCGATCGCCACCGACCACCTGATGCACTTCCCGGGCCGGTTCGCCGATCAGTTCATCGCCGACCAGCTGCACAAGGTCTCACTCTCGTTCCTCGTCGACGAGCTGGTGCTCCGCCGGGGCGGCGTCGCCGCCAACATCGCCTTCGGGATGGCGCAGCTCGGCCTGCGGCCGGTACTGCTCGGCGCGGTCGGCGCCGACTTCGACGACTACCGGTCCTGGTTGGAGCGGCACGGCGTCGACTGCGCCTCGGTGCACATCAGCGAGGTGGCCCACACGGCCCGGTTCGTCTGCACCACCGACACCGAGATGTGCCAGATCGCCTCCTTCTACGCCGGTGCGATGAGCGAGGCCCGCAACATCGAGCTGGCCCCGGTCGCCGACCGGGTCGGCGGGCTCGACCTGGTGCTGGTCAGCGCCAACGACCCGGACGCGATGCTGCGGCACTCCGAGGAGTGCCGCCAGCGGGGGTACGCCTTCGCCGCCGACCCGTCGCAGCAGCTCGCCCGGATGGACGGCTCCGCCGTACTCGGCCTGATCGACGGCGCCGACTACCTGCTGACCAACGACTACGAGAAGTCGCTGCTCCAGAGCAAGGCCGGGCTCACCGACGACCAGCTGCTGGAGCGGGTCAAGATCCGGGTCACCACGCTGGGCAAGGACGGTGTCGAGATCGTCGGCCGGGACATCGAGCGGATCCACGTGCCGATCGCCCGCGAGCTGCACATCGCCGACCCGACCGGGGTGGGCGACGGCTTCCGGGCCGGATTCTTCGCCGGACTCTCCTGGGGACTGGGCCTGGAGCGGTCGGCCCAGATCGGCTCGCTCCTCGCCACGCTGGTGCTGGAGACCGTCGGCACCCAGGAGTACGAGGTCCGGGGCGACCTCTTCGTCAAGCGCCTCGCCGAGTCGTACGGCGACCAGGCCGCCGAGGAGGTCCGGCAGCACCTGGGCTGAGCCGGGGGCGGTCGGCGGTCAGTGGGCGCGGCGGATGTCGTACGCGGGGGAGCCGTCGACGGTCGAGGTGCCGACCAGCTCCTGTCCGCGCATCCGGCACCAGGCCGGGATGTCGATCGCCGCGGCCGGGTCGTCGGCGAGTACCCGGAGCACGCCGCCGACCGGCAGTTGGGGCAGGCGCCGGGCCGCCGCGATCACCGGCAGCGGGCAGCGCTGGCCGAGACAGTCGACGACCTCGTCCGGAGCGTTCACCGCTGACCTCCCGGCACTCGCGTACGTCCTTCCGATCGTCGTCGGCCCTCCGGCGATTGTCCGACGCCGGGCGGGGTCGAGCCAACCGGCCCGCCGGGGCCGGGGTCAGAGTCCGAGCACCCCGGCCTCGGCGCGCAGCCCGGCCACGATCCCCGGCAGCTCGGCGAGGAAGCGCTCCACCTCCGCCTCGGTGCTCTCCCGGTGCAGCGAGATCCGGACGTTGCCGTGCGAGAGCACCCCCATCGCCTCCAGCACGTGTGACGGGCGCAGCGTGGAGGAGGTGCAGGAGGAGCCGGACGAGACCGCGAAGCCGCGCCGGTCCAGGGCGTGCAGCAGCGCCTCGCCGTCGACGTAGAGGCAGGAGAAGGTGACCAGGTGCGGCAGCCGCTGCACCGGGTCGCCGACCACCTCCACGTCCGGCACCGTCGCCGCCACGGTGGCCCGGATCCGGTCGACCAGCGGTCCGAGCCGGGCGGCCTCGGCCGCGGCCTCCGCGTGCACCGCGCGCAGCGCGGCCGCCGCCGCCACGATCGCGGGCAGGTTTCCCACCCCGGGGGTACGGCCGGCCTCCCGCTCGTCCGCCGGGTACGGCGACTCCCAGCGGGTGCCCTTGCGGACCACCAGCAGCCCGACGCCGGGCGGCCCGCCCCACTTGTGCGCGCTGGCCGACAGCATCGACCAGCCCTCCGGCACCGGCACCCGGCCCACCGACTGGGCGGCGTCGACGTGCAGCGGCACCCCGACGGCCGCGCAGGCCCGGGCGGCTTCGGCGACCGGCTGGACCGTACCCACCTCGTGGCTGGCGCTGATCAACGTGCCGAGGGCCACCCCGGGGCCGGCCACCGCCGACGACCAGGCGTCGAGGTCGAGCCGCCCGGACCGGTCCACCGGTACCGGGGTGGCGTCGCCGCCGGCCGCCACGTGCCGTTGCGCCGCGTGCAGCACCGCGGAGTGCTCGATCGCCGAGTGCACCAGCGTGCCGCCCGCCCGGCGCCGCCCGGCCAGCCCGCCCAGCACGGCGGCGTGCGCCGCGGCCGTACCGCTGGGGGTGAAGGAGAGCTCGTCGGGGCGTACCCCGAGGACCTCGGCGGTGGCCGCCCGCGCCGCGTCGAGGAGTTGGCGGGCCCGGCGGGCCGGCGCGTAGAGCCGGGCCGGATCGGCCCAGCCGTCCGCCAGGGCGGCGAGCAGCGCCTGCCGGGCTACCGGGTGTAACGGTGCCGCGGAGGCCGCGTCGAAGTAGACCGGAGGCTCGCTCACCAGCAAACCGTAACGCGGCGCCGGATCGGGCAAGATCCCCCGGCAGAGTGGGGACGCGGACCCCAAGGCCGTCCAGCCGACGCAGGTCGAGTAATCTGCGACCGTCGGTGACGCCTTTGCCGCCGGTGTCGACAACTCCGACGCCGCGGCGCGCTAGGGAGGCAGGACCAGGTGGTCGCAAGGGGTTCGGAGGTACGGCCGTCGGCCGTACGGCAGAGCAGTCCCCGGGACGCCCGAGGGCGCGGCACGCGCCCGTCGGTGGGCCGGTTGGCCGCGCTCGGAGCCGGTGGCGCCGCGCTGCTCGCCCTGCTGACCGGCTGTGACGTCGGCCGGACGTTCGACGGGTTCGGGTGGCCGCAGGGCGGCATCAGTCCCGAGTCCCACCGGATGTACGACCTCTGGATCGGCTCCTCCATCGCCGCCCTGGCGGTCGGCGTCTTCGTGTGGGGCCTGATCTTCTGGTGCATCATCCGCTACCGCAAGCGGGGCGAGGCGCTGCCGGTGCAGACCCGGTTCAACATGCCGATGGAGTTCCTCTACACCATCGCGCCGATCCTGGTCGTCGCCGTGCTCTTCTACTACACGGCGATCGTGCAGACCGGGGTGAACAAGGTCACCAGCAACCCCGACGTGACCGTCGAGGTGGTCGCCTTCAAGTGGAACTGGCAGTTCAACTACCGGGACGAGCCGGGCGAGGAGGCCAACACGGTCGCCTCGACGCTGGGCACCAGCGAGGTGATCCCGATCCTGGTGCTGCCGACCGGCCGCAGCATCCGGTTCGAGGAGACCAGCAGGGACGTCATCCACTCGTTCTGGGTGCCGGAGCTGCTCTTCAAGCGGGACGTCTTCCCCGGTAACGTCCGCAACGTCTTCGAGGTCAGCAGCCTCGACACCGAGGGCGCGTACGTCGGGCGCTGCGCCGAGCTGTGCGGCACGTACCACTCGATGATGAACTTCGAGCTGCGGGTCGTCTCGCCGGACGAGTACGACCGGTTCATCGAGGCGAAGCGGGCCGGCCAGTCGACGCAGGACGCCCTGGTCGCCATCGGCGAGGAGCCGCTGGCCCAGACCACCCGGCCGTTCGAGACCCGGCGGGACGTCAACAACTTCGGTAACGCGAGCGCGGGAAGCTGAGGAGCGCCCAAATGAAGACCGAGTGGAAGCTGTTCGGCATCGTCTCGATCTTCCTGGCCCTCGCGGCCGTCGTCTACGGGGTGTGGACGGCCGGCGAGGCGGGCCGGGTGGAGTGGATCGGTACGGTCGCGCTGGCGCTGTCGTTCCTGCTCACCGCGATGTGCGGCGGCTTCTTCTGGTTCGTGTCCCGGCGGATCGACCCGCGTCCGGAGGACCGGGCGGACGCGGAGATCTCGGACGGCGCCGGTGAGGTCGGCTTCTTCAGCCCCGGCAGCTACTGGCCGTTCGGGCTGGCCGCTGCCGCCACCATCGCCGGGCTCGGCCTGGTGTTCTGGCAGTGGTGGCTGATCGCCGCCGGCCTGATCGCGGTGATCTTCGGCGCCTGCGGCCTGCTCTTCGAGTACTACTCCGGCACCCGGCGCACCGCGGAGCACTGACCGGCGCGGTAGGCATCTCCGACGACCCGTGGCCCTCTCGGGGGCTGCGGGTCGTCGTCGTTGATGCCCCGTGAGCCGTGCTGAGCGGCCCGTCTGGCGAAGATCTGGTCCAGGTGGTACCCCGAGAACAAGGGCGGACTCCGACGCGCCGTGCAGGCCCGCCACGACGCTGTCGGCGTGGGCGGTCGGTCGCCAGCGCGAGCCAGGTTGCCGGCCTCCGCCGTGGGATCCCGCCCCGGCGCCGGTTCGCCGGCCCGGTCTGAGCGAGCCGCCGGTCGCGGGGCCGGAGCCCTTCGCCCCGGCCCCGGCCCCGGCTGATCCGACTGGAGCGGCGCCACAGCTCGCCCACCGGGCACTGGCCCGCTGGGAGTCGGGCAACGGGCCTGCTGTGCGCTGGGCACGGGCCTGCCGGGTGCGCTGGCACGGGCCTGCTGTGCGCTGGTCGCAGGCCCGCGGCGTCGGGCACGGGCCTGCCGATGGGCCGGGCCGGCGTGGGTGAGCCGCTCATCCTCGACTCCGCCGGGGCGCACACGCCGACACGTCCGCGCCCGTGACAGCCGCCCCGAGGTTCCGGCCCTGAAACGTCAGTGGCGCCCGCCGGAAAACTCCGGCGGGCGCCACTGTCACGTGGTGCGTCTCGTTCAGCGGCGGTCGCCGCTGCCGATCTCCTCGCGCTCCGGGCGCGGCTCGACCGGCGGGTGGCCGGGCGAGACCGGCGCCTCGGCCGGCTTCTCGATCGGGTAGAAGAAGCCCCGGATCGCCGGGCCGAGCGCGCCGAGCCGGTTCATCTTCTTCGGTACGACCCAGCCGACGTACTCCAGCTCGCTGTGCCCGTGCTCGTCGGTCCGGCCGAGCGGCTGGTGCACCTCCACGAACTGCCCGTTCGGGAGCCGGCGGATGATGCCGGTCTCGACGCCGTGCGCGAGTACCTCCCGGTCGTGCTGCTGGAGCCCCAGGCAGATCCGGTAGGTGATGTAGTAGGCGATCGGCGGTACGATGATCAACCCGATCCGGCCGGCCCAGGTCATCGCGTTCAGGCTGATCCAGAACTTCTCCGCGATCACGTCGTTCGCCCCGGAGAGCGTCAGCACCAGCCAGAACGACACCGCCATGGCGCCCAGGGCCGTGCGGCCCGGTACGTCGCGGGGACGCTGGAGCAGGTGGTGGGTGCGGCGGTCCTTGTTGATCCGGGCCTCGATGAACGGGTAGAGCAGCGGCACCACGGTCAGGATGCCGGGCAGCACCACGGTCGGCCAGAACAGCGGCGGGATCACGTAGCCGTCGCCGATCGGGATGGAGATCTGCCACGGCGGCATCAACCGGGTCGAGCCGTCGAGGAACATGACGTACCAGTCGGGCTGGCTCGCCGCGGAGACCACCCCGGCCTCGTACGGGCCGAAGAACCAGATCGGGTTGATCTGTGCCACGCCGCCGAGCAGGGCGATCACCCCGAAGACGATCATGAAGAAGCCGCCCTGCTTGAGCGCGTAGCGCGGGAACATCCGTTCGCCGACCACGTTCGAGTTGGTCCGGCCGGGGCCGGGCCACTGGGTGTGCTTCTGCTTGAAGACCAGTCCGAGGTGCACGCTGATCAGGGCCACCAGCAGGGCGGGGATCAGCAGTACGTGCGCGATGAAGAACCGGCTGACGATGATCTCACCGGGGAACTCCCCGGCGAAGATGGACGAGGTCACCCAGGTGCCGATCACCGGTATGGAGAGCATGATCGCCGAGGCGATCCGCAGGCCGGTGCCGGAGAGCCCGTCGTCGGGGAGCGAGTATCCGGTGAAGCCGGCCAGGAACCCGACCCAGAAGAGCAGGTACCCGATGATCCAGTTCAGCTCGCGCGGCTTGCGGAACGCTCCGGTGAAGAAGATCCGCATCATGTGCACGATGATCGCGGCCATGAACAGCAGCGCTGCCCAGTGGTGCATCTGCCGCATGATCAGGCCGCCGCGGATGTCGAACGAGATGTCCAGCGACGAGGAGTACGCGGCGGACATGTGCACGCCCTGCAACGGCCGGTAGCTGCCGTCGTAGGTCACCTCGCGCATCGACGGCTCGAAGAACAGCGTCAGGTAGACACCGGTCAGCAGCAGCACGACGAAGGAGAAGAGCGCGATCTCGCCCAGCAGGAACGACCAGTGGTCGGGGAAGACCTTGTTCAGCAGGGACCGCAGCGGGGTTGCTACCTGCAACCTGTCGTCGACCTCGCGGGCGGCCTTGCCGGGCACCGCCGCCATGTCCAACCTTCGGCGCTTCATGGCCGCTCCCAGAAGTCTGGCCCTACGGTCTCGGTGAAGTCGGACTTCGCCACGAAGAAGCCCCCCTCGACGTCGAGGGGCAGTTGGGGAAGCCGCCGGTTCGCCGGTCCGAAGACCGGGCGGGCGTTGTCGGTGATCAGGAACTGTGACTGGTGACAGGGGCAGAGCAGGCGGTTGGTCTGCTGCTCGTAGAGGCTGGCCGGGCAGCCGGCGTGCGTGCAGATCTTGGAGTAGGCGATGTAGTTGCCCCACATGAAGTTCGGCTTGTTGTCCCGGACGTTCGCCGCCTTCGCGTCGGCCGCGTCACGCTCCCGCAGGTGGAACAGCAGGACCGGGGAGTCCGCCCACTTGTTGGTGGCGCCGCCCTCGATTCCGGGGTAGACCGTGAGCATCCCGCCGGGGCTGATGTCCTCCGGGCGGATCGGGGTGCCGTCGTGGTGGGTCAGGTGGATCCGCCTGCCGTCCTGCGGCTTCCAACCGGTGGTGAACATCTGGTTGTTCTTGTGCGGCTGTTCGATCATTCCGCCGATCAGCGGCGCCGCCGCGACCGCACCCACCGGGGCGAGGCCGGCGAGCAGCGAGATGCCGAGCAGCGGCCGACGCCGTACGCCCATCTCGTCGGCCAGGTAGAGCATCGTGTTGCCGGTGAGCTTGCGCTCGTCGTCGGTGACGTGCTCGTCGTGCCGGCCCTGGATCGACACCTCCTTGGGCAGCAGCTTCTTGCCCCAGGCGAGCAGACCGAAGCCGATCAGGAGCAGCGCGAGGCCGAGGGTGATGCCGAGCAGCGGGGTGTAGAGCACCCCGAGCCCGTCCTGGGACTCGAAGGTCCAGGGCCACCAGATGTAGATCGCCAGGAACGCGGTCGCGAGCACGCCGACCAGCAGGAACATCAGGGTGATCGTCCGGGTCAGCCGGCGTTCCGCCTTGGTGCCCGGCACCGGGAACTGCGCCTCGTAGTGGACGATCTCGATGTCGTCGCGCCGCGCACCCTCCCGGACGATGTCGAACCGGGACAGCGTCGGGTCGTCGAGGTCGATCGGCTGCTGGCCGGCCCCGTGCGGCTGTACGTCGTTGGCAGTGCTCATGACTTACCCGCAATCCACAGAGCAGCGAAGATCAACGCCACGATGCCGACCAGGAAGATCACCAGCGCCTCGGTGGCCGGGCCGTACCGGCCGAGGTTGAACCCACCCGGGTCGCGGTCGGACTGCACGGTCTCGTTCAGGTACGCGATGATGTCGGCCTTCTGGTCCGGCCGGATCTGGTTGTCCCCGAAGACCGGCATGTTCTGCGGACCGGTCAGCATCGCGCCGTAGATCTGCCGGTCGGTCGCGTCCCGCAGGCTCGGGGCGAACTTGCCGGAGGAGAGGGCGCCGCCGCCACCGCCGAAGGCGTGGCAGGAGGAGCAGTTGATCCGGAACAACCGGCCGCCCTCGGCCGCGTCCCCGCCCTGGTGCAGGTTCTCACCCTCGGGGAGCTGCGGCCCGCCGCCGAGTTCCTGCACGTACTGCGCCAGCTGCGTCGTCTGGTCGTCGGTGAAGACCGGGGGCTTCTCCTCGGCCTGGGCCTCCTGCCGGGCCAGCGGCATCCGGCCGGTGCTCACCTGGAACTCCACCGAGGCGGCGCCGACGCCGATCAGGCTCGGCCCGCGTCCCTCGACGCCCTGGGCGTTGCGGCCGTGACAGCTCACGCAGCTCGTGTCGAAGAGCGCCTTGCCCTCCTGCGCCGCCGAGGTGAGCTGCGGGGTGTCCTGCGCCGAAAGGCCCGGCGCGAAGACGGTGTAGGCGCCGCCGGCCAGCATGAGCGCGGCCAGCAACCGGACCGCGGCGCCCAGTCGACGCCGGGCCTTGCCGCGCGGCCTCGACCGCGCGCGGCGCAGCCGCGAGAGCAGCCCGCGGGAGCGGTCGCCGCCGGGGGTGTCAGAAGTCATGGCCTGTGTCCTTAACGGTTTTCTCGACCTTGTCTCAGGGACGGGGCAACGGGGCGGAACGTGACATGACCAAGATCACTGGAGCCAGTAGATCATGCCGTACAGAGCGATCCAGACCACATCGACGAAGTGCCAGTAATACGAGACGACGATCGCCGAGGTCGCCTGCGCCGGGGTGAACCGGCCCATGGTTGTCCGGATCATGAAGATGATGAAGGCCACCAGACCACCGGTCACGTGCAGCGCGTGGAAGCCGGTGGTCAGGTAGAAGACCGACCCGTACCCGTCTGCGTTGATCTTGACGCCGTGGTGCACCAGCTCGCGGTACTCGTTGAGCTGACCCAGGACGAAGATCAGGCCCATCACGAAGGTGATCGTGAACCAGCGGCGCAGCGCGTGCACGTCACCCCGCTCGGCGGCGAAGACGCCGATCTGGCAGGTGACCGAGGAGAGCACCAGGATCACCGTGAACGTCGTCGCGTACGGGATGTTCAGCACCTCGGTGTGCTTCTCCCACTGCTCGGGCGCCGCCGCCCGGATGGAGAAGTACATCGCGAACAACGCCGCGAAGAACATGAGTTCGCTCGAGAGCCACACGATCGTCCCGACGCTGACCATGTTGGGACGGGTCAGCGAGTGGATCCGGCTCTTGTCAATGGCTGAGGCCGCAGTCACGCGGTCATTATTGCCCCTGATCGGCATCGCCCATCGTCGGGGTGGCCTAACTGCCTCGTCGGACGGGGTGACGTCCCCCGCCCGGTTCGTCTGGCCTAGCCTGAAAACGTGCTGCACCTCGATCCCGGTACCGCCTCGGCGGTGCCCCCGGCACCGGCCGTTCTCGCCGGTGGGGGCGCCGAGACGGCACCGTTCACCGTCTCGACCATCTTCACCGAGGCCACGCTGAACAGCTGGCTCGCCGTCGGCCTGGTGCTGGCCGCCGCCTGCTACCTGTACGGCGTACACCGGCTGCGGGTGCGCGGCCACTCCTGGCCGGTACTGCGCACCGTGCTCTTCCTCGGGCCGGGGCTGGGCGGGATCGCCGCGGTGACGCTCACCGGGCTGGGCGCCTACGACACCACCCTGATCTCGGTGCACATGGTCCAGCACATGGTGCTGTCGATGGTCGCGCCGATCTTCCTCGCCCTCGGCGCGCCGGTGACGCTGGCGCTGCGTACCCTCGGCAAGGCGCCGCGCAAGCGGCTGCTCGCGGTGCTGCACAGCCGGGTCGCCCGGGTCTTCACCTTCCCGCTCTTCGCCTACGCGATCTTCGTGGTGAACCCGTTCGTGCTCTACTTCTCCGGGCTCTACCGGTGGACCCTGGAGAATTCGTTCGGCCACGAGCTGGTGCACGCGCACTTCATCCTCACCGGCTGCCTCTTCTTCTGGCCGCTGGTCGGGCTCGACCCGCTGCCCGGCCGCTGGCCGTACCCGGCCCGGGCCCTGCTGATGGTGCTCTCGGTGCCGTTCCACACCGTGCTCGGGCTCACCGTCATGCAGAGCACCACGCTCTTCGGCGGCGACTGGTACCCGTCCCTGGCGCTGGCCTGGTCCGATCCGTGGAACGACCAGAAGGTCGCCGGCGGCATCCTCTGGGCCGGCGGCGAGTTCGTCAGCGTCACCATGCTCGGCGTGCTCGTGGTGCAGTGGGTGCGGCAGTCCGAGCGGGAGGCGCGCCGGACGGACCGGGAACTGGACCGGCAGGAGGCCCGGGAACGCGCCGCCGGTACCGCGGTGTAACGGGGCGGGCCGGGCAGCGCGGCCGGCGTACCGGATGTCCCGGGATTCGGGCGGTGCCGGCCCCGGACGCCGGGCGGGCCGGCCGGACTCCGGAGCCGACCGGTACGATCGGCGGGCAGCTACGAGGTGGGAGCCCAGCGACCGATGAGCGATCGTCAATACACCGTCCTGCTCTACAGCGACGACCCGGAGGTCCGGGACCGGATGCGGCTCGCCGTCGGCACCCGGCCGGCGGCCGACCTGACCGTCGAGTTCGTCGACGCGGCCAGCTACGACGAGTGCATCCGGCTGGTCGACGACTACGAGATCGACCTGCTGCTGCTCGACGGCGAGGCGAGCCCGACCGGCGGGCTCGGCATCGCCCGGCAGATCAAGGACGACCGGGACGACGCCCCGCCGACCTGCGTGGTGATCGCCCGGGCCGCCGACCGCTGGCTGGCGGCCTACGCCCAGGTCGACGCCACCCTCGTGCACCCGCTCGACCCGGTGACCACCGGCCAGACCGTGGCCGGCCTGCTCCGCGCCCGCGCCAGCGGGGCGAGCGCGCGCTCCTAGGGCTCCGGGTCACGCACACCACCACACACCGCCCACCACCCGCCCCGCCCGGGAGGCCCGCATGGGGGAACGGACCTGGCCCAACCTGCTCGCCGCGCTGCTGCGCGACGAGGAGCTCTCCACCGCCGACACCGCGTGGGCGATGGGGGAGATCATGTCGGGGTCGGCGACCCCGGCCCAGATCGCCGGGTTCGCCACGGCGCTGCGGGCCAAGGGCGAGACCCCGGCCGAACTCGCCGGCCTGGTCGAGGCGATGCTGGGCCGGGCGACCCTGGTGGAGCTGCCGGAGGCGCTCCGGGTCGACGCGCTGGACGTGGTCGGCACCGGCGGCGACCGGGCACACACCGTCAACATCTCCACCATGACCGCGATGGTGGTGGCCGGCGCCGGGGTACGCGTCGTCAAGCACGGCAACCGGGCCGCCTCCTCCTCGTGCGGCGCCGCCGACCTGCTCGAATTCCTCGGCGTACCGCTCGACCTGGGCCCGGCCGGGGTGGCCCGCTGCGTGACCGAGGTCGGCATCGGGTTCTGCTTCGCCGCCCGCTTCCACCCGGGGATGCGGCACACCGCGGTGCCGCGACGCGAGATGGGCGTGCCGACGGTCTTCAACTTCCTCGGCCCGCTGACCAACCCGGCCCGCCCCCGCTCCGGCGCGGTCGGCTGCTTCGACTCCCGGATGGCTCCGGTGGTGGCCGAGGTCTTCGCCCGGCGCGGCGACTCGGTGCTGGTGATGCGCGGTGAGGACGGGCTCGACGAGTTCAGCACCGCCGCGCCGACCCGGCTCTGGATCGCGCACGAGGGCCGGGTCACCGAGACCCTGGCCGACGCCGCCGACCTCGGCCTGCCCCGCTCGGCCCCCGGCGACCTGCGCGGCGGCGACGCCGCCTTCAACGCCGACGTGACCCGCCGGCTGCTCGCCGGCGAGCGTGGCCCGGTCCGCGACGCGGTGTTGGTCAACGCCGCCGCCGCCCTGGCCGCGCACGGCAGCTTCTCCGGCGGCCTCCTCCCCGCGATGCAGGACGGCCTGGCCAGGGCGGCCGAGTCGATCGACTCCGGCGCCGCCGCCCGCACCCTCGACACCTGGGTCGAGATCGCCAAGACCGCCAAGGCCGCCGAGCTGTAACTCGGATATCCCGCTCTTTCGCAGGAAGAGAGCCCTCGGCGTCGGTCGAGGGGCACTACCTCGCGGAAAAGGCACGACCTCGCCGAACCGGGGCGGGGTGGTGGGGGCGTGTGATGTCGGGTGGCATCGGTCCGCGTGTGTAGGGGTCAACCGGGTACCCCCGAAGTTCAACGACGGAGGGGGGAACAAACATGTTGGTCGTCAAACGCTTGGGCGTGCTCGTCTCGATGGCGGTGCTCGGCCTCGTACCGGCGGGTGCCGCGTACAGCGCCGCTGCCGCACCGTCGGGGACGCCGTCGGCCACGCCGTCCGCTTCGCTGTCGGCGCAGGACAGGCAGTTCCTGCAGTCGATTCACCAGGTGAACCTCGCGGAGATCGCGACCGGGAACCTGGCGAAGCAGAAGGGGGCGAGTCAGGAGGTCAAGGACCTCGGCGGTCGGTTGGTGACGGACCACACCCAGCTCGACCAGAAGGTGCAGAGCGTCGCCTCGGCGGCCTCCCTGACGCTGCCGAACAAGGTGACCAGCGAGCAGCAGGCGGTCATCAACCAGTTGCAGAATGTCACGGGTGCGGATTTCGACACCCAGTGGGTCACTGCGCAGCTCACCGCGCACACCCAGGCGATGCAGCTCGTACAGGCCGAATTGACCCAGGGTTCCGACCCGTCGGCCAAGCAGGTGGCGCAGCAGGCGGCTCCGGTGCTCCAGGCGCACCACCACGCGCTGGTGGCGGTCGCCCAGAGTCTGGGCATCCCGATCCCCGGTGGCACCACGGTGGCACCGAGTCCGGGAATCAGCTCCGGCGCTCCGACGCCGGGCGGCACGGTGACGCCGAGCCCGACCATCAGTTGATCCGCCGCCGCGACGCGGCGGCATGACGGGTCCTCCGGCCGCTACGCCGGGGGACCCGTCGCCGGGTCAGCGCGCCGGTGACCGAAGCGGCGGCGGAGGCTACCGGTGCGGCAGGTCGGCGACGAACTCCGCCACCCGGGCGGCGACCGGCGCCGACGCGCGTACCCAGGTGAAGTGGTCGAGCCGGGTGCCGCTCTCGGCGAGCGTGTAACGGGTACGCCGGACCGGGGCGGCGACCAGCTTGTCGCAGAGGTAGTCGACGGTCCCGTGCGGCGTGTACTGGTCGTGGTCGACGCTGACCGCCAGCACCGGGGTACGCACCTCCCGTACGGCCGCCTCGACGTCCACCCCGTCCAGCCGGGGGAAGCGACCCGTCCGGGCGGTGTAGGCCCAGTCCCGGATCACCCCGCGCGCCTGCCGGCCGCCGAAGCCCCACCCCGGCCAACTGCCCAGGGCGGCCGCGCAGCCGTGGATGAGCTGGGTGCCGGCGAGCATCGCCAGACGGCGGTCCGGATAGGCCCGCCAGTACGGCAGCCCGACCGCGACCAGGGCCAACCCGTCGACCGGGGTGCTGGGGTCGAGCGCCAGATGCAGCAGCGCGGCCTGCCCGCCGAGCGAGTGGCCGAGCAGGATCCGCTTCCGGCCGTCGAGCTGGGGCTTCAGGCTCTCCAGTACCGCGCCGACGTCGCCGGCCAGCTCCGCATAGCCGTACCGAGAGGCGCGGCTCGGTGCCGGGGTGCTGGCGCCGGTGCCCCGGAGGTCCGCCACGACCACGGCCAGACCGGCGCTGCGCAGCGCGGCGGCGAACGGGGCGTAGTAGCTGGCCCGCACCCCCATCGCCGGCCAGAGCAGCACGACCGGTGCCTCCGGCGCGCCGACCGGGTCGGGATAGCTGCGCAGGGCGATCCGGTCGCCGTCACGGTCGACGAAGGACTCCTCGTAGCCCGGCTGCGAGGAGTCCGGCTGCGAGGGCGGGGTCGGCTGCGGCGGCTGGTCCGGAGTGCTGGTCATCCGGCGAGCGTAGCCGGCTCATGTTACTGCCGGGTAACCGGTGTTCGGCCAGGCGGCGGACAGCCCTGGCCGGTGTCAGTCCGGGTCGGGGAGGCCGATCGCGAACGCCTCCTCCAGGTCGTGCTGGGAGTACGCCCGGAAGGCGATGTGCGACTCCGTACCCAGCACGCCGGGGACCTTCGAGATCCGTCCGGCGATCACCTCGGCGATCTGCTCGAACTCGCGTACCCGGACGACGGCGATCAGGTCGACGTGGCCGGCGACCGAGTAGACCTCGCTGACGCCGGGCACCGCCGCCAGCGTCTCGGCCACCTCGGGGATCGAGTCGGTGGCGCAGTCGATCAGGACGATCGCGGTGATCACCGGTGGACTCCTCTCGTCGACGTGCTCGCTGGCGCAGCCCGCGCCGGGCGGAGATCGGGTGCCGTGTCGGGCTGCCCGCCCATGCTAGAGCGTCGCCCGGCAGGCGGCGGCTACCGGCCCGACGTGGGGGCGGCGGGTGCCGGGACCGTCAGGGTGTCGCCGACCCGGATCGCGTCGGTCAGGCGCTCGTCGGCCCGGACCCGGCCGCCGGGCCAGACCACGCAGCGCTCGATGCTGCCTAGGACCACGGCACCGGCGCCGACCACCGCCGCCTGGGCTTCGCCGGTCACCTCTGCGGTCGGGTCGACCAGGCTGCCGCCGCCCGCCGCGTGCAGGTTCGCCGCCAGGTAGTCGGCGGGCGTGCCGGTGTCGAGGTACCAACCGGCGAACTCGACCACCTCCAGTTCACCGGCCTCCTCGGCGGGGCGCCAAATCGTGTGCACCAGTTCCGCCGGCTCGACGGGCAGGTCGCGGACCCGGGCCCAGGGCAGCAGCGAGAAGCCGGCGAAGCGGTGCCGGCCGAAGTCGCCGGGACGGGGTGGTCCGTCGACCGGCTGGCCGAGCAGCCGTACCGTCGTGCCGTCCCAGCCGGCGAGCAGCGCGGCGACGTCCGGCCCGGGGGGCGTGTCGGGCGCGGCCAGATAGGCGTCGGCGTTTCCGACGAGTACGCCCCGGCCGTCGATCCAGTTTCGCAGGTTGGCCACCCCGCCGGAGGTGCCGAGCGGGTCGCCGGGTTCGACCGAGAGGGCGGCCCGGCCGCCGACGTGCCGGACCACCTGGTCACCGAGGTAGCAGGCGTTCACCGCGACCGTCGCGGGGTTGTCGAAGCCGAGTGCCGACATCCGGCCGAGCGCCCGGTCCAGCAACGGTACGTTTCCGACCGGGCAGAGCGCCTTCGGCAGGTGTTCGGTGAGCGGGCGGAGCCGACGGCCCTCCCCGGCGGCCAGCACCACGGCACAGACCTCGACCACGGCAGCGGGCGGGCCGGAGGCGATCTGCGTCGGGTCGGCGTGCGGCCCCGGGCCGGGCGTGGTGGTCACGACGGTGGCGGTGTGCCGGCCGGGTCGGTCTCGGCGAGCGGGCCGATCCGGTAGTGGGCGAGCAGTCGGGCGGTCGCGGTGCTGAGCGGAGGCAGTTCGTCGAGCCGGTGCCAGGCGGCCTCGAACACCTCGGCACCGTCGACCACCAGTTCGGTGGTCGAGGCCGGGACGCGTACCTGGAAGACCATGTCGACCCAGCCCTTGAGGTGTACCACCGCGTTCGGCACGGCCGGCTCGAACTCGGTCAACGGCAGCTTGATGCCGGTCTCCTCGTGCAGTTCGCGGGCGGCGCCGACCAGCGGACTCTCGCGGCGCTGGAGCAGCCCGGCCGGCAGGGTCCACTTCCGACCCGGTGGCTGGCGCAGCAGCAGGATCCGGCCCGGTGCCGCCGCCTCGGCGTCGTGGACCAGGGTGACCGCGCCGACGATGTACTTCGGCACCGCCAGTCGGACCAACCGGCGACGCACCCCGATGGGCAGACGATAGAAGATCTTGTAGCCGACGGCGCGCGTCGACGAGCGGCGGGAGATCACCGGACCAGGCTAGAGGGCAAGCCGACCCGGTGGGTGTCCCGGGGCAGACCCTTCACTCCTGGTGGTCCACCATCGCGATCAACTGTTCGACCACCGTGTCCGGCTCGACCGTCCGGTCGACCACCGCGACCAGCAGGGTTTCCAGGTCGGGATAGCCCTGCTCCTCGGCGAGCCGGCGCAGCGGCAGGTCGTTGGCGAGCCCCCGGTCGTGCTTGCGCAGCGTCAGCCCGATGGTGGCCCGACCCAGCCGGACCTTGTCGGAGATCGAGATCGCCGGCTCCTGGTGGTCGGCGAACCAGCGGTTGATCTGCATCTGCGCGTGTGGCGACTTGACGAAACCGAGCCACTCCTTGCGCGGCCCCGGCGGGGCGACCGCGAGGTCGAACTCGCCCTGCGCGTCGGTCTCGCTGAAGATCTCGACCACGTCGCCCTCGTCCAGTTCCGAGGAGAGCGGGGCGAGCCGGCCGTTGATCTTCGCGGCGAGGCAGTGGTCGCCGCGGTGCGGGCCCAGCTCGTACGCCAGGTCGACCGGGGTGGAGCCGGCCGGCAGGACGATCTGCCGACCCTCGGCGAAGACCTGGATCTGGGTCTCGGCGAGGTCGCAGCGCAGCGACTGGAGGAACTGCGCCGGGTCGGCGGTGTCCCGTTCCCAGTTGAGCACCCGCTGCAACCAGTCGAGCTGTTCGGCGCTGCCCGCCGCGTCCACCCCCGGCTTGGGGAAGCGGAAGTCGGCGGCGATGCCGTACTCGGCGGACTGGTCCATCGTCTTGGTCCGGATCAGCACCTCCACGGTCCGCTCGTCCGGACCGATCACCGTGGTGTGCAGGGACTTGTAGAGGTTGTTCTTCGGTGCGGCGATGTAGTCCTTGAACCGCCCGGCGACCGGCCGCCAGAGGCCGTGGATCGAGCCGAGCGCGGCGTAGCAGTCGGTGTCCGGCCCGTCCACCACGATCGCGATCCGGGGCAGGTCGAACGGGGTGGTCTGGTCCCGGGCGACGGTGTCCTTCCAGATCGAGTAGTAGTGCCGGTCCCGGCGCCGTACCGTGGAAATGATCTTGTCGCGCCGGAGTACCACCTTGGCCTGGGCCACCACGTCGTCGAGATAGCCGGCCCAGTCCGGCCGGCTCTTGACGTATTCGTCGATCCGGGCGTACGCCTCGGGTTCGAGGTGGCGCAGCACCACGTCGTCCAGGTCGCGCTTGAGTGCCTGGATGCCGAGCCGGTCGCAGAGCGGGACCAGCACCTCCTGGGTGGCCCGGGCGATCCGGGCCCGCGAGGCGAGCGAGCGGGCGTCGAGGGTACGCATGTTGTGCAGCCGGTCGGCGAGCTTGATGATCAGCACCCGGACGTCCTTGCCCGCCGCGATGATCATCTTGCGGATCGTCTCGGCCTCGGCGGCCTTGCCGTAGAACGCCTTGTCGAACTTGGTCACCCCGTCGACCAGGTGCGCCACCTCGCGTCCGAAGTCACCGGTGAGCGCCTGGAGGGTGTAGCGGGTGTCCTCGACGGTGTCGTGCAGCAGCGCGGCGACCAGGGTGACGGTGTCCATCCCCAACTCGGCGCAGATCTGCGCCACCGCCAGCGGATGCGTGATGTACGGCTCACCGCTCTTGCGGAACTGCCCCCGGTGCATGCTCTCGGCAATGGCGTAGCTGCGGCGCAGCACTCCGACGTCGGCGCTCGGGTGCACGCTGCGGTGTGCCCGGACCAGTTGGGTCACCGGATCGTCCTCAGCGGACGGCCAGGACAGCAACGAGCGCAGCCGTCTGCTCAGCGTGATCTCCGTCGGGCGGGCGCTTCCGAAGGCAGCGCCGTGACCGGCTTCGAGGTCCACGCGGAGCCACCTCCTCACTCACCGCCACGTCCAGGGCCGACGGACGCGCGGAAGACCAGTGCGCACGCAAGCCCCGAAATCGGGCAGGACTGCACTTCTCTAACAGCCTAAAGGAGTGAAGGTCGTCCGATCGGTCACTTGCTTATGTGCGTTCGGTCGGGAGTTGTCTCGACGACGCCGCCTCGGCCCGGACCAGCAGGTCACGGAACCGCCCCGCGCCCCTGGCCGGAGAGGTCCAACCAGCGGATGTCTCGACCAGCCGCGTGTCGGGCCGCTCCAACCAGGACAGGATGCGTTCGGACTCCTCGGCCGAGGCGTTGGGGACCGGACCGTGCCCGGGCAGCACCGTCTCGGCGGTCGCCCGGACCAGGTCGAGCACCCTCCGGGGCGGCACCCCCGGCGCGGCGGTGCCGGCCCCGGCCAGCCGTCCGTGCCGGACCACCGCGATCTCCCAACCGCCGTCGGCGGCCCGCCGGGCGGCGGCCAGCTCACCGATCCGGGTCAGCCCGACCAGGCGTTGCATCCGGACGGTGGCCCGGAGTACCGCCGCCAGCCGGCTCCGGACCACCGCCGCCTCCTCGTAGCGCTGGGCGTCGGAGAGCACCCCGATCCGGGCCAGCAGCGCGTCGACCAGCACCTGCGGGTCGTCGGCCAGGGCCGAGCGGACCGGCTCGACCGCGCGGTGCGCGTACTCGTCGACCGAGATCCGATGCTCGCAGGGTGCCGGGCAGCGACCCAGCTCGGCCAGCGCGCAGGCCGGGCTGGTGGTCCGGACCGAGAGCCGGGGGGTGCACTGGCGCAGCGGCACCGCGTCGTGCACCCCGGCCGCGGCCAGCTCCGCCGAGCGGCGGGAGCTGAACGGGCCGAGATAGGCCGCGTCGTCCGGGCCCAACGACCTGACCAGGGACAACCGCGGGTACGGCTCCGAGGTCAACTTGAGCCAGACCACCCGCTCCGGAAACTTCGACCGGCGGTTGTACGGCGGCGCGTGCGCGCCGATCAGCCGCAGCTCGCGCACCTCCGCCTCCAGCGGATGGGCACACTCGATCGCCTCGACCCGCTCGGCGGCGGCCAGCATCTCCGAGATCCGGGCCCGCTTCTCGGCGGCGGTGAAGTAGCTGCGCACCCGGGTGGCGATGTCCCCGGAGGTGCCGACGTAGAGCGGCCGGTCGTCGGCGGCCCGGAAGATGTAGACCCCCGGCACCCTGGGCAGCCCCTCGGCCAGGTGCCGCTTGCGGCGCTGGGTCGGGGTGACCGCCTTGGCGAACTCGATCGCGTCGCCGAGGGTCTCCACCCGGTGCCCGCCGAGCCGGGCGATCAACCCGTGCAGCACGTCCACGGTGGCCTTGGCGTCGGCCAGCGCCCGGTGGCTCGGCTGGTGCGGGGTGCGGAAGTAGGCCGCCAGGGTGCCGAGCTTGCGGTTGGGCACCTCGTCCCGGGTGAGCACCCGGCGGGCCAGCGCCGCCGTGTCGAGCACCCGGGGGTTCGGCCAGGTGTAGCCGTGCCGGGCACAGGCCGCCTTGAGAAAGCCCACGTCGTAGGGGGCGTTGTGCGCGACCAGCACCGCACCCCGGAGGAACTCCAGCAGGCTGGGCAGCACCTCCTCGACCGGCGGGGCCGGCAGCAGCATCGCCTGGGTGATCCCGGTCAGCACGGTGATGAACGGCGGAATCGGCTCACCCGGGTTGACCAGGGTGGCCAGCACGCCCAGCTCCTCGCCGCCGCGCACCTTGACCGCGCCGATCTCGGTGATCCCGCCGCCGTCCGGGGCGCCGCCGGTGGTCTCCAGGTCGAGCACCACGAAGGTGGTCTGCCGCAGTGACGTCGCCTCGTCGGGCCAGCCGTCCGCGCCGGGAGTGCCGTCCGGCAGGCCGTCCAGCGTGCCCTGGACATATTGAGGTGAGACCACGGCGGGCAGGTTAGGCGGCACGTACGACACTTCCGTATCATCCGTACCAGTCGTTACCGGGGGCCGACGGGGCGAGATCATCTGAGGTGTTGGGCGCTCAGTAGGGTGTCGGTGGGAGACTGGCGGCATGCCCCGCGCCGAACCGTCCGACGACCGCCTCCCCGAGGAGGCGGCGCAGCTTGCGCGCTCTGAGCGTGCTGGCGATCCCGGGCGGGACGGCGGCACCGACGAGCCGCGTCCGGCCGTACCCGGCACCGACGAGGCGGAACCGACGCTGGTCACCGACACATCGCCCGGCCCCGGGGGCGGAGCAGCCGTGCCGCCCGCCGGCCCGCTGACGGAGCCGACCGGCGACGACCCGATCGACACCGACCCGATCGACACCGACCCGATCGACACCGACCCGGCTGGTACCGAGCCCGGCGACGGTGATCCGGGCGGCGATGATCCGGGCGGCGGTGATCCGGGTGACGGTGATCCGGGTGACGGTGGAGCTGCGGATCGGGAGCCGAACGATCGGGAGCTGGGGGATCGGGAGCCGGAGCCGACCCTGCCGGAGCCGGTCCGGGCCCGGATCGTCAGCCTGGCCGCCGCCGCGTTGCCGACGCTGCCCACCGACGAACTGCCGCCGCCGCTGCGCCGGGTCGCCAAGTTCGCGCCGAACCGGCGGGCCCGGCTCGGCGGCGGACCGATCGCCACCCAGCTCGCCGCCGATCCGCTGTTCCGGCAGCGGGTCGCCAGCCGGGTCCTCGCCGAGGCCGGGGAACTCGGCTCCGTGGTGGTCTCCGGTGCGAGTCCGGCCGCCGCCGATCCGGTGGAGGTCGCCGCGCTCGCCTACCTGACCCGACCGCCGGGCTGGCGTGACCTGGTCGAGGATGCCGGTGCGGCGGTCCGGGCCGAGGCCGACAGCGCGGTCGTCGCCGAGCTGGTCCGCGAGGCCGAACAGCGGGCCACCCGGGCCGAGCACGACCGTGCGGTGGCGAAGGTGGAGGCCGACAAGCTGCGCGACGAGGTGGCCCGGCTCCGGGAGGAGTTGGGCCAGCTCCGCGAGGAGAATCGGGTGCTGGGCCGAACACTGCGGGAGGCGCAGGCCGGGCAGCGGCGGGCGGCCGAGCTGCTCGCCACCGAGAAGGGACGGGCCAGCCGGGCGGCGGCCGACCACGAGGCGGAGCTGCGCAGGGTACGGGCCCGGTTGGCCGAGGCCGAGGCGACCGCCGGTGCGGTCCGGCAGACCGCCAAGGAGGCCCGGTCGGTCGACGACGCCCGGCTCTGGCTGCTGCTGGAGACGATCGGCCGGGCCGCCGTCGGGCTGCGCCGGGAACTCGCCCTCGATCCCGCCGACCGGTTGCCGGCCGACTACGTCGCCGACGCGTTCGCCGAGCGTCCGGCGACGGCCAACTCGGCCCGGGCGCTGGACGCCGACGACCCGGCCCGGCTGGACGAGCTGCTGGCCCTGCCCCGCGCGCACCTGGTGGTCGACGGTTACAACGTCACCAAGCGAGGCTTCGGGGACATGTCCCTGGAGCAGCAGCGCAAGCGTCTGATCACCGGCCTGGGCGGCATCGCGGCGCAGACCGGTGACGAGGTGACGGTCGTCTTCGACGGCGCCGAGCGGATGCACGGGCTACCGCCCGCGCCGCGCGGGGTGCGGGTGCTCTTCTCCCGGAAGGGTGAGACCGCCGACGACCTGATCCGCCGGCTGGTCCGGGCCGAGCCGGCCGGGCGGCCGGTCGTGGTGGTCTCCTCCGACCGCGAGGTCGCCGACGGGGTACGCCGGCACGGCGCCTACCCGCTCGGCGCGGACTCGCTGCTCCGCCGGCTCGCCCGCTCCTGAGCGGGCACCAGCACCTCGGGTGCCCTGCCCTGCCCTGCCGTGCCCTGCCCTGCCGTGCCCTGCCCTGCTGTGCCCTGCCGTGCCGTGGCCCGGCCGCCGCCAGTTTGTCCGTTGATCATCTGGATGGGGGCGTTGGGCGGCAACGGAGGGTTTGTCGTACCCCTGTTCTAGGGTGGGTGTCACGGACGGTGGCCGCGTCACGACAACACCGTCTCCCGCTGCTTTGAGGAGTGAGCAGATGCTCATCGACTGCGACAGTTGCACCCTCCGTCGGGGTGCGGCCTGTTCCGGGTGCCTGGTGAGTGCCCTGCTGGACCAGCCGCCGGGACAGGCTTCGTTGACCGCCGACGAGATGCACGCGATCGAGGTCTTCACCCGGGCCGGCTTCGACGTCGAGATCCTCGACGCCCCGGTCTCGGCGCCGACCCGGCTCGCCAACCGGCGCCGAGGCCGACGGGTCGCGTAGTCCGCCGGGGAGGGGTCGCCCGGCGCAGGACTCCGCCCGGCGCAGGACTCCGGCCGGCCGGTCCGGCATAGGATTGGCCGCGCGATCGGGCCGGCGAAAGGGCGGAGCGGATGACCCAGTGGGTGGAGCGGACGACCCAGTGGGTACGGGCGACGGCATGACGCCGCGTGCCTGGGCCGGGCTGACCCTCGTCGCCCTCGTACTGCTGCTCGTCGCCGCCACCGTGCTGCTGGTGCCGTGGCACCGCCCACCCGCGCCCCGCGCCGACCAGCTCTCCGCGCTCGACGAGTTGGATCCGGCCGAGGTGGCCCGGGGGAGGGCCTTCGCCGCCGCGCTGCGCCCGGGTGGCTACGGCGCGTTGGCCGTCGGGCTGGTGATCGCCCTGCTGCTCGGCCTCACCCCGCTCGGCGCGAAGCTGATCGCCCTGGTCGGGCGCCCCTTCGGTGACAACTGGATCGCCCAGGCCGTGCTCGGCGGCCTGGCCGTGGTGCTGGTGGCCGACCTGGTCACCCTGCCGTTCGCCGCCTGGCGGCACGCGGTGGTGGCCCGCTACGGGCTCTCCACCCAGGGCTGGGGCGGCTGGACGGTCGACCTGCTCAAGTCGTACGCGGTCAGTGCCGTGATCGGCGCGGTGGCGCTGCTCGGCTTCTACACGGTGACCCGGCTGGCCCCGAGGTGGTGGTGGGCGTTCGGGGCGGCCGGCGCGGCGGTGCTGGTCACGCTCCTCTCGTTCATACTGCCGGTGCTGGTGGAGCCGATCTTCAACCGGTTCACCCCGATGGAGCCGGGACCGCTGCGCACCGAACTGATGGCGCTGGCCGACGCCGACGGCGTACCGGTGAAGGACGTGCTGGTCGCGGATGCCTCCCGGCGGACCCGGGCGGTCAACGCGTACGTCTCCGGGTTCGGTCCGACCCGGCGGATCGTCGTCTACGACACCCTGCTGCGCGAGGCGCCGCCCGCCGAGGTGGCGAGCGTGGTCGCGCACGAGTTGGGCCACGCGAAGGACCGGGACGTGCTGACCGGCACCCTCACCGGTGCGCTCGGTGCGGCGGCGGCGGTCGTCGCGCTCTACCTGCTCGGCTCGTCGGCCGCGCTGTTGCGGGCCGCCGGAGTCGACTCGGTGGCCGAGCCACGGGCGTTTCCGCTGCTGCTGGCCCTGGTGACGGTGGCCGGTCTGGTGGCGACGCCGGCACAGGCCTGGGTCTCCCGGCAGGTCGAGGCGCGGGCCGACGCGCACGCCCTGGCGCTGACCGGTGACCCGGGCTCCTTCGAGGCGATGCAGCGGCGGCTCTCCAGCGTCAACCTCGCCGACCCCGATCCGCCCCGGTGGGAGTACCTCTTCCGGGCGAGTCATCCATCCACAGTGGAGCGCATGGCCGCGGCCCGCGCGTACGCCCGAGGAGCCGGCGGTTGACCAGGACTCTGCTCGTCACCAACGACTTTCCGCCGCGCCCCGGTGGGATCCAGTCCTTCGTGCACGGCCTCGCCGTCCGGCAGCCGCCCGGATCCGTGGTGGTCTACGCCTCGACCTGGCGCGGCGCCGACAAGTTCGACGCCGACCAGCCGTTCGAGGTGGTACGCGAGCCGACCGGCGTACTGCTGCCGACCCGGCACGTCGCGCGGCGGGCGGCGGAGCTGGCCCGGTCCTACGACTGCGACACCGTCTGGTTCGGCGCGGCGGCCCCGTTGGGGTTGCTCGCCGCCGGGCTGCGTCGCCGCGCCGGTATCGGTCGGGTGGTGGCCCAGACCCACGGCCACGAGGTCGGCTGGGCGGCGCTGCCGGGTGCCCGGTCGGCGCTGCGCCGGATCGGTGACGGCGTCGACGTCACCACCTATCTGGGGGAATACACCCGGGTACGGCTGGACCGGGTGCTGCGCGGCCGCACCGAGCTGCGCCGGCTGGCGCCCGGGGTGGACGTCGACGTCTACCACCCGGACGTGGACGGGGCCGAGATCCGGGCCCGGCACGGCCTGGCCGACCGGCCGGTGGTGGTCTGCGTCTCCCGGCTGGTGCCGCGCAAGGGGCAGGACGCGCTGATCCGGGCGCTGCCGGAGATCCGTCGCCGGGTGCCGGGGGCGGCACTGCTGGTGGTCGGCGGCGGACCGTACCGGGCGACGCTGGAGAAGCTCGCCCGGCGGGCGGGAGTCGCCGGTGACGTGGTCTTCACCGGCTCGGTGCCGACCGCCGAACTGCCGGCGCACTACGCGGCCGGGGACGTCTACGCGATGCCGTGCCGGACCCGCAACGGCGGGCTGGACGTGGAGGGCCTGGGCATCGTCTATCTGGAGGCATCCGCGACCGGGCTGCCGGTGGTGGCCGGAAACTCCGGCGGCGCCCCGGACGCGGTCCGGGAGGGCGAGACCGGGTACGTCGTCGACGGCCGTGACGTCGGCCAGCTCGCCGACCGGGTGGCCACGCTGCTCGCCGACCCGGAGCTGTCCCGCCGGATGGGTGCTGCCGGACGCGCCTGGGTCGAGCGGGAGTGGCGCTGGGAGCGGCAGGCACGGCGGATGACGGAAGTGCTGACCGGCTGACGGAAGTGCTGACCGGCTGACGGAAGTGCTGACCGGCTGACCGTGCCGCGCCCCGGCGGGCCGGCGTCGGCGTACCGAATCGGGTCGGAACCGCCCGTCGATTCCCCGTCCCAGCGGTGGAGCCGGCCGGGGGAACGGGTGACATCACAACGATGGTCATCGACGCCTGGACATGGCAGTCTGTAGTGGTGCAGAACGCCGCATTGAGCGGTTCCGTCGCGGCGGTGGCCACCTTGCTGCTGGCCGCCGGCTACGGCCTGTGGCGCCGCCACTTCGACGGGCGACTCCGGCGGCAGTCGCCGACCAACCGGCTCTCCCGGGCCGGCTTCGGGCTGCGGTCGGACGACGGTTCCGATCCGGCTGCCGACCTTCGGCGCCAGCCTCCTGCGGCGCCGCCACCTCGGCCGCCGGGCGCCGATCCCGCCGCCGGCAACGACTCCACGCCGGGCGCCGATCCCGCCGCTGGCAACGGCTCCACGCCGGGCGCCGGGGTCGGACTGCCGGTCGACCCCGCACTGCTGGCCGCGCTCGGGGTCCGGCCCGGCGCCTCCGCCACCCTGCTCCAGTTCTCGTCGGCGTTCTGCGCGCCGTGCCGGGCCACCCGGCAGGTGCTGGCCGACGTCACCGAGACCCTGGACGGGGTACGACACGTGGAGGTCGACGCGGAGAGCCAGTTGCCGGCGGTACGGGCCCTGGGCATCTGGCGTACCCCCACGGTGCTGCTGGTCGACGCCGACGGGCGGATCGTGCAGCGTGCCGCCGGAGTGCCGGCCAGGGCCCAGGTCCTCGCTGCGGTGGCGCCACTGCTGCCCCGGGGACCGTCATGACCCGGTGCACCGCCGGGAGTGTCGGGGTGGGCGTACCGTCTCGGCACCGGAAGGTCGGCGCCGGCCGGCCGGCCGCCCACCTCCGCCACTGACCAGCCAGACCGTCCCGGCGGCAATCCCGCGTCCACGTCCCGACGAGCGCCGTGACGACGACCGGCACCGTCCCTGCCCACCGAGGTGAACATGTTGCTCGACCCCCGTGGACCGCGCTTTGCCGCGGTCGTCACCACGCTCGTCCTGGTCGTCGTACTCGTCACCGGCTCGGGTTGGCTGGCGCTGGCCCAGGCGGTGGTGTTCGCGATCGCCGCCGTCGACCCGCGCCGCAGCCCGTACGGCCTGTTGTTCCGGGTCGTACTGGCGCCTCGGTTGGCCCGCCCCGCCGAGTTGGAGCCCGTGGCGCCGGTACGCTTCGCCCAGCTTCTCGGGCTCGGTTTCATGCTGGTGGCCGCCGCCGGCTATCTCTCCGGCGCCACCTGGCTGGGACTGGTCGTCTCCTGCCTGGCGTTGGCCGCCGCCTTCCTCAACGGGGCGTTCGGGCTCTGCCTCGGCTGCGAGACCTATCTGGCGTTCCGCCGGATGACCGGCCGGGCGATCCCCGCCCGGGTACCCAATCCGTCGAACTGACCACCGTCCACGACTGCGCCGGCCGGATCCCCGGCCACGGGCGACGTCGTGTGACCACTGTGACTGCTGTGGCTGCGCTGGCCGGTGTGGCTGGTCGCCGGGCCACCGGAGACCAGCGGGACGTACCCGCTGGCATCCGGCCCCGGCGGACCCGCCGCCGACGATCGGAACCGCCGACCGATCAGAACTTCGGGGCGTCCGGCGCTTCGAGCAGGCCCAGCCGGAGCGCGGTCATCAGGGCCTGGGCCCGGTTGGCCGCGCCGAGCTTCTCGTAGAGCTTCGAGATGTGCGTCTTGGCCGTCGACTCGCTGACGAAGAGCTGCTTCGCGATGCCGGCGACGCTCATCCCGTCGGCCAGCAGGCGCAGCACCTGACCCTCCCGGGGCGAGAGCTGCGGGCCGGACGGGGCGAGGCGGCGCTTCATCGCCTCGGCCAGGTCCGCGGCGGTGAACGCACTCGGCGAGGAGGCCGCGTGCCGGGCGGCGGCGACGACCTCGTCGGCGGGGGCGGTCTTCGGCACGAAGGCGCTGGCACCGGCTTCGAGGGCGCCGAAGAGCTGGTCGTCGCCCGCGTACATGGTGAGCACCACGATGCCCATCGTGGCGCTGGACTTGCGCAGCGCCCGGGTCGCCTCCAGCCCGCTCCCGTCGGGAAGGCGGAGGTCCATGATCACTACATCGGGTTGCAGGGCGCCGGCCTGGCGGACCCCCTCGGCGGCAGTGGCGGCCTCGCCGACGACCTCGAACTGCCGGTCCCGCTCGAACGCGTGCCGCAGGCCCTTACGAATCAGGTCGTGATCGTCGACGAGCAGGACCTTGGTCCGAGTGGTCGGCATGGGGCTGGTGGTCATGCTCGGGTTACTCCCCTTCTGATGCGGTGACGCTATCGCGCACGTTATCGCGCCGGGACGAGGTTCCGAGCACCACTGCCACCGTCGTGCCGCTGGGGTGTCGCGGACTGATCTCTAGCCGGCCCCGGATACGTTCCGCCCTCTCCGCCATGATCGCAAGACCATACCTGCCATCGGGCCGCTGGTCAGCGATGCCCTGACCATCATCCGACACTTCAATTTGGGCGAATGGGGGGTCCACGGCACAGGTGACCCAGAGATTCGACGCCCCGGCGTGCTTGCGGGCGTTCGTGATCGCCTCCTGTGCGATGCGCAGCAGCTCCGCCTCGGTGGCCGCCGGCAGCCGGGCGGTGGACTCGTCGAGGGTGTAGTGCACCCGCAGGCCGGCGGAGGCGCCGACGGTGCGGGCGTACTCGGCGATGGCGGCGGCGAGCCCGCCGTGCCGGTCGACCTCGCTGCGCAGCTCGAAGAGGCTCAGCCGCAGTTCGGTGATGACCCGGGTCACCTCGCCGCGCAGCGTACGCAGCTCCTCGGCGGTGTCGGTGGCGTCCTCGGGGAGGGTGGCCAGGGCGTTGTCGATGCCGTACCCGACCATCACGAGTTCCTGGGCCACCCCGTCGTGGATCTCCCGGGCCAGACGCTGCCGCTCCTCGTTGGTGGCCAGCGACCGTACCTCGTCGAAGAGCAGCGCCGCCTCCAGCCGGAGCGCCGCCGGCCGGGTCAGCGCGGTGACCTGGGCCACCACCGGGGGCGGATAGGCGCCGGAGACGTCGGCCTCCAGGGTGACCAGGCCGACCGTCCGTACCCCGGCGACCAGCGGTACGACCAGCGCCGACACCTCACCGCCGGGGTGCGAGCGGGCCTGTGACCGGTGTGCCGTCTGGGGCTGCTGACTGGCCCAGGCGTCGGCGATCGCCGAGTCGGCGTCCAGGGTCGTCTCCCAGTCGACCCGGTCCACCCCGGCCTGGGCGAGTACGACCAGCCGGCCGCCGCCGCTGGCGGAGAGCACCGCGGCCCGGTCCGCCCGGGTCACCCCGCGCAACTCCTCGATCAGGTGCTCGGAGATGCTGCCAGGGTCGAGAGTTGCCCCGGGTAGTTGTCGGGCGACACTGCGCAACTGGGTCAGCAGCCGGGTCGCTTCGGTGTACGGCTGCGGCCGGGGCTCGCCACGGGCCTGGACGATCCGTTGCAGCGAACCCGCCGCGAAGAGCCCGAGCGCGGCCAGGATCACCCACTGGGCCGCCACGGTCAGATAGCCGACCTGACTGATCTGCGGCCCGCCGTCGCCGACGGTCAGGACCCCGCTGACCACCAGCGTCACCGCGGCGACCACGATCAGCGCGATGCCCTCCCGGATCCGCCGTTGCAGGGCCGCCACGGTCAGGGGTACGGCGAGGTAGGGCAGGATCGCCGACGCTCCGACCCCGGGCATCGGGGTACCGATGTTCGCCGCCGCGGCGACCTGGCCGGCGGCCAGCCCCACCAGGACGACCTCGGCGAACCGGCCCAGCGGGGCCAGCACCCGGTGTCCGGGGGCGGCCACGGCGGGGATGCCGGCGACGGCGAGCAGGGCGACCCAGCGGAGTTGCCCCGGCTCCCGGGTGGCGATCAGGGTGAGGACCGCGACGAGCGCGAGCATGATGACCCGCGCCGCCGCCGCGAGCGGATGCGGACGGCTGAGGCCGGAGGTCGAGGCGGGCACCTGACGGATGGTAGTCAGTTGCCGTATATCTCGGCGATTTCCGCCGAGTATGTCTTCTCCACGACGCCTCGCTTGACCTTCATCGACGGAGTCAACTCGCCGGTCGCCTCCGCGAAGTCCCGGGGCAGGATCCGGAACTGCCGGACCGACTCGGCCCGGGACACCGCCCGGTTCGCCTCGTCCACGGCGCGCTGGATCTCGGCGCGCAGCTCGGGGTCGTCACGAAGCTCCCGGACCGGGGTGCCGTCCGGCCGGCCGTGCTCGCGCAGCCAGGCCGGCAGCGCCTCCTCGTCGATGGTGACCAGCGCGGCGACGAAGGGCCGACGGTCGCCGACCACCATGCACTGGCTGACCAGCCGGTGCGCCCGGATCCCGTCCTCGAGTACGGTCGGGGCGATGTTCTTGCCGGCGGCGGTGACGATGATCTCCTTTTTCCGCCCGGTGATGCAGAGGTAACCGTCGTCGTCCAGCTCGCCGAGGTCGCCGCTGTGGAACCAGCCGTCCGGGGTCAGCACCTCGGCACTCGCCTCGGGGTTGTTCCAGTAGCCCTGGAAGACCACGTCGCCGGAGATCAGGATCTCCCCGTCGTCGGCGATCCGGATGGTCACCCCCGGCAGCGGTCGGCCGACGGTGCCGATCCGGATCGCGCCGGGCAGGTTCACCGCGACCGCCGGGGAGGTCTCGGTCAGCCCGTACCCCTCGTAGACCACCACCCCGACGCCCCGGAAGAAGTGTCCGAGCCGGGCGCCGAGCGGTGCTCCTCCGGAGATCGCGTTCTGGCAGCGTCCGCCGAGCGCGGCCCGGAGCTTGCGGTAGACCAGCCGGTCGAAGACCCGGTGCCGCAGCCGCAGCCCCAGGCCGGGTCCGGAGGGGGTGTCCAGGGCCTGGCTGTACGCGATCGCCACCCGCTCGGCGGCGGCGAAGATCTTGCCCTTGCCCTCGTCGGTCGCCTTCTGCACCGCGCCGGTGTGGACCTTCTCGAAGACCCGGGGTACCGAGAGCACGAAGCTGGGCGTGAACTCCTTCAGCTCGTCGACCAGGTTCTTCGTGTCGGCGCTGTGCGCCACGGTGGCCCGGGCCCGGACCGTGCCGATCTGGATCAGCCGGGCGAACGAGTGGGCCAGCGGCAGGAAGAGCAGCGTCGAGGCGCCCTCGTTGAAGAGGTTCGGCAGCACCGGGATGGCGTTGCAGATGTCGGAGAGCATGTTCCGGTGGGTCAGTACGCAGCCCTTGGGGCGTCCGGTGGTGCCACTGGTGTAGATGATGGTGGCGATGTCGGCCGCTTTGACCGCCTTGCGTCGTACGTCGACCTCGGCCGGGTCGACCGGGCCACCGAGCGCCACCAACTCGTCGATGCCGCCGAGTTCGATCTGCCAGACCTGCTCCAGGCTGGGCAGCCGGTCCCGCACCCCGGCCAGCGCCATCGCGTGCCCGTTGGTCTCCAGTACGCAGGCCACCGCCCCGGAGTCGGAGAGGATCCAGGCGACCTGTTCGGGGCTGGAGGTGTCGTAGATCGGTACGGTCACCCCGCCGGCCGCCCAGATCGCGTAGTCGATCAGGGTCCACTCGTACCGGGTGCGGCTCATCAGCCCGACCCGGTCGCCCGGGTTGATCCCGGCGGCGATGAGTCCCCGGGCCACCGCGACCACCTCGTCGCGGAACTGCCGGCAGGTCACGTCGGTCCAGCCGTCCTGCCGGCCGGCGGCGTCGACGGCCCGCCGGACGAACTGCACGCTCTCCGGCGCCTCCTCGGCGTTGTCCCAGACCGGGTCGGTGAGGTTGGCCGCGTCCCCGACCGTGACCGCTGGGGGAACCGAGAACTCGCGCACCTGCACTCCCTCGTGCTCGTATCGACCCGGCCAGCCCGGCCGGTCGGACTACCCGCAACCTACCTTCGAGCCGACCGGGGCGCCCGACCAGGTGGGTCGAGTCGGAACGAATGGGTCGAGGCGGTCAGCCGGAGTGGCCCCGCTGCGCGGTAGCCTGCCGGGCATGGCGGATTCCTCCACCCAGTCCATCGTCATAGCCGCGCCGCCGGCTCGGGTGACGGCGGTGATCTGCGACTTTCCGCGCTATCCGGAATGGGCCGACGCGGTGAAGCGGGTCGAGGTGGTCGAGGAGTACGAGGACGGCTACCCGGCCCGGGTGCGGTTTGTGCTCGACGCCTCGGTGATGACCGACGAGTACACCCTGGCCTACGAGTACGCCGAGGACATCTCGCGGATCGAATGGCACCTGGTGGAGCCCTCGCGGATGCAGAAGGTCCAGAACGGGTCCTACGACATCGAGGACAACGGGGACGGCACCTCGACGGTGACCTACACCCTGGAGGTCGAGCTCTCGGTCGGCATGCTGGGGATGTTCCGGCGCAAGGCCGAGAAGATGATCATGGATGCCGCCCTGACGCAGCTCAAACGGCGGGTGGAGACTCTTGACGGGACCCGGTGACGCGCCCGGGGCGCGACGGCGCCTCGGCACGCGGCGGCGAGGCGACCCCGGGCGCGCTGGTGCGCCAGGGAAGCCGACCGCAGACCGGGTGCGGTGAGGGGTTCGGGTTCGGACGGGATGCCGGGCCCACCCGGAGCGGGGCGGGGGTAGAGGAGCCGATCATGGGAGACAGTGGTTCGTACGGGGGAGCGCCCGATCCGGGTTCCGCCCGGGAGGAGGCCGAGCGGCTGGTCGCCGCCGCGCTCGCGATGGCCCGGTCGGCCGCGTCCGAGGCCCGGGACCGGGCGGGTGCCTTCGGCCCGCTCGGACAGGTGATCTCCGACGTACTGGACCAGACCGGAGTGGTGCCCCGACCGGGCCGGCCGGGAGGCGCCACCCCGGGTACGCCGCCGACGGAGGGTCCCGGGCCGACCCCGGCCGACCCGCCCCGGAAGGCCCGCCCGCACGGCGCGGTGCCGGAGCCCGGGCCGGCAGCCGCCACACCACCCGCCGACGGCACGCCGCCACCGAAAGCCGACGCGCCGCCGTTCCCGGGTACGCCCTCGACCGACCCGGCGCAGCCGCCGAACGGCGAGGCGTCGCCGCCGACCGACACGACGTCGCGGTGGACGGGCGAGGTGCCGCCACGGGCGGGCCGGGCGGGGGCCGGAGCGGCCTTCGGGGCCGGTTTCGCCACCGGCGATCCCGAGTGCTGCGTCTGCCCGGTCTGCCGGTCCATCGCCGCGCTGCGCGACCCGAGTCCGGAACTCGCCGAGCGGCTGGCCACCGGCGCCGGTGACTTCGCGGCCGGCGTGGCCAGCCTGCTCCGCGCCCTCTCCTCGGTCACCGCCCCCGCCGAGCGCCGCACCGGTCCGGGCGGCGGTACCACCGGATCCGGGACCGGCGACGACCCGACCGGGGACACCTGGGCGGCAGCCACCCGCGCGAGCACCGCCGACCCGGATGTCAGCCCCGGGAGCGGGGGCGCCGGGCAGGGTTCCACGGCCCTCTCCGAGCCGGATGTCAGCTCCGGGAGCGGGGGCGCCGGGCCGGGTTCCACGGCTCCCGTCGACCCGGCCGGAGCCCCGTCGGCCGACGTGCCGGGCCCACGCGGCGACACGGTGTGGCGCGAGGCGACCGGTACCAGGCATGATTCGTGGCCGGCGGGCGAGCCGGACGACGTCTGGGCGGCCGCCACCCGTGCCGAGGCCGGAACCGGGGAGACCCGGACGACCGCCGGTCCGGACCGGGCGACCCCGGCCGGGGCGGAGCAGGCCCGGCCCGCCGCGCCGCCGGCCACCGGACGACCACCGGTACCCGCGTCGCGGACCCCGGAGGGACCGGTCGCCGCCGGTTCCGGCGAGCAGACCGCCCCCGGCGAGGACGGCTGACCGCCGGGACGGGGCCGCCGGTGGCGCCGGGTGGGAACGGCACGGTACGGCGGCAGTGGCGGGACGGTGACCGCGTGGGTGCGGTGTGGCAGAGGGGAGCGGCTCGGTGACGCTGACCATCGGAGTCGACGTCGGAGGTACGAAGGTGGCCGCCGGGGTCGTCGACGTCGACGGTAGGGTGCGGGCGCAGGTACGCCGGGACACCCCCGCCGAGGACGTGGCCAGGACCCGGGACGTGATCGTCGAGGTGGTCAAGGAGCTGGCGGCCGAGCACGAGGTCGAGGCGGTGGGCATCGGCGCCGCCGGCTGGATCGACGCCGACCGCTCCACGGTGCTGTTCGCCCCGAACATCGCCTGGCGGGACGAACCGCTGCGCGACTTCGTCGGCAATGCCGTCGGGCTGCCGGTGATCGTGGAGAACGACGCCAACGTCGCCGCCTGGGCCGAGTTCCGGCACGGGGCGGCCCGGGACGCCGACGACTCGATGGTGCTCTTCACCATCGGCACCGGGGTGGGCGGCGGCATCGTGCTCGGCGGGGAGCTGCTGCGCGGCGCGCACGGGATCGCCGCCGAACTCGGGCACATGCTCTCGGTGCCGGACGGCCACCTCTGCGGCTGCGGTCGGCTCGGCTGCATCGAGCAGTACGCCAGCGGCAACGCCCTGGTCCGGTTCGCCCGGGCCGGAGCGCGGCAGGAGCCGGGCCGGGCCACCGTACTGCTCGACCTGGCCGGCGGTGACGTCGACGCGATCAACGGCCCGATGGTGACCGCCGCCGCCCGCTCCGGCGACCCGGTCTCCAGCACCGCGTTCGCGCAGATCGGGCACTGGCTCGGCATCGGGCTGGCCGACATGGCGCAGATCCTCGACCCGCAGATGCTGGTGGTCGGCGGCGGTGTGGTGGAGGCCGGTGAACTGCTGATGGGCCCGACCCGCCGCTCCTTCACCGACGCTCTCGCCGCGCGTGCCAAGATTCCGGTGGCCGAGATCCGCCCCGCCGAGCTGGGTAACTCGGCCGGCATGGTCGGCGCCGCCGACCTGGCCCGGCGCCGCTAGCCGGACCGCCGCGCGGGGCCGGAGGAACAGCAGAGCAAGGGGTACGGCGTGGTTCAGCAGCAGTCCTCCGGCGCGGAGACGTCAGCGGTGCGCCTTCGGGTGCTCTCCTACAACGTGCACGGCCAGCGTGACGACGTCGACGCGCTGGCCGAGGCGGTCCGGGCGTTGCAGCCGGACGTGGTGATCGTGCAGGAGGCGCCGCGCCGGTTCCGTTGGCGGCACAGGTGTGCGGCCCTGGCCGACCGGCTCGGTCTGGTGGTCGCGGGCGGCGGCCTGCCCTCCCTGGGCAACCTGCTGCTGACCAGTCTCCGGGTCCGGGTCTACCGGAGCTGGTGCCGGCAGTTCCCGCTGACGCCGGGGCGGCACATGCGGGGTGCGGTCTTCGCCGAGTGCGGGATCGGGGCCTCCCGGTTCATCCTGGCCGGCTCGCACCTCTCCACCGACCCGACGGAGCGCCCCGGTCAGGCGTACCTCTTCAAGCAGGAGCTGGCCGCCACCCGGCTGCCGGTGGTGGTCGGGGCTGACCTGAACGAGAACTCGGGCGGCGGCGCCTGGCGTACCGTGGCCGACGGGCTGACCGACGCGGCCGTGGCGGCCGGCGGCGAGTCCCGGTTCACGTTCCCGTGCCGGCAGCCGCGCGACCGGATCGACGCGCTCTTCGTCGACCCCCGGATCAGCGTGCTCGGCTACGACGTGGTGGAGACCGAGCAGACCCGGCGGGCCAGCGACCACTTCCCGATCCGCGCCGACCTGCTGATGCCGGCGGCCGGCTGAGGCGCCGTGGCTGCGTGACGTCGGCCGCTCACGCGGAGCCGCGCAGTACCAGTCTGGTGGGGAGGATCAGGGAGGCGGTTTCCCGCCCCGCGATCAGTTCGATGAGCACCCGGGTCATCTCCTTCCCCAGGGACTGGATCGATTGGTGCACCGTGCTCAGTGGTGGGTCGGTCCGTTCGGCGATTCCCAGGTTGTCGAAGCCGATGACCGCCACGTCCGCCGGTACGGACCGACCCCGCTCGCTCAGCACCCGCATGGCTCCGGCCGCCATGTTGTCGCTGCCGGCGAAGACGGCGTCGAGGTCCGGGTGGTCGTCGAGCAGCCTTGTCATCGCCGCGGCGCCGCTGCCCTCGGTGAAGTCACCCTCCGCCATGCCGTACGGGGTCAGACCCGCCATGATCAACGCCTCGCGGTAGCCGCGGTAGCGGGCCGTACCGGCTTCGGTGCCCAGTTCGCCGGTGATGGTGACGATGCGGGTCCGGCCGAGGCTGATGAGGTGCTCGGTGGCGAGTCGCGCCCCACCGAGGTTGTCGGAGTCGACGAACCACTGCGGCTTGAAGTGCAGCGGTCGACCGCCGTACACGGCCGGCAGGCCGGCTCGGCGCACGATGTGGGTCAGCGGGTCGTCTCCGCGCAGCGCCATCAACATGATGCCGTCGACGCCGCGGGTGTTGAGCAGGTTGGTGAGCCGGGACCGGCCCCGGCCGGGGCTGGCCAGGCACAACAGCAGGTGCAGGTCGGTGTCCTCCAGTGCCGAGGAGACACCGACGATGACCTGACCGAAGAACGGGTCGGCGAACAACTCGGGGTCGTCGTGGGAGATGGCGAGGGCGACGATTCCGGTCTGCCGGGTGGCCAGGGCGCGAGCGGTCCGGTTGGGCCGGTATCCCAGTTCCTTGATGGCCCGCTCGACGGCGTCGCGGGTGGCGCGACTGACGTGCGGTGCCTTGTTGAGGACCCGGGACGCCGCCGAGCGGGACACCCCGGCGCGCGCGGCCACCTCGTCGAGCGTGGGCTGGCGCCGTGTCTCCATCTTGATGCCGCGTCCTTCCTGTCGAACGTCGGGACAGACCGGCGACGGGGCACCCGGCGCGGCTCGATCGGCGCCAACCCCGACACCGGCCGGTGCCGACCTCGCCGCTAGATGGTATCGGCCTTTGGTGGCCACGGTTGACACGACTGGAAGCGCTTCCAGTGTCGGTGACATGAGGACGATGTGCCGAACCCACCGTGTGGGGACAACCTTGACTTTCACTCGTCGGATGCCCACGATTAGATCGATGTCAATAGATGGATCGGCCCGGAAGCGCTTCCAGTATCGCCCGCGGATGCCGCCCTCGGCGCCTCGCCCGCGAGCGACGTCCGGGCACCCAGCACCAGGTCATGTCGATGCACGACCCGACGCACTAGGAGACTCGCGATGAGACGACCCGCCCGTCCGTTGCTCGCGCTGGCAGCCGCGCTGGCAGTGGCGGTCCCGACGATCCTGTTCGGCTCGTCGGCCGCCTACGCCGACCCGGTCAGCCAGACCAGCGGCTTCTACGTCAATCCCAACTCCAGCCCCGCGACGTGGGCCGCCGCCAATCCCGGCGACGGACGCGCCAACGCGATCAGAACGGAGATCGGCCAGAAGCCGATGGCCTCCTGGTTCGGCAACTGGAGTGGCGACATCGGCGCCGCGGTCGGCAACTACGTCGGCGCCGCGGACGCCGTCGACAAACTTCCCCTGCTGGTGGCCTACAACCTGCCCGGCAGGGACGCCTGCGGCGGACACTCCGGTGGTGGTGCCGGAAGCGTCGCCGCCTACGACGCATGGATCTCGGCCTTCGCCAGCGCCATCGGCAACCGGCCCGCCGTCGTGGTCCTCGAACCGGACTCCCTCGGCGACTTCAACTGCATGAGTCAGGCACAGATCAACGACCGCGTCGGCATGCTCAGCCGGGCCGCCAACCAGTTCCGGTCCAAAGCGCCGAACACCTGGGCCTACCTCGACGCGGGTAACCCCGGCTGGGTCGCCGCGCAGACGATGGCACAGCGCCTGAACATGGCCGGCGTCGCCAACGCCCACGGCTTCGCGCTCAACGTGTCCAACTACTTCACCACCGGTGAGAACACCAACTACGGCAACTCGGTCGCCGCCACGCTGCGGAGCAACTTCGGGTACACCAAGCCCTTCGTGATCGACACCAGCCGCAACCGCAACGGATCCAACGGTGAGTGGTGCAACCCGGCCGGCCGCAGGATCGGCACACCGAGCCAGCTCGGCGGCGGCGCCGAGATGCTGCTGTGGCTCAAGACGCCGGGCGAGTCCGACGGCAACTGCGGGGTCGGCGCCGGCTCCAGCGCCGGGCAGTTCCTGCCCGAGGTGGCCTACAAGATGATCTTCGGGTACTGAGCCGGGTGACGCTCGACGCCCACCGAGCGAACCGGTTCGCCGACGGTGTGCGGACAGGCGACACCGCGCCTCCCGCGAGAGGAACGGACGGCACGGTCCACCGGAACTCTTGCGGGAGGCGGCGCGGGTCGACCGCCGCCGGCCAGTCGCAGCTCCTGCGGACCGGTACCCCGATTGGCGCAGAACGGTGCGCGTTGGGCTGGACAAGGGCGACGGCAGCCGAGAGGATTCCCCCGCACGTCGGCACTCGTGCCGGACAAAAGGAGATTTCTCGGTGGCCACCTTCAGCGACCAGGAGAGCAACGACCCGGGCGCGACCCTCTGGCGGGACGGACGACCGGTCTACGACCGGGGCGGCACCGTCTGTGTGATCGGCGCCGGGGCCAGCGGCCTCACCGCGATCAAAAACCTGAAGGAGTACGGCTTCGGCGTCGACTGCTACGAACGGGAGACCGGGGTCGGCGGGGCCTGGAACTGGCGGCACGACCGCAGCCCGGTCTACGCCAGCACCCACCTCATCTCGTCCCGCCCCCTGACCGAGTACCCCGACTTCCCGATGCCGGACAGTTGGCCGGACTATCCGCACCACAGCCAACTACTGTCCTATCTGGAGCGGTACGCCGACCACTTCGACCTGCGGCCGCACATCTGGTTCGGCACCGAGGTGGTCCGGGTCGAGCCGGCCGACGGCCAGCGCTGGGACGTCACCACCCGCAGCACCGGCGGCTACGGTGCCGAGCGCACCTCTCGCTACGCGGCCGTGGTGGTGGCCAACGGGCACAACTGGGCGCCGAAGATGCCGGCGTACGAGGGGCTGGACGAGTTCCGGGGCAAGGTGATCCACGCGTCGGCGTACAAGGACGCCACCCAGATCCGCGGCAAGCGGGTACTCGTGGTCGGGGCCGGCAACACCGGCTGCGACATCGCGGTCGAGGCCGGTCAGCAGGCGGCGAAGTGCTGGCACTCCACCCGGCGCGGCTACTGGTACGCCCCGAAGTACGCCTTCGGTCGCCCGGCCGACCAGGTCAACGACTCGCTGGCGCCGTACCGGCTGCCACTGCGGCTGCGGCAGTGGCTCTTCCACCGGGTGCTGAAGCTGA
This sequence comes from Plantactinospora sp. BB1, assembly GCF_003030385.1. Taxonomy (NCBI): domain Bacteria; kingdom Bacillati; phylum Actinomycetota; class Actinomycetes; order Micromonosporales; family Micromonosporaceae; genus Plantactinospora; species Plantactinospora sp. BB1. The sequence continues at coordinate 6,119,259 of NZ_CP028159.1, read as the reverse complement.
CCGTCGGCGACCTGACCCGGTTCGGCCTGCCCCGCCCCGACCACCGGGTCTTCGAGACCCACCCGATCGTCAACAGCCACCTCGTCTACCAGCTCGGGCACGGTTCGATCACCCCGGTGCCGGACGTCGGACGGTTCCGCCGCAACAGCGTGACCCTGGTCGACGGGCAGGAGATCGAGCCGGACCTGGTGGTCTTCGCCACCGGTTACCTCCCGCGCTTCGAGTTCCTCGCGCCGGAGCTGCTCGGCACCGACACGTCGGGCCGGCCGGCCCTCTACCTCAACGCCTTCCCCCGGCGGCACCCGACGTTGGCGGTGGCCGGCCTGCTCCAGCCGGATTCCGGCCTGCTGCCGCTGGTGCACTGGCAGGCCGTGCTGATCGCCCGCTGGCTGCGGCTGCGCGAGGCGGCGCCGGAACGGGCCCGCTCCTTCGCCGCCCGGGTCGACGCCGAGGCCGGCAAGCGGTGGCACTCCGCGCAGGTGAAGGAGAGCACCCGGCACTGGTTCGAGATCGGGCACATCGACTATCTGCGCACGTTGCAGCGGACCCTGGACGAGCTGGAGGTGGCGGCGTGAAGACCCGGGTCGTACGGGTGCGGGACTGGACCCGTCCGGTGCCGGCGGTGTTCCGGGAGGTACGCGCCGCCACGCCGGAGGCGCCGGAGGGGAAGCCGCCGCTGCTCTTCGTACCCGGTTTCGGGCACGGGGCGTGGGCGTTCGCCGAGCACTGGCTCGAACACGCGGCGTCCCGGGCGTTTCCGGCGCACGCGGTCAGCCTGCGCGGGCACGGCGGCAGCGGGCCGGCGCCGAAGGCGACGCTGCGGGCGTACGCGCACGACGTGGTCCAGGTGGCCACCAGCCTGGACCGGCGGGCGGTGCTGGTCGGGCACGGTGCCGGCGCGCTCGTGGTGGCACACGCGCTGGCCCGCTATCCGGCCCGGGCCGGCGTGCTGGTCGCGCCGGTCTTCGGCGGCTGGGCGACGCTCGGCACCGCGCTGCTGCGCAACCCCGCCGGTACGCTGCCGGCGGTCTTCGGCGGGCGGCTGCGGCTGCACCACCGCCAGTTGTTCAGCCGGGAGCTGCCGGACGCGGCGGCCCGGGAATACACTGCCCGGCTCGGCCGGGCCTCCGCGCGGGCACAGTGGCAGTTGCTCCGGCAGCGGCCGGTCGAGCCGGCGGTGGGCAACCCGCCGATGCTGGTGGTCGGCAGCCCGGACGACCGGGTGGTGCCGCCGTCGGCGCTGACCCGGACGGCCGGCCGGTACGGCGTCGCCCCGCTGCTCTTTCCGGGCATGGGGCACGACATGATGCTGGACGCCCGGTGGCGGGAGCCGATCGACGCGATCCTCGACTGGCTCGACAAGGACCTGGTCGGATAGCGCCGAGCGGTCAACGCGCGGCTCGGCTCTCGCCCGGTCGCCACCCGGTACTCCTGCCCGGCGATGTCGGGTTGACCCTGGCCGGGCCCGGCCGACCCCGGGTGGGGCCGGCCGGGCCGCCGGTCAGGTGATGGCGAGCTGTTGGGCCAGGCTGCCGCTCTGGTCCAGCGCGGTCAGGTAGGACCGGGCCCACGCCTGGATGTCGTTCACCCGGAGCTGCGCGCGCATCGCGGTCATCCTGGCGGTCAGGTCGGCCGGGATGGCCTGGAGCGCGTGCATCAGGGTCAGCTTGAGTCCCTCCAGGTCGTGCGGGTTGACCAGGAACGCCTCCGGGAACTCGGCGGCGGCACCGGCGAACTCGCTGAGCAGCAGCGCGCCGCCGTTGTCGACCCGGGCCGCCACGTACTCCTTGGCGACCAGGTTCATTCCGTCCCGCAGCGGGGTCACCGCCATGATGTCGGCGGCCCGGTAGAGCGCGGCGAGTTCCGCCCGGTCGAACGGCTGGGTGAGGTAGTGGATCGCCGGCTCGCCGACCCGGCCGAACTCGCCGTTGATCCGGCCGACCTCGCGCTCGACCCGGTCGCGGAGGATCTGGTACTGCTCGACCCGCTCCCGGCTCGGCACCGCCACCTGCACCATCACCGTGTCCCGCACCTTGACGTGCCCGGTGGCGAGCAGTTCGCTGTACGCCTTCAACCGCTGCTCGATGCCCTTGGTGTAGTCCATCCGGTCGACGCTGAGCAGCACGTGCTGCGGATCGCCGAGGTCCCGTCGGATCCGGGCGGCCCGGGTGACCACGTCCGGGCGCTCGGCCAGCGCCTCCATCTCGGCCATGTCGATCGAGACCGGGAACGCGCCGATCCGCACCACCCGGTCGTCGACGGCGATCCGCCGGTCGGTGGCGGCGAGCCCGAGCACCTTCGTCGCGAGCTGGGCGAAGTTGTGTGCCGCCTGCGGGCGCTGGAAGCCGACCAGGTCGGCGCCGAGCATCCCGAGCAGCAGCTCGGAGCGGCGCGGGAGCTGCATGAACAGCTCCGGCGGCGGGAACGGCACGTGCATGAAGAAGCCGATCCGCAGGTCGGGGCGGATCGCCCGGAGCAGGCCGGGCACGAGTTGCAGGTGGTAGTCCTGCACCCAGACCACGGCGCCCGGCTCGGCCGCCTCCGCCGCCGCCTCGGCGAACCGCTGGTTGACCCGCTGGTACGCCTCCCACCAGCGGCGGTGGTAGACCGGCTGCTCCACCGCGTCGTGGTAGAGCGGCCAGAGGGTCGAGTTCGCGAAGCCCTCGTAGTGGTCGCGTACGTCGTTGCCGGCCAGTGGGACGGTGTGCATGCGTACCCGGTCGATGTCGGCGAGCATCGGGGCGGGACCGGTGCCGCCGGCCCAGCCCACCCAGGTCGCCGGGGTGTGTTGGAGTAGGGGGTGCAGGGCGCTGACCAGCCCGCCGGGGCTGCGGCGCCATTCACAGGCGCCGTCCGGCGCCACGCTGTCGTCGACGGGCAGCCGGTTGGCCACCACCACGAGGGAACTCTGTCGCAATCGGGCACCTCGTTCCGGGCGAGGCGACCACCGCGAATAGGAGCGATCGGGGTAGTCGTGAGGGGAAGGTAACTTACAGCAGTATTCCTACTGACGCGAAATTACGCGAGTGTTACGCCTTGCCTCCACGTAGTGATGAATCTCGCGATCTGGACGGCAGGGGTCAGACCACCGCCCCGTCGTCCGGATCGTCGTCCTCCTCGTTGCCCGGCCGCAGCCGCCAGACCAGCGTCACGAAACCGCCGAGGATGCCGGCGAAGCCGAGCATCGTGACCAGGCCCCGGTCGATCGGGAGCAGGTGCGGGAAGAGGAAGAGCACGAAGCCGGTGACGATGGCCAGCACCCCGACGACGGCGTACTTCGAGAGCCGGGGCAGCGGCGGTGGCGGCGGCGGGACGTAGCGTTCCTCCTCGTCGTCCGGGAGGTCGGCACCGAAGGTGTCCAGCCCGTCGAGCAGTGACGGGTCGTCGGCCCGGCCGCCGACCGAGATTCCGGAGATCTCCGTGGCCGACGGCAGCCGGCGTACGCCCTGGTCCGGCGGCCCGGCCAGCTCCGTCCCCGGGCGGCTGGTCGCCGTACCGGTGGCCCGTTCCGTCGTCTCGCCGACCGCGACGTCCTCGACGGCGGGCCAGGATCGGGAGTCCGCCGCGACCTCGGTGTGGTAGGCGGCGACGATCCGGGCCCACTCCGCCTCCACGTCCGGGTCCGGATCGGGATCGGGGCGCGGCGCGGGGGGCTGCCCCGGGGGCTCCTCGTCGGCGAGCTGGGTCAGGTAGTCCTTGGCGGTGGCCAGGAAACTGCGGTCGACGTAGAGCCGGTCCACCGGCCGGGACGGCACGGTGGTGGTCCGGGTCACCGGATTGAGGTCGGCGGAGGGTTGCAGGTAGGCGGCGATGCCGCCCGCCGCCAGCACGTCGAGCAGGTGCTCGCCCAGCCGCGGGTCCACGTCGCCGGCGACGGCGTACTCCGTCGCCTCCAGCCCGTTGTCCCGCCGTCCCCGGCGGGCGCCACCCGCTGACACCCCGACACCCTCCCTACCGGCCCTGTGGCGCCCGGCCGTGTTGCCGACCGCCGGCTGCGCCGCATCTGCCGTGCAATGAATCGTGACACGGCGGGCACGGGTTGCGGGAGTGCGTTGTGGCGCGGCGTACCCGCTTCGTAGGCTTCTTGCCGACAGTTCCCGCCCGCAGCCGTCGACGGCGGCCCGACGCGTACCCGTGCGTCGTGCCCGATCGGCGGTCGACGTGGGGACGCGCGGGACGCTCGGGAAGGACACTGGTGCTGTACGGGCTGATGAAGTACGTCATCCTCGGGCCCTGGCTGAAGTTGATCTTCCGGCCACAGGTCGAGGGGAGGGAGAACGTGCCCGACTCCGGCCCGGCGATCATCGCCAGCAACCACCTGTCGTTCTCCGATTCGATCTTCATGCCGCTGATGGTCAAGCGAAAAGTGACCTTCGTGGCGAAGGCCGAATACTTCACCGGCAAGGGGCTCAAGGGCGCTTTGGTGCGGATGTTCTTCGTCGGTACCGGCACGATCCCGGTCGACCGCTCCGGCGGGCGGGCCGCCCAGGCCGCGCTGGACACCCAGCTGGAGGTGCTGCGGGCCGGCAACCTCGCCGGGATCTACCCGGAGGGGACCCGCTCGCCGGACGGCCGGCTCTATCGGGGCAAGACCGGGGTGGCCCGGCTCGCCCTGGAGAGCGGCGCCCCGGTCGTCCCGGTGGTGATGCTGAACGCCGACGAGATCCAGCCGCCCGGCAAGCTGCTGCCGAAGATCAAGCGGGTCAAGATCAGGTTCGGGCGACCGCTGGACTTCTCCCGGTACGCCGGCATGTCCGGCGACCGCTTCGTCGAGCGGGCGATCACCGACGAGATCATGTACGAGCTGATGGAACTCTCCGGCCGGGAGTACGTCGACATCTACGCCCAGAAGATCAAGAACCAGCAGCTCAAGGCCGCGGCCGGCAAGGTGACCGCCGAGTCGCACGCCGACTCGCTGGCCGCCTGACCCCTGACCCGGCCGGCACCTCACCGGCCGGGTCAGGAGGCGAGCATCGGGGTGCTGGCGCCGGGGGCGGGGGGCGGCTGGCCGAGCCGGAGCAGCCCCGGCACCCGGTTGCGCAGCGCGAAGGCGCGTACCTCGGCCAGCGCCACCTCGGCGGCGGAGTCGTCACCGGCCAGCGCCAGTTCGCCGGCGGCCAGTGCCAACCCGAGCATCCGGTCGGTGACGTCCGGGATCTGGGCGTAGCTCTCCGCCGCCGCGAGATAGAGCTGCCCGGCCCGGGCATGGTCGCCGTCCGCGCCGGCCAGCGCCGCCGTCACGGTACGCACCGCCGCCTCCACCCAGAGCGTCGAGTGGGTGACCGCGTCCAGCATGCCCCGGACGCAGACCGCCGATTCCCGGCCGGTGAGCGCGGCGGCGTACGAGGCGGCCGGGATCCACTCCCCGCTGGCCAGCGCCGGCACCTTGGCCCACGACTCGGCCAGCTCGTCGAGCAGCTCCGCCGCCTCCCCGGTACGCCCCTGTAGGGCCCGGCACAGCGCGCCCAGGCCCAGCATGTTCCAGTGCAGCCGGTGGAAGCCGCTGCGCCGGGCGGTCTCCAGGGCGTCCGTCACGTCGTCCACGTCCTGCGCCTCGTCCGGGGCGACCACCCCGGCGCGGCCGGCGGGCGCCGCCCCCGGCACCGGCTCGGCGCGCAACACCCGCAGGTACGCCCGCATGCCCCGCACCTGCATGTCCCAGCGGCCGGCCGCGGTGTCGACGAAACCGTCGGCGACGGTCAGCAGCCGCCCGATGTCGCCCTCGTAGTACGCACGCACCGCCTCCGCCGAGCCGCCGGTGGAGAGCGCCTCGGCCTGGGCCAGTGCCGGGCAGGACGCCACCAGCTCGTCGGCGCGGATCCAGTCGCCCTCCTCCCGCATCACGTGCGACAGGTTGCGCACCACCCGGGGCAGCACGACGAGCTGGGAGTCCTGACAGAACCGCAGGATCGTGTGCAGCTCGTCCAGCCCGGCCCGGTCGCCGGACTGGTAGCGGGCGGTCGCCACGGTGATCCGGGCGTCGGTCTGGGTCTCGACCAGGCCGAGGCGTTCGGCGATGTCGGCCGCCGCGCCCGCCGCCGCCACCGCCGGATCGCGTTCGTAGTTGAGCATGTGCAGCCGGCCCAGCTCGGCGTAGGCGTCCGCCTTCTGCGCGGTGTCCGGCAACGCGTCGAACAGCTCGACGGCATGGTCCAGACAGGACAGTGCCCCGGCCCGGTCGGCCCGCAGCCAGGCCGCCTTGCCGAGCAGCGTCCAGGCCCGGGCCGCACCGCCCGGCTCGTCGTGCGCGGAGAGCCGGTCGGCCAGTACGTGCAACTGGTCCGTACCGCCGCCGGCCAGGAAGGCGGTGCCGTCGCGGAAGTACGAGATCTCGGTGAGCAGCAGCTCCAGTTGCAGCCGGCCGACCGGATCACTGTCGTCGGCCAGCCCGAGCGCCCGGCCGGCGTGCTTGGCCGCCGCGTCGAGCGCGTGCAGTGCGTACGCCCGGCGGGCCGCCCGGTGCAGCGCCTCCCGGGCCGGCGGAGCGTACCGTTCGGTGTCCACCCCCAGGGTGTACGCGATCTCGTGCGCCGCCCAGCGGTGGTGGGCCAGCACCTCGGCCAGGTCGGTGTCCCGGCCCCGGGACATCCCGTCCAGCCAGTCCGCCGTCCGGTCGTGCCGGGCGACCCGCTCGGTCCGGGGCAGCCGCTGGTAGCAGACGTCCCGGACCAGCACGTGCCGGAACCGGAACTCCGGCTGGCCGGCCATCGTCGAGGTGGCCTGCTCGTGCACGAAGTCCCGCTGCTCCAACCGGCGCAGCGCCCGCTCCACCGACTCGACCGGCTGGCCGAGCGCGGCCGCGACCGCACCCGGCCAGAACTGCATGCCGACCACCGAGGCGGCCAGCAGCACCATCCGGTCCGGGCCGTCCAGCAGGTCCACCCGGTTGGCGATCACCGAGTGCACGCTCTCCGGCATCGCCAGGTCCTGCTGCTTCTCCAGCGACCAGCCCCGGCCGGACTGGCGCAGCGCGCCCTGCTCGATGAGCATCCGGACGTACTCGTGGGCGTAGAGCGGATTGCCGTCGGCCACCTCGACCAGCGGGCTGAGCATGTCGGTGGAGAAGGCCGCCTGGCCGAAGATGTGCCCGTAGAGCGAGGCGATGCCGGTGTCCCGCAACGGCGGCAGGGTCACCGTCATCGAGCCGGTGATGGTGCCGGCCCAGCTCGGCTCCCGGTTCACCAGCTCCGGGCGGGCGGTGCAGAGCAGCAACAGCGGCACGTTCTGGGCGTACGCCCCGAGCAGCTCGACGAAGTTCAGCATCTTCTCGTCGGCCCAGTGCAGGTCCTCGAAGACGAGTACGGTCGGCTGGCGGGCGGCGAGCGCGACCAGGAAGCGCCGCCACGCCGACTCGGACTCCTCGGCCGGCAGCGTCGGCCCGGGCAGCCCGACCACCGGGCGCAGCGCGTCCATCAGCCGGTCCGCCGCGCCCGGCCCGACCAGCTCCACCAGCGCCGACTCCAGCCGCCGGGTGGCGGTCGGCGCCGGATCGGTGTCCAGGATCCCCGCTTCGGCCTTGACGATGTCGGCCAGCGCGGCGAACGTGACGTTCTCGCCGAACGGCGGGCAGCGGCCGACCCGCCAGGTCAACGGCTCGTCGGTCAGCCGCTCGGTGTGCCGGAACAGCTCCCGGACCAGCCGGCTCTTGCCGATGCCGGCGTGCCCGAGCACCGTCACCATCTGCGGCAGGCGGTCCCGCATCGACCGGTGCAGCGCGTTGACCAGCAGCCCCAGCTCGTGTTCCCGGTCGATCAGCGGAGTGGTGTCCGGCTCCCGGTCCGGCGGCTGCCGATCCACCGGAGCGAGCGCCAACCACACCTCGGTCGGCGAGGAGCGGCCGCGCAGGGTCACCGGTGCCTGCTCGGAGTAGCGGATCGCGTCCCGGGTCAGCGCGTACGTGGTGCCGCAGACCAGTACCCCGCCGGGCGGTGCCACCGACTGCATCCGGGACGCCGTGTTCACCACGTCACCGGCCACGATGGCCTGTCCGCCGTCCCGGGCGGCGGCCACGTCCACCAGCGCCTCACCGGTCGCCACGCCCACCCGGAACCGCAGGTGGTCCGAGCCGGTCGGGGTGAACCGGGTGAGCACCCGCTGCAACTCCAGACCCGCGCGTACGCAGCGCAGCGGGTCGGTCTCGGTCGCCACCGGCGCGCCGAACAACGCCATCACGGCGTCGCCGATGTACTTCTCCACCACCCCGCCGTACTGCCCGATGACCCGGCGGGCCGCCGAGAAGAAGGCGGTCTGCATGCCCCGGACCAGTTCCGGGTCGGCCCGTTCGACGTACGGGGTGAAGTCGATGAGGTCCACGAAGAGTACGCTGACCCGCCGCCGGTCCTCCTGCGGCATCACGGCCGGCCGACCGGGCTGGGCTGGCCGGGGCTTGCCGCAGGCCGTGCAGAACGCGGCATCCGCGGCCAGTGGCTGGTCGCAGTGTGGACAGGCCGAAGTCAGCTCGGTGCCGCAGCCGCCGCAGTAACGGTCGCCGACGGCGGAGATCCGGCCGCATCTGGTGCAGGTAGCGGAGATGCCGTCCTCCTACGGTGTCGAAGGGACGTGCCGTCCACCGGGATGGCCCCGCGCGGCCGTGGCCGGCGGCTCCGGCGAGCCGCCGGTCGTGATGGGGGTGGAGGTGCGCCACCGCCGAGTATCAGCGCCCGGCCCGGTGTCGGGAACCGGGCTGTTAGCTAGCGGACAGTCCCACCCATAGTGATCCAAGATACAGTCATTGGCGCCTACCGATCGACGATTTATCAGGGGAGATGGGCAATGGTGTACGTCCGACTGGAAAAGGAATGGACCGACGGCGAAGGGAACGGCCACTCCTCCGGGGACATGATCGACGTCGACGCCGCGACCCTGGCGAAGCTCCAGGCCGCCGGGATCGTCGGCGGGGAGACTCCCGACTGGCCGGGGGCGACCCGCACTGCCGGTCGGGACACGACGAACTGGCCCGGGGCGACCTGATCGTCGCGGCGCACCGGCACTGACCGGGCGTTCCGGAAACCGTTGTCGGTCTTCCGGAACGCCCACGGTCGTTTCCGGACCGGACGCCCGCGGTGGTTTCCGGACCGGATGCCCGCGGTCGTTTCCGGACGGAACGCCGGGTCGGCACCGACGGTCGGCACCGTCGGCCGGGAACGGCGGTCCGGAGTCGACGGTGACCGGACACTCTCGACGGTCCCGCCGACGCCGGGACGCTCCCGACGGGCGCCGCTCGGGCTGTTCGGTCGGTGGGTCCGGTCGGCGGACGGGTCAGCGCTCGGCCATGCCGGCGCGACGGCGCAACGCCGCCACGTCGGTCACCACGATCCGTCGGCCCTCGGTGCGCAGCCAGCCCCGGCTGGCGAACGACCCGATGGCCTGGTTGACGCTCTGTCGGGAACCGCCGGCCATCTCGGCGAGTTGGCTCTGGTTCAGCTCGATGGTGATCATCGGGGCCTGGCTCTCGCCGGCCAACCGGACCAGCGTCTTGGCGACCCGCCCCGGCAGGTCGAGGAAGACATGGTCGGCGTTCTGCTCGGTCAACCGGCGGATCAGCCCGCCCAGCGACCGCATCACCGCGTCGAGGATGCGCGGATTGGAGTGCACCAGCTCCATGAACGCGCCACGGGAGAGCGCCAGCGCCGTGCAGTCCTCGATGGCCTCGGCGGACGCCGACCGGGTGGAGGCGTCCAGCAGGGAGACCTCGCCGAGCACGTCCGGCGGGCGGATGACGTTGAGCACCGCGCGCTCGCCGGTCGGGGCGGTGCGGAACACCGCGACCGCTCCCCGGCGCAGGACGATCAGGGACTCGCCGGGATCGTTCTCGACGAAGAGCAGCTGCCCCTTGCGATAGGTGCGCGGCACCGCCGCGGCGATCACCCGTTGACGCACCTCTGGCTCAAGGCCGGCGAACATGTCGACGCCGGTGAGGGCGTCGCCCGGCTCAGGCAGGCGAACCTCCACGGCTCAACCCCTCCCCGGTAAATAACCCAGTTTTGCTCTCGGGCGACCCGCAACCGACCGAAGAAGCAAGGTGAAACTGATACCGGTAGGGTCCGGTAGCGGTACACATCAGATCATGACGGTCGTGTCGCTTGCTGTACACCCCTGAAATCACTTCTGTGACAGTTCTGCCGCTGACCAGGGGGCATTCTGACATCAGATCCGCCACTGGGTGGGGACCGTACGGGGGCGTGGCGGATACGTGGGGGCGCGGGGAGCCGCGACCGGCCGGAGGTGCGCCAAGTTCCGCTGGCCGGCCGCGGCGGACCCGGGTACGACCGGCGTGGGGGCGTCGGCCGGACCGAGAGGGAAGGCGTGGTGATCAGGCGGTACTCGCCGATCACCACGCCGACCGCCCCGAGTCGAGTCGTACCCCGAGCGGGCAGTCCGGCGCCGAATGGTGGAATTTCCACCCCCGATTCCCGTACGGCGGGACGGATGGGCGAGGATGGCGGCGATGGTCTACCGCTATTTCTACGACTGCGAGTTCATCGAGGACGGCCGGCTCGTCGACCTCGTCTCAATCGGTGTCGTCGACGAGTACGGTCGCGAGTTCTACGCCGTCTCCACCGAGTTCGACGACTCCCGCGCCGTGCCCTGGGTACGCCGGCACGTGCTGGACAAGCTCCCCTCGCCGGGCGACGGGGCGTGGCGCTCCCGCGAGCGGATCAGGGACGATCTCTACGAGTTCCTGATGGAGCCGGTCCGGGACCGGCCGGGGGAGAAGCTGGAGCTCTGGGCCTGGTACGCGGCGTACGACCACGTGGCGCTCGCCCAGCTCTGGGGGGCCATGCCGGCGCTGCCCCGGGAGATTCCCCGGTTCACCAAGGAGCTGCGCCAGCGCTGGGAGGACCGGGGCAGCCCGCCGCTGCCGGACGCCGCCTCCGACCGGCACGACGCCCTGGTGGACGCCCGGCACAATCTGGCCCGCTGGCAGGCGATACACGCCCGGTCGGGGAGTTCCTGAGCGGGATTCATGATCGTTTCGGGTGGTACCGGCCGCCGGGCCTGCCCCGGACACCGGTTCGGCCCCTCGACGGTGCCCGGGGCGCGGTGGTCCGGCCCGGAGCGGGCGACTACAGTGCGCAATGACGGCCCGCCCCGGGCCGGCAACGACGCCGACGGTCTCACCCGACTTTCACCCTGGGGCTTGACGGGCTCATTCGAAGCTCCTGGAGGAGAAGCAGATCATGCGTATCGGCGTGCTCACCGGTGGTGGTGACTGCCCGGGTCTGAACGCGGTGATCCGAGCGGTGGTGCGTAAGGGCGTCGCCAGCTACGACCACGAATTCGTCGGGTTCCGGGACGGCTGGCGCGGCCCGCTGGAGGGGCTGACCAAGCCGCTCGGCATCGCGGAGGTACGGGGGATCCTGCCGCGCGGTGGCACCATCCTCGGCTCCTCCCGGACCAACCCGTTCAAGATCGAGGGCGGGGTCGAGCAGATCAAGACCAACCTCGCGCAGCAGGGCGTGGACGCCCTGGTGGCGATCGGCGGCGAGGACACCCTCGGCGTCGCCACCAAGCTGCACGAGCTGGGCGTCCAGGTCGTCGGCGTGCCGAAGACGATCGACAACGACCTCGGCGCCACCGACTACACCTTCGGCTTCGACACCGCGGTCAACATCGCGATGGAGGCGATCGACCGGCTGCACACCACCGCCGAGAGCCACCACCGCACCCTGGTCGTCGAGGTGATGGGCCGGCACGCCGGCTGGATCGCCCTGCACGCCGGCCTGGCCGGCGGGGCGAACGTGATCCTGCTGCCGGAGCGGCAGTTCGACGTCGACCAGGTTGCGACCTACGTCGAGAAGCGCTTCCAGAAGCAGTACGCCCCGATCGTGGTGGTCGCCGAGGGCGCCCAGCCGCTCGACGGTCAGATGGTGCTGCACAACCAGGAACTGGACGCCTTCGGGCACGTCCGGCTGGGCGGCATCGGCCAGTGGCTCGCCGGGCAGTTGGAGGCGAAGACCGGCAAGGAGGCCCGGACGGTCGTACTCGGGCACATCCAGCGCGGCGGCACCCCGACCGCGTTCGACCGGGTGCTCGCCACCCGGCTCGGCCTACAGGCGATCGACGCGGTCCACGAGGGCGACTGGGGCAAGATGGTCGCCATGCAGGGCACGGACATCGTCCGGGTGCCGCTGGCCGAGGCGACCCGTGAGCTGAAGACGGTGCCGCTGGACCGCTACACCGAGGCCGAGGTCTTCTTCGGCAGCTGACGATCCGCGGTGCCGGGGTGGGACCCGCCGCACACCGACGCGGAGAGGTCGGAAACGATCTCCGCGCCGGATGCGGCGGCCACCCCGCGCCCGGGCGGCCCCCGCCCGCGACGACGTGACGGCTTCCACCCCGAGGAGGAGCGATGGCGCCGGGAGCGCACACCGTTGCCGTGATCGGCACCGGCAAGATCGGTGAACTGATGCTCTCCGGGCTGCTCCGCGCCGGCTGGCCGGTGGACCGGCTGCTGGCGACCACCCGGCGGCAGGGGCGCGCCGAGGAGATCGCCACCCGGTACGGCGTACGGGTGGTGGACAACTTCACGGCGGTCGCCGAGGCGGACGTCCTCGCCGTGTCGGTCAAGCCGCAGGACGCCGACGCGCTGCTCGACGAGATCGGTCCGAAGGTACCCGCCGACAAGCTGGTGATCTCGCTCTGCGCGGGGCTGCCGACGAACTTCTTCGCCCGGCGGCTGCCGGAGGGCACCCCGGTGATCCGGGTGATGACCAACACACCGGCCCTGGTCGACCAGGCGATGACCGCGATCTCCGCCGGGGTGCACGCCACCGCCGGGCACCTGGAGCTGGCCGAGGAGATGTTCCGGCCGCTGGGGGCGACCATCCGGGTCCCGGAGTCCCAGCAGGACGCGGTGACCGCGCTCTCCGGTTCCGGCCCCGCCTACTTCTATCTGCTGGTCGAGGCGATGGTCGACGCCGGCATCCTGCTCGGGCTGCCCCGCCAGGTGGCGCACGAGCTGATCGTGCAGACCGCCATCGGCTCGGCCGTGATGCTGCGCGACTCCGGCGAGCACCCGGTGAAGCTGCGCGAGGCGGTGACCTCGCCCGCCGGTACCACCATCTCGGCCATCCGGGAGCTGGAGAACCACGGCGTACGCGCGGCGCTGCTGGCCGCGCTGGAGGCGGCCCGGGACCGGGCGCGGGAGATCGCGGCGCAGAACGACTGAGCCGGGCGGCACGGCGTGATCCGGGCCCGGGTGCCCCATACTGTGCCCGTGTTCACCCTTGCCCAGGCACGTCACCTGATCGTGACGCTGCGCCCCCGGATCGACGAGTTGATCGTGCTCCGCGCCGACCTGGCCGAGCTGCGGGCCGACCTGACCGACCGGGGAGCGAGCCCGCTCGGCGGACTCGCCGAGGTCAAGGGCCTGGAGGCGCGGATCTTCGGCATCCTGGAGGAGCTGACCGGGCACGACATCCAGGTCAAGGGCTTCGCCCCGGTACTGCTCGACTTCCCCGGCGAGCGGGACGGCCGGCCGGTGCTCTGGTGCTGGCTGGAGGGGGACAGCGACCTGCGGTGGTACCACCGGGTGGAGTGCGGCTTCTCAGGCCGGCGCCCCGTCTGAGCCGACCGGCCCGGCCCGGACGCCGGGGGCCCGGCCGGGACCGGGGATCACCACCGGCCGGTCGGCGACGGCGTAGACGACCAGGTTGTCCCGGTAGTGCCGGGTGGACCGGTCGAAGGCTCCGGCACAGGTGATCAGCCGCAGTTCCGGGCCGGGGGTGGGGCGGTAGACGGCGTCGGTCGGAAAGGCGTCCTTGGCGTGCCGGCCGGCTCCGGTGACCCGGAACCCGAGCCACCGGCCGCCGCGCCGCACCTCGATCCGGTCGCCCGGGCGCAGTTCCGACAGCCGGGCGAAGACCGCCGGGCCGGTGGTCGAGTCGACGTGCCCGGCGAGTACCGCCGGCCCGACGTCCCCGGGTGCGGTGCCGGCGGCGTACCAGCCGGCCTCGGCGAAGTCGCGGGGGGCGCCGAGCCGGCCGGACCGGTCCAGCCGGAGCCGGGTCAGGGCCGCGTCGACCCGGATCCGCGGGATGCGTACCCGGGTCGGTGCCCCGCCGAGGGCCGGCCCGGTGGCGCCGGCCGGGGCACCGGGGCAGCCGTCCGGGCACGCCGCCGACGCGGCCGGCGGCAACGCGACCGGTTCCGGCGGCGGGCCGGGGATCGAGGCCGGGACCGGGACCGGTGCCGGTCCCGCGTCGCCGGCCGCCGCGACGCCGAGGCTTGCGCCGAGGATCGCGCAGAGCAGCAGGTCGACGGCGCCCGGCGTGCTCCGGCCGGCCGTCACGGATGCCGGCGGCGCCGGGCGGCGGACCTGGCGGCCGCCACGACCACGACCGCGCCGAGCGCGCCGACCGAGGCCAGCCCCAGCGGGTACGCCGGCCCGCCCGTGCCACCGGCACCGGCGTCCACCCCGCCGTCCGGCACCACCGCCCCGCCCCGGGCGTCGACGCGCAGCTCGGTGGTCAACCCGCCCGCCTTCGCGTCGAGCACCAGCAGGGAGTAGACGGTGCCGTTGTGCAGCGACACGTCGGCCGTGGTCGCCCTCGCCCCGGTCGCCGAGACCCGCAGCGTCGACCGCCCCGGCTCGACCTGCTGGTAGGGCGTGGTGGTGGCGAAGGGTACGGCCTCGGCGATGCGCGGCCCGGCGGCCACCGTGACGTCGATCACCGGCGCGCGTACCGACGCCTGCACCACGCGTACCTTCGCCCGGCCGTCGGCGGGTGCGCTCAGGTCGTCGTCGAGCACCTTCAGCCCCAGCTCGGCGTAGCGGCCGACACCGGCGACCGTGTACGCCCCGCCGGGCTTCACCGACACGCCCGTGGTGAGTACCGGCGGGTCGCCACTCGGCGCGCCGGCCCGGCGCATCGCGACGGCGTACGGCCCGGTCGGCAGCGGCAGGTACGGCGACAGCACGCCGTAGCCGACCGCCCGGAACACCTGCGGTTCGGTCGTACCGTCGGCCGGGCCGAGGTAGACGTCGACGGCGGGCGTGTCCGGCGACAGGTGGGCCAGCCGGACGTATCCGACCGGTGCGGTGGCGCCGGCCGGGCCGACGACCGAGGTGGCCAGGCCGAGTCCGAGGCCGAGGGCGGCGGCTGCGGCAGCGATCCGCCGCCCCGGCCGGACAGGTCGTTCGAGGTGCTCCATTTCTCGCCTCCCTGGGATGTGCCGGCACGGTATCGGCGCCACCACCCGGAATGTCGCACCCCCGGTCCGTCCCACCCACTCCGCCCGCCCACCCGCTCCGGCCCACCGGGAGGTGTGTCCGCGGGTGGGCGTCTCAGCTCGGCCCGTCACCCGTCACCCGTCACCCGTCAGCCGTCACCCGTCACCCGTCAGCCGTCACCCGCCAGGCGCGGACGACGGTCTGTTCGATCCGGTTGCCGTGCCGGTCGACGGCGCTCACCCGGACGGTGCCGAACCGTGCCCCGGCGGGGGCGGCCGGCAGCGTCGCCACCACCTCCCGGTCGCCCCGGACGGGCACGTCCCGCCAGTGCGCCCCGTCGTCGTAGGAGACCGCCACCCGTACCGTGAACCGGCCCGGTCCGGTCGCACCGGGCTGGTAGCCGGGGCGCAGCACCAGCCGGTACGGCCGGTCGGCCCGGACGGTGTTGCTCAGGTCGGTGCCGATGTCGTAGCCGAGCTGCGGCAGCGGCAGTACCGCCGGCCGGGCGCCGCGCGGTCGCCCGGAACGGAACGTCCAGGTCGTCGACGTGGCGGTGGAGGTGGTCCACCATGGACGGTCCGGGAACGAGTCCCGGGCGACGTCCAACCGGAGCTGGTACCGCCCGGTGCCGGCCGGCACGGTGAACTGGGCGGAGGACGCACTGCTCCGGCCGACGACCCTGCCGTCCCGGGTCAGGGTCAGCTCGCTGCGGTCGGAGCGGCCGTCGACCCAGCCGTACGCGGTGGCCCCGCCGTCCGCGTACTGCGGGATCGCGACCCGGATCGCGTCGTACGACCGGTTCACCGGCAGCCCGTACGCGTGGTCCGGGGTCACCGTCGCCGGCACGGCGGGCCGGGTCAGGGCCGGGAACCACACCTGGCGCACCCGCTCGCCGGCCCGGTACGCCCGCAGCGGCCCCCAGAGCTGCCCCTGCGGGTTGCCGACCTGGTACGCCTCCAGGATCCCGCTGCTCCGCCACGCGACGCCCCGGGTGCTGACGTGGTCGGTGCGCCGGTGTGCGGTGGTGACGGTCCGGCTGAAACCGAAGCCGGTCGACACCCCGTCCGGATAGCCGGCCCGGGTCTCCCGGGCCAGCATCTCGGGTGCGTGCTGGTGGAACTCGGACTCCACGGTGGCCAGTGCGAGTTCGTCGGCCCGGTAGTGCAGGTCCGCCGGCACCCGCCCCCGCTCGGGCAGCAGCAGGTCGTAGCGGTACGGCGACCGGGCGACGGCGTCCAGCGCGAGCGTCGCCGGCCCGGCCGCCAGCCGTTCCCGGAGCCGCTGCGCCACCTCCGCGTCCACCCGGTAGGCCGGCACCGGCGAGCCGTACCCGTTGGCCTCGTGGTAGCCCGGCGTCGGCCCGGCCAGCAGCACGGCCCGGGCGCCGGCCGCGCCGGCCGCCCGCAACTGCGCGACGCCGGGATCCTCCGCGCCGCCCTGGTCGAGCCGGACCAGCACCACCGCGTCCCGGGCTCCGGCCCGGGCCAGTTCGGCCGGCGTACCGTCGCCGCCGTCGACCAGCCGGGCGCTGCTGCGGCCGTCCAGCAGCGGTGCGCCGTCGACCGGCCGGGGCTCCGGCACCGGGAAGCCGTCCGGGCCGGTGACCGTGGCGGTCAGCGCGGGTGCGGCCAGGTCCCACCGGCTGAAGAACTGGAAGGTACCGGTGGAGACCGGTCGGGTCGGCGCCGCGTACACCCGGCGGATGGTGTCCAGGTTGAACGACTCGCCGGAGAGCAGCGAGGCCGCGGAGGTACCGCGCTGCCAGACCAGCGCGGCCTGTGCGGCACTGGTCCGGTCCGGGGTGTCGATGCGGATCTCCCGGCCGTCGCGGGCGTCCTGGCGCAGCGTCCGGTCCGCCTCGACGGTCAGCTCCGGCTCGGCGAGCAGCGTGGCGTCCTTCGGAAAGCCCGACGCCGCCAGGGTGAAGACCCAGGTCGCCACGGCGTAGCGGCCGGCCGGCAGCTCGACGGTGCCGGCTTGGCCACCGCCGAAGTGGGCCCAGTGCTCCTCGCCGGTGTCCAGATTGAACACCTGGGAGCGGGTGTAGAAGTCGGTGGGGGCCCGGCCGTCCCGGTCCAGCGCGTGGATCGTCAGGCGGCGGGTCGGCGGGACGACGTGGAACCCGATCGGGGTACGCAGCTCGGCGCCGCCGCCCCGGGCGGTCAGCACCCCGGCGTACCGGTTCGGGGCGGTGCGGGTCGGGTCGAGCCGGACGACGGCGCTGGCCCGCCCGCCGGCCGGTACGGTCAGCCGGGTCGGTGAGACGCCGAGTACCGCCGGCCGCTGGTCCGCGCCGAGGTCGCGGGCCTCGGCGTCCAGGGTGAGCGTCACCGGCCGGCGGCCGGAGTTGGTGAAGCCGACGGTGGCGCTCCGGGCCGGCGTACCGGCCGGGACCCGGCCCAGGGCGAGCGTCGCGGTGTCGACGGTGACCGGCTGTTCCAGGGCCTCGGCGACGTCGACCCGGCCGGCGCCCTGGGCCCAGATCGGGGTGTCCCGGCTCTCGGTGGCGCTGCCGACCAGGGCCGCCTTGAGCCGGTCGGCCCGCCAGTCCGGGTGGCGCTGGGCGAGCAGCGCCGCCGCCCCGGCGACGTGCGGGGCGGCCATCGAGGTGCCGGACATCGAGGTGTGGCCGGCGTCGACCACCTCGCCGAGGCTGGTGCCGGCGGCCCGGGCCGCGACGATGCCGACCCCGGGGGCGGTGATCTCCGGCTTGACCGCGGCGTCGCCGAGTCGCGGGCCCCGGCTGGAGAAGTCGGCGATCCGGTCCCGGCCGTCGACCGCGCCGACCGTCAGCGCCCGGTCGGCGGTGCCCGGGGTGGTGAGCGTCTGCCGGCCGGGTCCGGCGTTGCCGGCGCTGACCACGAAGAGCGCGCCGGAGCTGGCGGAGAGCGCGTCGAGTGCCTCGGTGACCGGGTCCGGTCCCTCGCCGGCCGGGCCGCCGAGGCTGAGGTTGACCACCCTGGCGCCCTGGCGTACCGCCCACTCCATTCCGGCGATGACCCAGGAGAGGTCTCCGGACCCGTTGTCGTCGAGTACCTTGCCGATCAGCAGCCGGGCGCCGGGCGCGACTCCCTTGCCACCCGGCGCTGCGCCGTCGCGGCCCGCGCCGCCGGTGCGACCGGCGCCGGCGATGGTGGCGGCGACGTGGGTGCCGTGCCCGACCCGGTCGGTGGTCTCGGGGGTACCGGTGAAGCTCGCCGCCGCGCTGACCCGGCCGGCCAGGTCGGGATGGGTCGGGTCGTAGCCGCTGTCCAGGACGGCGACCTTCACGCCCCGGCCGTCGTACCCGGACCGCCAGGCCCGGGGGGCACCGATCTGCGGCACGCTCTCGGCCAGGTCGGCCCGGACCCGCCGGTCGAGCCAGAGCTTGCCGAAGCCGCTCGCCAGGGTGCCGGCGCCGGTCGTCGTCGGGCCGACCTTCGCCCGGTTGCCCTGGCCAGCGTGGTCGCCGGTGACGGCCGACCAGAAGTCGGCGGCCCGGGACTTCTCCGCGCCGACCGCGATCGCCCCGATGCTGGGCAGTTCGCGGTGCCGGGTGGCGCCGGTCGGGGTCGCCGGTGCGGCGGCGGCCCGCAGTCCGGGTGCGGCGGGTGCACCGGTGAGCAGCAGCGGCAGGCTGGACCGGGCCGCGTCGGAGTAGCCCTCGGCCACCAGGTCGGTGACGTTGAACAGGGCCGGGTCGACCCGTCCGGCGGTGACCAGCGGGAGCGCCTCGTAGGGCGTGACGTGCAGGTCACCGTCGCGTTCGGAGAGTTGGAAGCCGAGTCCCCGCCGGCTGCCCCGGTCGTCCACCTCGGCGAACTGCCGACCGTCGGCGAAGGTGTGCAGCCGGACGACGTCCCCGGTGACCAGCGTGACGGTGTGCACCGCCGCCGGCCCGGCGGGGGCCGCTGGCGCGACTGCGCCACCGTGTGGCGCGGCGGCGGCCGGCGGGGCCACGGCGGCCAGGATGGCGACGGTGACCGCGAGCGCGACAACCGTACGTGCTGGCTTGACCACGAAAGCTCCCTTGACGTGCTGCTAGATCATCGGGCAGCGTCACACTTCGTCACCATGCCGGTAAAGGATCCGCAGCGAGCGCAACTGCGCCATGACCTAGATGCGCCAGGAGGTTCGGCCGTGCTGAAGTTCGCCGGGCTGACCACGGTGGAGGAGTCGGCCTACCTGGCGCTGGTCCGGCAGGGCGGCGCCCGGCTCGTCGACCTCGCGGAGCGGCTCGGCCTGTCGGAGGCGCGGGTACGCCGGGCGGTCGGGGTACTCGAACGGGAGGGCTTCGTGCACCGCACCCCGCCACCCGCCGAACGGGTCGTACCGGTGCCGCCCGATCTCGCCGTCGAGCAACTGATCCGGCGCCGGTACGCCGAACTGGAACTCACCCGGGAGGCGGCGCACCGGCTCGCCGCCGAGGCGCGGGGGCGGGCGAGCAACCGGCGTACCGAGGAGCTGATCGAGATCGTCTCGGGGCGGGCCGCGGTCGGTCGCGCCTTCGAGCGGGTGCAGCGCAGCGCCCGGCAGGAGATGCGGGTGCTGGTGGCACCCCCGTACGCGGTCCCGACCTCGGTGAACACCACCCAGCTCGACCGGGAGGCCGCCGGGGTGACCTACCGGGCGGTGTACGACAGCAGTGCCCTGGACGACCCCGAGTTCGCGGCCAGCGTCGCCGCGCACATCCGCGCGGGTGAGCTGGCCCGGCTCGCCGTCGGGCTCCCCACCAAGCTGGCGGTCGCGGACCGCACCCTGGCACTGCTGCCGTTGGCCTGGACCGCGTCGGCGCACGACGCGGCGCTGCTGGTGCATCCGTGCGGCCTGCTGGACGCCCTGGTGGCGCTCTTCGAGACGCTCTGGACCCAGGCGACACCGCTGTCGGCGGCCGGCCCGGAGCAGGTGCCGACGGCGCTCGGCATCTCCGCCGAGGACCGGCACCTGCTCTCGCTGCTGGTGGCGGGGCTGACCGACGAGGCGGCCGGCGCCCGGCTCGGACTCAGCCGCCGGACCGTCGTACGCCGGGTGCAGGTGCTGATGCACCGCACCAACTCCCGCTCCCGGCTACAGCTCGGCTGGCAGGCCCACGAGCACGGCTGGCTCTGACGCCGGCTCCCGCGCGGTCCGGCGCTATCTCGGCAGGACCCGCTCGACGGCGGCGGTGATCTCCGGCGACTCCGGCTCGACCTGGGGCGCGAACCGGGCGACCACCTTGCCGTCCGGGCCGACCAGGAACTTCTCGAAGTTCCACCGGACGTCGCCGGAGTGCCCCTCCGGGTCGGGGGTGTCGACCAGTGCGGCGTAGAGCGGGTGCCGGCCGGGTCCGTTCACGTCGATCTTCTCGGTCATCGGGAAGGTGGCCCCGAAGGTGGAGCGGGCGAACTCGGCGATCTCGGCCGGGGTGCCCGGCTCCTGGTCGGCGAACTGGTTGCTGGGTACGCCGAGCACCGTCAGCCCACGGTCGGCGTATCGCTGGTGCAGCGCCTGGAGCCCGGCGTACTGCGGGGTCAGCCCGCACTTGGAGGCGAGGTTGACCACCAGCATGGCGTTGCCCCGGAACTGCTCCAGGCCGACGAACCCGTCGCCGGTCAGCGCTCCGATCTGGACGTCGAAGACGCTCACCGGATGTCTCCGCCCCGCTGCGCCGTCCGGCCGGTCCGGCGATCGTCGCCGTGTCCCGGCCGTCGCACCCGACTGACATCCACTCTCCGCTCGGTCATGGCCCAGAGGCTACCCGGCGACGCTGTCGTCAGGATCGACTTCCCCGCCACCCGTCCGGCGCAGCCCGCCCGGTGGCGGCCGCGGTGCGGAACCGGGTCGTGGCGGTGGAATCGAAACATGGACATCTTGACGAAGCGGTGAACTGCTGAGTAGCGTCGCCTCACTATCTGGAAAGTTTCCTATCAATAAGGGAGACGCCACCATGAGGAGATCCATCCGCCGCGCGTTGTGGGCCGGCGTCGCGGCTGCGGTGGCCGTCGCCGTGGTCCCGATCACCGCGGCCCTCGGCGCCGGCAGCCTGACCACCACCTTCGCCGCCAGCTCCGACTGGGGCTCCGGCCACGAGGTCAGGGTCACCGTCACCAACGGCACCGACGCACCGGTCGCCAGCTGGCGGGTCGAGTTCGACCTGCCCGCCGGGACCACCATCAGCAGCTTCTGGGACGCCGACGTCACCCGCAGCGGCAACCGCTACGTGGCCGTGCAGAAGAGCTGGGCCGGCACGCTCGCCCCGGGCGCCTCGGCGACCTGGGGCTACGTCGGCACCGGCGGCTACCGGCCCCCGGCGAACTGCACCGTCAACGGCGCCGCCTGCGGCGGTGGACCGACCCCGACCGCCACCCCGACGACCGTACGGCCGACGACCCCGCCGCCGACCACGCCACCGCCGACCACCCCGCCGCCGACCAACCCGGGTGCGCAGAAGGTGGTCGGCTACTTCGCCCAGTGGGGCGTCTACCAGCGGGCCTACCACGTCAAGAACATCCACACCAGCGGCTCGGCCGCCAAGCTGACCCACATCCTGTACGCCTTCGGCAACACCACCGGCGGCCGGTGCACCATCGGCGACAGCTACGCCGACTACGACCGGGCGTACTCGGCGGCGGAGAGTGTGGACGGCGTCGCCGACACCTGGGACGCCGGTGCGCTGCGCGGCAGCTTCAACCAGCTCCGCAAGCTCAAGCGGATGTACCCGCACCTCAAGGTGATCTGGTCGTTCGGCGGCTGGACCTGGTCCGGCGGCTTCACCCAGGCCGCGCAGAACCCGGCCGCGTTCGCCGAGTCCTGCTACAACCTGGTCGAGGACCCGCGCTGGGCGGACGTCTTCGACGGCATCGACATCGACTGGGAGTACCCGAACGCCTGCGGCCTGACCTGCGACGCCAGCGGCCCGAACGCGTTCAAGAACCTGATCTCCGCGCTGCGCGGCCGGTTCGGCTCGTCGAACCTGGTCACCGCCGCGATCACCGCGGACGGCAGCAACGGCGGCAAGATCGACGCGGCCGACTATGCCGGTGCGATCAACAACCTCAACTGGCTGATGCCGATGACGTACGACTACTTCGGCGCCTTCGCCGCGCAGGGCCCGACGGCCCCGCACTCGCCGCTGACCTCGTACGCCGGGATTCCACAGCAGGGCTTCTGGTCCGACGCGGCGATCCAGAAGCTGAAGAGCAAGGGCATCCCGGCCAGCAAACTGCTGCTCGGCATCGGCTTCTACGGCCGGGGCTGGACCGGGGTCACCCAGGCCACCCCGGGCGGTACGGCCACCGGGGCGGCACCGGGCACCTACGAGGCGGGCATCGAGGACTACAAGGTACTCAAGAACACCTGCCCGGCCACCGGCACGATCGCCGGCACGGCGTACGCGAAGTGCGGCAGCAACTGGTGGAGCTACGACACCCCGGCCACCATCGGCGGCAAGATGTCGTACGCCAAGAGCCAGGGACTGGGCGGCGCCTTCTTCTGGGAACTCTCCGGGGACACCGGCAACGGTGAACTGATCACGGCGGTCGCCAACGGCCTGCGATAGCCGGGACCCGCCGGACGACGTTTCCGGGGGCGGGTAGCGGGGGCCGACTCCGGCGGGACACGGAGGCGGCCCCCGCTCGCGCACACCGGCGAACGGGGAGCCGCCGTCGCCGCCCGCCGCGAATCGGCCCGCTGTGAAACGGCCCGCCGCCGGAACGACAGCGCCATCAGGGCGAATCCTTTTCACATGATGCCAAGGAGGTCGGCTGGCCGGTTCCCCCGATGTCCCGCCGGGCACGGTGGTCCCGCGCGACACCGCGCGAGGGGCGGAGGGGCGATGTCGATGGGGCCGGACAGCGGCGGGTGGGGCAGGGCGGGGCCCACGGGTTGGGTGACCCGCTGGGTGCTGGGAACCGCCGTCGGGCAGGTCGTGTTCACCGGGACCGTACGCCTCGTGCTGGCGGTACTGATGGGTGCCGCGCTCGGTGGCCTGGTGGTCTGGTTGGTGCTGCGCCGTCGGCCGGTACCGCAGCCGTACGCCGCCGCCGCGACCGCCGGCACCGCCGCTTCGCGGGTACGCGCCGGTGCCGAGGCGCCGAACCCGGCGTACCCGGGGCGTCCGGCCCGGCCGGGCGTCGAACACGTACGGCCGCGCTTCTCGCCTCGGGCCAACCGGTCCGGAAACAGGTACGGGCGGACCCGACCCCACCCCTAGGGTGGGCGGGTGGTCGCCGCCCTGGAGCTGTATTTCGACACCGACGCCACCCGACGGATCCGGGTCCTCTGGGACGCCCTGGAGTCCGAGGGTGTGCAGAGCCTCCGCTCGTTGCTCGGTCAGCGGCACCGGCCGCACATCTCGCTGGCGGTCGCGCCCCGGCTCGATCCGGAGCAGGTCGCCGAGGCCCTGACCGGTACGGTGGTGGCCGCTCCGCTGCGACTGACCTTCCAGTACGCCGGCCAGTTCGTCGGCCGGGTGCTCTGGCTCGGCCCGACGCCGACCGCGGAACTGCTGGCCCACCAGGCGATGGTGCACGAGCGGCTGACCTGGGCCGACGTGCCGGTCAGCGAGCTGTACCGCCCCGGTCGCTGGGTGCCGCACTGCACCCTCTCGATGCGGGTGCCGAACACCCTGATGGCGGCGGCGGTGCGGCGCTGCCTGGAGATGCTGCCGGTCGAGGCGACCGTGGTCGGCGCGGCGGTGGTGGACCACGCCCGGGACATCGTCCGTCCGCTCGGCCCGTAGACAATGTCTACGGAGTACTGGTAGACAGTGTCTATGGCTCAGTCGGACGGTGCTGTGCAGGCTCGGCTGGTCCGAGCCGGGCTCGACCTGCTGGCGGAGGAGGGCGTCGAGGCGCTGTCGTTGCGGGAGATCGCCCGCCGGGCCGGTGTCTCGCACGGCGCGCCGCGCCGCTACTTCCCGACCCACCGGGCGCTGCTCGCCGCGATCGCCGCCGAGGGCTATCGGGAACTCGGCCGGCGAGTCGCCGAGGCGGTCGGTGACCCCGCCGGCCCGGACCCGTCGGCCCGACTGCTCGCGCTGGGCCGGCTCTATCTGGAGTTCGCCCGGACCAATCGCGGGATGTTCGAGCTGATGTTCCGGCACGACCTGCTGCGCGGCAACGGCATCGGCCTGCGGGAGGCCAGTCGGCCACTCTTCGAGGTACTCGTCGAGCTGGTCGCCCGGGCCCGTCCGGAGCGGGACGGCGCTCCGCCGCCGGCCGTCGCCGCCGGTGCGCTCTGGGCGAACCTGCACGGCATCGCCCAGCTCTGGCAGTGGGGAAGCCTCCAGATGACGGTCGGGACCGGGGAGGTCGAGCCGCTGCTGCGGGCCGCGATCGACGCCCACCTCGGCCCGCCGGTGCCGGCCGAGACCGCAGCGCGGCGGCACTGACCCGGCCCGACCCGCCACCGACCCCGCCACCGACCCGCGGAGGATCACGTGCTGCTCCAGGCGACCACCCGACTGCTGCTCGCGCCGTTGGCCCGGCTCGTCTTCCGACCGGTGATCGAGGGCCGGGCAAACGTCCCCCGGCAGGGCCCGGTGATCCTCGCCGCCAACCATCTCTCCGTGCTGGACAGTGTGGTGATCCCGCTGGTGGCGCCCCGGCCGGTCGCCTTCCTCGCCAAGGCCGAGTACTTTCGGCAGCCGGGGCCGCGGGGAGCGCTGGTCCGGGCCTGTCTGACCGGCGTCGACGCGATCCCGGTGCCGCGCGGCGGTCACCGAGCGGCCCGGAACGCGCTGGACCTGGCGCTGGGCGTCCTCGCCGAGGGAGGTGCCTTCGGCATCCACCCCGAGGGCAGCCGGTCGCGCGACGGCCGGCTCTACCGTGGCCGCACCGGAGTCGCCTGGCTGGCTCTCGCCTCGGGCGCCCCGGTGGTGCCGGTCGCCGTACTCGGCACCGAACGGATCCAGCCGGTCGGGTCGCGGCTGCCCCGACCCGGCCGGGTGACGGTGCGCTTCGGCACGCCGCTGCGGTTCACCCAGCCGCCGGACACCAGCGGCGGGCAGGCCCGGCGCGCGGCCACCGACGAGATCATGCTGGCGATCCGGGACCTCTCCGGTCAGGAGCCGGCCGACCACTACAACGAACTCTCCACCGCCATCTGATCCGGCTACCCACCGGCCGGTTCGCCGGGCGTGACCAGCCCGGTCCCGTAGGCGAGTACGACCGCCTGGGCGCGGTCCCGGAGGCCGAGCCTGGCGAAGATCCGGGTACCGGACTCGGTGATCAACGTCTGGGAGGTGCCGCTGCTCGGCGTACTGGCCGTGGCGGGGGCGGTGATCGCGATGCTCGGCGCTGCCGCCGGCCCGCTCGGCGGCGCGACTGCCGATCGCCGGGGTGCTGCACGACGAGTGAACCCTGCGGTGGACGGGCGCCGGCCGGCACCCGTCCACCGCGGACCGCCGCTGCCGCGTCAGCCGATGATCACCGGAGTGGGGTCGTAGATCTTCCACATCTGGTTGAAGGCGTTCCAGTCGGTGGTGGCCGAGATGCACTGCCACTGCTGCAACACCGCCTGTTGGGCGGGCTGGCCGGACGGCGCGGCGGCATCCAGGCACATGCCGGTCTCACGGTTCTTGATCAGTACGAACCAGGAGCCGAAGCACTGACCCGTACAGGGCTTGTGGAAGACCTCCTGGGTGAACCACTCGCCCGGGGTGTAGCCGGCGGAACAGTGCGGGTACTGGATGATCGGCGTGCCGTTGTCGTAGAACCCGGCACGCCAGTCCAGCATCAGGCACTGACCGGAGTGCCGGGCCCTGATCCGGAAGAAGCCGCCGCCGCTGTCGAGCAGGTCGAACTCCTGCGAGGCGCTGGCGTTGTCCGGCCAGAGGAAGACGCCCTGATGTGTCGCAGTCGAGGCCCAGATCACGTCGGCGCGAAGGTTGCCGTAGCCACTCACCAGCTCTCGGCGGAGGGTGTCCGCCTGCGCGGGCGAGGGCACGACCAGCACGAAGGAGGCGACCAGCAGGGCGACCGCCACGGCGAGGATCCGGCTGCCCCGGGTGACCGGTCGGGCGGGGCGTAGCCGGAGGGCGCCACCTCCGCCCGAGTCGAATGTGGGGAATCTGGCGCTGTGCATTCTTCCTCCAACGGGAATGCGGGAACTGACGGGCGGTCCCGGCCTGGCCGGCCTGACCACCTGGCACCGACTCTCCGGGGTGGACGGGCCGGCCGGAGAAATCCCGACCGAATCCGAACGCGGGCCGGCCGTCGGCGGGCCGCCTGTGCCTCCGCCGGGCCGCTGGTGGAGACGGATACCGGGCACTGTCTCGCGGCCGACAGCCGCCGTGCGCCGGATCGATAACGTGAATGGTCCGGACGATGTCACCCGGCTTGGGAAGTGACGGATGCGACCTGCCCAGGAACTGGTGGAGACCTTCACGCTGCTGCCCGATCCCGGGCAGGCCGGCACCATCGACGGTCTCGTCGAGCGGCTGCGGTCGCTGAAGACCTGGGCCGGCGAACCGT
Source organism: Plantactinospora sp. BB1 (assembly GCF_003030385.1). Lineage (NCBI taxonomy): Bacteria > Bacillati > Actinomycetota > Actinomycetes > Micromonosporales > Micromonosporaceae > Plantactinospora > Plantactinospora sp. BB1. The sequence continues at coordinate 6,092,652 of NZ_CP028159.1, read as the reverse complement.
CGTACGAATCGATCAAGGACCGGGTCAACGCGGCCTGGACCTCGGCCGGGCGGCCCGCCGCCGAACTCGTCGGCAAGACCACCGTGGTGGACTGCTTCCGGCCCGGCCGGCGGCGGTTGAACGTCGACCTGGTCGTCGCGGTGGTGCAGGCCCTGCATCCGGATCCGGGGTACGTGACGCAGTGGCGGCAGGCGCTCCAGGTGATCGGCGGGGAGATCCGCGCGGCGGGGCAGGTACGGGTACAGGACCGGCTGCCGAAGGACCTCACCGGGTTCACCGGCCGTACCGCCGAACTGGACCGCATCCGTCGTACCCTCTCCGGCGGCGACCGGGACGGCGGCGCGGCGGTGGTCTGCGCGATCGCCGGGATGGCCGGCGTCGGGAAGACCCAGCTCGCCATCCACGCCGGTCACCTGCTCGCCCGGGAGCTGCCGCTGGACCGGGTGCTCTTCGTCGACCTGCGCGGGTTCCACCCCGACCCGGTCCAGCCACCGGCCGACCCGGCCGCCGTGCTGGACGGTTTCCTGCGCCTGCTCGGGATGCCGGGCCAGCAGATTCCGCACGACCTGCCGGCGCGGGTCGCCGCGTACCGGGAGCGCCTGGCCGGCAGCCGCACCCTGGTCCTGCTCGACAACGCGGCCGACGCCGGCCAGGTCCGGCCGCTGCTACCGGAGACTCCGGGCTGCCCGACGCTGGTCACCAGCCGGCGCCGCCTCACCGGCCTGCCGTCGGCGACACAGCTGACGGTCGACCTCTTCACCCCCGACGAGGCGTTGGCGTTCCTGACCCGGGCGGCACCGCAGACACCGGTCGGTCAGGACCCGGGCGCGGCGGCCCGGGTCGCCCAACGCTGCGGGCACCTGCCGCTCGCCCTCGGGCTGGTCGCCGGACACATCCGTGGCACGCCCGGCTGGAGCTTGACCGACCACGCCGAGCGGCTCGACGAACGCCACCAGGACGGGCGGCTGGACGTCGGCATCGAGTTGGCGTTCGACCTCTCCTACCGGCACCTACCGGGGCAGGAGCAGCGGCTGCTGCGGTTGGCCGCGTTGCATCCCGGTCAGGATTTCGACCTCCATGCCGCGACGGCGCTGGCCGACACCGATCCGGCGACCACCCGGCGCCACCTGGACCGCCTCTGCGCCGACCACCTGTTGCAGCAGGCCACGGCGGGCCGGTACAGCTTTCATGATCTGGTACGCGGCTACGCCATGGGCCGGGCCAGGGACGAGGACCCGCCCTCCGGTCGGCGCGCCGCGCTGACCCGCCTCTTCGACTTCTACCTGGCGACATCCGCCGCCGCGATGGACATCCTGATACCGGCCGGGGCGGGTGACCGACCCGAGGTCCCGCCGCCGGCCACCCCGGTGCCGGTGCTGGCCGGCCCGGACGGCGCCCGCGCGTGGCTGGACACCGAACGTCCCACCCTGGTCGCCGTGGCCGCACACACCGCCGGGCACGGCTGGCCCGCCCACACCCCCCGACTCTCGGTCTGCCTCTTCCGCTATCTCGACGGTGGGCACCACGCCGACGCGCTCGCCGTGCACGGGCACGCCCGGGACGCCGCGCAACGCGCCGGTGACCCGGTCGGCGAGGCGCGGGCCCTGACCAACCTCGGCACCGCGCACGTGCGGCTCGGCAGGTACGGGCCGGCGGCGACGCACTTCCGACGGGCGTTGCACCTGTTCCGGGAGGTCGGCGACCGGGTCGGCCAGGCCCGCGCCCTGACCAGCCTCGGCGTCGTGGAGCAGCGGCTGGGCAACTACCAGATGGCCATCGAGCACTACGAGCGCGCCCTGGTCGTCTGCCGGCAGGTCGGTGACCGGACCGGCGAAGCCCGGGCGCTGACCAGCCTCGGCGTCGTCGAGGAGCGGCTCGGTCGCTACGAGTCGGCGGCCGGCCATCTCGAACAGGCGTTGACCCTCTGCCGGCAGGCGGGCAACCATGCCGGCGAGGCCGCCACGCTGAACAACCTCGGCGACGTCGAACGGCGACTCGGCCGGTACGCCTCGGCGGCGGAACACCTCCGGCAGTCGCTGCGGCTGTTCCGGCAGGTCGGTGACCGCAACGGCGAGGCCTGGACGCTGGACGGCCTCGGCACCCTCCATCTCCGCCTCGACCAGCCCGGCCAGGCCACCGAATACCACCGGCGGGCCCTGGAGATCTTCCGCAGTATCGGCGACCGGCACGGCCGGGCCTGGGCACTCAACGGCCTCGGCGAGGCCGCCCGTGTCGCCGGCCGGCCGGACGCCGCCGCCAGTCACCACACCGCCGCGATCGACCTCGGCGACCGTTGCCAGCAGGCCCGCGCGCACGCCGGACTCGGACGCGCGTACCGGATCCTCGAACAGTCGGCCCTGGCCCGCCGGCACTACGAGCAGGCCGTCTCCCTCTACACCGAACTCGGCATGCCCGACGCCGACCAGCTCCGCGCCCACCTCGGCGCCCATCTCGACGCACCGGAGGAGCGGGCGCCGGGGGAGCGGGCGGCGGTGGAGCGGGTGCCGGGGAACACGGCACGCTCCGCCGACGGTGGTACCGCACACTGATCTCAGGCGCGGTGCCGACCCGGGCGCGCGACCTGCGGTTCGGACGGCACCGGAGCCGGTACCGAGCGCGCCGGATGCGGCACGTCGCCAGCCGGGTCGGGTACGCCGTTGTGCTCGGGTCCGCCGTCGTGGTCGGGTCGGCCGGTGGGTGGTGGCGGCGGGAACGGATCGACGGCCGCTGGCAGGGTCACCTCGTCCAGCGCCGGATCGTCGTCCGACACCGGCCGTCGAGGTGCCGCGACATCCGGACGGAACGGTGGCGGCAGGACGCCGACCGGGACGTACACCTGCGCCTCCACCGCCTCGGCCAGCAGCAGCGCCATGGCGACACTCGCCGGCCGGTCGGCCGGATCGGCACTCAGGCAGCGCAGACACAGCTCGGCCAGGTCGGCGGGGAGGCCGTCGACCGGCGGTAGTGGATCCGGAGCCCGGTAGACGTGCGCGAACGGTCGGTCCGGTTCCGCGCGTACCGGCCACGGCAGCCGTCCGACCAGGGTGAGGTAGAGCAGCACGCCGACGGCGTACACGTCGGTGGCCGGACTGACGCCGACCCCGTTGAGCCGCTCCGGGGCGACGAACGCCGGGGTGCCCACCAGCTCGCCCCCGGTCAGCAGGTCACGCTCGCCGATCAGTGCCGCGATGCCGAAGTCGAGGACCTTCACCCCCGACGGGGTGAGCACGATATTGGCCGGCTTGACGTCCCGGTGCACGATGCCGCTCAGGTGGGCCGTGGCCAGCGCGGCGCCCACCTCGGCGCAGACCCGCACCGCGATCCGCCAGTCCAGCGCCCCGGACCGCAGATGCACCGCCAGCGTCTTGCCCTCCACCAGCTCCATCACGATGTACGGCGCCGGCCGGCCGTCCGGCAGGTGCGCCAGGCCGAAGTCGTGCACGCTGGCGATGTTGGGATGAGCCAGCCGGGCCGCCGCGCGGGCCTCCGTCCGGGCCTGGTCCGCGATCGCCCGGCCGGCCGCCGGATCGGCGTACGGCAAGGTGATGATTTTGACCGCGACCGGCCGGTCGAGCACCTCGTCGTGGGCACGCCAGACCTCCGACATGCCCCCTGCCCCGATCCGCTGATCGAGGCGGTACCGCCCGTCCAACACCTGCATCGCGTGTCCCCGACACCTCTTCCCCGCCGCCGGTCCGGATCGACGACGGTCGGGAACAGCGCTACCCCGGTACGCCCGACGCAAAACGCGATCTTCGGCATAACGGCCGGTCAGCGAAGGGGCGACCAACCCCGGGCCCCGGTTATCGGCAACCTCGCGTGGGTAGGGGAAGCCGCATGGCGGAACTGGGTCACCTGTGGGTCGTCCGGCACGGGGAGAGCGTCGGCAACGTCGCCGCCTCCCGGGCCGAGGCGTCCGGCGTCGAGTCGATCGACCTCACCGACCGGGACGCGGACGTACCCCTGTCGCCGCTCGGCCGGGAACAGGCCGAGGCGACCGGACGGTGGCTGGCCGGCCTGCCGGAGCGGACCCGGCCCGAGGTGGCGGTCGTCTCGCCGTACCGGCGGACCAGGCAGACCGCGGAGCTGGCGCTGGCCGGCACCGACGTACCGGTCAGTTACGACGAGCGGTTGCGGGACCGGGAGCTGGGCATCCTGGACCTGTTGACCAGCCACGGCGCGCGGGCCCGCTACCCGGACGAGATAGCCCGTCGGCGCCGGTTGGGCAAGTTCTACTATCGGCCACCCGGGGGCGAGTCGTGGGCCGACGTGACCCTGCGGCTGCGCGCCCTCCTGGGTGACCTGCGCCGCGACCACGCCGGCCGGCGGGTCATCCTGTTCGGACACGAGGCGGTGGTCCTGCTGCTGCGCTACCTCGTGGAGGGGCTGGACGAGGCGGGCCTGATGGAGGTGACCCGCTCCGCCACGGTGGCGAACTGCTCGGTCACCGGATGGGCCGACGACGGCAGCGGATCACTGCGGCTCGACGTCTTCAACGACGTCGCGCACCTGGAGCGCCAGAGCACCCCACCGACCGAAGAGGACGACATCAGTGCCGAACCGGTCTGAACCCAAGGTGATCACCCCGGGGCTGTTGCGCGACTGGGCGCTGCCGGTCCCGGAGGGCGGCAAGGACGCCCGCGGCACGGTACTGGTGGTCGGCGGCTCCCGGTTCACCCCCGGCGCGGTACTGCTCGCCGGGATCGCCGCGCTGCGTGCCGGTGCCGGGGTACTGCAACTCGCCGTCGCCGAGTCCACCGCAGCGGTGCTCAGCATCGAGGTGCCGGAGGCACTGGTCATCGGTCTCGGCGAGACCGGTGACGGGGCGGTCGCCGGCCGGGTGGACGACCGGCTGGCCGAACTGGCCGGCGAGGCCCAGGCGATCGTCGTGGGACCGGGCCTCAACGACGTCGAGGAAACCCTCGTGCTGCTGCGGGCGCTGCTCGATGTCACCAATCCGGAGACCGCGCTGGTGGTCGACGCCTACGCCCTCGGGGCGCTGAGCCACGAACCGGAACTGCTCGCCGGACGGAACCGCCCGGCGGTGCTCACCCCCAACCTGACCGAGGCCGCCCACCTGCTCGGCCGCGAACCCGGCCGGGACGTGGACGCGGAGGCGGTGGCGGTGGCCCGCCGGTACGACTGCGTGGTGTCCCTGCACGGGCACATCGCCACCCCGGACGGCCAGGTGTGGCGGGAGGAGAGCGGCGACACCGGTCTCGGCACCTCGGGCAGCGGCGACGTGCTGGCCGGTATCCTGGCCGGCTTGTTGTCCCGGGGCGCCGAGCCGGCTCAGGCCGCCTGCTGGTCCGCCTGGGTCCACGCGGTGAGCGGGCAGCGGTTGGCCCCCCGGTACGGCCGGCTCGGTTATCTGGCCCGGGAACTGCTGGACGAGGTGCCGCACACCCTCGCCCAGATCTGACTCGCACCACCCGGTGCCCCTCGGCCGTCGCCGACGACACGGCTGCCCCGGCGACCAAGCTGCCCCGGCGACCGCGGCTGCCCCGGCGACCGCCGGGGTGAGAGTGCCCAGACACGAAGGTGACTGTGAGGCACCAAGGTGACTGTCAGGCACCCTGCTCGATCGGGTCCTCCCGGCCCGCGCCGGCTAGCCCAGCTCCCGACACCCTCTGGTCTGGTCGTCACCTGGCGCGCACAAGGTGATGCGCCACGGCATCGAGAACTCGTAGCGATGGTCACCGGATGTGTAGTGCAGGATCAGTTTCTCGGCAGCGGCGGAGTCGGGGCCGACCATCCGTACCCGAAGTAGCAGTGCGGCCCTGGCCTCAGCCGGGCTCTTGCCAGCCGGGTCGGCCACGCAGGCGGTGCTCCGCTCAAGGACGGTCGAACCGTGGGACAGCGGAATGCTGGTGCCGGAGGCCGAGCCGTCGACGGGTGCGAGTGCGAAGCCCTCGACCCGGAACTCCCCTGTGGACATTTCGGGTCGGATCTCGGTGACGGTCACCCGGCCCGGACGGTCGAGGCAGACCGAGGCGACGCCGTTCGTGCTGGCGTCGTAGGCGGTGTCCGGTGTGGTGTCGTGAAAGATCTTGCCCGCGCCGGTGAAGGAGCCGGGCACGACGATGCGGGCGTCGTTCGGGTCGCCCCCGGCCGGGGTGCTCGATGCCTGGGGGAGTTCGAGCGCGTCGTCGCGATGACTGTCGCAGGCGCCGGAGAACAGGACCAGCACGAGCGCCGCCACGACCGGGTACGCCACCTTGCGCCGATGTGCCATCACGGCGGAAGCGTGCCACAGCGGGCCCCGACGTGGTTGCCGGGGCCGCTGCCGCGTCGCGTTACGAGGTACCGACTCAGGTGGCGGGCCGGTGCTGCTTGGCGAGGTCCACGAAGGCCCGCCAGCGGGCCGGTCCGAAGGCGAGCGTGCCGCCGTCGCGGTCCTTGGTGTCGCGTACGAGCACGATGCCGGGCAGGTTGTCCGCCACCTCCACGCAGGACCCGCCGTTCGAGCCGGAGCGGGTCGACTTACGCCAGTTGGCGCCGGTCATGTCCATTCCTTCGCCGCCTCCCTGATCAGTTCGAGCGATTGGGGCCTCGGGAGCGCTTCGTTGCGGATCGCCTCCCAGGTGCCCTGGAGGGTGGCGAGATCTTCCGCCCGGTCGACGATCTGAGCCCGCACTTGGTGATCGAGGTGCGACACGACGGACTGGTCCGGCAGCGTCGCCAGGATGAAGCCTCCCTGAAGCCCAGGGTAGAGCCCGACCTCTTTCGGTACCACGAGGATTTGCACCTGCGGCATCTCCGCGACGTTTGCGAGGTGCTGGAGCTGCTGCACCATGACGCCCGGCTCGCCACGCACGGACCGCCGAAGGACCATGGCGTCGATGACGAAGACGAACTGGGCGGGGTTTTCCACGGTGAGGACCGCCTGTCGCTCCAACCGGGCTTGAGCGCGCTGCTCGATCTGCTCGGGCGTAAGGTGCATACCGGCCATCGTGGCTCGGGCGTACGACTCGGTCTGGAGGAGGCCGGGTACGAAGGCCGGCTCGTACCAGCGGAGGAGGCGGGCGAGGCGCTCGAACTCGATCCAGTCGCGCAGCCAGGCCGGGGTGCTGTCCAGTTTGGCGAGTTTCTTGAGCATCCGGCTGAACGTACCGCCGGTCTGGAAAGCCTGATCGATCTTCTCCACGTATTCGTCGGTCGGCGGGCGCTGGCCGGTTTCCACCGAACTCACGTGTGATCCGGAATAGCCGATCTTGCGGCCGAACTCTTCCTGACTGAGCCGCTGCTCAGCACGAAACAGCCTAAGCTCGGCGAGGACGTATTCCGTGACGAGTCCCATCGATAATCCCACCTCTGCTCACTGCCGGACACGCGTTCCACAAAATCGCTCGCCTGCCGCTCTGACCTGCACGGATGCCGCGAGCGCGTATCGACCGTAGTGCACTCCACAGCAGAGTGTCACTAGCGGAACCGCTCGGAATTCAAATGGCATGGTGACCGGCCGGGCGGAACCTGCGGGGGCCATCTCTCTTCCCCCGTACAGAGATGGCCCCCTTCCAACTCGGAAGGAGACACGATGCGGAAAGTACGTCGGCTCCGGCCCGTCCCACTCGTATTCCGGCACCGCGTCGACTGGCGCCGGCCGTGGCTCTGGCTGTGGTGCCGGTGCGGGCGGCGATGGGCGACGTGCCCGTACCGGGGACTTGCGGTTCTGCTGCCGCAGACGGTCCCGATCCCCGACCTGCCGCCCCAACTCGCGATGCCGGCCGTCCCGCCGACACCCGACCCGCTACCGTCGGGCCCGTCGACGCCGCCGCGTGGGCGCAACCAGCACCGGCGCTCGAACCCGGAGTACCCGACCCACCGGCTCGGGCCGGCGCGGGTGGACGGCGGTCGCGTCGGCGCCGGGGTGTGGAGATGACGGATCCGGAACGGCCGGTCCGCCCGCACCGCTGACGCCGTCACCCGCGACGGCGGCCGGTGTGGTCGTCCTGACCGATCCTCCCTAACCTCAGTTGAGCAGGGCGGACATCCGAAAACAAGACTGGAATTCGGCCCGGAACGGGCACACGATTCTGGGCATGCGATGGGACCCTTTCAGCACCCTGCGGCGGGCACTCTGGATCGGTGGCGGCCAGTGGGCCGGCAAGTCGACGGTGGCCGGAATCCTCGCCGAGCGCTACGGCCTGACGCACTACCACTACGACTACCACGACGCGCGCGGGCACGACGATCGCCGGATGATGAGCCGGATCCGGCGCGGTGAACCGCCGGAACGGGACTGGGAGGCGGTCTGGGTCCGCACGACGCCGGAGGAGATGGCCCGGCAGGTACTTGTGGAGTTCGCCGAGCGGTTCGAGTGGGTGCAGGACGACCTGCGGGCGCTCGTCTCACCCCGGCCGCTGCTCGCCGAGGGCTGGGGACTGCGCCCCGACCTGGTCGCGCCGGTCGCCGGGTCGACCCGGCAGATGGTGGTGATGGTGCCGACCGAGGAGTTCCGGCAGCGGCAGCTTGACCGGCTACCCCGGGCCGGCCGCCTCGGCCACCAGGTCAGCGACCCCGAACTCGGGCAGCGGAACCGGGTCCAGCGGGACCGGCTGCTCGCCGAGGACGCCGTGCGCGGCGCCCGGCGGCTGGGCATCCGGGTGATCGAGGTCGACGGCAGCCGGGACGCCGAAGGGGTCGCGGAACTGGTGGCCGAGCACTTCGCGCCGTTCCTGCCCTAGCCCCGTCACCGGAGGGTCGCGGCGGCGGGCGGCGCGGAGCAGGATGGGACGATGACCGGGGACTGCTACTCCTGCCGGCAAGAGGAGAACCTCGCCACCGCGCCGCCCGCCGAGCGGCTGCACCTCACCGGGTACTGGCGTACCGCGCACGCGTTCAACTCCAGCCTGCCCGGCTGGCTGATCGTGCTGCCCCGGCGGCACGTCACGTCGATCGCCGAGCTGACCCCCGCCGAGGCCGCCGAGCTGGGGCCGCTGCTCCACCGGCTCAGCACCGCCCTGCACGAGGCCGTACGCTGCGAGAAGACCTACGTCATGCAGTTCGCCGAGGCGGCGGGTTTCGGGCATGTGCACTTCCACCTCGTACCCCGGATGCCGGACCTTCCGCCGGAACATCGCGGGCCGCGGGTCTTCCACTACCTCACCCGGCCGGAGAGCGAGTGGCTGACGGCCGAGCGGCGCGACGAGGTCGCCGCCGCCGTCGCCGAGCGCCTGCGGGCGGGATGACCGGGCACGACGGACGGTGCGGCGTCCGGGGTGACGGCGGCAGCGCCCGGGTCAGGATGCCGGCCCGGGTGACGCGTCGACGAGCAGCCGGCGGGCGGCGGCGCGGGACCTGATCCGGACGAAGGTCAGGTGACGCCAGGCCGGATCGGTCGAGGCCGCGAGATAGCGCGTCCGGTAGAGCGAGTGCCGCTGCCAGGCCCAGACGATCACCGACTCGTCCGGATCGGTGGCGAAGAAGTTGCGCCAGCGTTCCCGGTTGCCGTTCCACAGCTCGACCCGGAGTGCCGCCCGGCGGAACGTGCGCCAGACGACCTGCCGCATCACCGTGTGCCGGCCGGGGTCGACCCAGAGGACGGTGTCGGCGCGCCGCCACACCAGATCCCGGACCGCCGAGTAGTTGCCGTCCACCACCCAGCCGCCGGTCGCGGTGAGCGTGTCGACCCGGGCCCGGAACTCGGCGGCGGGCAACGGCCGCCAGCCGGGCTGGTGGTGGATGGCGTCGAGTTCGACGTACGGCACGCCGAGCCGGGCGGCCAACGCCCTGGCCAGGGTGCTCTTGCCCGAACCCGAGTTACCGACCACCGACACCCGCCGCACAACCTCCGACCCTAGCCCGAGAGCGCCACCCGGGTATCCCGGGACGGGGTGGCGGGCGGCGTCCACAATGTGAGCGATCATCGGAGGCACCATGGAGATCGAACCGGACCTGCCGGTCGTACCGGATCTGGGGCCGGTCTGGCTGCTGGACGTCGACGGTGTGATCAACGCCCGCAGCCCGCAGTGGGGCCGGGCGCCCCGCCGGGCCGACGTCTGGTCCCACGCCGACCGGTGCGAGTACCCGATGCGCTGGGCCGGCGCGCTCGTCGACCGGATCCGCCGGCTGCACGAGTCCGGGGTGGTCGAGGTGCGCTGGTGCAGCACCTGGTGCCCGGAGGCGGACCTGTTGGAGCGGCTGTGGCGGCTGCCGGTGCTGGACCGGGCGCTCCTCTGCGATCCGGTGCCGGCCGGCGAGCTGGGCTGGCCGGTCAAGCTGGCCGCCGCGCACGCGGTGCTGGCGGCCGGTCGTACCCTCGTCTGGACCGACGACGAGGCGATCCCCGACCGGGACAGGTTGTTGGACCGGGCGGTGGCCCGGGGCCACGCCCTGCTGATCGCGCCCGACCCGGGGCGAGGGCTCCGCCCCGCCGATTTGGACGCGATCGAGACGTTCGCCTGGCGACACGCCATCCCCTGAGGGCTGCTGAACCGTCGTCCCCGGGTTTACCGGGTGCCGGGTATGGGGACATTTGGCACTGTCGGCCGCGCGCGAGGATCCGCCGGCCGCCGTCCCAGCACCCGAGGAGCACCCGAGGAGCGACCCGATGCCCGACGAGCAGCATGCCGAACCGCAGCAGCAGCCACCCGGCACCCTCGACAACATGCGTTCCAAGCCCGACCACGGCGAGGACTCCTACCGGGGCAGCGGCCGGTTGACCGGCAAGAAGGCGCTGATCACCGGTGGGGACAGCGGCATCGGCCGGGCCGTCGCCATCGCGTACGCCCGGGAGGGCGCCGACGTGCTGATCTCGTACCTGAACGAGCACGACGACGCCCGGGAAACCGCGAAGTTCGTCGAGGACGAGGGCCGCAAGGCCGTACTCGTCGCCGGGGACGTCGGCGATCCGGCGGTGTGCCGCGCGCTGGTGGACCGGGCGGTCGAGGAGTTCGGCCGAATCGACGTACTGGTCAACAACGCCGCCTACCAGATGACCCACGAAACCATCGAAGAGGTCACCGACGAGGAGTGGCAACACACCTTCGACGTCAACATCACGGCGATGTTCCGGCTGGTCCAGGCGGCCCTGCCGCACCTCGGCGAGAACGCGTCGATCATCAACACCAGTTCGATCAACTACGACACGCCGCGCCCGACGCTGCTGCCGTACGCGACCACCAAGGGCGCGATCGCGAACTTCACCGCCGGACTGGCCCAGATGCTCGGCGAGCGGGGAATCCGGGTCAACGGTGTCGCGCCCGGCCCGATCTGGACCCCGCTGATCCCGTCCACCATGCCACCGGACCACGTCGAGAAGTTCGGCAAGAACACCCCGCTCGGCCGCCCCGGCCAGCCGAAGGAGGTCGCCCCGGCGTACGTGCTGCTCGCCTCGGACGAGGCCAGCTACATCTCCGGCGCGATCATCCCGGTCACCGGCGGCAAGCCCATCCTCTGATCATCCTCCCCCCGAAAGGAGTTCCGTCATGCCCGCAGGGTCGAGTCCGAAGCGGGAACGCCAGTACAAGCACATCAAGGCCAGCGCGAAGAAGCGCGGCGAGTCGACCGAGCGCGCCGAGGAGATCGCCGCCCGGACGGTGAACAAGGAACGCGCCCGGGCCGGCGAGTCGAAGACCGCCAGCCGCTCGTCGATCAAGGATGTCTCCTCCGGGCACCGGGGCGGCAAGCGGTCGCACACCGGCGCCCAGGGGCGTACCAAGGAACAGCTCTACAACGAGGCGAAGAAGCGCAACATCAAGGGCCGGTCGAGCATGTCCAAGGCCCAGTTGGAGAAGGCGCTCGCCCGCTGAGAGACCCGCGCGACGGTACGGCTGCCACGACCGCCGTACCGTCGCGGGTCAACGCCCGGCCGCCGCGATCAGTCCCGAACCGGTTCGTTGATCAGCACGGCCGATGCGGCGACGCGGGCCACCCGGCGTTCCCGGGGCGGACCGGCGAGCAGGTGGCCGGCGACCGCGAGCAGGCCGAGCCCGCCGACCGCCAGCCAGTGGCCGTCGCCGAGATACTGCAAGCTCACCCCGCCGACCGCCGGGGCGACGAAGGCCGCGGCCGGGAAGGTGAGGAAGAAGACCGCCTGGTAGCGGCCACGCAGCCGGGGTGGCGCCAACTCGGCGTTGATCTCCGCGTTCGGCGGTGCCGCGAGCATCGCGCCGACCGTCCAGACCAGCGCCGCCAGCAGGTACCCGGGCAGCCCGTCGGCGACGGCCAGTCCGGCGTACCCGAAGGCGGCCAGGCCCAGCGCGGTGGCCAGCACCCGGTGCTTGCGGCGACCGTCGATCAGCCGGGGCACGAAGAGCTGACCGATCACGATGAACAGTCCGCCGAGCGCCACGACCAGCCCGTACGCCGACGAGCTGAGGCCGTCGGCGCGCATCGCCAGCGGCATCACCGTCGAGTTCTGTGCGGTGATCACGGCGTGCGCGAAGGTCAGCGCGACGAAGGCCAGGAAGATCCGGTCGGTGAGCGGGGTGCGTAGCCCGGCCCGGCGGACCGGCGGGCTTTCCCCGGCACCGGCTGACGCCCCCGGCACCGCCCGGACCAGGGTCTCCGGCACCTTCCAGGCGATGATGACCGTGGTGGTGAGGGTGGCCGCCGCGTCGACCAGGAAGAGCGCCAGATAACTCGCCTCGGCGAGCAGCCCGGCCAGCGCCGACGCGCCCGCCATGCCGAGGTTGAACGCCCAGAACTGGAGGTTGAACGCGCGGGAGCGGCGGGGTGCCGGCACCACGTCGACGATCGCGGCGACGAAGGCGGGGCCCGGCATCGAGTGGGCGATCCCGACCAGCGCGGCGAGCAGGGCGATCGCCGGCAGGCTCGTCACCACCGCCATGGTCGCCATCAGCGCCGACGCGGCCAGGTGCGACCAGAGCAGGGTGCGGCGCCGTCCCCAGCGGTCGGCGAGTACGCCGCCGAGCAGGACCCCGGCCACCCCGCCGAGCCCGTACGCCCCGACCACCAGACCGGCGAGCGCGTCGCTGGCCCCGCGCGCGTCGGTGAGGTAGAGCGGCAGGAAGAGCATCGCGAACGCGCCGACCCGGTTGATCAGCAGCCCCGACCAGAGGTACCAGAAGACCGCCGGCAGCCCGCCGGCCGTGTCACGCCACCACGCCCCTGCGGCCCGCACCCGTCCTCCGTAAGGTTTATTTCCAGTACTCGACCGCTGTCGACCGTAGAGACCCCCCACCCCCTCCGCCAGGGTGTCCCTTCTCACTGCTCGGGGGCTGGTAGTCGCCCCGACCCACCCCCGGGAATATCGCTCGCGCACGGGGATGTTGGGGGTTAGCGTGATCGTCATGTTCGGCGCGGCTGGGTTCGGGTGGCCCGCAGGGTTCGTCCTGCTGGGTCCCGCCGCCGTGTGCGTGACGTCGGCGCGGTCGCACCAGCCTGGCCGGCTGGATAGCGGCGCGCGAGGCTGACCCTCCTCCCGCACCAGCAGAACCCACGGAGGAGGGTGGCCCGGATTCCCGGTGCCGCCCTTTCTGGGCGCACCGGATGCGCGGTTCTGGCGCGGTTCTTCCCTCTCGCGGTCTGGCACCCGCCCGCGTTCGTCGCCCGCCGACCCCGACTCTCCAATGAGGACAGTCTCATGGCCAAGAGCCAGTTCGTACGCACCAAGCCGCACCTCAACATCGGCACGATGGGACACGTCGACCACGGCAAGACCACGCTGACCGCCGCGATCACCAAGGTGCTCGCCGACCGGGACCCGTCGGTCAACCGGTTCGTCGCCTTCGACGGCATCGACCGGGCGCCGGAGGAGGTCGCCCGGGGCATCACCATCACCATCGCGCACGTCGAGTACGAGACCGCCACCCGGCACTACGCGCACGTCGACATGCCCGGCCACGCCGACTACGTGAAGAACATGATCACGGGGGCGGCGCAGGTGGACGGGGCGATCCTGGTCGTCTCGGCGCTCGACGGCGCGATGCCGCAGACCCGGGAGCACGTGCTGCTCGCCCAACGGGTCGGCGTGCCGTACCTGGTGGTGGCGCTGAACAAGGCGGACGCGGTCACCGACCCCGAACTGCTCGACCTGGTCGAGCTGGAGGTACGGGAGCTGGTCAGCGAGTACGGCTTCCCCGGCGACGAGGTACCGGTGGTGCGGGTCTCCGCGCTGCGGGCCCTCGAAGGCGACCCGGCCTGGGTCGGGTCCATCGCCGAGCTGCTCGACGCGGTCGACCGGTACGTCCCGGTGCCGCCGCGCGAACTCGACCGGCCGTTCCTGATGCCGATCGAGAACGTGCTGACCATCTCCGGCCGGGGGACCGTGGTCACCGGAGCGGTCGAGCGCGGCTCGTTGCGCGCCGGTGACCCGGTCGAGGTGGTCGGGCTCGCCCCGACCCTGTCGACCGTGGCGATCGGGCTGGAGACCTTCGGCAGGTCGCTGGACTCGGCGCAGGCCGGTGACAACGCGGCCGTACTGCTGCGCGGGGTCAAGCGCGACCAGGTGCAGCGGGGGCAGGTGGTGGCCCTGCCGGGCAGCGTCACGCCGCACCGCCGGTTCACCGCCCAGCTCTACGCGCTGACCACCGCCGAAGGCGGTCGGCGTACCCCGTTCCACGCCAACTACCGGCCGCAGTTCTACTTCCGGACCACCGACGTGGTCGGCGCGGTGGACCTGGGCGAACTGCCCCAGGTCGCCCCCGGTGACACCGTGACGATCACGGTCGAGCTGGGCAAGCCGATCGCGATGGACGTCGGGCTCGGCTTCGCCGTCCGGGAGGGCGGCCGGACGGTCGCCGCCGGCACGGTGACCGCCCTGCTCGACTAGGGTCTCCGGCCCGGCAACACCCGGTCCTCCGACCGGGGCAACTCAGCCGGCGGTCTGCTCCTCGGACCGCCGGCTGAGCCGGACCAGCCGGTCACCGTCGGCGGTGCGGAAGTAGAGCACGTACCGCCCCGAGCGGCGTCGCCGCACGAGCTGGGCGTCGAGCAGTACCCGCAGATGCCCGCCGACCGAGCCCAGCCCGTGCCCGGTCGCGGCGACCAGCCCGGTGGTGCTGGTCGGCGAGTCCAGCCGGGCCAGGATCTCCGCCCGGACCGGGCCGAGCAGTCGGCGGAGCGCCGCCGGTGGGGCGGCTCGGGCCGGATCGGCCAGGAGTCCCTGGCACGGGTAGACCACGGTGTGCCGGTGCGAGGTGCCGGAACCGCCGCCACCCCGGATCTCGGTGCCGACCCAGCCCCGGGGAGAGGTACTCGGCACGAAGAGCAGCCCACCGTCGCCGAGATCCTGCGGCGGCAGGTCGTACGTGTTGATCTGGAGCTGCCCCTGCCCGAGCCAGCGCATCCCCGGCCGCATCCCGTCCAGCGCGGCGGCCCAGCCGCCCGAGCTGAGCAGGTGGGTCCGGGACACGATGTCGGCCTCGAAGAGCCGCTGCCGGCGCGGCCAGTCCGGGCGCAGGATGCCGCGCCAGACCCAGTCCAGCAGCTCGGCGACCCGTTCCGGCAGGTCGGCGCCGCGCAGCTCGGCGGGGACCGGCCCGCGCAGCCCGGTCGCCAGGTCGGCGCGGGCCGCCTCGGCCGGCACGGCGCGGATCCGGCGCAGCTCGGCGGCGAAGATCTCCTCGGCGTCACCGGCCGGGGTCCCGGCGGCGTCGGCGCGGCCGCCGAGGAAGCCGGTCGGCGTGCCGAGGAAGTCGGGCAGCCACCGGGGCGGGAAGGCGCTCCGGACGAAGGCGACGGCGAACGGGTCCGCCGCCAACCGGGCCCGGTAGGCGGCCGAGTGCGCGTCGACCCAGGCCCGCTGACCGGGCAGCGTCGGATGCCCGTCCAGCATCTTGAGCACCGCGACCGTCTCGACCAGCGGGGAGAGGGCGAACCGGCTGCGGGCCAGCACGTCCGCGTCGAGCCGCCAGAGCCCCACGACCGACCACCTCCGGTTCCGTTCGACTCCGGTTTCGTCTGCACGTGAAAAGGTAACGGCTCGCCGGAGGGCGCACCCAGACTGCCGTCCGTGCGTACCTATCGGGAGTTGTTCCGGGTCCCCGAATTCCGTCCCCTCTTCCTGGCCACCGCCGCGCAGGTGGCGGCGGGCACCGTCAACGGGCTCGCCCTCGGCACCCTGGTGTACTCCGCCACCGGGTCACCGCTGCTCGCCGCGCTCAGCCTCTTCGGCCCCTCCTTCGCCCAGATGCTCGGCGCCACCACCCTGCTCTCGATGGCCGACCGGGTGCCGCCGCGCGCCGCGCTGGTCAGCGTCAAGCTCTTCCTCTGCGCCGGCAGCGTCACGATGGCCCTGCCCGGCATGCCGATCTGGGCCATGTTCGTGGTGATCGGGCTGATGGGGCTGGCCGGCTCGATGGGTGGCGGGGTCCGCTGGGGGCTGCTCGGCGAGATCCTGCCCGACGGCGGCTACCTGCTCGGCCGGTCGGTGATGAACATGTCGGTCGGGGCGATGCAGATCAGCGGCTTCGCGCTCGGCGGCGCCCTGCTCGCGGTCGTCGCACCGCGCCAGGTGCTGCTGATCGGCGCCGGACTGCACCTGGGCGCCGCGCTGGTCGCCCGGTTCGGCCTGCCCCGCCGCCCGCCGAGGGCGTCCGGCCGGCCGTCGGTCCGGCGGACCTGGCAGGTCAACGCCACGCTCTGGGCGACACCCGCCCGACGGTACGTCTACCTCGCGCTGTGGCTGCCGAACGGGCTCGTCGTCGGCTGCGAGGCGCTGTTCATCCCGTACGCCCCGGAATCCGCCGGGGTGCTCTTCGTCGCCGGTGCCCTCGGAATGCTCGCCGGGGACACCATCGTCGGCCGGTTCGTCCCGGCCCGGTGGCGGCAGCGGCTCGTCACGCCGCTGCAACTGTCGCTCGGGTTGCCGTACCTGCTCTTCGCCCTGCCGATCCCGCTGTCGGTGGCCGCGCTCGCCGTCGCGGTGGCCTCGGCCGGATTCGGTGCCGGGGTGCTGCTCCAGCAGCGCCTCGTCGACCTCACCCCGGTGCAGATGCGCGGCCAGGCGCTCGGGCTGCACTCCTCGGGGATGTTGACCATGCAGGCGGTGTCGGCGGCGCTGGCCGGTACCGTCGCCGAACATCTGCCGGTCGGTGCCGCCATGACCGTGATGGCGGTGCTCTCCCTGCTGGTCACCCTCCTGCTCCGCCCCGGGTTGCGCACCCCGGCCGACCCCCGTACCCGTACCCGGGAACCGGCGCGGCCCTGAGTCCGGCGCCGGCCGGTCGCCCCCGCTGCCGGGGGCGCCGGTTGCCCCGTGCTGCCGGGGCGTCGGGGCGGGTGGGTCGACGGCGGCTCGACTAGGGTGGAACCCCCTCGGTGGAAGGAGCGCGATGGTCGGCGTACGGCGACGGGTGGTCGGCGTGGTCGCGGTGCTGGCGACGGTGCCGCTGGGCCTGGCCGGCTGCGGCGCGTTCGACGGGCTCGCCGGGCAGGGCGCCGAGCCCACCCCGACCCCGGACGAGGGGCCGCAGCGGGCCCGGGAGCGGGTGCAGGCATATCTGGACGCGATGAAGGCGAAGAGCGTCGCGGACGGCCGGGAACAGCTCTGCGAGCCACTGCGGGAGTCCTTCGACCAGGCGGCCACCGGCCCGAACGGCGACTTCGCCGAGCACTTCTCGGTGCCGGCGGCGACGATCACCGACGTCCGGGCCAACGGCGCCGACCAGGACGTGAGTACCTCGATCACGGTCAAGGTCGGCGGCAAG
Organism: Plantactinospora sp. BB1; assembly: GCF_003030385.1. NCBI lineage: Bacteria > Bacillati > Actinomycetota > Actinomycetes > Micromonosporales > Micromonosporaceae > Plantactinospora > Plantactinospora sp. BB1. Next base: position 6,075,037 of record NZ_CP028159.1, on the reverse strand, counting down.
TCCACCCCGACCAAGGTCCTCTTCACGGTCGCCCGGGCGGACGGGCAGTGGTGCATCGCCAAGGAGACGATCGGCGGCCACACCCCGGCCCCGTCCGGCTCGCCGACCGAGCCGACCTGAGCACCTCGGCCGGTGCTGTCGACCGAGCCGGCCCGATCATCTCCTCCGGTGGCGCCGGCTGCCGCTCGCGGGCTCCCACGAAGCGGACGGGCGCCCCTCGCTCCCGGCGCGGTGCGGGTCCCGCCGTACGCTTTCTGACATGCGCCATGAGTGGCACCAGTTGAGCTATCCCGCCGTGGGCAACACCGCGTTGCAGACCAGCCGGCCGACCGAGGACTCCGCCGAGGACGAGGCGCTCGGCCTGGACCGCTGGCGGGGACTGCCCCGGGCCCAGACCCCGCCGTGGCCGGACCAGGCGGTGGTGGACGGGGTCTGCAAGATCCTCCAGAACGTGCCCTCGATCGTCGCGCCCTACGAGGTCGACCAGCTCCGGGCGCGGTTGGCGCTGGTCTGCGAGGGGCGGGCGTTCCTGCTCCAGGGCGGCGACTGCGCCGAGACCTTCACCGACAACACCGAGAGCCACCTGCTGGCCAACGCCCGGACCCTGCTCCAGATGGCGGTGGTGCTGACCTACGGCGCGTCGCTGCCGGTGGTGAAGGTGGCCCGGGTGGCCGGGCAGTACACCAAGCCGCGCTCGCTGCCGACCGACGCGCGGGGGCTGCCGGCGTACCGGGGCGACATGATCAACTCGCTGGAGGCGGTACCGGAGGCGCGGGTCGCCGACCCGCAGCGCATGATCCGGGCGTACGCGAACTCGGCCGCCGCGATGAACATGCTCCGGGCGTACCTCGCCGGTGGGCTGGCCGACCTGCACGCCGTGCACGACTGGAACAAGGGCTTCGTCAAGAACTCCCCGGCCGGTGAGCGCTACGAGGCGATCGCCCGGGAGATCGACCGGGCGCTCGCCTTCATCCGGGCCTGCGGGCTGACCGAGGACGAGGCGCTGCGCACCGTCACCCTCTACTGCTCGCACGAGGCGCTGGCCCTGGAATACGACCGGGCGCTGACCCGGGTCTCCGACGGCCGGGCGTACGGCCTCTCCGGGCACTTCCTCTGGGTCGGCGAGCGCACCCGGCAGCTCGACGGGGCGCACCTCGACTTCATCTCCCGGATCGCCAACCCGATCGGGGTCAAGCTCGGCCCGACCACCACGCCGGACGAGGCGATCGAGCTGTGCGAGAAGCTGAACCCGGAGAACATCCCGGGCCGGCTCACCCTGATCAGCCGGATGGGCAACGGCCGGGTACGCGAGGTGCTGCCGCCGATCGTGGCGAAGGTCACCGCCGCCGGTGCCAAGGTCGTCTGGCAGTGCGACCCGATGCACGGCAACACCCACGAGTCGTCCAACGGCTACAAGACCCGGCATTTCGACCGGATCGTCGACGAGGTGCTCGGCTACTTCGAGGTGCACCGGTCGCTGGAGACCCACCCCGGCGGCCTGCACGTCGAGCTGACCGGCGAGGACGTCACGGAGTGCCTCGGCGGCGCGCAGGCGATCGAGGACATCCACCTGCCGGACCGCTACGAGACCGCCTGCGACCCCCGGCTCAACACCCAGCAGTCGCTGGAACTCGCCTTCCTGGTAGCGGAGATGCTTCGTGGCTGACCAACCCAGCTCCACCCCGGCCCCGGTCGACCTCCGGTCGGACACCGTCACCCGACCCACCCCGGGGATGCGCGCCGAGATGGCCTCGGCCGAGGTCGGCGACGACGTCTACGCCGAGGACCCGACCGTCAACGCCCTCGAAGCCGAGGTCGCCGCGCTCTTCGGGCACGAGGCGGCCCTCTTCGCCCCGACCGGCTCGATGGCCAACCAGATCGCCATCCAGCTGCTGGTGCCGCCCGGCGAGGAGCTGCTCTGCGACGCCGACGCGCACGTGGTGACGTACGAGATCGGCGCCGCCGCCGCGATCGGCGGCGTCTCCACCCGGACCTGGTCGCCGGCCGGCGCCGACGTCGACCCCGAGGTGGTCGCGGCGATGATCCGGCCGGACGGGTACCACGCGGTGCCGACCCGGGCGATCGCGGTCGAGCAGACCCACAACCGGGGCGGTGGCGGAGTGATCCCGCTGGCCACCCTCGGCGAGCTGCGCCGGGTCGCCGACGAGGCCGGGATCGGGCTGCACTGCGACGGCGCCCGGATCTGGCACGCGCACGTCGCCGACGGGGTGCCGCTGGCAAGCTACGGTGCGCTCTTCGACACCCTCTCGGTCTGCCTCTCCAAGGGGCTCGGCGCGCCGGTCGGCTCACTGGTGGTCGGCAGCGCGGAACGGATCGCCCGGGCCCGGGTGATCCGCAAGCGGATGGGTGGCGGGATGCGCCAGGCGGGGATCCTCGCCGCGGCCGGCCGGTACGCGCTCCGGCACCATGTGCGGCGCCTCGCCTCCGACCACGTCCGGGCGGCCCGGCTCGCCGACGCGCTCGCCCCGTTCGGGGTGCTCGCCGGCCCGGTACGCACCAACATCGTTCCGCTGGACCTGACCAAGTGCGGGTTCGACGCTCCCGAGCTGGGTGCGGCGGCCCGGGACCGGGGCGTACTCGTCTCGGTGCTCGGCCCGCGCATCGCCCGGCTGGTGACCCACCACGACCTGGACGACGCCGGGGTGGACCGGGCCGTCGAGGTGCTCACCGAGCTGTTCCGGCGCTGACCGGCCAACCTGTCCCACCTGTCCCGCCCGGCGCGGCTCGGTCGCCGATGCGGGGTCAGCCGCCGGTGCGGGTGAAGTGCTGGTAGTCGGGGGAGCGCCACCGCCCGCCCCACTCCCAGCCGGCGGCGGCGAACGCCTCCACCAGTACGCCACCGGGGACGGCCATCCCGGGGCGGTGGCCGGAGCGGTCCCGGTACGCCGCACCGGCGGGTGGCAGGACCCGACCGTCGATCAGGTACGGGTTCTCCACCGGGTTGACGTCGATCGCCTTCCCGTACGCGTGCGCGGACCACTTCGCCGCGCCCGTGGAGACCGCCCGGCGGCAGTTGAAGCCGGAGGTGTTGTCGTCGGCCATCGACCGGTCGTCGCTGCCGGCGTACGCGTCGACGGGTTGTAGCCGCCGGATCGGGAAGCGTTCCCGGTAGAGGGTGGCGAAGATCTCGACCACCTCGGCGGTGACCGACCGGTGTACGACGATCGTGCCGACCCGGGGCCGGCCGTCGAAGTCCCAGTAGCCGAGCCGGATCCGCCGGAGCTGGTCCGGGCCGACCGGGCAGCCGGGTCGCCAGCTCTGGCCGAGGTCGGCGGCGGTGACCGTGGAGATCTCGTGCCCGAACGCCGGTGCGGTGGTCGCCGGGTCGCCGGGCCGGCTCGTCGTCGGCCCGGCGGGGGTGCGTGCCGCGCCCGCCCCGCCGGTCGAGGTGCCCGCGCCGCCGGTCGGGCCGGTCGCGCCGCCGCCCGGGTCGCTCGCGTTGCCGGCCGGGCCGGTCGCGTTGCCGGCCGGGGCACCCGCCGGCCCGCCGCAGCCGGCCGCCGCCACCAGCGCGGTCAGCAGCCCGACCAGCAGCAGCCCGACCGGCGGCAGCACACCCCGCACGCCCCGTCTCACCGCCGCCACGCTACGCCGCGCCCGACCCGGCACCCAAACGGAGCGGGGCCGAGGTCAGGGGCGGAAGCGTTTGAGGGTGGCGATGTCGTCGGCGTGCCCGTGGTTCTCGCTCGGCGTCTCGACCACCACCGGGATGCCGGCGGTCGCCGGATGGGTCATCAGCTCGGCGAAGGCGGACTCGCCGATGCTGCCCTTGCCGATCGTCTCGTGCCGGTCCCGGGTCGAGCCGCAGAGGTCCCGCGAGTCGTTGGCGTGCACCAGCCACAGCCGGTCCGCCCCGATCACCTCGACCAGGGTGTCCAGCGTCTCGCGCATGCCGCCCTCCCGGGCCAGGTCGTGCCCGGCCGCCCAGGCGTGGCAGGTGTCGAAGCAGGCACCGAGCCACGGGTGCCAGTCGACGGCGCCGAGGTAGGGCGCCAGGTGCTCGACCCGGGAGGCCAGCGAACGCCCGCCACCGGCGCTCGGCTCCACCAGCAGCTTCGGCCCGCCGCTGGCCGCCGCCGAGTCGAGCAGCGGCAGCAGTGCCTCGCGTACCTGTCGCATCGCCGCCTCGGCGTGCCCGGCGTCGACCGCGCTGCCGGCGTGGAAGACCACCCCGGCGGCACCGATCGCGGCACCCCGGTCCAGCGCGTGCGCCAGGGTCGCCACCGACCTCTCGACGGTCGCCGGGGTGGGCGAGCCGAGGTTCACCAGCAGCGACGCGTGGATGTACGTCAGCAGCCCGCGTTCGGCGCAGCCGGCCCGGAACGCCGCGTCCTGGCCGGGGTCGCCCGGTGGCAGCGCCCAGCCCCGCGAGTTGCCGACGTAGACCTGCACCACCTCGGAGCCGATCGCGTCGGCGTACGGCAGGGCCGCCCTGGCCAGCCCGCCGGAGGTGGGCGTGTGCGAGCCGACGGGCCGGCTCGGCGCGGGCGCGCTGCCCGAGCCGGTGCCGAGGTCGGTGGCGGGGTCAGAGGCAGGTGATGACAACCTGGGTCCCTGGCGGTACCGGAGTGTTCTCGTTCGGGTTCTGGAACCGGACCGTACCGTTCGGGTTGAACTGCACCCCGACGGGCAGGCCCTGGCTCTCCAGGAGCTGTTTCGCCTGCTGGCAGGGCATGTCGATCACCCGGGGCATGGCGATGGCCGGCGGGCCGTTGCTGACCTCGACCTTGATCTGCGCGTTCTTCTCCACCCCGGCGCCGTCCTGCGGGGTCTGCGCGATCACCTCGTCCTTGGGCTTGTCGGAGTCCTTGTACTCCTCGCTGAGCTTGAGGTCGAGTTCCTTGATGATGTTGCGTACCTCGTTGATGTTCTTGCCGACCAGGACCGGGACGCTGATCGGCGCCTTGCCCTTGCTGACGATGACAGTGATCTTGTCGCCGGGCTTGACCTCGGCGCCGACCTTCGGGGTGGTGGCCATCACCACGCCCTTGGGCAGGTTGTCGTCGTAGCGGTCGGTGCCGCGCACCAGGACCAGGTTGGCGTTCTCCAGGTCGAGCTGGGCCAGGTCCAGCGTCTTGCCGACCACGTCCGGCAGCGGGAAGCGCTCCGGGCCGAGGGAGAGGGTGAGGGTGATCGTGCCGCCCCGCCGGATCCGGCTCGTCGACTCGGGGTCCTGGGCGAGCACCCTGTCCTTGGCGACGTTCTCGCTGTAGCGGGGGTCCGCGTACTTGACCACGAAGCCCGACCGTTCGGCCTGCGCCTGCGCCTGCGTCCCGGCCAGCCCGGCCAGGCTCGGCGTCTCGGTGTAGCGGCCGAACCCGAACCACCAGCCGGTCATCGCGACGACCAGGGCGAGCGCGACCACGGTCACCACCACCGAGGCCCGGCCCGCGAAGAGCTGCCCACCGACCTGGCGGACCCGGTCGAGGAGATCGGAACCCGGGCCGGTCGCCGCGCGGCGGCGGTGCGGGGTGGCGCGTTCCCCTGGCTGGTCGGGCAGGCGGGCCCAGGACGGGCGGGCGGTGGGTTGCACCGAGGCGACCACCATGGTCGGCTGCTGCACCACCATGGTCGGGTGGTCGGCGGCGGGGATCTGCCGGAGTATCGCCGTGTTGGCGTTGGCGACGGTGCCGAGGTCGTCCCGGACCACCTGCACCTCGCTCTGGAACGCGCCCGCGTCCGTCGGCCGGGCCCCGGGGTCGCGCCGGGTCGCCCGGCGGACCAGCTCGTCGAGGACCGGCGGCAGGCCGGGGACCAGCCCGGAGGGCGCGGGTACGTCCCGGTCGACGTGCTGCCAGGCGACGTCCACGGCCCGGTCACCGTCGTACGGGACCCGGCCGGTGAGCATCTCGAAGAGCACGATGCCGGCGGCGTAGACGTCGGTACGCGGATCGGCCCGGCCCTCGGTGACCAGCTCAGGCGCCACGTAGGCGACCGTCGCCATCAGCTGGTTGCCGCCCTCGGTGGTGTCGGAACTCGCCTCGACAGCCCGGGCGAGCCCGAAGTCGGCGACCTTCACCACGCTGTCGACCAGGTTGCCCGCGCCGCCGCTCGGCGCCTCGGCGACCAGCACGTTCTCGGGTTTCACGTCCCGGTGCACCAGCCCGGCCCGGTGCGCGGCACCGATCGCGGCGAGCATCTGCTCCAGGATCGCGAGCGCCTCGCTCGGGTTGAGCCGCTTGCGCTCGGCCAGGATCTCGCGCAGGGTCCGGCCCCGGACGTACTCCATGACGAGGTACGGCAGACCGCCGTGGGTGCCCTGGTCGTAGACGGCCACCACGTTCGGGTGGGTCAACCGGGCGATGGTCTTGGCCTCGTCGGTGAACCGCTCCAGGAAGCCGGCGAGCTGCACCTGCGCCGCCTGTGCCTGGTTCGGGTGAATGATCTTGATCGCGACCGTACGGTCGAGGCGCTCGTCGATGGCGGTGTAGACGGTCGCCATCCCACCACGGGCCACGCGACCGCGGATGCGGTAGCGTCCGTCGATCAGCGAGTTCAGCAGCGTGTCGGCGACCTGTATGTCCATCGGCAGGCAGTCTATGTCTCCAGGGGGCAGCGGCAGAACAGGATGCCACAGCCGACGCCGAAGCGAAAACTTCGTGTCGCCCGTTCCGCGCTCGGCGGAGATCATTTCGGCGGGATTTGCCGGTGTCGTCCCGCCCGGCTGACCGGAGCCGTTCGTCCGGCTCGGCGGTGGCGTGGCAAGGTGAGCGGGTGACCGAATCCTCACCTGTCGACCCGCAGCCGACCGAGCCGTCCGGCTGGCTGAGCCTCCCGGACGTCGCCGAGCGCCTGGAGGTGACGATCAGCAAGGTGCACCAGATGATCCGGGACCGGGAGCTGCTGGCGGTCCGTCGGGACGGCACCCGGGTGGTCCCGGCCGAGCTGGTGGCGAATCGAACGGTACGCAAGCACCTGCCGGGCATCCTCACCCTGCTGCACGACGCCGGATACGACGACGAGGCGACGCTGCGCTGGCTCTACCTGCCCGACGACACCCTGCCGGGCGTGCCGGCGCAGGCGCTCGGCGACGACCGGGCCCGGGAGGTCAAGCGCCGGGCCCAGGCCACCGGCTTCTGAGGCGGGTCCCGCCGATGGAGCGATTCGCCTACCTGGCCGTGCTCGCCGGGTGCCTCGGTGCCGCGCTGTGGCTGGAGCCGGTCCTGCGGGTCAACGTGCTGCGGCGGTGGCGGCGGCTGCTGCTCACGCTGCTCCCGGTGGTGGTGCTCTTCGCGCTCTGGGACCTGGCCGCGATAGCCGCCGGGCACTGGACCTTCGACCCGGAGCAGACCACCGGGGTACTGCTGCCCGGCGGTCTGCCGCTGGACGAGTTGCTCTTCTTCGTCGTCGTACCCTGCTGCGCCATCCTCGGCTTCGAGGCGGTACGCGCGGTGCGGCGCTGGCCGGCCGGCGACGAGGCGCCGTGAACGGCGACGGGTCGTCCTCGTGAGCTACACCGTGGCCGCCCTGCTCGGGGTGGCCGGCGCCGTACTGGTCGACCTCTTCGTGCTGCGTACCCGGCTGGTCCGCCGGCCGGTGTTCTGGGCCACGTACCCGATCATCGTGTTCTTCCAGCTCCTCTCCAACGGCATCCTGACCGGCCGGGGCATCGTCCGGTACGACCCGGAGGCGATCATCGGCTGGCGGCTGGCGTACGCGCCGGTCGAGGACCTGCTCTTCGGCTTCGCCCTGGTGCTGCTGACCCTGAGCGTCTGGGTCCGGCTGGGCCGGGCCGGCGTGCAGCGGACCCCGGCCGCCGGGGAGGGCTCCCCGCTGCTCCGGCTGCTCCACCGGCAGCGATCGGAGCGTTGACGGCGTCCACCGTCAGCCCCGGACCGGCACGGTCAGCCTCGGGGGTGGGGGACCGTCAGCCTTGGGAGCGGGGGGACCGCCATCTTCGGTACGCCACGACGGCCAGCACCAGCACCAGGGCCACGTCGAAGAGGGCGCCGGGCAGCTTGCTGAGTACGGCCAGCCCGAACCCGCCGGGCAGGACCAGGAAACTGAGTACGGTCACCGCGACGGCGACCCGGTGCACGTGGCGCCACCCGGCGAGGCCCGCCGCGAGCACGGCGACGGCGACCAGCCCGTACCAGGGGTAGAAGATCGGGGAGAGCAGGGCCAGGGCGGTGAAGGCCAGGCCGGTGAGGGCGACCAGTCGACGCCGGGCGCCCGTCCGGTCGGGTGCCGGGACGGCCCGACCGGCCCGGACCAGCAGTACCGCGATCGTCCCGGCCAGCGCGACGAGGCCGAGGAGCCGGGCCGCCGCCACCGCGCCGTCGACCGCCTCCGGGTGCCCGGCGAGCCGCAGCAGGTATCCGGCCGCCATGCCGAGCCCGGTCGGAACCGAGGTCCACTGCACCAGCCGGCCGGTGTCGGAGAGCGCCGAGATCCAGCCCAGGTCGAGCCCGGTGGCCAGGGTCACCCCGGCGAAAGCCAAGCCGGCACCGGCGAAGGCCAGGCCGGCACCGGCCAACGCCGCGGCGGCCGGCGCGGCGCGGCTGGAGCCGGGCCGGACGACGGTGAGCAGGATGGCGAACGGCAGCGCCACGATCGCGGTGACCTTGATCGCGACAGCCAGCCCCAGCAGCGCACCGCTGCCGACCCCGGCCCGACCGGCCCCGAAAGTTGGCGACGGGCCGGCCGCTAGGGACAGCGCGGCGACGACCAGACCCAGCACCAGGGCGTCGTTGTGCGCCCCGCCGAGCGCGTGGACTCCGACGAGCGGGGAGAGCAGGCCGAGCCAGGTCGCCCGGACCGGGTCGACGCCGGCCGCCCGGGCCAGCCGGGGCAGGCAGGCGACCGCGAGTACGACGCCGGCCAGCGCCTCGGCCCGGAGCAGCCCGACCGCGACCAGCAGTTGGCCGTCGGTGGTGGTGTCGACCAGCCGGGCCACCGCGACCGCCCCGCCGGCCAGGGCCACCGCCAGCGGGCCGTACGGGGTCGGGGTCTCCTGCCACAGCGCGGGTACGGCACCCGACCAGACACACCCGCCCGGCAGCACCCCGACGGAGTACGGGTCGACGCCGTCGAGCCAGAGCGCGCCCTGGCAGGCGTAGGCGTACGCGTCCCGGCTGCCGACCGGGGGTGCGAGCAGCAGCGGAGCCGCCCAGAGCAGCCCGGTACGCAGCAGCCAGCCCAGCGGGACGCTCGCCGGCCGGCGCCGTACCCGTACCCCGAGCCGCCACCAGGTGACCGTCAGTGCCACCAGCCCGGCGACCCAGCCGGTCAGGCCGAGCCAGTCCGCCCAGGTGTCCGGCAGCGGCGCCGCCTCGGCGGCACCCGTCGGCAGTGCCCCGACCCGGTAGGCGCTGGCCGTCAGCGTGGCGCTGGCGACGAGCCCGACGATCCGCAGCCGGGTGGGCCGGTCCGGGGCGGGCAGCTCTCCGACGGATCGCACCAGACCAGCATCCCCAGCCGCCGGTACCCCGGACGCACGGTTCCACTCGACCGACCGGGGGAAACCCGACCGACCGGGGGAGGGGCCGCTCCCGTACCCCTGTCCGGGTCAGTCCTTGCGGCGGGTGGCCACGACCGCGAGATCCACCAGCACCTCGCGGGCCTCGGGCTCCAGTTCGGCGCCGACCAGCGCGGCCAGCGCGGTGTCGGTGAGGGTGGCTATCCGCCGCTCGGTGCGGTCCAGCGCCCCGCTGCTGGTGATGACCTCGCGCAGCACCTCGATGCCGGCCTGGTCGAGTCCGGGGTCGCCGAGCCGGCGGTCCAGCAGTTCCCGTCCGGCCGGGGTGGTCGCCTCCAGCGCCGCCGCCACCAGGTAGGTCCGCTTGCCTTCCCGCAGGTCGTCCCCGGCCGGCTTGCCGGTCTGGCCGGGGTCGCCGAAGACACCGAGTACGTCGTCCCGGAGTTGGAACGCCTCGCCCAGCGGCAGCCCGTACCCCGAATATGCGGCCCGCAGCTCGGCGGGCGCGTCGGCGAGCGCGGCGCCGAAGAGCAGCGGTCGCTCGACCGTGTATTTGGCGGACTTGTACCGGGCGACCTTGCTCGCCCGGTCGACCGAGGCGTCCCGGGTCGCCTGCGCGAGCACGTCGAGGTACTGCCCGATGGTGACCTCGGCGCGCATCTCGTCGAAGACCGGCCGGGCCCGGCTGACCACAATCGGGTCGATGCCGCTGCCGTGCAGCAGCTCGTCGGACCAGACCAGGCAGAGGTCGCCGAGCAGGATGGCGCTGGACTCGCCGAAGCCGTCCGGTCCACCGCCCCAGCCGGCGGCCCGGTGCTGGGCGGCGAACCGGCGGTGGATCGACGGTTCGCCCCGCCGGGTGTCGGACCGGTCCATCAGGTCGTCGTGGATCAGGGCGCTGGCCTGCACGAACTCCAGCGCGGCCAGGCCGCTGACGATCTCGTCGGAGTCGCGCCCACCCGCACCCCGGTAACCCCAGTAGCCGAACGCCGGCCGCAGCCGCTTGCCGCCGCCGAGCACGAACGCCTCCAGCGCGTCGGCGACCGTGCTGAGCCCGTCGTCGATGCTGGTCATCCAGGCGCGCTGTTTGCCGAGGAACCGGGCCAACGAGTTGTCGACCCGCTGGCGGAGGCCGGCGCGCTCGACCGGTGGGACGGGGGCGGATGCGGTCACGCCATGACGCTAGTGGATCGACCATCCGAGCGCGCGGTGCGGGCCGCGCCACCGGCTTCGGGAGGCGGCCGGTGTCGGACCGCTCGTCCGACCGTCTGCCCTGCTCACCCGCGTGATCAACTCCTGTGGCCGGCCGTCGGGGCCGCTGCGACAGCAGAGAGATTCGTCGATGGAGTCCGGGTGGCGGAGGCCGGGCGACGATCGGCGGGCGCGTCCCGGCCACGCCGGCCGGTCGGCTCGTGGTCATCCGGCGAGAGCTGCCGGCGGCGCCGTGGGCAGGTAGCGACGGGCCGCCGCCGACAGCGCCGCGTGCCGGCGGCCGGCCGGCTCCGCCCGGTACGCCGCGAGTCGCCGGCCGACGCCGGCCAGCTCCGCCGCCGCCCGTGCCGACCCGGACCGTACGGTGTCGAGCAGCGCCGCGTCCGCGACCTCGGCGGCCCGCTCCCACTCGCCGAGGTCCAGGCAGGTACGGGCCAGCCAGGCGCCGTAGACCGCCGCCGTCCTCGGCTGCCCGCCCCGGGTCAGCGCGGCGCGCAGCAGCGGCTCGGCGCGCAGCGGGCGGCGCAGCGCGGCGAGGCAGCGGCCGGTCATCGCGGCAAGTTCGCCCTCGTCCAGCCAGTAGAGCCAGGGCGGTTCCCGGGGCGGCTGGCGTCGTCCGGCCGCCCGGTCGGCGGCGCGCAGCGCGGCGTGAGCGGGGCGTCGGCGCCCGCACCGCGCCGCCGCGAACGCGATCCGGTGCAGCAGCAGCGTCCGCAGCCCGGCCGGGGCGGTTCGTCGGGCGCCGAGATATCCGGTACGGGCCAGCAGCAGGCTGCCCCGGGCGTCGCCGAAGGCGCCGAGCAGGTGGCTCGCCGAACCGAGTACGTGGGCGCCGAGGCTCCGGTCACCGGCTCCGGCGGCGGCGGTCAGCGCCAGCCGGTACGCCCGCAGCGCGGCGTCGACCTCTCCCGCGTCGGTGTGCAGCCAACCGGTGAGCTGCGCCGCCTCGGCGACCAGCGCAAGCGCCTGCCGTCCGGGGCGGCCGGTCGCGCACCGTGCCGTCGCCAGGGCGAGCCGACCGGCCGGGGACGACAGCAGGTCCGCTCCGCCGACGACGTCGTCGAGCCGCCGCAGCCCGGCGACCCCGGCCGCGTCGAGCGGCAACTCGGGCGGCGGTGCACCGGCTGTTCCGGATCGGTCCGGCGTCACCCGCACCGGCCCGCCCGGGAGCGCTCGGGTCGGCTGGAACGGGATGGTGACCGCCGGTCCGACCGGCCCGTCCGGATCGGTGAGCCAGGCATGTGCCGAGGCCAGCAGCTCCTGCCGGGCCCGCACCGCGCCGGCATCTGCGCCGTCCCCGCCCGTGCCGTCGGCCGCCCTGGGTCGGCTCGCGGCGGCGGCGACGGCCAGCTCCTCGACGGACACCTCGAACACGGCCGCCAGCCAGCTCAGCCAGAACTCGCCGGGTACCCGTTGCTGCCGCTCCCACCGGGACACATCGTACCAGTCAGACTTACAAGCATGCCGTACGCTTCGGGGCATGCAGGACATGGTGGCGGCTTCCGCTGGCAGGCGTCCCAGGGCCAGCCTCAACGTGCGGCTTTCGAAGGCGGCGGATGACGCGAACACGTCTCTTGACGGGATGGTCGCGGACCTACGCGACCTCTGCCGAAGGGAGGGGTTCGAGGAGATAGCGCTGCACATCGATGATGGGATTTCGGGAGCGGTTCGGGATCGACCCGGGTTCGTCGCTTGGTTGGACGATGCGCGTGAGGGTCGGGCTGATGTGTTAGTGGCCTGGCATGTGGATCGGATGACGAGGGAAGGGCTGAACGTCGCGGCTCTGATCCTGGATGTGCAGGAGGGGAAGGATCCTGCAACCGGCCAGAGAGTCCGTGAGCCTGTCCGGCTGATGGATACGCGAGGACTCGACTCGAATGATGGGGACAGTTTTCGAATCCGGTTCGTATTGCAGGCTGAGATGGCACGGTCTGAGCGGCAAAGAATGATTGACCGGAGTCGCCGGAGGGTGGCTCGGTTGCGTGAGGCGGGCCGGTGGGGAGGAGGCACACCGCCCTACGGCTACAAGCCTGAACGCTCTACCGATGGTAAGGGTTGGCGGTTGGTCGTCGACCCTGACTCGGAGGCTCGGGTACGGGAGATCGTTGATCGCATCCTAGGCGGCGATTCTATGAACTCGATTTGCATCGATTTCAACGATCGTGGTGTGCCGACACCGAGCGACCATTACCGGAAGCAGATGGGGAAAGATTTGTTGAGTCGTCGATGGAAGACGACTGCCCTAATTCCAATACTCAGGTCACGGACGCTGCTGGGGATTGCTGAGCAGGCGGGTGAGGTGATCCGAGACGCTGAGGGGATGCCTGTTAAGAGGGCTGAGCCGATTCTCACCCAGAAGGAATGGGATCGTGTTCAGGTAGCGTTAGATGCGCAGTCGCGTAGAAAGACGCGGACGGCGCAGACGTCGCCCCTCCTCGGTATCGTATTTTGTCATCTGTGCGGGTTGCCGATGTACCGGGTTCTGGTCGGATCTGTGGCCCGTAAGAACCGTTACCAGTACTACCGTTGCCGAGGAAAAGCGGAGCGACTGAACGATTGCACCGCATTGTCTGTCCGGGCAGACAAGTTGATGGTCCTGGTAGAAGAAATGTTGTTAGCTGCGGTGGGGGATCTTGAGATCATGGAGTCGGTTTTGATTCCGGCCAAATCCCATCACGAGGAGTTGCGGCAGGCCGAGGAGAGCTTGGCCGATCTGTTGCGAAAGTCCGCAGGTAAGCCCGAGGCAATCCAAAGGATCTACCGAGCCCAAATTGAGAGCCTAGAGCATCGGATTGTGCGACTCTCAGATCTTCCGGAGACGGAGGAGCGTACCGAGTTCCGGCCTACTGGGAAGACGTACCAGGAGGCTTGGCGTGAGGCTGATACGGAGGATGCGCGTCGAAGGATGCTCCTCCGGGCAGGGGTGAGAGTGAGAGCCGGTAGAGCCGATTCTGATGGGCTTCGGGCGGTGACGTTGCCGGTGTGGGAATCAGATAACTCGGAGTTTTCTGCTGTCACGCTGGCTGCACGGGACGGAGTTCAGGCGGCCATGTTCTTGCCTCGGGACCTGGCCGAGCGTGCCACCGGAAGCCCCAGCAAGCGGATTGCCTGGAGGCAGCGGAGTCTGTTACCTGGCACGCTTGAACGGACGCTTTAAGGGGCGCACGGCTTCGACGGAGCCCCGGGGTAAAATTCCTCGCTCCGGGGTTCCTTCATGTCATGCCTCTGCCGTCGGGCTCACGACTGTCACAGTCGCGGTAGTCTGCCGTCAGGTCCAGTCAACCCCTGCCGGTCCCCTTGGAGGAGACAGCCGGGCGCGCGGTGACCGTTCCCGCGTGTAAACGCTGCCTTCATTCCACACACCGTTAGGGGGACAACTCTGCCCGTTTCTGGTAGCCGCGTAAGTCGCGGTATAGGAAGCGCGCCCAGCCGTTCCGCTTGGGAAGCGCATGTCAAACGAATTGTCGATGAGGCGCCGCCGTTGTCTGTTGAGGCGCGCGTGCGCCTCAGGGGACTACTAGGGGGCCGCTGACTGCGGCCCTTCAACCTGTTGAGGCTAAGGAGTGTGTATATGGATTTTGCCGCCGTCGTCGCATGGGCTGAAAGCTTCGCCGAGGATGAGACGGCACCCCTCGGCCTGCGACTGTTCTGCACGGTGCTTCTTGGCACTGAGGCAGTAAAGGCGTTCATTGCCGAGCGGGATGCGCAGCTTGGCGAGAACTGCGAACGGTGCCGGTGAGCCGGTTCAAATTCGCCGGAGACTTCGGGGCAATCCATCAGCCGGAGTACCGGCGGATGGCCAAGGATGAGCGGATCAGTCCGCGTGCCTTCCGGGTTCACTTCGCTGCCCTCGGCTGGGCCAACCAGATCGGACACGCCGAGTTCGGCCCGGGGGAGCTGGCGCAGGTGTTGGGGATCGGCTGCGGCCGGCAGGCAGACAAGGCCGCTGACAAGGCCGTTACCGCAGCGAAGACGATGGGGCTTGTCCTCCCGGAGTCCGGCCTACGCTGCCTGGTGCTGCCCTACACACTCTTTCAGAAGGGCAAGGGGACGGTGGTCTGCAACCACCACCGGGCCAGCATCGCCCAGGGCGTCACGTAGCCCCTTGTCCCCCTCGCAGGGAGACAGCGTCCCCCTCACAGGGGGACAGGGATGGTGTGTGACCTGCGGGAACCTGGACGCACTCTATATCTACTTTGGGGTTGCCTTCACGGAAGAAGTTGGGAGGGGTTGAAGTACCCAGTTCAAAGGGCAGCCCTTTGGAGGGCTGTCCTAGTTGCTAGTAGTTAGTGATACTTGATCAGTGCCGAGCGTTCCTGGCGCTCGGCTTCAGCGACCAAAGAGGTGGAAGGCCAAGCGCGACCACGCTGCCTGCGACGGCACCAGAGCAGCCGACGACGGGTGATCTTGCTTTGGTCGCCCGTCAAAGGGCGGCACTAACGATCTTTCTGCCTTCGGCCCGCTTCCGGGCCGTGCAACTCCGGCGTAGGGAACCGCAACCACGGCCGACAGGCGAGGTTGCGTAAGCCGCCTACTCTGCTCTCGTGAACTCTGTTGCTCTGCAAACAGCCGACTGGGGCGACGTACCGGCGTGGATAAGCGCGATCGGCTCCCTTGGTGCTCTCGTTGCTGCTGTCATCGCATCATTGATAGCGAGGCGCATCTACCAGATTGAATCAGCCCGCGATGAACGGGCTGAGGCCGACCGACGAGCGCGCGACCTGGACGCTATGCAAACGCAAGCAAACCAGGTGTCGTGTTGGTGGGACGTGATCGTTATTGGACCGACGTCTCCTACTCCCATCGGAGGCACTATGACCGAACGAGTTGTGAGGGTGAGGAACGCCTCGGCCCTGCCAGTCTACGGGGCTTCAATCTTCTTCTACCGACCAATAGGTGACGGGACGCACAAGGCCGTACAGCCCCTAACCCGCGCCGTTATTCCGCCGAACTCCGAGCCTCTCGCCTTGGTTCCGCCACATGAAATATCATCAGATATTCGCAACAGGGAGGCGGACGACATTCTCATAGAGATCTTCTTTGCTGATGCTAGTGGCAACAAATGGAGGCGAGACGTTGGCGGCCGGCTCGAATTGCTACTGTCTGGCCGGAATGAGTAGGTCGCGCCCCTTCATTGTGTCAATCTAGCGAGCTCGATTCATCAGGGGGTAGGGGGTGCTGAAACTTTACTGAGGATCGCCTGTCGACCCACTGGTTTAGGCGCGTTTTTGCGTCTGCGAATCTTCTTAGTTTTGTGGGAATTCGTTCGATCTAGAATTGATTGGAGAATCGTATTTGGATAATTGTAAAAACTATCGGTGGTGCTCGCGGTGCAGAGTAGGGCATCCCGTAGGCGAGTCGCCGTGCCCGGAGTGGCTTGCTGCTTTGGCTGAGCGTGCCGCTGTGATCCAGCGGCGGCGCGAGGAGTGGAAGCGGGCCCAGAACCGGGGCCAGCGTTGCCGTAGGTGCCTCGTGTGCGGCCGAACGTTCGACGGTGGGCCGCCTCGGAGAGGTAGACCCCGGGAAATGTGCTCGCCAGCCTGCCAGGAGATCCGGGAGGCGGAGAACCAGCGCGCTCGGTTGTCCGGTAGCCCTGTACGGCGTAGGCGCCCTGAGCACAGGCTGCGGACGCGACGGGTTCTCCGGGTCAGTCCGGCAGTGCTGGACTTCCTAGACGCCTTCCCTGACGGCTGGTCTACGGATTAATTCACTATTGGTAGAGGGACCTAACCCCGGCCAACACCGGCCGGGGTTCTTTTGTGCCCCATACAGAAGGAGGAAGACACATGGAGCAGCTCGTTACCGCACTTGCGCGGCTCGACACTGACGACCTTGACGCGATCATCGCTGAATTCTATGACCGGACTGAGCGATGCCTTGAGGTTGGCCAGGATGCTTGGGCGCAGGTCTATGCCGCTATTGCGGTCGCTGCCGTTGACGCGCTACAGGCCAAGTAGTCAAGGCACCACAGCTTTACCAACTAGTTAGCAACACCTGGGTAGCCGTCCCGGTCATATGGGGCGGCTTTTTGTTTCTAGCCCTGCGCAGTCTGCGCTTGGGCTTGCATCGGATTGGAGTACATGTGACTGATTACGTAGCGGAGGCGGAGCGTGTCCTTGAGATGCGCGCACGCGCTTTCGAGCAGCTTAAGGCTGTGCAGGCTGACACGTCCCTGAGCGAGGCTGACCGAGGTCAGCGAGCGGCCCGGATCAACGGTGAGATTGACGAGCTGGGCCAGGAGGCGGAGCGGTACGTCCGGGCTGCGGAGCTTGAGGCGGAGCATCGGGCGTTGAACGCTCACGCTGGCCGGCTGGCTGCCGCTGGTGCCCGTAGAACGCGAGACAGCGACTCGGACAGCGGCATGGAGTGGCGAGCGCTTCTCCCGAACCGGACCGAGCTGCGGGCCCTGAAGGAGTCCGACAACGCCGATGGCGGGTACACCGTTCCGACGCGGGTGTCCGGGCGGTACATCGATCTGCTGCGGCGGCGTTCGGTGGTGCTGCGGGCCCCGGGTATCAACGTGCTGCCGCTTACGTCGAACGTGCTGAGGCTTCCTCAGCTCGTAGCGTCGTCTGGTGTCGCTGGGCCGACGCCTGAGGCGACGACTATCCCTGAGGGGGATACGGAGTGGCAGGGGCCGGAGCTGCGGGCGTACGGCTACAAGACGATTCACCGGGCGAGTAATGAGATCTTGATGGATTCGGCTCTTGAGCTGCGCTCGATCCTTGCGGACACCATGACCCGGGATATCGCTACCCGGATCGATCTCGACAGCTTCGGTGCCGCAACAGGCCGAATCACTGGCTTCACCGCCGCCGGGAATCACACCAAGGTCGCTCTTGCGTCCGGTAGCACTACGGTCGCTTGGGATGATGTTGTGGGTGCGGTTGCCGACATTGAAGCGGACGGCGGTGCCGCTACCGTCGTGTTCGCTAACGGTGCTATGGCGAAGGCGCTGCGGCTTGAGCGTGAGAACGGCACCACTGGCGCCTACCTTCAGGGGACTGTGACGGGTAATCCGGCCCGGACCGCCCAGGGGCTGCCGATCTTTGCGTCTAACAATGTTCCGGCTCGGTCGGTGATCGTGGCGGACATGTCGCGGGTCTTCTTCGGTATCCGCAGCACGAAGCTCGATATCTCCGACGACGCCTACTTCGATACGGACGAGGTTGGTTTCCGTCTAGTACACCGTGCTGCCGGTCTGATTGTGGCTGAGCCGGACTCGGTGATCTGGATCGAAGCTGCGGCTAGCTAGTTGAGGAACCCCGATGGGCCCACGCTTCCGTTGGGCCCTGGGTTCTCAACGGTGCCGTACGTAAGCAACACCTACCCCCGCAGACGCACACCGCTCAGGTAGCCCGAACTTGCGGATGGCGCATCTCAAGAGGCTGATGGGCGGTCATCCGTTCGGCTGACAATTAGCGGGGCCAAGTAGCAGCGAGTAGCAAGGCGCCGATCATACGTTTCCAGTGGTTGCCACTTGTTGCCACTCCTTGCCAGGCGGATCACCCCTTAGTCGTCTAGTCGTCCTACGCACAGCGCTCCGTGGGGTGGTTGCGGTTATACGCTAGCGCCCTTACCGTCAGTCCCGGTACTTGCAAGGGTTTAAGAGGTGACTGACGGACGGGCACGACCGCCTGTTTGTGCACATGGCGGATAGTGATCAAGGATCGTTGCGCCTTGAGGCGTGCTGGGCGGCTCTGAACTGTTCTGAGATGTCGCCAGTGCACATGGGGATGTGGAGACAGCCACACACGGTCAACTTGACGAAATCTCGAATGACTGTTGAAGTGTCCGCCAACAAGGGCAGGGTCACCCACGTAGGGCTCTGATGCCGGATGTGTTTACGGCGCCCAGATGGCCGTCTGGGCGCCGTAGGGGTGGCTCCGTCCTAGCAGCGTTACGAGTTGGGTCTCAACTACAGTTTGGAGCGCACTTGGCGACAGTAGGGGGCAGGAAGAAGCGAGTCAACAGGCGACAGCCCCAGCCGCGCAGGCGCAGGACGAACTACCTGCGGGAACTTCCCCCGCTGATTCAGGCTGTTGCGGCGTTGGTAGTCGCGCTGAGCGCTGCGGCGGCACTGATCAGGTAGAGGGCGCGGGGCGGTCGGCTCTGGTGTAGAGCCGGGGCCGGCTGTCCATCCAGAGCGGTCTAAGGGCCCCCATCGCTGCATCGGTGGGTTCCGGTTGGACGTCAATGCATCGTCGGACGCGGGTTGGGGTCCATCACGGGCAAGCTGGCCGCCCCTGCGGCCCAGCAATAACCACTTCTGCTAAGTACTCCATATCGGACTCGTCGCAGTATTGACGATCCTTGATCTCAGCTTCAGGGAGGCGGATAACAGATTTCTTTGCTGGGTCAAAAAAAACGTATTCGCCGTCTTTGCGTTCGAGTACGTATATTTTTTTCGGCGTTCCCGAAACCGTCGCCCGCTCGGGTGGTAGCCACATTCCTGGATACACGAACGGCATTAGGGCAAACAGGGCTATGGAAAACATCCCGATCTGCACGAAGCGTTTGCCTACGGGCTTCGGAAAGTCAGGGGCGAGGCGCTCGGCAGTTATGTCTGTCGTGACGAGGTGTGGAAAGGCGATTAGCATCATGGCCGCGATTGCCCAATCCCCGCTAGGAAACCCCATAGCAATCGGCACCATGAAGAATGGCAGACCCACGTACGGCGCAAGGACCACTAGAGTCGCGTGCTGCTCTCGCTGAATTGTGGCACGGCATGCCAAGCGGGCGAGGAGTACGCCGAATAATATCAGGAATATAGGAAGCGTCAGCAGGAGTGCGGCGTATATCAATTGAGCTGGTGTGGTATGCAGCATCAGTGCCGAAGCCACACCGAGATCGAAGGACGCGACCAGCCAAGCCCGTAACGCGAAGGCCGGTACGGCCAGCAGAGCCAGCATGCCAGCCAAGTCCCGGACTTGAGCCAGACGAACGTCCCACGCTGTCGGCTCAAGCGTTGACAGCGGCTCCCTTGAGTAAGGGGGCCGCTGCCGGTAGAAGCGGGATGGCAGACGCCGATCGGCTTGCCGAATCCTCGTCACGATCGTGACCATAGCGAGGCAACGCAACCCTGCCCGGCTACACCGGAGCCACCCCGGCTCTCCGGCTACGGCCGTTGATTGCGGCTAGGTTCCCCCTCCGGCCAATACGGCGCCCTGGGTGGAACTGCCCAGGCAAGGAACCGCGCGAACACGGCGGCAGCGTCAGGGCCCGGGTTTGGTCGGAGCCGGTGGAGGTCGGCTAGAGCCTCGTAGAGGTTGCTTCCGAGGTAGACGGCTAGCGCTGTCCGGTCGTCGGCGTACTCGGCCAGCAGCGATGCTCGGGCCGGGGGACACGGCCAGGGGACACCGGGGCAACTATGGCAGTACCACAGTGGCCGGCTGGGAATGTGGGACCGAGATCCGCTCACTGCGGTTCCCTGCCGGGCGGAACGGCTACCCGACACCACGCTAGCCGCACGTAGTGCCACGTCTCCCGCACTGCTTCACATCCGTCGGGGTCGAGCAGGTAGCCGCGCAGTAGTAGGAAGCCATCCCGTGCCGAGGTGTCGCGGGGTACGACTGTGACCCGTAGCCGGAGGTCCCCGAGGATGCGCGGTGTCGCGTCGTAGGGCTGGTAGTGGTGCCCCTCTGGTGCGTAGAGGGTGTCACCTGGTGTTACGGGCTGTCGGGCGCGGGGGAAGCTAGGTGACCGGTTGGGTTTTGGGGCGCTCTCACTGGGCATGCCCAACCGTCCCACCGGCCTTTACGAGTCGTCAAGAGGGGCTACATGACGTGTCGTAAAGGGTGGCCCGTCGGAAGGTCTGCCGGTGACCGAGGAAGTGATGGCGATGGCTGAGATTGCCGACTTCCTTGGCATCTCTCGGCAGCGGGCTAACGCCCTGGCGGACCGGGACGACTTCCCGGCGCCGATCGCACACCTGACGGTTGGCCGTGTCTGGGCTACGAAGGATGTTCGGGCGTGGGCCGAGAAGCGCCGTAAGGATCTTGAAGGCGAACACGGCTGACCGTAGTAGGTGCCAAGGACCCCGGAAGCCCGGGGCCCTTGTGCCAGCCGTGGTGGGCTCAGTTGATCGCTTCGACCCGGGGAACCTCCCACCTCATGTAGAGCCTGTCTCCGTCCTGTTCCACGTCGGTGCAGACAGCTTCCGCCGGAACCTTGCCGGCAAGCTCCGTCAACTCCTCGGGTGCGAGCGGCATCTCTAGAACGGCGACCCATTCGCCCGGGTTCTCTTCGGTGACCTTCATAAGGGTGGCTCCTAACCAGCGTTGAGGACGGTACGGAGGTAGCGGGGGGTTATGCCGAGGGATGCTGCCACTTGCTCCCGGGTGGTTCCGGGCTCGGCAAGCATCGCGGCGGCAAGCTTCCGGGTCTCTGTGGCCGGTCGCCGCTTCCTAGACAGCTTGTGATCCTCCCGAGGGGTGGACGGCGGTCCCGGATCTACCGGCGGCTGTACGGCTGTTTCAGGCTGCGGCGCGGCTTGTTCCGCCGGTCGTTCCGCCGGAAGTGCCGGGGAAGGCTTGCCGGACCGGGCTAGAACCTCCACCGTGAGCAGCAGAGCAACCGCCGGCCACGCCGACACGACGCGGGACACCGGGTCAGGGTCGGCAACGATGACGTTCGCTGCCAGGGACGCGGCCACCCCGACGAGGAACGCCAACCAGGCAGACCAGCGGGACCGGCGGCCGTCCCCGAGTGCCAGCGTCGCTACGAGAATCATCCCGTCAACGGACAGCGGCAGCAGGGCCGCCAGCAGCGGCGACTGTCCGGCCCGTAGCGCAAGCTCACGCATGTGGTCGTACGACGCGACAGCGGCAATCACCGTGACGGCAACGGTTCCGGCGATCGACGCGACCCGGCGAACGTTCACGCCGCACCGCCGAGACCTTCACTGCGGCACGGTCCACAGTTCCCGGCAGGGCTGCCCCTGTGCTTCGGGCACTGGTCGGCCCTATTCGCTACCGGTAGAGCGGCACCTCGCCGCTCCGGGTACCCGTACGACTGCCGTTGCGGGGGAGTGTTGGGTTTGATCCACTGGCGCCAGTTCCGCGCGGCAGCGCGGCCCTTCAACTTCGATTGATCTTCAACAACTTCAGGTGACACGCTACGGCTGTCACCCCTCGGCCCGTCATCCGTCACCCCCTGGCCCTGGTCGTCACCCCCGGCTCGCTGTCCCGACACCAGCCGGTAGACGCGGGTGGCGATGTTGGCGACCTGGCGCACGGCTAGGCGGCCGAGCTGCACCAGCTTGGCAAGGCACCGCTGCACGGTCCGGGTAGAGACACCCGCGTAATCGGCAATCGTGGCGACCGAGGGCCAGGCGTCCCCGTCGCGGTTCGTGTGAGCGGCGATAGCTACCAGCACAAGCCGTTCATTGGGGCGAAGATCCTTGGAAGCGAGCAGGGCCGCCTTCACGGCGGCAGCTCCGCCCATGGCGGACGTAGGTCCTACAGTGGTCACGGGTCAGGACTCCGATCCTGATCAAGCCCCCGGACCAGTGTTCGCAGCACTGCCCGGGGGCGCCCAACAAGGCGCAGGTCAGAGCCGCACAGTGTCTGTAACTCCGACCGTCACGACACCTCGTGCCGGCTGACCGTCGGTACGCCGGACGCGGCGCAGAGCTGCTCGGCCACCCGGAGCTGACTCCAGCCCCGGGCGAGGCGCAACTCGGTCAGCAGCGCGCCGAGTGAGCCCGGTGCGGCCGGGTGGCGGGACGCGGAGTCGTGCGGCTGGTGCTCTGGTCGGGGCATCGGCGGTCCTTCGGCGCGTGACGATCTGACGAAAGCTGCTGCTGACCCCCGCGCACGACCCCGGAGGCGGCGACGCCACCTCCCTGCGCGGCTCAATTCCTACCGCCCGGGTACGACGTTCTCGTGTCATCGGGCTCAGTGGAGAGGTTCCCGGGCAGTCCATGCGACGAACCGCTGGAACAGGATCTTGGGCTCCGGTGCCGGGCTGGGGCTGAGCCGGTGCAGGTCGGTCAACGCCTCCATGAGCTGTGCCGACATGTACAGGGCGAGTCCGACCGGGGCGTTGGAGAATTCGGCCCGCAACAGCAGTCGTGCCACCCCGCACGGCCATGGTTGGCCGGGGCAGCCCGAACAGTGCCACAGCGGGCGCCTGGGCGAGTGCGGTCGGAGTCGGAACGGCATCGGGCGCTCGGAGATCGGTAGCTCGTTCGGGGAAGTCATAGCCCCTAGTGTTGACGTCGTAGTTGTCGACGTCAACGGCAAGTGCAGTTGCTTAGCGTCGGCCCTGTGGAGGAACTGGTCGGAGTGGCGGAGATCCGCGACATGTTGGGCGGCAACCTGTCCCGACAGCGAGTCCACGTCATCACCAGCCACCGAGACTTCCCGGCGCCGATCCAGAAACTGAAGATGGGCAACGTCTGGTTGAAGCGGGACGTCGAGGAGTGGATCAGAAAGCGGCAGGCTGCCGGATAGAGGGAACCGACTCGGGGTCGGGGCCAGGGAGAGATGGGGATCATCCCCGATCACGCCGCCCCGCCTCCGGCCTAGCGTCGGAGGCCATGTCCAGCTTCGTACCGCAGACCGCTGACCAGCGGGACGACCGTGTTCCGACCCGGTGGACCCGACCGGTGCAGAACCTGACCCTCGTCTGCTCACTCCTCTTCGTGGCCGGCACGGCGCTACAGAACTTCGTGGTCATCGACCTCCGGGCGATGGAGGAGATGATGCGGCTGGCCGGCTCCACGCAGGCACAGGCGCAGGCCGACGCGCCCGGCTTCCTGACCGGGTTCCGGATCGTCGGCTGCGTCTACCTGGTCGGCAACGCGGTCGGCCTGCTCGCCAGGACCGGCCGGACCTGGGTCTTCTGGACGGCACTGGCGGTGAACGTGACCCAGGCGGCCGGTCTGGTGATGATCCCGCCGGAGGTCTTCGAGGCCACCCGGGACCGGTTCGGCGTGCCGGGACTGCTGCCGTCGTACGTCACGGACGGCGGGGCGGCGCTGCTCGCCGTCGTACTGCTGGCGGTCCTGCTGCGGTACCGGCGGCCGTGGGCGTACCGGAGGATCCCGGCACCGTAGCGCGGCGGCTGGCCCCGACGCTGGCCCCGGGGCCAGCGGGCTGGCCCCGCCCCGCTGGCTCCTCCACGGCGGCCCGATCCGCCGTTCGATCGGCACCCGACGGCACCACCGACCGGCGGTGTCCGATCGAGGAGTCGAGGAGTGCCCGTCGTGCCCAGCGAGTTGCCGTTCGACCCGGAGGACCCACCCGACGAGCCACCGCCCGAGGTGGTGCACCCGATGGCCTGGCGGCTCGCCATACGCCTGCACCGGGAGCACAGTCCACTCCCCGCCGAGCCGGGGAACAGGCTCTCCGGCCCGGCCGGACCGAACGTCTGCCGTGCCTGCGCCGACCCCTGGCCCTGCCACGGCCGGCAGATCGCCGTACGCGGACTGCTCGCGGCCTGCCGCGGCCCGCAACATCGTGGTGACCGCTAGATGGGACCGAAAAGCGGACTTCCCGCCCCCAACAGGGCCCAATGGTGCGGGACCAGGCCGGCCCGACCGGTAGAGTCGCGGCGTGGCGCTCGGTCTTCCCTCCGTCCTCCCCGACTCGCGGCCGGCGATCGGGGACCTGGTCCGTGGTCCCTCGCCGACCTTCTCCTTCGAGTTCTTCCCGCCCAAGACGGAGAAGGGCGAGCGGCTGCTCTGGCAGGCGATCCGCGAGCTGGAGTCGCTGCGTCCCTCGTTCGTCTCGGTCACCTACGGTGCCGGCGGGTCGAGCCGGGACACCACCGTCGCGGTGACCGAGCGGGTCGCGACCGAGACGACCCTGCTGCCGATGGCGCATCTGACCGCCGTCAACCACTCGGTCGCCGAGCTGCGCAACGTGATCGGCCGGCTGGCCGGCGCCGGGGTGCGCAACGTGCTCGCGGTGCGCGGCGACCCGCCGGGCGACCCGATGGGCGAGTGGGTGCAGCACCCGACCGGCGTGCTCTACGCCGAGGAACTGGTCCGGCTGGTCCGCGAGGCGGGCGACTTCAGCGTCGGGGTGGCGGCGTTCCCGTACAAGCACCCCCGCTCGCCGGACATCGCCACCGACACGCGGTACTTCATCCAGAAGTGCCGGGCCGGAGCCGACTTCGCGATCACCCAGATGTTCTTCGACGCCGACGACTACCTGCGGTTGCGCGACCGGGTCGCGGCGGCCGGCTGCGACACCCCGATCCTGCCCGGCGTCATGCCGGTGACCCAGCTCAGCACGATCGAACGCTCCCAGCAGCTCTCCGGGGCACCGTTCCCGCCCGCGCTGGCCGCGCAGTTCGACCGGATCGCCGACGATCCGGAGGCGGTCCGCCAACTCGGCATCCAGCAGGCCAGCGAGATGTGCCGCCGGCTGCTCGACGAGGGTGTGCCGGGGATCCACTTCATCACCCTCAACCGGTCGACCGCGACCCGGGAGGTCTGGCAGAGCCTCCAGGCCGGCGTCGGAGTCTGACCGGATGCGGCCCGGGCCGGAGCCGCAGGCGCGACCTGGGCCGCCGTCCGGCGGTTGAGCCAACGTGGGCAACCGGTTGACGTGGGACGAGTACGCCAACAAGTGGGCGCGGCTGCACGGCGGCTTCGACCCCCGGATGGCCACCACGTCGGTGCGCCGCTGGCTGCGGATGTCGTACGTCCTGGGCTGCTTCCTCGCCCGGCTGCACGTGTCGCCGACCGCGGTGACGGTGCTCGGGGTGCTGCTCTGCGTCGCCGTACCCGTGGCGGTCGCCCAGTCCCGGCCGGGGCCGCTCGGGCCGCTCCTGGCGGCGGGGTTCGTGCTGCTCGCCGCCGTGGCGGACAGCATCGACGGCGCGGTCGCCGTGGTCACCGGCCGGACCACCCGACTCGGGTACGTCTACGACTCGCTCGCCGACCGGGTCGGCGAGGTCTGCTGGCTGATCGCCTTCTGGCTGGTGGGCGCCCCCGGCGTACTGGTGGTGGCGGCCGGTGGACTCTCCTGGTTGCACGAGTACACCCGGGCCCGTTCGGTCTCGGCGGGGATGAAGGAGATCGGCACCGTCACCGTCGGGGAGCGGCCGAGTCGGGTCAGCGTCGCCGTGGTGGGACTACTGGTCGCCGGGCTGGCGCACCTGGTCATGCCGGAGCTGGCGGCCGGCACGATCACCCTGGCAACCGCCGTCTGGGTGCTGCTCGGCTTCTTCGGCATGGTCCAGTTGCTCTCGGCGGTCCGCCGGTCGCTGGATACCGGCCGGGAGTCGACCGGCAGGGGAGCGGGTGGCGGCGACCCGGCCGGGCAGCCGTCCGCCGGTCGGCCGGTCGGTGCGGAGTCGTCCGGCCGGCACCCGATCGGGGAGGCGCCGACCGGCGACGAGATCCTCCCCGGCAAGGAACTGGCCCGCCGCGAGCCGACCGGGATGGAACTGAGCCGCCGCGAACCGCCCGAGTGACGTCGACGCTGCCGCCGAGGCTCCGAGCGGACGGCCCGGCACGGTGAGCCGTTGAGCCGGTGAGCTGATCGGTCGTCGATGCCGGCGACCGACTTTGGTCGATCCGTTACCGACCGAAGCACGACGAGAACCGGTACCCGACCCTGGTTGGCTCTGGGCATGACAGCGCACCGTCGCCCGGACCTGACGGACCAGCCCCCGAGCCGGCCGACGACGTCGAGTGCGGCCCGCCCGGCGCCACTGTCGACCCGCGCTCTCGGGCCCGACCTGGCCCGCGGCTTCATGCTGTTGTTCATCGCCCTGGCCAACTCGCACTACTTCCTGCGCGGCGCATCGGTGCTGGGTGGCTACCCGCAGGACGGCTCGGCCCTCGACCGGGCCGTCACCTGGCTGCTCGCGACCTTCGTCGACGGTCGGGCGTTCCCGATGTTCGGGCTCCTGTTCGGGTACGGGGTCGCCCGGATCGCGCACCGGCAGGAGGCACTCGGGCCACGGGCCGTACGCCGGCTGCTGTGGCGACGCAGCCTGGTGCTGGTGGTGGTGGGTTTCCTGCACGCGGTACTCCTCTACGTCGGCGACATCCTGGCCGCGTACGGGGTACTGCTGTTCGCGGGCGCCTGGCTGGTACGCCGCCGGGACCGCTGGCTGCTGTCGACGGCCGTCCTCTTCTTCCTGCTCGGTGCGCTGCCGGGGGCCGACTCGTTGACGATCAGCACCGACCCGCCGCACGTCTCGATGCTTCCGCCGGACCCACTCGCCATGGTCGTGCAGCGTGCTCCGGTGTCGCTCTACGTCGCCCTGCTCGGGCCGCTCGGCTTCGCCTGCCCGTTCGCGCTGGGGCTGTGGGCGGGGCGCCGACGCGTGCTGGAGCAGCCGCAGCGACACCGGAGGCTGCTGCGCGGCACGGCGGTGGCCGGGATCGGCGCGGCGGTGCTCGGTGCCCAGCCGATCTCGTTGATCCTCGCCGGTGTGCTGGCGGTGCCGGACCGGGCGACCCTCGAACTGCTGGGTCCGCTGCACGACGCGACGGGGCTGCTCGGCGGCCTCGGGTACGCCGCGCTGCTGTCGCTGGTCGCGGCCCGGCTCCAGGCCCGCCACCCCCGGCCGGTGGTCGACGCGATCGCCGCCACCGGCCAGCGCTCCATGACCTGCTACCTGGCCCAGTCGATCGTCTGGGCCGTCACCTTCACCCCGTTCCTGCTCGACCTCTCCGGCACCCTCACCGTCGCCGGCACGGCGGCACTGGCCGCCACGACCTGGCTGGGTACCGTGCTGCTGGCCGACTGGATGCGCCGGACCGGACGGCGCGGACCGTTCGAGGTGTTGATCCGGCGGGTCACCTACCGGCAGCCGCCAGGCTGAGTCTCCGGCGCGGGCCGGTCAGGCCGGGCCGATCTCGGCCGCGACGATCTGCGCGGAGAGCGCCACCATCGGCAGGCCGCCGCCCGGGTGGGTGGAGCCGCCGACCAGGAAGAGGCCACGCGCCGGACCCCGGTTCGCCGGCCGCAGCAGCCCGCCGACGCTGCCGTGGATCGCCCCGCCCGGGGCGCCGGCCGCGCCGGCCAGGTCGGCCGGGGTACGCACCTGTCGGAAGAGCAGCCGGTCCCGCACCTCCACACCCCGGTCGGCGAGCACCTGGAGCACCCGGTCGGCGTAGGCGTCCGCCAGCCCCGGCCGCCGCCAGTCGACCCCGCCCAGCGTCCGCCCCTGCCGGGGCGCGTTGACCAGCACGAACCACGCCTCGTGCCCGGCCGGCCGGACCAGCGGGTCGTCCGGCACGCTGACGAAGACCGTCGGGTCGGCCACCGGGCGGGCCGGTACGCCCCGACCCGGATCGCCGAAGACCGCGTCGAACTCGGCGTCGTAGTCGGTCGGAAAGAAGACGTTGTGGTGGGCCAGGCCGGAGTCGCCGCGCACCCCGAGCAGCAGTACGAAGCCGGCCAGGCTGCGGTCGGCCAGCCCGGCCAGCCGCTCCGGGGTCGGCAGCAGGTCCCGATAGAGGGTCAGCGCGTCGGTGTTCGCCACCACCACGTCCGCCGGTACCGGACGTACGGCACCGGCCAGGCGTACCCCGTGCACCCGGCCGCCGGCCGCCTCGATGCCAGTGACGGTGCTGCCGGTCGCCACCACCACCCCGAGGTCGAGACAGCGGGAGAGCAGCACGTCGGCGATGGTGCCGAGCCCGCCGCGCGGATACCAGCCGCCGAAGGTCAGCTCCGCGTACGGGATGGCGGCGAGCACGGCCGGCGCCCGGCGCGGATCGGCGCCGGTGTAGGTGGCGTACCGGTCCAGCAGCATACGGAGCCGAGGGTCGCGCAGGTAGCGCCGGCCCAGGTCGCGCAGGGTCCGGCCGGGTGCGATCGCGGCCAGGTCGCCGAGCCGCCAGGCGAGCCTCGCCAGGTCCCGGGGCGAGTCGACGGGGCGACGCAGCACGTCCCGCCAGGAGGCCGTCCAGATCCGCTCGGCGCGGCGCCACAGCCGCCGCCAGTCGTCGGCGGCCGGCCCGCCGAACCGCTCGGCGATCCGGGCCGCGAAGACCTCCGGATCGGCGCCCGAGTCGAGCACCGTCGCCGCAGAGGTGGCCGACGACGGGAAGACGTGCCGGACGATCGGGTCCAGCGGGGTCAGGTCGAGGTACTCGTCCAGTTTGGCGCCGGTCGCCTCGAACAGGTCGGCGAAGACCTGCGGCAGGGTGAGCAGGCTGGGGCCGGTGTCGAACCGGAACGTCCCGAACGGCGTCTCCCGGGCGTACCGGCCGAGCTTGCCGCCGACCACGTCGGACCGCTCGTAGACGGTGACCTCGTGGCCGAGCGCCGCTGCCCGGGCCGCGGCGGCCAGCCCGCCGACGCCGGCACCGATGACGACCACCCGACTCACCTACGTACGCCCCCTCGTCAGCGCACCGGTCGGCCCCGCCAGCTGAGCCGTCCCCGCCTTCGCAGATGGTACGACCGGATGGTGAGCCAACCGAGGAGCGCGACCGACAACGGATGTGCCAACGCGTCCGGCCAGCCCCGGCCACCGGTCGCCCGGGCGCTGACCAGGCGTCCGAGCACCCCGAACAGATAGCCGAGCAGTGCCGCCAGGGCGACCGTCGGCGCGCCGCCCAGTGCGGCGCCGACGGCGAGCAGCGGCGGCAGGGCGTACAGCAGGAGCAGCAGCAGCACGACGGCGGTGGCGCCGGCCGGCGACCCGAACGCGGCCCAGAGCGACTTGGTGTAGCCGTCCCGCAGCTCCGGCCAGGAACCGTACATCCGGCACTGCGCCAGCCGGGAGCCGTCGGCGAGCGCGATCCGGCCGCCGGACCGCTTCACCGCCCGGGCCAGCTCGATGTCCTCCAACACCCGGTCCCGGACCGCCGCGTGCCCGCCGGCCCGCCGGTAGCCGGCCCGGTCCAGCACCAGGAACTGGCCACCGGCGGCGGCCAGGCTCGGCCGGGGCGAACGCTCCATCGCCGCCAGCGGCAGGAAGGTCAGCCAGAGCCACTGCAACAGCGGCTGGACCAGCCGCTCGGCCGCCGAGCCGGCGACGATCCGGGGGTACGCGGAGAGCAGCACCGCCTCCGCCGACCGGAGCGTGTGCACGGCGGCGGCGACCGCGTACGGGCGAAGCGTCACGTCGGCGTCCACGAAGACCAGCACCCGCGCCTTCGGGCCGGCCCGGTCGGCGAGCTGCTGGCAGGCGTACGGCTTGCCGAGCCAGCCCGGCGGCAGCGGTGCACCGTCGAGCAGGCGTACCCGTCGGTCACCGGCCGCGACCGCCCGGACCACCTCGGCGGTACCGTCGGTCGAACCGTCGTCGAGCACCACGATCTCCAGCTCGGGTACGCCCCGCTGGGCGAGCAGCGCCCGCAGGCAGGGCCCGACCCGGGTCGCCTCGTCGCGTACCGGCAGCAGCACCGCGACCGGCTCGTCGGTGCCGGCGGTGCCGGGCGGGGGACGGCGCAGCCAGCGGTTGGCGTTCAGCCAGGCGTGCCCGGCCAGCAGCCCGAGGACGGCGGTCAGCGCCCAGGCGGGCAGGGTCCCGGTCACGCGGGTGCGGCGGCACCGGTGCGGGACCGTCGCCGCTGTCGGGCCAGCCGCACCGCGAGCGGTACCGCGACGACCGCCATGGCCAGCCCGCCCCAGCCGGCCGACGCGGGCAGGTCGAGGAAGACCGCGTGCGCGAGGAGGCTGCCGGCGTAGGTCCAGAGGTAGAGGGCGTGCATCGGGGCGTCCCGGTCGGCGGCGAGCCCGGCGGCCCGGCCGGCGACCGGCCCGAGCAGCGCCATCAGGAGTACGGCGAAGACCAGCCAGCCGAGGTAGTTGCTGATCGGCACGTCCGGCACCCCCGGCAGGGCCGGGTCCGGGTCCCGCCAGCTCCAGTAGCCCTCGGCGACCATCTGCGGGTCGAGGAAGAGGTCCCAGCCGGCCAGCCCCACGGCGGCCAGGGCGACCCGACCCGCCCCGGGCCGGGTGAGCCGGACCGCGGCGAGCCAGGCCGGCCAGGCCATCCAGGTCCAGGCGAGCGGGATGATCAGTGGTACCCCGGCCAGCTTCGGGCCCAGCTCGCCGGAGTAGGCGTACCCGCCGAACGGTACGCCGGTGGCCACGCCGAGCGCCTCGACCGCGAGCCCGCCGCCGGTGGTGACCAGTACCAGCCCGGCGGCCACCCGCGATCCCCGGGTGAGCAGGGCGTGGCTCACCGACAGCAGCCAGCCGAGGCAGACGGTGGCGACGGTCAACCGGGCCCGATCGGCGCCCCCGGTCAGCGGATAGCCGATCTGCGCCAGCACCAGTACGCCGAGCAGCAGCCAGCTCAGCCGCCCGGCGGCGGTACCTCCGGCGGCCGTACCTGCGGTGGGGGTGCCGCCGGTGGTCATCGCTCCGGCGCGGGGAGCGGCAGCTCCCGGCCGAGCACCGCGAAGGCCCGCTCGTCACCGGGGAAGCGGAAGTCCCGCAACACGTCGACGAAGCCGAACCGGCGGTAGAGCCGCCAGGCCCGGGAGGTCCGCTCGTCCGCCTCCGGGGTGGAGAGCAGCGTGGTGCTGCCCTCGGCCATCCCGAGCAGGGCGCGGAGCTGGCGGGCGCCGAGCTGGTGCCCCTGGGCGGCCGGACGGACGTGCAGCTCGACCACCTCGAAGCAGTCGGCGAACCAGCTCTTGCGGGCGTCGCCGGGCAGCGCGTTGTACACCTGGTCGTGCCACCACTGCCCGGGGGCGGAGAGGTACCCGTAGCCGAAGCCGACCAGGTGACCGTTGCTGCTCAACGTCGCCACCGCACGGAACCCGGGCCGGCGTACGTGGGTCGCGATGTAGCCGCGGCGGGCCTCCAGCAACTCGGCCCGATATCCCATCGCCTCGCCGTAGACCGACACCACCTCGTCGAGCCGCCGGGCGAGATCGTCCGGTTTCCACGGCACCAGCCTCATGGTCGTCCGCTCCTCACTACCTGACCGCTGCCGGGCTCCGGGGCACCGCCGGATCCGACCCAGCCGAGCACCGCCGGGTCACCGGCGAGATTGCATACCTCGAACCGCGCGAACAGTTCCTCGGCGTACCAGCGTTGCCGGGGCGTACGAGTGATCGCCGCGCGGTGCTCGGGGGAACGGTACGCGAACTGACGCAGGTACGTCGCGTTCCGCCACACGCTGACCGTGCCCTGCCAGCCGAGCGGCGCCTCGCCGATGCCGAACCGGGCCAGCAGGCCGGACGCGTCCCGCAGCGCGGCGGCGACGGGCGGGACGGCCCGCCAGAAGGTACCCGCGCGCAGCGGTCGGAGCCGGGCCCGGGTGAGCGCCAGCACCGGCCGGTCCGGCGCGGTGCGCGCCGAGGCGCCGTCCGGCCCGGACGGGGGTACCCCGAACGGCTCGACCCCGGACCACCGGCCCCGGCTGGCCAGCGGGGCCAGGTCGAGCCGGGCGCCGGCCAGGGCGATCCGCCGCCAGGCCCGGCCGACCGGTGACTCGTCGAAGGCGGCGGCCCGCTCCGGGTCGGCCCAGACGGCCAGCGCGGCCCAGCGGGTCAGGTCGGCGTCGGTGGGCCCGAATCCGGTACCCGTGCCGGTGCCGAGCAGCTTGCCGAACCGTACGCCGGGAACCGCCCGCAGCCGGCGCGGGTCGACGGCCATCCGGGTCAGCGCCCGGGGCAGGGCGCGCGGCGGCACCCGCCAGACGTGCAGGGTGACCAGCGGTACCGGCTGCATGGGCTCCATCTTGCCTCCCCGTTCGGTGGACCTGACCAAGGTCGTACGGACCGGATGACCTTCGACCGGGGCGGCGGGCCGGGCGAACGACTACCTTGATCCACTATGACGGTGTTGCGGCGGATTCTGCTGGTCGTGCCGATGCTCCTGCTCGCCGGGGCGGCGGTGGCCCTGCTCGCCCCGGGCGGGCTCGGCGACCCGCAGCCGCAGGTGGTGACCGAGGGACCGTCCGCGCAGGCGTACCGGGGGATGGTCGGAGGCGCCGGTGAGCTGCCCGGCTGGCTGCACGGCCTGGGGGAGTACGGCGCCGCCGGTGGCCTGCTCGTCCTCGCCGCCCTGCTGGCCCGGGTCGGCTGGCTCGGCTGGCGGCGCAGGCGTACCCCGGACGCGCTCGGCGCGCTCCTGGTCGGCCTCGGCACGTTCCTGGCGTACCTGGTCAGCGAGGCGGTGAAGCTGGTCGTGGACCAGGAGCGGCCGTGCCGGGCGTTCGCCGACGTGGTGACCTGGGTGTCCTGCCCGCCGACCGGGGACTGGTCGTTTCCGAGCAACCACTCCACGCTGGCCGGTGGGCTGGCGGCCGGGCTGGTGCTGCTGGCGCCCCGGCTCGGGTACGTGGCGGTGCCGGTGGCCGGTGCGGTGGCGGCGCTGCGGGTGGCGGCCGGTGTGCACTATCCGCACGACGTGCTCGCCGGGCTGCTGCTCGGCGCGGCGGCCAGCGTCGCCCTGCTGATCGCGCTGCGGCCCGGTCCGCGCCGCTGAGCGTGACCGGTCACCCGGTCCGGCGGGCCGGTCAGCGGGGTACGGCGACCACGTCGGGCGCGGGAACGGGCGGGACGTCGACCGGTGAGGCGGCGATCCGGGCCGTCTCGGCGAGGGCGACCCCGGCCAGCACCAGCAGCCCGCCGCCGAGCTGGGCGGCGTTGAGCGCCTCGCCGGCACCGAGCGCGATCCAGGCGACCGTCGCGGCGATCACCGGCTCGATCATGCCGAGGATGCCGACGCTGGTCGCCGGCAGGTGCCGCAGTGCGCCGGCGACCAGCAGGAAGGGCAGGATCGAGCCGAGCAGGACGACGTACCCGCAGAGCAGCGCGACCGGCACCCCGCCGCTGGTCTCGCCCAGCGGCGCCCAACCGCCGGTGCCGTCGGTGACCGCCCGGGTGAGCAGCCCGGCCACGGCCGCGGCGCCGAACGCCCAGGTGGTCAGGGCGAGCGTGTCGTGCCGCTCCACGCCCCGGGCACCGAGCAGGTAGTAACCGGCCAGCAGTACGGCGGCACCGAGGCCGGCGAGTACGCCGAGCCCGTCCAGTTTGAGTTCTCCCCAGACCTCGGCCACGCAGGCCAGGCCGGCCAGGCTGAGGGTGAGCCCGACCCAGAGCCGGGGACGTACCCGCTGGTGCTGCCCGAACCGGGCCCAGAGCGCGACCAGCAGCGGCGCGGTGTACTCGAACAGCAGCGCGATGCCGACCGGCATCCGGGAGATGGCGACGAAGTAGAGCATCGGGGTCAGGAAGAACCCGGCGAGGCCGTAGAGGAGCAGCAGCGGCAGTTGGCCCGGGGTGATCCGGAGTCGGCGGGCGCCGGGCCGGAGCAGCAGGCTCAGCGCGAGCAGCCCGGCGAACGCTCCGGCGGCCCGGATCAGGGTCAGCTGCGCGGCGTCGACGCCGGCCCGGAGTACGAGCTTGGAGACGGTGCCGTTGACGGCGAACAGTACGCCCGACGAGAGCACCATCACTACGCCGAGGGCGGGTCTGCGAGTCGTCACCGGGAGAGGGTAGCCGGGGATTGGTCAGGAGCCGAATAGCTTTTGGTCATTACCACCCGGGTGATCGCCGGTTGCTGGGCGGTCGGTGGTCGGTCGGTGGCTGGTCGGTGGCCGGTTCGAGGGCGAATTCATCGATGACGTTGACTTGATTGAAACGATTCGATACGTTGCCGACGTTGGGAAAGGGCTTTCCGATCCGGCCCGTCCCGCCGGTGCGGCACCGGCTTTCCCGACCACCGTTCCCCCAGCTCAGGAGGACCAATGACGCTCACCACCACCACCAACCGGAGACCACCCGACCACCGGTCGCGACGACGCGGCCGGCGAGCCGGCCTGGTGCTGGCGCTCACCACCACGCTGGTCGGCGCCGGCACCGCGGTCGGACTCCCGTCCATGGCGGCCACCGGCGACCAGCGCATCTCCGGCGAGGCGCCCGGCCTCTACGCCGCCGAGTGCGGCAGCGGTTCGTACAACGCCGAGGCGGTGCTCAGCGGCAGCACCTGGACCGCCCGCAACGGCGGCAGCACGGTCTACACCGGCAGCGACATGCGCTCCGCGGTGCAGGCCGCGGTGAACAGCCTCTCGTCGGGGCGTACCTCGAAGCAGCGGGTGGTCGTCCGGGGCTCGGGCTCGGTGAGCGCCAACTCCCGGATCTCGCTGCCGAGCTACACGGTCCTGGACGTCTGCGGCACGATCAACGTGACCGGCTCCGGCTCCGGAGACCAGGCCCCGGTCTACGCCCGGGGCGCCACCGACGTCGAGGTGCAGCACCTCAACCTGACCGGGTCGCCGCTCTACGGCATCTTCATGCGCAACGTGAACAACCTGACGCTGGGCCAGATCGACATGCGGCTCTCCAGCGGTCTCGGGGTGCGGATCGACAACCACGGCGGCGACCGGGCGGTGAAGGTCCGCAACATCCGGATCGACAACGTGTACGTGCAGGGCACCCGCAGCCAGGGCGTGGAGACGTACGGGGTGGACGGGCTGACCGTCGGCACCGTCACCGCCCGCAACGTCGGCGAGTCCGGGCTGCTGCTCAACGACACCATCAACGCCAACATCGGTACGGTCGACGCGGACAACGCCGGTGCCGGCACCGGGTACGCGGCGTTCCGGATGGCCAACCGCAACGGCCGGGTGGGCAGCAGCTACCCGACGAACATCCGGGTCGGCAACGTGATCGCCCGGGGTGGCGGGCGCGGCATCTTCTGCGTCTCGGAGAGCGGCGGCGCGGTGATCGACCGGGTGACCATCTCGAACACCGGCAACAACTCGATCCTGATCGAGAACTGCTACAACGTCACCATCGCCGGGCAGTCCGGGACGGTGACCGGTGGCGGCGAGGTCCGGATCGCGGCGCGCAGCGAGTTCCCGATCTCCTCGGGCATCACCTTCCAGAACCTGACGGTGACCAACACCAACATCAGGCAGAGCCCCTGCGGCGGCGCCAACAACGTGATCCGGAACGTCACCCGGAACAACTCCACACTGACCTGGTGCTGACCCGTACCCCGGCAGCTTGCGTTTTTGTCGGTGCCGGGGTGTACTCTCTCCAGTAGTTAGAACGAGTGTTCGATTGGGCAGGGTTCGATGCGAGTCGGCCCGCCGACCGGGTGCTCGGGCTGACGCCGGGGGCGGCGTTCGCGGCGTAACCCCCGAGTGCGGTTTCGCGGACCGCACGGGATCCGGATCCGCGAGTCCGGGCCCAACCAGGCAGGATCGTCGTCCGCCGCCCACGACCCCCGGGCGGCGGACGACGAACCCGCCGGTCGGCCGGCCGGGTGTGGTGTGGGGAAGCGTCCACATCCGGCCGGCCAGACACCGGTGCGTCTTCCTCCGCAGCCGGTTAGCTCGACGTGATGCGTCGCCCTCGGCCACCGCGCTGGCGTTGACCAGCGTGGTCGTTCCGGCCGACAACGGCGACGCGGTGAATGGGTGACGCGGAGGAGACAGTCCCATGCCGACCAGCCAGGCTCAGGCGCCGACGGTGCCGTCGCACGTGCTGCCGCACCGCACCCCGGCCCAACTACTGACGATCGCCCGGATGGGGCTGGCGGAGGCCGCCGAGACCCGCCCCGACGGCCTGCGGTACGCCGCCGCGCACCTGGCCGCGCTGCGGGCCGCCGCGGCGATGCTCGCCGCCCGGGCCCGCCCCGCACCCACCCGCCGAAACCGGGTCACCAGTGTCTGGGCCCTGCTGGTGGTCGTCGCCCCGGAGTTGGGGGAGTGGGCCAACTACTTCGCCACCGGTGCCACCAAGCGGGCCGCCGCCGAGGCGGGCATCCCCCGGGTGGTGACCGCCCGGGAGGCGGACGACCTGCTCCGCGCGGCCGAGCAGTTCGTCGCGGTGATCGAGGTGGCGCTCGGAGTGGCGCACCAGCCCGTCCTCGACGGGATCGCCGCCTGACCGCTGCCGCACGAGCGGCGGAGCACAGAGGCGGAGCACGAGGCGGAGGCGGGACACACGGGGGAGCAGGGTCGAGATGGCGGGGCGGATGGTCGTCGGTTCCGCTGCCCTGGCAGACCTGGTACGCCCGGCGAACGGCTCCGACCAGGCCGGCGCCCACCGCCTGCTTCCGGTGCTTCCAGAGCTGGCCGGGCTGCTGCCCAGCCGGGGACTGCGTCGGGGCAGCACCGTCGCGGTCGGTCTCGGCCAGCCGGCCCGGGGTGGCAGCACCTCGCTGATGCTGGCGCTGCTCGCCGAGGCGTCCCGGGCCGGATCGTGGTGTGCCGTGGTCGGAGTGCCGACCCTCGGCGCGGCCGCCGCCGCCGACCTCGGCATCGAGCTGGACCGGCTCGCCCTGGTCCCCCATCCCGGCCCGGAGTGGGCGACGGTGGTCGCCGCACTGATCGACGGGGTCGACGTCGTGGTCGCGGCGGTGCCCGACACGGTCTCCGCCACGGTGGTCAGCCGGCTGGCCGCCCGGGCCCGGCAACGCGGCAGCGTGCTCGTTCCGTATGGCCGCTGGGCCGGTGCCGACGTGACGCTCCAGGTGATCCGGGGCGCCTGGGAGGGGCTGGGACAGGGCCGGGGCAGGCTGCGCCGCCGGGAGGTGACGATCTCCGCCCGGGGCCGTGGCGCGGCGGCCCGCCCCAAGGAGATCCGGGTCTGGCTGCCCGGCGACGGGGCGACCCGGGCACGTGCGTCGGCACCGTCGGGGACGACAACACGGGGTAGGGGCAACCTGAGTCGAACACACGTTCTAAGATCCGCATAACTGCTGGTCGAGGGAGGTGTGCGGTGGCGCCGGTGCGGACGATGCTGCTCTGGTGCCCCGACTGGCCGGTGATCGCCGCGGAGATCGTCGACGGGGTGTCGGCCGCCGCCCCCGTCGCGGTGCTGTACGCCAACCGGGTCGTCGCCGCCTCCGCCGTCGCCCGCGCCGAGGGCGTACGCCGAGGGCTGCGCAAGCGGGAGGCGCAGAGCCGCTGCCCCGGACTGACCGTCCTGGACCACGACCCCGGCCGGGACGTACGCGCCTTCGAGCCGGTGGTCGCCGCCGTCGAGGAGGTGGTGGCCGGGGTCGAGGTGATCCGCCCGGGAGCATGTGCGGTCGCCGCGCGCGGCCCGAGCCGGTACTTCGGCGGCGAAGAGCAGGCCGCCGAACGGATCGTCGAACACGTCGCGCAGAGCTGCGAGGTGGAGAGCCAGGTCGGGATCGCCGACGGGGTCTTCGCCGCCGGGCTGGCGGCCCGGTCCGGTCGGGTCGTCCCGCCCGGCGACACCGCGACGTTCCTCGCCGGGCTGCCCGTCGAGGCGCTGGGCCGGCCGGGGCTGACCGACCTGCTGCGCCGGCTCGGGCTGCGTACCCTGGGTGACTTCGCGGCGCTGCCCGCCGCGGACGTGCTGGCCCGGTTCGGCTTCGACGGGACGCTGGCCCACCGGCTGGCCGCCGGCCAGGACCACCGCCCGCTCGCGGTCCGCCGCCCGCCGCCCGACCTGGCGGTGACCGAGACCTACGACGATCCGCTCGACCGGGTCGACGCGGCGGCGTTCGCCGCGCGGACGCTCGCCGAGCGGCTGCACGACACCCTCGCCGGGCACGGGCTGGCCTGCACCCGGCTCGGCATCGAGGCGGTCACCGCGCACGGCCAGGAACTGCGCCGGGTCTGGCGGCACGACGGGCTGCTGACCGCGGCGGCGATCGTCGACCGGGTGCGCTGGCAGCTCGACGGCTGGCTGACCGGGACCAGCCGGCGTCCCGGCTCCGGCCGGGCCGGGCCGGCCCGGCCGACCGCGGGGATCATCCGGCTGCGCCTGGTCCCCGAGGGGGTACTCGCGCACGTCGGCCTGCAACCGGGGCTGTGGGGCGAGACCGGGGCGGAACGGGAGCGGGCACACCGGGCACTGAGCCGGGTGCAGGGCATCCTCGGCCCCGAGTCGGTGCTGACCGCGGTGCTCGGCGGCGGGCGTTCCCCGGCCGACCAGACCCGGCTGGTGCCCTGGGGCGACGAACGGGCGCCGGGCCGGCCGGCGGCTCCGCCGTGGCCCGGCCGGCTGCCGTCCCCCGCACCGGCGGTCGTGCTGCCCGAGCCGTTGCCGGCGGCGGTCTACGACGCGGCCGGAGAACTCGTCCGGGTGACCGCCCGACTGGCAGTCAGCGCCCCGCCGGCCCGGCTGGAGCTGACCACCACCGTGGCCTCCGTCGGCTCGGTGGAGATCGTGAACTGGGCCGGTCCGTGGCCGGTCGACGAACGCTGGTGGGCTCCGGTGGAGGCCCGGCGCCGGGCCCGGTTCCAGGTGGGCCTGGCCGACGGTACGGCGCTGCTGCTCTCCCTGGCCGGCGGCCGGTGGTGGGTGGAGGCCATCTATGACTAGACGCGCGGGGGCGGGCGGGGCGGCGGCGTGGACGATCGGGTGTCGGGCCGACCGAGGCAGGTATGAATCGAGGAAGGTGCCAGGAAGTCACCTTGGTGACTCCGTGGCACCTTCCCCGAGCCACACCTGCCCGCTCGACGGGCTCGGGGAAGGCCGACGGTGAGCTTCCACAACCCCGACATGCCCTGGTCCGAACTGGAACGTGTGCTCTCCGGCCGGCCCGGCGGCCCGGACGAGCCACGGCTGCGCGTGGTGGACCCGCTCGCGGTCGACGCCGACGGCGGCGACTCCCCGGCCTGGACCCGCAAGCGCCCCGGCTACACCCCGGCCGAGCTGCCCGCGCCGGTCGAGGGCGCGGTGCCGTACGCGGAACTGCACGCGCACACCAACTTCAGCTTCCTCGACGGGGCCAGCCACCCCGAGGAGCTGGCCGAGGAGGCGACCCGGCTGGGGCTGACCGCGCTGGCGGTGACCGACCACGATGGGTTCTACGGGGTGGTGCGGTTCGCCGAGGCGGCCAGGGCGCTGCGGCTGCCCACCATCTTCGGCGCCGAGCTGTCGCTCGGGTTGCCCGGACCGCAGAACGGTGAACCGGACCCGCTCGGCCGGCACCTGCTGGTGCTCGCGCACGGCCCCGAGGGGTACGCCCGGCTGGCCAGCACCATCGCCCGGGCACACCTGCGCGGCGGCGAGAAGGGCCGCCCGGTCTACGGCGAGCTGGAAGAGGTCGCCGCGGAGCTGAAGGACCACGTACTGGTGCTGACCGGCTGCCGGAAGGGGACGGTACCGGCGGCGCTGCTCACCGAGGGGGTCGAGGCGGCGGCCCGGGAGCTGGACCGGTTGACCGCGCTGTTCGGGGCCGAGACGGTGGCGGTGGAGCTGACCGACCACGGCGACCCGTACGACGGCGACCGCAACGACGCGCTCGCCGAGCTGGCCGCCACCGCCGGGCTGCCCACCGTGGCCACCAACAACGTGCACTACGCCACCCCGTCCCGCCGCCGGCTGGCCACCGCGCTGGCGGCGGTACGCGCCCGGCGCAGCCTCGACGAGATCGACGGCTGGCTGCCGGCGGCCGGTACCGCCCACCTGCGCAGCGGGGCGGAGATGGCGGCCCGGTTCGCGGCCTATCCCGGCGCGGTGGCCCGGGCCGCCGAGTTCGGCGCCGAGCTGGCCTTCGACCTCAACCTGGTGGCGCCGAGCCTGCCGGACTACCCGGTGCCGCCCGGGCACACCGAGATGAGTTGGCTGCGTGAGCTGACCATGGACGGCGCGCTGCGCCGGTACGGCCCCCGCGACGCGCACCCGGAGGCGTACCGGCAGCTCGACC
This sequence comes from Plantactinospora sp. BB1, assembly GCF_003030385.1. Classification (NCBI taxonomy): domain Bacteria; kingdom Bacillati; phylum Actinomycetota; class Actinomycetes; order Micromonosporales; family Micromonosporaceae; genus Plantactinospora; species Plantactinospora sp. BB1. The sequence goes on along the minus strand of NZ_CP028159.1, from coordinate 6,034,861 downwards.
ACGAGCTGGGGATGATCGAGGCGCTCGGCTTTCCCGGCTACTTCCTGGTGGTCTACGACATCGTGAAGTTCTGCCGGGACAACGACATCTACTGCCAGGGCCGGGGTTCGGCGGCCAACTCGGCGGTCTGCTACGCACTCTGGATCACCAATGTCGACGCCGTCCGGCACCAGCTCCTCTTCGAGCGCTTCCTCGCCCCGGAACGGGACGGCCCACCGGACATCGACGTCGACATCGAGTCCGACCGCCGGGAGGAGGTGATCCAGCACGTGTACGCCAAGTACGGCCGGGAACACACCGCCCAGGTCGCCAACGTCATCTCGTACCGGCCCCGGTCGGCGGTACGGGACATCGCCAAGGCGTTCGGCTTCTCGCCCGGCCAGCAGGACGCCTGGAGCAAGCAGATCGACCGGTGGGGCAGCGTGGCGGCGGTCGACGTGGACGACATCCCCGAACACGTGATCACCTACGCCAACGAGCTACAGACCTTCCCCCGGCACCTGGGCATCCACTCCGGCGGGATGGTGATCTGCGACCGGCCGGTCATCGAGGTGTGCCCGGTCGAGTGGGGGCGGATGCCGGGCCGCACCGTGTTGCAGTGGGACAAGGACGACTGCGCCAGCGCCGGACTGGTCAAGTTCGACCTGCTCGGCCTCGGCATGCTCTCCGCGCTGCACTACGCGTACGACATGATCGAGTCGACCCTCGACCTGAGCTCGATGTCCCTGGACGACCCCGAGGTCTACGACATGCTCTGCCGGGCCGACTCGGTCGGGGTGTTCCAGGTGGAGAGCCGGGCCCAGATGGCCACCCTGCCCCGACTGAAGCCGAAGTGCTTCTACGACCTGGTGGTGGAGGTGGCGCTGATCCGGCCCGGCCCGATCCAGGGCGGCTCGGTGCACCCGTACATCCGGCGCAAGAACGGGCTGGAGGAGGTCACCTTCCCGCATCCGCTGATGCGCAACGCGCTGGAGAAGACCCTCGGGGTGCCGCTCTTCCAGGAACAGCTGATGCAGCTCGCGATCGACCTCGCCGGCTTCGACGCCGGTGGCGCCGACGAGCTGCGCCGGGCGATGGGGTCGAAACGCTCGGCCGAGCGGATGGCGCAGATCCGGGACCGGCTCTATGCCGGGATGGCCGAGCGGGGCATCACCGGTGAGGTCGCCGACGACGTCTATCTCAAGCTCTCCGCCTTCGCCAGCTTCGGCTTCCCGGAGAGCCACGCGATGAGTTTCGCCTACCTGGTCTACGCCAGCTCCTGGCTCAAGCGCTACCACCCGGCGCCGTTCCTGGCCGCGCTGCTGAACGCTCAGCCGATGGGCTTCTACTCGCCGCAGACCCTGGTCGACGACGCCCGCCGGCACGGCGTCGAGGTACGCCGCCCGGACATCAACGCCAGCGGCGCCAAGGCCACCCTGGAGTCCACCCGGCAGACCCGGTGGGGAAGCGCGCCCGGCGAACCGCCGCACCGGTGGGGGCTGGGCGGTCCGGCGGTCCGGCTCGGGCTGGCCGGAGTACGTACCCTCGGCGACGACCTGGCGGAGAAGATCGAGCGGGAGCGGGCCGCGCACGGGGCGTACCGGGACATGGCCGACCTGGCCCGCCGGGTCGGACTCTCCGCCGCGCACCTGGAGGCGCTGGCCACCGCGGACGCCTTCGCCTGCTTCGGGCTGACCCGCCGGGCCGCGCTCTGGGCGGCCGGCGCCGCCGCCCAGGACAGGCCGGACCGGCTGCCCGGCACCATCGCCGGAGCGGAGGCGCCGACCCTGCCCGGGATGGACGCGGTGGACCGGCTGGTCGCGGACGTCTGGGCCACCGGGCTCTCCCCGGAGAGCCACCCGGCCCAGTTCGTCCGGACCCAGCTCGACGCCGCCGGCGCGGTGCCGATCGTCCGGCTGGCCCAGGTCGAACCCGGCACCCGGGTCCGGGTCGGCGGCATCGTCACACACCGGCAGCGTCCGGCCACCGCCGGTGGGGTCACCTTCATCAATCTGGAGGACGAGACCGGCATGCTCAACGTCACCTGCTCGCCGGGGCTGTGGCAGCGCTACCGGAAGGTGGCCCGGACCAGCACCGCACTGCTGGTGCGGGGGAGGCTGGAGCGGCACGACGGGGTGACCAACCTGGTCGCCGACCGGCTCGACGCGATCACCCCACCGGTCACCCCCGCCTCCCGCGACTTCCGCTAGCCAGCCCATTAGGCTCGTCGGGTGGAGCGAACCCAGAGCCGCCCGTCCGGCCCGGCGACCGGCCCGCGTACCGCCGTCGTCTGGACCGTGCTGCGCCGCGAGTTGACCCGGCAGCAGGGCAGGACGCTCACCGTGCTCGACGTCGGCGGCGGGACCGGCGGCTTCGCGGTGCCGCTGGCCGAGGCCGGTCACCGGGTGACGGTCGTCGACGCCAGCCCGGACGCGCTCGCCGCGCTGACCCGGCGGGCCGCCGAGGCCGGGGTCGCCGATCGGGTACGCGCCGTGCAGGGCGACGGTGACGCCCTCGCCGGACTCGTCGAGCCGGCCAGCGTCGACCTGGTGCTCTGCCACGCCGTACTGGAGGTGGTCGACGATCCGGCCGGAGTGGTCGGGGCGATCGGCACCGCGCTGCGTCCCGGCGGCGCGGCGAGCGTACTGGTGGCGAACCGGGCGGCCGCCGTGCTGAGCCGGGTCACGAACGGGCACCTGGAGGTCGCCGCCACGCTGCTGCGCGACCCGGACGGGCACGCCGGACCCCGGGACACCCTGCGTCGGCGGTACGACGCCGAGGGTGCCGCCGCGCTGCTGGAGGCCGCCGGGCTGACGGTCGAGCAGACCCACGGGGTACGCGTCTTCGCCGACCTGATCCCGGCGGTGGCCGCCGAGGCGGATCCGCCGGCCCTGCTGGAGCTGGAGCTGGCCGCCTCGGCCCTGCCGCCGTACCGGGACATCGCCGCCCAGCTGCACCTGTTCGCCCGTCGTGCGGCATGACGAATCCACTCGACCCACTCGACCTGGTCCGGCCGCACTACTTCGGCGGCAGCCTCTCCGACGTACTGCCCAGCGCGCTGTCGGTGCTCGGCGTCGACCGGGCCGACCCGCTCGGGCTGGCCGGCGAGCTGGCCGGGGTACGCCGGATCGCGGTGCTGCTGGTCGACGGCCTCGGCTGGTACCAGTTGCCGACCGCCGCCCCGCACGCACCGACGCTGGCCGACCTGGCCGCCCGGTTCGGACGCCCGCTCACCTGCGGTTTTCCCTCCACCACCCCGACCAGCCTGGTCAGTCTCGGCACCGGCGCCGCACCCGGCGCCCACGGGGTGCTCGGCTTCCACGTCAACGTGCCCGGCACCGACCGGATACTCACGCACATCGACTGGCCCAGGTCACCGGTCGACGGCCCGAACTTCCCCGGCGGCGGTCCGGGCTCACCCGTCGGCGGCGACCGCCCCAGCGGCTCCTGGGCGCCAGCCGGCGACCCGGTGCCCACCCCCGCCACCGGGTCGGGCGACGACCCCGATCCGCGCCGTTGGCAGCCGCTGCCGACCCAGTTGCAGCGGGCCGAGGCGGCCGGAGTCGCGGTGACCGTGGTGAGCCGGCCGGCGCTGGCGAACACCGGGCTGAGCGTGGCCGCCTACCGGAACGGAACGCACCGGGGAGCGGACGACACCGACGCGCTCGCCACCGAGATGCTCGGCGCGCTCACCGCCGGGGACGGCCCGACCCTGGTCTACGGCTACCACCCGGAGGTGGATCGGCACGGGCACCTGCGCGGCATCGACTCCGCCGACTGGCGGTCGGCCGTCGCCGAGGTCGACGCGCTGGTCGCCCGGCTGGTCGACGGGCTGCCACCGGACGCGGCCCTGCTGGTCACCGCCGACCACGGCCAGCTCGACATCCCGGCCGAGGGGCGCTACGACCTCGACACCGATCCCCGGCTGCGCGCCGGACTGCGGCTGGTTGCCGGCGAGGCCCGGGTCCGCTACCTGCACACCCTGCCCGGGGCGACCGCCGACGTGGTGGCCGCCTGGTCGGAGGTGCTCGGTGAACGGGCCTGGGTGGCGACCCGGGAGGAGGCGGTCTCGGCCGGCTGGTTCGGCCCGGTACCCGAGGCGCACCTGCCGCGCATCGGCGACGTGGTGGTCGCCTGCCTGGCCCCGACCGTCGTACTCGCCTCGAAGACGCACAACCCGATCGAGACGACGCTGGTCGCGTACCACGGCTCGTGTACGGCGACCGAGATGACGATCCCGCTGCTGGCCGTACCGTCGAGCAGGGGTTGACTCCACAGCCCGGTGTCGGCAGCCGGCGCGGTCGCGTCGTACCCCCGGGTTAACCTGCCGATATGGGTCGCAGCCACGCCGTGCCACGCGGCGGTGATCCGCGCTTCGGCGCGGACGCCGACGACTCCGGCTCGCCGATCCTGCACGTCGACATGGACGCGTTCTTCGTCGCGGTCGAGGTCCGCCGCCGGCCCGACCTGCGGGGCCGGCCCGTCGTGGTCGGCGGGATCGGCCCGCGCGGCGTGGTCAGCTCGGCCAGCTACGAGGCCCGGAAATACGGCGTACGCAGCGCGATGCCGACGATGCGGGCCCGGGCGCTCTGCCCGTCGGCGATTTTCCTGCCGCCCGACTTCGCGCAGGTCTCGGCGGCCTCCCGGGCGGTGATGGAGATCTTCCGGGACGTGACCCCGCTGGTGGAGCCGCTCTCGCTGGACGAGGCGTTCCTCGACGTGGCCGGGGCGCGCAAGCTGCTCGGCCGGCCGGCCGAGATCGCCCGGCTGATCCGGGCCCGGGTCGCCGAGCAGGAGGGTCTGACCTGTTCGGTCGGGGTGGCGCCGACCAAGTTCGTGGCCAAGCTCGGCTCCAGCCGGGCCAAGCCGGACGGGCTGATCGTGGTACCGGTCGACCGGGTGCTGGAATTCCTGCACCCGCTGCCGGTGGAGGCGCTCTGGGGGGTGGGGGAGCGGGCGGCGGAGACGCTGCGCCGGCTCGGCCTGCGTACGGTCCGGGACATCGCCGAGGCGCCGGTCGGGCTGCTCCGGGGCAGCCTGGGTGACGCGGCAGCGGCCCACCTGCACGAGCTGGCCTGGGGGCGCGACCCGCGCCGGGTCAGCCCGGAGCACGCGGAGAAGTCGATCGGCGCCGAGGTCACCTTCGACACCGACCTGGCCGAGCCGGAGACGATCCGGCGGGCCCTGCTGGCGCTCGCCGAGAAGGTCGGCGTCCGGCTGCGCCGGGCCGGGCAGGTCGGTCGGACGGTTTCGATCAAGGTCCGCTTCGCCGACTTCCGGACGATCAACCGGTCCCGCACCCTCGGCGGCCCGACCGACGTGACCCGGGAGGTGTTCGACACCGCCTGGGCGTTGTTCGACGCACTCGGCCCCGGTGACCGGATCCGGCTGATCGGCATCCGGGTCGAGGGGCTCAGCGACGGCGACCAGACGCCCCGACAGCTCGCGCTCGGCGCGCCCGAGCACGGCTGGCGGGAGGCGGAGGCCGCCGCCGACGCCGCGGCCGCCCGATTCGGGCGTTCCATGGTGCGCCCCGCGAGTCTCTTGGGGCACGACGACCTGCGGCGGACGGAAAATCCGACGCGGCCATAGGTCGTCCCGCTTTCCGACCCGCGACCCCCCTCGTAGACTGGCGGGTAAGCAGCCGGTTGGCTGCCACGGTCTGTCGGTCCGAGCGGACCGGCCAACGTGACCGGGGAGGAGTGCCGTGCCGCTCTCGGAGCACGAGCAGCGGCTGTTCGAGCAGATCGAGCAGTCGCTTGCCGAGGACCCCAAGTTCGCCTCGGCTGTGCGCGCCAGCGATCCGCGTTTCCACGCGCGGCGTCGCCTGCTCGTCGCGGTCAGCGTGATCATCGCTGGCCTTGCATTGGTCGTCTACGGCACGGTGAGCAAAACTCCGCTGCTCGGAGTGGCGGGCTTCGTGGTGATGCTCGGTGCGGCCGCGTTCGCGATGATGTCGCAGCGTAAGGCGCAGTCACCGGACCTGCACGTGGTCGGCGGCACCACCAGCCGCCGCGTCCGCAGCGGGCGACGCCTGTCGTTGATCGACCGACTCGAGGAGAGGTGGCGTCAGCGGCCGGAAGGCCACCGCTGACCGTTGCCCGTCCGTGGGGTACGCCCCGCTGGCGGTAGCCGTCCGGGATCCGTCCCGGCGACCAGTGGCAATTCTCCATGCCTGCACACCTGCCGTCGGGGGTGCGCCTCCGCCGGCCGTTCGCGTTTCCGACTGCGGCCGCAGGGCGCTGCCGAGCCGCACCCGACTTCCGGTGTGCCAATCCAGCGGGTCCGGGGCGCTGTGATCCGCCTCACGATTCCGTGGTACCCGCGCCGCGACATCAGCTGGACCGAAGGGCCCACCCCGCGACTCGCGGAGTGGGCCCTTTCGATCGGTCGACGGTACCGGCGGCCCGGGTCAGCGGGACGGACGTCCGGCGAGCACCCGTCGAGGGCTCCACCGCAGCAGGCGGTCCCGGACCCGGCCGGTCAGCCCGACGAAGCCGGCCGACATATCCATGATCGCCAATCGCCAGCGGAACAGTACCGACGGCGGCAGGGTGGCCGCGACCAGCCGGGTACGCCGGTCGGCCCCGGCGCTCAGCGCCCGGCGTACCGAGCGGAGCGCCTCAGCCAGCGGACCGTGCCGCAGCGGCTCCCGCGCGTACCTGGCGCGTTCCTCCGCGTGCCCGAGCAGCCGGATCGCCTCGTCGGCACTGCCGGCGGTCAGCCCCTCCCGGACCAGCCGGTCGGCGGTGGCCCGGGGCGTCTCCGCCGGATCCACCCGGACCCGGAAGTCCACCAGGGTGTCGACCAGCTCGTCCCAGGCGGCGTGCGCGTCGGCCCGGGCCCGGGCCAGCTCGGAGTCGCTGAGCACCACCCGGGCCACCCCGGGCGCCGCGTTCTCGTCCGCCGTCACCGAGGCCAGGGCGGTGGCCGCGGCGGCGGCCCGGGTCTGGCGGCGCCGCCGCAGCAGCACCCGCCGCAGCGCCGGCACGGTCAGCAGCAGGGCCAGCAGCACCACCCCGGCCAGTACCCAGAGCGGCCAGTTCGGTCCGCTCTCCGGGGCGATCCCGGCGGTGCCGTCGAACGCCTCGTCGAGCGGGCGGTCCGACCCGTCAGCCGCCTCCGGGCCGGCCGACGGGTCGGCGGTCGGGCCGGTCTGCGTCGTCGGGGAGGTGGAGGTCTGCTCGGGCGCGTCCGGGTCCGGTGCCCACTGCGAACGCCACGAGCCGGTGACGCTGGCCGCCGGCGTCGCGTCGAACGGGACCCAGCCGATCCCGGTGAAGTAGACCTCGGTCCAGGCGTGCAGGTTGTTGTTGGTCAGGGTGTAGGTGTTGCCCGACCGGTTGGCGCTGGTGAAGCCGAAGGCCACCCGGGCCGGGATGCCGGCCTCGCGGACCAGCCAGGTCATCGCGGCGGCGTACTGCTGGCAGAAGCCGACCTTGTTGGTGAGGAAGTTGACGATGTCCTGCCCGCTGGTGCCGCCCTCGGTGTTCAGGGCGTAGCTGAAGCCGTTCTTCCGGGAGAAGTGGTCGTAGATCGCCCGCACCCGCTCGTAGTCGTTCCGCTTGCCGCTGGTCAGCCGGGCGACGAGTTCCTCCACCTCACGTACCGGCTCCACGGTGGTGTAGAGCTTGCGGAACGCGTGCTCCGGGGCCAGCGTCGGTGCCGCGGCGAGCGCCGCCGGGGTGTACTCCGAGCGGACGAAGTCGAAGGAGTACTTCCGGTTCCGCGACGACGCGCGTTCCGAGTAGAGGACCTGCATGGTGGCGTCGTAGCGCCAGTTCGCGTCGACCTGGCGGGTGCTCACCGGAGCGGTGTAGACCGGCAGGAACGGCATGGCGAAGTCGAGGATCTCGATGTCGGCGTTGTACTGCTCGCGGCTGATGCCCGGGGTCTCCCGGGTCACCTCGCGCGGATCCGGCAGCCCCTGGGTCACCGGCGTCCCCTCCGGGGAGCGCGGCCCGAACCCGGTCCGGGAGAAGTCGTCGGCGACCGCGAAACGCAGGTAGAACGGATCCGGGTCGCTGGTGCTCACCCGTACCATGTCGCGCTGCTCGGCCCGGTTGAGTTCACCGCTGAGCTGGGCGAAGAGGTTCACCCGGCCCGGCGAGCCGCCCGGCCCGGCCCGGCCGCTCCCGTCGCCGCTGCCACCACCGCTGTTGAACTGGCTGAGCAGGCCCGAGGTCATCCCCGGTACGGCCAGCGGCAGCAGTACGGCCACCGCGACGCCGATCACCGCCAGTCGGCGACCGGCGGCGGCCAGCGGCGACGGCTCCCAGACGTCCACGTCCCGCCCGTCGCCGGTGAACCGGCGTCCGAAGTGGCGGACCCGGTCCACGTTGTCGGCGGCGAGCAGCCAGAGGAAGCCGACCGCCCCGATCACGAACGGCACCGCCGAGACGCTGTCGACGTGTACGGCCACCGGCACCGAATAGATCGCCAGCATCGGCAGCCCGGCCAGGGCGGGCCGGCGCATCCCGACGGTGAGCAGGTCCACCACGATCGCCACCCCGCCGACACCGAGCGCCGTCAGGAAGAGCAGCGAGTCGAGGTCCTGCACGGGTACGCCGTACGCGCGCATGTCCGCGCCGGAGCTGGCGAGCAGCGAGCCGAAGTGGGTGATGGTGCCCGGGGTGGGGAGCAGGGAGAGCATCTCCTGCCCGCTCGGGAAGATCCAGGTCAGCCCGAAGAGCAGCGCGGCGACCATGCCGAGCCCCTGGGCCCAGACCGGTGCCCGCCACCAGCGGGTCAGGGTGGCTGTGCCGGCGATCAGCCCCACGACGACCGCGCACTGCACCAGCCAGGTCCACCGGTCGTAGATGGTGGACATCGGCGCGGCCGCGAGCAGGGTGGCCGCGGCCGCCACGAATCCCAGGTGTCGGCGTCCCCTCATCACATTTTCCCGTCCGTGCCGGTGCTGCCGTTCGGTTTCATTCCGCCGCCCTCATCCGCCTAGCCGGTCCCGTCCCGCGCGACCGTCACCGCACTCCACCGGCGACCGTCTCGGCCAGTACGGCCCGCCAGGCGAAGCCCTGCGAGCCCCGGGCCGCCTGCGGCCAGAGCGCCGGCAACTTGCTGCCGTGTTCGACCCCCACCACCCGCCAGCCGCTCTGCATCAGCCCGAGTGCCGCCGCGCCGTGCGCGTGGTTCGCCTCCTCGCGGGCCTGCGGGTTCAGGTTGAGCCAGGTCGAACTGTCCACCAGGAACGCGATGCAGGTCGCGCCGTTGCCGCGCAGCCCGGCCAGCAGGTCCGCCTCGGCGGTGGTCAACGTGCCGAGCAGTGCGATGACCAGCCCGCCGTCGGAGCGTTGCCGGACCCGCTCCACAAGCGTAGCCACGTCGCCGCGCTGGCTGGGCCGGACGTCGGCGAGGTAGTCCAGCAACAGTCCCTCGCCACCGGCGTCGTTCGCGCTGGCGTCGATGCCGGAGTCGCTGACCAGCCGCAGCTTGTAGCCGGCCTGCCGCAGGTGCACGGCGATGCTGGCCACCGCCGAGACCGCCCACTCGAAGCTGGCGGTCGGCCCCTCGCCCCGGTGCGCGAACGCCCGGGTGTCCAGCACCACCGTCGCCCGGCTCTCCCAGGGCTGCTCCTCCCGGCGCACCATCAGCTCGCCGGTGCGGGCGGTGGACTTCCAGTGCACCCGGCGCAGGTCGTCGCCGCGCCGGTACTCCCGGGTCGCCGCGTCGTCCTCGCCGTGCACCGCCACCGAGCGGGCCCGGCTCTCGCCGGTCCCCGCGTACTCGCCGGCCAGCCGGACCGAGGGCAGCGGGGTGACCTGCGGGATGACGGTGAGCGGGTCGACGCTGGGGAAGGCCCGGGTCAGCTCGCAGAGCCCGAACGGGTCGGTCAGCCGGATCACCAGCGGGCCGACCTCGTAGCGGCCGCGCACGTCGGCCCGGACCGTGTACGCCACCGAACTGGCCTGGTGCGCGCCGAGGCGCTCCAGCACCACCCGGGGGCGGCTGCCGAGCGCGTACGGCAGCCGGTCCTCCAGCAGCAGCGTCCCGGTCGGCAGCCGGGACATGTTCTGCAACCGGAGCACCACCCGGGAGCTGGCACCGACCGGCACCCGGTGCGGCTCCAGCGAGCGGCTGCACGCGAGCTTGTAGCGGCTGCGCCCGACGTAGAGGGCGGCGAGCAGCGGCAGTACGCCGAGCAGGATGGCGACCCGGAGCAGGTCCTTCTCGCCGAGGATCAGCGCGGAGATCGCCGCTGCCACGGCGGCGGCGAGGAAGGACCGCCCCCGGGTGGTGAGACCGCGCAGTGCCTCGCGCACCGTCATCGCCTCCGCGGCTCGTACTGCGAGCGCCCGGTGCTGCCGTCCCCTGAGGGTGGCCGGGTGTCGTAGGGGGAGCGCTGCCGCTCGTGCGGCAACGCCAGCCGGTGCACCAGGTCGGAGATGATCGCGTCGGTGGTGCGCCGGGCGAGCTGCGCGTCCGCGGTGGAGATCACCCGGTGCGCCAGCACCGGCACCGCCAGCGCCTGGAGGTCGTCGGGGAGGACGTAGTCGCGCCCCTCCAGCGCGGCGACCGCCCGCGCGGTGCGCAGCAGTTGCAGGGTGGCCCGGGGGGAGGCGCCGAGGCGCAGGTCGGGAGCCTCGCGGGTGGCGGTGACCAGGTCGACGGCGTACTGCTTGACGGCGTCGGCGACGTGCACGTCGCGGACGGTGGCGATCAGCTTCCGTACGGTGGCGGCGTCGGAGACCGGCCGCAGTTCGTGGATCGGGTCCCGGCCGCCGTGCACGTCCAGCATGGCCAGCTCGGCACCCGGGTCCGGGTAGCCCATGGCGATCCGGGCGGTGAACCGGTCGCGCTGCGCCTCCGGCAGCGGATAGGTCCCCTCCATCTCGATCGGGTTCTGGGTGGCGATCACCATGAACGGGGTCTGTAGTTCGTAGGTGACGCCGTCGACCGTGACCTGCCGCTCCTCCATGCTCTCCAGCAGCGCGGACTGGGTCTTCGGCGAGGCCCGGTTGATCTCGTCGCCGACCACCAGGTTGGCGAAGACCGCGCCCGGCTTGAACTCGAAGTCGTGCGTCTCCTGGTTGTAGACGCTGACCCCGGTGACGTCGCTGGGCAGCAGGTCGGGGGTGAACTGGATGCGCCGGACCGAGCAGTCGATCGACCGGGCGAGCGCCTTGGCCAGCTTGGTCTTGCCGACCCCCGGTACGTCCTCGATCAGGAGATGGCCCTCGGCCAGCAGGACGGCGAGTGCGAGCCGGACCGTCGCGGTCTTGCCCTCGATGACCTCTTCGATATTGGCCACGATCGCGTCGCTGGCGGCACGGAACTGGTCGCTCGGCAGCGCGCCGCCCAGTTCGTCCCAGGTCTGTTGAGTCACGGGCCTCCTCCTCGTCGATCACGGCCGCCGCCTAATAAGAGTCGTTGGGCCGGCCGTATGGTTCGCGGGAGAATACGTCCGTCCGGAGTAACCGGATCACCCGCATCACTCAGGCTAACCGCATTCGGCGGGAGAGCCGAGCACACCCGAGAGCCCGGGGTCGGATCCTGGCGCCGGTATCGGGTGCGACAGCCCTGCCGGGGGCGCGGTACGATGACCGCATGTCCAGGGTCCACCTGCTCCTTAGCGAGCCGTGCTGACGCGACAGACAGCGACAGCGCGGCCACCCCTCCTGCGTGAGGGGCTTTTTTATGCCCGGAGAACGGACCCGGCCCACAGACCTGAATTCGGTGCTCAGCCAGCTCGGTCGACCAGGGCGGAGCGACGAGGATGTAGCGAGGAGACGACATGACCGAGGCAGCCGAGCCGGCGGCGGACATCCCGCCGTTCCGGTACACCGCCGCGCTGGCCGGCGAGATCGAGATCCGCTGGCAGGACCGGTGGGCCGAGCGGGGTACCTTCCGGGCGCCCAATCCGGTCGGGCCGCTGGCCGACCCCGACCACCCCCGGGTGGACGCGGAGAAACTGTTCGTGCTGGACATGTTCCCGTACCCGTCCGGTGCCGGGCTGCACGTCGGGCACCCGCTGGGCTACATCGGCACCGACTGCTACGCCCGCTACCAGCGGATGGCCGGGCGGAACGTGCTGCACACGATGGGCTTCGACGCGTTCGGGCTGCCCGCCGAGCAGTACGCGGTGCAGACCGGCACCCACCCCCGGACCACCACCGAGGCGAACATCGGCTACTACCGCTCGCAGCTGCGCCGGCTGGGGCTGGGGCACGACGACCGGCGTTCGGTGGCGACCATCGACACCGACTACTACCGCTGGACGCAGTGGATCTTCCTACAGGTCTACAACTCCTGGTACGACACCGCCGCCGCCCGGGCCCGGCCGATCGCCGAGTTGGTCGCCGAGTTCGAGTCCGGCACCCGGGCCACCCCGGACGGCCGCCCCTGGGCGGAGCTGTCCGCGACGCAGCGGCGCCGGATCGTCGACGACCACCGGCTGGCGTACGTCTCCGAGGCGCCGGTCAACTGGTGCCCGGGCCTGGGCACCGTGCTGGCCAACGAGGAGGTGACCCCGGACGGCCGCTCCGACCGGGGCAACTTCCCGGTCTTCAAGCGCAGCCTGAAGCAGTGGATGATGCGGATCACCGCGTACGCCGACCGGCTGATCGAGGACCTGGACGCGCTGGACTGGCCCGAGCCGATCAAGCTGCAACAGCGGAACTGGATCGGCCGGTCGACCGGCGCGCACATCGAGTTCCCGACCGCCGCCGCGCCGATCCGGGTCTTCACCACCCGGCCGGACACCGTCTTCGGCGCCACCTACATGGTGCTGGCCCCGGAGCACCCGCTGGTCGAGTCGCTGGCCGCCGACGCCTGGCCCGAGGGGACCCGGGACGCCTGGACCGGCGGGCAGGCGACCCCCCGGGCCGCGGTGGACGCCTATCGGAAGGCGGCCGGCGCCAAGACCGACATCGAGCGGCAGGCCGAGAACCGGGAGAAGACCGGCGTCTTCATCGGGGCGTACGCCAGCAACCCGGCCAACGGCGCGCAGATCCCGATCTTCATCGCCGACTACGTACTGGCCGGCTACGGCACCGGCGCGATCATGGCGGTGCCGGCGCAGGACGAGCGGGACTGGGAGTTCGCCGAGGTCTTCGAGCTGCCGATCGTGCGTACCGTGCAGCCGCCGGAGAACTTCGACGGCAAGGCGTACACCGGGGAGGGGCCGGCGATCAACAGCGCCGCGCCGGACCGCGGCCTGGACCTGAACGGGCTGTTCGTCGCCGACGCCAAGGCCAGGATCATCGAGTGGCTGGAGGCGAACGGGCACGGCTCCGGCGCGGTGACCTACCGGCTGCGGGACTGGCTGTTCAGCCGGCAGCGCTACTGGGGCGAGCCGTTCCCGATCGTCTACGACGAGCAGGGCAACCCGCACGCGCTGCCCGAGTCGATGCTGCCGGTCGAACTGCCCGAGGTGGACGACTTCGCGCCGCGCACCTTCGACCCGGACGACGCCGACTCCGACCCGGAGACCCCACTGTCCCGGCGCAAGGACTGGGTCGAGGTCGAGCTGGACCTGGGCGACGGGCCGAAGCGCTACACCCGGGAGACCAACGTGATGCCGCAGTGGGCCGGCTCCTGCTGGTACGAGCTGCGCTACCTGGACCCGACCAACGCCGACCGCTTCGTCGACCCGGCCAACGAGGCGTACTGGATGGGCCCGCAGTCGCCCGGCGACCCGGGCGGGGTCGACCTGTACGTCGGCGGCCAGGAGCACGCCGTGCTGCACCTGCTGTACGCCCGCTTCTGGCACAAGGTGCTGTTCGACCTGGGCCACGTCTCGTCCTTCGAGCCGTACCGGCGGCTGTACAACCAGGGCATGATCCAGGCGTACGCCTTCCAGGACGACCGGGGCAGCTATGTCGAGGCCGCCGAGGTGAAGGAGGACGACGGCCGGTACTACTTCGGCGACAGGCAGGTCACCCGGGTCTACGGCAAGATGGGCAAGTCGCTGCGGAACGTGGTGACCCCGGACGAGATGTGCGAGGCGTATGGCGCCGACACGTTCCGGGTCTACGAGATGTCGATGGGCCCGCTGGACGTCTCCCGGCCCTGGGAGACCCGGGCGGTGATCGGGGCGTACCGGTTCCTGCAACGGGTCTGGCGGACCATCGTCGACGAGCAGACCGGGCAGCTGCGGGTCACCGATGCCCCGGCGGACGAGCAGACCCGCCGGCTGCTGCACCGGATCATCGACGGGGTCCGGGGCGACCTGGACGGCATCCGGATGAACACCGCGATCGCCAAGCTGATCGAGCTGACCAACGGCCTGACCAGGCTGGACGCCACGCCCCGCGAGGTCGCGGAGCCGCTGCTGCTGATGCTGTCGCCGTTCGCACCGCACATCGCGGAGGAGCTGTGGCAGCGGCTGGGGCACGCCGAGTCGCTGGCGTACGAGCCGTTCCCGGTGGCCGACCGGAGCCTGCTGGTCGCCGAGTCGGTGACGTACCCGGTGCAGGTCAACGGCAAGGTCCGGGGCCGGGTCGAGGTGCCGGCGGAGGCGACCGAGGAGGAGATCCGGTCCGCCGCGCTGGCGGCGGTCGCCGACCAGTTGGCCGGTCGGGAGCCGCGCAAGGTGATCGTGGTGACCGGCCGGATGGTCAGCGTCGTCGCCTGACCTCCCGTCGTCGCCTGACCCCCCGTCGGGGAGCCCGCCTCCGCCACCGGGCGGCGGGTTCCCGGCGTCACCGGGCGGCGGGCTCGCGGGGTCACCGGGCAGCGGGTCCGGCCTCGACCTGGACGCCAGAGGCGTTATGGCAGCGTCGTAGCGCCTCTGGCGTCCAGGTGAGCGGCCCAGGTGAGCGGCCCAGGTGAGCGGCTGCCGGCGCGCAGGGGGCCGGCGGCGCAGGGGGCGGGCGGCGGTTCGGAGTTGCCCGCGGTGGCTAGGGTGCGTTCCGGCGGCGCCCTCGGGGGCGCCGCCGAGGCCGGAACGGCGGGGGAGGGCGGGTCGGGCATGGCGGATCGGGACCTGGCGGAACACCGGGCGGACCTCGCCGCGCTGGCGGACGCTGAGGCGCCGTCGACCGACCGGCTGGCGGCGGTACGCCGGCTGCTGGCCCGCGCCGACGACCGCCCCGAACTCCGGCAGCCGGTGGCGGACGCGATCTGCGCACACCTGCGCGCCACCGCGCCACTGGAGTCCACCGCGCCACTGGAGTCCACCGTCCCGGTGCTCCGAGCCACCGGCCCGACGGACCGTTCGGCGAATCGTCCGGCGGACCGTTCGGCGGATCGTCCGGCGGATCGTTCGGCGGACCGTCCGGCGAACCCTCCGGCGGATCGTCCGGCGGCCGGGACGGAAGACACCGACGAGCGGGGGACCGACCTGCGCCGGGCCGCCCTCGACCTGCTCGCCGCCCGGCTGCGCCCCGGCGGTCCCGGGCCGTGGCCGGAGATCGACCTCGACCTCTCCGGTACGACCCTGGTCGACGTCGACCTGCGCGGCTGCGAACTGGCCGAGGGACGGTTCGCGGACACCCGGTTCGTCGGCACGGCGTCGTTCGAGGGCGCCAGTTTCGACGGCGACGCGCTCTTCCCGCGTACGGTCTTCGAGGGCGACGCCCGGTTCGACGGCGTCCGCTTCGGCGGCGAGGCGGTGTTCGGCCGGGCCCGGTTCCGGGGCGTCACCGGGTTCGCCGGTGCCCGGTTCGACGGGATCGCCTGGTTCGGCCGGGGCGAGGAGACTCTCTGGGAGGACGACCCGGCCTGGGAGGCGATCGAGGAACTCTCCCCGCTGCCGTGGGACGAGCCGAACGAGACCGATCCGCAGTGGCCGGTCGCGGTCCTGATCGAGGACTACCAGGACTGGGAGGAGGGCGGCGACGGGGCGCGTTTCGCCGGGCCGGTCTCGTTTCGGGACGCCCGCTTCGGCGGCCCGGCCTGGTTCTACCAGGCCCGGTTCGGTGCGGTCGCCGACTTCCGGGAGGCGGGGTTCACCGCCCGGGTGCACCTGGACCAGCCGGCCGTGCGGCTCACCGGCGCGCACTGGTCCGACGAGAACGACGACGGCTACGGCGAGACGTACTGGCCGCTGGGCTGGGCGGTGGAGTCCGGCACCGGCCGGCTGGTGCCGGACGACGACGTGCACCCGTACGCCGGGCAGCTCGGCGACCCGGACCCGGAGACTCGGCGGGCCGGCCTGCGCCTGCTGGCCGTACTCGGCGACAGCCGCCCCGAGCTGCGCCAGCGGGTCGTCGACGCGCTCTGCGCCTACCTGCGTACCCCGCTGCCGTTCCGGGTCACCGGTGACCTCGATCCCGGGCAGGCCGAGGAGTTGCGGCTGCGCCGGGAGGTTCAGCAGGTGCTCGCCGAGCGGCTGCGCCCGGCCGCCGAGCCGTACTGGCCGGAGCTGGACCTCCAGCTCTGCGGCGCCACCCTGGTCGAGCTCGACCTCAGCGGCGGTGCGGGTGGGTACGCCGATTTCGTCGGGGCACAGTTCCACGGCTCCACCAGCTTCGCCGGCTGCCGCTTCGAGCGGACCGCCTTCGACCTCGGCACGGGCAGCGGAGTCGCCACCTTCCACGGCCCGGTCGACGTCAGCGGGGCCCGGCTCGGCGCCGATTCGCCGCTGCCCGGGTAGCCCCGGGGGTGCGGTTCAGAGCAGGTCCTCGACGGTGATCGGCAGGTGCCGGATCCGCCGGCCGGTGGCGTGGTGGACGGCGTTGGCGATCGCGGCGGAGGTGCCGACGATGCCGATCTCGCCGACCCCCTTCACGCCGAGCGGGTTCACCACCGAGTCGGGTACCTCGATGGTCTCGACGACGACGTCCGGGACGTCGGCGTTGACCGGTACCAGATAGTCGGCGAGGTTGGCGTTGGCCCAGCGCCCGGTCTGCGGGTCCATCCGGGTCGCCTCCAGCAGCGCCTGGCTCAGCCCCCAGAGCATTCCGCCCATCAGTTGGCTGTGCGCGGTCTTGCGGTTGAGTACCCGGCCGGGGGCGAAGACGCCGACCAGCCGGCGTACCCGGACCAGGCCGAGGTCGGCGTCGACGGCCACCTCGGCGAACTGCGCGCCGAAGGTGTGCATCGCGTGGTCCGTCATCGGCGGCAGGACCGGCTGCCAGGTGCCCACCGTCTCGACGTCCGGGATGTGGTTCCGGCCGAGCAGCTCGGCGTAGGTCTCGCCGACGTCGGGGCGGTCGCGCAGGCACATCCGGCCGTCCCGGACCACCACCCCGGCCGGGTCGGCGCCGTGCAGCGGGGAGTGCTGGTCCGCCACCGCCTGCGCGACGAGCTGGTCGCGGAGCTGGGTGCAGGCCAGGTGTACCGGCGAACTGGTCGCCCCCGAGCCCGCCGAACCGACCGCGGAGGCGACGTTCGGCAGGTCGGTGGTGCCGCCGAGGAACCGTACCCGGTCGACCGGCAGGCCGAGGCCGTCCGCCGCGACCTGGGTCATCGCGGTCAGCGCGCCGGTGCCGAACTCCGAGATGCCGGCCTCGACGACCGCGCTGCCGTCGAGGTAGATCCGGGCCCGGGCCCGCTGCGGGCTGATCGGGGCGGCCACCGGGTAGGCGGCGGTGGCCATTCCGGTACCGATCCGCCAGCGTCCCTCCCAGCGGACGCCGGGGGTCGGGTCGCGCTCGGCCCAGCCGAAGAGTTCGGCGCCGCGCTGGTAGCACTCCTTCAGGCCCTTGCTCGACCACGGCTTGCCGGTGTCGGGGTCGACGTCGGCGTGGTTGCGCAGCCGCAGCTCGATCGGGTCGATCCCGGTGGCGTACGCCAGCTCGTCCATCGCGGACTCCAGCGCGAACATCCCGGTCGCCTCGCCGGGGCCCCGGGTGAAGGTCGGGGTGATGATGTTGCCCCGGGCCAGCCGGTAGCCGCCGGCGTAGTTCGGCGAGGCGTAGCTGATCGCGGCCGACTCCAGCGAGGTCTCGGCCCAGTCGTCGAAGTGCGAAGTCAGCGAGATCTTGTCGTGGGTAAAGGCGACCAGCCGACCGTCGCGGCCGGCGCCGAGGCGGATCCGCTGCTCCTGTTCCTCCCGGTGCCCGCAGGAGTGGAACATCTGGTCGCGGCTGAGGGTGAGCCGGACCGGCCGGCCGACCTGGCGGGCGGCGAGCGCGGCGAGGGTGACGTGCGGCCAGATCAGCGCCTTGGACCCGAAGCTGCCGCCGACGAAGTGGCTCACCACCCGCACCTGCGTCGGTGGCAGGCCGAGCAGTTCGGCGACGCTGAGCTGGGTGGCGGTCGGCCCCTGGGTCGAGTCGTACACGGTGAGCCGGTCGACGTCGTCCCAGACCACCGTGGTCGTCGACATCTCCAGCGGGTTCTGGTGGTTGGCCGCGAAGCCGTACGTCAGGTCGAGGCTCAGCTCGGCGTCGCGCAGCCCCGTCTCCGGGTCGCCCCGGGTGGGATTGCGGCCGGGTACCAGCCCGCCGAAGATCCGCTCCGGCTGGTAGCTCTGGTCGCGTACCTGGTCGAGCAGGGTCGCCGACGGTGTCTCGGCGTAGCTGACCTGGACCAGGGTGCCGGCGTACTCGGCCCGCTCGATGGTGTCGGCGACGACGATCGCGACGGGCTGCCCCGCGTAGTGCACCACGTCGTCCTGCATCGGGAAGAAGCTCTGCCCGTGCGCGACCAGTCCGGCCAGCGACGGGAAGAGCTTCGGCTGGGCGGCGACCCGGGGCAGGTCGAGGTGGGTCAGCACCGCGCAGACACCGTCGGCGACCGTGGCCTGCCGGCAGTCGATGCCGATGATCCGGCCGCTCGGCACCCGGGCGCCGACCAGCACCGCGTGGCCGAGGTTGGGCAGGTTCAGTTCTCCGGAGTACCGGGCCGCGCCGGTGACCTTGGCCCGGCCGTCCACCCGGTCGAGGGCGGCCCCGAGCACCGGACTCATCTGCGCACTCCGTTCATGGCGGGTTCCCGTCCTCGCTGACCATCCGGGCGTCGCCGGTGACCATGCGCAGCGCCCGTACGATGGTGCGCCGGCCAAGTTCGATCTTGTACGCGTTCATCGCGTGCGGCACCGCGTCGGCCATCTCCGCCTCGGCCGCCGCCCGGAACGACTCGACGGTGGCCGGGGCGCCGACGAGCACGGACTCGGCCCGACGGGCCCGCCAGGGTTTGCTGGAGACACCGCCGAGCGCCAGCCGGACGTCGGTGACCACCCCGGCGTCCAGTGCGACGGCGACCGCCGCCGAGGCGAGCGCGAACTCGTACGATTCCCGGTCCCGCACCTTCAGATAGATCGAGGTACTGGCCATCGGCAGCGGCGGGATCTGCACGGCCACCACGAGTTCGCCGTGCGCGATCGGGTGTTCGCGGTCCGGGGTGTCCCCGGGGGCGAGGTAGAAGTCGTCGGCGAGGATCTCCCGGTGCCCGACCGGCCCCTGGGTGAGGACCACCGCGTCCAGCGCGACCAGCGCGACGGCCAGGTCGGAGGGGTGGGTGGCGATGCAGTGCTCGCTGGTGCCGAGGACGGCGTGGCCACGGTTGACGCCGGTCATCGCGCTGCACCCGGTGCCCGGCTCGCGCTTGTTGCAGGCCGCCGCCACGTCCCGGAAGTAGCCGCAGCGGGTCCGCTGCATCAGGTTGCCGCCGATGGAGGCCATGTTGCGCAGTTGCGCGGAGGCGCCGAGCAGCAGCGCCTGGGAGACCATCGGGAAGCGGCGCCGGACCGGCAGGGCCTGGGCGACGTCGCTCATCCGGGCGACGGCGCCGATCCGTACCCCGCCGCCGGGCAGCTCCTCGACCTGTCGCAGCGGCAGGTCGTTGATGTCGACCAGGCGCTTCGCGCTGGCGACGTGGATGCGTTGCAGGTCGACCTCGGTGGTGCCGCCGGCCAGGAAGGTGCTGCCCGGGTCGGCGGCGACCGTGCCGATCGCGGTGGCCACGTCGGCCACCCGGGAGTAGCTAACCGGTCGCATCGGGCCCACCCGTTCCGGCCTCGTCCCGGACCTGCCGGATGGCGGCCCGGATGTTCGGGTACGCCGCGCACCGGCAGATGTTGCCGCTCATCCACTCCCGGATCGTGTCGTCGTCGGCGGCGTGCCCCTCGGCGAGGAACGCCACCGCCGACATGATCTGTCCGGGGGTGCAGTATCCGCACTGGAAGGCGTCCTGGCTGATGAACGCCGCCTGCATCGGGTGCAGGTCCACCCCGTCGGAGAGCCCCTCGATCGTGGTGATCTCGCGGGTCTCGCAGGTGATCGCCAGGGTGAGGCAGGCCAGCACCCGCCGCTTGTCGACCCAGACCGTGCAGGCGCCACAGGCGCCCTGGTTGCAGCCCTTCTTCACGCCGGTGAGGTCGAGCCGGTCGCGGAGCGCGTCCAGCAGGCTGACCCGGGGCTCGACCAGGATGCTCCGGATGCTGCCGTTGACGGAGAGCCGGACGACGGTCGCGTTCGGGCCGCGTACGACGGCGGTGTCGGCGACCTCGACCGCACCGGCTGTCTCGGCGTACGACTTCACCCGTCACCTCGCTGAGCAATGCTGCGCGGAGATCGCGCCCGGCGGGAATGCCCACCGCCGGGGCCGGGGGGTCGCCCGGCCCCGGGGTGAGGCTCGGCCATCCGTCCTCCCGGGCTGCCGCTCCCGGAGGACGGTGGTGCGATCAGCCTATCGACGAAGAGTCCTTATAGGGCAAATACCGCGAAATGCACAACGTGCCGGTAATCGCCTGGGCTGGGTGGGGTTGGCTACTCCGGGTTCGTCGCCGGCTGGTCGACCCGGGGGCGCCGGTCGTCGGCACCGACCGGCCCGGTGCGGCGTTCCGCCCGCCACCAGCGCACCGCCAGCACGCCGGTGGCGACCAGGCCCACCGCGCCCGGGGTGACCGCCAGCCAGTTCACCTCGTCCGGCGAGACCGCCGCCGCACCCACCGCCGCGTAGCCGAACGCCGACGGGGTGGCGGCCAGCACGCTGCCCAGCAGGAACGGCCCCAGCCGTGCGCCGGTGGTGCCGTAGCCGTAGCTGACCAGCCCGAACCCGCCGATCGGGATCAGCCGTACGCTGACCACCCCGAGCACGCTCTGCCGGGCGAACCAGCCGTCGAGCCGGGCCAGCCGGCCGCGTACCCGTTCCGCGACGAACTCCCGACCGAGCAGCCGGCCGACCGCGAAGCCGGTGAGCGCGGCGATCAGGGCGGCGGCCAGGGTGTAGCCGGCACCGAGCAGCGGCCCGAAGATCGCCCCCCAGACCACCGTGATCGCCGTCCGGGGCACCAGCGCGACCAGCAGCAGCGCCCCGCCGCCGATCGCCGCGACCGGTGCCAGCCGGCCGAGCCGGTCGGCCAGCCGGGGCAGCTCGGCCACCTCGGGCCGGGGTGCGAGCAGCAGTACCAGCCCGAAGAGGCCGAGCACCAGGAGCAGTACGGTGAACCGCGCGACCGACCGCTGCCGGAGCAGCCGCCGGACGCGTCCGATCACTGCCGGGCGGCGGCCAGCGCGGCGCTGCGTTCGGCCCGCAGCCGCTCCGACCAGGTGTCG
Organism: Plantactinospora sp. BB1; assembly: GCF_003030385.1. NCBI lineage: Bacteria > Bacillati > Actinomycetota > Actinomycetes > Micromonosporales > Micromonosporaceae > Plantactinospora > Plantactinospora sp. BB1. Next base: position 6,013,481 of record NZ_CP028159.1, on the reverse strand, counting down.
TCCAGCGGCGGTAGCTGCGGCACCCCGATCGCCCAGCGCAGCAGCAGGTCCGCCAGGGCCGGGTTGCGGGCCAGCGCCGGCCCGTGCGAATAGGTGCCGAGCAGCTTGCCCCGCCAGGCGCCCTCGGTGCTGCCGTCGTTGCCGACCCCGGTGCTGACCCGGGCCAGCGGGGAGACCCCGGCGCCGAGGTGGGTACGCCCGCCGTGGTTCTCGAAGCCGCTCAGCGGCGGCAGCCCCAGCCGGGGGTCGATGGCACCGGCGATCTCGCCGACCGCCCGGGACGGTCCCCGGTCGGAGTGCAGGTCGAGCAGGTCGAGGCCGGCGCACTTGGTGCCCTTGGCGAAGAACGAGCCGCCCAGCAACTGGTAGCCGGCGCAGACCGCGAAGACCACCGAACCCTGCTCGGCGGCCCGGCGCAGCCCGCCGTCCGCGATCAGCCGCTGCGCGCCCAGCGCCTGCGGGCCGTCCTCGCCACCGCCGAGCAGATAGATGTCGGCCGAGACCGGCAGCCGCTGGTCGGAGCGGATCTCGATGCACTCCACCGGCAGGCCGCGCAGCTCGGCCCGGCGGGCCAGGATCAGCATGTTGCCCCGGTCGCCGTAGGTGGAGAGCAGGTCCGGATAGATCCAGACGACCCGCAGGTTGCTCTCCCCACCGGCCGGGCCGGGCGTGCGGTAGACGGGATCAGTCGACACGGTCCAACTCCGCTCGGATGTCCTGGAACGCCGTGTAGTTGGCGATGACCTCGAGCCGCCCCGGCGGGACGCTCGTGATCGCTTCGGTGAAGGTCCGTACGTGCTGGAACGGTACGCCGTTGATGTCCAGCCGGACCGCGAGGTCGTACGCCCGGTCGCCGGTGATCAGCACCTGCCGGCCGCGCAGCGGGGCGAAGTCGACGTCGAAGAGCCAGGAGGTGTCCAGCCCGTCGGGGTCCCGGGCGTTGATCGAGAGGAGTGTCGGCGCCTCCTCGGCCATGTCGAACGCCTCCAGCCAGCTCGCCGGGTTCTTCGCCAGCAGCAGCCGGATCGTCCGGCCGTCCCTGATCACCTGGGCGTACCGGCCGGCGACCGAGGCGACCCCGCCGAGCCGGGAGACCGCGTCGGTCGGGCGTACCCCGAACTCGGCGGCCACCGCCAGCGCGGTCGCCGCGTTGCCGAGGTTGACCCGGCCGGGCAGTTGCAGGACCACCTTGTGCCAGTCGCCGGCCGGGTCGACCACACCGTCGTCCTCGACCACCCACTGCGGCTCGGGCCGGCGCAGCCAGCAGCCGGTGCACCACCACTGGTCGGCCAGCCGCTCGATCGGGGAGCCGCACTCGGGGCAGACCCAGGAGTCGTCGTGCCAGCGCTGGCCGGCGCTGAACCAGGTGACCGGTGCCGGGGTCAACTGCGGGCTGCGGGTCGCCGGTGGGGTCGCCGCCCAGACCACCATCGGGTCGTCGGCGTTGGCGACCACCCGTACCGACGGGTGCCGGACCAGCGCGGCCCGCCAGAGCTGGGCCATCATCGCCACTTCCTTGGCCCGGTCGAGCTGGTCCCGGGAGAGGTTGAGCAGGGCCACCACCCGTGGCTCGGTCGCCTCCAGCACCTGGGCCAGGTAGTGCTCGTCGACCTCCAGCACGGCATAGGGAGTACTGCCGGCCTTGGCCAGCGCCGAAGTGTGCCCGGTGGGCATGTTCGCCCCGAACGAGTTGGTCGCCACCCGGCCGAGTACGCCGACCGCCGCCGCGGTCAGCCGGGTCGTGGTCGTCTTGCCGTTGGTGCCCGACACCAGCGCGATGGCCCGGCCGGACGACAGGTGGGCCAGGAGATCAGGATCGATCTTGAGACCGATCCACCCGCCGATCACCGAGCCGTCGCCCCGGCCGGCAGCCCGGGACAGGGCCGCGGCGGTCCGCGATACCGAACTGGCCACCTTTGCCCGGAGAGGCATCTTCCCGTCCGTCACGCGAGCGAGGTTACCGGACGGCGCCGGCTGGGTGACCGCCGCACGAAAGTACCGGACGGCCCGGGACGCGGTCGGCGACCGGCCGGGTCCCGCCGGACCGGCCCGGAGCGGGTCCGCCGGCCCCGGATGCCGGCGACCGGGTCTGCGCGACCGGCTTGTCCGGGCCGGTCGCGCGGCTGCCCGGCGACCCGGACCGAGGACCCGACCCGGGGCGTACCCGGTTGCTAGGCTCGGCTGCCGATGAGCCCCTCCGTCGCGTCCGTGCTGCGGGCCCTGGCCGACCTCGCCCCGGCCGCCCCCGAGCGGGTGCTCGACGTGACCCGTCCCGGCCAGCCGTTGATCTGGCTGGCCGATCCGGACTCCTGCCGGCAGTCCCGCGAGGTGGACCGGCTGGCCGCGGCCGACCTGCTGCACCGCGACGATCGGACCCTGCGCCGAGGCTGGGGCCTGGTCGCCGGGGTGGTCGAGACCGACGGGGTGACCCGGAAGGTGCGGTTTCCGCTGCTCAGCGAGCCGGTCCGGCTGGAGCGGACACTGCGCGGATACCGGGTGGTCCCGGCCGGCGACCTGGAGGTCACCCCGCTGGTCGAAGACCGCGACCTGGCCGCCCGGCTGGAGGTGGCGCCGGGGCTGGGCGGAGCCGGGTGGCTGACCAGTGCCGGCGGTGAGGAGTGGTTGCGCACCGTGGCCCGGGCCGCCGGCCTGCCGGTACGCGAGTTCGACCGGGTCCGGCGTACCGGTCGGGCGAGCTTTCCGGCCCGGCCGCCGGTGCTCTACGTCTCGGCGGTGCTGTTCAGCGTGCGGGACGTCGCCGGGCTGGCGCTCGGCGACCGGCTGCGCGCCTGGGCCGCCCGGCCCGACGTCGAGTCCACCGCCCTGGCCGTGGTGTACGGCACCGCCGCCCCGGACACCGCCGACCCGGCCGAGGCCGCCGACCCGGTCGACTCGCCGCTGCCGTTGAACGAGGCCCAGACCGAGGTGGTACGCCGGGTCCGGCACCAGCCGGTGACCGTGGTCTCCGGTCCGCCCGGCAACGGGAAGAGCCATGCGGTGGTGGCCGCCGCGCTGGACGTGGTGGACCGGGGCGGGAGCGTACTGGTCGTGACGCAGTCGGCGCACGCCGCCGACGTACTCGGCGAACTGCTGGAGCGCTATCCCGGCCCGCGACCGGTGCTCTTCGGCGACGCGGAACGCCGGGCCGCGCTGGCCGCCTCGCTGGAGCTGACCGTCGAGGCGGAGGTGACGGCGGCGACCCTGGCGGCGGACCGGGCCGCCGTGGCCGAGGCGGCGGCCGAGGTCGAGCGGGTGACCGGCCAGCTCACCGAGCTGCTCGACCTGGAACTGCTGGCCGGCGAGGTGCCGCGCTGGGCGCCGGTGGTCGGCGGGCTGCGGCTCGACGTACCCGGTGCGTTCGAGCCCGGTGCGGACCTGGCGGCGGCGGCCCGGGCGGCCGGCCGGGTTCGGGCCTCGGCCGGTGCCTGGTGGCGGCGCTGGTTGCCCGGGCCGCCCGGCCGGCTGCTGCGCCGCCGGTTGGGCGCGGCCCGGACGGTGCCGCTGGACCGGATCGACGACGCGATCGCGGCGGCCCGGGCGGAGGTGGCGGCGGCCCGGCTGGCGACGGTCGGCGGCGCCGACCCGGGTCCGCTGTGGCCGGTGCTGGCGGCGGCCCGGCAGCGGTTGTCGGCGGCGCTCGGCACCGCGATGCGGCATCGCAGCCGTGGCCCGGACCGGTGGGACCCGGCCGGCCGGCGCAGCGCGGCCGCGCTGGCCGGGGCGCTGCGGGCCGGCCGCAACCGGCGCCGGGAACTCCTCGCCGAGCTGAGCGGGGAGTCGCTGGTCCGGGCGCTGCCACTCTGGATCGGTACGGTCACCGACGTCGAGGAGTTGCTGCCGCCGATCGCCGGGCTCTTCGACCTGGTGATCATGGACGAGGCGTCGCACACCGACCAGATCCGGGCGGCGCCGGCCCTGGCCCGGGCCCGCCGGGCGCTGGTGGTGGGCGATCCCCGGCAACTGCGGTTCGTCTCGTTCGTCGCCGACGTCGACGTGGCGGCGACCCTCCAGCGGTACGGCCTGGACAACCGGGTCGACGTACGCCGGGTGAGCGCCTTCGACCTGGCCGCCGGGGCCGCCCCGGTGAGCTGGCTGGACGAGCACTACCGCTGCGCCCCGCACCTGATCGAGTTCTCCGCGCACCGCTTCTACGACGACCGGATCGCGGTGGCCACCCGCCATCCGGGCAACGAGACGGCGGACGTGATCGACGTGTTGGCGGTGTCGGCGGAGCCCACCGAGGCCGGGGTGAACCGGGCCGAGGTGGCGGCGGCGGTGGCCGAGGTCCGCCGGCTGGCCGAGGCGGGCCGGGTCGGGATCGGCGTGATCACCCCGTTCCGGGCCCAGGCCGACGCGCTGGAATCGGCGCTGGTGGCGGCGTTTCCGGTGACCGAGATCGAGCGGCTCGGGCTGCGGGTCGGCACCGTCCACTCGTTCCAGGGCAGCGAGGCGGAGACCGTGATCGTGTCGCTGGCGGTGACCGATCCGGTCCCCGCCGGGCGGCGGCGGTTCCTGACCGACCCGAACCTGTTCAACGTGATGGTCACCCGGGCCCGGCGCCGGATGGTGGTGCTGACCTCGCAGTCCGCCCCGAACGGCCTGCTCGGCGACTATCTGCGGTACGCGGCGCTGCCACCGCGGCCGCGCGGCGAGCCGGTCGCCGTCCCGGCCCCGTTCGGCGCCGGTCCGGGCGCCGTCGCCAGTACGGTCGGCGGCGGACCGGTGGCCGTCGCCACCAGGTTCGGCGGCGCCCCGGCAGGTGGCTGTGCCCCGGCAGGTGGCGGCGCCTCGGAGCCGGTGCCGGCCCGGCCCGGTGTCGCGCCGGCCGGGTCGGGAGGTCCGGGGTCGGAGGGCTGGCCGGGCGAGTTGGCCGTGGAGCTGGCCCGGATCGGGCTGCCGGTCCGGCGTCGCTATCCGGTCGGGCGCTGGACCGTGGATCTCTGCGTCGGCACCGGCGAGTCGGCGATCGGGCTGAACTGCGTCGCCCATCCGGCCGGCCCGGCGGCGCACATCGCCCGGCACCGGGCGCTGGTCCAGGCCGGTTGGGTGGTGGTCGACGCGTTCGCCAGCCGGTGGGGCGGAGATCCGGTCCGGGCCGCCCTGGAGGTCGCGGCCCGCCGTTGATTTTTCCTCCACTTCCCTCTCCACTCCGCTCCACCGGGGGTGCCGAGGTGCCCGGATGGGTCGGAAAAAACCTCTATATCCGGGCACCGTACGGCCGGTGTACCGCTGTCGGATAGCGGACCTTCCCGTCGGCAGGCCCATTTCCCTCCACCGCCGGCCACCCCTTCTGACGTGCGGTTTCATCCGGCGGACAGCCGGTCTTTCCGGGCGATTCCGGTTGCGGGTGGAGGGAAGTGGAGTAGAGTGGGGCGCGATGGGGGGCCAGGAGGGCCCGCCGGCCCGGGGGGCAGCGGCGCCGCGAACGCCGCTGGTAGGGCGAGGGGGTTGGGCCGGTGTTTCTCGGCACGCACACCCCGCGCCTGGACGACAAGGGCCGGCTGATCCTTCCGGCCAAGTTCCGGGACGAGCTGGCGGGAGGTGTCGTGATCACCAAAGGGCAGGAGCGCTGCCTCTACGTCTTCCCGATGCCCGAGTTCCAGCGGATCGCGGGGCAGTTGCGCGAGCAGCCGATGACGCACAAGGCGGCCCGAGCCTACAGCCGGGTCTTCTTCGCCAGCGCGCACGACGAGATCCCGGACAAGCAGGGTCGGGTCACCATCCCGATCCACCTGCGGGAATACGCCGCGCTGGATCGTGAGCTGGTGGTCATCGGGGCGAGCACCCGGGTGGAGATCTGGGACAAGCGGTCCTGGGAGACCTACCTCGCGGAGAGCGAAGAGGACTTCGCCGACATCGAGGAGGGGGTGCTGCCCGGCGGACTGTAGGGCGGCGCGTGCCGACGCCCGACGTACTGCGAGATCTCCACCCGCTCGAGGTTCCTGGCGCCTCTTCCCCGGTGCCAGGCGCGATTCCTCCGAAGGTCCGAAGGTCGGCCCGGAGGAGCAGAGCGGATGGGGATCTGGCGGTACGACGAGCGCCACAACTACCGGGCACGTCCGGACGAGACAGGGGTCACTGGGGGTCGACATGGGGGAGCTACGCGGTACGCACGTGCCGGTGCTGCTTGAGCGATGTCTCGAGCTGCTCGCCCCCGCCCTGGACCGGGCCGACGACCGGACGACCGTCTACGTCGACGCCACCCTCGGGCTGGCCGGGCACGCCGAGGCGGTGCTCGCCGCGCATCCGCGTACCGTCCTGATCGGACTCGACCGGGACACCGAGGCACTGGCACACGCGCGGGCCCGGCTCGACCGGTACGCCGACCGGATCCACCTGGTGCACGCGGTCTACGACGAGCTGCCCGAGGTGCTGGAGCGGCTCGGCCACGACCGGGTGGACGGCATCCTCTTCGACCTGGGCGTCTCCTCGCTGCAACTCGACGCGCCCGACCGCGGGTTCGCCTACGCGCAGGACGCGCCGCTGGACATGCGGATGGACCAGTCGGCCGGTACGACGGCCGAGGAGGTCGTCAACGGCTACTCGCACGGCGAGTTGGCCCGGGTGCTCCGGGTCTACGGCGAGGAGCGGTTCGCCGGCCGGATCGCCTCGGCGATCATCCGGGAGCGGGAGCGCCACCGGCTCACCTCGTCGGCCCGGTTGGCCGAACTGGTCAGGGAGTCCATTCCAGCACCAGCCCGACGAACTGGTGGACATCCGGCCAAGAGGACGTTTCAGGCTTTACGGATTGAGGTAAACCGGGAACTGGCCGCGCTGGAAACGGCGCTGCCGGCCGCCCTGGACGCACTGTCCGTGGGCGGTCGCGCGGTGGTGCTGTCCTACCACTCACTGGAGGACCGGATCACCAAGCAGGTGTTCGCCGGGCGTGCCCGGAGCACCGGGCCGGTCGACCTCCCGGTCGAACTGCCCGGTACCGGGCCGATGCTGCGGCTGCTCAGCCGGGGAGCCGAGCTGCCGGGCGAGGCGGAGGTCCAGGCCAACCCGCGGGCCGCATCGGTGCGGCTGCGGGCGGCCGAACGGATCGAACGGGACGGCGGTACGAGTACGACGACGAGGCGGGCCAGCCGCGAACGGCCCGGGCGAGTCGTCGGGGCAACAGGTCCGGCCGGTGCGGGGGCACCGGGCGGATCCGACGGAGCGCGACGGGACTTGTCGCCGCCGGCATCCGACGGCGGCGGCACGACAGTACAGGGGGAGGGAAGATGAACGTCAACAAGCGCGAGCGCCGGGAACAGCCCGACGCGACGCGCGACGCGCAGCAGCGCGCACCGCGGTCGGGGGGCCGGACCACGGTGCAGCGGGCGCAGCGGGCGGGCGGCGGCCGGTCGAACCCGGCGTCGGAAGCCCGGGTGCGGGGGGCGCGACGGTATCCGACCCAGGGCAGTGCCGCGCTGCGGGAGCCGGACTGGGAAGAGCCGGCGGTGCGGGTCTGGGACAGCTCCGAGGAGCGGCCGGAGGGGGCATCCGAGTCGGCGACGCCGGCCCGGCGCTCCCGGCTCCGGGTGGCGCCACCGATGCCGGTGGCCCGACCCCGGGTCTCCTTCGTGGCGCTGATCCTGGTGCTGGTGGTCGGCGGGATGCTCGGCATCCTGGTGGTCAACAGCAAGGTGAACGAGAACGCGTTCCGGCTGGAGCGGTTGCAGCAGCAGCAGTCCACGCTGGACATCCAGGAACAGGAGCTGAAGCAGAAGATCGCCGACGCCGAGGTGCCGGGCAACCTCACCGCCCGGGCCCGCCAGCTGGGCCTGGTCGACTCGGGGCCGCCCGCCTTCATCCGGCTGCCCGACGGCCGGGTGATCGGGGTGCCGCAGCCGGCCGGTGGCGAGCCGGCGATCACCAGCCAGCAGGGCGCCGGGGGATGACCCGGTGACGCCGCGGTCCGACGAGCCGCGCCGGGACGCTTCGGTGTCCCGGCGCGGCTCGTCGCGTGCCGGTCGGGACCCCGAACGCGGCGCCGAGCAGGGCGGCCGGTCCGGCTCCGGGCTGGGCGGCATCTCCGACGCCCGGGCCTACACGCCGCGCGGGCGGACCGTGCGGGACACCCCGGAACTTCGGCGTACGCCCGGATCCGTCGGCGGCTCCGGCGACCAGGGCGGGCGATCCCGGCGTACCCCCAGGACCGGACGGTCGGCCGACCCGTTCCGGCCGGCGTTGCAGGTGCTCGACGGCGGCCGTGCCGGCGCGGCCCGGACCGCCCGGCGCACCGCGCCGACCGGCACCGGACGCACCGTCACCCCGCGCCCGGTCCGCGGCGCCGACGTCGCCAAGCCGGTCCGGCGGCGAACGCCCGACCCGGCCGGCGGCCCGAACCGGACCGGCGCCGGAGCGCCAGCCCGCCGCCCGACCCGGCGACCCCGCCGGCCACCCCGACTCGCCGACGCGCACCGGCGGCTGCGCCTCGGCACGCTGCTCGCGCTCGCCATGTTCACCACCATCGGCATCCGGCTGGTCGCACTCCAGGTCGTCGACGCACCGGAGTACGACGGCGGCGGCGTCGGCGACCGGCTGCGTACCGTCGTCCTGCCCGCCCCCCGGGGCGCCATCTACGACCGCTCCGGGGCGGCGCTGGCGCAGAGCGTCGAGGCCCGCTACGTCTACGCCGACCCGGAACTCGTCGAGGATCCGGCCCGGACCGCCGCGGCGCTCTCGCCGCTGCTCGGCATCGCCCCCTCGAAACTGGCCGAGGAGATGCGCAAGCGGAAGCGGCCGGACGGACGCCCCTCGAACTTCGAATACCTGGCCCGCAGCGTCGAGGTCGGCACCGCCGAGAAGATCATGGATCTCAACCTGGCCGGCATCGGCACCGGGCGGGACGAGCGGCGCGAGGTCCCCGGCGGCGACCTGGCCGCCAACCTGCTCGGCTTCACCAGCCAGGACCGGGTCGGCCTGGAGGGGATCGAGGCCCGCTACGACGAGCTGCTGCGCGGGGTGAACGGCGAACGGGAGTACGAGGTCGGCAAGGGCGAACTCGCCGCCGAGATCCCCGGCGGCTACAGCCGGGTCACCCCGGCCCGGCCGGGCAGCTCGCTGCAACTCACCATCGACCGGGACCTCCAGTTCATGGTGCAGCGGATCCTCGCCAAACGGATGCAGGAGGTCAACGGCACCACCGGGGCGGCGGTGGTGCTCGACGTACGCACCGGCGAGGTGCTGGCCCAGGCGAGCTATCCGACCTACGACGCCGCCGACTGGCGGAAATACGATGCCAGCGACCGCAACGACGCGGCCACCAGCTTCGTGGTCGACCCCGGATCGGTGCACAAGGCCATCATCTTCGGCGCCGGACTGGAGGAAGGGGTGATCACCCCGGAGACCGCCTGGCCGACGCCGTACAGCATCCGCAAGGGCGACCAGACGTTCCGGGACACCCACAACGCGCAGGGCCGCCGGCTCAGCGTCGCCGGGATGCTCGGGTTCTCCTCCAACGTCGGCACCATCCGGGTCGCCGACAGACTCGGCGCGGAGAAGGTCTACGAATACCAGCTCCGGTTCGGGCTGGGCCGGCCGACCGGGGAGGGGGTGCTCGGCGAGGCGTCCGGCCGGGTGCTCAAGCCGTCGGAATACAGCGGCTCGACGTACGGGTCGGTGCCGATCGGGCACAGCGTCGACGTCACCCCGTTGCAGATGGCCGCCGCGTACGCCGCGATCGCCAACGACGGCACCTGGGTGCAGCCGCACCTGGTACGCGAGATCATCGGCCCGGACGGCAAGCGGAAGCCGGTACCCGCACCGCAGACCCGACAGGTGCTCCGGCCGGAGACCGCCGCCGCGCTGCGTACCCTGCTGGAGGCGCCGGTGACCATCGAGGGCGGCACGGCCAGACAGGCGGCGATCAAGGGTTACCGGGTCGCCGGCAAGACCGGCACCGGATCGCGGGTGGTCGACGGCCGGTACGCCCCCGGCGAGGTCGCCTCCTTCATCGGGATGGACCAGGCGGACGACCCGCGCTACGTCATCGCGGTCTTCGCGCACACCCCCTCCGGTGGCGGCGGGGACGTCTCCGCACCGGCCTTCAAGGAGATGATGGAGTTCGTACTCGCGCACTATCGGGTGCCCGCCACCGGCACCGCGCCACCCAAGTTCGTCGTCTATCCGCGCTGACCTGCCGAAACGGGACATCATCGGTGGGTGCGGGCAAACCACCGGGGCGGCTGTGCGGGGTGGACCCCCCGACGGGGTAGGGTCTGACGCCGTGCCCGGCAATCCCCGTCCCCGCGCCGTGACGCCGGTCCGGCTCACCGATCTCGCCGCGCGAGTCGCCGCCGAGTCGCCCCCGGACGCCGCCGAACTGGCTGTCACCGGGGTGACCCATGCCAGCGGCGAGGTCCACCCCGGTGACCTCTACGCGGCGCTTCCGGGCGCCCGCCGGCACGGCGCCGAGTTCGTGGCGGCGGCGATGGCGGCCGGCGCGGTGGCCGTACTCACCGATCCGGCCGGCGCCCCGGCGGCGGCCGAGGCGGGGCTGCCCGCCCTGGTGGTGCCGGAGCCGCGTGCGGTGCTCGGCGAGCTGGCCAGCGCGGTCTACGGCGACCCGACCGCCGGGTTGACCGTCGTCGGCGTCACCGGCACCGCCGGCAAGACCAGCACCACCTACCTGATCGAGTCGGGGCTGCGGGCCGCCGGGGAGGTGACCGGGCTGATCGGCACCGTGGAGTGCCGGCTCGGCGACCTGGTGGTGGAGAGTGTCCGGACCACCCCGGAGGCCACCGACCTGCACGCCATGCTCGCGGCGGCCCGGGAACGCGGCGTCACGGCGGTGGCGATGGAGGTCTCCAGCCACGCCCTGGCGATGGGGCGGGTCGGCGGGGTGCGGTTCACCGTCGGCGGCTACACCAACTTCGGCCACGACCACCTGGACTTCCACGCCGACGTCGACGACTACTTCGCGGCCAAGGCGCGGCTCTTCGACGGCCGCTGCGACGTCGAGGTGCTCAACCACGACGATCCGGCGCTCGCGCCGCTGCGCAAGCCCGGCACCGTCACGTACTCGGCCGCCGGTGACCCGACCGCGACCTGGTGGGCCGACGCGGTCCGGGAGCCCGGCTACACCCAGACCTTCACCGCGCACGGCCCGGACGGACTCGCGGTCGAGGCCGGGGTGGCGCTGCCCGGCCGGCACAACGTGGCCAACGCGCTGCTGGCGATCGCCGTGCTGGCCGGCGCGGGCGTCGACCCGGCGGTCGCGGCCCGGGGCGTGGCCGCCTGCCCGGGCGTGCCCGGCCGGCTGGAACTCGTCGCGGCGCCCGGCCCGGTGCGCGGGGTGGTCGACTTCGCGCACACCCCGGACGCGGTGGTGGCCGCGCTGACCGCGCTGCGCGACCTGACCAGCGCCGGCAACCGGCTGATCTGCGTGCTCGGCTCCGGCGGCGACCGGGACCACGGCAAGCGCTCCCTGATGGGTGCCGCCGCGTCGGCCGGCGCCGACCTGGTGGTGGTCACCGACGACAACCCGCGCAGCGAGGAGCCCGGGGTGATCCGGGCCGAGGTGCGGCGCGGGGCCGAGCGGAACGGCGACCCGGACCGGGTACGCGAGGTGGCCGGCCGGCGGGCGGCGATCGACGAGGCGGTACGGCTCGCCGAGCCCGGTGACGTGGTCGCCGTACTCGGCAAGGGGCACGAACGCGGTCAGGAGATCGCCGGCCGGACGTACCCGTTCGACGACCGGGTGGAGTTGGCCGCCGCGCTCACCGCCCGGTTCGGCAACCTGGTGGAGGGGCGCCGATGATCCCGCTGACCCTGGCCGAGGTGGCCGCCGCCGTCGACGGCTCCCTGGTGGCGGCCGAGCCGACCCTGCGGGTCACCGGCCCGGTCGAGTTCGACTCCCGCAAGGTACGCCCCGGTGGGCTCTTCGTGGCCTTCCCCGGTGAGAAGGTGGACGGGCACGACTTCGCGGCGGCGGCGGTCGCCTCCGGCGGCGCGGTGGCGGTGCTCGGCTCCCGGCCGGTCGACGGGGTGCCGATGGTGCTGGTCCCGGACGCCCGGGCGGCGCTCGGCCGGCTGGCCCGGACGGTGCTGGACCGGCTCCCCGAGCTGACCGTGATCGGGCTGACCGGGTCGTCCGGCAAGACCACCACGAAGGACCTGGTGGCCCAGCTCACCACCCGGCTCGGTCCCACCGTGGCACCGCCCGGCTCGTTCAACAACGAACTCGGGCACCCCTACACCGCGTTGCAGGCCGACGCGCAGACCCGGTTCCTGGTGCTGGAGAAGGGCGCCCGGGGGTTGGGGCACGTCCGCTACCTCTGCGAGATCGCGCCGCCCCGGATCGCGGTGGTGCTGAACGTGGGCGTGTCGCACATCGGCGAGTTCGGCTCCCAGGAGGCGATCGCCCAGGCCAAGGGCGAACTGGTCGAGGGGCTGCCGGCGGACGGGCTCGCGGTGCTCAACGCCGACGACGAGCGGGTACGCGCGATGGCGACCCGCACCGGCGCCCGCGTCGTGCTGGTGGGCGAGGCCGCCGACGCCGAGGTACGGGCCGAAGAGGTCAGCCTGGACGATCGCGGGCGGGCGTCGTACACCCTGGTGACGCCGGAGGGGCGGGCGGCGGTCCGGCTCGGGATCAGCGGCCGGCACCAGGTCGGCAACTCGCTCGCCGCGGCGGCGGTGGCCCGGGAACTCGGCATGCCGCTGGCCGAGTTGGCCGAGGCACTCGGCCTGCTCGGCCTGCCCTCGACCCGCCGGATGGACGTCTTCGACCGCACCGACGGGGTGACGGTGATCGACGACTCCTACAACGCCAACCCGGCCTCGACCTCCGCGGCGCTGCGGGCGCTGGCCGGGATGGGTGAGCGGCGACGGACCTTCGCGGTGCTCGGCTACATGGCCGAGCTGGGCGATTTCGAACGGGACGGGCACGAGCAGGTCGGTCGGCTCGCGGCCGAGTTGGGCGTCGACCGGCTGATCGTGGTCGGCGAGCCGGCCGCGCCGATCCACGACGGCGCGGTGGCGATGGCGAATTGGGGAGGAGAGTCGGTGCTGGTTACCGATCAGGCGGCGGCGGTCGAGGCGCTGCGCCGCGAGTTGCGGCCGGGCGACGTCGTCCTGGTGAAGGGCTCGCGCTACCGCACCTGGGAGGTGGCCGACGCGCTGCGCGCCGAGGCCGTCCAGCCCGGAAACGGGTCCCGATGAACGGGCGGGTCGCGGCTGTCGTGCCGGTCACGGCGGAAGGTCTGCCGGCGTGAGGGCGGTCATCGTCGCCATCTTCGTGGCGTTCCTGATCTCGCTCTTCGTCACCCCGGTCGCGATCAAGGTCTTCACCCGGTTGAAGGCCGGGCAGCCGATCCGGGCCGAGGGTCCGATCATGCACCAGGGCAAGAAGGGCACCCCGACGATGGGCGGCGTGGTCTTCATCGTCGCCACGGTGATCGCGTACGTCGCCGGGCACCTCGCCCTGACCACCCTGCCCGAGGCGCAGATCGCCCAGGTCACCCCGACCATCACCGCGCTGGTGCTGCTCGGCCTGATGGTCTTCTCCGGTGCGGTCGGCTTCATCGACGACTTCCTCAAGGTCCGCAAGCGGAACAGCGCCGGGCTGAACAAGCGGGGCAAGCTGCTCGGCCAGATACTGGTCGGCGCCGTCTTCGGGGTGGTCGCGCTCTATTTCCCGAGTACCGCGGGCGTGACGGTCGGCAGCACGGCGCTCTCCTTCATCCGGGACATCAACGCGCTGGAGGTCGGGAAGGTCGCCTCGGTCGTCATCTTCATCTTCGTGGTGATGGCGACGACCAACGGGGTGAACCTGACCGACGGGCTGGACGGGCTGGCCACCGGCGCCTCGGTGATGGTGCTCGCCGCGTACGCGCTGATCGCGTTCTGGCAGTACCGGCACTGGTGCGCGGACACCGACTACGCCCGGGGCGGTGCGTACTGCTACACGGTGCGGGACCCGTTGGAGATCGCGCTGATCGCCGGGGCGGCGGCCGGGGCGTGCGTCGGCTTCCTCTGGTGGAACACCTCGCCGGCCCGGATCTTCATGGGCGACACCGGGGCGCTCGGCCTGGGCGGGTTGATCGCCGGGATGGCGATGGCCACCCGGACGCTCCTGCTGCTGCTGATCCTCGGCGGACTCTTCGTGATCATCACGATGTCGGTGGTCATCCAGATCATCTCGTTCCGGACCACAGGAAAACGGGTCTTCCGGATGTCGCCGCTCCAGCACCACTTCGAGCTGGCCGGCTGGAGCGAGGTCAACATCGTCGTCCGGTTCTGGATCATCGCCGGGATCGGCGTGGCGATCGCCCTCGGCCTCTTCTACAGCGAGTTCCTCGCCTCCGTCACCTGACCTCGGCCCGGGACACGCCGTACCGTTCCGACACGCCGGTCGGCCACCTGCGCCAGGGTGGCCGGACCAGCGCCGATGATGGGCGGATGGGGGAGGACGAGGGGACAGCGCGGTGACCGGGGAAGAGCCACGACGGCCGGCGGGTCCCGCCGGCCCCCGTGCGAGCGGGCGGCCGGCCGGCGGCGGTCGGTCCACCGACGACGGCGGGCGGCCGGCCGACGACACCGCCCGCGAACCGGTCGGCGCCGGCCGCGAACCGGTCGGCGGCGGCCGTCCACCCGGCGCCCCGACCGGGGTCGACGTGGCCGGTGGCCTGGCCGCGCTGCGCGGGCTGCTGGCCCGGCCGCTCGCCTCCTACTACCTGCTCATCTCCAGCTCCGGACTGCTGCTGCTGATCGGGCTGACGATGGTCTTCTCGGCGACCAGCGTCCGGGCGTACGCCAGCGACGGGAACGCCTTCGCGATGCTGGCCAAGCAGGCGCTCTTCGCCCTGATCGGGCTGGTCGCGTTCTGGATCTGCCAGCGCCTGCCGGCCCGTACCTTCCGGGCGGTCGGGCTGCCGACCCTCGGCGTCGCGGTGGTACTGCTGGTGGTGCTGGACGTCCTGCACCTGTGGGACAAGCTCAACGGGGACCGGGACGCCGTCCTCGGCCCGCTGGAGGCCCGGCTGCTCTGGCTGTACATCGGCCCGATCCAGGTGCAGCCCTCCGAGTTGGCGAAGTTCGGCCTGGTGCTCTGGGGCGCGGACATGATCGCCCGCAAGGGCGCCGCGCTCGGCTGGTGGCGGGAGCTGGCCACCCCGCTCTTCCCGGTGGTCGGCCTGCTCTTCCTGCTGGTCGGCTACAACGACCTGGGCACCATGCTCTGCCTGCTCGCCGTGGTGGTCGGGCTGCTCTGGGCCGCCGGCATCCGCAAGCGGGTCTTCGCCACCCTCTCGGTCTTCGGCCTGGTCGGGGTCGGGCTGCTGGTCGCCGCCGCCTCGATCGGCGCCGGATCCGGCGCCGAGGACGCCAAGAACTACCGGCTGGCCCGGCTCACCATGTTCTTCAACCCGCCGCCGCCGGACGAGTGCGGGCTCACCGACTGCTACCAATACCTCCAGGCCCGGTACGCGATCGACAACGGCGGCTGGTTCGGCGTCGGGCTGGGCAAGAGCAGCCTGAAGTGGAACTGGCTGCCCGAGGCGCACAACGACTTCATCTTCGCCATCCTCGCCGAGGACCTCGGCGTGGTCGGCTGTGCCGTGGTGCTGACCCTCTTCGCCGTGCTGGCGTACACCGGGTTGCGGATCGCCCGCCGGGTCGCCGACCCGTTCCGCCGGCTCGCCGCGACCGCCGCGACCGCCTGGCTGGTCAGCCAGGCGGTGATCAACATCGGCGGGGTGGTCGGGCTGCTCCCGATCACCGGCCTGCCGCTGCCGTTCATCTCCGACGGCGGCAGCGCGCTGGTGGTCACCCTCGCCGCCATCGGCATGCTCGCCTCCTTCGCCCGCGCCGAACCGGACGCCGCCCGGGCCCTGCACGCCCGTCCGGCGCCCCGATGGGTACGGCTACTCTGGGCCCCGTTGCCGCCGCTTCCCTCGGCGCGCCGCCGTGGGAAGCCATCCGCGCCGGCTCCCCGGGAACCCCTGTCCGGGTCCGGATCCGGGCGGCGACGGGAGCCGGAGGCCGGGCCAGCAGGTGGCCGGGCGAGGCGAGGGCGCGCCGGTACGGCGAGCGAGAGGAGACGCTGATGGGTCCGCTGCGGTCGGTGGTACTAGCGGGAGGCGGCACGGGTGGGCACATCTACCCGTTGCTCGCCTTCGCCGACTGCCTGCGCCGGCACGACCCGGGAGTACGGATCACCTGCCTCGGCACCCCGAAAGGGTTGGAAAACGACCTGATCCCGCCGCACGGCTACGATCTGCGGCAGATCCCGGCCTATCAGCTCCCCCGGTCCGTCAACATGAACCTGATGCGTACGCCGGACCGGATGTGGAAAGCCGCCCGGGCCGCCGGAAAGGTGATCGACGAGGTACGCGCCAACGTCGTCATCGGGTTCGGCGGCTACGTCTCGGTGCCGGCCTACCTCGCCGCGTGGCGCCGGGAACTGCCGATCGTGATCCACGAGGTGAACGTGCCGCCGGGGGTGGCGAACCGGCTCGGCATGAAGTTCACCAAGCACGTGGCGGTCGGCTTCCCGCACCAGCCGGCCCAGGCCGAGTCGCTGCGCAACGCCCGGGTGGTCGGGGTGCCGCTGCGACGCGGCATCACCACCATCGACCGGGTCGCGCACCGGGCGGCGGCACGCCGGCAGTTCGGCCTGCACCCGGACCTGCCGGTCCTCTTCGTGGCCGGCGGTTCGCAGGGCGCCCGCTCGATCAACCTGGCGGTGGCCGGTGCGGCCAAGGCGCTCGCCGCCGCCGGGGTGCAGGTACTGCACGTGATCGGCGCCCGCAACGAGCCGGTGCACGTCCCGGCCGACCTGCCGGTGCCGTACGTGACCCTGCCGTACCTCTCGCAGATGGAGCTGGGTTACGCCGCCGCCGACCTGATGCTCGGCCGGGGCGGGGCGATGACCTGCGCCGAGGTGGCGGCGATCGGCCTGCCCACGGTCTACGTGCCGTACCCGCACAGCAACCAGGAGCAGAAGCGCAACGCCCTGCCGGTGGTCGAGGCCGGCGGCGGGCTGCTGGTCGACGACTCGGAGATGACGGCGGCCTGGGTCGAGCAGACCGTGATCCCGCTGATCCGCGACCCGCGCCGGCTGGCCGCGATGGGCGCCGCCGCCGCCGCGTACGGCCGGCGCGACGGCGACGAGGCGCTGCTCGACTTCGTCTACGAGGCGGTGGCCCGGTGAGCGCGAGGAGTGAGCCGGGTTTGCGAGCCCCGCAGTCGCGAACGAACGGAAAACCCGTGAGCGCGAGGAGTGAGCCGGGTTTGCGAGCCCCGCAGTCGCGAACGAAGAGCGGCCCGATGATGGTGGGCGTACCTGTGGTGAGTGTGGGCAAGCCGGTGACCGGACGGATTCCGAGTGGAAGGCTGGTGTCATGAACACCGCGCAGTTCAGCCCGGTCGGCACGCTGGCCGCCGAAGACCTGGGCCGGATCCACCTGATCGGGGTCGGCGGGGTCGGCATGAGCGGGCTGGCCCGACTGCTGCTCACCCGGGGCCTCCAGGTCTCCGGCAGTGAGTTGCGGGAGTGGCCGGCGCTGGCCGGGCTGCGGGCGCTGGGCGGCACCATCCACATGAGTCACGCGCCGACCAACCTGGACGGCGTCGACACCGTGGTCTACTCGACCGCCATCCCGCAGGACCACCTGGAGCTGGTCGCCGCCCGGGAGCGCGGGCTGCGGGTGCTGCACCGGTCGGAGGCGCTGGCCGCCGCGATGACCGGCCGGCGCACGATCGCGGTCGCCGGCACGCACGGCAAGACCACCACCACCTCGATGGTGACGCTGATCCTCCAGCACGCCGGCCAGGACCCGTCGTTCGTGATCGGTGGCGAGATCTCCGAGGTGGGCTCGAACGCCCACCACGGCAGCGGGGAGTACTTCGTCGCCGAGGCGGACGAGAGCGACCGCTCCTTCCTGCTCTACCGGCCGTACGTCTCGATCGTCACCAACATCGACGAGGACCACCTCAACACGTACGGCGACTACGCCGGCCTGGAGGAGGCGTTCGCCGACTTCGCCCGGCTGACCGACCCGGACGGGTTCGTGGTGACCTGTGCGGACGACCCGGGCACCCGGCGGATGGCCGAGCGGCTGCGCGACGAGGGCCGGACCGTCTACACCTACGGTACGGCCGCCGACGCCGACCTGCGGCTGACCGACGTGGTCTCCTCGGCCGGCGGCGTACGCTATCTCGCCGCGCTGCACGGCGAGTCGCTGGGCGAGGTCCGGCTGCCGGTGCCCGGCGCGCACATCGGGCTGAACAGCGCCTCGGCGGTGCTCACCGCCTGCAAGCTCGGCCTGCCGATGGATTCCGTGACCTCGACGCTGGCCTCCTTCCCCGGGGTACGCCGCCGGTTCGAGCGCAAGGGGGTGGTGGCCGGCGTCCAGGTCTACGACGAGTACGCCTACCACCCGACCTCGATGACCGCCGCGCTGAGAACCCTGCGCGAGGTGGCCGGCGACGGCCGGTTGATCGTCGTCTTCCAGCCGTACCGGGTCTACCGCACCCGGGACCTCCAGGCCGAGATGGCCACCGCGCTCGCCATCGCCGACGAGGTGGTGATGCTGGAGGTCTTCGGCCCGGGTGAGGTGCGGGCGCCCGGTGAGGGCGGGGCGGCGCTGACCGACGCGATCGACCTGCCGGCCGAGCGGAAGATCTTCCTTCCCTCCTGGGAGGATGTACCGGCCGAGGTGGCCCGGCGGGCCCGCCGGGGTGACGTGGTGGTGACCATGGGTGCGCCGCCGATCTCGCTGATGGGCGACGAGCTGCTCGACGCGCTGGCCGGCGGCGGCGCTGCGACCGGCCGGCCGGCCGCGACGGCGGGCGCCGCCGAGCAGGCGGCGGGGGCGACCCCGCGCGGCGCCGGGGCAGCCAGCGACGCCGGATGAGCCCGGGCACGTCCCGGGGCCGCTCCGGCGGTCCGGCTCCGGGTGGTCGCGCCGGCGGTCCCGGGCAGGGTGGCCGGGGAGCCGGTGGGCGTGGCGCGGGCCGTTCGGTCCGGGGTGGTCCGGCCGTCGGCGGTGCCCGGTCCGGCGCGGGTCGTCCGCCGGCCGGCCGGTCGGGTACGGGTCGTGGCGCCGACCGGGGCTGGCGGCTGGTCCGGGCCGGCACCGACGCGGTGCCTCCGTCGGTACGCCGGTTCACCCGCCGGGCGCGGCAGCGGCGGGTACGGGCCGCGCTGCCGTGGACGGTGCTCGCCGGAGTGCTGGTGCTCAGCCTGGCCGGTGCCGCGATCGTGTACGCCACCCCGCTCCTCGGCTTCCGTACCCTGCGGGTCGTCGGCACCACGCTGGTCACCGACGACCAGGTACGCCAGGCGGCCTCGGTGACCGAGGGCGTTCCGCTGGCCCGGGTCGACCTCGACGGGGTCCGGGCCAGGGTCGCCGAGCTGCCGCCGGTGGCCCGGGTGACGGTCTCCCGGCAGTGGCCGAACACCCTGCGGGTGGAGGTGGTGGAGCGCACCCCGGTCGCGGTGGTGCCGCAGAACCGGCGCTTCCTCGTCATCGACGCCGCCGGGGTGGTCTTCCAGACCCGGTCGGACCGGCCGGCGGGGCTGCCGCTGGCCCGGCTCCGCACGCCCGGCCCCGACGACACCGCCACCGAGGGGGCGTTGACCGTGCTGGCCAACCTGACCCCGGAGCTGCGGGAGCGCCTCGTCGAGCTGGTGGTGGAGGGTCCGGCCCGGATCACCGTGAAGCTGCGCGGCGGCCGTACGGTGCTCTGGGGCGACGCCTCGCGCAGCGACGCGAAGGCTCAGGTGGCGACGTCGTTGCTGGCCCGCGAGGGGGAGACCATCGACGTACGCACGCCGGACGTGGTGACCATCCGCTGACCGTTGGTGGGCCCTGCGGTCCGCTCCGCCGGTCGGTCGCGTCGACACGCCGGTCGGTCGCTCGCCGGTGACGTTTGTCGGCGGGCGTGCCGACACGCCGCGCAGGTCCTTGGGTTCGGCCGCGCGTACGCATACGTTGCCCCGAGAGGATCAATGGTTGACATAACTGTAAGCCTCTAGTAGAGGGTGAGGGTTACCCTTCGCATCCTCGTACCGAATGGTTGTCGGCCTCGCTCCGGCCGGATCGCCGGGCGGGGTAGCGGCCGCCGAGATCGAAGGAAAGGACCGGCGATGACACCTCCGCACAACTACCTGGCGGTCATCAAGGTCGTCGGCATCGGCGGCGGCGGCGTCAACGCCGTCAACCGGATGATCGAGGTCGGGCTCAAGGGCGTCGAGTTCATCGCGATCAACACCGATGCACAGGCCCTGCTGATGAGTGACGCCGACGTCAAGCTCGACGTCGGCCGGGAACTGACCCGGGGGCTGGGTGCCGGCGCCAACCCGGACGTCGGCAAGAACGCCGCCGAGGACCACCGCGACGAGATCGAGGAGGTGCTCAAGGGCGCGGACATGGTCTTCGTGACCTGCGGTGAGGGCGGCGGCACGGGTACCGGCGGCGCGCCCGTGGTGGCGAACATCGCCCGCAAGCTCGGCGCGCTCACCATCGGTGTGGTCACCCGGCCGTTCTCGTTCGAGGGCAAGCGCCGGCAGGTGCAGGCCGAGGCCGGCATCGACGAGCTGCGCAACCAGTGCGACACCCTGATCGTCATCCCGAACGACCGGCTGCTCGCCCTCGGCGACCGCGGCATCAGCATGATGGACGCGTTCCGGCAGGCCGACCAGGTGCTGCTCTCCGGTGTGCAGGGGATCACCGACCTGATCACCACGCCGGGTCTGATCAACCTGGACTTCGCCGACGTCAAGAGCGTGATGAGCGGCGCCGGCAGCGCGCTGATGGGCATCGGCAGCGCCCGGGGCGACAACCGGGCGGTGGAGGCGGCCGAGGCGGCCATCTCCAGCCCGCTGCTGGAGCAGAGCATGGACGGTGCCCGGGGCGTGCTGCTCTCCATCGCGGGCGGCTCCGACCTCGGTCTCTTCGAGATCAACGACGCGGCGCAACTGGTCACCGACGCCGCACACCCGGACGCGAACATCATCTTCGGTGCCGTGATCGACGACGCCCTCGGCGACGAGGTCCGGGTCACCGTGATCGCGGCCGGCTTCGACGGTGGCACTCCGGCGTACAAGCCGGTGGAGCAGGCCCGCAAGGTCAGCCCGCCGGCCGTCGCGCCGGTCTCGCCGCCCCCTCCGCCGCCGGTGCAGGCCCCGCGTCGGGTGCTCTTCGACGACGTGGACGTGCCGGACTTCCTCAAGAACGGTTCCTGAGCCGCCAGATGACCGAACCACCCCTCCCGGCGCCGGACGACGAGCGCCGGGCAGAACTCGCGGCCAACCTGGCCCGGGTACGCTCCCGGATCGACGCCGCCTGCTCGTCGGCGGGGCGGGATCCGGCCAACGTCACCATGGTCGCGGTGACCAAGACCTATCCGGCCTCCGACGTGGCGCTGCTGGCCGGGCTCGGCGTGCGTGACGTGGGGGAGAACCGCGACCAGGAGGCGGCACCGAAGGCGGCCGAGGTGGCGGCGACCGGTGCCCGGGTGCGGTGGCACTTCGTCGGGCAGCTCCAGCGCAACAAGGCCCGCTCCGTCGTCCGGTACGCCGACCTGGTGCACTCGGTGGACAGCGTACGGCTGGCCGGCGCCCTCGCCGACGCGGCGGCGCGGCACCGGGAGCACCCGCTGGAGGTGCTGGTGCAGGTCAACCTGGACGGTGCCGCCGACCGGGGCGGTGCGCTGGTCGGCGGTGACGACCCGGACCGCGGAGTCGACCAGGTCGCGGCGGCGGTGGCCGGGTCGGACCGGCTGCGGCTGGCCGGGGTGATGGCGGTGGCCCCGCTCGGTGCGGATCCGGAGCCGGCCTTCGCCAGGTTGGCCGAGGTCGCCGCCAGGCTGCGGGCCGGATATCCGGAGGCGGTCGCGGTCTCGGCCGGGATGAGTGGTGACCTGGAGGCGGCGATCGCGCACGGCGCGACACATGTGCGGATCGGCAGCGCGTTGCTCGGAATGCGTAGCACGCTGCGGTAGCCTGATAACCGGACACCAAACTACATCAGTGTTGTTTGAGGCGACATCCCCACTGGCGGGGGTCGGGGTGAGACCGGTTTCACGGTCGTGCCAGGGGTTGCCGTCTCGGGCCGGTGGGCACTGCAGTGTTCACGCGCGTGACAGGGGCACGGCACGGGGGGTGTGTGTCGCACGGCGGACGGAGGGGCGCGGGATGGGTGCACTGCGCAAGGCGGGGGTCTGGCTCGGGCTCGTCGAGGAGGACGACGAGCGGGCCTACGACGACGGTGGCTACGAGAAGAGTGGCTACCGCGAGTCGCGTTACCGGCAGAGCCGGTACGCCGACGAGTTCGCCGACGAGGACGAGGAGCAGGACGAGGCGCCGCCGCCCCGGCCCCGGGCCGGTGAGCGGACCCGGCTCGCCGAGCGCAACGTCGGCCGCTCCGTCGAGCACGACCGTGACCGCGTCGACGGTGACCGTCCGGAGCGGACCGAGCGCGGGGAGCGATCGAGCGTGCGGTCGATCAGCCGGCCGAGCGGCACCGAGCCGTCCAGCGCGTTGACGTACCAGACCCGGGACAATCTCGCGCTCGCCCCGCAGGCCCAGGTGCGGGAGCGGCCCGTGCCGGTGGAGCAGCCGGAGCAGCGCTACCAGATCACGACGCTGCACGTCACCACCTATCGCGAGGGTCGCACCATCGGCGAGCACTTCCGGGACGGCGTCCCGGTGATCATCAACCTCACCGAGATGGACGAGGCCGATGCCCGCCGATTGGTCGATTTCGCCGCCGGTCTGGCGTTCGGACTGCGCGGTACGATCGAGCGCGTGACCAACCGGGTGTTCCTACTCTCACCGGCTAACGTCCAGGTCACCGCGGAGGACAAGGCCAAGATCGCTGAGGGTGGGTTTTTCAGCCTGAGCTAGCCCGACCGAGGGATCCGCCTGCCGTGTTTCTGCCCATCCTGTTTCAGGTCCTCTACCTGATTCTCTACGTCTTCCTCCTGGTGCTTTTGGCCCGGTTTGTCCTAAGTGCCGTCCTCCAGTACGGTCGCCGCTGGCAGCCGAGCCGGGGGGCGTCGGCAGGAATGGAGTCGGTGTGGAGCGTCACTGATCCGCCTCTCAAGGCGTTGAGGCGTGTGATCCCTCCATTGCGAATTGGTACCGTGAGCATCGACCTGGCCTCCCTTGTGCTCCTGGTTATCCTGTTCGTGCTGATGGAGTTCGTGTTAAGGCCGTTGATCTTCAGTTGAACAACCTGGTGACCGGCGTGCCGCGCGGCCGCAACTGACCCGAGGAGTTTCGATGCCGCTGACCCCGGCCGACGTGCACAACGTCGCCTTCAAGAAGCCGCCTATCGGCAAGCGGGGGTATGACGAGGAGGAAGTCGACGCGTTTCTGGACGAGGTCGAGCGTGAGCTCGCCCGTCTGATTGAGGAGAACAACGAGCTGCGCGCCCAGGTGGAGCGCGGTGGCCGTGGCGGCGCACCAGCCGGCCCGGGCCCCGACCCACGGCTGGCCGCCGAGCTCAACGACGTCAAGGCCCAGCTCGACCGGGTGCAGCGAGACAAGGCCGCGGCCGAGCAGGCCGCCCGGGCGATGCAGGCCGAGCTGGAGCAGGTCCGGGCCCAGGGCGGCCCGGCGGTCGGCGGCGGCGACGGGGAGCAGCAGGCGCTCCGGGTGCTGATGATGGCGCAGCGCACGGCGGACGACCACGTCTCCGACGCGCGCCGCGAGGCGGACCAGCTCCTCTCCGAGGCCCGCACCAAGGCCGAGGAGGTCACCCGTGAGGCCCGGGCCAAGGCCGACGCGCTGGAGCGGGACGCCCGCCAGCGGCACCAGGAGGCGATGGGTGGGCTGGACGCCAAGCGCACCGCCTTGCAGAAGCACATCGAGGAGCTCAAGCAGTTCGAGCGCGAGTACCGCACCCGGCTCAAGGCGTACCTGGAGAGCCAGTTGCGGGACCTCGACGGGCGTGGCCAGGGCCTTGAGGTGGAGATGACCCGGACCGACGGCAATCGGTCCGGCGGCAGCACCCCCGGCCTCGCCACCGCGGGCCTGGCGAACTCGTACGGCGGGAGCGGGCGCTCCGGCGCACTCGAGACCGGGCGCTGATCCCCCGACGGGGACCAGCGTGGTACGTCAGGACGCCGTACGACAACCGGAACCGATGCGTCGGGGGTGAGCCGTGATAGTCGGCAGTCTGGTGCTCATCCTCGCCGCCGTCGCGCTGCTCGTGCTCGGCCTGGCGAGCGGGTCGAGCGGGCTGCTGATCAGCTCGATCGCGGTCAGCCTGCTGGCCGCCGTCGCGCTGGTGGTCGGCGCCCGGCAGGCGGCCGGGGAGCGGGGCGTGGCCAGCGGCTTCGCCCCGGACGGGCCCGATGACGACGGGCTGGCCGCGCGTGGCGGCGGCGACGGGGACGAACCGCGCCGTCGCCGGCCACCGACCAGCACCCGGATGGCACCGCACGATCCACGCCTCCCCGGCAGCGACGCGACCGACCCGTTCGCCGAGAGCGGTTCGGTGCTGACCGAGCCGGTGGAGGCCACGGTTCCGGCCCAGGCCACCCGGGCCGGCGCCGACGACGACACCGGCTGGCGGCAACCGGCCGGCGCGTCGGAGCCGACCGTGGCGGGCCCGGTCGGGCAGGGCGAGCCGGACGACGACGTCCCGGCGGACGAGCCGGCACCCCAGCCGGTCTCCGAGGCCGACGCCGCGCTGGTCGCCGCCCTGCTCGACGACGTGTACGTGGTCGACGGCCGGCCGCGCTACCACCTCGCCGACTGTGCACACCTCGCCGGTCGGGAGAGCGAACCGCTTCCGGTGAGCGAGGCGGTGGAGCTCGGCTTCACCCCGTGCGGGCATTGCGAGCCGGCCACGGCCCTGCTCACCGATGCGCCCCGGGCCTGACGGTGGGGCGCCGGCGCGGCCGTCGCGTGCCCGCGGCGCGGAGGGTTCCGGTGTCGAGGCGGTGACCGGGCCGGCGGTGCTGACCGTCGCGGTCCGGGTCAAGCCCGGGGCGTCCCGGGCCCGGGTCGGCGGCCGGTTCGACGGCCCGTACGGACCCGCGCTGGTGATCGCGGTACATCCACCGGCGGCCGACGGCCGGGCCACCGAGGCGGCCCGGCGGGCGCTCGCCGAGGCGCTCCGGCTGCGGCCGGCGGCGGTGCGCCTGCGTACCGGCGCGGCCAGCCGCGACAAGCTCTTCCTGGTCGACGGGGCCGATCCCGACCTCGACGCGCGGCTGCGCCAACTGCGCGACGGACCGGCACGGTGAGGCCCCGGCCGCGTGCGTGGCGGCCGTGACCGATCGGCTCGACGTCGCCCTGCTGATCGGCGCGGCGGTACTGCTCGTCGCCGTCGGCGCGGTCCGGCTCTCGACCCGGCTCGGCGTGCCGAGCCTGCTGGTCTATCTCGCCATCGGGGTGGCGATCGGCGAGTCCGGCCTCGGCATCCGGTTCGACGACGCCGAGCTGACCCGGGCACTCGGCTTCTGCGCGCTGATCGTGATCATCGCCGAGGGTGGCCTGACCGCCCGGTGGAGCACCCTGCGACCGGTGCTCGGCATCTCCGTCACGCTGGCCACCGTCGGCGTGGTGGTCAGCATCGGGGTGGTCGGGGTGGTGGTGCACGCCCTGCTCGGGCTGGACTGGCGGCTCGCACTGCTCTACGGGGCGGTGCTCTCCTCCACCGACGCGGCGGCGGTCTTCGCCACGCTGCGCTGGCTGCGGCTGCCCCGTCGGCTGGTGGCCACCCTGGAGGCCGAGTCGGGGATGAACGACGCCCCGGTGGTACTGCTGGTGGTGCTCCTCTCCACCTCGTCGCTGGCCGGGCACGTCTGGTGGTACGAGGTGCTGCTGGTCTGCTACGAGCTCGCCGTCGGCGCCGTACTCGGCTTCGGGGTGGGAATGCTCGGGCGCTGGACGTTGCGCCGGGCCGCCCTGCCCTCCTCCGGGCTCTATCCGATCGCCGCGGTCGGCCTCACCGTGCTGGCGTACGGGGTGGCGACCGTGTTGCACGCCTCCGGCTTCATCGCGGTCTACGTCGCCGGGGTGGTGCTGGGCAATTCGCGGTTGCCGCACCGGCAGGCGATCCTCGGCTTCGCCGACGGGCTGGCCTGGCTGGCCCAGATCGGCCTCTTCGTGCTGCTCGGCCTGCTCAGTTCGCCGGGCCGGCTGGAGGACGCGCTCTGGCCGGCCGTGGTGACCGGGCTGGCCCTGACCTTCCTGGCCCGGCCGCTGTCGGTACTGGTCAGCGTGGCCGGGTTCCGGGTGGGGCTGCGGGAGCAGGCGTACCTGTCCTGGGCCGGGTTGCGCGGGGCGGTGCCGATCGTGCTCGCCACCATCCCGCTCTCCGAGGGGCTGCCCGGTGCCGACCTGCTCTTCGACACCGTCTTCGTACTCGTGGTGATCTTCACTCTGGTGCAGGCCGGCACCCTCGCGCCGGTGGCTCGCCGGTTGGGGATCATCGCCCCGGCCGAGCTGACCGAGCTGCGGGTGGAGACCGCTCCACTGGAGCGGATGCAGGCGGACCTGTTGCAGTTGGAGATCCCGCCGGGCTCGCGGCTGGTCGGCGTGCACCTGGACGAGCTGCGGTTGCCGGTGGGTGCCTCGGTCACCCTGGTCTCCCGGGACGGGGTCGGGTTCGTGCCCGGGCCGGACACCCGGCTGAAGGTCGGGGACAGCTTGTTGATCGTGGCGACCGCCCGGGTCCGGGACGAGGTGGAGCGCCGGCTCCGGGCGGTGAACCGGCGCGGTCGACTGGCCCGGTGGTTTGGGGAGTCCGGCGACGATCGCGGCAAATAGTGTTATTGTTCCCTTTGCCCGGTTTGCGGATTATTACGGGTTGAAATCGGTAACATCGGTGCGGCATGTTGTCGGACGTCTGTACGTTCCGTATTCTTGCCAACCTCCGGAGTGCGCGGCGTCCCGCCGCGCGCCCGTTTTTGCAATGGGGGACGTCGTGGTCGGACGGGCGAGGGTCGGAGGCGAGACAACCGGAAAGTTCGGTTTGTCGCCCGCGCCGGACCCGGCCCGGCAGCCCCGCACCGCCGCGCGGCGTCGACGTCCGGCGCCTCCGGGACCCGGCGGCGGTGGAGCCCGCCGGCAGCACCCCACCGGTCGCGCCCGCCGTAGCGACCGGACCGCGCAGGACCCGCCGGACCGTCACGGGAGCGTCGGAGGTTCCTGTCCAGGCACGGCCGATCGCCGCGGAGTCCGCGGCCGAGGGAGCGACGATGGCTAAGCCAGCAGAGACCAGGACCGCCGGGCGCAAGTCGGCCCCGAAGACGTCGCGCACCGCCGCGGAGACCGAGAAGATCCGTGCCGCGCTGGCGGCCCGCCGGGACGAACTCCGTGCCGAGTACGATCAGACGCTGAGCGAGATCACCGAGCTGCAGCGCGACCGGTTGACCGACTCGGCCGGGGACGACCAGGCCGACACCGGCACCAAGACGTTCGAGCGGGAGCAGGAGATCTCCCTCGCCAACAGCATCCTGGAACGCATCACACAGGTGGAGCGGGCCCTGGAGCGGCTTGACGAGGGCAGCTACGGCTGGTGCGAGCGGTGCGGCAACCCGATCCCGGTGGAGCGGCTCGCCGCGTTCCCCTCCGCCACGCTGTGCGTCTCGTGCAAGCAGTTGGAGGAGCGCCGGTGAGCCCCACCGGGCGGTGAAGCTGACGGAAAGGGACTCCTGCTGAACATCGACGACGAGCGGACGACCACCGACGACGAGCCGACCGCGCAGACCCGGGCGACCGGGTCCGGGTCGGAGGCGCCCGCACCGGGGCGGGCCCGGCGGGTGGCCGTCACGGTACTGCTGGCCACCGCCGTACTGGCCTGGCTCGCCGATCTCGGCACGAAGCACCTCGCCCTGGAGGCCCTGACCGACCGTGACCCGGTACGCCTGCTCGGCGGCGCGGTCTACCTCACCCTGACCCGCAACAGCGGGGCGGCGTTCAGCCTCGCCTCCGACCACACCTGGGTCTTCCCGCTGGTCACCGCCGGGGTGATCGGCTGGATCGGCTGGATGGCGGTCCGGCTCCGCTCGCTGCCCTGGGCGATCTCGCTCGGCCTGGTCCTCGGCGGCGCGCTCGGCAACCTGACCGACCGGATCTTCCGGGCCCCCGGCGTCTTCGTCGGACACGTGGTCGACATGGTCAGCCTCTTCGACCCGTACGGTCGGGTCTGGCCGATCTTCAACCTGGCGGACAGCGCCCTGGTCAGCGGCGTCGTCCTGGCGGTACTGCTGGAACTGACCGGTCGGCAGCGGGACGGCACCCGGCTGCGCTCCCGGCCCAAGGGCGCCGACACCGACACCGAGTCCGAGTCCGAGACCGAGCGACGGGACCAGTCGTGACCTCCATCTCCGACGCCGGCCCGCTGCGGCCCGCCGGCGACCGCCGCTCCCTGCCGGTACCCGACGGCCTGGACGGCATGCGGCTGGACCAGGCGGTCTCCCGGCTCTTCGGCCTCTCCCGCACCGTGGCGGCGGCCCTGGTCGAGGCCGGCGACGCCCTCGTCGACGGTGCCGCCCGGCCCAAGTCCGACCGGGTCTCGGCCGGCTCCTGGCTGGAGGTGGTGCTCCCCGCGCCACCCGTCGCGCCGACCGTCATCCCCGAGACGGTGCCCGGACTCCGGGTCGTCTACGCCGACGACGACATCGTGGTGGTCGACAAGCCGGTCGGGGTGGCGGCGCACCCGAGCCCCGGCTGGACCGGCCCGACGGTGATCGGCGGGCTGGCCGCGCTCGGGCACACCATCGCGACCAGCGGCGCGGCCGAGCGGCAGGGCGTCGTGCACCGGCTGGACGTCGGCACCACCGGGGTGATGGTGGTGGCCAAGAGCGAGCAGGCGTACAGCCTGCTGAAGCGGGCGTTCAAGGCCCGCGAGGTGGAGAAGCGCTACCACGCGGTGGTGCAGGGTCACCTCGACCCGCTGCGCGGCACCGTCGACGCGCCGATCGACCGGCACCCGAGCCACGACTACCGCTGGGCGGTGGTGGCCGGCGGCAAGCCGAGCATCACCCACTACGACACCCTGGAGGCGTTCCCGGCGGCGAGCCTGCTCGACGTACGGCTGGAGACCGGGCGTACCCACCAGATCCGGGTGCACCTCTCCACCCTGCGGCACCCCTGTGTCGGTGATCTGACATACGGCGCCGATCCCACCCTGGCGGCCCGGCTCAAGCTCACCCGACAGTGGCTGCACGCCCGCGAGTTGGCCTTCGCGCACCCCCGGACGGCCGAGCAGGTCCGGTTCGTCAGCGACTACCCTGACGACCTGGAAGTTGCACTCCGCATCCTGCGCGACTGACCGACCGGCAGGGATCACCCGACGAGGGAGTTCGTCCGTGCGCCTCGGCGACCTGTTGCGACAGTTGGACAGCCGACTGTTGCCGCCCCTGGCCCGGGGCATGGCCCGGCTCGGGCACGGCCGGCTCCGGCTCCGCCTGCTGACCACGGTGGCGCTGCTCTGCTCGGCGGCCGTACTGGTCACCGCGGTCTGGGCGGCGGACCGGCGGCCGGCCGGCGACCAGACCGTCGGCGAGGTGACCCGGGTCGGGGTGATGCAGGGCGAGTCGATCCCCGGCTATCTGGAGGCGACCCGGGGAGAGCTGCGGTCGCTGGTCGCGGCCGGCGCCTCCGAGCCGGCCCAACCGACGTACGCCCTGGTCACCATGTCGGCCTACCTGGCGCCGGACCGGCTGACCCCGGTGCTGACCGGGATCGGTGTCTCGGAGGTCTTCGCCCGGCTGTGGCGCCCCGGCACCCAGACCGAGATCGTCCGCATCCCGGCGCTGCGCGTCCCGGACGACGTGGTCGCCGGGATGTCGGAGGTCGCGGCCCGCAAGGAGCAGGAGGCCCGGGACTACCAGGAGCGGGCCGCCGGGGTCACCGGCGACGGTGCCGGGGAGCGGGAACTGCGCCGGTACTACTCCAGCGGCGCCCGGGTCGCCGACGAGGAGGCGACCGCGTACCGGGCCGGGTGCTCGTGCGTCTACGCCGCCGTGGTGCGGGGCGAACCGGCCGCACTGGAGCGGATCGCCGCCCGACCGGAGGTACGGGCCGTCGACCCGGCACCGGAGGTACGCCGGCTGGACCGTACCGTCTTCACCCCGCCCCTGCCCGAGCAGGCCGACGTGGCCCGGCCGCCCGCCGACGCGAGCCTGCCGGCCACCCACGCCGACGGGACCGGTGGCCCGGGCGCCGAGGATGCGCCGGAGGCGGACCCGCTCGCCCCGTCGACCTCGGCCCGCCCGGCGGCCGATCCGCCCGTCGACCCGCCGGCCACCGGGACCGCCGGCCCGGCCGGTCCGGGTGCGACGGAGCCGCCACCCACCGTGGACTCTCCGGTCGACGACCTTCCGCCGGAACCGGACCCGACGGCCGGTTCGCCGTCGGCCGAGATACCGTCGGACCGGCCGCCGGCCGAGGCGCCGCCGGCCGACCCGCCCACCACCGGGGCGAGCGGCGGGGCGTGACGGTGGGCGGCACGATGGACGTCTGGTCGACGGCGGGCACGCCGACGGCGGTGGTGCGCTGGCACAGGTGGCCCGAATAGGGTTTGCTTCGTAGCCTGTCAGGGCGGGGACCGATGGTGCTGGGAGGGCGAGCCGTGGACGGCACCGAGACCGGCTGGGGCCGGCCGGCGGAATCAGCGCCGCGTTGGCGGGCGCTGCTCGACCGGGCCCTGCACGGCGGTCGCACCGACGAGCAGCAGGTTCTCGACGAACGAGGCGGGCCGGAGCCGCCCGCCGAGGGCGGTCAGGCCACCGGTCGGTACGCCGGCAACGGCTACCCCGGCAGGCCGGAGCCCGACCCCCGCCCGCCGGCCCCCGGCTACCCGGCCGGGCCCGGTTATCCGGCCGCCCCCGGTTACGGCGGCGCCGGTCATCCGGGGGAGTCCCGCTACGCCGCCCTGGAGGAGGGCTACCGGCCCGATCCCGGCTTCGGTCCCGGACGCCCGGCCGAGCCCGGGTACCGCCCCGGCCCGGGGCATCCCGCCGAGCCGGGTTACCGGCCCGGCCCGGACTACCGGCCCGGCACCGACCGGCGGGAGCCCGGCTATCCGCCCGGCGGCTACCGGCCCGACCCCGGTTACCGCCCCGAGCCGGTGGAGCCGTACCGGCCGGAGCCGGCGGGCCCCGACTTCGCGGGCGAGTCCCGCTACGCGGCGCTCGGCAGCGGCTACCAGCCTCCGCCGCCGGTGGTGCCGGCACCGCGACCGGCCCTGCCCAGCCCGCCGCCCGCGGTCCGGCGCACCGACCCGCCCCCGGCGCAGCGGCCGCTGCCGCCGCCCGCCACCGGCCGGTCGGTCCCGGCACCGCGCAACTCGCTGGCCCCGCCGCCGGTGACTCCGCCGCCGGCCGTCGCCCCGCCCGTCGTCCCACCGGTCGTCCCGCCGTCCGGCCCGGCACCGGCGCCGCCCGCCGGCTATCCGGCGGTGGACGTCGGCTACGCCCCGGTGTCCCGGCGGGCCACCATCGACCCCTACCCGACCCGGCAGCAGCGGTCGGCCGACCCCGAGGTGGAACGCGCCCGCAACGTGCTGCGTCGCGACCTCGGCTCACCCCGGGTGGTCGCCTTCGCCAACCCGAAGGGCGGCGTGCACAAGACCACCGCGACGGTACTCGGCGCGGCGACGGTGGGCAGCGTACGCGGCCGTGGCGTGCTCGCCTGGGACGACAACGAACTGCGCGGCACCCTCGGCCTGCGGGCCGGCAGCGCCCGGCACGCCCGGACGATCCGGCATCTGGTCGCCGACCTGATCGAGATCGAGGCGCTGCCGAGTACCCAGCTGATCGAACGGCTCGACGACTATCTCCGGCACGCCTCCGACGGCTCGTACGACGTGCTGGCCGGCGAGGAGAGCCCTCGGTTCGCCCAGCGCCTCGACCAGCACACCGTCCGGCGGGTGCTGGAGCTGCTCCGCCGCACCCACGACGTGATCTGTGTGGACACCGGCAACAACGTGGAGAGTTCCAACTGGCAGACGGTGCTGCGCGCGGCCGACCAGCTGGTGGTCACCACGGTGCCCCGGGAGGACGCCGCCTTCACCGCCGACTGGATGCTCGACCTGCTGCACGACATCGGGATGGGCGAGCTGGCCGACAACGCGGTCACCCTGCTCTCCTGCCCGACGCCGGGCCGCTCGCCGCTGCTCGACGACCTGAAGCGGCACTTCGCCACCCGGACCCGCGCGGTGGCGGTGGTGCCGTACGACCCGGCGCTGGAGACCGGCTCGTCGATCGAGTACGCCCAGCTCGCCCAGGAGACCCGGGACGCCTGGCTCCAGGCGGCGTCGATGATGCTGGAGCCGTTCGCCCGCTGACCCGGCGCGTGCCGCATCGGCGCCGCGACCGCCCCGTTCGGGCCGGGACGAACCGGTCGGACGACACGCCCGGGGGCGGAATGTGGGACAGCTCGCCCGGGCGGGTGTCAAGCCTGGAGACCGCGCCGCCCTGGGACTAGGCTCGGGGACCGGCGGTCGCGCGTCGGGGTACGCGCCCTGCCGTCGGGGCACGGATCGTGCCGTCCGGCCCGCGCTCGCCAGGCGCTGCGTGGTGCCGTTGGGGGATGCGTCGCTGGGTGACCGGCCACCGCCGTCGAGCTGTCGTCGGCGTGCCGGCCGGCAGCCGCGTGAGGGAAGGGGGCCCTGGGTGTCTGACTCGTTCGTGCACCTGCACGTGCACACCGAGTATTCGATGCTCGACGGGGCGGCCCGGCTCAAGGAGTTGTTCGCCGAGACCAACCGGCTGGGCATGCCGGCGCTGGCGATGACCGACCACGGCAACCTCTTCGGCGCGTACGACTTCCACAAGCAGGCCACGGCCGCCGGGGTGAAGCCGATCATCGGCAGCGAGATGTACCTCACCCCGGGGACCGACCGGCGGGAGCGGACCCGGGTCCGCTGGGCCGACGGTGGCGAGAACGACGTCTCCGGCGGCGGCGCCTACACCCACATGACCATGCTGGCCGGGGACGCCGACGGGCTGCGCAACCTGTTCCGGATGCAGTCCCGGGCCAGCCTGGAGGGCTACTACTTCAAGCCCCGGGCCGACCGGGAGCTGCTGCACCAGTACGGCAAGGGGATCATCGCCACCACCGGCTGCCCGTCGGGCGAGGTGCAGACCTGGCTGCGGATCGGGAACTTCGACAAGGCGTGCGAGTCGGCGGCGGAGTTCCGGGACATCTTCGGGGCGGAGAACTACTACCTGGAGGTGATGGATCACGGGCTCGACATCGAGACCCGGATCCGCCAGGACCTGATCCGGCTGGGCAAGAAGCTCAACCTGAAGCCGGTGGCCACCAACGACCTGCACTACACCTACGAGAAGGACGCCGACGCGCACGAGGTGCTGCTCTGCGTGCAGTCCGGCTCGACGCTGGCCGACCCGAAGCGGTTCAAGTTCGACGCCCGGGACTTCTACCTGAAGTCGCCGGCCGAGATGCGCGCGCTCTGGGACTCGGAGGTGCCGGGGGCCTGCGACAGCACGCTGGAGATCGCGGAGCGGATCGGCGACTACTCCGAACTCTTCGCGCCGCGCAACCTGATGCCGCAGTTCCCGGTGCCGGCGGGGGAGACCGAGGAGACCTTCCTGCGCAAGGAGGTGATGCGCGGGCTGGAGCGGCGCTTCCCGGGCGGGGTGCCGGAGGACCGTCGGCGGCAGGCCGAATACGAGCTCGACGTGATCCTCAAGATGGGCTTCCCGGGCTACTTCCTGGTCGTCGCCGACCTGGTCGCGTACGCCAAGCGGGAGGGGATCCGGGTCGGGCCGGGGCGTGGTTCGGCGGCGGGCGCCCTGATCGCGTACGCGCTCGGCATCACCGAGCTGGACCCGATGGCGCACGGCCTGCTCTTCGAGCGGTTCCTCAACCCCGACCGTGTCTCGATGCCCGACATCGACATGGACTTCGACGAGCGTAGGCGCGGCGACATGATCCGCTACGCCACCGAGAAGTACGGCGAGGAGCGGGTCGCCCAGATCATCACGTACGGCACGATCAAGGCGAAGGCGGCGATCAAGGACGCGGCCCGGGTCCTCGGGTACCCGTTCGCGATGGGCGACCGGATCACCAAGGCGATGCCCCCGGCGGTGATGGGCAAGGACATCCCGCTCGGCGGCATCTTCGACCCGGGCCACCCGCGCTATCCCGAGGCGGCCGAGTTCCGGCAGCTCTACGACGGCGACGGCGAGGTACGCAAGGTCGTCGACACCGCCAAGGGCCTGGAGGGGCTGAAGCGGCAGTGGGGGGTGCACGCGGCCGGGGTGATCCTGTCCCGGGATCCGCTGGTCGACGTGCTGCCGATCCAGAAGCGCGAGCAGGACGGCTCGATCATCACCCAGTGGGACATGGGTGCCTGCGAGACCATCGGCCTGCTCAAGATGGACTTCCTGGGCCTGCGCAACCTGACCATCATGGACGACGCGCTGGAGGCGATCCGGGAGAACCGGGGCGAGGACCTGGTGCTGGAGGACCTGCCGCTGGACGACAAGGCGACGTACGCCCTGCTCGGTCGGGGTGACACCCTGGGGGTGTTCCAGTTCGACGGCGGTCCGATGCGGGCGCTGCTGCGCTCGATGGCGCCGGACAACTTCGAGGACATCTCGGCGGTCGGCGCGCTCTACCGGCCCGGTCCGATGGGCGCCAACGCGCACAACGAGTACGCCGACCGCAAGAACAACCGCAAGCCGGTGGTACCGATCCACCCCGAACTCGCCGACTCCCTCGCGGAGATCCTCGGCGACACCTACGGGCTGATCGTCTACCAGGAGCAGGTCATGGCGATCGCCCAGAAGGTGGCCGGCTACTCGCTCGGCAAGGCCGACCTGCTGCGCCGGGCGATGGGCAAGAAGAAGAAGGAGATCCTCGACAAGGAGTTCGCGCCGTTCGCCGCCGGCATGAAGGACAACGGCTACAGCGACGCGGCGATCAAGACGCTCTGGGACATCCTGGTCCCGTTCTCCGACTACGCGTTCAACAAGGCGCACAGCGCGGCGTACGGCGTCGTCTCCTACTGGACCGCCTACCTGAAGGCGAACTATCCGGCGGAGTACATGAGCGCGCTGCTCACCTCCGTCGGCGACGACAAGGACAAGTCGGCGGTCTACCTGGCCGAGTGCCGGCGGATGGGCATCAAGGTGCTGCCGCCGGACGTCAACGAGTCCAACGCCCGGTTCGCCGCCGTCGGCCAGGACATCCGGTTCGGGCTGGCCGCCGTCCGCAACGTCGGCGCGAACGTGGTCGAGTCGATCCGCCGGTCCCGCAAGGAGAAGGGCAACTTCACCGACTTCTACGACTACCTGCGCAAGGTCGACGCGGTGGCCTGCAACAAGAAGACCGTCGAATCGCTGATCAAGGCGGGTGCGTTCGACTCGCTCGGGCACACCCGCAAGGGGCTGCTCGCCGTACACACCGACGCGATCGACTCGTTCATCGCGCTCAAGCGCAACGAGGCGGTCGGCCAGTACGACCTCTTCGGCGACGCGTTCGGCGGCGGGGACGACGGCGGGGGCGGCGGCATGGTGGTGACCCCGCCGATCCCGACCGGCGAGTGGGACAAGACCGACCTGCTCACCTTCGAACGCGAGATGCTCGGCCTCTACGTCTCCGACCATCCGCTCTTCGGCGTCGAGCACGTCCTCGCCGCCGCCGCCGACATGTCCATCTCGGCGCTGGCCGAGGAGGGCGGGGTCGCCGACGGGCAGGTGGTCAACCTGGCCGGCATCCTCTCCGGGGTGCAGCGCCGGATCACCAAGCAGGGCCGGGCGTGGGCCTCGGCGACCCTGGAGGACCTCGGCGGCGCGGTCGAGGTGCTCTTCTTCCCGAACACCTACGAGCTGGTCGGGCAGTACATCGCCGAGGACGCGATCGTGGTGGTCAAGGGCCGGATCGACCGCCGCGACGACCAGCCCCGGCTGATGGCGATGGACCTGTCGATGCCCGACATCACCGCACCGGACGAGGTCAAGCCGGTGGTGCTGGCCCTGCCGCCGTCCCGCTGCACGCCGCCGCTGGTGGAACGGCTCCGCGAGGTGCTGGCCAGCCATCCCGGCTCGGCCGAGGTGCACGTCAAGCTGGTCAACGGCTCCCGGGCCACCCTGCTGCGGCTCAGCCCGCTCCGGGTGGCTCCCACCACCGCGCTGATGGCCGACCTCAAGGCGCTGCTCGGACCGAGCGCCGTCGCGGGCTGACCGGGGCCGGCGTGCTCGTGCACCGCGACCGGAGCCGGCTGCCTGGTCGGCCGGCGCTCCGAGCGGGGACGTCTCGCCGGCCGTCGCGGTGGGAGCGGGCAACTCCGGGTCGGGCCTCCGGAGGGCGGCCGGGCCTGAGAGG
The DNA here is from genome assembly GCF_003030385.1 of Plantactinospora sp. BB1. Classification (NCBI taxonomy): domain Bacteria; kingdom Bacillati; phylum Actinomycetota; class Actinomycetes; order Micromonosporales; family Micromonosporaceae; genus Plantactinospora; species Plantactinospora sp. BB1. The sequence goes on along the minus strand of NZ_CP028159.1, from coordinate 5,977,228 downwards.
ATCATCTCGTGAGTCCGGCAACCTCCCCTTCCGACGGCCCGCTCGGCGACGGCGACCACGGCGGTCCCGTCGTACCGCCGGCACCTGCTCCGGCGGCGGCGCCGGGCCCGCCGCACGGCGAACCGGCCGGGACAGCGCCGGGCACGCCCGGCGGACCGGTCACGGACGCGCCGGGCCGGGCCGACCCGGGTACGCCGGCCGGTGCGACCCCGGACCCGCTGACCCGACCCGGCCCGGATCCGGCCGCCGCGAACGGCAGCTGGCCGGCCCCGGCGGATCCGACCGCTGCGCCGCCGGCCGGGAGTGAACCGGCCCGCCGGCTGCTCCGGGGCGCGGCGGCCAACGTCGCCGTGCTGCTGGCGCTGATCCTGTTGGGAGTTCCGTTCGGCCTGCTCTGGTCGGCCGTGTCGCCCGGTGTGCCGGTGGTGCAGACCGAGGACGGTGCGCTGCTGGCGGCGCCGCAGCCGGAGGAGTTCATCGCCGCCGACGGCTGGTTCAGCGTGCTCGGGTTCGGCCTGGGCGTGCTGGCCGCGATCGCGATGTGGCTGCTGCTGCGCCGCCACCGGGGGCCGGTCGGCATGCTGGTGACGGTGCTCGGCATGCTCGGCGCCGCCGTACTCGCCTGGCAGCTCGGTCGGCAGATCGGCCTCTCCGGCTACGAGCGGCTGCTGGCCAGCGCCCCGCCCGGGGCGACGTTCAGCAAGCCACCGGACCTGTACGGCGGGCAGTACGACCTGCTGCTCGGGTTCGTCCCGGCCATCGGGGACCTGCTGGTGCCGGCGTTCGGCGCGGCGGTGATGTACACCCTGCTGGCCGGCTGGTCCCGTTACCCCGGACTGCGGCCGGAGGCCGAGCCGGTGTTCCGGCCCGAGGTCGAGCCGGCATCCCGGCCGGTCAGTTGGGACTTGCCGGTACCGCCAGCTCCGCCAGTGGCACCGGCACCGCCCGTACCTGGCGCAGCAGAGCCGCCTCGCGATTGAGCAGCCGGAGTTCCGCACTCAGCCGGCCGGCGGTGTCCGGCGTCGCCAGCAGCCGCTGCCGGTCGGTGAGGGTGAGCGCGGCGGTCGCGGCGACCAGGTGCGACAGCACGGTGGGGTCGTCCGGCAACTGCTCGGAAAGCTCCTCCGGATCGTCCCGGACCAGCGTGAGATAGCGCCGGAAGACCGCGAGCACCCGGGGTGCCAGCAGGTCGGCGAGCTGCTCCTGCCCGACCGGCTCGGGCAGCCACTCCACCTCGGCGGTCAGGTACGGCGTGCTGCCCGCCTCGACGCGGGCGATCCGGAACCGCCGACGGCCGACGGTGACGATGTCGAGCCGACCGTCCGGCAGCTCGGTGACCTGCCGTAGCTCGGCGGTGCAGCCGACGTCGTGCAGGGTGACCGGCGAACCGTCCGGGCGCCGGTCGGTCAGCTCCGGCTGGCCCGGCCGCGACTCCGGCCCGGTCCGGGACTCCGGTTCGGGGCCGGCGGAGACCGACGCCGACCCGCCGCTGCGGATGGCGACCACGCCGAACTCCCGGGGCGTGCCCTCCGGCAGGCCGCGCAGGTGCCGCATCAGGTCGAGATAGCGCGCCTCGAAAATGTGCAACGGCAGGACCAGGCCGGGAAAGAGCACCGTCCCGAGCGGAAACACCGGCAGCCGCGCGTCCACCGTCCGAGCCTAGCCCGTCGGCACCGGCGGCGAACCGCCCCGCCCGGGGAGATCCTGCCGCCGGTCGGCCCGCTCGACCGGTCCGTCCGGCACCGCTGGTACCGGGTCGCGCCGCCCGGCGTGGAGCCGCTGCCGCGCCGGGCGTGTCCGGTGTCCCCGGCCGGGTGGCCCGGGTCACCGTCCCGCCGGCTGGGCGGACGCGGACCGATCGGTGGGTGCCGAATAGACTGCCAAGGGTGTTGAACCGGATCGACCTGCGCGGCGGTTGGCGTGATCCACGTCCGCTGCTGCCCCGTGCCCAGCTCGACGTCTCCGTGGCGGTGGAGAAGATCCGCCCGATCGTGGAGGCGGTCCGCGAGCATGGTTTCGCGGCGATCCAGGACGCCACCCATCGGCTCGACGGCCTGCGGCTGGAGCGGTTCCGGGTGCCGGCCGAGACGATCACCGAGGCCGAGTCGACGCTGGAGCCGGAGGTCCGGGCCGCGCTGGTCGAGGCGATCGACCGGGCCCGCCGGGTGCACGCCGACCAGCGGCGGGCCGACGTGACCACCGAGGTGGTGCCGGGCGGCACCGTCACCGAGCGCTGGGTCCCGGTCGACCGGGTCGGGCTCTACGTCCCCGGCGGCCTCGCGATGTATCCGTCGACCGTGGTGATGAACGTGGTGCCGGCCCAGGCGGCCGGCGTCCGCTCGCTGGTGGTGGCGAGCCCGCCGCAGCAGGAGAACGGCGGCCTGCCCGACGCCCGGGTGCTGGCCGCGTGCGCGCTGCTCGGCGTCGACGAGGTGTACGCGGTCGGCGGCGCCCAGGCGGTCGCCATGCTGGCGTACGGGGCGGACACGGACGCCGACGGGCAGACCCGGTGCGAGCCGGTCGACATGATCACCGGACCGGGCAACATCTGGGTCACCGCCGCCAAGCGGCTGCTCCGGGGCGTGGTCGGGATCGACGCCGAGGCCGGCCCGACCGAGATCGCCGTACTCGCCGACGAGACGGCCGACCCGGTGCACGTGGCGGCCGACCTGATCAGCCAGGCCGAGCACGACCCGCTGGCCGCGAGCGTGCTGGTCACGCCCTCGGTGGAGCTGGTCGAGGCGGTCGACCGGGAGCTGCGCCGGCAGGTGCCCGAGGCCAAGCACGCCGACCGGATCGGCACCGCGCTCGGCGGGCCGCAGAGCGGTGCGGTGCTGGTCGACGACCTGGAGGCGGGGCTGCGGGTGGTCGACCTCTACGCCGCCGAGCACCTGGAGATCCAGACCCGGGACGCCCGCGCCTGGGCGATGCGGGTACGCAACGCCGGGGCAATCTTCGTCGGCCCGTACGCGCCGGTGTCGCTCGGCGACTACTGCGCCGGCTCCAACCACGTGCTGCCGACCGGCGGCTGCGCCCGGCACTCCTCGGGACTGTCGGTGCAGTCCTTCCTGCGCGGCATCCACATCGTGGAATACGACGAGGCGGCACTGCGGGAGACCGCCCCGCACGTGGTGACGCTGGCCGGCGTGGAGGACCTGCCCGCGCACGGCCAGGCGGTGCGGGTCCGGTTCCCGGAGCGCACCGACGGGGCGACGACGTGACCTCGCTCGCCGACCTGCCGATCCGGGACGACCTGCGCGGGCGCAGCCCGTACGGTGCGCCGCAGCTCGACGTGCCGGTGCGGCTGAACACCAACGAGAACTCGTACCCGCTGCCGGAGCCGGTGGTGGAGGCGATCGGCAAGGCGGTCGCGGCCGAGCTGCGGGACCTGAACCGCTATCCCGACCGGGACGCGGTGGCGCTCCGGGCCGACCTCGCCGACTATCTCGGGCACGGGCTCGGCACCGCCAACGTCTGGGCGGCGAACGGCTCCAACGAGGTCCAGCAGCAACTGCTCCAGGTCTTCGGCGGGCCGGGGCGGACGGCGCTCGGCTTCACCCCGGCGTACTCGATGCATCCGCTGCTCGCCACCGGCACCGGCACCACGTGGCGGGACGGCCGGCGGGACGCCGATTTCGGGTTGACCGCCGCCGACGCCGTCGCGCAGGTCCGCGAGTACCGGCCCGATCTGGTCTTCCTCTGCTCGCCGAACAACCCGACCGGCACCGCGCTGGACCCGGCGGTGCTGGACGCGGTGCTGGCCGAGGCGCCCGGGATGGTGGTGGTGGACGAGGCGTACGCCGAGTTCGCCCGCCCCGGCACCCCGACCGCGCTGGCCCTGCTGCCCGGCCACCCCCGGCTGGTGGTGACCCGGACCATGAGCAAGGCCTTCGGCTTCGCCGGTGGCCGGCTCGGCTACCTCGCCGCCGATCCGGCGGTGGTGGACGCGGTGCAGCTCGTCCGGCTGCCCTACCACCTCTCGGCGCTCACCCAGGCCGCCGCCCGGGCCGCCCTGGCCCACCGCGACCGGCTGCTCGGCACCGTCGAGGCGATCAAGGAGCAGCGGGACCGGATCGTGGCCGGCCTGCGCGCGGCCGGCCGGACGGTCGCCGACAGCGACGCCAACTTCGTGCTCTTCTCCGTCGGCGGCGACCAGCGGGTCGCCTGGCGGGCGCTGCTCGAGCACGGGGTACTCGTCCGCGACGTCGGGCTGCCCGGCTGGCTGCGGGTCACCGCCGGCACGCCGCAGGAGACCGATGCCTTCTTCCGGGCCCTAGAATCGGTGCCGACCGGCTCCGAACCGACCGGCTCCGGCCTGGGTCCGGCCGGCTCGGGCGCGGCGCCGACCGGCTCCGGGACGGCGTGATGCGTTACCGAACAGCAGGTCGGCCGAGCCGGACAACCGGTCGGCCGCCCCGGACAGCGAAAGGTCCTACCGTGAGCAGAACCGCCCGGGTCGAGCGGACCACGGCCGAGACCAAGGTGCTCGTCGAGCTGGATCTCGACGGCTCCGGCCAGGCCGACATCACCACCGGGGTCGGCTTCTACGACCACATGCTGCACCAGATCGCCCGGCACGGCGGTTTCGACCTGACCGTGCACACGGTCGGCGACCTGGAGATCGACGCGCACCACACCATCGAGGACACCTCGCTGGCCCTCGGTACCGCGTTCGACCAGGCCCTCGGCAACAAGATCGGCATCCGGCGGTACGGTTCGGCCACGATCCCGATGGACGAGGTGCTGGTCCGGGCTGCCGTCGACCTCTCCGGCCGACCTTACGTCGTGCACGACGAGCCGGCGCTCGCCCCGTACATCGGGCCGGTCTATCCGACCAGCATGACCCGGCACATCTGGGAGTCCTTCGGCCAGTCCGCCCGGCTGACCCTGCACGTCTCGGTGCTCCGGGCCGCCTGGCCCGGCGGGCACCCCGACGCGCACCACGTGGTGGAGGCGCAGTTCAAGGCGGTCGCCCGGGCGCTGCGCGAGGCGGTGGCGATCGATCCCCGGTCGGCCGGCGCGGTGCCGAGCACCAAGGGGCTGCTCTGATGGACGTCGTCCTGCCGGTGGCGCTCTTCGCGCTGGGTGGCGTGCTGATCGGTGGCGCCTGGTCGCTGCACCGCCAGGGCGCACCGCAGCGGGTGCTCTGGATCGTCGGCCTGCTCGCCCTGCTCGCCACCGCCGGTGGCGTGCTCTGGCTCGTACCCGGAGAGGGCGGATGACCGCCGAGGTGCCGGCGCTGCCCCGGGTGGTGGTGCTGGACTACGGCTCCGGCAACCTCCGCTCCGCGCAGCGGGCGGTGGCCCGGGCCGGCGCCGAGGTGACGGTCACCGACGACCTCGACGCGGCGGCCGCCGCCGACGGTCTGGTGGTGCCCGGGGTCGGCGCCTTCGCCGCCTGCATGGCCGGGATCGAGGCGCTGCGGGCCGGGCCGGTGATCGCCGAGCGGGTCGCGGCGGGCCGCCCGGTGCTGGGCATCTGCGTCGGCATGCAGATCCTTTTCGAGTACGGCGAGGAGCACGGCCTCGTCACCAAGGGGCTCGGGCTGCTGCCCGGCGGGGTGACCGGGCTGGCCGCCCGGCGGGTGCCGCACATGGGCTGGAACACCGTCGCCGCACCGCCGGAGTCCCGGCTCTTCGCCGGGCTGCCGGCCGACGCCCGCTTCTACTTCGTGCACTCCTACGCCCCGACCGACACGGCCGCCCTGACCGCCTCCGGTGCGCTGCCGACCACCGCCGAGCACGGTGGACGGTTCGTGGCGGCGGTGGAGCGCGGCCCGCTGTCGGCCGCCCAGTTCCATCCCGAGAAGTCCGCCGAGGCCGGTCGGATCCTGCTGCGCAACTGGCTGGCCACGCTGTGACCGCGCCCCGGACCGGGGCCGTCCCGGGGTGCCGTGCCGGGGCGGGGGTCGCCCGGTGAGCAAGGAACGGGCCCGCCGCCGCGCGGTACGGCTCGCCGAGGCGGAACGGGAACGCGCCGTCCGGGCCCGTCGGGTCGCCCGCCGGCAACGCCGCCGTACCCTGCTGCGCCGGCTCGCCCCGCGACTGCCGGACCGGCGTACCGGGCGGTTGTTCGCGCGGCGCAGCCGGGGCGAGCGGGCCGGAGTGGTCGTACTCTCCGTGGCGGCGGTGATCGTCATCTGGCTGCTCGTCGACGACCTCGCGCTGCGGCTTCTCCTGGTCGCGCTGCTGCTGCTGGTACTGCCGGCGGTCGTGGTGATCGCGCTGGGCCGCCGGACCTGAGCCACCACCGTCGTTTCGCCAACCGAGGAGTGCACGTTGAGCCTGACCCTGCTTCCCGCCGTCGACGTCGCGAACGGCCAGGCCGTCCGCCTGGTCCAGGGCGCCGCCGGCAGTGAGACCAGCTACGGCGAGCCGCTGGAGGCCGCCCTGGCCTGGCAGCGTGACGGCGCCGACTGGGTCCACCTGGTCGACCTCGACGCCGCGTTCGGCCGGGGCTCGAACGCCGAACTCCTGGCCGAGGTGGTCGGCCGGCTCGACGTCAAGGTCGAACTCTCCGGCGGGATCCGGGACGACGCGTCGCTGCGGGCCGCGCTGGGCACCGGGGCGGCCCGGATCAACATCGGCACCGCCGCGCTGGAGGACCCGCAGTGGTGTGACCGGGTGGTCGGCGAGTACGGCGACCGGGTGGCGATCGGGCTGGACGTGCGCGGCCGTACCCTCTCGGCCCGGGGCTGGACCCGGGACGGCGGCGACCTGTTCGAGGTGCTGGAGCGGCTGGACAAGGCCGGCGCGGCCCGTTACGTGGTGACCGACATCACCAAGGACGGCATGATGCGCGGCCCCAACCTCGACCTGCTGCGCGAGGTCTGCGCCCGTACCGACGCCCCGGTGATCGCCTCCGGTGGCGTCTCGACCCTGGACGACCTGCGCGCGCTCGCCACGCTGGAACCGATCGGGGTGGAGGGCGTGATCGCCGGCAAGGCGCTCTACGCCGGTGCGTTCACCGTCGCCGAGGCCCTCGCGGTGCTGCGGGCGGCGTGATGGTCCGCGCGGCGGAGGCGGTCGTGGCCGCGCCGGTTAGGCTCGGCGCATGACGGTGGCGGTACGGGTGATCCCCTGTCTCGACGTGGACGCGGGGCGGGTCGTCAAGGGGGTCAACTTCGTCGACCTGCGGGACGCGGGCGATCCGGTCGAGCTGGCCGGGGCGTACGACGAGGCCGGTGCCGACGAGCTGACCTTCCTCGACGTCACCGCCTCCTCCGACGACCGGGGCACCATGCTCGACGTGGTACGCCGGACCGCCGAGACGGTCTTCATCCCGCTCACCGTCGGCGGCGGGGTACGCCGGGTCGCCGACGTCGACGTACTGCTCCGGGCGGGTGCGGACAAGGTGGGGGTGAACACCGCCGCGATCGCCCGACCGGAGCTGATCGCCGAGATCGCCGAGCGGTTCGGCCGGCAGGTGCTGGTGCTCTCGCTGGACGTGCGGCGTACCCCGGCCGGGACCAGCACCGAGAGCGGGTTCGAGGTGACCACCCACGGCGGCCGGCGCGGCACCGGGATCGACGCGGTCGGCTGGGCCGCCCGGGCCGCCGAGTTGGGCGCCGGGGAGATCCTGCTCAACTCGATGGACGCCGACGGCACCAAGGCCGGCTTCGACCTGGAGTTGATCGGCGCGGTCCGGCGGGTGGTGGACGTACCCGTGGTGGCCAGCGGCGGGGCCGGCGCGGTCGCCCACTTTCCCCCGGCGGTGGCGGCCGGTGCGGACGCGGTCCTGGCGGCCAGCGTCTTCCACTTCGGTGAGCTGAGCGTCGGCGAGGTCAAGGACGCGCTGCGCGGCGCCGGGCACCCGGTCCGCTGACCCCGCCGCTTTCCGACGCGGCGCTGCCGGCCGGTCGGCCCCGGTGGACTATCTGCCGTTCTCCGGTGAGCGGCGCGGCATCGGCAGGGTGAACCGGGCGGCGTACTCCTGAATCGCCGCGGCGTGCTCGTCCTCGGCGAGTTCCCAGTCGTGGCTGCCGGGGGAGTGCCGGCGGGTCAGCACTCCGTGCACCGTCTCGACGGTGGTGGCGAGCCCGCCGTGCGGCCGGGTACGCCACAGGTGCTCACCGGCGGAGGTGACCCGGAACCAGCCGTCCGAGACGGTGATCAGGCCGGCGCCCACCAGGCGGCGCACCGCGGCCTCGATCTCGTGCCGGGCCGGGAGGGCCCGGTTGAGATGGTCGGCGGTGGAGAGCACGTCGGCGAGCCGGACGCCCTCCGGCCGGCGGGTGCTGCTCGACCGCCGGTGCCGTCCGGCACCGCCCGCGATGATCAGCGATACGAAGATCCAAGCGTCGGACCAACGCCATCCCTCATCCCCCATGGGGAAATGATGCCGTGCCGCGCCATCCGACGGAACCGTTGTGCACCGCTTCATTCCGTCGAACCAAGGACACCCGCCCTCCACGTGGGACGATCCGAGCCGGATCGACGATCTTTTTCGGCCGCACCGCCGGGCTCCGCGCGGTGCCCCGGGCGACGGAACGGCTCCGGGCTATGAAGCGGCTCCGAGCTACGGAACTGGGTCGGGCTGTGAGACGGGGTCGGGCCGCGCCGGTGGTACGGGCTGCGCGGGTGGCACCGTGAACATCGGGATGAAGGCGTGCACCAGCGGGCCGATGGCCAGGGCGTAGGCGACCGTGCCGATCCCGACCTGGCCGCCGAGGGCGAACCCGATCGCCAGTACGGCCAGCTCGATGACCGTACGGACCAGCCGGAGCGAGCGGTGTGGCCGGCGGGCGACGTACCCGGTCATCAGGCCGTCGCGCGGGCCGGGGCCGAGCCGGGCGCCGATGTACAGGCCGGTCGCCATGCCGTTGAGCAGGATGCCGGCGACCAGGAAGCCGATCCGGGTGGGCAGTGCCTCGACGGTCGGCAACAGGGCCAGCGCCAGGTCGACGGCGAGCCCGATGACGACGACGTTGCTCACCGTGCCGAGGCCGGGACGCTGCCGCAGCGGGATCCAGAGCAACAGCACCAGGGCGCCGACGGCGATGGTCACGGTGCCGATCGACGCCCCGGTGAGCCGGGAGAGCCCCTGGTGGAAGACGTCCCAGGGGTCGAGCCCGAGGGACGCCTCGACCATCAGCGCCATGCTGACGCCGTAGAGCGTCAGTCCGACGTAGAGCTGTCCGAGACGCCGGACGAGCCGATCGCCACTGTTGCCAATTTTTGCCATGCATGCCACTCTGAGGGCCAATCCAGCGGTACTGAAGGGCCAATCGAGGTGAAGTGGCTATGACCAGCCTCGTTCGAGGCGCACAGCTCGGCCGGATGCTCGGGCAGTGGCACGCCCTGCCGGGGCGCCGGCGCAGTCCCGACTACGTCGCGCTGGCCGGCGCGGTGCGCGGGCTGCTCGCGGACGGCCGGCTGCCGCTCGGGGTACGGCTGCCGGCCGAGCGGGAACTGGCCGAGGCGCTGCGGGTCAGCCGGACCACCGTCACCGCCGCCTACCGCGAGCTGCGGGAGAGCGGGCACCTGAACAGCCGCCGGGGGGCCGGCAGTTGGACCACGCTGCCGGGCGGGCACCGGGTGGCGAGTTCGGGACTCTGGACCCCGCAGGACGACCTGGACATGATCGACCTCGGCTGCGCCGCGCTGGCGGCCCCGGCGGAACTCGCCTCGGCCGCCCGGGCCGCCGCCGAGGACCTGCCCCGCTATCTCGGCGGCGCCGGCTACCACCCGACCGGGATCGTCGAGCTGCGCGCGGCGGTGGCCCGGGGGTACACCGAGCGGGGCCTGCCGACCAGCCCCGAGCAGATCATGGTGACCAACGGGGTGCAGCACGCCCTGGACCTGGTGCTCCGGCTCGCCCTGCCGACCGGCGGCAGCGTACTCGTGGAGTCGCCGACCTATCCCAACGCGCTCGCCGCGCTCGCCGCGCGCCGGGCCCGGATCGCCACCCACGGCCTCGCCACCGAGGGCACCGGCTGGGACGCCGACCTGCTGCTCGGCAGCCTCCGGCAGACCCGTCCCCGGCTGGCCTACCTGATCCCCGAGTTCCAGAATCCCACCGGCCACCTGATGCCGGCCGAGCTGCGCGAGCGGGTGGTGGCGACCGCGCACGCCAGCGGCACCGACCTGGTGGTCGACGAGTCCTTCGTGGACCTCGCGCTGGACGGCACCGAGGTGCCCCCGCCGACGGCCGTCTTCGACCGCCACTCCCGGGTCGTCACCATCGGCGGGATGAGCAAGCCGTACTGGGGCGGCCTGCGGATCGGCTGGATCCGCGCCTCGGCACCCCAGGTGCAGCGGCTGGCGGCGGCCCGGGTCGGGGTGGACATGGCCGGTCCGGTGCTGGACCAACTGGTCGCGGTACGGCTGCTCGGCCACGCCGGGACGATCGTGCGGGCCCGGCGGGCGCAGCTGGCCGCCCAGCGCGACGCCCTGCTCGCCGCGCTCCGGGCGGAGCTGCCGAACTGGCGGGTGCGGACCCCGGCGGGCGGGGTGACGCTCTGGGCCGAGCTGGACGGCCCGATCGCCAGCGCGCTCGCCCGGGCCGCCGAGGAGGCGGGGGTACGACTCGCCCCCGGCCCGAGGTTCGGCCTCGACGGCACCCTGGAACGCTTCCTCCGGCTGCCGTTCACGCTGCCCGCCGCCGAGCTGACCGAGGCGGTACGCCGGATCGCGGCCGTCCGGTACGACATCGACCGGGCGGAGCGCCCGCTCTGGCGGGAGCCGGTGGTGATCGCCTGAGCGGCCCCCGCCGGGGTCTCCGGCGGGCCTTCCTGCGATCATCGGCCCGGTGACGATGACCGACAAGACGATCGACAAGATCGCGTGGATCCGGCTGGAAGAGGGCCGGATCCTCAGCTCCCGATCGCACGGCAAGGACGTCTACTACCTGCCGGGCGGCAAACGGGAGCCCGGCGAGACGGACCTCGAAACCCTGGTACGGGAGATCGAGGAGGAACTCAGCGTCGCCGTCGTCGCCGGTACCGCCGAGCCGGTCGGCGTCTTCACGGCACCGGCGCACGGGCACCCGGCCGGTACGGTCGTCCGGATGACCTGCTACGCGGCGGAGTACCGGGGCGTGCTGCGCCCCGCCAACGAGATCGCCGAGATCGTCTGGCTGGGGTATGCCGACCGGCACCGGGTCTCCCCGGTCGACCAGGTCATCTTCGACCACTTCCACGGCACCGGCGAGCTGCGCTGAGCCCGTCTCCGCCCAGGCTGAGCCCGTCGCTGGCACAGCCCCCGGTCAGGCCGGTGGTTGACCAGCGTCCGGTCGGGCCGGTGGCCGGGTACAGCGTCCGGTCAGGCCGGATAGCCGGCCCGGGGGATGGTGACCAGGCTGGGCAGGCGCAGCCGGGACGCCGGAGTGGCGGCCAGGCTGGCCCAGACGATCTTGCCGTCGCTGCCGGGCAGTACGCCCCAGTTGGCGACCGACCGGCTCACCATGCCGAGCCCGCGACCGCGCAGCGCGAGCGGCTGCCGCGGATCCGGGGCCGACTCCCGCCGGGGCAGCGCCGGTACGTCGGGGTGCCGGTCCGCGACCGCGATCCGCAGCCGCTGCCGGTGGTGGCAGAGCGTGAGGTCGATGTCGGTACCGGCGTGCTCGACGGCGTTCGCCACGAGTTCGGAGGCGACGAGTTGGGCCTCTTCGGCGACGTCGGTGATGCGCCACCGCTCGCAGCACTCCCGGACCAGTCCGCGCGCCGCGCTCACCGCCTGCGGCACCGGCGGCAGCCGACGGTGGGCCCGCCGGGCGCGGGCCGACACGGGGTAGGGCCGGATCCGGCTCAGCGCGTCGGTGAGCCGGGGATAGATCCGGACCCGCCGGGTGGGCAGGCGGCGCAGCAGCACGGTCAGGGCCGAGGCTGGTGCGCAGACCAGCACGGTCATGCCGCGCCGGCACGACTCCCGGAGCATCACCATCGCCGGCAGCAGGGTCGGCAGCAGCTTGTCCGGGGCGATCCGGGTGCAGTCCACCGCCACGTACGGGGGGTGGTGCGCGGCGCAGCGCGAAATCGCCCGTTGCAGGGTGTATGCCTGAGCCACGCTCCACCGGCCTGCCAAGGTGATCACCAAGGCACCGGTCTCCACGTGCGCTGCCACCGTGGCCACCATCACCGGAACCCCCTTACCGCCCGCGTACCGTCACGACCGGGCACCTGATCTTGAGCCCGCCGTGCGCCTGACTCTGCTCTTACCCCGGTGACGGGTCGGTGAAGCCGCCCCGATGTCACCTTGTCGCCGGTAGTCGAGCCGGAACCGACGGTAGCGTCCCGGCCGGCCGGGACGGGCGGCCGAGCCGGGGGTGGCTGAGCCGGGGTGGCCGAGCCGGGTGGCCGGGCCGTCGGCCGGGTCGCCCGCAGGCCCCGGAGAGCACCGGACCGCCGGGCGATCGCGGGTCGCACGGCGGTCCGGTGGGGTGCCGGATCCGATCCCGGAGGGGAGGGACCGGATCGCGGACGGGCTCAGATCTGGGCGAGAGTGCCCTCGTACATCTGGTCGATCTCCGCCTTGAAGCTGCTCTCCACGGCACGACGCTTGATCTTCATCGACGGCGTCATCTCGCCGTCCTCGACGGTCAGGTCGCGGGTCAGCACCGTCACCTTCTTGATCGTCTCCCAGCGGTTGAGCTTCTGGTTCAGCTCGGCGACGTAGCCGTCGACCATGGCACGCACCTCAGCCGAGGAGACGATCTCCGCGTACGGGCGGCCGGCGAGCGGACCCCCGGCGGCCCAGGTGCCGATCGCGTCCGGATCCAGGGTGACCAGCATCGTGCAGTAGTTGCGGGCCTGCCCGATCACCACCACCTGCGAGGTGTACGGGCAGAGCGCCTTGAACATGCCCTCGATGTGCGACGGCGAGATGTACTTGCCGCCCGACGTCTTGACCAGGTCCTTCTTCCGGTCGGTGATCTTCAGGAAGCCGTCGTCGTCGAGTTCGCCGATGTCACCGGTCCGGAAGAAGCCGTCCGAGGTGAACGCCTCGGCGGTCTCCTCGGGCAGGTTGTGGTAACCGCGCATCACCGGCATGCCCCGGAGCAGGATCTCGCCGTCGGAGTCGATCCGGCACTCCAGGTCACCCATGGCCTTGCCGACCGTACCGATCTTGAGGGCGCCGGGCCGGTTGACGAAGTTGCCGGCGCTGGTCTCGGTCAGCCCGTACCCCTCGGAGATCGGCAGGCCGGCCGCGGCGAAGAAGTGCGCGATCTCCTGGCTCAGCGGCGCGGCGCCGGAGACGAGTACCCGGATCCGGCCGCCGAGCCGGGCCTGGAGCTTGCTGAAGACCAGCTTCTCGGCGAGCCCGTAGCGCAGCCGCAGCCCGGCCGAGACGGGCTGGCCGGCCTGTTCCAGCGCCACCTTGTGCTTGCCGGTCCGGACCGCCCAGGCGAAGATCTTCGCCTTCGCGCCGCCCGCCGTCTGCGCGGTGGTGACCGCCCGGTTGTAGACCTTCTCGAAGATCCGGGGTGCGCCGCACATCAGGGTCGGCCGGACCACCCCGAGCAGCTCGACCAGCCGGTCCAGCCGGCCGTCGACGTAGGTGGGCATGCCGACGTGGATCACGCCGCAGATCAGCGTCTTGCCGAACGAGTGCGACAGCGGCAGCCAGAGGTACTGCAGGTCCTCCGCCTTGATCAGTCCGAGCTGTGCCTGTGCCACGCCCTCCCAGCACCAGCCGGCGTGCAGCAGTTCGACGCCCTTGGGCCGGCCGGTGGTGCCGGAGGTGTAGATCAGGGTGGCCAGGTCGTCCTGGTCGATCTCGGCGACCACCCGGTCGATCAGCTCCGGGTCGCTCTCCAGGGCCAGCGCGCCCTGCACCTCCAGGTCGGCGAGGGTGAGCTGCGGCGGGGTGGCGCCCGGGTCGGCCGGCCCGTCGATCAGTACGACGTGGGTCAGCGCCGGCAGCTCCACCCCGGCGATCTTGGCCGCCTGTCCGGCGTCCTCGGCGATCAGCACCTTCGAGCCGGAGTCGGCCAGGATGTAGGCGGTGTCCTCCGGCTCGGTGGTCGGGTAGACCGTGGTGGTCGCGCCGCCCGCGCACATGATGCCGAGGTCGGCGAGGATCCAGTCGAGCCGGGTGTTGGCCAGGATCGCCACCCGGTCCTCGGAGCCGACGCCGAGGCCACGCAGCCCGGCCGCGATCGCCTTGGCGCGCTGGCCGACCTGGGCCCAGCTCAACCAGACCGGGCCGGAGTCGTCCGGGGCGGGGTGGGCGAAAGCGTCCCGGTCGGGGGTGGCCGAGACACGCTTCAGGAACATGTCGGGGATGGACCGGTAGGGGACGTCGAGTGCCATGGCGGGGGGTGCCTCCGAGATATCGTCGCGTGACGGTGATCACGTTGAGTCGCGGTTACCGAAGGGTATTGGGTGCCCCGGGGCCTCGGCTAGTGCCGATCGGTCCGGCTGGCCGTACCGATCGGACCGGGGTCGCCGCCGCCGCCGGGTCGACCGGCTCGGCAGCGCGCCGTTCCGTCGGTCGGCTCGGGCTGACTCAGAGTGGCAAACCCGAAATTTCCGGGTACGTCTGGCAAGCTATCGGGGCGTCGGCCCAGGCTGGCCGGGCCGGCGGCACCGCCCCAGGCGGGCGGAGCGCGAAGGTAACCGAATTTCGGGTGAGGTCATCCACCATGGGTCATCTGAGGTCATCCACCCTGGGTCAGCCAGGACCGGCCACCGGAGGTTCCGGTGCCGGCGACGGGCTGCCGGGCCACGTCATCCACCTTCCGGTTGCCGTGGACACCCTGCACGCCGCCACCGAACTGGCCGCGCGGCTGGCCGAGTCGCTGGCCTTCCTCCCGGAACTCGATGCCGGCGAGGTCACCGTGTCGGCCGAGGACGCCCAGCACGAGCGGTACCGGGTCTTCTGTGACCGGCTGCTCCTCGGCGCCGGCCGGTGCGGCGAGCGGGAGGGTCACCGGGGCGCCTGCGTCGCCGGCCCGCCGGCCGCGACCGGGGCGACGACCGGGCGCCGGGCACTGATCGACGCGACCTCGGGCTGGGCCGGAGCGCTGCCGCCGGCCGGATAACCACCCGGGCACGGGGCCGGGCGAACCCGCCGAAGGGCGGCGGACCACCGAGGGGTCAGCCCCAGGGCACCATACGCACGTCGCCCAGATCGGCCACCGCGACCCGGTCCTCGACCGCGAGTACCCCGACCATCCGCTCGGCCTCCGGAATCGTCACGTGTCGGCCCAGCGAGGCGGCGGCCTCCGGATCCGGCGTCTCCAGCCAGAGCCTGCGCTCCTTCCACCGCATCTGCACGATCCCGCCGGAGCGGCCGAGGAAGGAGACCCAGGCACCCGTGCGGACCGGCATCCGGCGCAGCAGGTCGACACTCTCCCGGAGGGAGAGCGGCACGCCCTGGTATTCGCGCCCCGCCGAATGCTCCCAGGTCGCCTCCACCAGCCCGCCGTCGCCGCCGTCACCGGACGCTTCACCCGGCCCACCCTGGTCCTCCGGGGCGGTGTCGGCCGTACCGCCGGACCGGAGTTGCCGGACCAGTGTCATCCCGGCGTACCGGTCGACCCGGGAGTCGGGCCGGTCGAGGTCGGCGAAGGAGCCGACCAGGGTGTCCCAGTCCCGCCGCACGGTGAGGGTGGTGCCGTCCAACGTGAGTCCGATGCGGGTGCCGGTGGGCAGCCAGGGCAGGTAGAGGCTGGCCAGCCGGGTGGCCGAGATGGGCCCGGTGGTCGGGGCGTACACCCCGCGCCAGGTGTCTGGGACCTCGATCTCGACGGTGACGTCGTCGTCGACCGGGGGCGGGAAGGCCGCCAACCGGCCGGTACGGCGTCGCTGCCAGGTCAGCGGGACCCGGATCCGGGCTCCGGTGTCCCCGGCCCAGTCGACCGGCAGGTCGTGGTCGCGCAGTGCCGTCGCCACCTCCGCGCCGATCTCCGCCGACGGCGGCTGCTCGAAGAGCCCGTACGCGACGTACACGGCTTCGCCGTCGGCACCGCGCTCCGCGTCCTGCTGGTGGTAGAAGGCGTACCCGCGCGGCGTCTCGCCGTCGGCGACCTCGGCGCCCATCTCGGCGAGGCCGCAGTTCTGGCAGCAGGTGAAGTTTTCCCGGGCGACGATCCCGGCCGCGTCCAGGGCCCGGAAGGCGAGGGTGAGCCGATCGCTGTCGGTCACCTCCGGCCAGTCCGCCTGCGCGGCGGCGTGCGCGGCGAACTCGGCCCGGGCCACCTCCCGGGCCAGCGCGTCGACTCGGGCCGGATCGTATTCGTCGGCCAGGTATTCGACCGCACCGGCCACCATCGCGTCGTACGGAAGCTCGCCGAGCGCGACGTGCCGCCGGACGTACTCCTCGATCAGGTGCCGGAACTTGTCGGCGTCGTCTCCACCGTCCACGGCGGCGAACCCTAGCAGCGGTGTCCGACAAGTACCGCTGCTCGGTAGGGACAGCATCCATAGGGGACTTGCGGCCGTAAGGTTCAAGGGCCAGGGATGTGAAGGTGGTGAAGCGACGTGCGGCTGGAGGACCTCGACCGGAGCGTACGGGTACGTGGCATTGTCGTGGACAAGGTGGTCGAGGTCATCGCGGTGACCCCGATGGGGCCCGACTCGATCCTCGTCGTCTACCAGGCGCCGGGAGAACGACCCGACCACCGGATCATGCTCCGCTCCGACGAGTCCGGCCTGACGGAGGAAGCGCCTCGGGTCGCGGCGTTCGATGCGGATCCGGCGGAGTTCAAGCTCGCGGCCGAGGCGCTACGGATCCAATGCGCCGCCCAGTCCGACGGAATGGTCGCGGTCACCACCAGCGACCTGGAGCCGCTGCCGCATCAGATCGAGGCGGTCTACGGCCACATGCTCGACAAGGTGCCGCTGCGGTTCGTGCTTGCCGACGACCCGGGCGCGGGCAAGACGATCATGGCTGGTCTCTACATGAAGGAGCTGCTGCTCCGTGGCGACCTGGGGCGCTGCCTTATCGTCGCGCCCGGCGGGCTGGTCGAACAGTGGCAGGACGAGCTGCGGGAAAAGTTCGGCCTGCCGTTCCGGCTGCTGACCGGAGACCTGATCAACGCGACGGCGCTCGGCGACAGCGTCTTCGCGGAGCATCCTTGGCTGATCGCCAGGATGGACCAGCTCGCGCGGAACGAGGGACTGCTCACCCAGTTGGAAGCCACCGACTGGGATCTTGTGGTGGTAGACGAGGCACACCGGATGTCGGCGCACTACTTCGGCGCCGAACTCAAGACCACCCGTCGATACCAGTTGGGGCAGCTCCTGGGGCGGGTCAGCCAGCATCTGCTGCTGATGACCGCCACTCCGCACGCCGGCAAGGAGGACGACTTCCATCTCTTCCTGGCCCTGGTGGATCCGGATCGGTTCGAGGGCCGGGCGCGTGGCCATGCGCCACGGGCGGACGGCGTGCTGCTGCGCCGAGTGAAGGAGGAACTGCTCACCTTCGAAGGCAAGCCGCTCTTTCCCAAGCGGGCCGCCTACACGGTGGACTACGAACTCTCCAGCGCGGAAAGCGGCCTCTACGAGGCGGTCACCGACTATGTGCGGCGGGAGTGGAACCGGGTCGACCAGCTCCGGAGTGTGGGCGAGGGGCGGCGGGGGAACACCGTCGGGTTCGCGCTCACCGTCCTCCAGCGTCGCCTGGCGTCCAGCCCCGAGGCGATCCTGCGTTCGCTGGAGCGCCGGCAGCAGCGCTTGGAGCAGCGGCTCAAGGAGACGTTGAACCGCACGCCGCTGCCTGATGCCGCCGATCGGCTGCTCGGTGACGCGGACCCGGACGACCTGCTCGACGACTTGGACGCGGAGCAGCGGGAGAGCATGGAGGAGGAGGTCGTCGACGCGGCCACCGCCGCCCGGTCCGCTGCCGAGCTGCGCCAGGAGATCGCCGTACTCCGGAATCTCGTGGCGATCGCCCGGCGGGTCCGGCACGCGGAGACGGACCGGAAGTGGACGCAGCTCCGCGGCCTGTTGCAGGACAACCCGGAGCTGCGGGACGGCAACGGCGACCCACGCAAACTGATCGTCTTCACCGAGCACCGGGACACGCTCAACTACCTGGTCGAGCGGATCGGCACCCTACTGGGCCGCCCGGAGGCGGTGGTGTCGATCCACGGCGGCGTACGCCGCGAGGAGCGCAAGGCGACGCAGGTGCGGTTCACCTCGGACCCGACGTGCCTGATCCTGGTCGCCACGGACGCGGCGGGGGAGGGTCTGAACCTCCAGCGGGCGCACCTGATGGTCAACTACGACCTGCCGTGGAACCCGAACCGGATCGAACAGCGGTTCGGCCGGGTACACCGGATCGGCCAGACCGAGATGTGCCACCTGTGGAATCTCGTCGCCGTGAACACCCGGGAGGGCGACGTCTTCCTGCGGCTGCTGGCCAAGCTGGAGGAGCAGGCGCGGGATCTCGGCGGCCAGGTCTTCGACGTGCTCGGCGAGGCGTTCGAGGGCCAGCCGCTGCGGGAGCTGCTGGTCCAGGCGATCCGGACCGGGGAGCTGCCGGAGGTCCGGGAACACCTCAACAAGGTCATCGACGATCGGGTGGGCGAGGGCGTCAAGAAGCTCATCGCCGACCGGGCGCTGCACCGGGACCTGCTCTCGTTGGCCGACGTGGAGCGGATCAGGCTGCGGATGGAGGAGGCGCGGGCCCGTCGTCTCCAGCCACACTACATCGAGGGGTTCTTCCGAGACGCGTTCAACCGGTTGGGTGGCCGGCTCGGCCCCCGGGAGCCGGGCAGGTATCAGATTTCACATGTGCCGAACCTGGTGCGCGAGGAGCGGGGACCGGCCGGCCCGGTGGTCGCCCGGTATGAGCGGGTCTGTTTCGACCGGGCAAAAGTCAGGGTCGAAGACCAGGTCAGCGCCGAGTTGCTCGCCCCCGGCCATCCGCTGCACGACGCGGTGATCGGGCAGACCATCAAGCGGTATACCCCCGCGCTGGAACGGGGCTGCGTCCTGGTCGACCGGCTGGACCGCACCGAGCAGCCCCGGCTGCTGGTGGCGATCCGGGAGGAGATCGTCGACGGCAACGACCGGATGGTGGCACGCCGGTTCAGCTACGTCGAGTTGTGGCAGGACGGCAGGTCCCGACCGGGCACGGCGCCGTTCCTCGACTACGCGCCGGCCACGGACGCCGAACGGGCGGGCCTGTCCGAGGCGACCTCGGCACCGTGGCTGGCCGAGGCGAGCCGGACCGCCGAGCAGTGGGCCGCCGGGGTCGACCTGCCGCAGTGGTACGCGGAGGTCAGCGAGCGGCGCGCAGCGGAGATCGAGCGGACCCGCCGGCTGGTGCGTGAGCGGCTCGCCACCGAGATCAACCACTGGTACACCGAGGCGCAGCGGCTGGCCACGCTGGTCAGTGACGGTCGGAAGCCGCGGATCCAGCCCCGGGCCGCCGAGGCACGGGCCACCGAACTGGAGCGGCGACTGGAACGCCGGCTCGCCGAGCTGGACCGGGAGGGGCACCTGCACGCCCGGCCACCGGTCGTCGGGGCGCTCGCCGTGGTGGTGCCGCAGGGGTTGCTGGACGGTCTGGCCGGAGCGGCGGCTTCGACGTACCCGACGGAGACCATGACCTCGGCGCGGCGCGCGGTCGACGCGGTGCTCGCGGCCGAGCGGCGGCTCGGCCGCGAGCCCGAGGAGATGGCACACAACAATCCGGGGTACGACATCCGCTCGCGCACCCTCGACGGCCATCTCGTGCACATCGAGGTGAAGGGCCGGGTCGACGGCGCGGAGGACTTCTTCGTCACCAACAACGAGATCCGGGTGGGCCAGAACGCCGACCGCTACCGGCTGGCCCTGGTGGCGCTGCACCCGGACGGTCCAACCGGCGATCAGGTGCGCTATGTGTGGGACCCGTTCGCGGGAGAGCGGGTGTCGGCCCTGGTCGACGGGGTGCGGTTCAGTTGGCCGAAGATGTGGCAGCTCGGCCGAGAGCCGTCGTGACGCCCTAACCAGGAAAACGTTGGAGTACGGCGGCGGCGGTGCGGCGGGCATCCGCCTTGGCGGCCTCTTTCGACACCCGTTTCGTAGCCCACAGGCCGGCAAACTTGGCCAATGCGTCCGCACCTTCGTTCAGCGGGTGGCCGGTGTGGCCACGCACCCAGCGTACGGTGATCAGCTCGAAGTGCTTCACGACGTTGCGACGCAGCAACTCCAACTTGGCCGGGCGCTCGCTCGCGCGTTGCACGGTGTAGCCGCGCGGCATGCGGGTGCTGCCGGTCCGCCACTCCTCGATCAGTTCCACGGTGTCCTGCGAGTCGGTCAGCAGCACGACGCGATGTCGTGGGACGAGCCGACGGACGGCCCAGAAGACGGCCCGCATCTCGCCGTTGCTTACCGGGTCGCCGCCGATCCGGCGGGGCATGAAGGTGGCGCCGAAGCCGTAGGCGCCGTTGGTGGCTACGTACCCCCAGCAGATCGGCCCGCCGTATGGCTGTCGATCGGCGTCGCGCCGTTGCCGGTACGAGCAGTCGGTGCCGACCAGCACGGGCTGGTCACCCTGCTGCCACCCAGTGACTTCCACGCTGTCAGTGTCGTCCATGTACGGGTCATTCTTGACGAGCGGCGCCCGACCGAACCAGACATCGCGGGGCCTGGCCTTCCGCCCCGGTAGCGGTTCATCGCACGCGTCGTCGGCGAAGTTGAGCAATGCCTCGGCAGAATGCCGCCAGTTGCCGTCCTCGGCGACGGTGACGAGGCAGCAGTTGAGGCAAATTCTCGCGTGGAGTTCAACTGTCGTCTCGGGCTGGGTCATGCCCGTCTCCATTCGTCCAGTCCGGTGATTCCGATGTTCGAGAGTGACCGTGCCGTGACTCCTGGTCAATCGACTGGATCGTGTGTGCGGTGGGCCGATTTGGCAGCGTTTGGCGCCGAACAGAGGATTTTATTGCGGTAGCTGACCGCAAGCAGACAGTCTCGGAGGCGGTTCGGGGCGGTGGCGGTATCGTGCTGACGCCGCGTGTGGGCTCGGGAGGGGGACGTATGGGGGAGCAGCCGTACAAGCGCAAGCTGATCGAGGTTGCGCTGCCGCTGGAGGACATCAACCGCGAGGCGGCGCGGGAGAAGTCGATCCGGCACGGCCACCCGTCGACGCTGCACCTCTGGTGGGCCCGCCGGCCGCTCGCCGCCGCACGGGCCGTCCTCTTCGCCCAGCTCGTTGACGACCCGTCGGCGCACCCCGACCAGTTCCCCACCGCAGAGGCACAGCAGGCCGAGCGGGAGCGGCTCTTCGACATCATCCGCGACCTGGTGAAGTGGGAGAACTCCAACGACGAGCGGGTGTTGGCCAAGGCGCGGGCCGAGATCTGGAAGTCCTGCGACGGCAACCCCCCGCCCATCCTTGACCCGTTCGCGGGCGGTGGCACGATCCCGCTTGAGGCGCAGCGGCTCGGCCTGGAGGCACACGCCTCGGACCTGAACCCGGTGGCGGTGCTCATCAACAAGGCGCTGATCGAGATCCCGCCCAAGTGGGCCGGCATGCCGCCGGTCTTTCCCGGCGCCGCCGAGTCAAAGCTCGGCGGTTGGCCGGGCGCGACCGGACTGGCCGAGGACGTACGCCGCTATGGCCAGTGGATGCGCGACGAGGCGGAGAAGCGCATCGGGCATCTGTATCCGAAGGCGAAGTTGCCAGACGGCTCGGAAGCCACCGTTATCGCCTGGATCTGGGCGCGCACCGTGAAGTGCCCCAACCCGGCCTGCGGCATCATGATGCCGCTGGTCCGCTCCTGGTGGCTCGGCAAAAAGAAGGGCAAAGAGGCGTACGTCGTCCCGTCCGTCGTCAACGGTCGCGTCGAATTCTCCATCGGACACGACGTACGCCAGGCTCCGACTAAGGAGAAAGACGGTACAGTACGGCGTACTGGTGCAGTATGTATTGGATGTAGCACGTCTGTCCCACTAGCCTTCATTCGAGACGAGGGTAAAGCGGGCCGCATCGGAACACAGCTCATGGCTATCGCTGCCGAAGGAGTACGTCGACGCCATTACATTGCACCGTACGGAGATCACGCTGCGATGGCAGATGTCCCGATGCCTAGTGGCGTTCCCGACACGGACCTTCCCAAGCAGGGTCTTGGTTTCCGCGTTCAAGCCTACGGTATGAAGAGGCATTACCAGCTCTTTACTAAACGTCAGCTCTTGGTGCTGAACCTGTTTAGCGAACTTGTGGTCGAGATGCGAGAAAAGGTTCTCAGAGACTTTGAAGAAATAGAGACGAGTAATGCGTTCTCAAATTCTTCCTACGCAAGTGGCGAGGAGTACGCGAAGTCGCTTGCAGTTTATGGAGCATTTCTGGTGAGTCGGCTGGCCGATAGGTCGGCAAGCTTAGTGCCTTGGGATCCGGGCCCCACAAAGGAGACCCCTAGCCATGTATTTACTCGGCAGGCGATATCTATGTTGTGGGACTTCGCCGAAACGAACCCACTCGGCACCTCCGCTGGCAACTTCTCTGATGGCGCTGTCCTGGTTGCGAATGCGATACATCGCTTGCCTGCGGGGCCACTTGCATATGCAAGTCAAGAAAATGCCACAAACAGGCAGTATTCGGGATTGGTTGTAACCACTGACCCACCCTACTATGACAATGTAGGGTACGCCGATCTTTCTGATTTCTTCTACGTTTGGCTAAGGCGACCATTGGCCTCGGTGATGCCTCAGCTATTTGGCACACTTCTAACGCCGAAGGTTGATGAGTTGATCGCAGACCCGTCAAGGCACGGAGATGATGCGGCGGCCGCCGAATGGTTCGAGCGGGGCTTCCAGTCGGTGTTTGCCCAAATTGGGCGGCAATCTTTACCAAATTTTCCTGCGTGTGTTTACTACGCCTTCAAGCAATCGGAGAACGGTGCTGATGGTGAGGCTTCGACTGGATGGGAGAAGCTCCTAGAGGGAATGTTGCAGGCGGGATGGTCTGTGACCGGAACTTGGCCGGTCCGTACTGAGTGGGGCAATCGGATGCGGAGCTTTGAGAGCAACGCACTTGCATCCTCGGTGGTTCTTGCATGTCGGCGGAAGTCGTCGGCTGCGACCGCGATCGATCGGAACGGTCTCGTCTCCGCTTTGCGTGCCGAACTTCCTGTTGCGTTGCGTGAACTACAGCAGGGAAACGTTGCACCCGTTGACCTCGCTCAGGCAGCGATCGGACCCGGGATGGCCGTCTTCTCAAGATATCAGCGTGTTGCTGAACAGGACGGCTCTACTATGAGCGTGCGCACGGCGCTTGCACTCATCAATCGTGTTCTTGCCGATGTCCTCTCAGAACAGGAGGGCGATTTCGATCTTGACACGCGGTGGTGCCTCAAGTGGTTTGAAGCTCGGGGATTTGATGAGGGGCCGTCCGGGGAGGCGGAAACCCTGGCGCGAGCAATGAACACCTCACTAGCGGGTTTGGAGCGGGCGCGTGTTGCCAGGGCGAGGGCTGGTAAGACGGTCCTAGTGGCGCCAGATGAGTTGAGTGATCGCTATGAGCCGGACCGGGATGATCGTGCCAGCGTGTGGGAGGCTGCTTTGCACCTTTCGAGACGACTGGAGGAGCAGGGCGTTGATAGTGCTGCGACGCTGATGGCCAAGCTCGATGGTCGAGTTGACCTCGATGCCGTCAAGGAGCTTGCTTACCTGCTCTACAGCATTTGCGAGCGACGAAAGTGGTCACAGACCGCACTTCGGTTCAACAGTCTCGTCACTTCCTGGCCCGATTTGGTTGCGACCAAGGACAGGGCGTGGGGTGCTACCAACGCCCAAGGAACGTTTGATTTCGAGGGCACCCTTTGAGCGACTTCCATGATGAGTGAATCCGAGTACTACAACGATGAAGCCAAGTTTCTCGGTGCCGCTGGTTTGCTTGTCCGAGATGAGCGCTACAGTCTTTTGTTGGTGAAGCCGGTTTACAAGGATGTATGGCACCTGCCTGGTGGAATGCTGGAGGAGAATGAGTCGCCTCGCAATGCGGTGCGTCGGGAGGTGCTTGAGGAGATCGGAATCGAGATTCCGGTCGGCCGAATTGTCTGTATCGATTACAAGTCTGCGCTTCCTGGGCGCCCCGCTTGTCTGCAATTCATTTTTGATGGCGGCATGCTGTCGGAGGAGCAAATGAGGGCGATCAGTATCGACTCGTCGGAGCTCGAGGACTGGCGACTGTTTCCGGAGAATGAGGCGCTTGGATTAGTTGCTCCGGGCGGGCCTGCTGCTCGCATAGCAAACAGCCTTGATGCCCTGAAGCAGGGCACGACCGTCTACCTTGAGGACGGTCAGCTCAAGGAATGCTAGGCATTGAGGGTGGGAAGTTCGGAGACTTGCTGGTGGAGTGCTTGCACGGATCGTTCCTTTGCATCAACGCTCAGGGCTGCTCGCGACAGCCGGTGAAGGCTCCTGTGTACCCGATGTGACTTTAGGTGGGCCGCGAGTTCCAGCGCCTCACCGGCCTGTTCCGCCATCCCGTTCAGCTCACGTTGTGATAGCCAGACTGTCGCGAGATTGAGGTGGTCGAGGGCTCTATTGTGAATCTGCTTCTTGTTCCGGCTGGTCATTGCCTCTTTAATCGACTTCTCCGCCTGCGCCGCGAACTGCTTCCCTTTAGGGGCGAGATCCCGGTAGCAAGAGCCAAGCACGCCGCTGAACTGGGCACGATCGAAGTAGCCGATCCAGGACGGGGTGTCGACCCCGTCGTCAACAGAAAACTTTCTCTCGGCTCGACCGATCGCCAACTCGCACTGCTTCACTTGTCCGAGGATCGCAAAAGTCTTTGCCTCCATGCTGTGTAGCTTCGCCGAAACTGCTGCGGGAGCCTTCGACTGGGAGATATGAAGACCGAGCGTCAATAGCTCAATCGACTGCATGGGGTTTCCAAGATCTGCGTTGACACGGGCCATGTCGCAAAGCAGCCGAGCGGCGAGGATGGCGTCGGAGCCCTGTTGAGCCATTTGAACGCCAAGCGAGAAGTATCGAAGGGCTTCTTGGGGTTTTCCCGTGTCGTATGCGATCCACCCCGTGACGGAGCATAGGTCGGCGACGGTTGGCAAGAGTCGTGCGCCTACCTTGGATGTATATGTGCCACGGACGAGCCTCACCGCGCTCTGGACGTACCCAGTTGCTGCCTGGTAGGGCACCCAGCCGCCGAACTGCCGGTCCCATCGCTGCAAGGCTTGGGTTGCTGCGGCAAGAGCATTGACCTCTGTCATGCCGACTCTGAACGAGTCGACCGCCCCTCCAAGTGCAAGCGCTGCGAGGGTTGATCCGCTCAGAAGTGCGTCACGGCGCCGCACAGGATCACCTCCTGGCTCCTCCGAGCCTGCCTCGACGGCTACCAGACCCAAGCCAAGCACGGAGAGCGCGGAGGGCGCCATCTCCGCGAACAGCTCCCGCTCGGGGACCTCGTAAACGAGTGACCAAAGCGAACGGTAGAAGTGGCTTGGCTCGTGATCTCCGCGCTCCCACCCCTTCACCATCCGAAGCAGGCTGTCGCGCGATGGAACCGCCAAGCCGAACTCCCTTGCCTTCTCCTCCAAGGCGGTCGCTGCCCGAAGTTGAGACCAGCGAGGCGACTTGCGGGAACGTTCGGTCCGCAGTCTTTCCGCCCATGCCGGCCGCTCGCTCATCTCGACCTCCGTCATGGGGACACAGTGTCCCTGTGCTGTCACCGCTTGTCATCTTCGCTGTGCAGCGAAATGGCTAAAGGCTGCATATATGGCCCGGGGCGGGTGCTGGGCCGCCGCTCGTCGCCTTCCCCCTTACGTGACGAACGACCCCGCCCGCCTCGGTGCCACTCCAGAGAAGCCGATCGAGGAGAGATGTGGTGGATGGTTTGCCGGCCGCCGCGCAACCACCGGAGTCGGAAGAGCCGGAGTCGGCGGAGTGGGAGATCCCGCTCCCCGTCTGGATCGGTGAGCAGCACGTGCGGTTCGCCGTTCGCGCGCTCATCCTGCATGTGTCCGACGACGAGTCGACGAGGCCGTGTTGTCTCTGGGACAAGCACCCGCACCCGTGCCGGCTCGCCAGGTGGGGCCGTCGGGTGCTGGCGACTCGTGGGCTCTCCGACGGGGCAATCGACGTCGTGGTGCGGCGTGCCGACCCCTACATCGACCTGACCACCCTCATGAACGAGGGGCATCAGTGAGCGAGCCCAGCGGGAGAGCGGGGCGTACGCCCGCCGGTGGCCGGCCGAGCGGCACGCTCTACGGCGGAGGCATGCACTTCCCGCCGATCCCCGGCCAGGTCCGCGCGGCGACTTTCCCGCTCACGGCGTTTGGCCGGCGCGGTTACCAGCCGTCAGAGGTGCGGCGGCTCCTCGCCGCGCTGGCGGAGACCCTGACAGTGCTTCAGGACGAGTTGGCCATGGTCCGCACCGACAACGAGCGGCTCAAGGTGCACCTTCGGCAGTGGCAGAGCCGGAACTCGTCCGGCCGCCATCGGGCGGAGCGGCGATGAACGGCGACGACCGGGTGGCTGACGTGTCGGGTCGGCACGTCATCCACCTGCCGGTTGTCGTACCCGACATCGAGACCGCCGCTGACGTGGCGGCCCGCTTGGCCGACTCGCTGGCCTTCCTCGGCCTGGTCGACGCCGGCGAGATCACCGTCTCGGCCGAGGACGCCCAGGACGTACGCCGTCGGGTCTTCTGTGACCGGCTGCTACCGGCGGGTGGCCGATGCGGCGCGCGGGACGGCCACCCCGGTGCCTGTCTCCGAAACACCGATCCGTGAGTCACCGCCGCGCGGGTGGCGTCCGCCATGCTCGGGTAGCCGCCCCTTGCCGGCGAAGGCGGTCCCTGCTGCTGTCGATCAGCCGGCGGCCCACGCGACGGAGGACGGGCGTTGCCCGGTCCGGATGTACGCGGCGACGGCCGCGCGGGCCAGGTCGATCGAGACCCGGGCCAGTGTGCCGGGGATGGTGACCGGCGGGTGCTCGGAGGATTCGAGGACCACGATGGGGGCACCCGGATCCAGTTCCACTCCGTGGCTGTTGTCGGGGAGCCAGCGCAGTGCCGCGCGGCCCGCGTCGTAATCCACGTCCACCCGCATGACGTCCTCGCCACCGGCCGGGCCGATCCAGTACGCGTTCGCCCGGCGGCCGTGCGGGGCGATCCGGTGGGCCCGTTTCTCGAAGAAGGCGGAAACGGCCTCGGCGTCGGGCAGGACCTCTTCGTCCATGTCATAGCTGATCCGGTATGTCACTTCTTTATCCTCTCACCCGTTCCTCGGTAGGTTCTCGTCCACCAGGTCGCGCCGCCGTCCGGCGTCGCCCAGACGGTCAGCCGGGAGCCGGCCGGCAACAGGTCGCGAATGTAGCGTTCGCAGGTCGCGGGCCAGTCGGCGTCGAATCCGCGGTTACCGCAGGTGATGTTGTTGAGTACGACCTCGCCCTCTCTCAGGTTCTGCCGACGCATCCGTGCCGCAACATGGCTCTCCACGTGACTGATGACGGAGTCCGGCCATCCGCCACCAGGGAGCGGGCGAAGGTCGGCTATCGTCGCCGGGTCTTCGCCGCTGACTACGAGTTCACCGGCGAACATCCCGGTGGTGCGGTCCCGCGCGCCGGCCCGAACCGGAAGCCTCCGCCCGATCGCGGCAATCGCGTCGGAGGGCGCGGATTCGACTGACGGTTCCGGATCCGAGCGGCGCGGCCCGGGTGGCGGTGAACTCGGACCTGGTTGGGCGGGCGCCGGCAGATCGATGCCGATGGCCCGCCCGTACTCCACGATCGCCGCCACCGCACCGGCAGCCTGTTGATCGGCCTCCCGTAGCCGCTCCAGCGTCGCGGCGCCGTTCCGGATAGCCTGTTCGACCGAGGGATGCCGGCTGCCTTGGGTCAGGGCGACGAGGGTTTCGGTTCTTCCGGCTACCGCCTTGGCGTTGGCCGCGATCTGTGCCCGAAGCCCGGCGATGTCGAGGAGCACCGCCGAGAGCGAGGCAGCGACCTGCGCCAGGCTCACAAACAACCCTCCGTTCGGCTACCAGACGCTATCGAACGGTTACTGGGGCGGGCAACGGCAATGGGCTGGGCGCCAAAGGTTCGAACGGTTTCGGGCCGTCCGTCAGGACACGAGATCGACCGACAGGGGTACGGTAAGCGACGCAACCGTGACGCTTGCCGCCTTTGGGGTGGGGGAGGGGCGCTTCGCTGATGGCGCAGAGCAACCGGGACCGGGTGGGTCGTGGGCTGGAACTGCTGACCGAGGGGGTCGCGCCGTTCGTCGAACGGATCATGGCGCCCACGGTCGACCAGGGCCGGGACTGGACCGAGGTACTCGCCGAACGGAGGGGCAACCGCGCCAGTCACGCCTACAACCGGGAGGATCCGCAGACCTGGCTGCGGGTCATCACCGAGGAGCGGCCGTTCCGGGACAAGCTCTCCCACGTCCAGCGCGGCTTCGCCCAGGAACTGCGGGACGTCCGGAACTCGTGGGCGCACGGGCGGGCGTTTACCGACAACGACACCAGCCGGGCGCTGGACAGCATGGTCCGGCTCTGCCAGGCGGTCGGCGCGGTGCCGCAGGCCGAGGCGTTGACCCGGATGCTTTACGACCACCAGCAGGCGTTTTTCGCCAAGCACGCCGGTCGGGCGGCTAAGGCCACCGTCGAGCCGGGCGTCGCCGGCAGCGGGCTCAAGCCGTGGCGTGAGGTGATCAAGCCTCATCCCGACGTGGCCACCGGCAACTTCTCGGCCAGCGAGTTCGCCGCCGACCTGGCGCAGGTCGCCCGGGGAGAGGCCCGGGACGAGTACGGCGACCCGGTCGAGTTCTTCCGCCGCACCTACCTGACGGAAGGGCTGCGAGACCTGCTCGGCAAGGCGGTCCGGCGGATCGGCAGGGACCCCAACGCCGACCCGGTGATCAATCTCCAGACGAACTTCGGTGGCGGCAAGACCCACTCGATGCTGGCACTCTGGCACGCCTTCTCCGGCAAGCCGCTGACCGCATACCCGCAGGACATGCAGGAACTGCTCGCCGGCAGCGACCTGGCGGCGCTCGGTGCCGACATCCGCCGGGTCGCCCTGGTCGGCGACCATCTCTCGCCGAGCCTCGGCATGCCGAAGCCGGACGGCACGATGGTGCAAACCATCTGGGGCGAACTGGCCTGGCAGCTCGGCGGCCGGCCCGCATACACCCAGATCGCCGAGGCCGACCGCACCGGCACCAACCCGGGCGAAGCGCTCAGCATGCTGATCGCGGCCTACTCCCCGTGTCTGATC
This sequence comes from Plantactinospora sp. BB1, assembly GCF_003030385.1. NCBI lineage: Bacteria > Bacillati > Actinomycetota > Actinomycetes > Micromonosporales > Micromonosporaceae > Plantactinospora > Plantactinospora sp. BB1. Next base: position 5,948,115 of record NZ_CP028159.1, on the reverse strand, counting down.
CTGATCGACGAGTGGGTCGCCTACGCCCGCCAGCTCGCCGACGAACCGGGGGCGCTGCCGGCCGGCACCTTCGACACGCAGTTCACCTTCGCGCAATACCTGACCGAGGCGGTCAAGGCCACCCCCGGCGCGCTACTGGTGATCTCCATTCCGGCCTCGGACCGGGGGGAGGCCGACGACGGCGGCGCGGCCATCGAGGTGGGCGGTCCGCGCGGCCAGGACGCGCTGGCCCGTCTCCAGAACGTCGTGGGCCGGGTCGCCAGCCAGTGGCGGTCCGCGTCCCAGCAGGAGTCGTTCGAGATCGTCCGGCGCCGACTCTTCGAGGAGCCGGACGGCGAGGCCCGGACCCACATCGCCGCCGTGGCCCGGCGATTCACCCAATTCTACGCCGACCACCGGCTGGAGTTCCCGGCCAACTGTTCCGAACCGGCCTACGAGGCCCGGATCCGCGCCGCCTATCCCGTGCACCCGGAGCTGTTCGACCGGCTCTACATCGACTGGTCGACGCTCGACCGCTTCCAGCGGACCCGTGGGGTGCTCCGGCTGATGAGCAAAATCATCTTTGCCTCCTGGCAGGCGCACGACCCGGCGCCGCTGATCATGCCCGGCAACGTGCAGCTCGAAGACCTGCCGGTGCTCACCGAGCTGACCCAATATCTCGAAGACTCCTGGAAGCCGGTCGTCGACGCCGACATCGACGGCCCCGAGTCGACCCCGGTGCGGATCGACATCGAGCGGACCACCTTCGGGCAACGTCGGATGACCCGCCGGCTGGCCCGGACGATGTTCCTCGGGTCGGCTGCCACTCTGCGCAGCGCACACAAGGGCATCGACCAGCAGCGGATCTGGCTCGGCTCGGCCGTCCCCGGCGACACCGTCGGGAACTTCGGATCCGCGCTGCACGTCCTCGCCGACCGGGCGACCTACCTCTACTCCGAGTCGGGCCGCTACTGGTACGACACCCAGCCATCCGTCACCCGTACCGCCCGGGACTACGCCGAGCGGCTGCACCCGGAGGACGTCTGGGCCGAGATCATCAAGCGGTTGCGTGCCAGCCAGACGACTGTACGGGGCAAGTTCGCTGCCGTACACCCGGCGCCGGAATCCACCGGTGACGTTCCCGACGTCGACGACGCCCGGCTGGTCGTGCTGCATCCCCGCTACACTCACCGGCGCGGCGAGGACAAGTCGAGCGCGGTCACCTTCGTCACCGAACTGCTCGCCCAGCGCGGTACCGCCCAGCGGGTGCACCGCAACATGCTGGTCTGCCTCGCCGCCGACACCCGGGCGATGGAGGACCTGATGGCGGCCGGCCGGGAGTACCTGGCCTGGCGGCAGATCGGCGACCGGCACGAGGAACTGGGCCTCGGCCCGGCACAGCAACGCCAGGCACGCAACCGGATCAAGGAGGCGGATCAGGCCGTCGACCTGCGCATCGGCACGGCGTACATCTGGGCCCTGTTGCCGGAGCCACCCGCCGCCGACAAGCCCGATGTGATCAAGGCGGTCAAGGCGGACGGCTCCAGCGCCCTGGCCGAGCGCGTCAGCACCCGGCTGGTCAACGACGGCACCCTCGGCATCGTGCACGCCCCGTCGCTGATCCGGATGCGGCTCGACGGGCCGCTCAAGTCGGTATGGGACCTCGGGCACATCCCGCTCGGCGAGCTGTGGGGCTACTACACCCGCTATCCCTACCTGCCCCGGCTTCGAGACCGCCAGGTGCTGGACCACGGCGTCGAGGACGTGCTCAACCTGGTTACCTGGGAGCGGGAAGGCTTCGCGCTCGCCACCGGATACGACGAATCGACCGGCCGCTACACCGGGCTCGTCATCCCGGGCGGCTCGGCGAGCTTCGCGGCGATCACCGACAGCACCCTGCTGGTCCGCCCGGACCGGGCGCTGGCGCAACGAGAGCTGGAGGAGATCGCCCGGAAGGCCGCCACCCCGAAGACCGAAGACGACCCCGGCGCCACGGTCGTCGGTCCCGGGTTGATCAGCCTGCCACGCCCCGAACCCGAGACACCCGAGCCGAAGCCGACGAGCCACTTCTTTGGGGTCTACCGGACCCGTACCGAGTTCTATGCCAAGGAACTCAACCGGCTCCAGACCGAGGTGCTCGCCCATCTCGCCCGAGCTGGCGAGTTGGAACTGACCATCGAGATCACCGCCCGCAAGCCGGACGGATACGCCGACGACGAGATCCGGACGATTTCCGAGAACGCACGAGTGCTGAAGTTCGAACAGGCCCGCTTCGAAGAGGAGTGACCGACGGTGCCCGTTGACAAGACCAGCAAACAGGTCGTCGTGCTCGTGTCGCAGATCTCCAGTGGCGAGATCAGGCTGCCCGAGATCCAGCGCGGGTACGTGTGGAAGCCGACCCAGGTGGCGAAGTTCGTCGAGTCGCTCTATCGGGGGTATCCCTCCGGTGCCTTGCTCTTTTGGAAGACCACGGACAAGCCGCGTACCCGGGACGTGGCGGCGGACGCACCCACACTGCAACCGGCGGCGGAGCCGCTCTACCTGCTCGACGGCCAGCAGAGGTTGACCTCGCTGCACCGCGTCTTCAACGACCATCCCGAGGCGCAGATCGTCTTCAACGTCGAAAAGGAGACCTTTCAGAACCAAAGCGCGGCGACGAAGAAGGATCCACGCTGGGTCAAGGTCTACGACATCCTCAATCACGACGACCTGCTTGAACTCCGCAGCGAACTGCTGACTGCCGGGGTGAAGGTCGACTCCAAAGAACTCGGCCAGCGGCTCAAGCGGATCGAGGCCATCGAGCAGTACTGGTACCACCTGGAGATCCTGACCGGATTCTCCTACGAGGACGTCGCGGACATCTTCGTTCGGGTCAACAGCGGACGGGCACTCAAGACCCTCGACCTGGCGCTCGCCACCCTCTCCGCACGCTGGTCTGGAATCCTCGCCAAGCTGGAGGCGGAGGCTGACCACTGGGCCAAGCAGGGTTACGCCGGACTCGACGTGGTCTTCCTCTCCCGCGCGTTCGCCGGGGCCGTGCTTGGTCGAGGGCTCTCCGCGCACTCACACGCCCGGCTCGTCGAAGCGAGCGACGAGCAGTTGGAACGCGGCTGGGAGACGGTCAAGCGAGGGCTAAAACACCTGGTTCCGCTGTTGCAACACAACCTGAACGTCAGCCGGTCGAGCCTGCTGCCCTCGCTTGTCGCGTTGATTCCGATCGTGATCTATCTCGGCGAGCGGGACGACGAGGCGCTGGACCAGGACACCGCAAACGGGCTGCTCTACTGGCTGCTGGCCGCCTACGTGCGCAACCGCTACAGCGGATCCACCGACACCGTGCTCGGCCAGGACATCCCCGCGGTGCGAGACGCTGATCCGGTGCGCCGCCTGCTGCGCAACCTCGGAGTTCATTCCCGCTTGGTCGTGACGCCGGACGCACTCGCCGGGCGGAGCCGGGAGAGCCCGTACTTCTTCCTCAGCTTTCTAGCCTGCCAGCGGAACGGGGCGCACGACTGGTGGCACGGCACCGCCATTGCCCCAGGACTGGACGGGGCGCAGAAGCTGGAGTACCACCACATCCACCCCGTGGCGACCCTGCGGGACGCCTACTCGAAGGCAGACATCAACGACCTTGCCAACCTCGCCTTCATCTCGGCGAAGGCGAACAAGAAGATCAGTGACAAGTCGCCGAGTGCCTACTTCTCGAGCCTGGGCGAGGCTGAACTCCGCGCCCACCTCGTCCCACTCGACGTACGGCTACGGGAGTCTTCGACGTACCCGGAATTTCTGGCGGCGCGGCGGAACCTGCTGGCGGCGGCGATGACCGACCTCCTCGACACCGTCCGACCCAAGTGGTTGGTCGACACGCAGAGTCCCCAGCCAGACCCGATTGACGGGCTGGCGCTGGAAATGACGCTGTATCAGAGCGCGTGGGAGGCGGGCCGATTGCTGCTGTCCGCTCGCGGACCGGGTGTCACCTGGAGCGGCGCCGTCGCACTGCCAGAGCTGGAGGCAGCATTGGCACAGGCCGCCGACGGCATCGACGGGGACGTGGAGATCGCTGGAGAGACGATACCGGTGCGCGTCCTGGAGGACGCGATCGAAGTACAGTTCGGCCCCTTCATGGTCGTCGGTACATCTGAGCAGTGGACCGAGGTGCTGGCGCGAGAACGCGCGGACGCGAGACCGCTGTCGCAGTGTCCGGTGGTGCCAGTTGTGCCATGGACGGGCGAGACGATGCGTCTCCCGGTGACCAGCACCGACTGACAGCAGCGGGGAGCACTCCGGTAGTCCCGGAGCAGACGGCAGGTTCCGCCTACTCCGGGAACCGGCCTCAGCCGTTGTCGTCGTCCTTGTCGTCGTCCTCGTCGTCGCGGTCGTCGTCCTTGCCGTTGTCGTCGTCCTGTTCCCGGTCGGTCTTGACGATCTCGCCGGTGGCCGCGTCCACGTCCACCTCGATCTCCCAGCCGTCCTTGACGACCTCGACGCTCCACACCTCGCGCCCGTGCTCCTGCTCCCGCTCGACCTCGTCGAGCTGGCCGCCACCGGCGCTGGCCAGGGCGATCTCGACGGCCCGCGCCGAGTCGACGGACCCGGCCGGTGCCGAGCCGGTCGGTGCGGGGGAGCCGGTCGGTGCGCCCGACGGCGTACCGCTGGGCGTGGCGGTCGATCCGGTGCCGGGGGTACCCGTCGCTCCGCCGCCGGGCGTGGGCGCAGCGGGCGCGGTGGTGGCGACGGCGCCGAACCCCTGCCGCTCGCCCTCCGCCGCGCTGGCCCCGATCGCGGTGCCGACGACGGCGGCTGCCGCCAGCACGCCACCGACGCTCAGGACCAGTGTCTTTCGCCGCATCGCAGTCTCCTCCATCGTCGCGAACACCCGGTTCCGGGGTTCTCGGCACCGAGGTTCGCGCAGATCGGGATAGCGGCGCGCTGTCCGAACCCTAAGCCTCGGTAAAGAGGGCGGACGGCGACCCGCTGGTCGCCAGCGGCGGTCCGAGGGTGACCGCGACCCGCGCCCCGCCACCGTCGGCCTCCGACAACTCGAACCGGCCGCCGCTGGCCCGGGCCGCCCGGCGGGCGATGTCCAGGCCCAGCCCGGTCGAGCCGGCGGCGCTCGCCCCGCGCTCCACCAGCCCGGCGGGGACGGGTCCGACCAGGGCTGGCGGCAGTCCGGGGCCGCTGTCGGCGACCGTCAGCAGCGCACCTCCGCCGGGGCGGGGCGCCAGCGCGACGGTGAAACCGGTCCCGTCCGGGGTGTGCGCGAAGACGTTGCCGAGCAGGGCGTCCAGCACCGCCGCCAGTTCGTCGGCGGGCAGCCGTACCGGCAGCGGCCGGTCGGCCAGGTCGAGCCCGACGGCCCGCCCGGTGTCCTCGGCCAGTACGGTCCAGAACGCCACCCGGTCCCGGACCACCGCCGTGGCGTCGCAGACCGGTTCGGTACCGGTGTCGGTGCCCCGCCGCCGGGCCTGCCGGATCAGCCCGGTCACCGCCCGCTCCACCGCGTCCACCCGCTCGGTGATCCGGGCCGCCTCCCGGGGGTCGGCCAGTGACTCGGACTCCAGCCGCAGCGACGTCAACGGGGTACGGAGCCGGTGCGACAGGTCGGCGAGCTGCTCGCGTTCGTCGCGCAGCAACTCCTGGATCCGGGTGGCGAGATGGTTGAGCGCACCGGCCACCGCCCGCAGCTCCGCCGGGCCGGAGGGGGTGGCCCGGGCGGTCAGCTCCGCGCCGGCCAGCCGGTGCGAGACCGCCGACAGCTCGGCGATCGGGGCGGTCAGCGACCGGGCCAGCCGGTCGGCGACGGCGAGGCCGAGCAGCAGCAGCGCCACCCCGAGCCCGGCCAGCACCAGCCAGGAGCGGTAGACGCCGTGGGTCAGCTCCTCCTCGGAGACGAAGGTGCGGATCACCGCCGTACCGTCCGGGCGGCCCTGCACGGCGACCAGGATCTCCCGGCCCTCCTCGCCCGCGACGGTGAGGCTCTCGCCCCGGGCGGCCAGCTCGACGCCGTCGGTCCGGGGCGCGCCGTCGCCGAGGACCGCGCCGTCGGGCAGGAAGACCGTGACCGGCCGGTCGGCCGCGGCCCCGACCTGCTCGGCGGCGAGCCGCAGCCCGTCCGGGCCGGTGGTCCCCACCAGCGGGACCAGCGCCTGCACGTCGGCGGTGGCGGCCACCACCGCCCGGTCCGCGGCGACGCCGCGCAGCAGCACCGCGAGCGGGACCAGGAAGGCCAGCAGCACCAGGCCGGTGGTGGCCGCGACCAGCAGGGTGAGCCGGCGCCTCACGGCCGGGTCCCGGGTACGTCGAGCCGGACCCCCACCCCGCGCACCGTGTGCAGGTAGCGGGGCTGCTGCGCGGTCTCGCCGAGCTTGCGGCGCAGCCACGACAGGTGTACGTCCACCGTCTTGTCGGCGCCGCCGTAGGGCAGCTGCCACACCTCGGTCAGCAGTTCCCGCTTGCTCACCACCCGACCGGCCCGGGCGGCCAGATAGTGCAGGAGGTCGAACTCCCGGGGGGTCAGTTCGAGGGATGTCCCGGCCAGGGTCGCCTGCCGGCCCGCCGGATCGACCCGCAGCTCGCCGACGGCCAGCGCCGCGGGGCCGTCGGCCGGGCCGGTGCCGCGCCGCAGTACCGCCCGGATCCGCGCGTCCAGCTGGGCGGCGGTGAAGGGCTTCACCACGTAGTCGTCGGCGCCGGCGTCCAGCCCTCGGATGATCTCGGCCTCCTCGTCCCGGGCGGTGGCGATGATCACCGGTGTGCTGTTCACCGCCCGGAGCATCCGAAGCAGCTCCAAGCCGTCCAGGTCGGGCAGGCCGAGGTCGAGTACGACGAGGTCGGGCCGGTCGTCGAGGACCCGTTGCAGCCCGGTCATCGCGGACTGCACGGCGGCCACCGCGTGTCCCCGGTCGCGCAGCGCGTGCAGCAGCGGGGTACGGATGGCCGGGTCGTCCTCGATCAGCAGTAGGCGAGCCACACCGGCACGGTAACCCGGAAATGCCTCCCGGCACCCGGTTGGCGGCGGCCCGGCCGCCGACCTGCCCCTCCGACCGGCCGGCGCACGGAACGCGCTACTATCTTAGGGTCATTAAGTTTCTGCTTAGAAGGTGAAAGGTCGGTATGCCGCGCCAGGGTCTGACGAGTGAGCGGGTCTCGGGCGTCGCCGCCGAGCTGGCGGACGAGGTGGGACTCTCCCGGTTGACCGTGGCGGCGGTCGCCCGGCACTTCGGGGTCTCCGACGCCGCGCTCTACGCGCACGTGCGCGGCCGGGACGCCCTGATCGAGCAGGTGGCGGTGCGGGCGGCGGCCACCTTCGCCGACCGGCTCGGCCTCGCCGTGGCCGGACGGGGCGGCCGGGAGGCGCTGCTCGGCTTCGCCGACGCGTACCGGGCGTTCGCGGTGGCCCACCCCGGGCAGTACGCCGCGACCCAACTGCCGCTGCCGGCCGAGGTCGGCGCTAACTCGGCCGGACACCTGCGCATGATCGAGTTGAGCTACGCGATGCTGCGCGGGTACGGGCTGGCCGAACCGAGGCTGACCGACGCCCTGCGTTTCGTCCGCAGCACCCTGCACGGCTTCGCGACGCTGGAGAGCGCCGACGGGTTCGGCCATCCCCGCGACGTCGACGCGTCCTGGCGCCACATCCTCGACGCGATGCACACGACGCTGAGCAACTGGCCGACCCAAACGGAGGAGAGTGGAAATGCCGAGTCATGACAGCCACGACGAGGAGGTCGAGTCGCCGGACGGCACCCGCCTGGTGGTCCGCAGGACGGGTTCCGGCGACCCGGTGATCCTGGTGCACGGCTCGGGAGGCGGGCTGCACTCCTGGGCCGGCGTCGCCGAGCTGCTCGCCGACGACCACGAGCTGTGGCTGCCGGCCCGGCGCGGTTACGGTCCCAGCGACGTCCCACCGGCGGTCAAGTCCTTCAAGGACGAGATCACCGACCTGGTCGCGGTGGCCGAGGCGGCGTACGCGTCGTCGGGCCGGCGGGTTCATCTGGTCGGCGCCTCCTACGGGGCGACCCTGGCCCTGCACGCCGCCTCGGCCGAGCCGACCCGGTTCCGCTCGCTCGCGCTCTTCGAGCCACCGCTCTTCGCGGCGGGGTCGGAGCTGGTGCCGCTGCTCGACCGGTACCGTGCCGCCTTCGACCGGGACGACGCGGTGGCGATGGCGGCGGTGTTGAACGAGGTGACCCGGGTCCCGGCGGAGGTGGTCCGGGCGTTCGCCGCGGCGGCCGGTGACCGCGGGCCCGACCCGGCCGAGGCGCGCCGGTCGGCGGTCGGCTGGCTGCACGACCTCGAAGCGCTGGCGACCGACAGCACGGACGTCGCCCGCTGGTCCTCGATCGGCCTGCCGACCCTGCTGATGCAGGGCGCCGACACCTGGGAACCGATGCCGAGCGCGATGGACGCGCTCGCGGCGGCGATCCCGCGACTGCGCCGGGTGGTCTGGGCCGGGCAGTCGCACTTCGTGACGGCCACGGCGCCCGCGCTGGTCGCCGACGCCCTGCGCGGCTTCTTCACCGAGGTCGACGGCTAGCGGGTCGAGGACGGGCCGGGGCGGGCCGTTAACGGTTCCTTAGGGTCCGTCGGCACCGGCCTTAACGGCCGAGCGGGCATCATCGGAGGATGCGTCGACGTACCCTGCTCGCCCTGGCCGGCTGGCTGCTCGCCGCGCTGGTCGCGACCGGGACCGGGCTGGCCGCCGTACAGGTGATCGGAGCCGGGCTGACCGGGCCGGCGGGTGAGGTGCGCAGCCCGGCCGAGGTGGCCCGGGCGCTGGCCGCCACCCCGCCGCCGGCCGCCCCGAGCGCCGCGCCCTCCGGCGGCACCGCCAGCCCCTTCCCGACCCTCTCCACCGCGCCGCCGGCCGGCGCCGACGACTCGCGCCGGCTGGTCTCCACCCCCGGGGGTACGGTGCTGGCCGAGTGCGCCGGCCGGCAGGTCTGGCTGAGCGCCTGGACGCCGGCCCAGGGTTACCGGGTCGGCGAGGTCGAGCGCGGTCCGGACGACGACGCCGAGGTGACCTTCCACGGCTCGGGCGGGCGGATCGAGGTCGAGGTCGAGTGCGTCGGCGGCCGGCCGGTGCCGACCTGGAAGGCGCACGGCGACGACGACTGACCCGGCCGGTCGGGCGCGCCGGCCACGCCCCGGGGGGTCGGTTCAGTGGTAGCGGCCCGCACCCAGGGACCAGTCGTAACTGCCCCGGATCCAGGCCCGGCGGGCGGTGACGAACCGGAGGGTGTCGGGGTCGCCGCCGGCCAGCAGCGCCGACTCCAACCTCAGGTACGCCCGCAGCCCGGCGTTGAACCGGTGGGCCGCGTCGAGGAGTCCGGCCCGCTCCTCCCGCCCCGCCTCCCGGGCGAGTACGACGATCAGGTTGTGCCCGTCCCGGCCCTGCCGGCGCTCCTTGCCGTACGAGAAGACGTCGTTGCACCAGCAGACCAGGTCGGCGGCGAGGTCGTCCAGGTGGGACGCCTCCAGGTCGGCCCGGCAGATCGCCTCGGCCAGTCCGCCGTACGCCAGGTCGGTCAGGGTGAAGCTGGGGCGTACCGCACCGGTGTGCCGGCGCATCTGGAGGTATTCGGCGACCGCGGGTACCCGGTCCCGCTCCCGGTTGGCCGCCTCCCAGAGCAGCGCCAGCAGGTAGTCCCGCATCTGGGCGGCGAACCGGAGCAGCAGCCGGGGCGGGCCGTGTGCGCGTACCCGTCGGCAGAGGTCGTGCAGGCCGGCGGCGGTCGGGCCGGCGACGGCGGTCGAGCCCGGCGGGGCCGGCCCGCCGCGCAGGTCGAGGACGTCGAGCAGCTGCCCGACGACCGGGGCGAGCCGGGCCGGGTCGTCGCCCAGGCCGTCGTCGTCGCAGCGGTCGTCGAAGGTGAAGAGCCAGCTGAACAGGTCGGCGAGCAGCCGGAGCTGCTCGGGCCGGGCGTCCGGGCAGGTCCGGCCGGCCAGCTCGGCCGCGTTCGCCCGGTCCAGCCGGCGGGCCGCGGCGGGGCTGCCGACCAGGCCGAGTTCGCTGGCCCACCGGGTGGACTGCGGCCCCACCTGCCCGACGTGCGCGCTGACCCGTTCCGGGAAGGGTGGCCGGGTCAGCCACGCCAGGGCGAGGGCGCGCATCGGCAGGACGGCGGGTTCCTGGTTCAGATCCCGAGTTTCGCGGTACGCAACCGCTCGGTGAGCGCGGTCGGACCGACCAGTTGCACCCGGGCGGCGCGCTGCCGGCCGAACAGGAACATCATCAGCTCGCCGGGGGATCCGACCATCCGGAGCTGCTCGCCGCCGGCCCCGGCGGTGGTCTCGCCGTGCTCCGGCGCCTGGATCAGCAGGGCGGCCGGAAACCGGCGCAGCGACATCCGGGCCATCGCCGGGATGCGCTTCCAGAGCGCGGCCCGCTGACCGGCCGGAAGCTCCCGGGGCTGCCAGTCGGGCCGGGCCCGCCGGACGTCCTCGTGGTGCACGAAGTACTCGACCAGGTTCGCCAGCTCGTCGATCGGCGGCAGCGCCAGCGGACTCCACCGGGGCGGGCGCCGGACCAGCTCGACCAGGGCCGGGTAGGGCCGGCCGGCCATCGCCGCCTGGACCCGTGTCCCGTGCGCCCGCAACGGCGGGAGGAGCAGGCCGGCCGCCGCGTCCGGGCGGCGTTCCCGGACCACCAGGTGGGCGGCGAGGTCTTTCGCGGCCCACTCGGGGATGATCGTCGGTCCGTCCGGCCCGATCGCCAGGAGGAGATCGGCCAGCGACTGTCGCTCCGTGTCCGCGTAGCGGGGCATGTCTTGATCGTAATCCCGATCCGGCCGACCGGTGTGCCACCGCCGGTTCGTATCCGTTTCGCGCGCGGTCCGGCACCGGGGAACAGGTTGTGACAGCAGACACAATCAGGGCCGAGTCGGTATCACCCCGGCCAATCGGTTCGTCAAGCCCGCGCCTGATCAGTAAGGATGAGCTGGACGCAAGAGGCTTACGGCGGGGGAGAGCGTGGCGGGCAAGACAAGCCGGGACATACTCGTGCGGGGGATCAGGGTCCTCGGCTACGCGATCCGCGACGAGCCACGGATCTTCGCGGTGGCGGTCGGCGGCAGCGTTCTCTACAGCCTGTTGATCATCGCGAGCGCGTACGTGGTCGGCGCCGTCGTCGGCGACGTGGTGGTGCCGTCGCTGGAGACCGGCCGGGTCGACCTGGCCGCGGTACTGCTCGGCGCCGGTGCGCTGCTCGCGGTCAGCCTCGGCCGGGTACTGGGAATGTTCGGTCGCCGGCTCGGCGCCGGCTTCATGCAGTACCGGTTGCAGGCCAGCTACCGGCGCCGGATCACCCGCCGCTACCTGGAGCTGCCGCTCTCCTGGCACCACCGGCACGCCACCGGCACCCTGCTCTCCAACGCCAACTCCGACGTGGAGGCGGCCTGGTTCCCGATCGCGCCGCTGCCGTTCGCGGTCGGCACCCTGGTGATGCTGGTCGCGGCGATGGGCTCGCTCTTCTTCACCGACTGGGTACTCGCGCTGGTCGGCGTGGCGATCTTCCCCGCGCTCTTCGCCCTGAACGTCGTCTACTCCCGACGCATGGCGCCCCGGCAGGCCCGCGCGCAGCAGATGCGCGCCGAGGTCAGCGCGATCGCCCACGAGAGTTTCGACGGCGCGCTGGTGGTCAAGACCATGGGCCAGGAGGCCCGGGAGACCACCCGGTTCGCCGCCCAGGCCGGTGAGCTGCGGGATGCGCTGATCTCGGTCGGTCGGCTCCGGGGCGTCTTCGACCCGATGCTGGAGACCCTGCCCAGCCTCGGCACCCTGGCGGTGCTGCTGGTCGGCGCGGTCCGGTTGAGCCAGGGCGCGGTCACCATCACCGAACTGGTCAGCGTGGCGTTCCTCTTCACCGTGCTGGCCTTCCCGGTCCGGGCGATCGGCTGGGTCCTCGCCGAACTGCCGCGCAGCGTCGCCGGCTGGGACCGGTTGCAGACCGTGCTCACCGCCACCGGCCAGATGCCGTACGGCGACACCACGCTGGACCGCCGGGACGGCCGTCCGGCCACCCTCGTCTTCGACCGGGTCACCTTCGGGTACGCCCCGGCCGAACCCCCGCCGCCGACCGCCCCCGCCGAACCGGGCCTCGCCATCGAGGAACCGGAAACCGCGGCGAGGCCCGTCGGGGTGGCACCGCCGACCGGACCGGCACCCGCCGAGCCGACGCCGGCCGGGCCGGTACCGGTGCTGCACGACGTCTCGTTCACCGTTCCGGCCGGCCGCACCGTCGCGCTGGTCGGGCCCACCGGCTCCGGCAAGTCGACGATCGTCTCCCTCGCGGTACGGCTGGTCGACCCGGACGCCGGCACGGTGACCCTGGACGGGGTCGACCTGCGCTCCCTCACCGCCGCCTCGCTCGCCGGCAACACCGCGCTGGTCGCCCAGGTGCCGTTCGTCTTCGACGACACCATCCGGGAGAACATCACCCTCGGCCGGGACGGCATCACCGACGACGACGTCTGGGCGGCGCTGCGGCTGGCCGAGGCGGACGGCTTCGTGGCGGCGCTGCCCGAGGCCCTGGACACCCTGGTCGGCGAGCGCGGCGCGGCGCTCTCCGGCGGCCAGCGGCAGCGACTCACCCTGGCCCGGGCGCTGGCCGGCCGGCCCCGGCTGCTGGTGCTGGACGACGCCACCAGCGCGGTCGACCCGAGGGTGGAGGCGGCGATCCTGGCCGCGCTGCGCGGCGGGCGGTCCGGGTCGACCGACGCCGACGGCCCGCCGGGACCGGGGGCGTCGATCCTGGTGGTGGCGTACCGGCGGGCGACGATCGCGCTCGCCGACGAGGTGGTCTACGTCGAGCACGGCCGGGTGGTCGGCCGGGGCACCCACGCCACGCTGCTGCGTACCACGCCCGGCTACGCGGCGCTGGTCACCGCGTACGAGCGGGCCGAGGCGGAGCGGGAACGCGAGCGGGCGTACGAGGATCCGGCGACCCGCCGGGGCGAAGAGGTGGACGCGTGAGTACGACCACGGCCGGGGCGGTACCGGAGCGGGCGGAGAGCGCCTGGGGGACGTTCCGGCGAGGGCTGGCACTCTCCCCGGAACTGCGTACCGGACTCGCCGGCACCCTCGCGCTGGCCCTGGTCTCGATGGTCGGCCGGGCCGCCGTGCCGGTGGCGATCCAGCAGGGCATCGACCGGGGGCTGCGCGCACCGGGCGGGCCGGACATCGGGGTGGTCGGCATCGTGGTCGCGGCGACCGCGGCGGTGCTGGTGGTGACCACCATCTGCGGCTATCTGATGATGCGCCGGCTCTTCACGGTCAGCGAGACGGCGCTGGCCGGGGTGCGGGTGCGGGCCTTCCGGCACGTGCACGACCTGTCGACGCTGCACCAGCAGGCGGAGCGGCGCGGCTCGCTGGTCTCCCGGGTCACCAGCGACGTGGACCAGATCACCCAGTTCCTCCAGTGGGGCGGGGTGATCCTCCTGATCAACCTCGGTCAGGTGGTGGTGACCACGGTGGTGATGGCGGTCTACTCCTGGCAGTTGACCCTGGTGGTGTTCGCCGCGTTCGTCCCCGCCGTGGCGGTGATCCGGGTCTTCCAGAAGCGGCTCGCCGCCGCGTACGGGGTGGTCCGGCAGCGGCTCGGCGCGATGCTGGCGGCGGTCTCGGAGAGCGTGGTGGGCGCGCCGGTGATCCGGGCGTACGGGGTCTCCGGCCGGACGGCCGAGCGGCTGGACCGGACCATCGAGGCGCAGCGCCGGGCGCAGCAGCGGGCGATCCGGACCAGCGTGATCAGCTTCTCGACCGGCGAGATCGCCGCCGGGCTGGCCCTGGCCGGGGTGGTGGTGCTCGGCGTCAAGCTGGGTGTCGACGGTTCGCTCGGCATCGGCGAGCTGACCGCCTTCCTCTTCCTGGTCACCCTCTTCATCCAGCCGGTGCAGATCGCGACCGAGGTGCTCAACGAGGCGCAGAACGCGGTGGCGGGCTGGCGGCGGGTGCTGGACGTACTCGACGTGGCGCCGGACGTGGCGGACCCGGGGGAGCAGGGCGTCGACCTGCCGGCCGGGCCGATCGACATCCGCTTCGCCGACGTCGAATACCACTATCCGGGCGGCCCGCCGGTGCTGGTCGACGTCAACGTGGACATCCCGGCGAAGACCCGGGTGGCGGTGGTCGGCGAGACCGGCAGCGGCAAGACCACCTTCGCGAAGCTGCTGACCCGGCTGATGGACCCGTCCGGCGGGGCGGTGCTGCTCTCCGGGGTGCCGCTGGACCGGGTCCGGTTCGGTTCGCTGCGCTCCCGGGTGGTGATGGTGCCGCAGGACGGCTTCCTCTTCGACTCCACGGTGGCGGAGAACGTCCGGTTCGGCCGGCCGGAGCTGACCGACGAGGAGCTGGCGTCGGCCTTCACCGAACTCGGTCTCGGCGACTGGGTGGAGGGGCTGCCGCTCGGGCTGGCGACGCCGGTGGGTGAGCGCGGCGAGGCGCTCAGCGTGGGCGAGCGGCAGTTGGTCGCGCTGGCCCGGGCGTACGTGGCCGACCCGGACCTGCTGGTGCTGGACGAGGCGACCAGCGCGGTCGACCCGGCGACCGAGGTACGCCTGCAACGCACCCTGGACGCGGTGACCCGGGGCCGGACCACGGTGGCGATCGCGCACCGGCTCTCCACCGCGCAGGCGGCCGACGAGGTGATCGTGGTGGACCGGGGCCGGATCGTGCAGCGGGGTCCGCACGAGGAGCTGGTCAGCGACCCGCAGTCGGTCTACGGCCTGCTCTATGCCTCCTGGTTGGAGCAGACCCGGTAGCGGCGGCGAACGGTGCCGGCGGTGAGATGGACGCCGACCGTCCGATAGGTTAGCCTCCCCTTACTAAGGACAGGCTAACTCCGCCGGAGGTCGACGTCATGCAGCCCAGCTCCGCGGAGGTGGCCCGTACCCTGGCCGCCGGTCGGCTCGCCGGCACCGCCCAGGTCGCCTACCGGCCCGGACCGCACCAGGTCCGGCACGCCACCGACCCGTCCGGCCGGATCCTGCTGCTCGTCTCGATCGTCAGCGACCTGGCCGCCGCACTCCGGCCCGGCAGGAGCGGCCGGGGCACCGCACTGGTGCTCGACGTCCGCGACCTGCCGCCGGCCGCCGGGGCGCCCCCGCTCGGCCGGGTCTGGATCTCCGGCTGGCCGGAGCCGCTGACCGGGGTCGAGGCGCGGCAGGCCGCCATCGACTTCGCCGAGGTGGTGCCGACCGGAGACCTGCTGGACGTCGGCCGGGGCTTCACGCTGCACCGGTTCGAGCCGGCCGAGATCCGGCTCGAACGTGCCGGCACCGTGCGACACGTCGAGCCGGCCGAGTACGCCGCCGCCGAGCCGGACCCGCTGCACCCGCTGGAACGGGACCTCCTCGCCGACCTCGCGGACCACCACGGGCCGGAGATCGCCGCCTTCCTCCGGCGCCAGCTCGGCGACCTCGTACCGCCGGGCGGGGCGGACGAGCCGCCGCCCCGGGTGGTCCGGCTCGACCGGTACGGCATGGTGGTGGCCCTCGGCGGACGCGGTACCCGCTGCCGGGCCCGGCTCGCCTTCCCCCGCCCGCTGACCGGCCAGGCGGAGCTGGCCGAGCTGCTGCATCCCGTGCTCTGCCGGCGGCGGCACCAGGCACAGCGCCCGGATCGGGAGTGGCCGCTCGGCAGCACCCCCGGCCAGGTCTGGTCCGACCGCTAGCCCTGCGGGTCAGCCGTCCTGCCGCGTCCCGCCCGGCGTGCCGGGGCGCGGTCCGCCCGGCGAGCCCGGATCCGCCGGCCGGGCGGTGAGCCGGGTGACGTCCCCGGTCAGATAACGCTGGATGGTCGGCCCCACCGCCGCGACCACGACGTCCGGCGGCGCCGAGGCGAGCGGCTCCAGCCGCAGGATGTACCGGACGATGACCATGCCGGCCATCTGGGTGGCGACCAGCGACGAGCGCAGCGGTGCCTCGGCCGGGTCGATCTCGAGCAGCCCGGTCGCCCGGCGCAGCACCTGGGTCTCCAGGAACTCCCGGAGCAGCCGGGCGGTCCACTCGTTGTTCATCGCGGACCGGAACAGCGCGACCCCGGCGGTGCCGGCGGGGGAGTCCCAGACCCGCAGGAACGTCCGGACCAGCCGTTCGCCGATCCCGTCGAGCCCACCGGCGGCGATCTGCGGCAGCAGCTCCTGCGGGTCGAACGGGATGTCGATGGTGGCGAGGAAGAGCTGGTCCTTGGTGCCGAAGTAGTGGTGGACCAGCGCCGGGTCGACTCCGGCGGCGGTCGCGATGGCCCGGATCGAGGTGTGGTCGAAACCGCGTTCGGCGAACGCCTCCCGGGCGGCTCTCAGGATGCTCTCCCGGGTGTCGGGGTTGCCCGGTCGCCGTCCGCTCCGTCGTGCCATCGCCGTCCTCGTGCTCGTTCCTCCGGCACCGGTCGGCGCCTCCCGCAGTGGGCGCCGACCGGTGCCGGACGCCTCAGCCGGTACGCCGCCGAAGCGTGGCCGCCGCGAGCACCAGAGCGACCACCACCGCCGCGGCCACCACCGCCACGTCCCGCCACATCGTGCCGGTCGGCTCGGCGTGCGCGCCGACCTCCTGTAGCGCCTCGACCGCGTACGACAGGGGCAGCGCGTCGCTGATCACCTGTAGCCAGCCGGCCATCTGGTCGCGGGCGACGAACAGGCCGCAGAGCAGGATCTGCGGGATCACCACGACCGGCATGAACTGTACGGCCTGGAACTCGGTCTGGGCGAAGGCGCTGCAGAAGAGCCCCAGCGCGACCCCGAGTACGGCGTTGACCACCGCGATCAGCACCACCAGCCCGGGGTTGCCGGCGGTGGAGAGGTCGAAGAGCCAGTACGCCGCGCCGGCCGCGACACCGGCCTGGACCGCGGCGGCCAGTCCGAACGCGAGGCCGTAGCCGAAGAGCAGGTCGAGTTTGCCCAGCGGGGTGGTGAGCAGCCGTTCCAGCGTGCCGGAGGTGCGCTCGCGCAACATGGCGATGCTGGTGACCAGGAACATGATCACGAACGGGAAGACGCCGAGCATGACCAGGGCGATCCGGTCGAAGACGGCCGGCTGTCCCGGCGGCGCCGGCTGGTCGCCGAACATGTGGTAGAGCAGGGTGAGCAGCACCACCGGCACCACCAGCAGCATCGCGACGGTACGCCGGTCGTGTCGCAGTTGGCGCAGGATGCGACCGGTGGTGACGGCGAGGATCCGCAGGTTCACCGTCCCGCCCTCCGATCGCCGCTGCCGGCCAACCGGTCCCCGTCGGCCAGCTCGTTCGCCCGGATCAGCCGCAGGAACGCCTCCTCCAGGTCGTCGGTGCCGGCCGCCGCGCGTACCGCCGGGACGGTGTCGTCGGCGATCAGCCGGCCCTCCCGGATCAGCAGCAGCCGGTCGCACCGGGCCGCCTCGTCCATCACGTGGCTGGAGACCAGCAGCGTGGTCCCCTCGGCGGCCATCGCGTGGAACCGCTGCCACAGCTCGGCCCGGAGCACCGGGTCCTGCCCGACCGTCGGCTCGTCGAGGATCACCACCTCGGGGCGGCCGACCAGGGCACAGGCCAGCGAGGCCCGGCTGCGCTGGCCGCCGGAGAGGGTGCCGACGAGCTGGTCGGCCGCGTCGGCCAGGCCGACGTCGGCGATCGCCCGGTCGGCGTCGGACCGGCCGACGCCGTGCAGCCGGCCGAAGTAGCGGGTGTTCTCCCGGACGGTCAGGTCCGGATAGACGCTCGGTGCCTGGGTCAGATATCCGAGGCGTCGCCGCAGGCCACGGGCTCCGGCCGGCTCGCCGAGCACGGTGACGGTGCCGCCGGACACGATCTGCACGCCGACGATGGCCCGCAGCAGCGTGGTCTTGCCGCTGCCGCTCGGGCCGAGTAGCCCGGTGACGCTCCCGCGCGGGACGGTGCAGCCGATCCCGTGCAGGACCTGCCGTTTCCCGCGCGTCACGACGAGGTCGCGGACCTCGATCGCGGTCTCCATGATGCCTCCCTGCAAAACTCATCAAGTGTTGAAATCAACGCTAGATGAAATCTTGCCGGCGGACAATCGTCGATCGGGCCGGCCGGTTTTCCGACCGGCGGGGAGCGGGTACCGGTCCCGGATGACCCGCCCCGCGGTGCGGTGGAAACCTGGACCGGGCAGGGCGGAACGTACGGCGGACGGAGCGGAAGCGATGCACAAGCGCAGGATCGGTGCCATCGGACCGGAGGTCTCGGCCATCGGGCTCGGCTGTATGGGGATGAGCATGGCGTACGGGACCCGGGACGACGAGGAGTCGACCCGGACCCTGCACCGCGCCCTCGACCTCGGGATCAACCACCTGGACACCGCCGACATGTACGGGCGGGGGCACAACGAGGAACTGCTCGGCCCGGTGCTGCGCAAGCGCCGCGACGAGGTCTTCCTGGCCACCAAGTTCGGCAACCGGTTCACCGGCGAGGGGAGCACCACCGCCTCCCCGGGGGCGTACGTCGACAGCTCCGGGGCGTGGGCCCACCAGGCGTGCGACGCCTCGCTGGCCCGGCTCGGTGTCGACACCATCGACCTCTACTACCTGCACCGGCGCAACCCGGAGACCCCGATCGAGGAGACCGTCGGGGCGATGGCCGAGCTGGTGGTGGACGGCAAGGTGCGGTTCATCGGGCTCTCCGAGGTGAGCCCGGCGACGCTGCGGGCCGCGCACGCCGTGCATCCGGTGGCGGCGGTGCAGATGGAGTACTCGCTGTTCAGCCGGGACGTCGAGCGGGAGATGCTGGCGACCTGCCGGGACCTCGGCGTGGCGCTGGTGGCGTACTCGCCGATGGGCCGGGGGCTGCTGACCGGGACGATCAACAGCCGGGAACAGCTCGGCGCCGAGGACTTCCGCAGCCGGGCGCCCCGGTTCGCCGAGGAGAACCTCGACACCAACCTGGAACTGGTCGACCGGGTCCGGGCGGTGGCCGCCGAGATCGGCTGTACGCCGGCCCAGGCGGCACTGGCCTGGCTGCTCGCCCAGGGCGACGACATCCTGCCGATCCCCGGCACCAAGCGGGTCGGTTACCTGGAGGAGAACGCCGCCGCCGTCGACCTGCGGCTCACCGGCGAGCAGGTGGCCCAGCTCTCCGCCGCGATACCCGTCGGGGCGGCGGCCGGCGAGCGCTATCCGGAGCAGTCAATGCGATTTATCGGCAGATAACGGACGAAACGCCCAGGCGAAGCATGATCGGGCGTTGCGTCATGATCGGACCTGCGGCACGATGACGCCGTGGATCACGGTCCGTTACGGCAACTCGGGTTCCTCGACGACTGGACGGACCGGCTGCGCCGGCTGCCCGGCCCGCCCGTCGTCGGGGTGCTGCTGCGCGGCAGCTATGCCCGGGGCGCCGCCACCCCGTACAGCGACGTGGACATCGATGTCCTGGTCAGCGGGGGACCGTACGCCGCGTACCCGGCCTTCCTCGTGGAGACCGGCGACCGGCTGACCCACCTGTCGGTCGCCGTACGGGACGTCGAATCCTGGCTCGAACGGCTCGACCGGCCCGCCGAATGGTCCTTCGGACTGCCGGTCGTCGCGCCCGCACGGTTACTCTGGGCACACGGCGCATGGCGGTCCTCCGTCGACGTCACCGAGATCCGCCAGCGCCCCGCCGAGCCGGATCTGGAGGAACTCGTCGCCGCGCTCGGCAAGGTCGGCGGCGCCTGCGCCAGCGGTGCCGAGTACGAGGCCCGGCTCGCCGCCGCCGAACTGGCCCGGCGCTGCCCCTCGGTGCTCCGGCTCGCCAACCCGACGGTCACGGTGGCCAGCCGGCGAGACGCGCTGGCCGCCGCGCTGGACCTGCCGGTCGCACCGGAGCGCTACCGCGACGACATGCTCAGCTGCCTCGGGCTGCGCCCCGACACCCTGCCCCGGCTGCACTCCGCCGCGCACCGCCTGGTGGCCGGCACGGTGGCACTGGCCCGCCCGTACGCCGAGGAGCTGGCCGGGGTGGTCGGGCCGGATCTCGCCGCCGCCCTGCGCGACGGCCGGCTCGACCGCTACGTCGACCAACTCGTCCGCCCGGACCCGACCGGGACGCCCACCCCACCGGGGACGGACGGCACCCCGGGCGGCGTGGCGCGGGCCACTTCGGCGGGGGGCAGCGGGGACGGGTCGACAGTTCCGGCGCCGCGTGCGAAACAATCGGGAACTATGCCCGTACCCGATCTCTCCCCGGCGACCGCGCCCGGGCCGGCGCGCGGCGGCCCCGCGCGACCCTCGGCCCTCGACCCGGCGATCGCCACGCGCCTGCGCCGCAACCCCGACGGACTGGTCACCGCCGTGGTCCGGGCGCACGACACCGGCGACGTGCTGATGGTCGCCTGGATGGACGACGAGGCGCTGCACCGCACCCTCACCACCGGCCGGGCCACCTACTGGTCGCGCAGCCGGCGGGAATACTGGGTCAAGGGCGACACCTCCGGCCACCACCAGTACGTCCGCTCGGTGGCGCTGGACTGCGACGGCGACGCCCTGCTGGTCAGCGTCGACCAGGTCGGTGCGGCCTGCCACACCGGAAGCTGGACCTGCTTCTCCGACGAACTGCCGGTCACCGGGGCGACCTCCGCCGGACCGGCGACATGACCGAGGCTGGGGCGGTGACCCGATGACCACCGGAGCGGTGAGCCCGGACGAGGCGACCTTCCGCGAGCTGGCCCGGACCCGGCGGGTGGTGCCGGTGGTCCGGCGACTGCTCGCCGACGGGGAGACCCCGGTCGGGGTCTACCGCAAGCTGGCCGGCGGCCCGGGGACCTTCCTGCTGGAGTCGGCGGAGCAGGGTGCCGGCGCAGCCGGGATCGCCTGGTCGCGCTACTCCTTCGTCGGGGTACGCAGCGCCGCCACCCTGGTCGAGCGGGGCGGCCAGGCGCACTGGCTCGGCACGCCCCCCGCCGGGCTGCCGACCGGTGGCGACCCGATGGCGGTGCTCCGGGCCACCGTGGCGGCACTGACCGGCCCGGCCGCCGACCCGGTCGGAGCCGGGCAGGGCCCCATGCCACCCCTGCTCGGCGGCATGGTCGGCTACCTCGGCTACGACGTCGTACGCCGGTTCGAGCGGCTGCCGTCGCTGACCGAGGACGACCTGCGCCTGCCCGAGCTGGGCATGATGCTCGCCACCGACCTGGTCGTGCTGGACCACTTCGACGGCTCGGCGATCCTGGTGGCGAACGCCCTGCTGCCGGCACCACCGGACGGCACGGCCGGCGGTCCGGCGGCCGGTGCCGGCGGGGAGGACCCGGAGTGGGCGGCCCAGGTGACGGCGGCGTACCACCAGGCGGTCGGCCGACTGGACGCGATGACCACCGCGCTGTCCCGGCCGATCCCGCCGATGATCGCCACCGTCGACCGGCCCTCCCCGGGCGAGGTGTTCAGCCGGACCGCCGACGGGGAGTACCCGAAGGCGGTCGAGGTGGCCAAGGAGGCGATCCGGGCCGGCGAGTGCTTCCAGATCGTGCTGGCCCAGCGCTTCGAGCGGGAGACCCGGGCCGATCCGCTGGACGTCTACCGGGTGCTCCGGGCCACCAACCCGAGCCCGTACATGTACCTGCTCCGCTTCGACGACTTCGACATCGTCGGGTCGTCCCCGGAGGCGCACCTGAAGGTGAGCACCGGCGCGGACGGCCAGCGCCGGGCGATGCTGCACCCGATCGCCGGCACCCGGCCCCGGGGCGGCAGCCCGGCCGACGACGGCCGGCTCGCCGCCGAGCTGCTCGCCGACCCGAAGGAGCGGGCCGAGCACGTGATGCTGGTCGACCTGGGCCGCAACGACCTGGGTCGGGTCTGCCGGCCGGGCACGGTCGAGGTGCCGGAGTTCGCCACCATCGAGCGGTACAGCCACGTCATGCACATCGTCTCCACCGTGGTCGGGACGCTGCGGGAGGACCGGACGGCGTTCGACGCGCTCGCCGCCACCTTCCCGGCCGGTACCCTCTCCGGCGCCCCGAAGGTGCGCGCGATGGAGATCATCGAGGAGCTGGAGCCGACCCGTCGCGGCCTGTACGGCGGCACGGTCGGCTACTTCGGCTTCGGTGGCGACCTGGACATGGCGATCGCGATCCGGACCGCGCTGATCCGCCGTGGCCGGGCGTACGTGCAGGCCGGTGCCGGGATCGTCGCCGACTCCGACCCGGCCGCCGAGGACCGGGAGACCCGGAGCAAGGCGGCTGCGGTACTCGCCGCGATCGCGGCGGCGGAAACGCTCCGGCCGGCCCGATGAAACCCGAGCGACCGATGGGCGCCACTCCGGTACCCGCCGAGGGACCGGCCCCGGCGCCACCCGACGCCGACGCGTCCCCGGGTCCCGGGGCGGCACCGGCCGGCGGGGCACGGGCGGCGGGGCGACGGGAGTTGGCGTACGCGGTGCTGCTCTGCCTGCTCGGCGCCGGCCTCGCGGTCTTCGCGGCGACCCGGACCTGGTCGGTCGAACTGACCGCCCGCCCGGCCCCGCTGCCGCCCGGACGGGTGACCCGGACCGGCGGTGACCTGCTGCCCTGGCTACCGGCGCTGGCCCTGGTCGGGCTGGCCGCCGCCGGAGCGGTGCTCGGCACCCGGGGGATCGGACGCCGGCTGGTCGGCGCGGTGCTGGCGCTGCTCGGCGTCGGGGTGGCGGTCGGTGCCGGCTACGCCGGGTTCGGCACCGGCGGCGAGGTCAGTGTCGGCTGGCCGCTGCTCTGCGTGCTGGGTGGCCTGCTGGCCGGTGCGGCCGGCGGCTTCACGGCCGTGCGGGGCGCGGGGTGGCCGGTGATGGGTGCCCGCTACGAGCGGGCCCGGCCGGCCGGGGCGGGCCGGGGGAGTGCGGTGGCCGCCCCCGACGGCCGGGTGGACGCCCGGCGCACGACGGCCGCCTGGGACGCGCTGGACCGGGGTGAGGATCCGACGGTCAGCTGACCGGCTGGCGCGCGACGGTCGAGCCCCGGGACGCGGCGGCGGCCCGGCCGGTGGTCGGGGCGGGTGCCGGCGTGCCGGCGGCGACCTCTCCGGTGGCCGGCCGAGCCGGGGCGGCGACGGTCGCGGGCACGACCGGCGGCGCGGCGGCGAGCGCCGCCACCAGGGCCCGGATCTCGTCCCGGCGCATCGCCCGCTCCCGGTCCGCGCAGATCGCCTCCCAGGCGTTGCCCCGGGCGGTCCGGATCCGGGCGTCGCCGATCACCGCCCGCTCGACGCTGTGCACCATGCCGACCGCGACGGAGAGCACGGCCCGGGGAATGCTGGTCAGGTCGATGGTCGAGTCAGGCTTCGCAGCGCTCATGGTCTTCCCCGCACGAAATCGATCCGGCTGGTCGGCGGCGGTCCCGCGACCAGTGTGCCCGACGTTGATGGTGCCCATCCGGTGTTTCCGGTCGGTCACCCCCGGATCAACGGTTCGTCCGGGTACCGGCCCACCATCCGGGACAACCTCCGGTGCCGGGCGTCGCTTCCTTGATCTCGGTCACAGCCGGACGGGCCCCGGTTCGCCGCGATGGCGCAGCGTGATAGCCCGCTCACAGGGTCGGCCATTATGCCGCAGCCCATCTCGTGAAGCACGCCATACCCCCGAGGGCGTCCGCCCCGTGGCGACGCCTAGCATCGGCCCATGACACCCGGAGAGGGGAGTCCGTTGGTGACTGCTGAGCATCCGCACGCGGCGGGAGACGAAGCCGGATCGGCCACGTCCGCCAACGTGCTCGACGAGATCCTCGCCGGAGTCCGCGAGGACGTCGCACGGCGGCAGGAACAGGTGCCGCTGGAGCAGATCAAGGAACTCGCGGCGGCGGCCGCGCCACCCCGGGACGCGTACGCGGCACTGCGCCGCCCAGGCGTCGGAGTGATCGCCGAGGTGAAGCGCTCGTCGCCGTCCAAGGGTCAGCTCGCCGAGATCGCCGACCCGGCCGACCTGGCCGGTGACTATGCCGCCGGTGGGGCGCGCTGCATCAGCGTGCTCACCGAGGGGCGCTGGTTCGGCGGGTCGCTGGAGGACCTGGCGGCGGTCCGGACCGCGGTGGACATCCCCGTGCTCCGCAAGGACTTCGTCGTCTCCAGCTATCAGGTGCACGAGGCGCGGGCGCACGGCGCCGACCTGGTCCTGCTGATCGTCGCCGCGCTGGAACAGAACGTGCTGGTCGGCCTCCTGGAGCGGATCGAGTCGCTCGGGATGACCGCGCTGGTCGAGGTGCACGACGAGGAGGAGGCGGACCGCGCCCTGGAGGCGGGTGCCCGGGTGATCGGGGTGAACGCCCGCAACCTGCGCACCCTGGAGGTCGACCGGTCGGTCTTCGAGCGGATCGCCCCGGGCCTGCCGAACAACGTCGTCAAGATCGCCGAGTCCGGGGTACGCGGCCCGCACGACCTGATCCGGTACGCCTCGGCCGGCGCCGACGCCGTACTCGTCGGCGAGGGGCTGGTCACCCAGAAGAGTCCCCGCGAGGCGGTGGCCGAACTGGTGAACGCCGGCAACCACCCGGCGACCCCCCGGCCGGTCCGATGAGCCAGCGAAGCGGAGAGCCGGCATGAGCGCACCCACCCTGCCCGACCTCGCCGGGCACTTCGGCCCGTACGGCGGCCGGTTCGTCCCGGAGGCGCTGGTCGCCGCGCTCGACGAACTCGACACGGCGTACCGGGAGGCGCTCGCCGACGACTCGTTCACCGCCGAGTTCACCCGGCTGCTGCGCGAGTACGCCAACATCCCGTCGCTGCTCTACCGGGCCGAGCGGCTCTCCGCCCGGGTCGGGGCGCGGGTGCTGCTCAAGCGGGAGGACCTCAACCACACCGGCGCGCACAAGGTCCGCAACGTGCTCGGCCAGGCGCTGCTCACCAAGCGGATGGGCAAGCCCCGGGTGATCGCCGAGACCGGTGCCGGCCAGCACGGGGTCGCCAGCGCGACCGCGGCGGCGTACCTGGACCTCGAGTGCGTGGTCTACATGGGTGAGGTGGACACCCAGCGGCAGGCCCTCAACGTCGCCCGGATGCGGATGCTCGGTGCCACCGTCGTCCCGGTGACCGCCGGCTCGCGCACCCTCAAGGACGCGATGAACGAGGCGATGCGGGACTGGGTGGCCAATGTCGACCGGACGCACTACCTGATCGGCACCACCGCCGGCCCGCACCCGTTCCCGGCGATGGTCCGCCAGTTCGTCCGGGGCATCGGGGTGGAGGCCCGGCAGCAGTGCCTGGAGCTGACCGGGGCGCTGCCGGACGCGGTGACCGCCTGCGTCGGCGGCGGCTCCAACGCGCTCGGCATCTTCCACGCCTTCGTGCCCGACGCCGACGTGCGGCTCTACGGCTTCGAGGCCGGCGGCGACGGGGTCGAGACCGGGCGGCACGCGGCGAGCATCACCGGCGGCTCCTCGGGGGTACTGCACGGCACCCGCACCTACGTGCTCCAGGACGCCGACGGGCAGACGGTCGAGTCGCACTCGATCTCGGCCGGGCTGGACTATCCCGGTGTCGGGCCGGAACACGCCTGGCTCAACGACGCGGGGCGGGCCCGGTACGCGCCGGTCACCGACGCGGAGGCGATGGAGGCGTTCCAGCTGCTCTGCCGGACCGAGGGGATCATCCCGGCGATCGAGAGTTCCCACGCGCTCGCCGGTACGCTCAAGATCATCCCTGAGCTCACCGCCGAGCTGGGCCGCGAGCCCACCATCGTGGTCAACCTCTCCGGCCGGGGCGACAAGGACGTGCACACCGCCGGGGAGTACTTCGGCATCCTCGACGGGGACCAGGGGTGAGCGAGATGGCCACCACGGCCGAGCGGGGCATCGGGGTCGCCTTCGAGAAGGCCCGGGCCGAGGGGCGGGCGCTGCTGGTCGGCTGCATGCCGGCCGGCTTCCCGACCGTGGACGGCAGCATCGCCGCGATGCGGGCGATGGTCGACGCCGGGGTCGACGTGGTCGAGCTGGAGATCCCCTACTCCGACCCGGTGATGGACGGTCCGGTCATCCAGCGGGCCAGCGACATCGCGCTGGCCGGCGGGGTACGCACCCGCGACGCGTTGCGGATCATCGAGGCGGTCGCCGCGACCGGGGCCCCGGTGGTCACCATGACCTACTGGAACCCGATCGAGCGCTACGGCGTAGACGCCTTCGCCCGGGACCTCGCCGCCGCCGGGGGCACCGGCCTGATCACCCCGGACCTGATCCCGGAGGAGGCCGGCGAGTGGCTGGCCGCCTCCGACGCGTACGGGCTGGACCGGACGTTCCTGGTCGCGCCCTCCTCGACCGACCGACGGCTGTCGATGACCCTCGAACACTGCCGGGGCTTCGTCTACGCCACCGCCCTGATGGGGGTGACCGGCGCCCGGGAGAAGACCTCGGACGCCGCACCGACCCTGGTCGGCCGGGTCCGGGCGATCAGCGCCCTGCCGGTCGGGGTGGGGCTCGGCGTCAGCACCGGCGATCAGGCCGCCGAGATCGGCCGGTACGCCGACGGCGTGATCGTGGGCAGCGCCCTGGTCCGCTGCGTGCTGGACGCTCCCGACGAGGCGGCCGGGCTGGCCGAGCTGGGCCGGCTCAGCGCCGAACTCGCCGAGGGCGTCCGCGCCGTCCGACGCTGACGGGGTGATCCGCGCGGTCCGGAAGCCGGCGGAGTTCACCGCGAAAAAGGACGACGGGGCAGTTCGTCGTACCTGTCGGGACGAAGCAGGCGGGAATCGCCCGGGGTACGCAACCGGACCGGGGTGCCGCCGGCAGGGGTAGCGACGGTAGCCTGTGCACCCGTGACCCTCGCCTCGCTCTCTCCTCAGGCGGCCCTGCCGAGCCCCGCCACCGCCGTGTGGCAGCTCGGGCCGGTGCCGATCCGGGCGTACGCACTCTGCATCGTGCTCGGGATCGTGGTCGCCTGCGTGGTGACCGAGCTGCGACTGCGCCGCCGTGGCGTCGCCCCCTGGGCGGTGCTGGACATCGCCGTCTGGGCGGTGCCGTTCGGCATCGTCGGCGCCCGGATCTACCACGTGATCACCTCACCCGGCTCCTACTTCGGCGAGGGCGGTGAGCCGGTCAGGGCCCTCTACATCTGGGAGGGCGGGCTCGGCATCTGGGGTGCCGTCGCGGGCGGCGCCGTCGGTGCCTGGCTCGCCGCGCGGCAGCTCGGCCTGCCGCTGACCGTGGTCGCCGACGCGCTCGCCCCGGGCATGCCGCTGGCCCAGGCCGTCGGCCGGATCGGCAACTGGTTCAACAACGAGCTGTTCGGCGGGCAGACCTCGCTGCCGTGGGGCCTGGAGATCCACCGGATGGACCCGACCAATCCCGGGCACGCGCTCCGCGACGACAGCGGCAACCCGATCCTCGAACCCGGGCTCTTCCACCCGACCTTCCTCTACGAGGCGCTCTGGAACGTCGGCGTCGCCGGCCTGGTCCTGCTGCTCGACCGGCGACTCAAGCTCGGCCGGGGCCGGGCGTTCGCGCTCTACGTGATGGGTTACACCGCCGGCCGGTTCTGGATCGAGATGATGCGTACCGACGCGGCGACCGAGATCCTCGGCACCCGGCTCAACGTCTGGACCGCCGTCCTGGTCTTCCTCGGCGCGCTGGTCTACTTCCTCCGGGTCCGGGGGCCGCAGGAGTACCTCGTGCCGGTCGGCGGCGTGCCCGCCCCGCTCGGCGCGGGCGACGCCGCCACCAGCGACGTCTCGCAGGTCGACGTCTCCCGGGAGCCGGCCGCGGTCGGTGCGCCGAGCGCCTACCGGGTGGTGACGGAGGAGCAGTTCCGGCACTTCCAGTCCACCGGGGAGGTCCCGCCGGCCGAGGAGCCGGGCGGAGCCGAGGGGCCGGACGGAGCGGCCGAGCCGGACGGAGCGGACCCGGCCGGGCGCGACGACTCCGGACACGACGACTCCGGACACGACGACTCGGGGCGCGACGCCTCCGAGGGCGACGGCGCGGCCCGGCCGCCGGCTCCGGCCGGATCGTCCGAGACCTCCGTGGAGTCGGCCGCCCCCGCAGAGCCGGCCGCCGCGCGGGACGGCGAGCCCGCCGACGCCGGTGCCGCGCCGGGGACCGCCGACCGGGACCGTTGAGCGGGGGAGCCGGCCCGATGCGTACGGCCGTGGTGGTGGGCGCCGGAATCGGCGGACTGGCGACCGCCGGTGCACTGGCCCGCTCCGGATGGCAGGTGACCCTGCTGGAGCGGGACGACCGGGTACGCGCCGAGCGCACCGCGCTGGTGCTCTGGCCCAACGGGGTACGCGCGCTGCGCGCCCTCGGCCTCGGCGAGGGGCTGGCCGCGATCGCGACGCCGCTGCCCGACGTCGGGGTTCGGCGCCCCGACGGGCACTGGCTGGTGCAGCCCCGCCCCGGGCTCGGTGAACGCGCGCCGGTCGTCGTACACCGGGAGGACCTGCACGACGCGCTGGTCGCCGGCCTCGGCGACCGGGTGGAGATCCGCACCGGCGTCGAGGTCCGGACCGTCCGGGTCGGCGACGGCGACCGGCCGGTGATCGGCGACGGGCGCGCCAGCTACGAGGCCGACCTGGTCGTCGCCGCCGACGGCATCGACAGCGCGGTCCGCCGCCGGTTGGCGCCGGAGGCCACCGTGGTCAGCTCCGGCTGCGCGGCGTGGCGGGCCGTCATCCCGTGGTACCGGGCGCCCCAGTTGCCGGCCGACCGGCCGGTGGACGGCGAGACGCTCGGCGCCGGTTACCGGTTCGTCGCGGCCTCGCTGGGCGACCGTGGCGCCTCCGGCGGCTCCACCCGGGGCGGGATCTACTGGGTGGCGACGGCGGCCGGGGCGTCCCGGCCGGAGCCGCCGGCAACCCAGCTCGCCCTGCTCCGCCGCTGGTTCGCGAACTGGCCGGCGCCGATCGGCGAGCTGCTCGCCGCCACGGAACCGGAGGACCTGGTCCAGCAGGAGGTACGCGAGCTGCGCCCGCTGCCCCGCGCGTACGGCTTCCCGGCCGGCACCGGCGGGGTGGTGCTGATCGGCGACTCCGCGCACGCGATGCCGCACCACCTGGGTCAGGGCGCCTGCCTCGCCCTGGAGGACGCCGCGACGCTGCGTTCGGTGCTCCGGGAGGCGATCCCGGGTGCGCCGCTGCGCGAGGCGGTCGAGTCGTACAACCGGCTGCGCCGGCCCCGGACGGTGACCGTGGTCCGGCAGACCCGGCGGATGTCGGCGGTGTTGCAGGCCCGGGGGCGGCTGGCGCTGCGGGCCCGGGATGCCGCCCTCGGCACCATCACGCCCCGGTTGCTGGGCAGCGCGGCGAGCGTGGCGGCCCAGTGGCGGCCACCGGAGTGATCGACCGGGGGTCGGCCGGCGGCCGACCGTCGGCAGATCTTCGGTTGCCGGCTCCGGCTCGGGTCGACGGGTCGACATCCGAATCGAAGGGGGCCGCTGCCCGAGCGGGTCGCGCCGGACCCTCCGGTTCGTCGGCTAACCGACCGATCGGGAGGATGCCCCACACGACGCCGCGTCGCGCACACTACCCGGGAGCGAAGGTGAGGGCTCCCAGTTGCGGCACAGCGTGCCTGATCAACAGGCTTGTACGGAGCGGCGGCACGCCACCCCGGCCGAGGTACGACTGCTCGGACCGGTCCGCCTGATCGGTCCCCGGGGGCCGGTCGCGCTGCCGGACGGTGCCGGTGCGCTCCTCGGGCTGCTGGCGCTGCGGCCCAACGAGCCCGTCCCGGACGCCGAGTTGCTGGCCGCGCTCGCCGGTCGGGACGCGCTGTCCCGGGCCGGTGCCCGTCCCCTGGACCGGGCGGCGACGCTGCTGGCCACCGCGCTGGCCGACTGCGGGTCACCGGGCGCGCTGGAGGTCCGACCCGGCGGATACCTGCTCCGGATGCCCTGCGACCGGATCGACGCGAGCCGGTTCGGCCGGCTGCTCGACCGGGCCCGGCGTCGGATGGCCGGCGGTGAGCTGCGGGCCGCCGCCCGGCTGTTCCGGGCCGCCCTGGCCGTCTGGACCGAGCCACCGGTTCCGGCCGGGGAGGGCCGGGCCGCCGACGAGCAGAACCCGTACCGGCTCTGCCCGTCCGGCTGGGCCGCCGTGGAGCTGGGCCGGCTGCGGCAGGCCCGGATCGGCGCCTTCGAGGACCGCTGGGCCTGCGTGCTGCGGCTGGCCGTGGCGGCGCACACCGCCGCGGGTGGCCCGGTCGCCGATCGGGCGACGGTGGCCGCCGGGGCGACCGCCGCCCGGGTGGCCCGGGCGGGGGTGGCCGAGCTGACCTCGGCGGTGGCGGCCCATCCGCTGCGGGCACGGCTGTGGGAGCTGCTGCTCGTCGCCGCGTACCTGCACCAGGGACGCCGGGGCGCCGCCGAGGTGCACCAGCGGGCCCGGGAGGTCTTCCGGGACCAGGCGGGCGTCGAGCCGGCCGGTCGGGTCTGCGTACTCGCGGCGGCGGTGCGCGCCGGTGAGCTGCCCGAGGACTGGGCGACGGGTCCGGCTCCGACGCCTGCCCCGGAGGTCGCCACCGGCTCGTCGGCGTCCCGACCGCGTCCGGCCGCCCGGCTGCCGGTCCCGCTCACCGCCCTGGTCGGCCGGGACGAGCTGCGCGACGTCGTCGCCGAGCAACTGGACCGGCACCGCCTGGTCACGCTCACCGGCACGGGCGGGGCCGGCAAGACCCGGCTGGCGCTCGCGGTCGCGGCGGCCCGCACCGACGGGCCGGTCTGGTTCGTCGACCTGACCCCGGTGGAGAGCCCGGTACGGGTACCGCAGGCGGTGGCCGCCGCGCTCGGCGTACCGGACCTGGGGCGGGACATGGTCGAGGCGCTCGCCGCCGACCTGGGCCCGGTCCGGGCGCTGCTGGTGCTGGACAACTGCGAACACCTGGTCACCGGCTGTGCGGAGCTGGTGCAGCGGTTGCTCGCCCGCTGCCCGGGACTGCGGGTGCTGGCGACCAGCCGGGTGGCGCTGCGGCTGCCCGCCGAGTCGCGGATCCGGGTGCCGGCGCTCGCCGTACCCGAGGTGGGCACCGGGCACAGCCTCGCGGCGCTGGCCGCGCACCCGGCCACCCGGCTCTTCCTCGAACGGGCCCGCGAGGTCACCGGCCGGCCGGTACCCGAGGCCAGTGCCGACGCGGTCGTCCGGCTCTGTGCCGACCTGGACGGGCTGCCGTTGGCGATCGAGCTGGCCGCGGCGCGTACCCCGATGTTGACGGTCGACGAGATCGTCACCCGGCTGCGGACCGACGTACGGCTGCTGCGCAGCCCGGACCCGAGGCCGCCGGACCGGCACCGGAGTGTCGCCGCCGCGGTGGAGTCGAGTCTGGCCATGCTGGACGCGGCGGCCTGCCGGCTCTTCGACCGGCTCTCGATCTGTGCCGGCGGGTTCGACGCCGAGGCGGCCCGGGCGGTGGCCGGCCCGTCCGCGCCGGCCGCCCTGGCCGCGCTGGTCGAGGCGTCCCTGGTGGAGCCGCTACCCACCGAGGGCCCGGAGCCGACCGAGCCGGGCGGGGCGAGCGATCCGGGCGGGGCGACCTATCTGGACGGGGCGACTGACCCGGGCGCGGCGGCCGACCCCGGCGGGGTAACTGAGCCGGGCGCGGCGGCCGAGCCGGTGCGACGGTGCGGCCCGGAGGGCCCCGGCGAGGCGGGCGAGGGTGCCCGGACCCGCTACCGGATGCTGGAGCCGGTCCGGCGGCACGCGCTGGCCCGGCTGCTCGACTCCGGTGCCGAGGTGACCGCCCGGCAGGCGCTGGCGGCCTACTGCCTGGACCTGGCCCAGCGGGCCGACGACCGGCTGCGCGGCGCGGCCGGGGACCGGTGGCTGGCCCGGCTGCGCGCCGAGGAGCCGAACCTGCGGTCCGCGATGGCCTGGCTGGCCGAGGCGGGTGCGGGCGGACCCGCCCACGGTGACCTGCGGCTGGCCGCCGCCCTCGCCATGTACTGCCGGCTGGCGGGGAACTACCGGGAGGGGCACGGCTGGCTGTCGACGGCGCTGGCCCGGCATCCGGACGCCCCGGCCGAGCTGCGGGCCCGGGCCGGGATCGGCGCGGCCATGCTGGCGATGCTGGCCTGCGACTATCCGGCCGCGATCCGGCACGCGGAGCTGGCCCGGGCCGCCTGCCGGGTCACCGGTGACCGCCGGGCCGAGGCGCGGGTGGAGCAGATCCTCGGCTCGGTGGCCCGGGAGCAGGCCCGGTACGCCGACTCCGCCGGTCACCTGGCCACCGCCGGTGCCATCTTCGCCGACTGCGCCGACGAGTGGGGCGAGGCGCAGACGACCGAGCTGCGCGGCTTCACCGCCTGGCTCGCCGGTGACCTGGACCGGGCCGACTCGCGGCTCTGGGCGAGCCTGCGCCGGCACGAGCGGCTCGGCGACCCGCTGGCGGCGGCGAGCGCGCTGATGAACCTCGGTGCGGTGGCGCTGTACCGGGGCGACATCGACCGGGCGTCGTCGCTGGTGGACCTGGCTCTGCGGCGGTACTCCACGGTCGGCTTCCCGGAGGGGGTCGGCTGGGCGCACAACCTGCGCGGGCTGGTCGAGCTGCGCGGTGGGCGTACCGGCCGGGCCGCCCGGCACCTGCGGCTGAGCCTGGCCGCGCACCGCCAGGTCGGTGACCGGTGGCGTACCGCCAGCGTGCTGGAGGCGCTGGCCGAGGTGGCCCGGCTGGACGGTGACCCGGTACGCGGGGCGGAGCTGCTCGGCGCGGCGGACCGGATCCGGGAGGAGATCGGGGCGCCGGTGCCGGCCTGCGAGCGGGCGGACGCCGAGGCGACGAAGCGGGCCCTGCGCGCCCAGTTGGACGGCGCGGTACGCCCGCTCGGGACCGGCACGGACGGCGGCACCGGCACCGGCACGGGCGGCGGCACGAGCACAGGTACCGGCACCGGCGGGGCCACCGGCGGCGGCTTCGCCCCGGCACACCGGTACGGCCGGGAGGCGCCGCTGGACGTCGTGCTGGCCGGCGGCGGGGGCGCAGACCGGCCCCCGGCGCCCTGAACCGGTGCCGGCCGAGGGCTCAGTGCCCGGAGCCGGCGTCGGGGTCGAAAGTGGTCGGCAGCTTGCCGAGTACGCCGTTGACGATGTGGATCCGGCCGCCCGCGATCCGGTAGTCGGCGCAGACGCTCTGCACGTGTTCGCCGATCCGGGCCATCGGCCCGGCCGCGCTGACCGGCACCGTGCTGCCGTCGAGGGTGCGTACCGTGCCGTCGGCGACCAGGTCGGCCAGCGGGTGGGCGCCGGCCACCAGGTGGGCCCGGACCAGGTCCCGCAGCTCGTCCCGGCGGTGGATCATCAGGTCGTCGAGGTTCTCCTCGGAGAACTTCTTCCCGAACGCGTCGTCGGTCGGGGCCAGGATGGTCACCCCGCCCGGGGCGCGCAGCTCGGCGGCGAGGTCGGCGGCGCGGACCGCCGCCTCGAACCGGGTCAGCACCGGGATCCACTGCAACGCCACGTCGCCGGGCTGGTCGGCCAGCGCGTCCGGGTTGCCGGGGTCGGTGCCGGAGGGGAGGGCCGCGCAGAGCGGGCCGGTCACCCCGGAGCCGGCCGCCGCCGCGTCCCGGTCGTCGGGGCCGTCGTCGGTGCAGCCGGCGGCCGTGCCGGCGAGCAGCGCGGTGGCGGCGAGCGCCAGCGCCGCCCGGAGCCGGCCACGACCGATCCGGGTACGGCGGGCAGCCTGCCGCCGGACGGGACCGCCGGCCGGGGAGGCTGGGATGGACGGCTCGGACACGACAACCTCCACGACTGACGGGGGTGCCGTACCGGTGGACCGGGCCTTGACGACCCGACCCACCGGTACGGCGGATGGTGCCTGGTTCAGCGGTGCGTCGGCCGGGTCACAGCGCGGCGCACTGGCCCACCTTCGGGCCCTTCACCGAGTTGGCCACCTCGATGTTGGTCGGCGCCGGGCTGTT
Organism: Plantactinospora sp. BB1; assembly: GCF_003030385.1. NCBI lineage: Bacteria > Bacillati > Actinomycetota > Actinomycetes > Micromonosporales > Micromonosporaceae > Plantactinospora > Plantactinospora sp. BB1. The sequence goes on along the minus strand of NZ_CP028159.1, from coordinate 5,914,387 downwards.
GACCGCACAGCTCAGCGGACCGTTCACCGAGTTGCCCGCGACCAGGGCCGGGCCGCTGTCGGTGTTGTTCACCGCGAGCGAGACCGGGCCGGAGATCGTGTTGTCGACCAGCGAGACGGCGCCGGTGGTGCCGGCGACCGAGACCGGGCCCCGGACGGTGCTGTCGGCCAGGAAGACGCCGGCCGCGCCGGCCGCGCTGACCGGGCCGCTGATCGTGCTGCCGGTGGCGACGAGGATGGCACCGGGCCGGACGGTCACCGGGCCGTTCACCGTCGCGTCCGACAGGCAGGCGAAGCCGGAGATGGTCAGCGGCCCGTTGTGCCGGCCGGTACGGGTCGGGTAGACCCGGGTGCCGTCGACCAGCTCCTCCGCGCCCTGGGCGTCCAGCAGCAGCGGGATCAGGCCCCGCTCCGGCTGGGCCAGCGGCACGTAGTACCCGTCGCTGCCCTTGACGACCTTCCAGCCGTGCGCGGCGATCCGCTGCGCCACGGTGGCGCCGACCCCGCCGGGGCCGTCGGTGCGCGCCCCGTTGTACTGCTCCTCGGTGAGCTTGTACGCGCACGGCGCGTTGTCGAGGATCATCTCCGGTACGGGCAGGTCGTCCCGGGGTCCCGCCTCGCCGGGGTGCGGCGCCGGGTGCAGCGGGATCGGCCGGGAGCCCCGGAAGACGAGCCGGCCGGTGTTGCTGGCCTGGAACTCGATCGCCTCGCTGCGCGCCTGCTGGATCGCCGGCAGGTTGGCCCGGTGGTAGTCGAGGAACTGGCTGAACGTCCAGAGCGCCGAGTACGTCTTGCGGCGCCGGTTGTTCGCCGAGTTGCCCTCGTCCGGCCGGGTCGCCCCGCCGGAGCTGCGCAGCTCCAGCAGCGAGTTGACGGTGTTCTTCAGCCCGAGGGTGTTGCGCAGGATGGTCTCCTCGCTCAGCCCCACGCCGCTGCCGCCCTGGCAGCCGTACGGGCAGGCCCACCAGCCGTCCTTGGCGCCCTCGACGTACATGTGGCCCTCGATCATGTCCATCGACTCGTCGAAGATCTGCTTGGCCACGTTCTGGTGCCGGGGCGGCAGCATCGGCAGGTCACCGGCGGTCGAGTTGCCGTACTCGTGCCCGTCGTAGCCGGCCACCGGCCGGTAGTCGCGGACCATCTTCACGTACGCCGCGGTCTCCGGCTGGCGGATCAGCGAGTAGTCGCGGTTGAGGTCCTGCCCGGTCGAGTTGCCCCGGGTGTTGGCGGCCCGGCCGTCTCCGTTGATGGTCGGCACGATCAGCACGGTGGTGTGCTTGAGCAGGTCGATCGTCCTGGCGTCGGTGCCGAACGCCAGCTTGCGGGCCAGCACCAGGCAGGCTTCCCGGTCGCCGGGCTCGTTGCCGTGCACGTTGCAGTTGATCGCCAGCGGCGAGGTCGCGGCGACCGCCGCCGGGGTGGCCGGCGGCGCGGGGTAGCCGATCACGAACATGTTGATCGGCCGGTTCAGCACGGTACGGCCGATCTCCACCACCCGTACCCGGTCGCTGAGCCGGTCGATCTCGGCGGTGTAGGCGTACTCGTCGACGTCGCTGGTGTACTGCGCGGCCTTGGTGGTCTCCCACTGGGTACGCAGGTTCTCGCCGGGGACGGCCGGGTTGCCCCAGGGCTGCCGGGTGGTGCCGGTGACCGGTGCCGAGTACGGCTGTTCGGCGGTGCCGATCCGGGCCCGTACCCGCCACTGGAACCGCAGGCCGGGGTCGAAGCCGGCGTCGGCGAAGGTCGGCGACTCGTTGTTGATCTGACGGTTCGGCCGCCAGACGCCGACCACCACCGCCGGGCCGGTGGCCGTGTCGGAGGCGTCGACCGGGGTGCGCTCGATCTGGTAGTCGGTGGCGTCGGGGACCGGCGTCCAGGCGACCGTGGCGTACCCGTCGGCCTGGGTGACGGTGAGTCCGGTGACCTGGTTGGGCTCCGCGGCCGTGGTGCCCGGCACCGCCGAGGTCGGCTGGCCGAAGGCCGCCGAGGGGGCGGTGACGGTGCCGAGGCTGGCCACGAGCAATGTAGACAGTACGACTACCGTCGGTTTCCTTATTCGCATGTGAACTCCGAGGGGGAGGAGTCGGGGGGACAGCACTGCCGGTCATCATGATCCCTGACGTGCGGCGATGCAATGATCTTGAGGATGTCTTGAGTATCCTCGGCCGCCCCCCGGCCGCGACCCCCTCGGCTCAGCCCACCGGAGCGGGCTCGGCGATGCAGGCGGTGCCGATCCGGCGGAAGCCGACCCGCAGGTAGACCCGGGCGATCTGCTCGCTGCCGGCGGAGAGGAAGACCAGGCTCGTACCGTCGTCGAGCAGCCGGCGGGCGAGCGCGGCGGTGACCGCGGCGCCGAGGCCCCGGCGGCGGGCCGTGGGCAGGGTGGCGATGCCGGCGATCTCGGCGACGTCGTCGACCCGCAGCGCCATGCCGCTGGCCACGGCGCCCTGTCCGGGCAGCTCGACCAGGGCGGAGATCCGGCGGCCGGCGGCCGTCCGGGTCCGCTCCTCGTCCAGCGAGTCGACCGGCAGCTCGACCAGGGCGGTGTCCCGGGCTGCCGGGCCGGCCGCGCCGACGTCGGTGCCGGGTGCGGCGAAGCCGACCGCCGCGACCGCCCGCCGGGCCGCCACGTCGGCGGCGAACGTCGGCGCCGCCGGGTCGAGGATCCGCACCGGCGTCGCCGTGAACTCCTCGGGCGGGGGCAGGGCGGCCGGGTCGAGCACCATCAGCGGCGCCTCCAGCACCGCCAGCCCTGCCGACCGGGCCACCGCGAGCAGCTCCGGGTGGTTTTCGTGTACCCACTCGAACGCCTCGGGCAGGCCGAGGTCCCGCTGCCGCTGGCGGACGGCGGTCACGTCGGCGGCCGACGGCGGCTCCGTGGCGTCCAGCCTGGGACGGGCGTAGAATGGCCATCCCGCACCATCGCGGACGAAGAGCACCAGCCCGCCGAAATCCTCCGTGTGTGCCCCGTCACGCGGCACCGCATCGTAAAAACGTTCCAACCGGTCAAACGGCTCGTCTCGTACAGATGCCACCGGGGGAGCGTACACGTACGGGACCCGGGCCATGTGATCAATTCCGCTGCCTGTGATCGGTTCGCCCCTGGTGGACCCCGCCGGACCCTAACGTAGACTCGAGAGACCCAGCAGGGCCGACGTCGTCCCGACCTAATGATTGAACGTGAGTGACGACAGGAGCCCCGGTGGCCTTTCCGTACCCCCAGGAACCGCACCTCTCCTCGTCGGCGGGTGCCGACTCCGCGTCGACCGGCCCCGGCCGCGTCCCGGAGCACCCCGACCGGAGAGCCCGGGCGCCGGAGCCACAGGGGCTCTACGACCCGGCCACGGAGCGGGACGCCTGCGGAGTCGCCTTCGTCGCCGACCTGCACGGCCGCCGCTCGCACGACGTCGTCGCCAAGGGCCTCGCCGCGCTCTGCCGGCTCGACCACCGGGGTGCCCGGGGCGCCGAGCAGAACACCGGCGACGGCGCCGGGATCATGCTCCAGGTGCCGGACGAGTTCCTCCGGTCGGTCGTCGACTTCCCGCTCCCGCCGGCCGGGCAGTACGCCACCGGCCTGGTCTTCCTGCCCACCGACCCGGCCGACGAGGCGCGCGCCCGCACGGTGCTGGAGAAGTACGCCCTGGTCGAGGGGGCCGAGATCCTCGGCTGGCGGGACGTACCGGTCCGCGCGGACGACCTCGGCGAGAGCGCGCTGGCGGCCCGGCCGGTGATCCGGCAGGTCTTCCTGGCCGCGCGACGGCTGACCGGCTCGGCGGCCGGCCGGGCCGGCGCCCCGCTGACCGGGATCGACCTGGACCGGGTCGCGTTCTGCGTCCGCAAGCAGGCCGAGCGGGAGACCGCCGAGCGCGGCATTCCCGCCTACTTCCCGTCGCTCTCGGCCCGGACCATGGTCTACAAGGGCATGCTCACCCCGGACCAGCTCCCGGAGTTCTTCCCGGACCTGACCGACCCCCGGGTGGCGAGCGCGATCGCCCTGGTGCACTCCCGGTTCTCCACCAACACCTTCCCGTCCTGGCCGCTGGCCCACCCCTACCGCTTCATCGCGCACAACGGCGAGATCAACACGATCCGGGGCAACAAGAACTGGATGCAGGCCCGGGAGGCGCTGCTGCGCAGCCCGAGCATCCCGGGGAACATCCGGCGGCTCTTCCCGATCTGCACCCCGGCCGCCTCCGACTCGGCCAACTTCGACGAGGTGCTGGAGCTGCTGCACCTGGCCGGGCGGAGCCTGCCGCACGCGGTGCTGATGATGATCCCGGAGGCCTGGGAGAACGACCCCGACATGACTCCGGCGAAGCGGGCCTTCTACCGCTTCCACGCCAGCCTGATGGAGCCCTGGGACGGTCCGGCCTCGGTCGCCTTCACCGACGGTTCGCTGGTCGGCGCGGTACTCGACCGCAACGGGCTGCGTCCGGGCCGGTGGTGGCTCACCTCGGACGGCCTGGTGGTGCTCGGCAGCGAGGCCGGGGTGCTCGACCTCGACCCGGCGAGCGTGGTCGCCAAGGGGCGGCTCCAGCCGGGCCGGATGTTCCTGGTCGACACCGCCGCCGGCCGGATCGTGCTGGACGACGAGATCAAGTCCGAGCTGGCGGCCGAGCAGCCGTACGACGAGTGGCTGCACGCCGGCCTGATCGACCTGGCCGACCTGCCCGCGCGCAAGCACATCGTCTACACCCACCACTCGGTACGCCGTCGGCAGCAGACCTTCGGCTACACCGAGGAGGAGCTGAAGATCCTGCTCGGCCCGATGGCCCGGGCCGGTGCCGAGCCGGTCGGATCGATGGGCACCGACACCCCGATCTCGCCGCTGTCGACCCGGCCCCGGCTGCTCTACGACTACTTCCACCAGCTCTTCGCCCAGGTCACCAACCCGCCGCTGGACGCCATCCGGGAGGAGTTGGTGACCAGCCTCCAGGCGACCATCGGGCCGGAGGGAAACCTGCTCGACCCGAACCCGGCGAGCTGTCGCCAGGTCGTCCTCCCCTACCCGGTGATCGACAACGACGAGCTGGCCAAGATCCTCTCCATCGACGAGGACGGCGACCTGCCCGGCTTCAAGGCGGTCCGGGTCTCCGGGCTCTACCGGATCCGGGACGGCGCGGCCGGGTTGAAGGCGCGGCTGACCGAGATCTGCCGGCACGTCTCGGAGGCGATCGAGGACGGGGTACGCATCCTGGTCCTCTCCGACCGGGACTCCACCGCCGACCTGGCGCCGATCCCGTCGCTGCTGCTCACCGCCGCCGTGCACCAGCACCTGGTGCGGGAGCAGACCCGCACCCAGGCCGCGCTGATCGTGGAGTCCGGCGACTGCCGGGAGGTGCACCACACGGCGCTGCTGATCGGGTACGGCGCGGCGGCGGTCAACCCCTATCTGGCCTTCGAGTCCGTCGAGGACCTGATCAACACGGGTGCCCTGACCGGTGTCGAGCCGGCGACGGCGATCCGCAACTACGTCAAGGCGCTCGGCAAGGGCGTACTCAAGATCATGTCGAAGATGGGCATCTCGACGGTCTCGTCGTACTGCGGTGCCCAGGTCTTCGAGGCGGTCGGCCTGGACAACCGGCTCGTGCAGCGCTACTTCGCCGGCACACCGGGCAAGATCGGCGGGATCGGGCTGCCGGAGATCCACGCCGAGGTCGCCGCCCGGCACGCCCGGGCGTACGCCGAGAACGCCGGCCAGCGCAACCACCGGCCGCTGGAGGTCGGCGGCGAATACCAGTGGCGCCGCGAGGGCGAACTGCACCTGTTCAACCCCGAGACGGTCTTCCTGCTCCAGCACGCCACCCGGAGCCGGCAGTACGACGTCTTCCGGGAGTACACCGCCAAGGTCGACGGGCTGGCCGAGCAGGCCGGCTCGCTTCGCGGACTGTTCCGGCTCCGCACCGGGGTACGCGAGCCGGTGCCGATCGACGAGGTCGAGCCGGCCAGCGAGATCGTCAAGCGCTTCGCCACCGGCGCCATGTCGTACGGGTCGATCTCGGCCGAGGCGCACGAGACGCTCGCGGTCGCGATGAACTCCCTCGGCGGCAAGTCCAACACCGGCGAGGGCGGCGAGGACGTCGAACGGCTCTACGACCCGGCCCGGCGCTCCGCCGTCAAGCAGGTCGCCAGCGGCCGGTTCGGGGTGACGAGTGAATATCTCGTCAACGCCGACGACATCCAGATCAAGATGGCCCAGGGCGCCAAGCCCGGCGAGGGCGGGCAGCTCCCCGGCAACAAGGTCTGGCCGTGGATCGCCCGCACCCGGCACGCCACCCCCGGGGTCGGGCTGATCTCCCCGCCGCCGCACCACGACATCTACTCCATCGAGGACCTGGCCCAGCTCGTACACGACCTGAAGAGCGTGAACCCGGCCGCCCGGGTACACGTCAAGCTGGTCAGCGAGGTCGGGGTCGGCACCGTCGCGGCGGGCGTCGCCAAGCTCAAGGCCGACGTCATCCTGATCTCCGGCCACGACGGCGGCACCGGCGCCTCCCCGCTCAACTCGCTCAAGCACGCCGGCACCCCGTGGGAGCTGGGCCTGGCCGAGGCGCAGCAGACGCTGCTGCTCAACCGGCTCCGCGACCGGGTCACCGTGCAGGTCGACGGTCAGCTCAAGACCGGCCGGGACATCATCGTCGCGGCGCTGCTCGGCGCCGAGGAGTACGGCTTCGCCACCGCACCGCTGATCGTCGCCGGCTGCGTGATGATGCGGGTCTGCCACCTGGACACCTGCCCGGTCGGCATCGCCACCCAGAACCCGGTGCTCCGGGAGCGCTACACCGGCCGCCCCGAGTTCGTGGAGAACTTCTTCCTCTTCCTCGCCGAGGAGGTCCGGGGCTACCTCGCCGAGCTGGGCTTCCGGAGCCTGGAGGAGGCGATCGGCGCCACCGAGCTGCTCGACTTCGCCCCGGCGCTGGACCACTGGAAGGCGCACGGCCTCGACCTGCGGCCGGTACTGCACGTCCCCGAGCTGCCGGCCGGTGCCGCCCGGCGCGGCGTACGGGCCCAGGACCACGGGCTGGACCGGTCGCTGGACAACGAACTCCTCGCCCTGGCCGAACCGGCGCTGGCCGACGGCACCCCGGTCCGGGCGGCGGTGGCGGTACGCAACGAGCACCGCAGCGTCGGCGCCATGCTCGGCGGCGCGGTCACCCGGCGGTTCGGCGGGGCCGGCCTACCCGCCGACACCATCGAGTTCGACCTCACCGGCACCGCCGGCCAGTCGTTCGGTGCCTTCCTGCCCAGCGGCGTGACGCTGCGGCTGGCCGGCGACGCCAACGACTACGTCGGCAAGGGACTCTCCGGCGGCCGGATCGTGGTCCGCCCCGACCCGGCGGCACCCTTCGCCGGCGGCCTGGACGCGCCACCCGGCCCGAACGGCCGGGCCGAGGACCAGATCATCGCCGGCAACACCATCCTGTACGGGGCCACCGGCGGGGAGCTGTTCCTGCGCGGCCGGGTCGGCGAGCGGTTCGCGGTACGCAACTCCGGCGCGGTCTCGGTGGTCGAGGGGGTCGGCGACCACGGCTGCGAGTACATGACCGGCGGCGTGGTGGTGGTCCTCGGCCAGACCGGGCGGAACTTCGCCGCCGGCATGTCCGGCGGTACGGCCTTCGTCTGGCAACTGGACCGGCGCCGGGTCAACCCCGAGCTGGTCGACCTGGCCCCGCTCACCGACGACGAGCGGGTCACCCTCTACGACCTGGTGCAGCGGCACTTCGCCGAGACCGACTCGTCGGTGGCGGAGGGGCTGCTCAAGCGCTGGCCGGAGGCGGTGCGGGAGTTCACCGCGGTGGTGCCCCGGGACTACAAGCGGGTCATGGAGATCATGCGGGTCGCCCGGGCCGAGGGTCGGGACGTGGACGAGGCGGTGATGGGCGGGCTCGCCACGCCGGGCGTACCGGCACAGCCCGCCGCCGCCAGCACACCGGCACCGCCGGCACCGACTCCGCCCGCGTCCCCGGCCCGGCCGGTCGCCCCCGGTTCGCGCCCGTCCCAGGAGGTGGCTCGTGCCTGACCCGAGTGGATTCCTCAAGCACGACCGGAAGCTGCCGGCCCGCCGCCCGGTGCCGGTGCGGATCTCCGACTGGCGCGAGGTGTACCCGAGCGCCGACGAGGGCCTGATCCGCGACCAGGCCACCCGGTGCATGGACTGCGGCATCCCGTTCTGCCACGACGGCTGCCCGCTGGGCAACCGCATCCCGGACTGGAACGACCTGGTCCGGACCGGCAACTGGGCGACCGCGATCGAGTCGCTGCACGCCACCAACAACTTCCCGGAGTTCACCGGGCGGCTCTGCCCGGCGCCCTGCGAGGCGGCCTGCGTACTCGGGATCAACGGTGGGGCTCCGGTCACCATCAAGCAGGTCGAGGTGGAGATCGTCAACCGCGCCTTCGACCTGGACCTGGTGGCCCCGCAGGAGGTGCCGGCGCCGACCGGCCGCTCCGTCGCGGTGGTCGGCTCCGGCCCGGCCGGACTCGCCGCCGCCCAGCAGCTCGTCCGGGCCGGGCACGCGGTGACGGTGTACGAGCGGGACGACGCGATCGGCGGCCTGCTCCGGTACGGCATCCCGGACTTCAAGCTGGAGAAGGAGCACATCGACCGGCGGCTGGCCCAGCTCACCGCCGAGGGCGTCCGGTTCCGCACCGGGGTGAACGTCGGCGTCGACGTCACCGCCGAGCAGCTCCGGGCCGAGCACGACGCGGTGCTGCTGGCCTGCGGCGCGCTCGCCGGCCGGGACACCCCGGCGACCCCGGGCCGGGCGCTGCGCGGCGTGCACCAGGCGATGGAGCACCTGGTGGCGGCGAACAGGGTGGTGAACGGGCGGGAGTCGTCGACCCCGATCGACGCCGCCGGCAGGCACGTGGTGATCATCGGTGGTGGCGACACCGCCGCCGACTGCCTGGGGGTGGCGCATCGGCAGGGCGCGGCCGGCGTACACCAGCTCGACCTCTATCCGCGGCCGCCGCACGAGCGCGACGAGGCCCGCGACCCGTGGCCGACCTGGCCGTGGGTGCTGCGCGAGTACCCGGCGCACGAGGAGGGTGGCGAGCGGGTCTTCGCGGTCGCGGTGCAGGAGTTCGTCGACGACGGCACCGGCCAGGTACGCGCGGTCCGGATCGCCGAGGTGACCGTGACGAAGCGGGACGGCCAGCGGCTGCTGACCGTGCTGCCCGGCACCGAGCGGGAGCTGCCGGCCGACCTGGTACTGCTGGCGATCGGCTTCGAGGGCACCGAGGAGCAGCCGCTGCTCGACCAGCTCGGCGTGGTACGCAACCGGCGCGGCGCGATCGACGCCGACCCCGAGTGGCAGGCCGGTACCCCGGGTGTCTTCGTCGCCGGGGACATGCACCGGGGTGCCTCGCTGATCGTCTGGGCGATCGCCGAGGGCCGGGCCGCCGCCGCCGCGATCCACCGCTACCTGGGCGGAGCCAGCCAGCTCCCGGCTCCGGTGGCGCCGTCCGCGCAGCCGCTGGCGGTCCCGGCCCGCTGAGCCGGCCGACCCCTGCCCGGGCGGGCACTGTCCCGCCCGGGCACCGTGGGGGTCCGGGAGTCAGCCCGGTGGACGGGTGTCGACGAAGGTGAACATCCGGCCGCCCCGGTCGAGCGGCCGGGGCCGGCCCGTGAACCGGTGCGCACCCACTCCGAAGCCGGCCTCCGGGGCGGAGAGCCAGCCCAGTTCGAAATCCTCCGCCGCGAACCACTCGCAGATCCGGGGCACCAGGTCGGGTTCGCCACGGTGCCGGGTCCAGACCACGGTGCCGCCGGTCGCGCAGAGTTGGGTGCAGTAGCCGACGGTGCGGCGTACGTCGTCGTCGGTGACGTTGCCGAAGACGCCGCAGACCAGGACGAGGTCGGCCGGTGCCAGGTCGGCGTACCGGTCGACGGCTGCGGCGTCCCCGACCACCACCTCGACACGGTGCAGGCCGGCGGCGCGGGCCGCCTCGGCCGCCACCCGGGCGTTGCGGGGGTCCAGTTCGACCAGCCGCGCGGTGACCTCCGCCCGGCGGGGGTGCCCGGCGAGTACGTCCAGCAGGTCCCGGCCCTGGCCGGCGCAGACGCTGATCGCTCGGACGGGGCCGGGGGCAGCAGTGTCGAGGAACTCCCGGATCCGCGCCTGGACGGTATCCAGTCGGCGGCTAAGGGCCGAGTCGGGGTCCGCGTAGTCGCGGTGCCAGTCGTGCCAGTCTCGTCGCGTCGTCCGTTCCGCCATACCCGCAGGCTAATCTCGGCTTCGGCCTGGCGAACGGTTCGGATCCTGGCGTCGGAGCCTCCGTCAGGGCGACGTTTCCCTTCCGAGGGCTCCGACGGGATGGCTGGTTGGGGAGAAGACCAGGTCGAGGTGGTGGTCGACGACGGCGAGGGCGCTGCTGTGGTGGCCGGCCGGACGCCGGTTCCGGCGATCGAGGGATCTCACGTGATCGGGCGGTCGGGCGAGCGCGCGGTCGGGCAGCCGGTCTCCGGCCCCGGGTGTCTTACCCGGAGACTGTCGAGCTGCCCCGCCGGGGCGCCCACCGGGCCCGATCGGCCAGCTCGCGCGGGCCAGCGCCGGTGCCCCGTTCGTGCACCCAGCTCGACAGGCCGCCCAGCAGAGCCTGCCGGCCGACACCGGCCAGACCCGTGCCCGACCTGACTACGCGCGCACCGGCCGCCGCCTCGGGGCTGTCCCGCTCAGGCGGCGAGGACCGCCTGCACCTCGTGCCGGCGACCGGCGGCCAGTTCCATCAGCAGCGCGGGCGCCTCGTCGAACGGCAGCACCGCCGAGACCAAGTGCGCGCGGATCAGGTCGCCGTACTCCCGGAGCAGGGCGATCGTCTCCGCCGACAGGCGGTCGCGGTCCCAGGTGGGGGCCAGCCCGCGCGGTACCCGGCCGATCTGTGCGCAACGCAGCGAGAGTCCGTTGTGGTGGAACTCCTCGCCGAGCCGCACCAGGTCGGCACCGCCCTGATAGAAGGCGAGGTCGACGACGGTGCCCTGCGGGCGGAGCAGCCGCAGCGCCAGGTGCAGGGCCGACGCCTGGCCCCGACACTGGAAGACGACGTCGGCGCCCCGGTCGTCGGCCGCGTGCCGCCACCGCGTCTTCAACACCACGGCCGGATCGTCGGCGGTCGGGTCGAGGGTCTCCAGGCCGAGTGCCTCGGCGACCGCCCTCCGCTGCGGCGTCGGATCGAGTACGACCACCGAGGCGGCACCGGCCCGCCGGGCGAAGAGCGCGGTCAACAGCGCCACCACCCCCGCCCCGGTCACCGCCACCCGGCGCCCCCGCACCCCGTCGCCGAGGTCCCGCACCCCGCTGCCGTACAGGTCGGCGGCGGCGTGCAGCAGCCCGTTGGCGCAGATCGGCCCCATGTGCGCCACGTAGATCCCGAGCAGCGGATCCAGGTCGGCCGGCAACGGCACCACCCGGTCGAGGAGCGGGTCGCCCCGGTACCCCGTCCGGTGCCCATACGTCATCGCCACCACCGCGCCCTCGGCGACCGCCGGGGTACGACTGCGGGTCACCCGGCCGACCTCCATGTAACCGAGCCGGGTCACCGGGTACGGCGTCTCCGGCGCCCCTTCGACGAAGAGCCCGAGTGTGCCGTCCCAGGTGGCCGACAGGTAGGGGTTGGTGCCCTTGACGTAACTCAGTTCGGTGCCGGCGGAGACGCCGCTGAACAGGGTCTCGACCCGGAAGGTGCCGTCGGTCAGCGGCTCCGGCACCTCGTGGCGGAGCGCCACCTCGTGCGGACCGCTGACCACCAGGTTCCGGTCGACCACCAGGTTCCGGTCGACCACCAGGTTCCGGTCCCGCTCAGACATTCGCCGGCTCCAGCGGCGGTACCCGGACCAGCGCTCCGGTCGCGGCCGACTCGGCGACCGCCAGCGCCAGCAGGTGGGTCCGGAGCGCTTCCGAATAGGGCACCCGGACGTCCGCGCCGATTCCCCGGACCGCGTCGACGAAGGCCCGGTCGACGTCCCTCCGGCCCTGCTCCGGGTCGCCCGCGATCCGGCGCTCGCCGTCGCCGTCCCGCACCAGCAGGCCGTCCTCGCCGACCGACAGCGCCAGGCCGTCGGCGTACACCTCCAGGCCGGCCCGGTGCTTCCAGCCCAGCGCGCAGGTGGTGCCGAGCGTGCCCACCGCGCCGGTCGCGAACCGCAGCGCGGCGGCGGTCGCGCCGTCGACGTCCGCGCCGGCCACCTCCGGGGGTGTGCCGTTGCCGGCGGCCCAGACCTCCGTCACCTCGCCGACGAGATGCCGGGCCAGGTCGAGCACGTGTGCGGCCTGCTCCACCACCGGCCCGCCGGACCGGTCTCGCCGGGGCCACCAGGCGACCGGCGGTACCCTGTCCAGCCAGGTCCCGGCGACCAGCCGGACCGGCCGGTCGGCGAGAATCCGCCGAGCCTCGTCGACCACGGTCAGGTAGCGCCAGTGGTGGCCGACCGCCGTCACGGCGCCCCGCTCGTCGACGAGGCGGTTGATCCGCAGCGCGGTTTCCCGGTCCAGGGCGAGCGGCTTCTCCACGAAGAGGGCCGGACCGGCGGCCAGCACCGCCTCCTCGGCCGCACCGTGCGCGAAGGGCGGCACGCAGACGTAGACCGCGTCCAGGTCCGCCGCGAGCAGCGCGTCGACGTCCGGGAAGAACCGCGCCCGGGTCGACTCGGCCAGCCGCGTGGCCGCCTCCGGCACCACGTCGGTGACCCCGACGATGCGTACGTCGTCGAAGTCCGCAAGTACCCGCGCGTGCCGCTGCGCCACGCCGCCGGCACCGATCAGCCCCACCCGGCAGACCCGCATCCTCGACCTCCTGATCCCCGACCAGACCGGATCTTCGCCTTCTCCGGCCCCGGCCGTCGGGAAACCTCCCGGCGGCGGCGAAACGAAGCGTTCACCCGGTCGCCTCGGGGACGTCGTGATTTGGAGATCAAGCTGTTAGCCGATCTCGGGTTTGCCCGAGCGGCCCCGGGAAACTGTTCGGCCCGGTGCTGCGGATCCTGACTATTGGGGGGTCTGCCCGTGCGGCGGCATACAGAAGCGACCGTTCCACCCGTGGTGGAGGCGTGGACCACGTACCGTACCGGGAACTCGTCGAAGTGGACGAGCCGGCGACTGCTCAGGAGCAAGGGGGAACAGCGGGTCAGCGTGGTGTTACCGGCCCGTAACGAGGAGACGACCGTCGGCACCATCGTCGGTACGCTGCGCCGGCACCTCGTCGAGAAGAGCCCGGTCATCGACGAACTGATCGTGGTCGACTCCCGCTCCACCGACGCGACCGCGGCGGTGGCCGCCGCCGCCGGGGCCCGGGTGGTGAGCCAGGACGAGATGACCCGGGGGTTGCCCCGGCTCGACGGCAAGGGTGACGCTCTCTGGTCCGGACTGGCCGCCGCCACCGGCGACATCGTCGCCTTCGTCGACGCCGACCTGCGCCGCTTCTCGCCCCGGTTCGTCACCGGGCTGGTCGGGCCGCTGCTCGCCGACCCGACCGTCGCGTTCGTCAAGGGCTTCTACCACCGCCCGCTGGTCGGCGGCGGCACCGTGGAGCCGGACGGCGGCGGCCGGGTCACCGAGTTGATGGCCCGGCCCCTGATCAGCATGTTCTGGCCGGAACTGGCGGGCTTCGTCCAGCCGCTCGCGGGGGAGTACGCCGGCCGCCGGGAGGTGCTGGAACAGATCCCGTTCGTCTCCGGGTACGGCGTCGAGATCGCCATGCTGATCGACCTGCTGGAACTGGTCGGGCTGGACGCCCTGGCCCAGGTCGACCTCGGCGAGCGGTTCCACCGGCACCAGGACACCGAGGGGTTGGGCCGGATGTCGGCGCAGATCCTCTACACCGTCTGGACCCGGCTGCACCGGCGCGGACTGGTCACCGAGCCGGTGCCACCGACGGCCGCGCTCACCCAGTTCCGCCGTGGCGGTGAGCAGGCACTGCCCAACCTGGACCGGGAGGTGGTGGTCACCGACGTGTCGGTGGCCGAACGCCCACCGCTGGCCAGCGTCGCCCGGCGGATGCGGGCCGCCCGCGGCCGGGCCCGCCGGCTGGCGGTCGCCGGATCGGCGGTGACCGGCGCATGAGCCTCACCGTACTGGTCAACGCCGGCCCGTGGCTGCCGGTGCCGCCGAACGGGTACGGCGGAATCGAAAACGTGATCGCCACCCTCGTACCCGAACTGCGCCGGCTCGGCGTACGGGTGGTGCTGGCCACGGTCGGCAGCAGTGAACTACCCGTCGACGAACGGCTCGCGGTCTTCGCCGACGGCCAGTTCGGCAGCCTGCAACGGCCGTACAACCAGGCGTGCGGGGTGGTGCAGAGCCACCTGCACGCGGTGGTGCGTACGCTGCGGGACCGCGACGACATCGACCTGGTGCACGACCACGTCGAGGCGGCCGGCCTGGCCACCCTGGCCGCGCTCGGCCCGGACGCCCCGCCGGTGCTGCACACGCTGCACTGGGACCTGGCCAAGCACCCCGAGCTGTACGGCAACTTCGACGGCGCCGACCGGGTGCGCGTCAACGGCGTCTCCGCCTCGCAACTCGCCCGCGCTCCACAGGCGCTGCGCGACCACTCGGTCGGGTACGTCCACCTGGCCACCCCGCTGGCCACCGGCGCGGACCGGCGTCGCCCCGTCGACAAGGCCGGGCACGTCCTGGTGCTCGGCCGGATCAACCCGGGCAAGGGCCAGGACCTCGCCGCCCGGTTGGCCCACCGGGCCGGGTTCGACCTGGTCCTCGCCGGCCCGGTCGGGCCGTACCGGCAGCCCGCCGACCTTGCCGCCGCCGCGGACGATCCGGTGGCGGCGGCCAACCCCGACGTCCAGTTCTGGCGGGAACACGTCGCGCCGCACGTCGACGGGGTACGGGTGCGCTGGGTCGGCACGGTGGCCGGGCGGCAGCGCGACGACCTGGTCGCCACCGCCCGGGCGACGCTGTTTCCGCTGCGTTGGGCCGAACCCGGTGGTACGGCCGTGGTCGAGTCCCTCGCCCTCGGCACACCGGTCGTCGGGCTGGCCCAGGGCTGCCTGCCGGAACTGATCCAGCACGGTGAGACGGGCCTGCTGACCGGGGACGAGGACGAGTTGGCGGCGCTCGTCCTCGGCGCGGAGCGGATCGACCCGCGCCGCTGCCGGGCCGAGGCCGCCCGGCGGTTCACCCCCGAGGTGATGGCCCGGTCCTATCTGGCCCTCTACGAGCGCGTCCGAGCCCTGACCGCCACCCCCGCGCTGACCTGAGCCGGGTTCGGATCCGCAGGTCCCCGGGGGCCGGGACGCGGCTCGGGGCCAGCATGGTTCGTTCCCGTGCCGGCTTCGGTTAGTGTTCCGGTGACTACGCGTACCGGCGGTTGGGGGCAGGGTGGGACTCGCAGCCACATTCGGGCGGGCGGTGGCCGCCCACCGGCAGGCCCGGGCGCATCTGGACGCGGCCCGGCACGGGTTGGCCCGGCTCCAGCCGCCGCCCGACTCCGGCGAGACCGCCGACATCGTGGCCCGGCTGCGCCGGGTCGGCGAGGCGGTCAGCGGCGAACCTGAGCCGGCCCGGTTCTTCGCCGGCCCGCTGCCGGTGCGGCTCGGCGTGGCGAGCACCGTGGACGGAAGCTTTCCGGCGGTCGTACCGCTGAGCGGCGGCACCCACCTGGCGATCGACACCGACGCCCGGGACGGCCGAGTCGCCGCGCTGCTGCGTACCCTGGTGGTGCGGCTGCTCGCCGCCGCGCCGGCCGGCTCGGTGCGGGTGTCCGCCCTGGACAGCGCCGCGCTCGGCGCCACCTTCCTGCCGCTGCGGGTGCTGGTCGAGGCCGGGGCGGTGCCGCCGCCGGCCACCACCGAGGCGGAGATCACCGCCGTGCTCGACGCGGCCGAACGGCACGCCCGGGCCGCCCAGCAGGCCACCACCGGTACCCCGGAACTGCTGCTCCTGGTCGCCGCCTCGCTGCCGGAGGGGCGGGAGCTCGGTCGGCTCGCCGCGCTCACCCACGCCGGACCGACCGCCGGGATCTGCGTGATCGCCGCCGGCTATCCGTCCCGGACGATCGGGGTCGCCCCGCCGCCGCTGGGCGGCACCACGCACGTCCGGCTCGACCCGCAGGGGTACGCCTGGATCGGCGACCCGCCCGGCCATCCGTTCAGTTCGGACGGCACCGGACTCGCCGCCCCGGTACGCCTGGACGGCGAACCGCCGGCCGGTGCGGTCGCGGCGCTGGCCGACCGGCTCGGCGAGGTCTACCGGCGCGAGTCGAGTTTCGAGTTCACCGACCTGCTGCCGGCCCGCCCCTGGGCCGAGTCGTCCGGCAACGGGCTGCGCGCGGTGGTCGGCCGCGCCGGCCGGGAGCCGGTGATCTGCGCCTTCGACGACCAGACCCCGCACTGGCTGGTCGGCGGCCGGACCGGCGCCGGCAAGACCGTCTTCCTGCTCGACGTCCTCTATGGACTCGCCGCCCGCTACTCCCCGGACGAGCTGTCGCTCTATCTGCTCGACTTCAAGGAGGGCGTCAGCTTCACCGAGTTCGTGCCGACCGGCCGGGACCCGTCGTGGATCCCGCACGCCCGGGCGGTCGGCATCGAGTCCGACCGGGAGTACGGCGTCGCCGTGCTCCGCGAGCTGCGCCGCGAGTTGAACCGGCGGGCCTCGGCGCTGAAGCGGCACGGCGTGACCAAACTGGCCGACCTGGTCCGGGACGCCGGCAGGCCGGTGCCGAGGATCGTGGCGGTGATCGACGAGTTCCACGTGCTCTTCGCCGGCAACGACGCGGTGGCGAGAGAGGCGGTCTCGCTGCTGGAGGAGCTGGCCCGCAAGGGTCGCTCCTACGGCATCCACCTGGTGCTGGCCAGCCAGAGCATGACCGGAATCGAGGCGCTCTACGGAAAGACGGACTCGATCTTCGGGCAGTTCCCGCTCCGGGTGGCCCTGCCCGGCGGCGGGGGAGTGCTGGACGCGCTCAACGACGCCGCCGGGGCGCTGCCGATCGGCTCGGCGATCGTCAACCCGGCCGCCGGGCTGACCGCCGCCAACACCGTGGTGCAGTTCCCCGACGCGCACGCCAGCGCCGCCGAGGTGGCCCAGCTGCGGCACGAGCTGTGGCAGGCCCGCAAGCCGGGCTCGCGGCCACCGGCGGTCTTCCGGGGGTACGAGTCGGCGCACGTCGAGGACGATCCGACGTACCGGGGACTGGTCCCAGGTGGACGGCGGCCGTTGGCGCTGGTCGGTCGTACCGTCGACGTGGACCTCACCTCGGCGCTCTTCCCGCTGGACGCCACGCCGGGCCGGCACCTGGCGGTGGTCGGCACCTCGCCGGTCGGGGCCAGCGTGCTGCACGCCGCCACGGTCAGCCTGGCCCGGCAGCACACCCCGGGCAGCGCCCGGTTCCTGGTCGCGCCGCTGGTCGCGGTCGCCGACGAGATCGCCGAGGCGACGATCGCCGAGCTGACCGGCGCCGGGCACCCCGTCGACCGGCTCGACGCCGCCGGACTCCGCGAGGAGCTGCGCAAGCTCGCCGCCCAGCCGGCCGACGGGCCGCCGGCCGCCCGGACCTTCCTGGTCGGGTACGGCATGGACGGTGCCAGCGGCATCCTCGGCGTCCGGGACGAGAACTACCGGTCCGGGCTGGACGACCTCCAGGCGATGCTCCGGCAGGGCCCGGCGTACGGGGTGCACCTGCTCGGCTGGTGGCGTGGGCTGCGCCGGCTCTCCGACGACATCGGCGGGTCGAGCAACCGGGACGACGTCGCCTGCCTGGTCGCGCTGAACGTGCCCGGTGCGGAGCTGGGCATGTATCTCGGGCAGCACGACCTGGCCTACACCCCGAGGGCGAACCGGGCGCTGCTGGTCGACCGGCACGACCAGCGGGTACGCCTGATCGTGCCGTTCGTCCGGGCCGGCCACGAGCACGACGACGAGGAGGGGAGCTGAGGTGGCGAGCTTCGCCGAGTACGCGGCCCTGGCCCGGCACCTGCACGAGCTGCGTCGCAGCGGCGAGCGGACCGCCGCGCAGCTCGCCGAGGCGCGCGGGACGACCGGTGCCGCCGCCGACCGCCTCGACCAGCGGCTCGCGGTGCAGCAGCAGCGGTTGACGGCGCTCGGCCAGATGATCGGCAAGTCGATCCCGACGGCCCCGCCGATGCCCGGCCCGCCGCCCCCGCAAGCCGGCTGGTATCCGCCACCCGGGTCACCCGGGCATCCCACCGTGCCGGCCCAGTACGCCG
The DNA here is from genome assembly GCF_003030385.1 of Plantactinospora sp. BB1. Classification (NCBI taxonomy): domain Bacteria; kingdom Bacillati; phylum Actinomycetota; class Actinomycetes; order Micromonosporales; family Micromonosporaceae; genus Plantactinospora; species Plantactinospora sp. BB1. Next base: position 5,896,210 of record NZ_CP028159.1, on the reverse strand, counting down.
GACCGGACCAGGTGAACCTGCCCGAGCCGCCACCGCCGGCCGGGCACGTCTACCGGCCGACCGGTCACGGCAACCCGTCAGCCGCTCCGGGTTTCCCGGGGGCGTCGGGTTCTTCAACCGCATCGGGTTCTTCAACCGCATCGGGTTCCCCGACCGCCTCGGGTTCGCCGGGCTACCCGGGTGATCCGGGGAGCGGGGCGGATCCGGCGGGCGGCACGGCGTACCCGGAACTGCCGGCCGGTCCGGCGCGGCGCGCACTGCCGGCGACCCCGGCGACCGGCCCGGTGCCCGGTCCGCGACTGCCCCCCGAGGTGTCGCCGTCCGGCGCCGGCGCGGTCTCCGGCGCGGGCCCGGGGATGCCACCGGCCCGGCCGGTCGACCCGCTGCGCGAGCTGGAGCTGGCCCGGCAGTCGGCGGACGGCGCCGACGTGCTGATCGTGCAGACCGAGACGATGGCCCAGCAGGCCCCGCTCTTCCCGTCGATGTCGTCGCTGGCCCGGGCGACGACGGTCTATCTGATCTGTGCCGGTTTCCTGATGGTCGTCATCTGGGTGCTGCTCTCCGTCGCCGAGGTGCAGCAGAACAAGGGCTTCGACACCGGTACCCTCGCCGTCTTCTCGTGGAGCTGCGCCGGACTGCCGACGATGGCGTTCTTCCTCGGCTATCTCGCGCTCAGCATCTGGGGCAAGCCGAGGATGATCGTCGGCCGTCCCGCCCGGTACGCCCGGCTCGGTTTCCTGATCTGCTTCCTGGCCGCCCCGGTCGCCTTCCTCGGCTACTACCTGGTGTGAGGGTTCCGCCGTCCGGGTCGCGGCAGCGCGGCGAGGGCGGAGAGCATCACCAGTACGGTGATGGCGAGCGCCGCCGGATAGCCGGTACCGGCGGCGACGAGACCGAAGCCGACCGCGCCGAGGCCGATTCCGGCGTCGTAGGCCAGGTTCCAGACCGCGCTGACCGTCCCGTATCCGGCCGGTGACACCTGCCGCAGCATGCTGGTCAGGCTGGCGTTCTGCGCGACGCCGAAGCCGGCACCGAAGAGCAGCATCCCGCCGACGAACGCGACGGGGTGCCCGGTCACGGCGAGGATCGCGACGCCCGACGCGGCGACGAACACGCCGCAGCCGAGCAGCGGGGCGAACGGATGCCGGTCGGTGTACCGGCCGGCCCACCAGCGGGTCAGCGGCGCGGTGACCGCCTGCGCGAGCAGCCCGAGCGCGATCAGGCTCGCCGGGGCGTCGGTCAGCACGGACGGCAGGAACGTGACGACGATGCCGGACGCCAGCGCCACCCCGGCGAAGACCACCGCCGGCCGGGTCAGCGCCGGGTTCCGCAGCCCCGCCACCATCCCGAGCGGCCGCTCCGGCTCGGCGGGCCGACCGGGTAACCCGGTCGCGGCGGCGACCCCGGCCAGCGCGGCGATCGCGCCGAGGACGAAGACGCTGGGATAGCCGACCCGGTCGACCAGCCACACCCCGACCGGCAGCCCGATGATGCCGGGCACCCCGACGACGACGCCGTACAGGCCGAGGGCCTCGCCGCGTCGCTGCGCCGGGGCGAGTTGTGCGGCCAGCGCGCCGCCCACGACAACCGTGATGGCGAAGCCGACGCCCCGGACGAGACAGACCAGCAGGATCGCCGGAATGCCGGTGGCGACCAGCAGGATCAGCGGCGGCACGCCGAGCAGCAGCAGACCGGCGAACAGGAGGCTCCGCTGCCCGAACCGGGCGGCGAGCCGGGGGATGGCCAACTCGACCAGCACGGTGGAGAGCATCAGCGTCCCGGTGACCATGCCGGCGCCCACGTCGCCCGCGCCGACCGAGGTGGCATAGAGCGGTACGACGGTCAGCAGGAGGTAGAAACTCGTCATGGCGCCGAAGCTGGCCACGAAGGCCAGTAGCAGTGCCCTGGTCACCAGCGGTGGCCGGGCGGCGGTGCCGGTGGTCGGCGGTACGGTCCCGGTGCCGGAGGTCATGCTGCTCATGCCGTCGACCCTAGGAGCGGAACCGGCCTGCCTTAAGGTCCAATTCCATGGTGGTTGAGTGGGCCGGTTTGGGCCCGGAGCTTCTCGTACCGCTGGACCGGACCAGTCGCGAACCACTGCGCGCGCAGTTGGAGGGCGCACTGCGGGACGCGATCCGTCGCGGCCGGCTCCGGGCGGGCGAGCGGCTGCCCTCCTCCCGTGAGCTGGCCCGGCAACTCGGCGTCTCCCGGGGCCTGGTCCAGGACTGCTACGGCCAGTTGCACGCCGAGGGCTATCTGCGCACCCGTACCGGATCGGCCACCCGGGTCGCCGAGCTGCCCGCCGGGGCGCTCGCCCCCGGCCCGGCCGCGGCGGCGGTCGCCCGGCCGCTGCGTGCCGACTTCGCCGCCGGGGTACCCGAGCTTGCCAGCTTTCCGCGCGCCGAGTGGCTGGCGGCACAGCGCGAGGCGTTCCGGCTCGTCCCGAACGCCGCCTTCGGCTACGGCGACTCCCGCGGCAACCCGACCTTCCGGGAGACCATCGCCGGCTATCTGCGCCGGGTCCGGGCGGCACACGCCGATCCCGACAACATCGTCGCCTGCGGCGGCTTCGCCCAGGGTCTGCACCTGGCTCTCGGCGTCCTCCGGCAGGCCGGCCACCGGCGGATCGCGTTCGAGGATCCGGGGTACGGCGACGACAGCACACTGGCCGCCACCGCCCGCGCCGGCCTCCGCGCCGTGCCGGTACCGGTCGACGCCGAGGGGATCGACGTCGACGCCCTCGCCGCGACCGGCGTACGTGCCGTGGTGGTCACCCCGGCCCACCAGTGGCCGACCGGGGTGGTGATGGCCCCGGCCCGCAGGCAGGCACTGGTCGCCTGGGCGATCCGGCACGACGCGATCATCGTCGAGGACGACTACGACGCCGAGTTCCGCTACGACCGGGAACCCGTCGGTAGCCTCCAGGGCCTCGCCCCCGACCATGTCGTCACCATCGGCACGGTGAGCAAGACCCTCGCCCCGGCGATCCGTCTCGGCTGGATGCTCTGCCCATCCGCCCTCACCGGGGCGGTTCTGCACGACAAGCGGCTCGTCGACCGTGGCTCCTCGCTGCTGGACCAGCTCACCGTCGCCACGCTGATCAGCTCCGGCCGCTACGACCGGCACCTGCGCCGGATGCGTGGCCGGTACGCCGCCCGCCGTCAGGCACTCGTGCGCGCCCTCGCCGCGTACGCCCCGATGGTCACGCTCACCGGGCTCGCGGCGGGTTTCCACGCCGTGGCCCACCTGCCGGCCGGTGCGGACGAGCGGACGGTGATCGAGCGGGCGTCGGCGCAGCGGATCGGCCTCTACGGGATGAGTGGCTACCGGGCCGACGGGTCGAGCACGCCGCCGCAGCTCGTGGTCGGCTTCGGCAACCTCAGCGAGGACACCATCCAGGCTGCCGTCCGAGTCATCGGGACGCTGGTCTAGGTGCCGCTAGTCGTCGTCCGACGCGGTGTCCGCTGTGGCTGCTGCGTCGTCTGTCGGGTCTTCCGTTGCGTTGTCGGCTGTGGCTGGTGCGTCGTCTGTCGAGTCGGCTGGTGCGTCCACCGTCGGCTCGGCTGGTGCGTGCACCGTCGACTCGGCTGGTGCGTCGCGGATCGCCTGGTCCTCGGCGTCGGAGAGGAAGCGGTCGAGTTCGGTGCGGGACAGGCCCTCGTCGTCGAGCAGCCCGATCAGCAGCAGCGTCTGCGCGGTGTGCGTCCTCGAACGCAGCGGGTCCGGCGTCGGCTCACCGGCCAGGGTCGCCCAGAGCAGCGACTCGGCCAGCCTCGGATCGAGGTCGTAGCCGGTACGGTCGTAGCGTTCCCGGACGCTGGCCACGAACCGGATCACCGGCGCGCGATCCTCCCCGCCGGGCCGGAACCGCCGGTGCGCGGCGAGCCGGAACGCGGTCTCGACCAGCAGGCCGTACCGTCGCCAGTCCGGCTCGTCGAACCGGTCGATCCGGTGCTGGTAGTCGCGCGGCCGGCCGGTGGCAAGGTCGCGGAGTGGGGCAGCGTAGCGGCTCAGCACGACTGGCTCCATTCGCGGTCGACGGGGCGCTGCCGGCGTACCCGGGCCAGGAAGCCACGCCAGCCGGCCCACGGCTGCACACTCAGCAGCACCGCACCGGCCGTCCGGGCCCCGGCCGCGATGGTCCCGACGCCGGCCAGGTGGGCGGAACGGGCGGCGGCGCTGGCGATCGGAGCTGTCGAGCGGCCCGCCCACCGGGGCGCGGGCCGGGGTGGCGGCTGGGCGGTGCCGGCGAGCGCGGCGGCGTACCGGTCGATCGCCCTGGCCCCGATCGCCAGCCGGGCGCTGACCAGGTCGAGTCGGGCGGCGGCGATCCGCCATCGGTCGGCGGCGACCCGGGCCGGGGCGTCGGCGCTGGTCCGGCGCAACCGGTCCTCGGCGGCGGCGAGCTGTCGCCGGACCCGCCCGGCCAGCTCCGTAGCCCGCTCGGCGTCCGTCCGGGCCGCTGTCAGCCCGTCCACCACCTCCTGGACACTCGCCGGGACGCTGCCGGGCAGCCGGCGGGCCTCGGCAATGCCGGAGTAGACCAGGCTGAGCGCGGTCCAGGCGTCGGTGAGCGCGTCGCCCCAGCGGGCCAGCCCGGTAACCGGCAGTGGATCATCTACTTTGGAGAGCTGCCGGTCGGCGCGGTCGAGCGCGGACTTGACGGCGAGGCAGGCGGCGCGCAGCTCGTCGGCCGGCAGCGGCGCGCTCACGTCCCCGGTCAGCATCGGGAGCTGGCGACGACCGTGGTCGTGATGGCCGCCGTCGCCGCCGTAGTGGTGCGGCCGCTGGTTGACCGTCCGTTGGGTGTGGTGCGCCAGGGTCCGCCGGGCGGCGAGCAGGGTGGTGCAGGGGCCGGGCCGACCACACCCGAGACAAACTCCGGTGTACGCGCACACGGCGTGCCCGAGCACCACCCGCCGGGCCTCGTCCATCCGGGCACGCGCGAAGATCGCGTACGCGGGCTGGGAGAGGGCGGTCACGAGACGGCCCTCGAATGTGGAGTGGGATCCATTGCTGCTTCCCGTCTGGTGGGGATAGCCGGCGGGTGTGAGTGGGTCTACGTGGGCAGGTGGGGGCACCCGGCCGACCGGGAGAGAGGGCCGGCCGGGCTCTGTGCGGGACGACCGGCCCCAAGGGTGCTGACCAGGGAACCGCTCAGCGGGAACTTTGTCATACTAGTCTGGTAAAGTCAACGTCCGGAGTAGTCCTTACTTGTCTGGGAAAGTGAGGTGTGATCAAATGGCGGTGCTGACCAGGGAGACCGCCAATGCCCGCCAAACCGAAGTGGGAGCGCATCGCCGACGAGATTCGAGGGAAGATCGAGTCTGGCGAGCTTGCCTCCGGCGCTCAACTGCCGTCCACCGCTCAACTGCGCGCCGAGTATGGCGTATCCGCAGGCGTCGTACGTCAAGCGATCCTGGTGTTACAAACGCAGGGCCTGGTTGAAGGCGTACATGGCGTCGGGGTGTTCGTTTCCGAGTCCTGATCGCCCGTAGAGTGTGAGTAGTCGTGTTTGCAGAAGCTGATCTAGGAACGGTGGGTGGCAGCCCACTGCTCCGGCCGGTCAGTGGGGTAGCTCGGTCACCCCGGGTACTTCCCGTCCGGCGAGCGGACGCAGGGGGACATTACGATCAGGGCGATCCAGACCCGGTCGCCGGAGGTCGTCCAGGAGAACTGGAAACCGTCGGCGGGGTTGACGAGATCCAGTTCGGCGCCGGCGCCGTCGGGCAGGAGTCGGAAGTTCTTTAGCTCGTACCCCTTCGCGGTCCACTCGTCGCGGAGCCGTTCCAGCACCGGGGCATGGCGCTCGACGGGCAGCGTCACGTGGCTGAACCCGGAGACGTGGAAGACCGCGTCGTCGCGGTACCCGTCACAGGGTGCCGGTGCGACGGACGGCGCCGGATCCGGGCTGCCCTCGCCGATCGCCTCCGTCGCGGCACCGAGATGCGCGCGGGTCGCCGCCTCGACATCCGCTCTCGATTGGCTCTGCACCGTCGGATCCTTCCCGTTGTCGGGGTCTGAACATCCGGCGAGGACCGCCACAACTGCGGAAACCGCCACCACGGCCGCCCGTACCCTCATCGTGGCGGCTGCCCGTGATCGAGGGTCACCTGGTCGTAGAGGCCGAGCACGATCCGGCCCTGGTTCTTCAGGCTCTCGCTGCCCGGCGTCCAGTAGCCGCTGTGCCCGGACGTGTCGACCTGGTAGCGGTTGGCGCCGAAGTCCTGGTCGGTCGGTTCGTTGTCGTGGATCCCCGGGATGCTGCCCGTCGCGCCGGTCATCGGATCGTCCGCCGCGCCACCCGCCCAGACGTGCCGGGGATCGAGCTGAAGTTCGCTCACGGTGCCCACCGACATCCCGGGACTGCCGGCCGTCACGATGTCGTGTACGGCGAGGCCGTCGCCGTGGCTGGCCGCCTCGCCCACCACCACGCTGCCGTAGCTGTGCCCGATCACCGTGGTGTGGTTCGGTCCGGGGTCGTGTGCGGCGTTCAATCCGTTGACGAAGCTGTCCAGAGCCGGGGCGCCGGCCTCGGCGTGCCCGGCACCCATCGCGCTGGTGTCGAACCCCGGGGCGTCGTAGCCGAGCCACGCGATCACCGAGATTCCGCCGGCGGTGGGGCCGCCGATCTGCTGTGCCGCTCGTTGGACCTCGGACGCCCGGTCGATCTGCCCTCGCATGTTGTCGAGTTCCGTCCCGGTGCCGGGCACGAGTACGGCGGTGTGCGCGGCGCTGTCCGGGTTGCCGACCGCGACGATCGCCTTGCCGTCGTTGGCGTTCTCCAACCCGAGCAGATACAACTCCTGTCCAGCCGGCCCGTACTCGGCGGCCTCCAGCTTGTCGAGCAGCGGGAGCAGCCGGTCGAGTTCGCGCCGCTCCTGCGCACCCCACTCTGGCGCGTGCCCCAGTTCCCCGATATGTGACCTCAATGCTAGCCGGTTCGCCTCGTCCCGGTCGGTCGCCGGCAGTCCGTCCAGCGCGCCGAGCCGGTCGGGATGGGCTGTCAGGAACAGCAGGCGCTGGTCCTCGGTGAGCCCGTCCCACCAGGCCCGGACACTCGCCGGATCGGCGCCGGCCGCCGGGATGGCGGACTCCGCCACGCCGAGCAGGTCGGCGACCTCCCGAGCGTCCAGGATCGCGTTCTTCCACTCGAAGGTGTCCATGGCGCCACGGTCAAACGGTTCCAGTTTGCCGAGGGCGCGTTTGATGTCCGCGTCCGCGTCGTCCGCCTCGGCGAGCAGCTTGCCGATCAGGTCCGTGTAGATCTCGGCGTTCTGGTACTGCAACGCCCGCTCTGCCCGACCGTCGTCCAGCTGGATGTGCCAGTCCTCGGCGGGTGGCGGCTGCACCCGACCGTCGTCGTTCACCCGCAGGCCCAGCAGGTCGCAGGCGTCGATCGCGGCGTGCAGGCGCTGCTGGACGTCACGCAGTCGCTCGGCGGCGTTGCCGAGCACGATCGCGGCCATCCGGTGCAGCAGGGCCGCAAGTTCGAACTCGTCGTCCAGCACGTCGAGGCGGGAGAAGAGCGCGGACGCCGCGTCGCCGGACCAGCCGGAGGTCCGCAAAGGTCCGGTGAGTTCCTTTACAACCCGCTGCTCCAGTTCGCCAGAGCGGCGGGCCAGCAGCCGCCACGCCTCCGCCGCCTCGGTCACCGTGCCGAGCCGGGCGTCCCGGAGTTCGACGTACGTGACCATCCGGGCTCACCGCCCCACCGCACGGAAGTTGTCCGCGCTGGCCTGGTCGCTCTGCCGGTAGTCACGGGCGCACAGGCGCAGGCCTTCGGTCAGCGCGTCCAGCCGCTGTCGCAGCCTGCCCAGGTCGTCCTCCCACCAGTGCAGCAGATTCTCCAGCGCGGTCCCGGTCTGCCAGCCGCGCAACTCCCGGACCACCTGCGCGGTCTCCGGCTCCACATCCGTCAACTCCCGGTCCAGGCCCGCCCGCAGGTTGGCCGTCACGCCGGCCTTCGCCTCAAGCAGTGCCGGGTCGACTCGTACTTCCGTAGCCATCGACACCCCTCCCCGGGTCGGAGGGTAGCAGGGCGGGCACACTACGTACTCTGTCGAGCCGGGTGGCGATCAGCTGAGCACCTCGCGGACGCGCTCCCGTTCCGGCAGGAACGAACGCCGGAGCAGCTCCTCGTCCTCGGCCGGCAGGTTGTCGACGTCGCCGTAGTCGAACGGCGGCTCGGGGTCGTACTCCAGGAACGCCTGCCCCATTCCGGCGGCCCGCTCACCCCACAGGCGTGCCGCCACCACCAGCGCGGCATCCATGCCGGCGGAGATCCCGGCGCTGGTCACGATCCTGCCGTCGACGACCCAGCGTTGCCGCCTGAACCGCGCACCGCACAGCGGCAGCTCCTCGGCGAACGCCCAGTACGTCGTCGCCGCCCGACCGCGCAGGATGCCGGCGGCGCCCATCAGCAGCACCCCGGTGCAGATCCCGAACGTGATCCGGGTGAACGGATGCACCGCGCGGATGTAGTCCAGGATGCCGGGGTCCTGCATCAGCCGGCTCGGCTGCCCGGGTCCGGGCACCACCAGCACATCCGGCCGGCGGAGCGTGTCGAAGGTGGCGGTGGGCAGGAACGCCAGCCCGTCACCGCCGGGGATCGGCGCCAGGTCGCGGCCGACGAAGTGCAGCCGGGCCGGTCGCGCGCCCGTGCGGATGGTGGCACCGAGCACGCCCAGCGGGCCGATCAGGTCGAGCGGCACCATCCCGTCGAAGACCAGGAACGCGATGTCGAGGGGCTCCTCGGTGCCGCCGGCCGGTCGGGGCTGCCCGGCGGCGGCCGGTCGTCCGGCGCCCAGCGTGAGGCCGGTCGCCGCGAGTGCGGCGCCGAGGGTCAGCATCTGTCGCCGGTTCGGGTTTTCAGGCATGGGTCTACCTCGCTCCTGTCTCGGATGGTTTCTTCGGGGAAGGTGTCGGGTGCTCGTTCGGAAGGAGGGTGCTCGTTCGGAAGGAATGCTCAGCCGAGCGGCGGTGCCGAGCCGGGCGGCCGTCGGCCGAGGCCCGGGTGGAGCTGCTGGCGGTATTCGGTCGGGGACGTCCCGAGGACACTGTGGAAGGCCCGCCGCATCGTCTCGACGCTGCGGAAGCCGCACTGCTTGGCCACCACCTCGACCGGGTCGTCGCCGGCTTCGAGGAGTTGCTGGGCGGCCTCGACCCGGATCTGCTGGACGTACCGGCCGGGACTGGTGCCGAGCACCTGGGTGAACAGTCGCGACAGGTGGCGGGGGCTGACCGAGGCACGGGCGGCCATCGCGTCCAGCGAGTGGTCCGCGTCCGGCTGCTCGGCGACCGCGTCGAGCACCACCCGCAGCGCCGACTGGCGCGAGTGCCTGGTCCGGCCGCGCACCGAGAGCTGCGACTGCCCGGCCGGCCGTTGCAGGAAGACCACCAGCCAGTGCGCGACCCGACGGGCGAGTGCGGGACCGTGGTCCTGTTCGACCAGCGCCAGCGCGAGATCGATGCCGGCGGTGACGCCCGCGGCGGTGAAGACCCGGCCGTCGCGTACGAAGATGCCGTCGGACTCGACGGTGACCGCCGGGTACCGCTCGGCGAGTTCGCGGCAGAAGGCCCAGTGGGTGGTGGCCCGCCTGCCGTCGAGCAGGCCCGCCTCGGCCAGTACGAAGGCGCCGATGCAGACCGACGCCACGACCGCGCAGTGCTCGTGCAGACGACGTACCGCGCGGGCCAGCGGTTCCTGCGCGCCGCCGGCCGGCGAGGTGTCGCAGCCCGCCACCATCAGGATGTGCACCGGACCGGCGAGCGTCTCCACGGCCGTGTGCGCGGCGAGCTGGACACCCTCCCGGGTCTGCACCGGCCGCCCTCCGGGGGAGGCCAGCCGGACCCGGTAGCCGGCACCGAGCTTGCCGGCCAGCGCGAAGACCTGTAACGGCCCGGCGACGTCCAACAGCACGGCACCGTCTCCGGCCGCGACGACCACGTCCCGATGACCGTCGTCGCGGGCGGATGAAATGCTCATGCGGCGAGTATTGGCGGGCAGGCTGGTGCCCGACAACGACCGCCAGCCCACAGATCCGGCCACGATCCCCGGGAACCGGAACCACCTACCGGACGACGCCGCCGAAACGTGGCCGGTTCACGGTGCCGGATGGTGGCGCCGCGGCTGCGAGGCCCGCCAGCCGTAGTCGAAATTCTGCGCGAACTGGCGCCACAGGGCGGTACGGCCGCTGTTCCTGATCTCCAGCATCGGCCCGGCCGACGATGTCCCGTGGTTCACGTAGAAGCCGACGAACATGACCTCGTCACCGATCTGGTAAATGGGTCCGAAGGGCAGAAAATCGTAGAGCCGGATCTCCAGATCGACTTCACCGGCCCGTCGACCTGATCCCGGCAGCCCGCTCTGGTCGTCGTGCACCATCTGCTTCAACCGCACCAGATCGGCCATCGTGGACCTGATCTTCTCCGCGCTCGCCGTGGCCGAGATGCCACGCAGCCGTACCCGCGCGGCGAGCAGGTCCGGCGGCGGATCCCGTTCCTCGCCCGGGTCCATCAGCAGTACCCGCAGGGCGAACCGTTTGTGCTGCTGTAGGTAGAGATTGCAGAGTGCGGCGACGAAGTTCTCCTCGGGGAACCAGGTCTGCTGGATCCGGATGACGGCATCCTCCGGCGCCTTTTCCAGTGCCCTGTGGATCCGCCCGTAGTCCCATCGGTCGTGCACGACGACGGACCGGGACTCGATGCTGGCCACCCCGGTCGCCAGCGTCATCAGGCCGGCCGCGAAGAGCGCCGAGGACGCGGCGGACGAGGTGGTTTCGAGTCGGGCGACCCCTGCGCTGACCGACAGCAGCGCGGCGCCGAGGGCGAAGCGGACGGAAGCGAAGCGGAGCCTGATACGCCCCATGTTCCTCTCTCCACGAAACGGCAGGACAGGACCACGGCGATCACCGCGACATCGATGCTATCGACGTCAATCAAGATCGGATCAGGTTGGGTCTGAACGCGGAGAGAATGTGCCGTCCTGGTCGACGAATCAGTGTGCGGCACACCGTAGCGGAATCGTCCGGTCATCGGCGTCCGGCCGAACGTCCGACGTGGTTCTCCGGAAGGCGACCGGAGAGGTACCGGTCTCTTCGGCGTCGCGTCCAGTCGTTGTCCAGTCGTGCTTGGCAGGGTGACTCCGGAATCAGTGCCGCATCGACGGGTCTGGCCCCGGTCGCGGCCACAGCGGAGGGAGAACCTTGGTGAGAGCCAGATTGTTACGCGGCATCGCCGTGGCGGCGCTGGCGGTGGTGGTGACCCTGCCCGGTACGGCCACGCCGGCACAGGCGGCCGTCGGTATCGACGAGATCCGGAAGGTGGGTCGGATCGCCTTCAGTCTGTTCCTGGACGCCCGTTCCGGCGAACTGACCGAGCAGCAGCTCTTCCAGGCGCTACAGGAGTTCGTCGGGGCGGTCGGCGAGGCCGAGGACGCCATCCTCTCGCATCTGGACGCGGTCGCCGCGGCACCGTGGGTCGGCGCGGCCGAGCACGCGATCCTGGAGGTCCCGTCCCTGCCCCTGCTCACCGAGGATGCGCTGCTGGACTACGCGCTGGAGGTCGCCCTGCACGCGCGTCAGGCCAAGAGCGTCTTCGACGCCGTCGAATCCCCGGTCGAGGCCGATCACCTCGGCTTCGCCATCTATTCGCTCTATTCCGTCGGACTGGAGGCGCGGATCGCCGCCGGGCTCGGTACGGCCACCTACATGCCGAACTACCGGGCGGCGATGCAGGCAATCGTCGACCGGCTCAAGCCGAGGTGTGTCTCCCGGGAGGGCGACATGGACTGGCATCCGTCGATCTATCACGTGGTGTACGAGTGCTCGACCCCGCACGGCCCGCGCACCTTCCAGGACTACCAGGTCAACGGCGAGTGGCGGGAGGGGCCGTGGACCACGGCGACGGTCGAGGCCGCGGCCGGCGCCGGTACGAGCTGGGAGCTGGCCAGAGACACGCTGCAACGGATGACCGACGGAGGAGTCTGATGATGAGGGCCAGGCTGAGGAAGGTGGCGACCCGGGGACTGGTCGCCGCGGTGGCGGCCACCGGGCTGGCGGTACCGGTCGCCCCGCGTCCCGCGCAGGCGGTGGACCCGGGGACGATCATCCAGGTGGCACAGTTCGCCTATGCCGCGTACTCCTTCTACAACGACTCGAAGAGCGGCGGGCTGACCCTGGATCAGGCGGTGACGCTGATGATCAGTGAGGTCCGCCGCTCCGAGCAGGCGATCAAGGACCACATGGACGCGCTGACCGTCGCCGAGGTCCGGGGCTGCACCGAGCACGCCATGCTGGAGTTCGTCGAGAGCCAGGACTTCTCGATGAGCCTCAAGCAGCGGTTCGCCCAGGACGCCACCGCCTGCGTCACCGCCATCAACGTCCGCTACGACGTGGTCGGGCAGAACTTCAACTTCGCGGCGATGCGCGACCTCGGGGTGCTGCTCGTCTCGCTAGGACCGGTCGCGTTGGCGGCCCGGGCGCAGGGCAACCTACAGACCGCGCAGCTGGAGCAGTACCTGATCGCGGCCTTCACCAAGATGCAGGCCACGTTCCAGGTGTTCTGCCACGAGTACTTCGACCGGTTCTTCCTGCCCATCCCGAACGAGGAGGAGGTGTGGCAGGTCTACCCCGAACTCTTCATCCCGGGCTACTTCCAGTGCGTCGAACACGGTGGCGGGCCGATGGCGAGCCGGCACGAGTACGCGTTGTGGCGCTGGGGGGCCTTCGCCGGGTACCCCGATCCGGCCAACCCCGGCCGGATGTTGAACCACTATCCGCACTACCCGGCGCTGCGCGAGGAACTCGCCGGAAGGTCGCTCTCCGGAATGCTCGCCGCCGCCCTCACCGAGCTGCGGTCCTGACCGAGCTGCGGTCCTGACCGAGCTTCGGTCCTGACGGAACTTCGGTCCTGACGGAACTTCGGTCCTGACCGAGCAGCCGCGGTCCTGAGCTGACGACGGCGCACGGCGGGGGATCCGCCGTGCGCCGTCGCGGCCGTACGGTCGTTGCCGGTCGTCGCGGTCGGGCACGCTCAGTTCCAGGGGTTCCCCGCCTGGTCGTTGATGTGCACCCAGAACCGGATGTTCGTCGGCAGGGTGCCGTGCGTCCAGAGGTTCCATCCGCTGCGGGCCCGCAGCGGCGGGATCGGCAGCCCGGGGAAGGGCCGCCGGACGAAGTAGTACCCGTCGTGGAACTCGGCCATCCGCCAGCCGGCGCCGAAGGTCGACGCGCAGATCCAGTCCGCCTCGGCCGGACTGCTCAGCCGGGTGCCGGACACCGGCGCGCTGAGCTGCACCGAACCGCCGGACCAGCCGTTGTACTGGTCCGGGGTGATTCCGGCCGGGATCGGGGCGTCGGTCTGCGACAGGCACAGGATCGGCAGGCTGGTGGTGGCCGGGGTGTCCCCCTGGTAGGGGTTGGTCTGCTCGTCCGAGCCGACCAGCACCACGTTGTCGGGTCGCTGTTCCTTGACCCGCCAGGTCATCGCCGAGTGCGTACCGGGACTGCTGGCGAAGAGGAGCAGGTTCGGCGAGCCCCGGACGTCGGAGATCACGTTCGGGGTGGCGGTGCCGGTGAGCCACGCCGAGACCTCGGCCGGCGGGGCGTTCGGGTTCCGCTCCAGATAGAGGGCCGCGGCGCCGGCCACGTGCGGGCTGGCCATCGAGGTGCCGCTGGCCACCAGGGCGGCGCCGTCCGAGGCGATCCCGGTGGAGAGGATGTCCGAGCCGGGCGCGAAGAGCGCCACGCACTGGCCGAAGTTGGAGAACCAGCTCCGGGCGTCCCCGGAGTCGCTGGCGGCCACGGTGACGACGTTCGGCAGGGCGGCCGGGGACTGGCCGCACGCGTCGACGCTGTCGTTGCCGGCGGCGACGACGTACGTCACGCCGGACGCGATCGAGTTGCTCACCGCCGCGTCCAGCGCCGGCTGCGGCGGCCCGCCCAGGCTCATGTTCGCCACCGACGGGCCGGTGCGGTTGGCGGTGACCCAGTCGACCCCGGCGATCACCGCCGAGGTGCTGGTGGTCGGCGAGCAGCCGAAGACGCGTACCGGCACCAGCCGCACCCCCTTGGCCACCCCGTACGCGGCCGAGCCGACCGTACCGGCGACGTGTGTGCCGTGCCCGTGGCAGTCGTTGGTGCCGTGGCCGTCGTTGATCGCGGTGAACCCGCCGGCCACCCGCCCGCCGAACTCGACGTGGCTGGCCCGGATGCCGCTGTCGATGACGTACACGGTCACGCCGGCACCGGTCCGGGCGTACTCGTAGACGTTGTTCAGCGGCCGGTGGTGCTGATCGACCCGGTCCAGCCCCCAGGTGACCGGGGTCTGCGTGACCTCGTGGCTGATTTGCTGGTCGGGTGCGATGTAGGAGACCTCGGGGTCGTTGCGCAGCGCGTCGACCTGGGCCGGGGTCAACCTGGCGGAGAAGCCGTTGAGCGCGCTGCGGTAGCGGTGTTCCACCGTCCCGCCCAGCGCCGTCGCCCGGGCCACCGCGCTGCCGCCGCGCGCGGCGGCAGCCGAACCCGGCTTCCCGTTGAGCACGACGACGTAACTTCCGGCGACCGCCGTGCCGGTCGCGGCGTGCAGCGGGGCGGGTCCGCCCGGCCGGGTGGGCGCGGCACCGGCCGCCGCGCCGGGCGCGACGAGGCTTCCGGCCAGCAGCGCGAGGACGGCGGCGGCCGTGACACCGCCCCACCGCTGCCATGGCCGCCGGCTCCGAACCGAGCCGGGCAGCCGAACGACATCGTCTGACATGGACAGTCTCCTTCCCGCGGAACACCGTCCGGGCCGCCGCTGGGGCGGAGCACCGGAGGGGGACCGGGGCGGCGAGTCGGGTGCGACATCGTCGTCGCGTCGCCACCACACCTCCGGGAGATCCGACCGGCAGCACCGGGTGCGTACCCGGCGATGGTGGCGGATCGACGGGCGGCGGGGCCGGGATTCCGTACAGGGGCAGAAATCGACAGACAACTGTTGATCAGTTCGTACCGCGGTCTAGGCTTCGTCCGTTGGCGGAGACCGGAGGGGTCCCAGCAGGATGGCGCACCGCTCGACCGGGCCGGTCTTCGACCAGCCGCCACTCGACGTGTCCGGGGTGCGGACGCTGCCCGACCTGGCCACGGTGCTGCGGGCACTGCGCCGCCGGCACGCACGCCAGCGCCGGGACGGCGAACTCACCTACCGCGAACTCGCCGCCCGGACCGGCTGGTCGACGGCGGCGGTGGCGGAGTATTTGACCGGCCGGACCCTGCCGCCCACCGACCGGTTCGACGTCCTGGTCGGACTCCTCGGCGCCACCCCGGTGGAGCAGGGGATGCTGGCCACCGCCCGGGACCGGGTCGCCGAACAGCACCGCCGGGCCCCGCGCCGGACCGCCAGGGCGGGCCACCGGTCGGTACCCCGGCAGTTGCCGGCGGACGTCTTCGCCTTCATGGGCCGGGACGAGCAGTTGGCCCACCTCGACGCCATCCTCGCCGGCCCGGCACCGAACGCGGTGGTGATCTCGGCGGTCTCCGGTACCGCCGGAGTCGGCAAGACCGCGCTGGCCGTGCACTGGGCGCACCGGGTGGCCGACCGCTTCCCCGACGGCCAGCTCTACGTCAACCTGCGCGGCTACGACCCGGAGCAGCCGATGCCGCCCACCGACGCGCTGGCCCGGCTGCTGGCCTCGTTGCGGGTGACCGGGGCGGAGATCCCGATCGACGTCGAGGAGCGGGCCGCCCGCTACCGCACCCAGTTGGCGGGCCGGCGGATGCTGATCGTGCTGGACAACGCGGCAACCGTCGAGCAGGTCCGGCCGCTGCTGCCCGGTACCCCGTCCTGCGCGGTCGTGGTGACCAGCCGGGACCGGCTGGCCGGCCTGGTGGCCCGGGACGGCGCCCGCCGGGTCGACCTCGACCTGCTGCCGCTGCCCGACGCGGTCGCGCTGCTGAGCCACCTGGTCGGGGCGCGGGCCGAGGCCGAGCCGGAGGCGGTCGCCAGCCTGGCGAACCTCTGCGCCCGGCTGCCGCTGGCGTTGCGGGTCGCCGCCGAGCGGGCCGCCGCGCATCCGGGCGCCACCCTCGCCGAGCTGACCGCCGAGCTGGCCGACCGGCAGCGCCGGCTGGAGCTGATGGACGCCGACGGCGACCCCCGGGCCGCCGTCACCGCCGTCTTCTCCTGGTCGGTGCAACACCTGCCGCCGCCGGTGGCCCGCACGTTCCGGCTGCTGGGCCTGCATCCGGGCGCGGACTTCGAGGAGTACGCCACCGCCGCGCTGACCGGCACCGAGCCGGCGGCGGCCCGCGCCGACCTGGAGGTGCTGGCCCGGGCCCACCTGCTGCATCCCGTCCCGACCGGCCGGTACGGCATGCACGACCTGCTGCGCGCCTACGCCGTCCGGCTCGCCACCAGCCACGAGTCCGACGCCGACCGGCGGGCCGCGCTGGGCCGGCTCTTCGACGCCTACCTCGGTACGGTCCGGGTCGCGACCGAGCTGCTCGACCTGACCGACCCGCGTCCCGCGCCCCGGGTCGACGCGCCGGCCAACCCGGGCCGGCCACTGGCGACCCCCGAGGCGGCCCGGGCCTGGCTCGACACCGAACTGCCCAACCTGGCGGCGGTCGCCACGCAGAGCGGCACCGGCGGTTGGCCCGGACACGCCGTCGCGCTGTCGGCCCTGCTCTACCGCTACCTCGACGGCGGCCACTACGCGGACGCGCTGACCATCCACGGTCAGGCGTACCAGGCCGCCGAGTCGACCGGTGACCGGTCCGGCCAGGCGCACGCGCTGCTCGGCCTCGGCGTGACGCACCTGCACCTGTGCCGGTACGAGCGGGCCGTCGACCATCTCCGGCGGGCGCTGGCGGTGGCGCGGCGGGCCGGTGACCGTACCCAGCGGGCGCGGGTGTTGACCGTCCTCGGCAACCTCGAACGGCTCCGGGGACGGCCCGAACCGGCCGCCGGCTACCTCCGGCGGGCGATGGACCTCGCCGAGGCGACCGGCGACGACGTCCAGCAGGCGCTGGTGCTGAGCAACCTCGGCACCGTCGACGCGCAGCAGGGCCGCTACGAGGCCGCGGCCGGCCACTTCGCCCGGGCCGCGGCACTGGCCCACCGGGCCGGTAACCGGCTCGGCGAGGCGACGGCGTTGACCAATCTCGGGCTGGCCGAGCAGCGGCTGGACCGGCACCGGTCGGCGGCCGACCACCTCGGGCGGGCGCTGGCCGTGTTCCGGCAGCTCGGTCACCGGCAGGGGCAGGCCAACGCGCTGGACAACCTCGGCAGCGTGCACCTGAGCCTGGGGCAGCCGCACCGGGCTGTCGAGTACTTCACCGAGGCGCTGGGGCTGTGCCGCGAGATCGACGACCGGGAGGTACGGGCCTGGGTGCTCAACGGTCTCGGTGCGGCCGCCCGCGCCACCGGCCGCCCCGCCGACGCCGTCGCCCACCACACCGAGGCGCTCGGCATCGCCGCCGAGATCGGCGCCCGGGAGCCGCAGGCCCGGGCACACACCGGCCTCGGACACGCCCACCGGGACCTCGGTGACCTGCCCCGGGCGCGGCGGCACCTGGCACAGGCGCTGACCGGCTACACCGAGCTGGACTCGCTGGAGGCCGAGCACGTCCGCACCGCGCTCGCCGCGCTCTCCGACGAGGACGGCTGAACCGGTCGACGGCGGCTGGACCAGTCGACGGCGGCTGAACCGGTCGACGGCGGCTGCATCGGTCGACGGCGGTCACGGGTTGACTTGAAGCCCGGTTGAGGTGCTGGACTCGGGCCATGATCTCGAACGGACTGCGGGTCGTCGTCACCGGTGCGGGCCGGGGCACCGGCCGTACCCTGGCACTGGCGTTCGCCGAGCGCGGCGCGCACGTCGTCGTCTCGGCCCGGGATCCGGCGGCGGCCGGCCGCACCGCGGACCTGATCGCCCGGGACGGTGCCGGCACCGCCGAGGCGTTCCGCTGCGACCTGGCCGACCCCGATTCGGTACGCGGCTTCGCGGCGGCGCTGGCCGAGCGGACCGACCGGATCGACGTCCTGGTCAACAACGGTGCCGGCTTTCTGCCCGGGGTGGAACTCGGCGACGCCTCCGACGACGAGATCGTCGACACCATCGCCGGAGCCGCGACCGGTACGGTGCTGCTCACCCGGCACCTGCTGCCGCTGCTGCGCGCCTCGGAGCGGCCGGACATCGTCAACCTCGTCTCCGCCTCCGCCGAGGTCGGCAACCACCGCCTGGCGGCGCATCCGGCGTACTACGCCGCCAAGCACGCCCAGGCCGGGTTCGCCGGCATCCTGTCGCACCGGCTGCGCGCCGAGGGGATCCGGGTGATCTCGCTCTATCCGCCGGACTTCGTGCCGGACGGGCCGCGCGGGCCGGGTGACCCGCTCACCGCCCGGTCGGTGGTGGAGTGTGTGCTCTTCGCGGTGGGGCAGCCCCGGGACTGTTTCATCCGGGAGTTCCACTTCGAGTTCGTCGGGGAATCCGACGTCGCGCAGTCGGGGCCGCCCGGACCGTAGCGTCTCGGCCGGCGGGCTGCCTCAGGGGGCGCTCGGCCCGGCGGGCGGGTCCGGGGCGTAGAACTGCGTGGTGTTGGCGACCATCGCCGCCACCGCGTCCGGGTGCTCGCCGCCGGCCACGTTGGCCGCACCCCAGGCGTTGCTGCTCAGCGTCATGAACTCGCGGGCCTCCCGGGACTCGCCCCAGGCGTTGGGGTCGGTGATGGCCTGACCGCCCAGGTAGAGGCCGAGGCCGAGCAGGGCGAGGTCCCAGCCGACGCCGACCGCGCCGGGACCGTACTCGGTCCACCGCTCCGGGTCGGTCACCGCGATGTGTTCGAGTTCGAATACGACCCGCTCGGCGCCGTCGCCGGGGGAGAGCCGTACCTCGACCTCGCTGAACCCGTCCTCGGCCGGCTCGCCGAAGACCCAGGTCAGCCTGAACAGGCGGGGCGGCTCACACCGGATGATCTCGCCGCCGGCGTTTCCCTCGACCTGGTAACGGCCGCCGAGCTTGAACTCCCCGGTGACCGGTGCGAACCACCGGGGCAGCCGTTCGGGGTTGGTGACCGCGTCCCAGAGGTCGTCCATCGACGTGTCGTAGGTCCTGCGCAGCAGGACGGTCCGGGCCTCGCCGACCGGCGTCGCGGCCCGACCGACCGTCCGATGGGTCGCGTTGATCTCGTCGACGATGTCCACCATCACTCCCTCAAGCTGGCCTTCAGTGCCGGAACGGGTGGGAGTGTATCAGGCTAAACTTATATAAGCGCAACCCTGTGCGACATCGGCGTGGCTGCCGCCGGTCCGGCCTACCGCACCCCGGCCTACCGCACCTGGACCTACCGCAACCTCGGGCCTATCGCACCCCGACGACGAACTCGGTGGACCGGCTGACGCCGCGATAGCTGACGGTGGCGGTGATCGTGGCGACCCCGGTCGCCTCGGCCCGGATGCCGCCCGACCGGTCGACCGAGACCACCCGCGGGCGGTTGCTGCGGTACCGCACGGTCGCGCCGGCCGGCAGCGGCGCGCTGGCACCCTCGGCGCGGTGGCCGTACCGGGTGTCGTCGGTCATCCCGATCGTCAGCTTCGGGGCGAGGACGGTGCCCGGGGAGACCAGCGTCGGCGCGGTCGCGGTGACGACCGACAACGCCGGGCGCAACGCCCCTCGGACGCTCACCACCGCCCGCAGCCGACGGTCGGCGTCCGCACTGGAGCGTCCGACCTGGAACGCGTACGCCCCCGGGTCGACGACGTACCGGCCGGCACGCTCGTCGAAGAAGGCGAGGTCGGCGACGGGTACCCGGAACTCCACCCGCCTGGTCTGCCCCGGGCGCAGCGAGACCTTCTCGAAGCCGGCCAGCCGCTTGGCCGGACGTTCCAGGCCGGCCGGGGCACCCGGGGTGGAGACGTAGAGCTGCACCACCTCGGCGCCCGGCACCCGACCGGTGTTGGTGACGTTCACGCCGACCCGGACGGTGTCGTCGGCGTGCGCCGTCCGGCGGTCCACCCGCAGCTTCGAGTAGCCGAACCCGCTGTAGCCGAGGCCGTGGCCGAACGGGTACGACACCTCGCCGTCGAAGTACATGTACGTCCGCCCGGGGCGCCCGTCGCCGCCGCGGATCGCGTAGTCGTCGATCGGCGGGAGCTGCCCGGCGTCCCGGTACCAGGTGAACGGCAGGTGCCCGCTCGGGTTGCGGGCCCCGAGCAGTACGTCGGCCAGCGCCTCGCCCTTGCGCTGTCCGTTGTGCGAACTCCACAGGATCGCCGGCACGGCCGCCTCGAAACCGGCCACGTCGACCTGGCCGACGGTCTCCAGATAGACCACGGTGTTCGGGTTGCGGGCCGCCACCTGGCTGATCAGGGACGCCTGCGCGCCCGGCAGCGCCAGTGTCGACCGGTCGACGTCCTCCCGGGAGTGCCGATCGTCGGTGCCGGCGTACACGATCACCGCGTCGTAGTCGGCGACGGCCGCCACCGAGGCCGGGTCCACCTCGGCCAGGCTGCCCGGGGTGACCCCGGGCAGGTGGTCGACGACCGCGCCGGGGTTGATCCGCTGGATCGCCGCCCTGAGCCCCTGGTAACCGTTGACCTCGTTGGCCTGCCCGGCGCTGGCCTGGATGCTGGAGTAGCCGCCGAGGTACATCGTCGGCGGGTTGGCGTAGTAGCCGAGCACCGCCACCCGGTACGGCCCGGACGCCGGTACCCGCAGCGGCAGCAGCGCGGCCCGGCCGGCACGTGTCGGCCGGGTCTTCGGGGCCTGGTTCTTCAGCAGCACGATGCCCTCGGCGGCGACCTCGCGGGCCGTCGCCAGCCGGGCCGGGGTCTGGGTGACCGCGCCGTTGGCGTCCGAGTTGGTCCAGGTCCCCGGCGCGACCCGGGACCGGGCGGCGGTCACCCACGGTACGTCCTCGGGCCGGTCGAACTCGCCGAGCCGGATCCGGGTGGTCAGCAGCCGGACCAGCGAGGCGTCCACGTGCTCCTCGGTGTAGCGCCCGTAGGGGGTGTCGACGCCCCGGGCGATCGCCTCCGGGATGGTGTTGGCGTAGCTCCACTCGTCGTGGTAGCCCTGCTGGCAGTTCAGGTCCTCACCGGCCGCGTTGGCCCAGGCGTGCCGTTCGACGTGGTCCAGCGGGGCCGGGTGGCCCGGCGGCTGCCAGCGGTGGCCGTGCTGGATCTCCCGGATCGAGTCGCAGTCCGAGGTGAAGAAGCCGTCGAACCCGAAGGTCTGCCGGGCCAGCTCGTCCATCAGATAGCCGCTGGCCGAGGTCGGTACCCCGTTGAGCCGGTTGTACGAGGTCATGATGGACGCCGGGGAGCTGCGCTCGACCACCTCCCGGAACTGCGCGGTGTAATACTCCCGCAGCGTCCGGTCGTCCATGTTCGCGGTGCCGCGCAGCCGGTCGAACTCGCTGTTGTTGGCGGCGTAGTGCTTGAGCGTGGTGCTGGTCTTCAGATATCCGCCGCTCTCCGGCAGCATCCGGCCGGACCGGTCCTTGCCCTCCATCCCGTTCACGAACTGCGCGGCGAGGGCGGCGGTGAGCAGCGGGTCCTCGCTGAACGCCTCGTCGTTGCGGCCCCAGCGCGGATCGCGGGCCAGGTTGACGGTGGGGGAGTAGAAGTTCAGGTCCAGCCGGTTGTCCCGGACCACCTCCCGGGCCTCGTCCGAGATCAGGGTGGCCTCCCGGTGGACCAGGTCGGGGTTCCAGGTGGCGCCGAGGGACAGGTCGACCGGGTACGAGGTGGTGTTGACCAGGATCGGCGGGTTGGCGTTGTGCAGGGTGCCCTCCCGGGCGACCCCGTGCCCGGCCTCGTTCCACCAGCCGTAGGCGGCGATGCCGAGCCGGGGCAGCGCTGCGGACTGGCTGCTGACCATCTGGGCGGCCTTCTCGGCGAGGGTCATCCGGGAGACCAGGTCGACCGCCCGTTCCCGTGCCGAGTAGGACCGGTCCAGGTAGATGGCGCTGCCGTCGCCGCTGGTCCCGGTGGGGACCGCCGCCTCCGGCCCGGTCGCACATCCGCTGCCGCTGACCAGTACGACGGCGACCGCCGTCGCCGTCCAGGCACGCGCTCGCATCCCGCCATCCCCCTCCGCCGGTCCGGTGGACCCCGGGGCGAAGGTAGGACGGATATCGATGACCGTCAAGGTATTTGGGCATCGCGCGGTGACGGCGTACCGCCGATGGTGTCGGATCGGGGCTAACCCGAGTTGGCGCGGCGGGCCGTGCTGAACCGGCGCTGGTAGGCGGCGGGGCTGATCGACAGCTTTCTGGCGAAAACCCGTCGCATGCTCTCGTAACTCGGGAAGCCGGCGAGGGCCGCCGCCCGCGTCGCGGTGTGTCCCTGGTCGAGCAGTGCCCTGGCCATGTCGAACCGGATGCTCTCCACGTAGCGGGCCGGTGTGGTGGACAACTCGTCGTGGAAGAGCCGGGTGAGCTGCCGGGTGCTCACGTTGAGGTGTTTCGCGAGTTCGCTGAGCGAGTGTTCCCCGCGAGGGTTCGCCGTCACCAGGTCGGTGATTTTGCGCAGTGCCGGCGAGCGGGGCGGTGGGCCCTGCAACGGCGCCGAGAACTGCGACTGCCCGCCCGCACGTTGCATGTAGACCACCAGGGCGCGGGCGACGTCGCGGGCCAGGCCGGGCCCGTGGTCCTCTTCGACGAGCGCGAGGGCCAGGTCGATCCCGGCCGTCACCCCCGCCGACGTGTACGTGGTGCCGTCGCGGACGTAGATCGCGTCCGGCTCGACGCGGCACGTCGGACATCGGGTGGCGAGTTCGTCCGTGACCTGCCAGTGCGTGGTCGCGCGCTTGCCGTCGAGGAGACCGGCCGCGGCCAGGACGAAAGCCCCGGTGCAGACCGACGCCACCCGGCCGGCCACCGCCGCCGGTATCCGCGCGGCGTCCGCCAGGTCACCGGGCACCCGGACCCGCGGATAGCGGTCGGACCCGGCCACCAGTAACGTGCCGAGGGCCGGCTCCGGGGTGACGGCGCCGTCGACCGCGATCCGGACCCCGAGGTTCGACGTGACGTCCGCACCGGTCGGCGACAGCAGCACGATCCGGTAGTCGGCACCGAACCGGTTCGCCTCCTTGAAGACCTCGGCGGGACCAGCGACGTCCAGCAACGTCACTCCGTCGTAGACGAGAACCGCGACGAGGTGCGGCCCGGAGTTCACCATTGCGGAATCTCCGGAGCCGGGACCGGGCGACACCCGATCGGACCCCGGTGCCACCGACGGCCGTCGGATCGGCGACGCAGGAGGCACTGGCACGGTTCATTGGTAACACACCGTCAACGGCGACGGCGGAGATCCCGTGGCGAGGGGTAACCGACGCGGAGCCCTCGCGAATCAGCCTCCAAAATGCGCGTACCGCAATCGGTGTCCGGTTTCGACGCGACGCGGCGAACCCGACAGCCGGCATGGCACACCACCAGGTGTGACGGACGTCGCGAAATGGCACCGCAGGCGCTCGACCGCGACCGCAGGGGTTGAGGGTGGTCCCCGGACGGAGTGGACCGCCGGGATCTCAGCTGTCCGGATACAAGGGCTTTCTGGCTGGACGGAGGCGGCGCCGCAGCCCGCTCGTTGGGCAGCATGAAAGTCGACCGAACAATGCACAGCCCACACAGTTCCGAAAGGCCAGGATCATGCCAGAGGTAATCGCGGGACTGGAGATTCCCGAGACGGCGGCGGTCGCCGAGGCGACCAGGCGCATCCAGGAGACGACCAGCCCGCTCATCTACCACCACTCCCGGCGGGTCTTCCTCTTCAGCCTGATCCACGCCGACCGGCTCGGCGTGATGCCGGACCCGGAACTGCTCTATCTGGCGGCCATTTTCCACGACAGCGGCCTGCTGACCCCATTTTCCGACGTCGAGCAGCGCTTCGAGGTCGACGGCGCCGACCATGCGCGCAAATTCCTCCTGGAACGGGGATTCCCGGCGGCCGCCGCCGAGACCGTCTGGACGGCGATCGCGCTGCACACCACTCCGGGCATCCCCGAACGGATGTCCCCGGAGATCGCCACCACGCAATTCGGCGTCCTGACCGACGTTCTCGGGTTCGGGCTGGACGGAATAGCACGCGATCAGCTGGACGAAATCCTCGCCGTACACCCGCGAGGGGATTTCAAGCACGAGTTCCTGCGCACGTACGCCGACGGGCTCAGGTATCGTCCCGAAACCACGAACGGCACCGTGAACTCCGACGTACTCGAGCACTTCGTCCCCGGCTTCCAGCGCACGACAATGGTCGAGCGCGTCCTCGGCTCGGCCTGGCCGAGCTGACCCGGGCAGTACCCGAAACGCGAGCCTGGGGCAGGCGGAGCCGCCACCGTGCCACGAGCGGACCCTCCTGCGAGTCCGGCAGAACCGGCCCGTACCGAAGAATGTTCTTGAAAGGATTCGAGGATGCGAGCGATCACCGTACGAGACCGTGACGCGGGTGTCAGCGGCCTCACCCTGACCGACATGCCCTACCCGCACGCCGCGGAGAACGACGTCATCGTGCGGGTACACGCCGCCGGCTTCACGCCCGGCGAACTCGACTGGCCGGCGACCTGGACCGATCGGGCCGGCCGCGACCGGACGCCGAGCATCCCCGGGCACGAACTCTCCGGAACGGTGGTCGAACTCGGCTACGGGACCACCGGCCTCAGCGTGGGCCAGCGGGTTTTCGGGCTGACCGACTGGGCCCGGAACGGATCGCTGGCCGAGTACGTCGCGGTGGAGGCGCGCAACCTCGCCCCGCTCGCGGCCGACATCGACCACACCGTCGCCGCCGCGCTGCCCATCTCCGGACTGACCGCCTGGCAGGGACTCTTCGAGCACGGACAGCTCAGGACGGGACAGACCGTCCTCATCCACGGCGCTGCGGGTGGCGTCGGCTCGATCGCCGTGCAACTCGCCCGGGAGGTGGGCGCGCACGTCGTCGGTACCGGTCGAGCCGACGATCGTGAGGTCGCGCTCGGCCTCGGCGCGCAGACCTTCCTCGACCTGGACGCCGACGACCTTCGGCAGGCCGGCGAGGTGGACGTGGTGTTCGACGTCATCGGCGGCGAGATTCTCCAGCGATCGACCGCACTGGTCCGCCCGGGCGGCGTCGTCGTCAGTGTCGCCATGCCGCCGACCGTGCAGCCCAGGGACGGGCGAGCGATCTTCTTCGTCGTCGAACCCGATCGCGCCCAACTGGTCGATCTCGCCCAGCGCCTCCGGGCCGGACGGCTCAACCCCATCGTCGGTGCCGTGCGGCCGCTCTCCGAGACGGCGTCCGCCTTCGCCCGCCACCGCCGTACGCCGGGCAAGACGATCATCCGGGTCGCGGAGGAACAGGAAGCGCAGCACTGAGCACCGGTACGGCCGTCGTGGTCGACCTGAGCATCGCCGGGGAGCCGTACGGGTAGGACCGGAACGCCACGCAGTGCGGGCTGTGCCGCGGACGATCGGGGGCAAGTACGATCCATGCCACCGTCGCGGGACGAGCCATCCGGGAGTGCCGATGATCAGCGATGCGACCCTCGTCCGGATCGGCGAAGCGGTGGCGTTGCATCACCATCAGGGCCAGCGCGAGGCGGCCCGCGACCTGTTCGCGCAGATCTGGGACGAGATCGGTGGGGAACAAGGCGATCCACTGCACGTCTGCGTCCTCGCCCACTCGATGGCCGATGTCCAGGACGACGTCCGGCAGGAGTTGGTCTGGGACCAGCGCGCGCTGGCAGCGGCCGACCTGCTCACCGAGGACCGGGTGACGGCGGCGGGGGTGCCGCTGCCGGTGGCCGGCCTGTATCCGTCGTTGCACCTCAACCTCGGTGAGTGCTACCGCAGGCTCGGCGATCTCGACCGGGCCCGCGAGCACCTTGAGCATGCGCGGGCGGGGATCGGCGCGCTCGGCGACGACGAGTACGGGCGGCTGATCAAGGACGGAATGGAGCGGCTGGCCCAGCAGCTCTCCGCCGCGTAGCCGCGCACTGCCGACGGGCGGTCCGTCCCGGAGCGGCCGGACCGCTGCTCGCCACCATCGACCCCGCTGGACCACCGACCGCAGCCGGGCGGGTGAACCCGTCCGGCTGCGAGATGGTGATCCGGCGTATGCGATTCCGGACGGGGCTCCGGCGCGGGCCGGCACGTCCCGGCGCCGGCCGGTCGTCTCCGTGGTCGGTGTCAACACACCGGCGGGTCCGCCGCGTTGCTTCCGGTGACGCGAACGATTGAGGAGGCCCCGTGTGACGTTCGAGGAGTTCGTGACGACGAGAGGTGCCAGCCTGGTCCGGCTTGCCCGGCTGCTCTCCGGTGATCGGCATCGGGCCGAGGACCTGGTCCAGGATGTCCTGGCCCGGGCGTACGTCCGCTGGCGGCGGATTTCCGCGACCGGCCGCCCGGAGGCGTACGTACGACAGATGCTGGTCAACGCGAACCGGTCGTGGTGGCGGCTGGGCAGGAACCGGGAGCTGCCGTACGCCGCCCCGACCCGTGCGGAGGTGGTCGGTGGTGAGGATTCCATGGTGGTCGAGCGGGATCACCTGTGGCAGATGGTCTTGACCCTGCCCTATCGGCAACGGGCCGTACTGGTACTGCGGTACTACGAGGATCTTGACGACAGCGCGATCGCGGAGATTCTCGACTGCTCCCTTCCCACGGTCCGTACCCACGCGATGCGGGCACTCGCCAAGCTCCGTGACCTGAGGGCGCGGGAGTTGGCCAACGAGTTCGGAGGGACACGATGAGCATGGATGACGAACTGCGTCGGAGCATGACCGTCCAGGCCGACGGTCTGGTGGATGTCGGGTCCCTCCTGAGCCGGTCGACGAGCCGGGGCCGTGTGCTGCGTCGGTATCGCCGTCTGGCGGTGGCATCCGCCGTGCTGGCCGTACTCGGCGTCGGGGTCGGTGGCTCGGTGCTGGCCTGGCCGACATCGGGTCAGCCCGGTGAGATCGTCGGCGGGACCGGGGTGGACGGGCAGGGGCTGGCAGGGGTGCCGATGCCACCCTCCGTAGCGGGCAGACCGACGGTTCTGGAGGACCCGGGCGTGCTCGGCAGCGATCCGACGCTCCTGCACCTCTCGGTCGAGGTCGAGCCCGCCGTGCTGGCCGCCCTCCAGCCGGAGTCATCGGTCGGCGGCCCTGCCCCGGCCACCGGCTGGGCCAGTACGGCCGGCTCGGAGTACCTCAGCCTCGGCAGCCCGATCGCGGTGGACTTCTGGGCCGGTCCCTGGGCGCTCGAACAGAAGCGTGGCTTCACCCGGCAGGGTGGGGTCACCGTCAACGGCAAGCCGGCCGAGGTCTACGTCGCCGCGAGGCAGCGGTTGATCGTCTGGGAACCTGTGCCCGGCGTCTCGGTCGCGGCCCGGGGCATCAACGGGACCACCGAGGAGGTGCTCGCCGCCGTGGCCGCCGGGCTCCGGTTCGACCGGGTCAGTTCCTGCGCGGTGCGGTTCGCGTCCCCTGCCCCGCCACCTGCGGCGGCGTTGTCGCGCTGCGACACGAACGTGACCGACGAGGGCGTGGCCAGTGGCGGTCGGCTGGTCTACCGCCGGGCCGACGGCTCCACACTGGACACCCGGGACCGTGGCGGGGAGCCGTCCCGGGAAACCCCGAACGCCGAGGTGGCGGGTCATCCCGCGAACTGGCGAACCGGGGATGTCCAGGGCGTGTCGGGTGACATCCTCACCGTCGACCTTCCCGGCGGTCGCAATGTCCTGGTGCTCATCACCGGAAGTTTCACCCGGGAGGAGGTCGAGGCTTTCGTGGCCGGGCTGACCTGGTCCTAGTCCGCCGACACTCCGCCGACACTCCGGGGACCGGCCGTTGGCTGGTCCCCGGAGCACCATGGGAGAAAGCCGGAGCACCATGGAGGAAGCATGTCGAGAGAGGGGTGGGAACGTTGACGGTCACCGTCCTGGAAGTACCGCAATGGCAGGGATCGGGTTCACCTGGCGCGTACCGGTTGCGGCACGGCGCGTCCGTGCTGGCCGGGTTCTTTCCCGCCGGGCAACGGATCCGGGTCGACGCGGACGGCCGACCGGCCGGGCTCCGGGACCGCGTCGCCGCCCTCGACACGCTCTCGGCGAACCTGGACGCGGTACGCGCCGCCCACGCCGACGCCCTGGCGCACGGGCGAGGGGTCGTGACCGTCGGTGGGGACTGCGCTGTCGACCTCGCCCCGATCGAGGCGGCCGTGGCCGCGTACGGCGACGGGCTCGCCGTGGTCTGGTTCGACGCACACGGCGACCTGAACAGCCCGGCCTCCTCACCGTCCGGCGCGTTCCACGGCATGATTCTGCGGACCCTGCTCGGCGACGGCCCGCACGAGCTAGCCCCGACCAGGGCGTTGCGGCCGAGCCAGGTCGTGCTGGCCGGCGTACGCGCGCTCGATCCCGGCGAACGGGAGTTCGTGGCCGAGCACCGGATCCGACACGTCGCGGCGGCACGGCTGGCCGACCCGGCCGTCCTGATCGACGAGGTCGCCGCCACCGGTGCCGAGGCCGTCTACCTGCACATCGACCTCGACGTGCTGGACCCGGAGGTGTTCGACGCCGTCGGCACGCCCGAGCCGGGTGGGCTGACCTTCCAACAGCTCGACAGCGCCGTGCGCGGCCTCGCCGCGCGGTTCACCGTCGCCGGAGTGTGCCTCGCCGAGTACGAACCACACGACGATGGCAACGCGGACCGCGACGGCAGCGCCGACCGCGACGGTAACGACGACCACGACGGCAACGCTGACCACGACGGCAGCGCCGACCGCGACGGTAACGACGATCGCGACGGCAACGACGACCGCGACGGCCTTGCCGGCCTGATCGCGACACTGGCCGCCGTGCTGGACGGCGACGCTGCCGAGCGGCTGGAGGGTGCGGCTTGACCAGGGTGCCCACCCTGTGGCCATGAAGCCGAACCTGGCGAGAATTCCGGGCGACCGCGACGCGGTTGCCCAGGCCGTCCTGGCCCGGGCACCCCGCCCCGTCGACCCGGGGTTCCTCGCCTCCCTCGATCCCTCCACCGCGCTGGCCCTCGGCCGATACGGTGTCCGCCTCGCGACGATCGCGTTGCGGGAGCGGTCGGTGGCGCTGCTCCGACGGTCCCTGCTGGCGACGGGACTCGGCCGTTGCCTGCGGGACGACGACGACCGGGACGTCATGGTCGGCCTGGCCCTGCCGTGGGTCGTGGCCCAGCAGCTCGGGGCCTCCCCGGCCACGGAGTTCGCGGCGGTCGCGGACGACCTGCCCGACGGCCACGTCGCCGGACTGTTGCGCAGGTTCGGCGCCCGGCAGGACATCACCCTGGCCGCCTTCGGGTGGGAGGTGGTGACGACGGCCGACGGACCGGACTTCTCCCCGCTGTACTGATCGTCGTCGGTGACGCCGTCTACGCCCGTCAGGTCGGTGCGGACCGGAGACTCTCCGCGACCGGGCGCCGGGCGGCCGTCATCGCGGGGATGGCGGTGAGCGCGGCGACGGCGAGCAGGACCCCGAGTGCGGCGCCGAGCAGCCAGGAAGCGGGCGGGTACTGGACCTCGCCGAGGCTGACGGACACCACAAGCCCGAGGCCGGCCGGGATCCCCACGGCGACGCCGGGTACGGCGGGCAGCAGTTGTGCCACCGCCAAGCCCACACCCGCCTGCGCGGGCGTCGCACCGAGCGTCCGGGCGACGGCCAGCGGCTGTCGGGCGTCGAGGACCGCGGTCCAGGTACTCACCACGGCGTTGATGAGCGCGAGTACGCAGAGTACGACGGTGAGCAGGAGGGTGGCCCGTTCGCCCCGTTCCCAGCGGGGATTGACCAGCTCCGTGTAGCCGAGGTCGAAGCGCACCACCCGGGCGTTGACCGTGAGCATGGCGACGAGTGCGGTCGTGGTGATCAGGGTGTTCACGGTGACCAGCCGGGCCCGGCGCGGCCGGCGCGCGTTGATGCGTACCCCGATCAGCAGGGCGGTGGGCAGCCGCCGCGACAGCCAGATGCGCCACCGTCGGCGCTGCGGCGGCGTGGCGGCGTCGGCCAGGGCGTGCACGGTGTCGGTGGCGGCGGCGCGCAGCACCGGTACCAGAGTGGCCGCCACCGCGATCACGACGGCGAGGGCCGTGACGGCGATCATCGTGCGCAGCGCGGGTGGCTGGGCGTGGACGGAGCCGATGAGCCCGGCGCTGGGCCGGATCAGCACCGGCGCCGCGAACCAGCCCGCGGCCAGGCCGGTGGCGGCGGCGGCGAGCCCGATCACGAGGTACTCGGCGAGGTGCACGGCGGCGATCATGGCCGGTCCGGCGCCGACGGCCTTGAGTAGTCCCACCCGGCGGCGCTGCCCGATGATCCGGCCCGCGACGATACCGGCGACGCCGGCCAGCGCAAGGCCGCTGAGCAGCCAACTGCCGACGAGCAGCGCCCGCTGCGCGTCGCTGTACAGCCGACCGTTGAGGTGGCCGATCGCCTGCCAGGTGGTGAGCTGGTCGCCGACGGTGTACCCCGTGCTGGCGGCCGGGTCGGCGAGCCTGAGGTTGAGGGTGTACGACAGCGGCCGGTTGCCGGCGAGCGTGGCCAGGTCGCCGCGGTCGACCCAGACCAGGCCGCCGCGCTCGACCAGGACGCTGCCCGGGTAGTGCCACCCGGCGTACGGATAGGTCGGTCTCGCGGCGGTGACCGCCGTGCCGGTCACCCGCAGCGGGTGGCCGTCGACGCTGACCGTGTCGCCGGTGCGGATGCCGAGGGCGTCGGCGAAGGCCCGCTCGACGACGACACCGCCGGGGCGTACCCAGGTGCCGTCGGTCACGGCGGGCCGGTCGACCGACACGGGTGCGGTGTCCCGGCCCTCGACGACGGCGTGCGCGGACGTGCCGCCGGCCGTCATCGTCAGGTACGCGATCGGGAACGGGCCACTGTGGTCGGTGACGCCGGCCGCGCTGGTCATCGGTGCCAGCTCGTCCAACGCGGCCTGGCCGGTGGTCCGGGGTGTGACGATCACGTCGGGGCCGGCGGTGGCGGTCCGGGTCTGCTCGTACGGCCGGTCGGCGATCTCGGTGAGGGTGAGGCCGAGGGTCAGCGTGGCGGTGGCGGCGGTGATGGCGACCAGGAGCAGGAGGGTCTCGGTCCGGCGCCGCCGCAGGTCCCGGACCAGCAGCCGGCAGACGAGCAGCAGGCGGCCGACCACCTCAGCGCCACCCGCCGTAGACCGTGCCGCTGCCGCTGCCGCTGCCGCTGCCGCTGCTGGCGCCGGTGCTGGCGCTGGTGCTGGTGCTGACGGTGGCGGTGGCGGTGGCGGTGGCGAACAGGCTGTCGTCGGCG
The DNA here is from genome assembly GCF_003030385.1 of Plantactinospora sp. BB1. Classification (NCBI taxonomy): domain Bacteria; kingdom Bacillati; phylum Actinomycetota; class Actinomycetes; order Micromonosporales; family Micromonosporaceae; genus Plantactinospora; species Plantactinospora sp. BB1. The sequence goes on along the minus strand of NZ_CP028159.1, from coordinate 5,864,962 downwards.
AACGCCCCGTCGCGCATCGATATCACCCGGTCGGCGATCGCGGCGATCCGGGCGTCGTGGGTGACCACCACCAGCGTCTGTCCCGTGCTGCGAAGCTCCTCGAAGAGCCGCAGCACCTCCAGGGTGGCGGCGCTGTCCAGGTTGCCGGTGGGTTCGTCGGCGAGTACGACCAGCGGTTCGTTGCTCAGGGCGCGGGCGATGGCGACCCGCTGGCGCTGGCCGCCGGAGAGCGCCGAGGGCAGGTGCCCGGCGCGGTCGGCGAGCCCGATCCGGTCGAGCAGGTGCAACGCCCGCCTGCGCGCCCGGCGGGGCGGCTGCCCGGCCAGCAGCGCGGCCAGCTCGACGTTCTCCACCGCGGTCAGCTCGTCCATCAGGTGGAACGATTGGAAGACGAACCCGAGGCTGTCCCGGCGCAGCCGGGCCAGGGCCCGTTCGCTCATCGTGTCGATCCGGCGGTCCGCCAGCCACACCTCTCCGTCGGTGGGGCGTTGCAGCCCGCCGAGCAGGTGCAGCAGGGTCGACTTGCCACAGCCGCTCGGCCCCATCACCGCCAGCGTCTGCCCGGCGGGCACCTCCAGGTCGACGTCGTCGACCGCGCGCACCAGGGCGTTGTTCCAGCCGTACCGTTTGGTCAGCCCGCGTGCCCGCAACGCCGTCGATCCGGTCATGCCTCCGCCTTCCGCCCAGTCCGGTCACGCTCGGCCCACATCCGCTCGCATGCCTCCAGCCACTCCAGGTCGGCCCGCAGCCGCAGCACGACGCCCTCCAGCAGTACTCCGGCGACCGGATCCACCGACCGGTCCAGCGCCGCGCGCTGGGTGTCGCGCAGCCGGCGTAACAGCTCCCGCCGCTGCGCGTCGATCAACGCCACGGGGTCGGCCAGCCGGCCCGCCGAGGCGGCCACCAGCTTCAGGTGGAACTCCGTGAGGTCCGGCTTCGGCCAGCTCACCTCGGCCAGCCAGCCGGCGACCCGCTGCTGTCCGGCCGGGGTCAGCGCGTAGACCCGGCGGTCGGGCCGGTCCGGCAGACCCTCGGTCCGCTCCGAGGTCACCAGTCCGGCCTTGGCCAGGCGGGCCAGGACCACGTAGATCTGTCCGGCGTTCATCGCGTCGCCGACCGGGCCGAGCGCGTCACGGAGTCGGCCGCGCAGGTCGTACCCGTACGCCGGCTCCTTCGCCAGCATGGCCAGCACCACGTCCTGCACCCAGGCACACCCCTTCGACCGACAGACCGCTATTAGATAACCGGTAGCTATAGGACTGTCAAGTCCGCCGGGTCGGGACGAGACCGGGCGGGCGGCGTCCCCTGCATCGCCGTGTTCGTGCTGACGTGTCGGCCGTTGCGATCGTCCGGACTACCGCAGCCAGCGGAGTGCGGCGTCGGCGGTGTCCTCGGGGCTTCTGTTGAAGGCGATGGCCGCGCCTGGAGCGTGCTGCCGCACCAGGTTGACCACCCTCTCGAAGAGTTCGAGAAACGGCTCGTGCTTGCGGATGCCGCCACCGACCACCACGCAGGCGTACTCCCTGCGGGTCAGTGCCTCGACGATCGTTCCTTCGACGTCGTCGTCGGGTACCACCAGGCAGTAGTCCGCTTCGATCCCGTACTCGCCGAACCGGGCCGCACCGCGCTCCATCGCCGCCACGACCGGCTCCGGATCCCAGCCCGGGATCCTGGCGGGGTCGAGGCCGATCACGAGTACTCGTTCCGATGCCATCGGTCCTCCTCCTTGGCACAGCCTGCTCCTTGGCGGAGCCTGTCGGCGGCCACAGCCTGTCGGCGGCGCGGCGGTCCGCCCGGACACCGGTCCATCAAACACGGCCACGTCGCCGGAAGGCGTCACCCCGGCCGGGCTGGTGCTGCCTGCCGGCTTCGTGGCCCGTTGACAGGTCGCCGGAGTTCGCCCGACACTTGAGACAACGGCATTGATAGATGTCGATATTATTGTGGAGTGCCCGTGGTGGACGTTCGCGCGATGCCGGTGCGCGGCGTCGAACGGTCGGACGCAGCACCGGACCACCCCCAGGAACCGGACTATCCCCAGGAACCGGACTATCCCCAGGAGGTGCGGGCATGCGGAAGACACCCGGCGCCGGCTCGACGAGCGGCCGGCGGGGCCGGATCAGGATGCTGGTCGGCGCCGCCTGCGGCACGGTACTGCTGGCCGCCGCGACGATGACGGTCACCGACGCCCACGCCCACGCCCACACGACCCTGAGCCGCCCGGTCATCACCATCAACCAGACCGGCACCCACGACGGTTACTTCTACGCCTTCTGGCAGGACACCGGCGACGCCGCCCTGACCCTGGGCCCGCATGGTCACTACAGCGCCCTCTGGAGCGGCGTGGACAACTGGTTCGGCGGCAAGGGCTGGGCGACCGGCGGTCGTCGGACCTTCGACTACTGCGGCACGTTCCACCCGGGTGGCGATTCCTACCTGGCGCTCCTCGGCTTCACCAGAGAGCCGTACATCGAGTACTACATCCTGGAGAACTGGGGCAGCTACCGGCCGACCGGTACCCGGATGGGCGCCGTCGTCAGCGCCGACGGCACGTACGACATCTATCGGGTACAGCGGATCGGTACTCCGGGCAGCATGCCGTACCACCAGTACTTCAGCGTCCGGCAGCAGAAGCGCAGCGGCGGGACGATCAACACCGGTGAGCACTTCGACGCCTGGGCCCGGGTCGGCATGGACCTCGGCAGCACCATGGGCTACATGATCATGGCTACCGAGGGCTACCAGAGCAGCGGGTGGTCCGACATCACGGTGGAGGGCGCCGCCACCCGGCCGCCCCGGTGCACCACCGGCCCGCCGTCGACCCCGTGAGCAGGTGCGGGCACGACCCGACGTTGCCGGACGCCCGCCGCGCCCCCGTCCGCCCGCCGCTCTGGCCGCTGAACCGCCAATCGGTCTGGCCGGCTGAACCGCCAATCGGTCTGGCCGGCTGAACCGTCAATCGGTCTGGCCGGCTGAACCGTCAATCGGTCTGGCCGGCTGAACCGTCAATCGGTTCGCCCCGAGGGCGTCAGAACCAGGTCCAGGGGCGGACGAGTCGCCACAGCCGCCCACGCCAGCGTGCCCGCCGAGGGTGCAGGAACAACTCGATGTCCTCCAGCGCGTCGGTCGCGGTCCCTCGGACGTGCGGCCTTCGGCGCGCCTGGCGCAACGCGACGACGACACGATCCTCGTCGAGTCGACGGTGAACCCTCGCGAGATGCCCGAGGCAGGTGGCGGCGAGCGCCTGGACCTGGTGATCGTCATGGTCGAGCAGGGCCAGGTAGAGCTGCTGCGACTGCCTCCAGTCGCCGTCGCCGTACAACGCGCATCCCACCATGGCGTCCAGGGCGCCCGCGAGGTCTCCGCGATCGAGAGCGGTCCGGACGTCGGCCGGCCGTGCCGGTGGAGGATTGTGGAACGTGCGGTGCTGGTGCGTCATGCCATCCCCGTAGTCTCGGCGAGGGCGGTCAGCTGACCATCACGGCGGATATCGACGAGGTCGGGATCGGCCCCGCACACCGGGAGTCGTTCGAGTTCGCGCGGTTGTCGCCCATGACGAAAACGCTGCCCGTCGCCACCTCGACCGGGGCGAACCGGCGCGGTCCGCAGTCCTGCGGATTCGACGGCATGTCGAGTGGTGCGTCGTCGGCCACGTACGGCTCGTCCAGCGGCCTGTCGTCGATCGTCACCTTCCGGGCGGGGTCGCAGCAGGCGATGGTTTCGCCGCCGACCGCCACGACCCGCTTGAGCAGCGGTGCCGTGCCGTCGCCCCATCGACCGCCGTCGCGTTGGAACAGGACGACGTCGCCGTGCCGTGGCTGGTAACCATCCCCGACCTTCCGGACGGTGATGACCTGCCCGGACCTGACCGCCGGCTCCATGCTGACGCCGCCCTGGGTGAACTGCTCGGTCTCGCCGCTCGCGGTGGCAGTCCCGCAACCGGCGAGCCCGGTCAGCGCAGCACTTCCGGCCAGCACGGCGACGACGAGCAGCGACAGCGGTCTCCTCATCCGGCAGATCTTGCCAGAACGTTCAACGAGACGGGGGCGGCCGGCGTCCCACCACTGTGGAGGGCCTCCGGCACCGGTGCCGGAGGCCCTCCACCCGATCTCGCCGGCTACTGGGTCAGCTCGGCCACCTGCTCGGCGGTGAGCCGGCCCCGGGACTCGTCCGGCTCCGGCGCCGCGAGGGTGCCCCGGGCGGAGCGGGCGTCCGCCGCCACGGCCGGCGGATCCGCCGGCCGGCGCCAGTGCCAGTCGGTGACCTCCTGGTACGCGGCCACGACCGAGAGCAGCCGCTCCTCCCCGTACGGGAGGCCGCCGAGGATGGTGCCGATCGGCACCCCGGCCGAGGTGAAGCCGATCGGGAAGCCGATCTCCGGCAGGCCGAGGATGTCGAACGGCACCGGACCGGTCTGCACCACCACGTCGCAGGCGTCGAAGAGCTGGTCCAGTACCCGCTCCAGGAAGACCAGCTTGGCCCGCTGTCCGGTGAGGAACTCGTTGCCGCCGAGCAGCGCCCCCTGCAACCAGCTCGTCACCGAGACCCCGAAGCCGCGCAGGTCGGTCCGGAGGTAGGGCATGAACGGCTCGCTGCGTTCCGGCAGCCGGATGTTGTTGAAGGTGTTGCCGCCGAGCCGGTCCCACTCCTCCGGCAGGGTCACGTCGACCAGGGTCACCCCGGAGATCTTCGCCAGCTCGGCCAGGAACGCCTGCCTGGCCAGCGCGGTCGTCGAGGTGCCGGTTGCGTAGTTGGGGAGTACCCCGATCCGGGTCTTCCAGCGCAGCTTGACCCGCCTGCCGGCGTACACCGGGGTGGCGGCCTCGATCAGTCGGGGCACCGGCGGCAGGCCCTGGCTGCGCGGGTCGGCCGGGTCCTCACCGGCCATCGCGGTCAGCATGATCGCGGCGTCTCGGGCATCCCTGGCCAGCGGACCGGGATGGTCCCGGGTGTAGCTGAGCGGGATGATCCCGTTCAGCGAGACCCGGCCCATGGTCGGTTTGAGCCCGGTCAGGTTCTGCGCGTTGGCCGGCGCGGTGATCGAACCGCCGGTCTGGGTCCCGGTGCCGGCGGTGGCGAGCCGGCCGGCGACCGCCGTCGCGGTACCGGTCGACGAGCCGCCCGGGTCGGTGCCCGGGTTGGTCGGCGTCCAGGCGTTGACCGTGGTGACGATCCCGGCCGGGGTGGTGGCCCGGGTGGTGGCCAGCGGACCCATCTGGGTCTTGCCGAGCACGATCGCGCCGCTCGCCTTGAGCCGGGCCACCGCCGTCGCGTCGAACGGCGGCACGAAGTCCTGGAAGAGGTACGAGTTGGCGGTGGTCGGCACCCCGGCGGTGTAGTAGTTGTCCTTGATCGCCAACGGGATGCCGTGCAGGGCTCCGGAGTGCCGCTGTCGGCCGGCGGCCCGGGCGGCGGCCAGTGCCGCGTCCGCGAGTACCAGATTGAATGCCTGGTACGTCCGGTCGTACGCCCCGATCGGCGCCAGGTACGCCTCGACCAGTTCTTCCGGGCGCAGCCGGCGGGCCCGGATCAGCCAGGCCGCCTCGGCGATGGTCAGCTCGGTCGGGTCGGCCAGCGCCTCCGGGCGGGGTCGCCGGTACGCCTCCGGCCGGTCCAGCGCCGGGTCCGGCCGACCGGAGCCGCCGCCGTGCCCGGCCGGGCCGGTGGCACCGGGCGAGAAGGTGGCACCGGTTGAGCCGCTGGCACCGGGGGAGAAGGCGCCGGCCACCTGGGGCAGCGCGACGGCGCCGCCGACCGCCCCGGCGGCGGCCAGCGCGGCGGCCCGGGCCAGGAAGGCGCGCCGGTCGACGGCCCGGTCCTGCGGTTCGAAGCTCACTGTCATCACCGCCGCCATTCCGTGCTGATCGAGGGGTAGAGCATCGGGGCCGCCTGCTGGGAGAGCGCCTTGGCCAGTGCCGGGTCGGTACCGGCCGGGGCCGGCAACTGGTAGGCGGCCAGTTCGGCCACGGTGCCCCGGACGAAGGAGCGGAGCGAGGCGAGTACGGAGTCCCGGCCGGGCGATCCGGTCTCGGGGTCGGCGGTGGTGCCGGGTGGCAGCTGGTCGAGGTCGATGCCCAGGCTGGCCAGTCGGGCCCGGATCAGGGTGTTGAGTTCGGCGTCGGTGGGCGGGGTCGGTGCCATGGCGCTCCTCGCGACGATCGGTGCGACTCGGACGGTGATGCGTCGACCGGGCGGTCCGGGACCGATCGTCGGCGTTCCGACCGACGGTCCTGGTCGGGGTTCCGACCGGCTTCCCCGGTCGGCGGTCCCGACCAGCGGTGTCCGGGTCGGCGGTTCCGACCAGCGGTGTCCGGTCGGCGGGTTCCGACCAGGGGTGTCCGGGTCGGCGGGTTCCGACCGGATGTCCCGGTCGGCGGTTCCGACCGGGAGCCGGGTGGCCGGGCCACCGGCGGTTCCGGATCTTGATCAACTACATCGAGCACGACTGTCCGGCCGGACGGTATCGGGGTGATAACAGCAAGATCACGTCGCGGTGAACTGGCGGCCGGCGGCGTAGACTTTCTGCTCGGGCGCCGCTGGCCGCCCGCGCACGGACCCGGACCTTCGCCGGCCGGGAGCACGGCGCTGGCGCGGCGGGAGTAGGCTCGGCGCCGCGCGGTCGCTGACGCCCGCCAACGACGTCCCGGTGTGACGACCCGCCGGTCACCCACCAGCCGCGTGACGTTGGTCAAGACTTCGGCATCCCGAGGGTCCGGCGGGCCGATCCGAGAGAGAGACTAGCCTGATGGCCGTAACGCGCCGAGCGAAGATCGTCTGCACCCTTGGTCCCGCGACCTCCTCACCGGAGCGCATCCGCGGGCTCGTCGAGGCGGGCATGGACGTAGCCCGGCTCAACTTCAGCCACGGCAGCCATGCCGACCACGAGCAGGTCTACCACCTGGTCCGCGAGGCCGCCCGGACCACCGGTCGGGCCGTCGCGGTCCTCGCCGACCTCCAGGGCCCCAAGATCCGGCTCGGCCGGTTCGCCGACGGCCCGCACGAGTGGCGGACCGGCGACTCCGTGGTGATCACCGGGGACGTCGTCCTGGGCACCCGGGACCGGGTCTCCTGCACCTACGAGAAGCTGCCGGCCGAGGTGCGGCCGGGTGACCGGCTGCTGATCGACGACGGCCGGGTCGCCGTCGAGGTCAGCGACGTGCAGGGCAACGACATCCGGGTACTGGTCACCGAGGGTGGCGCCGTCTCCAACAACAAGGGCGTCTCGCTGCCCAACGTCGCGGTCAGCGTGCCGGCGATGTCGGACAAGGACAGCGAGGACCTGCGCTTCGCGCTCGGGCTCGGGGTCGACATGGTGGCGATGTCCTTCGTCCGCTCGCCCGACGACATCAAGCTGGCGCACAACATCATGCACGAGGTCGGGGTGCACCGGCCGGTGATGGCGAAGGTGGAGAAGCCCGAGGCGGTGACCCACCTGGAGGCGATCGTCAACGCCTTCGACGGCATCATGGTGGCCCGTGGCGACCTCGGTGTCGAGCTGCCGCTCGACCAGGTGCCGCTGGTGCAGAAGCGGGCCGTGCAGCTCTGCCGGGAGAACGCCAAGCCGGTCATCGTGGCCACCCAGATGCTCGACTCCATGATCGAGAATTCCCGGCCGACCCGCGCCGAGGCGTCCGACGTCGCCAACGCGGTGCTGGACGGCGCGGACGCGGTGATGCTCTCCGGCGAGACCAGCGTCGGAAAATACCCGGTACTCACGGTCAGCACGATGGCCAAGATCGTCACCACCACCGAGTCCGGGTCGATCGGCGTGCCCCGGCTCCAGCACGACCCGCGTACCCACGGCGGGGCCCTCACCGTCGCCGCCTCGCAGATCGCCAAGGCGATCGGCGCCAAGGCGCTGGTCGCGTTCTCGCAGACCGGTGACACCGTACGGCGGCTCTCCCGGCTGCACTGCGACCTGCCGCTGCTCGCCTTCACCCCGGTACCCGAGGTCCGCGACCTGCTCGCCCTCTCCTGGGGCGTGCAGACCTTCCTGATGCCGTTCGTGCAGCACACCGACGACATGTTCCGGCAGGTCGACCAGGCGCTGATCGGGCTCAGCCACGCCAACCCCGGCGACTACGTGGTGATCGTCGCCGGTACCCCGTCCGGCACCCCCGGCTCCACCAACACGCTGCGGGTGCACCAGCTCGGTTCGCTGGTCGACCCGGCGGCGGTGGCTCGGACCGGGCAGTGAGCCCGGACAGTCCCGGCGAGGTGGTCGTCGGGCAGGCGGCGGTCGACCAGCTCCTGGACGTGCTCGACCTCCGCCAGCTCGACGAGATGACCTTCCGGGGGATGAGTCCCCCGGTCGGCCCGCAGCGGGTCTACGGCGGCCAGGTCGCCGGCCAGGCCCTGGTCGCGGCCGGCCGGACGGTCGAGCCCACCCGGTTCGTGCACTCCCTGCACGGCTACTTCGTCCGGCCCGGCGACCCGGCCGAGCCGATCGAATACCAGGTGGAGAAGATCCGGGACGGCCGCTCCTTCTCGGTACGCCGTTCCGTCGCGCTCCAGCACGGCAAGACGATCTTCTTCATGTCCGCCTCCTTCCACCGCGAGGAGGAGGGGCTCGACCACCACGCCCCGGTCCCGGTCGACGTGCCGCCGCCGGAGGAGCTGCCGACCATGTCCGACCGGCTGGCCCGCTATCCGGAACGGCTGGGCATCTGGGCGATGATCCCGCGCCCGATCGACGTCCGGTACGTCGGCGAGCCCGGCTGGGTACGCCCCGGTGACCGGCCCGCCGACCCGCACCAGCGGGTCTGGATGCGGATCGACGGCAAGCTCCCCGACGACCCGCTGCTGCATGCCTGCGCGCTCACCTTCGCCTCCGACCTGACCCTGCTCGACTCGGTCCTCTCGGTGCACGGCGAGGTGTGGGGGCCGGGCGGCCTGGTCGGGGCCAGTCTGGACCACGCGCTCTGGTTCCACCGCCGGTTCCGGGCCGACGAGTGGTTCCTCTACGACTGCTGGAGCCCCTCCGCCTCGGGTGGGCGGGGGCTCGCCACCGGCCGGATGTTCACCGTCGACGGCCGGCAGATCGCCAGTGCGGTGCAGGAAGGCCTGCTCCGCCGGGTCGGCGCCTGACCGGGCCGGATAACCTTTCCGGCATGCGTCTCTCCGCCCGGGTCGACTACGCGCTGCGCGCGGTTGCCGAAATCGCCGCACGCGCGGAGGCGGGCGGGGCGGATCCGCGGCCGGCCGGCGGGGGCCGGCTCCGCTCCGCCGGCCCGGCCGGTGACGGCGCCGCGACCGGGGCGCACCGGCGGCCGGTGCCGCTGACCGCCGAGCAGATCGCCCGGGCCCAGGACATCCCGCCGAAGTTCCTGGAGAGCATCCTGTTGCAGATGCGCCGGGGCGGCATCGTGCACGCCCAGCGCGGCCCCGAGGGCGGCTACTGGCTGGCCCGCCCGGCGACGGAGATCTCGCTGGCCGAGATCATCCGGGTGATCGACGGCCCGCTGGCCAACATCCGGGGGCAGCGCCCGGAGGACCTGGGCTACTCCGGCGCGGCGCGGGCCCTCCAGGAGGTCTGGATCGCGCTGCGGGCCAGCGAGCGGGAGATCCTGGAGCTGGTCACCATCGCCGACGTGGCGAACGGCAAGCTGCCGGACCGGGTCCGGGACCTCGCCGCCGACCCGGCCGCCTGGACCTGAGCCGCCTGCACCCGAGCCGCCCGGGCCTGAGCCGCCAGGGCCTGACTCGCCTGGGCCCGACTCGCCTGGGCCCGACTCGCCTGGACCTGAGTCGCCTGGACCTGAGCCGCCCGGGCTTGAGCAGCCGGCACCCGACTCGCCTCTGGGCCTGAGTCGTCTGGCCGTGAACCGGCATGCCCCTGCCGTGGGAAACACACGGGTCGGGCATGCGAACGACACGGTCGGGACATGACGCGACGGGGGTGGGAACTGTCGCCCGCCGACGACAACCTGGTCAGCATGGATGACGTCGTGATCGAAGTGAACGGGCTGCGCCGCAGCTACCGGGAGTTCGAGGCGGTGCGCGGCATCTCCCTGCGGATCCGCCGGGGCGAGCTGTTCGCGCTGCTGGGCACCAACGGTGCCGGGAAGACCACCACCATCGAGGTGCTGGAGGGGCTGCAACCGGCCACCGCCGGCCGGGTCCGGGTGCTCGGGCTGGATCCGGTCCAGGACCGGTACGCGCTGCGCCCCCGGACGGGGGTGATGCTCCAGCACGGCGGATTCACCGGGGCGCTCACCGTCCGAGAGACGGTGGAGATCTGGCGGTCCCTCACCGTCCGGCCGCAGACCACCGCGGAGGTGCTGGACCTGGTGGACCTCGGCGGCCGGAGGAACGTCGCGGTCGAGCAGCTCTCCGGCGGCGAGGGCCGACGGCTGGAGCTGGCGCTGGCCGTGCTCGGCCGCCCGGAGGTGCTCTTCCTCGACGAGCCCACCGCCGGCATGGACCCGGCCTCCCGCCGCCGTACCTGGGACGTCGTCCGGGAACTCCAGAGGGGCGGTACCACCATCCTGCTCACCACCCACTACCTGGAGGAGGCGGAGGTCCTCGCCGACCGGGTGGCGATCATGCGGCGTGGCAGCATCGTCGCCACCGGGGCACCGGAGGACGTCGTGCGAACCCTGCCCGCCCGGATCAGCTTCCGGCCGCCGGCCACGGACGCGCTGCCCGACCTGCCGCACGCCGCCCGCCTGGTCGAGGGCGACCGGGTCAGCTACGAGTCCCGCCAGCTCCAGACCGACCTCACCCGGCTGCTCGAATGGGCCAGCGCGGGCAACATCCGGCTGACCTCCCTGTCGGCCCGACCCGCCACCCTGGAGGATGTCTTCCTGGACATCGCCGCCGACCACGACCCGACCGACCGGTACGCGGAATCGGAGGCCGCCCGATGAGCGGGACGATGACGACGCCGAGCCCCATCCCCGACGCCACCTCGGGCGACCGCGCGAGCAGGCCGTTCTGGCAGATGGCCGCGATGCTCAAGATGGAGCTGCTGGCGCTACGCCGTAGCTGGACCTCCACCGCGATGTCCGTGGTGACCCCGCTGATGATCGCCCTGCTGCTGGTCAGCGAGTACGGCGGCCAGCCGGTGCCCGGGGTGCGCCGGGTCGTCAGCGTCACCACCCTGGTCATGGTCTTCCTGGTGCACCACCATCTGACCACCGTCTACGCCGCACGCCGCCAGGAACTGGTGCTCAAGCGGCTGCGCGCCGGGCTCGCCTCGGACCGCACGATCCTCTTCGGCACGGCCAGCAGTACCGTGGCGATCTTCCTCGCCCAGTTCGTCGTGCTTGCCGCCTACGCGGTCCTGGTCCTGGACCTGCCGATGCCCAGGAACCCCGTTGTCATGGTGGTGGCGCTGCTCTTCGGCTGTTCGATCATGGCGGCGTTCTCGGCCGCGCTCTCCGCGATCACCCGCAGCTCCGAGGCGGCCATGCTCACCACCCTGCCGACCGTGGTGATCTTCCTGGCCACGCCGGGTGCGCTGCTGCCGCTCGGCGCGTTGCCGGAGGCGCTGGAGCGGATGCTCTGGTTCCTGCCCAACGGCCCGTTCACCGAGGTCATGCGCGTCGGCTGGCTCGGCCGCACCGACGAGGGCCAGACCCTGAGCTTCGCCGGCACCTTCGTCGAGACGCTGCCCTCCTTCGGGGTACTGCTGGTCTGGCTGCTGGTGTCGCTGCTCATCGCGGGCCGGTACTTCCGGTGGGAGCCCCGGCACGGATGATCGGGACGGCGATCGCGTCACCCGGCCTCGGGGACGTGAACCTGGACCGGGCGCGGGTCGGGCGGAAGCCCGGCCCGCGCGCCGCGCCCACGGAGCTGACGCGCGTGCCGCCTGCCTGCGAGGTGGTGATTCTCCCGCAGCCCGTAGCGGTCCTGACGCCCCGACACCGACCGCCAGCCGCCGCCGGGCGGCCCGGTGCGGGATATTGGATTTGAGTCTCCAGCGACTGGAAGGTTGATGCTCTTCCCGTGAACGACCGTACCGAGCTGTTCACGATCGGGCAGCTCGCCCGACGTACCGGCCTGCCGGTCCGGACCATCCGCTTCTGGTCGGACATCGACGTCATCCCGCCGACCGGCCGGTCCGCGGGTGGTTATCGCCTCTACGACACCGAGGCGGTGGCCCGGCTGGAACTGGTCCGGACGCTGCGGGAACTCGGGCTCGACCTCGGCACGGTGCAGCGGGTCCTGGCCCGGCAGAGCACGGTGGCCGACGTGGCCCGGGCGCACGTGCGCGCCCTGGACGCGGAGATCCGCACGCTCCAGGTGCGTCGGGCCGTGCTGCGGTCGATCGCGCGACGGAACAGTACGACCGAGGAGATGAGCGTGATGAACAGGCTGGCCCGACTTTCCGCGCAGGAGCGGCAGCGGATGATCGACGAATTCGTGGACCGTACCTTCGCCGGCATCGACCCGCAGGAGCCCGGGGCGAGGATCGCCGAGGCGATGCGGCAGATGCCCGCCGAGCTGCCCGACGACCCCACCCCGGAGCAGGTGGACGCCTGGCTCGAACTCGCCGAACTCGTCAGCGACCCGGAGTTCGCGCAGCGGACCCGGCAGATGGCGGTGGCCGGCGGGCAGCCGGGCGGCGCCCCGACCGGGCCGCCGCCGTACGACCCGACGGTGGTGATCGAGCAGGCCGGTCAGGCGCTGGCGGAGGGGATCGCCCCGGACTCGGCGCAGGGCCGGGCGGTCCTGGACCGGATCGTGGACCCGGAACTTCCGGCGCGGGAGCGGGTCCGGGTCGCCGACGAGGTGGCGACCTTCACCGACCGCCGGGTCGAGCGGTACTGGGAGCTGCTGGGCGTGCTCAACGACCGGCCGCCGTTCCCGCCCCGGGTGCCGATGTTCGAGTGGTTCATCGCCGCGCTGCGCGCCTCCGCCTGACCTGGAGCAGCGCCCGCCGGGCGGTGGTCGGTCCGCTCACCGACCGCCGCCCGGCCCAGCTCAGTTCCGCCGATCCGGCAGCGCCGCCGCGGTCTCGCCCATCAGCCGCCAGGTCTGCGCCACGTGCTCCTGCCGGGTGTACGGCGAACCGGGCACCAGCCGCAGCGTGTAACGCCCCGCCACCCGGGTGTGCGTCAGGTACGCCCGGCCGGTCGCGTTCACCCGGGCCAGCAGTTCGGCGTTGGCCTCGTCGTCGGCGGCAGCGTCACCGGTCGACCGCAGCCGGAAGCAGACCAGCGCGAACGGGCCCGGCGCGACCAGTTCGAACCGCCGGTCGGCCCGGACCTGCTCGGCGAACCAGCCGGCCAGCCCGATCGTCTCCCGGATGTGCGCCCGCAGCCCCTCGGCGCCGTACCAGCGCAGCACGAACCAGAGTTTCAGGGCCCGGAACCGCCGCCCGAGCGGCACCTGCCAGTCGCGGTAGTCGAGCACCTCGCCGGAGTCGGTCGCCGCGTTGCGCAGGTACTCCGGCAGCACGGTCAGCGCCTCGACCAGCTCCGCCCGGTCCGCAACCCAGAACGCGTCGCAGTCGAAGCCGGTGAGCAGCCACTTGTGCGGGTCGAAGCAGTACGAGTCGGCGTGCTGCAGCCCGGCGTGGGTGTGGCGCAGTTCCGGGCAGACCGCCGCGGCACCGGCGTACGCGGCGTCGACGTGCAGCCAGAGGCCGTACTCCCGGCACAGCTCGCCGATCGCCGGGATCGGGTCGACCGCGTTGGTGGAGGTGGTGCCGATCGTCGCCACCACCGCCGCCGGGACCAGCCCGGCGGCCCGGTCCGCCTCGATCGCCGTACGCAGCGCCGCCGGGTCCATCGCCAGGGTCTGCGGATCGACCGCGACCGTACGCAGCCCCGCGTCGCCGAGTCCGGCGATCCGGACCGCCTTCTCGATCGCCGAATGTCCCTGGGTGGAGGTGTATACCCGGTACGCCCGCCGCACCCCGTGCCCCCGCCACCGCCCGCCGCCGGCCCGGTGCAGCGCGGCGAGTACGGCGATCAGGATGGCCGAGGAGGCCGAGTCCTGGATCACCCCGCCGCCGGAGCCGGTGGACCGGAACCGGGCCGGCAGGTCGAGCAGTTCCGCCAGCCAGTCCAGCACCACCGTCTCGACCTCGGTGCAGGCCGGACCGGTCGACCAGAGCATGCCCTGCACCCCGAGGCCGGCGCCGACCAGGTCGCCGAGCACGCTCGGCCCCGAGGTGTTCGCCGGGAAGTAGCCGAAGAACCGGGGATGCTGCCAGTGGGTGAGACCGGGCGTGATCACCGTGTCCAGGTCGGCGAGGAGCCGGTCGAACGGCTCACCCCGCTCGGGCGGGCCGGTCGGCAGCCGGGCGGCGACCGTGCCGGGCGGGTCGGCGGAGGTGACCGGCCGCCGGTCCAGGGTGGACCAGTAGTCGGCGATCCAGTCGACGACCTGGTGCCCGTGCCGGCGGAACTCGTCCGGGGTCATGTGGTTGGCCATGCCCCCGAGTCGACCAGCCCGACCGTTGCCGATCAAGAAGCCGTACGCCGGGGAAGCCGGCCCGCGCTCAGCCGGCCGGCGAGCCGGTGCGTACCCGCCCGGCCTGGACCGGCGGCGGCGCGGCCGCCGTGCTGGCCCGGACGGTGAGCCGGGGTGGCAGCAGGGTGCCCTCCGGGACCGGCTCCTCCTCCAGCTTGCGCATCAGCAGCGACACCGCCTGCCGGCCGACCTCCTCGGCCGGGATCAGCACCGAGGTGAGCGCCGGGCTGGCCCGTTCGGCGACCTCGTCCGGGCAGATCGCCACCACCGAGATGTCCTCCGGCACCCGCCGGCCGAGCGACGGCAGCGCGGCGAGCACCTGGCCGACCGCCGCCTCGTTGTGCACCACCAGCGCCGACAGCTCCGGCTGGCGCTCCAGCAGCCCGGCCAGCTCCTGCGCGACCGCGTCGAAGTTCTCCTCGCAGGGCTGGGCGACCGCCGCGATCCCGTGCCGCTGTGCCGTCTCGGCGAAACCGGCCCGGGTGCGGTGGGCGAAACCGGTGTCCCGGTCGTAGACCACCGCCGGGGCGCCGAGCAGCGCGATCGAGCGGTGCCCGAGCCCGGCCAGATGCTCGACGCAGGCCTGGCCGGCCCGGTAGAAGTCCAGGTCGACGCAGGTGAGCCCGGAGGAGTCGGCCGGAAAGCCGATCAGCACGCTGGGTCGTTCCAGGTCGCGCAGCAGCGGCACCCGGGGGTCGTGCATCTCCACGTCCATCAGCACGATGCCGTCGACCATCGCGCTGGCGGCGATCCGGCGCAGCCCGGCCGGTCCCTCGTCGGCGGTCATCAGCAGCACGTCGTGGTCGAACTGCCGGGCCGTGGTCACCACGGCGGTGGCGAACTGCATGAGTACCGGCAGGTGCATGCCGGAGCGCAGCGGCAGCACCAGGGCGATCACGTTGGCCCGCCTGCTGGCCAGCGCCCGGGCCCCGGCGTTCGGGTGGTAGCCGAGGCCGCGCACGCTGGCGAGTACCCGCTCCCGGGTCGACGCCGAGATGGCGCGCTTGCCGCTGAGCACGTAGGAGACGGTGCTGACCGCGACCCCGGCGTGCCGGGCCACGTCGGCGATGGTCACCATGTCGGCCCGCTTGGCGGGGCCCTCGGCGGACTGCGGGGGCGCCGGTCGCGGGGCGGTGGGAGGCGACGACTCGGACACTAGGCGCCTCCACTTCCCGTCCCGGCAGCGTCCGCGTCCGGGCCGTCCGCACCGGCCACGAAGGTCAACCAGCTCACCGTAGCGCCGGGGGAGTCGAAGAGCAGGTACAGATCCCGTACCCCGGTCGCCCCGCCGCGCCAGTCGCCGGTCACCTCGCCGTTCGGCGCCGCGCCGTCGCCCGGTTCCGGGTCAGCGACCGGTGGGATGGCGACCGTGCCGGCCACCGGACCCCGGACCGGGTCGTCCAGCCGGAGCAGCAGCTCGGCCCCGTCCGGCAGCGGTCGCTCGGCACCGACCCGGGCGGTGACGCCGCGTACCCCGGCACCGAAGTCGACCCGGGAGAAGCGGATCCAGCCGCCCGCCTCCCGGGCGACCACCGCCGCGCCGTCCGGACCGTCCGGCAGCGGCTCGGTGCCGGCGTACTCGTCGTGGTCGGTCGCGCGGAGTGGACCGGCCAGCGCCGCGCGGGGACGCACCGGCTCACCGTGCACCGCCAGGGTGGCGGTCAGCACCAGGTCGGCACTGGACCGGCCGACCGCGACGGTGTGCCGGGCGTCCTCCACCACGTACCGGCCCCGGGTCACGTCCCAGTGCGCCAACTCGCTGGCGCGCAGCCGCAGCCGTACCGTGGTCTGCGCGCCCGGGGCCAGGCTCACCCGGGCGAAGCCGCGGAGCTGGCGCAGCGGCTGCTTGACCCGGGACCGCCGCTGTCGGGTGTAGAGCTGGACCACCTCGTCGCCCGGCCGCGAACCGACGTTGGTCACCCGCACGCTGACCTCGACCTCCCCGGCCGCGTCCACCTCGTCCGCGCTCAGCCGCAGGTCGGAGTAGGCGAATTCGGCGTAGCTCAGCCCGTGGCCGAACGGATAGAGCGGGGTGCCCCGATGGTAGAGATAGGTGGTGTCGGTGGCTATCACGTCGTAGTCGAAGAGGTCCGGCAGTTCGGCGGCGTCGTGGTACCAGGTCTGGGTCAGCCGGCCGCCCGGGTCGGCGTCCCCGGCGAGCACGGCCGCCAGGGCGGCGCCGTACTCCTGACCGCCGTGCGCCGACCATACGATCGCCGGCAGGTGCTCGTCGGCCCAGTTCAGCGCGTACGGGTAGCTGCTGCTGACCACCAGCACGGTACGCGGGTTGGCCGCGTGGACCGCCCGGAGCAGCGCCTCCTGCGCCTTCGGCAGGGCCAGGTCGGCCCGGTCCTCGGTCTCCCGGCCGCAGACCATCGGGTGGTTGCCGAGCACCACGACGGCGACGTCGGCGTCCCGGGCCAGCGCCGCCGCCTCGGCCGCACCGTCGGCGACCAGTTCGACGGTGAAGCCGGTACCGTCGGCGGGGGCGACCGCGTCGGCCCGGAGCACCCCGTCCGGACCGACCCGGACGTAGCGTCCGCTGGCCAGGTGGTGCAGCACCCGGTCGCCGGTGTCCCGGTCGACCAGCCGGAACGTCTCCCGGACGACCCAGCCGCCCGGGCCGGGCCGGTCGTTGACGAGCAGGCCCTCCTCGTCGGCGCCGACGTGCCGGCCGTTGGCCACGCTGCGCAGCGCGACGACGTCCTGGCCCCAGTCGAAGACCTCGAACCAGCCGTCCTGCGGCACCGGCCCGGCCGTGTCGCCCTGGGCCGCGCCGCCGCCGGCCCCGGTCGGCCCGGCGGCACCCTCCGGCGGCCCGACCCTGCCGTCCGGGATGGCGACGCCGCCCGGCGCCGGCTCCGGGCCGACCGCCAGGTGCAGCGGCGCGCCCTCCGGGTCACCGGCGGCCCGGACGTAGCCGTCGGCGGTGCGCAGCGCGATCCGGTCCGCACCGCAGTGGTGCGGCGTGCTCGCCGGGGCGAACCGGGCGGCCAGCCCGTCGCGGGCGGTGATCGCGTACGGCAGGGTGCCGCTGTACCAGTCCTCGTAGAGCGTGTCGGCCAGCGGCCCGAGTACGGCCAGCCGGCCGATCCGGGCCGGGTCCAGCGGCAGCAGCGCCCCGGTGCCGGGCCGGGGTACGTTGCGGAGCAGCACCAGCGACTGCCGGGCGGCCTCCCGGGCCAGCTCCTGGTGCGCCGGGCAGTTGATCACGTCTGCCGTGATCGCCGTGTACGGGTTCCGCTCGGGCGGGTCGAGGTCGCCGAGCCGGAACCGGACGGTGAGGATCCGCCGTACCGCCGTGTCCAGGTCGGACTCGTCGAGCAGTCCGCGCCGCAGCGCCTCGGTGAGCCGCTCGACGGTGGGCCCGGGGTCCTCGCTGTCCTCGGTGAAGCTGTCGATGCCGGCCCGCAGCGCGGCCGCGTACCCGCTGGGGTGGTCGGGGTGGTAGCCCTGCGCACCGGCGATGTTGGAGACCGCACCGGCGTCGCTGACCACCAGGATCTCGTCACTGGTCCAGCGGCGCAGCTCGGTGCCGATCAACGGGCTCAGGTGTGCCGGCCGGCCGTTGACCAGGTTGTAGGAGGCCATCACGGCCACCGCCGCCCCGGTGGCGATGGGGGCCCGGAACGCGGGCAGCTCGTATTCGTAGAGGACCCGGGGCGGCAGGTTGCTCGACGTGGTGCACCGGTCGGTCTCGTTGTTGTAGCCGAGGAAGTGCTTCAGCGTCGGCGCGGTCTTCAGGTAGTCGGGGTGGTCGCCGCGCAGCCCCCGGGCGTACGCCGTGCCGAGCCAACTGGTCAACCACGGGTCCTCGGCGTAGCCCTCCTCGTTGCGGCCCCAGCGGGGGTCGCGCAGCGGGTTGACCACCGGCGCCCAGACGTTCAGCCCGACCCGGGTCGGGTCCTTCTGGTGCAGGCCCCGCACCTCGTCGCCGACTGCCGCGCCGACGGCCCGGATCAGTTCGGGGTTCCAGGTGCTGCCGAGCCCGAGCGCCTGCGGGAAGACCGTGGCCGGGCCGAGCCAGGCCAGCCCGTGCAACGCCTCGGTGCCGGTGCGGAACGCCGGCAGCCCGAGTCGGGGCACCGGGGCCTGGTGCTGGTGCAGCAGCGCGATCTTCTCCGCCCGGCTGAGCCGGCCGAGCAGGTCGGCGACGCGTACGTCGAGCGGCTGGTCGGGGTCGCGGAACGTCGGGTCGGTCATGGTCGATCACCTTCCATGATCTTCGACTAGCGCGGCGGCGGTGGGAACCGGGGTGGTGGCGAGTCGAAGCGCTTCGAATCCGGCGGGGACGGGATGGAGCGGCGGGTGCCCGGCCGTCAGCCCGGGAAGCTCGAAGCGCTTCGACGGCCAGGGAAAAGATACTCCACCGTGGATAGCGGTTTCCCGCTGGTCACGAGGGAGCATTTCGAGGCTTCCACCAGCCGCCGTACCGGTCAAGGGGTTGCGCCGAACGGATTGGTGGGTATCGGTTTCCACGGCGGATTCCCGCAGTCGGATCTGCACGGAGTTCCCGCCGTGGACGCGCCGTCGGCGCTGGTGGGTGGTCAGCGCTGGGCGGCCGGTTGCCGTGGCGGGTCGGTGGGCTGCGGTTCCGGCGAGGCGGACGCCTGCGCGGCGGCGGCCGGATCCGCCTTCGCCTCCGGCTCCGGGTCGCCGGGTGCGGTACTGGACCGGGTGGGGGTCTTCCGGGAGACCCGGGCCGACGGGCCCGGCTCCCGGGCGGCGCCACGATCCGGGTCGCGCAGCGGCAGCCGGCCGGCGTCGACGGTCTCCAGCGTCCGGGCCGCCCCACCGGACGCCGCCGCGCCGGTGCCCAGGGCCGAGGCGAGCAGCCGGGCCCCGCCGGCCTCCGGAGCCAGCGTGTGGGCGTGCAGTTCGGCCTCGGCGGCGGGGAGCAGCCACGGTGCCAGCGTCGCGTAATAGCCGCCGAGCAGGACGACCTCGGGGTTGACCAGGTTCGCCAGCAGCGCGACGCCCCGGCCCAGGTGCCGGCCGATCTCGGCCAGCGCGTCGAGGGTGGCGCGGTCACCCCGGCGGGCCTTGGTGCGGATCCGGTCGACCTCGGGGGCGAAGTCGGTGACCGGGCCGTCCTCGGCCGCGTCCGGCAGCGCCCGGCGGATCAGCGCCGGGATGCCGGCCACCACCTCCAGGCAGCCGCGCCGGCCGCACGGACAGAGCGGACCGTCCGGTTCGACCGGTACGTGTCCCAGCTCGCCGGCGAAGCCGCGTCCGCCGCGCAGCAGCCGGCCGTCGGCGACCACGCCCGCGCCGAGCCCGGCGCCGCCGGTCAGGTGCACCAGGTTGGCGGTGCCGGCCTGCGGACCGTGCCGGAATTCGGCCAGGGCGGCGAGGTTGGCGTCGTTGTCCACCACCACCTCGTAGCCGGGGTCGCGCAGCGCACGGCGCAGGTCGGCGCCGAGCGGCAGGTCACGCCAGCCGAGGGTGGTGGCGAGCCGGACGGTGCCACCGGCGTCGACCAGGCCGGGGACCGCGACGGTGAGGCCGAGCACCTCCCGGCCCTGGCCGCCGACCCGGTTGACGGCCCGGCCGGCGAGCGCCGCGATCGCGCTGACCGCCCGGCCGGGGGAGGCGGACGAGCCGTCGAAGGCGCGTCGCCAGGAAAGGAGTTCGGTGCCGGCGAGGTCGACGGCGACCACCGTCAGCTCGTCGATGCTCACCTCGATGCCGATCGCCGCGTACGGGGCGCCGTCGACCACCAGCATGGTGGCGGGGCGGCCGATCCGGTTCTCGGCCAGGCCGGTCTCCCGGACCAGACGCCGGTCGAGCAACTCGGCGACCAGGCTGGAGACGGTCGCCTTGTTCAACCCGGTCGAGGCGGCGATGTCAGCGCGTGAGCAGGGCGCGTGCGTCCGGACGAAGCGCAGGACGACGGCGAGATTCGTGGCCCGTACGTCGGCGAGATCGGCCGGCTGTGGCCCGGTCTGCGTCGTGAACAAGATCAGCCCCGCTCCCCGCGTTTCGGTCTCCGGGCCCGGTGTCGCGCCGGTTGCCGACGGTGCGCCCATCATGCCGCACCGCCACGCGCCGGGCCACGCTCGCCCGCCGCGCCATGATTCCGGTGTCTTGTGGCACCGGTCACCGTCGATTACGTTTGTTTAGTCAACCGACGAACTAACTCTACCCCATATCCACCCAGCAACCGAACGGGTTACTTTCCCGCGTCCCACGCGGGTCCGCGACCCGGTCGGCGATATCGAAGGGAGCGCCCCCGTGCAACCATCCGGCCCGGGCAGCGCCACCAACCGTAGGAACTTCCTGAGCCTGGTGGGCCTCGGTGCCGCGGCGACCGTCGGCAGTGGCCTGCTCGCCGGCTGCGGCGGCGAGGTGGCCTCCACCAGCAACGCGCAGGACCTGGACAAGCTCGCCGGCCTGCTGCCCAACCAGAAGGACCTGCCGCCCGGCATCCCCAAGCCGAGCATCGTCGGCACCCGCCCGGTGCCGGACGGCTACACCGAGTTCCCGAGCACGCTGGTCGACGCCATCACCGACAAGCCCGGAACCAGCGGCCAGCGGATCAGCGCGATGACCCCGGCCTGGGGGCCGGCTCCGCCCGGACTCGGCCAGAGCCAGTACCTCGCGGCGGTGAACGCCGAGCTGGGCGTCGAGGTCAACTTCAGCGTCCAGGACGGCAACACGTACGCCGACAAGCTCAACGCCATGCTCGGCGCCCGCGACGTACCGGACCTGCTCTGCGTACCGGAGTGGGAGGTCTCCAAGCTGCCGCGGTTCGCCGACGCCACCGCCGCGCTCTTCGAGGACCTCACCGACCACCTCAAGGGCGCCGGGATCGACCCGTACCCGATGTTGGCCACCTTCCCGGCCGGGGCCTGGCGCAACGCGTTCTGGAACGAGCGGCTGATGGCGGTGCCCTGCCCCAAGGACGGGCCGTTCCCCTGGGCGCTCTTCTACCGCAAGGACCTGCTCGACGCCGCCGGGCTCGGCTATCCGAAGACGATCGAGGAACTCTTCGAGGTCGGCAAGAAGGTGACCGACCCCGGCAAGGGGGTCTGGGCGTTCAACGACATCTTCGCGATGGTCCAGATGTTCCACAAGGTGCCGGGCACCGACGACGGCTGGCGGCTGAAGTCGGACGGCACCCCGGAGTTCAAGTACGAGACGCCGGAATACAAGCAGTCCGTCGAGTTCATGGCCAAGGTCTACCAGGCCGGTCTGGTCCACCCCGACCTGGTGGCCAGCAAGGGCGCCGACTCCAAGCAGCTGATCCAGAGTGGCAGGATCATCTTCTTCCAGGACGGTCCGGGCGCCTGGCAGGCGATGCAGGCCGAGCAGCAGCGGATCACCCCCGGCTTCAACATCCAGCCCGTGCCGATCTTCTCGGCCACCGGCGGTGACCCGCTGGTCTGGGGCGACGACAACCCGATCTCGTACACCTTCATCAAGAAGGGGCTGGGCAAGGCCCGGGTGGAGGAACTGCTGCGGGTGATCAACTGGTGCTCGGCACCCTTCGGCACCAAGGAGTTCGACCTGCGCGAGTACGGGGTGGAGGGCAAGCACCACAACCGGACCGCGACCGGCCCGGTCAAGACCGACCTCGGCTTCAAGGAGATCGTCAACCAGTACTTCTTCATCAGCGGGCGCAGCCCGGTGGTGCAGCCGTTCCCGCAGACCCCGAACTACGTCCGGGACATGCTCACCTACTCCAACGAGATGGTGAAGTACCTGGAGAAGGACCCCTGGTCGGGACTGAAGCTGGAGATGCCGGCCCGGTTCAAGGCGAGCCTGTCGCCGACCGACGACAAGGTGACCGACCTGCTGCGCGGTCGCCGGCCGATGAGCGACCTCGACACGATCATCACCGAGTGGCGCAACGGCGGCGGTGACGAGGCCCGGGAGTTCCGCGCCAAGGCGTTGGCCGACGCCGGGCGATGAGTACCCGCGAAACAGCCCGGGCGGGTGGCACCGGCGACGACCGGAGCCGCCCGCCCGGCGGGTACGCCCCGACAACCCCGAAGGCCGGCGGCCGGCTCGACGAGCCGACCGCGCTCGCCGGTCCCACCGCCGCGCCGCCCCGCCCCGCCGAGAGTCCGCGAAGCCTGCCGCAGCAGTCCCGGGACGGCCGTGCGGCGGACCGGCCGGTCCCCGATCCGGCGGGCCGGCCGGGGCGGGAGCCGGTGCGGCACGGGCGGGCCCGGACGCGGCGGCGCGACCGGGCACCGCTGCGGGCCCGGCTGCGCCGGGACTGGCCGCTGCTGGTGATGGTGGCCCCGGCGGCCCTGCTGCTGCTGGTCTTCCACTACCTGCCGACGCTGGGCAACGTCGTCGCGTTCCAGGACTACAACCCGTACGCCGGGGACACCCCGCTGGCGGCCTTCCTGCACAGCCCGTGGATCGGCACGGCGCACTTCGAGACGCTCTTCGGCGACCCGGCGTTCTGGGACGCGCTGCGCAACACCCTGGCGATCACCGCGTTCCAGCTCGTCTTCTACTTCCCGCTGCCGATCATGTTGGCGATCATGCTGCACAACATCCTCTCGCCGAGGCTGCGGGGATTCGTGCAGACCGTGGTCTATCTGCCGCACTTCTTCAGCTGGGTACTGGTGGTCACGTTCTTCGTGCAGATGTTCGGCGGGGCGGGGCTGCTCGCCCAGGAGATGCGCGACGTCGGGCTGGAACCCTGGAACATCATGTCCAATCCGGACACCTTCATCGTGCTGGTCACCGCCGAGACGGTGTGGAAGGACGTCGGTTGGGGCACGATCGTCTTCCTGGCCGCGCTCTCCACCATCGACCCGCACCTCTACGAGGCGTCGGCGGTCGACGGGGCGAGCCGGTGGAAGCGGCTCTGGCACGTGACGCTGCCCGGGTTGCGGCCGGTGATCGTACTGCTGCTGATCCTGCGGCTCGGGGACGCGCTCTCGGTCGGCTTCGAGCAGTTCATGCTGCAACGCGACGCGGTGGGGCGGCAGGCGGCCGAGGTGCTGGACACCTTCGTCTACTACAACTCCATCACCACCGGCAACTACGGCTACGGGGCGGCGGCCGGGCTGTTCAAGGCCGTGGTCGGGCTGGTGCTGATCCTGGCGGCCAACCGGTTCGCCCACGCGCTCGGCGAGCGGGGAGTGTACTCAAGATCATGACTGTGACGGATTCCCTGCGAACGACTCCGCCGCAGCGGCGCCGGGATCGGAACCGGCGGCCGGCCTGGGAGGAGAAGCCGAGCACCGTCGGCCAGGTCTTCCGGGGCGGCGTACTCACCGGTGTGGTGCTGGCGGTGCTGATCCCGCTCTGGGTGGTGCTGGTGACCAGCCTGGCGTCCCGGGAGACGATCAACGCCACCGGGGGACTGGTGGTGGTGCCGAGGGAGATCGACTTCTCGGCGTACCGGGCGATCTTCGCCGGTGGACTGGTCACCCAGGCGCTCTGGATCAGCACCCTGGTCACCCTGGCCGGTACGGCGGTGAGCCTGGTGCTGACCGTGCTGGCCGCGTACGGGTTGTCCCGGCCCGGGTCGGTCGGGCACCGGGGGCTGCTCTTCTACTTCCTGCTGACCTTCCTGATCTATCCCGGCATGGTGCCGAGCTATCTGGTGGTCACCGGGCTCGGCCTGAAGGACCAGATCTGGGCGCTGATCCTGCCGACCGCGATCAGCGTCTTCAACCTGGTGGTGGTGCGGGCGTTCTTCCAGAACATCCCGGCGGAGCTGCTGGACAGTGCCCGGATCGACGGTGCCGGCGAGTTCCGGATCCTGGCCCGGATCGTGCTGCCGCTCTCCCGGGCGGTGATCGCGGTGGTCGGGCTCTTCTACGCGGTCGGCTACTGGAACGTCTGGTTCAACGCCCTGCTCTACATCGACGACAACTCGAAGTTCCCGATCCAGCGGGTGTTGCAGAGCTTCATCCTGGCCGGCCAGTCGCCGAACAACGCCGGTACGCTCGGCGTCTCGATGCCGCCGACGCTGGCGATCAAGATGGCGGTGGTGGTGGTCACGGTCTCGCCGATCGTCCTGGTCTATCCCTTCGTGCAGCGGCACTTCGTCAAGGGTGTGATCATCGGCGCCGTGAAGGGCTGAGCGCGGGCTCGGGGGGAGCGCCCGACGGGCGAGTGTGACTGTTGGTAGATAATCCGTAACGGAACGGATTGGTATGCTGGTGGCATGACCGCCATGGCACCGGCCCGGACCGTTCCGGACGTCTCCTTCCTGCTGGACCGCACCAGCCACGTGCTGCGTACCCGGATGGCCGCGGCGCTGGCCGAGATCGGGTTGACCGCCCGGATGCACTGCGTGCTGGTGCATGCCATCGGGGAGGAGCGGACCCAGGCCCAGCTCGCCGAGATCGGTGACATGGACAAGACCACCATGGTGGTCACGGTCGACGCGCTGGAGGCGGCCGGTCTGGCGCAGCGGCGGCCGTCGAGTACGGACCGGCGGGCCAGGATCATCGCGGTCACCGCCGAGGGGGCGCGGGTGGCGGCGGAGAGCCAGGCGATCGTGGACCGGGTGCACGCGGAGGTCCTGGCGGCGCTCGGCGAGCGGGACCGGCAGGTCTTCCTGCGGGTGATGGAGGGGCTGGTCGCGGGTCACCTGGCCGAGCCGGTCGAGACGCCCGGGCCGGTACGCCGGGCGCGCCAGCGCGAGAGCTAGATCGCAAACAGATAGTCTGTAACGGAACTATCTGTTACGGTCCTTCATGTCGGTGCCACCTGACAGGAGGACAGCGTGTCCGAGACTTCCGCTCCCACCACCCCCACGGCCGCCGCCCCGGCGACCGCCGAGCCGCCCGAACCCGGCGGATCCGCGTACCGGCAGCGCTGGCTCGCCCTCGGGGTGATCGCGTCCGGAACCCTGATGACCATCCTCGACGGCAGCATCGTGACCGTGGCGATGCCGGCCATCCAGCGGGACCTGGGCTTCTCCGCCGCCGGCCTGAGCTGGGTGGTCAACGCCTACCTGCTCGCCTTCGGCAGCCTGCTGCTGCTCGCCGGCCGGCTCGGCGACCTCTTCGGCCGCAAGCGGATGTTCCTGGCCGGCACGGCGGTCTTCACCGGCGCGTCGGTACTGGCCGGGATGGCCAACTCCCCGGCGGTGCTGATCATCGCCCGATTCGGCCAGGGCGTCGGCAGCGCGGCGGCGACCGCGGTCGCCCTGGGCATCCTGGTGACGCTCTTCGTCGAGCCCCGGGAGCGGGCCCGGGCCATCGCGGTCTTCGCCTTCACTGGTGCGGCCGGCGCCTCGCTCGGCTCGGTACTCGGCGGGGTCCTCACCGACCTGCTCAGTTGGCAGTGGATCTTCTTCGTCAACCTGCCGATCGGGCTGGCGGCGCTGGCGATCGCCCGACCCGTACTGCCGGCGGACCGGGGACTCGGCCGGGCGGCCGGCGCCGACGTCCTCGGCGCCCTGCTGGTCACCACCGGCCTCGGGCTGGGCCTGCACACCGTGGTCAGCGTCGAGTCGCGCGGCTGGACCTCGCCGGCCACCCTCGGCTTCGGCGGAATCGCCGTACTGCTGCTCGCCGCCTTCGTCGCCCGGCAGGCCACCGCGGCCAGCCCGCTGATGCCGCTGCGGATCCTCCGGTCCCGCAACGTCGCCGGAGCCAACCTGGTGCAGGTGCTGATGGTCGCGGCGTGCTTCGCGTTCCAGGTGCTGGTCGCGCTCTACCTCCAGCAGGTGCTCGACTACGGCGCCGCCGGGACGGGGCTGGCGATGCTGCCGGCCGCCGTGACGATCGGCGCGGTCTCGCTCGGCGTCTCGGCCCGGCTCAACACCCGGTTCGGGGAGCGGAACGTCCTGCTCGCCGGGCTGGTGCTGCTGGTCGGGGTGCTCGGGCTGCTGGCCCGGGTCCCGGTGCGGGCCGACTATCTCACCGACCTGCTGCCGGTGATGCTGCTGACCGCCGGTTTCGGGCTCGCCCTGCCGGCGCTGACCAGCCTCGGCATGTCCGGCTCCCGCTCCGACGACGCCGGGCTCGCCTCCGGACTCTTCAACACCACCCAGCAGCTCGGGATGGCGGTCGGCGTCGCGGTGCTCGCCACCCTCGCCGCCGGGCGTACCGAAGCACTGCTCGCGGCCGGTGCGAGCCAGCCGGCGGCGCTGACCGGCGGGTTCCGGCTGGCCTTCGCGGTCGCCACCGGGCTGCTGGTCGCCGCCTTCGTCGTGGCGTTCACGGTACTGCGCCAGCCCGCCCGGCGCTGACCTCGACGCTCACCTGAAGGGGGACGGGGCGCCCCCCACCTGGGCACCCCGCCCCGACCTTCAACCCCGCACGGTGGGTAGTCCGTCCAGCGGCACCGCGCTCGTCGCGGTACCGCCCAGCAGCAGCCGCCCGGGCAGCCGGGCACCCTCGACCGGGGCGAGGGCGACGCCGCTGACCCGCAGCGGTCCGTCGGCCTCCACCCGGAACTCGTCGCCCGACCGGCTCGCCCGGATCGTGGTGTCGCCGTCGATGTCGTGCACCACCGTGCTGCCGTCGGTGGCGCCGAAGCTCAGCACGGTGACGTCGGAGAAGGCCCCGTCCCCGACCCGGTCGGCCAGCGGCATCACCGGGATCAGCGCGCCGTACCGGACGAAGAGCGGGACCTGGTCCAGCGGCCGGTGCACCCGCAGGTGCCGGCCACCGGCGTGCACCTGGCCGGTCCAGAAGTCCACCCAGTCGCCGGCCGGCAGATAGACGTGCCGGCGGTTCTCCGGAGTGGTCATCGGCGCCACCAGCAGGTCCGGGCCGAGCCGGTATTCCAGCTCGGCCGTCCAGGCGGCCGGGTCGTCGGGGGAGTCGACCAGCAGGGCCCGCATCATCGGCGCACCGGTCCGGGCCGAGGTGACCGCCGCCGAGTAGAGGTACGGCATCAGCCGGTAGCGCAGCCGCAGCGCCTCGACCGCGAGCCGTTCCGCCTCGGCCGGGAAGTCCCAGGGCAGCCGGCTGGTGGTGCCGTGGAACCGGACCAGCGGGGAGAACGCCCCGAACTGCGCCCAGCGTACGTAGAGGTCCGGCGTCGGCGTGCCGTGGAAACCGCCGCTGTCGTGGCTCCAGAACGGCACCCCGGAGAGCCCGTGGCTCAGCCCGCCGCGCAACGTGCTCGCCAGCGCCGGGTACGTCGCGTTCACGTCGCCGCTCCACTGTGCCGAGTGCCGCTGCCCACCCAGGTACGACGAGCGGGCCCACACCGTGCCGTGCCCGGCCACCTCCCGGGTCACCTTGACCACCACGTCGTTGAAGAGCAGCGAGTAGACGTTGTGCAGCTCGACGCCGGTCATCCCGTTCTGTGCCACCGCGTCCGCCGGGACCCCCTCGGCGAAGTCGGTCTTGAAGACGCTGGCGCCCTGCTCCAGCAGCGGCCGGAGCAGCCCGGTGAACCAGTCGACCGCGGCCGGGTTGGTGAAGTCGACGATCCCGCCGGCCGGGTGGCTGCCGTGCCAGGTGTCGGCGACGTAGACCGAGCCGTCGGCCCGGCGCAGGAAGTAGCCGGCCTCGGCCGCCTCGGCGTAGAGCGGGCTGCCGGTCATCACGTACGGGTTCATCCAGAGGCTGACCTTGAAGCCCTGTCCGGCCAGCTCGGCCAGCATGCCGGCCGGGTCGGGGAACTGCTCGGCGTCCCAGCGCAGGTCGGACCAGGCCCCGGCGACCTGCCAGTAGCAGTCCAGGTGCAGCACGTCGCAGGGGATGCCGCGCTCGCGGATCTTCCGGGCCCGCTCCAGCACCCGCTGCTGGCTGTCCCGGAAGAAGCCGGAGGAGATCCAGGCGCCGAACGCCCACTTCGGCGGCAGCGCCGGCCGGCTGGTCAGCCGGTCGTAGCGGTCCAGGATCTGCGTCGGGGTGGGTCCGGCGATCACGTAGTAGTCGATCAGGTCGTCCGGCACCAGGATCTGCACGCAACTGTGCGTGGACTGGCAGATGTCGAACTCGACCGGCATGCCGCTGTCGACCAGCACTCCGTAGCCCCGGTTGGAGAGGTAGAGCGGGACGTTCTTGTGCGAGCGGTCCGACTCGCTGCCGAAGGCGTCGAAGTTCCACATCAGGGCGCGCTGGCCGCGCTTGTCCAGCGGGGTGAACTTCTCGCCGAGCCCGACGAACCGTTCGTCGCCGGGGGTCACGAAACTCTCGTGGTAGGCGGCGACCGCGCCGTCGACCAGCGACCGGCCGAACGGCAGGGTACGCAGCCGACCGCTGATGTCCTGCTCGCCCCGGCTCTGGCTGACCAGTACCGCGCCGGTCGGGTCGACGAAGCGCAGGTGCCACGGGTCGAGGCTCAGCTCGGCGACCACCGCCCCGGCGTCGACCCGGACCCGGTCGCCGTCGACGCGTACCTCGGCCCGGTGCGGCTGGGGGTGCACCAGGGGCAGCGCCCGGCTGGCCCGGCCCCGGGCGAGCGGGTCCTCGCTCAGCCGTACCCGGATGACGCCCTCGGCGGCGGCGGTGATCCGGACCGCGAGCGAGCCGCCGTCCGAGGTGGACGCCTTGAGGGTCACGCCCTGGCCGTCCGTGCTCAGCACCTCGGCCCGGTGCAGTGCGGAGAGCCCGTGCTCGCCCGGGGCCCGGACCGGCAGGTCGGGCGGGTCGGCGACGAACGTCTCGTGCGGCACCAGGGGCGGGCGGTACGGCATGCGGTCTCCTCGGCTCCCGGGACGCGGGTCCCGCGCACCGCCGACGGTGCCGGCCGGCGCATGGACTCCCCTTAGTTTCTTTGGTAACCCAACAAACTGTCAACGGCGCGACCGTAGTCGATGCGTCCGGCCGGCCCTCAGCCCGATCCGGACCGGCGCCGCGCCGGGCAGCTCGACGGTGACCGTCCGGTCGACCGGGGAGATCAGCAACGCCTCGACCTGTGTCGATGTCCAGGCCAGCCGGGCCACCGTCACCGGGCCCCGGGCGAGCAGGCCGGCGACGCTGCCCCGGGGCCAGGCCGACGGCAGCGCCGGCAGCAGGTCCAGCCGGACCGACTGGGCACCCGGCTCGTCGCCGGGACCGAGGGTGCTGCGCAGCAGCATGGCGGCGACCACGGCCGGCAGTCCGCCACAGAGGTCCAGGTTGAAGATCGCATCCCGGTTGTGCGTCGAGACCAGGTTCGGTCGCCAGTACCGGCCGGCCATCAGCAGCACCGTCCGGTACGCCTCCTCGGCCAGCCCGAGCCGGGCCGCCGCCAGGCCGAGCTGCGCCAGCCCGTACCCCATCTCGTCCGACTCCGCCCCCTGCCACCAGGCCAGCCGGCGGCGGATCGCCAGCGCGGCGGCCCGGCACAGCGCCGGATCGGCGGCGAACGCCGGATCGATCTCGTACCAGAGCGGATAGAGCTGCGAGGCGTGCCGGTGCGCGTGGTTGTCGACCAGTCCCGGGGCGATCCACTCGGCGAGTTTCCCGGTCGGCGCGATCCGGTACGGCGGCAGCGCCGCCAGCAAGGCCCGCCAGCGCGGCTCGGCCGGGTCGGGCTCGCCCAGCACCGCCGTCGCGGCCAGCAGGTTGCGCAGCAGGTCGGCGACGGCCGCGACGTCCATCGTGGCGTCCAGGCTGGCCTGCGCGCCGGTGTTCGCCGGGGCGTTCTCCGGGGAGTACGACGGCACGAACCGGGCCCGGCCGTCCGGGTCGACGGTCACGAAGTCGAGGTAGAACTCGGCGGCCCGGCGCAGGAACGGCAGCGCCCGCTCCCGCAGGAACGTCCGGTCCCCGGTGTGGCACCAGTGGTCGTGATAGAACCGGGCCAGCCAGGCCGCCCCGGCGGTCCAGAACGTCTGGCACCAGACCGGACCGAAGTGGTTCTGCCGGCCGTGACCGGTCAGGTGGGTCGGGGTGAGGATGCCGCCGGCACCGTAGAGCCGGCGGGCGTTCCCGGCCAGGTCGTCGGCGACCGAGTCGAGCAGGTCGAAGAGCGGGACGACCAGCTCCGGGGTGCCGGTGACCGCCAGCGCGGCCAGCGCGGCCGGCAGGTTGCCGTTCAGCGTGTAGCCGCCGCTCCAGGCCGGCCGGTAACTGCCGCTCCAGACGCCGAGCAGGGTCGGCGGCAGGTCGCCGCTGGCGGAGACGATCGCGTACCGGCCGGCCGCGAAGAGCCGTTCCACCAGGGCGTTGCCGACCGGCGCGGCGGGCTCGGCCGGGCCGTCGGTGCCGTCCGAGCCCTCCGGCCGGAACGGTCGCAGCAGCTCCTCGGAGGTGGCGGTCCGGGCGGCCGGCGACCCGTCGAGGTCCAGCCGGACCCGGCCGACCAGCTCACCGTGCACCGCGACGTGTGCGGCCAGCAGCGCGTCGAAGTCCGCCGGCAGCTCCGCCAGGTCCGGCCCCGGCGACGGTACGCCGTCCACGGTGGTCCGCAGCAGCAGGAGCGTGTCGTCGACCATCCGGCACCGGACCGTGTACCCGGTCACCTGCCGGCCGGTGGCGGCCGGGAACTCCACCCGCAGGCCCAGCCCGTCGGGGGCGATCCGCTGCTGCACCGGTACCGGCGGGTCCCCGTCGATCGGGGCGAGCGTGCTCCGCCAGCCGGTCGGCCCGGTCAGCCGGACGACCAGCGCGTCGTGCGGGCGGGACACGAAGGCGGCCACCTCGACCGGCCCGTCGGCCGACCGCCAGGACTGCCGCACCACCCCGGTGTCGAAGTCGGTGCTCCGCCGGTAGCCGGTCACCGGCCCGGCGCCGCCGGGTGGCGCGCCCGCCGCGTCGACCGGGACCGGTGTGCAGGTGAGGGTGGCCGCGCCGACCAGCGGGTCGACCCAGCGGGTCTCGGCGTACCCGGGATCGTGCGCGGCGGCGAACTCCGCCACCCGCTCGGCGGCCCGCCGGTGTTCGCCCGCGGTCAGCAGCGCGCGCAGTTCGGCGAGGATCCGCGCGGTCGGCGGCGGGTCCAGCGGCGGGGTCAGCGGCAGGAAGAGCCGCTCGTGCGAGACGGTGATCCGGACGGCGTCCGGCCCGCCGTAGCAGAGCGCCCCCTGCCGGCCGTTGCCGCTGACCAGCGCCGCCTCCCAGTCGTCGGTCCGGCTGGTCGAGACGAGGCCGTTGACAGGGGGATGCACCCCGCCTACTTTGGCGGGAGCCCAAACAAAGGTCAACGGCGACGGTTGCGGGTGTGCCGGGAGAGGCGGGGCGGGGTGCGCTGGCCGAAGGGTCTGACCGGGCTCTGCTACGGCGGTGACTACAACCCGGAGCAGTGGCCGGCGGAGGTCTGGGCCACCGACGTCGAGCTGATGCGGCGGGCCCGGGTCAACCTGGTCACCGTCGGGGTCTTCGCCTGGTCCCGACTCGAACCACAGCCCGGCCGGTACGACTTCGACTGGCTCGACCGGGTGCTCGACCTGCTGCACGACGGCGGCATCCGGGTGGCGCTGGCCACCCCGACCGCCTCCCCACCGCCGTGGTTCTCGCTCCGGCACCCGGACGCGCTGCCGGTCACCGCCGACGGGGTACGGCTCAGCCACGGCAGCCGGGACACCTACTGCGCCAGCGCCCCGGCGTACCGGGCGGCGGCCCGGGAGATCGCCGCCGCGCTCGCCGACCGCTACCGGGACCATCCGGCGCTGGCGCTCTGGCACGTGCACAACGAGTACGGCACCAGCTGCCACTGCGAGCACGCCGCCGTCGCGTTCCGGGCCTGGCTGCGGGCCCGCTACGGTGACCTCGACCGACTGAACGAGGCGTGGACCGGCAGCTTCTGGAGCCAGCACTACTCGGGTTGGGAACAGATCCGGCCGCCCCGGGCCACGCAATACCTGGGCAACCCGAGCCAGCTGCTGGACTTCCGCCGGTTCGTCTCCGACGAGCTGCTGGCGGCGTACGTCGAGCAGCGGGACCTGCTCCGGGCCGCCACCCCGGACGTACCGGTGACCACCAACTACGTCCTCGGCGGCTGGGTACCGGTGGACCACGCCCGGTGGTCCGCCGAGGTGGACCTGGTGGCGATCGACCACTATCCGGCCGAGGCCGGGCCGGGCGCCGAGGAGCAGACCGCGTTCGCCGCCGACCTGGCCCGGTCCTGGGCCCGGCGCGGGCAGCGGACCGGCCGGGCCGGTCGGAGCGCCGCCGGCCCGCCGGAGGGCCGGAACCCGCCCGGCGGTCCGGCCTGGCTGCTGATGGAGAGCGCGCCGAACCTGATCCTCACCCCCGGCCGGATGCACGCCAAGGAGCCGGGGCGGATGACCCGGCACAGCCTGGCGCACGTCGCCCGGGGGTCCCGGGGGGCGATGTTCTTCCAGTGGCGGGCCTCCCGGGGCGGCGCGGAGGTCTTCCACTCCGCACTCGTCCCGCACGCCGGCCCGGACAGCCGGGCGTTCCGCGAGGCGGTCTCGCTCGGCGCGCTGCTCGACCGGATCTCCGAAGTGGACGCCGGAACGGTACGGGCGCCGGTGGCGATCGCCTGGGACGTCGCCAGCTGGTGGGCGTTGCAGGCCACCATGCTGCCCTCGGCACAGCTCGACTACGCCGCCGAGGTGTCGGCGGCGCACCGGGCGCTGTTCCGGGCCGGCGTTCCGAGCGACTTCGTCACCGACGGCGACGACCTCTTCGGGTACGCCCTGCTGGTGCTTCCGGCGCTCTACCTGGTCTCCGACCGGTACGCCTCGCGGATCCGTGACTACGTGGCGGCCGGCGGTCACCTGCTGGTCGGCTACTTCAGCGGGATCGCCGACGAACACGCCCGGGTCCGGGTCGGCGGCTATCCGGGAGCGCTGCGCGACCTGCTCGGGATCCGGGTGGAGGAGTTCCATCCGCTCGACCCGGCCACCCGGCTGCCGCTCTCGGACGGCGGCACCGGCCGGCTCTGGGCCGAGACGGTACGCCTGACCGGTGCGACGCCGTCGGTCAGCTACGTCGGCGGAGCGCTCGACGGCCAGCCGGCGCTGACCCGGCACGGGTACGGCGACGGGGTGGCCTGGTATCTCTCCACCCGGCTCGACGACGACCCGTACCGCGACCTGCTGGCCCGGGTGACGGCGGCGGCCGGTGCGGAACCGACCTGCCCGGTCGCGCCGGCCGGGGTGGAGGCGGTCCGCCGCTGCGCCGCCGGGACGAGCTGGCTGTTCCTGCTGAACCACACCGACGCTGCGCAGACCGTCGAGGTGTCCGGATTGGACCTGCTCAGCGGCGAGTACGTCGACCCGGTGCGGCTGCCGGCCGGCGGCTGCGCGGTGCTCCGGGAAACCGCTGTCGAGCATGCCGTTGGGCAGGGCTGACCGCGGATCGCCGGCTGTGCCAGGATGCTCCGGTGTCCTACCCGTCGACTCCGCCGCCCGGCATGGCGCTGGCGGCCAGCCCGTACCCGGTGCCGCTGCCGCCGGGGTGGGGTGCGCTGGTCCTCTCGGCCAACCGGGGCCCCTACCTGGTCTCCGCGCCGAGCAGCTACAGGTTGAAGATCGACGGGCGCGACGTCCCCGGCATGGCCGAGGGCACCTTCCACATCCCGGTACCGGCCGGTGAGCACGACGTCCGGTTCACCGACCTGCTGGGAGTCCCGGCGATGACCACGAGGGTGGTGGTGCAGCCGGGCACCGGGCACCGGTTGTCGTTCCGGTTCGGAGGGTGGCGCAACCGGGTCTACGACGGTGCGGGTACGGACGTGACGAAGTTCGGCATGTGGTCGAACTACACCCTCCTGCTGATCACTTCCGCGGTGATCGGCGTCATCTGCTGCGGTGGACTGGGCCTGCTCGCGATGCTGGACAGCTCGGGCCCGAGCTGACCGCCCCACAGCTCGTCTCCCGGCTGTGCCACCATGCGGCGGTGTGGTAGCCGATGGTCCCACGCCCGGCTCCTGGTGCAGGCCGGTGAGGACGCGAGCCGGCCCCGGCCGGTCCGGGCGCGAGCTGACTCCCGGATCAGAAATGGTCGACCGTCAGAAATAGTCGAGCAGTTCCGCCCGGGGACCGGCGCCGAGCAGGTCGAGTGCGCCCGGGTCGGTGCCGGCGGGGCAGTGCAGCAGGCCGGCCTCGGCGACCGCGTACCCGTCGGCGGCGCCGGTGTAGAGCAGCGCGAAGCCGCGTACCGAGAGCCGGGCCGCCGGTTCGTCGGTGATCCGGTGCAGTTCGGCATCGCCGCCGTCCACCTCCAGCCGCCAGGCGCCGGTGTTCCACGGTGCGATCTCGTCGGTCAGCGCGAAGTCGACCCGACCTCGGACGTGTGCCGGCCAGCCCCGACCGCGTACCGCCCGGACCACGTCGACCGGTCGGTGCATCCAGATCCGCTGTTCGTGCTCCCGGGCCTGTTCCAGCGGCAGCTCTGCGGCGATCGCGTCGGAGCCGAGCGGCCAGAGCCGGACGGTCGGGGTGACGCTCTGCCAGCTGGCCAGCACCCCGACCAGCTCCCGGGCCGCCTCCGGGGTAGTGGCCAGCACCTCCTCGACGGTCAGTACGGCCCGCCGGTCGTAGCCGCGACCGCGCTGCCAGCTCGCGTACCCGACCAGCCGGCCGTCCTGCTCGACCAGGGTGAGCCCGTCCACCCCGTCCGGCAGCGCCGTCGGGGCCCCGTCCCGGTGAAAGGCGCCGCCCCGGCGGGTGAGCAGGCCGCAGCGGTGCCGGGCGATCCGCTCGTAGAGGTCGGTGGCGGCGTCGAGATCGGCGGGACCGCCGGGCCGGACCGTCAGCCCGGACGCCGGCCGGTGCCGGGGCAGCGCCACGGTCGGCAGGTCGACGGCGCGCAGCGCGCCGGTCACCTCCCAGCCGGCCCGCCGGTACGGCCCGGTCACCGTGGGATAGAGCGCGCTGATCGCGGCGCCCCGCTCCCGGGCGCCCCGGAGCAGTTCGCGGAGCAGCGCCAGTGCCACGCCCCGGCCGCGCGCCTCGGGCAGTACGGCGACTCCGGCGACGTCGGCGGCCGGCACCCGGCGGCCGGCCCACCACTGCTCGTGGTGCAGGTCGACGGCCTTGCCGACGAACCGGCCGTCCGGGTCGAAGGCGCCGTAGCCGGTGCGGCCGGGCGGGGGGTCCCGGGGTGGCGGCGCGGTGGGCGGGCCGCCGCCGAAGGCCAGCCGGCCCAGTTCACCCGCTGCGGTCAGGTCGTCGGCCTCGAGCTGCCGGATCACGGTGGTGGGGTGCACCGGCCGAGCCTAGCCAGCCGATCGGTGGCGTCTGCACCGAGTGGGTCCGACCCCGGGGCGGCGTCGGGAACCGGGCCGCGCCGGTCGACTGAAACCTTTAAACCCAGCGCCGTCGATGTTGTGTCGCGGAAAGCGGTTGCCCTAGCATTCAAGTGCGCAGGAAGCCGTACCCCCGTTGTCGGGTTGCCGTTGAACTGTTCCATTTCGGCCACCCTCCCGCGGTCCGCGTCCGGCCGACCCCGGGCAGGGTCGGTACGGCACCGCCAGTCCTGACGGGCTGTCGACATCCGGTACCGCGCTCCCCGCCCCCAACGGAGTTGATCATGCGTACCTCAGCACGTCGCCATACCCTGCTCGCCGCGACCACCGCGGCAGTACTGGCCGCGACCGGCACCTTCACGGTGATGGCCTCGGCCGCCGCCGCCGGTTGCCGGGTCGACTACCAGGTGACCAACGAATGGCAGGGCGGCTTCGGCGCCAGTGTCAGCCTCACCAACCTCGGCGACCCGGTCACCGGTTGGAGCCTGACCTGGACGTACGGCGCCGGCCAGCAGGTCGTGCAGGCCTGGAACGCCACGGTCAGCCAGAGCGGCAGCCAGGTGACCGCCGGCAACGTCAGCTACAACGGCGCGCTCGGCACCAACGCCAGCGTCACCTTCGGCTTCAACGGCTCGTGGACCTCCGGCAACCCGGTACCGACGAGCTTCGCGATGAACGGCACCACCTGCACCGGCGGGGTGGCGCCGACCGCGACCACGCCGGGCGGACCGCCGACCGGCACCCCTCCGGCCACCACCGCGCCACCCACCCCACCACCGACCACCCCGCCGCCGACCACCCCACCGCCGGCCGGGGCGAAGCAGGTGGAGAACCTCGACCGGGGCCTGGTCAGCGTCCGCTCCGGCAGCGCCAACCTGGTCTCCTGGCGACTGCTCGGCACCGAGACCTCCGGAGTGTCGTTCAACCTCTACCGGGGCTCGACCCGGGTCAACCCGACCCCGATCACCGGCGCCACCAACTACCTCGACTCCGGCGCCGCCGCCGGCTCGGCGTACACGGTGCGGGCGGTGGTGAACGGGACCGAGCAGGCGGCGTCCGCGCCGGCCCTCCAGTTCGGCAACGGCTATCTCGACGTACGGCTCCAGGTGCCGCCCGGCGGCACGACGCCCTCCGGGGAGGCGTACAGCTACGCGGCGAACGACGCCTCCGTCGGTGACCTCGACGGCGACGGCCGGTACGAGATCGTCCTCAAGTGGGATCCGTCGAACGCCAAGGACAACTCGCAGTCCGGCTACACCGGCAACGTCTACGTCGACGCGTACACCCTGACCGGCACCCGGCTGTGGCGGATCGACCTCGGCCGCAACATCCGGGCCGGCGCGCACTACACCCAGTTCCAGGTCTACGACTACGACGGCGACGGCCGGGCCGAGGTGGCGATGAAGACCGCCGACGGCAGCCGCTCCGGCACCGGTCAGGTGATCGGGTCCGCCTCGGCCGACCACCGCAACTCCAGCGGCTACGTGCTGGCCGGGCCGGAGTTCCTGACCATGTTCGACGGGCAGACCGGAGCGGTCCGCTCCACGGTCAACTACGAGCCGGCCCGGGGCACGGTCTCGTCCTGGGGCGACAACTACGGCAACCGGGTGGACCGGTTCCTCGCCGGCACGGCGTACCTGGACGGGCAGCGGCCCTCGCTGATCATGGCGCGCGGCTACTACACCCGGAGCGTCGTCGTCGCCTGGGACTTCCGGAACGGCTCGCTGACCCGGCGCTGGACCTTCGACTCCAACTCCGCCGGCTCGCAGTACGCCGGCCAGGGCAACCACTCGCTGACCGTCGGCGACGTGGACGCCGACGGCCGGGACGAGATCCTGTACGGGGCGATGGCGATCGACGACAACGGCTCCGCGCTCTGGAACACCGGGCACGGGCACGGCGACGCGGCCCACCTCGGCGACCTCGACCCGAGCCGGGCCGGCCTGGAGTACTTCAAGGTCAGCGAGGACTCGTCCAAGCCGTCGTCCTGGTTCGCCAACGCGCGTACCGGGCAGATCTACTGGTCGACGGCGGCGGCCGGGGACAACGGCCGGGGCGTGGCCGGGGACGTGCACGCCGGCAGCCCCGGGGCGGAGTCGTGGTCGTCGGCGGTCGACGGGCTGCGCAGCCCGAGCGGGTCGAACGTCGGCCGCAAGCCGTCGTCGGCGAACTTCCTGATCTGGTGGGACGGCGACCCGGTCCGGGAACTGCTCGACCAGACCCGGATCGACAAGTACGGCACCGGCTCCGACACCCGGCTGCTCACCGGCAGCGGGGTGGCGTCGAACAACGGCACCAAGGCCACGCCGGCGCTCTCGGCGGACATCCTCGGTGACTGGCGCGAGGAGGTGATCTGGCGGACCAGTGACAACAGCGCACTGCGGATCTACAGCACGCCGACCCAGACCAGCACCCGGATCCACACCCTGATGCACGACCCGATGTACCGGGTGGCGATCGCCTGGCAGAACACCGCCTACAACCAGCCGCCGCACCCGAGCTTCTTCATCGGCAACGGCATGTCCAGCCCGCCCGCCCCGTCGATCTATCTCCGCTAGGGCCCCGCAGAACCTTCGGCGGGTCCGGAAACGCGAAGCCGCACCGGCCCGTGGGGTCGCTCATCTCCCCACGTGCCGGTGCGGCACACACCGCGACATCACGCGACCCGTCCCGATCGCGCTTGTCGAACCACCACCGGTAAGAACATTAGGCCGCTTCCGGTGCGCGGCGATGACGGCACGGTGAAGAGTGTGTTTCACGACATCCGGAGGGCGTGACGCCGGTCACGGCCACCGCCGCGACCGGCGCCGCCAAGAGGTCACCGGACCGGCCTCAGTCCTGCCGGCGGAGCCCACCGGCGACCTTCTCCGCGATCAGCTCGTACGAGCGGACCCGGTCGGCGATGTCGTAGACCATGGTGGTGAGCATCAGCTCGTCGGCCTCGGTCCGGGCCAGCAGCTCGGCGAGCTGCCCGCGTACCGTCTCCGGCGAGCCGAGCGCCTGCCCCGCCCGCCGTTCGAGCACGAACTGCCGCTCCGCCTCGGTGTACGGGTACGCCGCCGCCTCCTCCGGGCTGGCCAGCGGGGCCGGCCGGCCGGTACGCAGCCGCAGGAAGGAGAGCGAGGCGGGCCCGGAGAGCCAGGCCGCCCGCTCGTCGTCCTCGGCGCAGACCGCGTTGACCGCCACCATCGCGTACGGCCGGTCCAGCCAGCGCGACGGCCGGAAACTCTGCCGGTAGAGGGCCAGCGCCGGCAGGGTGTTCGCGGCGCTGAAGTGGTGTGCGAAGGAGAACGGCAGGCCGAGCAGCCCGGCGAGCCGGGCGCTGAACCCGCTGGAGCCGAGCAGCCAGATCGCCGGCCGGTCGCCCAGGCCCGGGGTGGCGGTGATCGGACCGGGCCGTTCCCCGGTGAAGTAGTTCACCAGGTCGTCCAGTTCCTCCGGGAAGTTCTCGGCCGAGAGCCCGGCCATGGTGCGGCGCAGGGCCAGCGCGGTCGGCTGGTCCGTGCCGGGGGCCCGGCCGATGCCCAGGTCGATCCGGCCCGGGTGCAGCGCCTCCAGCGTGCCGAACTGCTCGGCCACCACCAGCGGCGCGTGGTTGGGCAGCATCACCCCGCCGGACCCGACCCGGATGGTCGAGGTGGCCGCCGCCACGTGGGCGATCAAGACCGCCGGGGCGGAGCTGGCGATCGCCGGCATGTTGTGATGTTCGGCCACCCAGAACCGGTGGTAGCCGAGCTCCTCGGTGCGCCGGGCGAGTTCGGTGGTGTGCCGCAGGGCCGCGCCGACGGTGGTGCCGGCGGCGACCGGTGCGAGGTCAAGGACAGACAACGGTACGTCGATCACACGTGCGGCAACCCGCCACGGCCCCGATTTCTTCCGGGCGGCGGCCCCGACCGGCGATTTTCCCGATCTTCCGGGCGGGTTTGTCCGGCACCGCTCCGGTAGCCGGCGCCGGCGTGGTATTCCTCGCTCAGGGACGTGGAGCATTCGGTAGCAGCGGCGCGCAGCGGGGGAAATCGGGCGGCGGATGGTACTCGGTGGCGGGGCGGAACTGCTGCGAAGAGAGGAAAGCTCGCCACGGGCGACCTTCCTGGAACTCTTCCTGGACCTGGTCTACGTCTTCGCGCTGACCCGGGTGTCGCAGCGGCTGGTGCACGACCTCACCGCACTCGACCAGGCGGTCTTCGTCGAGGCGCTCCGCGCACTGGTACTGCTGCTGACCCTCTGGCTGCTCTGGTCGATGACCACCCTGATGACCAGCCGCTTCGATCCGGAGCGGCCGCTGGTGCAGGCCGTCGTGGTGGTCACCATGTTCGGTTCGATGGTGATGGCGGTCGCCGTGCCCCGGGCGTTCGGCGAGCACGGGCTGATGTTCGCGCTGGCCTACGTCGGGCTCCAGTTCGGCCGGCCGTTCGTGCTGGGGCTCACCCTGCGCGGCGACCCCCGGCAGCGGATCTCCGTGCGGCTGGTCTTCTGGACACTCTGCACCGCCCCGCTCTGGATCGGCGGAGCCTTCGTCGTCGGCGACCTCCGGCTGCTGCTCTGGGGCGTGGCGCTGATCGCCGACTATCTGGGGCACCGGCTGCGCTGGCCCACCCCGAGACTGGGCTCGTCGGCGAGTCAGGAGTGGGTCTTCGCGGGCGAGCACATCGCCGAGCGGTACCAGCAGTTCTTCCTGATCGCCCTCGGCGAGTCGATCCTGGTCACCGGCTTCGCCTTCAGCGGCGGCGAGTTCACCACCGCCCAGTCGGCCGCGTTCCTGATCGCCTTCAGCACCACCGTGCTGCTCTGGCGGATCTACTTCTTCCAGGCCGGGTTCCAACTGGCCGAGGGGTTCGCCACCGCCCGGGACCCGACCCGGTTCGCCTGGTCGGCCACCTACACCCACCTGGTGATCGTGGCCGGCGTGGTCACCTCCGCGGTCGGGTACGAACTCGTGGTGGCCCGCCCGCTCGGGCACACCGACGGCGCCTGGGTCGGGGTCATCGTCGGCGGCCCGGCGCTCTTCCTGGCCGGCCGGGCCCGGTTCGGGTACGAGATCTTCGGCACGCTGCTCCCGTCCCGGCTGGTCGGCATCGCCGTGCTGGTGGCGGTGGCCCCCGGGAT
The DNA here is from genome assembly GCF_003030385.1 of Plantactinospora sp. BB1. Taxonomy (NCBI): domain Bacteria; kingdom Bacillati; phylum Actinomycetota; class Actinomycetes; order Micromonosporales; family Micromonosporaceae; genus Plantactinospora; species Plantactinospora sp. BB1. The sequence continues at coordinate 5,824,405 of NZ_CP028159.1, read as the reverse complement.
GCTCTTCGTGCCGCCGCTGGCCGTCGCCGGCACGGTGAGCACCATCCTGCTCGGCATCACCCTGCACGACCTGCTCCGAACCCGGGGCCGGCGGCCGAGATCACCCGCCTCGCCGCTCTGAGCGCGCCGGTCGAGATCATTTCGTGGTCGGGCGGGCCCGTACGTGCAGCCGTTCGCCCTGCGGTCCGAAGAGCGAGAGGACCTCGGTGACCCCCGGGCCGGGGTTGGAGACGCGGTGCGGGATCCGGGTGTCGAACTCGGCGACCTCACCCGGGGTGAGGATCAGGTCGTGTTCGCCGAGCCGCAGCCGCAGCCGACCGGAGAGCACGTAGAGCCACTCGTAGCCCTCGTGGGTCTGCTGTTCCCCGTCGCCGCTCGGGGTGTTCGGCGGGAGGATCTGCTTGAACGCCTGTAGACCGCCCGGCCGGCGGGTCAGCGGGAGGAACGTGACGCCGTGCCGGACGATCGGGCGCGGGTGCACCCGTGGGTCGGCCGTGGCGGGCGCGTCGACCAGCTCGTCGAGGGAGACCTGGAAGGCCCGGGCGAGCGGCAGCAACAGCTCCAGCGTCGGCTTGCGGCCGCCGGACTCCAGCCGGGACAGGGTACTCACCGAGATGCCGGTCACCTCGGCGAGCTGGGTCAGCGTGGTGCCCCGCTGGTTGCGCAGCGCGCGCAGCCGGGGGCCGACCGACGCCAGTGCGAACTCCTCGTTTGCCATACCGGCAAGGATAGTTGCCGTTCGACCGCCCGCACCGCACCGTGGAGGCGTACCACGGACGAAGGGGAGCGCGGCATGGACAGGACATACGACGTAGTGGTGGTGGGCGGTGGCGCCGCCGGGCTGGCCGGAGCCGTCGCGCTGGCCCGGGCCCGGCGCTCGGTGCTGGTGGTGGACGCCGGAGCACCCCGGAACGCACCGGCCGACGGGGTGCACAACTACCTCGGCCGGGAGGGGAGCCCACCGGCGGAACTGGTCGCGGACGGGCGTGCCGAGCTGGCCCGGTACGGCGGCGAGACCCTCGGCGGTCGGGTCGAGGCGGCCACCCGGGACGGCGACGGGTTCCGGCTGACCCTGGACGGCGGAGCCGAACTGCGGGCCCGGCGGCTGCTGGTGACGACCGGACTCGTCGACGAGCTGCCCGAGGTGCCGGGGCTGGCCCAGCGGTGGGGCCGCGACGTGCTGCACTGCCCGTACTGCCACGGCTGGGAGGTGCGCGACCGCCGGATCGGCGTACTCGTGGCCGGGCCGACGGCGCTGGCGCTGCACCAGGTGAACCTGTGGCGGCAGTTGAGCCCGCACGTGCTGCTGCTGACCCAGGACGCCCCGGCCCTGGAGCCGGCCGACGCCGAACTGCTGGCCGCGCGCACCATCCCGGTGGTACCCGGCCGGGTCACCGGCCTGGAGATCGCCGACGACACCCTCACCGGGGTACGCCTGGCCTCCGGCGAGGTCGTCGCGCTGGACGCCCTCGTGGTGGCGCCCCGGTTCACCGCCCGGGCCGGCGTGCTGGAGTCGCTCGGGATCAAGCCGGTCGACGTGGAGCTGGGCGGTCACGTCGTCGGCAGCCAGATCCCGGCCGACCCGGGCGGACTGGCCGCACCCGGGGTCTGGGTGGCCGGCAACGTGGCGGACGTACGCGCCCAGGTGATCTCGGCCGCCGCCTCCGGCCTGCTCGCCGGTGCGGGCATCAATGCCGACCTGGTCGCCGAGGAGACCCGGGAGGCCGTCGAGTCCTACCGGCACCAGGTGCGCACCATCTTCGAGCAGGAGGGCTGGGAGGAGCGTTACCGGGCCCGCCCGGCGATCTGGAGCGGGCGCCCCAACCCGCAACTCGTGGCCGAGGCGGCCGGGCTGGCACCGGGCCGGGCGCTCGACGTCGGCAGTGGAGAGGGCGCCGACGCCATCTGGCTGGCCGAGCGGGGCTGGCAGGTGACCGGGGTCGACATCTCGACCACGGCACTCGGCCGGGCCGCCGAGCACGCCGAGGCGGCCGGTGCCGAGGTCGCCGCCCGGATCGAGTGGCACCACGCCGACCTGCGCGAGCAGCCGCCGGCCGAGGGCCGGTACGACCTGGTGACGGCGCAGTACATGCACCTGCCCGGCGAGACCCGGCGGGAACTCTTCGCCCGGCTGGCCGCCTCGGTGGCGCCCGGCGGCACCCTGCTGATCGTCGGGCACCACCCGTCCGACCTGCACACCTCGGCGCACCGGATGCACTTCCCGGACATGATGTTCACCGCCGAGGAGGTGGCCGCCGCGCTCGACCCGACCGACTGGACGGTACTGGTCGCCGAGTCCCGGCCCAGGTCGGTGCTGGACCAGGAGGGGCGTGAGATCAACATCGCCGACGCGGTGGTGGTGGCACGCCGCCAGCGGTAGCGACGGCACCGGCGGCGGGAGACCGGCCGGGGGAGTCCTCCCGGGTGCGTCGGCCCGGGACGACTCCCCGGCGGCCGGTCAGCCGGCCAGCGCGACCGGGGCGGCGCGCAGGCGTACCCGGACCGGAGTGCCCGGGGCCAGCTCGGCCAGCCGGTCGCTGCCGACCTGCGCGACCAGCGGCGTGCCGTCCGGCAGCGAGACGGTGACCCGGCTGATCGGGCCGAGGAAGCTGGCCGCGAGCACCCGGGCGTCGCCGTCCGGGAGCAGTTCGACCGCCTCCGGGCGGACCAGGGCGGTGACCGGGGTGTCCGGGCCGACCGGTGCGGCGGCCGGTTCGACCAGCGGCAGTTCCTGGCCGAGCACCCGGACGGTCCCGCCCGGCCCGGCGTACCCGGAGATCCGGTTGCTCAGCCCGACGAAGTCGGCGACGAACGCACTCGCCGGGCGCAGGTAGATCTCCGCCGGGCTGGCCAACTGCTCCAGCCGGCCGGCGCGCATCACGCCGACCCGGTCGGCGACGGCGAGCGCCTCCTCCTGGTCGTGCGTGACGAAGAGCGTGGTGGTGCCGACCTCCAGTTGGATCCGCCGGATCTCGTCGCGCAACTGCACCCGCACCTTGGCGTCCAGCGCGGAGAGCGGCTCGTCGAGCAGGAGCACCCGGGGTTCGATCGCCAGCGCCCGGGCCAGCGCCACCCGCTGCTGCTGGCCGCCGGAGAGCTGGTGCGGATAGCGGCGGCTCTGCGAGCCGATGCCGACCAGTTCCAGCATCTCGTCGGCGCGCCGCCGCCGCTGCCCGCCGGGCCGGCCGCGCAGCCGCAGCCCGAACTCGACGTTCTCCCGGGCGGTCAGGTGCGGGAAGAGGCTGTACGCCTGGAACACCATCCCCATGCCGCGCCGGTTGACCGGCCGGTCGGTGACGTCCTCGCCGTCGACCAGTACCCGGCCGGAGTCGGCCTCCTCCAGGCCGGCGAGTACCCGCAGCGCGGTCGTCTTGCCGCAGCCGGAGGGGCCGAGCAGCGCGACCAGTTCGCCGGGTGCGAGTTCCAGGTCGAGCCCGGCCAGCGCGGGCGTGTCACCGAAGCTGCGGCGCAACGCCTCCAGGCGTACCGGAACGCCCCGGCGGGTGGGGCCGGCGGCCGGGGCGGCGACGGGGGAGGCGGTCACGAGATTCCCTTTCCGGGTGTGCGGCGCCGGCCCTCGCCGACGAGGGAGAGCAGCAGCAACAGCACGAAGGCGAGCAGCAGCGCCGCCAACGAGACCGCCACCGACATCGTCGCGCTGCTCTTGCCGAGCAGGTTGACCGCGACCTGGAGGTTGGTCCGGTTGAGCAGGGAGGCGACGGTGAACTCGCCGAGCACCAGGGCCACGGTGAGGAAGGCGGCGGAGAGCAGCGCCGAGCGGATGTTCGGCAGCACCACCCGCCAGACCACCGTCGGCCAGCCGGCGCCGAGACTCCGGGCCGCCTCGGCGAGGGTACGGACGTCGATCGCCGACAGCCCCGCGTCGATCGACCGGTACGCGTACGGCAGCACCAGCACCGTGTAGGCCAGGCTGAGCGTCAGCGGTGAACCGCCGAGCAGGTACGTCACCCAGGCGTAGACCGGGGCGAGCCCGACCACCAGCACGATCGCCGGAATGGTGAGCGGGAGCAGGCAGAGGAACTCGACCAGCCGGCGCAGCCGGGGCAGCCGCAGCCGGACCCAGATCACGGTCGGCACCAGCAGCAGCAGGGTGAGCGCCACGGTGAGCAGGACCAGCCCGGCCGAGGCGCGGATCCCGGTGGAGAGGTCGGGATGGGTCTGCCGCAGTTGCGGCCAGTCGACCAGCAGGCGCCAGGTCGCCAGGGTGAACCCGCCGCCCGCGCCCCGGGTGGTGAACTCGAACATCGCGACCAGCGGCAGCAGGAAGAAGATCCCGAGCACGGTCAACACGACCCGGCGGAACAGTCGCTGCCGACGCGCCCGGCGCCGGATCACCCCAGCCACTTCGCGCTCCGCTTCTGCACGACGGCGTAGAGCCACATCACCAGGGCGACCACCACGATCATGCCGAGCGCCATCGCCTTGCCGAGGTTCTGCTGCCCGAGCACCACCTCGCTGGTCAGCGCGCCCCGGATCTGCAACGGCACGATCGGGCTGCCCTGGCTGACCAGCGCCGCCGCGGTGGCGTACGCCGAGAAGGCGTTGGCGAAGAGCAGCAGCGTGGCGCCGAGGAACGGCGGGGCGAGCAGCGGCACACCGACCAGCCGCCAGTACTGCCACGTCGACCCGCCGAGGCTCGCCGCCGCCTCCCGCCACTGTGGACGAATGCCGTCCAGCGCCGGCAGGAAGACGATCACCATCAGCGGGATCTGGAAGTAGGCGTAGACCAGCGCCAGGCCGGGCAGTTCGAAGAGCCAGACGCCGGAGGCGTAGATGTCGACGCCGACCCGGTCCCGCAGGAACTCGGTGACGAACCCGCTCAGCCCGATCGTGGCGACGAAGGCGAAGGCCAGGGTCACCCCGCCGAACTGGGCGAGCACCCCGGCGGCGGCGGTCACCGCCCGGCGGAGCAGGCCGTCCGGCGGGGCGGTCACCAGGGCGTACCCGAGCAGGGCGCCGAAGACCGCCCCGAGCAGCGCGGTGACCGCGGAGAGCAGGATGCTGCGCCCGAAGGCCGCCAGGATGTACGGGTCGGCGAGCCGGGCGAGGTTCTCCAGCGTGAAGCCGCCGTCGTCGCCGGTCACCGCCCCGACCGCCACCACCAGGGTGGGGACGGCGAGGAAGATCCCGACGTACCCGAGGAACGGGACGACGCCGAGCAGCGCGCCGCCCCCGGAGAGTCTGACCCGGCGCCGGGCCGGGTGGGGCCGGACCCCGGGCGCGGGCGCCACGGGGTCCGGCGTGGAGGTGACGGCCGCCATCGTCGGGTCAGCCGACTGCCTTGGCCCAGTTGGCCGTGAGGATCTCCTTCGCCCTGGCGGTCTGCGCCTCGGTGAGGAAGACCGGCTCGCCGGTGGTGGCCGGCAGCGCCGCGTAGGCGGCCTGGTCGATCGTGCCGGCCTTCGCCATCGCCTCGGCCCGGACCGGCCGCGCCCCGCCCTTGAGCCAGAGGTTCTGGCCCTCGTCGGAGTAGAGGAACTCCTGCCAGAGCCGGGCCGCCGCCGGGTGCGGCGCGTCGGAGTTGATCGCCTGGACGTAGTACGAGCCGACCACCGCGCCCTGCGGGACCACCGTCTTCCAGTCCGCCTTGCCGGTGAGCTTGGCGCCCTGCGCGACGTTCAGGTAGTCCCAGTCGATCACCACCGGGGTCTGTCCGGACTCGATGGTGGCCGGGGTCGGGTCGACCGGCAGGAAGTTGCCGGCCTCCTTGAGCTGGCGGAAGAAGTCGACGCCCCGGCCGATGTCGTCGGCCGAGCCGCCGTTGCCGAGCGCCGCCATCACCACGCCGCTGAACGCCGCGCCGGCCTGGGTCGGGTCGCCGTTGAGCGCCACCTTCCCCCGGTACTCAGGCTTCAGCAGGTCGGTCAGGCTCTGCGGGGCCGGTACCTTCGCGGCGTCGAAGCCGATCGACATGTAGCCGCCGTAGTCGTTGACCCAGGCGCCGTCGGCCGCCTTGAGCGCGGCGGGGATCTCGTCGAACTTCTGCACCCTGTACGGGGCGAACATCGGCACGTTGGCCCGGGCCACCGCGTCACCGAGGTCGAAGACGTCCGGGGCGCCGCTCTGTCCCCTGAGCTGGTTCGCCGCGTTGATCTCGTCCTGGCTGGCGGCGTCCGGCTGCACCGAGTTGACCTTGATGCCGTACTTCTCGCCGAAGGTCTTGACGAGCTCGCCGTAGTTGGCCCAGTCCGGCGGCAGCGCGATGACGTTGAGCTGCCCCTCCTTCTTGGCCTCCTCGACGAGCCTGTCGAATCCGCCCAACTCGGCGGCGCTGGTGGCGGTGGCCGCGCCGCCCTCCGTCTGCGCACCGGCCTTCTCCGGCGGTGAGCAGGCGGCCATGCTTACCAGCCCGGCCGACGCCGCGAGTACCGCGACCGTACGGGCAACCGCGTAACGCACTTTTTCTCCTTAGCGACACCGTCGGCGTCGTACCGGTCGATCGGGACCCGCTGCGGGTCCTCCCCGGCCGCGCCCGGCGGCAATCATGCCCGGCGCAGCTGCCCTGACCAGCGGAAAAGACGACGCTCGGGTGAACGCTCGGAGATGTTCCGGCGAAGGGTCGCCCCGAATGCCGTACTCGGGCGGAGAGCGGGCCCGGGCGGCCGGCGGTGTGCAAGTGCGGATGGGTCCGGTTGAACGCCGGCCCGTTCGCGTCGTACCGCCGGTGGCGGCGTGAGCAGGGCTGGCAGGCGGGCTGACCGGGCCGGACGCCGCCCCGGACGAACCGCCATCGACGGGGATACTCCGCTACGCATTGATCCATTGCATTCTCTTCGTGCTGGGGGGTAGAGTCGATCACGGCGCAGTTGGAGACGGTTACAACAGCGATTGCACGGGGGCCTGCCGTCACGTAAACATCATTTCCTCTGAGCGGCGTGGGTCGTGTCGACGACCCCGTAACGGCGAGTTTCTCGTGCCGTCCAACTGGCTCTTGAATTGTGTGGTCGATGATTCATGTCGATCTGCTTCGGGGCCGGTTTGATCGAACGGAGGAAATGAGTGGCTGCCGACTTCGCAATTGACGAGCTATCATCCACCGAGGTCGAGCGCCCGGAGGTTGTCGAGGATTCCCGAAGCGCCCCCGTCGTCAAGGTGGCCGTCGCCGCGCTTCGGGTGGCCGACTCTCCGCGACTCAATGGAGTCGACTCCGACCACGTACGCGCACTCACCGAAGTGGAATCGGGACTCCCTGCTATTTTTGTGCACCGCCAGACGATGCGTGTGATCGACGGTATGCACCGATTGACGGCGGCTCGGCTGATGGGTCGGGACAGAATAGACGTACAGTTCTTCGACGGGGACGAGGCGGACGCGTTCCGGCTGGCGGTGAAGGCGAACGTCACCCATGGGCTACCCCTGACCCTGGCCGAACGCCAGGCCGCGGCGGCCCGCATCATCCACTCCCATCCGGAACTCTCCGACCGGGCCATCGCCTCGACCGCCGGCCTCGCCGCCAAGACCGTCGCGGCCATCCGGCTCAGGTCGGCCGTACAACCGTCGCCGGTGCGGATCGGCCGGGACGGCCGGGCCAGGCCGCTCAACGCCGCCGAGGGGCGGCGGCTGGCCAGCCAGGTGATCGCCGCCCGGCCCGGCCTGTCGCTGCGGGAGATCGCCAGGGCCGCCGGCATCTCGGTCGGGACGGCCCGGGACGTACGCGAGCGGATCCGTGCCGGTCAGGACCCGGTGCCGCCGCGTCAGCGCAACGCGTGCGACGCGGGAAGCGGCCGGGCAGTCCGGGCGGAACCCCGCGCCACCGGCCCGGTCGCGCTCGACCCGGTGGACACCCGCGCCCTCCTGGAGGGACTGCGGCGCGACCCCTCGCTCCGCTACACCGAGTCCGGCCGGCACCTGCTCCGCTGGCTGAGCACCCGCACCGTCGCCCCGGCGGAGTGGCGGCAGGCCGTGGACGCCGTCTCGCCGCACTGCGCCATCCTCATCGAGCGGATCGCCCGGGAGTGTGCCCGGGTGTGGATCGAACTCGCCGACGAACTCGACCAGCGCAGCGCGGACCGTGCGTGACCGTAGGTGCTGATCCGGCGCGGCGGGCCGAGCGGGCCGCCGCGCCGAACCCACCGACCCGGGCGGTACGGCTGCCTGGCGTCCATCCGGGGACCGGCCGCGACCGTCGGCTCCGCCCAGAGCCCGCCTTGCCGGCCCCGTCGAAAGGATGGTGCCCCCAGTGACCCTGCACGCCGATCCGCCGTTGCGTCCGGACGATCCGCCGGCGGCCGACTCCCCGGCCGGGGCGACCGGCGGCGCCACCGTCGCCCCCCGGCCACCGGCGCCGCCCGTCGACCCGGTCGTCGGGGAACTCGTCGACGCCCTTGCCGACCCCGGCGCCACCGTCTCGGCCGGTGGCGCCGACACGTCGTACCGGGAACTGGCCGGGTTCTCGGCCCGGCTGGCGACGGTGCTCGACCGGTACGGCATCGGTCCGGACGACCTGGTCGGGATCTGCCTGGACCGGTCCGCGCAGATGCTCGGAACGCTGCTCGGGGTGTGGCGGGCCGGCGGCGCCTTCGTGCCGCTCGATCCGCACTTCCCGGCCGAGCGGCTGCGGATGATGGTCGCCGACTCCGGCACCCGGGTGGTCCTCACCCAGACGTCGCTGCTGCCGCTCGTCGCCGGGCTGGCCGGGCCGGACGTGGCGGTGGTCTGCGTCGACTCCGACGAGGTGGCGCTCGCCCCGGCACAGCCGCGACCGGTGCGGGTGTACGGCGAGAACCTCGCCTACGTCATCTTCACCTCCGGCTCCACCGGCCGGCCCAAGGGGGTGCAGGTGCCGCACGCGCCGGTGGCCAACCTGCTGCGCTCGTTCCGGGACGAGTTGCGGCTCTCCCGGGACGACACCCTGGTCGCGGTCACCACGCTGTCGTTCGACATCGCGGTGCTGGAGCTGCTGCTGCCGCTCCTCTCCGGCGCCCGGCTGGTCATCGCCGGGCGGGACGAGGCCGCCGACCCCCGGTCGCTGCGCCGGCTCCTCGAAGCGGCCGGCGCGACCGCGATGCAGGCGACGCCGGCCACCTGGCGCATGCTGGTCGACAGCGGCGCGATCCCGGCCGGCCTGCGGTTGCGGCTCTGCGGCGGTGAGGCGCTGCCGCGCGACCTGGCCGACCGGCTGCGCGCACCCGGTGCGGTGCTGTGGAACCTGTACGGGCCGACCGAGACCACCGTCTGGTCCGCCGCCGGTCCGGTGCGGCCGGCGTCCGGGCCGGTGCCGATCGGACCGCCGATCGCCAACACCGTGATCCACCTGCTGGACGAGCTGCTGCGCCCGGTGCCGGACGGCGCCGTCGGCGAGATCTACCTCGGCGGGCTCGGGGTGGCCCGGGGCTACCACGACCGTCCCGGGCTGACCGCCACCCGCTTCCTGCCGGACCCGTACGCCGGCACGCCCGGTGCCCGGATGTACCGCACCGGGGACCTGGCCCGGCGGGGCGGCGACGGCGGGCTGGACTTCCTGGGGCGCAGCGACAACCAGGTGAAGATCCGGGGTTTCCGGGTCGAGACCGGCGAGGTGGAGGCGGCGCTCACCCGCCATCCGGCGGTACGGCAGGCGGTGGTGGTGCCGGACGGGCCGACCGGTGAGGCCCGGTTGACGGCGTACGTCGTCCCGGCCGGCGACCCCGGAGCCGACCCGTGGCCGGCGATCCGTGCCGAGCTACGCCGCTCGCTGCCCGAGTACATGGTGCCGGCCGCCCTGGTGACGGTGGCCGAGTTCCCGTTGACCCCGAACGGCAAGATCGACCGGGCCGCGCTCTCGGCGGCCCGACCCACGGCCGAACCCTCCGACGCGGAGGCGGCCGGGCTCTCCGACGGGGAGGCGGCCGGGCTCTCCGACGGGGAGGCGGCCGAACTCTCCGGCGCGGAGGCGGCGGGGTCGGCGAGGCCGCTGACGGAGACGGAACGGCTGCTCGCGGAGATCTGGTCCGACGTCCTCGGGGTACCGGCCGTCGCCGCCGACGACAACTTCGTCGACCTGGGCGGGCACTCGTTGCTGGCCATGCAGGTGCTCTGGCGGATCCAGGACGCCCGGGGGGTGGAACTGGCGCTGCGCAGCGTCTTCGACGCCGCGACGCTGGCCGAGCTGGCGGCCACGGTGGACCGGGCGGCGGGTACCACGGCGGATGCCGGGACCGGCCCGGACGAGTCCCGGCCGCTGCCGGTGCCCCGGGACCGCGAACTGCCGCCGTCGTACGCCCAGCGGCGGCTCTGGTTCCTGCACCGGCTCGTCCCGAGCAGCCCGGCGTACAACGTCTCGCTGGAGCTGTGGCTGGAGGGCGAGCTGGACCGGACCGCGCTCGGCCTGGCGCTGACCGACCTGGTACGCCGGCACGAGGTCCTGCGCACCAGGTACGCCGCCGCGGACGGCAGCCCGGCAGTGCTCGTCGACCCGCCCTATCCGGTCGAGCCGCACGTCGATGAACCCCTCGACGCCGAACCCCTCGACGCCGAATCCCTCGACGGGACGGAGCCGGGGCGGCTGGCCCGGGTCCGCGCACTCGCGGCGGAGCAGGCCGGCACGCCGTTCGACCTCGGCGCGGACCGGCTGCTGCGGGTGCGGCTGATCAGCCTGGACAGCCGCCGGCACCTGCTGCTGCTGACCATGCACCACATCGTCACCGACGGCTGGTCGCTGCGGGTGCTCACCCGTGACCTGGCCGTCCTCTACTCGTCCTACGTCGACGGGACCCCGTCGGCGCTGCCGCCGCTGCCGATCCAGTACGCCGACTACGCCGTGTGGCAGCAGGCGCACCTGTCGGGCGGGGCGCTCGGCCGGCACCTCGACTACTGGCGGGGCCGGCTGGCCGGCGCGGCACACGTGTTGGAGCTGCCCACCGACCGTCCACGGCCGCCGATGCCCACGTACCAGGGCGGGGTGGTGCCGGTGGTGGTCCCGCCGGAGATCACCGCCGGGCTGCGCGAGCTGGCCGCCCGGCACTCCGCGACGCTCTTCATGACCCTGCTGGCGGCCTTCCAGGTCCTGCTGTTCCGCTACACCGGGCAGACCGACGTCCTGGTGGGCTCGCCGGTGGCCGGCCGGGGCCGGTCCGAGACCGAGGGGCTGGTCGGCCCCTTCGTCAACACGCTGGTGCTGCGGTCGGACCTCTCCGGCGACCCGAGCTTCGTCGAGCTGCTGCGCCGGGTCCGGGCCGGGACGCTGGAGGCGTACGAGCACCAGGACCTGCCGTTCGAGATGCTGGTGGAGCAGCTCGGGGTAGCCCGGGACCTGAGCCGCAACCCGCTCGTCCAGACGCTCTTCTGGCTGCTGCCCGAGCAGCTCGGCGACGCCCCGACGCAGTGGTCCGGGTTGGCCGTCCGGGGTGCCGGCCCGGACGGCCGGCCGGCGCTCGCGGCCGGTGCCGGAGCCGGCACGGTGCACTGCGACCTGGAACTGCTGCTCCGCGAGGAGGGTCGGCAACTGGTCGGCTCGCTGCGCTACAGCACCGATTTGTTTGATGTGGGGTCGGTGGAGCGGTTGGTGGGTTCTTTTGTGGTGTTGTTGGGTTCGGTTGTTGGTGGTTCGGAGTTGGGGTTGTCGGAGTTGGGGTTGTTGTCGTCGGTGGAGCGGGGGCGGTTGTTGGGGTGGGGTTGGGGTGGGGTGGGTGTGTTTGGTGGTGGGTTGGTGCATGAGTTGTTCGAGGGTGTGGTGGGGCGGTGTCCGGGGGCGACTGCGGTGGTGTGTGAGGGGGTGTCGTTGTCGTTTGCGGAGTTGGATCGTCGGGCGGGTTTGGTGGCGGGGCGGTTGCGGGGTTTGGGTGTTGGTCCGGAGGTGTTGGTGGGGTTGTGTGTGGGGCGTGGGGTGGAGATGGTGGTGGGTTTGTTGGGGGTGTTGAAGGCGGGGGGTGGTTATGTGCCGTTGGATCCGGAGTATCCGGTGGAGCGGTTGGGTTTTGTGTTGGGGGATACGGGTGTGTCGGTGGTGTTGACGCAGGAGGGTTTGTTGGGGCGGTTGCCGGTGGGTGTGGGGGTGGAGGTGTTGTGTTTGGATCGTGATTGGGGTTGGTTCGAGTCTGGTGTGGGGTTGGTGTCGGGTGGTTCGGGGGCGGGTCCGGAGAATGTGGCGTATGTGATGTACACGTCGGGGTCGACGGGGCGACCCAAGGGTGTGGTCGTGCAACACGGCGGCCTGGCGAACCGCATTCTCTGGGCGCAGTCCGAATACCGGCTCGGCGAGCACGACGTGGTTCTGCAGAAGACGCCGTACTCGTTCGACGTGTCGGTCTGGGAACTGTTCTGGCCGCTGGCCGTCGGTGCCCGACTGGCGATCCTGCCACCGGAGGAGCACCGGGATCCGGAGCGCGTAGCCGCGGCCATCGACCGGTTCGGCGTGACCACCGTGCACTTCGTGCCCTCCATGCTGGACCAGTTCGTCCGGGCGGTGCCCGGCGGCTGCCCGACCCTGACCCGGGTGCTGGCCAGCGGTGAGACGCTGGCCGGCTCGACGGTGCGGGAGTTCCAGCACCGGTTCCGGGCCGAACTGCACAACCTCTACGGGCCGACCGAGGCGTCGATCGACGTCACCTCCTGGCCCTGCCCGCCCGGCGCCGACCCGTCCGCCCCGGTGCCGATCGGTCGGCCGATCGCGAATATGCGGGTGTTGATTTTGGATGAGTGGTGGGAGCCGGTGCCGGTGGGGGTGGCGGGTGAGGTGTTTTTGGGTGGGGTGGGTTTGGCGCGGGGTTATTGGGGTCGGCGTCAGCCGGGCGTTACGGTGGGCCATAGAGACCTCCGGTAGGTATGGGCGTCAGCACCTCACACCTCGCCGGAGGTCTCTCCATGGATCAAGCCGACACGCCGTCAACAACGCTCATGGTCACTACAACTAGCCGGTGGCCCGCCGGCCGTACGGTCCGCCGCGTGCGGTCGTACGGCCGGCTCGGCCGGGGTTGGGGCAGCCGGTCAGGGGTATCCGGCAGCGGACGGTCGAGCCGCGGCGAGATCGCGAACCGCCGTCACCGGACGGCAAGCGCCGAGATCGGAACAGGACCAGCCAGGCCGGAAGCGAAGCGGCCACCGAACGCGGAAGAGGACATCATGCCCCTTCTCCCCGCTGAACCGACCCGACCCGACACCGTCGTGCTGATCCACGGCCTCTGGCTGACCTCCCGGAGTTGGGAGCACTGGGCCGACCGGTACCGCGCCGCCGGGTTCCAGGTGCTGACGCCGGCCTGGCCCGGCATGGACTCCGACGTCGAGGCGTTGCGCCGCGACTCCGCGCCGATCGCCGAGTTGACCTCGGACCAGATCGTCGACCACTACGAGCGGATCATCCGGGACCTGCCCACCCCGCCGATCATCATGGGGCACTCGTTCGGCGGCGCGTTCGCTCAGATGCTGCTGGACCGGGGGCTGGGTGCGGCCGGAGTCGCGATCGACTCAGCGGCGGTCAAGGGAGTGGTCCGGCTGCCGCTCTCCACGCTCCGGGCCAGCCTGCCGGTGCTGCGCAACCCGGCGAACCGGCACCGGGCCGTACCGCTGAGTCTGGACGAGTTCCACTACGCCTTCACCAACACGATGTCCCGGGCCGAGGCGGAACGGGTCTACCGGCGCTACCACGTACCGGCCGCCGGACACGTGCTCTTCGAGGCGGCGCTGGCGAACCTGAACCCCCGGGCCGCGATGCGGGTGGACTTCGGCAACGAGCGGCGGGCGCCGTTGCTGCTGATCGCCGGCGGCGCCGACCGGGTGGTACCGCCGTCGGTCACCAAGGCGACCGCCGGCCGCTACCGGAAGTCCACCGCGGTCACCGGGTACAAGGAGTTTCCCGGCCGGCCGCACTACACGGTGGGTCAGCCCGGCTGGGAAGAGGTCGCCGACTACGCGCTCAACTGGGCCGTGTCGGCCGCGCAGCCGAGGCAGCCGCAGTCCGGCCAGCCGCAGTCCGGCCGGTAGCGGACGGCGTGGTTCAGGCGGCGCCCCCGAGGCTCGCCGGGCCGCCGACGACCGGCGTCCAGGGCCGCACCGCGACCACGCTGACCCCGGGTGCCCGGTAGTAGGGGTCGGCGTCCAGAGCCTCCCGTACCGCCGGTTCGTCCGCGTCGAAGAGCAGCAGTGCGCCGGAGTCGTCCGCCCACGGGCCGGCCGCCAGCAGGCCGCCCTCGGCGTGCAGCCGGGCCAGCAGTTCCCGGTGGGCCGGCCGGGCCGCCAGTCGGGCGGAGGGGTCGCCGGTGAAGCGCAGTTCCACAACGATCATGTGCAGACCCTACGGCCGCCCGAGGGGTGGCCGCAGTAACCGCTGATACAGCCGCTCCGCACCGGGCGCGGCGGCCGTCCCGGCCCGTCCGGAAGAATTCAGGGATGGAAGCGACGGACCTGCGACGACTCGCCGACGTACCCGTCTTCGCCGGGCTCGGGCCGGCGCGGCTACGCCGGCTGCTCGACCGTTCCGCGCCGCGAACCGTCCGGCCCGGCGTGGTACTGGCGGTACGCGGACAGCCCGCCGAGCACGTGATCGTGGTGGAGGCGGGCACCCTGACCGGGGTGCACGAGACGGCCGACGGGAAGCGGCTGCGGCTCGGCGACTTCGTCGGCCCGTGCGCGGTCGACAAGAGCGCGGTGCTGGACGGCGGCGGGTACACGGCGACCTGGCTGGCCGCCACCGTGTTGCGCTACCGGCTGGTGCCGGCCGGCGAGCTGCTCCGGCTGATCGACGACGTACCGGCGGTGCGGCGGCACGTACTCGGACACCTGGCCGGGCGGCTGCGGGACCGGCAGGCGGAGCTGGTGCGCACCTCGTACGCCGATGCCGGGACCCGGGTGGCGGCCTGGCTGGTCGCGGCGGCCGGCCGGAGCGGGCGCCGGGTGCCGCTCCCCGGCGCGCAGCAGGGGCTGGCGGAGTCGGTCGGGATGACCCGGGTGACGGTCAACCGGGCGCTGCGGACCCTCGCCGACGCCGGGCTGGTCCGGGTCGAGCCGGGTGCGGTGGTGGTGCTGGCACCCGAACTCCTGGCGGCGCGCGCCACGGCGGCGAGCTGACGGGCGTGCCGCGGCCGGCCCCGACCGACAGGCTGGCAGCGGGCCGCCTGGCGAGCGACGGGCCGGCGGTGGCGCGGCTGGCGGGCGCCAGGCCGGCGACGACGCGGCTGGCGAGCGACAGGCCGGTGGTGGCGTGCCCGGGAGGCGCACAGGCCGGTGCGACGGTGGCCGGCGCGGTGCGCGGCTGGCGGGTGCCGGGTCGGTCGGGCCGCTATCCGGCCGAGCCGATCGCCACGGCGAGCTTGCCGACGGTACCGCTGTTGTTGAAGTCGGCGAACGCCTGCGGAACCTCGTCCAGCAGATAGGTGCGGGCGATTGAGGGGCGCAGCCGGTCGGCGGCGGCCTCGGTGGCGAGGTGGTCGAGCACGATCCGGTCCGGCATCGCCTCGATCGCGGTGACGTTCAGCGGCCGGTCGCCGAGCTGCTCGGCACTCACCCCCAGGGTGGAGGAGAACTTGCCCTCCGGGGTGACCAGGTCGGCGATCAGCTCCGGGTCACCGGCCAGGTGCACGGCGCTGTCCACGCCGTTCGGAGCGAGCTGGCGGACCTGCGCGGCCAGGTCGGCCCGGTGGTCCACGGTGTGCGCGGCGCCGAGTTCGTGCAGCAGGTCGGCGGCGGGGCCGGCCTCGGCGGTGGCGATCACCGTCGCTCCCCGGGCGGCGGCGAGCTGGACGGCGTAGTGGCCCACCCCGCCGGTGGCCCCGGAGATCAGCACCGTCTCGCCGTGCCCCGGCGTGACCGCGTCCACGCTGGCCAGCGCGGCGACCCCGGCCAGGCCGAGCACCCCGGCGGCCCGGTAGTCGACCCCGGCGGGGAGCGGCGCGAGGCCGATCTCCTCCGGTACGACCACGTACTCGCCGAACGAGCCGTCGCCGAGGCCGGGCTTGGCCACCACCCCGAAGACCTTCTCGCCGGGCATGAACCCGCTGACGCCCGGACCGACCTCGGTCACGATGCCGGAGAAGTCCCGGCCGAGCACCACCGGAAACTGGTGCTCGATCTCGCCCGCCAGGAAGCCTCCGGCGAGCTTGGCGTCGAAGCCGTTCAGGGACGAGGCCTGTACCTCGATTTTCACCTCGCCGTCCCCGGGCGTCGGCTCTGGCATCTCCCGGACCTCCGGCATGGCCCCAAAGGACTCAGACATCACGGCACGCATCTACCGGCCCTCCCCCGAACGCTTCACCCGCTCCGACACCGGTGCTTTCCCGCCGGGCTCCGCTACATGCCTTCCGGCTCGCCCGGTACCTGCGCGCTGCTGGCCGGAGACGACGGCGGGCCAGGCCGCCCCGGCCCCGGCCAGCGACGACGTGGACCGCCTCGGCGACCGACGGGTACGAGATCCGCGACCGGCGGCCCTGGAGCCGGCCGGCTCAGTCGAAGAACCGGGCCAGGTGCCCGGGGTCCGGGCCGGGGTCGTCCGGGCCCAGCGGAGTCAGGTCAGCGAAGATCGACGCGCCGTCGCAGCCGGCGTGCAGCGGATACCACCGGGGCGCACCGGGATGGCGCTGGCAGATGTGCTTGATCGTCTGCACGTCCAGCAGGCGTACGTGGGTCGGGTCGGCGACCGCGTTGACATGCCCCCACCAGGGGCTCATCACGTGCAGTACGCCGCCGGGCCGGAGTACCCGATGGCACTCGTCGACCAGGGTCAGGAAGTCGATCAGGTGCTCCAGGATGTGCACCGTGAAGATCACGTCGACCGAGTCGCCGGCCAGCGGCAACGGGCCGGAGAGATCGGCCTGGGCGTCCACCCCCGGGGCCACCCGCAGGTCGAGACCGAGGTTGCCGGGGTACTGCTTCGCGGCGCCGCAGCCGAGATCCATCACCACCGGGTCCCGGCCGGCCACCCGTACCCGGGACCAGACGGCGAGTACGCCGTCGAGCCGGCCGACGAGTCGCCGGATCAGCGCCAGCTCGTCCCGGTCGGCCGCATCGCCGGTCAGGTGTGCGACGCCCCGGTCGAACCGTACCTCCACCGCCGTGCCGCGCAGCCGGTCGTCGTGCTTGACGAGGTCGGCGTAGGCCATGCCGAGGAACTCGTCGATCGCCCGCAACCGTTCCCCGGAGGGCGCCCTGTGCAGTTGCGCGACCATCACCACCTCCCGGACGCCGGCTACCCGGAATCGTCCGGTCTACGCCTCGCCTCACCCGGTGACGGCTGCACGCCTCACCCGGTGCTGGCACGTCGGCCGGCCCGCCCCAGGTTGCGCATCCTCGGCCGGGAGGCGACCGCCCGGAGTACCCGTTTGAGGTGGTAACGGTGCAGTTCGGCGCTGCCCTGCATGTTGCCGTCCTCGGTCACCGAGACCAGCTCCCAACCCTGGGCACCGGCCCGGTTGAGGTGGGCGAGCGCGGTGTCCCCGTACGGGGAGACGTCGAGCACGGCGCCATCCGGGCCGTACCAGGTGTAAGCGAGTTCCCAGCCGGTGTCGTCGAGCCGGGGCTGGCGCCGACGCACCAACAGGGCGTACTCCCATCTGAGCATGGAGTAGTTCTTGCCCAGCCGGGCGGCGGCAGAAACGGGGGTCGATGCGGCGCTCGCCGGGACTCTCGTTCAGCGGCGGCGCCGCCGTTCGGCGGTCGCGCGCCGGATCTCCTCGGTGACCCGGCCGCCGTCGACCCGGACGTGCCGGTCGGCCCGGACCGTCTCCAGCATCCGGCGGTCGTGGGTGACCAGCAACAGCGTTCCCGGGTACGACTCCAGCGCCGATTCGAGCTGCTCGATCGCCGGCAGGTCGAGGTGGTTGGTCGGCTCGTCCAGGACCAGGAGGTTCACTCCCCGGGCCTGGAGCAGGGCCAGCGCCGCCCGGGTCCGCTCGCCCGGCGAGAGGGTGTCGGCGGGCCGCAGCACGTGCGCGGCGCGCAGCCCGAACTTGGCCAGCAGGGTCCGCACGTCGGCCGGGTTCAGCTCCGGTACGGCGGCGCCGAAAGCGTCCAGCAGCGGCTCGCCGCCGACGAAGAGTCCCCGGGCCTGGTCGACCTCGCCGACCACCACCCCCGGGCCGAGCGAGCCGTGCCCGTCGTCCAGCGGCAGCCGGCCCAGCAGGGCGGCGAGCAGCGTCGACTTCCCCGAGCCGTTGGCGCCGGTGATCACCACCCGGTCGGCCCAGTCCACCTGGAGGTCGACCGGGCCGAGGGTGAAGTCGCCGCGCCGGACGAGGGCACCGCGCAGCGCCGCCACCACCGCACCGGCCCGGGGCGCGGCAGCGATCTCCATCTTGAGCTGCCACTCCTTGCGCGGCTCCTCGACCACGTCCAACCGCTCGATCAGCCGTTCGGTCTGCCGGGCCTTGGCGGCCTGCTTCTCGGTCGCCTCGGTCCGGAACTTCCGGCCGATCTTGTCGTTGTCGGTCGCCTTCCGCCGGGCGTTCTTGACGCCCTTCTCCATCCAGGCCCGCTGGGACCGGGCCCGGGCCTCCAGCGCGGCGCGGGTGTCGGCGTACTCCTCGTAGTCGGCACGGGCGTGCCGGCGCGCCACCTCGCGCTCCTCCAGGTAGGCCGCGTAGCCGCCGCCATAGTGCCGTACCTGCTGCTGGTGCAGGTCGAGTTCGAGGACCCGGGTCACCGTCCGGGTCAGGAACTCGCGGTCGTGGCTGACCAGTACCGTGCCGGCGCGCAGCCCGGTGACGAACTCCTCCAGCCGGTCCAGGCCGGCCAGGTCGAGATCGTTGGTCGGCTCGTCGAGCAGGAAGATGTCGTAGCGGCTGAGCAGCAGCGACGCCAGTCCCGCCCGGGCCGCCTGACCGCCGGAGAGCGCCGTCATCGGCTGCTCCAGGTCGACCGCCAGCCCCAGTTCGGCGGCGATCTGGTCGGCCCGCTCGGCCAGGTCGGCGCCGCCGAGGGCGAGCCAGCGCTCCAGCGCGGTCGCGTACCGGTCGTCGGCCCCGTGGACGCCGTCGGTCAGCGCCTCGGTCGCGGCGTCGAGTTCGGCCTGCGCGGCGGTCACCCCGGTACGCCGGCCGAGGAAGGCCCGGACCGTCTCGCCGGGGCGCCGGTCGGGTTCCTGCGGCAGGTGGCCGACGCTCGCCGACGGCGGGTTGAGGGCCAGGGTGCCGTGTTCGAGCGGTTGCAGCCCGGCCAGGGTACGCAGCAGCGTGGACTTGCCCGCGCCGTTGGCTCCGACGACCCCGATCACGTCACCGGGGGCGACGACGAGTTCGAGGTCGGCGAAGAGGACCCGGTCGCCGTGTCCGGCGGCGAGGTCCTTGGCGATCAGTGTGGCGCTCATGAGAGTTCAGATGCTATCCGCCCGGGCGGGTGCGACCCGGCGGTGGAGGAGCAGACTGATCCCTGTGATGACCACGTTGGCGATCGACTGCGGCGGTGGCGGCATCAAGGCGTCCGTACTCGACGACGCCGGCACGATGCGTACCCGGCCGCTGCGGGTGCCGACCCCGTACCCGTTGCCGACCGCGCTCTTCGTCAAGACCCTGCTCGCGCTCGGTGGCCGGCTGCCGGCGGCGGACCGGGTCACCGTCGGGATGCCCGGGATGCTCCGGCACGGCGTCGTGGTGGCCACCCCGCACTACGTCACCCGGGCCGGGCCGCGCACGAAGCCCGACCCGGAGTTGGTCGCCGAGTGGTCGGGCTTCGACGTGCGCAGTGCGCTCACCGACGCGTTCGGGCTGCCGACGCTGGTGCTCAACGACGCCGAGGTGCACGGCGCCGGGGTGGTCGCCGGGACCGGCCTGGAACTGGTGCTGACCCTCGGCACCGGGCTGGGCTGCGCGCTCTTCGACGGCGGGCAGCTCGCCCCGCACCTGGAGCTGTCGCAGGCGCCGGTGCGGTGGGGGATGAGCTACGACACCTACATCGGTGAGCACGAGCGGCGCCGGCTCGGCGACGCGTTCTGGTCCCGCCGGGTCCGGGGCGTGGTGGACGGGCTGCGCCCGGTCTTCCTCTGGGACCGGCTCTATCTGGGCGGCGGCAACTCCCGGCTGGTCCGGCCGGAGCAGGTGGCCCGGATGGGTGACGACGTGGTGGTGGTGCCGAACAGCGCCGGCATCATCGGCGGGGTACGCGCCTGGGAGCTGCGCCCCGGCTGGCGTTGACTATCTGCTGGCCGACTCGCACAGCCCCGATCGGTTCGGCAGGTGCCGGAGCTGACCTGGCCTTCCCCACGGGCAGCGCGGCGAAGGCGGGCTGCCGACGCGCCTAGACGATCACGACGCTCCGGCTGCCGCGTACCCGAGCCGCTGTCGACCTGGACAGCAAGGGCGTTATCCGGCGCGGATGACGCACCGGATGTCCAGGTCGACAGCGGGCGCCCGAGCGCGGCGGCGGGCAGGCCGCCGGCTTCACGATCTCGTGGATCGGAACAGTCGCGGTACTGGCGGTGTTGTGCCAGCGTCGGGGGAAAGTAGTCGCGACACGAGGAGGTGGGTCTAGTGGATCTTCTGGCCGAGTACCGGCGGGCGACCATGTACTTCGAGACCGGGGACCCGTCCGGGGCTGCCCGGTTGCTGGAGCCCATCGTCGAGGCCGAGCCGGACAACGCCTCCGTACGGCAGCTGCTGGCCCGGGCGTACTTCCAGACGGCCCAGCTCGCCCGGGCCGAGGAGCAGTTGCGCACCCTGGTGCAGCGCGACCCGAGCGACCACTACGCGCACCACGTGCTGGGCCGCACCCTGGAGCGGGTCGGCCGCCCGGAGGAGGCCCTCCGGCACCTCCGGATCGCCGCCGCGATGTACGCGGAGAACGACGACTACCGGATCGCCCTGGAGCGGGTCGAGACCCGGGTCGGCGGTCGACGGTGACCGCCGATCCACTGCTGCGCCTACGATCGGGTGCCATGGACGCTGCCCGGCCGGTGACCCGCCGATGAAACTCAAGCTCGACCTGCACGACATCTTCAACAAGGGTCACGACATCGACCGGGCGCTGCGCGGGATCATGGACGAGGCGGTGGCCAAGAAGGCGACCATGGTCGAGATCATCCCGGGCAAGGGGTCGGGGCAGCTCAAGAAGCGGGTGCTGCGCTTCCTCGACCAGAAGGAGATCAAGCAGCTCTACCACCGGGTCGAGAAGGACTCCAAGAACTTCGGCCGCCTCTTCGTGCACTTCCGCTGGAAGTAGGGGGCGGCGTTCTCGGATCGCCGGCACTCACAGTGGCTTGACATCACCGGCACTCACAGTGGCTTGACCCAGCGCGACCACTCGGCCTGCGGCTGGTAGCCCAGCGCCCGCCAGGCCCGGTGCGCCAGCGCGTTGTCGTCGAGCACCATCGCGTCGACCCGGCCCGTGCCGAGCTGCCGGAACCGTTCCTCCGCCGCCTCCACCAGCAGCCGCCCGACCCCCTGGCCACGGCACTCCGGCACCACCGCCAGCCGGTAGAGGTGACACCGCCACCCGTCGAATCCCGCGACGACCGAGCCGACCAGCGCCGGGCCGCGTACGGCGAGGATCAGCGCGTCGGGGTCGCGCGCGACGAGCCGGTGCACGGCCGCCGCCGTGTCGACCGGCCGGTGCGCGTCCTCGGCCGCCCTCCGCCACAGGTCGAGTACGGCCGGAACGTCGGCGGCATCCGCCGTCCGCAGGGTCACGTCAGCCACGGGAAGCACCGTAGGTCACGGCCTGCGGCACCGTAAGGGCGGCCTGCGGCACCGTAGGGCCGGCGGAAGGAAACCGTAAGGCGCCGGCGGCAGAGTGAGGTCATCGGGCGGGCGGCAACGGGAAACGCCGGCACGGACCACAGGGAGCAGAGACCATGCGCAAGATCATCGAGTCGACCTTCGTTTCGCTGGACGGGATCATCGACGACACCCGCCCCTCGACGGCGTCCCGGGCGCAGCCACAGCACTGGGGCCAGCCGTACTGGGACGCCGACCACGCCGGCTACGCCCAGAAGCTGATGGAGTCCGGCGACGCGATGCTGCTGGGCCGGGCGACGTACGAGGGGTTCGCCGAGGCGTGGTCGTCCCGGGCCGGCGACCCGCACGCCGACGTGATGAACGCGATGCCGAAGTACGTCGCCTCGCGCACCCTCACCGAGACCACCTGGAACGCCACCCTGCTGAAGGGTGACGTGGCCGAGGAGGTCGCCAAGCTGAAGGAGCAGCCGGGCCGAAACATCCTGAAGTGGGGCACCGGCGAGCTGGACCGCACGCTGGTGCAGCACGGCCTGGTCGACGAGTTCCACTTCTGGTATTTCCCGGTCATCGTCGGCGCCGGCAAGCACCTCTTCGAGGGCGCCGGGTTCGACACCACCCACCTGAAGCTCGCCGACGTCGAGCGGTTCGACTCCGGCATCGTCGTGCACATCTACGTACCCAAGTAGGCCCGGCAGCCGACGTCAGGCCCGGTCCCCGTCCACCAGGGACCGGGCCTGAGCCGTCGTGAGACCGCCACCGTCCGCGAAGAGCCTGTCGAAGTCCGGCCCGGTGGCGGCCCGGACCGCCGCCGTGAGCCGGTCCAGCTCGACCCGGTCCGGGTCGGCGAGCCGGTAGTCGGCCCCCCGGCGGGCGGCGTCGGCGGCGCCGAGCAGTTGTCCGGCCAGCTCGGCCCGCCCGGCCCGGACCAGCGCGTCGGCCATGCCGGCCAGCGCGGACGCCATCTCCGGCCCCGAATCCTGCGCCCGGGCGACGTCGAACGCCTCCCGGTGCCAGGCCAGCGCCGCCGCCGGATCACCGCGCTCGCCGGTCAACAGGCCGAGTTCGATCAGCACCATCGCCAGGTACGGCGGGTGCCCGTCCCCGCTCTGCTGTTGCCGGCCGGTGGCGAGCAGCCAACGCAGATGCTGGTCGGCCAGGTCGAGCCGGCCGTCGCGGCGGGCGGCGAAGGCCAGCGTGATGGTGGCGAAGACCTCGCCGGAGAGTTGCCCCTGCTCGGCGGAGAACCGCCGCGCCTGCTCGGCGTACTCGATCGCGCGCGGGTGGTCGCCGAGCCGCGTCGAGATCCAACCGAGCCAGCCGAGCCGACCGGCCACATCGGACCAGAGCCCCAGCTCCTCGGCGATCCGCAGGCCCTGCCGGCTCAGCCGGGCCGCCTCGGCCCGGTCGCCGGTCAGGTCGGCGAGGCCGATCAGCCAGTCGGTCGCTTGCAGCAACCCCCAGTCGTCGCCGATCTCGGTGAAGAGTTCGGCGCCGCGCCGGGCGTCGGCTTCCAGCGCGGCCGGGTCGGCCCGGATGTGCCCGAGCATCGCCCGGTTGCTCAGCACCGCCGCCTCGCCCCACCGGTCCCCGGCGGCCCGGAACGTCTCCAGCGCCCGGGCCAGCAGTTCGCCGGTGCCGGTCAGATCCCCGAAGTCGATCGTCGACATGGCGAGGAACCATTCCGCCCGGGCCCGGCCGAGCGGGTCCGGCACCTTGTCGTAGCCGCGGAGCACCTCCGCCGCCAGCTCCGGACCGGCCTGACCCTGCCGGATCGCCAGGCCGGCGTGCCACGCTTCGGCGCCGGCCCGGACCACGTCCGGCACCTCACCGGGTACGCCGAGCGCGCCGGCCAGCGCCCGACGGGCCTCGGTGAGCCGGCCGCGCAGGAACCGGTACCAGACCAGGGCGCTGGCCAGCCGCAGCGCCGGTTCGGCCGCACCCTCGCGCCGGAACGTCTCCCCGGCGGCCCGCAGGTTCGCGGCCTCGGCGTCCAGCCGGCGCAGCCACTCCCGCTGGCCGGGACCGCGCAGTTCCGGGTCGGCCCGCTCGGCCAGCGCCAGGTAGTGGTCGGCGTGCCGGCGTCGCAGCGACTCCTCCTCGCCGGCCTCCCTGAGCCGCACCAGGCAGTACGCGGAGACCGACTCCAGCAGCCGGAACCGGGGCCCGTCGCCGGCGGTCGGCGCGCTGGCGCGTACCACCAGCGAACGGTCGACCAGCCCGGCCAGCAGCTCCAGCACCTCACCGGCGGGCGTGCCGTCTCCGGCGCAGACCGCCTCGGCGGCGGTCAGCGTGCAGCCGCCGGAGTGCACGGCCAGCCCGCGCAGTACCGCCCGCTCCGGTTCGGTCAGCAGTTGCCAGCTCCAGTCGATCACCGCGGCCAGGGTGCGCTGCCGGGCCGGTGCGTCGCGCGGGCCGGTGGCGAGCAGCCCGAACCGGTCCTGCGGCACCTGCAACCGGGCCGCCAGCTCGGCCACGCCCAGCACCGGTACCCGGGTCGCGGCCAGCTCCAGCGCCAGCGGGATGCCGTCCAGCCGCCGGCACACCTCGGCCACCTCGGCGACCGTCTCCGGTGCCGGTTCCAGACCGGCGCGGGCCAGGAAGAGCCGCACGGCGGAGGACCCGGCCAGCCGGTCCGGGTCGTCGGTGTCGGGGAGGTCCAGCGGCGGCAGCTCCCAGCGGGTCTCGCCGCGCAGCCGCAGCGGTTCCCGGCTGGTGGCCAGCACCCGCAGCCCGGGTGCGGCCGGCAGCAGCTCGCCGACCAGCCCGGCCACCGGCTCGACGACGTGTTCGCAGTTGTCCAGCACCAGCAGCGTCCGCCGCTCCCGCAGGGCGGTCACCAGCCGTTCGCCCGGCGGCTCCGCACCGTCCGGACCGTCCGGAATGGCGAGTACGCCGAGGAGCGGCTCGGCCGGCTCGCCCGACCCGTCCCAGGTGGTCAGGTCGACCAGCCAGACCCCGTCCGGGTACGCCTCGGTCAGCGTCCGGGCGACCTCGGTCGCCACGCTGGTCTTGCCCACCCCGCCCGGCCCGGTCAGCGTGACCAGCCGGCCGGCGGTGAGCAGTTCGCGTACCCGCCGCACGGCGTGGTCGCGGCCGATCAGCTCGGTCACCGGTGCCGGCAGGGCAGTGCCGGCCCGCAACCGCCGCCGGGCCGGTGCGGGCGGGTCCTCGGCCGGGTCACCGGCGAGGATCGCCCGGTGCAGCGCCGCCAACTCCGGCCCCGGGTCGAGTCCCAGCTCATCGGCGAGGCCGCGCCGCAGCTCCTGGAAGCTCTCCAGCGCCTCGCCGGTGCGGCCGGAGCGGTGCAGCGCCCGGATCTGCGCCGCCCGCAGCCGTTCCCGGTACGGATGCCGGGCCACCTGCTCGGTCAGCTCGCCGACGAGTTCGGCGTGCTCGCCGAGTTCGAGCCGCGCCTCCGCGTACGCCTCCACGGCGGTGGCCCGCTGCTCCTCCCAGCGCGCCACCGCGGTACGGGCGAACTCCTCGTCGGCGAAGTCGGCCAGCGCGGGACCCCGCCACAGGGCCAGCGCGTCGGCGAGCAGCCCGGCCCGGGTACCCGGGCCGTCGGCCGCCTGCGCCTGTCCGAGCAGTGCGGTGAAGGTCGCCGCGTCGACCGCGTCGGGGCCGGCCCGCAGCTCGTACCCGGGTGCCCGCGAGACGACCAGGTCCCGGGCGTCCGGCTCGGCTCCGGCCAGTGCCCGGCGCAGTTGCGAGACCCGGACGTGCAGCGCGGCGGTGGGGTCGGCCGGCGCCGCCGTACCCCAGAGGTCCTCGACCAGCCGGTCCATCGAGACCGGGCGTCCCGGCGAGATCAGCAGGTCGGCCAGGAGGGCCCGCACCTTCCGGCCGGGGATGGTGACCGGCGCACCGTGGTCGGTCCAGACGGCCAGCGGCCCCAACACCCCGAATCGCACCGACCCAGGCTACGGAAGTCGCGGGCGAACGTCGCCGCCACGGCGGCGACGTTCGCCAACATCGTCAGGTCGGTCAGGAGGAGCAGGTGTTCAGCATGGTCTGGAGTGCGCTCTTCTCCGCCGACTGCAACCGCAGGCCCCAGTTGTACTTGGTCCGGATCCACATCTTGGCGTACGTGCAGTGGTAGGCGGTGCGGCTCGGCTTCCAGGTGGACGGGTCCTGGTCGCCCTTGGCCTGGTTCACGTTGTCGGTGACGGCGATCAGTTGTGGACCGTTCAGGTCGTTGGCAAAGGACTGCCGGCGGCTGGTGGTCCACGAGCTGGCCCCGGAGCGCCATGCCTCGGCGAGCGGCACGATGTGGTCGATGTCGACGTCGGCCGGGTCGCTCCAGGTCGCCCCGTCGTACGGGCTGTACCAGCTGCCCGAGGTCGGGTAGCAGGAGCTGTCCACACCCACCCCGCTGCCGTCGCGCCGCAGCACCGTCTCCCGGGTGTTGCAGGCCCCGCTGACGGTGCTCCAGTGTGGGAAGAGGTCGCGGCTGTAGCCGGTCATCGACCCCTGGGTGGCGACGGTGAGCGCGTTCAGGTTGGACTGGGCGGTGGCCTTGGCGGGGATGCCGGGCGGGGCGGCGCCGGCCGGGGTGGCGACCAGCAGGGACGCGGTGATCGCCGTGATGGCGGCGGTGGCGGTGAGGGTGCGCCGGATACGGCGACGTCGGATGAACGGCACGGATGCCTCCCGAAGGCTCTGGGGGTACGGGAGAGATCAACGTAACCGATCATCGTGACCGGACCGCCACGGTCGCGTGACGGACCGTCGACGCGGGCCGTAATCCCGGGCGATCGGTGCCGGGCGGCGGGCCCGTCCGGTCCAGGACGGGCCGCGCCCGGCGCCGACCTGGTCGGTCAGGCCGGCTGGCTGCTGGTGGGGGTGGGCTGGCGGGGCGTCGAGTTGCTGGTGCCGTTGTTGGAGACGGCCGGCGCCGCGCCGACACCGAGCACGGTCAGCGCGGCGAGCAGCAGCGCGATCCACTCGTTGGAGTCCAGTCCACCGAGGATCACCGTGGCCAGCACCTGGAGCACGCTCAGCACCACGGCGACGGCGGTCTTGCCCCACCGGTACTGCGGGGTCAGCGGCACCAGGTAGACACCGATCGCGGTCGCGGCGGCGATGGCGATCTGCACTGCCTCGTCCGGCTCGACGCGCTGGTCGCCGGAGAGCGCGCCGTACGCGACCGTGAGCGCCGCCCCGGCGACGGCGGCGAGGGCCTTTCCGTACTTGCGGATCATGGGTTTCTCACCGTGCCTCTCCCGTGGCGGACCGTGGCTCTGCGGCGGCGGGTCAACCGCGCGGACCCTACCGGCTGTCGTGCCGCCATCGTTTAACAGTCCGCCCTGCCTGTCAGTCGGATATCGGCGGCTCTGCGGTCGACTTCCCGCCCGGACGGCACGGGTGCGACCGGCATTTCCGCGGTCCATTCCGAACGGGGGCGATTTCGCGGCTCCGGTCAGGCCAACTCGCTCAGCGCCAGCACCTCGTCGGCGCATCCCCAGGAAAGGGCGAGCCCCGAGCCGCCGTGACCGTAGTTGTGGATGAGGACGGTGCCGTCGACCTGATCGCGTTCGATCCGTACGCTCGGCCGGCTCGGCCGGAGCCCGACCATGATGCGCCGGATCGGGGCGCCCCGGAGCAGCGGCTCGACGGCGGCGCAGCGTTCGACGATCGCCGCTGCCCGGGCCGGGTCCGGGGTGAGGTCCTCCGAGCCGGGCGTCGCGCTGCCGCCGAGTACGACGTGGTTGCCGTGCGGCAGGATGTAGGTCATGTCCTCGTGCTCGGCCCAGTCCTGGAAGAACGTCTCTATTCCCGGATTGTCGACGACCACCAATTGGCCCCGGGTGGGATAGACCTGGTCGTCCGGGACCAGATAGCGGGCACCGAGTCCGGTGCAATTCACCAGTACCTCGGCGGCCCCGGCGAGTTCCTTGAAAGAGCCGATGGCGCCGATTTCGATATCGCCGCCCTGACCGATCAGGCGCTCGGTGAGATATTCCAGATAGGTCGGCATGTTCACCAGTGGACTGGTGTAACGCCAGCCGTTGACGTAACCGGGTGGGAGTTCGTCGGGGGTGCACAGTTCGAAGTCGCTCAGGTCGCGGACGCAGGCCGGCGGCTCCAGCGGGAATGGTGCCACCTCCAGGCCACGGACGAGTCGTACCCCGGCCGTCGGGTCCTCGGCGATCTTCTCCAGGGTCAGCCGGGTCTGTTCGCTCCAGTGCAGGACGCGTTCGTCGGTCAGCTCGTACGGCCCCCAGCTCGCCCCGGCGGAGGCGGACGTGGTCTCCTGTGGCGGCCGGGCGGCCCGGATCTGGACCGAGAGCCCCGCGTCGGCGAGTCGGACCGCGGTGGACAGTCCGATGACGCCCGCGCCGATAACCAGAACGTCGGGCCGTCGGGATGTTGCCATTAGGCCATATTAACGGAGGTCTTACCCGTCGAGCGGCCGGCTGCTGGCGGATACCTGGTTGCGCGGGCGGCGCTCGACAGCTCGACGCGTCAATACGGATTCGCCGAGGCGCGCGGAAGCTGGAAATTGCGGGTGTGAATTACCGTCGGTGGTGGAACTCCGGGCGAGCGGGTCGGCCGAATTCGCGGAGACCAGGGAGTTCATTCGAGTGCGACCGCCCACGACTACCGTTAGTAGTCGTAGGGCTTCGTGTGGTTGTGGTGGCTGGCCCGGCCCGAGGTGCCGCGCGGGTCGGCCGGTACGCCGGTCGGCGCGGGTGCCGGCCCGCCGGTGCCGGTCGGTGGGCGGTCGGTCGGCCGATCGGTCGGTCGTCCGGGGTGGACGGAGCCGGGCTGTCCCGCTTCGGCGGGATTTATCGTGGTCATCCGCTGCGGTGGCGGTGGGGAGCCGGTTGACAGGCCGGAAACTCGATGTCAATCTCCCGGTATTCTCGGACTGGGAGCGCTTCCATAGATCTTGCTCCACGTCGTACCACCCCGCCCGGCGGTGCCGGCCACCGGTCACCGCGCCCACCGGAAGGAATGACGTGCTCAGACCCCGCTCGCCGCGTACCGTTCCGCTCGCCGCGGCCACCGTCGCGGCCCTCGCCGCCACCGTGTTGACCGCACCCGTCGCGTCCGTCGCCGCCCCGGCCGACGAGGCGCCGGAGCAGATCGTCAACGGCACCTTCGACGACGGCCACGCCCCCTGGTGGGGCACGGCCAACCTCACCCTCGACTCCAGCACCGGCCAGCTCTGCGCCGGGATACCGGGTGGCACCGTCAACCCCTGGGACGTGATCATCGGTCAGGACAACGTCGCGCTGGTCGCCGGTGAGTCGTACGAGTTCCGGTTCTTCGGCCAGGCCACCCCGAACAGGGTCGGCCGGGCGCTGGTCCAGCTGCCGGTCGACCCGTACACCCAGTACCTGTCGGCCAGCCCCGAGCTGAGCGTCTCCGGCAACGAGTACCGCTACACCTTCACCTCCCCGGTCGACCTGCCGAACGCCCAGGTCGTCTTCCAGCTCGGCGGCAGCGCCGAACCCTGGACGGTCTGCCTGGACAACGTCTCGCTGACCGGCGGCGCCGAGCCGGACGTCTACGTCCCGGACACCGGCCCGAGGGTCCGGGTCAACCAGGTCGGCTACCTGCCGAAGGGGCCGAAGAACGCCACAGTGGTCACCGAGGCGACCGGCCCGCTGCCCTACCAGCTCCGCGACGGCGCCGGCCGGCTCGTCAAGCAGGGCCGGACGACGCCGCGCGGCCTGGACCGCTCCTCCGGGCAGAACGTGCACAGCATCGACTTCGGCCACTTCACCCGCCCCGGCACCGGCTACACGCTGACCGCCGACGGCGAGACCAGCCGGCCCTTCGACATCGGTGCCGACTTCTACGAGCAGCTCCGCACCGACGCGCTGAAGTTCTACTACACCCAGCGCAGCGGCATCGAGATCTCCGACGCGCTCCGCCCCGGCTACGGCCGGCCGGCCGGACACGTCGGGGTGGCACCCAACCAGGGCGACACGGCCGTACCCTGCCAGCCCGGCGTCTGCGACTACACCCTGGACGTCTCCGGCGGCTGGTACGACGCCGGCGACCACGGCAAGTACGTGGTCAACGGCGGCATCTCGGTGCACCAGCTGATGAGCGAGTACGAGCGCTCGACCCGGGCCCGCACCGGGCAGCCGTGGCGGCTCGGCGACCGCACCCTGAACCTGCCGGAGAGCGGCAACCGGGTGCCGGACATCCTCGACGAGGCGCGCTGGGAGCAGGAGTTCCTGCTCAGCATGCAGGTGCCGGCCGGTAAGCCGCTGGCCGGGATGGCCCACCACAAGATCCACGACGACTCCTGGACCGGCCTGCCGCTGCTGCCGCACCTCGACGAGAAGCGGCGCGAACTGCACCCGCCGTCCACCGCCGCCACGCTCAACCTGGCCGCCACCGCCGCACAGGCGGCCCGGGTCTTCAAGCCGTACGACCGGAAGTTCGCCGAGCGGAACCTGGCCGCCGCCAAGACGGCCTGGGCGGCCGCGTTGGCCAACCCCGAGCGCTACGCCGACCCGGCCGACGCCAACGGCGGCGGCGCGTACAACGACGCGGACGTCACCGACGAGTTCTACTGGGCCGCCGCCGAGCTCTACCTGAGCACCGGGGCGAAGGAGTACCGCGACTTCGTGCTCGCCTCGCCGCACCACACCGGCGACGTCTGGCGGGAGCGGGGGATGGACTGGGGCAACACCGCCGCGCTCGGCCGGCTGCAACTGGCGACGGTGCCGAGCAACCTGCCGGACCGGGCCCGGGTACGCGCCTCGGTCGCCCAGGGCGCCGACCGCTACCTGGCCACCCTGCGGGCGCACCCGTACGGCATCCCGTACAGCCCGTCGGACAACCTCTTCGACTGGGGCTCCAACAACCTGATCGTCAACAACGCCATCGTGCTGGCCACCGCGTTCGACCTGACCGGGAAGGACCGCTACCGGGACGGCGTACTGGAGACGATGGACTACATCCTCGGCCGCAACGCCCTGAACCAGTCGTACGTGACCGGCTACGGCGAGGTGGCCTCGCGCAACCAGCACAGCCGCTGGTACGCCCGCCAGCTCAACCCCGACCTGCCCAACCCGCCCCGGGGCACCCTCTCCGGCGGCCCGAACTCGGCCATCCAGGACCCGGTCGCCCAGCAGAAGCTGCGCGGCTGCGCGCCGCAGTTCTGCTACATCGACGACATCGAGTCCTGGTCGACGAACGAGCTGACCATCAACTGGAACGCCCCGCTGGCCTGGATCGCGGCCTTCATCGCCGACCAGGACAACGGCGACGCCGGCAACCGCCGGCACTGACCGCCCGACGGGCGAAGCCCCCGGTCGGCGGGTGACCGCCGGCCGGGGACCGCCCCACCGCACCTGGCCCGTTGTGGGTCGGTGGGTCCTCGACCCGGCCGACCGGCGTTTCGCCGGCTCGGTCCGGGCCGCAAACCTGTGCGCGGCCGGAACCGCCCGCCGCAGGGCAGGCGTTCGTCGGTGGGCGGTTCCGGCCGCCGACTTTCCATCTCTCGGCTATTACAGCGCCGGACCCGCCTCCGGCGTCACATCCGCGCCGGGAATCGGCTCAGAGCGGATACGTCCGGGCCACCGCGACCAGTTCCGAGCTGTGCGATCCGACGATGCCGACGCCGGGCGGCCGCGGCCGGAAGCCAGGCAGTCCGGCCAGGCCGTCGCTGCCGTCCATCGCCCGCAGCCGCACCGGACCGCCGCCGGTCGGGCGCAACCGCAGCTCGATCTCGATCCCCTCGGCCGGTGGGGCGTGGAACACCACACCGAACGGCTCCGGACCGTCGACCCGGACCTCCCGGCCGGCGACCCGGGCCGAGACGACGTCGGCGGTCGCCGGATCGACGTGCAGCGCGGCGAACCGTACCGGGCGTTGCGGTACCAGCCGGACGCGCAGCGTACGCAGCCCGGCCTCGGTGACGTCGGCGAGCGGGTCGAGCCGGGGCGGGGGCAGGGTGGCCGGTTCGGCCGGGCCGGCGCGCAGCTCCTCGTCGCCGAAGAACGGGAAGCTGTCGTCGATCCGGGTCGGGCCGTCGACGTACCGGTCGGTCCAGGGCTGCGGGTCGGTCTCCTCGCTGAGCCAGCGGGCGGTGCCGGTGTCGGCGTCCAGCGCGTACATCAGGTGGGTCGGCACCGGGTGCCCGGCGTCGAACCGGTCGACGGCCAGGCCGGTGCCGGCGCAGAGCACGGCGCCGAGCAGCGCGGCCAGCGCGGGCAGCGCGCCGCGTCGCCGGGCCCGGAGCGCGGCCATCCCGCGCTGGCCGCCGGCCGCCGGGTGCAGCAGGTCGACCACCGGCAGCGCGGCCAGCCCGAGCAGCACCGCGAAGAGCGCCCCGACCCCGCCCATCGCCATCCCGAGCGCGGGGAAGAGCAGCACGACGGTGGGTAGCAGCACGAGTACCCCGACCGCCGCGCCGGCGGTCACCGCGACCACCGGCCACGGGCCGTTGCGGGGTACGGCCAGGGCCGCCAGCCCGGCCAGTACGCCGGCCAGCGCCGGCAGGGTGGCCAGGTACGCCCCGCCGGGCGCCACGGCCGCGAGCAGCACCCCGAGTACGGCCAGCCAGCCCAGCCCGCCGACGGCGAGTGCCGCCGGGCCGACGCGTCGGCGGGTCAGCGCGTACCAGCCGAACAGCACGGCGGCGGCGAGCGCCACCACCGCCAGTCGATACCACAGTGGACGGTACGGGTCGAGCAGCGTCGCGTAGCCCGGCCGGATCGCGGTGATCCCGGCCCAGAGCAGCTGCGCCCCGACCGGGGCGAGCACGATCGGCAGCAGCGCCAGCCCGAACCCGGCGGCCAGCCCGGGCCAGGTCGCGCGTCCGCGCCGCCGGACGGCCCAGCCGAGTACGCCGACCCCGGCCAGGGCCAGCAGCGCGAGCGGCAGCGTGAGCCAGCCGGGATACCGGGCCAGCACGCCGGGGAGCGGGAAGTAGGTGGCGTCCCCGTCGGCGTCCAGCCGGGTCAGGTCGACCGCGCCGAACTCCCGGGCCAGCCCGAGGGCGTTCGCACCGTGCTGTTGCAGGCTGCCCCGGTCGACGTTGGCCGGGGTGTCCAGCGGGGTGTGGTAGAGCGCGGCACCGTCGATGTAGGCGGCGTTCAGCCCGGTGAAGCCGTGGTCGAGGAAGGCGGTGAAGTCGGTGTCGTTCGGCAGCAGCCGGTAGACCTCGACCGCGAACGAGGTACCCACCGGGTACGGCGCGGCCCGGCCGAAGACCTCCACCAGCCCGGCGTTGCGCAGCGAGGTCTCGAACATGATCACCGGACCGGTGCTGCCCCGCGCCTCCAGGTTGAGCACCACGCCGCCGTCGGCGGCCAGCGGATGGTCGGCGGCGAACGCCGAGGCACCGCAGAGACACGCCTCCTCGGCGTCGGTGAAGACCAGTACGACGTCGTTGCGGGGGCGCTCGCCCACGGTCAGCGCGCGGGCCACCTCCAGCAGTGCCGAGGTGCCGGCCCCGTCGTCGTTGCCGCCCGGCCCGACCTGTACCGAGTCGTAGTGGGCGACCAGGAAGACCCGGCCGGTGGGATCGGTGCCGGGGATCCGGGCGACCACGTTGCGGACCCGGGCCAGCGTCGCGCCGCCCGACCCGCCGCTGAGCTGCCCCGCCTCCTCGGCGACGGTGTCCTGCGACTCCGGGGTGAGACCGAGGTCACGCAGGGTGCGCTCCAGGTGGCCCCGTACCCGCTCCGCGGCCGGGCTGCCGGCGGGATGCGTCTCCGCCGCGACGGTCCGCAGGTGCTGGTACGCCCGGTCCGCGCTGAACTCGTCGGCCGGCGCGTCCAGGCCGGCCGGGTCGGGCGTACCCACGCCGAGCACGGTGAGCACGCCGACCGCCGCCAGCGCGGCCACGGCGGCCAGCGCGGCCGTCAGCCGGCGCCGGGGCCGGGCCAGGGCCCGTTCGGCGGCGGGCAGACGGACGGGGGAGTGGGGGGTGTCGGGGCTGGGCACGGGTGCCTCCAGGGGTCGGCAGCGACTGCCATCATCGCGGTTC
This sequence comes from Plantactinospora sp. BB1, assembly GCF_003030385.1. Taxonomy (NCBI): domain Bacteria; kingdom Bacillati; phylum Actinomycetota; class Actinomycetes; order Micromonosporales; family Micromonosporaceae; genus Plantactinospora; species Plantactinospora sp. BB1. The sequence goes on along the minus strand of NZ_CP028159.1, from coordinate 5,790,853 downwards.
GGCCGCCGCCCGCCCGGCCGGGTCACCCTGCTGGCGGCCGGTCGCATAGCGTGATACCCATGTCCACGTACCGAGTGACCGATCCCGTCGCCGTACTGCGCGATTTCGTCGCCCGGGTGGCGCCGTACGACCCCGAGCCGGCGGCGGCACCGGTCGGCGTCGTCGACGTCCGCTCCGGCGGCGAGGCTGCGACGATCACGCTCACCCCGCATCTGGCCCGGGCCCTGGCCGAGGCGCTGGCCGGTTACCGGGACCGGGCCGACCGGGGCGGTTGCGCGAGTTGCGGGAGCCGGCGGCTGGACGAGAACCTGCACTGCCTCGACTGCGGCCGGCTACACGGTGTGCTCGGTCAGGTGATCGCGGAGCAGGCCGAACGGGTACGCCGGCGGGACGCCTCCGGAGCGGAAGCCCCGAGGTGACGTCCGGGCACCGTGTCGGCGCTACCTGTGTTGTGTGGCAGCGTTGGGTGGTACAGGATCGGCGCGGATCGTCGGCGTGGGCCGGGCACGACCGCACGGGGCACGCAGGACCCCGTGCCGGAGCGGGACGGTCGGGGCGGCGAGGAACGGAGCGAGGAGGCGTCGTGACCGGATGGGTGGGGGCGGCCCGGTGACCGGGTCGTCCGTCGTACCCGCACCGTCGTACCCGCACGGCGGGCTCGGGCGGCACGCCAAACTGCCGCCCCGGGAGCGGCTGCGGGTGCTGCTGATCGAGGACGACGACGCCGACGCCTTCCTGGTCGGCGAGCTGCTCGCCGAGACCGGCGAGGGGATCGACCTGCTCGTCGCGAACAGCCTGAACGGTGCCCGGTCCAAGATCTCCGGCGTCGACTGCGTACTGCTCGACCTCGGCCTGCCGGACGCGCAGGGCCTGGACGGGCTCCGCCAGGTGCTCGGAATGTCCAGCAACGCCGCCGTCTGCGTGCTCACCGGCCGCTCCGACGAGCACCTCGGCATCGGTGCGGTCGCCGAGGGCGCCCAGGACTACCTGGTCAAGGGCCAGGTCGACGGGGTTCTGCTGGCCCGGGCGCTGCGCTACGCGGTGGAGCGCAAGCGGGCCGACGAGAACACCCGCCGGCTGCGCGAGGTGGAGCTGCGCCAGGCCGAGTCCGCCCGGTTGGAGCGCGGCCTGCTGCCCCAGCCCCTGATCGACACCGACCTGGTGCAGGTGCACCCCTTCTACCGCCCCGGCCGGCACGAGGCCCTGATCGGCGGCGACTTCTACGACGTGGTGCAGACCTCCCCGGACCGGATCGACCTGATCGTCGGCGACGTCTGCGGGCACGGTGTCGACGAGGCGGCGCTCGGCGTCGAGCTGCGGGTCGCCTGGCGGGCCCTGGTGCTCGCCGGGGTGCCCGACGAGCAGGTGCTGCCGGCGCTGGAGCAGGTGCTGATGAGCGAGCGGTCGAGGCGGGAGATCTTCGCCACCGTCGCCGCCGTCCGGCTGGACCTGGCCGGCAACCGGGCCACCGTACGGCTCGCCGGGCATCCTCCGCCGCTGCTGCTCGCCGGGGGCCGGGTGGCGCCGGTACCGGCCCCGCACGGGCTGCTGCTCGGCGTACGGCCCCGGCCGCCGGTCGCCCACGAGTTGCGTTTCGACACCGAGGACTGGTCATTGTTGATGTACACGGACGGGCTCGTCGAGGGCCGGATCGGCGACGGCGACGAGCGGCTGGACGTACCCGGACTGAGCGGGCTGGTGGCTGATCCGCGGGCCCGTGGGGTGGGCCTGCCGGAGCTGCCCGGCTGGCTGGTGGAGCGGGCCGAGGAACACAACGGCGGCCCGCTCTCCGACGACGTGGCGATGCTGCTGGTCTGCCGGGGGGAGGGGCGGTGAAGGCACGGGTTCGCTGGACGCTGCGGCGTCGGGTCGCCGTACTGTGCGTGGTCGTCGGTGTGGTGCTCGGCATGCTGGCGGTCAGCGCGGCGGTCGTCGCCACCAGCAACCGGCAACACCTGGACACCCTGCTCACCAAGACCGGTCCGCTGCGCACCGACGGTCAGGCGCTGCTCAGCGCCCTGGTCGACCAGCAGACCGGGGTACGCGGCTACGCGGTCACCGCGAACGACGCCGACCTGGCGCCGTACCGGGAGGGGCTGAAGCGGGAGACGGCGCTGATCGCCTCGATGGACGCGCTGCTGACCGACCAGCCGGAGATCCGCCGCGAGCTGCACACGGTGCGGGACCACGCCCGGCAGTGGCGGGAGGCGGTGGCCGAGCCGGCGATCGAGCTGACCGTGCGGAGCGGGCCGGAGGCCGCACAGGCGCATCTGACCGCCCAGACCGGGGCCCGCTTCACCGAGCTGCGCGGCGAGGTGGAGGCGTTGCAGGGGTCGATCCTGGAGCTGCGCAACAGCGTCGCGCGCAACGCCCGGGCGACCGGCAACACCCTGGTGCTGCTGCTGATCCTGGCCGCGATCGTGGTGGTGCTGGCCGGGCTCGCGCTGATGACCTCGCTGAACCGGCTGGTCATCGGGCCGGTCACCACGCTGGCGGGCCAGGTGCGGGAGGTGGCCGGCGGGGCGTACCAGCGGGAGATCGAGCAGGTCGGGCCGCCGGAGCTGGCCGCGTTGGCCGGTGACATCGACGGGATGCGCCGCCGGATCGCCGCCGACCTGGACGAGGTACGCCAGGCGCGGGAACGGATCGAGTGGGTCAACAGCCAACTGGAGCGGCAGGCCGAGGAGCTGGTCCGGTCCAACCGTGACCTGGAGCAGTTCGCCTACGTCGCCTCGCACGACCTCCAGGAGCCGCTGCGCAAGGTGGCCAGCTTCTGCCAGCTGCTGCAACGCCGGTACGCGGGCAAGCTCGACGAGCGTGCCGACCAGTACATCGCGTTCGCGGTGGACGGGGCGCAGCGGATGCAGCGGCTGATCAACGACCTGCTGGCCTTCTCCCGGATCGGCCGGCTCACCAGCGGGTTCACCGAGGTCGACCTGAACGCGGTGATGAGCGAGGTCGCCGGCCAGACCGAGCCGACCCGGCAGTACGTCGGCGGCGAGCTCACCTGGTCGGACCTGCCGGTCATCCGGGGCGAGGAGACCCTGCTGACCAACCTGCTGGCGAACCTGGTCGGCAACTCGCTCAAGTTCCGCCGCCCGGACGTCGCGCCGAAGGTGCACATCTCGGCCCGGCGGCTCGGCGACGAGTGGGAGATCAGTTGTCAGGACAACGGGATCGGCATCGAGCCCGAGTTCGCCGACAAGATATTCGTGATCTTCCAGCGGCTGCACGCCAAGGACGCCTATCCGGGCACCGGGATCGGGCTGGCAATCGTGAAGAAGATCGTCGAGTACCACGGTGGCCGGGTCTGGGTCGATCCCGAGGCGGTCACCGAGGGCACGATGATCCGGTTCACCCTTCCGGTGCCACCGGAGCTGCGGGAGTCGGCCGAGCCGTCCGAGGCCCCGGGCGTGGACGGGGCCGAGCCGACCCCGTCGGCGCCGGAGGCCGAGGCGCCGGCCGAGAGCGAGGCCGAGGCCACACCGGCGGGTGAGTCGGCCCGGCCGGCCGGCGACATGAAGCAGACTGTCTGACGGATGAGCGGATCGACGAGGAGGGGCCGATGACGGCACCGGCGGACGGCAGGAGCCCGATCGAGGTGCTGCTGGTCGAGGACGACCCGGGCGACGTGCTGATGACGCAGGAGGCTTTCGACGAGCACAAGCTGCGCAACCGGCTGACCGTGGTCTCCGACGGCGCGGCGGCGCTGGCCTACCTGCGTCAGGAGGGCGAGTACGCCGACGCCGTCCCCCCGGACCTGATCCTGCTCGACCTGAACCTGCCGCGGCGGGACGGCCGGGAGGTGCTGGCCGAGATCAAGCGGGACGAGCAGCTCTGCCGGATCCCGGTGGTGGTGCTGACCACCTCGCAGGCGGACGAGGACATCCTGCGCAGCTACCAACTGCACGCGAACGCGTACGTGACGAAGCCGGTCGACTTCGAGCGGTTCATCTCGGTGGTGCGGCAGATCGACGAGTTCTTCGTCAGCGTCGTGAAGCTTCCGCCGCGTGGCTGACCCCGATTCGCGGCTGGTGGAGGAGGTCGGTGCGCTGCTCCGGCGGGCCGCCGCCGACGCCATCCTGCCGATGTTCCGGCACCTGGCCGACGCCGACGTCTCGGAGAAGGCTCCCGGCGAGGTCGTGACGGTCGCCGACCGCCGGGCCGAGGAGATCATCGGCGCCGAGCTGCGCCGGCTCCGGCCGGACTCCGAGGTGGTCGGCGAGGAGGGGGTGGCGGCCGATCCGGCGGTGTTGGAGCGGCTGAGCGGGCCGGCCGAGGTGTGGCTGGTCGATCCCCTGGACGGTACGGCGAACTTCGCGGCCGGGCGGGAGCCGTTCGCGGTGATGGTGGCGCGGCGGCGGGCCGGGCGTACCGAGGCGGCCTGGATCCTCGACCCGATGGCGGACCGCCTGCTGGTGGCCCGGGCCGGGGACGGGGCGTACCGGGACGGGGAACCGGTGCGGACCACCGCCGAGCCGCTGCCGGCCAGGTCGTTGCGCGGTGTGGTGGCGACCCGGTTCCTGCCGGTGGAATTACAGGGCCGGGTGGCCGCCGGGGCGGACCGGATCGGTGCGGTGCTGCATGGACAACACTGTGCTGGTCAGGAATATGCGGACATTGTGGACAATCGGCAGCAGTTCGCGATCTTCTGGCGGACGCTGCCCTGGGACCACGCCCCGGGAGCGCTGCTGGTCGAGGCGGCCGGCGGGGTGGTACGGCGGCTCGACGGCAGCCCGTACGACCCGGCCGACGGGCGGACCGGGCTGCTGGTGGCCGCCAACGAGTCGATCTGGGAGACCGTGCAGCACGCCCTGCTGGCCGAATCCTGACCGGAGCGGTGGGACCAGCGGCAGTTCAGGCAGGAATATCCGTTCGCCGGCTATAATCCGTTTTCTATGGTATTGCGGTGCCTCGTCCGTGGGCCGACAGCGCGGCCGGCTTCCGGTAGGCTGACCGGCGGTCTCCGCCAGGTGGCACCGTCGAGGGTGCCGGCGGTGGCCGCCGCCGAACGAACCGTTCCCACCTGAACCGAGCGGCGCTCACGGACCGCGTCCGACCGTGCGGTCCGTCCGAGCACAGGGGCAGGTCGAGAACGGTTCACTGGTCAGTGTGGACCCCTCGGGGTCGGCGGCCTACGAAAGGAACGGCTTTCGTGCGCACAACGGCCATCGCCCGGCTGCGGCGTCCATCCGCGGCGCTGCTCGTCGCCGCCGCGCTCCTCGTCGGCACCCCCGCGGCCCTGGTCGGGCCGGTCGCCGCCCCGGCGGCCGCCGCACCCAGCTCGCCCGGCGACGAGGGCGGCACCAAGAAGCTCCGGGACGCCCTGGAGTCCGCCTCCAAGGGGCACATCGAGGCGACCGCCAAGCTGAACAGCTCGAAGAAGCGGCAGAGCCAGCTCGGCACGCAGCTCAAGCAGGTCCAGGCCCGGATCACCACCCTCACCCAGGAGGTGGGGGTGATCGCCGCCGAGACGTACCGCCGGGGCCGGCTCACCCCGATCTCGGCCCTGCTCAACAGCGCCTCGCCGCAGTCGTTCGTGGAGCGGGCCGCCGGGCTCGAAGTGCTGGCCCAGCGCGACGACCGGAAGCTCCGCGAGCTGGCCGACGCGCTCGACCAGGCGACCAGGGCGAAGAACGCGATCGACGCCGAGGTCCGCGAGCAGCAGCGGCAGGTCGAGGTCATCGCCCGGAAGAAGAAGGACGCCGAGCGCGCCCTCGCCGCCGTCGGCGGCGGCCAGTCCGGCGGGTTGATCAGCGCCAACTCGCCGCTGGCGAAGCCCGCCCCGCGCAACTCCGACGGCTCCTGGCCCAAGGAGTCGTGCAGCATCAAGGACCCGACCACCAGCGGGTGCATCACGCCGCGCACCCTGCACGCGCTCAACCAGGCCAAGGCGAACAACTTCAAGCGGCACGCCTCCTGCCACCGCAGCGGCGGCGGCGGTGAGCACCCCAAGGGCCGCGCCTGCGACTTCTCCGCCGCGCCCGGCGGCTTCGAGAACGTCGACGCGAGCGGCGGCGACCGCACCTACGGCAACAACCTCGCCGCCTTCTACGTGAAGAACGCCGACCGGCTCGGCGTGCTCTACGTGATCTGGTACAGGCAGATCTGGATGCCCGGCAACGGCTGGCGGGCGTACAACGGCAACGGTGATCCAGCCTCCGACCACACGAACCACGTTCATCTGTCGATGTTGTAGCCCGGAGCCGCCGGTGGGATGCGTACCATCGCTGCGATGGACTCTTCACCACCTGAGGTGGCGGCCACCACCGTCGCCGACGAGCCACCCGGATCACCGGCCCGGGCCCTGCCGACCGGCCTGGCGGCCACCCTCGTCTTCGTCTCCAGCGGTGCCGTACTCGTCCTGGAGACGGCGTCGCTGCGGCTCGTCGGCCCGTACGTCGGGGTCACCCTCCAGGTCACCAGTTCGGTGATCGGGGTGGCGCTGGCCGCGATCGCGTACGGCGCCTGGGTCGGCGGGTGGCTCGCCGACCGCCGGGACCCGCGCCGGCTGCTCGCCCCGGCCCTGATCCTCGCCGGAATCTGCACCGCGCTGACCCTGCCGATCGTCCGGTACGCCGGCGAGGTGCTGCGCGGCGGTGCCGCCGTCGGCATCCTGCTGCTCACCGCGTTGGCGATCTTTCTGCCGGCGGCCCTGCTCGCCTCGATCACCCCGCTGGTGGTGAAGCTGCAACTCGGCGATCTGCGGCAGACCGGGCAGGTGGTCGGGCGGCTCTCCAGCATCGGCACGCTCGGCGCGATCACCGCGACGCTGGGTACCGGCTTCGTGCTGGTCGCCGCCCTGCCGAGTACCGTGATCATCATCAGCCTGGCGGTCCTGCTCGGGGTGACCGGGCTGGTGCTCGCCGGCTACCTGCGCCGGCAGCTCCGTGACACGCTGCCGAAGCCGTCCCGGCTCACCGCCGCCGCGGCCGTGCTCGGCCTGGCCGGCGCCTCGCTCACCGCCGTCGCGCCGACCCCGTGCGACGTGGAGACGGCGTACCACTGCGCCTCGGTCGAGCCGGACCCGGAGAACTCCACCGGCCGGCTGCTGGTGCTCAACTCGGCCTGGCACTCCTATGTGGACCTCGCCGATCCGGGGCACCTGGAGTTCGAGTACACCAAGTGGATCGGGGCGGTCGCCGACGTGATGGCACCGGCCCGGGCACCGCTTCAGGCCGTACACCTCGGGGGTGGCGGCTTCACCATGCCGCGCTACCTGACCGCGACCCGGCCCGGCACCCGCAACGAGGTCTACGAGATCGACGGCGAGCTGGTCGAGCTGGGCCGCCGCGAGCTGGACGTGCGGACCGGCCCGGAGCTGTCGGCCCGGGTCGGCGACGCCCGGATGCTGATCGGGGAGCGGGCCGGACAGAGCGCCGACCTGGTGGTCGGGGACGCGTTCGGGCACCTGGTGGTGCCCTGGCACCTGGCCACCCGGGAGATGGCCGCCGAGGTCCGCCGGGTGGTCCGCCCCGGCGGCATCTACGCGCAGAACGTGATCGACCACCCGCCGCTGCGCTTCATCCGGGCCGAGATCGCCACCGTGGCGGCCGAGTTCCCACACATCGCGCTGGTCGCGCCGCCGGCCGCGCTGGCCGGTTCGCAGGGCGCGAACTTCGTGATCCTCGCCTCCGACCGGCCGCTGCCGGTGCAGCAGGTACGGGAACGCCTGATCACCTCGGCGGAGGAACCCGTCACCGTGCTCTCCGGCCCCGCGCTCGACGAGTTCGTCGACGACGCGATGGTGCTGACCGACGAGTACGCCCCGGTCGACCAGCTCCTCGCCACCGCCTGACCCGCCGCTCAGTCCGGTGCCGGGCGGCGCCGCGCCGCGCGACCGGTCGACCACCGACGGAGACGAATCCCCTCCGGTAGGTGTAGCCGGGCGCCGTCCGGGCAAGAGAGATCCTCATGACCGGGTGGGGCAGGTGGGGCGGGTCGCAGCGGTACGGCACGGAACTGGTCGGTGACCGCTACCGGCTGATCGAGGAGCTCGGCGAGGGCGGCATGTCGGTGGTCTGGCGGGGCCACGACGAGGTGCTGGGCCGACCGGTGGCGGTGAAGATGCTCGCCCCGAGACTCGCCACCGACCGGTCCTTCCGGCACCGGCTCCGCACCGAGGCCCGGGCCGCGGCCCGGCTCTGCCACCCGCACATCACCGGGGTCTACGACTACGGCGAGTCGGTGCGGTACGGCCGGACCGTGCCGTACGTGGTGATGGAGCTGGTCGACGGCGAGACGCTGGCGAACTGGCTCGACCGCGAGGGCACGATGCCCTGGTGGGACGCGGTCGTGCTCGGCGCCCAGGTGGCGGCCGCACTGGCCACCGCGCACGCCCGGGGAGTGGTGCACCGCGACATCACCCCGGGCAACGTCATGCTCACCGCGATGGGCGCCAAGGTCGTCGACTTCGGAATCTCGGCGCTGGTCGGCGAGCGGGACGGCGACGGCGACGGCGGGCTCTACGGCACGCCCGCGTACGTGGCTCCGGAGCGGCTCAACCTGGGCGAGGTCTGTCCGGCCACCGACGTGTACGCGCTCGGCCTGCTGCTCTACCGGACGCTGACCGGCCGGATGCCGTGGCGGGCGTCGACCCGTACCCAGACGCTGCGGGCGCACCTCTACGCCGAGCCGGCGCCGATGCCACCGGTACCGGGGCTGCCGGCCGAGGTGGCGGAACTCGTCGCGCGCTGCCTGGTGAAGGCGCCGGAGGAGCGGCCGGAGAGCGCCGAGCTGGCCCGTACCCTGGCCCGGGCGGCCGGGGTGGTGCTGCCGGTGACCGCCGGTCCGACCCCGGCCACGCCGTCCCGGCGGGCCGAGCGGGACGAATCGGCGCCGGCCGAACGCCAGCACGTCGCGCCGGCGCACTCCGACACCGCGATGCTGCCCCGGTCGGCGACCGACCCGCTGCCGCTGCCGGTCCGGCTGCGCCGGCCGGCGGCGCGGCGAGGTAACCGGGTCCGGGTCGCGGCGGTCGGGGTCGGCCTGCTCGCGGTGAGCGGGGCGGTCTGGGCGGGCGCCGCCAACGGCTCGGAGCCGGCCGGCGGGGCGACGAACCTGGCGATGGGCGGCACCGCACCGTGCCGGGTCGACTACGTGCTGCGCGCGGACACCGGCCGGTCGTTCCAGGCCGAGGTCACGGTCACCAACCTCGGCGTCACGGCGGTCCGGGACTGGACGCTGCGCTTCGCCTTCCCGGCCGAGCAGGTGCTCACCCGGCACCCGTCGCCGGAGTCCCGGCAGCAGGGCCGGGAGGTGCTGCTCCGCCCCGCGTCCGGCCCCGAGACGACCCTGCCGGCCGGTGGCGCCACCCGGTTCGGGCTGGTGGGCAGCCACGCCGGCAGCAACCCGCTGCCCGTCGAGTTCCGGCTCGGCGAGACCGCCTGTGCGGCCCGGGTCTCCACCGTGCCGGGCGAGACCGGCGGTGCGGCGGCCGGCGGGGCGGTCGGCGTGGTGGCACCGGCGACCCCGCCCCCGCCGGACCGGTCCGCCGGTCAGCCCGGACCCGGCGCCGGTGCGAAGAACACCGGCTCGAAGGGTGCGGAGTCCTCCGGCGCCGGGCCGGAACGCGCCGGCTCGAAGGGCAAGGGCCCGGGTAAGCCGCCGAAGGGCAAGGGCCCGAAGCACTGACCCAGCCGATCCACCCGGTGGCCTGGCTGCGCGGGCCATCCCCTGCCGGTTACTTGTGGGTTGCAGCCACATAGCACGTGCGTGACGTCACTTCTACCGTGGGCCGACGATGCTTCTCCCACCTTCACCCCCACGTGGAGCGATGATGACGGTCCGGACGACGCGGCGGGTACTGGTCACCGCCGCCACGCTGCTGGTAGGGGCGCTCGCCACGACGGCCTGTGGCAGCCCGCAGGAGACCGCGAGCGGCGGTGGCGACAGCGCCGCACCGGTCAAGGTCGGCCTGGTGTACTCCCAGTCGGGCGCGTTGGCCAGCTACGGCAAGCAGTACATCGAAGGGTTCCGGGCCGGACTGGCGTACGCCACCGACGGCACCAACAAGATCGGTGACCGTACGGTCGAGGTGACCGAGGTCGACGACGCGGGCGACCCCGCCAAGGCGGTCTCGGCGGCGAAGGACCTGATCGGCAAGGGTCACAAGATCCTCGCCGGCTCGACCGCCTCCGGCGTCGCGCTCCAGGTCGCGCCGATCGCCGCGCAGAACAAGGTGCTCTTCATCTCCGGGCCGGCCGCCACCGACGGCGCGACCGGGGTCAACAGGTACACCTTCCGGTCCGGGCGGCAGTCGTACCAGGACGTGCAGACCGCGAAGTCCTTCATCGGCGACGCGGCCGGCAAGAAGGTCGTGGTCTTCGCCCAGGACAGCGCGTTCGGCAAGAGCAACGAGGCGGCCGTCAAGGCGGTCATCGGCGGCGCCGGTGCCACCGTGAGCAGCGTGCTCGCCCCGGCCAGCGCCACCGACTTCACCCCGTTCGCCAGCCAGTTGACGGCGGCCAAGCCGGACCTGCTCTTCGTCGCCTGGGCCGGCACCACCGCCCCGGCGATGTGGCAGACCCTCGACCAGCAGGGCGTACTCGGCTCCACCACCGTGGTGACCGGGCTGGACATCCGGGCCTCCTGGCCGACCTTCGGGGCGGCCGGCACCAAGATCTCCTTCCTGTCGCACTTCTTCGACGGCGCCGCCGACAACCCGGCCGCGCAGGCGGCCAAGCAGGCCGTACCCGGCGGGGTGCTGGACCTCTTCCACCCGGACGGCTTCACCGCCGCCCAGATGATCGTCCGCGCGGTGCAGGAGGGCGGCGACGACGTCGACAAGATGGTCACCGGCCTGGAGGGCTGGAGCTTCGACGGGGTCAAGGGCAAGATGACGGTCCGGGCCGAGGACCACGCGCTGCTCCAGCCGATGTTCCAGGCCAGGCTGAGCGGCACCGGCGACGCGATGAAGGCGGAGTCGCAGAAGGTGCTCACCCCGGACGAGACGGCGCCGCCGGCCGTGGCGATGAAGGGCTGAGGTGTGCTCGCCACCCGCGACCTGACCTGGCGGATCGGCGAGGTCGCCATCGTCGACGGCGTCGACCTGGAGCTGGCCCCCGGGGAGTTCCTCGGGGTGATCGGTCCGAACGGCGCCGGCAAGACCTCGCTGTTCAACCTGGTCTCCGGCCTGCGCCGGCCCACCGCCGGCCAGGTGCTGCTGGACGGTACGGAGATCAGCGCGCTGCCGCCGTACAAGCGGGCCCGGCTGGGGCTGGGCCGGACGTTCCAGGCGTCCTCGGTCTTCGGCTCGCTGAGCGTGCGGGAGAACGTGCGGCTGGCCGTACAGGCGCACCGGGGTGGCTCGATGCGGCTGTGGCGGCGGGCGGCGGCCGACCGGGAGGTGGTCGCCGCCGCCGACGCGGCACTGGACCGGGTCGGCCTGGCACACCGGGCCGACGCGCTGGCCGGCACCCTCGCACACGGCGAGAAGCGGAAACTGGAGATCGCGCTGCTGCTGGCCGGCGAGCCGAGGGTGATGCTGCTCGACGAGCCGATGGCCGGGGTGAGCGCCGAGGACGTACCGGAGCTGGTCGCGGTGATCCGGTCGTTGACCGGCGACAGTGGCCGGGCCGTACTCATGGTGGAACACCACATGGACGTGATCCTCGGGCTCGCCGACCGGATCGCGGTGATGCACCACGGCGCGCTGCTCGCCTGCGACGTCCCGGCGACCGTGATGGCCAACCCGGTGGTGCAGGAGGCGTACCTAGGTGAGTCGTTGTGACTGAGAGTCCCATCCTGACCGTCGCCGACCTGTCGGTACGGATCGCCGGGCTGCACATCCTGCAGGGCGTCTCCTTCGCCGTGGCACCGAGCGGGGTGACGGTGCTGCTCGGCCGCAACGGGGTCGGCAAGACCACCACCCTGCGGGCGATCCTCGGGCTGACCCCGCGCGGCGGCGAAGTACGCGGCACGGTGCGCATCGGCGACCGGTCGCTGGCCGGCGAGCCGACCCACCGGCTGGTCCGGGACGGTCTCGGCTACGTACCCGAGGACCGGTGCGTCTTCGCCGGCCTCACCGTCACCGAGAACCTGCGGCTCGCCGAGCGGCGCGGCGGCACCCCGGCGTACGACCGGGTCTTCGAGTTGTTTCCGGAGCTGAAGCGGCGCGGCCGGCAGCGGGCCGGTTCGCTCTCCGGCGGTCAGCAGCAGATGCTGGCGATCGGCCGGGTGCTGCTCAACGACAACCGGCTGCTGCTGGTCGACGAGCCGACCAAGGGGCTGGCGCCGAAGGTGGTCACCGAGGTGGCCGAGGTGCTGGAGCGGGTCGCCGTCGCCGTGCCGGTACTGCTGGTCGAACAGAGCCTCGCGGTGGTACGCCGGCTGGCCAGCGACGCGGTGGTGCTCGCCGCCGGCCGGGTCGCCTGGTCCGGTGCCGCCGCGGAACTGCTGCGGGAGGCGGAGTTGACCAGATCCCTGCTCGGCGTCGGCGTGGCCGGGTCACATCCCGAGCCCGCCCGGGAGGTGCCGGCCGGATGAGCACGATCGTGCTGCTGACGCTGACCGGGCTGGGCCTGGCCGCGCTCTACTTCCTGGTCGCCTCCGGCCTCTCCCTGGTGTTCGGCCTCGCCGACGTGCTCAACTTCGCGCACGGGCTCTTCCTCTCCGTCGGGGCGTACGCCACCTGGTGGGCGGCGGGGAACCTGCCCGGTGCCGGCCCGTCCGGCTTCGGCTTCGTCCTCGCGGTCGCGTTCGGCGTCGTCGCCGGTGCGGTGGTCGGGATGGCGGTCGAACTGGTGATGATCCGCCCGCTCTACTCCCGCACCATCGAACAGGTGCTGGTCACGGTCGGGCTCTCGCTGGCCGGGGTGGCACTGCTCCAGGCGACCTGGGGTGCCGACCCGCGCCCCTTCCCGCGCCCGGACTGGACCCAGCGGGTCACCTCGATCCTCGGCGCCAAGGTGCCGAACTCCGGTCTGCTGCTGATCCTCGCCGCCGCGCTGGTGCTGGCCGCGCTGCTCGGCTTCCTCCGCTACACCCGCTACGGCCTGGTGATCCGGGCCGGGGTGGAGAACCGGGAGATGGTCACCGCGCTCGGCATCGACGTGCGGAAGGCGTTCACCCTGGTCTTCGCGATCGGCGGGGCCGCCGCCGCGCTGGCCGGGGCGCTCGGCGGGGTCTACTTCGGCTCGGTCTCGCCGAGCCAGGGCGGCTCCCTGTTGATCTTCGCTTTCATCGTGGTGGTGATCGGCGGGATGGGTTCGGTCGTCGGGTCCGCGTACGCCGCCGTCGCGGTGGGGCTGCTCCAACAGTTCGTCAACTACTACGGCACCTCCGGGGCCGGAGACATCTGCGTGGTCGCGCTGCTGGCGGTCGTGCTGCTGCTCCGCCCGCAGGGCATCGCCGGAAGGGCGGCGACGACGTGACCGCGCCGAGCGAGCGAACGGGCACGACCGCGCCGAGCGAGGGAACGGGCACGACCGGGCCGGGCGAGGAGACGGGCATGACCGGGTTGAAGACGGCGGCGGCGGACAACCCGCCGGCCGCACCGCCGACCGCCGGTGCCGCGCCGGCACCCCGCCGGGACCGGCGGTCGGCCCTGCGGGCCTGGTCACCGCTGCTGGTACTGCTGGTCTTCGCGGTACTGCCGTACTCGACGGTCTCCGTACCGGGGGTCTTCGACGGGCCGCTCAACGGGCCGGGGACGCTGCAACTGCTCGCCATCTGTCTGGTCTTCGGTGGCCTGGCCGCCGGCTACGACCTGCTCTTCGGCCGGACCGGCATGCTCTCCTTCGGGCACGCCCTCTATTTCGCGGCCGGCGTCTACGGCACCGACATCCTGGTCACCCGGGCCGGGCTGCCGCTGTGGCAGGCGGCGCTGCTGACCCTGGTCGGCGGCACCGTACTGGCCGGGCTGCTCGGCGCGATCGCGCTCCGCACCGCCGGGATCGCGTTCGCCATGGTGACGCTGGCGTTCGCCCAGGTCGGCGCGATCCTGGTCGCCCGGGACTTCGGCGGGCTCACCGGCGGCGAGGAGGGACTGTCGCTGGACGTGTCGGGGCTGCCGGCGATGCTGGTCGGGGTCGGCAACACCGTCAACCTGTACTGGCTGGCACTCGCCTATCTGGCCCTGGTCGTCTTCGTGGTGCACCGGGTGGCCGGCTCGCCCACCGGCCGGGTACTCGCCGGGCTGCGCGACGACGAGCGCCGGGTCGGGGTGCTCGGGCTCGACCCGTACCGGTTCAAGCTGCTCGCCTTCACCCTGGCCGGCGGGCTGGCCACCGCCGGCGGGGCGATCTACTGCCTGCTGGTCGGCGGCGCCTCGCCGCACGTGACCTCCTCCGAGCTGACCCTCTCGCTGCTGGTCATGGTGGTGCTCGGCGGGCCGGGTACCCGGTGGGGCCCGGTGCTCGGCGGCATGCTCTACATGTATCTGGACCACCGGCTGACCGCCTTCGGCACCTCCTCGGCGGTGGACTCGCTGCCGGGGGTGCTGAGCGGGCCGCTGTCGCAGCCGCTCTTCGTGCTCGGCACGGTCTTCATCCTGGCGGTCTACTTCTTCCCCGGCGGCCTGGCCAGCCTCTCCACCCGCCTGGGCCCGCTCCGCGCTGCCCTACCCACCCGCTCCCGCCCACCCCGCTGACCCTTCCGTTGATCCCGTAGCGTCCGGCTCACGCTGACCGGCCGGACGCTACGGCCCCGCACCGCCCCCGTACCAACTCCTCGAACGGCCGTACCGACTCCTCGAACGGCCGTACCGACTCCTCGAACGGCCGTACCGACTCCTCGGACGTGGTCACCGAGCCAACCCTCGACCCCCACCTCTCGCCACCCCATCCACCCCGCCTGTGGACAACCCCCAGCTTCATCCACAGGCTCAATTTCCGTGATGCGGTGGCGGGGTAGCGTGGCTCGTCGGTCCGGGTCGACGACTCCGGGGCGTGGCGTTCCACGCCGGGCGGCCGGGAAAGCTCCGACCCGGCCGGCGCGCGTGGGCACGACGGGAAGCGGGGAGAACGGATGCCGGAAAAACTGGCGGTGGTCAGCGGCGGCGCGACCGGAATCGGTGCGGCGGTCGCCGAGGGCCTGGCCGAGGACGGGTACGACGTCATCGTGGTCGGCCGCCGAGCCGAACCGTTGGCGAGGACCGCCGAACGGATCGGGGAGCGGCTCGGCCGACCGGGCTCGGTCGAGGCGGTGCCGGCGGACCTGACCGACCCGGCGCAGCTCGGCCGGGTCATTGACGCGGTCGGCGGACGCGCCGTCGACGTGGTGGTGAACAACGCCGGTGGTTACCTGAGCGGCGATTCGTCCACACTGGATGGTGTGGCCGCGCAGTGGCGGGCCAACCTCGACAGCAACGTGCTCACCGCCGTACTGCTGACCGAGGCGCTCCGCCCGGCACTGCGCCGGCCCGGTGGCCGGGTGGTGCTGCTCAGCTCGATCGCCGCGCAACGGGGCGGCGGTGGGCCGTACTCGGCGGCGAAGGCGGCGCTGCACGGCTGGGCGTACGACCTCGCCCAGGAACTCGGGCCGGAGCAGATCACGGTCAACGTGGTGAGCCCGGGCTACGTCGCCGGCACCGAGTTCTTCGGTGACCGGATGACTCCGGAGGGGCACCAGCGGCGGGTCGACGCGACCCTGGTGGGGCGGGCCGGCGAGCCGGCCGACATCGCGGCGGCGGTCAGATACCTGGCCAGCCCGGCCGCCGGCTATGTGACGGGGCAGGTGCTCGGGGTGAACGGCGGATCGGTCCTCGGCCGCTGACCCGGCGAGGGAAGAGAGAGCCGACCTCCGCGAGCGGGCCCCGACGAGGCGTCCCGGCCGGGGAAGACGCGTACGGGCCAGGTGGTGTCCCCCGTGGCCACCACCCGGCCCGCAGGCCCCGCTACGCTCAGCCGTTGAGCAGCTCGTACGCCAGCTCCGGCGCGTTCTGCGCCTGCCCGCCCGCCGGTGCGGCGACCTTCGGCGTGCTGCCGAAGTCCCGGTAGTTCACGACGTACTGGAAGGGCTTGGCGCTGCCGGCCGCCGGCACGTCGAGGGTGAGCGAGGTCAGCCGCTGCTCACCGTCGACCGACGCGGTGAACGGCACCTGCTTCGCCGCCTCGCCGAGGGCGGTCATCTGCTCCGCCGACAGCACCTTCGCCGCCTCGCCGGAGGTGAGGTCGATGCTGCCCGAGTACTTGCCGCTGCCGGCCTCGGTGACGGAGGTGGCCGCCTGGAGCAGCGGGCCGGCGTTGCCCGGGTCGGTCCCCTCGTACTTCGGCACGTTCTCCGAGTCGGTGAGCTTCGCCGGGTCCAGCTTCAGCCACTTGTTCGGGAGCTTCGGCAGCCCCGTCAGTCCCTCGGTGCCGGTGAAGGAGATCTTCGTCCAGATGTCCTCACCGACGACTCGGAACGCGATGGTGGTGGTGAAGCCGTGCTCCGGATCCTTGATCGCGGTGGAGAGTTCCAGCCCCTTCACCGCGGGGTCCACCGAGCCGGAGACGTCGTCCGTACCGTCCTTGCCGCTGAACCGGAACGGTCCCTCGCTGCCGTCCGGCACCGTCTCCAGCAGCGTCTGCTTGGCCGTGACGGTCGCGACTTCCTCCTGTAGCTTTCCGCAGCCGCCCAGCAGGACCGCCACGCCGAGCAGTGCGGCCGTCGGGCCGGCGGTACGCCGGACCCAGCGTGCTGCGCGGATATCTCTGTTCATTGCTTTCCCTTCACCGGGGGCCGTGGTTCGACGCCGGAAATGCTGCCCCCCGGGACTGCCGCCGTA
The DNA here is from genome assembly GCF_003030385.1 of Plantactinospora sp. BB1. NCBI lineage: Bacteria > Bacillati > Actinomycetota > Actinomycetes > Micromonosporales > Micromonosporaceae > Plantactinospora > Plantactinospora sp. BB1. The sequence goes on along the minus strand of NZ_CP028159.1, from coordinate 5,774,145 downwards.
CTGACCAGTCACTGCGTACCTGCACCCGGCCACTGCCGTTATGCTGCCGTCGGACTGCCGTGCGCTGGTCCGCGAGCAGCCGGGGGGTGATGGGCGCATGGTGGAGGAGGCGGTGCGCTTCGAGATCCTCGGACCGTTGCGCGCCTGGCACGCCGACCGCGAACTCGAACTCGGGCCGGGCAAGCAACGGGCCGTCCTGACCGTGTTGCTGCTGAACGCGGGGCGCCCGGTCCCGACCGGTCGGATCGTCGACGCGGTGTGGGCCGAGGAGCCCCCGGCGAACGGTCCCAACGTGGTGCAGAAGTACGTCGCCGGGCTCCGTCGGGTGCTGGAGCCGGGCCGGTCGCCGCGTACCCCGGGTCAGGTGTTGAGCCTGACCGACGCCGGTTACCTGTTGCGGGTCGACCGGGACGACGTCGACGCCCTGCGGTTCGAGCGGGCGACCCGGCAGGCGACGGCGGCCCGGGACGCCGGCCGGTGGCCGGAGGCGGCGGCCGGGCTGCGCGCCGCGCTCGACCTGTGGCGGGGCGAGCCGTTCCCCGGCCTGACCGGGCCGTACTTCGACTCGGCCCGGCACCGGTTGGTGGAGATGCGTACCGGCGCCCTGGAGGTCTGGGCCGAACTCGAGTTGCGACTCGGCCACCACCACGAGGTGGTCGGCGAGCTGGCCCGGCTGGCCGCCGAGTTTCCGGTACGGGAGCGGCTGCGCGGCCTGCTGATGCTGGCGCTCTATCGGGAGGGACGGCAGGCGGAGGCGCTCAACACGTTCCGCGAGGTGCGTACCCTGCTCCGTGACGAGCACGGGCTGGAGCCCGGTGAGCAGCTCCAGGAGTTGCACCGCCGGATCCTGCGCTCCGACCCGACGCTGGCCGTCCCCGACCCGGCCGCGCGTCCCGCGCCACCGCAGGTCACCGCGACGGCGGCCGAGCGCCCCGCCGCCGCCCCGCCACCCGTCCCGGCCGCCGCCCCGCCACCCATCCACGCCGCCGACCCGGCTCCGGTCCCCGCCGATCCGTCACCGGTCACCGCCGCCGATCCGGTTCCGGCTCCGGCTCCGGCTCCGGCTCCGGCTCCGCAGAGTTTTCCGGACGGCCGGTCTGCGGTGGCCGGACCCGCCACGCCGGCCGGTCGGCTCGGATCGGTCGAGCCCGTGGCACCGCCTCCGGTACCCGTGGCGGTGCCGCCGCCGGTGCTGCTGCCACCGCCGCTGCTGCCGATCGCGCCGCCGCCGGGAGCCGGCGAGCCGGGCGGACGGCACTGGACCAGCACCGTCGGCACGGTACTCGGCGCGGTCGGCATCCTGCTCACCTTCGGACTCCTCACCTGGCTGGTCGTCTTCGTCTACGCCTGGCGACGGCGCAGCAGGTGGCTGGTGGCGGCCGGCGTCGGATACCTCGCGATGGTGGTCGGATTCGTGCTCGGGATGGAGAGCGGCGATCCGGACCCGGCGGCTCCGGCGAGTACCGGCCAGATGTTCGCGATCCTCGGCCTCTTCCTGGTGAACTGGCTCGGCGGCATCCTGCACGTGATCCTGCTCAACCGTGGCGTGCAGCGCGTACTCGGCGGCGGGCGGCGCCAGCCCGCCCCGGCGGTCCCGCGTAGCGCCACCGACCAGCGGGTACGCCGGGAGCATGCCCGGTACCTGCTCTACCACTACCCGACCGCCCGTACCGAGCTGGGGATCGGTCGGCCGGACCTGCCGCGCAACTTCGACGACGGCGGTCTGATCGACATCAACGCCGTCGCCGAACACGTCGTGCTCGGGCTGCCCGGGCCGTCCCCGGAGCAGAGCCGGCACATCCTGGTGGACCGCCTGGTACGCGGGCCGTACGCCTCGATGGAGGAGTTGGTCGCGCGTTGCCTGCTGCCGATGGAGGTGGCCGACTCGCTCCGCGAGGTGCTCGTCTTCCTGCCCCCGCTCGGCCGGCCCGCCAACGCCGAGCGGGACGGCTGATCCCGTCCCCGTCAGCCGGGTCAGCCGGGTCCGTCGGGTCAGCCAGGTCAGGGCGGTCCGGCCGGGCCGGGGCGGGCCGGTCGGCAGCGCTGGTCGGCGGGGTCGTCTGCCGTACCGCAGTGGAAGACCTCGACCGGTTCGGTGTCGACGTCGGTCACCCGGTCGACCCGGACCAGGGAGAGCCGCTTCGCCACCGGCTCGCCCGAGTCGGCCGCGAACCGGATCAGGCCGCTGACCCCCGGGTAGCCGTTCTCGGCGTTCTGCCGCAGCACCTCGGTGTGCACGCCGGCCGGGTTGACGGCCCGGGGATCCCAGGTCTCGCGGGGACTGCCGTGCCGCAGCCGGGCGGCGAGGCTCTCCACCGCGCGGACCACCATGGTCGCGGCGTCGTAGGCGAGACTGACCCGTTCGCCGACCTGGGCGGCCGGGCCGTCGTCCCGGCAGCGGGGCGGGTCGAGCAGGTCGTCGGCCTGGATCCAGGAGAGGAAGCTGCCGCGTACGTCGTCGCGCTGGTCCCGGGCGACACGCAGCGAGGCGCAGGTGGCCAGGGCCGCCTTCGAGACGTACGTGACCGGGAGGTTGCCGGGTGCGCTGGCCCGTAGCGCCGGATTCGCCATGTACCGGTTGACCGAGTCGTCGCCGACCAGGTGCCGGGGCGGGTTCGGGCCGCACTCCTTGAGCGCCCGGAGGAAGCCGTCGAACTCGGACCACCGGCCGGCGAAGACCAGCACGCCGGCATAGCCGCACTCCTGGGTCATCCGCTGGCCGGTACGCCACTCCTCGACCCGGGTCAGCCGGTCGCCGAACCGCTGCCGCAGGTCGGCGACGAGGGTACCGACGTAGAGGTCCTCGGTCAGCGAGCTGTTCTCCCCGGTGGTGTAGTAGACGTGCGCGCCGTCGACCCGGAGCACCTGGCGGGCGTACTCGTCCATCAGCGCGGCCTGGTCCCGGTTCGGTGCGGAGATCTGGAGATAGAGCCGGGAGTTCTCGTGCATGCCGTCGGCGGAGAGCGTCGGTGCCAGCGCCGGCAGGCCGATCCGGTTGAGTTCCCGCAGCGCCGCCGCGGTGCTGGTCCGGCTCTCCACCAGCCCGACCACGCCGAGCACGGTCGGGTCCTCCCGGATGAGTCCTTCGAGCATCGCCACCGCCCGGCCGGCGTGCCGCATCTGCTGTCCGGCGTTCGCGACCACCACCCGGAGCAGCGCGGCACCGTCGGCGCCGGCCGACTCGCGCAGCAGCGCGTACTGGGCGGTCGCCATCCCCTCCAGTTCCTCCCGCTCGGAGACGTACGACTCCTCGTCGGCCCGGGTCCGGTTCCCGGTCAGCGTGCCGAGGTAGACCAGGGTGACCAGCGGACGGCGCTGCGCGCTGTGCTGCCAGACCTGTTCGGCGGCGGCGTTCTGGGCGAAGATCCGGCGCTGCACGGCCCGGAGCCGGTCCTGCCCCGGGTCGCGGTTGAAGACGTGCCCGGCCGTGTCGCTGTAGCCGACGCACTCGCCGCCGACCAGCTCGACCGAGACCGCGCCGTCGAACGGCCGGGGGTGGCAGTCCAGGTTCCAGCGCGAACTCGCCCACAGCGCGGCGACGGCGACCAGCAGCAGCGCGAGCGCGGTGGGCAGGAACCGCCGGCTCCACCACGGCGGGCCCGGCGGGGTGAAGTTCAGCAGCCCGCCCCTCGGCTCCGAGCCCGCGTTCGGGTCGCCGAGCAGCAGGGCGATCAGCCAGGCGGCCGGCCGGCGCAGCCGACGGGTCTCCGGCAGCACGTCCACCCATTCGTCGTACGCCTCCTCGGCGTCGACCAGGGCGTACGGCTCGGGCAGCTCCGGCGGCGGTTCGGCGCCGGCCGCGACCACCAGCAGCGGGTCGTTGCGGCCGGTCTCGTTGCGGACGTCGTTGACCAGCCGGACCAGGGTGTGCCCCGGATCGCCGGTGGTCACGTTGTTCAGCAGCAGCACCGGGTACGCCGTCCGTCGCCAGCTCGACGGCCGCCAGAGCCGGCGCCGGTACGCCTGCCGCAGGTCCTCCAGGAACGCGTGCACGAGCAGCTTGTTCACCTGGTCCGGCTGTTCCCCGTCCCGCCAGCCGGCGGTGAGCCGTTCGGCGAAGCCGAGGAAGGTCACCGACTGCCGGGGCGCCAGGTACTGCTGCCGCATGAACCACCGGTAGTGCGGCCCCAGCAGCGGCACCCGACCCGAGACGGCGACCCGGAACACGGCGCTCGGGATCGCCCGGCGGACCAGCCAGAACGCGAGCTGGTACGCGGTGGAGAAGAGGTCGCCGTCGCCGGCACCCGCCGGCTCGCCACCGGGCCGGGCGCCCCGCCGGTCCCGGAGCTGGCGGGCCAGGGCCGGCCGGCGGTCCTCGCCCGCCTCCGCCGACTCCGGCGCGGGCTGGTGCAGCAGCCAGTCGGCCAGCGGGTAGTGCCGGAAACGCAGCCGCTCGCCGCCGAACGCCTCCAGGGAGAGCTGCCGGTGCACCTCCCGCAACTCGCCCGCGATGTCGGTGGCGGTCGACTCGGTCAGGTCGAGGACGGCGTGCGGGATCCGCCGTCGCTGGCCCCGGCCGAGTACCCGGCGCAGCAGGGCGATCAGGTCCGGCGAGGCCGCCGAGCGGACCAGCCAGACCAGCGGCAGCCGCCGGTCCCCCCGGCGCGGCCGGCGCACCAGCCGGGCCAGCAGGGCGAGGAACTCCGAGCCTCCGGACGGCAGCCGTTCCCGGCCCGAGGTCGGCTGTCCCTGGGTCGCGACCGAACGCATGCGCACCTCCTGGCGTTGCTATGCGTGCTGCACAGATCACCACAGTGTCGTGCTCGGCGACAAGGCCGGCCAGGCCTCACCCGGGTAACGGTGCGCCGGGTCGTCGTGCCCTGCTGGTAGAAAGGCCGGATGGACGGAAACCCGACGCCGGACGAGGACGAGCGGACCGGCGCGGAGCCGGCGGACCGAGGGCCGGCCGGCGTCGTACGCGAGCGGGCCGAGGCCGTACTGCGTCGGTTGGCCGGTGAGCACGCCCGGCTCCGCGAGGACCAGTGGCGGGCCATCGAGGCGCTGGTGGTGGGGCGGCGCCGGGTGCTCTGCGTGCAGCGGACCGGTTGGGGCAAGTCGGCCGTCTACTTCGTCGCGACCGCGCTGCTCCGGCAGTCCGCCGAGGGCGCGTCGACGTCGACGGACGCGCGTCAGGGAGCCGGGCCGGCCGGGCCGACGGTGATCGTCTCGCCGCTGCTGGCGCTGATGCGCAACCAGGTGGAGGCGGCGGCCCGGGCCGGGATCCGGGCCCGGACCATCAACTCGGCCAACCTCGACGAGTGGGACGAGATCGTCGCCGAGATCGGGTCCGGCACGGTCGACGTACTGCTGATCAGCCCGGAGCGGCTGAACAACCCCGACTTCCGGGACGCCGTACTGCCCCGGCTCGCCGCCACCACCGGGCTGCTGGTGGTGGACGAGGCGCACTGCGTCTCCGACTGGGGGCACGACTTCCGCCCCGACTACCGGCGGCTGCGTACCTTCCTGGCCGGGTTGCCGGCCGGTACGCCGGTACTGGCCACCACCGCCACCGCGAACAGCCGGGTCACCGACGACGTGGCCGAGCAGCTCGGCGACGCACTGGTGCTGCGCGGGCCGCTGGACCGCGAGTCGCTGCGGCTGGGCGTGCTGGAGCTGCCGAGCCCGGCGCACCGGCTCGGCTGGCTGGCCGACCAGCTCGACCGGCTGCCCGGCTCGGGGATCATCTACACCCTGACCGTGGCGGCGGCCGGCGAGACCGCCGAGTTCCTGCGCGGCCGGGGCTACGCCGTGGCGTCGTACACCGGTCAGGCGGACGACGCCGACCGGCGCGCCGCCGAGCAGGACCTGCTGGACAACAAGATCAAGGCCCTGGTCGCCACCTCGGCGCTCGGCATGGGCTTCGACAAGCCGGACCTGGGTTTCGTGGTGCATCTCGGTGCGCCGCCGTCGCCGATCGCCTACTACCAGCAGGTCGGCCGGGCCGGCCGGGCCGTCGGGGCGGCCGAGGTGTTGCTGCTGCCCGGTGCCGAGGACCAGGCGATCTGGCGCTACTTCGCCTCGCTGGCCTTCCCGCCGGAGGAGCAGGTCCGGGCCGTCCTCGCCGCCCTGCACCCGGACCGTCCGCTCTCCACACCGGCGCTGGAGCCGATCGTCGACCTGCGCCGGACCCGGCTGGAGCTGATGCTCAAGGTGCTCGACGTGGACGGCGCGGTACGCCGGGTCCGGGGCGGCTGGCTGGCCACCGGCGAGCCGTGGCACTACGACGCGGCCCGGCTGCACCGGGTGGCGCAGGCGCGTACCGCCGAGCAGCAGGCCATGCGGGAATACACCGCGACCGCCGGCTGCCGGATGGAGTTCCTCCGCCGCTGCCTGGACGATCCGGCGGCGACCGCGTGCGGGCGCTGCGACCGCTGCACCGGGGCCCGCTTCGACGCCGAGGTGTCGGCACCGGCGCTCGCCGCCGCGCAGGCGTTCCTCGGCCGCCCCGGGGTGGAGATCCCGGCGAAGAAGCTCTGGCCGACCGGGCTGGAGGCGGTCGGGGTCGCGCTGCGCGGCAGGATCGGGCCGGCCGAGCAGGCGTACCCGGGGCGGGCCGTCGGGCGGCTCTCCGACCTCGGCTGGGGTGGCCGGCTGCGCGCGTTGACCGGGCCGGAGGCGTCGGACGGCGAGCTGCCGGAGGACGTGGCGACCGCGGTGGTCGAGGTGTTGAAGGCGTGGGCGCACGGCGACGATCCGTGGCCGGCCCGCCCGGTCGCCGTGGTCGCGGTCGGTTCGCGGCGCCGGCCCCGGCTGGTGCACGGGCTGGCCGACCGGATCGCCCGGGTGGGCCGGCTGCCGCTGCTCGGCGAGGTGCCGCCCCGGGACGGCGCGGCGGCCGGCGCCGGGCCGCGCGGCAACAGCGCCCAGCGGGTACGCGCGCTGCACGACGCCTTCGAGTTGCCGGAACCGCTGGTCGGGGCGTTGGCCGGGCTGACCGGTCCGGTGCTGCTGGTCGACGACCTCGTCGACTCCGGCTGGACCATGACGGTCGTCGCCCGGCTGCTGCGTCAGGCCGGTGCCCCGGGGGTGCTCCCGTTCGCCCTCGCCGTCGCCGGCTGACCCCTCCTCCGACCCGTTCCTCCGGCCGCTCAGCCGGCATGCGCGGCTCAGCCGGGTCGGCCGTACCCGACGATCGGCTGGTAGTCGACCCGGTCGATCCGGATCCGGGTGCCGGTACGCGGCGCGTGGATGATCTTCCCGCCGCCGATGTAGATCGCGACGTGGTGCAGGTCGCGGTAGTAGAAGACCAGGTCACCGGCTTGCCGGGCGGCGCGGCTGATCCGGGTCACCGCCCGGTACTGCCGAGCCGCGTTGTGCGGCAGCCGTACCCCGGCAGCCGCCCAGGCGGCCGAGGTGAGCCCGGAGCAGTCGTACCCGTCCGGGCCGTCCCCGGCCCACCGGTACGGCTTGCCGAGCTGGGCGTACGCGAACCGCACCGCCTTGCCGGCGGCCCCGGTGACCGGCTCCGGCGGCCGGGGTACGGCCCCGGCGGGCGGCTCGTCGGGTCCGGGCAGTTGGGCGAGTCGGGCCAGCTCGGTCTCGATCGCCAGCTTCCGGGCGGCGAGCTGCCGCTCCTGGCCCCGTTGCCGGGCGGCGAGCGCCTCGACGGTGCGCCGGGCCTCGGCCAGCCGGTCGTGTGCGGCGGTCAGCGCGGCGATCACCCGGTGCTGCTCCCGGCTCAGCCGGTCGAGCAGGAGCAGCGGGTCCACCAGGTTCTCCCGGGTGGCGGCGCCGAGCAGGGTGCCGAGCACCCCCAGCACGTGGGTGTCGCCGGTGCGGTACGCCCGCGCGGCGATCATGCTCGCCTCGGTCCGGTGCGCCTCGATCGCGCGCTCCAGCGGCGCCATCTCGGCGTGGATCGCCGCGCTGTTCGCCCGGGTCTCCCGCAGCGCCTCGCGCAGGTCGTTGTACTGCTCGACGACGATCTCCAACTGCTCGGCGGCGCTGGCGATCCGCTCGGCGGGATCGGTGACCGGTGCGGCCCGCCCCGGTGCGGGGGCGAGCGACAACGCCATGGTCATCCCGGCGGCGAGGGCCGCGGCGCGCCCTGGCAATGCGGTGGTCGACACGATCTATCTAACGATCGATGCCGACCGTAGGCCACGCATCGAAGCCGCTGGGTTTCGTACCGTGACGGGCGTCGCTCTCCGGAACTTGTCGGTGACCGGCCCTGCCGCGCCGCCGGGGCGGGACGGTAACCTGCCGGTCGTGACGGGTGAGCAGCCGGCGGCGCCGGAGACCGAGCGGACCAGGGCGTCCGGCGCTGCCCGGCGGACGGCGCCCGAGCCTGCCCGGGACCGCCGACCGGCCGCCGACCCCGTCGAGTCGGCCGTGCCGGACCGGGGCACCGTGCGGCTCGCGCTGACCGTGGGCGGGCTGGTGCTGGCCCTGCTGGCCGGCTTCGGCCTCGGCCGGGTGAACAGCGGCGACACTCCGGCGGCCGGCGGTGGCGCGCCGCCCGCGACCAGCGCCGGGGACCACACGCATCCGCCGGGGACGGGGCCGCACGAGCATCCCGCCGGGCCGCCCGCCGGACCGGGCGGCGGTGCCGAGCCGGGCGGCCTGAGCGTCAGCACCGCCGGCTACACCCTGGCACCGACCAGCACCACCCTGACCGCCGGCCGGGCCCAGGACTTCCGGTTCCAGGTGCGCGGCCCGGACCGCCAGCCGGTGACCGGGTACGCGGTGGTGCACGAGAAGCCGCTGCACATGATCATCGCCCGTCGGGATCTCAGCGGCTACCAGCACCTGCATCCGACGATGGCCACCGACGGCACCTGGAGCGTGCCGCTGACCCTGCCGTCGCCGGGCATCTGGCGGGCGTACGCCGACTTCACCGCGCTCGACGCCAGTGGCGGGCAGTTGCCGCTGACCCTCGGGGTGGACCTGGTGGTCGCCGGAGACTACGCCCCCCGACCGCTGCCGTCGCCGGCCCGGGAGGCGACGGTCGACAAGTTCACCGTCACCTACGAGGGCACTCCGCAGGTCGGGGCCAGCCAGCCGCTGCTGTTCCGGGTCTTCGCGGGCGGCAACCCGGTCACCGCCCTGGAGCCGTACCTCGGCGCGTACGGGCACCTGGTGGCGTTGCGCGAGGGCGACCTGGGCTATGTGCACGTGCACCCGGAGACCGAGCTGGCGGGCGGGGCGGTGAAGTTCTGGCTCGCCGCCCCGAGTTCCGGGCGGTACCGGATGTACCTCGACTTCCAGGTGGCCGGCGCGGTGCACACGGCCGAGTTCACCCTGACGGTGCCCTGAGGCCGAGCGGGCCGACCGGGTCAGCCGGCGCGGCGGACCTGCCGGTGGGCGAGGTAGCGCAGCATGTCCCGGATCAGCTTCTTCTCCTCCGGCGGTACCCCGGGATCGGCGAGCCGGGTCATGATCACCCGGAGGTCGGCCTCCACCGGCGACTCGATCCGGTCCCGCCGGGGCGGGCCGGGCTGCTCGCCGTCGGGCAGGCCGAGCGCCCGGAAGGCCACCCCGACGGGTACGTCCAGGGCGGTGCAGAATCCGCGTACCTTGGCCAGCTCCGGATAGTCCTGCCAGTCCCCGGCGAGCCAGCGGAACAGGGTCGAGCGGCCCACGCCGGTGTGTGCGGCGACGTCGCTGACGGTCCAGCCGCGCTCGCTCTTGGCGTCGTCGATGGCCCGCCGGACGAAGCGGGCGAAGGCCGCCTGCGGCGAGTCCTGTGCGGCACCGATGCTCAGCGGAAAACCCTTTCGCCCGGACCTCGGGTGGCCCTTCGAGAGTAATCCGCGAGCCCGTCCGGCAACCCGACTGATCGCACCCACCCCGCCCGTACCATCGGTCGGCCGGCATCGGCCCCGGGTACCCGATCGTCCGGAGAGTTCCGCCGGTACGGCCGATGAACCGCCGGTCGGCGCCCCGGCCCGGGACCGTCGCCGGGGCGGGCGGTGCGGGTCAGGGTGAACCGAGCAGGGTCTGCAAGCGTGGCGTGAGCTGCCAGTCGCCGATCAGTGCCCGGTAGTCGTCGCGCTGCCGGTCGGTCGGCTCGGCGCCGGTGTGCCGGGCCCGGAGCAGCAGGTTGCGCGGGGTGTGCTGCGAGTCGACGAACTCCACCACCTCGACCCGGTAGCCGTGCAGCCGGAGCAGCGCCGCCCGCAGCGCGTCGGTGAGTACGTCGGCGAAGCGCTCCCGGAGGATGCCCTGCCGGACCAGCGCGTCGTACGGTCCCGGGGCCGGGTGTGCCCGCAGTTGCGCGGCGAGGTCGTGGTGGCAGCACGGGGCGGCGAGTATCCAGCGGGCACCCCAGCGCACCGCCCGGGCCAGCGCCTCGTCGGTCGCGGTGTCGCAGGCGTGCAGCGCCAGCACCAGGTCGGGGGCGGGTTCCACCGTCGCCTCGGCGATGGTGCCGGCGACGAAACGTACCCGGTCGGCGTAGCCGAGCCGCTCGGCGAGCGCGGTGTTGCGACGCCGCTGGTCCTCGCGTACGTCCACGCCGACCAGTTCCACCTCGATGCCCCGCCCGGCGAGGTACCGGTACGCCGCGAAGCTGAGGTAGGCGTTCCCGCAGCCGAGGTCGACCACCCGGAGCGGGCCGGTCAGCTCCTCCGGCAGGGTGGCGGCGAGGGCGCGCAGGAACGCGTCGACCTGCCGCCGCTTGGCCGCGCTGCCGCCGATCTCGGCGAAGAGCGGGTCACCGGGGTCGATCACGTGCTCCCGGACCCGGTCGTGCGAGCCGACCGCCGCCCCGGGCCGCTGCGCGGCGACCCGGTGCAGTTGTGCCTCGCCCCGCTTGGTCACCCGCAGTTGCAGGGTGGCGGTCTCGGTCTCGACGTGCCAGTTGCCGAAGGGTTCGGCCAGCAGCGCGTCGACCGCCGCGTCCGCCTCGGGGCCGGGGGAGACGTTCCGGGTGAACGGTCGGGCGCCGTCGTCGGTGACGATCTGGAGCCGGGCGCCCGACTTGAGGGCGACCGGGCGCAGTTCGGCGCGTACCACGGTGGGGAGCTGCCCGCGCCGCCGCCCGGCGGCGACGGCACGGGTCAACCCGGGATCGAGTAGCAGCGCCCGCACCTGCGCGAGCGCCGCGTCGAGCTGTTGCGGCATCTACTCGCCGGCGGGGGCGTCGCCACCGGCGCCGGAACCCCGGCGGCTGCGGCGGCGCCGACGGCGCGGCTTCGCGGACCCGTCGGCGTCGACCGCGGTCGACGCGCCGCCACCGGTGCCGGCCTCGGTCGGGGTCACCCCGGCCTCGACCGTCTCCGGTGTGCCCTGCGAGCCGGTGACGACCTCGCCCGCCCGGCGCCGGCGCCGCTGCCGGCGGCGCGGCTCGTCCTCGCCGCCGACCTCGGTCTCCGGCACGGTCGGGGCGGCGGTGCCGGCGCTGCGGCTGCCGCCTCCACGCCGGTCGCGGGACCGGCCGGCGCTCTCGCCGCGCCCCGGCCCGCGTCGGCCACCGGTGTTCCGGGACCGGCCACCGAGATCCTCCTCGACCTCGGCCGAGAGCCCGGCCCGGGTCCGCTCGGCGGACGGCAGGGTGCCGGCGACGTCGGTCGGGATGTCCAGGTCCGTGTAGAGGTGGGCGGAGGTGTGGTACGTCTCCGGCGGCTCCGGCATCTCCAGCCCGAGGGTCTTGTCGATGATCCGCCAGCGGGGCATGTCGTCCCAGTCGACGAAGGTCACCGCGACACCCGTGGCGCCGGCCCGACCGGTACGGCCGATCCGGTGCGTGTAGGTGTCCTGGTCCTCCGGGCAGTCGTAGTTGATCACGTGGGTGACGCCGGTGACGTCCAGTCCCCGGGCCGCCACGTCGGTGGCGACCAGAATGTCGATCTTGCCGGCCCGGAATGCCCGCAGCGCCCGCTCCCGGGCGCCCTGGCCCAGGTCACCGTGCACGGCCGCGACCGCGAAGCCCCGGAAGTCGAGATCCTCGGCGACCCGGTCGGCGGCCCGCTTGGTACGGGTGAAGATCATCGTCAGGCCGCGTCCCCGCGCCTGCATGATCCGGGCGACGATCTCGACCTTGTTCATCGAGTGGGTGCGGTAGACCAACTGCTCGGTCTGCGGCGACGGCCCGGTCTCGGCGGTGTGCCCGGCGTGGATGGTCACCGGGTGCCGGAGGAACCGGCGGGACAGCGCGACGATCGGGTCCGGCATGGTGGCCGAGAAGAGCATCGTCTGCCGGTCCTCCGGCAGCATCGCCAGGATCTTCTCGACGTCGTCCAGGAAGCCCAGGTCGAGCATCCGGTCCGCCTCGTCCAGGACGAGCGCGTGCACCCGGTCCAGCCGGAGCTGCTTCTGCTTGGCCAGGTCGAGCAGCCGACCCGGCGTACCGACCAGGATCTCGATGCCCTTGCGCAGCGCCTCGACCTGCGGCTCGTACGCCACGCCGCCGTAGATCGGCAGCACCCGTACGCCCCGGGTCTTGCCCGCCGCGGCGAGGTCCTTCGCCACCTGGAGTCCCAGCTCCCGGGTGGGTACGACGACCAGCGCCTGCGGCAGCCCGTCGCTGCCCTCGCCGGGCGCGAAGACCCGCTCCAGCAGCGGTACGCCGAAGCCGAGGGTCTTGCCGGTGCCGGTCGGCGCCTGGCCGATCAGGTCGGTGCCGCGCAGCGCGATCGGCAGGGCGTATTCCTGGATGGCGAAGGCGCGGGTGATCCCGACCGCCTCAAGCGCCTCGACGGTCTCCCGCCGGGCGCCGAGTTCGGCGAAGGTGGGTGCCTCCGGTCGGACCGGTGCGTCGGCGGCCAGTGCCTGGCCGGCCATGATGTTTTCGATGTGATCGCTCATGTGGTTGTGGGGGTGCCCTCTCGTGGTGCGCCCCGTTCGTCCGTAGGGCGCGATTCTGGTATGGCGCGGGCCACACGGTCGACGGCTGAACGCCGAGTAGAAGACCGGGCCGCACGCGCGCGCCGCAGAGCAGAATTTCCGGTAATGGTGGAGACCCTCCGGACCTCTGCCTCCTTCGGCAACTGATCCATGCTACCTGAGCCCGGCAAACGACGTCTCCAGTCCGGGGACACCACCGGCGACCGGGGTCCGACGATGTGACATCCGTTACACATCCGATCCGCCGGGTCACCGACGGGTGAGCGCCGGCCGGTTTGGCGGTGCCGGTGACGGCGCGGTGCCCGGACGCGCCTCCGGCCGGCGCCCGGTTCGGGTGGTCCGGCGGTACCCTGCGGGCGTGTCCGCCCCCGCAGAGCCCGCCCCCGTCCCGTCCCCCGCCCCGCAGCCGGCCGTACCGGGCGCCGTCGTCGACCTGCTCGGCCTGGTCGCGTACGCCGAACTGATGGCTTTCGACCGGATGGCCGCCGACGCCCGGTTGGCGCCTGATCTGGCCAGACGTGCCGTGTTGAGCGAAATGGCGGCGGTCGAGATCGCCAACTACCGGCGGCTCGCCGACCGGCTGACCGAACTCGGCGTACCGCCCGGCGAGGCGATGGCCCCGTTCGTGCCGGCGCTCCAGTCGTACCACGACTCGACCGAGCCGAAGGACTGGCTGGAGGCGCTGACCAAGGCGTACGTCGGGGACGCCATCGCGGACGACTTCCTCCGGGAGATGGCGGCGCTGCTGACCGAGCCGGACCGGCAACTCGTGCTCGACGTGCTGCACGGCTCCCGGTACGACGAGTTCGCCGGTCAGGAGATCCGGCTCGCCATCCGGGCCGACCCGAAGGTCGCGAACCGGCTCTCCATGTGGGCCCGGCGGCTGGTCGGGGAGGGACTCTCCCAGGCGGGACGGACCGCTGGCGAGCGGGCGGCGCTGACCGCCCTGATCGCGACCGGTTTCGACGACCAGGTGGGGGTGCAGGCGCTGTTCAAGCGGCTGACCGCCGCGCACACCGCCCGGATGGCGGCGGCCGGGCTCAACAACTGACCCGGCCCCGCCCGGCCGGACGACCGACCCGGCTACGGGTCAGCCGGTCGGGCTGCGGCTACCGCTCAGCGCGCCGAGCCAACGGCTGCCGCTCAGCGGGTCCGGCTCAGCGGGCGACGAAGCCGACCGCGCGGGGCGAGGCCTCGGCGATCTCGACGTAGGCCACCTTGCCGACCGGCACGATGACCCGACGGCCCTTCTCGTCCGTCAGTGACAGCGTCCCGTCGTTGGTGCTGAGGGCGTCGGTCACGATCTGCTCGATCTCGGCCGGCGTCTGCGCGCTCTCCAGGACCAGTTCGCGCGGCGCGTACTGCACGCCGATCTTGACCTCCACGTGGCCTCCTCGTTCGGGGCGAAAGATCCGCCGTCGGAAAGGCTATCCGATCCGCGCCGGTTACGTTCAGGCTGACTCGCCCTGCAACGGAAAGCTCGCGATTCCCCGCCAGGACAGGCCGGTGAGCAGCGCCTCGGCCTCGGCCTTCGGCACCTGCCGCCCGCCCGCGAGCCAGAACTGGGCCGCGGTCTCGGCCGCGCCGACCAGCCCGGAGGCGAGTAGTTCGGCCCGGGACCGGCTCACCCCGGTGTCCGAGATGATGGTGTCGGTGATGGCGGCGATGCAGCCCTGCTCCACCCGCTCGACCCGCTCGCGTACGGCCGGCTCGTTGCGCAGGTCCGACTCGAACACCAGCCGGAACGCGCCGCTCTCGTGGTCGACGAAGTCGAAGTACGCCCGGACGGCGCCGCTGACCCGCTCCTTGTTGTCGGTGGTCGCGGCCATCGCCTCCCGGACCTTCGCCACGATCGCGTCGCAGTGCGTGTCCAGCAGCGCCAGATAGAGCTCCAACTTCCCGGGAAAGTGCTGGTAGAGAACGGGCTTGGAGACACCGGCCCGCTCGGCGATGTCGTCCATCGCGGCCGAGTGGTACCCGTGGGCGACGAACACCTCCTGAGCCGCCGCCAGCAGTTGCTTACGCCGTGCCGAGCGCGGCAGACGCGTTGGGCGGCCGGCCGTCTGCGCGCCGTTTCCCACCTGGGTCATGGTCACCTCCGCTTCACCTCGCACGCCCTCGACCTCATTCCGACCGGAGCAGGGATCGATCACTCGACCGCCGAATTAGCCCGCCGCTGTAACTTATCGGCACTGCCACCACACGGTAGCCTCAGCGGGGGCGACCAAGGAGCGCACGGTGGACGAAACAGGGCAACCCGGAGCCCCCACACCGGGAGAGCACGGCAACGGGGCAGGTCCGCACGGTGACCCGGCCCGCCCGGCCAACGGCTGGGCGGCCGACCCGGGCTGGTCCGGCGCCGAGACCGGCGTCGATCCGAGCGGACGGCCGTGGCACCAGGCGGTCGAGCCGGTGGCGAGTCGCGGCTGGGGGGACCACGCCGCCTACAGCCCCCGACCGCTACCGGCGTCACCCGGCATCCCGATCCGCGAGCTGCGGCAGCCGGTCAACGGCGTGCACCTCGGCGAGGCGCCCGAGCCGGATCGCGGCTGGAGCGGCGGACCCGGCTACCCGTACGAGCCGGAGGGGGGCGACCCGGCCGGCCGGCAGGCGGCCGTACCGGACTTCCCGAGCGGCGCCGGCCCGGACTACCCGGGACAGCCGGGGCCGCTGCCACCGGCCGAGCCGGATCTGTCCGGTACCGCCCGGCACGCCTTCGGCGAGGCCGGTTACGGGGAGCCGGAACGCGCCGGGATCGGGCCGGCCAGCCAGCCACCACGCTGGGGGGAACCGGCGCAACCGGTCCACCCGCATCCGACCTCGGCGCCGCCGGCAGCGGTCTCCGGACCGCCCAGCGCCGCGCCGGTACCGCCGGTGGTGGCATCCGGCCCGCCGGCCGCCGTCTCCGGTCCACCGGCCGCCGTCTCCGGGCCGCCGCTCGGGACCCCCGGGCAGCTCGGCGGCCCGACGTCACCCGAGCACCTGGTCGCGGCGGACTTCGAGCGCGGTCGCGGCTTCCGGTCGCCGTCCGAGCACGACCACCCGCCGGTGACCGAGATGACCGCGCTGATGCCCGCCGTACCCCGGCAGCCGGACCGGTCCGCGGCCCCGCCGGCCGGTCCGGAGCAGGCCGGCCCGGCGGCACCGGGCTGGCGTCCGGCCGAAACGGACGAGCGCGGGCCGGCACCGGCCCCGCCGGCCGACCTCCGTGCCCAGGAGCCGGCGAACTGGTCGTCCGGCTGGGCCCCGCCATGGGCCCCGGCCACCCCGGTGCCGGAGCCGGAGGGCGGCCGGCACCCGGAGAGCCGGTACCCGGCCGAGGCCGTCGCACCGGCCGAGCCGCCCCGGGAACCGGAAAACCCCGGCGGACGGGAGCAGCACTGGTCACCGAGCTGGGCCGACCAGTCGGCGCAGCGGGTCGCCGAACCGCCCACCGGGCCGATCGCCCGGGAGGGCGCCGTCCTGTCGCCGCTGACCGGGCCGGGCTTCGCGGCGGGTCCGGCGGCCACCCGGAACGCCCCGACGGCGCCCGAGACCGTGACCCGGCGCGCCACGCCCAACGAGCACACCGGCTACGCCGGGCCGGCCGCGCCCGGGCCGGAGAACCCCGGCTACCTGCCGGGCGGGCCGGAGAACCCGGCCTACCTGCCGCCCGGGCCGGAGGCGCCGGGCTACCTGCCGGGCCCCGGCGGACTCTCCGGTCCGCCCGGGCCGGAGCACTCCCACTACCTTGCCGGCCCCGCCGGCCCGGCCCCGTCGGGCCCGGGCGCCGAGCCGCCGGCCCCGCCACCCGGGTCGGACCCGGCCGTGGAACCGACCGGTCACCCGGCGGCCGGACCCACCCCGGGCGCCGATCCCGCCGGCCACCCGGCCGGGCCGCCCGGCCCGGCACCGGCCGTCGAGCCGACCGGCTATCCGCCGGCTGCCGAGCCGGTCGGCTACCCGCCGGTCGGGCCGGCGACCGGCTACCCGTACCGGCGGGAGGCCCTGGCGTTGCCGACCGGGCCGAGCTACCCCGGTGCGCCGTACCGCTATCCGGAGCCGGTTCCGGCGGAGCCCGCGCCCGCCGCCCGGCCGGCGGACCCCGGTGACGTGTTGCCGCAACGCGTACCGGCCGAGCCAGACGTGCCCACCGTGCCGGAGCCACCCGCCGTGGAGCCGCCCGCCGAGACGCCCGAACTGGCCCGGATCGCCACCCATCTGCGTCGGGAGGACGGAGCGGCACAGCTGCGCGAGCGACCGGACGGCTTCGACGTCAACGCGATCCTGGACGCGGTCCGGGGAGTCGCCGGGGTACGGGACGCCTCGCTGCGTACCACCCCGGCCGGGGCGCACAGCCTGCGCCTGGATCTCGCCGACGGTGCCGATCCCGCCGAGGTGAGCCGGCACGTGGCGCGGCTGCTCCAGGAACGGATGGGGCTCGCCGCAGCCCCGCAGAACCTGCCCACCGGGCCGGCACCGACCCCGCCGGGCTTCGCCGGAACCGCCGCGCCGACCCGCCCCGGGCCGGCGCAGCCCCGGCACGCGCCGCCGGCCGAGCCGGAACCGCGGACCGAGCCGGCGACCGAGGAGCCGCGTCGGCGGCACCAGGCGCCGGGTCACCGGGGCCGGGCCACCGTCGGCGAGCCGGCGACGGTGTCGCCCCCGGAGGGCGGCCGGGGCGGGTCCCCGCTCGGGGCCAGCTCCAGCACCGCCGGCAACTCCAGCACGGTCGGCAGCTCCTACTCCGGCAGCCCGGTGACCACCACCGAGACCGCGCCGTCCCGGCCGCTGAACCCGGGCTCGCCACCCGGCCCCCGGGTGATCATCGATCACGTGCAGGTGAGCACCTTCGGGCTGGACGCCACCGTCGAGGTACGGCTCGCCGCCGGGAAGCAGCCGGCGGCCGGGCTGGCCACCGGGCCCGCCGTCGACGGGTACGTGCTGCGGCTCTGTGCCGTGGCTGCGGCCGCCGCCATCGACGAGCTGCTCAGCGCCTCCACCCGGGTCACCGAGCGGGGCCGCTGCTTCGTCGAGCACGCGGCGGTGGTGCCGTTCGGCAGCTGCGAGGTGGCCACCGTGGTGGTGCTGCTGGTCTGCGACGGCTGGGTCGAGCAGCTCGCCGGCTCGGCACTGGTCTCCGGCGACCCGCGACAGGCGGTGGTCCGGGCCACCCTGGCGGCGGTCAACCGCCGGCTTGAGGCGTTGCTCACCTGACCCGGCGCCGTTGAGGCGTTGCTCACCCGAACCGATCGCGGGCCGCTCCGATCAACGGTGCAAACGGAGCAAACCGGGGCGGAGGCATCCGATCGATGCCTCCGCCGGGGACCCCTTCCGGCCTGGTCGGGTTCGGCCCGGCCCCGCGATCGTCGTACCGGCGGCACACTTGACCGATGAAGCGTGCGCTGCTGACGGCGGACGAGTCGATCGCCCCGGACGAGATGCCGCCGCCCTGGCCCGGCCGGGGCGTACGGATCGACGGCTCGATCACCTACGTCCGGGAGACCCCCGCCACCCGGGAGGGCGCCGAACCGGCGCTCTACGTGCACGGGCTGGGCGGCTCGGCCCAGAACTGGACCGACCTCGCCGGCCTGCTCGCCGACCGGCTCGACGGGCACGCGATCGACCTGCCCGGCTTCGGGCGGAGCGACCCGGCCCGGAAGTACACCATTCCGGCCTTCGCCGACCGGGTGATCAGGTACATCGAACACTCCGGTCGGGGGCCGGTGCACCTCTTCGGCAACTCGCTCGGCGGAGCCGTCTCGGTACGCGTCGCCGGGCTCCGCCCCGACCTGATCCGTACGCTCACCCTGGTCTCACCGGCGATGCCGTTTCTCGACCCGCGCCGGTCGCTCCAGGGCCGGTTGGTCCCGCTGCTGGCGGTGCCCGGGGCGGAACGGTTCGCGTCGCGCTGGCTGACCCAGTTGCCGCCGGAGGAGATGGCCCGGCAGGTGATGGAGGCGTGTGTCGCCGACACCGACCGGATCTGTGACCAGCGCCGCCTGGAGGCGATCGAGGAGATCCGGATCCGCTACACCGCCGAGCACTACGCGGCGGCCTACCTGCGTACGCTGCGCGGGCTGGTCGGCAGTTTCGTCCGGGCGTACCTGCCGGGGTCCGGCTCGCTGTGGCGGATCGCCGGCCTGGTCACCGCGCCGACGCTGGTGATCGGCGGCGGCCAGGACCGGCTGGTCGACGTCCGGGTACCGGCCCAGGTGGCCCGGGTGATCCCGGACAGTCGACTGCTGATGCTGACCGGCGTCGGGCACGTCCCGCAGATGGAGGTGCCCCGGATGGTCGCCCGGGCGGCGCTGGCGCTGCTGGACGAGGTCAGCCCGCTGCCGACCGCGCCCCGCTGACCGTCCGCCCGCCGAACCGTTTGCCCGCCGACTCCGGTGGGGTGATCCCGGGCCATGCGTGCAACCGAGCGGGTGGGTCAGGCGTACTAAGTAAGCGTGTGGAACAGAGACCGTCGCCGCCCCCCGGCACCGGGTGCCGCAGCACCGGTCGCCGGCTCGGCGCACCGGCGACGTACCCGGCGGTTCCGGCGCGGCCGGGTGCTGGCGGTGGTGCTGCTCGGGGTGGCCGGCGCGGTCGGGGTGCTCGGGATCCTGGTGCCGCCGGCCGAGCGGCTGACCGGGGACGATCCGAGCGCCGCCGCCCAGCCGGCCGGACCGGCGACGCCCTCCGCCGTCCCGACACCCACCCCGACGCCCACTCCCACGCCGAGCCGGGCACCGGCACCGGTGCTGCGGCTCACCGACCCGGTGCCGTCGACCGGGCCGGGCAGTTTCAGCTACGCGACCGGGCGGGGCGAGGTGCTGGGCCGGGCCGGTACGGTGCGCCGCTACCGGGTGGCGGTGGAGCGCAACGTCGACGAGCACGTCCCGGAGTTCACCGCGAAGGTCGACGCCGCGCTGGCCGATCCGCGCAGTTGGATCGGCAGCGGGCGGCTGCGGTTGCAGCGGGTACCGGACAGGGACAGGGCGGGGCACGACTTCACGGTCTACCTGGTCACCGCCGGTACCGCCCGGGAGATGTGCGCCGCGTCCGGTGTGGACATCCGGGTCGGTGGCAAGCCGTACACCTCGTGTCGGGGCAGCGGGCGGGTGATCATCAACCTGGATCGCTGGATGCGCTCGGTCCCGCACTACGTCGAGGCCAGGGTGCCGCTGGACCGGTACCGGACGTACGTGGTCAACCACGAGGTCGGGCACGAGTTGGGGCACGGGCACGAGCGCTGTCCCCGGGCGGGTCGGGCCGCCCCGGTGATGATGCAGCAGACGCTCTTCCTCAACGGCTGCGTGCCGAACCCGTGGCCGTACCTGAAGGGGGAGCGGTACGAGGGTCCCTCGCTCTAGGCCCCTCGCTCCAGGCCGGGGCGGAAAGCGGTTCTGGACGCTGACCCGTCGGCATGGAAGGCTGAGGCCCGCCATGACGAATCCGGCAAACCCTCCCGACCATGGCCGTTTTCCCGCGCGCTCCGGCGGCCGGCTCGAACGGCACCGGGTCGCCGCCGCGCAGGCCCGCCGACGGCGCCGACGTACCGTCGCGCTGGCGCTGCTGGCGGTCGCCGCCGGCCTGCTCACGGTCGGGTTGGTGCAGACCCGGCCGGGCGGCCCGGGGTCGACCGTGGCGGCGGCCGGCCGGGACGGGGTGGTCGCCGGGGCGAGCACCGGGGCCGGGCGCGGCGGCCCGACGACCGACCCGGGCGCCGGCTATCCGACCACCGGTCCGGGTTCCTTCGGGTACGCGGCCGCCGGCCGGGTGCTCGGCAAGGCGGGTACGCTGCGTCGCTACCACGTCGCCGTGGAGCAGGGCATGGGGCAGGAGGTGGCGTCCTTCGCCGCCGCCGTCGACGCGGTCCTCGGCGACCCGCGCGGCTGGACGGCGTCCGGGAAGCTCCGCCTCCAGCGGGTGGCCAAGGCGACGAAGGCCGAGTTCACCGTCTTCCTGGCCACCCCGGGGACCTCGGAGAAGATGTGCGCCACCGCCGGGCTGCACACCGAGCGGTACGGCTCGTGCCGGCTGCCGGGGCAGGTGGTGCTCAACGTCGCGCGCTGGCTGACCGCGGTGCCGGACTACGGTGCGGCACTGGAGGTCTATCAGGCATTCGCGCTCAACCACGAGGTCGGGCACGAGTTCGGCGAGGAGCACCAGGGCTGCCCCCGGCCGGGTGCACCGGCGCCGGTGATGCTCCAGCAGACGTACGGGCTGCGTGGTTGCGTGCCGAACGGCTGGCCGTACGTGGACGGGCAGCGGTACGTCGGTCCGCCGATTCCCTGACCCGGGCCCGTATTCCCCGCTCCCGGATTTCGGGCAGGTGTTTCAGCTCATGGTCTATCCGCGCTCCGGCGAGGAAGAATGGCCAGACATGCCACTGTCGATGCGCTCAGCCGCCGGCTGAGCGAGGATCCGAACCGGGGAGTCCACCGTGTCACTGCCCCCGCTCGTCGAACCCGCCGCCGAGCTGACCGTTGACGAGATCCGCCGCTACTCGCGCCACCTGATCATCCCGGACGTCGGGGTCGAGGGGCAGAAGCGGCTGAAGAACGCCCGGGTGCTCTGCGTCGGCGCCGGCGGCCTCGGCTCGCCCGCCCTGTTGTACCTGGCCGCGGCCGGGGTCGGGACGCTCGGCATCATCGACTTCGACACCGTCGACGAGTCGAACCTCCAGCGCCAGGTCATCCACGGCGTGTCGGACGTCGGCCGGTCCAAGGCCGAGTCGGCCGCGTCGAGCATCCGGGAGATCAACCCGCTGGTGCAGGTCGAGATCCACAACACCGCGCTGGACCGGGACAACGTGCTGGACATCTTCCGCCAGTACGACCTGATCGTCGACGGTACGGACAACTTCGCCACCCGCTACATGGTCAACGACGCGGCGGTACTGCTCGGCAAGCCGTACGTCTGGGGGTCGATCTACCGGTTCGACGGGCAGGCGTCGGTCTTCTGGGCCGAGCACGGCCCCTGCTACCGCTGCCTCTACCCGGAGCCGCCGCCGCCCGGCATGGTGCCGTCCTGCGCCGAGGGCGGGGTGCTCGGCGTGCTCTGCGCGTCGATCGGCTCGATCCAGGTCACCGAGGCGATCAAGCTGCTGACCGGGATCGGCGAGCCGCTGGTCGGTCGGCTGATGGTCTACGACGCGCTGGAGATGTCGTACCGGAAGATCAAGGTGCGCAAGGACCCGAACTGCGCGCTCTGCGGGGAGAACCCGACCGTGACCGAGTTGCTGGAGGACTACGAGGACTTCTGCGGCGCGGTCTCGCCGGAGGCCGAGGAGGCGGTGGTCGAGTCCACCATCACGGCCCGGGAGCTGAAGGACTGGCAGGACGCCGGCAAGGACATCTTCCTGGTCGACGTCCGGGAGCCGGCGGAGTACGAGATCGTCCGCATTCCGGGTGCGACGCTGATCCCGAAGGGCGAGATCCTCTCCGGTGCCGCCCTGGCCTCGCTGCCGCAGGACAAGCAGATCGTGCTGCACTGCAAGTCCGGGGTACGGTCCGCCGAGGCGCTGGCCGCGCTGAAGGCCGCCGGTTTCCGGGACGCGGTGCACGTCCAGGGCGGCGTGCTCTCCTGGATCAAGCAGATCGACCCGTCGCTGCCCGCCTACTGATCGACGCCGGGCCGGGCCCGGCACCCCGACGCGGGGCAGTTCCGTTTCCGGAGCTGCCCCGCGTCGCGTTTCTTGCAGCACTCTTGCTGTGCGATGTAGTAGATGTACTATCTCCTCGCGTAGAGGTTAGATGAGGGGGTGTAGATCTATGACCATCGCCGAGACTCCGGGCCGGACCACCGAGCCTGCCGGGTCACCGGTCGAGCAGCCCGTGCTGGACGTCCGCGATCTGCGGATGCGTTACGGCAGCACCGACGTGCTGACCGGGGTCACGTTCACGGCCCGCCCCGGTGAGGTGCTGGCGCTGCTCGGCCCGAACGGCGCCGGCAAGACGACCACCATCGAGATCCTGGAGGGCTTCCGGATGCGGTCGGCCGGCGACGTCACCGTGCTCGGCGTGGACCCGGCGCACGGCGACGAGCGGTGGCGGGCCCGGCTGGGTGTGGTGCTCCAGTCCTGGCGCGACCACGCCAAGTGGCGGGTACGCGAGCTCCTCGGCCACCTCGGCTCCTACTACCAGCCCTACTCGACCGACCGGATCCGCCGGCCCTGGGACGTCGACGACCTGATCGACGTGGTGGGGCTGAACCCGCACGCCGCCAAGCGGGTCGGCCAGCTCTCCGGCGGGCAGCGGCGCCGGCTGGACGTCGCGATCGGCATCGTCGGCCGCCCCGAGCTGCTCTTCCTCGACGAGCCCACGGCCGGGTTCGACCCGGAGGCCCGGCGCGAGTTCCACGACCTGGTGCACCGGCTCACCGACCTGGACCAGACCACGATCCTGCTCACCACGCACGACCTGGACGAGGCGGAGAAGCTGGCCGACCGGATCCTGATCCTGGCCGGCGGCTCGATCATCGCCGACGGCTCGGCCGAGCAGCTCTCCCGGCGGATGTCCTCGGAGGCCGAGGTCAAGTGGAGCCGGGACGGGCAGCGGTTCGTGCACGCCACCGCCGATGCCACCCGGTTCGTCCGGGAGTTGTTCCAGCAGTACGGCGACGCTGTCGCCGACCTTGAGGTCAGGCGGGCGAGTCTGGAGGACACCTACATGGCACTGGTCCGCGAGGTCGAGTCCGGGCGGAGCCTCGCCACGCTGCGCGAGTTCGAGGAGGCGGGCCGGTGAACCCGACGGTGGTCGCCCTCCGGGCCGGGGTACGGCGGGGCTGGATCGAGGTACGGCAGAGCTTCGTCAGCGTGCAGGACCTGTGGAACTACTTCTTCCCCAACGTGTCGTTCCTGGTCGTGATGTTCTTCATGCGGGACGCCACGGTGCCCGGCACGAACTTCTCGCTCGGCGCCCGTACGCTGCCCAGCGTGCTCGGCGGCGGGTTGGCGTTCGGGGCGCTGGTGACCATGATGATGGCGCTCACCGTGGAGCGTGAGGACGGCACCCTGCTGCGGGCCAAGGCGATCCCGAACGGGATGCTCGGCCATCTGGTCGGCAAGGTGGTGCTGGTCTCCGGGATGGCACTGGTCAGCTCCGTCATCCTGGTGGTACCCGGAGTGTTTCTGGTGGACGGCGTGGCCCTGCGCGGTCCGGGCGCCTGGCTGACCCTGCTCTGGGTGCTCGTGCTCGGCCTGGTCGCCTGCCTGCCGCTCGGCGCGATCCTCGGCTCGCTCTTCGACAACCCCCGCAACGTCGGGGTGATCATGCTGCCTATCATGGGCCTCGTCGCGACCTCCGGGATCTTCTATCCGATCACCTCCTTCCCGGTCTGGTTGCAGTGGATCGGTCAGGCTTTCCCGGTCTACTGGCTGGGCCTGGGTACGCGGTCGGCGCTGCTGCCGCCCGAGCTGGCGGCGGTGGAGATCGGCGGGTCCTGGCGGCACCTGGAGACGTTCGGCATGCTCGCCGGCTGGGCCGTACTGGGCCTGGTGGTGGCGCCGATCGTGTTGCGCCGGATGGCCCGGCGGGAGTCCGGTTCGAGCGTCGCCGCTCGGAAGGAGAAGGCGATGCAGAGGATCAACTGATGAGCGAGGCGATCTACAACCGCATCGCGGTGCTCCGGGCCGAGCGCGGGATCTCCCGTCGGGACCTCGCCGACGCCCTCGGGGTGCACTACCAGACGGTCGGCTATCTGGAGCGCGGCGAATACAACCCGAGCCTGCACCTGGCGCTGCGGATCGCGCGGTATTTCGAGGTCCCGGTGGAGGTGGTCTTCTCCACCGAGCCCTTCCCCCGGATCGGCGCCGCCGAACGGGCCACCGCCTGAGCCGCCGAACGGGTCACGGCGTGAGCCGGCGGTGCGGGGGCCCGGCGGCCGGCGGCGGCGGTCAGACCAGCAGCACGAGGTCGTCGCGGTGCACGACCTCGCGCTCGTAGCCGGGGCCGAGGGCGGCGGCGAGTTCCGAGGTGGAGCGGCCGAGCAGCCCGGGCAACTCCACCGCGTCGTAGTTGACCAGTCCCCGGGCGACCGCCGCTCCCGCGTCGTCCACCAGGTCCACCGGGTCACCGGCGGTGAAGGCGCCGTCCACCGCCGTGATCCCGGCCGGCAGCAGCGACTTGCGCCGGGCCACCACCGCCTGCACCGCACCGGGGTCGAGGTGCAGCCGCCCCCGGGGTGAGGTCGCGTGGGCCAGCCAGAAGAGCCGGGCCGCCGGGCGTTGGCGTACCCGGTGGAAGAAGGTGCCGACCGGCTCGCCGGCCAGCGCCGCCGGTGCCAGCGGCGCGGCGGTCAGCACCACCGGGATGCCGAACCCGGTCGCGATCCGGGCCGCCTCCACCTTGGTGACCATGCCGCCGGTGCCGACCCCGGCCCGGCCGGCCCGGCCGATCGCCACCTCGGCGAGATCCTGCTCGTCGCGGACCTCCTCGACGCGTGCCGTGCCGGGACGGGCCGGGTCGCCGGTGTAGAGGGCGTCCACGTCGGAGAGCAGCACCAGCAGGTCGGCGTGGACCAGCGCCGCCACCAGGGCGGCCAGCCGGTCGTTGTCACCGAACCGGATCTCGTCGGTGGCCACCGTGTCGTTCTCGTTGACGATCGGCACCGCGCCGAGGTCGAGCAGCTTGCGCAGCGTGCGGTAGGCGTTGCGGTAGTGCGCCCGCCGGGTCACGTCGTCGACGGTGAGCAGCACCTGGCCGACGGTGCGGCCGTGCCGGGCGAAACCCGCCGAGTAGCGGCCGATCAGCAGCCCCTGCCCGACGCTCGCCGCGGCCTGCTGGGTGGCGAGGTCACGCGGTCGGGCGGCCAGCCCGAGCGGGGCCAGGCCGGCGGCGATCGCCCCGGACGAGACCAGCACCAGCTCCCGCCGGTCCGCCGGGAGGACCCGCTTGCGACCCGCCCCGGACGGTCGGGCACCGGGCTCCGTCGAAGGGGCGCCGGCCGACCCGCCGGTCAGCCACCCGGCGAGTACGTCGGCCAGCGCGTCGACCCGCGCCGCGTCCAGGCCACCGGCGGCGGTGGTCAGCGAGGACGAGCCGACCTTGACCACGATCCGGCGAGCTGTGGTAACTGCTTCCCGCACCCGCCCATTCTGCGGTGCCCGGATCGGCCCGCCCCGCCGGCCCGCCCCGCACTCCCATATCGTGGCAGCTCATGACCCCCGAGGAGTACGTCGAAGAGGTGCTCGCGCTGGTCGAGCGGATCCCGCCCGGCCGGGTGATGTCGTACGGCGCCATCGCCGACCACCTGGCCGACCGGTCCGGCCGGGCGTCGGCCCGGCTGGTCGGCTCGATCATGGCTCGGCACGGTGGCGGGGTGCCGTGGCATCGGGTGGTCAACTCGGCCGGTCGGCTGCCACCGGGGCACGAGTCCGAGGCCCGGGCCCGGCTGCTGGCCGAGGGGACCCCGCTGCGCGGCGCCGGAGTCGACATGGCGGCGGCCGACTGGCAGCCAACCGACCGGCAACCGGCCGACTGACCCGACTGACCCGGTCGGCCGCCCGTCGCCCGTCGCCGCGGTCCGCTCTGGCGGGACTCATTCCTCGCCGTGCCGGCGCCGCTCGATCCAGGTGAGCAGAATCTCGGAGATCACGTCCATTCCCGCGCCGTCGGGACTCTCGTCGTCGGCGTAGAGCCGGTCGAGCATGGGGCGTACGTCGCGCAGCGGATCGGGTTCGCCGTCGGCGTCGTACCCGGTGACGCCACGGATCACGCCGTCAGACCCCGGGTGCGTCATAGCCGGCCACCCCCACTCCGCGCAGCGGTGAACTTCCTATCCCGGCGGTGGCGCCGAAGATCGTGGCGATGGCGCCACGTGCGGTGATCAGGGTCCAGCTGAAGTACCCGATGTACTTGACGAGTTTGAACATCTCGAACGCCGCCGCCGCCTCGGCGAAGGGTCCACCCTTCCGCCGGGCCAGCAGGATCAGCGCGGTGTCGATCGCCATCTTGATGGTGTCGACCACCAGTGATGCGGTGTACATCGCGAACTCGGCGAACTCCTGGTACGTCTGATGCAGCTTGGTGAACCGCGACAGCATGTCCTTGAAGACGTTGGCGAGGGCCTGGAACGTCGCGTACGCCGCCTCGCTCGCGCTGCCCTCCCAGGCCCGGTCCAGCGAGGCGAGTCCCCGGTCGATGTTCTTGCCGATCCGCTCCAGCGCCTCGCCGATGGCGCGCCAGGCTCCGGCGGCCTTGCTGTACGCCTCCCAGTTGCCGGCGAAGAACCGGCCCGCCCTGTCCAGCGGATTGACCCCGGTCACCTCCTGGATGAAGTTGAGCACCGTCCCGCTGATGCTGATCGAGTCGCCGATCTTGTCAAGGATCTTGGTCGGGTCGGAGAACTCCTGGTAGGAGGGGGTTCCGACGAGTACGTCGAGCGGGTTCATGTAGTCGGCGAAGCCGGAGTGGCCCGCCTCCCAGCCCTCCCGGGCGGTCGGGTTGCTGTACTGGCGCTCGAAGCGCTCCTTTGCCGCCTGGTCGCTGCCGTCGTAGAGGGTGGCGGCCTTGGCCAGTTCCGCCGCCGAGCCGCGCAACGCCCGACCCAACTGGGTGATCAGGTTCTCGGCGTCGGCGTAGAACCGGTCGTGGAAGTTCAGCGCCTTCGCCAGCAGCCCCTCCGAGTCGATCGCCCGCATCTCCGCGCCACACCACTGGCGCAGGTACGCCAGGACCTTGTCGTTGTGCTCGGCGTTGCGGTTGAGCAGGGCCACGTACCCGCGCAGGTCGGCGGTCTTCACCTTGACCGTCATCGCTGCTCCTCCTCCCGAGCCGCTGCCATCGCCTCCCTGCCCTCGACGCGCAGCCGCTCCCGCTCCGCTTCGGAGAGCCCGTGCCACCAGTTCGTGTGCTCGTCGGCCCGCTGGGCGAAGACCTCGCCGTAGACGCTCGACGCCGCCGCCTGGTAGAGCGTGATGTTGCCGTCCAGCACGTCGCGGGCCATGTCCCGGGCCAGCGGGTCACGGTCGTCGCGGGCCTGCTCCGCCAGAGACTCCCGCAACAGCCGGTCCGCGACCGGGTCCCGCAGGTTCGGCAGCAGCGGCCTATCCATGGCGTACCCGCCGATCCGGCGCCGGGCGTCGGCGATCACGATCCCCCGAGTGCCCTCCGCCACCGGCCGAATCCGCTCCGGCTGCACATGACCTGTTCCGGACCATCCCGTTCTCCACTCCTGCCCGTGCCCTCGAATGGGAGGCTAGGGCGGAGGCCGGAGGCGCCGTGACGGTCGTTCGCCCCACAGTCCCGGGTGGACCCGTCGCGGCAGGCCGCCGCTACAGCTCGTCGAGCCGGACCAGGCCGTCCTGGATGGCGCGGGCCACCAGGGCGGCCTTGGTGGAGGCCGGGCGACCCGCGTTGGCGTACCTGATCCGGACCCGGTCGATGTAACTGTTGACGGTGCGTACCGAGAGGTTGAGCTTGCGCGCCACCATCTCCTTGGACTCGCAGGCGAACCAGTTGACCAGTACGTCGGTCTCGCGCGGGGTGAGCCGTGGCCGGTCCGGCCGGTTGTCGGTGCCGATCGCGCGGGCCATCGCCGGTGGCGTGTACGGCAGGTTCCGGCTGGCGGTCTGGATCGCCTGGACCAGGTGCTTCGGTCCCTCGGTCTTGGCCAGGCAGGCGAAGGCCCCGAGGTCCAGACAGCGCAGGATGGTGTCCCGGTCCTCGCGCATGGTGTAGACGATCACCGAACGGCCGGCGTCGACGAGTCGTCGCAGGTCGGGATAGGCCGGTACCTCCCGGTTGAGCAGCAGGTCGAAGACGACGACGTCGGCGGAGAGGCCGGGCTCGGTCCAGGCCACCGCCGGAGTCGTACCCGAGTCGAGGACCTCGATCGGCGGGTCGGCCGCGGCGCACCAGGCACGGATGCCGGCGACGATCGCCGGGTGGTCGTCGACGACCACCGCCGTGGTCAGCTCTTCGCCTGCCATCTGGCCTCCACCCACACTCTCGACCCGTCGACGAGCCGGGTGACGGTCACCCCGTCGGTGCCGTCGGTGTCGTCCATGCTGTCCGTGCCGGCGGGGCCGGCGGTGCCGGCGGGGCTGGCGGTCGCGGCCGCCGGGTCGCCGCCGGCCGGCTCGTCGATCCCAGAGTCGGCGATCCCAGGGTCGGCGACGACGCTCACGGTGACACCGCCGGGGGAGCCGAGCAGCGTCACCCGGACCTCGGAGGTCGCGGTCCCGACGATCCGCAACGCCGGCTCGGTCAACGCCCGGCGGGCCGCCAGGGGCGGAGTCGGCCACTCTCCGCAGGTACCGAGGTAGACCGCGACCCCGGTACGGTCGGCCAGGTCGAGACAGGCGCGCAGCTCGTGCAGGAGCGGATCGACCACCTCGTCGTGCTCCGCGAAGAGCCGGCGCAGCCGGGCCGCCGCCACGGCGTACCGGCGACGTACCCGCTCGTCGCGCAGGTCGGCCGAACCGGTGCTCAGCTCGGTCAGCAGGGGTACGCAGGTGGTCGCGAGGTCGGCGTAGCGGGCCCGCCGGTCGGCGTGCAGGTGTGCCGCGATCGCCTCGGCGGTGCGTACCCGCGCGGCGTCGGCCGAGGCGGCGGAGGCGGTCGCCACCAGCCCCCGCAGCGTCGCGGCGCCGGCCAGGACCGGAAGCTGGCAGCCGAGCACGATCGCGGCGACGACGACCAGGTCGGCGATCTCGTGCGCCTGCCCGACCAGGGCGAGCTGGGCGAAGCTGGCGACGGTGTGCGCGCCGAGGAAGGTGGCCGTGGCGGTGACGCCGTGGTCGACCAGCAGGAGCAGCCCGAACCAGCCGATCACGCCGAAGGACCACTCCTGCTCCGACATGAGCGCGTCGGCGGATATCCCCGTGACGGCCAGCGCCGATGCCCCGACCACCGCCGCCAGCAGCACCCAGCGGGCCCGGCCCAGCGAGCGGTTCCGGACGATCCGCACCCCGGCCAGCCCGGCGACGGCGGTCAGCAGCCCGAAGGCGAGGACCTGCTGTGCCAGGCTGCGGTAGGTCTCGGCGTGGGTCAGCAGCAGCGGCAGGGCGAAGCCGAAGAGCGCGGTGACGGCGATGGCGAGGGTGGCCAGCCGGAGCCCGTGCAGGAGCCTGCCCACCGGAGGGTGCCCGGCCGGCTCAGCCATCCGGCACCTCCAGCCGGATCCGGGTACCGGCGCCGGGCGCTGCGGTCACCACCGCCCGGCCGCCGACCCGGGCCATCCGCTCCTGGATGGAGTGCGAGAGCCCGCGCCGCTGTCCGGGTACCCGCTCCGGGGCGAAGCCCCGGCCCCGGTCGACGACCTCGACGAGGGTCCGGCCGGCGCGGCGCCGTACGACGAGTTCCGCCGTCCCGACCCCGGCGTGCCGGCCGACGTTGGTCAACGCCTCCCGGACGGCGGCACCGATCGCGTTGGCCCGGACCGTCGGCAGCAGGAGCATCGGTGGCGCCCGCAGCTCCACCGCCACGGCCGCGTTCCGGGCCACCTCGCGCAGCGTCCGCACCAGGTCGGTGCGGCTGGTGTCGGGGAGGTCCGGGCGGCCGGAGATGGTCGCCAGGTCGCGGCCGGCCTGCGCGGCGAGCCACGGCTCGGTGCCGTCGACCATCCGCGCGCCGACCGCGAGCAGGGTGCTCGCGGCGGTGTCGTGCAGCACCGCGAGATGTTCCCGCTCGTCCGCCCACCGTGCGGCGGCCACCGCGGCCTCGGAGCGGGCCCGTTCGCGTTCCCGGACGGCCAGGTCGGTCTGCCGGGCACCGGCCCGGACGAGCAGGAACAGTACCCGGGACAGCCCGGCCTCCACGAGGGTCCAGAGCCCGACCGGCGCGGACTCCGACCAGGTCCCGGGCGAGGCGAGCGCGTTGCCGGCCAGGTGAGCCAGCACGATCGCCGTGGCCAGCAGCGCACCCCCGGCGACGGTACCGAGCCACTGGTGCGCCACGGCGGTGATCGCGGCGACCGCGAGGACCCAGTTGGTGCTGTCGGCCAACGCCTCCGGCGGCACCGTCCAGCGCTGTGTCAGGCAGAGCAGCACGATCAGCAGGGTGTCCACCGGCAGCAGCCAGCGGCGGGAGTTGGC
The DNA here is from genome assembly GCF_003030385.1 of Plantactinospora sp. BB1. NCBI lineage: Bacteria > Bacillati > Actinomycetota > Actinomycetes > Micromonosporales > Micromonosporaceae > Plantactinospora > Plantactinospora sp. BB1. Next base: position 5,743,352 of record NZ_CP028159.1, on the reverse strand, counting down.
GCGCAGGTACAGCACGCTCCAGGCGCAGAGCGTCAGGAGAACAGCGCCGACCAACGCCCGCCGCTCCGGGGCCGACTGGAAGAGCGCGGCACCGCCGGCACAGGCCAGCGTCGCGCTGCGGATGACGACCGCGTAGCGGCGGCCGAGCCGGCGCAGCCCGCGTTCCGTACCGCCGATCCGTCGGGTGTCGTCGGTCGCCGGCCCGCCGACGCTCTCTCCAGCGCCGCCGGAGGGGTCTGCGCCGTCGTGTGTGTCTGGTGGCGGTGCCGGCCGTCGCCAGCGGTCCCGCACGGCCCTCACGCCCCGATGGTAGTGCGGCGGTCAGCCCACCAGGGAGACCGGCTGGGCGCTGCGGCGCAGGATCCGTTCCTTGTCCGGGCCGCCCGGCACCGTCACCAGCAGGCAGCCCGAGCGGGGCGCGACCGAGGCCGGCGAGCCGAGCAGTTGGGCGCTGCGCACCAGTACCGCCGCGAGTTCGGTATCGCGGATGCGTACCCCGAGGATGGTGGTCCGGACGTGCCGGCCGGCGGCCAGCAGCGCGGCCCGCCAGGCGGCGGCGGCCAACGCCTGCCGGCGGGCGTTGCGGGGCGCGGAGGCGCCGACCGCGGCCGGGTCGAGCAGCGCGGTCCGCCCCTGCCGCCAACCCATCGACAGTACGGCGGGCTGCCCCGGCTCGGTGAGGTGCAGCCGGTGCAGTTCGTAGCGGCGGCGCACACCGGCGGTGATCCGCTCGGCCCGGGCCGGGGTGCCGAGCCGGGCCAGCAGTTCGGCCAGCCGGTTGGCGGCAGCCTCCGAGCTGAACTCGGCCACCATGGTGGTCGGCTGCCGCACCCCCTGCACCCGGATGCACCTGATCAGGCACGCCGCCTCGAAAGCGTCCGCCAGCGACGTCCGGTCCAGCAGGCTGGTACTGCCGGACGGCCGTAGGGGCGGCCGCGTTGAGGCGTACACCCCGGTGCTCCAGACCATCTCTGTCGCCCCCCGTACTCGCGACGACCAACTACTTTCAACGGTGGCCGTTACCGCGCCGAGGCGGTAGACATCGGTTGAAGGCTTGAGCAAAACTTGCGCTGAGTGTCGATCATCGCCGGGGTGGTGGGGTGGGCGGGGCACGGTGGCACCGACGCGTCGGCCGGGGACTGCCCGGTCGGCGGTTCGGCACGCTCGCCGTGGCGTTGGCCGTGGTCACGGTCGCGTTGCCGGCCACCGTCGGTTGCACCTCGGCGCCGGCCGAGCCGACCAGGCTGCGCATCGCGACCGGCAGCGCCACCGCGGTCTACTACGCCGTCGGTCAGTCCCTGGCCGGCATCCTCAACCGGGAACTGCCGGACGTGACGGCGAGCGTGGTGGTGACGGCCGCGTCGGAGGAGAACGTCTCGCTGGTCTCCACCGGGCAGGCCGAACTCGGCTTCACCCAGGCCGACATCCTGACCGCCGAACCGGGCCAGGGCGCCGGGCTGAGCGCGGTGGCCCGGGTCTACGACGACCTGCTGCACCTGGTCACCCTCACCCAGGAGCCGATCCGGCAGCTGACGGACCTGACCGGCAAGCGGGTGGCGATCGGCGCGCCGGGCTCCGGCACCGCGGTCACCGCCGAACGCCTGCTCCGGGTCGCGAAGGTCGGCGACAAGCTGGCCGAGACGCTCCGGCTCGGCATCGACGACTCGGTCGCCGCGCTGCGGGCCGGCCAGATCGACGCCTTCTTCTTCTCCGGCGGCCTGCCGGTCAAGGCGGTGGCGGACTTCGCCGCGCAGACCCGGGCCCGCTTCGTCGACCTCGGGCAGTGGGTCGAGCCGCTGCGCCAGTCCTACCGCGAGGTGTACGTCCAGCGGGACATCCCCGCCTCGGCGTACGGGTCGGCGCCGGTGACCACGGTGGCGGTGCCCAACTACCTGGTGGTGGCCACCGGCATGCCCGAGCAGCTCGTCTACGACGTGACCCGGCTGCTGATGCAGCGCCGCGACGAGCTGAGCAGTGCCCATCCGGCCGCCGCCCGGCTGAACGTGCAGTCGGCGATCACCACCACCCCGCTGGCGCTGCACCCGGGTGCGGCCCGCTACTACCAGACGCACAAGCCCTGACGGAGACCGCTCACGCCTCGCCGGTGCGGAACCAGACCTCGGCGACGAGCCCGGTCGGCTCGGCCGGACGCATGGTGAGGCGACCGCCGGAGGCGTCGACCAGTACCGCCACGATGGTCAGGCCGAGCCCGGCGCCGTCGATGTTCTGGGTGTCCGGTGCCCGCCAGAAGCGCTCGGTCGACGATTCGAGCTGCGCGCCGGTCATCCCCGGTCCGTCGTCGGTGACCCGGACGAGCACGCCGTCCTCGGCGCGGTGCACCGAGACCTCCACCCGGCCACCGGGGTCGCCGAACTTGACCGCGTTGTCGATCAGCGCGTCCAGCACCTGGTCGACGGCGGTACGCACGGCCCGGGCGGGCACCGGGCCGGTGACCGGGGCGAGGGTGAGGGTGACGCCCCGGTGGTTGGCCAGCGGCTGCCAGGCGGCGACCCGGGACGCGGCCACCGCCGCCGCGTCGACCACCACCATGGCGTGCTGGGCCCGCTCGGCGCGGGCCAGCGTGAGCAACCCGTCGAGTACCTGGGCGAGCCGGTCGGTCTCCTCCAGCGCCAGCCGGTGCTCGTCGCGGCCGTACTCGTCGGTCAGGCTCGGCCCGAGTTCCTCGACCCGCAGCCGGAGCGCGGTCAGCGGGTTGCGGAGCTGGTGGCTGGCGTGCGCGACGAAGGCCCGCTGCCGTTCCAGGGCGTCGGCGACCGCGTCGGCCATCTCGTTGAAGCTGGTGGCGAGCCGGCGCAGCTCGGGTGGACCCTGCTGGGTCGGCACCCGGGCCAGGCCGTCGCCGGCCGCGATGTCGTGGGTGACCACGTCGAGCACGGTCACCGGGCGCAGCACCCAGCCGGCCAGCCGGAACGCCGTCATCACCCCGGCGGAGACGGCGAGCAGTCCGATGGTGGCCAGCGCCGCCCACCAGACGGTTACGGTCCGGCGGACCCGCTCGGTGGCGGAGACGGTGATGACGGCACCGATCACCTCACCGCCGTCGTTCACCGGTACGGCCACCACCAGCGGGCCGACCTCCCAGGGCCAGAGCACCTCCGGCACGGTCATCTGCCGGCCGGCCAGCGCACCGAAGATCGCCCGGTCGGTCAGCTCGGTGTCCAGCCGGGGGCCGGCGGGGGCGACCACCTGGCGCCGTTCCCGGTCGATCACGGCTGCGCTGATCCCGTACAGCTCCTGGTAGCGCTGCAACTCGTCGTCGATCGCGCTGACCGCGCCGGTACGCAGCGCGGGGCCGGAGAGCGAGGCGAACCGGTTGGCGTCGGCGAGCCGGTCCGCCCGGATCCGTTCGGTCTCCCGGTTGGCGAGGGTGATCGCCAGCGGGGTCTCCAGGGCGAGCAGGACCAGGATCATGAGCAGCGAGTAGCTGAAAACCAGGCGGCGGCGCACCGAGGGGCTCCGGTCACTCGGCCCGGAGCCGGTAACCGACGCCGCGTACGGTCTGCACCAGGTCGGGATCGCCGAGCTTGCCGCGCAGCGAGCCGACGTGCACCTCCACGGTGTGCCGGGCGGCGCCGGTGGTCGGCCAGACGTCCAGGACGATCCGCTCGTGCGGCACCACCACGCCCGGCTGCCGGGCCAGCGAGACCAGGATGTCGAACTCCTTGCGGGTCAGCGCGACCTCGGCGCTGCGTACCGTGACCAGCCGGGCGGCGACGTCGATCCAGATCGGGCCGACCTCGACGACCTCGGGCCGGGGGGCGCCGGCCCGGGCCCGGCGGAGCACCGCGACGATCCGGGCCTCCAGCTCGGCCATCGAGAACGGTTTCACCACGTAGTCGTCGGCGCCCATCCGCAGCCCGATCACCCGGTCGCGTTCCTCGCCGCGTGCGGTGACCGCGATGATGCCGAGCTGCGCGCTGCGCTGCCGCAGCGCCCGGCAGACCTCCACCCCGTCGCCGTCGGGCAGGGTGAGGTCGAGCAGCACCAGGTCGCAGGGGGCGGCGGCGAGTGCGGCGGCGGCGGTGCCGGCCCGCTCCACGTCGTATCCGCGCCGGGACAGGGCGGCGGCCATCGCGCCGGCCACCCGGGCGTCGTCCTCGACCAACAGGATGCGCATGCCGGCCGCTCCTAATCTGTCGTACCAGCCGCTGCGATCATCCCGCATCGACGCAATCGAGCACAGCGCGGCGGAGCGTCGGCGCGCTCAGGATCGGGTTACCTCAACCCGCCGTCGGGGAACTGGACGCCATGGCTCTCTTCGGCACCGTGCGGCGGCCACCCGCGAAACTCTTCGTCGCCATGGGAGTGGTGGTGGTGTGCGGTTTCGCCGTCGCGACCTGGCAGGTCTGGACGAACGACAACGCGCTGCGGGATCGCGGTCGCCAGGTAACCGCCCGGGTCACCGGTGTCGACCTGGGCAAGAAGTCGCGGGTGGAGGTCGAATTCCGCACCAGCGACGGGCGGCAGGTGCGGTCGCTGGTCGGGCAGGGCGACGAGGCGCCCGGGCCGAGAGTGCAGGTCGGCGACGAGATTCCCATCGTGTACGACCCTCGACACCCCGACCACGACGTGCGTGACGCACGGGCACCGGAGAACCACCGCATCGCGTACATGCTGCTGGGGACCACATTGTTCGGCCTGGTGGGGGTGCCCCTGGCTACCCTGCGTCTGCTTCGGGAGGAGCGTCGGAAGGGCACCGGCTGAGCGCACCCGGACGGTCGGGTGACCGGGGTGGGCCCGACGTGAAGTCACCCGGCCGCGTCTCGCCCAGCCACTCAGCCCAGCTCCGCGACGGTGCGCCGCCGGGTGAGCAGGCTCCTCTGCAGCGCCTCCAGCGGGCCGTGCTGGAAGCGGCGCAGCCAGAGCGAGGCGCCGACGGTGAGCCCGGTGCAGACGGCCGCCCAGAGTCCGATGACCCACCAGGGCCGGGCCTCGGCGAGTGTCGCGGCCAGGCCGAGGCCCCAGCCGTAGCAGATCACCGTGCAGACCAGGTTCTGCAGGACGTAGCAGCTCAGCGCGGTCCGGCCGACGGCGGTGAGGCCGGAGACGACCGGCCCGGGACGGCGGAGCCGGTCCAGCAGCATCCCGACCAGACCGAGGTAGCCGACCGTGACCAGCGCCGGCAGGACGTACCGGTCGACCAGGAAGAGATCGGGCCCGGCGAGGGTGGTCGCCACGTTCAGCGGCAGACCGACGCCGAGCCCGTACCAGACCAGTCGGCGCCGGATCCGGCGTCCGGTCGGATCGGCGCCGAACGCACCGGCCCGGAACAGCCGTACGCCGAAGAGGAAGAGGAAGAGCAGCAGGCTGAAGGTGAGGATCGGCTCGCTCCGCAGGGCCAGCGCGTTGTCCAGCCGGAAGCGCACCTGGTCGAGGTAACCGCCGGAGGTGAACAGCCCGGTCAGGGCCGGGTCGGGGTTCGCTGCCGGATCGGGGCCGGCGAGCAGGGCGACGGTGCCGAGCAGCATCAGGGCGAGGTGCAGGCTGCCCGTGGTCCAGAACACCACCTTCTGCACCCGGCCCGACCGGTTCAACAGCCACGCCACCACGAGCGCGGCTACGGCGTACCCCATCAGCACGTCGAAGGCGAAGATCAGCAGGAAGTGCAGGCTGCCCTCGACGAAGAGCAACCCGGCCCGCCAGCGGTACCGGCCGGGCCAGCGCTCGCCGCGACGTTGCGCCGAGTGGTACTGGATCGCCAGTCCGACACCGAACAGGATGGTGAGCAGTGCCAGGAACTTGCCGTTGGCGAGGAACCGGAACGCCGTCTCGACGGGGTTGCCGCTGAGCGTCGCGATGGCGGTGGCGTCGGACAGTACGCCGTACTCTCCGCTGGGGTGGGTGAAGATCCAGACGTTGGTGGCGAGCGTGCCGAGGATCGCCACCCCGCGCAGTACGTCCAGCAGCACCAGGCGATCCGCGCCGGATCTCTCGCGACCGACGACTGTCGTCAGGGCCACACCCATTCCGCTTCCCCCCGTGCTAGGCGTCGCGTCCAGCGTCATCGACCTACCGCGCCGGTGCGTCGGTCCGCATGCCGAACCGGGGATACCACTTTCGGCGGACACCGCCGCTGCCCCGTACGGGCATGCGCGCAACTGCCGAGGCTGATCCATATCCCAACAGGCACTCGAATCTCCTGGTCAGGGACGTGGCAGACTGGTCGGACCAGCTGGGGGAGGGTGTCGGGGAGTGGCTCGGGATGATCGAAATCCGTAGTTTCGCGGAGACTGACCGCGCCGCGCTGCGTGAGCTGTTCGGCCGGGCGGGCGAGGGCTCTCCGTCCGCCCTGATGTGGGGACACGAGGAGTCGGAGGCGGCCATGTACCTGGAGCCGTACATGAGCCGGGAACCGGACTCGTTGTTCGTCGCCGTGACGGGTGGCCATGTCGTCGGCTACCTGGCGGGCTGCCTGGACAGTTCCACGTTCCCCAGCGAGAGAGAGCGCATGGAGCGGGCGATCGCGAGGTATCGGCTGGTATTCCGACCCAGGCCCGCAGCCTTCCTCGCTCGTGGCATGGTCGACATGGCGACGGCCACGGTCCGGCGAAAGCCCACCGCGAGGGGCCTCGACGATGCCCGTTGGCCGGCCCACCTGCACATCAACGTGACGCCCCCGGCGCGGGGGACCGGCGCCGCCGACGGCCTGATGAGGCGATGGTTCGACCGGCTCATCCGGACCGGCTCGCCCGGGTGCCATCTGCAGACCCTGGCCGAGAACACGCGTGCGGTGCGGTTCTTCGAACGTGTCGGCTTCGCCAGGCACGGTCCGACTCCACCGGTCCCCGGTGCCAGGCAGGGTGGCAGGCAGCTCCACCAGCAGACGATGGTGTGGCAGCCGTGACGGGTTGGGCGGCACCGACCTGACCGTGCGGCGGGTGGTGTGGCCGGTCGGCGCTACACCGATCGGCCACCGTCGCCGTACGAAAGCGGGAGCCCTGCCACCGAAAGCGGGAGCCCGCAGACAAGATCGATGCCGATAGCATCCCGGCGCATGGACGCCGTGCCCGGCACCCGCGCCGACCTCTCCGAGTCCCCTTCCTCGCCCCCGTCCCCGACCACCCTGCCGCGCCGGGTGCACGCCGGGTACGCCCTCGGATCGCTGGCCACCGGCGCCTTCGGTACGGTGCCCGGCCTGGTGCTGCTGCCGTACCTGACCGACACCCTGGGGGTGGCCGCCGGGCTGGCCGCCCTGCTGGTGCTGCTGCCGAAGGCCTGGGACGTGCTGGTGAACCCGGTCGCCGGGCGGATCTCGGACCGGACCCGGTCCCGCTGGGGCGCCCGCCGGCCTTACCTGCTCGGTGGCGGGCTCGGCCTGGCGGTCCTCTTCGCCGCCATCTTCGCGGCACCGTTCCGGCCCGGTCCGGCCGCCGCCGGGTACGTCGCGCTGGCGTTCCTGCTCGCCGCGACCGCGTTCGCCTTCTTCCAGGTCCCGTACGTCGCCATGCCGGCCGAGCTGACCGACGACTACACCGAGCGGACCCGGCTGATGACCTGGCGGGTGGCGGTACTGGCGCTGGCGATCCTGGTCTCCGGCGCACTCGCCCCGGTGGTGGTGGGCGCGGGCGGCGACGGGGTGGCCGGGCACCGCTGGCTGGGGCTCTTCGTGGCGGTGCTGATCGCGGTCGGCGCGGTCGGCGCCTTCCTCGGCACCCGGTCCGCCCCGACCGGGACGGTGGTGGCGAGCGAGCCGAGCCTGCGCGCCCAGCTCGCGGTCGCCGCCGCCAACCGGCCGTTCCGGCTGCTGCTGATCTGTTTCGTGGTCCAGGCGGCCGGCATCGCGACCGTGCTGGCCGGGGTCAACTACTTCGCCGAGCACGTGCTGCGGGATCCGCAGACCGGGGCGACGCTGCTCTTCGGGTGTTTCGTCGGTCCGGCGCTGCTGGTGATGCCACTGTGGAGCCGGGCCGGTGCCCGGCTGGGCAAGCCCCGGGCGTTCACCGTCGCGTCGCTGATCTTCGCGGGCGGCGCGCTGGCCCTGGCCGCCGCGCCGGTGCTGCCGGCCCCGGTGGTCTATCTGGTCGTCGCGGCGATCGGCTGCGGGTACGCCGGCCAGCAGGTCTTCGGGCTGGCGATGCTGCCGGACTGCATCGGGTACGACACCGCGCGCACCGGCCGCCGCCAGGCGGGGGTCTTCACCGGGGTGTGGACGGCCGGCGAGACGTTCGGGCTGGCCCTCGGGCCGGGCATCTACGGTCTGGTACTGCAACTGTCCGGCTACGTCTCCTCGTCGACCGGTCAGGCGGCGGCCCAGTCCGGTACCGCCCGGGCCGGGGTACTGGTCGGCTTCACCGTGCTGCCGGCGCTGCTGGTCGGGCTCGCCCTGCTGACCATGCGCGGCTACGACCTCACCCCGGAACGGCTGGCGACCGCCTCCGACGCGAACCCGCACCCGCAACCCACCCACCCCGGTTGAACTCCCACCACCCCGGCAGGATCTGGGTGTCGTAGTCCCGGACCACGGCAGGAATCCGTGCCGTGGTCGGGGGCTTCGAGGCGCTCACCAGGGGCGTTTCGGCTGTTACGGTGGCCGCCATGATCGACGCGTTGCCGCCGGTGGGCGTACCCGCGGACAAGGTGCTGGCCGAACTCCGCGACCTGCGCGCCACGGACCTGCCGACGCACGGCGGCCGGCTCTTCGCCTACGTCTACGACTCCGCCGTGCCGGGGCTGGACGAGTTGGCGAACTCGGCGTACGCGCTGGCGGCGCACGTCAACGGGCTGGACCCGACCGCCTTCCCGTCCCTGCTGGCGCTGGAGAACGCCCTCGTCGGCGCGGCCGCCCAACTGCTCGGCGGCGGGCCGGGCACGGCGGCGCCGGAGGTGGTCGGCAGTGTCACCGGCGGCGGCACCGAGTCGCTGATCCTGGCCGTCAAGGCGGCCCGGGACGCCCGGCCGGAGGTGGCCCGGCCCCGGCTGGTGGTGCCGACCAGTGGGCACGCCGCGTTCGCCAAGGCGGCGCACTACCTCGGGATCATCCTCGACCAGGTGCCGGTCTCGGCCCGGACGCTCCGCCCCGCACCCGGCGACATCGCCGCCGCGATCGGCCCGGAGACCGTACTGGTGGCCTGCTCGGCACCGTCGTACCCGTACGGGGTGGTCGATCCGGTCGCCGAGATCGCCGGGATCGCCGCCGCCGCCGGGGTGCGCTGCCACGTGGACGCCTGCTTCGGCGGCTGGACGCTGCCCTATCTGCGCCGGCTCGGCGTACCGGTGCCGCCGTTCGACCTCGGCCTGCCGGGCGTCACCTCGATCTCGGTGGACCTGCACAAGTACGCGTACGCCCCGAAGGGTGTCTCGGTGCTGCTGCACCGCGACCCGGAGCTGCGCCGCTCGCAGTACTTCGCCTTCGCCGGCTGGCCCGGCTACACGATGGTCAACCCGGTGATCTCGTCCACCCGGTCCGGCGGGCCGATCGCCGCCGCCTACGCGATCCTGCGGCACCTCGGCGACGCCGGCTACCTGACCCTGGCCGAGCAGACCCTGACGGCGGTACGCGGACTGGCCGGCGCGGTCTCCGACGTGGACGGGCTGCGGCTGGTCGCCGAACCGGAGTCGACGGTGGTCTGCTTCACCAGTACCGACCCCGGGCTGAACCTCTTCGTCCTCGCCGACGAGCTGACCCGGCGTGGCTGGCACACCCAGCCGCAGCTGTCGTACGCCGGCATGCCGGCCAACATCCACCTGTCGGTGACCGCCTCGGTGGCGCCCCGGGTGGCGGAGTTCGGCGCGGACCTGCGGGCGGCGGCGGCGGACGCCAGGCTCGCCGGTCCGGTGCGGCTTCCCGCCGAGCTGCTCGGAACGCTCGGCACGCTGACCCCGGCGCAGCTCACCCCGGACCTGGTCACCGGGGTGGCCGCCGGGCTGGGTCTGGACCCGGCCGCCGGCCGGCCGCCGGAGCGGATGGCGCCGGTGAACACCCTGCTCGACGCCGCACCGATCCCGGTCCGGGAGGCGCTGCTGGCGGAGTTCCTCGGCCTGCTGCAGCGGCCCGGCTGGTGACCGGCCGGCACCTCCCGCCCGCCGGTCAGCCGCCGTTGAGTCGCAGTCGTACCCCGATGGTGTTGTCGCCGGGCGTCTCGTCGGTCAGGAACCGGCCGTCCAGGTTGCTGCGTACCGTCAGCCGGTAGCCGTCGATCGTCCGCGTCCCGGGTGCCGGCGCCACGTCGACGGTGATGGCGAAGGTGCTGGCCTGGGAGCCGCCGGACGGGACCGTGCTGAACCCGCTGCACTCCGAGGTGCGGGTCCGGGAGTTCTGGTCGGTGTAGAAGCAGGGGCCGAAGTCGGTGCCGTCGAGCCGGGTCCGCACCTCCAACGGCTCCACCATGGTCATGGCGGTGGCGTCGTACGGCTGCTCGCCCTGGTTGCGGACCACGATCTGGATCGTGCCGGCGTACCTGCCGTCGACCGGGGTGAGGGTCACCTCGGCCGGGCCGGTCAACACCAGGTCCGTCGGCCGGTCCGGCTCGGCCGGGCCGGGCTCCGGACCCTGGCCCCGGTCGTCGGGGCGGGTCGGCGCCGGGTTGGCCGGGGTGGTGGGCGGCGGCGTCGGGCTGGGCGTTCCGCTCGGCGTGGCGCTGGCGGTCGGGGACGGCGATCCCGGCGGGGTGGCCGACGGCGAGGCGGACGGCGGGGCGGTCTCCGGCGCGGCGGTCTGTCTGGGGGTGTCCGCGACCGGCGGGTCGGGCAGTTCGGCGCCGTCGGTGCCGATCACGCCGATCACCCCGCCGGCCACGACGGCGACGGCGAGGGTCCCGACGGCGGCGATCCGGTTGCGGGTACGCCGGTAGGCGATCCGCCGGGGCGCGTCCGGATCGGGGGCGCCGGCCCGGTCGAGCGCGTCGGCGCGGAGGTCGGCGAATGCCGTGTCGAGTCGGCGGGCCGCGATCGGGTCCAGCTCGTCCACGTCAGATCACCTCCATCCGGCTCGTCGGCTCCGGTGGCTTCCGGGCGGTGGCGGTGCCGGGCGTCGCGCCGGGTGCCTGGCCGTCCGCACCAGTCTCGCCCAGCCGGGCGGCGAGCGCGGTCCGCGCCCGGTGCAGCCAGGACTTGACCGTGCCGGGCGCGACCTCGCACTCCAGGGCGATTTCGTTGATCGACAGGTCCGCCAGGTGGTGCAGCACCACGGCCCGGCGCTGGTTCGGCGGCAGGGTCGCCAGCGCCGCCGTCAGGGCCACCCGGTCCGGACCGGGTCCGGGGACGTTCTCGGGCCGCTGGCGCTCCAGATATCGGCGGGCGGTCCGCAGTCGGCGCCACCTGCTGGTCGCGGTGTTCCAGGCGACCCGGCGGACCCAGGCGACGGGATCGTCGTACCGGGCGATCTTGTCCCAGCGGGGCCAGGCGCGGCTGAACGCCTCCTGCACCAGGTCCTGCGCCTCGGTCATGTCTCCGACGTAGGCGTACAGCTGGACGACGAGTGGCTGGAAGTGGGCACGGTAGACGTCGTCGAAACGCGGCGCCAGCTCCCCAGCCTGCACATCCGTCTCCCCGTTGGTGTTCCGCGCGCCCGCCGTACCAGCCGGTGCGGTGACCGGTGGAGACAGGACGGAGCCGCCCGGCCCCTGGAATGCCAGGGGCCGGGCGTCGACGACCGTCACGTTAGACAGCGCTGTCAAGGGCGGTGATGCCGAAGCCCGCCGTGTTGTCGGAGGGGTCCACGTCGGACAGGTCGTGCATGAAGAAGCTGGCGCTCAGCCGTACCGAGCCGGTGCCCAGGTCGCCGGGGGCGGTACCGGCCGGTGCGCCGATCAGCAGCTCCACCGCGCGCTCCTCGCCCGGCATGAACCGGCCGCCCGGCACCTCGCACCACGGGAAGGCGCACACCGCCGACGGGTCGATGCCCCGCACCTGCACGCCGTCCGGCAGTAGCGCCTCCAACTGGAGCGTGTCGTGCGGGGCGTCGCCGTCGTACCGGACGACCAGCGGGACCCGGCCGAGGAAGCTGCCGTCCGGCTGGCGTACCAGGGTCGCCGCACCCGCCTGCACGGACGCGTCGGTCTGGGTGTCCTGCACGTACGGCCTGGGGTCGCGCAGCGAGCCGGTGGTGGACCGGAACACCGTGTCGAAGCCGGTGCTGACGGTGAGCGGCTGGGCGTCGACGGTCCGCACCGCCACCGCACCGCCGACGGCCGACATGGCGTACGCCTGGGTCGTGGTCAGCACCCCGAAGTCGATGGTGTACTCCCGGCGCTCACCGCCGCGGATCGGGTTGGCGCCGCACTCGATGTCCCGGCGCAGTTCCCCCTCCCGTTCGGCGAAGAGGCAGGGAAAGTCGGAGTCGAGGTTGGCGAAGGCGCCGGCCACCGGCTCGGTGACGGTCACCCGCAGGTCGGCCGTGCCCCGGCCCCGGTAGGAGACGGTCAGCGGGACGCTGCCCCGGTAGCCCCGGTCGGTCGGTTCGAGCACCAGCCGGCCGACCGTGACCGAGGTGTCCCGTTGCTGCGGGAGCACGCCGTCGCGCGGGGCGGCCTGCGCGGCCGGCGCCGTCGCGAGGGTGGCGATCGCGGTGGCGGCACCGAGGATTCCGGCGGTCAGGTGGCGGGTCTTGACGGTGGTCATCTCAGGTCCTCCTGGTCCACTGTGGAGGGCGGTCTCTCCGCCCGTTCCCTGTTGCGGCCAAGACACGTCCGCTCCCGGATCCCGGTTGCACCCCGGTCGATGTCGTCTGGCCGACACCTCCCGGCCGGGCGGGACGCGGTGCAGCCATCGACGAATGTTGCCGTTGGGTATTTACTGTTAACAATCTTTCTTTTATGTTGAGGAGACCTTCCCGATGAAGTAAGGAGCCCACGATGCGAAGAACCGTGGTCCTGGTGGTGACGACGGCGGCAACCGTCGTCTCCGCCCTCCTCGTGGCCCCGCAGGCCGCCCAGGCGCACGGGTACATCTCGTCGCCGCCGAGCCGTCAGGCCCTCTGCGCGCAGCGGGCCGTGCCGGACTGCGGCCAGATCCAGTACGAGCCGCAGAGCGTGGAGGGCCCCAAGGGGCTGCGCAACTGCCACGCCAACATCGGGCACTTCTCGGTGCTCAGCGACGACAGCCGCAACTGGCCGGCGACCTCGGTCGGGCAGCAGGTCACCTTCAACTGGGTACTCACCGCCCGGCACGCCACCAGCACCTGGGAGTACTACATCGGCAACTCCCGGATCGCCGTCTTCGACGACGGCGGCCGTCAGCCCGGCGCCACCGTCTCGCACAGCGTCAACATGGGCGGCCGGAGCGGCCGGCAGAAGCTGCTGGCGATCTGGAACATCGCGGACACCGCGAACGCCTTCTACGCCTGCGTCGACCTCCAGATCGGCGGCGGCGGGGGCAACCCCAACCCGAACCCCACCCCCACCCGTACCAACAACCCGCCGCCGCCCCCGCCGCCGACCACCGCACCGCCGGCCGGCGGCACCTGGCGGGCCGGCACCGCGTACCAGGTCGGCAGCCAGGTGACCTACGGCGGCGCGACGTATCGCTGCCAGCAGGCGCACACCGCGATCGCCGGCTGGGAACCGCCGAACGTACCGGCGCTCTGGCAGCGCGTCTGACGCCGACCGGCGGGACGCACCCGTCGCGGATACGGACCCGTACCCCCTGCGGGTCCGTATCCGCCACGGGTCCGCCCGCCGCACCGGCCGTACCTGGAGACGAGGGGATGAACCGCTTCCGCCGTACCCTGACCGTCGCGGCGCTGGTGCTGCTCGGCGGCTGCGCGCCCGGACCGGCCGGCACCGGCGTCCCGGTCGCGGCGCCGGCACCCGCGCCGACCGGCTCGGCGACGGCCGCGCCCAGCGGCGCCGTCAACGACACCGACGTGATGTTCCTGCAGATGATGGTGACCTCGCACGGTCAGGGGCTGGCGCTGGTCCGGCTGGCGCCCGAGCGGGCGGAGCGGGAGGAGCTGAAGATCCTGGCCGCCGCGATCGAGGTCACCCAGGAGGCCGAACAGCGGACCATGCGGGACTGGCTGGCCGGCTGGGGCCGGAGCACCTCGGCGGACCCGGACGCCAACGCGCACGCCGAGCACGGCGGCCTGCCGGTGCTCGGGCCCGGACAGCTCGCGGCGCTCGCCAGGACCAGCGGGGCGAAGTTCGAGACGGACTTCCTCAACCTGCTGATCGGGCACCAGCACGACGCGGTCGAACTGGCCCGGATGGAGACGAAGTCCGGCCTGCATCCCGAGGTACGCGACCTGGCCCGGCGGATCGACCTGTCCCGGACCGCCCAGATCGACCAGATGCTGAAGATGCTGCCGAAGGCCGGATAGCCGGAGCCGGGCGGACCGTCGGCCGGGCCGCCCGGCCGGCGTCGATCCTGCGGCCGCCGGTCCTGTGGTTCACTGTCGGGTGGGCGACGGGGAAGGAGGCCGGCCGTGCAGCTACCCGCGGTTCTCGGTGAGCCGATCCGGTTCGTGCTCAACTGGGGCCGGCGCTATTCGCTCTGGGTCTTCAACTTCGGGCTGGCCTGCTGCGCCATTGAGTTCATCGCGACCAGCATGGGCCGGCACGACTTCATCCGGCTCGGCGTGATCCCGTTCGCGCACGGCCCCCGCCAGGCCGACCTGATGGTGGTCTCCGGGACGGTCACCGACAAGATGGCCCCGGCGATCAAGCGGCTCTACGACCAGATGCCCGAGCCGAAGTACGTCATCTCGTTCGGTGCCTGCTCCAACTGCGGCGGCCCGTACTGGGACTCGTACTCGGTGACCAAGGGCGTGGACCAGATCATCCCGGTCGACGTCTACGTGCCGGGCTGCCCGCCCCGCCCGGAGGCGCTGCTGCACGGGATCCTGCGGTTGCAGGACAAGATCGCTGCCGAGCGGTCCGGCGTCGGCGGGGTGGCCCGCCCGGACGAACTCGCCTCGCCGGCCGACCGGGGCGGTCCGGCGCTCGGGCGGAGCGCCGAGTCGCTCACCGCGCCGCCGGTGCCACCACCGGCCGCGCGGCAGTGACCGGCGGCGATTAGCGCCTGATCTGCCAGAATTGGCAGGTTGACCGATTCCGCCCCGTCAGTCGTGATATGACGGTTACTCTGCCGGCTCATGAGATTGCCTTGGGTGACCGGCGTCGCCGGAATGCTGGTAGTGCTCCTGGCCGCGCCGGGAGCGGCCGCGTCGTCCCCGACTCCGGCGGCGGAAGCCGTCGGCCTCGGCGCCGGCACCATCCGGGGACGGGTGGTGGACGGCTCCGGCGCCCCGGCCGACGCCACGGTCGGGATCTGGGCCGCCGACCGGGACTGGCACGCGCTGGCGTACGTCACGCCGGCCGGTGACGGGCGGTACGAGGTCCGCGACCTGGCGCCCGGCCGCTACCAGGTCTCCGTCTTCGACGACGTGCGCGGCACGCAGTGGCTGCCCGGCCGGGAGAGCCGGGCCGAGGCCGGGATCTATCCGCTGGCCGACTCCCAGGTGCTGACCCTGGACGAGGAGTGGCTGCCGCTCGGCACCGTCGAGGTGAGCGTCACCGACGCGGTGACCGGGGCACCCGTACCCCGGCCCTGCGCCCGGATCGACACCACCACCCGGACGCTGGAAGGCTGCGGCGCCGCCGGGCTGGTCCGGCTCGGGCAGGTCCCGCCCGGACGATGGACGGTGGCCGTCACCGCCGCACCCTCGCACTTCCCGCCCGCCCGGCCGGTGACCGTCGACGCGGTCCGGGGCGGCGTCGCCCGGCTGGCGGTGGCACTGACCCCGGGTGCCGGACTCACCACCACGGTCCGGGACGCGGTCACCGGCGGACCGGTGGACCGGGTCTGCGTGCGGCTGGTCCTGCCCGGCTCCGGCGGCCAGTCCGCCGGCCAGGACGGCTACTGCTCCGACGCGTCGGGCCGGCTCGCGATCGGGCCACTGGCCGAGTCGGCCACGGTGCAGCTCTACGCCCACCGGGTGGACGACCCGTACGACCGGACCGACCGGCGGTACGGCGCGCAGTGGGTCACCCCGACCGGCGGTACCGGTGACCAGCGCCTCGCCTCCCGGCTGCTGCTCCGGGCCGGGCGGACCGTCGCCATCCCGCCGATCCTGCTGGACCCGCCCGGCGCGATCAGCGGTACCGTCACCGACGCCCGCACCGGCGCCGCCCTGCCCGGCGTCTGCGCCTTCCCGTACGCCTTCCGACCCGACCGGGGCACCGGGTACGGCCGGCACTGTTCGGGGCCGGACGGCCGCTACACCATCGACGACCTCGGCCCGTACGCCTGGCCGGTGCAGTTCGTCCCGCCGCCGGGCAGCGGATGGGCCTGGCAGTGGTCCGGGGAGGTGGCCGACCGGTTCAGCGCCCGGCTGACCCCGGTCACCTCGGGCGGCACCGCCGCGCTCTCGACCCGACTCGTCGACGGGGGCACCCTGACCGGCACGGTCGGCCGCAACGGCGCGGCGGTCGGGGCCGGGCAGGTCTGGACGTACCACCAGCGGACCGGGGACGTCGCCGGGGCCGGGCCGGGCCACGTCGGCCCGGACGGCCGCTTCGTGCTGCCCGGCCATCGCGGCCAGCAGGTGCACGTCGAGTACGCCGACCCGACCACCACCTGCTGGTACGGCGCACCGACGGGTGGCGCCGGCCCGCCGACGGCGGCCACCCCGGTCGGGCTGACCGCCGGAGCCACCACGACGCTGGCCCTGGACCTGGTCCGCACCTGTGCGCCCCGGCCCGGAGGCTAGCCCGGGCGCGGGACGCGACGTCGCCACCGGCGGCGGGCGCGGCCGGTCAGGATCGACCCGCGCGGTGGACCGGTTCGCCGGACCACGGCCACCGGTGGCGGAGCCGGACTAGCCTGCGATCATGGCTACCACCCTCGGCCCGCGGGCAGCGTGGCTGGTCGACGTCCTGATCGCCGAGTTCGGCGAGTCGATGGCCGTCGACCCGGCCGCGTTCCGGCGCAAGTTCCGGAAGATGGCCGCCTCGCCGTTCGCGTTCTACCGGGGCAGCGCCTCGGTCTTCTACGCCGACCTCGTCGGGGACTTCTCCGACGAGCGGTTCCTCGACGCCCGGACCAGCCGGGTCTGGATCCACGGCGACCTGCACGCGGAGAACTTCGGCACCTACATGAACGGCTCCGGGCAGCTCGTCTTCAACGTCAACGACTTCGACGAGGCGTACGTCGGGCCGTTCTCCTGGGACCTGAAGCGCTTCGCGGCCAGCGTGGCGCTGCTCGGCTACGGCAAGGCACTCTCCGACTCGGCGATCGGCGGGCTGGTCACCCGGTTCGCCGCCGCCTACCTGACCGAGCTGCGGGCGATCGCCAGCGGCGGCGACGACGCGATCGGCTCGATCCGGCTGGACAACGCCGACGGGGTGCTCCGGCGGGTGCTCCAGCAGGCCCGGCTGCGTACCCGAGTCGACCTGCTGGCCCAGCAGACCACCGTCGACCAGTACGAGCGGCGCTTCTCGCTCGGCGAGGGCGTCTACGAGGTCGACCGGGAGATCCGGACCGCCGTCGTGGCGGCGTTCGAGCACTACCTGGGTACGCTGCCGCCGGCCAGCGCCGAGCGCCGCCCGGTGGCCGCGCAGATCAAGGACGTGGTGCTGCGCAAGGGTGTCGGGATCGGGTCGGCCGGGCTGCCCTCCTACAACCTGCTGCTGGAGGGGCACACCCAGGCGCTGGAGAACGACGTCGTGATCTACATGAAGCGGGCCCAGGTGCCGGCGGTGGCCCGGTACGTCACCGACGACGGGGTCCGCGACTATTTCCGGCACCAGGGACACCGGACGGCCGAGTCGCAGCGGGCGTTGCAGGCGCACGCCGATCCGTGGCTGGGCTTCACCGAGCTGGACGGGCACGGCCAGCTCGTCGCCGAGGTCTCCCCGTACGCCGCCGACCTGGACTGGTCGGACGTCAACGAGCCGGAGGAGCTGGCCGGGGTCCTCGGCGACCTGGGCCGGGCGGTGGCCCGGATGCACTCGGTCGCCGACGACGAGTCCAGCCACGACCTGGTCGACTTCTCCACCGAGGAGGCGATCGTGGCCGCGGTCGCCGCCGACGAGGCCGGCTTCGTCGCGCACCTGGTCGACTTCGCCCACGCGTACGGGGCCCGGGCCCGGCAGGACCACCAGATCTTCGTTGACCTGTTCCGCAACGGCGAACTGCCGGGGCTGTAGCCGCGCCGGGGCTGTAGCCGCCGGGCCGACCAACGGGGTCGACGGGTCGACGGGTCTACGGGTCTACGGGGTCGACGGGTCGACGGCCGGCAGGGTCAGTGCGGGAACTCCAGGACCACCTTGATGTCGTCGGGCTGCGTCTCGTACGCCTCGGCGTACCGGTCGACCGGCACCCGTCGAGTGATCATCCGGGCCAGCCAGTCCCGGTCGGCGGCGGCGAGCGCCTCGGCGCCGAGTTCCCAGTGCCGCCGGTTCGCGTTGACCGTGCCGAAGACCACGTTGTTCTCCAGCACCAGCTCCCGGTTCAGCGCGCCCGCGTCGAAGTCGATGGTGCGGCCGCCGGAGGAGACGCCGGTCAGGCAGACGATGCCGTTCGGCGCCGCCTGGCACATCGAGTCCAGCACCACCGTCGGGGCGCCGGTGCACTCCAGCACGATGTCGAACTCGATGCCCAGCTCCGGGATGGTGCCGGTGTGGAACTCCCCGCCGAGCGCCTCCACCAGTGCCGGCTTGTCGCCGTTCGCGGAGCGGTTCAACACGTGCAGCTCGTAGCCGCGTTGCGCGGCGAGCAGGGCGGCCAGCAGGCCGATCGACCCCGCCCCGGCGACCAGTACCCGCTTCGGCTCCCAGGCGGCCCGGGCGCCGATCCGCTCGATGTGCTCCCACGCCTTCGCCACCACACTCGTCGGTTCGAGCAGCATGCCCAGCTCGGCCAGCTCCGGATCGAGCCGTACGGCGAAGTTCGGCGAGATCCGCCAGCGGTCCCGGGCGAAGCCCTGTAGGCACTTGATGCCGTGCTCGGTGTAGAGACCGTTGCGGCACATGTCCCACTCGCCGACGGCACAGTTGGTGCACGGCACCGGGTCGGGGTGCCGGACGATCCCGGCGACCAGGTCACCCGGGGCGAACGAGCCGCTCGGGTCCTCCAGCACCCGACCCAGCGACTCGTGGCCCAGCACCAGCTCGGTCGTGCCGGGCGGCGGCTCACCGTACTCGCCGTCGATGATCTCGCGGTCGGTGCCGCAGACGCCGACCGCGACCGACTCCACCAGTACCGCACCCTCGTCGGGGCTCGGTTCCGGGAAGTCCTCGGCCAGCCGCAGCGAGTTGGCCCGACCCGGGGTCACGGTAATCGCACGCACCTGGTCATTCTTCCCCGCCGGCCGGTCCGGTACCCCCGGAGTCGTCGAATAACCGGTGCGCGACCCGACGGAGCGGCCGGGGATGGCCCTAGGATCGCGGACATGACCCCGGAACAGGTCGGTGACCGGTTGGGCACGCTGCTCGCGGACCCGGAGGTGACCGTCGGGCAGTCCGGCGGCCAGGCGTACGCGCGGGCGACCGTGGACGTGCCGGCCGGCCGTTGGCGGGACGCCGTCCGGACGGCCCGGGACGACACCGAGCTGGCCTGCGACTTCTTCGACTGGCTCTCCGCCGTCGACGAGCTGGCCGAGGGGTTCGACGTGGTGGCGCACCTCTGGTCGACCCGGCACCGGCACGGGGTACTGCTCCGGACCCGGGTGCCTCGGGACGCCCCGACCGTCGGTTCGGTGGTCGAACTCTTCCCCGGGGCGGCCTGGCACGAGCGGGAGACGCACGAGATGTTCGGCATCGACTTCGCCGGCCATCCCGACCTGGCGCCGCTGCTGCTGCCGCCGGAGTTCGAGGGGCATCCGCTGCGCAAGGAGTTCGTGCTCGCCTCCCGGGTGGCCAAGGCGTGGCCGGGGGCGAAGGAGCCGGGCGAGTCCGAGGCCGGTACCGGCCGTCGACAGGCGATGCGTCCACCGGGCGTACCGGCACCTGGCGAGTGGGGCCTCTCCGCCGCCGTACCCGTCTCCGCCGCCCCCGCCAGCGGCACTCCGGGCCGCGCCCGACCCACCTCGGGTCCACCGGCCGCGCCCGCTTCCAGCCCACCGGCCGCGCCCACTTCCAGTCCACCGGCCGCGCCCGCTTCCGGTCCGCCGGCTGACGGGTCCGGGGCGGCCGAGGACAGCGGGGGAGGTGCCTGATGCCGCTCTGGCTGGAACTGCTGGTCCGGGTCGTCGGGGTGGTCGCGGCGTTCCTGATCCTGCCGCTGGTCGTCGGGCAGGCCGAGCACAAGGTGATGGCGCACATGCAGGGCCGGCTCGGCCCGATGTACGCGGGCGGCTTCCACGGCTGGGCACAACTGATCGCCGACGGCGTCAAGTTCGTGCAGAAGGAGGACGTCACCCCGCGCGAGGCGGACCGGGCGGTCTTCCGGCTCGCCCCGGTGGTGGCGCTGGTGCCGTACCTGCTGGCCCTGCTGGTCATCCCGCTCGGCCCGAACGACCTGGTCGGGCAGCCGCTGGACATCGGGCTCTTCTTCGTACTCGCGGTCGTCGGCGTCGGTGTGGTCGCGGTACTCATGTCGGCGTGGGCGTCGGCCAACAAGTACAGCCTGCTCGGCGGGATCCGGGGCGCCGCCCAGTTGCTCGGCTACGAGCTGCCGTTGGTGCTCGCGGCGGCGAGCGTGGCGATGGCGGCCGGCACGCTGAGCCTGCCCGGCATCGTCGAGGCGTGGCAGCCGTGGTGGCTGCTCTGGCAGGCACCGGCGATGGTGGTCTTCTTCGTCGCCGGGCTCGCCGAGATCCGCCGCCCGCCGTTCGACATGCCGATCGCCGACTCGGAGCTGGTCTTCGGGTACATGACCGAGTACACCGGCCTGCGGTTCGCCTTCTTCCTGCTCGCCGAGTACGTCGGGATCGTGGTGATCGCCGCGCTGACCACGGTGCTCTTCCTCGGCGGCTGGCAGGGGCCGTTCGGCGACGACTACCTCGGCTGGCTCTGGACCCTGATCAAGGTCTTCGCCGCCTCGTTCGTGATCATCTGGTTCCGGGTGACGTACCCGAGGCTGCGCGAGGACCAGTTGCAGCGGCTCTGCTGGCTGGTGCTGGTCCCGGTGGCGCTCGGCCAGCTCGTGCTGACCGCCGGGGTGAAGCTGGCGATCGCCTGACGCCCGGCCCGGGGCCGTGGAGTCGGGCCGTCGTTGCCGCGACGGTCCGACTCCACGACCCCGGGGACCGACCACCCGTCACGCGGATCAGGGACGCCCGGGAGCGGACTGATCGAGAAGCGTCATCGGGTTTTGCCGGCACCATTCCACCGCTATCGCGGCTTTGAAGCACCGGCCCTCCGGACCGGCCCGCTCGCCACACGCCTGACACAATCCGCCGATCATCCGATGCAGCCGGATCGTCTCGACCAGGCGTGTCCAGACGACTTCGTGGGGTAGCGGCGGGCCGCTCGCCGCGACGTCCAGGTGGCCGCTGAGGATCAGTGCCTCTCGCGCGTCGAGTTCCACCGCCATCCCCTCATCTGCTCGTCGCGGTGCGACCCCGAGGTGACCGGGCGGGAGCAGGCAGCTCCGCCCGTTCGCCGGGTCGACCGCGCCGCACCGGCGGATC
Source organism: Plantactinospora sp. BB1 (assembly GCF_003030385.1). Classification (NCBI taxonomy): domain Bacteria; kingdom Bacillati; phylum Actinomycetota; class Actinomycetes; order Micromonosporales; family Micromonosporaceae; genus Plantactinospora; species Plantactinospora sp. BB1. The sequence goes on along the minus strand of NZ_CP028159.1, from coordinate 5,721,823 downwards.
GGGGTACCGGCGCCCGGCGACCACGTCGCCGGGCGTCAGCGGGATCCGTTCCGCAGCGCTCTTCCGAGCAGTGTGTGGCCGCGCGCGACGCCCATCCCACCCTCGATGTCCGTCGTCGGCGGGCGGGACTTCGGGGCGGCTAGAGGTGGCGGGGGGTCAGCCGGCTGATCGGCAGGTTGACCGGCCAGGGCTCGCCGGTGTCGACGGACTGCGTCCACCGGCCCGTCTCGACGTAGATCTCCTCGACCGGGTCCAGCCGGTTGGTGTGTACGACCAGGCCGCCGTCGGTCTCGATGCGCCAGTAGTAGGGGATTCCGGCCTTGGCGTAGAGGGCCGGCTTGAGGATCCGGTCCATCGACTGCGAACCCTCGGAGACGATCTCGACGGCGAGTACCACCTCGTGTGGCTCGTACCTCGCGGTCCGGCGGGCCGCCGCGGCTGCGGTGGTGACCAGCACGTCGGGGATGAAGGAGCGCCGCTGGCTGATCCGCACCTCGACGGCCTGGGTGACGTCGTACCCGTCCGGGCAGTCCTCGTCCAGCGCGGCGGCGAGCCGCCAAGCGATGGTCTGGTGTGCCGCGGTGGGGGAGGGCGACATGATCAGAACTCCGTCGAGAAGCTCGCGGCGGTGGCCGTCGTCGGGCATGGCGTCGAGATCGTCAGTGGTCCACCCGCCGGTCGGCGGGTACGGATCGTTCAGGGCCGCGGTCATGACTTCCCTCTCGCGGATGGCGGACTTACGTCACCCGATGCCACCGTACCGCTTCAACTGGCCGGGGGTGGTCGCGCCGGAACCGCCGACACGGCAGGATAAGGCCCATGAGCGAGCGCGGCGGAGTGCTGGCATGAGCGTCCCGGGCGAGGGGTTGGCGAAGGGGCTGGCCGTCACCCTCAAGACGATGACCCGGCGCTCGCACACCCAGCAGTACCCGGATGTCGCCCCCGAGCTGCCGCCACGCTCCCGGGGCGTGATCGCGCTGCTGGAGGAGAACTGCACGGTCTGCATGCTCTGCGCCCGGGAGTGCCCGGACTGGTGCATCTACATCGACTCGCACAAGGAGGAGGTGGCGGTCCCCGGTGCGGCCCGGCCGCGCCAGCGCAACGTACTGGACCGGTTCGACATCGACTTCTCGCTCTGCATGTACTGCGGCATCTGCATCGAGGTCTGCCCCTTCGACGCGCTCTACTGGTCGCCGGAGTTCGAGTACGCCGAGTACGACATCCGGGACCTGCTGCACGACAAGGAGCACCTCGGGGAGTGGATGGCGACCGTGCCACCGCCGCCCGCGCACGACCAGAACGGCGAACCGGCCAAGGAGGAGGCCGCCGCGCGCAAGGCCGGCACCCCCGGTGCGGCCGGGGACCGTCCGGCCGGTCCGGCGGCACGCACCGGCCGCCCGGCCCGCCCCACGCCGGCCCGTCCGACCTCCGCCCCGCCGGTCACCACCGAGCGCCCCGGCTCCGCCCCGCCGGCCGTCGACCCGCCGGCCACCGGCTCCCCGGCCGACGAGGAGCCGCCGTGACCGCCGCCGACGTGCTGATGCTGGCCCTCGGGGCGGTGGCGGTCGGATCCGGGGTACTCGTGGTCTCCACCCGGCACCTGGTCCGGGCCGGGCTCTATCTGGTGGCCTGCCTCGGCGCGGTCGCCGGGCTCTATCTGGTGCTCACCGCCGAGCTGGTGGCCTGGGTGCAGTTGCTCATCTACGTCGGCGCGGTGGTGGTGCTGCTGCTCTTCGCGGTGATGCTGACCCGGGCGCCGATCGGTGCCGCCGACGACCTGGACCGGCCCGGCTGGCCGGCCGCGCTGATCGGCGGCGGGACCGGGCTGGGCCTGGCCGCGCTGCTGGTCGACGCATACCGGTGGTCCACCGTGGAGCTGCCGGAGGCCGGGACGGCGGAGCGGATCGGCACCGAGATCTTCCGCTCCTGGGTGCTCCCGTTCGAGGTGCTCTCGGTGCTGCTCCTCTCCGCCCTGGTCGGAGCGATCGCGATCAGCGTACGGATTCCGGGGCGGCGCCAGTGAGGCCCGCCATCCCGTACGTCGTCGCCGCCCTCCTCTTCGGCCTGGGCGTCTACGGCGTGCTCCACCGCCGCAACGCCGTACTGGTGCTGATGGCCGTCGAGCTGATGCTCAACGCCGTCAACCTGCTGCTGGTCACCGCCGACGCCGCCCCGCTGCACGCGGCGCTGGGTCATCCGCCCCCGGGCGTCGAGGGTGCCGCGCCGCTGCCGCTGACCGGGCAGGCGTTCACGCTCTTCGTCATCGTGATCGCCGCCGCCGAGGTGGGGGTGGGGCTGGCGATCGTGCTCCAGCTCTACCGGCTGCGCGGCACGGTCGCCATCGACGACGTACGCCTCGACGCGCACACTCCGGACGCCGGGCCGCAGGCGATCGTGGCGGCTCCGGCGCTGACCGGCTCGGCGGCGACCACACCGTCGACAGGACCGGCACCGGGAGCGGATCGATGACCGGGGCGACGGTGCTCGCCGCGCTGCTGCCGGCCGTACCCTTCGGACTGGCCCTGGTCGGGCTGCTGCTGCCGCAGCGGTCCCGGGCCGGCGCGGCGGCGCTCGGCATCGGCGGCGCGGCGGTGGCGCTGGCGGCGGCGATCGGGCTGGTCTTCGCGCTCGACGGCCGGGGCACCGAGGCGAGCGCCGAGTGGATCGACTTCGGCGGGCTGCCGGTCACCCTCACCCTCCGGCTGGACCCGGCCGCCGCCCTGGTCGCGATCGCCGTCGCGGCGGTGGCGCTGGCGGTGCAGGTCTACTCGGTCGGCTACCTGCACGACGACGACCGGTACGCCCCCTACGCCGCCCAGGTCGGCCTCTTCACCGCCGCGATGCTGCTGGTGGTGGTGGCCGGCGACCTGATCATGCTGCTGGTCGGCTGGGAGGTGATGGGCATCTGCTCCTATCTGCTCATCGCCCACGACCGGCGGCTGCCGGAGGCGCCCGCCGCCGCCGTGAAGGCGTTCCTGGTCACCCGGGTCGGCGACGTCGGCTTCCTGCTCGGCATCGTGCTCCTCGGCGTGGCGGCCGGCAGTTTCCGGATCACCGACGTACTGGCCCACGACTTCGATTCCGGCACGCTGACCGCCGCCTGCCTGCTGCTGCTCGCCGGGGTGGCCGGGAAGAGCGCCCAGTTCCCGCTGCACACCTGGCTGCCGGACGCGATGGCCGGCCCGACCCCGATCTCGGCGCTGATCCACGCGGCGACGATGGTGGCGGCCGGGATCTACGCGGTGACCCGGCTCTTCCCGCTCTTCGAGCAGGCCCCGGCCGCGCTCGCCGTACTCGGGGTGATGGCCGCGGTCACCCTGCTGCTCGGCGCGCTCGCCGCCACCGCCCAGGACGACATCAAGCGGGTACTCGCCTGGTCAACGGTGTCGCAGCTCGGCTACATGGCCGGGGCGCTGGCGGTCGGCTCGCCACCGGCCGCGCTCTTCCACCTGCTCAGTCACGCCGCCTTCAAGGCGCTGCTCTTCCTGGCCGCCGGTGCGGTGATCCACGCCGTCGGCAGCAACCTGATGTCGGCGATGGGCGGGCTGCGCCGGCCGATGCCGGTGACCTTCTGGTGCACGGTGATCGGGCTCGCCGCGCTGGCCGGGGTGCCGCCGCTGGCCGGCTTCTGGAGCAAGGACGGCATCCTGGTCGTCGCCGAGCGGGCCGCCCTGCACCACACCGGCCCGACCGCCGCCTGGGTGGGCTGGCTGGTCTGGCTCGCCGGGCTGCTCGGGGTCGGGCTGACCGCCTGGTACGCCACCCGGCTGCTGCTGCGTACCTTCCTCGGCACCTCCCGGGCGCAGACCCATCCGGTCGACACCCCGGCCGCGCACGCCAGTCCGGCGTCGGCGATCGACGCACCGGCCGGGTCGCCCGCGCACACCCCGGCCGGCCCGCCGCACGACCCGCCCGGGTTGCTGCGCTGGCCGGTGATCCTGCTCGCGGTGCCGAGCGCCGCGCTCGGGCTGGCGCTCCTCGTGACCCCGTTCCGGGACGCGCTGGCGCTGGACGAGACGCACCTGGACAGCTTCGTGATCATTCCGGTGGCGCTGCTGCTGGCCGGCGCCGGGCTCGCCTGGTGGCGCTGGCGGGCCGATCCGGCCGCCGACCCGGCGACCGGACTGGGTCCGCTGCGCCCGGCCTTCGCCCGGGCCTTCTGGCTCGACGAGGTCCAGCACGCTCTCGTCGTACGCCCGGTGCGGGCGCTCGGCCGGCTGGCCCGGCGCGGCGACGAGGGGCTGGTGGACGGGGCGGTCGAGGGGACAGGCCGGGGGACCAGCGGACTCGGCGGCGGGATGGAGCTGCTGCACCGGGCCGGGATGCCCCGGGCGGTGGTGGCGGTGCTCGGCGGTGCCCTGCTGCTCGGCCTCGCCGCCGTACTGGCCCTCGGGGGGACGACATGACCCTCGGCGGGATCGGCCTGGTCGCCACGCTGGCGGTGCCGGCGCTCGGCGCGGCGCTGCTCGCCGTACTGCCGGGCCGGTTCGACCGGGCCGCCCGGATCACCGGTACGGCCTTCGCGGCGGTGACCCTGGTGCTCGCCGCGCTGCTGGCGGTCGGCGCCACCGACACCTGGACGGCGTACCGGCCGGAGAGCGCCGCAGCACCCGGGATCCGACCGTGGCACGAGCTGGACCTGAGCTGGGTGCCCGGCCTCGACCTGCGGTTCCAGCTCGGCGTCGACGGGGTCTCCTACCCGCTGGTGGTGCTGACCGCGCTGCTGACGCTGCTCTGCTGCGCGTACACCTGGTGGCGGGTGCCGGCGCCGGGGCGGGGCCGCAGCCTCGTCGCGCTGCTGCTGGTGGTCGAGGTCGGCATCCTCGGTACCTTCCTCGCCCTCGACCTGGTGCTCTTCTTCCTCTTCTTCGAGGTCGTCCTCCTCCCGATGTACGCGATCATCGCGGTCTGGGGCGGCGAGGACCGGCGGCACGCGGCCCGGAAGTTCGCCCTCTACACCCTCTTCGGCTCGGTGTTGCTGCTGGTCGGCGTCTTCACCGTGGTCACCGCCGCCGGCACCGCCGACCTGATCGAGCTGACCGGTGGCGCCGGACTGTCCCGGGGCACCCAGTTGGCCGCGTTCATCCTGCTGGCGATCGCGTTCGCGGTGAAGAGCCCGCTCTGGCCGCTGCACTCCTGGCTGCCGGACGCGCACACCGCCGCGCCGACGGTCGGCAGCGTGATCCTGGCCGGCGTACTGCTGAAGATGGGCACGTACGGGCTGATCCGGGTGGCGGTCGGAGTGGCGCCGGAGGGGGCGCGGCAGGCCGCCGGGGTGCTCGGGGTGCTGGCGGTGGCGGCGATCATCGTCGGCTCGCTGGTCTGCCTGGCGCAGAGCGAGCTGAAGCGGCTGATCGCCTATTCGAGCGTCGGGCACATGGGGTTCGTGCTGCTCGGCATCGCCACGCTGACCGCCACCGGCATCCAGGCGGCGCTGATCGGCAACATCGCGCACGGCGTCATCACCGGCCTGCTCTTCTTCCTCGCCGGGGCGATCAAGGACCGGGCGCACACCGGTGCGCTGACCGAGCTGGGCGGACTGCGCGAGAGTACGCCCCGACTCGCCGGGCTGCTCGGCTTCGCCGCCATCGCCTCGCTCGGGCTGCCCGGCCTGGCCGGCTTCTGGGGCGAGGCCTTCGCGGTGGTGGCCGCCTGGCGGGTGGGTGGTCCACTCTGGACCACGCTGGCCGTGCTGGCCGCGCTCGGCGGCGCGCTGACGGCGGCGTACCTGCTGCGGCTGCTGCGCCGGGTCACGCACGGGCCGGCCAGCCCCAACGTGCTGACCCTGACGCCGGGACTGCACGGTGCCGAGCTGCTCGCCTGGGGGCCGCTGGTGCTGCTCGCCCTCGCCATCGGGCTCGCCCCGACCCTGGTGCTCGGCTATGCCGAGGTGCCGGTCGGGGCGCTGCTGGAGGCGATCCGATGATCGGCTCGGTCGACGGGTGGGTGCCGTGATCCAGAGCGTGGACAACGTGGCGCTGCTGCCGGCGTACCTGGCGGCCGGCACCGCCGTACTCGTGCTCCTGGCCGACCTGCTGATCGGCCGGCGCGGCGCGACGGTGGCCGTCTTCGCGGCCGGGGCCGCCGCCACCGCGCTCGGCGCGGTGCTGGTCGGTGCCGCCGGATCGCGGCGCACGTTCTGCGCCGGAGACGACTGCTCCTATCTGGCGAACGGCCGGGCGGCGCTGGTCGGCTGCCTCTTCGCGCTGCTCACCCTCGGGGTGCTGGCGCTCTCCGTCCCGCTGCTCCGCTCCGGCCAGGTGCCGCCGGGGGAGTACTGCTTCCTGCTCGCCTGCTCGATGACCGGCGGCGTGGTACTCGGCGCGGCCGGCGACCTGATCACCCTGGTCGTCGCCCTGGAGACGCTGACCCTGCCGCTCTACGTGCTGGTCGGGCTCCGGCACCGCAGCGTCGCCGGTGCCGAGGCGGCGCTGACCTTCTTCGTCGTCAGCGTGGTGGCCACCGCGATCACCCTGCTCGGCGCCGCGCTGCTCTACGCGGTCACCGGGGCGGTGCACCTGAGCCGGCTCGACGCGGTCTTCACGGCGGAGGCGAACCGGCCGGTGGCGCTCGACGGCGGCTTCCCGGCCGGGCCGGCGCTGCTGGAGCTGCCGCTGACCGTGGTCGCGGTGGCGCTGATCGTGCTCGGGCTCGCCTTCAAGGTGGCGGCGGTGCCGTTCCACGCCTGGGCGCCGGCCACCTACGACGGTGCCCCGGTGCCGGTCGCGGCGTACCTCTCGACCGCCTCCAAGCTCGGCGGGGTGGTCGCGCTGCTCGCGGTCACCGCCGCCGCGCTGCCGGCCCGGGTGACCGGTCCGCTGCTGGCGGCGGTGGCGGTGCTGACGATGACGGTCGGCAACCTGGTGGCGCTCCGGCAGCGCCGGATGGTCCGGCTGCTGGCCTGGTCGTCGGTGGCCCAGGCGGGTTACATCGTCGCCCCGCTCGGCGCGTTGGCGCTCTCGTCGGGGCGGGGCGCGGAGGCGATCGACACGGCGGTCGCCGCCGCGGTGGCGTACACCGTCTTCTTCGTGCTGCTGGAGCTGGCCGCGTTCGGGGCGGTGGTGGCGCTGCGGCCGGCGGTCGCCGACGGTGGCGAGATCGCGGACTACCGGGGCGCGGCCCGGCGCCGGCCGTGGGTCGGGGCGGCGTTCGTGCTGGCCCTGGTCGGGCTCGCCGGCCTGCCGCCCGGGCTGGCCGGACTCTTCGCCAAGGTCACCGTCGTACGCTCGCTGCTGGCCGGGGACGCCGGCTGGCTCGCCGTGGTGGTGGCGCTGAACGCCGTGGTCGGGCTCGCCTACTACGTACGGGTCGCCGCCACCCTCTACGCTCCGGAGCCGGCCGCCGAGCGGGCCGGTGACGCCGCCGCCGCGCCGGTGGTGCCCGCCGCCGATCCGGGTGCGCCCGCCGCGCCCGGCGACGGCAGCCCGGTGCCGGCCGCCGCGCCGGCCCGGCCGGCCTGGGCGGTTGTCGCCGCGCTGGCCCTGGCGACCCTGGTCGCGATCGTCGTCGGTTTCGCCCCGCAACTGATCCTGGACGTCGCCGCACTGTGAGATTCGCCGCCCCGGGCGGCTGTTGGGGCGCTTTCTCAGGTAACTCTCAGTCATATCCGGATTGTTGAGGGGGTATTCGGGTGTTGGACCGGTCAGCGGGTCCATCGGCCCGCGCACCGAAGGAGTTATCGTGCATAGCCATCACAACCGGCTCAAGACAGCCGCGCTTCTTGGCCTGCTCACCGCTCTCATCCTCGGCGTCGGTTACTGGTTCGGCGGCAGCGGCGGTCTGGTGATCGCCGTACTGGTCTCGCTGGGCATGAACGCCGCCAGCTACTTCTGGTCGGACAAGCTCGCGTTGCGTGCGATGCGGGCACAACCGGTCACCGAGGCCGAATTCCCGGCGCTCTACCAGATGGTCCGGGAGCTGGCGACCGAGGCGAAGCAGCCGATGCCCCGGTTGTACGTCAGCCCCACCATGCAGCCGAACGCGTTCGCGACGGGACGTAACCCGCAGAACGCGGCGGTCGCCGTGACCCAGGGCATCACGCAGATCCTGGACTACCGGGAGTTGCGGGGCGTCATCGGTCACGAGCTGTCCCACGTCTACAACCGGGACATCCTGATCTCCAGTGTGGCCGCCGGCCTGGCCGGCATCATCACCATGCTGGCCAACCTCGCCTGGTTCATCCCGCTGGGCGGCGGGGACGACGAGGACTCGCCGAACCCGGCCGTACTGCTGCTGACGCTGATCCTCGGCCCGATCGCGGCCACCCTGATCCAGCTCGCCATCAGCCGTAACCGGGAGTTCCAGGCGGACGCCTCGGGTGCCGCGCTGACCCGGGACCCGCTGGCGCTGGCCAGCGCGCTTCGCAAGATCCACGCTGGTACGAAGGCGCTGCCGCTGCCGGCCGACAACCGGCTGACCAGCACCGCCCACCTGATGATCGACAACCCGTTCCGGGGTGGTGGCGTGGCGAACCTCTTCTCCACCCACCCGAAGATGGAGGAGCGGGTACGCCGCCTGGAGCAGATGGCGCGCACCGACGTCGGCCCGGTCCAGTACCAGCGCTGACGTCCACGGCCCGCCAGGCCAGTGGTTGACGGCTCGTAGGCCAGTGATCGACCGGCCCCGGCTCCCCGCAAACGGGAGCCGGGGTCGGTTCGTCGTGCCTCGCCTCGGGTACGGATGTGGGCAAGATCGTGACTTCGCACTAATCGGGTTCATCGCGAGGGTCGGCCGCGTTAGTGTCGGAACGTCTTTCAGTCGTTACCTGCGACGACCGGTCGCTATCTGCGACGACCTACCTGTGACGACCCGAGGGGGTTCTGACCCGTGACCGCGCTGCGGCAGTACCTGGGAGTGTGGCGCATTCCCGGCGCGCCGATGCTGTTGATCGCCGGCATCGTCGGCCGGCTCGGCATCGGCATGACCCCGCTGGCGCTGCTGCTCGTCGTCGAGCAGGTCACCGACCGGTACTCGCTGGCCGCCATTGCCGGCGGGGTGTACGCGCTCGCCGGTGCCGCGGTCAGCCCGATCGCCGGCCGGATCGCCGACCGGGTCGGGCCGAGCCCCGTACTGCTGGTCACCGCCGTCGCCCACCCGGTGGCGCTGGTCGGGCTGCTGCTCGCCAGCCGCGCCGGCTCGGACGCCCTCGCAGTGATCTTCACCGCCTCGGCGGTGGCCGGCGCGACGTACCCGCCGTTGACCGCCGCGATCCGGGGCGCCTGGAACGACCTCACCGACCCCGCCTCCGGCCGGTACGCCCTGCGCAACACCGCGCTCGCCGCCGAGACCACCCTCTTCGAGGTGGTCTTCGTGGTCGGCCCGCTGCTGGTCGCCGCCTTCGTCCTGCTGGCCGACGCGGCGGCAGCGCTGCTCGGAGCCGCCGTGGTGACCCTGGTCGGCACGATGATCGTGGCGCTCGGCCGGGTGATGCGCGGCTGGCGGCCACACCCCCGGGACAGCCACGCCAAGGGACTCGGCCCGCTGCGGGTCGGCGGCTTCCCGGCGCTGCTCTTCTGCGTCGCCGGCCTCGGCATCGCGTTCGGCGCCGCCGGGGTGGCCGTGCCGGCGTACGCCTCCGCGCACGACCCGGCCAACGCGGAGAGCGTCGCCGGAGTGCTGCTGGCGATGTGGGGGACGGGCAGCGCGCTCGGCGGCCTCTGGTTCGGCACCCGCAAGCCGGCCCGGAACGCCGCCCGCCAGTTCGGGCAGCTCCTCGGCCTGCTCGCCGCCACCTTCGTGGTCTTCGCGGTGATGCCCAGCCCGATCGCGCTCGGCGTGGCACTGGTGTTCGGCGGGGCCACCATCGCTCCCGCGCTGACCGTGGAGAACACCATGGTCGGCCGGATCTCCCCGGTGAGCATGCTGAACGAGTCGTACACCTGGGTGGTCACCGTGGCGGTCGGGGCCAGCGCTGCCGGCGGCGCGGTGGCCGGGGTACTGGCCGACCAGGTCGGCGTACCGTGGGCCTTCATCTTCGCCGGGCTGGCGGTGGCGGCCGCCGCGGTGGTCGCGGCGCTACCCACCGGCTCGATCGCCCGCGCCGAGGCCCAAGCCGAGGTACGCCTGGAGCAGGCGCTCGCCACCGACCCCACGTAGCCGTGTGGGTCCAGCGGTAAGCACAGCCCGGGGTTTCGCGTGTACCGTCCGAAGTGGTGGCCTGCCGGAGCGATAGCGGCCGGTAGGGCGTAGTCCAGTCCACTACCGGGAGCACGCCATGCCGCGACCAGTGGCCGTCGACCCGAGATTCGGTGCCGAGCTGCGGCGCCTGCGCGGGCAGCGCGACATGTCACTGCGCCAGTTAGGTCAGGCGACCAGCTACTCGCACACCTACCTCTGGGAGCTGGAGACAGGGCGGAAGCAGCCGGGCGGCGTCGACGTCGCCGAGCGGCTCGACGCGGCCCTGCACAGCGGTGGCACCCTGGCGGCGCTGGTCATCGACACCGCGCTCGATCCCGATACGGCTGGGCGGCTCGACTGGATGGTCGCCCGGCCGCGCACCGTCGACACCCCGGCGGTGGACGCCCTGCACACCATCCTGGAGCAACAGCGCCGGCTGGACGACGTGATCGGGGCCGTCCCGCTCGTCGGCCCGACCATGAGCCACTTCGACGTCGTCCGCGCCGCCCTCGGCAGCGTCCGGGGTGAACTGCGCGACGACATGCTCGACCTGGCCGCGCAGTGGGCGCAGTTCGCCGCCTGGTTGCACCTGGCAGCCGGCTCGCTGGAGATGGCCGGACAACTGCTCGATCAGGCGTGCGGGTGGGCGGTCGAGACCGACAACCACGAGATGCTGACCACGGTACTCAGCTACCAGGGGCACCGGGCCTGGTTGGCCGGTGATGTCGGCGCACTTGTCGGGCTCACCAGGGCGGCGTTGCGGGACCGTCGGGCGTACATCGGGCAGCGGGCGTACGACTACTACCAGTTGGCACGTGGCCTGGCCCTGGCCGGCGAGGAGCGGGCCAGCGACGAGGCCCTGCGGATCGGTGTTGACCTGGCGGACGAGGCGGTCGAACACCGTGGCCCGACCCCCGCCTGGCACTACTACCGCACGCCTGCCTTCTTCCGGCTGGAACGCGGCCTGGCTCTCCAGGTCGCCGGCCGGTACGCCGAGGCGGTCGAGCACTTTGCCGCAGGACTGGCTGGCCTGGACCCGGGTTCTCGCCGGGCAGAGTGGGTCGGCGACTATCTCGTGCACCTCGGACTGGCCCACGAGGCGACCGGTGCTCGGGACGATGCCGGCGCTGCGGTGATCGAGGCCGCGAGCATCGCCGAGGCCACCCGTTCGACCCGGTTGGCGCGCCGGGCGGTCGAGCTGGAGCGCCGGCTGGGCCTGTGACGGTCGGCGCCTGTTCCGTCAGCAAACGCGTCTGCTGACGGCCACCTCCTGTTGCTCACACCCTCGCTGGACCAACCCTGTAGCGGGAGGTGCTGGTCGGCTCGCCGGAGACCGTTGGTAGCCGCCGGTCACCGTCCCGGCCGGTCGACCCTGGGCCTCCGGGCAGGGTCGACCGGCGGCAATTCCGGTGGAGAGTGGCGCTTCGTGATCTGGGATCCGAGGCGCCACGGAGTTGGAGGGTGATCATGGAAGTGGATTCCCCGGACTGGCAGCGGTCAGACCAGCGCATTTTCGAGGCGCACGCCGACGGTGGCCGGTGCGCGGAGTGTGCGCCCCGGGGTGGGTGCATGGTGCTGCTGGCGGCGGTCCGTCGCCGGGTCGACTCCGGCACGGCCGGCACACGATCCGGGCTGGTCCGGCTGTGCTGATCCGGATGGTGCGCCGCTGGGTGACGGTCCAGTGGCCGGTACCGGTCGATTGCGCCCTCGCCCGCCTGGTCCTCGGCAGGCACGCCCTGCGGGAGTGCGGCCGGTGCGGACCGGACGGCTGCCCGCTCTGGGCGTGGGCGACCGAGGTCCACCGCCGGGAGCACGCCGTCTGGGTGCTGCTCGGCGGGACGTTGCCGGCGGCGGTCACGACCGGGGACGTACGCGCGGCCCTGGAGCGCTGGAACCGATGACGGCACTGCCGCGTGCGGGACACCTGGTCCGGATCGACGGCCGGGCGTCAGTCCAGTTCGCAGGGGATCGGGCGCTGCTGATCCGGGTCGTGCGGGTCGATCCTCGAACGACGTACCACGGCTGGTGTTGGCTGACCGGCTACGTCCTGGACCGGAACGGCGAGGCGACGGAGCGGCGTGACGTCTACGTGCAGGTGACCGGGCTGCGCCCGGTGGTGGACGTGCGGAGGGTTGCACGTGTCAGATCGAGCAGAGATCCGAGTGAGGGAACGACGGGACAGCGAGCTGCTACCCGTGGGACTCGACGTAGTCCTGGCATCCGAGGCGAGGGTCAGGTCGCCATGCTGCCCGACGCCGAGTAACACTCCGTACGAACCTTTGGCGTGTTCGTTTCGCCCTGGCGGCGTGCTGAATTGTAGAGAACGGCTGGGAGGTGACCGACGACGAAGCGGCCCCGGCCACCGCGTAGCAGGTGTGGTCGGGGCCGCGTCATGCCGGCTGCGAGCGGTTGCACTCCCCGCCCTGGTCAGCGGCTCGGAGTAGCCGGCCTCAGCGGTAGTTGGTGAACTGGAGGGCGACGCCGAAGTCCTCGCTCTTGAGCAGGGAGATCACGGTCTGGAGGTCGTCCTTCTTCTTGCCGGTCACCCGGAGCTGGTCGCCCTGGATCTGCGCCTGTACGCCCTTCGGCCCCTCGTCGCGGATCTTCTTGCTGATGGCCTTGGCCTTGTCCGAGTCGATGCCCTGGATGATCTTGCAGTCGATCTTGTGGACCTTGCCCGACGCGCGCGCCTCGCCGGCGTCCAGGGACTTCAGCGAGATGTTCCGCTTGACCAGCTTCTCCTTGAAGACCTCCAGGGCCGCCTTGACCCGCTCCTCCGTCTCGGCCTGGAGGCTGACCCCCTCCTCGCCCGACCACGAGATGTCGGCCCCGGTACCCCGGAAGTCGAAGCGAGTAGAAAGCTCCTTCTCGGTCTGCCGGAGGGCGTTGTCGATCTCCTGCCGGTCGACCTTGCTGACGATGTCGAACGACGGGTTGGCTGCCATGATTCCGCTCCTGCTGTGGACGACATGAAGGTGCGCCGGGCCGGCCCGGCGGTGGTGCAACATGCCGACGGTACCCGCTTGCGCGGCGGCCCGATGCAACCGCTATCCTTGCTTCCGCTGCCGCGTTCCGCGTGGCGGCACGCCCTGGCGGGTTGCCCGAGCGGCCAATGGGAGCGGACTGTAAATCCGTCGCGAAAGCTACAGAGGTTCGAATCCTCTACCCGCCACCAGGTGCACAAAGAAGCCCCTGACCAGCGCGAACGCCGGTCAGGGGCTTCTTTCGTGAGTCTCGCTCAGTCCCGCTCCAACTCGGTCGATCTCGCTGGTCGTGTCACATACGTGTCACCGAGATCATCAAGCGACAGAACCCCCGGCGGACGGTTGATCGGCCGCCGCATCGGCGGGCGGTGCCGTGTCGTCGGCGGTCGGCAGGCCGAGGGCTGCCGCTATCCGGCGGCGGGCCGCCTCCTCCTGCCCATAGACGCACTTGGCATAGACCCTCATCAGGACGTGCACGCTGTGTCCGGCCCACTCGGCGACCTGGGTAGCCGGTACCCCGGCATTGAGCCAGAGCGACACGGCCGCGTGGCGTAGGTCGTACGGTCGCCGGGCCAGCGGTGAGCGCTGCTGGACTGCCGTGAACACCTTCGAGCGGGCATCGCGCCACGCCTTCCCGTAGGTGTTGTTCGGGATCGGTTGCCCGGCGGTCGGCACGTACCGCCCACCGGGGCCGCGCCGGGTCACGAACAGCCTGCCGTTCGATCCGGGTGGGTACTCCTTGATGTGCCGATCGAGCAGCCGCACGAGCGGTGGCGGCACCGGTACATCCCGCGTGGCCGTCTTCGCCCTGTGTTTCAGCTCTCGATCCTCGGCGGTGTCTGCTCCGTCGCCCCAGTCTCGGCCGACGGCCACTGTCGATCCGGTCAGATGCAGCAGGCCCCATTCCCCGCGCCGGGCGGGCCGCTCGTACTCGTCCGCGCGCAGGTGGAGTACCTCTTCGGGGCGAAGCGCGGCGTAGTACATGCACCCGAAGAACGCCTCCAGTTCGGGAACAGTACGCCCGATCTCCGTAAGGAGCGCCCGAGCCTGATCGGGGTTGACCACGGCACGCCGATCAACCTCATCCGCCGTCTTCGGTGCGGTCCAAGTGACCAGGGACATCGGATGCGTATCGAGTAGCCGTAGTTCGACGGCGTACTTGAGAGCGCCGGAGAAAACGGCCCGCTTCCGGGCGATTGTGCTTGGCGAAGCGGGAGCGCCGTCCATCCGCAGAGCCAGAGTGTCGAGAGCCTTGCGGACCAACGCAGCATCGGCGAGCGCGGCCAGGTCGACGGTATTGGCCTTGAGCCAGCGCACGGCCGGGGCAAGGTCGGCGGGCGGTTCTCCGGCGTCCCGGCGGGTCTTGTTGAACACCCACCCGTAGAGCGCCGCGCGTAGCGCCTTTTCGGTCGGCACGCCCCGATCGGTGGCGAGTAACGCGGGTGTGACGGTGGCCAGCGTTTCGGCGATTCCCTTGCGATGCTTGGCCGACGCGCGGGGCCACTTCATGTCGACGTAGGCCACAGCGTGATCGAACCAGGATCGGGCATTGAGCGCCCGCATCATCGGCTCAGGTAGGCCGCTGGCCTCATCGAACGCCACGCCTTCCCGTTGAGCTACCACCAGTTTCGATCGGAAGCTCTCGGCCAGCGCGCGGGTTGCGAACGTGTCGCGGAACGGGCGGCCCGCCACCTTCCAGCGCACGCCGTAGGAAAAGCCCTTGGTCAGTTGGCGCTTTTGGATGCTGTGGATTCGTACGTCGTAGGTGCTCAAGCGGCCTCCTCGTGATCGTTGAGCCAGGTGTCGAGGTCTCGCCGGCGGACGTAGAGGCTGCCGTTGGGGTATTTGATGGTTCGGGGTGCGCGGCCGGTGGCCTTCCAGCGGAAGAAGGTGGAGCGGGGTACGCGGAGTTCGTCAAGGACTTCGGCGAGGGTAAGTAGGTTGCCGGTCGGGGTGGCGCGCTGCGGTCGGGTGGTCATCGGCGGGCGTCCTCCCTCGGGGCGGCGTCGAGGTAGATGCGCTGGAACATGGGGGATCGGCGGTCGGGGTAGGGGCGGGAGACGGAGCGGATGTGCAGCACCTTGGCCAGGGCAGCCAGCGCAGCGCCTGTTTCAGCGGGTGTGCCGTGCAGCCTGATTCGCATCGTGAGCGCCTTCCGGTCGATGCTGGTCACTTGTGGAGGATCGGGGAGACATCGCCACAGAACGGCGTATAGCGGGCCGCTGAGAGCGCCGTAGAGCCAAGATCTGAGGCGTCCCGGTGTAAGGCGTAGGGCCGATCCGTCTCAGGGGCTCTCAGCGGGCCGTTTCGGGGTGTCGGCACGGTCGGTCGGGACCGGCGTGGGGCCGGGCGATGGCGCCGGAAGCGTTGACACGTTGACAATCGGCGGCCGGGCGAGCGTTTCCGCAGGTAGTGGTCGGTGTGTAGGTGTCAACGGGCCGCGTTGACAGGCGTTGACACCGTTGACACCGGTCGGGCCGACGGTCGGGTGTCAACGCCTGTCAACGGGTGTCAACGGGCCGCGTTGACAGTCTCGCGGGTGTCCTGAGCTGCGGAAACCTCGCCATCCGGTGCGGGTGTCAACGTGTCAACGCTTCCCGGGTCCTCCCCGGTGGCGCGGGGGTGCAGTTCGTACCGGCCGTCGGCGTTGTGGCGAACCCATCCGAGGGCAGCGAGTTCGGCCAGCACCGCCGACACCTCGTCAGACTTGGGAAGTCGGCGGGAGACGCGTCGGTGGAGTTCCCGGCGGGTGAAGCTGGTCATGCCCTTGCTGGCCAGCACTCCGAGCACGTAGCGGGCGTTCTCCATCGCGGCGTCGCTGCCGATGGTGGACATGGCGGCCCGGTAGTGCGCGGCGAAGAACTCCGCCAGCCGCACGGCGTCGGCCATCCGGTCGGCGTCGACCGGACGCCGCCAGGCGTCGGCGGGGTGGTGGGCGACGTGCAGCAGCCCGGCCAGGCGCAGCGTTGCGCCGGCCAGCTTGTTGCCCCATTCCCGCATGTCGTACAGGCTTCCGCCGGGCCGTAGCTCGGCCTCCACCGCCTCAGCGGCGGCCCGCCGGACACGTCCCGCCTCGGGGGTCAGGGTGACCACCGCCGGGTCTTCCCACTCGGCCAGCATCGCGGCCAGGTCGTGAATCCGGTGCCGATAACCGGTGATCACCTGCTCCGGCACCGGTTCGGCGTCCACGGACCGCCATCCGGCTAGGGACCGGGGCAGCGCGAACAGGAACCGGGCCGGCAACCCTCGGCCGGCAAGGTCGGCGTTCCCGCCGAACTTCCGCAACACGCTCGGTTGCGCCATCACGCACACGGTCAACGCTGGCTTGTCGACCGACGCGCCTTCCCTGGTCTGCCGCTCGTTGCTCATCGGCTGACCAGCGTGACCCTTCAGGTACGGGTCAAGGTTCGGCGTACCGGAGTACCGACCTGCCAGGGTGTCGAAAATCCCGCCCTCGTCCGAGATGATCGCCATCCGGCCACCGTTAGCAGCCATCAGCCCTATCAGCGCTTCCGGGGTGGCATCGTCCACGATCAGCCGGGGCAGGCCGGGCACGGTGATCGCCTCGGCCGCGATGGCAGCGGCCACCGCGTCGGCCGACGCCTGATCCCGCTTGTCCGGGTCGGTGGCCTTGGCCGCTTGGGATTTGGCCTGTTCGGCCTGCCGGTCGGCGATGTCCCGCAGCGCGGCGGCCTCGGCAATCCTCGGCCGCATCGCCTCGGCGAGCGTCGACTGTGCCGAGAACAGCGGCGCCGTCATCGCCCGATGTACCGGGGACTTCCGCTCACCGGGGCCGGCGATGACGGCAGCGAACACGTTCACCGGTTCCCGCCACCCGGCCACCGGCTCCACTTCAAGGCGGCCACCCGCGCACGCGGACAGCACGGCCACGGCCAGGGTGCCGGCCATCGCCTGATCGGTCTGGGTGAACCGGGCAACGCCGGTCACCTGCTCGGCGAGCCAGCGGGGGAACACGTCGACCGGGAACGGCGGCGGCGCCGTGTTCGGCCCGGTCAACGGCACTGGAACATCCCACAGCGGGCCGCCCGGGTCGGGCCGGTCGGTGTCCTCGCTGGTATCGGTCACGAGGTGAAGGCGTGGTGCGGCGGTCATGCTGCGGCCTCCAGTTCGAACAGGTCACCTTGGCCATAGGCGTAGGGCGGCCGGGCGGGCAACGCGGGCGGGAAGTCGTCGGCGAGCAGCTGCAACGCGATGAGTCCGCCCTTGGTGCAGCCAACCGGCGTCCATCCGGCCCGGCGGTAGCAGCGACCAGGATCGCGCTTGCGGCGGGTCTTGCGCGGGTCAACGAAGGTGACCATCCCCAAGGCGGGTAGGTCGGGCCAGTGGGCACGCGTGGCAGCAACGGCGGCGGTGATCAGCGACGATGCCCGGTGTGGGCAGGCCGGTTCCCGGCGGAACAGAGAGCAGACCATCGCACCGGCCCATGCGTGTTGCACGTACGCGGCAATGGGCCAGGAGGTCACCCACAGCGCGTCGGCGTCGTCGGTGAGCAGCACGACACACCGGCCCGGCGGCACGAACTGCGGTGAACCGATCTTCTGCCGGTTGTAGTGCCGGTCGGCCAGCGGCAACGCTCGGGGATCGGCTCGGTACGACCACCGCCACGGTTGCAGCTGCTCGGCGTTCACGCTGCCACCGCCCGGGGCCGACGCTGCCCGGCCGCGATGCCGGATCGGACCGTGCGCGCGATCTCGACCCGGCCGAGTCCGGCGGACAATCCCGCGTGTTCCAGCACGCTCGTAGCCTGGTCCTCGGCGAGCGCCGCACCGGCTACCAGTTGGCCGAGCGCGACAGCGGCGACGTACAGCGACCGGTTCCGCTGGCCCTCCGGCGCGGTGGCGACGCGGGCGGTTTCCCGGTCGATCGCGGCCCGCACGTAGGCGCCTTCCCGACCACCGGGCAGCGCGACGACCACCGGCCGTTGCGGTGGCAGCGGTGCCGGGCGTAGCAGGTCGGCGAGCCAGCCGGGCAGTGGTGCCGGGTCGGTGTCTCCGTCGACCAGGTACGGCCGTCCGGCGACGGTGCTGCCGGCGGCGACCACGTATCCGCCGTGGGCGCGGGTGTCGATGGCCGGGCCGAGGGTGCCGGCGGTGTTGCGCAGCTCGGGGCCGTCGGGGTGGCGGTAGTACAGGTGTAGGCCACCGCGCCCGGTCTGAACCGTGTACGTCTCCCACGCGTCGGGGCCGTGTGGCTCGCACAGCGCGCCGAACACCTCGGCCCCGTTCGGCCCGCCGGGCGTCTTCGGTACGTCGAGATCTACCACGACCAGCCGGGACGGCCCGCACGCGATGCCGATCCCGTAGGGGCCGGCCGTCCAGCAGCGTTCGATGCGGTCCGGGTCGGTGGTGGCCCGGGACTCCCAGTCCCTCACGGCCGGGCGCTTGTCGTCAGGGCGTAGCGGGAAGACGTGCCAGCCGCGCGCGGCGTGCGCACGGGCGGTGGTGAGCAGGTCAGACACGAGGTTGCTCCCTTCATCAGGGGTGGTGCGTCCGGCGATGGCGGCCGGGGTGTGCTGCGGGCAGCGGGGGCCGGGCAGGAACATCCGCACCCGGTCTGCGGAGTGGCAGTGCCGCCGGTCGGTGCCGATCCAGTGCCGGCACCGACCGTTGGCGTCCCGGGCCACCGGGTCACCTCCGGCGGCCGGGTGCCGGGTGTCGGTGTCCGGCGAGCGCGGCCCGGGTGACCAGCGCGCGAAGGTCGGTCAGCATGGCGTGAAGCTGCCGACGGGCGGCCGGTTCGGCGTCGACCAGCGCGACCCGGATACGGATCTCGGCGTGGTCGGTACCGGTGTCGGTGGCGACGCGGGTGAGCACCGCCCGGCCGTGCCCGGGAAGGTCCACGATGATCTCTTCCGACCGGTGCTCGGCGAGGTTGCAGCGGTGATCCCGGCCGCACCAGTCGGTGTGCCGGTCCGCCCGGCGCTTCATTGCTGGCCCCGCTCGTACTCGCTGCGGAAGTAGTCGTAGAGGCGGCGGCCGACCCGCACGCGGCGGCCGGTGCCGTCACACCAGTGGCAGTCACGGTGCCGCCGGTCGAGCCGGTTGCGGCGGCCGGAGCAGTGCCAGCAGCGTCCGAACGGGGCCGCCGCGCACAACACGGCGTACCACGCTGCGTAACCAACGGGGATGAGGCTAGCTAGGACGGCGGCGAGGGTCACGGAATGCCTCCAACAGCCGGTTTCAGGGTGCAAGACGATGCGGCCCCTAGGGACTAGGCGCCTGATCAGGTGATGTATGGATTCCTAGGGCCGGTCCTAGGTCTAGGGGCCGTCGCTCCTAGACCTAGGACCGGTCGACGGGCTACCCGGCCGCGCCGCGCCCCTTCTTCCCATCACGCTCGGTGAGCGCGGTCAGGACGTGGTCGCGGTTGAAGCCCTGCCGGTTGCCGGACTCTCCGGTGTCCGGGTCGCTGCCCCACACCTGCCCGGGGGTGACGCCGTGCGGCTTGAGCGCGGCGCGTAGCTGGTCGGTGGTCAGCCCCGCGTACAGGTCGGGCCGCAGCTCGGCGAGTTGCTTGACCAGCACGCTCGCCCAGACCTTCGGCTTCTTGTCCGACATGACGGCCGCCAAATCGTCCAGCAGGGTGTCTCGCCGGACGGCGGCGGTGTCGATGGTCTGGCCGGTGGCGTGGCCGGTGATGGTGCCTGCCTTCTCCCGCAGCGTCCGGGCACGCCGTACCACCTGCTCAGCGGTCGGGCCGTCGATGAAGTACGTCCGGGTGATCACCGGGTCGTCGCCCTCACCGGCCAGGTAGCCGATGCCCCGGTCCCGGCGGGAGAACGTGGTGGCCTTGATCCCGTTCTTGTGCATCGACGTACCGAGCACCATGTCGTTCTCGGTGTGTCCCATGACCTTGAGGCAGAACCGGAGCACCGCGTTGGCGCTGATCCCGGTCGGCAGGCTCTTGGCGTCGGGGCGTTGGGTGGCCAGGATCAGCGTGATACCGGCGGCCGGTCCGCGCTTGATCAGGTCGGTGCAGATCTCTTCGAACTCGGCCCCGTACTTCGGGTGCTCGAACCACACCTGACACTCGTCGACCCCGGCCACGATCGGGAACAGGCCAAGCTTGCGCTGGTTCGCCAGGTCGTCGGTGACCTTGTTCTCCGGGCACAGGTCACGCGGGAGGTTCCGGATCACCTTCGTCCGCCGTCGCAGCTCGGTCCGTAGTTCCCGCATCGCGGCCAGGCCGTAGGCGATGTCCTCGTCGTCGTCACCGGCCCGGTACCGGTGCGCCACCGGCTCCAACGCCGACAGGTCCCCGGTCCCCTTCAGATCGAACGCGTGCAGCTGCGCACGCGGGTCGAGACACGCGCCGAGCAGGGCCAGACGCAGGGAGAACGTCTTGCCCATACGCGGGATCGACCCGACGATCATCGAAGCGAACATCAGGGTCAACGTGACGAGCCGGCCGCGCGGGTCGGTGCCGAACGCGAACGGCTTGAACAGGTTGACCGTGCCGGACTTGAGCAGCGGCCACGCGGCCTGCTTCGACCGGGACATGTCCTTGTCGGCGACGAACAGGATCAGCCGGCCGGGGTGTACCTCGGCGTTGGCCTCCGGCCACACACACCCGAGCGGCCGGGTCAGCGCGGCGGCCAACTCCTCCCGCTTGTCGACCACCGCCGACGCCGTGACGCCGCGCGGTAGCTCGACGTCGGCCCGCCAGCCGGCGCCGTTCTCCCGGGCGACCGGGGCCGGGAACCACCGCTTGCCGGTGTCCCCCCGCCGGATCGCGTCGTTGATGCCCCTGATGTTCAACGCGGCCAACGCCTGTACCACCTCAACCGAGGTCAGCGGCGCGGCCTGAGTACGAACAACGGCGGTGTCCAGCAGCGGCTTGTCGTCGCGGCCACCGAGCAACCCGAACAGCGTCACCAGCATGCCGAGCACCGCCCACCGCGACCACGACGGGGCGAACACCAGCGTCACCCCACCGGCCAGCGTCACGGCCGTACCGAAGGCGGCGACGATGCCGCGCCACCGCACCCGCCGGTCACGCTGCCGAGACAGCTTCAGGTACTCCTCGGCGTTCTCCCGCCGGACGGTCGCCTGCCGTACCTGCTCGCCTTCCAGGTCGAACAACCACCGCACCGTCGTGCGACCGACCCGGTAGGCGCCGACCGGGGAGCGGAACACCAGCTTGCCGACGTACTTCGGGCTGCGGAGCAAGTGGTAGCCGGTCGCGTGCAACCCGAACCCGGCCGCCCATGCCAGGTTGCCGGTGAACTCCCGCCCGGACCGTAGCCAGCCCGGCAGGATCGGCACCCGGTGAGCGTCCCGGAAACTCGCCAGGCTGAACCGCGGTCGCCGCTGCGCTTCCACACTGTCGACCAGCACCGGCCCGCCGGGCTCGGCGTCGTCCAGGTCGTCACCATCGTTGCCGTCGGCGTCCGGGTCGCTTCCGGTCCGGCGGACCCGCTCGGCTTCCAGGTCGACCACCTCAGCGTCCGGCCCGGTGTCGTGCATCTCGGCCTCTGCGGCCTGCCAGTCGAAACGATCATCGTTCGGGGAAGTCATGATGTGGATTCCTCCCGAAGTCGTTTGGGCTGAGGGATGGGGGCCGGCGGCACGGCATCGGTTTCCAGGCCAGGGGCCGTGCCGCCGGGCGAAATCAGCGGCGGTGGTGGCGCTTGTCGATCAGTGCCATGTACTCGGGACTGCCGAAGGGCGGGCAGTCGCAGGGTGCGTGCTGGCACAGGACGCAGCGGATCTGTGAAGCGTCGATCCGTCCGGCCGCGTAGGCGTCCAGATCCGGCGACCAGATGGCGCCGAGGCTGTCCAGCAGGTCCCTTGCTGTGTGGGACATCAGAGCTTCACCGCCTCGGCCAGCGCGGGTACCTCGGCGCCGTTCGCGGTGGCCGGCGGCTCTTGCCGCTGCCGGGTCTTCTGCTCGGCGGCCCGGACCTCGGCCACTCGGTCACGGCCCCACCGGTCCGACATTCCGAATTGCCGGCCGAGGGCGGCACCGGAAAGCGGCTTGCCGGCCGTCACGCTCTGCCGGTAGGCACGGCGGGCCGTGTTGCGGCGGGAACGCTCGTCATCGGCCGGGGTCGGTTCGGTGTCGTTGGGTGCGGGCACCGACGGCAGTGGGGTGGTATCCGTCGTGACCGGCGTGGACTCCAGTACCGGGATGCTTGCCGGTTCGATCTTCGTTTCGGCAGGCAGAGTCGGGATTTCCGGTTCCGGCTTGGCGAGCTTTCCCCGACGGGACAGCACCTCTACCGCCAGTAGGAAACTCACCGCCGGTACGACCGCCACGAGTCGGGCGTTCATCGTCGGCGCGGCCGATGCCACGTTTGCCGCCACTGTGGCGACCACGCCGAACACCAGCGCTACCCGGGCGGAGAAACGCGGCTTCCGGCCGTCCCGCTTGTCCGCCAGCATCGCAAGGGTGGCAACCAGGATCAGACCATCGATCGCCAGCGGCAGTACGGCGGCAACCGCCTCGTGTTCACCGGCTCCGGTGGCCACGTCGTAGATGTGCGAGTAGGACGCGAACCCGGCGACGGCGGCTACCAGGCCGGCAACCGCCCGGGACGTGAAGGTCGTGCGGTTCATGCTGCTACCTCCTGCGGGTAGGCACAGTCGACGCACTCGCCGAGCGAGCGCGGGATGCAGTAGGGCCGGACAACGCCGCAGGTCGGGCACGTCCGGCGGGCCGCCAACGCCTTGCCGATGGCGACGAGTTGCGCGGCGGTGGCGGTACGCTTCGGCCGGGCCAGATCCAGCCGGTACAGGTACGCGATGCGGGTACCGCCGACACCGGCCCACATGATCTGCGCGGCGACCGGCTGACGGCCGGGACACAGCCCGGCGGACCGCAGTTGCCGGCGGGTGGCGTAACCCGGCGGGGCACCCCGCCACCAGTAGGTCGGGATGCCGTACCGGGCGCCGTCCGGATCGCGGTAGGCGGCGCGGATGCGGGACATCAGGCCGCGCGGCCCGGGTCGGTACGGGTAGCGGCCAGGTCGGCGGCGGCCCGGGTAACCCGGGCCTCGGCACGCCGCAGACGACGCCAGTCCAGCGCGGTCGGGCCGCCGTGATCCTCGGCGTAGATCATGCTGATCTCGGCGTCCAACACGTCCAGCTCGGCGGCGATCAGCGGCCACTCGTGGTCGATCGCGGCCAGGTCGGCGGCGGTCGGCTCGCCCGGGTGCAGGTCGAAGCTCATCGACTCTCGGTCCTCTCGCAAGGTCAGCGGCGGCGCTTCGGCGGGCAGTGGTCGGTACGGGTCGAGACCACGCCGCACCGGCACTGATGCAGGGGCGACGACTTCCGGGTGGTCACCCGGACACAGCCAGCGAGGTTCATGACGATCACTCCTCAGATCGGGAGCCGCCGGGCCGGCACGCGGCACGGCCCGGGGCCATTCATCAGGGGTTTCAGCGCTCGCTATCCGTCCGCTCGCCACGCTCGACCCGGACCTACGGGTGTCGTCGCACGGATGCTGCTCGCGGCCTCGCAAGCGCCTTTTCCTGTCGCTGTGGAATTGATCAATGAACGACCTGATCCGGCGTCCCATGGGCGTACGGCAACGAAGTGCCGCCGTTCCCCGAGCCATCCGGCCGGCTTGTCGTACCTGGCTAGTCAGGTCCGATGAGATGACGGTAGGCTGGCCTGGCTAGTCAGGTCAAGGGGTGCTGGCGAACTTTCCTAACTTGGCTAGTCAGCGCTACCGTAGTCAGGTGAGCGAGAACCTTGACTTCCTCGGTCAGCTAGACCCCGACGACCCCAAACAGGCCTCGCAGCAGATCGCGAACAAGCTGCGGGCTGCCATCCTCACGCGCCGGCTTGCCCCCGGCGACAAGCTGCCATCACAGCCCGAGCTAGCCGCCCGCTACGGCGTAGCGCGGGAGACGATCAAGAGAGCATTGGAGCTGCTTCGGGCGGAGCGCCTGATCGTGTCCCGGCAGGGCAGTGGCGCGTTCGTCCGGGCGCAAACGCAGCGGGCCGTTGAGCTGCGTCCGCACATCGAAGCGGCCTTCGAACGGCCCCATGTTGCGATCGACTTCGCCGGGTTTTCCGGCGAGACGCTGCGCGATGCGCTCGCCGAAGTGCTGGACAAGGTGCGTGTCGGCCGGCTCGCGCCAGAGACGATTGCAGTGCGAGTCCTGATCTCCGACATGACGGTGCCGATGGCGCTGCCGTCGCGGGCCGAGACGCAGACCGACGACCCGGCGGTACGTGAGCGTGCGGAGCGGATCACCCGGCGGGCGGCAGACGGCATCATCGATCAGGTCACTGAGCTAGGCGACCTGGGCCTAGTTCGGTCGACCACTGTTGAGGTGCGGATGCACCGGGCGTCCCCGCTGTTCAAGCTCTACATCCTCAACGGCGAAGAGGTCTTCTACGGCTTCTATCCGGTGGTTGAGCGCACCGTCTCGATCAAGGGTGAACCCATGGCGATTTACGACCTGATGGGCAAGGACGTGCCGCTGTTCCACTACGCGGTGACTGACGACGACACCTCGCACGGCACGCAATTCGTAGGAGCGTCCCGCCAGTGGTTCGACTCGATGTGGTCGACCGTCGCCTACCGGTACGACGGATGACCGCCGCCAGCCTCGGCCGGCTGCTCGCTGAGGGCGGTCCGCTACTACTCGACTTCGACGGCCCGGTGTGCAGCATCTTCGCGGGCTATCCGGCGCCGAAGGTAGCGGCCGAGCTGGTCGGCGTGCTGCGGCTGCGAGGTGTCGAGGTACAACCGGCTCTTGCCAACGAAACGGACCCGCTTGAGGTGCTGCGCTGGACCGGCGCGACGGGCGATAACGACCTCACGCGAGCGGTGGAGGATGCGCTTTGTGCGGCAGAACGCCAAGCTGCTGCGAGCGCTGATCCCACGCCCTACGGACGGGAGGTCATCGTGGCCGCTCGACAGGCAGGGCTACCCGTGGCGGTGGTCAGCAACAATTCCGCCAGTGCGGTGGCAGCCTATCTGGCGGCGCATCGGCTTGCCGGGTACGTCTCGCCCGTGGTTGGCAGGGCCTACGCCGAGCCGGCTCGTATGAAGCCCAACCCCGATCCCATCCTCCAAGCCGTTCGATCCCTTGGCGAGTCACCGAGTCGCTGCGTTCTGATCGGCGACTCGCTGTCGGACATCGAGGGAGCGCACGCTGCCGGAGTGCGCATCATTGGCTACGCGAACCGTAGAGCTAAAATCGACTCTTTCAATGCTGCCGGGGCGGATGTAGTTATTACGAGTATGAGAGAGGTTGCTCAGCATCTCTTGGGACTTGGTGAGTGAGAACTTGTATCAGAACAGCTCCTGCTGTGGGTTAGTAAGGTTAACCAGGTCCGAATACACCATTACTTCATTCGCCTTCATTACCCGATGTGCTGAGTAGTTCAGGGCGAATACCTCGCGGCGGCGGTTATTGTAGAGTCGTCCGACGTCTGGGACGTTATCGTATGTAAGCACCCACATCTGGTCAGCGCGCTCGTTCAAGCAGTCGGCAAGCTTGGCGTGTGCCTCTTGGTCGAATGAGTTGAGGTATAAAGACCCTGCTTTGTCGAAGTAGGGTGGATCGGCGTAAATGAAGCCGTTCCGCTCGGCGCAGTACTCCTCGATGACCTCGATGCCGTCCGAATTGCTTACGGCGATGTGGCGCGCATACAGTGAGATGATCCGAAGGCGTTCTGCAAGTGTCTCCTTGTTGAATCGGGCATCGATTTTGTAGTTCCCAGTCTGGTCCTTGCCGCCGATCGGTCCTCCATTTAACACTCCTGAACGGTTCGTCCTGTTCAGATAGAAGGTGGCGAAACCCAATTCGAGGTAGTTATCCCTACTTGCGGTGAGGTATATTTCTTTCTGGCGCTCCCATTCGTCTACTGTGAGGACCGCCTGTTTGAGCAGTGCAGAAAATCCCTTCGGTTCTGCTGTCACCGCCTGCCAGAAGGCGAAGACCGCAGGGTCGAGATCGTTGATTACGATGCGCTTTACCTCGCCCGAAGCCAGCAGGGCCAATGCGGCGCCCGCGCCTCCGGCGTAGGGCTCGACGTAGATGGCGTTCCTCGGTCGATTGGCTCTAATAAGCGTGCGGAGACGACTAAACAGCGAACCTTTGCCGCCTGGATACCTGAGAGGAGAAATGGAAAGGCGTCGCAGGTCACGGCTCGCGCGGGTAGCGGCGCTCATGGCTTCAGCATCCATTCCAGGATAGGCTTAGTGGAATTCCATGCAGTCCTAACCTCTGATGGCGTGGCGCTTATCAAAGGGTTATGGTTGATGGCGTTTAGGTGATCGGTAGTGGCAACGTAATCCGCCAACTGTCCATTCTTGACTTTCCTAATCACGCCTGCAATCGCGGTTGCGCCGTCGGCTCTAACCCTTTGCTCCAGCCAATCAAGGCAGTTGTCTAGCATCACGTGACCACGTACCGAAACCTCGCTCCTGATGTTTACGTTTAGGACGTCAGCGTACATCTTGATGGTTTTCTCAAGAAGAGTGCGCATCAGGTCGAAGGTTGCATTTGGAAACGCCTCGATGTTGAGCTGGCTTATCTCTAGCAAGAGATTCGGAATCGCTGATGTTGCCATAGCGGCTGGTGCGGCTAGCCCTGTCGTGTCGAGTTTTTTGCTGATGCGCCTACTGCCGGTGCTTCCGGATGATGAGCCATTTCCGTCTTTCGACTCAGAATCGCCGCCAGTGGTGCTGCCACCCGAACTGCTACCGTGGTTAGGGCCACTCGTGCGTCCGCCCGAAGCACCTCCAGCGGTAGAGGAACCTCTACCCGTTCCTGGTCCTCCAGACCCGCTCGTACCCGTACCCGCAGGATCACCGCTCCCGCCCTGCTTTTCGAGAGTACGAACGAAGGCCTCAAGTTCCGCCATGTATTCGGTGTACGTTGGGCTGTCTTGTCGGTTCAGAACGCGGGTGTTCAACCTCTTTCCTACGATGTCGCCTACAACTTTTTCTGCGACGGCGAAGAACCGCCTCTCGGTGCCAACTATTTCAGCGACGGCAGTTCTGTTGGAAACCCGGATACCGGCCAAACTCTGAAATTTGTCATACTCGTAGAGTCGTTCAAGGATCGACACCTTGACCTTGCGGTCATCATTGAGTGCCTTTCTCAAACTATCGTTTGAGTACGGAACGGACTTGAATAGCTTTAACGCCGAGGCTCGGATTACAAACTTCCGAACCTGAATGGTCGGGTAGAGTGCTAAGAGTTCGTCGAGAGTGCGACCGGCCTCGACCTGGGCTTCGAAGAAGGCGGCCTGTCTGTCCGGTCCCCAGGGAACGCGCGGATTGCTAGTGTGGAGTGCCGCGATAAGCTGATCGGCCTCGACCTGGCTGGGTGCAACCTTAACCCGGATGGTCCGGAGTGCTTCCCTATCGTCTTCGCTAATGGCGCTGACATGCTTATTGATACTGCTGGCGTAGGTGGGGACCAGGTAGGGATTCTGGATGGCCTTCAACGCGGCTAGGCGGCGATTCCCCTCTACCACTACGAGCGAGTCCTCGCGTTGTAGTACGACAGGCAACTCATGGGTTAGGTAGCCCAACAGGGCGATCGCCTGCACTAGTTCGAGCGCTTTGGCGTTCTTGAAGAGGTCGTTGATGATCAGTGGTTGCGGGGTCTCGTGCTCCTGCACTAGCCGCACGTTCCGGGGATCGAGGATGACGTCATCCAAGACGTCTACTTCTAACTCCTGCCAGCTTCGCATGTTCAGCAGCATCATGATCCTCGGGGAGGTTATGGATCATAGTCAGGTCCGGCGATGCTAACAGGACTTACCTGATTCCAAAAGTCCACAGTAGAGGGCCGCCGCCTCAAGAGCTTGACGGCTCTTAGGTCCTCCCGCAGTCAATCAGCAATCCGACAGAGCTTCGTGTCTCGTTGCGGGGAGGGACCGGGGGGGCATGCGCACCGAGTGCGTGGACTACTTAGATCAGCAGAGGTTGCAAGCATGGGGTACGGCGATGCTGCTCGTCTCGGGCTGTCTCGGTCAGAGGTCCCGATGTTCAGCAGCGTCCTGCAACTGCTGGCACTGCTCAGCCCCCGCCTTGCTGTGTCGCATGCGTGTCACGAAGGAGGCCCGTAGGCGCGTTCGTGCTGGTTAGGGCCTCGGACGTGGCGCTCTGTAAATCCGTCGCGAAAGCTACAGAGGTTCGAATCCTCTACCCGCCACACGGTGCGAAATCAGCCCCTGACCTGGGACAACCGGGTGAGGGGCTGATCTTGTTTGGTCCCGGCCGGTCTGGCCGAGTCCAGCCCTCCACAGCGAGTCGTGGGCAGATGGTGGGCAGGTCGATCTTGGGTCCTCTGGGGCTCGGACGGGTGGCCGGGCGGGGCTGTCTGGACCTGTCTTGGTCCTGGTGTCCACATCTGGCTGAGGGCTACGCCGGTCAGGGCCACAGCGAGGCGTACGGCGGGCGTGGGGCGCACGGTGGTCGTCGGTCTACGACCGGTGGTGGAAGCTCGCTCGGGAGAGGGCACTGACCGAGTCGCAGGCGGCTTCGCCCCTCGCCCGCCGCCCCTACGATCTACGTCACGCGGCTGCGTCCCTCTGGCTGAATGCAGGCGTCCCGCCGACCGAGGTTGCCCGGCGCTTGGGCCATGGCGTTGCCGTCCTGCTCCGGGTTTATGCCAACTGCATCGACGGGGGAGACGACACCATCAACGACAGAATCGGCGGTGCGCTCGGGTAGAGCTGCCGAAGAGTCGGAGAGTTCATGGGACAGAGGGACATCGAGAGGCAGGGCGTGAGTCTCAGATCGTTAGAGCATGGTCAGGTCTTAGCTGGCGTGGTGGCCGAGATCGAAGACTTCGGGGTGTTCGTCGAGATCGGTGGAGTCATCGGCATGGTGAACTGCGCGGAGCTTTCCTGGAGCCGTTTTGATCATCCATCCGACGTCGTGGGGGTAGGGGACAGCATCACGGTGATGGTGCTGGGTGTCGACCTGGAACGTGAGCACGTGTCGCTGTCGCTCAAGGCGTTGCAGCCGGATCCACTGGCCGAGTTCGCCAGGGCGCGTCTCGGAGCCGTTGTACGCGGCGAGGTCACTCTCATCACGCCGATCGGCTTCTTTGTGGCTGTTGGAGACGGAATCGAGGGGCTGGTGCGCGGCAGCCACCTCGACCCCGCTCCGACGGTCGGCGACAAGCTGACGGTGCAGGTAGCGGAGATCAACCTTGTCCTTCGGCGCGTCCGGCTCGTGCCGGCCGAGCCTGAGCCTTCCTGAGTCTTCGGGACGGGCGGGAGGGCTTCGGCTGTGGGCGTGGGCAGATGGTGGGCGGCTCGTTGGCAGGCCGGGGCGTGAATGGGAGTACCCGCAGCTCAGAGCCACTGTGCTGCCCAAGACCGCAGACGCTCTGTAAATCCGTCGCGAAAGCTACAGAGGTTCGAATCCTCTACCCGCCACAAGGTGCGAAACCAGCCCCTGACCTGGGACAACCGGGTGAGGGGCTGCTTTTGTTTGGTCCCGGCCGGTCCGGCCGAGTCCGGCCGCAGGACGTCGATCCTGCTCACCCCGGCCGGCCGGTCTGCGCCAGACACAATGTCATCGAAACCGTCCAACCGGCTCGGATCCGCTGGTGGATTCGCATTCCGCCAGCGGACCCGCCCGTTCCCGTGAGACCGCCGGTGTTACGAGCAGCAACCACCCGAGGCGGCTCCCACGGTGGCCGTTTCCTTGCCGCCACTGGTGTCCCCGGCCTCGCCGCACTTGCAGTTGTCGTCGGCGCCGGGCTGTGCGTCGGCGCTCTTGCCGTACTGGTCGGAGTCGCCCTTGACCACGTACACCTCCCACGGTTCGTTGCCAGGGCCGCGTACCCACACCTTGTCCTGCACCGCGTAGCAGCAGGAGGTGTCGTTCTCGGTGAGGGTGATCAGCCCGCTCTGGGTGAGCCGCTCGGTCGCGGCCGCCACCTCCGCGCCGTCGAAGACCTCGACGCCGAGGTGGTCCATGACGGTGGGCTGGTCCGGGGCGCCTTCCAGCAGGACGAGCTTCAGCGGCGGCTGCTCGATGGCGAAGTTGGCGTACCCGGGGCGTCGCTTGGCCGGCTCGACCCCGAACAGCTTGGAGTAGAACGCCACCGACCCTTCAAGGTCGGAAACGCGTAGCGCGAGTTGGACGCGGGACATCCCGCACCTCCCTGCCTAGATGGATATCTAAACAGCAGGTTGCCACGTTGGCTAGATGACTGTCAAACTAGATGGGTGTCGAGACAAGAGCTACCCCTACTCAGCGCCGAAAGCTGCTGTCCGCCGCTGGTCGCCGAAGCCCTGACCGAGGAGACGGCCGCCGACCTGGCCCGGGGCTTCAAGGCGCTGGGTGATCCAGTACGCCTGCGCCTGTTGTCGCTCATCGCGGCCCGAGCCGGCGGGGAGGTCTGCGTGTGTGAGCTGACCGACGCGTTCGACCTGACCGGGCCGACGATCTCGCACCACCTCAAGGTGCTGCGGGAAGCGGGCCTGGTCGACTCCCAGCGTCGAGGCACCTGGGTCTACTACTGGGTGATGCCCGGCCGGCTCGGTGCACTGTCCCGGCTGCTCGACACGTCGGCGATGACGTCCCGAGCATCCGGGTGAGCCTGGCCCGGCGTACGTCGGCGGAGTTCGCCGGTACGGCCCTGCTGGTCACCGCGGTGGTCGGCTCCGGCATCGCGGCTGCCCGACTGTCGCCCGGGGACGTGGGACTGCAACTGTTGCAGAACGCGTTCGCGACGGCTCTGGCACTCGGCGCGCTGATCCTGATCTTCGGGCCGGTCTCCGGGGCGCACTTCAACCCGGTGATCTCGGCGGCGGACTGGTGGCTCGGTCGACGTACCGGTGCAGGGCTGAGCCCGGCCCAGCTCGCGGCGTACGTGGCCGCGCAGGTCACCGGAGCGGTCGCGGGGGCCGTCCTGGGGAACCTGATGTTCGACCTGCCTGCCGTGACCTGGTCCGGCACGGCCCGGATGGGCGGGCACCTCTGGCTGGGCGAGGTCGTCGCCACCGCCGGCCTGGTGCTGCTCGTCGTCGCCCTGGTCCGCTCCGGTCGGGTGAACGTGGCACCTGCCGCGGTCGGCGCCTACATCGGTGCCGCGTACTGGTTCACCAGCAGCACGAGTTTCGCGAATCCGGCCGTGACCGTAGGCCGAATCTTCTCCGACACCTTCGCGGGCATCGCCCCCGCCTCGGCACCGGGTTTCGTCGCAGGTCAACTCGTCGGCGCCTTGGTCGCGCTGGCCGCCCTGGCGTGGTGGTACCCCGTGCCGGGGCGGCGTCTCGACGACCTGGTCCTCCGGCGTCCGGCGCACGAGGAGGCGCGGTTATGACTCCCGCAACACCGAGTTTGTCAGGAAGAACGATGACCGGTAAGCCGTCGGTCCTGTTCGTCTGTCTGCACAACGCCGGGCGTTCCCAGATGGCGGCCGGCTGGCTCCGTCAACTGGCCGGGGACAGCGTCGAGGTGCGGTCCGCCGGTTCGGAGCCGGCTGGGCAGATCAATCCGGTGGCCGTCGAAGCGATGCGGGAAGTCGGCATCGACATTTCGACCGAACAACCCAAGATCCTCGAATGGGAGACCGCCGAGGCCAGTGACGTCATTGTCACGATGGGCTGCGGCGACACCTGCCCTGTCTTTCCCGGCAAGCGTTACGAGGACTGGTCCCTCGCCGACCCCGCCGGCCAGCCCCTGCCCGTCGTCCGCGAGGTCCGCGACCAGATCCGGGACCGGATCGTGCGCCTCCTCGCAGAACTGGACCCGACCACGCCGGGAGCAGATTGACCTGGTTGGTGGCGTGGCGGAACCCTGCGGCCTACTTCACCAGCCGCATCGGCTGACCGGTCACGATGCCGTAGCCGACGGCGATAAAGATCATGACGCCGGCCGCCGCGAAAGCTACCCCAAGCACCCTTTCCAGCAGGACGAAGCGCGCCAGACGCTCCTCGGGCGAGCCGTCTGGCAGCCAGCGCCACGGCGGGACTCGCCGTAGCACGCTCGCGGTGGAGATCGACCGCCGTACGTGCCATTCGGTGACGCCGCGAAAGTTGGTGGCCAGGGCGACACCTACCAGGCTCACCGCAAGGCTCAGGACGGCACCCGCCAGGGGACGCCACGTCTCCATCCGACCCCCTCCGGTACGCCGACCGGATCGTAGTCGACACCCCGACTGTCGCGGCCGTCTCGCCGTACCCCTGTCTGATCGGCGTTCGTGCTGTTCGAGGGATTGGTGCACAACACCGCGCTGGACCGTACCGGCGAACTCGGCGACGTACTCGCCGTCGAGATCGTGGACATCAACCTCGTCAACCGGCGGGTTCGGCTGGTGCCGACCGACCCTCAGCCCTCGTAGGTAGCTGCGGGCACCACACCCGTTCTGGCAGCGGCCGACGAAGCGACAGCAGCCCGTCCGGCGGTCGACCCGGTACCCGAACGTGAAATCGCGTTCCGGTCCGCCGGTCGCCGGGCCGGTGCGAAACTGGGCGCGTACCAGCCGACCGGCGCCCCGGCGCCGGTCGACCCGAGCCGGCAGGTGGAACATGTCGAACGACAACGAAATCCGTCCCTTCCGGCTCGACACGCCGGAAGACGCGATCGCCGACATGCATCGCCGGATCGGAGCCACCCGCTGGCCCAGCCGGGAACTGGTCACCGATCGCTCCCAGGGCGTGCAGCTCGCGACCGTCCAGGAACTGGCCCGGTACTGGACGACCGAGCACGACTGGCCCGCGTTCGAGACGAGGCTGAACGCGCTGCCGCAGTACACGACCGAGATCGACGGTGTCGAGATCCATTTCATCCACCTGCGGTCGCGGCACGAGAACGCACTGCCGCTGATCATCACGCACGGCTGGCCGGGGTCGGTCGTCGAGCTGCTCGGGGTGATCGGCCCGCTCACCGACCCGACCGCGCACGGCGGTACCGCCGAGGACGCGTTCCACCTGGTGCTGCCCTCGCTGCCCGGCTACGGCTGCTCGGGTGAACCGACCGAGCCCGGCTGGGAGTCCACCCGGATGGCGCGTGCGTGGGCGGAGTTGATGAACCGGCTCGGCTACTCGCGTTACGTTGCCCAGGGCGGCGACGTCGGCGCCACCGTCACGGACGCGATGGCTCGACTGGCCCCCGAGGGGCTGCTCGGCATCCACGTCAATCTGCTCGTCGCGGCGATCGGTCTCAAGGACCAGTTGCCGGCGCAGTCCGGGCCGGAGCGGGCGGCGTACGACGCGCTCAACACCTTCACGACGGACGGCTTCGGCTATTTCCTGGAGCAGTCCACCCGCCCGCAGACGATCGGCTACTCCCTGCTGGATTCACCCGTCGGGTTGGCGGCCTGGATGCTCGACCACGACACGAGCAGCTACTACAAGATGTCCCGGGCGTTCGTCGACGGCGGGGCCGTCGGCGGTCTCACCCGGGAGAGCATCGTCGACAACATCACGCTGTACTGGCTGACCGGCACCGGCGCCTCGTCCGCGCGATGGTACTGGGAGTTCGCCCGGGCCCAGGCCGCTGCCGACGCCGCTGGGCAGACCCCGCCGCCGGTCTCGGTACCGGTCGGCTTCACGACCTTTCCCGACGAGCTCTGGGCCGCCCCGCGCAGCTGGGCCGAGACGGTCTACCCCGACCTCGCGTACTTCAACGAGGTCGGCAGCGGCGGCCACTTCGCCGCCTGGGAGGAACCGGAACTCTTCTCCACCGAACTACGCGCCGCGTTCCGGCCGCTGCGGTAACCCTGAACCCCGCCCGCTCCGGCTCGCGGCTCTGGGCCAGGCCACGGTCGGGCAGCCGGGCGCGCTGGTGGCGCCGCAGCCATTCTGTCCGCGCAGGCGGCGCCACTCTTCGTGTACGGCGTAGACGCGGCGCAGGCCGTCGTGCTCGTCGCGCAGCTCCAGGAACTCGTCGAGGAGGTCGAACAGCGTCTCGACGGCCCGGGCGTCAAGCTCGGGGCCCAGGTCGCGGACGTTCTTGGCGCCGACGGGTTCGGTCAGGTGAGCGACGATGCTCCACCAGAGGTGGTTGTCCAGGCAGCCGGCCCGGGTCACCAGCCAGGGCTGGAAGCCGGTCAGCAGGGCTCGGGCGTTTCCCTCGTTGCAGCCGTCGACGAACGACACGACGCTGGCGAAGTCCGCCCGGATGAGCCACATTCCGGGTCGTCTGCGGATGTCCGCGAAGAGGTCCCGGTAGTTCGAGATCGAGATCGGCACCGCCGGATTGTGCCTGGTCGTCGACTGTCCCGCGCTCCCGTCCCGCGCTCCCGTCCCGCGCTCCCGTCCCGCGCCGGGGCCTCGACGGCGGGCGCGCGGGCCGGCCGGGGGCTCGGAAATCGGGGACAGAAAATTCCGACGGCGATGTCGAGAACCGGTGACCTGCTCCGTCCCCGGCTGTGAACGCGGCCAGAATGGGTCGCACACCGGTACCGAGGAGAAACACGATGGCCAAGTACCTGCTGCTCAAGCACTACCGTGGCGCTCCGGCTGCGGTCAACGACGTACCGATGGAGAAGTGGACGCCGGAGGAGATCACGGCGCACGTGCAGTACATGAGCGACTTCGCGGCCCGGCTGGAGGAGACCGGCGAGTACGTCGACGGTCAGGCGCTCGCCCCCGAGGGGACGTTCGTCCGGTACGACGGCGAGGGGCGCCCGCCGGTCACCGACGGCCCGTTCGCCGAGACCAAGGACCTGATCGCCGGTTGGATGGTGATCGACGTCGACAGCTACGAGCGCGCCGTCGAACTGGCCGGGGAGCTGTCGGCGGCTCCCGGGGCCGGCGGGAAGCCGATCCACGAGTGGCTCGAGCTGCGCCCCTTCCTGACCGAGCCGCCGACCATCACGGAGTGACCGACAGATGAACGAGGCCCTGATCCGGAGCCTCACCCCGAGCGTGCTCGGCATCCTCGTCCGCCGCGGGGCCGACTTCGCGGCGGCCGAGGATGCCGTACAGGACGCGCTGGTCGACGCGGTCCGGACCTGGGCGGCCGATCCGCCCCGGGACCCGAAGGGCTGGTTGGTCACCGTGGCCTGGCGCCGGTTCCTCGACGCGAACCGGGCGGACGCCGCCCGCCGCCGTCGTGAGGACCTCCTCGACGAGGAGCCGGCGCCCGGGCCCGTGCCCGTGGTGGACGACACGCTCCAGCTCTACTTCCTCTGCGCCCACCCGTCGCTGACGCCGTCGTCGGCGGTCGCGCTCACGCTGCGCGCCGTCGGCGGGCTGACCACCCGCCAGATCGCCCAGGCCTACCTGGTACCGGAGGCGACCATGGCGCAGCGGATCAGCCGGGCCAAGCGCACCGTCTCGGGGGTACGGTTCGACCAGCCCGGCGACGTCGCCACCGTGCTGCGCGTCCTCTACCTGGTCTTCAACGAGGGCTACTCCGGCGACGTCGACCTGGCCGCCGAGGCCATCCGGCTGACCCGGCAGCTCGCGGCCGCGATCGACCACCCCGAGGTGGCGGGACTGCTCGCCCTGATGCTGCTGCACCACGCCCGACGCGCCACCCGGACCGCGCCCGACGGCAGCCTGGTGCCGCTGGCCGAGCAGGATCGCGGCCGGTGGGACACCACACTGATCGCCGAGGGCGTGGAGATCCTCCAGGCCGCTCTCGCCCGCGACCGGCTGGGCGAATTCCAGGCCCAGGCGGCCATCGCGGCACTGCACGCCGACGCGCCGGCCGCCGAGGAGACCGACTGGGTGCAGATCGTCGAGTGGTACGACGAACTCGCGCGGCTGACCGACAGCCCGGTCGTCCGGCTCAACCGGGCGGTCGCCGTCGGCGAGGCGGACGGACCGCGCGCCGGGTTGGCGGCGCTCGCGGCGCTGGACGACTCGTTGCCCCGCCACACGGCGGTGGCGGCGTACCTGCACGAGCGCGACGGCGACCCGGCGACGGCGGCGCGGCTCTACGCCGAGGCGGCCCGAAAGGCAGCCAACCTCGCCGAGCGCGACCACCTGATGCGCCAGGCCGCCCGCCTCAACACCCGCCGGTCGGCAGGGGTAGGGATCGAGGGCGGCACCCGTCGCGACCCATCTATGGAATGATCGCTGACCGTGCGCCCCACGCGTGTCCTGTTGACGGTCTTCGTCGCTGCCGGCACGCTGTCGGCCCTGGCAGCGCTGGTCTCCGCCGACCGCGCCGCCGCCCAGGCCGCGCTCGTCGCGTCGGCCGCGCTGGTCGGGTACGTCCTGGTCGCCGGTCCGGCAGCGCCACGGGTACGACCGGCGCTCGCCGCCGGCATCGCCCTGCTCGCGCTCCCCACGGCGGTGGAACTGTGGCGGGACTCCGGCCAACCGGCCCCCCGCAACCTGCTGATCCCGTTCTACACGCCGCTGGACGGTACTGCCGGGTCGACCGGGCGGCCGACTCTGCCACAGCCGGCACTCGACCAGTGGCGGCAGGCACTCGACCAGGAACGGCTCGCCTGCGTGGCGCTGCTGCTCGGTGTGCTCTGCCTCGCCGTGGCCGTACTCGCGCTGCCGGTCCGGCAGCGGCCGAGGGCCACGGTACTGGCGAGAACTGTCGCCGTACTCCTGCTCGTGGTCGTCGGTGCGGACGTCTGGTCCCGGATCGACGGCGACCCGCTGCTCGGCCTGCTCCGAGCCGGCTGGCCGGCGCTGCTGGCCACCCTCGCGGCGGCGGCCGTGCTGGCGCTGTCGGCGTCGCGTGCCGACCGGACCGGCCTCGTACCGCTCGGAGCGCTGCTGGTCACGGTCTCGGCGGCGCTCGCCTTCGAGGATCTCGTCGGCGATTGGTCGGCCTGGTGGTCGTTCGCCAACCCGGATCACGGCGTCTTCCTGTCGGTCGGCGTGGCCACCTCGCTGGCCGATCTGGTCGACGTGTCGGCGGCGCTGCTGGCCGCGCTGACGCTCACCGGGCCGCTGCTGCTCGCGGTCGGCGCCCTCCGCGCCGCCCGGACCGCCGTCGGCCCGACCTGATCACTGCCCTGCAACGAGCGCCTCGAACCCGGCCGTGCCGGGAGCGCGGCACGTCTGGCCCGTAGAGTCCCTGCGCGTGGGAGATCTGGTCGGGACGCTGCTCGCGGCGGTCGGGCTCTTCGCCGGTACGAACGTCGATGACATCATCGTGTTGACCGTGCTCTTCCTCTCCGCCCGCGCGGCGGGCCGGCCGCGACCGTGGCAGATCTGGGTCGGCCAGTACGCCGGGATCGCCGTCCTGGTCGTCGTCTCCGCCGTCGCCGCACTCGGGCTGACGATCGTGCCGGACCGATGGGTGGGGCTGCTCGGCCTGGTCCCGTTCGCTCTCGGGGTGCGTGGTCTCGTCTCGGCGCTGCGGGCCCGGGGCGAGGTCGAACCGCCGTCGCCCGTGGTGGCCACCGGCCTCTTCTCGGTGATCGGGGTGACGGTGGCGAACGGCGCCGACAACCTCTCCGTCTACACGCCGACGTTCCGCACGATCGGCGTCGCCGACAGCCTGCTCACCGTGGCGGTCTTCGCCGTCGGGGTCGCGGCCTGGTGTCTGGCCGGGTCCTGGCTCGGGTCACACCAGAGGGTCGTCGACCTGGTACGACGCTTCGGGCACTGGATCGTGCCGGTCGTCTTCATGCTGATCGGTACGGTGATCGTGGTCGAGTCCGGCGTACTCGGCCGACTCGCGGGTTGACCGGCCAGGCGTGCGGACGCGTCCGGGTGGCAACGAAGGCGTCCGCTCGTGGGTGTGGGGCGGCGGCAACGGCCGGGCTGGCCTAGCGTCTGCGCATGGGTTCCAGCGGCCAGATCCCCGAACTGCTCTTCGTGCTCACCGTCTATCTCGCGCTGACCGTGGTCATGTTCGGGGCACTGTACTGGGTGATCCGGCTGGCGGTACGTCATGCGATCGAGGACGCCGACCGGCGCCGGGCGAGCCAGCGGCGGTGACCGTCGGGGTTGGGCCGGCGGGTGGCGGCCCGTCGAGATTGGGCCGGCGGGTGGCGGCCCGGCCGCCGCCGGGTCCGACCAGCCGGCCCCGGACAGCCACGACCGGCGGGTGCCGAGCCCCAACCTCCGCTACGGCGTGAGCCGGGCGACGCTGCCGATCTCCAGGGCGACCCAGACCACCCCGTCCGGGCCGACGGTGATCCCGTGCGGCTCCGACCCCGGCGTCGGCAGGTCGTACTCCCGGATCGTGCCGTCCGCGCCGAGCTGCCCGACCCGGTTGGCGCCCCACTCGGTGAACCAGTGGCTCCCGTCCGGTGCGGCGGCGATCGCGTGCGGCCGGGCGGCCCGGTCCGGCAGCGGAATCTCGGTGATCTTTCCGTCCGGGGTGATCCGGCCGAGCTGACCGGCGGCGATCTCGACGAACCAGACCGCGCCGTCGGCGCCGGCCGTGATGCCGACCGGTCCGGCGTCGGCCGTCGGCAGCGGGTGCAGGGTGATTTCGCCGTCGACCTCGATCCGGCCGATCGCGTTCGCCTGGTTGAGGGTGAACCAGAGTGCCCCGTCGGCACCGGTGGTGATCATCGAGGGGAACGCACCCGTCCCGGGCAGCGGATACTCCTCGATCCTGCCGTCGGTGTCGATCCGACCTATCCGGTCGGTGTTCATCTCGGTGAACCAGAGCGCGCCGTCCGGCCCGGCGGTGATGCCGTACGGGCCGCCGGCCGGCGACGGGATCGGGTACGAGGTGAGCTGACCGGCGAGGGAGATCCGCCCGATCCGGTGGTCCTGGGACCGGGTGAACCAGAGCGCACCGTCCGGTCCCGGGGCGATGACGCAGGGGCGGCTCCCCGATCCGTCGAGTGGGTGACGTCGTACCTCCCCATCGGGGGACATTCGGATGATTTCCCCGGCATGCACCAGGGTGACCCATATTGCGCCGTCCGGCCCGACGGTCAAGCCGTACGGGCCGGCGCCGGAATCGGCTATCGGAAACTCCCGTACCGACGGATGACGCGAAGATGTCATTTCGGTTTTCCTTCCTTCTGAATTCGATCGGCGCGACCCGCGATCGGTGCGATCCGGCCGAATCGCAAACCGGCGCCGCGGTGCTTTTCGGGTCAACCCGTGGCGGCGACCGGTTCCGGGGCGAGTGCCCCGGCGGCCATCACCCGGTGCTCGCCGCGCCACCGCTCGCGCAGCCGCCGGTCGTGACTGACCACCAGCACCGCGCCCGGATACTCCGCGAGCGCCGCCTCCACCTCCTCGACCAGTCCCGGCGACAGGTGGTTGGTCGGCTCGTCGAGCAGCAGCAGGTCGGCCGGCGCGCTGACCAGCCGGGCCAGCGCGAGCCGTCGCCGCTGGCCGGTGGATAGCTCCCCGACGGGTACGCCGAGCCGCTCCCGGTCGAAGAGCCCCAGCGAGAGCAGCTCGTCGACGTACTCGGCCGGTGATCCGGGCCGGCCCCGGGCGAAGGCGGCCAGCAGCGGTTCCCGTGGCCGTTCGACCTCGACCTCCTGGGCCAGGTAGCCGATCCGCCCCCGCCGGACCACCCGACCGGCGTCCGGCACCAGCTCGCCGGCGAGTACCCGCAACAGGGTGCTCTTCCCCGCGCCGTTCGCTCCGCTGATCAACAGCCGATCCCGGCTACCCAGCGTCAACCGGGTTTCGCGCAGCCGCCCCCGCACCGCCACCCCGTCGGCGTGCAGCAGCACCCCGCTGGTGCCGTCGGCGGAGAACGTCGGGCTGAACCGGAGCGGCTGCGGGGGCGGCGGCACGGGGTGCTCGGTCAGCCGGCGCAGTCGCTGTTCGGCGTTGCGTACCCGGCTGGCGACGGACTGCTGCACCCGGCCGGCGTCCCGGTCGTACCCCATCTTGTTCCGGTCCTTCATCTCCCGGCCCGGCGCGACCTGCCGGGCCGTGGTCGCCACCGCCTCGCGCAGCCGGCCGACCTCGGTCTGCCAGTCGAGGTGTGCCTGGGCCCAGCGCCGCCGGGCGGCCGCCTTGGCGGCGAGGAAGCCGGGGTATCCGTCGCCGTACCGGACCAGGGTGTGCCGGTCACCGTCCACTTCGATCAGTGTCCCGGCGACCCGGTCGAGGAAGACCCGGTCGTGCGAGACCAGCACCGTGCTGCCCCGCCGGCCGCGCAGATGCTCCTCCAGCCAGTGCAGCGAGTCGTCGTCGAGGTGGTTGGTCGGCTCGTCGAGCAGCAGCACCTCGGAGCCGGCCGAGAGCACCGCGGCGAGGTGCAGCCGGGCCTGCTCGCCGCCGGAGAGTTCGCCGAGTCGCCGGCTCCGGTCGATCCCGGCCAGGCCGAGCGCGTGCAGCGTCCGTTCCACCCGGGCGTCGGCGTCGTACCCGCCGCGCAGCTCGAAGACGGTGGCCAGCTCGCCGTACTCGGTCAGTTGTCGCTGGTCGCCGTCGCCGAGCAGGGGTTCCAGCTCCCGCAGTCGGGCCTCGATCCGGCGCAGCTCGGCCAGGGCGTCGTCGATCGCCTGCCGCACGGTCAGGTGTCCCGGCAGCGGCGCGTCCTGCCCGAGATAGCCGAGCCCGCCGTCGGTGACGACGGTGACGCGTCCCTCGTCGGGGCGTTCCCGTCCGGCGAGCAGCCGGAGCAGGGTGGATTTGCCGGAGCCGTTCTCGCCGATGATCGCGGTGCGTTCGTCGGCGGCGATGGCGCAGCTGACCGCGTCGAGCACGGTCCGGTCGGCGTAGCGCTTGGTGACGTTGTGCAGGCTGAGCTGGGTAGGCATGGGAGCGACTCCGGTCGTCGACGGATCGGCCGCCGGGTCGTGCGGCGGCTCGGGACGCGGGGGACGCTCACCTGATCATCGGACGGGTACCTACCTTAAGTCTACGGATGTAGCAGTAAGATAGTGCCATGACTCCGCCCCGACCGCCAACCGGTTCCGCCGCCGGGCCCGCCCGCCGGCCCGGGGGGCGCAGCGCCGAGGTCCGCCGCCGGGTGCTCGACGCGGTCCGGGACCACCTCGTCGAGTACGGCTACGACGCGCTCGGCATCGACGCCGTGGCGGAGCGGTCGGGGGTGCACCGCACCACGGTCTACCGGCGCTGGCGGGACGTCGGTGGGCTGCTCGCCGACGTACTCGTCGAGGGCATCGGGGACGACTGGCGACCACCCGACAGCGGCTCGCTGGAGGGCGACCTGCTCGCGGTCAACGTGGAGGTGTACGCGGCGCTCACCGCCGATCCGCCGGTCACGACGGCGCTGATCGCGGCGTCGTTCCGTTCGGCGCCGGCCGCCGACGCCCTCCGCTCCTTCTGGGCCGACCGGTACGACCGCTGTGCCGTCATCGTGCACCGGGCGGTACGGCGCGGCGAGGTCCCGGCCGGCTGCGATCCGCGTCGACTGCTCGTCGCCGCCACCGCGCCGGTCTACCACGAGCTGGTGCTGCTGCGGACCTCGCCCGACCGGGAGTTCGCGCTCCGGGCGGCCCGGGACGCCGTGACGGCCGCCCGGGCCGGGGCCTTCACGGCCGGCGCCCTCACGGACTGTGATCCGCGCGACGTGGCGGTGCCGGCCTCGCAGACTCCGGCCGGTGCGCGCTGAGTCTGCTGTGGACGATGGTCCGAGCTATCCCTAGTGTCCCGATGTCGACCCATTCTGCGGCGGCGCTCCGTCCGTGATGGGTGGAGTTACGCGATTGCAGTGGTTTAGCCGAAATCCGGCGACAACGGTATTTGATACGCCTGATCGCGTACGGGTGGTGAGTCTTATTGAGCGGGGAGTGAATCCTGTCGGGCATTTGCTCGCAAGCTGGTTGCGGCCGGCCGGCGGAGTTGTCCCTACCGAACGGTTAGACTTTGCCGATCCCCGGGTGGTCGCCCTTCCGATGGCTTTGCGGGTTCCTCTGACTGTGGCACCATCATGGAACATCTACCTTCTACGACGCTACCTCGACGGGAGCAACCGATGCCTGCATGGAGGTTGGGCCGCCTCATAGGCTCCCTACTTCTGCTCGCGGCGCTCGCCGTCAGTGGCTTCGCCGCGGCGACCGCGGTGACCGATCTGGCTGTGCGGGACCAAAGCGGCCACATCTGGATCGCTGACTCGACCGACCCTCCGGCTGACTCGACCGACCCTCCAGCCGAGGGTGACACGACCGAGTCGGAGGCCGGGCTCCAGACTCTCGGCTGGGACTGGGTCTAGCGGCCGCCCCGCGAGGGACGAACTCTCTTCCATTGGGAGTGGTATGGCTGGGCGCCCACCGGCAGCACGTCGATCCCCCGAACACGCCTGGCTGATCACCGGCCCGCTGGCCATCTTCGCCGTCGTCCTGGCGGTGGTGCTCGGGGTCCTCGACGGTCCGCCCGGCGAGTGGGGTTGGGCGGCCCTGGTGCTCGGTCTCGCGCTGCTGGGTGACACGCCGCTGCTGTTCTACGTCGTCCGACGACAGACCACGGCCATCACGTTCATCGAGATTCCCCTGCTCTTCGGGCTCTACCTGCTGCCGCCGCTCACCGTCGTACTCGTCTTCACGCTCGGTTCGCTGATCACCCAGATCTACCGGCGGTTCCCGCCGGCGAAGTTGTGGTTCAACGTCGCCAAGTCCGCCGCGGCGGTGTCGCTGGCGAGTCTGGTCGTGCTGGCGCTGCCGGAGATGCACGGCTTCGGCCCGAGCACCTGGGGTGTGCTCGTCGCCGCCGTGGCGACCCACGCGCTGGTGACGCTGGGCGCGGTCGCCGGAGTCTTCGCGATCATGCATGGCGCGCAGGCGGGCTGGGAGGTGTTCCGCACCTCCGGTCCCGGCCTGCTCACGGTCATGCTCAACGTGGCCCTGGGCCTGGTCATCGTGATCTGCCTCCGCGTCACCCCGTGGTCCGCCCTGCTCCTGCTCGCACTCGCCGCCGCGTTGCTCCTGCTCTACCGCTCGTACGCACAGTTCTT
This sequence comes from Plantactinospora sp. BB1, assembly GCF_003030385.1. Classification (NCBI taxonomy): domain Bacteria; kingdom Bacillati; phylum Actinomycetota; class Actinomycetes; order Micromonosporales; family Micromonosporaceae; genus Plantactinospora; species Plantactinospora sp. BB1. Next base: position 5,678,996 of record NZ_CP028159.1, on the reverse strand, counting down.
CCGCCAGCACCGGACCCTCGCCGACGTCTACGAACTCACCAAGGCGATGAGCGAGCGCGGCCAGGACGGCACCCTGGCCGACTCGCTGCTGGGTCGGGTGCGGGCGCTGATGCAGGCCGAGTACGCCACCCTCTGGCTTCCCGCCCAGGGCCGGCACCCGGAGGTCCTGCTCACCGCCAGGGTCGAGGACTCGGGACTGCTCGACTTCTCCCGGACCCCGCTGATCGCCCGGGAGCGCGCCACCGGGGAGAGCCGGACCGTCGCCGCCGGCAGCCGGATGGGCGGCCACCCGGACGTGCGGGAGGCGTTGCGGGAAGCGGGCCTGAAGGACGTGATCGTCACGCCGCTCCGCTCCGGCCAGGCGGTGATCGGGTCCCTGGAAGTGGTGAACCGGCTCGCCGACATCGGGCACTTCACCCCCGCGGACGTGCCGGTCTTCGAGACGATCGCCGCGCACGCCGCGGTCGCCCTGGAGAACTCGCGGCTGGTCGACCGGCTGCGGCACGACGCGTACCACGACGGGCTGACCAACCTGCCCAACCGGCGGCGGGTGACCGGGGCGCTGGAGGAGGCGGTCCGGGTACGCGCCCCGAACGAGGTCGTCGCGCTGCTCCTCTTCGACGTGGCCGGGCTCCGCCAGGTCAACGAGTCCGTCGGGCACGCGGCCGGCGACCGGGTACTCGTCGAGGTGGCGAACCGGCTGCGCTCTTCGGCGCCCTCCGCCGCGCTGGTCGGCCGGGTCGGCAGTGACGAGTTCGTGGTGACGCTGCGGATGGAGAGCATCGACGCGGCGCTCGACCTCGCCGCCGAGCTGCGCGAGCAGATCCGCGACCGGATGGTCTTCGACGTGCTCGTCCTCGACGTCGACACCGTGGTCGGGGTCGCGGTGCATCCGGACCACGGCGACGACCCGGCGACCCTGCTCCAGCGCGCCGACCTCGCGGTGACCCGGGCCAAGTCGGCCCCGGACGGCATCCAGCTCTTCAGCCCCGGGCTGGAGTCCCGGTCGTCGCGGCGGCTCGGCCTCGCCGGCGACCTGCGCCGCGCGCTCGACCACGCCGAGGTGGAGGTCTACTACCAGCCCAAGGTCACCCTGACCGACCGGCGGCTGGTCGGGGTGGAGTGCCTGGCCCGGTGGGTGCACCCGGCGCACGGGACGGTGGCCCCGGAGGACTTCGTGGCGGTGGCGGAGCACACCGGCCAGCTTCCCGAGCTGACCAGGCTGGTGCTCGGCGAGGCGCTGCGGCGCAGCCGGGACTGGACCAGCGGCGGCAACACCCTCGCCGTCTCGGTCAACATCTCTCCGCGTACCCTCGCCGACCAGCAGTTCCCGGCCCTGGTGCAGGGGATGCTCGCGGAGTACGGCGTCGCCCCGGAGCTGCTCACCCTGGAGATCAAGGAGGCCGGCGTACTGGACGGCACCGAACGCGCGGTGCCGGGGCTGCGCCGGCTGCGCGACGTCGGGGTACGCCTCGCCGTCGACGACTTCGGTACCGGCCACTCCTCGCTCTCCTACCTGCGTCGGTTGCCGGTCAACGAGGTCAAGGTCGACCGCTCGTTCGTGCAGGGGATGGCGACCGACCCGGTGGACCTGGCGATCGTCAACGCGGTGGTGACGCTCTCCCAGCAGTTCGGCCTGGCGGTGGTGGCCGAGGGGGTGGAGAGCGAACTCACCCTGGAGCTGCTCCAGGACATCGGGTGCCAGATCGGGCAGGGCTTCCTGTTCAGCCGCCCGCTGCCGTACGAGCGCCTGGAGGCATGGTTCGCGGCCCAGTCGGAGTCCGACACCTCGGCCGGCCCGGCCGACGTACGGCGGCTGCGGGCAGTGCCCTGACCTGGTCGGACGGCCCGGGATCGATGCCCCGGTTTGGCTACCGGGGATCTGATTTCACCTCGTGCCCGACGACGTGTACTCTTACCTCTGCGCGCCACCAGGAAAGATCGCGTGCGCGCCCCCTTAGCTCAGTCGGCAGAGCGTCTCCATGGTAAGGAGAAGGTCTACGGTTCGATTCCGTAAGGGGGCTCAGAGGGTTCTGTTGGACCCGCCACGGCGGTGTAGCTCAGATGGCAGAGCAAGCGGCTCATAATCGCTGTGTCGCCGGTTCAAGTCCGGCCACCGCTACTCTCGGGCGCCGGGGCAAACCCGGAGACCGAAACAAGAGGGCGCTGTCGGCGCCCACTTTGCGTGTCCGCGTGGCAGGCGTCTACGCTGGTACGTCGTAGTTCAGTCCGCTAACGAGGAAGGCGCCCCGCCGTGGCCAAGGCGACCGATGTCCGTCCCAAGATCACTTTGGCGTGTGTGGAGTGCAAGGAGCGCAACTACATCACGCGTAAGAACCGCCGTAACGACCCGGACCGCATCGAGCTGAAGAAGTTCTGCCCCCGGGACGGCAAGCACACCGTTCACCGCGAGACCCGCTGATCGACGCCGACGCGAGTCGGCCGACCAGAGACCACCAGCATCGCCGTTCCGGCCCTGGTGAGCGCGCCCCGAGCCGCTCCCGCCCAGGCCCGGGGCGGCGATTCTGCTCTCTACGCCCCTGCCCTGCTGTGTACGCCCTGCGCCCGCCGCGCCCCGCCCGGTCCGCTGTCCCGCCGTCCGGCGGCGACCTTCCGGGCCCCTGACGGGCTTGCGGCTGGCTCGTCCCCGACCTCCGTTGGGCGCCCTTCCGGGGCTCCGACAGGCTCGTCCCGGCCGCCGGGCGGCGGCCCCGGCGGATCGCCCCCGCCGTGTAGGTTCGGCGGCATGTCCCTGGACCCGTCCTTCGTCGGCCGCAGCTATCCGCCGACCCCGCCGTACCAGGTGGGCCGCGAGAAGATCCGAGAGTTCGCCACGGCGATCGGGGCCGTCGACCCGGCACACCACGATCCGGACGCCGCCCGGGCGCTGGGGCACGCCGACGTGGTGGCGCCGCCGACCTTCCCGTTCACGATCACCATGGCGGCCAGCCGGCAGATCGTCGAGGACCCGGAACTCGGCGTCGACTACAGCCGGGTGGTCCACGGCGACCAGCGGTTCCGCTACACCCGGCCGGTGATCGCCGGTGACGAGCTGGTCTGCGTCAACACCGTCGAGGAGATCCTCAACCGGGGCGCGCACAGCTTCATGACCACCCGTACCGAGGTGAGCACGACGGCGGGGGAGCCGGTGGTCACCGTCTGGACCAAGCTCGTCGTACGCGGAGAGGGCTGAGATGGATCTTGCACCTCGTACCTTCCGGATCACCCGCGCGGACCTGGTCCGCTACGCGGGCGCCTCGGGCGACTTCAATCCCATCCACTGGAGCGACCGGTTCGCCACCAAGGTGGGCCTGCCCGGGGTGATCGCGCACGGCATGTTCACCATGGCGCTGGTCGGGCGCGCGGTCACCGACTGGGCCGGTTCCCCGGACGCGGTGGTGGAATACAGCGTCCGGTTCACCCGGCCGGTCGTGGTGCCGGACGACGACGAGGGCACCGAGATCGAGGTGAGCGCCGCCGTCCGGGGTGAGCCCGAGGACGGACTCACCCGGCTCGACCTGACCGCGACCTGCCAGGGCGAGAAGGTGCTCGCCCAGGCCCGGGCGGTGATCCGCACTCCGGCATAGCTCCGGCTGGACCAGGCGGGACGGGCTCGCTGGGGCACACCGGTTGGGAAACTCGTGCCTCTACCCGTACACTGGTCCGCCGTGGGGCAAGTGGCCTCTACTCAGGCGTGCGTGCCTGAGTGGGTCGGCTGCCCACACAGGGGTGTAGCTCAATTGGCAGAGCAGCGGTCTCCAAAACCGCAGGCTGCAGGTTCAAGTCCTGTCACCCCTGCGCCTACGGCCTGACCGGTCCCGGGATCGGCGTCGCCATCACCTGTGGCGACCGGCTCGTGTTGGTGGCATCGGCGGGGTCGAGCCGAGGCGGTTCGTCCGCCCGGTCCGGTCCCTGACGGATCCGCCGGCCGCGGGCCGTTCCGGGGGACGGTCGTCCGGAGGGTTCGGTCGAGGGCGGTCGGCGCCCGAGACGGAGACTCCGGGTTCCGGCCGGCGTGAAAAGCGCAGCGCGCGTCCACCGACGCGCGTACCAACCACCCGGCGACGGAGGGCGAAGTGGCCGAGAAGAATCGGCGCGACGAGGACGACAACGACCGTCTCGACGACGAGATGATCGACGACGTCGTCGACGATGACGCCGACGACGAGGCGGACGAGCCGGTCGGACGCGGTGGCACCGCCACCCGGGAGCGCACCAAGGCCGACGAGGCGGACAGCAGGCCCAAGACCAAGACCGAGGGTCGGGTCGGAATATTCGGCCGGCTTGCCCGGTTCTTCCGCGAGGTCGTGGCAGAGCTGCGTAAGGTCATCTGGCCGACCCGTAAGGAGCTGCTGACCTACACCGCCGTGGTGGTCGTGTTCGTCGCCGTGGTGCTGACGATCGTGGCCGGGCTGGACTACGCCTTCGCCCGCGGCGTGCTGTGGGTCTTCGGTGGCTCCAGCTGACCACCTGCCCCACCTGATAGTGACGGAAGTGAGCGAGCGTGCCTGAGTACGACGAGACCGCCGAGACCCCGGACGAGCAGTCCGCGGTGGCGACGGCGAGCGGTACCGAGTCGGTCGAGGCCGCCAACGAGCCGGAGTTCGCCGCCGCCGAGGCGCCGGACGAGGACTACGACCCGGTCGCCGAGCTGCGGCAGAAGCTGCGCTACGCGCCCGGCGACTGGTTTGTGGTCCACTCGTACGCCGGTTACGAGAACAAGGTCAAGACGAACCTGGAGACCCGGATCACCAGCCTCGACATGGAGGAGTTCATCTACCAGGTCGAGGTGCCGACCCGGGAAGAGGTCGAGGTCAAGAACGGCAAGCGGCTCCAGGTCCAGAACAAGGTCTTCCCGGGCTACATCCTGGTCCGGATGGAGCTCACCCCGGAGTCGTACTCCTGCGTGCGCAACACCCCGGGGGTGACCGGCTTCGTCGGCGCGACCGACCGGGCCGACCGGCCCGCGCCGCTCTCGCTCGACGAGGTGCTCAAGTGGCTCGCCCCGGCGGTGGAGACCGAGACCAAGAAGGCGAAGCCGGAGGTCAAGGTGCTCGACTTCGAGGTCGGCGACTCGGTCACCGTGACCGACGGCGCCTTCGCGTCGCTGCCGGCCACGATCAGCGAGATCAACGCCGACCAGCAGAAGCTCAAGGTCCTGGTCTCGATCTTCGGTCGGGAGACTCCGGTCGAGCTCAACTTCAACCAGGTCGCCAAGATCTGATCGACGGCCCGCCCGGGCTCCGGCCGGGGCCGACCTCGGCGCGTCGCCCGAGCCGGCGCTGCGCTACTCTTGAACGTCGCCCGTCACGCAGGCGCGCTTGACCGTGCGCGCCGACGGGTGGCCTCAGGTGCACGTTCCCCAGTTTCAAGCCCAGGAAGTGACATGCCTCCGAAGAAGAAGCTCGTCAAGACGTTCACGCTTCAGCTCCCGGCGGGCCAGGCCACCCCGGCGCCGCCGGTCGGCCCGGCGCTGGGTCAGCACGGCGTCAACATCATGGAGTTCTGCAAGTCGTACAACGCGCAGACCGAGTCGCAGCGCGGTGACATCGTGCCGGCCGAGATCAGCGTGTACGAGGACCGGACCTTCACCTTCGTGCTGAAGACCCCGCCCGCCGCCCGTCTGCTGATCAAGGCCGCCGGCGTGCAGAAGGGCTCCGGCGTCCCGCAGAGCCAGAAGGTCGGCTCGGTCACCCGCGCCCAGTTGCGCGAGATCGCCGAGAAGAAGATGTCCGACCTCAACGCCAACGACGTCGAGCAGGCCGAGAAGATCATCGCCGGCACCGCCCGGTCGATGGGCATCACGGTCAAGGAATAGTCTTCCGCCCACCCCTGACCGGCACGACCAGTTCGTGGGAGGGCCGCGGCGTTCCGTGGCCCGCCATACACCACAGGAGTAATCAGAGATGCAACGCAGCAAGAGCTACCGCAAGGCCGCCGAGGCCATCGACCGGGACAAGCTCTACACCCCGATCGAGGCCGTACGGCTGGCCAAGGGGAGCAGCACCGTCAAGTTCGACGCCACGGTCGAGGTCGCGATGCGCCTCGGCGTCGACCCCCGCAAGGCCGACCAGATGGTCCGGGGCACGGTCAACCTCCCGCACGGCACCGGCAAGACCGCCCGCGTGATCGTCTTCGCGGCCGGCGCCAAGGCCGAGGAGGCGACCGCCGCCGGAGCCGACGTGGTCGGCACCGACGAGCTGGTGGCCCGGATCCAGGAGGGCTGGCTGGACTTCGACGCGGCGATCGCCACGCCGGACCAGATGGCCAAGATCGGCCGGATCGCGCGGATCCTGGGCCCGCGCGGCCTGATGCCGAACCCGAAGACCGGCACGGTGACCATGGACGTCACCAAGGCCGTCTCGGACATCAAGGGCGGCAAGATCACCTTCCGGGTGGACAAGCACTCCAACCTGCACCTGATCATCGGCAAGGCCTCGTTCTCCGAGGCCCAGCTGGTGGAGAACTACGCCGCGGTGCTCGACGAGGTACTCCGGACCAAGCCGTCCGCGGCCAAGGGCAAGTACCTCCGGAAGGTCACCCTCACCACCACCATGGGCCCGGGCGTTCCGGTCGACCCGAACGTGGTGAAGAACCTGCGGGAGTCGGCCGAGGTCTGAGCCTCGACCGACCCGGTAAGTCCCGTCCGACGCGGGGCGCCCAGCGACGACGTTTCGCGGGGCGCCCCGCGTCGGCGTCTGTGCCGTCGCGCCCCCGCGCTCCGGGCGCCGCTGTGGCACTCTGCTATCCGTGCGACTGGATCAGGTCTGGCTGCGGTACGGCGCCCGCGCCCCCTGGGTGCTCCGCGCGGTCGAGGTGGAGATCGACCCCGGGCAGAGCGCCGTGGTGCTCGGTCGGAACGGCGTGGGCAAGTCGACGCTGCTCCAGCTGGCCGTCGGCGTACTGGACCCGACCCGGGGCGTGGTCCGCGACCGCCCCGGCATCGTGGGCTGGGTGCCGGAGCGGTTTCCGGCCGACCAGCCGTACACCGTCGACCAGTACCTCACCGGGATGGGGCGGATCCGGGGACTCTCTGGCGCGGCGACGGCCCGTACCGTGACCGGCTGGATCGAGCGCCTCGGACTGGCGGCGTACCGCGACGTCCGGCTGCCGGCGCTCTCCAAGGGGACGGCCCAGAAGGTCGGACTGGCCCAGGCCCTGCTCCGCCCGCCCGGTCTGCTCGTCCTCGACGAACCCTGGGAGGGGCTGGACGGGCCCACCCGGGAGCTGGTCCCCGAGCTGATCGGGGAGGTGCTCGACGACGGCGGTTCCGTGCTGGTCAGCGACCATCGCGGCGAGACCGTGCGACTGCCGTACGCCGCCCGGTGGAGCGTCGCCGACGGGACGGTGACGGTCCTGGCCCCGGCCGCCGCCGAGCAGCAGGTCGCGGGGGTACCCGCCGGGAGCGTGCCGACCGGGCCGCCGGCCGTCGCCGAGCGGCGGATCACCGGGGGCGCGACCTCCGTGGTGGAGATCGCCGTGCCGGCCGCCCAGGCCCTGGAGACGGTCGCCGCGCTCCGCCGCGCCGGCCACCAGGTCCTCCGGGTACGCCCTGCCGAGCCGCCGACCCTCAGCGACGGTGATCCCCCGGCCAGGCTGCCCGCCCCGCCGGGCACCCCGGCCGTCCCCAGCGCGCAGGCCGTTCCCGGCGCCTCGGCCGTTCCTGCCGTGCCGGGTGCTCCCGGTGTCCGGGCCGCGCCGGCCGTTCCCGGTGTGCCGGGCGGTTCGGTCGCTCCGGCCGGGGCGGTCGACGGGGACGGGCAGCCGGGGGATTCCGTCGCGGCCGCCGGGGAGGCGTCGTGACCGCGCTGGCCCGGATGCGGCTGGCGGGTTTCGTCCGGACCGCCCGGGCGCTGCCGCCGCTGATCGCCGGGCTGGTCGCGCTCGGCGTGCTGTACGGGGGCGGCGCCGCGCAGGCCGCCGAGGCGTACGGCGTCTCCGCCGTGGTCCTCTTCCCGGTCCTCGCCTGGCAGACCAAGCTGCTGCTGGACACCGAGCCGGACACCCAGCGCCGGCTCGCCGTGGTCGCCGCCGGTCGGCGGGCGGAACTGGCCGGCGGGGTGTTCGCCGCCGGGCTGGCCGGGCTGGCCCTGATCCCGGTCGCGCTGCTGCTGCCCTGGCTGCTCGGCGGGGTCACCGGGCCACAGCGGGCCGGTGACCTGCCGCTCGCGCTGGGCCTGGCGGTGGGGCTCTGGGCGCACCTGCTGATCCTGCCGGCGGCGGTCGCGCTCGGTGCGCTGGCCAGCCGGGCGGCGACCAGCAGCCCGCTGTACGGGCTGACCGCCCTGGTCGGCGGGGTGGTCGGGGTGTACGTGTTCGGGCTGAAGGAGTCGGTGCTGCCCTGGATCGCGCCGCCGGTACTCGCCACCGCCCGGGCCAGCACCGCCGGCCCGACCGCCGGGTCGGTGGCCCTGTTGACCGGGCACGCCCTGCTCTGGAGCGCGGTGGCGTTGGCCGGTTACGCCTGGCTGCGCCGCCGCCGGGCGTGATCCGGACGTCGGCAGGTGGGCGGGTGCCGGGGCGGACGTGAGCTGGAGCACCCGGGGTGATTTGGTCGTCACGGCCGGCGTCGCGTACTCTGATAAGTCGGTCAGGCTAGCCTGGTCGACGTTTTAACCCAGAGACCGCTGGTCACCGTGCCCCGGCACGGTCGAAGGTCCCGCTCGACGGGCGGCCCGCGCAGGGGGAGACGGTAGCGTGCCAGGTCGTGTCCGCATGACCTTCCCCGCCCCGTGCGCCCTGCGCCGGGGCTTCTCTCGTTGTGGTGGGATCTCCGATCCGCACCCGGGCTCCGTTCGCGCCGCCGGCCGATCGGGCGTGGTCAGCCTGGAGTAACGAGAGAGGAGGGACATGGCGGACAAGCCGGTTCGGGCCGACAAGGCCACCGCCGTCGCCGAGCTCACCGAATACTTCCGCAACTCGGGCGCCACCGTGCTCACCGAGTACCGCGGGCTGACGGTTTCCCAGCTCACCCAGCTGCGCCGCTCGCTCGGTCGGGACACGACCTACGAGGTGGCGAAGAACACGCTGGCCAAGCGTGCCGCGACGGACGCTGGCATTGCCGGCCTCGACGAGCTGTTCACCGGTCCTACCGCGCTGACCTTCGTCTCCGGCGACGTGGTCGAGGCGGCGAAGGGTCTGCGGGAGTTCGCGAAGGCCAACCCGAAGCTCGTCATCAAGGGTGGCGTCTTCGAGGGCCGGGCGATCACCGCGGACGAGGTCAACAAGCTCGCCGACCTCGAGTCCCGTGAGGTGCTGCTGGCCAAGATGGCCGGCGCGATGAAGGGCAGCCTGAGCAAGGCCGCTGCCCTGTTCCAGGCGCCGCTGGCGCAGACCGCCCGCCTGGCGGCTGCCCTGCAGGACAAGCGTGAGAAGGAGGGGCAGGCCTGATCGGCCAGCCCTCCGGTACCCCGATATTCGTGTAAGAAATCAGGAAAGGACGCCAGACACCATGGCGAAGCTCAGCACCGAAGAGCTGCTCGACGCGTTCAAGGAGATGACGCTGATCGAGCTCTCGGAGTTCGTGAAGCAGTTCGAGACCACCTTCGACGTGACCGCCGCCGCGCCGGTGGCCGTCGCCGCCGGTGGCCCCGCGGCCCCGGCCGCCGAGGCCGAGCCGGAGCAGGACGAGTTCGACGTCATCCTGGAGGCTGACGGCGGCAAGAAGATCCAGGTCATCAAGGTCGTGCGTGAGCTGACCGGCCTGGGCCTGAAGGAGGCCAAGGACCTCGTCGAGGCCGCGCCGAAGCCGGTCCTGGAGAAGGCCAACAAGGAGGCCGCCGACAAGGCCAAGGCCAAGCTGGAGGCCGAGGGCGCGAAGGTCACCCTCAAGTAGTTTCCGCTCCACGCCGCGCCCGGTGCGTCCGTACCGACCAGCTCTCCGTTCCGCCGAGCGGGAGTCACAGGGGTACGGGCCACCGGAGGCGGCCCGCGTCGCTCTAGTGAGCTGACGCACAGCAATGTCGCCGACGGGCGGCGATCCGGCGCCGGATCGCCGCCCGTCTCCGTCCGCTGACTGGCTGCGACCGTCGATGATCAGGGCTTTGACGCCTCGGACGGCCGTCGTTGGCCCGTCCGGCCGGTCAGGCTCGGATGGCGACCCGGGCAAAGAGGTCGCCCGACCCGGGCATCAGCCCTTGACGCGGCACGAACCGGCAGGCACGCTGACATCAGCAAGACCTTCCGCGCTTGCGACGGCCGACACCTGGGTAAGGGCCACGGCAGCACCACGAGCCGCTGGTTCCTACGAGGCCTAGCGGGATGCGTGCGGGACGTGTGAGCGCGCTCAGCGCGCGCCAGCCACTGGTTGGCGACACGTTCTGCAACGCCCTGCCGTGGTGGGCTGGACAGCGGTTAGCCGCTCGGCTACACTGCTAGTTTGCGCTGCCTTCCGACTTGACCCCTGCTCGGAATGTCCAGTTTTGGGCGTTTGGAGTGGGGCCATTGGAGTGCACGCGTGACAGCCGCATCTAGCAGCACCGGTCCTCGGAAGGACGCATCTTGGCAGCTTCCCGCCCTGCGAAGACCAGTCGTACGTCGAGCGCTTTCGCGCCCCGCCGAATCTCCTTCGGCAGGATTACCGAACACCTCGAGGTCCCCAACCTCCTCGCCATCCAGAACGAGTCGTTTGACTGGCTGGTCGGCAACGAGGCTTGGCAGGGCCGGTCGGCCGACGACCCGCACGCTCGATCGGGTCTCGCCGAGATCCTCGACGAGATCAGTCCCATTGAGGACTTTTCTGGCACTATGTCGCTCTCCTTCTCCGCGCCGCGCTTCGACGAGGTCAAGGCCTCGATCGAGGAGTGCAAGGAGAAGGACCTGACCTACTGCGCCCCGCTGTTCGTGACCGCGGAGTTCACCAACAACACCACCGGCGAGATCAAGAGCCAGACGGTGTTCATGGGTGACTTCCCGATGATGACGCCGAAGGGCACCTTCATCATCAACGGCACCGAGCGCGTGGTGGTCAGCCAGCTCGTCCGGTCCCCGGGCGTCTACTTCGACAAGCAGCCGGACAAGACCTCCGACCGCGATCTCTCCAGCGTCAAGGTCATCCCGAGCCGGGGTGCCTGGCTGGAGTTCGACATCGACAAGCGCGACACCGTGGGTGTCCGCATCGACCGTAAGCGCCGGCAGGCCGTCACCGTCCTGCTCAAGGCGATCGGCTGGACCAACGAGCAGATCCGTGAGCGGTTCGGCTGGTCCGAGCTGATGATGACCACCCTGGAGAAGGACCACATCGCCGGGGTGGACGAGGCGCTGCTCGACATCTACCGCAAGCTCCGGCCGGGCGAGCCCCCGACGCGGGAGAACGCCCAGACCCTGCTCGACAACCTCTTCTTCAACCCGAAGCGGTATGACGTCGCCAAGGTCGGCCGATACAAGTTCAACAAGAAGCTCGAGCTGGACGTGCCGATCAACACCGGCACGCTGACCGAGGACGACATCGTCGCCACCGTGGAATACCTCTGCCGGCTGCACGCCGGTGAGGAGGGCTACGAGGCCGACGACATCGACCACTTCGGCAACCGCCGGCTCCGTACGGTGGGCGAGCTGATCCAGAACCAGGTTCGGGTCGGCCTCTCCCGGATGGAGCGGGTGGTCCGCGAGCGGATGACCACCCAGGACGTCGAGGCGATCACGCCGCAGACCCTGATCAACATCCGTCCCGTCGTGGCGGCGATCAAGGAGTTCTTCGGCACCTCGCAGCTGTCCCAGTTCATGGACCAGACCAACCCGCTGGCGGGCCTGACCCACCGGCGCCGGCTGAGCGCGCTCGGCCCGGGTGGTCTGTCCCGGGAGCGGGCCGGCTTCGAGGTCCGGGACGTGCACCCGTCGCACTACGGCCGGATGTGCCCGATCGAGACGCCGGAAGGCCCGAACATCGGCCTGATCGGCGCCCTGTCGACCTTCGGCCGGGTCAACCCGTTCGGCTTCATCGAGACGCCGTACCGGAAGGTCGTCGAGGGCCGGGTCACCGACCAGATCGACTACCTGACCGCCGACGAGGAGGACCGGTTCGTCAAGGCGCAGGCCAACACCGCGCTGCGCGCGGACGGCACCTTCGCCGAGGACCGGGTCCTGGTCCGCCGGAAGGGCGGTGAGGTCGACTACGTCGCACCCACCGCGGTCGACTACATGGACGTGTCGCCGCGCCAGATGGTGTCGGTCGCCACCGCCATGATCCCGTTCCTCGAGCACGACGACGCCAACCGGGCACTGATGGGCGCGAACATGCAGCGCCAGGCGGTGCCGCTGGTCAAGGCCGAGGCGCCGCTGGTCGGCACCGGCATGGAATACCGGGCCGCGGTCGACGCCGGTGACGTGGTCGTCGCCGAGGTCGGCGGCGTGGTCGAGGACCTCTGCGCCGACTACGTGACGGTGCACCAGGACGACGGCCACCGGCGTACCTACCTCCTGCACAAGTTCCGTCGCTCCAACGCGGGCTCCTGCGTCAACCAGAAGCCGGTCGTCTTCGAGGGCGATCGGGTCGAGGCGGGCCAGGTCATCGCGGACGGTCCGTGCACCGACGACGGCGAGATGGCGCTCGGCCGCAACCTGCTGGTCGCGTTCATGCCGTGGGAGGGCCACAACTACGAGGACGCGATCATCCTGTCGCAGCGCCTCGTCCAGCAGGACGCCCTCACCTCGATCCACATCGAGGAGCACGAGGTGGACGCCCGGGACACCAAGCTCGGTCCGGAGGAGATCACCCGCGACATCCCGAACGTCAGCGAGGAAATGCTCGCCGACCTCGACGAGCGCGGCATCATCCGGATCGGCGCCGAGGTCGTCACCGGCGACATCCTGGTCGGCAAGGTCACGCCCAAGGGCGAGACCGAGCTGACCCCGGAGGAGCGGCTGCTCCGCGCGATCTTCGGCGAGAAGGCGCGCGAGGTCCGGGACACCTCGCTGAAGGTGCCGCACGGCGAGACCGGCACGGTCATCGGCGTACGGACGTTCAGCCGGGAGGACGGCGACGAGCTGCCGCCGGGCGTCAACGAGCTGGTCCGGGTCTACGTGGCGCAGAAGCGGAAGATCCAGGACGGTGACAAGCTCGCCGGCCGGCACGGCAACAAGGGCGTCATCTCGAAGATCCTGCCGGTCGAGGACATGCCGTTCCTGGAGGACGGCACCCCGGTCGACATCGTGCTCAACCCGCTCGGCGTGCCGAGCCGGATGAACATCGGCCAGGTGCTGGAGACCCACCTCGGGTGGGTCGCCAAGACCGGCTGGCAGGTGCAGGGTGACGACGCCGACTGGAAGCGGGCGCTGCGTTCGATCGACGCGCACGAGTCCGAGCCGGACACCAACGTGGCGACGCCGGTCTTCGACGGCGCCAAGGAGGAGGAGATCTCCGGTCTGCTCTCGTCGACCCTGCCCAACCGGGACGGCAAGCAGCTGATCGGCGCGAGCGGCAAGGCGCAGCTCTTCGACGGACGTTCCGGCGAGCCGCTGCCCGACCCGATCGCGGTCGGCTACATCTACATCCTCAAGCTGAACCACCTGGTCGACGACAAGATCCACGCTCGGTCGACCGGCCCGTACTCGATGATCACGCAGCAGCCGCTGGGTGGTAAGGCGCAGTTCGGTGGCCAGCGGTTCGGCGAGATGGAGTGCTGGGCGATGCAGGCGTACGGCGCCGCGTACGCGCTCCAGGAGCTGCTGACGATCAAGTCCGACGACGTCCTCGGCCGGGTCAAGGTCTACGAGGCGATCGTCAAGGGCGAGAACATCCCCGAACCGGGCATCCCGGAGTCCTTCAAGGTGCTGCTCAAGGAGCTGCAGTCGCTGTGCCTCAATGTTGAGGTGCTCTCCAGCGACGGCGTGGCCCTGGAGATGCGCGAGACCGACGACGAGGTCTTCCGCGCTGCGGAGGAGCTCGGCATCGACCTGTCCCGGCGTGAGCCGAGCTCGGTCGAAGAGGTGTAGTGGGTGGTGGGTTCGGGGCGGCTGGAGCCGCTCCGGACCCCAACCCCGGGTGCCAGCAACAGAAACGACACGACACGAGGGACATATAACGTGCTCGACGTCAACTTCTTCGACGAGTTGCGGATTGGCCTGGCCACCGCCGACGACATCCGTCAGTGGTCGCACGGCGAGGTCAAGAAGCCTGAAACGATCAACTACCGCACCCTGAAGCCGGAAAAGGACGGGCTCTTCTGCGAGAAGATCTTCGGTCCGCAGCGGGACTGGGAGTGCTACTGCGGTAAGTACAAGCGGGTTCGGTTCAAGGGCATCATCTGTGAGCGCTGCGGCGTCGAGGTGACCCGCTCCAAGGTGCGGCGTGAGCGGATGGGCCACATCGAGCTGGCCGCGTCGGTGACGCACATCTGGTACTTCAAGGGTGTGCCGAGCCGGCTGGGCTACCTGCTCGACCTGGCGCCGAAGGACCTCGAAAAGATCATCTACTTCGCGTCGTACGTTGTCACCAGCGTCGACACGGAGGCGCGGCACCGTGACCTTGCCACGGTGGAGAACGAGATCCTCGCCGAGAAGCGGCAGGCCGAGAACAGCCGCGACTCGGAGATCGAGAAGCGGGCCGCCAAGCTCGAGGCCGACCTGGCCGAGCTGGAGGCCGAGGGTGCCAAGGCCGACGTGCGGCGCAAGGTCAAGGAGGGCGGAGAGCGCGAGATGCGCCAGATCCGCGACCGGGCGCAGCGCGAGATCGACCGCCTCGACGAGGTGCTGGACACCTTCCGCAAGCTGGAGCCGAAGCAGCTCGTCACCGACGAACTGCTCTACCGCGAGCTGCGGGACCGGTTCGGCGAGTACTTCACCGGTGGGATGGGCGCGGAGGCGATCAAGGCGCTGGTCCAGAACATGGACCTGGACGCCGAGGCCGACAACCTCCGCGAGATCATCCGTACCGGCAAGGGGCAGCGGAAGATCCGGGCGCTCAAGCGGCTCAAGGTCGTGGCGGCGTTCCTGAACACCCGCAACTCGCCGCTCGGGATGGTGCTGGACTGCGTACCGGTGATCCCGCCGGACCTGCGCCCGATGGTGCAGCTCGACGGTGGCCGGTTCGCGACCTCGGACCTGAACGACCTCTACCGGCGTGTGATCAACCGGAACAACCGGCTCAAGCGACTGATCGACCTCGGCGCGCCCGAGATCATCGTCAACAACGAGAAGCGGATGCTCCAGGAGGCCGTGGACGCGCTCTTCGACAACGGTCGTCGGGGTCGTCCGGTCACCGGCCCGGGCAACCGGCCGCTGAAGTCGCTGTCGGACATGCTCAAGGGCAAGCAGGGCCGATTCCGGCAGAACCTGCTCGGCAAGCGGGTCGACTACTCCGGTCGTTCCGTGATCGTCGTCGGTCCGCAGCTCAAGCTGCACCAGTGCGGCCTGCCCAAGCAGATGGCGCTGGAGCTGTTCAAGCCGTTCGTGATGAAGCGGCTGGTCGACCTCAACCACGCACAGAACATCAAGTCCGCCAAGCGGATGGTCGAGCGGCAGCGGCCGGTCGTCTGGGACGTGCTGGAAGAGGTCATCGGCGAGCACCCGGTACTGCTGAACCGGGCGCCGACCCTGCACCGGCTGGGCATCCAGGCGTTCGAGCCGCAGCTCGTCGAGGGCAAGGCGATCCAGATCCACCCGCTGGTCTGCACCGCGTTCAACGCGGACTTCGACGGCGACCAGATGGCGGTACACGTGCCGCTGTCGGCCGAGGCGCAGGCCGAGGCCCGGATCCTGATGCTCTCGTCGAACAACATCCTCAAGCCGGCCGACGGCAAGCCGGTCACCATGCCCACCCAGGACATGGTCATCGGTCTCTACCACCTCACCCACCTCACCCCGGGTGAGATCGGCGAGGGTCGGGTGTTCAGCTCGGACGCCGAGGCGCGAATGGCGTTCGACAACGGCGAACTGCACCTGCAGACCCCGGTGAAGATCCGGCTGCGCGGTGTGACCGAGGTGGACAACGGGCCCGGCGCTTCGCGGTGGACCGCTCCGGAGGAGTGGGTACCGGGTGAGCCGCTGACCGTGGAGACCACGCTGGGGCGGGTGCTCTTCAACGAGACCCTGCCGCAGGGCTACCGGTTCGTGAACTACGAGATCCGCAAGGGGCAGCTCTCCGCGATCGTCAACGATCTCGCCGAGCGGTTCCCGAAGGTGGCGCTGGCCGCGACGCTCGACGGGCTCAAGGAGGCCGGTTTCCACTGGGCCACCTGGTCCGGCGTGACGATCGGCATGGAGGACGTCATCGCGCCGCCGCGCAAGCGGGACATCCTGGAGCGGTACGAGAAGGAAGCCGAGCGGATCGACAAGCAGTACCAGCGGGGTCTGATGACCGCCGAGGAACGTCGCGGCGAACTCATCGAGATCTGGACCAAGGCGACCAACGAGGTCGCCAAGGAGATGGAGACCGCGCTGCCGCAGGAGAACCCGCTGTGGAAGATGATCAACTCGGGTGCCCGCGGTAACCTGCTCCAGCTCCGCCAGATCGCCGCGATCCGTGGTCTGGTGGCCAACCCGAAGGGCGAGATCATCCCGCGGCCGATCAAGGCCAGCTACCGGGAGGGTCTCTCCGTACTGGAGTACTTCATCTCCACGCACGGTGCCCGGAAGGGTCTCGCCGACACGGCGCTGCGTACCGCCGACTCGGGTTACCTGACCCGTCGTCTGGTGGACGTCTCGCAGGACGTGATCATCCGCGAGGAGGACTGCGGCACCGACCGCGCCATCCCGATGCAGATCGCGACCCAGCTCGACGGCAGGCTGGTGGCACACGAGCACGTGGAGACCAGCGTGCACGCCCGTACCCTGGCCGACGACATCAAGGGGCCGGACGGCAACCTGGTCGCCGAGCGGGGTGCGGACATCAACACGATCCTGGTCGACAAGATCGTGGGGGCCGGGGTGGACACCGTACGGGTCCGCAGCGTGCTCACCTGCGAGTCCAAGCTCGGCGTCTGCGGGGCCTGCTACGGCCGCTCGCTGCCGACGGGCAAGACCGTGGACGTCGGCGAGGCGGTCGGCATCATCGCCGCCCAGTCGATCGGTGAGCCGGGCACGCAGCTCACGATGCGTACCTTCCACACCGGTGGTGTCGCGGGTGAGGACATCACCCAGGGTCTGCCCCGGGTCCAGGAGATTTTCGAGGCCCGGGTCCCGAAGGGCAAGGCGCCGATCGCCGACACCCCGGGCCGGATCCGGATCGAGGACGGCGAGCGGTCGCGCAAGATCATCGTGGTGCCGGACGACGGCAGCGACGAGATCGTGTACGACAAGATCTCCAAGCGGGTGCCGCTCCAGGCACACGACGGTGATCACGTCGACGTCGGCCAGAAGCTGACCAAGGGCACCATCGACCCGCACGAGCTGCTGCGGATCCTCGGCCCGCGGGCGGTCCAGGTCCACCTGACCCAGGAGGTCCAGGAGGTCTACCGGTCGCAGGGTGTGCTCATCCACGACAAGCACATCGAGATCATCATCCGCCAGATGCTCAAGCGGGTGACGGTGATCGACTCCGGCGCGACCGAGTTCCTGCCGGGTGTGCTGGTCGACCGGGCGCTCTTCGAGTCGGAGAACCGCCGACTCGTCTCCGAGGGCGGCGAGCCCGCGGCGGGCCGGCCGGTGCTGATGGGTATCACCAAGGCCTCGCTGGCCACGGACTCGTGGCTGTCGGCGGCCTCCTTCCAGGAGACCACCCGGGTGCTCACCGACGCGGCGATCCACGCCCGGAGCGACTCGCTGATCGGTCTCAAGGAGAACGTCATCATCGGTAAGCTCATCCCGGCCGGTACGGGCATCAGCAAGTACCGCAACATCCGGGTCGAGCCGACCGAGGAGGCGAAGGCCAAGGTCTACTCGATGACCGGCTACCCGGAGACCGACTACGGGTTCGGGCCGGCCAGCGGCCAGGCTGTGCCGCTGGACGACTTCGACTTCGGGTCGTACCGCTGAGGCGACATCTCCGAGACGCCCCGCCCGTCGGTTGACGGGCGGGGCGTCCCGCTTTTCCGGCCGTGGTAGCCGGGTTGGGTAGGCTGACGCGGTGACCACGACGCCGGCCGCCAGCCCGGCCACCCGGCATCCCCTCGACCCGGATCCGGTGCGCTCCACGAAGTCGCGAGCGGTCTTCGCCCTCGGCCTGATGGCGCTGCTGACCGGTCCGGCGGTCGGGGGCATCGTCCCGGCGACGGTCGCGATGCTGCTGGCCCGGCAGGCCCGCCGCGAGGCGTACGCGTCGGGCGGCTATCTGACCGGCGCCGCCTGGCTGCGTCGCGGTGAGCGGTTGGCCTGGGCGGGGATGGTTCTCGCCGCGACCGCGGTGGTGGTGGCGACCGTGATCGGTGTGGTCCAGTGGGCCGACGGCTCGGTGGGTCAGGACTTCGCACCCGGGGTCGACTGACCGGCCCGGCGGCGCCGGGTGCCGGCCCGAGCTACCGGACGTGACCGGACCGGCGGTGGACGGCGCTGCGACGGTAACCTGACCTTGGCACGACGTGTCGGGCCCGGTCGACGGATTCTCCTCGGCCGGTCGGTTCCGCCCTGGTTGGCGGCTCGGTGGTTGCAGGGGGAGTTCCGTGACGGAGGAGGCGCAGCCACCCCGGGTGGAGCGCGCGGCGGACGAGACACCGGGGCAGCCGGCCGGGGACCAGCCCCGCTACCACGAGCCCTCGTACGCGCTGCCGACGGATGCGCCGCTGCCGGCGTCGACGCCGCTGCCGGGCGCCCCGGGACAGCCAGCTCCGGCGGGGCACGAGTGGGCCCGTCCCGCGTCGGGCCCGCCGGCCCCGGCGAACCCCGGTGCGGCCTGGTCGGGTACCCCCTCCGGCCCGGCGCCGGTCGGGGTGCGCGGGGCGGCCACCGGTGCGGCGTACCCGATGCCGGGGGCGTTCCGGACCGACCCGCAGGCGGCCCCGGCCGGGTACCCCGGGACGGGCGGACCGGCCGGTGGAGCGGGCCTGGCCGGCGGCGCGCGGTTCGGGGCGGTGCCGGCGCCGCCACGGGAGTCGATGCGGGCGCCGAGCCGGGTGGACGCGGTCCCGGGTACCCCGTTCGGCCTGGTACATCTGGAGGTGGCACCGGTCACCTCGGGGCCGGCGGTGGCCTCGCTGGTCACCGGGGGCGGATCCGTGCTGGTCGCCTTCGCCGGCGGCTGCCTCGGCCTCGCCGGCAGCAGCCCGGCGGACTGGGGTGGCTGGGTGGCGGGCGCCTTCGCGGTGCTCGCCGGGCTGCTCGGGGTGACCGGCCTGCTGCTGGGGGAGCTGGGGCGCCGGCAGACCTCGCCGGGCGCTCGGCCGATCTGGCCCGGTCGCCGCGGCCCGGCGCCCGGAGCCGCACCGGGTGCCACGGCGCCGCCGGTCCGGTTCACCGGCCGGGGCCTGGCGATCGCCGGGATCAGCTGTGCCGGCGTCGGCCTGGCACTGACCGTGATCGCGCTGGCCGTGGCGGTGCTGCTGCAACTGGCCTGAGTGCCGTACGGGCGGGCCGGTCCGGGCGGCGGATGTCGGGTTACCGGGCCGACGGGCCGATCGCGAGATCAGCCGGTACACTTGAAAACCGGCAGTGCTTCTCGGGAGCGACGCGGAGATCCGGGCCTGGCCGGGGGTTGCTCGACAACCTTCCGGAGTCCTGTTTTGACGTGCCCACTCACGGTAGGTACTCTTTCCTCTCGTGCCCGGGCATGCCCGGGCAACTCGTGCGTGTGCCCGAGCCCACATGGTGGCAATCGAGCAACGTCACGACAAAGTCGAAACGAGTCGGCTACGCCCCAGCGTGCCGACGGGCTGGAATCCGGCGTCGACGAGTGGCGGCGGAGACCGCGAGCGGGCGACACGCCCGACCGCGGGTGCCGGGACCGTCCCGAGACGGCCCTGGTTGGAAGGTAAGAGAGCCACCCGCGTGGGGGGCTAAGACACACGGCGCGGTCGCAGAGGGCGGCCGAAGGGAGCGGAAAACCCGGTGCCCACGATCCAGCAGTTGGTCCGCAAGGGCCGCCAGGCGAAGACGAGTAAGACCAAGACGCCGGCGCTGAAGGGGAGTCCTCAGCGGCGCGGCGTGTGCACGCGCGTGTACACCACCACCCCCAAGAAGCCGAACTCCGCGCTGCGCAAGGTCGCTCGGGTGAAGCTCAGCAGCCAGATCGAGGTGACCGCCTACATCCCGGGCGTCGGGCACAACCTCCAGGAGCACTCCCTCGTGCTGGTCCGTGGTGGCCGGGTGAAGGACCTTCCGGGCGTGCGCTACAAGATCGTCCGCGGTTCGCTGGACACCCAGGGTGTCCGCAACCGCAAGCAGGCCCGCAGCCGCTACGGCGCGAAGAAGGAGAAGAGCTGACATGCCGCGTAAGGGCCCTGCTCCGCGCCGGCCGCTGGTCGCGGACCCGGTTTACAACTCCCCGCTGGTCACCCAGCTGGTGAACAAGATCCTGCTCCGTGGCAAGCGTCAGCTCGCCGAGCGCATCGTCTACGAAGCCCTGGAGGGCTGCCGGGAGAAGTCCGGCACCGACCCCGTGGTCACCCTGAAGCGGGCGATGGACAACGTGAAGCCGACCCTGGAGGTGCGCAGCCGCCGGGTCGGTGGCGCGACCTACCAGGTGCCGGTCGAGGTCAAGCCGCAGCGTGCCACCACGCTGGGCCTGCGCTGGCTGGTCACCTACTCCCGCGCCCGCCGGGAGAAGACGATGGTCGAGCGGCTGATGAACGAGCTGCTCGACGCGAGCAACGGTCTCGGCGCCGCCGTCAAGCGGCGTGAGGACACCCACAAGATGGCCGAGTCCAACAAGGCCTTCGCGCACTACCGCTGGTAACGGCCTCCGGGTTCCGGCGCGGTTAGCCGCGCCGGGGCCCGGCAACGGTCGCGATCACACCGACGAGACGACAAGTAGGGATTGAAGTGGCCGCCGCAGACGCGCTCGCCAACGTACGCAACATCGGCATCATGGCGCACATCGATGCCGGTAAGACCACTACCACCGAGCGAATCCTGTTCTACACCGGCATCACCTACAAGATCGGTGAGGTCCACGAGGGCGCCGCCGTCATGGACTGGATGGAGCAGGAGCAGGAGCGGGGCATCACCATCACCTCCGCCGCCACCAAGTGCGAGTGGAAGGGCCACACGATCCAGATCATCGACACGCCCGGCCACGTCGACTTCACGGTCGAGGTCGAGCGGTCGCTGCGGGTCCTCGACGGTGCGGTGGCCGTCTACGACGGTGTCGCCGGCGTGGAGCCGCAGACGGAGAACGTCTGGCGTCAGGCCGACAAGTACAACGTCCCCCGGATGTGCTTCGTCAACAAGCTCGACCGGACCGGCGCGGACTTCTTCCGCTGCGTGCAGATGATGATCGACCGGCTCAACGCCACCCCGCTGGTGCTCCAGGTGCCGATCGGCGCCGAGTCCGACTTCATCGGCGTGGTGGACCTCGTCGGGATGCGTGCCCTCACCTGGCGCGGGGAGACCCAGAAGGGCGAGGACTACGCGGTCGAGGAGATCCCGGCCGAGCTGGCGGAGACCGCCGCCGAGTGGCGCGAGAAGCTGCTGGAGACCCTGGCCGACGTCGACGACTCGGTGATGGAGAAGTACCTCGAGGGCGAGGAACTCTCGGTCGAGGACATCCAGGCCGGCATCCGCCGCGCCACCATCGAGGGCAAGGCCAACCCGGTGCTCTGCGGTACCGCGTTCAAGAACAAGGGCATCCAGCCCATGCTCGACGCGGTGGTCGCCTACCTGCCGTCGCCGCTGGACATCCCGGCGATCGAGGGCACGGCCGCCGACGGGGAGACCCCGTTGCAGCGCAAGCCGTCGACCTCGGAGCCCTTCTCCGGTCTCGCGTTCAAGATCCAGACCGACAAGCACCTGGGCAAGCTGACCTACTTCCGGGTCTACTCCGGCGTGGTCGAGTCCGGGTCCCAGGTGGTCAACTCCACCAAGGACCGCAAGGAGCGGATCGGCAAGATCTACCAGATGCACGCCAACAAGCGGGAGGAGCGCAGCTCCGCCAAGGCTGGCGACATCATCGCGGTACAGGGCCTGAAGCAGACCACCACCGGTGACACCCTCTGCGACCCGGCCAACCCGGTCATCCTGGAGTCGATGACCTTCCCGGAGCCGGTCATCGAGGTCGCGATCGAGCCGAAGACCAAGGCCGACCAGGAGAAGCTGAGCACCGCCATCCAGCGGCTCGCCGAGGAGGACCCGACCTTCCGGGTCAAGCTCGACGAGGAGACCGGCCAGACGGTCATCTCCGGCATGGGCGAGCTGCACCTGGACATCCTGGTGGACCGGATGCGCCGCGAGTTCAACGTCGAGGCGAACATCGGCAAGCCGCAGGTGGCGTACCGGGAGACCATCCGCCGCAAGGTGGAGAAGATCGAGTACACCCACAAGAAGCAGACCGGTGGTTCGGGGCAGTACGCCCGGGTCATCGTCAGCCTCGAACCGCTGCCGCTGGACAACGACTCGCCGACGTACGAGTTCGCGAACGCGGTCACCGGTGGGCGGATCCCGCGGGAGTTCATCCCGTCGGTGGACGCCGGTGCCCAGGACGCCATGCAGTACGGCATCCTCGCCGGCTTCCCGCTGGTGGGTGTGAAGCTGACCCTGCTGGACGGCCAGTACCACGAGGTCGACTCGTCGGAAATGGCCTTCAAGATCGCCGGTTCGATGGTGCTGAAGGACGCGGCCCGCAAGGCCGATCCGGCACTGCTCGAACCGATGATGTCGGTCGAGGTCACGACGCCCGAGGAGAACATGGGCGACGTGATCGGCGACCTCAACTCCCGCCGGGGCATCATCCAGGCGATGGAGGAGCGCAGCGGCGCTCGCATCGTCCGGGCCCTGGTGCCGCTGTCGGAGATGTTCGGCTATGTCGGCGACCTGCGGTCGAAGACCCAGGGCCGGGCTAGCTACAGCATGCAGTTCGACTCCTACGCCGAGGTTCCCGCGAGCGTGGCGAAGGAGATCATCGCGAAGGCGACGGGTGAGTGAGCGGAAACGCGCACTGACCCGGTGCCGGGCCGGTGATACCGCGAGCGCGGCGGGCGGGTAATCTCGCCCGCGGCGCCCACGGGCCGGGCTGCTAGACCGGGCCTGAAGGTTTCACCGCCGCAAGACCCACATGACTTCCCGGCCGGGAACCCTCGGTCGGAAAGGCTGTCGACAGAGTCCTGAGCGCCGAATGGCGTGCCGGGCGTACGAACCAAGAAGTCCACAGGAGGACACCAGTGGCGAAGGCGAAGTTCGAGCGGACTAAGCCGCACGTCAACATCGGCACCATTGGTCACATCGACCACGGTAAGACGACGCTGACGGCGGCCATCACCAAGGTCCTGCACGACAGGATGCCGGACCTGAACCCGTACACGCCGTTCGACGAGATCGACAAGGCGCCGGAGGAGAAGGCCCGGGGCATCACGATCTCGATCGCACACGTCGAGTACCAGACCGAGGCGCGGCACTACGCACACGTCGACTGCCCCGGTCACGCCGACTACATCAAGAACATGATCACCGGTGCCGCGCAGATGGACGGCGCGATCCTGGTGGTCGCGGCGACCGACGGCCCGATGCCGCAGACCCGCGAGCACGTGCTGCTGGCCCGCCAGGTCGGCGTTCCCTACATCGTCGTGGCGCTGAACAAGAGCGACATGGTCGACGACGAGGAGCTGCTCGAGCTGGTCGAGCTTGAGGTCCGCGAGCTGCTCTCGGCGCAGGAGTACCCCGGTGACGACCTGCCGGTCGTCCGGGTCTCGGCGCTGAAGGCGCTTGAGGGCGACCCGGAGTGGACCGACAAGCTCATGGACCTGATGAGCGCCGTCGACACCGCCATTCCGCAGCCGGAGCGCGAGACCGAGAAGCCGTTCCTCATGCCGATCGAGGACGTCTTCACGATCACCGGTCGGGGCACCGTGGTGACCGGCCGCGCCGAGCGCGGTGTGCTCAAGCCGAACGAGGAGGTGGAGCTCGTCGGTATCCGCGAGAAGTCGCAGAAGACGGTCTGCACCGGTATCGAGATGTTCCGCAAGCTGCTCGACGAGGCCCGTGCGGGTGAGAACGTCGGTCTGCTGCTGCGTGGCATCAAGCGCGAGGACGTCGAGCGCGGCATGGTGGTCGTCAAGCCCGGCACCACCACCCCGCACACGGAGTTCGAGGCGACCGTCTACATCCTCTCCAAGGAGGAGGGCGGCCGGCACACCCCGTTCTTCCAGAACTACCGTCCGCAGTTCTACTTCCGGACCACGGACGTTACCGGCGTCGTCACGCTGCCCGAGGGCACCGAGATGGTCATGCCGGGTGACAACACCACGATGTCGGTCAAGCTGATCCAGCCGATCGCGATGGAGGAGAACCTCAAGTTCGCCATCCGCGAGGGCGGCCGGACGGTCGGCGCCGGGTTCGTCACGAAGATCGTCAAGTAATCAAGTAATTCAGGTAACCCCGATTAGCGTTGTCGTGCGGTAGTACGGCATACTGGTCAGGTTGCGTGCCGGCGGGGTGGCTGGCTGCCAGCAGCCAGCCACCCTTGCTGGGCGTCCGGAGATAGTTGATCTATCCCCGGCGCCCCGATACTTCCCGCACGGGCGGGACCGCCTCGGACTTTCCGGGGTGGAGTCCGGCCCCGGGGTGCGACACGCCCGACCGCGGGGGTCGGACAGCACGGGAACTGGGCAGCGCCCGAGCCCGGCATGGAACATCCCGCTCCCCCTCCGGGAGAGCGGCTCCGCTGGAGCGGGCGGGCGGGACGGACAAGGCGAGAGAAGGAACAGAGGCCACCATGGCGGGACAGAAGATCCGCATCCGGCTCAAGGCGTACGACCACGAGGTGGTCGACTCCTCGGCGCGCAAGATCGTTGAGACGGTGACGCGTACCGGGGCTCAGGTCGCGGGCCCGGTGCCGCTGCCCACGGAGATCAACCGTTTCTGCGTGATCCGTTCGCCGCACAAGTACAAGGACTCGCGTGAGCACTTCGAGATGCGCACGCACAAGCGTCTGATCGACATCATCGACCCGACCCCCAAGACGGTCGACTCGCTCATGCGCCTCGACCTGCCGGCTGGCGTCGACATCGAGATCAAGCTGTAGGGACCGGACTAATGGACAGGCAAGTGAAGGGCATCCTGGGCGCCAAGCTCGGCATGACCCAGGTCTGGGACAACAACAAGGTTGTCCCGGTGACCGTGGTGCAGGCCGGACCGTGCGTCGTCACCCAGGTCCGCACCGCTGAGAAGGACGGCTACTCCGCGGTCCAACTGGCGTACGGCGTGGTCGACCCCCGGAAGGTCAAGAAGCCGATCAGCGGCCACTACGCCAAGGCCAACGTGGCGCCGCGCCGGCACATCGTCGAGCTGCGCACCACCGACGCCGCCGACTACGAGCTGGGTCAGGAGGTCAGCGTCGAGGCGTTCGCCGTCGGTACGCCGATCGACGTGACCGGCCGCACCAAGGGCAAGGGCTTCGCCGGTCCCATGAAGCGGCACGGCTTCCACGGTCTGCGCGCCAGCCACGGTGTCGAGCGCAAGCACCGCTCGCCCGGTTCGATCGGCGCCTGCGCGACCCCCGGCCGCGTCTTCAAGGGCACCCGGATGGCCGGCCGGATGGGTGGGGCGCGCTACACGGTGCAGAACCTCACCATCCAGGCGGTCGACCCGGAGAACAACCTGCTCCTGGTCCGCGGCGCCGTCCCCGGCCCCAAGGGCGCGCTGGTGCTGGTCCGCTCGGCCGCCAAGGTCGTGGCCAAGAAGGGCGGTGCGGCATGACCACCGTTGACGTGCTGACCGCCGAGGGCACCAAGAGCGGCTCCGTCGAGCTGCCCGCCGAGGTCTTCGACGTGCAGGCCAACATCGCGCTGATGCACCAGGTCGTGGTCGCCCAGCTCGCCGCCGCGCGGCAGGGCACGCACAAGACCAAGACCCGTGGCGAGGTCGCCGGTGGCGGCAAGAAGCCGTACAAGCAGAAGGGCACCGGTCGGGCCCGGCAGGGTTCGATCCGCGCGCCGCAGTTCGCCGGCGGTGGCGTCGTGCACGGGCCGGTCCCGCGTGACTACAGCCAGCGGACCCCGAAGAAGATGAAGGCCGCCGCGCTGCGGGGCGCCCTCTCGGACCGGGCCCGCGGCGGCCAGGTGCACGTGGTCGAGACCTTCGTCTCCGGCGACAAGCCGTCGACCAAGGCAGCCCTCACCGCGCTGCGCAAGGCGACCGAGGCCAAGCGGGTGTTGGTCGTGCTCAGCAGCACCGACGAGCTGAACTGGCTCTCGCTGCGCAACGAGCCCCGGGTACACCTGCTGGAGGCCAGCCAGCTCAACACGTACGACGTGCTGGTGGCCGACGACGTGGTCTTCACCAAGGAGGCCCTGGACGAGTTCCTGGGTGTCCGTGGTGGGGCGCAGGGTGAGGAGAGCGAGAAGTGAGCACCATCGCCGACCCGCGAGACATCATCTTCGCGCCGGTCGTCTCGGAGAAGAGCTACAGCGAGCTGAACAAGAACTGGTACACCTTCCTGGTGCACCCGGACGCCAACAAGACCGCCATCAAGATCGCGATTCAGCAGATCTTCGACGTGCGCGTCCTGACGGTGAACACGCTCAACCGCGAGGGCAAGCGCAAGCGCACCCGCACCGGGTACGGCAAGCGCAAGAACACCAAGCGGGCGATGGTGAAGCTGGCTGACGGTGACCGTATCGAGGCCTTCGGCGGCCCGGTCAGCTGAGGGGTATAGACAATGGCTATCCGTAAGTACAAGCCGACGACGCCGGGCCGGCGTGGCTCCAGCGTCGCCGACTTCGCCGAGATCACCCGGTCCACCCCGGAGAAGTCGCTGCTGGTTCCGCTGCCGAAGAAGGGCGGGCGTAACGCCCACGGCCGGATCACCACGCGGCACCACGGTGGCGGGCACAAGCGGCAGTACCGTCTGATCGACTTCAAGCGGGTCGACAAGGACGGCGTGCCGGCGAAGGTCGCGCACATCGAGTACGACCCCAACCGCACCGCGCGGATCGCGCTGCTGCACTACCTCGACGGCGAGAAGCGGTACATCCTCGCGCCGAAGGACCTGAAGCAGGGCGACCGGGTCGAGTCCGGTCCGGGCGCCGACATCAAGCCGGGCAACAACCTGCCGCTGCGCAACATCCCGGTCGGTTCCACCGTCCACGCGGTGGAGCTGCGTCCCGGCGGTGGCGCCAAGCTGGCCCGCTCGGCCGGCGTCGGTATCCAGCTGCTGGGCCGGGAGGGGGCGTACGCCACGCTGCGGATGCCCTCCGGCGAGATCCGGCGGGTGGACGTGCGCTGCCGGGCCACCATCGGTGAGATCGGCAACGCCGACCAGTCAAACATCAACTGGGGCAAGGCCGGCCGGATGCGCTGGAAGGGCCGTCGCCCGACCGTCCGTGGTGTGGCGATGAACCCGGTCGACCACCCGCACGGCGGTGGTGAGGGTAAGACCTCCGGTGGTCGTCACCCGGTGAACCCGCAGGGTAAGCCCGAGGGTCGTACCCGGCAGAAGGGCAAGGCGAGCGACCGCCTCATCGTCCGCCGCCGCTACGCCACCCGTAAGCGCGGCTAAGGGAGATAGGTAGACATGCCTCGCAGCCTGAAGAAGGGCCCGTTCATCGACGACCACCTGCTCAAGAAGGTGGAGACGCAGAACGAGAAGGGCTCGAAGAACGTCATCAAGACCTGGTCGCGCCGTTCGACGATCATCCCGGACATGCTCGGGCACACGATCGCCGTGCACGACGGGCGCAAGCACGTCCCGGTGTTCATCACCGAGGCGATGGTCGGGCACAAGCTCGGTGAGTTTGCGCTGACCCGCACGTTCAAGGGTCACGAGAAGGACGACCGGAAGAGCCGCCGGCGCTGAGCGCCGACCACGGATAAAGGATCAAGGGGTTTCAGCGATGCCAGTAAAGGGCGACGCTCCGGTGCTTCCGGGCGCGCGGGCGGTTGCGCGACACGTGCGCATCTCGCCGACCAAGGCGCGCCGGGTGGTCAACCTCGTCCGCGGTCTGCCCGCGAAGGAGGCGCTCACGGTGCTGCAGTTCGCGCCGCAGGCGGCGAGTGAGCAGGTTTACAAGGTGCTCGCGAGCGCGATCGCCAACGCGGAGAACAACGAGCGGCTGGACCCCGACGCGCTGCTCGTCAGCGAGGCGTTCGTGGACGAGGGCCCGACGATGAAGCGGTTCCAGCCTCGGGCGCAGGGCCGGGCGTACCGGATCCGCAAGCGGACCTGCCACATCACCATCGTGGTGGAGGCTGTGGCGCCGACGGCCCCGGCCGGGCGGGGTGCGGCGAAGAAGGCCGCTCCGGCCAAGGCGACCAAGTCGACCGAGCCGGCCGCGACCGAGCCGACGACCGAGGGCGGCCAGACGCAGAGCAAGACGGAGGGTGCCGAGTAATGGGGCAGAAGGTTCACCCGCACGGGTTCCGGCTCGGCATCTCGACCGACTGGAAGTCCCGCTGGTACGCGGACAAGCTCTACAAGGACTACATCGCCGAGGACGTCAAGATTCGGCGGATGATGTCCAAGGGCCTGGAGCGGGCCGGCATCTCCAAGGTCGACATCGAGCGGACCCGGGACCGGGTGCGGGTCGACATCCACACCGCCCGGCCGGGCATCGTCATCGGCCGCAAGGGCGCCGAGGCGGACCGCATCCGTGGCGAGCTGGAGAAGCTGACCGGCAAGCAGGTGCAGCTCAACATCCTTGAGGTGAAGAGCCCGGAGTCGGACGCGCAGCTCGTCGCGCAGGGCGTGGCCGAGCAGCTCTCCAGCCGGGTCAGCTTCCGGCGGGCGATGCGTAAGGCCATGCAGTCCGCGATGAAGAACCCGATCGTGCGGGGCATCCGGGTGCAGGTCTCCGGCCGGCTCGGCGGTGCCGAGATGAGCCGTACCGAGTTCTACCGCGAGGGTCGGGTGCCGCTGCACACGCTGCGGGCCAACATCGAGTACGGCTTCTTCGAGGCCCGGACCACCTTCGGCCGGATCGGCGTGAAGGTCTGGATCTACAAGGGCGACGCCGTACCCGGTCGGGAGGCCCCGGCCGAGACGGGTCCGGCGCGTCCGCGCCGCGAGCGGGGCGACCGTCCCGACCGGCCGCGTCGCGGCCGTTCCGGTTCCTCCGGCACCACGCCGGGTGGCACCGAGGCGGGTCGGGCCGCGCAGGCGGAGGCCTCCGGTACGCCCGCCGAGGCGACGAACGACAGCGCCGCGCCGGCCACCGCCGCGGCGACTCCGGCGGGTTCCGCCGGAACGGACAGCTCAGCGCAGGAGGGCTGACAGATGCTGATGCCGCGCAAGCCCCCGAAGGGCTTCCGCAAGCCGCACCACCCCGACCGCCACGGCGCGTCGAAGGGCGGCAACCGGGTGGTGTTCGGCGAGTTCGGAATCCAGGCGCTCGAGCCCGCGTACGTGACCAACCGGCAGATCGAGTCGGCACGTATCGCGATGACCCGGCACATCAAGCGTGGTGGCAAGGTCTGGATCACCGTTTTCCCGGACCAGGCCCTGACCAAGAAGCCGGCCGAAACGCGGATGGGTTCCGGTAAGGGCTCGCCCGAGTGGTGGGTGGCGAACGTGAAGCCGGGGCGGGTGCTCTTCGAGATGTCCTTCCCCAACGAGCAGATCGCGCGAGAGGCGATGCGTCGCGCGATCCACAAGCTCCCGATGAAGTGCCGCATTGTGACGCGCGAAGTGGGTGAAAGCTGATGGCCGCGGGCGTGAAGGCCAGCGAGCTGCGTGAGCTCTCCGAGGAGGAGCTGGTCAGCCGGCTCCGGGAGGCCAAGGCGGAGCTGTTCAACCTCCGCGTCCAGTCGGCGACCGGTCAGCTGGACAACAACCGCCGGCTCCAGGTCATCCGCCGGGAGATCGCCCGGATCTACACGATCATGCGTGAGCGTGAGCTTGGGCTTTCGGCCGCGCCGACTGAGGTGACTGCATCATGAGTGACGAGACCACCACCACCGCGCAGGCGCGGGCTCAGCGCAAGGTCCGGGAGGGCCTCGTGGTGAGCGACAAGATGGAAAAGACCGTGGTCGTCGAGGTCGAGGACCGGGTCAAGCACGCGCTGTACGGCAAGGTCATGCGCCGCACCAGCAAGCTGAAGGCGCACGACGAGCAGAACGCGTGCGGCGTGGGCGACCGGGTGTTGCTCATGGAGACCCGTCCGCTCTCCGCCACCAAGCGGTGGCGGGTTGTGGAGATCCTCGAGAAGGCCAAGTAAGAGCCGTACCGCAGGCTCAGGGTTCCGCCAAGCTCAGCCGGCACGGTACTTCGGTCGACGAAGGCAGGCCGGATGAACCGCCGGCTGAGAACTGGCAGACATAGGAGATAGACGTGATTCAGCAGGAGTCGCGACTGCGCGTCGCCGACAACACGGGTGCCCGGGAGATCCTGTGCATCCGGGTGCTCGGTGGCTCCGGTCGGCGCTACGCGGGCATCGGCGACGTCATCGTGGCCACGGTCAAGGACGCCATTCCCGGTGCCGGTGTGAAGAAGGGCGACGTCGTCAAGGCGGTCGTCGTCCGCACCGCCAAGGAGAAGCGGCGGCCGGACGGCTCGTACATCCGATTCGACGAGAACGCGGCCGTGATCATCAAGGATGGTGGCGACCCCCGAGGTACCCGTATCTTTGGCCCGGTTGGCCGTGAGCTGCGGGACAAGCGGTTCATGAAAATCATCTCGCTCGCGCCGGAGGTGTTGTAAACCGTGAAGGTCAAGAAGGGCGACACGGTCATCGTCATCGCCGGCAAGGACAAGGGTGCCAAGGGCAAGGTCATCGCGGCCTACCCGCGGCAGGACAAGGTCCTGGTCGAGGGCGTGAACCGGGTCAAGAAGCACACCCGCATCCGCACCACCCAGCGCGGTGCGAAGACCGGCGGCATCGTCACGCAGGAGGCCGCGATCCACGTCTCGAACGTGATGGTCGTGGACTCCGACGGCAACCCGACGCGGGTCGGGTACCGGATCGACGAGGGCGGCCAGAAGGTCCGCATCGCGCGTAGCACCGGTAAGGACCTGTGATGACGGCAACCGAGACCAAGACGCTGCCCCGGCTCAAGCAGCGGTACCGCGAAGAGATCGTGGGGCAGCTCCGCGAGCAGTTCCAGTACGGCAACCCGATGCAGGTGCCCGGACTGGTCAAGATCGTCGTCAACATGGGTGTCGGCGAGGCGGCCCGGGACGCGAAGCTGATCGACGGCGCCGTACGCGACCTGGCCACCATCTCCGGCCAGAAGCCGCAGGTCCGCCGGG
Source organism: Plantactinospora sp. BB1 (assembly GCF_003030385.1). Lineage (NCBI taxonomy): Bacteria > Bacillati > Actinomycetota > Actinomycetes > Micromonosporales > Micromonosporaceae > Plantactinospora > Plantactinospora sp. BB1. Next base: position 5,647,798 of record NZ_CP028159.1, on the reverse strand, counting down.
CCCGCAAGTCCATCGCGCAGTTCAAGCTCCGCGAGGGCATGCCGATCGGTGCGAAGGTGACCCTGCGCGGCGACCGCATGTGGGAGTTCCTGGACCGGCTCCTCTCCATCGCGCTGCCCCGGATCCGGGACTTCCGCGGTCTGGACGGGCGCAAGCTCGACGGGAACGGCAACTACACGTTCGGCCTGACCGAGCAGTCGGTGTTCCACGAGATCGACCAGGACCGGATCGACCGCGTACGGGGCATGGACATCACGGTGGTGACCACCGCCAAGACCGACGACGAGGGCCGGGCGCTGCTCAAGCTCCTGGGCTTCCCGTTCAAGGAGAACTGAGGACTGATATGGCGAAGAAGGCGCTGATCCTCAAGGCCGCCGCGAAGCCGAAGTTCTCGGTTCGCGCGTACACCCGCTGCCAGCGTTGCGGGCGGCCGAAGGCGGTCTACCGCAAGTTCGGCCTCTGCCGGGTCTGCATCCGGGAGATGGCCCACCGCGGTGAGCTGCCCGGCGTGTCGAAGGCTTCCTGGTGACACTGCGCCCCATCCGTGGGTGGCGGAGCGAGGACCGCGACGCCACCCGCTTTGGGCCCAGCCACGTCCCGACCGATATCCGGGGCGAGGATCGCAACGCCGTAGGCCCGGGCCACTGCCCCGGGAACCCCGGCGAGAAAGGCTGACGAGATCCATGACGATGACCGACCCGATCGCAGACATGCTGACGCGTCTGCGTAACGCCAACCAGGCGTACCACGACCGGGTGACGATGCCCTACTCGAAGATCAAGGCGAACATCGCCGAGGTCCTCAAGTCCGAGGGCTACATCGCCACCTGGGCTGTCGAGGAGCCCGAGGAGGGCGTCGTCGGCAAGCGACTGGTCGTCGAGCTGAAGTACGGCCAGAACCGGGAGCGGAGCCTGGCCGGCATCAAGCGCGTGTCCAAGCCCGGCCTCCGGGTGTACGCCAAGTCGGACGGGCTCCCGCGGGTGCTCGGTGGACTGGGCGTGGCGATCATTTCGACGTCCCAGGGGCTGCTGACCGACCGGCAGGCCCGCAAGCGGAGCGTTGGCGGGGAAGTCCTCGCCTTCGTCTGGTAACGGGAGACAGAGAGAAATGTCGCGTATTGGACGTAAGTCGATCCCGGTGCCCTCCGGCGTCGAGGTGACCATCGACGGCTCGACCGTCAAGGTCAAGGGGCCGAAGGGCGAGCTGTCGCACACCCTGGCCGAGCCGATCACGGCCGAGCGGGGCGAGGACGGCGAGCTGCACGTCAACCGGCCGAACGACGAGCGCAAGGCCAAGGAGCTGCACGGCCTGAGCCGTACCCTGGTGGCGAACATGATCGTCGGTGTGACCGAGGGCTACCGCAAGACCCTGGAGATCGCCGGCACGGGTTACCGGGTCACCGCCAAGGGCAGCGACCTGGAGTTCGCGCTCGGGTTCTCGCACCCGGTGCAGGTGAAGGCCCCGGCCGGGATCACCTTCACCGTCGAGCGGCCCACCCTGTTCCACGTGGCCGGCATCGACAAGCAGCAGGTCGGCGAGGTCGCCGCCAACATCCGGAAGATTCGTCCGCCGGAGCCGTACAAGGGCAAGGGCGTCAAGTACCAGGGCGAGGTCATCCGCCGCAAGGCCGGAAAGGCGGGCAAGAAGTGACCGCCAACGGTAGGGCGAGGGCATCCGCCGGCCGCGAGGCTGGGAGAAAGGCAGGTAAGAAGTGACCGCCACACTGCTCAAGCGTCGCCGCGGGGTCGCCGCCAAGCGCGCCATCGGGCGGGCGCGTCGGCACTTCCGGGTCCGCAAGACCGTCACCGGCACCGCCGAGCGGCCGCGTCTCGTGGTCACCCGCTCGCTGCGGCACATCACCGCGCAGATCGTGGACGACGGCAGGGGCCACACGCTGGTCTACGCCTCGACCATGGACGACTCGATCCGGGGTACCGAGGGCGACAAGAGCGCCCTGGCCGGCAAGGTCGGCGCGCTCGTCGCCGAGCGGGCCAAGGCCGCCGGGATCTCCAAGGTCGTCTTCGACCGCGGTGGCAACCAGTACGCGGGGCGGATCGCCGCACTGGCCGACGCGGCCCGCGAAGCCGGGCTCGAGTTCTAAACCCCGTCACGAGGAGAAAGGAAGGCTGCTGATGCCAGGTCAACAGCGCCGTGGCGGCGGGTCCGGTGGCAACGAGGGTGGTCGCCGCGACAACCGCCGTGAGGGCGGTCGCGGAAACGCGCCCGCCGAGAAGACGCCGCATCTTGAGCGGGTCGTCGCCATCAACCGGGTTGCCAAGGTCGTGAAGGGTGGTCGTCGCTTCAGCTTCACCGCCCTGGTGATCGTCGGCGACGGCGACGGCACGGTCGGGGTGGGCTACGGAAAGGCCAAGGAGGTGCCCGCGGCGATCGCCAAGGGTGTCGAGGAGGCCAAGAAGCACTTCTTCAAGGTGCCCCGGATCGGTGCCTCGATCCCGCACCCGGTCACGGGCGAGGACGCCGCCGGTGTGGTGCTGCTCAAGCCGGCCAGCGCCGGTACGGGTGTCATCGCCGGTGGTCCGGTCCGGGCCGTACTGGAGTGCGCGGGCATCCACGACGTGCTCTCCAAGAGCCTCGGCTCGTCCAACCCGATCAACATCGTGCACGCCACGGTGGCGGCCCTGAAGGGGCTGGAGTCGCCGGAGGCGGTCGCGAAGCGTCGGGGCCTGCCGGTCGAGGACGTCGCCCCGGCCGCCATGCTGGCGGCCCAGGCGGGGGTGACGGCCTGATGGCACGCCTGAAGGTGACCCAGGTCCGGTCCGGCATCGGGACCAAGCACAACCAGCGCGAGTCGCTGCGGTCGCTCGGTCTCAAGCGGATCAACGACGTGGTGGTCAAGGAGGACCGCCCCGAGATTCGGGGCATGATCTTCACCGTGAGCCACCTCGTGAAGGTCGAGGAGGTCGAGTAATGACGATCAAGGTCCACCACCTGCGCCCGGCCCCCGGAGCGAAGACCGAGAAGACCCGGGTGGGTCGCGGTGAGGGCTCGAAGGGGAAGACCGCCGGTCGCGGTACCAAGGGTTCCAAGGCCCGGAAGAACATCTCGGCGGCGTTCGAGGGTGGGCAGATGCCCATCCACATGCGGCTGCCGAAGCTGAAGGGCTTCAAGAACAAGTTCAAGGTCGTGTTCCAGGTGGTCAACCTGGACCGGCTCGCCGAGCTGTTCCCGGAGGGCGGCCAGGTCGGTCCGCAGGAGCTGGTTCAGGCCGGCGCCGTCCGCAAGGGCCAGCCGGTGAAGGTTCTCGGTACCGGGGAGCTGGGCGGGGTCGCCCTCCAGGTGTCGGCGCACGCGTTCAGCGCGTCGGCCAAGGAGAAGATCACCGCTGCCGGCGGCTCGGTGACGGAGCTGTAGGACGTCGCGGTCGAGGCGCTCGCCCAGTTGATGGCAACTGGCGGGCGCCCTGACCTACTAGGGGTCCATCGATCCCGTTAACATCGGAAACGGTGAATGTTCTCCGGGTGGATCTGCCCGGGAGCGCGCCGGACTGTTAGAGTCCGATCCCAGCTATGGGTATCGGGTCGATCGCCCGACAACCACCCCGTCCCGCCATGAACCACCGGCGGCCGCCTCGCGCAGGAGGAAGAAGTTGCTCTCCGCCTTTCTCAGTGCGTTCCGCACGCCTGACCTGCGCAAGAAGCTGCTGTTCACAGTAGGCATCATCGCGGTCTACCGGCTCGGTGCGACGCTGCCCAGCCCGGGCGTCTCCTACGGCAACGTGCAGCAGTGCATCCAGACCATGGAGTCGGGTGAGGGCAACGGCGTCTTCAACCTGCTCAACCTCTTCTCCGGCGGCGCGCTGCTCTCGCTGTCGGTCTTCGCGCTGGGCATCATGCCCTACATCACCGCCTCGATCATCCTGCAGCTGCTCACCGTGGTCATCCCGCGGTTGGAGCAGCTCCGCAAGGAGGGTCAGGCCGGTCAGGCGAAGATCACGCAGTACACCCGTTACCTCACCCTCGGCCTGGGCATCCTGCAGGCCTCGGCGTTCGTGGCGCTGGCCCGTTCCGGCCAGCTCTTCAACGGGATGTGCCAGGAGTTCCCGATCATCCCGGAGGGCACCGGCCTGCCGACCTGGCTGACCGTGACCGTCCTGGTGATCACGATGACCGCCGGTACCGGTGTGGTGATGTGGCTCGGCGAGCTGATCACCGACCGCGGCGTCGGCAACGGCATGTCGGTGCTGATCTTCACCTCGATCGCCGCCCGGCTGCCCAGCGAGGGCTGGACCATCAAGAACAACAAGGGCTGGGGCATGTTCGGCCTGGTCCTGGTCCTGGTCCTGGTGGTCATCACCGCGGTCGTCTTCATCGAGCAGGCCCAGCGCCGCATCCCGGTGCAGTACGCCAAGCGCATGATCGGCCGGCGGATGTACGGCGGCACCTCCACCTACATCCCGCTGAAGGTGAACCAGGCGGGTGTGATCCCGGTCATCTTCGCGTCGTCGCTGCTCTACCTGCCGTCGCTGCTGCTCCAGTTCTTCGACCAGAACAACCTGAACAACTGGCAGACCTGGGTGCAGAACCACCTGGTGCAGCCGGACAGCCCGACCTACATCAGCGTCTACTTCCTGCTGATCATCTTCTTCACGTACTTCTACGTCTCGATCACGTTCAACCCGACCGAGGTCGCGGACAACATGAAGAAGTACGGCGGGTTCGTCCCGGGCATCCGGCCGGGCAAGCCGACCGCCGACTACCTGGACTTCATCCTGAGCCGGATCACCCTCCCCGGTGCGCTCTACCTGGGCCTGATCTCGATCCTGCCGAACTTCTTCTTCATCTGGCTGGACAGCCAGCAGTACCAGAACTTCCCGTTCGGCGGCGTCGCGGTGCTGATCATGGTCGGTGTCGGGCTGGAGACCGTGAAGCAGATCGAGAGCCAGCTCATGCAGCGGAACTACGAAGGGTTCCTGCGGTAGATGCGACTCGTTCTGGTCGGTCCCCCCGGGGCGGGCAAGGGGACCCAGGCCGAGTTCATCGCCGCCCACCTCGCCGTGCCCAAGATCTCGACAGGGGACATCTTCCGGGCCAACGTGTCGCAGGGCACCCCACTCGGTGTCGAGGCGAAGCGCTACATGGACGCCGGCAAGCTGGTGCCCGACGAGGTGACGATCAACATGGTCCGGGACCGGCTCGCCCGCCCGGACGCGGCCGAGGGCTTCCTGCTGGACGGATTCCCTCGGACGACCCCGCAGGCCGCGGCGCTGGACAAGCTGCTCGCCGATCTGGGCACCGCCCTGGATCTGGTCATGGAGCTGGTCGTCGACGACGACGAGGTCATCCGGCGGCTTTCCGGCCGGCGTACCTGCCGGGGCTGCGAGAAGGTCTGGCACATCGAGTTCGACGCCCCCTCCGTGGCGGGCGTCTGTGACCGGTGCGGCGGCGAGCTGTTCCAGCGGGACGACGACAAGGCGGAGACGATCGCCGAGCGGCTGCGCGAGTACGCCAGCAAGACCGCACCGTTGATCGACTACTACGGCGCGCAGGGCAAGCTGGTCGGGATCGACGCCACCGGGCCGGTGGAGGACGTCACCGTCCGGGCTATCGACGCCCTGCGGTCGTACGGCGGATAGGCTGGGCACCATGCGCCGACCCCAGCTGGACATCCAGCTGAAGACCCCGGAGCAGATCGAGCTGATGCGGGCTGCCGGGCTCGTCGTCGCGGCGGCCCTGGAGCGGATGCGCGCGGCCGTGGCTCCCGGCGTCTCCACCGCCGATCTCGACGCGATCGCCGAGTCGGTGATCCGGGAGGCCGGCGGCACCCCCTCGTTCAAGGGCTACCACGGTTATCCGGCCTCGATCTGCTCCTCGGTCAACGAGCAGATCGTGCACGCCATCCCGGCGCCGACCCAGGTGCTCCGGGACGGCGACCTGATCTCCATCGACTGCGGGGCGATCCTCGACGGCTGGCACGGCGACGCCGCGATCACGGTCGGGGTCGGCGAGGTCCGTCCGGAACTGCTCCGGATGGCCGAGGCCGCCGAGGACGCGATGTGGGCGGGGATCCGGGCCGCGGCGCGCGGCATGCTCAGCGGTCGTGGCCGGCTGACCGACATCTCGTACGCGGTGGAGCGGGCGGTCCGGGCCGCCGGCCGGTACGGCATCGTCGAGGGGTACGGCGGGCACGGCATCGGCACCGAGATGCACCAGGACCCGCACGTGCTCAACCACGGCCGGCCCGGGCGTGGCCCCCGGCTGGTGCCGGGGATGGCGCTGGCGATCGAGCCGATGGTGACCCTGGGCTCGCCCCGGACGGTGGAACTGGACGACGGCTGGACGGTGATCACCCGGGACGGGTCGATCGCCGCACACGTCGAGCACACGATGGCGCTGCTTGACGACGGCGTCTGGGTGCTGACCGCTCCGGACGGCGGCCGGGCCCGGCTCGGTGACCTGGTCACCGCCCGGGAGCCGGCCACGTCGTCCCCCGGCTGACGGCCCCAGCCCGGTCGGGGGGTGGGCGGGCTGGACCCGTGGTGGCATCCTCGTAGTCATGGACCGGCGGGACCAGATGCGCGCTGCGGACTCCGATCGCACGGCCGTGGCCGACCAGCTCCGGCAGGCCCTGAACGAGGGCCGTCTCGACCTCGGCGAGTACGACGACCGGCTCCAGCGGGCGTACGCCGCGAAGACCTACGCCGACCTCGACGGGCTGCTCACCGACCTGCCGGGTACGGTGCCGGTCGACCAGGCCCAGCTGGTGCCGACCGACCCGAAGCCCGCGGTGTTCCGTCCCGGACCCGACGGCCGCTATCCGGGCGCCACCCGGGCCTGGCTGGCCGACACCTGGGACGGCTATTTCGGCCTGGTCGGCCTGGTGGTCGCGATCTGGGCGGTCACCTCGGTGCTGGCGACCGACTTCCTCTACTTCTGGCCGGGTTGGGTGGCGGGCCCGCTGGGCGCGCTGCTGCTGGTCGGCACGGTCACCGGGCTGGCGAAGGGTGAGCCGCAGCGCTGGGCCGCCAAGCAGGCGGCGAAGCAGGCCGCGAGGGAGCGGGCGAAGATCGAGAAGCGGGCCCGGATCGAGGAGCGGAAACGCCGCCGGGACGAGCAGGCCGGCCAGGGGGAACCCGCCTGATATAGTCGCGTTCGTCCGATCCGACCACCCGGGAGTCCCCGGGTTGGCGCTGGCGTGCGGGCGCGCGTACACTGGCTGATCGGCGCACAGCGTCCACTCCGGCATGCCCACCCGCGCTTCGGTGGGGCCGGAGCCGCGGCTGGCTCGGATGTTCTCCATCCGGGAAAGGCGTTGTGAGCCGTCCGGAGTAACCGACGTCAGGACAGCGGAGGACATGCCGAAAAAAGACGGAGCCATCGAGATCGAGGGCCGAGTGATCGAGCCACTCCCGAACGCCATGTTCCGGGTGGAACTCGCCAACGGCCACAAGGTGCTGGCTCACATCAGCGGCAAGATGCGGCAGCACTACATCCGCATCCTGCCCGAGGACCGGGTCGTCGTCGAGTTGTCGCCGTACGACCTGACCCGAGGGCGCATCGTCTACCGCTACAAGTGAACGTCGCCGGGCCGTTCGCCGGTCCGGGGCACGTGCACTCTCTGACGACGGCCGGGTGTCCGTGTCCGTCCTCAAGACTCGACGGCGTCAGCGCGCTGCCGGGCACAGATGGGAAAGTAAGGCAACCGTGAAGGTCAAGCCGAGCGTCAAGAGGATCTGCAACAAGTGCCGGGTGATCCGCCGGCACGGCCGGGTCATGGTCATCTGCACCGACCCGCGCCACAAGCAGCGTCAGGGCTGATCCGCAGCCGCCGCCGGTGCGTACCGGCGGCGTCGACGGTGCGTCCCGACCGCAGATTCCGTACAACAACACAAGCTCGTCCCAGCCGCGAGCGCGAGATCGCCCAGCGAGAACGCAGTCGTGGCCGACCCCCGGTCGGAGGCCGGGGCCCGCAGGTTTGGGCAGGCGGGATGGGGCGGGTACAGACCTCCGCGAAAGAATCCGAGGAGTACGCCCGCACATGGCACGGCTAGCCGGCGTCGATCTCCCCCGCGAGAAGCGGCTGGAGATCGCGCTCACCTACATTTTCGGGGTCGGTCGGACCCGCGCGGTCGAGACGCTCGCCGCCACCGGCATCTCCCCCGACAAGCGCGCCAAGGACCTCACGGACGAGGAGCTGGTCCAGCTCCGGAACCACATCGAGGCGAACTACAAGGTAGAAGGCGACCTGCGCCGCGAGGTCGCCGCTGACATCCGCCGCAAGGTCGAGATCGGCTGCTACGCGGGCATCCGGCACCGCCGGGGTCTGCCCGTCCGTGGTCAGCGGACCCGTACCAACGCCCGGACCCGGAAGGGCCCGAAGCGGACCGTCGCCGGCAAGAAGAAGCCCGGCAAGAAGTAGAGCTGAACCGGAATTCGGGTCGATCTCCACCGAGGTAGGCCGGACTCCGACCCGATCCGGAAAGTCAACTAGGAGCGCACAGACTCATGCCACCGAAGGCTCGCGCCGGGGCCGCCGTAAAGAAGGTCCGGCGCAAGGAACGCAAGAACGTCGCCCACGGGCAGGCGCACATCAAGAGCACGTTCAACAACACCATCGTCTCCATCACGGACCCGACCGGTGCCGTCATCTCCTGGGCCTCCGCCGGCCAGGTGGGCTTCAAGGGTTCCCGCAAGTCGACTCCGTTCGCCGCGCAGCTCGCCGCCGAGGCCGCCGCGCGCCGGGCCATGGAGCACGGCATGCGCAAGGTCGACGTGTTCGTCAAGGGCCCCGGTTCCGGCCGGGAGACCGCCATCCGTTCGCTGCAGGCCGTCGGCCTGGAGGTCGGCCAGATCGCCGACGTCACGCCGCAGCCGCACAACGGGTGCCGTCCGCCGAAGCGTCGTCGGGTCTGAGAGGTAGACGAAGAACATGGCTCGTTACACCGGTGCCGACTGCCGCCGTTGCCGTCGGGAGAAGATGAAGCTGTTCCTCAAGGGCAGCAAGTGCGATGGCCCGAAGTGCCCGTTCGAGTCCCGGCCGTTCCCGCCCGGGCAGCACGGCCGGGGCCGCACCAAGGAGACGGAGTACCTGCTCCAGCTCCGTGAGAAGCAGAAGGCCCGCCGCGTCTACGGCGTCCTGGAGAAGCAGTTCCGGGGGTACTACGAGGAGGCCGTCGCCAAGAAGGGCAAGACCGGCGAGATCCTCCTCCAGATCCTGGAGTCGCGGCTCGACAACGTGATCTACCGGGCCGGCCTGGCGAAGTCGCGCGACCACGCGCGGCAGCTCGTCAAGCACGGCCACCTGACGGTGAACGGCCGCAAGGTCGACATCCCGTCGTACCGGGTGAAGGAGCACGACATCGTCGAGGTCCGGGCCAAGTCCAAGGAGCTGACGCCGTTCATCGTGGCGCAGGCCGAGGCCGGCTCGAAGACGGTGCCGGCCTGGCTGGAGGCGATCCCCAGCCAGATGAAGGTGCTGATCCACTCGCTTCCGGCCCGGGGCGTCATCGACACCCAGGTCCAGGAGCAGCTGATCGTCGAGCTCTACTCGAAGTAACGGTTCCTGGCGTTCCCGCGCCGGCTCCCGGCCTCACCGTCGGGAGCCGGCCCGGAGCGCCGGACAGAAGTTTGGGCATCAAATAGCGGGTGCCCCGAACGAAAAGGAAACAGCATGCTCATCACCCAGCGGCCGACCCTCACCGAGGAGTCGATCAGCGAGACCCGGTCCCGGTTCACCATCGAGCCGCTCGAGCCGGGTTTCGGGTACACCCTGGGCAACTCGCTCCGGCGGACCCTGCTCTCCTCCATCCCGGGCGCGGCGGTCACCTCGATCAAGGTCGACGGTGTGCTGCACGAGTTCACCACCATCCCGGGCGTCAAGGAGGACGTGGTCGAGCTCGTCATGAACGTCAAGGAGCTCTGCGTCAGCTCCGACCACGACGAGCCGGTCAGCATGTACCTGCGCAAGCAGGGCCCCGGCGACGTCACCGCCGGTGACATCCAGCCCCCGGCCGGTGTCTCCGTGCACAACGCCGACCTCAAGCTCGCCACCCTGAACGGCAAGGGCCGGCTCGACATGGAGCTGACCGTCGAGCGGGGTCGCGGCTACGTCACCGCCGCGCAGAACAAGCAGGCCGGCGCCGAGATCGGCCGGATCCCGGTCGACTCGATCTACTCGCCGGTGCTGAAGGTGACGTACCGCGTCGAGGCGACCCGGGTCGAGCAGCGTACCGACTTCGACCGGCTGATCATCGACGTCGAGACCAAGGCGTCGATCGGGCCGCGTACCGCGCTCGCCTCCGCCGGCTCCACCCTGGTCGAGCTCTTCGGGCTGGCCCGGGAGCTGGACGAGAGCGCCGAGGGCATCGACATCGGCCCGTCGCCGCAGGACGCGCAGCTCGCCGCCGACCTGGCGCTGCCGATCGAGGAGCTGGACCTCACCGTCCGGTCCTACAACTGCCTCAAGCGCGAGGGCATCAACACGGTTGGCGAGCTCATCGGGCGTACCGAGGCCGATCTGCTCGACATCCGGAACTTCGGGCAGAAGTCGATCGACGAGGTCAAGATGAAGCTCGCCGGCATGGGGCTGGGGCTGAAGGACTCGGCGCCCAACTTCGACCCGGCGCACGTCGTCGACTCCTTCGGCGAGGCCGACTACGACACCGACGACTACCGCGAGACCGAGCAGCTTTAGTCCGGGGCTAGCCGGAGATCCGGCCACCCACTGGAGATCCGGCCACCCACTATTGAGGAGCACCAAGAATGCCCACGCCCACCAAGGGCCCCCGCCTCGGCGGTAGCCCCGCGCACGAGCGGATGATCCTGGCCAACCTGGCCACCGCGCTGTTCCAGCACGGCCGCATCACCACCACCCAGACCAAGGCCAAGCGGCTCCGCCCGCTCGCGGAGCAGCTCATCACCAAGGCCAAGCGGGGCGACCTGGCGTCCCGCCGGCGGGTGCTGACCGTCGTACGGGACAAGGACGTGGTCTTCGCCCTGTTCGACCAGATCGCTCCCCGGTTCGCCAACCGTCCCGGTGGCTACACCCGGATCGTGAAGACCGTCCCGCGCAAGGGCGACAACGCGCCGATGGCCATCATCGAGCTGGTCGAGGAGCTGGTCGAGGCTCCGGCGGCACCGGCGAAGAAGACCGCCGCCCGCAAGGCGGCCCAGCAGGACAAGGTCGAGGCGCTCGCCCCGGACGAGGAGACCCCGCGTTCCTCGTCGCCGGACGACCCGGACGACCGGAACGACCAGGACGCCGAGGCGCCGGAGTCGCGCTCCGGCGACACCGGGGCGGCCCGGGAGGACACCGACGAGGCCGACACCAAGTAACCGACGAACGAGGCCGGGCCCGGCATCCCCGCAGGGGTGTCGGGCTGCGGCATATCTGGAGCTGGTCGTGGAGCACGAGGTGGATGAGGAGCGGACCCGGGTACGCCTGGACGTCGCCTACGACGGCGGCGACTTCTCCGGCTGGGCCGCCCAGCCCGGTCGGCGTACCGTCGCCGGGGTGCTGGTCGAGGCGCTGACCAGGATCGTCGGGCCGGATCGGGTCAGCGGGCTGACCGTGGCGGGACGGACCGACGCCGGGGTGCACGCCAGCGGGCAGGTCTGCCATCTCGACCTGCCGAGCCCGGTGTGGCGGCAGTGGGCGGAGACGCTGCTGCGCCGGCTCGCCGGGGTACTGCCGCCGGACGTCCGGGTCCGCGCCGTGACCGAGGTACCGGCCGAGTTCGACGCCCGGTTCTCGGCCACCTTCCGGCGCTATGAGTACCGGGTCACCGACGCCCCGTACGGCGCCGAGCCGCTGCGCCGGCACGAGGTGCTGGCCTGGCCCCGCCCGCTGGACCTGGCGGCGCTGAACCAGGCCGCCGCCGGGCTGGTCGGCGAGCACGACTTCGCGGCGTACTGCCGGCGCAAGGAGAACGCCACCACGGTGCGGGAGCTGACCCGGCTGGACTGGCGGCGCGACCCGGACGGCCTGCTGGTGGCCACGGTGCAGGCCGACGCGTTCTGCCAGTCGATGGTGCGCAGCCTGGTCGGGGCGATGCTGGTGGCCGGGGACGGGCGGCGCCCGGTCGACTGGCCGGGTGGGCTGCTCGGGCGGCGGGAGCGGGCCAGCGAGGTGAGCGTGGCGCCGCCGCACGGGTTGACCCTGGTCGCGGTCGGCTACCCGGCCGATCCTGCCGAGTACGCCAGCCGCGCGCTGCGTACCCGTCGGCTCCGGCTCACCGCCTCGGCCTGAGCGGGGCGGCGGACCCGGCGGTGTCGCGCCGCCGGCCCGGGCTCAGTCGGACCCGGCCGGGCTCGCCGGGCCGGACGGGGTGAGAGCGCGCTGGTCGAGCACCTTGCCGCGCAGGTACACCTCGATCATGTCGGAGAGGATCTGCCGGGCGAAGAGGTCCTGGTCGCCGATGGTCTTGCCGTCGCTCTTGGCGACGACGCAGTAGATCAGGAAGTGGCCGCGGACGTGCCAGCCGGCCTGGGCCGAGGCGGCGGTGACGGCCTCGGTGCCGCGTCCGGCGGCGAGACCGAGGAAACGGCCCTTCCGACCGTCCACGATCGGCTTGATCTTCTCGCGTGCCGAGGTTGCCCCGGCCTCGTCGGCCAGGTTGACGATGCCGGCGGTCGCGACGTACAGGCCGGTGGGGGAGCGTACGGTGCCGCGGACGAACTGGCTGCACCCGGCCTCCTGGAGTACGGCCGCGATCTGGCCGTCGGCGACGAGATCGCACTCCTCCGCCTGCTGGGTCTTGAGTAGCTCGTACGCCGACTGCTCGGGGTCGACCAGCACCTCCTTGCCGTTCGGGAAGACCTCCTTGACGGTCAGGGGAGCCGGATCGGCGGTGCGGGAGCTGATGTCCCGGGGTGCGACACCGGCACCGGCGCCGTCGGCCGCCCGGGAGTCCCGGCCGACGGGGTCGTCGACCATGAAGAAGTAGGAGCTGAGCCCGCAGATCCCGAGCAGGAGCAGTACCCCGAGCGAGCCGATGATCAACTGCCAGGTCCGCTTGGAACTGCGCAGCGGTGCGGCGGTGTCGCCGGACGTCGACCCGAGGGCGGCGAGCGCGGAGCCGGGGGCCGGGCCGCCCGAGGATTTGGCCGGGGCGGGAGCGGGTTTCGCCGGGCTCGGGGCCGATCGGGACGTACGTTCCGGGGCGGCCGGGGTACGGGCCGGTGGGACCGGGGAGGCGCCACCGGCCGGGCCGGTCCGCACACCCTGCCCCGACGGTCCCGACCGACCGCCGCCGGGTGGCCCGGAGCGCGGCCCGGCGGGTGAGCCCGGGACCGGCGGCCCGGAGCGTGGTCGTGGTGCGCCCTCGGGGCCGGAGCGCGGTCCGGCGGGTGAGCCCGGGACCGGCGGGGCGGGGCGTGGTCGTGGTGTGCCGTCCGGGCCGGGGCGCGGTCCGGTGGGTGAGCCCGGTGCCCGGGCCGGCGGTGCCGCGCCGGGTGGGCCCGAGCGCGGTCCGGCCGGTGAGCCGGGGGTCCGGCCGTGCGGTGCCGCGTCCGGTGGACCGGGGCGCGGTCCGGGCGGGCCGGGGGCCCGGTCGTGCGGCGGCCCGGCGGGTGAGCCCGGTGCGACCCCGGCGTTCCGGGACCGGCGCGCGGGAGGTGGAGCACCCTGCGCCGGCCGACCCGGTTCGGCGTCGGGCCGGACCACACCGTCCGTTCCGAGGCCGCCCGGTCGTGGTCGCGGCGATCCCGGCGGTGCGCCGCCGGAGGAGGGACCGGAGCGGGCGGGGCCTCGGCTGCCGGCCCGGCCGGCGGGCGGAGGCTCGGGGCGGCCCGGTCGCCGTACCCCGGGAATCTCCGGGGCCGCGCCGGGCGGCATGGCGCGGTCCAGTGGCGGGCGGGACGGGCCGCCCCGGTCACCGCGACGTTCCGCCGGGCCGTCACCCGGCCGGTCGACGGGGCCGCGCCGCCCGCCGGGCGGAGCGGCGGGGTCGGGAAGACCGGGCCGAAGTGGATCCCGGTCGGTCGACGGACGTCGCTGTCGTGGCACCGGCGCCGACCGTGGCGCGACAAGTGGTGGCTCGGCGGGACCCGGTCGGTAGGCGCCGGGATCGGGCTGGCTGCGACGTCGACCGCCGGAGGCGGGCTCCCGGGAGTCGGGGCCGCCGGCTGCGGCCGGTCCGGACCCGGCGCGGGGCGACCCGAACGGATCGGTGCCGGACGGAACCGGCACCTCCGGGACACCGCGACCACCGGCCCGGGGCGATCGGCCGCCCGGACCCGGCCCGGCCGCGACGCCGGGCAGGTCGTCGACGGGTGGCCGGGCACCGGGAACCGGACGGCCGCCCGGCGTCATCCGGTCACGCGGCCCGGGCCGGTCACCGGCGACCGGCCGCCCGCCGCCCGGTGCCGGTCGGCCGCCGGGAACGGCGTCCTCGGGGGCGGCCAGGTGGCGACCGCCACCGGCCGGGCGTACCGGGCTGCCGGGAGGCAGCCGATCCGGGCCGGAGCGAGTCGGGGGCAGCCGGTCGGCGCTTCGGCCACCGGGAGTTCCGAGCGGGTCGGGGCCGGGCCTACCCACCGGCGGGTAGCCGGCGCCCGGCCCGACGCCGTCGGGCTCGGGGGCGCCGTGCCGGCCCCGACGGCCCCGGCCGGCGGGCGGCACGGAAGGTCCCGGGCCGTCCGGCACGGGGCCCGGAGACCGCTCCGGGTACCGGCCGACCGGGCCGTCGCCGTGTAGGCCGAGCGGACCGTCCGTCGGGTGTCGACCGGTCGGGCCGTCCGCCGGGTGTCGAGCGGCGGGGGCGTCCGCCGGAGGTCGGCTGCCCGGTGCGTCGGCGTACCGGCCGGCCGGGGCGTCCGGGTACCGGCCGACGGGGGTCTGCGGGTGCCGGCCGGCCGGGGCGTCGGCATGCCGGCCGATCGGTCCGTCGGCGCGCCGGGCCGGCCCGTCCGGGAATCTGCCCGGGGTGTCGCCGGGGCGCCCCGGTGTCGCCGCTGACCGACCTGGACGGTCCGCCGGCCGTCCCGGCCCGTCCGCCGGCCAGCCGCGCGAGGAGCCGGGCCCGGCAGGCTCGGCAGTGGACGGACCGAAGCGGGACGCCGCCGGTAACCCGTCCGACCGGTCGGCACCGGACCGGCGCCGGCCGGCCCTCCCCGGCGGCGGACCGTCCGTCGGATCCGGATCGAGCGAGGGCTCATCGGCGGGATCGCGTCGAGACCGTGGCGGCCCACCGCCCGGTCCAGGTCCACGCCCATAAACCATGTCGCACAGGGTAACGGAAATGCGGATCGGCGCGCCGCCGCAGATGAGTCACAGTTGGTGGGAGAGTGGTCATTTGCCCGGAAGCCGGGCAGGGCCCGGAGTACGGGCACCGGCCGGGGCACTCTTGCGATAGGCGAGAATGCGTGGCGTGACCGGCGACCACTATTTCAGCACCGAGCCCCTGACCAGCGCCGACCGGCGTACGGTGACGTTCTCCGTCGAGGGCGACGACTACTCGCTGACCTCTTCGGCCGGGGTCTTCTCCGCCGACCGGCTCGATCCGGGCACCGCCGTACTGCTGCGCAAGGCCGAACTGCCCGGTGCGCAGACCAGCGGAGCACTGCTCGACCTGGGCTGCGGGTACGGGCCGATCACCTGCGTACTCGCCACCAGGGCGGGGGCGGCCACGGTCTGGGCGGTCGACGTCAACGTCCGGGCCCGCGAACTCACCGGGCAGAACGCGCAACGGCTCGGCCTCGCCGACCGGGTACGCGTCGCGGCGCCCGACGAGGTACCGGACGACATCACGTTCTCCCAACTGTGGTCGAACCCGCCGATCCGGGTCGGCAAGGAGGAGTTGCACGGCATGCTGCGGCGCTGGCTGCCCCGGTTGGCGCCGGACGGCGTGGCCTGGCTGGTGGTGGCCCGGCACCTCGGCGGCGACTCGCTCCAGCGCTGGCTCGTCGAGGCCGGCTGGCGGGTCGAGCGGCACGCCAGCCAGAAGGGTTACCGGGTACTCCGGGTCACCCGCTGACCCGCGCGCAGCGGCCGGCGGCGCCTCCGCAGCCGCTGTCAACCGGCCGAAACCCGGTGTCGGCGGGCGGGGTGCCTGGGGCAGTATGCCGACGTGGGTTACGTGGACGTCGCCGGAGTCGGGCACATCCTGCCGGACGGTCGTGAGTTGTTCGCCGACGTCTCCTTCCGGGTCGGCGAGGGTGCCAAGGTCGCCCTGGTCGGGCCGAACGGCGCCGGCAAGACCACCCTGCTGAAGATGGTGGCCGGGGATCTGCCGACCCGGACCGGGGCGATCGCCCGCTCCGGCGGGCTGGGCGTGATGCGCCAGTTCATCGGCATGATCGGCGACGAGTCGACGCTGCACGACCTCGTACTCTCGCTATCGCCGCCGGTCCTGCGCGCCGCCGGGGAGCGGCTGGCGGCGGCCGAGGCGACGCTGCACGCCGCCGAGGTGCGCGGCAAGTTCAGCAGCGCCGCCGGCAAGGCCCAACTCGGGTACGCGGACGCGCTGAGCGCCTGGGGCGAGGCCGGCGGCTACGACGCCGAGGTGCTCTTCGACACCGTCTCCACGATCGTGCTGGAGCTGCCCTGGGAGAAGACCCGCGACCGGCCGGTACGCACCCTCTCCGGCGGGCAGCAGAAGCGGTTCGCCCTGGAGTTGCTGCTGCGCGGCACCGACGAGGTACTCCTGCTCGACGAGCCGGACAACTTCCTCGACGTGCCGGGCAAGCGCTGGCTGGAGGGGCGGCTGCGGGAGTCGGCGAAGTCCGTCCTCTACGTCTCGCACGACCGGGAGCTGCTGGCCCGTACCGCCGACCGGGTGGTCGCGGTGGAGGGCGGCAGCGCCTGGATGCACCCGGGCGGCTTCGCCAGCTGGCACGCCGCCCGGGTGAACCGGCACGACCGGCTGGAGGAGCAGCGCCGCCGCTGGGACGAGGAGCACCAGAAGCTGCGCGAGCTGATGCTGATGTACAAGCAGAAGGCGGCGTACAACAGCGCGATGGCCTCCCGCTACCAGGCGGCGCAGACCCGGTTGCGCAAGTTCGAGGAGGCCGGGCCGCCACCGGTACCCCCGAAGGACCAGGACATCCGGATGCGGCTGGCCGGCGGGCGTACCGGCAAGCGGGCGATCGTCTGCGAGCAGGTCGAGCTGGACGACCTCACCTTCCCGTTCGACCTGGAGGTCTGGTACGGCGACCGGGTCGCCGTGCTCGGCGCCAACGGGACCGGGAAGTCGCATTTCCTCCGCCTGCTCGCCCGGGGCGGCACCGACCCGGATCCGGCCAACGGTCCGGTCGACGGTGGCCCGGCCCTGGCTCCGGTCCGGCACGGCGGGGTGGCCCGGCTGGGCGCCCGGGTGCGGCCCGGTCACTTCTCGCAGACCCACGACCGGCCGGATCTGCTCGACAGGACCCTGGTCGAGGTGCTGTGGCGGGGCGACGACCACCGGGCCGGGATGGACCGGCACACCGCGATGAAGGTGCTGAACCGGTACGAGCTGGCCGGCCAGGGCGACCAGCGGTTCGGCACGCTCTCCGGTGGACAGCAGGCGCGGTTCCTGGTGCTGTTGCTGGAACTCTCCGGCGCGACCCTGCTGTTGCTGGACGAGCCGACCGACAACCTGGACCTGGCCTCGGCCGAGGCGCTGGAGGCCGGGTTGCTGGCGTTCGACGGGACGGTGCTGGCGGTCACCCACGACCGCTGGTTCACCCGGTCGTTCGACCGCTTCCTGCTCTTCCGGGGCGACGGCGAGGTGGTCGAGACGCCGGAACCGGTCTGGGACGTCGCCTGAGCAGGGGCGCGCGTCGGGGCCTGGACCGGTGGTCGGGACCGCTGATCGTCGGCTGCCGATCGCTGTTCGTCGCCGGGTCGGCCGGGGCCGCCCCGCGTGGCTCTCCGGACTGGTGACGTCACCCGGAGTATCGTCCCCGCCGTGGTGCCGCGCGGAACCGGCAGGTGGCGCCTGGCGCGCGGAGCCGCCCAGGTCGCGGTGACCGGGGCGTTTCTCGGCCTCGTCGGCTGGTCGGTGGCGCGGCGCTGGGACGAGGTACCGGCGGTGCTCGGCGAACTCTCCCTGCCGGGCCTGTTGCTGGCCGGACTGGCCGCCGCCGTCGCCGGGCTCTGCGGCTGCCTGGCCTGGCGGGCCATCCTGACGGACTTCGGCGTCGACCTTCCGCTGCGCGGCGCGGCGCGGATCTTCTTCGTCGGGCAGTTGGCGAAGTACCTGCCCGGCAAGGTGTGGCCGATCCTCGTCCAGGCCCGCCTCGGCCGGGCGTACGGGGTGCCGGGGCGGGCGTCGGCGGTCGCCGCGCTGCTGGCGATGCTCGTCACGCTCGGTACCGGCCTGCTGCTCGCCGCCGCCGCCCTGCCGCTGCTGGGCGACCGGGCCGTCGCCGGCTACTGGTGGATCCTGCTGGCCGTCCCGCCCGCGCTGCTGGTGCTCTGGCCGCCGCTGGTCAACCGGATCCTCGCCGCGCTGCTCCGGCTGGCTCGCCGCGAGCCGATGCCCCGGCCGCTCTCCGCGCGCGGCATCGGCGGGGCCGTCGGCTGGTCGCTCGCGACCTGGCTCGGCTACGGTACGCACCTCTGGCTGCTGCTGACCGACGTCGGTGCGACCGGCGGCCCGGACCTGCTGCTCCGCTCGATCGGCGCCTTCGCCGGCTCGTGGTCGGTCGGGTTCCTGCTGGCCGTCGCGCCGGCCGGGGTCGGCCCCCGGGAGGTGGCGCTGCCGCTGCTGCTCGGTCCGACCGTCGCCGGGCCGGCCGCGCTGGTCGCCACCGTGCTCTCCCGGCTGCTGCTGACCATGGTGGACCTGCTGCTGCCGGCCGTCGCGGTCTCGCTCCGCTGGTCGGGGCGTCGACTCGCCCGCCGGCTACCCCGGCAGCCGTCCCCCGCCGAGCCGTCCCCCGCCGAGCCGTCCTCTGTCGAGTCGTCCTCTGTCGAGCCGTCCCCTGTCGAGTCGTCCCCTGTCGAGTCGTCCCCGCTTGGGTCGTCTTCGGTCGGGGGGCCGGAGGCGCGCGGGGTGGAGCCGGCGGACCCGGCGACGCGCCAGCCGTGACCACGGAACGTGCCTAGAGATGTACTAGGGGTTACGCTGCTGCTCGTGCGCTGGCTGGTGTTCGGCAGCTACGACGTACGGCGACATCCCCGGGTCGGCGTACTCGTCGAGGGGCTCCGGGCGGCCGGCGACGAGGTGACCGAGCTGAACGAACCGTTGACCATGGACACCGCCGCCCGGATAGCCGTACTCCGGCAGCCGTGGCGACTCCCACTGCTCGTCGGCAAGCTCGCCCGCTGCTGGGCCCTGCTCGTGCTGCGGGCCCTCCGGCAGCGGCACGGCAGCCCGCCCGGCGGACCGGTCGACGCCGTACTGGTCGGCTATCTCGGACACTTCGACGTGCACCTGGCCCGGCTGCTGTTCCGGGGTACCCCGATCGTGCTCGACCACCTCGTCTCGGCCGCCGGCACGGCCCGGGACCGGGGACTCGCCGACGCCCGAGGTGCCCGGGTACGGCTGATGCGGGCGATCGACGACGCCGCGCTGCGCCGGGCCGACGTCGTACTGGTGGACACCGAGGAGCATCTCGACGCGCTTCCGGCAGCGGCCCGGGACCGGGGAACGGTGGTACCCGTCGGAGCCGGCGCAGCGTGGTTCGCCGCCGGTGCCCGTACCGCCCGGGAACGCTGGCCCGGCGACCCGGCCGGCGGCGGCCGATGGCGGCTGCGGGTCGTCTTCGTCGGCCTCTTCACCCCGTTGCACGGCACCCGGACCCTGGGCGCCGCGCTGGCCGCGCTGGCCGGCGACGACTCGATCGAGGTGACCGTGGTCGGCACCGGACAGGAGCATCCCGGCTGCCGCCGGGCCGCCGCCGACAACCCCCGGGTGACCTGGCACGACTGGATACCGGCGGCTGAGTTGCCCGGCTTCGTCGCCGGGCACCACGTGTCACTGGGCATCTTCGGCGCGACGGCGAAGGCCGGCCGGGTGGTACCGACGAAGGTGTTCCAGGGCGCCGCCGCCGGTTGCGCCATCGTCACCTCCGACACCGCACCGCAACGCCGTGCGCTCGGCGACGCGGCCGTCTTCGTGCCGGCCGGCGACCCGTCCGCGCTGGCCGACGCGCTGCGCGACCTGGCCGGGGACCCGGACCGGCTCGCCCGGCTGCGCCGGGCCGCCCGGCGGCGCGCGCTCGAACACTTCTGGCCGGCGACCGTCGTGGCCCCGGTCCGGCACCGGATCGACCCCGCCGTCGAGCGGGACGCCGGCCCGGCCGACTCGTCGCCGGGCGCCGCGGGTACCCCGAACCCGGTCGAGTCGTCGCCGGACGCTGCCCGCACCCCGAGCCCGGCCGAGTCGTCGCCGGGCGCCGCCGGCACCCCAAACGCGGCCGGTGGCAACCTGACCGCCGGCCCGGTCTGGTGGCTCGGATGACCGCGCTGGCGGCCGACCCGCCGCTGCCGCCCCGGGCGGCCCTGCGCTGGCACGTCGTACGCCGGCTCGTGGCGGAGTGCCGGCCGGGGAGCATCCTCGAACTCGGCTGCGGGCTCGGCTCCGTCGGCACCCGGCTGGCCCGGCTGGCCAGCTACACCGCGGCCGAACCCGACCCGCGCAGCTTCGCGACCGCGTACGCCCGGATCACCCCGCTGGGCGGGACGGTGCACAACGGGGATCACCGGCAGGTACCGGCGGCCGGCGGCTACGACCTGGTCTGCGCCTTCGAGGTGCTGGAACACATCGCCGACGACCTACCGGTACTGACGGAGTGGCTGGCCCTGGCCAGGCCCGGTGGACACCTGCTGCTCTCGGTACCCGCCGACCCGGAGCGGTTCGGCCCCTGGGACACCCTGGTCGGGCACTACCGGCGGTACTCCGCCGAGCAGCTCCGGCAGCGGCTGCTCGACGCCGGTGCCACCGACGTCCGGCTGGTGCACTACGGCTGGCCGCTCGGCTACCTGCTCGACTCCGTACGGGACCGCTGGGCGGGCCGCCGCGCCGACCATCCCACCGAAGCCGGCGGCGCCGGCTCCGGAGCCGGAGGTGGAGGTAAAGGCGGAGGCGGAGGTGACTGCGCCGCCGTGGCCGCCGCCGGGCCCGGGCCTGCCGGTGGTCCCGGCCCGTCGGACGGGCCGCCGGGCGGGACGGCCGAGGAGCGCACCTCGACCTCCGGGCGGATCCTGCAACCGCGCGGGGTCCTGGCCGGCGAGGCGATCCGGCTGGCCGTCTCACCGTTCGTGGTCCTGCAACGGATGCGCCCGGACCGCGGCCCGGGCCTCGTCGCACTCGCCACCCGCCCGTAGGTCCCCGGCCCGCGCGGTCCCGTCGTCCGGGGCACGGAGCCGGGTCACGGGCCGCCGGCGGTGCCGTCCAGGGCGGCGAACGGGACCAGCGCGTACGGCCCCTCCCGGGCCACGGCCCGGGACTCGACCGAGGCGGGCAGCCACTCCGGGCGCTTGGCCAGGTTGACCAGGACCAGGTCCTCGGGGCGGGTCGGCTCGGTGTGCAGCGTCGCGGCGGTGAGCTGCCGGGGCGTCAACCGCCAGTAGTAGGCGAGCCAGCGCGGACTCGTCGCCCCGGTGCCGGCAATCCAGGCGTACCGCTGACCGGCCGGTGGGGGATGCCCGGCCACCAGCCGGCCGGCCCCGGCCGGCTCGTCCAGCAGGCGATGTCGGGCCGGGCCGACGACCAGCATCCCGAGGTACGCCCCGAGGGCCGCTCCGGCCAGCGTCGCCGCCGTCACCCGGACCCGCCGTCGGGCCAGCCACCTCCTGGTCCGGACGAACCGGCGCACCGCCTCCGGCGTACCCGCGGCGTCGCCCTCCCGGACCGGTGCGTCGAGGCCGTCGTCCGGGACGGAGCCGGTGAGCCGGCCGACGAGTCGGTCCAGCAGCACACCCGTACCGACCAGTCCGACCACCAGCACCGGATAGGACCAGTACGAGTGGACGTAGGCACCGTTGCTCAACCCGAGCATCCAGGCGACGGTGAAGGCGACCGCCATCGCCAGGTAGACCCGGGTACGTCGATCCAGCAGCCCGACCACCGCACCGACCGGCAGCGCGCCGAGATACCAGAGCGGCAGCAGGTCGTAGGCGTAGTGCCACTGGCGACGGAGGAACTGCCGCACCGTGTAGCCGCCACCGGTGCTGCGCAGCTCGGCCTGCCCGCCGAGCATCGCCATCCCGGTCACCCCGACCACGAAGGCGAGGCTGATCGCGACCCCGGCCAGCATGCTCACGCCGACCAGTACCGTCACCCGGTCGACCCGACGGGCCGCCAGCAGCCACAGCCCGAGTACGGCGGCGAACCCGACACCGGGCCAGGAGACCAGGGTGGTGAGCAGCGCGGCACCGCAGGCGGCGGCGACGAGCCGGGGCGCCGGATCGGGGCGGGCGCGCAGCCGCAGCACCAGCGCGGAGAGGGCCAGGATCGGCCCGAGGTCGAACATCAGCGGGCTGTAGATCCAGTAGAACGGGGTGGCGACCATCAGGCCGAGCGCCAGCAGGGTCGCTGACCAGCGCAGCCCGAGGCCGCGCAGCAGGGCGGCGCCGGCCGGGACGATCAGCAGCGCCAGCAGGTACGCCGGCAGCCACACCTGGTATTCACCGTCCCCGGGCAGCAGACCGGTCAACGCGGTGAGCAGGTTGAGCAGCGGCGGGTGGTGCGCGTACGGCGTCGAAGCGTAGGGAAGCCAGTCGGCACCGAAGTGCGAGCCGAGGATGCCCTGCTCCTGGAGGTTGCGCAGGTGCAACGCGTACCGGCCGATGATCCGGCCCAGGTGGTTGTCGCCGAACGGCATGCCGAGCAGCGGAAACCAGGTCAGCGCGACGATGCCGGTGATCGCGGCGACACCGGCCCGGCCCAGCCGCTCGACCCGGTCCGGGTCCGGCCCGGACGCGTCGTCGACCGGCCCGTCGGGGCGCCCGGACGACGACGGCACCGGCCTGCTCTCGCGTACCCGGGCCACCGTGTCCCGGACCCGCAGGCCGATGCCTCGGACCCGGAGCAGCGCGGCGGCGGTCGGCACCGCTTCGGTCACGAGCGGTTTCCGGGCGGCCAGTCGATTCTGGACCGCACGATGAGGTCGGCGAGCAGCGCCACCGCACCGACGATCAGGCCGGCACAGAGCAGCAGCACCGTGTTGGTGGCGATCCGGACCGGATGCGCGACCAGGTCGTAGACGACCTTCCCGGAGCCGACGGTGAGCAGCAGCAACGACGGCGGCATCAGCACCTTGAGCGGATTGAAGTACATCACCATCCGGAGCACCTGGAGGAGATAGCGGTAGGCGTCCCGGACGAAGTGGAACTTCGACGAGCCCGACCGGCGGGCGTAGGAGATCGGCACGTAGTGCACGTCGTGCTGGTTGTGCAGGAACGCCATCGTGATCGTGGTGACGCAGGAGAACCCCGGCGGGAGCAGCCGGAGGTAGGGCAGCGACACGTCCCGGCGGAAGGCCCGCAGCCCGGAGTTGAGGTCGGGGATGCGGGTGCCGGCCAGCCGCTCGGCGATCTTGCGGATGAGCCACTTCGCCGGTACCCGGAGGAACTTGTGGCTGCCCTGCTCGCTCGTACGGGCGCCGACGACCTGGTCGACGTGCGGGTCCCGGAGCAGCAGCCGGACGAACTCGGGAATCCGCTCGTTCGGATAGGTCATGTCCGCGTCGGTCCACACCACGATGGCGCCACGCGCCTGTTCGGTGCCGATCCGGCGTGCCGTGCCGGAACCGCCGTTGCGGTGGAACGCCAGCAGCCGAAGCCGGGGAAACCGTCCGGTCGCCCCGCGCAGGATCTCCAGCGTGTCGTCCGTGGAGGCGTCGTCGATCGCCAGCAATTCGTAATTGAGGCCGCTGGCGTCCATTGCCGCGCAGATGCGCTCGATTTCCGTCAGCACGTGCGCCTGCTCGTTGTAGCAGGGCAGGACGACGGTCACCTCGACCGGTGCGTTGCTCTCCCTGCTGACCTGGGCCGGGACGACGGACATCTCCGAGCCGGGCCGGTCGAATCGGCCGTTCACCGCCATGTGAACCCGCCTTTCGACACCTCGCGCGGCGACCGTTAACGGCACGGGGTAATCGCAGAGGTCGCCGTATCCGTGCCCACGATATAGCAGTTTCCGGCGTACGCGCGCGACGCGCCAGTACGCCAGTCGATTTCACGTACGTGAATCGTCGTCGAATCATTTTCTCGAATGGCGTCCCCTGGCCGGGTGAGCGGACTCCGGTGCGGAGTCTCCGGCCCGGGACGGCGGCATAGGGTTGATCTCGTGACTGAGATGACCTATCGCCGGTTGGGCGACTCCGGGCTCGTGGTGTCCGTCGTCGGAGTCGGCTGCAACAACTTCGGCCGCAAGCTCGACGCCGCCGGTACCCGGGCCGTGGTCGACGCCGCCCTCGACGCCGGCATCAACCTCTTCGACACCGCCGACATCTACGGCGAGCCGCACGGCGGGTCGGAGGAGCTGCTCGGTGCCGCGCTGCGCGGCCGGCGCGACGACATCGTGCTGGCGACCAAGTTCGGCATGAGCATGTCCGGGATGAACGGGCCGGACCTCGGCGCCCGGGGCGCCCGGCGCTACGTCGCCCGGGCGGTCGAGGCGTCCCTGCGCCGGCTCGGCACCGACCACATCGACCTCTACCAGATGCACGAACCCGACCCGGGTACGCCGATCGAGGAGACCCTGCGCGCGCTGGACGACCTGGTCCGGGCCGGCAAGGTCCGTTACGTCGGCAACTCCAACTTCACCGGCTGGCAGATCGCCGACGCCGCCTGGACGGCGCGTACCGGGGGCTACTCGCCGTTCATCAGCGCGCAGAACGAGTACAGCCTGCTGAACCGGGGCGTGGAGGCCGAGGTGGTGCCGGCGGCGCAGCACTTCGGGCTCGGCCTGCTGCCGTTCTTCCCGCTCGCCGACGGGCTGCTCACCGGCAAGTACAAGCGGGGCGCCCAGCCGCCCTCGGACAGTCGGCTCGCCGGCACGAGCCCGAGGTACGCCGCTCGGCTGGCGTCGGCGCCGTGGGACACCATCGAGGCGCTGGAGAAGTACGCCGCCGAGCGCGGCCGTTCCCTGCTGGACGTGGCGATCGGCGGCCTGGCCGCCCAGCCGGCGGTGACCTCGGTGATCGCCGGTGCCACCACCCCCGACCAGGTACGCGCCAACGCCAACGCCGGCCGCTGGCAGCCCACCCCGGACGACCTCACCACCCTGCGCACCCTCCTCTGAACCCGCCGGACCAGCGCCGCCGGGTCAACCCCCGCCACCCGCCGGCAGCCGCCTCGGCGCTGGCGGTGTGGCGGTGTCGACCTGGACACCAGATGCGTTACCCGGCACGGTTAGCGCCTCTGGTGTCCAGGTGGTTGGAGGCGTTCCCCGATGGCCTGGGCCACCTGGGCGACAACGCGGGCGGGGTGCCGCAGGACGTCGTCGGCCGTGAAGCGGAGCACCACCCAGCCGGCGGCGCGAAGGTCGTTCAGCCGGGCGACGTCCTGACGGAAGTGCGCCCGCTCGCGATGGTGGTCGCCCTCGTACTCGATGGCGATCCGCAGCCGGGGATATCCGAGGTCCACCCGACCGACGAACCGCCCCCGGGCGTCGTACACGTCGTGCTGTGCCGTCGGCGGTGGCAGGCCGGCGTCGACGAGCAGGAGCCGCAGGCGGGTCTCCATCGGCGACTCGCTGAGCGGTTCCGCCAGGCCGAGGACCTCGCGCAGCAGTGGTACGCCGGGCCAGCCGGGACGCGCGGCGAGATAGTCGGTGAGCGCGGCGGGCTTCACCAGCCGACGGTTCAGCAGCGCGTCCACCGCCACCACCGCCTCGGTACGCGGTGGCTTCCGTCCCAGGTCGAACGCGGTACGCACCGGCGTGGTGACCGGCAGCCCGCCGAACCGGGTCACGTCGTCGGGGGAGAGTTTCGCGAGCGTGTAGCGGACCCGTTCCCGGGGACGGGGTCGGGTGACGCCCGGCACCAGCACGGTGACCGGGGCGTCCCGGGGGAGGAGCGGTACGCCCCACAGATGTGCGGCGCTCAGCCCGCCGATGGCCGCGCCCGGGGGCAGGGTGAGCGCGACCGCGTCGCACCACATCCGGTGGTCGTCCTCCCGGTAACCGTCGCGGTGCACGTAGACGTCGGGAAGCAGCCGGTGCCAGGCCGGCCCGCGCAACATGCTCCGGCTGAGCAACCCCTCTGACACGGCCACCCTCGCCGAGAAGGGCAGGAACGCCAACCTGGCCGGTACCCGGGGAGGACGAGGCATCGGACCAGCGTGCCGCAGCCCTCGTCGCCGCGCTGCCCCGTTCACCAGCAACGCCAGCCCCGCCACCCGCCACTGCCGCCCGAGCGGAAGCTGCCGCCCAAACGGAATCTGGCGCCGGGGCGGAAGCTGGCGGTGCGGTCGGGCGCGGAAGCTGGCGCCGGGCGGAGGCTGCCCCGAAAGCGGGACGCCCCGACGGCGTCGACCTGGACGGCAGAGGCGTTACCCGGCGCAGTTGGCGTATCTGGTGTCCAGGTGAGTGGGGTCAGGCGCGGCGGCGGGTGCGTACCAGGAGGGCACCGAGGGTGGCGAGGGCGGCGAGTGCCATCGCGGCGCCGGCCAGCCACCACAGCCGGGCGGTCGAGTTGCCGGCCGGGTCAGGCGTGCCGGCCGCGCCCGGCGCGGGCGCCGGCGGGGCGGCCTGGGCGGCGCGGGCCTGCACGACCACCTGCACCGTGGCCGGGGTGGGCTTCGGCGCGGTGACCGTGACCTGCCAGGGTCCGGGAGTGAGGACCGGCCCGGTGCTGTAGAAGCCCTTCCCCTCGCCGGCCGGGTCGAGCTGGAGCGGACCGACCGTCCGGCCGCCCTCACCGGTGGCGGTCACCACCAGCCGGGCACCGTTGTCCAGCGGATGGCCGTCGGCGTAGCTGGCCTGCACCGTCACCCCGGTGGCGCCGTCACCGGCGACCAGAAGCTTGATCTTGCTGCCGTGCGCCGCTGCCGGTGCCGCCGGGGCCAGCCCGGCGGCGAGGAAGAGCGCACAGAGCAGCGGTACGAGGACGAGCCGGACGGTCCGGCCAGACTGCGCTGGTCCACGTCGCATTCGCGGTACTCCTTCCCGACGGATCGTCCGCCGGACGGGTGCGGGGGCGGGGGACAGGTGCGGGGGCAGGGGCGGAGGGCAGATGCGGGGGCAGGGCGGGGGCAGGGGCGGGGCGGGTGCGGGGGCGGCCGGTGGTGACCGGCCGCCCCCGCGCCTACCTGAGGTGCGGAACGTCCCGGGTCAGAGCCTTGCGCCCCGCTTCACCCGGGTCGGGTCCTCGACCAGCCGACCGGTGCCCTGCACCGGCTTGCCGTCGTTGGCCCTGACCCCGGAGGCGCTCGGACTGCCACCGAGCCGGACGATCATCGCGTCGGCGTCCCGGACCAGTACGTCCCGGATCTCCGCCTCGGCGACCAGCCCGGCGTCGGCGGCGAGCGCCTTGAACTGGCCGAGCTGGTTGATCGCCCTGTTGTCGTTGCCGTTCGCCTCGGCCTGGCGGACCGTGTCGAGCTTGTTCGACAACTGCTTGTGCCCCTTGGCCGACAGCCGACCCGTCGCCTTGAACCGGTCCAGCAACTGCTGCATGTCCCGGAACGAGGTGGTGACGAAGAACCGTACGGTCGAGGTCGTGACGTTCCCGGCCCTGTCCGTCGCGGTCACGGTCAGCTCGTGCAGGCCGAGCGGCAGCTCGTACATCGCCTGCAGGGTGTTCGGCTGGTACGGCCGACCGTCCAGCGTGCCGACCGTGGCCTTGATTCCGGAGGTCGGGTCGACCGCCGACCAGTTCACCCGGACGTCCTGGCTGTCGCCGTAGAGCTGGCCGTCGGCGAGCCCGGAGACCAGTACGGTCGGCTTCACACCGTCGATCTTCAGGATCGCCGACTTGAGCGTCTCGGCGTTGCCGGCCGCGTCGGTGGCCCGGTAGAGCAGCTCGTGCTGCCCGTCCCCGGTCACGTTCACCGGCTCGGTGTACGCCGTCCAGGCGCCGCCATCGAGCGACCACTCCAGTGTGGCCACCCCGGAACCGGCGTCGGTCGAGGCCAGCGTCACCGGGATGGTGCCGCCGTGCCAGCCGTCGTCGGTCGGCGGGGCGAACGCGGCGGTGCTGACCGGCGCGGTGGCGTCGATCTTCACCTCGACCGACTTCGTCGCCTCGATGTTGCCCGCCTCGTCCACCGAACGGAACCGCAGGGTGTGCGGGCCGTCCCCGGCGACGAGTACCGGCCCGGCGTAGGGCGTCCAGGTCGTCGCGTCGTCGAGCTGGTGTTCGGTGCGGGCCACCCCGCTGCCCCCGGCGTTGTCGGTGGCGGCGAGGGTCACCGTCACCGGGCCGGTGTGCCAGCCGCCGGTCGGGGTGCCCGAGACGGTGGCGGTGGTCACCGGGGCGGCCTCGTCGACCGTATCCGTGCTGAGCCGGAAGTAGTCGAAGGAGACCGTCTTCGAGGCGGTCTGGGCCGCACCGAGGCTGAACAGGCCGATCCGCGGCGTGGCACCCACGGCGGCGTTGGTCAGCGGCGCCAGCTCCGTCCAGGTCGCCCCGTCGGTCGAGTACGCCGCCGTGTAGGTGTCGCCCGATCTCGCCAGTCGCAGGTGCCACACCGACTCGGTGAGGTTCGTCGCCTGCGGCTGCGGGTCCTGCACGGCCGCGGCGATCTCGCTGCGGAACTCGATGCGCCGGTTGACCGGCTGCCCCACCTGGTTGTCGGCGATGAAGTCGAACTTCAGGTAGTTGTCGTCGTCGCCGTAGACGATCAGGCCGGCCTGCTGGTACTGCTCGTTCAGTTTGCTGCCGTCGACCCTCGTCTGGATCGTCCAGTCCCCCTGGGGGGCGGTCTGGAGCACGAAGTTCGTCGGCCCGGTGTTGTTGCCGGTGTAGATGTCACCGTTCGGCACGTCGATGTGCAGCGCGCCGTCGGCGACCCGGTAGCCCGTCGGGTCCTCCCGGACGATCCCGTCCCACCGGCACTTGTCGAGGCTGGTCCCGGTGAACTCGTCGTTCGGGGTCACCTCGCCGGCCGGCTCGTCCGGCGTGACCTGGAACCAGTCGAAGCTGGCGTCCACCACGGGTGCGGCGGTGCCGCCGTTCAGCGCGAACAGCCCGATCCTCGGGTTGTCGATGCCGGCCAGCGCCGCCGACCGGCCGACCGGGGTGAAGGTCTGCCCGTCGGCTGAGAAGGCCGCGGTCAGGTTCACTCCGTCGCTGGTCAGCCGCAGGTGGATCGTGTCACCGGCCGGTGCGGCCGCCGAGTCGCCGCCCTCGTTGCGCGGGGTGCCGGCGGTCTCCCGGATGAACTCGACCCGCCGGCTGCCGTTGTACAGCAGGTCCAGCTTGGCGTAGTTGTCGTCGTCGCCGTAGACGATCAGGCCGGCCTGCTGGTAGTTCTCGACCGCCGCCAGGCTCAGTCTGGTGGTGGCCTGCCAGCTACCGTCCGGCGCGGGTTGCAGCACGACGTTGGTGGCGTCGTTGCGGCTGCCGTAGAGGTCGCCGACCGAGGTGGGCAGGACGAGCGCGCCGCCCCGCACCCCGTAGAGCTGGTTCTCCCGGACCACCGTCGACCAGCGGCCCTTGTCCAGCTCGCCGCCGGTGAAGTCGTCCGAGCGGGCCCCGAAGCACGAGGTGTTCGGCGCCTCCACCTTGACCGTCACCGTGGCGTACGCGGCCGCGCCGCGCGCGTCCGTCACGGTCAGGGTCGCGGTGAACGTCCCCGGGCCGGTGTACGTGTGCGTGGCGTCCAGGGTGTTCGCCGTGCCCCCGTCCCCGAAGTCCCAGGCGTACGTCAGCGGGTCGTCACCCTCGGCGTCGCTGGCGGTGCCGTCGAAGCTCACCGCGACCGGCGCCGTGCCGGTGCTCGGGGTGGCGGTGGCGGTCACCGTCGGCGGCGCGTTGTCGGTGACGCCGCGACCGAGGAAGTCGACCCAGTTGACGTTGACGATCGCACCCGTGCCGGTGGCCCCGACCGGGTTCTTCGCCACGAAGAAGAGCGGCCCGCTGGTGGTGCTCGGTGCGGAAAGCTCCGCCGTGGCGTTGGCGAAGGTCTGCCAGCCGCCGGTGTCCGGCACGGTGGCGGTAGCCAGCAGCGGGCCGTCGGCCGCGCCGGAGCGTACCTCGATCCGGGCGCCGCCACCGGCCGAGGAGGCCCGGAACCGGAACCCGGTGATCCCGGTCAGGTTGGTCGGGTCGAAGCTCCAGTAGTCGCCGTCCTCGACCCAGCCGATGTTCTGGAAGCCGCCCTCGACGTCGGTGGTGGCCTGGGTCTGCACGCCCGGGTCACCGCCGCCGACCCCGTCCGGCGCCCGGCCGGTCGCCGCGAAGTATTCCGCCTGCTTCCGCTTCGGCTGCAACTGCTCGATCGCCCGGCCGGTCAGCGCGTTGGACCCGCCGGCCCCGCCGCCGTCGGTGTAGCTGGCCTCGAAGACCGCGAAGACGTTGGCGTCGGCGCCGTGCCCGGAGGCGAGCGAGGTCTGCACGGTGCCGGTGCAGCCGGTCTGGTCGTCGAGCGGGTGGGCGTGCTCGTCGTGCCCCAGGTAGTACTGGAGGGTCACCCGGTCGCAGTCGATCGTCCCGTCCTCCGGGTCGGTCACCCTGACCGTGTACTTCACCTGGTCGCCCCAGTCGAAGAAGCCGCCGTCCGGCGGGAACTCGATGGTCACCGTCGGGGCGGTGTTGCCGACCGTCACCGGTACGTTCGCCACCGCCGTCCGGCCGGTGTCGCCCGTCACGGTGAGCTGGGCGGTGTAGTTGCCGGCCGCCGGGTAGGTGTGTGTCGGGTTCGGCTCGGTCGAGGTGCCGCCGTCGCCGAAGGTCCAGGCGTAGCTGATCGGGCCGCCGTCCGGGTCCCGGGAGCCCTCGCTGGAGAAGGCCACGGTCAGCGGGGCCGGGCCGGAGGTCGGGTTCGCGGTGGCGACCGCGATCGGCGCCCGGTCACCGGCGATGTACTCGATCCGGTAGACCCCGGAGTTGTCGTTGTTGCCGCCGAAGCCGCTGCCCCACTCGATCAGGTACAGCGCACCGTCCGGGCCGAACTCGAAGTCCATCGGCCGGACGAAGGTCATCCCGGTGAGCAGCTGGTTGATGTCCACAAGGGACTTGCCGTCGTCGGTGACCTGGAAGGCGTACATCTTGTTCTGGTTCCACTCGCCGAACATCGCCTTGCCGTCGTAGTACGCCGGCCACTTGCGCTCGGACGGGTTCGCCGGGTCGTACCGGTAGACCGGGCCGCCCATCGGGGCACCGCCGCCACCGATCTCCGGGAAGAGCGGGTTGCCGCCGTAGTCGTAGTCGACGGTGGCCGCGATCGCCGGGGGCAGGTTGGTCAGCCCGGTGTTGTTCGGCGAGTTGTTCACCGGCGCGGCGCAGTCGAACTTCGCCCCGCTCGGCCCGGACGGGAACTGGTAGTCGTTGTAGGCGTAGTTCGCGCCGTGGCAGTACGGCCAGCCGTAGTTGCCGGGCTGGGCGACGGCGTTCCACTCCACCGTCCCCTCCGGACCACGGTTCGGGTTCGCCGCCCCGGCGTCCGGACCGTAGTCGGCGACATAGAGGGTGTCCGACTTCGGGTCGATGCCGATCCGGAACGGGTTCCGGAAGCCCATCGCGTAGATCTCCGGCCGGGTCTTCTCGGTGCCCGGGGCGAAGAGGTTCCCCTGCGGGACGGTGTACGTCCCGTCGTCCTCCGGGTGGATCCGGAGCACCTTGCCGCGCAGGTCGTTGGTGTTGCCGGAGCTGCGCTGCGCGTCGAAGTCCTGCCGGCCCGGCCGCTCGTCGATCGGGGTGAAGGAGTTCGACTCGAACGGGTTGGTGTTGTCGCCGGTGGCCAGATAGAGGTTGCCGGCGCTGTCGAAGGTCATGCTGCCGCCCGCGTGGCAGCAGGTGTTCCGCTGCGTCGGGACCTGGAGCACGATCTTCTCGCTGGCCGGGTCGAGGGTGTCACCGACCACTGTGAACCGGGACAGGTAGTTGCGGGCCGCCCCGCCGTTCGGGGCGTAGTAGAGGTACACCCAGCTATTGGTGGCGAAGTCCGGGTCGAGCCGGATCCCGATCAGCCCGTCCTCGTTGCCGGTGAAGACGTCGAGGTCGGCGGCGGTGACCGTGGTGCCGGTCTCCGGCTTGATGATCTGGACCCGGCCGTCGCGTTCGATGTAGAAGACCCGCCCGTCGGCGGCGACGTCCAGCTCCATCGGGTTGTTGGTGTTGCTGTCCAGGGTGATCTTCTCGAAGCTGCTGGTCAGCGAGGCGGAGCAGTCGGCCTCCACCGCACCGGCCGCGGTCCGGATGCCGCCGAGCAGGTGGTCGAGGAACTCCGGCTCGGCGTACGACTGCTGGGTGTGGCCGCCGGCCGTGTACCAGGCCCGGCCGCCGTCGTACTCCTGGCACCAGGCGAACGGGTGGTCGTGGCCCATCGCCCCGGCGCCGGGGGCGTAGCTGGTCTCGTCCAGCGAGGCGAGCACGTGTACGTCGCCGCGCGGGTTGTCGCGGAAGTTGTACCACTCGTCGTACCGGGACCACTCCGCCGGAAGGTCCTTCGTGGACTCGTGCGCGTGGTCCTCGACCTTGACCGTGGCCTGCTGGTTGGCCGGGTGCGAGGCGAAGTACGCCCCGACCAGCTCGCCGTACCAGGGCCAGTCGTACTCGGTGTCCGAGGCGGCGTGCACGCCCGCGTACCCGCCGCCGGCCTTGATGTAGCGCTCGAAGGCGGCCTGCTGCTCGGCGTTCAGCACGTCGCCGGTGGTGGAGAGCCAGATCACCGCCTGGTACCTGCCGAGGTTGGCGTCGGTGAAGGCCGCCGCGTCCTCGGTGGCGTCGACGGTGAACCCGTGCTCCGTGCCGAGCTGCTGGATCGCGGCGATGCCGGCCGGGATGGAGTCGTGCCGGAAGCCGGCCGTCTTGGAGAAGACCAGCACCCGGAAGGATTCCGCCTCGGCGGCCGGTTCGAGTGCCGGCGCCTTCTTGACGGGTGCCTGGGCCTGGGGCAGGACCGCCGGGGCGGCCGAGGCGGGGGTACCGGCCAGTGCGGTCGTGCCGAGCAGGAGTGCCGCGGTCGCGCCGACCAGGCGGCGCCGGAATCTGCGATGGGGGTGCGGAGGGTGCGAGGTGCCGCCGGAGCGGCCGGGGCTGGACACGGAGGATCTCCTTGGTCCGGTGAGGACAGGGGGATCCCGGGTCGGTACGCCGAAGACCGCCACGGGGTGTGGAGGTACGACCGGAACTCGCCGAAGCTCCGGCCATCGAATTCTGCCTTGTGGTTGAACAAATTAGGGCCGCCTGCCGGGCGGCCGGAATAAGGCGGCGAGGTTAATTCAGATAACGGTTACGTAACGGGGTGGAATCATCCGGATAGGACAGACATATCCGCCGGGGCGCCGGTCACGGCACCTCGCACCCCGGTACGTGGTCGGGCGCTGACACTGTGCGATAGGTCACGGCCCTTTACGGATCCGTGACCGGCCACGTACGCTCGCCGACAAGTAACCCACGGGAGCCCGGTGGACCGGGCTGAGAGGGGGGCTGTCGAGCCCCCGACCGTCGAACCTGATCCGGGTAATGCCGGCGCAGGGAGGAGCGTTGCCGTGCTATCCATCGGACGACTTCACCTCATCACCGACACCCGACCCGGGCAGCGGGATCCGCTCGCGGTGGTCGACGCCGCCCTCTCGGTCGCCGGCCCCGAACTCGTCGTGCAGGTGCGGGTGGCCGACGACACCGACGACCGGACGGCGTACGAGCTGGCCGCCGAGGTGGCCCGCCGGTGTGCCGCCGTCGGGGCGTCCTGCCTGGTCAACGACCGGCTGCACCTCGCCCTCGCGGTCGGGGCGGCCGGTGGGCACGTCGGTGCCCGCGACCTGCCGGTCGACGCCGCCCGCCGGGTGCTCGGCCCGGACGCCGTGCTCGGCGCGACCGCCCGGGACCCGGAGACCGGTGCGGCGGCGGTCGCGGCCGGCGCCAGCTATCTCGGCGTCGGCCCCTGCCACGCCACCTCCACCAAGGACGGACTCCCCGCCCCGATCGGCCCGGACGGCATCCGCCGGGTCGCCTCGACCGTGCCGGTACCGGTGATCGCGATCGGCGGGATCACCGCCGACCGGGTGCCGGAACTGCTCGCCGCCGGGGCGTACGGCGTCGCCGTGGTCGGCGCCGTCTCCGGCGCCGCCGACCCGGCCCGGGCCACCGCCGATCTCCTCACCGCCCTGCACACCGATCCGCCCCCACCCGATCCGGGACGGGGAACATCGCCGGGGTGGGACCCCCGGCGCGGTTCCCCGCACTCCGGCGCGGGTGCGGGGGCGGGGGGATGGTAGGCGGGGACCGGGCGGCGGACGTCGCGGTGGTCGGCGGCGGCCCGATCGGGCTCGCCGTCGCCTGGCGCTGCGCCGCCCGGGGCCTGCGGGTCAGCCTCCACGACCCCGCGCCCGGCTCCGGCGCCTCCGACGTCGCGGCCGGAATGCTCGCCCCGGTCGCCGAGAGCTACTTCGGCGAGCGGACGCTGACCGGACTGCTGGTCGAGTCCGCTGCCCGCTGGCCGGCCTTCGCCGCCGAACTCGCCGAAGCGACCGGCCTGGACCTGGGCTATCGGACCGAGGGGACGCTGACCGTCGCGCTCACCTCCGACGACCTGGCCGAGGCGGAGCGGCTCTGGACGTACCAGCGGGACCTGGGGCTGCCGGTGACCCCGCTGCGGCCGGCGGAGCTGCGGGACCGCGAACCGCTGCTGGCCACCCGGCTGCGCGGCGGCGCGCTCGCCGCCAGCGACCACCAGGTCGACCCGCGCCGGCTGGTCACCGCGCTGCGGGCCGCCGTCGAACGCGCCGGGGTGACGGTGCTGGCCCGGCCGGTCCGGGACCTCGCCGAACTGGACGCGGCGGCGACGGTCGTCGCGGCCGGCTGCGGCACGGCGGCGCTGACCGGCCTGCCGGTCCGGCCGGTGAAGGGACAGATCCTGCGGCTGCGCGCGCCCGGCGGCGCGGCGCCAGGCTTCCGGCACGTGATCCGGGGCCACGCCGACGGCCGGCACGTCTACCTGGTACCCCGGACCGACGGCGAGGTGGTGGTCGGGGCCACCGTGGAGGAGCGCGCCGACCTCGGCGTCACCGCCGGAGCGGTACTCGACCTGCTCCGCGCCGCCACCGACGTGCTCCCGGAACTCGGCGAGTACGAGCTGGTCGAGGCGCGCTCCGGGCTGCGCCCCGGTACGCCGGACAACGCACCGCTGCTCGGCCCGCTGCCGGACCGGCCCGACGTGGTGGTCGCGGCCGGACACTTCCGGCACGGCATCGTGCTCACCCCGCTCACCGCCGACCTGATCGCCGACCTGCTGGCCACCGGCGTACCGGATCCGGCGCTCGCGCCGCTCTCGCCGGCCCGGTTCGCCGACCCGGTCCCGCCCGGACCGACTCGGGTCGGGCGGGCGGCGCCAGCGGGAGCGGGAGCCGAGGCGGGAGCGGAGGCAGGTGACGGGCCGGTGCCCGGCGGGAGGCCGGGGCCGGACGACGCAACGACCAGGGTGGGGAGGACACGGTGGAGCTGACCGTGAACGGAGTCGAAGAGCGGCTGCCCGGCGAGTTGACCGTGGCGGAGCTGGTGCAGCGGATCACCAGCGCACACCGGGGCGTGGCGGTCGCGGTCAACGGCGAGGTGGTGCCGCGCGGCGGCTGGCCGGCCCGGCAACTCCGGGACGGCGACCGGGTCGAGGTGCTGACCGCGGCGCAGGGCGGGTGAGGCGCGATGTCGATCGGAGCACCCGACCCCGAACCCGGATTCGTGCTCGCCGGTGAGAAGTTCGACTCCCGGCTGATCCTCGGCACCGGCGGGGCGACCAGCCCGTACGTGCTGGAGCAGACGATCCGGGCCAGCGGCAGTGAACTGGTCACCGTCTCGCTGCGCCGGATCGACAGCAACGCCACCATGGGCGGCGGCGTGCTGGAGGTACTGGGCCGGTGCGGTGTACGGCTGCTGCCGAACACCGCCGGCTGCCGTACCGCCGCCGAGGCGATCACCGTGGCGCAGCTCGCCCGGGAGGCGTTCGAGACGTCGTGGATCAAGCTGGAGGTGATCGGCGACGAGCGGACCCTGCTGCCGGACGCGGTCGAGCTGGTCAGCGCCGCCGAGCGGCTGGTCGCCGACGGGTTCACGGTGCTGCCGTACGTCACCGACGACCCGGTGCTGGCCCGCCGGATGCAGGATCTCGGCTGTGCCGCGGTGATGCCGGCGGGCGCGCCGATCGGTTCCGGGCTCGGCATCAACAACCCGCACAACCTGCGGCTGCTGCGGCAGAACGTGGACGTACCGGTGATCCTGGACGCGGGCGTCGGCACCGCCTCGGACGCGGCGCTGGCGATGGAACTCGGCTGCGATGCGGTGATGCTGGCCAGCGCGGTCACCCGGGCGGCCGACCCGGTACGGATGGCCACCGCCATGCGGTTCGCCATCGAGGCGGGTCGGCTGGCCGCCGGGGCGGGACGGATCCCCCGACGCTTCCACGCGCTGGCCTCCACCCCGGACGAGGGGCGGCCCGAGCTGTGACCGGGCCCCGGGGAATCGTGCTGGTCACCGACCGGTGGCAGGCGAACCGGCCGCTCGACGAGGTGGTCCGGGCCGCGGTCGACGGCGGGGTCCGATGGGTACTGCTGCGGGAGCGGGACCTGCCCCGACCCGAGCGGCTCGACCTGGCCCGGCGGCTGCGCGCGATCCTCGCCCCGGTGCGCGGCACCCTGCTGGTCGCCGGGCCGGACCCGCTCGACGGCGACGCGGTGCACCTGCCGGCCGCCGGCCCCTATCCGGCACCGGCGCTGCCGCTGGTCGGCCGCTCCTGCCACGACCTCGCCGAGCTGGGGCGACTCTGCACGGAGGACTACGTGACGCTCTCGCCGGTCTATCCGAGCCCGTCCAAGCCCGGATACGGCCCGCCGCTCGGCCCCGCCGGCCTGGCCGGGCTGGTCACCCGCAGCCCGGTACCGGTGGTCGCGCTCGGCGGCATCGGCACACCCGAACAGGTCGACGCCTGCCTGGCGGCGGGTGCGGCCGGTGCGGCGGTGATGGGTGCGGTGATGCGCTCGGCCGACCCGGCCCGGCTGGTCCGCGACCTCTGCGCGGCCGTCCAGGCCCGGGACGGTGTGCCGGTACCGGCCGCTCCGGCAGTGGAGCGTTCGCGGTGACCCCGCCGGTGGTGCTGACCGTGGCCGGCTCCGACTCCGGGGCGGGCGCGGGAATCCAGGCCGACCTGAAGGTCTTCGCCGCGCTCGGGGTCTACGGCACGTCGGTGCTCACCGCGGTCACCGCGCAGAACACCCACGAGGTACGGGCGGTCTTCCCGGTCTCCGCCGCGATGGTGAGCGCCCAACTCGACGCGTTGACCGAGGACCTGCCGCCGCTGGCGGTGAAGACCGGGATGCTCGGCGACGCCGAGATCGCCGCCGCGGTGGCCGGGGCCGCCCGGGCCGGCCTGCTGCCGAACCTGGTGGTCGACCCGGTGCTCGTCTCGACCAGCGGGGCCCGGCTCGGCGTGGTCGGGGCGATCGAGCGACTGCTGCCGTACGCCCTGGTGGCGACGCCGAACCGGGCGGAGGCGGCGGCGATCCTCGGCCGTACCGTTTCCGGCCCCGACGAGATGGCGCAGGCGGCCCGGCAGCTCGCCGCGGGCGGCCCCCGATACGTCGTGGTGACCGGCGGCGACAGCGACGACTCGGGGCTCGCGACCGGCGGCGGCGAGGCGTTCGGCGGCGCCGTCGACGCGCTCTGGACCGGCGCCGAGGTGCGGCTGTTGCGCGGGCCGTGGGTGCCGACCCGGAACACCCACGGCACCGGCTGCTCGTTCTCGGCCGCGATCGCCGCCCGACTGGCCCTCGGCGACCAGGTGCCGGAGGCGGTGGCGTTCGCCAAGGAGTACGTCACCCGCGCGCTGCTCGGTGCCCGGAACTGGTCGTTGGGGCGCGGTCACGGGCCGCTGGACCACTTCGGCACCTCCGGCGCGGCGGCGGGCGTCGGGTCCGGCCCGTCCAGCGGGTCCGGTTCATCCAGCGGATCCGGCTCATCCAGCACAGGGAGGTTGTCATGAACGCTCGTCGCAAGGTGTACGTGACGGGGGCGCGTCCGGACGTCCGGGTGCCGTTCGCGGAGGTCGAACTGGCCGGCGACGAACCACCGGTACGGCTCTACGACACGTCCGGTCCCGGCTCGGACCCCGCCGAGGGGCTGCCTCCGCTGCGCGGGGCGTGGATCGCGGAACGCGGCGACGTGGCACCGGTACGCGGTGCCGGCACCCCGCTGGCCGGCCGGGACGGCGCCCGACCCACCCAACTCGGCTACGCCCGGGCCGGGATCGTCACCCCGGAGATGGAGTTCGTGGCGGTCCGGGAGGGGATGCCGGCCGAGGTGGTCCGGGACGAGATCGCCGCCGGCCGGGCGGTACTGCCGCTGAACGTCAACCACCCCGAGTGCGAGCCGGCGATCATCGGCAAGCGGTTCCTGGTGAAGGTCAACGCCA
Source organism: Plantactinospora sp. BB1 (assembly GCF_003030385.1). NCBI lineage: Bacteria > Bacillati > Actinomycetota > Actinomycetes > Micromonosporales > Micromonosporaceae > Plantactinospora > Plantactinospora sp. BB1. The sequence continues at coordinate 5,609,401 of NZ_CP028159.1, read as the reverse complement.
ACATCGGCACCTCGGCGGTCACCTCGTCGATCGCCGAGGAGGTGGAGAAGCTGACCTGGGCCACCCGGTGGGGTGCGGACACCGTGATGGACCTCTCCACCGGCAAGCGGATCCACGAGACCCGGGAAGCCATCATCCGCAACTCCCCGGTGCCGATCGGGACCGTACCGATCTACCAGGCCCTGGAGAAGGTCGGCGGTGACCCGGTGAAGCTCTCCTGGGAGGTCTTCCGGGAGACCGTGATCGAGCAGGCCGAGCAGGGCGTCGACTACATGACGGTGCACTCCGGGGTACGCCTCGGCTACGTGCCGCTGGCGGTCAACCGGGTCACCGGGATCGTCTCCCGGGGCGGCTCGATCATGGCGGCCTGGTGCCTGGCGCATCACGAGGAGAACTTCCTCTACACCAACTTCGCCGAACTCTGCGAGATCCTCGCCCGCTACGACGTCACGTTCTCGCTCGGCGACGGGCTGCGGCCCGGATCGATCGCGGACGCGAACGACGAGGCGCAGTTCGCCGAGCTGCGTACCCTCGGGGAGCTGACCTCGGTGGCCTGGGAGCACGGTGTACAGGTGATGATCGAGGGGCCGGGCCACGTGCCGATGCACAAGATCAAGGAGAACGTGGACCTCCAGCAGGAGCTGTGCCACGAGGCACCGTTCTACACCCTCGGGCCGCTGACCACGGACATCGCCCCGGCGTACGACCACATCACCTCGGCGATCGGCGCCGCGATGATCGGCATGTTCGGTACCGCCATGCTCTGCTACGTCACCCCGAAGGAGCACCTCGGGCTGCCGGACCGGGACGACGTCAAGGCGGGGGTGATCGCGTACAAGATCGCGGCGCACGCCGCCGACCTGGCCAAGGGGCACCCCGGGGCGCAGGCCTGGGACGACGCGCTGTCGAAGGCGCGGTTCGAGTTCCGCTGGGAGGACCAGTTCAACCTGTCGCTGGACCCGGAGACCGCCCGGGCGTACCACGACGCCACCCTGCCGGCGACGCCCGCCAAGACGGCACACTTCTGCTCCATGTGTGGCCCGAAGTTCTGCTCCATGAAAATCACCCAGGAGCTGAAGGAGTACGCGGCAAAGGGCATGCAGGAGAAGTCGACCGAGTTCCTGGCCTCGGGCGGCAAGGTGTACCTGCCACTGGCCTGAACCCCTGGCGGCGGTGCGCCCCTTCGGCACCCGACGCACTGCCGGCAGGCTCTGAACGGTCGGTGGCTGGAGCGGAGGAGTTCGCTCACCTGGACGCCAGAGGCGTTATCCGGGGGTGGATACGCCTCTGGTGTCCAGGTCGAGCCGGCGCCGCGCCCGTTCGGCTGGGGGCAGCGGTCAGTCGGCGTGGTGCCGGCCGGTCGAGCGCAGCGAACGGCGTACGCTCCGGTCCAGCCCGAGGTCGTCCGCCGCCGGATCGGGCTCGCTGAGCCCGCTCACCCAGTCGACGTACTCCTCGTCGCGGGCAGGCACCGGTTCCTCCGTACGGTTGCGGCCCTTCGCCTCCCGCTGCTTCGACTCGCCCCTGCCCGGCTTCGACTCTCCCTTGTCCTGCTTCGAGTCGCCCTTGCCGGTCTCGACGGTGCCGGTCTGCTCGGCGGCGTCGGTGCCGCCCCGGTTGCGCCGGAACAGGCCGCGACGGAGCCGCCCCGCCGGCCGCTGCGCGTCTCCGGCGCCCGACCCGGACTCGACCTCGGCGGTGGTCTCCGGCCCGGGTCCGGCCGGCGGCGTGCCACGATCCGGCCCGAGTTCGGCCGGCGGCGTGCCTCGATGCGGCCCGAGTTCGGCCGAGGGCGCACTGCGACCAGGGGCGGGTTCGGCCGGGGACATGCCGCGACCAGGCGCGGGTCCGGCCGGGGGCGTGTCGCGATCCGGGGCGGCGGCCCGGCCCGAGGTAACCCCGAGCTGGTCTGGCGTATCCCCGACCTGGCCCGGGCCATCCCCGGCGACCACCGGGATGGGCGGGATCCGTTCGGTACGGGTGGGGTCTGCTCCGCTCGGCTCCGTTCGGTTCCGTCCCGTCTCGGCCGATCCAGCCCCTGGCCCGCCCGATCCGACCGGAGCCCGACCCGGTGTCGCCCCGATCCCGCCCCACTGCGCGGGGATACTGCCCGATCCCGTTCCGCCCGGGTACGACCGGTCGTCGCCGGTCCGGCCGACGTCGTTCGACCCGCTGCCGAGGTCGCCCCGGCCGGTGCCGGAGGCGACAGTGCCGGAGGCGACGGTCCCGGAGGTGGCGGGGTCGGAGGCGACGGTCCCGGAGGTGGCGGGGTCGGAGGCGACGGTCCCGGAGGTGGCGGGGTCGGAGGTAGGAGCCGGACCGGGGGTGGGGGCCGCACCACCCTCGCCCGGCCGGTGCGCCGATCCGATCGCCGGTCCGGTCGTCGTTTCGGTCGCCCGTCTGGTCGTCGTTTCGGTTGCCGGTCCGGTCGTCGCTTCGGACACCGGTCCGGTCATCGTCGATTCGGCCGTCGGTTCGACGCGGTCGGGGCGGGGACGGCTGACCGGCGTGAAGGCGTCCCAGACGTCGTCGCTACGGGACGGTGTCGCGGACGGCGGCGGTGGCGTGGACGCCGCCGCCGGAGGCGTCACCGTGGCCGGTGGCTCCGGCGTTGTCGAGGGCGTTGTCGAGGGCGTTGTCGAGGGCGTTGCCGCAGTTGGTGTCGACGGTCCCGTGCCCCCCACCGGCGTCGACGGCGCGACCGGCGGCGTCGTGGTCGGCCAGAAGTCCTCGGTGCGGAGTCGGCGAGCACCGGCCCAACCCCCCGGGAGCCCGGCATCCGTCGCAGCCGCGCCAGGTCCGCCGCCGGCCGGACCGGCCGATTCCGGGCTGCTTCGCTGACCGCTTTCGGGCACGGTCGGCACCGGTGACCCGAACCGGTCGGTGGGGGTCGAATCCTCCGTGGAGGTACGCGGGGACGGTACGCCCCTGCCGATGTCGAACGACCAGTTTCCGGGACCCGGCGGCTGCTCAGCGGAGGGCCTCGTCGGCTCGCTGGCCGGTCGCCCGCCGGCCGCCGCCGTACCGGGTGTCCAGGTGCGGGCCGGTGTCGTCCCGGTACTCGGGTCGCTGGCGCTGCCGCCGGCACCGGCCGGGGGTTCGTCGCGCGGGACGCCCAACCGCCAGGTCGGGGCGGTCGAGGTACCGCCGCCGCTCGGCGAGGTCACCGTCGGGATGGTCTCGGTGGGCGCGTCGTCGACGCCGTCGGCACCGTACGTCCGGCCGCTGCCGCTCCCGTCCGGCGTCCTGGCGGTGCCGCTCTCACCTGGCGTTCCGCCGCTGCCACGCTCAGCGGTCGCCGCCGTGCCGGCGGTGCCGCCGAGCGTCGCGGCTGCGGTCGGCTGGGCTGCGGTCGGCTGGGCTGCAGTCGGCTGGGCTGCGGTCGGGTGGGCTGCGGTCGGCTGGGCTGCGGTCGGGTCGGTTGCGGTCGGGTCGGCTGTGCCGGCCTGCTCCGGGGCGTCGGTGGCCAGCGCCGGGGTGGTCGTGGTCAGCGGCCAGCGGGCCCACGCCGCAAGCACCGAACCCAGCGCACCGGCACCGACGGCGATCAGTGCGCCCCAGTACGGTGCCGCCTGGTAGGCGTCGGCCGAGTCACCCGGGCCGGCGACGAGGTACGCCAGGGCGAGCATCGCCGGGCCCGCCACCCCGCAGCTGGCGACCACCGGCGTCGGCAGCTCGCGCCGCCGGGCCAGGGCACCGGTGAGGGCGCCCGCGACCAGGGCCAGCGCCGGCATGGTGACCACCGCCAGCCGCTGGCTGGTACCGGCGCTGAGCCAGCTCGGGTCGACGCCGCCGAGCCGGACGGCGGGCAGCGGGTCGGTGGGGCCGAGCGAGGGGAGTACGGAGAGTACGGCGAGGAACCAGATCGCCCCGGTCACCGCCCCGATGTTCCAGACCACCGGACGCTGGCTGAGCGCGGCCAGGGCGGCGACGAACCCGACCCCGGCACCGATCAACGCGGCCACCCCGGTCAGGCTCACCGGGTCTGCCGAGGCGACCTGCGCCGCCCGGGCGGGCTGCATGGAGAGCGGGGCCACCGCGAGTGCGCCGAGGGCGGCGAGCGCGGAGATGACGGCTCGGTTGCCGAGCGTGCTGGGCAGGGTGTACCTGCGGGCGAGCCGGTCCGCCAGCATCGCGCCGAGCACGGCCGCCACCATGGCGAACCAGCCGACCCAGCCGAGCTGGGCGGGCCAGTGGTTCACCGTGGCGCCGTCGAAACCGCGGTTGAAGCGGACGAGGCCGAGGCCGTACGCGATCCCCAGCTGGCCGGCGCCGCTGACGATCCCGACGAGGAGTGCGGCGAGCAGCACTCTGCCCCAGGTCCGGTAGGCCATGCCGGGCACGTTACGCACTCGTCCGGCCGGCCCGCCACCCTGGGCCGGACGTCGGGCACCGGCAGGGGCGCCCGACCGGCTGCCGATCGTGCTGACCGTCGGGTCAGCGCTGCTGGTCCGCCTGGCCGCTGCCGCTCAGGGCCAGGCCGGGGCCGCTCTCGGGGTGGTCGATCAGGAGTTCGTGCAGTTCCGCGCTGGCCCGGGCGACGTCCTCGAAGTGCGCGTTGCGGCCCAGGGAGCGGGGACGCGGGATGTTGATGTCGAGCACCTTGCGGATCTGCCCGGGGCGCGGACTGAGTACGACGACCCGGTCGGCGAGCAGCACCGCCTCGTCGATCGAGTGGGTGACGAAGACGATCGTCGCCGAGTGCTCCATGTGAATCCGCTGGAGTTCGACCGAGAGTTCCTCCCGGGTCAGCGCGTCCAGCGCGGAGAACGGCTCGTCCATCAGCAGCACCTTCGGCTGCTGGATCAGGGCCCGGCACAGCGACACCCGCTGCTGCATGCCGCCGGAGAGTTCGTGCGGAAGCCGCTTCTCGAACTCGCTGAGCCCGACCATCGACAGCAGTTCGCGGGCCCGGTCGCGGTGCGCGGCCTTGCTCCAGCCGAAGATCTCGGTGGGCAGCATGACGTTGTCGAGGACCGACCGCCAGGGCAGCAGCGCCGGGCGCTGGAAGACCATGGCGATGTCCCGCCGTGGCCGGGTGACGACCTCGTCCGCCACCCGGATCTCGCCCTCGGTCACCGGCAGCAGGCCGGCGACCAGGCGCAGCAGGGTGGACTTGCCGCAGCCGGAGCGGCCCACCACGGCGAGGAACTCGCCCTCGGCGACGTCGAGGTCGATCCGCCGCAGCGCCTCGACGGAACCGGACCGACCACCGAAGGTCCGGGATACTCCGGAGAGTCGGATCATCGCTTTGCCACCCCATTCGACAGGTCGACAGTGTCGACAGGCTATCCCGGACGCCTTCCGGCGGCGAGGACTCGTTCCGCGCCGCCGGGCCGCGTCGTCGATCGCCGGCTCAGCCGGCCAGCCGCCAGCGGCCACCACGGGCCACCAGCAGGCTCAACGCCTGGGGCATCAGCCCCGAGTGGTTCTCCGGCGTCATCCGGATCGGGCCGGAGAGGCCGTCGGTCTCGGCGGTCTCCAGCAGGCTGCGGATGCGTGCCCGGTCCGGCTCCTCGCCGCCGCCGGCCCGTACCGCCGCGTCCACGATCAGTTGCAGCGCGTCGGCCGCGAACGAGGAGTACCCGTAGTAGCCGCCGAACCGGGCGGTGTAGTCCCGGAACCACTGCTTGCTCGCCGCCTTGGCCGGGGTGGTCGCGATCACGTCGTCGATCACCATGGTCTGGGTGAAGACCATCGTGGTCCTCTCCGCCGCGCCGCCGCTGTTGCCGATGAAGAGGTCGCCGGCGGCCACCGCGTCGAGGAAGATGTGGCCCTTGAATCCCTCGGAGGCGAGGCGCCCGATCGCCAGGTTGGCCTGGTCGGCCGGGGTCCACACGATGATCGCGTCCGGCTCTTCCGCCACCAGTGCGGCGACCGGCTGGCTGACGTCGGTGTCGGTCACCTTCACCGTCCGCTTCGCCAGGATCGGGATGTCGGTGGCGTCCTCCTCGACGCCGACGAGTTCGCTCGCCAGCGTCCGCGCGCCCTCCTCGCCGTACTTGTCGGCGGTGTGCAGCAACGCCACCGATTCGACGCCGCGGACCCGGAGTTCGGCGGCGATCGCGGCGACGTTGTCGCGGGCGTTCGGGCCGAGTTTGAACATGTATTCCCGGTCCGGTCCGGGTGCGGCGACTTCACCGGCGGGGGCGAGCGCGATCGTCGGAACCTGCTTGCTCTTCACCGTCTTCGCCGCACCGATGGCGCAGTCGTTACAACTGCCCATGATGATGCCGCTGATCGCCGGGTTGGCGGTGAAATCGCCGATATTGGTTGCCGAGATGCTGGGGTCGAACTTGTTGTCCCGGACCTCCAGGCGAACCCGACGACCGTCCAGCGCACCGGACTCGTTCAGTTGTTCGACCTTGAGTTCCAGTGCCCGCTGGTAGGCCTTGCCGACCTGTGGGGCCGCGCCGGACAGTTCCAGGTCGGCGCCGATCACGATCTCCCCGGACTCCTTCTCCGGCGCGCCGAACTGGCAGCCGGTCAGCGAGGTTGCCAGGATGGCCGACGCGAGCAGCGCGGGTATCGCGGAGCGGATGGGCCTCAACTCAGTCCTCCAGGTATCCGGCGCGGGCGGGGTGCTTGCCCGGCCGCCGATCCAGTCGTCCACAATGGATGGCAGCGATCTGCCGTACGGTTCACGCGAAGCCTTCAAACCCGCAAAACCTTGCCAATGCCGGACGCCTGGGTCAAGCGGTGGATGCCCGGCCGGTTTCGGGATGACGGGTCTCACATAGTGATAAGAGGGGGTACGGGTGCGGGATAACTTTCCAGATACAAGTGACCACTCTAGAGATATATGTGCTGATCAGAGACTTGCCGATTCATCGATCTCCCGGCGCCGAGGGTAGCCGACGTCCCATGATGGACCTTTGCTGCCCTCCCGTCGCTTCCCAAAGCGGCCTTCTTCTGATGAAATCGCGGCCGTGCCGCGTGCGGCTCGATCCGCTGCAGCAGGCATCGGTCGACGGGTCACGTAATGAAACGACGGAGGCGATGTCGTGAGCACCGGACCTACGACCCTGCCCGCAAAAGGTCTGCGGGGGGGCGCTGCACCGCGCCGCTGGCTTCCCCGGCTACGGGACACCCGGATCCGGTCCAAGCTCGCACTCCTGCTCGTCGTCCCGGTCGCCGCGGTCCTCGCGCTCGCCACGATCCGACTGGTCGACATCGGACAGGGCGCCTACCAGGCCGGCGTGCTCCGGTCGCTGACCGAACTCTCCGCCGACATCTCGGCGCTCACCCAGGACGTGCACAAGGAGCGGATCGCCGCCGCGCGGCTGCTGGCCGAGTCGAAGGAGACCACGACCGAGGCGTACGACGCGTACGTGCAGCGCACCGATGCCCGGATCGCCGCGTACAACGACCGGCGGGCCCAGGTCAGCGACGTCCCGGCCTCGGTGGAGGACCGGCTGCGGGTCATCGACGACCGGCTGGCGACGCTCAACGGCACCCGGCAGGAGGTGCTGGAGCGCCCGCAGATGCCACCCGGCGAGGCCACCCTGCGGTACGGCATGATCATCGGTGAACTCGTGGCGTACGGCGAGGCGCTCGGCCAGATCTCCGGGGAGAGCGCGGTCGGCGACAGCCTGCGTACCCTCTCCGCGCTCGCCCAGGCGAAGGAGGCGGTGGCCGAGGAGGAGGCGGTGGTCTACAGCGCCCTCGCCAACAACCAGGTGCTGGACCAGGAGCAGTTCTCGGCCTTCATCGCCACCCTGACCAGCCAGCAGGAGGCGCTGCTGGCCTTCGGCGCCTCCGCCAACGCCCGACAGGAGGCGGTGGTCAACGGCGCCGTCACCGGCGACGCGGTGATCCTCGCCGACAAGGTGGCCCGGGACCTGACCCGGTCGGTCGGGCAGCGGGCACCGATCAGCGCCAGCTCGGCGGCGATCGCGATCGGCTCGATCAACGACCTGATGCGCTGGGCGGAGACGCTGCTCGAATCCGACCTGCTGGACCAGGCCGAGTCGGCCCGCTCCGAGGTCGTCCAGCAGGCGATCATCGAGTCGGTGATCGTGCTCCTCACGCTGATCGTCGCCCTCGCCCTCGCCGTGGTGCTGGCCCGGTCGCTCAACCAGTCGCTGCGCCGGCTCCGCGAGGGTGCGCTCTCGGTGGCCAACCACGACCTGCCCGAGGCGGTCCGCCGGCTCCGGGACGTCGGCACCATCGGCGACGGCGGCGTCGACGAGATCGTCCGGCAGGTCCGGGACCCGATCCGGCTCAACAACAAGGACGAGGTGGGCCAGGTCGCGCTGGCCTTCAACGTCGTACACAAGGAAGCGGTCCGGATCGCGGCCGAGCAGGCCGCCCTGCGGACCAGCGTCTCGGCGATGTTCCTCAGCCTGGCCCGCCGAAGCCAGACCCTGGTCGACCGGATGATCGGTGAGCTCGACGCGATCGAGCGGGGTGAGGAGGACCCGAAGCGGCTGGCACAGCTCTTCGAGCTCGACCACCTGGCCACCCGGATGCGCCGCAACGACGAGAACCTGCTCGTGCTGGCCGGCGCCGACTCGACGGCGCCCCGCCGCGAGGACGCGTTGCTGATCGACGCGCTGCGGGCCGCGCAGTCCGAGGTGGAGCTCTACAACCGGATCGAGTTCGGCACCGTCGACCCGGACATCTCGGTCGCCGCGCACGCGGTCAACGACGTGGTCCGGCTGGTCGCCGAGCTGCTCGACAACGCGACCCGCTTCTCGCCGCCGCACACCACGGTGGTCGCCGATGCCCGCCGGATCCGCGACTACGTGTTGATCCAGGTGGAGGACCGGGGACTCGGCCTCAGCGAGGAGCAGATGGACGCCCTCAACCGCCGGCTGGCCGAACCGCCGGCGGTCGACGTGGCGGCCTTCCGGCTGATGGGTCTCGCGGTGGTGGGTCGGCTGGCGCACCGGCACGACATCCGGGTCGACCTGCGCCGCAACGTCGAGGGCGGCACGGTCGCCCAGGTCACCCTGCCGGCCAGCACGGTGGTGCTGCCGAACCCGCGCGGTCGCGACCAGGTCCTCGGCCGGCAGCGGCAGCCGCTCGCCGTCGAGCAGGGACCGGCCACCGGCCGGCCGTCGACCGGCGCCGCCTGGCAGGAGACGCTCTCTCCGGTCGGCGCGTCGCGTACCGCCGGCACCCTGACCGAGCAGTGGCGCAGCGCGGCGGGCAACCAGTGGCAGACCGGGGGTGACCCGGCCGGAGCGATGCCGGCCAGCACCGGTGCGCCGGTCAACAGCCAGTTGACGGCGAGCCAGTTGCCGGCGATGCCCGCGCCGACGTACCAGCAGGGCATGACGCCGACCTACCAGAACCCGGCGTCGACGGCACCGCCCGCGCACACGGGTCTGGCCGGTTCGACCGGGGTCACCTCGCCGACCGTGCAGTACCCGACGGTCGCGTCCTCGCTGCCGCAGCGCGGCGGCATGGGTGCCGGCCCGGCCGCGACGCACGCCATGACGCCCGCCGGGGCGGCACCGTCCGGCCTGCCCTCCGGCCCGGTCGCGGGTACCCCGGTGAACGCCGCCTCCGCGGTCGCGCCCCGGGTGGAGGACACCGGCGAAGCGCCGATCTTCCGCGAGATGGAGGCGGTCTGGTTCCGTTCCCACGGCTCGGACTCGACCGCGATCTTCACCGTGCCGCCGGGCGGCTACCAGTCGCCACCGGCACCGAGTGGGCCGCCGTCGCCGAACTCGGCGACCCCGGGCCGTACCCCGCTGACCCCCCGCACTCCCGGGCGTTCGGCACCGCCACCGGCCCCCTACGCACCACCGACGCCGCCACCGGCGGCCGCACCGCCACCGGTCCCCGCGCCCGCGCCGGCCGCGGCACCTCCGGCGCCGGCCGCGCCCGCGCCGGCCGGACAGGCCGGGCCCGAGGGATCCTGGCGGACCGCGGCCGACGAGGGCTGGGCCCGGGCCAGCCGGGCGGCGGAGCCGGCCGCCGCTGGCACGACCCGGTCCGGCCTGCCGAAGCGGGTACCCCAGGCGCAACTCGTGCCCGGTGGCGTCGAGCCCAAGACCGGGCGCGAGCGGACCAGGCGTACCCCGGACGAGGTGCGCGGTCTGTTGTCGGCCTACCACCGTGGCGTACAGCGCGGGCGGACGGCCGGTTCCGAGCAGAACGGCATGATCTCAACCAAGGAGACGAGCGGATGAACAGGCCAGCAGCGATGCAGGACATGGGTTGGCTGCTCAGTAACTTCGCCGACAGCGTCGCCGGCATCGCACACGTCGTCGCGGTCTCGGCGGACGGCCTGCTCCTCGCCTCGTCCCGGGACCTGCCGCCGGACCGGGCCGACCAGCTCGCGGCGATCACCTCCGGCGTGGTCAGCCTGACCGACGGCGCCTCCCGGATGTTCAGCGCCGGCGGGGTGCTCCAGACGGTGATCGAGATGGACAGTGGCTACCTGTTCCTGATGTCCATCAGCGACGGTTCCTCGATGGCGGTGCTCGCCGCCCGGAGCTGCGACGTGGGCCAGGTCGGCTACGAGATGGCGCTGCTGGTGGAACGGGTCGGTGCGGCGCTGGTGCCGTTGCCGCGCGAGGCCGTTTCGCGTCCGTAATCCGGCGCACAGGAAGGATGGCAACGGTGAAACCGCGACTCGACTCTGAGGAGGTGACCACGGTATGGAGGGACGACGCGATGACCCGCGTGGCGCGCTCGTCCGACCGTACGCGGTCACCCGCGGCCGTACCGAACCTCGTCAGGACATCGCGCTCGAGGCGGTGCTCGTGGCGAGCCCGGCCGCGGTCGTGGAGTCCCGGTTCGCCGGCCATGACAAGCACCGCATCGCCACGATCTGCGAGGGCCGGGCGCAGTCACTGGCGGAGATCGCCGCGTACACCCGGCTGCCGTTGGGTGTCGCCCGGGTGCTGGTCGCCGACATGGTGGCGGACAGCCTGCTGACGCTGCACAATGCCGCTCCACCGTCGGAGGCGTACGAGGAGCGGATGGAACTGCTTGAGAGGGTGCTAAGTGGACTTCGCAGGCTATGACTCGGCCAGGCCGCGTCGCGGCGGTGGTGGCGGTGGCGGCGGCGGTGGTGGTGGCGGGATCACCTCCGCGAAGATCGTTATTGCCGGCGGGTTCGGGGTCGGCAAGACGACGCTCGTGGGTGCGGTCTCGGAGATCACCCCGCTGACCACCGAGGCGGTGATGACCGCGGCCGGGGTCGGCATCGACGACCCCTCCAAGGTGCCGGGCAAGGAGACCACCACGGTCGCCATGGACTTCGGCCGGATCACCATGGCCCAGGACCTGATCCTCTATCTGTTCGGCACCCCCGGACAGACCCGGTTCTGGTTCATGTGGGACGAGATCATCCGTGGTGCCGTCGGCGCGGCGGTGCTGGTCGACACCCGGCGGATCACCGACGCGTTCGCGCCGCTGGACTACTTCGAGAACCGGCACCTGCCGTACGTCGTGGCGTTGAACTGCTTCGACGGCGCACCGCAGTACGAGGCGGAGGAGGTACGCGAGGCGCTCGCGATCGCCCCGCACGTGCCGCTGGTGATGTGCGACGCCCGACACCGCGAGTCGGTCAAGCACGTGCTGGTGAACGTGGTACAGCACGCGATGGAGACGTTGCGTGCGGAGCACGGCCGGGGCCAACCCACCCCGGTCGGCTGACCCTCGCGTTACGCAGGCTTGCCGGGCCCGGGGAGGCTCCGCGGTTCAATCCTGCACAACGAGAGGGACAGACATGCCACAGCACGATGGCCCCGATGGCGGCTCCGTAGTCGTCATCGGGGGTACCTCCGGCCTCGGCCGGGACGTGGCCGAGCACTACGCGAAGCGGGGCCTTGAGGTCGTCGTCACCGGCCGCGACGCGGCCCGGACCGAGGCGGTCGCCGCCGAGATCGGTGGCCGGACGACCGGTCTCGCCGTCGACCTCGCCAGGCCCGAGTCCATCGCCGCCGCACTCGCCGGGATCGGCGAGATCAAACACCTTGTCCTCTCCGCCTTCGTCCGGGACGTCAACAAGGTCGCGGACTACCAGATCGACCGCGCCGTCAGCCTGGTCACGGTCAAGCTGGTCGGCTACACCGAGGTGGCGCACACCCTCGCGTCCCGGCTCTCCCCGACCGGTTCGATCCTGCTCTTCGGCGGCGGTTCAAAGGACCGGCCGTTCCCCGGTTCGGCGACGGTCTCCACGGTCAACGCCGGGGTGGTGGGGCTGGTCAACGTGCTCGCCGCCGAACTGCGGCCGGTCCGGGTCAACGCCCTGCACCCGGGCATCGTCGGCGACAGCCCGTTCTGGGCCAAGCAGCCGGCCGAGGTGCACGAGACCTACCGGGCGCGTACCCCGACGGGCCGGCTGACCACCATGGCGGACGTCACCGACGCCGCCGTGTTCCTGCTGGAGAACCCGGCCGTCAACGGGGTCAACCTCAATATCAACGGCGGGTCCGGACTGATCTGACCCGGTGGGCGGATCACCGCCGGCCGCGGCCGCAGCGGTGATCCGCCCGATCGGTTCGGCGCGGGACGGGCCGGCTCAGGCGGAGATCTTCCGGGCCCACGGCACCGCGAGCCGTTCGACCACGACGACCGCGTAGAAGACGCTGATCCCGATCACCCCGGTCAGGGTGATCGCGGCGAACGCCAGCGGGGTGTCGAAGGACTGCTGGGTGTTGTAGATGATCGCCCCGAGCCCCTGGTTCAGGGTCTGCAACTCGGCCACCACGGCGCCGATCAGCGAGAGCGTGATGCCGAGTTTCAGCCCCACGAAGAGCTGGGGCAGCGCCCAGGGCAGCCGTACCTTCAGGTAGGTCTTCAGCCGGGACGCGGAGAGCGACCTGGTCAGCTCGTAGAGGTCGGTCGGGGTCGAGGTCAGGCCCGCCATGGTGGCGATCATGACGGGGAAGAACGCGATCAGGACGACCAGGGTGAGCTTCGTCCGCGCGTCGTAGCCGATCCAGAGGATCAGCAGCGGTATGAGCGAGACCTTCGGCACCGCGTTGAATGCCACGATCATCGGCAGGGTGGCCTGCTCGATCAGGCGCGAGCTGGTCAGCAGCAGCGCCGCGACGATCCCGCCGACCGCCGCGAGGCCGAAGCCGACGAGGGTTCCCCAGAGGGTCGCCCAGGCCGCTTCGAACAGATAGGCGGGCTGCCGGCGGAAGGCGTCGACGACCTCCGGCGGCGACGGCAGGAAGAGGGTCCGGACGTCGAAGACGACGGTCACCAGCCACCACAGGGCGATCGCGAGGACGGTGCCGACGATCGGCAGCGCGACCCGGGCGCCGGGGGAGAGGTTTTGCCGGGCGGTCACCGGATCCACCCCGGTCTGCGGCCGGCGCAGGGGCCTGCCGGCCGGCACCGTGGGTCGTGGGCATCGCTGTCCGGAGGGGTACGGACGCGCAACATGTTCGCTCCTCTGCGTCGAAAAGGGGACGGCGAGTGGCTGTCCACTCGCCGTCCCCGAGGTGTCACGCCGTCGGTCAGGCCTTGGGCGCGATGGAGAAGTCGATGACCTTGTCCGGGGTGAGGCCGGCCGGGATCAGCTCGGCGCCCTGGAGGATCGCGATGGCCCGGGCGGCACGCTGCTCGTCGAGCGCGCCGATCGTGTTACCCGGTGCCGAGGTGACGTACGGCGTCATCAGCTTGATCTCCGCCGCCGCGCCCTGCTCGTTCACGTTCGGGTTGTTGGCCTTCATGATCTTGGCGGCCTCTTCGGGGTTCTCCACCGTGTACTTGAGGCCCTTCATCGCCGCGTCCTTGAAGCGCTTGACGATGTCCGGGTTTTCCTGGGCGTACTTGGCGGTGGTGGTGAGGCCGGTGCCGAGCAGGTCCCGCAGGTAGTCGGTGAGCGGCATGACGGTCATCGTCTGCTTGGTCACCGTCTCCACCGTGTTCTTGGTGATGACGAAGGTGCTCAGCACGTCGACCCGCTTGCCCACCAGCAGGCCGACCAGGGACTGCGGGGTGGCCTCGACGAACTGGAGCCTGCTGGCGTCGAAGCCGGCGAGCTTGCCGTACGCCGGCAGCAGGGTCCGGGTGATCGAGCCGGCGGCGACGCCGACCCGCTTGCCCTCCAGGTCCTTCGGCTTGGTCACGCCGGAGCCGGGCGGCGCGAAGATCGCGACCAGCGTGCTCTGGTGCACCGCCGCGATCACCCGCATGTCGGTGACCTGCGCCTTGCCGGTCTGGATCATCAGCTGGGTCACGTCGCTGTAGGTGAACTGCGCCTTGCCGGAGAGCAGGCCCTGGTTGTTGGTGGCCGGGGCGCCCTGCTGGACGGTGACGTCGAGCCCGGCCTCCTTGAAGAAGCCCTTGTCCTTCGCCACCCACGCGAATGCGTCGTGGCCGCCGGTGCCGAACCCGGTGAGGTACGTCACCTTGTCCGGAGCCTTGCCGCCGGCGTCGCCGCCGTCGGAGTCGTCCGAACCGGAGCAGCCGGCGGTGACCAGCATGGCCGTGGCCAGCGCCGCGGCGGCCAGCACGCGTATACGCCTCGTCATTCCTACCTGTCCTTTGAGGAGAATCCATTGAGGATGTGGATCGGTCGCCCGGTTCAGGATCGGCCGCGTCCCGCTGATGGCGCCACGGGTGCAGATGATTGCCGGCGGCTCTCTATGGCCGGTGCCCGCCATGATCGTAATGCCTTGCCCGATGTCTCCGGCAGTCCTCCTGACGCGTTCGCGAGCAGGGTGTGACGCGACCCGAAATATTCTCTGTCAGGGCGATCGGGCGCCTCCACCCGTCCCCTGTGCACAGTCCCGGAGGGCAGTTTACGGGCGCTTCCGGGACGTTGCGGCCTTACCCTGCCAACCGCCTGTCCGCCAGTCAAGGGATCAAACCGAGCCGATACCCAAGCGTGAGGCGGCGGCTCGCGGGCCGTCGCCCCTGGTGAAGCTTCCTCTGGTCGGGGCGGCCTCAGTCGACCGGCAGCCGGTAGCCGCGTTTGACCACGGTCTGCACGACCCCCGGGGTGCGCAGTCCGGCCCGCAACCGGGCCACCGCCATCTCGACGGCGTGCTCGTCGGCGCCCCTCGGCAGGGTGCGCAGCAGGGCGGCCCGGGACATCACCCGGCCGGGGGTACTCGCCAGGGCCCGGAGGACCGCCATCGGGGCCGGGGCCAGCGGGCGCAGCTCACCGTCCAGGATGGCCGCGTGCCCGCGCAGGGTCAGCAGGTGGCCGGCGACCTTGACGCTGATCGCCCGCTGCGGCAGTTCGTCGACGATGGTCCGGACCAGCGCGCCGAGCCGGGCCCGGCTCGGCGCCACCACCGGTACCCCGTACCGGCGCAGCGGCGCGGCGGTGACCGGCCCGACGCAGGCGGCCAGTACGTCCGAGCGCATCGCCTCCAGCACCGCGTCGGTACTCGACCCGGCGGCCCGGAGCAGTGCGGTGACCGCCGGTGCGGAGGTGAAGGTGACCGCGTCCACCAGCCGGCCGGCGATCAGGTCGACCAGCCGGTGCAGCGGGGCCGGGTCGGTCGGTGCCGCCCAGCGGTAGACCGGCACCTCGATCACGCTCGCCCCGGCCGCCTCCAGCGCCGCCGTGCACTCCGGCTGCCGCTCGCCGTGCAGCTGCATCGCGATCAACTGGCCGCGTACGCCACGCTGCCGCAGGTGCTCGATCACCTCGTCGCAGCTCTCCGAGGCGGGCGACCACTCGTCGTGCAGCCCGGCGGCCCGGATCGCGCCCCGGGCCTTCGGCCCCCGGCTGACGATGTAGGCCCGGCCCAGCACCGAGCGCAGCGGCTCGGCCAGCCCCCAGCCCTCGGCCGCCTCCAGCCAGCCGCGCATCCCGATCCCGGTGTTCGCCATCAGCACGTCGGGCGGGTTGTCCAGGCAGGCCCGGGTCGCCGCCCGCAGTTCGGTGTCGTCGGCCAGCGGCACGATCCGCAGCGCCGGGGCGAGCACCACCCGGGCGCCGCGCCGCTCCAGCATGGCGGTGAGTTCGTCGCGGCGCCGGTCGGCGGTGACCCCGACGGTGAAGCCGGAGAGTTCGCCGGCCATCAGGCGTCCCCGGCCGGCCGGTGCCGGGGTGCCACCTCGACCAGCCCGTCCCGGCACCGCACCCGGTAGGTCGGCACCGCCACCCCGGGCACGTCGAGGCAGTCTCCGGTGCGCAGGTCGTACACCTGTTTGTGCAGCGGGGAGGCGACCGTCGGGATCTCGCCACGGCTGCCGACGATGCCCCGGGCCATCACGTACGCGCCGGCGATCGGGTCGCGCTGGCCGATCGCGAAGAGCCGGCCGTCGTGGGTGCGGAAGACCGCCACCTGGTCGCCGTCGACGAGTGCGGCCACCCCGCGCTCCGGCTCCAGCCGGGGGTACGCGCAGACGACCGTCCAGCGCACCTCCCCGGCGACCTCGCCCAACCCCTCGTCGACCGCCGGTCCGTCGCCGATCGTGGTCTCCAGAGTCAACTCGGTACCCCCATGGTCGTCGGGAGGCCGAGCGTCACCGGTCGGCGGTCTCCCAGGGCCGGAACGGGCTGTCCCCGCTCCACCTCGAACGTGATCGACGGGTCCGGCACGTCGGGTGCGTTGACGAAGGAGGTGAACCGGCGCAGCCGGTCGGGGTCCGCCAGCGTGTCGCGCCACTCGTCGGAGTACGCCCCGACGTGCCGGGCCATCGCGGCGTCGAGTTCGGCGCAGAGCCCGAGCGAGTCGTCGACGATGACCGCCCGCAGGTGTTCCAGGCCGCCCTCCATCGCCTCGATCCAGGCGGCCGTCCGCTGTAGCCGGTCGGCGGTGCGGATGTAGAACATCAGGAACCGGTCGACGTACCGGACCAGGTCCTCGGTGGAGAGGTCCTGGCCGAAGAGTTCGGCGTGCCGGGGCCGGAAGCCGCCGTTGCCGCCGAGGTAGAGGTTCCAGCCGCCCTCGGTGGCGATGATCCCGAAGTCCTTGCTGCGGGCCTCGGCGCACTCCCGGGCGCAGCCGGAGACCGCTGACTTGATCTTGTGTGGGGCGCGCAGTCCCCGGTAGCGCAGCTCCAGGGCGATCGCCAGCCCGACCGAGTCCTGCACCCCGTACCGGCACCAGGTGGAGCCGACGCAGGACTTGACCGTACGCAGCGCCTTGCCGTACGCGTGCCCGGACTCGAACCCGGCGTCGACCAGCCGGCGCCAGATCTGCGGCAACTGCTCGACCCGGGCACCGAAGAGGTCGATCCGCTGCCCACCGGTGATCTTCGTGTAGAGCTGGAAGTCCCGGGCCACCTCGCCGATCACGATCAGCTTCTCCGGGGTGATCTCGCCACCCGGGATCCTCGGCACCACCGAGTAGGTGCCGTCCCGCTGGATGTTCGCCAGGAAGTGGTCGTTGGTGTCCTGCAACGACGCCTGCTCGCCGTCGAGCACGTAGCCGTTGCCGAGCGAGGCGAGGATCGAGGCGACCGCCGGCTTGCAGATGTCGCAGCCCCGGCCCCGGCCGTGTTCGGCGACCAGCCGGGAGAAGGTGCGGATCCCGCGTACCCGGATGATCTCGAAGAGCTCCTGCCGGCTGTGGTCGAAGTGCTCGCAGAGCGCCCTGCTCAGGCTCACCCCGGAGACCGCCAGCAACTGCTTCAGCATCGGTACGCAGGAGCCGCAGCTCGTACCGGCCCGGGTGCACGCCTTCAGCCCCGGTACGTCGGTGCAGCCCTCGGCGATCGCGCCGACGAGCTGGTCCTTGGTCACCGCGTTGCAGGAGCAGACCTGGGCCGAACCGGGCAGCGCGGCGATCCCGGCCCCGGTCCCGGTGCCGTCGCCGGCCGGGGCGAGCAGCGCCAGCGGCGGGCCGGGCAGCGCGCCGCCGACGCTGGCCCGCAACGTCGGGTACGCCGTCACGTCACCGACCAGCACCCCGCCGAGCAGGGTCTTCGCGTCGTCGGAGAGGACCAGCTTGGCGTAGACCCGGGTGGCCGGGTCGGTGAATGTGACGTCCAGGCAGCCCGGCGTCCGGCCGTGTGCGTCACCGAACGAGGCGACGTCCACCCCGAGCAGCTTCAACTTGGTGGAGAGGTCCGCGCCCGGGAAGGTCGCCGTACCGCCGACCAGCCGGTCGGCCACCACCTCCGCCATGGCGTAGCCGGGGGCGACCAGGCCGTAGCAGGTCCCCTCGACGGCGGCACACTCGCCGATCGCCCAGATCCGCTCGTCGGCGCTGCGACAGCTCTGGTCGACCCGGATCCCGCCGCGCTCGCCCAGCTCCAGGCCGGCGGCCCGGGCCAGCTCGTCCCGGGGCCGGATGCCGGCGGCCACCACCACCAGGTCGGTGGGGAGCCAACTGCCGTCCGAGAGGGTCAGCCCGGCGAGTTCGCCGTCCGGGCGGGACCGGATCGCGGTGGTGGCCACCCCGAGCCGGGGCACCACACCCAGCTCCTCGACGTAGCGGCGCAGCATCGCGCCGCCGGCCTCGTCGATCTGCACCGGCATCAGCCGGGGGGCGAACTCCACCACCGAGGTGGCCAGGCCGAGCAGCCGCAGCGCGTTCGCCGCCTCCAGGCCGAGCAGCCCGCCGCCGATCACCGCACCGCTGCGCCGGCCCTTGGCGAAGTCCCGGATCGCGGCCAGGTCGTCCAGGGTGCGGTAGACGAAGACCCCGGGCCGCAGCGACGGAGTCGGACCGGGCGCGTCCGGGCCCAGCGCCGCGTACGCGCCGTCGATCGGCGGCACGAACGGGTACGACCCGGTCGCCAGCACCAGTGCGTCGTAGGAGTATTCCCCGCCGCCGGTGACCACCCGCCGGCCGGTCCGGTCGATCTCCATCACCGGCTCGCCCAGCCGCAGGTCGACCCCGTCGTCGGGCCGGTGCAGGCTCAGCTCGTCCGCGTCCACCCCGTCGAAGAAGGCCGAGAGCCGCACCCGGTCGTACGCCGGCCGGCCCTCCTCGGCCAGCACGGTGACCTGCCAGCGGCCCCCGGTGTCCCGGGAGCGCAGCGCCTCGACGAAGCGCTGCCCCACCATGCCGTTGCCGACCACCACGAGTCGTTGCCGCTCGGACCCTTCGATCATCGGATTCCTTCCGTGGATACTCCGGCCTTAAGGCCGGAGAGGAAACGGAACTCCTGCGGAGCAGGGCAGGGATAGCCGATCCGCCGCCAAGGCGGACAGGCGTCCACCCGCGCGTCACCGCAAGGCTCACCAGCTGGTGCGCTAACGTGTGAGCCGTGTCCAGGACGGTGAAGCGGGCGTTCAGGTACCGCTTCTACCCGACCGAGGCGCAGACAGCAGAACTGTCGCGCACGTTCGGCTGCGTCCGGAAGGTCTACAACCTGGCCCTGCGGGCCCGCACCGAGGCGTGGACCCTGCGACGGGAACGGATCAACTACACCGCCACCAGCGCGATGCTCACAGGGTGGAAGAAGACCGAGGAACTGACGTTCCTCAACGAGGTGTCGTCCGTGCCGTTGCAGCAGGCCCTGCGCCACCTGCAAGGCGCGTTCGTCAACTTCTTCGCCAAACGCGCCCGGTACCCGAGCTTCAAGTCGAAGAAGAGGTCGCGGAAGTCGGCGGAGTACACCACCAGCGCGTTCCGCTACCGCAACGGCCGGTTGACCCTGGCCAAGATGACCGAGCCGCTGGACATCGTGTGGTCGCGGCCGTTGCCCGCAGGTGCCTCGCCGTCCACCGTGACGGTGTCGCAAGACGCGGCGGGACGCTGGTTCGTGTCCCTGCTCTGCGACGATGTGATCG
Source organism: Plantactinospora sp. BB1 (assembly GCF_003030385.1). Classification (NCBI taxonomy): domain Bacteria; kingdom Bacillati; phylum Actinomycetota; class Actinomycetes; order Micromonosporales; family Micromonosporaceae; genus Plantactinospora; species Plantactinospora sp. BB1. The sequence continues at coordinate 5,589,780 of NZ_CP028159.1, read as the reverse complement.
AATCGCCCCCGGCCGCGAACACGGCCGTCGGGGTGGACGCCGGACTGGACAGCCTGCTCACGTTGAGTACCGGTGAGAAGGTCACCAACCCGCGCCACGAACGCGGCGACCGGTCCGCCCTGGCCCGCGCCCAGCGTCAACTCGCCCGCAAGGAGAAGGGGTCGGTGAACCGGGCCAAGGCCCGGCTGAAGGTGGCCCGGATTTATGCGCGGATCACCGACCGGCGTCGGGACCACCTGCACAAACTGACCACTCGACTCGTTCGTGACAACCAAACGATCGTGATCGAGGACCTGACCGTACGTAACATGGTCAAGAACCACACGCTGGCCCGCGCCATCAGCGACGCGGCCTGGCGGCAGTTCCGCACCATGCTCGAATACAAAGCCGACTGGCACGGTCGGGACGTGGTCGTTGTCGACCGTTGGTTCCCGTCGACGAAGCTGTGTTCGACGTGTGGTGTGCTCGCTGATCGGATGCCGCTGGACGTGCGGACGTGGACCTGCCGATGTGGCACCATCCACGACCGCGACGTCAACGCGGCCCGCAACATTCTGGCGGAGGGGCTCTCCGTTACGGCCTGTGGAGCCGGTGTAAGACCTCAACGGGCGGACGCCCGGACGAGGCAGTCGGCGTCGAAGCAGGAAAACCCAAGGGCGACCAAGGGAATCCCCGCCCTTTAGGGCGGCGAAGGATGTCAAGCCGCCACCTCTGCTTCCACCACCGGGTCGGGAGTGTCGATCGAGGAGAGCCAGCCGAGGATCCCCTCGACGGCGTCCCGGCAACTGCCGCAGCCGGTGGTGGCCCGGGTCGCGGCGACCACGTCGTCCAGGGACCTCGCCCCGGCCCGCCAGCAGCGCACCAGCGCGCCCTTGCGCACCGTGTTGCACTGGCAGACCGTGGCCGCGTCCGGCATCAGCGCCGGTGACTCGACCGGGGTCGCGCTCGCGCTGTCCCGGCTGCGGCCGAGCAGCAGGGTGCGGCGGTCGACCGGCACCGGCGTACCCCGGTCGAAGAGCTGGATCACCGTGCCGACCGCCGGGTTGTCACCGAGCATGATCGCCCCGGTGAGCCGTTCGCCGACGATCCGCAGCCGGGCGTAGGTGCCCCGGACCGGGTCGGAGAAGCTGAGTTCCTCGACGTCCGGGGCCGGGCCGGCGGCCGCGTCGCCCATCGCGGCGAGATCGATCCCGGCGGCCTTGAGCCGGGTGACCGGCGGCTGCGGCCGATAGCGTGCCCGCGGATCCTGCCCGGCGAGCACCTGGGCCAGCACCCGGGCCTGCTCCCAGGCGGGTGCGACCAGGCCGGTGACCACGCCGGCGTGCTGGGCGCAGTCGCCGATCGCCGAGATGTGCGGGTCGCTGGTGCGCAGCCGGTCGTCGACCACCACCCCCCGGTCCACGGTGAGCCCGGCGGCGCGGGCCAGCTCCACGTCGGGGCGTACCCCGCAGGAGAGGACCAGCAGGTCGGCGTCGAGCAGGCGTCCGTCGGTCAGGGTCAGGGTCAGCCCGTCGGGCCGGGTGTGCACGGCGCTGGCCGCCACCTCCAGGTGGGTGGTGACGCCGAGCGCGGCCAGGGTACGGGCCAGCACCGCGCCGGCCGCCGGATCGAGCTGCCGCTCCATCAGGTGCCCGACCGGGTGCACCACGTGCACGTCGAGTCCCCGGGCGGCGAGCCCCCGGGCCGCCTCCAGCCCGAGCAGTCCGCCGCCGAGCACCAGGGCCCGGCGCGCTCCGGCGGCGGCGGCCAGGATCCGCCGGCAGTCGTCCAGGGTGCGGAACACCGCCACCCGGTCCGGCAGCCGCTCCCGGTCCAGCCCGGCCAGCGGCGGCACCAGGGCACGCCCGCCGGTGGCGAGCACCAGGTGGTCGTACCCGATCAGGTCGCCCTGGCCGGTCGTCACCGTGCGGCCCGCCCGGTCGACGGCGGTGACCTCGACCCCGGGGCGTACGTCGATGCCGTGCCCGGCCGCCTCGGCCAGCTCCACACCGGACTCGTCGACCTTGCCGGCCAGCAGGCTGGACAGCATGATCCGGTTGTACGCCCGGTGCAGCTCGGCGCCGAGTACCGTGATCTTCGCGTCGCCGAGCCGGGCGGACAGCTCGGCCGCCAACCGCGCCCCGGCCATGCCGTGTCCGACGATCACGACGCGGTTGCGTGACCCGTCCACCGTCTCCTCTGTCGTCATGCCGTCCCCTCGCCAGCGCGCGGTGTCGCCGTCTCGGCCCGGACCTTCTCGACCCTGACCGCGCACACCTTGAACTCGGGCATCCTGGAAACCGGGTCGAGCGCGTCGCTGGTCACCGAGTTGACCCGACCCGCACCCGCCCAGTGGAACGGCGCGAAGACGGTGTCCGGCCGGATGGTCGGGGTGAGCCGGGCCGGCGCCCGCATCTCGCCCCGGCGGCTGGTCACCCGCACCTCGTCGCCGTCGTCGATCCCCAGCCGGGCCGCCAGGTCGGGATGCAGCTCCACGAAGGCGTTCGGGGCGGCCCGGCGCAGCGCCTCGACCCGCCGGGTCTGCGCACCGGACTGGTACTGCGTCAGCACCCGCCCGGTGGTGAGATAGACCGGATAGTCCGGGCAGACGTCCTCGGCGACCGGGCGGTGCTCGACGGGTAGGAACCGGGCCCGCCCGTCCGGGGTGGGGAATCCGTCGGCGAACATCCTCGGCGTGCCGGGCCCGTCCTCGGCCGGGCAGGGCCAGAAGACGCCCTCCTCGGCGTCGATCCGCTCCCAGGTGATCCCGGCGTAGTCGGCGGCACCGCCGGCCGAGGCGCGGCGCAGCTCCGCGAAGACCAGCTCCGGCGAGGCCGGGAAACGGGACCCGCCCCGACCGGTCGCCCCGTCCACGTGGTCGAGCCGGTCGGCGAGTTCGGCCAGCACCGCCAGGTCGGTGCGTACCCCGGGTGGTGGCGGGCGGAGCGCGCGGCGGCGCAACACCCGGCCCTCCAGGTTGGTCATCGTGCCGTCCTCCTCGGCCCACTGGGCGGTCGGCAGCACCACGTCGGCGATCTCGGCCGTCTCGGAGCGGACGAAGTCGGCGACCACCAGCAGGTCGAGGTCGCGTAGCCGGCTGGTGACCCGGCCCGCCCGGGGTGCCGAGACGACCGGGTTGGAGCCGAACACCAGCAGTCCCCTCGGGCCGCCGTCGGTGCCGAGGGCGGTGAGCAGCTCGTACGCCGACACGCCCGGGCCGGGCAGCGCGTCGGGATCCACCCCCCAGACCCCGGCGACGTGTGCCCGGGCGGCCGGGTCGTCGATCCGGCGGTAGCCGGGGAGCTGGTCGGCCTTCTGCCCGTGCTCCCGGCCACCCTGGCCGTTGCCCTGGCCGGTGAGGCAGCCGTACCCGGAGCCGGGCCGCCCGGGCAGGCCGAGCGCGAGGGCCAGGTTGATGAAGGCGGTCACCGTGTCCACGCCCTTGGCGTGCTGCTCGGCGCCGCGCGCGGTGAGGATGATCGCCCGGTCGGCGGTGCCGAGCGCCCGGGCCGCCGCCTCCAGGTCGGCCACCGGCACCCCGGAGAGCCGCTCCGCCCGGGCCGGCCAGTAGCCGGCGGTCACCCGCCGCACCTGGTCGAATCCGCTGGTACGGGCGGCCACGTAGTCCTTGTCGACCAGGCCCTCGGCGAGCGCGATGTGCAGCAGCGCGTTCGCCACCGCCAGGTCGGTGCCGGGGGTGGGTTGCAGGTGCAGGGTGGCCTGCCGGGCGGTGGCGGTGGCCCGGGGGTCGACCACGATCAGGGTGCCGCCGCGCTGCCGCTGCTCGACCAGATAGCGGACCAGCGGCGGCATCGTCTCGGCGACGTTCGCGCCGACCAGCAGCAGGGTGTCGGCGGTGCCGAGGTCGGCCAGTGGGAACGGCAGCCCCCGGTCGATCCCGAAGGCCCGCATCCCGGCGGCGGCGGCCGAGGACATGCAGAAGCGTCCGTTGTAGTCGATGTTGCGGGTGCCGAGCGCGACCCGGGCGAACTTGCCGAGCGCGTACGCCTTCTCGTTGGTCAGTCCACCGCCGCCGAAGACGGCGACCGCGTCCCGGCCGTACCCGGACTGGATCCGGCGGATGCCGTCCGCCACCCGGTCCAGCGCCTCCGGCCAGCTCGCCGGGCGCAGCTCCCCGCCGGGGTGGTCCCGCAGCAGCGGGGTGGTCAGCCGGTCGGGGTGGTCGAGCAGCTCGGCGGCGGTCCAGCCCTTCTGGCAGAGTCCGCCCCGGTTCGTGGGGAACTGCCGGGGCAGCACCTCCACCCGCTCGGCGGTACGGCGCAGTGTCATCCCGCACTGGAGTGCGCAGTATGGGCAGTGCGTGACGACGTCCTGGGACACATCCTCCGAATGCGTCGCAGTGCGGGCACCGTCTGTCATGTCCGGAAGCGTGCCGGCGCCCGGTTTCGCGGCCGGGTCCCTCTTGTTTCGGGCCTGTCAAGAGCCGCTCACACGGACCTCGCTCAGCGGGTCGGCTCGGCCTGCCGGCAGTGGATCTATGATGTGGAAGGTCGTTCCACATCATAGGAGGCACTCCGATGGCCGTGGTGTCGCTCTTCGACGCGGTGGCCGGGTCGTACGACGAGTCCCGCCGCCGGCTCGTGCCGTGCTTCGACGACTTCTACGGCACGGCGGTCGAGGTGGCGGCTCCGCCGCTGCGCCGGGCGCTGGCCTCCGGGCGGGTGCCGACCGTACTCGACCTGGGCGCCGGTACCGGGCTCTTCTCGATCCTGCTCGGCGCCGCCGTACCGGGGGTGCGGAGCATCCTGCTCGACGGTGCCCCGGCGATGCTCGCGGTCGCCGAGGGGCACCTGACCCGGCGCGGGGTACCGCACGAGACGGTGGTCGCCGACCTGACCGCCCCGCTGCCCGGCGGCCCGTACGACGCGGTGGTCTCCGCGCTGGCCATCCACCACCTGCCGGACGCCGACAAGCGGGACCTCTACCGCCGGATCCGGCAGGTGCTGGTCCCCGGCGGGGTCTTCGTGAACGCCGAGCAGGTCTCCGGCGGCACCCCCGACCTGGACTCCCGGTACGACGAGGTGTGGCTCGCCCAGGTCACCGCGCTCGGTGCCACCGGGGCGGAGATCGCCGCCGCCCGGGAGCGGATGCTGCACGACCGCCCGGCGCCGATGCCGGACCAGTGCCGCTGGCTGGTCGAGGCCGGTTTCGTCGGTGTCGACTGCTTCTACAAGTCCTGGCGGTTCGCCGTCTTCGGCGGCCGGCGCGAGCTGTAGGACGGCTGACGCGGGCGGTAGGGACGGTCGGCGCGGGCGGTAGGGACGGCTGGTGCCGGGGTGTCGGCCGGACCGGTTGCGGCGGTCGGAATGACGGCTGGTCATACCGCCGGTAGGCTGAGCGGCATGACCGCCAAGGTGACCCTCTCGTTCTCCGACGAGACGATCGAAGAGGCCCGCCGCTTCGCGAAACGGGACGGCATGTCGCTTTCCGCCTGGATCGACCAGGCCGCCCGGGAGAAGGCGCTCCGCGAGGTCTTCACCGCGCACGCCGCGGCCGTCGGCCGGGCCCGCCTGGACATCGAGGCCGCCGCCATCGCCGACGCCCAGGAGGCCGCACTGGTCGACGCGGCTCTCGGCGGGCGCCCGAGTGCGTAGGGGCGAGATCTGGCGGATCGACGGGGCCCGGTCCCGGCTCGGTCTGGTGATCAGCTCCGACGTCTACAACTCCACCGACGTGCCGATCGTGATCGTCGCCGAGGTGGTCGACTCCGAGCTGCTCCGGGACTCCCCGCTCGCCGTCACCATGGGCGAATACGTGGTGATGCCCGACCGGCTCTCGTCGCCGATGAAGAAGTGGTTCACCGAGCGCGTCTCGGTCGCCGACGCCGACACCATGTTCCGGGTGAGCCGGGCGCTGCGTATCCTCCAGGGCATCTGAGCGCCCCGCCGCGCCGGGCGGCCGCAGATCTCACCGCCTGCCGGGGCCCGCCGTGCGCCGACCGTTGCCGGTCCGACTTCACGCGCGAACCGCCGGGAAACCCCGCGCTCCTACGTTCGGGCGGCATGACCAGTACTGCCACCGGCCCGACGGCCGGCACCGGGACCGACAGCACGGCCACCGCCCCGGCGACCGGCCTCGGCACCCTCGCGCCGCCGGAGCCCGCCGCCGCACCCGTGGCCGCCCGCCGGCACCAGCTCGACGACTGGCGCCCCGAGGACCCGGACTTCTGGCGTACCACCGGAGCGCCGATCGCCCGGCGCAACCTGATCGTCTCGATCGCCTCCGAGCACATCGGGTTCTCGGTGTGGAGCCTCTGGTCGGTCCTGGTGCTCTTCCTCGGCCCGGAGTACGGGATCGACCCGGCCGGGAAGTTCCTGCTCACCGCCGTACCGGCCGCGCTGGGGGCGGCGTTGCGGCTGCCGTACACCCTGGCGGTGGCCCGGTTCGGCGGGCGGAACTGGACGATCGTCAGCGCCCTGCTGCTGCTGGTGCCGGCGGTGCCGATGACGATCCTGATCGAGCCCGGGGTGTCGTACGGCACGCTGATGGTGCTGGCCTGCCTGGCCGGGGTCGGCGGCGGCAACTTCGCCTCCTCGATGGCGAACATCAACCTCTTCTACCCGCAGCGGCTCAAGGGCTGGGCGCTCGGCCTGAACGCGGGCGGCGGCAACATCGGGGTGGCCGCCGTCCAGCTCGTCGGGCTGGCGGTGCTGGCCACGGCGGGTGCCGCGTACCCGCGCCTGGTCCCGGCGGTCTACCTCCCGCTGATCGTGCTCGCCGCACTCGCCTCGGCCCGCTACATGGACAACATCACCAGGGTCCGCAACGAGCGGGGGGCGATCCGGGAGGCGGCCCGGGACCCGCACACCTGGGTGATGTCCGTGCTCTACATCGGCACCTTCGGGTCGTTCATCGGCTTCGGCTTCGCCTTCGGGCAGGTGCTGCTGGTGCAGTTCGGTGACCGGTTCGGCACCCCGCTCGACGCGGCGTACCTGACCTTCCTCGGGCCGCTGGTCGGCTCGCTGATCCGGCCGGTCGGCGGCCACCTGGCCGACCGGTACGGCGGGGCCCGGGTGACCTTCGCGACCTTCGCCGCGATGGCGGCCGGCGCCGGACTGGTCCACCACGCCTCCGGGGAGCGCTCGCTGACCCTCTACCTGATCGGGTTCATCGGGCTCTTCGTGCTCTCCGGGGTCGGCAACGGATCGACGTACAAGATGATCCCGGCGATCTTCCGGGCCCGGGCGGCCCGGGCGGTGGCCGCCGGCGAGCTGGACCCGGACGCCGCGCAGCGCCGGGCGTGGCGGCTCTCCGGCGCCCTGATCGGGATCGCCGGGGCGGTCGGCGCGTTCGGGGGCGTACTGGTCAACATCGCCTTCCGGCAGTCGTTCCTGGCGTACTCCTCGGCCGACGCCGCCTACCTGGCCTTCATCGCCTGGTACGCCCTCTGCCTGGTGGTGACCTGGGTGGTCTACCTCCGCCCGTCGCCGGGTCGCCTCGCCGGGGTGTGACACCCCCGGTCGGGCGGCGGCGGGGCCGGCGGCTATCGTTTCTCCAGTGGAGGCGGGGTCCCGCCATCGCCGCAGCCCGCTGGGGGGTGTCCCGTTTTGACCCCGGCACCGGCGACCGGGTATCGTTGCCTGCTGTTGTGTGACACCCAAGTTTTCACGTGACATCCGCGGGCGTGCCTTTCCCGGGTACGCTTGGTCGTTTGTGCGTGCCTGGCGACCGGTGCGCGACCCCAGACCGACGACGAGACAAGGTAGACCTGTGCGTACGTACAGCCCGAAGCCGGGTGAAATCGAGCGTCAGTGGCACGTCATCGACGCGTCAGACGTCGTGCTGGGCCGTCTGGCCACCCACGTTGCCACGCTGCTGCGGGGCAAGCACAAGCCGACTTTCGCGCCGCACGTGGACACCGGTGACTTCGTCGTCGTCGTGAACGCGGGCAAGGTGGCGTTGACCGGCAACAAGCGGCACACCAAGGTCGCCTACCGGCACTCCGGCTACCCGGGCGGTCTGAAGCAGGTCGGCTACGACGAGCTGCTGACCAAGCGCCCCGACCGGGCCATCGAGCTGGCCGTCAAGGGCATGCTCCCGCACAACAAGCTCGGCCGTAAGCTGATCAAGAAGCTGAAGGTCTACGCCGGTGCCGAGCACCCGCACGCCGCGCAGCAGCCGGTGCCGTTCGAGATCAAGCAGATCGCGCAGTGAGCGCGGGCGAAGGAAACAGCATGACCGACACCATCGCGACCACCGAAGCCCCGGTGCCCGCCCCGGTGGCCCGGGCTCCTCGTGGCGACCGGCCCATCCAGACCGTGGGCCGGCGCAAGGAGGCGATCGTCCGGGTCCGGATCGTCCCGGGCAGCGGCAAGATCACCTGCAACGGTCGTGAGCTGGAGGCGTACTTCCCGAGCAAGGTGCACCAGCAGCTCATCAAGGAGCCGCTGGTCACCGCCGAGAAGGCCGAGGCGTTCGACATCATCGCCAACCTGCGTGGCGGCGGCACCACCGGCCAGGCCGGCGGGCTGCGGCTGGCCATCGCCCGGGCGCTGATCGCCAACGACCCGGACGACCGCCCGGCGCTGAAGAAGGCCGGCTTCCTCACCCGGGACGCCCGGGAGAAGGAAAGCAAGAAGTACGGTCTCAAGAAGGCCCGCAAGGCGCCCCAGTACTCCAAGCGTTGATCCGCGGCAACACCTTGTACGTCTGACGTACGGCCGGAAACCGCCCCCTTCCGCGGTGGCGGTGTCCGGCCGTTTCGTCGTTTACCACCACTGGTGCGCTTCCCGGAGGTTTCGCGCATGGGGCGGCTGTTCGGCACTGACGGCGTACGCGGACGCGCGAACGCCGACCTCACCCCCGAGTTGTCACTCGCGGTCGCGGTCGCGGCCGCGCAGACCCTCGCCGAGTCCGACCGGAGCCATCCACCGCTCGCGGTGGTCGGCCGGGACACCCGGGCCAGCGGCGAGATGCTGGAGGCCGCGGTGGTGGCCGGGCTGACCAGCGCCGGGGCCAACGTGGTCCGGGTCGGGGTGCTGCCCACGCCGGGCGTGGCCTTCCTGGTCGGCGAGGCCAAGGCCGACCTCGGGGTGATGCTCTCCGCCTCGCACAACCCGATGCCGGACAACGGCATCAAGCTCTTCGCGGCCGGCGGGCACAAGCTCCCCGACGACGTCGAGTTGAAGATCGAGGCCGCGGTCGAGGCGAACGGTTCGGCCGGCTGGCAGCGGCCGACCGGTGCCGGCGTCGGCCGGGTGCACGACCTGCTCGATGGTGCCGAGCACTACATCCAGCACCTGGTCGGCACGATCCCGCACCGGCTCGACGGGCTCAAGGTCGTCGTCGACTGCGCGAACGGCGCCGCCTCGGAGGTCGCCCCGGTGGCGTACCGGGAGGCCGGTGCCGAGGTGATCGCCATCCACGCCGAGCCGGACGGGCTCAACATCAACGACGACTGCGGCTCGCAGCACCTCGACAACCTGCGGGCCGCCGTGGCGGAGCACGGTGCCGACCTCGGCATCGCGCACGACGGCGACGCCGACCGGTGCCTGGCGGTCACCGCCGACGGCAGCGAGGTGGACGGCGACCAGATCATGGCGATCCTGGCGCTGGCGATGCGGGAGGCCGGGACGCTGACCCAGGACACCCTGGTCGCCACCGTGATGAGCAACCTCGGCCTGCGGCTGGCCATGTCCGCCGCCGGGATCCGGCTGGTCGAGACCAAGGTCGGCGACCGGTACGTGCTGGAGGAGCTGCGCGCCTCCGGGCTGGCGCTCGGCGGCGAGCAGAGCGGGCACCTGGTGCTGCCGGCGTACGCGACCACCGGCGACGGCATCCTCACCGGGCTGCACCTGATGTCCCGGGTGGCGGCCACCGGCCGTACCCTCGCCGAGCTGGCCTCGGTGCTGACCAAGCTGCCGCAGGTGCTGATCAACGTGCCGGTCGCGGACCGGACGGTCGGAGCCGGCGCACCGGGCGTACTCGGCGCGGTGCAGCGGGCCGAGGTCGAGCTGGGCGAGACCGGTCGGGTGCTGCTCCGCCCCTCCGGCACCGAGCCGCTGGTCCGGGTGATGGTCGAGGCGGCCACCGTGGAGCTGGCCCAGGAGATCGCGGAGCGGATCGCCGCCGAGGTGCGTACCGCCAGCCCGGTGCCGGCGTAACGCCGCCCGTGCCGCCCGCCCCGGTTGCTAGAGCCGGAGCTGGCTGGCCCGGGCCAGGGTCTGCGCCGGCCCCTCGCCGACGGTGAGGTCGAGGTCCTCGGTGACCCGGCCGTCCCGGAGCCGGACCAGCCGGTCGCACCGGGCGGCGATGTGCTGCTCGTGGGTGGCCAGCAGGATCGTGACGCCCCGCTCGTCGCGCAGCCGCAGCAGCAGGTCGAGGATCTCGCCGCCACTGGTCGAGTCGAGGTTGCCGGTCGGTTCGTCCGCGAGCAGCAGCGCCGGCTCGCCGATCAGGGCCCGGGCCACCGCGACCCGCTGCTGCTGGCCGCCGGAGAGCTGCGCCGGCAGCGCCCGCTCCCGACCGGCGAGCCCCACCGCGTCGAGCAGTTCCCGGGCCCGGGCCGTCCGGTCGTAGCCGACCCGGTACGGCAGCACCGGCGCCAGTACGTTGTCCAGCGCGGTCAGCGCGGGCAGCAGGTGGTAGCGCTGGAAGACGAAGCCGACGGTCCGGCGGTATCCGGCCAGGGCGCGACGGCCCAGCCGGGTGATCTCCTGCCCGCCGACGACGACCGAGCCGGAGTCGGCCGGCTCGATCGCGCCGACCAGGTGCAGCAGCGTCGACTTGCCGGAGCCGCTCGGTCCGGTCAGTGCCACCACCGAGCCGGCGGCCACGTCGAGCGACAGCTCGTCCACCGCGACGATCGGGAGTTCGCCGCCGGAGAACCGCTTGGTCAGCGCGGTGACGGTGACGCCGACCCCGGTGTCCGCCATGGTTACTCCTCGGCTAGCAGGTGGCCGGTGGGGACCCGGCGCAGCAGTGCCGCCGGGACGAGCGCCGCCAGGCAGGCGACGAGCGCACCGGCGGCGGCGGTACCGACCCCGGTGAGGACGACTCCGGTGGAGAGCCCGCCGATCAGCGCGGCGGCGCCGGCCAGCCCGACCGCCGTACCGGCCAGCGCGCCGAGCAGGCCGATCCCGGCTCCTTCGTAGGCGGCCAGCCGGGTCAGCGCGGACTCCGTCCAGCCGGTCGCGCGCAGTGCCGCCAGCTCGCCGGCCCGGTCGCGGATGTTCAGGTAGAGCACGTCGGCCACGGCCGCCGCGCCGAGCAGCACGGTGGCGGTCGCGGCCACGGTGTCGGCGGTGCGCACCGTAGCCGAGACGGTGTCGCCGAGCAGGCTGCCCAGCACCGTGTCCCGGAAGGCGTAGTTGATCGCGGCGAGCACCGTCGAGGCGGCCACCCCGATGCCGAGGGCCGCCGCGCCGAGCAGGGCCCGGCCCGGTGCCCGGACCAGGTTGAGCACGGCGAGGCCGAGCACTCCGCGTACCCGTCGGGTCAGCCGGACCGGGGCGGCGGCCGGCCGGAGCGCGCCGGCCGGATGGGAGCTGGCGGCCCGCACCGCCGGGCCGGCGCCGGCCACGACCGCGACCAGCAGCGCCACGGGTACGGCCAGCGCCGCCCGCCACCAGCCCACCTCGACGCCGAGCAGGGCGCCGAGCGGGGCGGCGAGGAGCAGCGACAGCAGTCCGGCGGCGAGGCCGATCAGCGCCACCTCGCCGAGGATCGCCGCGCCGATCCGCCGGGCCGGCCAGCCGAGGCAGGCGAGCACCGCCAGTTCGGCCCGACGGTCCCGGACGGCGGCCGAGACCGCGTTGGCGAGGAAGAGCGCGCAGACGGTGAGGACGAGCAGGAAGAGTACGACGCTCTTCCGGTCCACCGCCCGGACGATCACCGACGCGACGCCGATCGAGGACCAGCCCTCGGTGAGCCGCAGCTCGGGCCGGCCGAACGAGCCGGCGGGCAGCTCGACGGTCTGCGGGGCCGGTGAGGAGCCGAAGGTGACGTCGACGTCGAGTCCGGTACGGGCGGCGATCCGCTCCGCGACCTGCCGGACCTGCCGTTCCGCCTCCCCGGTGTAGCCGGCGACTCCGGCGACCCGGATCCGGATCGCGCTGATCGGGGCGGCCAGTTGCGGGTCGTTGCCGCCCTCCAGCAGCTTCGGTACGGCGGCGAGGCTGGTCAGCAGCAGGGGCGGGCTGGAGAGGTAGCCGGCCGGGTTTCCGCTGGGCAGCAGCGGACGGTCGCCGAGCGCCTCCCGGCTGGCCCGGTCGGCGCCGACGGCCTGCGGCGGGGCGTACGTCTCCAGCGGCACCTGGGAGAGCGCGCTGAAGCTGGTCAGCCGTTCCGGGTCGAAGATGCCGACCGCCTGCCAGCCCATCCCGCCCCCGGTCCGCGCACTCGGCTGGCCGAGCTGGCGCAGCGGCCGGAAGGCGACGTCACCGGCGAGCCAGGGCGCCGGATAGGTGCCCGGCCCGTCGGCCCGGTACGCCGGCAGGTCGGGGCTTCCGGCCCGGGGCCGCAGGCTGCCGTCGGAGAGTTGGTGGTAGTCGATCGGCCCGGCCTGCACGACCGGGCTCAGGCTGCCGAGGCCGGTCTGCTGCCGGACGGCGTCGCGCATCTCCTGCCGGTAGTTGGTGGTCGGGTCGGCGCTCGCGCCGCCGGCCGGCTCGCCGCCGCCGCCCAGCGCGGCCAGCAGTTCGCCCGGTTGCAGGCCGGCGACCCGGTCCGGGCGCAGCCGGGTGTAGCTGGCCGTCACCCTGCCGTCCAGGTAGGGGCGGCTGGTGGCGAGCACCGGGACGTTCCGGTGGCCCGGCCCGAGCAACCTGTTCTCGACGGTCGTGTCGTCCCGGCTCAGCGGCCGGCCGTCGACCACGGCGTCGGCCAACCCGACCAGCCGGTCCTCGGCGGGCGGGTCGACGGCGGCGAGCAGGAACGGGACGATCCACCGGACCGGCAGCACCAGCCGGTCGGTCGCGGTGGGGGTGGTGTCCCGGATCCCGGCGGGGGCGTGCGGCGAGTTCTCGAACCGGCCGTCCGGCAGCAGCCGGGCGACGACGACCTCGGTGTAGTCGGTGTCCGGCGAGGTGCGGGTGAGGGTCGGCTCCGCGCCGATGTCGCAGACCGGCTCGGTCCGCCCGTCGGGGAGGATCTCCCGGGGCACGATGTAGCCGTTCCGGCAGGCGTTCAGCGGGTACCGCCGGCCGTCGGTGTAGAGGGCCGCGCTGGCGATGCCGCCGTCCTCCCAGACCGGGTAGGCGAGGCGGTTGCGGGTGAGGTAGACGTACCGGGGCTTGCCGGTGGTCCGGGACAGGCCGCGTTCGGCCAGGAAGGTCGGGTCGACCCGGATCACCTGCCGGTCGAGGGACCGGTCGACCGCGTCGGTGAGGTCGAGGTGGGCCCGCATCTCGTGCAGGGAGTAGCCGAGCATCGCCACCGGGGCGGCGACGTCGACGCCGTCGACCGTGCGAACCTGCTCGTACTGGGCCATGCTGATGCCGCCGAAGAGGCCGGAGAGGTAGTTGGGCCGGACGACACCCCGCGCCGTCTCGAGATCGGCCTGTGTCCCGTTCGGACGGACGAGAATGTCGTACGCAGCGCGGGTCTCGCGTTGCACCCGATCGTTCAGGCGCAGTTGGGAGGTGGTGGTGGTGCCGGTCAGCACGACGAAGCCGGTGGTCGCGACGAGCACGCCGGTCAGCAGGGCGAGTGATCGCCAGAGCCGGGCCCGCAGTTGCCGCCAGATGAATCCGACCACCGCGCCCCTCCTCTTCTCCCGCAGGACACTCTGCGCTATACATTGTCACAATGCAAGAGGCCGTGCGGACGGCCGGAAGGTGGGTCAGGGATGGCCATCCAGCATGCGGTGCTCGCGTTGCTCGCCGACGGCCCGAGTTACGGATACGAGCTGAAGGGTGCCTTCGAGACGGCCGTCGGTCCACAGTGGGGGTCGCTGAACATCGGCCACCTCTACCAGATCCTCGACCGGCTGGCCCGGGACGAACTGGTCCGGGCCGAACGGCAGGCGCAGCCGGTCAAGCCGGACCGGGTGGTCTACGAGATCACCCCCGCCGGCCGGACCGAACTGGCCAGGTGGCTGGCCGAGCCGAGCCCGCGCAGCGGCGGCTTCCGGGACGACTTCTTCCTCAAGGTCACCGCCGCCGCCCGCTCCGGCTCCGCCGACGTGGTGCGTACCGTGCTCGCCAACCAGCGCGGCTATCTGCTGCGCGAGCTGCGCAACCTCGGCACGCTGCGCCGGGAGGCGACCGACCCGGTGGTCGAGCTGCTGCTCTCGGCCGCGTGCCGGCACGTCGAGGCGGATCTGGCCTTTCTCGACGACGCCGAGACGGGCCTGCTCGACGGCGCCCGGATCCGGATCCCGTCCGCGCGGACGGCCGGCGCCGATGCCGTACCCGGGGCGCTGCCCGACGGTCGCGCAGCCGGCCTGGCGGAGGGCGCCTGAGCCACGCCGCGACCGTGGTCAGGCCGGGGCGCCGCCGAGCGTGCGCAGCCGGGTCACCGCCTCGGCCAGCACCTCCGGGCGCTTGCAGAAGGCGAACCGGACCAGCCGCCGCCCCGCCTCGACGTGGTCGTAGAAGACCTGGGTCGGCACGGCGACCACCCCGCAGCGCTCCGGCAGCGAGCGGCAGAACTCCACCCCGTCCCGGCCGCCCAGCGCGGTGATGTCGGCGGTGACGAAGTACGTCCCCTCCGGGACCAGCACCTCGAAACCGGCCTCGACCAGCCCGGCCGAGAGCTGGTCCCGCCGCGCCTGGAGGTCGGCCCGGTAACCGTGGTAGTAGTCGTCCGGCAGCGCCAGGGCCACCGCGACCGCCGGTTGCAGCGGTGCCCCGCCGGTGAAGGTGAGGAACTGCTTGACCCGCATCGTCGCCGCCACCAGCGGCGCCGGGCCACTGGCCCAACCGATCTTCCAGCCGGTGCAGGAGAAGGTCTTGCCCGCCGACGAGATCCGCAGGGTGCGCTCCCACATGCCCGGCAGGGTCGCCAGCGGGACGTGCGGGCTGCCGGCGTCGCTGAAGACCAGGTGCTCGTAGACCTCGTCGGTGACCGCGATGGTGTCGTGCTCCTGGCACAGCCGGGCGATCAGCGCCAGTTCGTCGGCGTCGAAGACCTTGCCGGTCGGGTTGTGCGGCGAGTTGAGCAGCACCAGCCGGGTCCGCGACCCGAAGGCGGCGCGCAGCTCCGCCGGGTCGAAGGCGTACCGGCCGCCGTCGACCGGGCGGAGCGTGACCGGCCGCCGGACCGCCCCGGCCAGGGCGATCGAGGCGGCGTACGAGTCGTAGTACGGCTCGAAGCAGACCACCTCGTCGCCGGCCTCGCAGAGCCCGAGGATCGCCGCCGCGATCGCCTCGGTCGCCCCGGCCGTGATCAGCACCTGCCCGTCCGGGTCGTACTCCAGTCCCCAGAACCGGCGCTGGTGTGCGGCGACGGCGGCGCGCAGCGCCGGGACGCCCGGACCGGGCGGGTACTGGTTCTGCCCGCCGCGCAGCGCCGCCACGGCGGCGGCCAGCATCTCGGGCGGCCCGTCCGTGTCCGGAAAGCCCTGGCCGAGGTTGACCGCGCCGGTGCGCACCGCCAGCGCCGACATCTCCGCGAAGATGGTGGTGCCGAACGGGCGCATCCGGCGGACCAGGGGATCGGAGTCGGTTGTCGTCGTCACCCCGTCACCCTAGAGCCGTGCCGTGCCGTTTCGTCAGATCCCGAAATCCGAGCAGGTGAGGGTCGCGTAGTTGCCGCTGGCGGTCTTCGAGGCGGTGGACTTCCCGTCGACCGTGATCTTGCAGGAGATGTCGCCGGAGCCGCCGCCGGTGCGGATCGCCACCACCGTCTTCAGCTCGTCCTCGGGAAGCTTGACCTCCTTCTTCCACGGAAGGTCGACCGACGGCAGGTGCACCTGCTTGCCGGCGCCGTCGATGTAGGAGAGCGCCACCCGGCCGTCGCCGGTCACCTCGTAGACGACCGTCTGGCCGCCGCTGCCCGGGTTGCCGCCGTCCTGACTGTCCGACGTAGACGGTGGCGGAGTGGCGTCCAGGCTGGTCTCCACCGACTTCCGCAGCTGGTCCATGAAGGACAGCGGGCCGAGGCAGAGCCCGACGCAGGCGACCAGCACGACCACCACCACGGCCACGATCACGATGATCATGGTCTTGTTGCTCTTCTTCGGCGGTGCCGGCGGGTACGGCCCGCCCGGGTAGCCCGGCTGTCCGGGCTGTCCCGGCTGTCCGTAACCGGGGTAGCCGCCGGCACCGGCCGCCGCGTAGGGGTCGGTGCCGGGCGGGGCGGACTGCGGCGGGCCGGACTGCGGCGGGTAGACGCCGTAACCGGCGTCCTGCTGGTTCGGCGCCCCGCTGGTCGGGTATGGCGTGGCTGGTGGGCCGGACTGCGGCGGGTACGCCGGGCCGGCACCGTAGGCCGGGGCCGGCGGCTGGCCCGGGCCGGGCTGCTGCGGCTGGGCGTACGGGTTCGGCTGCTGCGGTTGGGCGTACGGATTGGGCTGCTGTGGCTGGGCGTACGGGTCCGGCTGCTGCGGCTGGCCGTACCCGGCCGACTGCGGCGGCTGGCCCCAGGCCGGCTGCCCGTACGGGCCGGGTTGGGGCGGCTGTCCGTAGCCGCCCGGCTGGGCCGGGGGCTGGCCGTACGTGGTCGGCTGCGCCGGCTGTCCGTAGCTGGACGGCTGCGCGGGCTGGGGCGGCTGCGGCGGGGCGTACCTCGTCGTCGGGGCGTCGTCCTCCTCCTCGGCCGGGTTCTCCGGACGGGGCTGCTGCGGCGGGCCGAACTTCGTCGTCGGCGGCTCGTGCTCGGCGGAGGGGTCGTACGGGTTGTGCGGGGGCGGCGAGTCGGTCATCGGGTCTGGCTCCAGAGATGGCGGACAGCAGGGGCGCGGCGACCGGGAGAGGGAGGCGCCGGAGGAGATGGCAGCGAATGCGCCAGTCACGGTACCGCGTCACCGCTGGCCGCGATGTACCGGTGAAGGGTGGGCCGGCCAGCGGAGTGGTGGTTCGTCCGGTTGTCGGGGCCGGCCAGAATACCGCGCAGCATCAGTGATCGAACGAGCACCTTTCGAGCAGGCCAGATGAGCGAACTTAGGTTAGGCTGCGGGCCATGTGCGGAATCGTGGGTTACGCCGGCGCCAGGCCGGCGCTGAGCATCGTGCTGGACGGGTTGCGGCGGCTGGAGTACCGCGGCTACGACTCGGCCGGCGTGGCGGTCGTCGCCGAGGGTGAGCTGCTGACCGAGAAGAAGGCCGGCAAGCTGGCCAACCTGGAGAAGGCGCTGGCCGAACGGTCGGCGGACGACGACGCGGTGCCCGGCATCGGCGCCGGTACCACCGGCATCGGGCACACCCGGTGGGCCACCCACGGCGGGCCCACCGACCGCAACGCCCACCCGCACCGGGCCACCGACGGCCGGGTGGCGGTGATCCACAACGGCATCATCGAGAACTTCGCCAAACTCCGCGCCGAGCTGGAGGCCGACGGCGTCGAGTTCACCAGCGACACCGACACCGAGTGCGCGGCGCACCTGCTCGCCGGTGAGCTGTCCCGGCTGCGCGCCGCCGGTGAACCCGACGGGCCGGCGCTGCTGGCCGCCGCGATGCGCCAGGTCTGCCAGCGGCTGGAGGGCGCCTTCACGCTGCTCGCGGTCGACGCCGCGATCCCCGGCGCGGTGGTCGGGGCCCGGCGCAACTCGCCGCTGGTGGTCGGGCGCGGGGCCGGGGAGAACTACCTGGCCAGCGACGTCTCCGCGTTCATCGAGCACACCCGGGAAGCGGTCGAGCTGGGCCAGGACCAGGTCGTACTGATCACCGCCGACGCCATCGAGATCACCGACTTCGCCGGTGCACCCGCCGCCGGCAAGGACTTCCACATCGACTGGGACGCCTCGGCCGCCGAGAAGGGCGGCTACGACTACTTCATGCTGAAGGAGATCGCCGAGCAGCCGCAGGCGATCGCCGACACCCTGCTCGGCCGGCTCAAGGAGAACGGGGAGATCGTCCTCGACGAGGTCCGCCTCTCCGACCAGGACCTGCGGGACGTGGACAAGGTCTTCATCGTCGCCTGCGGCACGGCGTACCACGCCGGGATGGTGGCGAAGTACGCCATCGAGCACTGGACCAGGATTCCCTGCGAGGTGGAACTGGCCAGCGAGTTCCGCTACCGCGACCCGGTCCTCGACCGGTCCACCCTGGTGGTGGCGATCTCCCAGTCCGGCGAGACCATGGACACCCTGATGGCGCTGCGGCACGCCAAGGAGCAGAAGGCCCGGGTGCTGGCGATCTGCAACACCAACGGCTCCACCATCCCGCGCGAGTCCGACGCGGTGCTCTACACCCACGGCGGGCCCGAGGTGGCGGTCGCCTCCACCAAGGCGTTCCTCACCCAGTTGGTGGCCTGCTACCTGATCGGCCTGCACCTGGCCCAGGTGCGCGGCATCAAGTACGCCGACGAGGTGGCCGCGGTGGTCGACCAGCTCCAGGAGATGCCGGACAAGCTGCGGGAGCTGCTCGCCGGCATCGAGCCGATCCGCGACCTGGCCCGGGACCTCAAGGCGGCGCCGACGGTGCTCTTCATCGGCCGGCACGTCGGCTTCCCGGTCGCCCTGGAGGGCGCGCTCAAGCTCAAGGAACTCGCCTACATGCACGCCGAGGGGTTCGCGGCCGGCGAGTTGAAGCACGGCCCGATCGCCCTGATCGACCAGGGCACCCCGGTGGTCTGCATCGTGCCCTCCCCGGCCGGGCGGGGCATGCTGCACGACAAGATCGTCTCCAACATCCAGGAGATCCGGGCCCGGGGCGCCCGGACCATCGTGATCGCCGAGGCGGGCGACGAGGCGGTGACGCCGTACGCGGACCACCTGATCTACGTACCGCGCACCCCGACCCTGCTGGCCCCGCTGGTGACCACGGTTCCGTTGCAGGTGCTCGCCTGCGAGATCGCCGCCGCCCGGGGGCACGACGTGGACCAGCCGCGCAACCTGGCCAAGTCGGTCACCGTGGAGTGAGCCGTTCACCGTCACGTGCGCTCCCGCGCCCGCCGGTAGGGTGAGGCGGTGATCGTCGCAGTCGGCATCGACGTCGTACTGGTCGATCGGTTCGCCCGGGCGCTCGCACGCACCCCGCTGCTGGCCGATCGACTCTTCACCGGGGCGGAGCGGGTCACCGGGTCGGGCAACCCGCGCTCGGCCGAGTCGCTCGCCGCCCGGTTCGCCGCGAAGGAGGCGGTGGCCAAGGCGTTGGGCGCACCGGCCGGGCTGCACTGGCACGACTGCGAGGTGGTCTCCGACCCGGACGGGCGGCCGTGGCTGACCGTCTCCGGCACGGTCGCGGCCGCCGCCACCGAGCGCGGGGTGCAGCGCTGGCACCTGTCGCTGTCCCACGACGGCGGGATCGCCTCGGCGATGGTGGTGGCGGAGCGATGAGGGCCGCGTGGCGGGTGGCGGACGTACGCGCCGCCGAGCGCGCCCTGATGGCCACCCTGCCGGCCGGCACCCTGATGCAGCGGGCTGCCGGCGGGCTGGCCGGGCACTGCGCCCGTTTGCTCGCCGAGCGGGGCGGCGGGGTCTACGGCGCCCGGGTGCTGCTGCTGGTCGGCTCCGGCGACAACGGCGGCGACACCCTCTACGCGGGTGCCCGGCTCGCCGGCCGGGGCGCGGCGGTGAGCGCCCTGCTGCTGGCGCCGGAGCGGGTGCACCAGGGCGGCCTGGCGGCGCTGCGGGCGGCCGGCGGGCGGATCGTCGACGGGCTGCCGGACCGGGCCGACCTGGTGCTGGACGGGATCGTCGGGATCGGCGGCTCGGGCGGGCTGCGCGAGCCGGCCGCCCGGCTGGTGGCCGGGCTGCCCGGCCTGACCGGCCGGTCCGGAGACCGGCCGCCGGTGGTCGCGGTGGACGTGCCGAGCGGCGTCGAGGTGGACACCGGCGACGTGCCGCGCTCCGTCGGCCTGCCCAGCACGGTGACCGCGGACCTGACGGTCACCTTCGGCTGCCTCAAGCCCGCCCTGGTGGTCGGCCCGGCCGCACCCCGGGCCGGGCGGGTCGAGCTGGTCGACATCGGGCTCGGCCCGTGGCTGCGGGGCACCCCGGCGGTACGCGTCACCGAGTGGTCGGACGTGTCCGACTGGTGGCCCCGGCTCGGCCCGGAGGAGGAGAAATACAGTCGGGGCGTGGTCGGGCTGGCCACCGGCTCGGCGACGTACCCGGGTGCCGCGGTGCTCTCGGTCGGCGGCGCGGTCGCCGGACCGACCGGCATGATCCGGTACGCCGGTGGCGCCCGCGCCGAGGTGCTGCGCCGCTATCCCTCGGTGGTCGCCGCCGACCGGGTCACCGAGGCCGGCCGGGTGCAGGCCTGGGTCTGCGGCTCCGGGCTCGGCACCGACGATGCGGCCGCCACCGAGCTGCGCTGCGTACTCGCCGCACCGGTGCCGGTGGTGCTGGACGCGGACGCGCTCACCCTGCTGGTCGACGGCTCGATGGCCGAGCGGCTGCGGGAGCGGGACGCGCCGATCGTGGTCACCCCGCACGACCGCGAGTACGCCCGGCTCTGCGGGGAACCGCCCCGGGACCGGGTCGCCGCCGCGCTGCAACTGGCCACCTGGATGAACGCGGTGGTGCTGCTCAAGGGCGACCGGACGGTGGTCGCCACCCCGGACGGGCAGGCCTTCGCCAACCCGACCGGCACCCCGGCGCTCGCCACCGCCGGCACCGGCGACGTACTGGCCGGGTTGCTGGGCTCGCTGCTCGCCGCCGGACTGCCGGCCGAGCGGGCGGCGGCCGCCGCCGCGTACCTGCACGGGCTGGCCGGGCAGGAGGCCGCCCGGCGCGGGCCGGTCGTCGCCGCCGACGTGGCCGCCGCGCTGCGCCGGGTGATCGCCAGGCTGCCCCGGTGAGCGGCGGAGTGTCCTGGCCGCGCCACCCGGGGCCATTTCGATCTACCCACAAGTAGGCTGAGCGCATGTGGCAGGCCGAGGTACGCGTCGATCTTGACGCGATCCGCGACAACGTGTCCCGACTGCGGTCCGGGACGAGCGCCGAGCTGATGGCCGTGGTCAAGGGTGACGCGTACGGCCACGGCATGCTCCCGGCCGCCGGGGCGGCGCTCGACGCCGGGGCGGACTGGCTGGGTGTCTGCACCCTGGACGAGGCGTTGACGCTGCGCCGGGCCGGGATCACCGCACCGGTGCTGGCCTGGCTGCTGGCGCCCGGGCTGCCGCTGCACGACGGGGTGGCCGCCGACGTCGACCTGGCCGCCGCCAGCCTCGGCCAGCTCGCCGAGCTGGTCGCCGCCGCCGAGCGCGCCGGCCGGCCGGCCCGGGCTCACCTCAAGATCGACACGGGCCTCTCCCGGGGCGGCGCGACCCTCGACGACTGGCCCGAGCTGCTCGACGCGGCGGCGAAGGCCCAGGCCGACGGGCTGATCGAGGTGGTCGGGCTCTGGAGCCACCTGGTCTACGCCGACGCGCCGACGCACGCCACCACCGACCGGCAGCTCGCGGTCTTCACCGAGGGACTCGCCCTGGCCGAGCGGGCCGGGCTGCGCCCCCGGCTGCGGCACCTGGCCAACTCGGCGGCCACGCTGACCCGGCCGGACACCCACTTCGACCTGGTCCGTCCCGGCATCGCGATGTACGGGCTGTCGCCGGTCCCCGGCGAGCAGTTCGGGCTGCGGCCGGCGATGACCGCGCGGGCCCGGGTGACGCTGACCAAGCGGGTGCCCGCCGGCACCGGCGTCTCCTACGGGCACACGTACCACACCGAGCGGGAGACGACGCTTGCCGTCGTGCCGCTGGGCTATGCCGACGGGGTGCCCCGGCACGCCTCCAACGTCGGCCCGGTCCAGCTCGCCGGTGCCCGGCGGCAGATCGCCGGCCGGGTCTGCATGGACCAGATCGTGCTCGACTGCGGCGACGACCCGGTCGTCCCCGGCGACGTGGCGACGCTCTTCGGCGACGGTGCGGCCGGGATACCGACCGCCGACGACTGGGCCGAGGCGATCGGCACCATCAACTACGAGATCGTCACCCGGTTCGGCGGGGTCCGGGTGCCCCGGGTGTACGACGGACGGCAGCCGTGAGCCCGGCCAAGCGGCTCGCCCCGTCGCGGGTACCGGCGCAGCGGCAGCCGTCCCGGCGTACCCAGACCCGGACCGGACTCTTCCGGGTGGCCGGCATCATCGGCGCGGCGGCCGGGGTCGCGGCGGCCGGCATCGCCGCCGGGGTGGCCGCCGAACGGGCGGTGGTACGCCGTTCCAAGACCGCTCCCGGCGACCGGTACGCGACGGAGCCCTTCGGCACGCTGCCCTACGACGAGTCCTGCATCGTCTCCACCGCCGACGGCACCGACATCCACGTCGAGATGGTGGGCCCGCCGCCCGGTCCGGGGCGGCCGACCCTGGTCTTCGTGCACGGCTTCTGCCTGGACATGGGGACCTTCCACTTCCAGCGCAGGATGCTGACCGAGCTGGGCGAGGACCGGCTGGTCTTCTACGACCAGCCGGGACACGGGCGGTCCGGCCGACTGGAGTCCGGCGAATACCAGCTCCAGGCGCTCGGCGAGACGCTCCGCTCGGTGATCGACCGGACCGCGCCGACCGGGCCACTGGTGCTGGTCGGGCACTCGATGGGCGGCATGACCATCATGGCGTTCGCGGAGCGCTATCCGGAGCTCTTCGCCGAGCGGGTGATCGGTACCGTGCTGATGGCCACCTCGGGCGGGTTGGTGGCGGAGACGAAGTTCGGCCTGCCGACGATCGTGGCCCGGGCCGGCGCACCGCTGCTGCCGGTGGTCGACAACGCCACCCGGCTGACCGGCAGCGTCCTCGACCGGGCCCGGCGCGCCTCGGCCAACCTGGCCTGGCTGCTCACCCGCCGGTACGGCTTCGGCACCCCGACGCCCAGCCCGGCGCTGGTCTCCTACGTGGAGAAGATGAACTCGCGGACCTCCACCGAGACGGTGGCCCGCTATCTGCGCACCATCTACACCCATGCCCGCTATCCGGTGCTGGCCGCGCTGCGGGACAGTCCGACGCTGGTGATCGTGGGCGAGCGGGACATGATCACACCGGTCACCCACTCCGAGGAGATCGTCCGCTGGCTGCCGGACGCCGAGTACGTCAAGGTGCCCGACAGCGGGCACGTGGTGATGCTGGAACACGCCGACGAGGTCAACCGGGCGCTGCTGGACTTCCTCGACCGGCTGCCCGGCCGAGGAAGGGATTGAGCTGTCCCGATGAGTGACGCGTTGCGCGGTACCGAGCTGGTCCGCGAGCTGCCGACGGTGGCGCAGACCCACGAGTTCGGGCGGCGGCTGGGCCGGCTGCTCCGCCCGGGGGACCTGCTGGTGCTGACCGGCCCGCTGGGCGCCGGCAAGACCGCGCTGGTGCAGGGGATCGCGGCCGGTCTGGGGGTACTCGGCGAGATCACCTCGCCGACCTTCGTGATCGCCCGGGTGCACCGGCCCGATCCGGCTCGGGGCGGCCGGGTCACGCTGGTGCACGCCGACGCGTACCGGCTGGGCGAAGCCGTCGACCCCCGGGCCGAGATCGACGACCTCGACCTGGACGCCTCGGTCGACGAGGCGGTCACCGTGGTCGAGTGGGGCGAGGGCATGGTCGAGCACCTGGTGGACACGCATCTGCGGGTGGTCATCGACCGGCGGGACGACGACACCCGGCGGGTCGAGCTGGTGCCGTTCGGCGGCGACTGGGCCGACCGTCTCGCCGAGCTGCGCTGAGAGGGTCGCGGTACCGGGATCCCCGCTGTCGTACCGGACTTCTAGAGTGCGGGAAACGACCGTGGCGTTCGAGAGGTTACCGATGACCCTGGATCTTCCGGCCCTGCTGCCCCCGGCCTGGCGGGCGGCGCTGGACCCGCACCTCGATCCGGCCCAGACCGCCGCGTTGGGCGAGTTCGTCGCCGGGGAATACGCGACCCAGACCGTCTTCCCCCCGCTGGAGGATCTCTTCACGGCCTACCGGCTCTGCGCCCCGGAGGACTGCCGGGTGCTGATCCTCGGCCAGGATCCCTACCACAGGGCGGGTCAGGCGCACGGGCTCAGCTTCAGCGTCCGGGACGGCGTCTCGGTGCCACCGTCGCTGCGCAACGTCTTCAAGGAGCTGGCCGACGACCTCGGGGTGCCGGTGTCGCGCAGCGGCAACCTGACCCGTTGGGCGAGCCAGGGCGTGCTGCTGCTCAACGCCGTGTTGACCGTCCGGCAGGCGACTCCGGGATCGCACGCCAACAGAGGCTGGGAGGCCTTCACCGACGCCACCATCAAGGCCCTCGACGCCCGCCCGGACCGGGTCGTCTTCCTGCTCTGGGGCGGCTACGCCCGCAAGAAGGCGGCCCTGGTCACCAACCCGGCGCACGTGGTGCTGGAGGCCGGCCACCCCAGCCCGATGAACCCTCGCGGTTTCCTCGGCAGCCGCCCCTTCAGCGCCTGCAACAAGGCGCTCGCCGACGCCGGTCGGCCCACCGTCGACTGGGACCTCTCGGCCCGTTGACTCAGTCCGTTCGAGCGAGCCGGGCCCGCCACCGCCGCAGCAGTTCGGCGGTGGCCGGCTCGGTCGCCTCGACCAGCGCGAGCGGCACCACCCGATAGCTCCGGTCGCCGTGCCGGACCTCGATCGCCTCCGGCAGTTCCTCGCACATGCCGGCCCGCAGCACGCCACCGACCACCTGCCAGCGGTGCTCGCCGGGGTCGCGCGGATCGGTGGGTAGGTAGCCGAACTCCTCCCACGCCGGGTTCCAGCGCTGGGCGTAGTGGCGCTCCAGCCAATCCGCGAACCGTTCGGCGTCCCGCCAGGCCACCGCGATCTCCAGGTCGCCCACCGGCACCGGCGCGCCCTGCAACAGGGCGGCCGTGGTCCCGGTCAACACGTGTGGCAGCTCCGCGAGGCGGTCCAGCATCCGGTCCAGACCGACCGCGTCGATCCGCTCCGCCACACTCCGGACCGCCAACTCGTCGATCCGGGCGTCGACCTCGCTATCGAGCGGCTCGACGCCGACGGTGAGCTGGAGGCCGAGCGCGGCCAGCAGTTTCTCCAGCATCGCCACGGTCGGCGCCCGCTCGCCCTGCTCGATCCGGGTCACCGTCGACCGATCGGTGCCGGCCAGCCGGGCCAGCGCGTGCTGGGTGAGGCCACGTAACTCGCGCTGCTGCCGCAGTGTCGTGCCGATCAGGGCGGTCAGCCGGGATGTGGGCATTCCTCGGATGCTGCCGCTATCCCGACGAGCAAGGTGTCACTGTGTCACCAAGGTGACTCCCTGGCACCTTGCTGACCGGACTACCCGGGGCCAGGCCGGTGCACGCCCCGACCCGACCGGGTCCCGTCAGCCCGGCGCGACCGCCCGGTTAGGGTGCCTATGTGCTCGTACTCGTGTTGGACTCCTCGACCCCGGCGGTGACCGCCGCGCTGGCGGAGATCACCGCCGACGCGGTCTCGCCGCGCGGCGAGCGCAGTGTCGTCGACGCCCGGGCCCACGGCGAACTGCTCGCGCCGCAGGTCTCCGAGGTGCTCGCCGAGGCCGGCGCCCGGCCGGCCGACCTGGCCGCCGTGGTGGCCGGGGTCGGACCCGGGCCCTTCACCGGGCTGCGGGTCGGCCTGGTCACGGCCGCCAGCATGGGACAGGTGCTGGGCATCCCCACCTACGGCGTGCCCTCGCTCGACGCCATCGGGTGGGCCGCGACCCATCCCCGGTCCGGCGCCGCCCCGGAGGTCGGGCCGGTGCTGGCAGCCACCGACGCCCGCCGCCGGGAGATCTACTGGGCCGTCTACGACCTGGCCGGCGAGCGGCTGGCCGGGCCCGAGGTCGACGCCCCGGCCGCCGTCGCGCAGCGGGCCCGGGACCTCGGCGTCCGGGTCGCGGTCGGCGAGGGAGCCCACCGGTACGCCGACATCCTCGGACTACCGCCGCGAGCCGGCCTGGACTACCCC
Organism: Plantactinospora sp. BB1; assembly: GCF_003030385.1. Taxonomy (NCBI): domain Bacteria; kingdom Bacillati; phylum Actinomycetota; class Actinomycetes; order Micromonosporales; family Micromonosporaceae; genus Plantactinospora; species Plantactinospora sp. BB1. Next base: position 5,563,892 of record NZ_CP028159.1, on the reverse strand, counting down.
CCGCCGTACGCCCTGGCGGAGCTGGCGGCCGAGCGGGTCCGGGCCGGCGCCCCCGGTGAGCAGCTCACACCGCTCTACCTGCGCCGGCCCGACGCCGTGGCGGCGACCGGGCGCAAACCGGTCCTGCGGTGAGGACGGCGGTCGGGGAGGGTAGCGCCGCGGTGACCAGGCTGAGCCCGTTCCGCTGGTGGCACATCTCCGAGGCGCTGCTGATCGAGGCGGACCTCTTCGGCGCCGAGCAGTGGTCGGCGGCGATGTTCTGGAACGAACTGGCGAACGGGCACCACTACGTGGCGGCGCTGGACTCCACCGACGCGCTCGTCGGCTACGCGGGGCTCGCCCTCGCCCCGCCGGACGAGGCGTGGGTGCAGAACGTGGCGGTACGCCGGGACGCCCAGCGCAGCGGCATCGGCCGGATGCTGCTGGTCGAACTGCTGGCCGAGGCGAACCGGCACGGCGTACGCCGGGTACTGCTGGAGGTGGCGGTGGACAACGCACCGGCCCAGCGCCTCTACGCGACGTACGGCTTCGAACCGGTCGGCGTGCGGCGCGGCTACTACCAACCGAGCAACACCGACGCACTGGTGATGCAGCTCGAACTGGAGCGGGCGAACAATGGCTGACGAACCCCTGATCCTCGGGATCGAAACGTCCTGCGACGAGACCGGCGTCGGTGTCGTACGCGGGCACACCCTGCTCGCCGACGCGCTGGCGTCCAGTGTGGACGAGCATGCCCGGTTCGGCGGGGTGGTGCCGGAGGTGGCCAGCCGGGCCCACCTGGAGGCGATCGTGCCCACCATGCGGCGCGCGCTGGACGACGCCGGGGTGACCCTGGCGGACATCGACGCGATCGCCGTCACCGCCGGCCCCGGGCTCGCCGGCGCGCTGCTGGTCGGGGTGGCCGCCGCCAAGGGCTACGCGCTGGCCGCCGAGAAGCCGGTGTACGGGGTGAACCACCTGGCCGCGCACGTCGCGGTGGACACCCTGGAACACGGCCCGCTGCCCGAGCCGGCGATCGCGCTGCTGGTCTCCGGCGGGCACTCCTCGCTGCTGCTGGTGGACGACCTGGCGACCGGGGTCACCCCGCTCGGCGCGACCATCGACGACGCCGCCGGGGAGGCGTTCGACAAGGTGGCCCGGCTGCTCGGGCTGCCGTTCCCGGGCGGCCCGCCGATCGACCGGGAGGCCCGGGCCGGCACTCCGGACGCGATCGCCTTCCCGCGCGGGCTGACCGCCCCGAAGGACCTCGCCGCGCACCGGTTCGACTTCTCCTTCTCCGGCCTCAAGACCGCGGTCGCCCGCTGGGTCGAGGCGAAGCAGCGGGCCGGTGAGCCGGTACCGGTACCGGACGTGGCCGCGTCGTTCCAGGAGGCGGTCTGCGACGTACTCACCAGCAAGGCGATCGCGGCCTGCCGGGACCGGGGCGTCGAGACGCTGGTACTCGGCGGCGGTGTCGCGGCGAACTCCCGGCTGCGGGCGCTGGCCGAGGAACGGGCGGCGAAACACGGCATCCGGGTCCGGGTACCCCGGCCCAAGCTCTGCACCGACAACGGTGCGATGGTCGCGGCGCTCGGCTCCCACCTGGTGGCCGCCGGGGTGGCCCCGAGCCGGCTGGACCTGCCCGCCGATTCCGCGATGCCGCTCACGATCGTCAGCGTGTAGTGGGGAGAGTGACGGCCGACGTGATCGTACGGATGTGGGAGGTACGCGCCGAGCGTGCCGGCTTCGCCGACCTGATCTCCTGGGTCTGCGACACGGCCCTGCCCGAGCTGGAACACGACCCGATGCACATCTCCAGCGAGGTCTTCTCCTCCACCGACAACCGGCTGGTGGTCATCTCGAAGTGGCGGGCCAACCCGGTCTCGCTGCCCGACCCGCCGGCCCGGATGCTCGCCCGTACCCCGCACGTCTGGGACTTCACCCAGGTCGACCGCTGAACCGAAGCCGCGGAAAACCCGTGGCAATCGTGGCGATTGGTTCCATAGCGTCACCCTGATGCGCCCCCTACCCGTCCCCGACCCGGGTGTGCCCGACCGGCGTTCGGCGACCAGGTTCCTGCTCTGGCTCGCCGCGCGGATCTGGCCCACCCTCGGCTGGGGGATGGGACTGGCCGTGGTCGCCTTCGTCGGCCAGGCCCTGATGCCGGCCGTACTGGGCAGGGCGATCGACGCCGGCCTGATCGCCCGGGACACCGACGCGCTGCTGCGGTGGGGGCTGGTGCTGCTCTCCCTCGGCGTCGCCCAGGCGATCGTCGGGATCGTCCGGCACCGGTTCGCCACCTTCAACTGGCTGGCCGGGGCGTACCGGACGGTGCAGATCACCGTCGACCACGCCAACCGGCTCGGCGCGACCCTGCCCAAGCGGCTCGCCACCGGCGAGGTGGTCAGCATCGGCACCGCCGACATCAACCACATCGGCGGCGCGCTCGACATCCTCTCCCGGGGCACCGGCTCGCTCTTCGCGGTGCTCACCATCACCGTGATCCTGCTCGCCACCTCCGTCCCGCTCGGCCTGGTGGTGGTGCTCGGGGTACCGGTGCTGATGGCGGTGGTCGCCGTGCTCATCCGGCCACTGCATCGGCGGCAGGAGGCGTACCGGGACCAGCAGGCGACCCTGACCACCCGGGCCAGCGACATCGTCGCCGGGCTACGGGTGCTGCGCGGGGTCGGCGGCGAGGCGGTCTTCTCGGCACGGTACCGGGCGGAGTCGCAGGCGCTGCGGCACGGCGGCGTACGGGTGGCCCGGGTGGAGGCGCTGCTGGAGGCAACCCAGGTCCTGATGCCCGGCATCTTCCTGGTGCTGGTCACCTGGCTCGGCGCCCGGTTCGCCCTCCGGGGCGAGATCACCGTCGGGCAGCTCGTCTCCTTCTACGGCTACACCGTCTTCCTGATCGGTCCACTCCGGATGCTGACCGAGCTGATCGACCGGATCACCCGGGGGCACGTCTCGGCTCGTCGGGTGGTCTCCATGCTCGACCTGCGACCGGGGATCACCGATCCGGAGCATCCGGTCGCGCTGCCGGACGGCCCCGGTGAGCTGGTCGACGTCGAGTCCGGGGTGACGGTGCGGCCGGGCCGGCTGACCGCGCTCGCCGCCGCCGCGCCGCAGGACGCGGTCGCCATCGCCGACCGGCTCGGCCGGTACGTCGACAGCGAGGCGACGCTGCGCGGCGTACCCCTGCGGAAGCTGACGCTGGGCACGGTCCGGCGGCGGATCATGGTGGCCGACAACGACGCGCGGCTCTTCTCCGGGCCGCTCCGGGCGGAGCTGGACCCGCACGACCGGGCCGACGACGCGACGATCGCGGCGGCCCTGGACGCGGCGAGCGCCACCGACATCGTGGCGGCGCTGCCGGGCGGGCTGGCCGGCCGGGTCGCCGAGCGGGGCCGCGAGTTCTCCGGCGGGCAGCAGCAGCGGTTGCGGCTGGTCCGGGCCCTGGTCGCCGACCCGGAGATCCTCATCCTGGTCGAGCCGACCAGCGCGGTCGACGCGCACACCGAGGCGCGGATCGCGGACCGGCTCGGCCCGGCCCGGCGCGGCCGGACCACCCTGGTCTGCACCACCAGCCCACTGGTGCTGGACCGGGCCGACCACGTGGTCCTGGTCTCCGACGGCAAGGCGGTGGCGGAGGGCGGGCACCGCGAACTGCTCGACACCGAGCCGCGCTACGCCGCCGTCGTGACCCGCAGCGAGGAGGACTGTGACCCGCAGCGAGGAGGACTAAGGTGACAGCCCGCGACTCGCTGCCGATCGCCGACCCGGCGCAGGTGCGACGGTACGCCCGCGGCCTGGTCCGCCGGCATCCCCGCGCGCTGGCCGGTGCGCTCGGGCTGCACGCGCTCGCCGCGGTCACCGGCCTGGCCGCGCCGCGCCTCCTCGGTGACCTGGTCGAGGCGATCTCCCAGGGCACCGGCACGGTGACCGTGGACCGGATCGCGCTGGCGATCGCCGGCTTCGTGCTGGCGCAGGCGGTGCTGGTCAGGTTCGCCCACTTCGCCTCGGCCCGGCTCGGCGAGCGGGTCCTCGCCGAGCTGCGGGAGGAGTTCGTGGACCGGATCCTGGCCATCCCGCTCTCCACCGTGGAGCGGGCCGGCACCGGCGACCTGCTGACCCGGAGCAGCCGGGACGTCGCCGCGCTGTCCCGGTCGGTCCGGTTCGCCGTGCCGGAGACGCTGATCGCCGTCGTCACGGTCTGCGCCGTGGTCGGCGCGGTGCTGCTGACCGATCCGCTGCTCATCCTGCCCGCCCTCGTCGCGGTGCCGATCCTGGTCCCGGCCACCCGCTGGTACCTGCGCCGGGCCGGGACCGGCTATCTCGCGGAGAACGCCGCCTACTCCGACATCACCGACGGGATCAGCGAGACCGTGGAGGGGTCCCGGACCACCGAGGCGCTCCGGCAGCAGGCCCGGCGCCGGGCCCGTACCGACGCCGACATCCGCCGGTCGTACGCGGCCGAGCGCTACACCCTCTTCCTGCGTACCGTCTTCTTTCCGCTGGCCGAGACCGGCTACGTACTGCCGGTCGTCGCGACCCTGGTCTTCGGCGGCTGGTTCTACGTCGAGGGCTGGGTGACGCTCGGCGAGGTCACCGCGGCCACCCTCTACGTGCAGCAGTTGATGGACCCGGTCGACCGGCTGCTCTCCTGGCTGGACGAGGTGCAGGTCGGCGGCGCGTCGCTGGCCCGGCTGCTCGGCGTGGCCCAACGTCCCGGGGACGCGCCGGCCGCCGGGGCGGCCACGACGGCCCGGCCGGCGGACCAGCGGCTCGTCGTCGACGACGTGCGGTACGCCTACCAGCCGGGGCGGGACGTGCTGCACGGCGTCAGCCTCGCCCTGGCGCCGGGGGAGCGGCTGGCCATGGTGGGCCCGTCCGGGGCCGGCAAGTCGACGCTGGGCCGGCTGCTCGCCGGGATCCACCAGCCGGGCAGCGGCTCGGTCACCGTGGGCGGTGTCCCGCTCGCCGATCTGCCGCTGGCCGATCTGCGTACCGAGGTCGCGCTGGTGACGCAGGAGCACCACGTCTTCATCGGTACGCTCCGCGACAACCTCAGGATGGTCCGGCCGGACGCCGACGACGACCGGGTACGCGCCGCGCTCGCCGCCGTCGACGCGCTGGACTGGGCGGAGCAGCTTCCGGCCGGGCTGGAGACCGAGGTCGGCTCGGGTGGCCATCCGCTCTCCGCCGCCCAGGCGCAGCAGCTCGCGCTCGCCCGGCTGGTCCTCGCCGACCCGCACACCCTGGTACTCGACGAGGCCACCTCGTTGCTCGACCCCCGGGCGGCCCGGCACCTGGAGCGGTCGCTGGCCGCCGTGCTGCGCGGCCGTACGGTGATCGCGATCGCCCACCGGCTGCACTCGGCGCACGATGCCGACCGGGTCGCGGTGGTGGAGGAGGGCCGGATCACCGAGCTGGGCCCGCACGCCGAACTGGTCGCCGCCGACGGCTCGTACGCGGCACTCTGGCGCTCCTGGCACGGTGACCGCCGCTGAGCCGATCGCCACGGACCTCTTGCAAAGAACTCTTTGCAAGAATAGCGTTGCAAACATGTCTGCGGATGAAGTCCGGCTGAACCCGACCTCGCTGCGTGGCCTCGCCCACCCGCTGCGGGTCCGGATCCTCAACACGCTGCGGGAGCACGGTCCCGCCACGGCCACCCTGCTCGCCGAGCGGCTCAACCAGTCCACCGGCGCCACCAGCTACCACCTGCGGCAACTCGCCCAGTACGGCTTCGTGGTCGAGGAGCCCGGGCGGGGCGCCGGGCGGGAACGGTGGTGGCGGGCCGCGCACCGGAACACCCGACTCGACAGCGAGGTCGGCCGGGACGCCCTCCCCGACGTCGAGACGTACCTGCGATCCGTCGCCGCGCTCTACGCCGAGCGGGTCGACCGGTGGCTGAACGAGTTGACCAACCTGCCGGCGGAGTGGGAGGGGACGTCCACGCTGAGCAACTGGCAGCTCCGGTTGACCCCGGAAGAGGCGCGGGAGTTCTCCGACGCGCTGACCGCGCTGATCGGGCGGTACCGCCGCGACGAGCCCGGCGTGACGGCGCCCGAGGACGCCGAGCCCTTCGTGGTGCAGGCGCAGCTGCTGCCCTTCGTCCGGCGCAACCACCACCGGCGGCCGGAGGACGACCGCCCGACGGAGGACGGCCGGGCGCCGGAGTCGGCGGACTGATGACCCGCAACCGCCGGCCGTTGGTCGGACTGCTGGTCGCCGAGGGAATCTCCCTGGTCGGCAGCCGGATGAGCATGGTGGCGCTGCCCTGGTTCGCCCTGCTGGTCACCGGCAGCGCCGCCAGGACCGGCCTGGTGGCGTTCGCCGAGATGCTGCCGTACGTGCTGGCCTGCGCCCTCGGCGGCCCGCTGATCGACCGGATCGGCGCCCGCCGGACCAGCATCGTCGCCGACCTGGGCAGCGCGGTGGCGGTGGCCGCCGTACCGCTGCTGCACCTGGCCGGTGCGCTCGACTTCGGCACGCTGCTCGGCCTCGTCGCCGTGGCCGGGCTGCTGCGCGGGTTCGGCGACACCGCCAAGCGGGTGGTGTTCCCGGAGACGGTGGCGGCGGCGGAGATCCCGATGACCCGGGCGACGAGCCTGCACGACGGGCTCAGCCGGCTCGGTACCCTGCTCGGCGCGCCCCTGGCCGGGCTGTTGATCGCCATCCTCGACGCCCCGCTGGTGCTGCTCCTCGACGCGGCGACCTTCCTGCTCTCGGCGGCGGTGCTCGCGGCCGCCGTACCGGCCCGGGACCGTGCCGACAGGACGGAAGAGTCCACGGTGGAGCCGACCACTGTGGAGGACGAGCAGGAGTCGTACCTGAGCGCGCTGCGCGGCGGCCTGCGTTACCTGCGGCGGGACCGGCTGGTGCACGGCATCGTGCTGATGCTGCTCGTCACCAACCTGGCCGACGCGGCGTACACCTCGGTGCTCACCCCGGTCTGGGCCAGCGAGGTGATCCGGTCGTCGACCGCGCTCGGCCTGCTCACCGCGAGTTTCGCCCTGGGCGCGGTGCTTGGCAACGTCGTCTTCACCGTCGTGGCGGACCGGGTGCCGAGGTTCGCCGTCTTCGCGGTCGGCTTCCTGCTCGCCGGGGCGCCCCGGTTCGTCGCGCTCGCCCTGCTGGACCGGCTCTGGGTGATCTATCTGATCTCGTTCGTCGCCGGGGTCTCCGTCGCGGCCGTCAACCCGATCCTGGGCGCCGTGAGCTTCGAACGGATTCCCGAGCGGCTCCGGGCCCGGGTGCTCGGGCTGGTGCACGCGGCAGCCTGGGCCGGCATCCCGCTCGGCGGGCTGCTCGGCGGGCTCGCCGTGCAGGAACTGCGGCTGCCGGTCGCCTGCCTGGTCTTCGCGGTGGCGTACCTGCTGGTCACGCTCATGCCGTTCGTGATGCCGGTCTGGCGCGGGCTCGACCGGCCGCCGACCCCGCCGGCCGAGCCGGCGGCGACGACGCCGGCCGGGCCGGAACTTACGGACGCACCGCGCCGATGATCTGGCCGATCCGCTCCGGCGAGGTCTCCGAACGCTGGTACTCGGGGCGGCTCAGCACGCCACCCATCCGGGGTACCGGGTTGCGGTGCGTCGCCGGGCCGTCCGAGCTGACCCGGGCGGTGAAGTGGTATTCGTCGGCGCCGGTGGCGGCGACGATCCGGGCGATGTTCCGCTCGTTGATCCCGCCGCCGGCCATCACCGCGATCCGGCCGGCGGCCTTGCCGACCAGGTCGGCGATGAGCGGAGCACCGGCCAGCGCGGTCTCCTCCTGACCCGAGGTGAGCACCCGGGGGATGCCCAGCTCGATCAGCTGCTCCAGCGCCTCGAACGGGTCCCGGACCATGTCGAAGGCCCGGTGGAAGGTGACGCTGGCACCGTCGGAGGCCTCGAGCAGCCGCCGCATGGTCGGCAGGTCGAGGTCGCCCTCCGGGGTCAGCGCACCGATCACGATGCCGTGCGCGCCGACCGTCACCGCCGCCTGCACGTCGCGGACCATCGCGTCGACCTCGTACGGGGAGTAGATGAAGTCCCCGCCCCGGGGCCGTACCAGCACGTGCACCCGGATCCGCTCGACGTGCCGCAGGGCCAGCTCGATGGTGCCGATGCTGGGGGTCAGCCCGCCCTCGAACAGTCCCGCGCAGAGTTCCACCCGGTCGGCGCCGGCCCGCTCCGCCGCCAGCGTCCCCTCGACGCTGTCGACACAGATCTCGAACGTGCTCATGCCAGCCTTTCCGATGACCGAACCAGGTTCTTGACAACCCGAACCACCAGGGCCATCCAAGGGTGCCCGATCGGTCCGGGCAACCGCATGTGGGAAAGAACGCCTTCGGCGGCCGGTCCGGCGGGGCGGAACGTGACGCCCGGGGCGGGACGGGACGAAGCGCTCAGCGGGTGATCTCCATGAAGGTCACCAGCAGCAGCAGGGTGGCGACGGCGACGGCGAAGACGATCAGCAGCTCCCGCCGGCTTCCGGTGCCGCCGCCGACCGGCTCGGCGACCTCCGGCGCCGCCGGCAGATCCCGGGTGACGGTGGCCAGCTCCCCGAGGGTACGGGCGGTGTAGACCGCACCGACCCGCTCGGAGAACTCCTCCAGGCTCAACCTGCCCTGCTCGGTGTGCCGTTGCAGGTCGGCGACCACCCGTTGCCGATCCGAGTCGGAGGCGCGCAGTTGCCCGTCCACGCCGGACAGCGTACGCCCCGGTGCCCGGTCAGCCCGCGTCGAGCGGGTCGGCGAGCAGGTGCTCGAAGGCCAGTTCCGCGGCACCGACCAGCGCACCGTCCTCGCCCAGTTGCGGGGTACGCAGTCGCACCTGCTCGCGCGGGGTGGGCAGGGCCAGCGAGTTGAGCCGGCTACGCACCCGGGCCGCCGCCGCGAGGTAGACGTCCCGGAGGGTGCCGCCGAAGATGACCACACCCGGGTTGAAGATGTTGATCAGATTCGCCACCCCGAACCCGAGCCAGTCGCCGACCTGCCGGACCGCCGCCTGGGCGTTCGCGTCACCCCGGGCGGCCGCGTCGACCACCCGCAGGGCGGCCTCCCGGCCCACGGCCTCACCCCGGCCGGCCGCCAGCAGCAGGGCGTACTCGCCGATCTCGGTCTCCCAGCAGCCGTACGAGCCGCAGCCGCACGGACTTCCGCCGGGGTTGACCACCATGTGCCCGACCTCGCCGGCGTAACCGCCCTGCCCGGTCAGCCGCCGCCCGCCGACGATGATCCCGGCGTCGATGCCGACGTCCCGGTGCAGGTAGATGACGTCGTCGTAGCCGCTGGCCGCACCCCGGGCGTGCTCGGCGACCGCGCTGGCGTCGGCGGCGTTGCTGACCAGCACCGGGCGCTCCTGCGGCAGCAGTTCACCGAGCGCCTCGGCCAGTCGCTTGTCCAGCTCGCCGCCGCCGGCCCAGGCGGCGCTCTCCGGCCGGATGTGCACCGCGCCGTCCGGGCGGCGCAACCGGCCGCAGACCGCCACGCCGCTGCCGACGTAGACCGAGCCGTCCGGTACCGCCTGGTGCATCTCCTTCACGAAGCCGGCCAGCAGCGGCAGGCTCTCCACCGCCGGCAGCCCCGGCGGCCGCTCGGCCTGCCGGCGGTCGAGTACGACCCCGCCCAGCCCGATCCGGGCGGCCCGCAACCGGTCCACCTCGACGCTGTACGCGTACGCGAAGACCCGCCCCGACTCGGGCCGGACGACCAGCGACGGCCGTCCGGCCCGCCCGGTCTCCCGGGGTGCCCGTTCGCTGACCAGCCCGGCGGCGGCCAGTTCGGCGGTGAGGGCGCCGATGGTGCTCCGGTTCAGCCCGAGCGAGGTGGTCAGCTCCGCCCGGGAGGTCGCTCCGTGGATGTGCACGTACCGCAGCAGCGCGCCGAGATTCTGCCGGCGAATCTCCTCCTGGCTCGGCCCCGCGCGCATCGTGCCCCTTATCGGTTACCGGTCGCTGCGGCCCGGCGTCGGGAGAGGGCGTCCACACTGGCCGCGAGCAGCAGCACCAGTCCGGTCACCACGAAGGTGAAGCCGGAACTGCGGCCGAGCAGCCCCATCCCGTTGTCGATGACCGCGATCACCGCGCCGCCGAGCACCGCGTCCACGATCCGGCCCTTGCCACCGAAGAGGCTGGTGCCGCCGATCACCGCCGCGCCGACCGCGTAGAGCAGGACCTTACTGCCCCCGGTGTTGGCGTCGACCGAGGTGGCCCGGCTGGCCGCCACGATGCCGCCGATCGCCGCCATCGAGGAGCAGATCACGAAGACCGAGATCCGGATCCGGTCCACGTTGATGCCGGCCCGCCGGGCCGCCTCGCGGTTGCCGCCGACCGCGTAGACGTGCCGGCCGTACGCGGTGCGTTGCAGTACGAAGGTGAGCACGACCAGCAGGACGACGATGATCGGCACCACGATCGGTACGCCCTTGAGCGAGACGAGCACGTTGCGGCTGCGTTCCAGGTTCAGCAGGTAGACGGCGGTACCGGCGATCACCGCCAGCGCCCCGATCCGGATCAGCACCACGGCGAGCGGCTCGGTGACCAGCCCGAGCGCGCTGCGCTTGCGGTGCCGGATCAGCTGCACGGCGGCGTAGCCGGCCACGCCGAGCAGGGTCAGCGCCCAGCCGAGCCACGGCGGCATGTTCCGGTTGGCGATCGCCACCAGCACCTCGTCCCGGACGGAGACGTTGGTGCCGCCCTTGATCAGCAGCAGCACGATGCCCTGGAAGGCGAGGAACGCCGCGAGGGTGACCACGAAGGACGGGATGCCGACCTTGGCCACCAGGAAGCCGATCACCAGCCCGATCACCACGCCGGTGACGAGCGCGGCGGCGACGGCGACGTACCAGGGATAGCCCTGGAGGGTGACGAGCTGGGCCAGCACCGCCGCGCAGACCCCGCTGGCGAAGCCGGCGGAGAGGTCGATCTCGCCGAGCAGCAGGACGAAGACCAGCCCCATCGCGATCAGCGTCACCGCCGCGCCCTGGGTGAAGAGGTTGGCGAAGTTCCCCTCGGTCATGAAGTTCGGGCGCAGCGCGGCGAAGACGACGCAGAGCACGATCACACCGAGTACGGCCGGCAGCGCGCCCATGTCGCCGCCGCGTACCCGGGCCAGGTAGTCCCGGAAGTGGCTGCCGACCGTGGGCACCGGCGCGGCCGGCACCTCGACCGGCGGCACCACGATGGTGGGAGGGGCGGCGCTCATCTGTCGACTCCTGCGCTCGTCGTCTCGGTGCTGGGTGGGGTGTCGTGCTTGCCGTTGCCGTTGCCGTTCTCGCCGGTCAGCCCGAGGCCGCCGCTGCGTCCGGCGGTGATCAGCTCGACCACCTGGGCGTGCGTGACGTCGCTGGTCCGCAGCTGCGCGACCATCTGCCCGAGGTAGAGCATGGCGATCTGGTCGGAGACGGCGAAGACGTCGTTCATGTTGTGCGAGATGAGCACGACGGCGAGACCGTTGTCGGCCAGCCGGCGGACCAGTTCGAGCACCTGGGCGGTCTGCGCCACGCCCAGTGCGGCGGTCGGTTCGTCGAGGATGACGACCCGGCTGTTCCAGAGCACGGCCTTGGCGATCGCCACGGTCTGCCGTTGCCCGCCGGAGAGGCTGGAGACGTGCTGCCGCAGCGACTTCACGGTCCGCACGGAGAGCCCGGCCAGGGTCTCGGCGGCCATCTGCTCCATGGTGGGCTCGTCGAGGACGAGGCCGCTGCGCTTCTCCCGGCCGAGGAACATGTTCTGCACGATGTCGAGGTTGTCGCAGAGCGCGAGGTCCTGGTAGACGACCTCGATGCCGAGGGTGGCGGCGTCCCGGGGGTTGTGGATCTGCACCGGTCGGCCCTCGAAGAGGATCTCGCCGCCGTCGGCCGAGTGGATCCCGGCTACGCACTTGACGAGGGTGGACTTGCCGGCGCCGTTGTCACCGACGAGTGCGGTCACCTCGCCGGGGTTGACCGACAGGTCGACGTCGCGGAGGACCTGGACGGGACCGAAACTCTTGTCGATCCCGCGCAGCTCCAGCAGGGGTGTCGCGGACACGGGTTGGTCTCCTTTACGCGGGTGTCCGGTGGCGGGTGCCGATCGCGGGGTGTCCGATCACGGGTCCGGTCCAGTTCTCTGGGGCGGCGAGGACGCCGCCCGGTACGGATGGTTCCGTACCGGGCGGCGTCTCGGCGGGGCGGTCGAGCCCGCTGCCGTCGTACGGTCAGCTCACGCCGGCCTCGGTGCAGGCGGCGGCGAAGGCGTCCTTGCAGAGCTCTTCCTTGGTGACGTAGCCGTCGGCGACGACGTCCTTGACGTTCTCCTTGTAGATGGCCTTCGGCTCCAGCAGCACGGCCGGCACGTCCCGGTTGCCCTCCGGGTCCCGGACGGTGGTGGGTGCGGCCTTCTTCTCGCCCTTGGCCAGCGCGATCGCCAGCTCGGCGGCCGCGTCGGCCTCCTGCTTGACCGCCTTGTAGACGGTCATGCACTGGTCACCGACGAGGATGTTCTGCAGGCCCTGCACGGTGGCGTCCTGGCCGGTCACCGGAACCTTGCCGTTGAGCTTGTTCCGCTTCAGCACGGAGATGACCGCGTTGCCCAGCCCGTCGTTCGCGGCCAGTACGCCGTCGATCTTGCCGTTCTGCTGGGTCATCATCTGCTCGAAGATCGTGCCGGCCTGGGCGTTGTCCCAGGCGGGTACCCACTGGTCGGGGCCCTTGACGTACTCCTTGGAGTCGTACTTGGCCTTCAGCACGCCGTCGTAGCCGTTCTTGAAGAGCGTGGCGTTGTTGTCGGTCTCCGAGCCGTTCAGTTCGGCGATGACCGGGTTCTTGGCGCCCTTGTCGGTCAGGCACTTGACCAGACCCTCGCCCTGGAGCTTGCCGACGGCCTCGTTGTCGAAGCTGACGTAGTACTCGGCCGAGCCGCCGAGGGTCAGCCGGTCGTAGTCGATGGTGGGTACGCCCTGGCTCTTGGCCTTGTCCAGCACCGCCTTGCCGGTGCCGGAGTCCAGGTTGACGATCATCAGGACGGTGACGCCCTCGGTCAGCATCTGGTCGGCGAGGGTCTGGAACTGCGCCTTGTCGCCCTGGGCGTTCTGGATGGTGTGCTTGACGCCGGCCGCGTCGAACGCCGCCTCCAGGTATTTGCGGTCCGCGGTCTCCCAGCGGACCGAGGAGGCGCTGTCCGGAAGGATGACGCCGATCTTCGGCTCGGGGGTGTTACCGCTGCCGTCGCCGGAATCGTCGCCGCAGGCGGCGAGGCCGCCCGTGGTCAGCAGGCCCACGGCGGCGATGGTGAGGATCCCTCTGCGCATTGCACGGGTCCTTTCGGGGTGGGTGTGGTGTCTCGGGTTCCAGCGGTGGTACGCCTGGACGGTCGTCGTGCGGCCCGTGGCCTCCCCCCGTTGGGCTGCCTGGATAGCGGCTCCGCCGGGTCGCGCTTCGGCGGGGCGTCGGTGGGCCGTGGCGATCGCCCGCCTCACTTTTGTTGTGTCCGGCAACGTATTGCGCGAAGACTCCTCGGGGCAAGGTCACCGAGGCCACGAGTTTGTTGTTGGCGATAACAATTCGGCAACGTGACCGACATCCCGGGATCGGCCGGTGGCGATACGCCGGAAATGATCGATCCTGCGGCGGCCCGGACGGACCGCCCGGACCGCCGGCCGAGGGCGTGGACCGGGCGACCGAGGACGGGGATCAGGGTGCGGCGACCGGCGCGGTGGTGGCCGAGGTGAGCCGGATCAGGTCGGCCGGGGCGAGTTCGAGTTGCAGCCCCCGGCGGCCCGCCGAGACGTAGATGGTGGGGAAGCGCTCGGCCGAGGCGTCGACCACGGTACGCAGCGCCTTGCGCTGCCCCAGCGGACTGATCCCGCCCCGGACGTAGCCGGTGGTCCGCTCGGCCAGCGTCCGGTCGGCCAGCGTCGCCCGCTTGCCGCCGACCGCCGTCGCCAGCGTCTTCAGGTCGAGTTCCCCGGTGACCGGTACCACCGCCACGGTCAGCACCCCGTCGACGCTGGCGACCAGCGACTTGAAGACCCGCTCCGGCGGTACGCCCAGCGCCGCCGCCACCTCGGCGCCGTAGTTCGGCGTCTCCGGCGCGACGTCGTACGGGTGCAGCGTGTGCGGGATCCGCTGCCGCGTCAGCAGCGCGGTCGCCGGTGTGCCCCTGCCCGCCACGGTCCGCACCCTACCCGGTCGACGCCGCCGGTTCCGGGGCCGGCACCGGACGGCAGAGCAGCACGGTAGGTGCGTCGGCGACCCGGGTCAGCACCAGGCTGACCGGCAGCGAGCCGGTCAGCCGCAGGTCGCGGCGGAGCCGCTCCGGCTCCAGCGCCGAACCCCGCTTCAGGATCTCCACCCGCCCGACGTCGAGGTCGCGCAGCCGGGTACGCAGCCGCTTCAGCGAGAAGGGCAGCGACTCGAGCACCTCCAGGCACCGGGCGTACGGGGTGGGCCGGGCGGCGTCGGCGTAGACGTACGCGATCTCGGGGTCGGCGAGGGTGCCGTCGACCGTACCGGCGAACTCGGCCACCAGGTGCGCCCGGACCACCGCCGGGTCCGGGTCGTAGAGGAAGCGCCGGACCGGGCCGACCGGGGCCCGGCGGGTCCCGTCCCCGGTCAGCTCGTGCACCGCCGTCCCGGCCAGCAGGGTGGCCCGACGGGGTGCGGCGGCGAGCGGGCCGGACCAGACGGTCGCCTCGACCAGGTCGCCGTCGACGCTGACCCACTCGCCCTCGGCGCTGGCCGGCAGCAGCCGGTGGTCGATCCCGGGCGCCACCTTGAAGACCGTCCGGGGCACCCGGTCGGCGAGGCCGAGCAGGAAGTCCCAGGGCGGGGAGTAGGCGGCCGGGTCGAAGATCCGCCGGCCGGTGCCGGCCCGGCGCCGGGCCGGGTCGCAGAAGACCGCGTCGACCGGGTCGTCGACGGCGGTCAGGTCGAACCGGGTCGCGTCGCCGAGCGTGACGGTGAACCGGTCCGCCACCCCGGCCGCCTCGGCGTTCGCGGCGGCCATCGCCGCGGTGACCGGGTCCGCCTCCACGCCGTACACCCGGATGCCGGCCCGGGCGGCGGCGAGCGCGTCGGCGCCGAGACCGCAGCCGAGGTCGACCAGGGTGGCCACCCCGGCGGCGCGCAGCCGGGCGGCCCGCCGGGCCGCGACCCCGGCCCGGGTGGCCTGCTCCAGCCCGGCCCGGGTGAAGAACATCCGGGCCGCCGCCGGGCCGAACTTGGCGGTCGCCCGGCGCCGCAGCTCGGCCTGGGTCAGCGCGGCGGCGGCCAGCCCCGGGGGTACCCCGGCCGAGCGCAGCGCGGCCGCCGCGCCCAGCGGGTCGCCGCCGGCCAGCTCGGCGGCGGTGGCCAGCGCGGTTGACCCGTCCGGGGTACGCAGCGCGGCGAGCTGCTCGACGTCCACCGGAGCATTGTGCCGGCCGGGGGCGGTCCCGGGCGTGTCGGGTTGGCACTCTCCTTGACGGAGTGCTAGCCGTCGGCATAACCTGCCGTTAGCACTCTCAAACCGAGGGTGCCAGCTTTCGGGCCGCTGTCCGGGAGCTGAACGCCAGGCGGACCGGCACCCGCGACGACGGACCCGCCCGGTGGCATGTGGCAGATTGACGCTGGTCGGCTCGCCGGCCGGCACAGAAACCAGTACCCCAGGAGGGTATGCCCGTGACTACCGCGACCAAGGTTGCGATCAAGCCGCTCGAGGACCGGATCCTGGTCCAGGCGAACGAGGCTGAGACGACCACGGCGTCGGGCATCGTGATTCCCGACACCGCCAAGGAGAAGCCGCAGGAGGGCACCGTCCTCGCTGTCGGCCCCGGCCGTTTCGACGACGACGGCAACCGGATCCCGGTTGACGTGAAGGTCGGCGACACGGTCATCTACTCGAAGTACGGCGGCACCGAGGTCAAGTACGCCGGCGAGGAGTACCTGGTGCTCTCCGCCCGCGACGTCCTCGCCGTCATCGAGAAGTGATCTGACTGATCCAGTGACGCTGCCCCGGACCGGCCCTGCCGGGCCGGGGCAGCGCTCGTGAAGGGACCCTGTTTACACAATGGCGAAGATTCTGAGCTTCTCGGATGACGCCCGGCACCTGCTGGAGCACGGTGTCAACACGCTCGCGGACACGGTCAAGGTCACTCTCGGCCCGCGCGGGCGCAACGTCGTCCTGGACAAGAAGTTCGGTGCTCCGACGATCACCAACGACGGCGTGACCATCGCCAAGGAGATCGAGCTCACCAACCCGTACGAGAACCTCGGCGCGCAGCTGGTCAAGGAGGTGGCGACCAAGACCAACGACGTCGCCGGCGACGGGACCACCACCGCCACCGTGCTGGCCCAGGCCATGGTCCGGGAGGGGCTGCGCAACGTGGCCGCCGGTGCCGGGCCGGCCGCGCTCAAGCGGGGCATCGACCTGGCCGCCGAGAAGATCTCCGAGGCACTGCTGGAGAAGGCCGTCGAGGTGGGCAGCCGGGAGTCGGTCGCGAACGTGGCGACCATCTCGGCGCAGGACGCCACCATCGGTGACCTGATCGCCGAGGCGATGGAGAAGGTCGGCCGGGACGGCGTCATCACCGTCGAGGAGGGTTCGACCCTCGCCACCGAGCTGGAGGTCACCGAGGGTCTCCAGTTCGACAAGGGCTTCATCTCGCCGAACTTCGTCACCGACACCGAGTCGCAGGAGGCGGTGCTCGACGAGCCGTACATCCTGATCACGACCCAGAAGATCTCCTCGATCGAGGAGCTGCTGCCGCTGCTGGAGAAGGTCCTCCAGACCGCGAAGCCGCTGCTGATCATCGCCGAGGACGTGGAGGGGCAGGCGCTCTCCACCCTGGTCGTCAACGCGATCCGCAAGACCGTCAAGGTCTGCGCGGTGAAGGCGCCCGGCTTCGGCGACCGGCGCAAGGCGATGCTCCAGGACATGGCGATCCTGACCGGCGGCGAGGTGGTGGCCCCCGAGCTGGGCTACAAGCTCGACTCGGTCGGCCTGGAGGTGCTCGGCACCGCCCGCCGGGTGGTGGTCGACAAGGACAACACCACCGTGATCGACGGCCGGGGCCGGGACAACGACGTCTCCGAGCGGATCACCCAGATCCGCAAGGAGATCGAGGCGTCCGACTCCGACTGGGACCGCGAGAAGCTCCAGGAGCGGCTGGCCAAGCTCTCCGGCGGCATCGCGGTGATCAAGGCCGGTGCGGCGACCGAGGTCGAGATGAAGGAGCGCAAGCACCGCATCGAGGACGCGATCGCCGCGACCAAGGCCGCGGTCGAGGAGGGGACCGTACCGGGCGGCGGCGCCGCGCTGGTGCAGATCCGCTCGGCGCTCGACGGCGACCTGGGCCTGACCGGTGACGAGAAGGTGGGCGTCTCGATCGTCCGCAAGGCACTGGTCGAGCCGCTGCGGTGGATCGCCCAGAACGCCGGCCACGACGGCTACGTGGTGGTGCAGAAGGTCGCCGAGCAGGGCTGGGGCAACGGCCTCGACGCCGCCACCGGCGAGTACAAGGACCTGGCCAAGGCCGGCATCATCGACCCGGTGAAGGTGACCCGCAACGCGGTCACCAACGCGGCGTCGATCGCCGGGCTGCTGCTGACCACCGAGAGCCTGGTCGTGGAGAAGCCGGAGAAGGCCGAGCCGGCCGCCGCCGGTGGGCACGGCCACGGTCACGGTCACGGCCACCAGCACGGTCCGGGCTTCTGACCGGTCCGGTCCGGATCACACCGATCCGCACCGCCCGACCGCGACACCGGGATCCGCGTGAGCGGGCCGGCGTGGGACCTCCCACGTCCGGCCCCGCTCACGCGGATCTTCGTTTCCGGGCTGTCGCCGCCCCGGCCCACGAACCCCGGCGCCTTTCCGCCCGGGCCACGGCCGATGGACACTGGTCCGATGAGGGTGCTCCCGGATCTGGGCGGTGACGGGCCGATGGCGACGACCCCGGCGGGACGCGGCGCCCTGCCGCGCCGGTTCGGTGCGCTGGCCGGGGTGGCCGCCGCGGCGGTCGCGGTCGGCGCGGCCGAGGTGGTGGCGGTGTTCACCGGCGCCCGCTCCGCCCCGCTGGTCGCGGTCGGCGGCGCGGTGGTGGACCTGGCGCCCGCCCCGCTCAAGCGGTTCGCCGTCGACGTCTTCTACGTCTACGACAAGATCGCACTCCTGGTCGGCACCGCCGTGCTGCTGGCCGGGTTCGCCGTCCTGGTCGGGCTGGTCGCGGTCCGGTCACGGCCCCTCGGGTACGCCGGGATCGCCCTCTTCGGCGCGGTCGGGGTACTCGCGGCGCTGACCCGGCCCGAGGCCGGCCCGCTCGCCGCGCTCCCCTCGCTGGTCGGCGCCGTACTCGCGGCCGGCGTACTGCGGCTCTTCGTCGCCGGACCGCTCGGCCGGTCCCTGGCCGCACCGACCGTCGCGGTCACCGCCCACCCGGACGAGTACGCCCGGCGGCGGTTCCTGACCGGGGTCGGGCTCGCGGTCGGCGGGGCGGCGGTGGGTGGCTTCGGCGGGCGCTGGCTGTCGACCCGGCGGGGTGTCTCGGCCGCCCGTGCGGCGGTCGAGTTGCCGGCCCCGGCCAGCCCGGCGGCGCCGGTGCCGGCAACCGCCGAACTCGGGGTTCCGGGGCTGTCGTCGTACGTCACGCCGAACCGGGACTTCTACCGGATCGACACCGCACTCGTGGTGCCCCGGGTGGACCCGGAGAGTTGGCGGCTGCGGATCCACGGTCGGGTGCGGAACCCGGTGACGCTGCGCTTCGCCGACCTGCTCGCCCGGCCGATGATCGAACGGCACATCACCCTCGCCTGCGTCTCCAACGAGGTCGGCGGGGAGCTGGTCGGCAACGCCCGCTGGCTCGGCGTACCGCTCGGCCCGCTGCTCGCCGAGGCCGGGCCGCTGCCCGGCGCCGACCAGGTGGTGGCGCGCTCCTCCGACGGCTGGACCTGCGGCAGCCCGACCGAGCTGCTCACCGACGGCCGGGACGCGATGCTGGCGGTCGGGATGAACGGCGAACCGCTGCCGATCGAGCACGGCTTCCCGGCCCGGGTGGTGGTGCCCGGCCTGTACGGCTACGTCTCGGCCTGCAAGTGGGTGGTGGAGCTGGAGCTGACCAGCTTCGCCGACTTCGACGCCTACTGGGTGCCCCGGGGCTGGTCGGCGCGGGGGCCGGTCAAGACCCAGTCGCGGATCGACACCCCACGGGCGGGCCGGACGGTGCCGGCCGGCCCGGTCACCGTCGCCGGGGTGGCCTGGGCGCAGCACGTCGGGATCCGCCGGGTGGAGGTACGCGTCGACGACGGGGACTGGCAGCCGGCGACCCTGGCCGGATCGGTCTCCACCGACACCTGGGCGCAGTGGTCCTGGCGATGGCTCGCCACCCCGGGCGAGCACACCCTGCGGGTCCGCGCGACCGACGCGACCGGGGCGGTGCAGACCGGGCAGTCGCGCCCGGTCGAGCCGGACGGGGCCACCGGCTGGCACACGGTCACCGTGACGGTGGGCTGAGCGCCCGGGGGCGGGCCGGGCGCGGGCCGTCGTCGGGTCAGGCGGAGCGTTGGATCGGTACCGGCTCGGGCCGAGCGTTGGTGGCGGGCATCGTCGACCGGAACGGCCGGCCGAGCCGGGCCTCCAGCCTGGCCACGTCCACCCGGCTCTGTCGACGGTCGGCGAGGTCCTCCCAGCCGACGGCGAGCAGGCGGAGCCGCTCGGACTCGCTGAAGCCACCCCACACCCCGTACGGCTCGCGTACGGCGAGCGCGTGGGCGGCGCATTCGGCACGAACCGGGCAGGTCACGCAGACCGCCTTGGCGCTGGCCTCGCGACGGTTGCGGGACGAGCCTCGCTCACCCTCCGGGTGGAAGAACTGGGCACTGTCCCGGCCCCGGCACGCGCCAAGCCGTTGCCACTCCCACAGATCGACGATGGGTCCAGGCAGCCTGCGTACGTTCGACATCAGCACCCTCCTTCCGCGCGGCACCGCGATGACCTGCTCGGCCGAGATCCGGGCGGCGGGCCGCGCAGGCGCACCGATCCGACCACGGGTTCCGGTACCCCGGGTGTGGACGGCTCACACGTACTTGATCGCGAACTTCTGGCGCCGAATCCGCTCCCTGGGGCGAATCGTCCAAAAAGTTTGTGGTTCATCCGTGGAAACTCATCATGATCATTCACCGGCGTGGTCTCCTCGTTGCGGAGAGGAGAGCACCGTGCGCACCGTTCTTGTCTGCGTCCGGACCCCGCTCGCGGCCCAGAACGTCGCGGCGGCGGCGGCCCGGCTCGGGTTGGCCGCCGCTGTCCGCACCGCGGTGTCCGACCCCGAAGCCATGCTCCGGCTCGCCGAGCGGCCGGCGGACGTGGTGCTCGCGGACACCGCGCTCACCCGCCCGGACAGCGTCGGCTTCACCCGGCGGGTCCTGGCCCGGTCACCCGGGGCGGCGATCCTGCTGCTCGGCGCCGAGGACCCGGGAGTCGCCGCGGCGACCATCGCGGCCGGCGCCCGGGGGTTGATCCAGGGCAGCGACCACGACCTGGTGAGCGTGGTCGCGAAGGCGATCCTGCTGCTCGGCGGCCGGCCCGGTCGGGGCGGTGCCGCCCTGCCCGGCGGCGCGCTGGCCGGCGGCGGTCAGGCCGGTCCCGTCGGTGCCGGCCGCGGCGGCGAGCCCGGTGAGCCGGGCGGCCAGCCCTCGGCCGGGCAGCGGCTGGGCAGTGTGGTGCGGGCGCCCACCGGACCCGGCCGGGACGGTCCGGGCGGGGAGACGCCGGGCGGCCGCTCACCGGGGGACGAGTCGGCCCCGCGTCGGCGCGAGGACCCGGAATCGCGTACCGGTGCCGGCGAGACCACCGGGGAACAGCCGACCGGGCCGGCGGTGGTACCGGCCCAGCGTGGCGACGACCCGAACGCGCCGACCGACCAGGGCACCTCGACCGGTACCGCCCCGGGGCAGTCGTACCCGACGGAGAAGGCCGGCCCGGACGGGCCCGGCGGAGGCGCTCCGGGCCAGGAGTCGCGCGGCGCCGACGGCCCGGGCGGAGCCGGCCGGGCCGCTCCGGCCCGCCGGCCGGTGCTGACCGAGCGCGAGATGCAGGTGCTGGTCGGGATGGCGGACGGGAAGAGCAACGCGGAGATCGGCCGGGAACTCTTCGTCTCCGAGGACACCGTGAAGACCCACGCCCGGCGCCTGTTCCGCAAGCTCGGAGCCCGGGACCGGGCGCACGCGGTGGCGGCCGGGTTCCGGGCCGGCCTGGTGGCCTGACCCCCACCCGGTGGGCCGTCCCCGCTCAGCGCGGGGTCTCGGTCTCGGCCTCGCCCTCGTTCTCGTCGGCGGTCTCGCTCAGGGTGTCGTGCACCCCGTCCGCGTAGCCACGGGCGTATTCCCAGGTGACGTAGTGATCCGGGTCGGGATCGTAGGCCGGCTCGTGCACCCGGGGCCGGCCCGAGGTCAGCAGGTGCCGCAGGTTGCCCCGGAGCAGGTCCCAGTCGAAGTAGTGCGGCTCCCGGCAGTCCTCGCACTCGATCACGAGGCCGCGTACCCCGACCGGACCCAGCAGCGCCTGGTAGATCTCCAGGTCGGCGAGGTCCTCCAGCACGTCCTGGCGCTCGACCTCGCTGAGCGGGTCGAGTTCGGTCTCCTCGCCCGGGTCGTCAAGGCCGGCGGAGGGATCGGCGGGGTCACCGTTGAACGGGTCGATCGGCTCCTCGTGCACCCCTCCACCGTAGTCCCAACACCGCCCGGCGTGGTCACCCGTTGTGGCCTGTACCGCCGCTGTACCCGCGCCCGCGACGCCCACCCCGCCGGATGGGTACGATGAACCATCGCGCCGTACCCCGGGGCGAACCCTGGCGCCGCCCCGCGCGGGCAGCCTGTCCGACCAGCTCAGCGCCGACCGACCCGCGTCGGCGAGATCGCGGCCGGGTCGGCGGTGACCGTCGTCGATCGTCAACCGGAGCACCGTCAACCGACCAGAGCACCGTCAACAAGCATCGTCAACCACAGCAGCAGGGGACACATCGTGGAGAACCGACCCACCAACGACCTTCCGCTGGCCACCGACGCCGACCAGCTCGCCGGGCACCTGCCCGAACTGCCGGCCGGTTCGGCCCGGGTGGTGCCGCTCGGGTTGACCTTCGACGACGTACTGCTGCAACCCGGCGAGTCCGAGATCATCCCGAGCCGGGTGAACACCATCACCCGGCTCAGCCGCAACGTCGAGATCGCCATCCCGCTGGTCTCCAGCCCGATGGACACGGTGACCGAGGCGCGGATGGCGATCGCGATGGCCCGCAACGGCGGCATCGGGGTACTGCACCGCAACCTCTCGATCGAGGACCAGGCGCTCCAGGTCGACCTGGTGAAGCGCTCCGAGGCCGGCATGGTCACCAACCCGGTCACCTGCGGGCCGGACGACACCCTGCGGGACGTCGACGCGCTCTGCGGCCGCTACCGGATCTCCGGGGTGCCGGTGACCGACGCCCAGGGCACCCTGGTCGGCATCGTGACCAACCGCGACATGCGGTTCGTCACCGACGGCGGTACCCCGGTACGCCAGATCATGACCCCGATGCCGCTGGTCACCGCCGAGGTCGGGGTGACCAAGGAGGAGGCGCTCGACCTGCTGCGCCGGCACAAGGTCGAGAAGCTGCCGATCGTCGACCCGGACGGGCGGCTGCGCGGCCTGATCACCGTCAAGGACTTCGCCAAGAGCGAGCAGTACCCGCTCGCCACCAAGGACGACGCCGGCCGGCTCCGGGTGGCCGCCGCCGTCGGGGTCGGCGAGGACGCCTACAAGCGGGCCCGCGCGCTGGTCGAGGCCGGGGTCGACGTGCTGATCGTGGACACCGCGCACGGGCACCAGCGGGCCGTGCTCGACATGGTCGGCCGGCTCAAGAAGGACACCACCGTCGACGTGATCGGCGGGAACGTGGCGACCTACGCGGGGGCGAAGGCGCTGGTCGAGGCGGGTGCCGACGCGGTGAAGGTCGGGGTCGGGCCGGGCGCCATCTGCACCACCCGGATCGTCGCCGGGGTCGGCGTACCGCAGATCACCGCGATCATGGAGGCGGCCCGGGCCGCCCGCCCGGCCGGGGTGCCGGTGATCGCCGACGGCGGAATCCAATACTCCGGCGACATCGCCAAGGCGCTGGTGGCCGGCGGCGACACCGTGATGCTCGGCAGCCTGCTCGCCGGCTCCGAGGAGAGCCCCGGCGAGCTGATGTTCATCAACGGCAAGCAGTTCAAGGCGTACCGGGGGATGGGGTCGCTGGGCGCGATGCAGTCGCGCGGGCAGGCCCGGTCGTACTCCAAGGACCGCTACTTCCAGGACGACGTGGCCAGCGAGGAGAAGCTGGTGCCGGAGGGCGTCGAGGGGCAGGTGCCCTACCGTGGCCCGCTGGCCCGGGTCGCCCACCAGCTCGTCGGCGGACTGCGGCTGGCGATGGGCTACGTCGGCGCGGAGACCATCCCCGAGCTGCACCGCCGGGGACAGCTCATCCGGATCACCGCCGCCGGGTTGAAGGAGAGCCACCCGCACGACATCCAGATGACGGTCGAGGCACCGAACTACCACACCCGCTGACGGTCACCGCCTCCCCGCCACCACCCCCCTTTCTACTCTGGAGTGACCCATGCGTGACGTGGTCGAGATCGGGCTGGGCAAGACCGCACAGCGCGGCTACCACCTGGACGACATCGCGATCGTGCCGAGCCGGCGTACCCGGGACGTGGACGACGTCTCGACCGCCTGGCAGCTCGACGCGTACCAGTTCGGGATCCCCTGCGTCGGGCACCCGTCGGACGCCACCATGAGCCCGGAGTCGGCGGTCACCCTGGGCCGGCTCGGCGGGCTCGGGGTGCTCAACGTCGAGGGGCTGTGGACCCGCTACGAGGAGCCGGCCAAGATCCTGGAGGAGCTGTCCCGGCTGGAGGAGGGCTCCGCGGCCACCCGCCGGCTCCAGGAGGTGTACGCCGAGCCGATCCGCCCCGAGCTGATCGCCGAGCGGGTCCGGCAGATGCGCGAGGGCGGCTCCACGGTCGCCGTCCGGGTCTCCCCGCAGCACACCCTGGCACTGGCCCCGGTGATCCTGGACGCCGGGGTGGACATCCTGGTGATCCAGGGCACCATCGTCTCGGCCGAGCACGTCTCCACCACCGACGAGCCGTTGAACCTCAAGGAGTTCATCGCCGACCTCGACCTGCCGGTCGTCGCCGGTGGCTGCACCGACTACAAGACGGCGCTGCACCTGATGCGTACCGGCGCGGCCGGCGTGATCGTCGGGCTCGGCGGCGACGACTGGTCGACCACCGAGTCGGTGCTCGGCATCCGGGTGCCGATGGCCACCGCGATCGCCGACGCGGCGGCGGCCCGCCGGGACTACCTCGACGAGACCGGTGGCCGGTACGTGCACCTGATCGCCGACGGCGACCTGCAGACCTCCGGCGACATCGCCAAGGCGCTCGGCTGCGGCGCCGACGCGGTGATGCTCGGCGAGCCGCTCTCGCTCTGCGCCGAGGCGCCGGCCGGCGGTGCCTGGTGGCACCCGGCGGCCAGCCACCCGAAGCTGCCGCGCGGCGCCTACGGGGTGGCCGACGAGCCGCTCGGCTCGATGGAGAAACTGCTCTACGGGCCGTCGGACGACCCGGAGGGCCAACTGAACCTGTTCGGCGGGCTGCGCCGGGCGATGGCCAAGTGTGGCTACCGGGACCTGAAGGAGTTCCAGAAGGTGGGGCTCGTCCTCGACCGGTAGTCGCCACCGTGATCGCGGAGGCGTGATGATCAGGCCGGGGCGGCCGGCGCTGGCCGGCGTACTGGCGACGCTGCTGGTGGCGCTCTCGACGGGCGGCTGCACCGGCACCCGCCGGGACGACCGGCCGACCGAGGGCTTCCGCCCCGGCGCGCCCGGGATCGGCGACCCGTACTTCCCGACCTACGGCAACGGCGGCTACGACGTCGCCAGCTACCACCTCCGGGTCAGGTACGACCCGGCGACCGACGAGCTGACCGGCGACGCCAGCATCGAGGCGACCGCCACCCAGGACCTGTCCCGGTTCAACCTCGACCTGGCCGGGCTGACCGTCTCGTCCGTACAGGTGGACGGCGTCGACGCCGCGCACGCCCGGACCGGCGCCGAGCTGGTGGTCACCCCGGCCACCGGCCTCGGCGAGGGCAGCCGGTTCGGGGTACGGGTCCGCTACTCCGGCAAGCCGGCCCCGATCAGCAGCCCCGAGCTGGGCAGCGGCGGGCTGCTGCACACCTCGGACGGTGCGATCGCGCTCGGCCAGCCGGAGTCGGCGAGCACCTGGTTCCCGGTCAACGACCATCCGCTGGACAAGGCGACCTACCGGATCGAGGCCACCGTGCCCGACGGGCTGGCGGCGCTGAGCAACGGCACCCCGGGCGGCAGCAGCACCGACGCCGGCTGGACCACCTGGCGCTGGGCGGAGCGGGCCCCGATGGCCAGTTACCTGGTCACGCTGGTGATCGGGAAATACCGGGTCAGCACCGGTACGCACGCCGGCAAGCCGCTGGTCACCGCGATCGCCGAGGGCCTGCCGGCGGGCGGGCCGGCGGAGCGGTCACTGGCCCGTACCGGTGAGATCGTCGACTTCCTGGCCAGCCGGTTCGGCCCGTACCCGTTCGAGGCGTACGGCGGGATCGCGCTCGCCGACAGCCGGATCGGGTACGCCCTGGAGACCCAGTCCCGCCCGGTGTACGGCCCCTCGTTCTTCGCCACCGGCCCGAACCTGGAGGTGGTGGCGCACGAGCTGGCGCACCAGTGGTTCGGGGACAGCGTCTCGATCCGGCGCTGGAGCGACCTCTGGCTCAACGAGGGCTTCGCCAGCTACGCCGAGTGGCTCTGGACCGAGCACGACGGCGGGCCGAGCGCGCAGACGATGTTCGAGCAGGAGTACGCCGGCACCGACTGGGCGGAGCCGGCGCTGGACCCGGGCCGGTCGGAGATCTTCAGCCGGGCGGTCTACAAGCGCGGTGCGCTGGCCGTGCACGCGCTGCGGCGTACGGTCGGCGACGAGACGTTCTTCCGGATCCTGACGAGCTGGACGACCGAGCGGCGGGACGGCAACGCGACCACCGACGACCTGGTCGCGCATGCCGAGCGGGTCTCCGGGAAGCCGTTGCGGCCGCTCTTCGACGCCTGGCTCTCCGGCACCACGGCACCACCCGTTCCCTGAACGCGTTGGTCTGGCCAGGCGATCGGCTGGTACGCCCGATCGCAACCGCCGGTGACCCGGCAGCCCGTGACGAATCACCGACGGTAGGGTCACAGTCCCCCACGGCGCAGCAGGTCGCGTCGGGAATCACTCACGGATTGGTGCAGATGACGACGACGCGGCGCTATCGGGCGGCAGTCGGCATGGTGGTGGCTGGCGCGCTCGGCCTGACCGGTTGCCAGGGCGACCCGGAGAAGACGGCGGTGCCGCCCGGCCCGACCCCCTCCGCCACCCCCAGCTACAACTTCCAGCCGGGTGCAAACGGTGTCGGCGACGACTACTTCCCCACGTATGGCAACGCCGGCTACGACGTCGACCGGTACGAGATCAAGGTCCGGTACGACCCGAAGACCGACCAGCTCAGCGGCACGGCGACGGTCTCGGCGAGCGCCACCGCCGACCTGGCCCGGTTCAACCTGGACCTGGCCGGCCTTACGGTACGGTCGGTCACCGTGGACGGCGCACCGGCGACCTCCGCCCGGCAGGGCAACGAACTGGTGGTCACCGCGGCGAAGGGGCTGCCGACCGGCACCCGGTTCAGCACGGTGATCGAGTACCACGGTAAGCCCGCACCGCTGCGCAACAAGGACCTTGGCGACGGCGGCTTCCTGCACACCACCGACGGCGCGATCGCGCTCGGTCAGCCGGAGTCGGCGAGCACCTGGTTCCCGGTGAACGACCACCCGGTGGACAAGGCGACCTACAGCTTCGAGATCACCGTGCCGAAGGGCCTGGTGGCGATCAGCAACGGCACCCCGGGCGGCAGTACCGTCGACGCCGGCTGGACCACCTGGAAATGGTCGGAGAGCACGCCGATGGCCAGCTACCTGAGCACGCTGGTGATCGGTAAGTACCGGGTGAAGACCGGCACCCACAAGGGGCGGCCGCTCTATACCGCGGTGGCCGACTCGGTGCGCAGGGGTGCCGCCGACACGGCCATGGCCAGCACCACCAAGGTCGCCGACTACCTGGAGACGCTCTTCGGCCCGTACCCGGTCGAGGCGTACGGCGGGGTGGTGGTCGCGGACGACCGGATCCGGTACGCCCTGGAGACGCAGAGTCGCCCCGTCTACGCCTCCGTCTTCTTCGGACCGAACGCCCGCAACGAGGTGGTGGCGCACGAGTTGGCGCACCAGTGGTTCGGCAACAGCGTGGCGCTGAAGACCTGGCAGGACATCTGGCTCAACGAGGGCTTCGCCACATACGCCGAGTGGCTCTGGGCGGAACACTCCGGCCGGCAGCGGGCCCAGCAGGCGTTCGACGTGCGCTACCAGCAGATGGACAAGTCGGTGTGGCAGCTCCCGCCGGGTAGGCCGGGCGCGGCGAACATCTTCAGCGAATCGGTGTACCAGCGCGGCGGCATGACGCTGCACGCGCTGCGGGTCACCATTGGCGACGACGCGTTCTTCAAGCTGCTGCGCACCTGGGCAGCGGAGAAGAAGGACGCGAACGCCAGCACCGAGGAATTCGTGGCGGTCGCCGAACGGGTCTCTGGCCAGCAGTTGGACGCCCTCTTCGACGCCTGGCTCTATGGCAAGAAGCGCCCGGCCCGGCCGAAGCACGCCGAATAACGCAGCGGCGCGGGCCGGTGCTTCGAGCCGGGCCGCGTCCGATCGCGGCCGTCGGTGCACCGGGAAGGCACGGGGCGAGCGAGATCGACGACGGCCCGGCTGCGGCCACGGTATGGCGCTCGGCATCGCTCGCGGCAACCGGCGTGGGAATCGCTGTGACTCAATCGCTGAGTCACAGCGATTCCGCGCTGGTCGGGATGCGTCAGGCCGCGACGTAGCCGTCGAAGACGTGGATCGCGTCGTGGGCGCCGCTGGAGTTCGCCCGGTTGGTGTTGAAGTAGAGCTTGCCGTCGCTGATTCCCACGCCCTCGATCTCGAAGAACGTGTACGCCGAGGAGGTGATGCGGAAGGAGAGGTCGGCGGCTGCCGGCGCGGTTCCGGTCGTCGTCGGCGACACGTTCCGGTAGACGAGCACGATGCTGCGGTTCTCCTTGGTCAGCGGGTAGTAGAGAACCTTCTTGGGCGCGTCGTAGAAGAAGCCCTGGTTGGTGAAGGTTCCGAGGTCCGGCACCACCGCGCCGTTGACGAGGGCGCCGTCGACCTGGAGGTTGAACGCGTTCGTCAGCTCGATGGTCCCGGAGGAGGCGCGCAGCGGGAGACTGCCGTTGTAGATCGTCCGTCCACTCTTGAACATGAACGTGATCGTGGTGCTGGTGACCGAGACGCGGTGGATTCCGGACGGCGTCGCCACGGCCCCGTTGAGACGCAACTGGTACGACCCGGCGTGGTAGTAGGTGGTGCCGTCGTAGCGGAGCCGCACGAGCTGCGGGCCGCTCGCCTTCATGGTGACGACGAACATGTGGTGCTGCGCGTCGATGTCGACGATCGTCATGTCGTTCGCGTGCCCGAGCCACGGGTTGGTCGACCCGCCGTTCGTGCCGTTCGTCATCAGCACCCGCGCGCCGGTGGTCTTGTGGACGCGGTAGATGACCGAGGTGTCGTCGTAATTGGTGCGGTTCTTGATCGAGTAGAGGTAGGTGGATCCGGCCGCGAAGCCCTGTACCCCGGTGCAGCAGCTCGTGTTGGGGGTGCTGGCGATGGTGGTGTAGGTGTTGTAATAGGCGGCCTGAGCTGGGGTTCCAGACAGGACCAGGGAACCGAGAACCAGTGTGACCAGGACTGTCAGTCGTTTACCGAACTGCATGTTGTCCTCCCCGAATCTCGACGACCCGAGGCCGGATGCCTCGGAGATCATCGAGTGCAGGCTATTGCTTCAGTTCCTGATCACAAGTTTCGGGTTGGCCGCCAGGTAGGCGTCGGCCCGGCCGGCGCGTAGTTCGGCGATGAACTTGCGGCCGACCGAGGTGAGTTGCTCGCCCCGGTAACCGCTGCCCCGGCCGACTCCGCTGCCGGGGAGCGCCACCAGGGTCATCGCCTCGGGGCGGAGCCGGCTGAGCGCGTACCCGAAGTCGACGATGTCGGAGCCGCTGCCGCTGCTGAAGGTCAGCGCGTCGCCGAGCGCGCGGACGACCTGGCGTACCCGCTCGGAGTCCCGGGCCAGGTCCTGGCTGAGGATCTTCGTCAGCATCGCCTTGATGAGCTGCTGCTGGTGCCGTTGCCGGGTGTACGCGCCACCGGTGGTGTAGCGCTGCCGGGCGTAGTCCAGCGCCTGCCAGCCGGTCAGCGTGCGGCGGCCCTTCTCGTAGACCATCTGCGGTCCGACGTAACCGCCGCCGCGCAGCGCGCGGTGCGTGCCGTCCGGCTCCCGGTGCTGCGAGACCACCCGCTGGTCCACGTAGAGGTCCACCCCGCCGAGGGCGTCGACCAGCTCGTCGAAGCCGCCGAAGGTGAGCACCGCACCGGCGTCGAACCGCTTGATCCCGGTGTACGCGCTCACCGTCGCGGAGAGCAGTTGGAAGCCCTGCGCGGTGCTCGGGCGCTTGTTCCGGCCGGGTACCCGACTGCCGTAGCTCATCGCGTGGGTCAGCTTGGTGCGGTCGCCGGGGAAGTTCGCCCTGGGAAAGCGCGGGATGTCGACGACCAGGTCGCGGGGGAGCGCGAAGAGGTATGCCCGGTCGAGTTCCTTCGTGACGTGCAGGACCAGCACGGCGTCGGCGTGCGGCTCCCAGTCCGGCTTGCTGACCCGGGTGTCGACGCCGACCAGCAGCAGGTTGAGCGGCCCCTTGATGTCGGCGCCGGGTTCCGGAGTCGGGCTCGGCGTCGGTGCCGCCGTGGTCGGTGCCGGCGTACTCGGCCGGGCCGTCGGAGCCGGATCGGAGCCGCCGCCGCCCCAGAGGCGGTTGGCCGCGTAGGCCGTACCGGCGAGCAGCACCGCGACCGCGACGATCGCGGCGAGCCAGACGATCCGGCGCCGTCTCGGCCGGCCGCCGCCGTGGCCGGATGCCGGCCCGTCGTCGTTTCCGGGTACGCCGGTAGCGCTTCCCCCGTGATCAGCCACGCGTCCACTTCCCCTCGGCCGTACGGTCTGCCAGGACCGGCCGTAACCCATAAGACGCCTCGTCGGCCCGCCGACGTTGCACCGCAGGAGCGCGGCAGCAGGAAATGATGGCGCAGATCCCGCCTGGTGCGATAGCTACCGCTCGGTAATGATGCTCAACATGGGGCAATCCGCCGGCACCGATCCCACCGACAGCACCGAACCGCCCGTCGACGTCGACGTCGACGTCGACGTCGTCGTCATCGGGTCGGGCTTCGGCGGCAGCGTGGCGGCGCTGCGCCTGGTCGAGAAGGGTTACTCGGTCCTCGTCCTGGAGGCCGGGCGACGGTTCGCCGACCACGAGCTGCCGAAGACCTCCTGGCGGATCCGCCGTTTCCTCTGGGCGCCCGCGCTGCGCTGCTACGGCATCCAGCGGATCACCCTGCTCCGCTCCACCGGCCGGGCCGCCCCCGGGGAACACGGCGGCGGTACGGCACCGGCGAAGGTGCTGGTGCTCTCCGGTGCCGGCGTCGGCGGCGGCTCCCTGGTCTACGCCAACACGCTCTACGAGCCGCTGCCCGCGTTCTACGCCGATCCACAGTGGCGGGAGATCACCGACTGGCAGGGTGAACTCGCCCCCCACTACGACCAGGCGAAACGGATGCTCGGCGTCACGACGTACCCGAAGGAGACGGCGGCGGACCGGGCGATGCGCGCGGTGGCCGACCGGATGGGGGTCGGGCACACCTTCCACGCCACCCCGGTCGGGGTCCACCTGGGCCGGCCGGGGGAGCGGGTGGCCGATCCCTACTTCGGCGGGGCCGGCCCGGAGCGGACCGGCTGCCTGCACTGCGGCGCCTGCATGACCGGCTGCCGGCACGGCGCCAAGAACAGCCTGGTCAAGAACTACCTCTGGCTGGCCGAGCGGCACGGCGCGCAGGTCCGCCCGCTGACCACGGTCACCTCGGTCCGGCCGGCGCCGTCGGGCACCGGCTACGAGATCGAGACGGTACGCACCGGAGCCTGGCCGGTCCGGCACCGCCAACGGATCCGGGCCGGTCAGGTGGTCTTCGCGGCCGGCGCGTTGCAGACCCAGCGGCTGCTGCACCGGATGCGCGCCGCCGGGGCGCTGCCGCACCTCTCGCCCCGGCTCGGCGCGTTGACCCGGACCAACTCGGAGGCGATCCTCGGCGCCACGGTGCCGGTACGGGCCGCCCGGCGTGCCGGGCTGGACTTCACCGACGGGGTGGCGATCACCAGCTCCTTCCACCCCGACCCGGCGACCCACGTCGAGCCGGTCCGGTACGGCCACGGCGCCAACCTGATGGGACTGCTCCAGTCGGCCCTGGTCGACGGCGGTCCGCGCCGAGTCCGGCGCTGGCTCGGCATCCTGGCCCGGCGACCCCTGACCTACCTGCCGCTGCTCTCGGTCCGGGACTGGTCCCGGCGCACGGTGATCGCGCTGGTCATGCAGTCGCTGGACAACTCGCTGACCGTGCACTACCGCCGTGGCCGGTTCGGCCGGCACCGGCTGGCGACCGCGCCCGGGCACGGCGCCGGCAACCCGACCTGGATCCCGGCCGGCAACCGGGCGGTCCGGTTGCTCGCCGAGCAGATCGGCGGCATCCCCGGCGGGTCGGTGACCGAGCCCTTCGACATGCCGGTCACCGCGCACCTGCTCGGCGGGGCGGTGATCGGGGCGACCGCCGCCGAGGGGGTGGTCGACC
Organism: Plantactinospora sp. BB1; assembly: GCF_003030385.1. NCBI lineage: Bacteria > Bacillati > Actinomycetota > Actinomycetes > Micromonosporales > Micromonosporaceae > Plantactinospora > Plantactinospora sp. BB1. Next base: position 5,532,067 of record NZ_CP028159.1, on the reverse strand, counting down.
CGTACCACCGGGTCTTCGGGCATCCGGGACTGCACGTGGTGGACGGGGCGGCGGTCTCGGCGAACCTCGGGGTGAACCCGTCGCTGACCATCGCCGCCCAGGCGGAACGGGCGCTCTCGCTCTGGCCGAACCGGGGTGCCCCGGACCCCCGCCCCCCGCTCGGCGCGGCGTACGCCAGGATCCCGCCGACACCGCCGAGCCGCCCGGCGGTACCGCCCGACGCCCCGGCCGCGCTCCGCTGGTGATCCACCGCGTTCCCCCGGTACCCCGTCCGCCCGTGCGGCGGTTTCCGGGTCGGGACCCGTGCTGGGTAGGCTTCGTACACATGAACACGCCGCGCCCGGTCCTCGTGGTGGACTTCGGAGCCCAGTACGCCCAGCTCATCGCCCGCCGCGTCCGGGAGGCCCGGGTCTACTCGGAGATCGTCCCGCACTCGATGCCGGTCTCGGAGATGCTGGCCAGGGATCCAGCCGCGATCATCCTCTCCGGCGGCCCGGCCAGCGTCTACGCGCCGGGCGCCCCGCAGGTCGACGCGAAGCTATTCGACAGCGGCGTGCCGGTCTTCGGCATCTGTTACGGCTTCCAGGCGATGGCCCGGGCCCTCGGCGGCACGGTGGCGCACACCGGCGGCCGGGAGTACGGCGGCACCGCCCTGCGGGCCCGGTCCGACGCGGCCGCACTGCTCCGGGACCTGCCGGCCGAGCTGTCCGTCTGGATGAGCCACGGTGACTGTGTGACGGAGGCGCCGGACGGGTTCACCGTGACCGCCGAGTCGCCCGGTGCGCCGGTGGCGGCCTTCGAGGACCTCGTCGGCCGCCGGGTCGGCACCCAGTTCCACCCCGAGGTCGGGCACACCGAGCACGGCCAGCGGATGCTGGAGCGTTTCCTCTACGACGTGGCGGGGATCGAGCCGACCTGGACCCCGGAGAACATCATCTCCGACCAGATCGCCGAGATCCGTTCCCGGGTCGGCGACAAGGAGGTCATCTGCGGCCTCTCCGGCGGGGTCGACTCGGCGGTCGCTGCCGCGCTGGTGCACCAGGCCGTCGGCGACCAGCTCACCTGCGTCTTCGTCGACCACGGCCTGCTGCGGGCCGGCGAGGCCGAGCAGGTGGAGTCGGACTACGTCGCGGCGACCGGGATCAAGCTCAAGGTGGTCGACGCGGCCGACCGGTTCCTCGACGCGCTCGCCGGGGTGACCGACCCGGAGCAGAAGCGCAAGATCATCGGTCGGGAGTTCATCCGGGTCTTCGAGGCGGCGGCCCGGGAGGTGGCCGCCAGCGGGGACGTCGAGTTCCTGGTGCAGGGCACCCTCTACCCCGACGTGGTCGAGTCCGGCGGCGGCACCGGTACGGCCAACATCAAGTCGCATCACAACGTCGGCGGCCTGCCGGAGGATCTGAAGTTCTCGCTGGTCGAGCCGCTGCGCACGCTCTTCAAGGACGAGGTACGCCAGCTCGGCCTGGCGCTGGGGCTGCCCGAGGCGATGGTCTGGCGGCACCCGTTCCCCGGGCCGGGGCTGGCGATCCGGATCATCGGGGCGGTGGACCGGCAGCGGCTCGACCTGCTCCGGGCGGCGGATCTGATCGCCCGGGAGGAACTCACCGCCGCCGGTCTCGACCGGGACGTCTGGCAGTTCCCGGTGGTGCTGCTCGCCGACGTACGCAGCGTCGGGGTGCAGGGTGACGGACGCAGTTACGGGCACCCGGTGGTACTCCGGCCGGTGTCGAGTTCCGACGCCATGACGGCGGACTGGTCGCGCCTGCCGTACGACGTGATCGCCCGGATCTCCACCCGGATCACCAACGAGGTCGCCGAGGTCAACCGGGTGGTGCTCGACGTGACGAGCAAGCCGCCGGGCACCATCGAGTGGGAGTGACCCCGGTCCGCCTCGGTTAGCGCGGGTTCGGCGGCGTACCGCCGAACGCCTCCGTCGGCCCGTCCACGCCGGCCGGCGGGCCGGTCGGTGCGGTCGGCTCGGCCGGGTGCGTCTGCTGGACCCCGGGCGCCGGCGCGGCCGCCGGAGCACCGGTCGGTGCGGCCGGAGCCGTCGGGGTGGTCGGCGTACCGGCCGGCGGGGTCGGCGGGCCGGCCGGCGGGGTCGGCGTAGCCGTCCGGGTGCCGGGCGCCCAGCTCGGCGGCCAGACCGGTCCGGTGCCGGGCGGGTGCGGCCAGGCGGGGGCGTCGGCCGGCTCCTCCGGCATCAGGAACCAGAGCACCGGATAGGCCAGCAGGCCGAGCCCGCCGGTGAAGACCGCGACGGCGGCGAAGACCACCCGGACCAGGGTGGGGTCGACGTTGAAGTAGCGGCCGAGTCCGCTGGCCACACCGGCGATCATCCGGTCGGTGGTCGGTCGACGGAGCTGCTTGTACGGGGGCTGGCTGAACGGTATCTGCGTCATGGTTCCACGGTCCGCCCGGACGGCCGGCGCGTCCTCGGTGACCGCCCGGATAGCGACCCTGACCCTCCCCTGACCGGTGCCACCGGCATCCCGACAGTAGGGCCAACTGTCAGGAATCCGACTCTTTTCGTGGTCGGGTTGGATGATCAAGGGAGAATTTGGTCCTGTGACCCCCGCGCTGGAACCGATCCGCAAGATCGCTGCATACGCGATTTGCACCGATTCAACCGATCGGGTGCTCCTGGTCCGGGCCTCCTCCCGGTCCGGAACGCCCGGTGTCTGGTCGCTGCCCGGTGGCGCTGTCGACCACGGCGAGGACCCGAACCACACCGTGGTGCGCGAGACCGCCGCCGAGACCGGCCTCTCCGTCTCCGTCGTCGGGCTGCGGGACGTCCTCGCCGACATGAGATCGCTGCCGCACCGGGGTGTCACGATCCACACCGACCGGCTGCTCTACCAGGTCTCCGTGCGCGGCGGCACGCTCTGCGACCGGATCGGCCAGCCGACCGACCTCGCCCGCTGGCACAGCCTGGCGGAGGCGGAGAAGCTGCTGCTGCGGCCCTTCACCGCGCGCGCCCTCGGCCTGCCCAGCGGGCCGATCGACCTGCGGCCGGAGGAGGCGCCGGAGTTCCCCTCCTTCCACGCCGTACCCGGGCCGGACGGGCTGCACCGGGCCCAGCGCTTCGCGGCGTACGCGGTCGCCACCGACCCGGACGGCCGGGTGCTGCTGACCCGGGTCGCGGACGGCTATCCCGGCGCGGGCTGCTGGCACCTGCCCGGCGGCGGCACCGACTACGGCGAGCAGCCCGGCGCCGCCCTGATCCGGGAACTCGTCGAGGAGACCGGGCAGCGCGGCCGGCTGGTCGAGCTGATCGGGGTGGCGAGCCACCGGGACGCCGCCTCGCTCGGCCCCGAGGGCTATCCGATCGACTGGCACGGGGTACGCGCCTTCTACCGGGTGGTCGTCGACTCGCCCGCCCCGCCGACCGTCGGTGACGTCGGCGGCTCCACCTCCGAGGCCCGCTGGTTCGGCCGGGAGGAGTTGGAGGCGCTGCCGGTGGACCGGCTGACCGAGGTGACCGCCGAGGCCGTCCAGGCGGCCCGGCTGGGCTGACCGCCACCCGCTTCCCGACCCGCTTCCAATCCGCTTCCCGGCCCGGTTACCGGCCCCACGTCCGACTCCAGCTCCGACCCCGTTCTCCGACCCGCCCGTGCCGGCCGTCGGCCCGGACCGGCATGATCGGTGCGGGCGCGGGGGAAGGGGCGGCGTGGTGCGACGGCGACGGCGGATCGGGGCGTACGGGCTGTGTCGGGACGGTGAGCGCGTGCTGCTCGTCCGAGGCTCCGCGGCCCTGCCCTTTCCCGGCGTCTGGCAGGTGCCCGGGGGCGGCGTCGAGCACGGGGAGCATCCGAGGGCGGCGTTGCAGCGCGAGTTCGTCGAGGAGACCGGGCTGACCGTCGCGGTCACCGGGCTGCGGGTGGTGCTCGCCGACGTGATCCGGCTGGCCGAGGTCGACGGGCCGGTGGCCGAGCACACCGACCGGATCGTCTACGACGTCGTACCGACCGGCGGCGAGCTGCGTGCCGAGGCGGACGGCGGCACCGACGAGGTCGCCTGGATCGACCGGGAGGGCCTGGCCGGGCTGGCCCTGATGCCGTTCACCGCCGAGTTGCTCGGCCGCCCGGCGGACCCGCTGCCCGAGGGCGCCTGGCCCGCACCGGAGCCGGCCGGGCCCGCGCCGGGCGGTGCCGCGCCCCCGGCACCGCCCGACCGGTACCAGCGGTTCGCGGCGTACGGGCTGGCCACCGATCCCGCCGGCCGGATCCTGCTGACCCGGATCGCGACCGGGTTCCCCGGCGCCGGCCGGTGGCACCTGCCCGGCGGGGGTACCGACCACGGCGAGCAGCCGGTCAGCGCGCTGCTGCGGGAACTGGTCGAGGAGACCGGCCAGCTCGGCCGGGTGACCGGGCTGCTGCACGTGTCGCACCGGCACAACACCGCCGAGTTCGGCCCGGAGGGTCGGCCGCTGGACTGGCACGGGGTCCGGGTGATCTACCGGGTCGAGGTCGACGCGCCGACCGAGGCGAGGGTCACCGAGGCGGCGGGGGGCTCGACCGAGACGGCCCGCTGGTTCTCCCGGGACGAGGTGGCGGAGCTGCCGCGTACCGAGGTGGTGGACGCGGCGCTGTCGCAGCTCTAGACGCACCTCCGGCCGCTGCTCGCCGGCCGGTCGGGCGGCCGGCGGGGCGGGCAGTGAACGCGGAAATCTCTCCCGAAACGATGACTGTGACTGGTTCGGCTAGAGTTGCAGGCGGGCCGGCAGTGTGTGCCACGCCGGGGGTAGCGCCCCGGATGGGAGGTCTGAGTGCCTTGGGTGTTTTGGGATAAATACCCCTCAGGCAGCTATCGCCAATCCCTGCCGTCTGTGCGATGGTGTAGGCCGCAATTGGTTGCCGGCCAAGGAGTCCCGGCGCCCGATGGCGCTTGGGCGGGTGCCGCCACGGTGGCGGACAAAGTTGATCCGGTGATGGAGGAAACGTGCCGAGAGCCCCATGGCGTCGGCGTCGTACGTCGGACAGCCCGCGCCCCGCAGGGCGTCGCTGGGCGGGGCGGCTACGCCGCAGCGGTACGTTCGCCCGGCAGGTGTTGCTGGTCCGGGTGGGACGCCGGGATCACGACCTGGGCGACGACAGCCCCGGTGTCCTCGTGCGGCCCGACCGCTTCTACCCCGAGGACTCCACCCGGCTCGACCCGTACGACGTCGGCCCGCTGACCGCCGCCGAGATCGAGGCGGTCGTGCCGGTGAGTCCGGCCGTCGGCCCGGCCGATCCGGTCGACGCACCCGGGGCGGGGATGGCGATCCCGCTGCTGCCCGGCGAGCGGAGCATGGCGCGCCGGATCAAGTTCGCCGTGGTCAACGCCTGCACCCTGGCCAGCCTGACCCTCGGGCTGCTCGCCATCTTCCAGGCCATGCAGGGCGACGTGCGGGTGGCGGCGTACTGCCTGATCGCCTGCGTGGCGTTCGACGGCCTCGACGGGGCGCTGGCCCGCAAGATGGGCGTGGCCAGCCCGTTCGGTGCCCAGATGGACTCGCTGGCCGACATGTGCTCGTTCGGCCTGGCCGCCCCGGTGGTGGTCTACGCCTCGCTGGTGGGCTCGGTCTCGACCGCCGCCGCAGCGGTGGCCTGCGCACTCGTCGCCGCCTGCGCGGCGATCCGGCTCGCCCGGTTCAACGTCTCGCCGAAGGACGGGCGGTTCTTCTGCGGCGTGCCGACCACGATGGCCGCGGCGGTGCTCGCCCTGGCGGTGCTGATCGGGTTGCCGGTCTCCGGTGGGGTGCAGGTGGCCGGGGTCGGGCTGCTCGCCTTCGCCATGGTCTCCAGCTTCCCGTACGCCAAGCTGGCCCGCCTGATCAAGCTGCCGCCGTGGCTCTGGCTGGCCCCGCTGATCGGTGCCCTGGTCGACATCCGACTCACCTTCGCGATCCTGGTGGTCGGTTACCTGGTCAGCGGCCCGCTGCTCTGGTTGCGTCAGCGCCGCACCGCCTGACCGCCCCACGGTCGAGCGGTCGGCCGGGGCGTCACCCGCCCGCCCGCCGCCGGAGTCGTCGGGGAAGAGCTGGAATTCTCGGAAGCAGTACGGCCGTGCCGCAGACTTCACCACGGTGATCTGCGGCACGGCCGTTTCCGCTGACACGCCACCGGTCCGCCCCCGGGCCGGCCGGGCGCAGGCGGCGGCGCTGTCCCACAATCAGCGCCAGCGGGCGATCACGGAGGATCCGCCGATGACCCGCTCGCCCGGGCCGACCACCGGCTCGGCCGCGTCGGCCGGCAGGTAGACGTCGGTACGCGAACCGAACCTGATCAGGCCGAACCGTTCGCCCCGGGCCAGCAGTGCGCCGATCGGTGCCCGCTGCACGATCCGCCGGGCGATCAGGCCGGTCCGCTGGGCCACCACCACCGTGCCGTGCTCGGTGTCGAGCACCGTGTACGCGGCGACGTTGTGCTCCGCGTCCGGTTTCATCGCCGCCGCGAACCCGCCGTCGGCGACGAAGTAGTCGACCACCTTGCCGGCCACCGGTGCGCGGTTGACGTGCACGTCGAGGACGGAGAGGAAGACCGCGACCCGGAGGAACTCGCCGTCACCGAAGCGCTCGTCCCGGAGCCGCTGCACGGAGAGCACCTGACCGTCGGCGGCGGCGACCACGGCGGACTCGTCGTCCGGGATGTCCCGCTCCGGGTCCCGGAAGAACGCGGCCACCGGGCCGGCGGCGAGCGCGGGCAGCAGCCAGAGCCGGGACTTCGGCCGGGTGACCCGGGTGAGCGCGGCCAGCCCGAGCGCGATGCCGGCCGCCGCGACCCCGTTGGAGTCGATGTGCATCCCACGGGTCAGCGGAATGCTCGACGTACGGTGCGCGGGCGCCAACCGGGCCGCCACCGAGACCTCGGCCGGGGTGAACCGGAGCCGGTGCGCGCGGACCGGCGGCTGGTTGACCAGGACCAGGTCGCTGCCGACGCCGAAGAGCGCGCTCTGCCGTTCGAGTTCGCCGACCGCCCCCGGCGCCCGGCCGGGCAGGGCGGGCACCAGCACGCTGAGTACCCCGCCGTCGGTCAGGTACTTGCCGAGTCCGTCCAGCGCGCTCCGGGTCTCCTCGGCGCTGCCGGCCAGCGGTTCCGCGGCGATCACCACGTCCGCCGGGTCCGCGTCGGCCAGCGAGTCGGCGACCCGGACCCGTTGTGCGGTCCACTGCCCGAGGGCGGTGACGTGCTCGCGGAGCTGGTCGGCGCCGAGCGCGTCCGCCGGCACCACGGTGAGTACGTCGCCGGGGAGCAGCGCGTCGACCGCCGCCGCCAGTACGGACGAGTCGGTGGTGACCCCGACCAGCAGGGTGGTCTTCGGGCCGTGGTGCCGGGCCATCTCGGTGGTGAGGACGCGGGCGGCGCGCTCGCCGACGCGGACCGGGCGGCCTGGGCCGGTGGCGCGTACGGCGGGGGACTGGGTCATCTCGGGCGGGCTCCTCGCGAGGTCAGGACGGGCGGCTGCCGATGGCGGCGCGGGCTACGCGGTGCGGCGGTTTCCCGGCCGCTGGCACGTGACCGGCCGGCGGAGGCGCGAACCTCCGCCGGCCAGTTTAGGCACGCCCTGACCGAGTCGCACTGATCGTGCCGGCCGCTCGTGGCGTCACGCGGGCCGCTCGTCCCGCCGGTCCGCCGCCGTCTCGGGCGCCTCGGCCGGTTCACCGGCCGCCGTCGGGAGTACCTCGGTGTCCCGGTCGGAGAGCCGGTCGAGTCGCTCGGTCGGGTCCGGGTCGAGTCGGTCGGTGGGGTCCGAATCGAGCCGGTCGGTCGGGTCCGAATCGAGCCGGTCGGTGGGATCCGGGGTGAGGAGCGGGTCCCGGTCGAAGAGCGTCCCGAGGGGCGCGTCGGTCGGTCCGGGGTCGGCGAGGTCGTCGCCGGTCGGCGCGGCCGGGGAGCCGGGGTCGGGCGCCTCCGGCGCCGTCGACGGCTGCCGTCCGGACCGGTTGGCCCGGAGCGCGCCGACCAGGCCCAGCGCGCCGACCCCGATCAGGCCGGCGGCCACCAGCCAGCCGATGGCCGGCAGTGTGACGTGGGTGAGCTGCGCGAAGAGCCACCAGGCGGTGACGCCGAGAAAGATCACGGCGAACGTCAGCGACACTCCGTCGGTACGGTGTGCCTTCATCGAGTCACCTCCGCGGTGGCGGCGTCGACCGACAGGTTGAGCAGCAGCTTCCCGCCACCGGGTCCGTCCTCGCCGAGGTCGGTCACCTCCCGTTGGTTGCCGTCGAAGTTGCTGTACCTGCGGTCCAGGACCAGGGCGTCGCCCGCGTTCACGTCGAGTCGTACGGTCACGTCGACGGTGGGCGGCAGGATCACCTTCACCTCGCCGAGATCGACGTCCACGCTCACCCGGGCGTCCCGGTTCGTGAAGTCGATCCGGGTCAGGTCGAGCGTGGCGTTGCCGAGCCGGGTCTCGTAGCGGTCGGCCATCACCTCGTAGCTGGCCGGTGCCCAGAGCACGTCGTCCTCGGCGCGCAGCCTGGTGTAGGACTCGGCGACCGTGGAGATGCCGAGGGCACTGGCCGCGACCAGGCCGAGGGCGATCAGCCAGCGGGCCCGGCCGAACCAGGCCCCGACCAGCAGCCCGAGGGCGATGGTCAGCAGGACGGCGGCGAAGTAGGTGGACGGCATGACCCGGACCGCGTCGGTCAGGTCCAGGATCGCGACCACGCCGATCGCCACGAAGATCATCGAGAAGGTGGCGGGACCGAGCGCGGAGCGCTCACGGGGTCGCTTCGGTGGCTTGACCTTCGGCGGTGGCGGCGGAGCCGGAGCCGGCCGTGCGGCGTACGGGCCGTGCGGCGCGAACGGCGCCCGGTAGCCCCCCGGCACGGGTGGTACCGGCGGTACGCCCGGATGCGGTCCGGTCGGTACGGCCACCGGTGGCGGGTTCGTCGGCCAGACCGGAGCCGGCGGGGCCGGGGCGGCCGTCGTCGGCCCGGCGGGGTGGCCCGGCGCGGCGGTCGGCTGGGGTGCCGGCGGGTACCAGACCGGCTGGCCGGGCGCGGCCTGCGGCGGTACCGGCTGGCCGGGTCCGGGTGGCGGATAGCCGGCTGGCGGCGGTGGCCCGGCACCCGGTTGCCAGTACGGTCCGGTGCGGTTCCGGTCGCGGTTGAGCAGCAGCGCGCCGCCGATCAGCACCGCCGCGCCGAGCAGTACGGCCCGGTAGGTGTCGGTCACGATGAAGCCGAACATCACCGCGGCGACGATGCCGAGGATCAGCACGGTGACCGGGGACATGCTCGACCGGCCCCGGCCGAGCATCGACTCGACGGGCGAGGCGGTGTCGCCCTCGGCGGGGATGATCAGCCAGGCGGCGAGGTACACCAGCAGGCCGATGCCGCCGAAGAAACCGAGTACGGCGAGGAGGACCCGCCAGAGGATCGGGTCGCTGTTCGTGGCCCGGCCGATCGCGGCGCAGACCCCGGCCAGGTAGCGGCCCTCGCTCGGCCGGACCAGCCCGTACCGGTAGGTGAACCCGAACTCCGGCGGCGGCCCGCCGGCTCCGGGCGGTGGTGGGCCGGGGGGCGGGGTCGTACCCGGTGGTGGGGTCGGGCCGGGGGGCGGAGGCCAGCCGGTACCCGGTGGCGGTGCCGGCTCGGTCCGCTCCGGGCCGGCGGCGGCCGGGCCGGGCGTGCCGGGTGCCTCCGGGGCCGGGCCGGGGCGCTCCGCTCGGTCGGGGTCGCCCACCGGACCGGGCGTTCCACGGGCGGCGGCAGCGTCGTCGGTCATGCTCCGATCCTCCGTCGTCGCAGGTGCGGCCGGCCTCAGGCGACAACCCTGAGCCCACCCTGAGATATCCGGTACGTGAAGTCCGGGGAGTCCCCATGGCTGCTGGGCCGGCCGACGTGTGACGATCGGAGCGTCGGTGGAACGGGACGTGACCGGGCAGGTCCGCCGGGTCACCCCGCCGCCCGAGACGACGAGGAGTCCGAAGATCCGCGCCACGACCGAGCCGCCCCGCCTCTACCGGGCCCGCGACCACCGGATGGTCGCCGGCGTGGCTGCCGGGATCGCCCTGCACCTGGGCATCCGGGCGGTCTGGGTACGCGTGGCGTTCCTGCTGCTGCTCGGGTTCAGCGGGCTCGGCCTGCTGCTCTACGCGGCGTTCTGGGCGGTGGTGCCGCCGCTGCCCGGTGGGGCCGCCCCGCCCCGGCGCAACGTCTTCCAGTTGCTGCCGTTCGTCGCCATCGGCCTCGCCGTGATCCTGATCGAGGTACTCGCCTTCAAGTCCGACGGGGTGGCCGGCACGGCCGGCTGGCTGGTTTCGATCATCGCGGTCGGCGCCGGGGTGATCTGGCACCAGTCCGCGCCGGAGCGCCGCTGGCAGTGGGACCAGTCGCTGCCGGTGCCGTGGCTGGGGGCGGTGGTGGCGGAGAGCGACCGGCGGGCCTTCGTGCTGCGGTTCATCGGCGGCGGGGTGCTGGTCGCGGTCGGCCTGATCGGGGTGGTGGCGGTCTACCGCCCGCAGGGCAACTTCGACGCGGTGGTCAACGGGGTGATCTTCGCCCTGGTCGCGCTCGCCGGGGTCGGCGTGGTGGCCGCCCCGGTGCTCTGGCGGACCTACAACCAGCTGCGGGCCGAGCGGGAGGGGCGGATCCGGGAGCAGGAGCGGGCCGAGCTGGCCGCGATGATCCACGACCAGGTGCTGCACACCCTCGCCCTGATCCAGCGCAACGCGGCCGACGTCAAGACGGTGCAGCGGCTCGCCCGCGGGCAGGAGCGCTCGTTGCGGAGCTGGCTCTACAAGCCGACCGGTTCGCCGAACGAGCGGTTCGCGGCGGCGCTGGAGCAGGCCGCCGCCGAGGTGGAGGACACCTTCGCGATCACCGTGGAGGCGGTGGTGGTCGGCGACCGGGAGACCGACGAGCGGGTCGGCGCGCTGGTGGCCGCGGCCCGGGAGGCGCTGGTCAACGCCGCCCGACACGCCAAGGTGCAGACCGTCTCGCTCTATGCCGAGGTCGAACCGGAGCAGGTGAGTGTCTTCGTCCGCGATCGCGGTGCGGGGTTCGACCCGACTACCGTTGAGGACCACCGGCACGGCGTACGCGGCTCGATCATCGGGCGGATGAAGCGGCACGGCGGGCGGGCGGAGATCCGCAGTACGCCGGGGGACGGCACCGAGGTGAGACTCTTCCTCCCGATACCCCGGGAGGGCGCGGCACCAGGGAAGGACAGGTAACGATCATGGTTGAGCCGACGGAGCCGGCGCGGGAGGAAACCCCGGCGCCGCGACCGCTGCGGGTCTTCCTCGTCGACGATCACGCGATGTTCCGGGCCGGCGTCCGCGCCGAGCTGGGGGCGCACGTCGAGGTGGTCGGCGAGGCCAGCACGGTGGCCGAGGCGATCAGCCGGATCGCCGCCACCGAGCCGGACGTGGTGCTGCTCGACGTGCACATGCCCGACGGGGGCGGTCGGGCGGTGCTGGAGGCGGTCCGGCGTACCCGTCCGGAGGTGCGGTTCCTGGCGCTCAGCGTCTCCGACGCCGCCGAGGACGTGATCGGGCTGATCCGGGCCGGTGCCCGGGGGTACGTCACCAAGACCATCTCGCCGGACGAGCTGACCGCCGCGATCCGCCGGGTGGCCGACGGCGACGCGGTGTTCAGTCCCCGGCTGGCCGGGTTCGTGCTGGACTCCTTCGCCTCCCGGCCGGACGCGCCGGTCGCCGACCCGGAGCTGGACCAGCTCACCAACCGCGAGCGCGAGGTGCTCCGGCTGCTGGCCCGGGGCTACGCCTACAAGGAGATCGCCAAGGAGCTGTTCATCTCCATCAAGACGGTGGAGACGCACGTCTCGAACGTGCTGCGCAAGCTCCAGATGTCCAACCGCTACGAGCTGTCCCGGTGGGCGGCCGACCGCCGGCTGGTCTGAGCCGCGACGTCCGTCGGCGGCGGCGGGCGGGTCGTCGGTGCGGCGTCGGCGATCCACCGGTACGGCATCAGCCGAGCGGTGGGTGTCCGGACGGTGACGATCGGATACGCTGAATCGATGTCCATCACTGTCTGGCGGGCCGCCGGACCCCCGGTGCGCAGTCCCGTATCGTCCAAACGGACGAGCACGGTAGGTATGCGCTTGACATCGGAGAGCGCCCGGGGTGACGCGGGAAAGGTCACAACAAGCCGTGCGGACGGCCGTCGGAGCGGCCCGCGTCGGTGACGTTTCGCCTGCTCATCGCCGTGTTCGGAGGGGTGGTCGGGTGGCCGGGCACACGCCTGAAACATTGCCGGCAACTAACGGGTTGATAACGGCACCTTTCCGCGCTAGGCGGCTCAGTGTCACAGTGTCAGTCACCTCACAGTCCCTCGTGAGCGCCCTGAGGAGGCTTCACTCATGCGCGGGCAATTCCCGTTAAAGATGGCGGTCGGAGCGACCGCCATAATGTTGTTGGCGGCAGGCTGCGGCGGCGGCGGCGACGACGAGACCTCGGCGGCCGACGCCCTGGTCTCGATCGGCATCGGCGAGCCGCAGCACCTGATCCCCTCCAACACCACCGAGTCCAACGGTGCCGAGGTGCTGGCCGCACTCTTCAGCCCGCTGGTGGACTTCGACGCCGAGAACAAGCCGTACACGGTCGCGGCCGAGTCGGTCGAGTCGACCGACAACAAGGTCTGGACGATCAAGCTCAAGGACGGCTACACCTTCCACAACGGTGAGAAGGTCGGCGCCGACAACTACATCAACGCCTGGAACCACGCGGCGTACGGCCCGAACGGCAACGGCGGCTCGTACTTCTTCGAGCGCATCGAGGGCTACAAGGACCTGCAGTCCGAGGACCCGGACGGCGACGGCCCGCAGAAGGCTCCGGACCCGAAGGCGAAGACCCTCACCGGTCTGAAGAAGGTCGACGACCTGACCTTCACCGTGACGCTGAGCGAGCCCTTCTCCGGCTGGCGCTCGGTCATGGGCTACACCGTCTTCTACCCGCTGCCGAACGCGGCGTTCGCCTCCGAGGGCGTGCTCAAGGAGGACTACGAGCAGGCCCCGATCGGCAACGGCCCGTTCAAGATGAAGGGCACCTGGCAGCACGACTCGAAGATCGAGGTCGAGCGCTACGCCGAGTACCCGGGCGACAAGCCGAAGGTCGGCGGCGTCACCTACAAGATCTACCAGGAGCAGACCGCCCAGTACGCCGACCTGATGGGTGGCGCCCTGGACGTGGTGACCCAGATCCCGATCGAGAACCTGGGCACCGCCCCGGCCGACCTCGGTGACCGCTTCAAGACCAGCTCGAACTCGGTCTTCCAGTTCGTCGGCTTCCCGACCTTCCTCCCGCAGTACTCGAAGGTCGAGGTCCGCAAGGCGATCTCGATGGCGATCAACCGCAAGGAGATCACCGACAACGTCTTCCGTGGCTCGCAGACCCCGGCGACGTCGTTCGTCTCCCCGGCGGTGGCCGGCTACCGCGAGAACAGCTGCGGCGAGGCCTGCACCTACGACCCGGCCAAGGCCAAGACGGCGTACGAGGCCGCGGGCGGCCCGAAGCAGATCAAGATCACCTACAACGCCGACGGTGGTCACAAGGCGTGGGTGGACGCGACCTGCAACCAGCTCAAGACCAACCTGGGCGTCGACTGCGTCGGCGTCGGCGAGCCGAAGTTCGCCGACCTGCTCACCAAGGTCGAGAACAAGGAAGACGTCGGCATGATCCGGCTCGGCTGGATCATGGACTACCCGCTGATGGAGAACTACCTGGGCCCGCTGTACGGGACCGGCGGTTCGTCGAACTACTACGGCTACAGCAACCCGGAGTTCGACAACCTGGTCAAGCAGGGCTCGGCCGCGCCGACCCAGGAAGAGGCCATCAAGCTGTGGCAGCAGGCCGAGGACATCCTCGCCCGCGACATGCCGGTGATTCCGCTGCGGCTCGGCCAGAACGTCTTCGGCCACTCGGAGCGGGTCAAGAACGTCGAGGTCGACAAGTTCCAGAAGGTCGAGCTCCTCAAGATCGAGGCGACGAGCTGACCTGACTGCTCCAGCGACGGACGGTCCGGTCCGCCCGGCCCAGCTCGGGTCGGATCGGACCGTCCGTACGAGCCTCACCGGCCCCGGTGACCGGGACCGGTGAGGCTGCGGTCGCTACCGTGCGCATCACGGTCTGCTGCCCAGCAGGCAGTCACCGATGCTCGTCTCTAAGGACTTGATATGTTCCGCTACTTCGTGCGGCGCGTCCTGCAAGGGGTCCTGACGTTTTTCGGGGCCACCTTCATCGTGTACGCGCTGATGTTCGCCAACCAGGACGACCCGCTCCAGGCTCTGGCGGGTGAGCGTCCGCTGCCGGAGAACGTCCGGCAGGCGCTCACCGAAAGGTACCATCTGGACGACCCGTTCATCGTCCAATATGGCCACTACATGCGTGGCCTGTTGACCGGTGACTTCGGCATCTCGCTGACCAACCGGCCGATCAGCGACATGATGCAGCAGGCCTGGCCGGTGACCATCCGGCTGGCGGTCTTCGCGATCATCATCTCGGCGCTGGTCGCCGTCACCGCCGGCATCGTCTCCGGAATCCGTCGCGGCGGCGTCTTCGACACCACCACGCTGATCATCACCCTGATCCTGCTCTCCCTGCCGATCGTGGTGCTGGCGCCGCTGGCGCAGCTCATCTTCGGGGTGCAGCTCAAGTGGTTCCCGGCGACAGCCGGCGCCGATCCCGGGTTCTATCAACTCATCCTGCCGGCGTTGGTGTTGAGCTGTCTGGTGATCGCCACCCAGATCCGGGTCACCCGGGCCTCGGTGGCGGAGAACCTGCGCTCGGACTACGTTCGTACCGCCCGGGCCAAGGGACTGGCGAACCGTCGGGTCATCGGCGTGCACGTGCTGCGCAACTCGCTGATCCCGGTCGTCACGCTGATCGGTGTCGACCTGGGCAACCTGATGGCCGGGGCGATCGTCACCGAGGGTGTCTTCAACATCCCGGGCGTCGGCTTCAACCTGTTCCGCGGGATCCGGACCGAGGACGGCCCACTGGTGGTCGGCTTCGTCAGCATCCTGGTGATCGTCTTCCTGGTGGCCAACCTGGTCGTCGATCTGCTGTACGCGGTACTCGACCCGAGGATCCGCTATGAGTGAGCGAAGTGCGCGAATCAGTCGGCTCGGCGTGACACCGTCCCGGTGGCGGCGCCGAGCGGAGCGAGGCAGCGGCACGAGTAAGCGAGGCGCCCGATGAGCAACGTCGAATCCGTCACCCAGGCGGAGGTACCCAGTGCCGCCGGTGTGCCGGTGTCCCCGGACGGCGGTCAGGAGAAGCCGCGGAGTCTGACCGGGGATGCCTGGGAAGACCTCCGGCGCAACTGGATCTTCTGGGCTGCCGCCGTCCTGGTGCTGGTGGTCGTGGTGATGGCGGCCTTCCCGGGCCTGTTCACCTCGGCCGACCCGGACGCGTGCGCACTGTCCCGGCAGCACCAGGGACCGAGCGGCTCGGCCATCTTCGGCTACAACTTCCAGGGCTGCGACGTCTACGCCCGGACGATCTACGGCGCCCGCAACTCGGTGCTGATCGGGCTCTTCGCGACCATCATCGCCGGAGTGATCGGCCTGATCGTCGGCATGGCGGCCGGCTACTTCGGTGGTTGGGTCGACGCCCTGCTCGCTCGGGGCATCGACATCGTGCTGGGCATTCCCACCCTGCTCGCGGCGATCGTGCTGGCCCGGCGGCTCTCCTCCGACCCGCAGAACTCGGGCTTCGTCGCGGTGGTCTTCACCCTCGGCGTCCTGACCTGGACGACCGGCGCCCGGATCATGCGGTCGTCGGTCATCTCGGCGAAGAACCAGGACTACGTGGCGGCGGCCCGGATGCTCGGCGCCGGCTCCGGCCGGCTGATGTTCCGGCACATCCTGCCGAACGCGGCGGCGCCGTTCGTGGTGGTGCTGACCATCCTGCTCGGCGTCAACATCTCCACCGAGGCGACCCTGACCTTCCTCGGCGTCGGTCTGCGCGGCGACGCGATCTCCTGGGGGATCGACATCTCCACGGCGGCACCGTACGTCCGGGAGACGGCCACCCCGCTGGTCTGGCCGTCGGTCTTCCTGGCGATGACCGTGCTGGCGTTCATCATGCTCGGCGACGCGATCCGCGACGCCTTCGACCCGAGGCTGCGGTGAGCTGACCCATGACCGATATCAAGGCAGAGATCGACGTCCTGCCCGGGCTGGACTCGTCCGCCCGGCTGCTGGAGGTCGACGGCCTGCACGTGGAGTTCCGTACCCAGGTCGGTGTCGCCAAGGCGATCAACGGGGTGGACCTGCACCTGGATCCCGGTGAGACGCTGGCGATCCTGGGCGAGTCCGGTTGCGGCAAGTCCGTCACCGCCCAGGCGATCATGGGCATCCTCGACTCGCCGCCCGGGTTCGTCACCGGAGGCGCGATCCGCTATCGCGGCGTCGACCTGCTCAAGCTCCCCGAGGAGCAGCGCCGCAAGGTACGCGCCAACCACATCGCGATGATCTTCCAGGACGCGCTCTCCGCGCTGAACCCGGTCTTCCCGGTCGGCTGGCAGATCGGCGAGCTGTTCCGGATGCACCGGGGGATGTCCCGGGGGGACGCCAAGAAGCGGGCGATCGAACTCCTCGACCTGGTCAAGATCCCGGCCGCCAGGCAGCGGGTCGGCGACTATCCGCACCAGTTCTCCGGCGGCATGCGGCAGCGCGTCATGATCGCGATGGCGCTGGCGCTCGACCCGAAGGTGCTGATCGCCGACGAGCCGACCACCGCGCTGGACGTCACGGTGCAGGCCCAGATCATGAACCTCCTCGCCGAGCTGCGGCGGGAACGGAACATGGGCCTGATCCTGATCACCCACGACATGGGGGTGGTCGCCGACGTGGCCGACCGGATCTCGGTGATGTACGCCGGGAAGGTGGTCGAGGAGGCGCCGGTGCTGGACATCTACGCCCGGCCGGCGCACCCGTACACCAAGGCCCTGCTGGAGTCGATTCCCCGGCTGGACCTCAAGGGGCAGCAGCTCAATGTGATCAAGGGACTGCCGCCCAACCTGACCCGGATCCCGGCCGGCTGCCCGTTCCACCCACGGTGCGGGTACGCCCGCGACGTGTGCCGGGCCGACCCGCCCCCGCCGCAGTACGAGGTGGATCCGGTGCGGACGGCGCGGTGCCATTTCTGGACGGAGGTGGTCGGCGATGAGCCAGCCGTCAGGTAACGAGGTCGTGCTGGAGACCCGTGGGCTGGTCAAGCACTTTCCGATCACCCGGGGCATCGTCCTGCAGAAGAAGATCGGTGCGGTACGCGCGGTCGACGGCGTCGACCTGCACCTGCGCCGGGGCGAGACCCTCGGCGTGGTGGGCGAGTCCGGCTGCGGCAAGTCGACGCTGGCCAAGCTGCTGGTCGGGCTGGAGAAGCCGACCGGTGGCGCGATCAACGTCCGGGGTCAGGACATGACCCGGCTGGGCGGCGGCGAGCTGCGCAAGGCCCGGCGCAACATCCAGATGGTGTTGCAGGACCCGTACACCTCGCTGAACCCGAGGATGACGGTCGGCGACATCATCGGCGAGCCGTTCGACATCCACCCGGAGGTCGCCCCGGCGGCCGAGCGGAAGCAGCGGGTCCGGGAGTTGCTGGATCTGGTCGGGTTGAACCCGGAGCACATCAACCGCTATCCGCACCAGTTCTCGGGCGGGCAGCGGCAGCGGATCGGGATCGCCCGGGCGCTGGCGCTCAAGCCGGAGATCATCGTCTGTGACGAGCCGGTGTCGGCGCTGGACGTGTCGATCCAGGCGCAGGTGATCAACCTGCTGGAGCGGTTGCAGGACGAGCTGGGGCTCTCGTACATCTTCATCGCGCACGACCTGTCGGTGGTGCGGCACATCGCGGACCGGGTCGCGGTGATGTACCTGGGCAAGATCGTGGAGATCGGTACCGAGGACGAGATCTACGAGCGGCCGACGCATCCGTACACCCAGGCGCTGCTCTCGGCGGTGCCGGTGCCGGACCCGACCCTGCGCGGCCAGCGGGACCAGATCGTCCTGGAGGGCGACGTGCCGTCGCCGGCCAACCCGCCCTCGGGCTGCCGGTTCCGCACCCGGTGCTGGAAGGCGCAGGAGATCTGCGCCACCGAGGAACCGCCGCTGGTGGAGCGGGAGCACTCGGCGCACCCGAGCGCATGCCACTTCGCCGAGGAGCGGGACGTGGTGCACGCGGTCGAGTAGACCCGTCAGACGCGGTGGTGGACCTGACCCGGCCCACCACCGATGCGAGAAGAACGCCTCCTCACTGCCCGGGGCGCGGGCCGCCATCCATGCGGCCGGCGTCCCGGGCTCGCGTTCGCACCACGGCCGTCGACGGCCGCGACGCCGCGCCGGTCGCCGCGGACCCGTCCGGGGTACGGCTCAGAGCGGGCCCCGGCCGGCCCGGAGCAGCAGCAGGGCGAGCTGGGTACCGTCGGCGCCGAGCGCCTCCCGGAACCGGTCCAGGATCTCGCGCTCCCGGGAGAGGACGAGCCGGGTGCCGCCGGAGGCCATCCGGGTCCGGCCGACCTGCTGGGAGAGCGCCGCGCGCTCCTGCCAGAGGGCGATCAGCTCACCGTCGATCTCGTCGATCCGCTCCCGCAGCCCGAGGATGTGCTGCGCGGCCTCCGGCGCGGTCGTCCCGGTCTCGGGCTCGGCGCCGTTCGCCGGAAGCTCTGCCACCTCTGCCGCCACCTCTGTCGCCATGGGGTCCTCCTTGCCAGCTAGGCCCCCGGTGCCTGGATCCCGACGCGAAAAGCCCCGGGCTCCAGGAGCCCGGGGCTTTTCGTAGGTCATGTTCAGGCGCGACCCACGGCTGCCGGACTCCCGGAGCCGTAGTAAAAGTAAGCCTGCGCCCGACGGATCACGGGTTTGAGTATGCCCAGCCAGCGGTGTCTTGGCAAGCACATCGGCGATGCCCGCGGACCGCCGCCGGAGCGCCCGGCGGGAGCGGTACCCGGGGCGGCGGAGCCGGGTACGGGCCCGGCGCAGGCGTACGTTGTCTCCCCGGCGGCATAGACTCGCGGGGCGATGCATGCTCTCTTCGAACCTCCGCCGCCCTCCGTCCCTCCGGCCCCGGACGCGCCCCGGCACCGGCCGTCCGGCCCCGACCCGCAGGCCCTGCTGGCCGGGCTGAACGGGCCACAGCGGGACGCGGTGACCCACTCCGGGGCGCCGCTGCTGATCGTGGCCGGCGCCGGCTCGGGCAAGACCCGGGTGCTGACCCACCGGATCGCCTACCTGCTCGCCGCCCGGGACGTGCATCCGGGACAGATCATCGCGATCACCTTCACCAACAAGGCGGCCGGGGAGATGAAGGACCGGGTCGCCGCGCTGGTCGGGCCGAGAGCCCGGTTGATGTGGGTGTCGACGTTCCACTCCGCCTGCGTACGCATCCTGCGGGCCGAGCACGAGCACGCCGGGCTGAAGTCGACGTTCTCGATCTACGACGCCGACGACTCGCGCCGGCTGATGCAGATGGTCACCCGGGAGCTGGACCTCGATCCGAAGCGCTACCCGGCCCGGGGGTTGACCACCCAGGTCTCCAACCTGAAGAACGAACTGGTCGACCCGGAGACGTTCGCCGCCCGGGCGAAGGGGCCGAACGAGCGGGCGCTGGCCGAGGCGTACACCCTCTACCAGCGGCGGCTGACCGAGGCGCACGCACTCGACTTCGACGACCTGATCATGACGACGGTGCACCTGCTCCAGTCGCACCCGCACGTCGCCGAGAGCTACCGTCGCCGGTTCCGGCACGTACTCGTCGACGAATACCAGGACACCAACCACGCGCAGTACACCCTGGTCAAGGAGCTGGTCGGCGGTACGCCCGGGGTCGAGCCGGCCGAGCTCTGCGTGGTCGGCGACGCCGACCAGTCGATCTACGCGTTCCGGGGCGCGACGATCCGGAACATCCTGGAGTTCGAACGGGACTTCACCGACGCCCGGACGATCCTGCTGGAGCAGAACTACCGCTCCACCCAGACGATCCTGAACGCCGCCAACGCGGTGATCGAGCGGAACAGCTCGCGCAAGCCGAAGCGGCTCTGGAGCGAGGAAGGCGCGGGGGAGCAGCTCGTCGGCTACGTCGCCGACACCGAGCACGCCGAGGCGGACTGGGTGGGCCGGGAGATCGACCGGCTCTGCGACTCCGACGCGGCCCGCCCGGGCGACGTGGCGGTCTTCTACCGCACCAACGCGCAGTCCCGGGTCTTCGAAGAGGTCTTCATCCGGGTCGGGTTGCCCTACAAGGTGGTCGGCGGGGTCCGGTTCTACGAGCGCAAGGAGGTCCGAGACGCCCTGGCCTACCTCCGCGCCGTGGTCAACGACGACGACACGGTGAGCATCCGGCGGATCCTGAACACCCCCCGCCGGGGCATCGGCGACCGGGCCGAGGCCTGCGTGGAGGCGCTCGCCACCCGGGACCGGATCTCGTTCGGCGCCGCGCTGCGCCGGGCCGCCGAGGCGCCCGGCATCTCCACCCGGGCGGCCAACTCGATCGCCGAGTTCGTCAGCCTGCTCGACGGGTTGCGGGAGCTGGCCGAGACCGCCCTGCCGGAGGAGGTGCTGGAGGCGGCCCTCACCCGCTCCGGCTACCTCGGCGAGCTGGAGGAGAGCATCGACCCGCAGGACGCCGGCCGGGTGGAGAACCTCCAGGAGCTGGTCAGCGTCGCCCGGGAGTACACCGAACGGGTGGAGGCGCTGGCCGAGGAGGGCGGTCCGGGTGCCACCCTGGCGGGCTTCCTGGAGCAGGTGGCGCTGGTCGCCGACGCCGACCAGGTGCCGTCGGACGACCCCGACCACCAGGGCGTGGTCACCCTGATGACCCTGCACACCGCCAAGGGGCTGGAGTTCCCGGTGGTCTTCCTGACCGGCCTGGAGGACGGCGTCTTCCCGCACCTGCGGGCGCTCGGCGACAACCGCGAGCTGGAGGAGGAGCGCCGGCTGGCGTACGTCGGGATCACCCGGGCCCGCAAGCGGCTCTACCTCTCCCGGGCGGTGACCCGGTCGGCCTGGGGGCAGCCGTCCTACAACCCGCCGTCCCGGTTCGTCGACGAGCTGCCGGGCGACCTGGTCCGCTGGGAACGCACCGGGGCCGCCTACACCTCGTGGTCGGGGACCGGCGGCGGGGTGGGTGGCCGGTCCGGCTCCGAGGACCGCTCCGGCGCCTACCGGGGCGGCGGCTTCTCCGGGGGTACGCCGAAGGCCGCCCAGCTCGCCTCGCGGCTCGGCATCGACGGCAGTCGGCTCAGTACGGCGAGCGAGTTGAAGCAGCCGCCCAAGGTTGCCGCCGGGGATCGGGTCAACCACCAGCGCTACGGTCTCGGCCGGGTGCTGGCGGTCGAGGGGCACGGTTCGGGTGCCCGGGCGCAGATCGACTTCGGTGACCAGACGCTCTGGCTGGTGCTCCGGCACGCCCCGATCGACAAGCTCTGACCGTCCGCCGGGCGGCCCGAGTTCCCGCTCGACCGCCGACCGGGCTCAGCAGCCCAGGTCGACCCCACGGGCCCGCATCCACGGCGCCGGGTCGACCTGGTTCCAGAGCCCGTTGTGCACCTCGAAGTGCAGGTGCGGTCCGGTGGCGTCGCCGGTGGCACCCTCGTACCCGATCACCTGGCCGGGCTTGACCCGGTCGCCGACGCTCACCACGGTCCGGCTCTGGTGGGCGTAGTGGGTGAGCCAGCCGTTGCCGTGGTCGACGACCACCGAGATGCCGTACCCGGCGAAGGCCCAGCCGGCGTCGACCACCGTGCCGGCTCCGGCGGCCCGGATCGGGGTCTCGGCCGGCATCGCCAGGTCGATGCCGGCGTGCATCGTCCCCCAGCGCATCCCGTAGCAGGAGGTGACGCCGGCGCCCGGCATCGGGTCGACCCAGGCGGCCGCCTTCCGGACGGTCGGGCTGGCCGCCTTCGCGGAGGCGCTGCTCCGGCTCGGCTTCGGGGTCGGCGGCCGGGTGGTCGCGGTGGTGGCCGGGGTCGGCGTCGCGGTCGCGCTCGGGGTCGGGGAGGTCGTCGGGGCGGTGTCCTCCCGTGCGGACCGGTCGGCGCGCTGCGCGGCGTCGGCCCGGGCCGACTCCTGCTCGGCCACCGACACCCGGTCGGTCGGCCGGTCGTCGCCGAGGGCCACCGCGGTCACCGCGCCGGCCACGCCGAGGCCGAGCAGTGCGACCAGTCCGGGTACGAGGTACCGGCGCCGGCCGCCGACCCGGTGCCGGGCGACGCCCGATCCTCCGGTACGCCGGGGCGCGGTGGGCTCGGCGGCCCGGTCATCGGTCGGCTCGGGCTGGGTCGGATCGGTCTCCGGCACGACGGGTCCCTTCTGGTAGCGGAGTGGACCCGGAAATGGTGGTCGGCGCCGTGCTGCCCGCTCCGCCCCGGGTCGTCGAGCACGGCCGGGGGCCGGACGGCAGCGCCGGGGTTATGCCGTGAATCGACCCGGTCGACCCGTCTGGCAGGTGGTTCGGCTGTGCTGTCCGTCACATCGACCGGTGTGGCGCAGGAAACTTCGCCGGACCCTGGGCGAAAGAAAACCGCCCAACCGGTCTCGGTCGGGCGGTAATGCGGCGTGACGGCGCGTCAGGAGGCGGCTACGCCGGCGTACGGATCGTCGACTTGTAGCTGAATGTCCACGTCCCGGTCCCGCAGGTAGGGGATGGGGTCGGTCGGCTTGCCTTTGACATGCAGCTCGAGATGCAGGTGTGAGCCGTAGGAGTGGCCGGTGTTGCCGACCAGGCCGAGCTGGTCGCCGGCCTTGACCTCCTGCCCCTCGGTGACCAGCAGCTTCGAGGAGTGCCCGTAGATCGACTCGGTGCCGTCGGCGTGCTCGACGATGACGCAGTAGCCGTACCCGCCGAACCAGCCGGCCTTGGTCACCGTGCCCGCGTGCACCGCGTGGTAGGGGGTCCCCTCGGGGGCGGCCAGGTCGATGCCGGCGTGCAGCTTGTTCCACTTCATGCCGTACGGCGAGGTGAAGCTGTACTTGTCGAGCGGGAGCCGCCAGACGTCGGGCGCGGCGGCGAGGGTGGAGGCGAGTCCGTCGTCGCCCCGGTCGTCCCGGGACGGCCGCTCGGCGTCGGCGGCCCGCGCGCTCAGGTCCTCGCTGGTGGCGGCGGCCTTTTCCAGGTCCGCCAGTGCGGACGGGCTGACCGCCTTGGCGTCGGGGAGAGCCCCCGCGCCGAGCGCGACGACGCCGGCTCCGACGAAAGCCGTGGTGACGACGGCGGCGTAGCGGCTGCGCGGGGGTGTGGGGACGCGGCGTCGCCCTCGATAGCGATCGGGCTCAGACGACAGGCGCTGGCGCACGCACACCCTCCGTTGTCGGGTCAGTGTTGCGACCGTGACCGATGTTCGACGATCGAAGTGAACTCCGGTTGACCGCGTTGTCGCCGGGTCGTAGACCTGATGACAACCGTGGGCCACGGTAACCAACCCCTAGGCGCGCCACAAGTCGCAGCGCCAGATTGCCGGTTCGCTGTGCGGTTGTGCGTCATGGAATGCCATATCTCGTAACCTTTTGCGACCGGCCTCGTTAGTAACTCTCGGTTACTTCTGATGCAGCGGTGTGTCATCGATCCGACCCGCGGGAGAGCCCGCTCGGTGGCCTCCCTAGGGGTGTCGCCGGACGGCTGCCGGGTACCCCGGACCCCGCCGCTTCCGGGCTCGTCGCCGCGGGGAGTTCCCGGGCGGCCGGCAACCGGGTTACCGTTCGTTAAGGTAACTCTGACCGGTGTCCTGGAGAGGTGTTGCGCTGATGAGTTCTCGGATCCGGGTGGTCGTCGCCAAGCCCGGCCTGGACGGGCACGACCGGGGTGCGAAGGTGGTCGCCCGGGCCCTGCGGGATGCCGGCATGGAGGTCATCTACACCGGTCTGCACCAGACGCCCGAGCAGATCGTCGAGACGGCGATCCAGGAGGACGCCGACGCGGTCGGCCTGTCGGTGCTCTCCGGTGCGCACATGACGCTGTTCCGCCGGGTGTTGGAACTGCTCGCCGAGCGGGACGTGACGGATCTCGTCGTCTTCGGCGGCGGGATCATCCCGGACGCGGACATCCCGGAGCTGGAGCGGCTCGGCGTCGCGAAGATCTTCACCCCGGGCGCCACCACCGGCTCGATCGTGGAGTGGGTCCGCGACAACGTCGGCCAGCCGGTGATCGGCTGACCCTGCCACCCCGCCGGCGCGCCGAGTGGTACGGGCCGGGGCGCCGGGTCCGGAGATGGGGGAGAGGCCGGACGCACCCCTCACACGTCCGGCCTCTCTATGCGCGATGCCCCGCCGCCACCCCTCGACCGACAGGGCATCGGCCGTCTCCGTCATCGCGCTCCCCCAGCGCTCCGACATCAGACTCAACGACGTCCCTTACGCCGGGTTACGCCGCCCGGGAAATCTTTTCCCCGCCGCCCCAGGTCGGCGGCCACACCGACCCGCCGGCCTGCTGTGCGTTACCGCACACCGAGCACCCACGTGGATGCCGGGCGTGCTCACCTCGCTAGGCTGCGGCCGACGGCCTGTTCGTGCCTACAGCAGGCCCAACTCATTCACACGCTGGCGGCGGTGCGACGGCGCGCCGCGGAGACGGGACGGGACGCGCAATCGTGGACCTGTACGAATACCAGGGGCGTGAGCTGTTCGAGCGGCACGGGTTGCCCGTGCTGGCCGGCGGTGTCGCGACGACCCCCCAGGAGGCCCGCGCGATCGCCGAGCGCCTCGGCGGCCGGGTGGTCGTCAAGGCTCAGGTGAAGGTCGGCGGCCGGGGCAAGGCGGGCGGCGTCAAGCTGGCCGAGGGGCCGGACGAGGCGGTGGCCCGGTCCACCGACATCCTCGGCATGGACATCAAGGGCCACACGGTCAACAAGGTCATGCTGACCGTGACCGCGGACATCGCCGAGGAGTACTACTTCTCCTACCTGCTCGACCGCGCCAACCGCACCTTCCTCTGCATCGCCAGCGTGGCCGGCGGGATGGACATCGAGCAGGTGGCCGCCGAGACGCCGGAGCGGGTCGCCAAGGTGACGATCGACGCCAACGCCGGGGTCGACGAGGCCAAGGCGCGGGAGATCGTCGAGGCCGCCGGCTTCCCCGCCGAGCTGACCGACCAGATCGTGCCGATCGCGGTACGCCTGTGGCAGGCGTTCGTGGCCGAGGACGCCACCCTGGTCGAGGTGAACCCGCTGGCCCGGACGGCCGACGGAAAGGTGCTCTGCCTCGACGCGAAGGTCTCGCTCGACGAGAACGCCGGCTTCCGGCACCCCGACCACGAGGCGCTGGTCGACCAGGCCGCGGTGGACCCGCTGGAGCAGCGGGCCAAGGAGAAGGACCTCAACTACGTCAAGCTGGACGGCGAGGTCGGCATCATCGGCAACGGCGCCGGCCTGGTGATGTCCACCCTCGACGTGGTGGCGTACGCGGGCGAGTCGCACGGCGGCGTCAAGCCGGCGAACTTCCTCGACATCGGCGGCGGCGCCAGCGCCGCGGTGATGGCGAACGGCCTGGAGATCGTCCTCTCCGACCCGTCGGTACGCAGCGTCTTCGTCAACGTCTTCGGCGGGATCACCGCCTGCGACGAGGTCGCCAACGGCATCATCCAGGCGCTGGCCCTGCTCGCCGAGCGCGGCGAGACGGTCGACAAGCCCCTCGTGGTACGCCTCGACGGCAACAACGCGGAGGCCGGGCGGGCCATCCTCGACGGCGCCGCGAACCCGCTGGTGCAGCGGGTGGACACTATGGACGGCGCGGCCCAGCGGGCCGCCGAGCTCGCGGCTGCGGGGGTGTGAGATGGCTATCTGGCTGACCAAGGAGTCCAAGGTCGTCGTACAGGGGATGACCGGCTCCGAGGGGATGAAGCACACCAGGCGGATGCTGGCGGCCGGTACCAACGTCGTCGGTGGGGTCAACCCGCGCAAGGCGGGCCAGAAGGTCGCCTTCGACAACGTCGAGCTGCCGGTCTTCGCCAACGTCGCCGAGGCGATGGCGGCCACCGGTGCCGACGTCAGCGTCATCTTCGTACCGCCGCAGTTCACCCGGGGCGCCGTGGTCGAGGCGATCGACGCCGGCATCCCGCTCGCCGTGGTGATCACCGAGGGCGTACCGGTGCACGACACCGCCGCGTTCTGGGCGTACAACGTGGCGCAGGGGGAGCGGACCCGGATCATCGGGCCGAACTGCCCCGGCATCGCCTCGCCGGGCGCCTCCAACGCCGGCATCATCCCGGCCGACATCACCGGTGCGGGCCGGATCGGCCTGGTCAGCAAGAGCGGCACCCTGACCTACCAGATGATGTACGAGCTGCGCGACATCGGCTTCTCCACCTGCGTCGGCATCGGCGGCGACCCGATCATCGGCACCACCCACATCGACGCGCTCGCGGCGTTCCAGGCCGACCCCGAGACCGACGCGATCGTGATGATCGGTGAGATCGGCGGTGACGCCGAGGAGCGGGCGGCCGAGTTCATCAAGGCCAACGTCACCAAGCCGGTGGTCGGCTACATCGCCGGCTTCACCGCGCCGCCCGGCAAGACGATGGGGCACGCCGGGGCCATCATCTCCGGCTCGGCCGGTACCGCCGACGCGAAGAAGGCCGCCCTGGAGGCGGTCGGGGTCAAGGTCGGCAAGACGCCGAGCGAGACCGCGCGACTGATGCGCGAGCTGATGTCCGGCGGCTGAGCCGTCGACGGATTCTCACCGGGGTGGTCGGCCTGTGCCGGCCACCCCGTTCCGTACCCCGCACGACCGGGCTTCCGGCGGGGACAAAGCGGATATCGCGCCGGCCTCGCCCATCCGTACGGTGGTGTCGCGAACCGGCCGACCCGCCGCCGTGCCAGAGTAGGCGCTGATGCCACCACCCACCGTTCCCGACCGGCCGGAGTCGCCGGAGACCGAGCCGGCCGAGCCGGCCGCTGCCGCGAGGCCGGCGGACGGCCGGGAGTCGCGCCGGGGCCGGCCGGCCGGGGAGCCACCGGCCGGGCCGCACCGGGTGCCCCGGCCGAGGCCGGGCGGGGCGGCACGGCGCGGCCGGGCCCCGCTGGCGGTCGCGGCGGCGGTCGCCGCCGGCTGGGCGGCGCTGGTCGGCTACCTGCCGGTCGCCGTGGTGCTCGGGGTGGCCCGGTTCGCCGAGGGCGGCGGCGAGGTCGTCGGCGCCGCCCGGCTGGGGCTGGCCGGCTGGCTGCTCGGGCACGGCGTGCCACTACAGACCGACGCCGGGGCGTTCGGCCTGCCGCCGCTCGCCCTGGCCATGCTGGCCGCCTGGCGGCTGAACCGGGCCGGGGTGCACGTCAGCCGGGCCGTCCGGGTCCGGGAACGGCCGAGCACGGGCCGGGCACTCGCCGTCGCGGTGGCGGTCGGCATCGGGTACGGCGTCATCGGCGGGCTCGCCGCGCTGCTGCTCGGCGGCGCCGGGCCGACCGCCGACCCCGTACGCGCCGTGCTGACGCTGGCCGGCTTCGGCACCCTCGCCGCGTTCTTCGGCGCGGCCCGGGCCAGCGGGGTGCTGGCGGCGGTGGCCCGGCGTACTCCGCTGGTGCTCCGGGACGGGCTGCGTACCGGGGTGGTCGCCGCCATGCTGCTGCTCGGGGCCGGTGCCGGGGTGGCCGGACTGGCGGTGGCCACCGGCGGCGGGGAGGCCGGCGACATGATCGGCGCCTACCGCACCGGTGTGCTGGGCCAGGCGGGCATCACCCTGGTCAGTCTCGGCTACGCGCCGAACGCCGCGGTCTGGGCGGCCAGCTATCTGCTCGGGCCGGGCTTCGCGATCGGCACCGACACGGTGGTCCGGACCTCCGAGGTCTCCATCGGAGCGCTGCCGGCCGTACCCCTGCTGGCCGGGCTGCCGCAGGGTCCGCTCGGCGGGGTCGGCGGCGTCGTGCTGGCCGTACCGGTGCTGGCCGGCATGGCCGCGGGCTGGCTGCTCGCCCGCCGCCGGATGCGTTCGGCGGCCGAACGGAACGTGGCACCGCCCGGCTGGGGCGCGCTGCTGGGCGCGGCGGCGGTCGGCGGCCCGGTCGCCGGGGTGGTACTCGGGGTGGCGGCGCTGCTCTCCGGCGGCCCGCTCGGCGGCGGCCGGCTCGCGGAGGTGGGGCCGGCGCACTGGCAGGTTGCCGCCGGGGCGACCGTCGTGGTGCTGGTCGGCACCCTGATCGGCGCCGCCGCGACCCGGGCCCTCGCCCGGGGCTGAGCCGCCGGCCGCGCCGGCCGGAACGCGCTCGGGGCGCCCCGAGAACTCCGGGGCGCCCCGATGTGGCTGTCACGACTCGCGGACCGTCACCTCTCCGGACGGCCGCGTGCCGCCCGGCCGGTGGTCACGGCGTGTAGCTGAAGCCGTTGACGTTCAGCACGACCGCCAGGATCACGTTGACCACCCCGAGGAGCAGGCCGACGGCGCCGCAGATGAGGCCGGCCAGCGCCTGACCCCCGTTGCTGGCCTCACCCCGGCTGGCCTTGCCCCGGCCGAGGAAGCCGAGCACGACACCGGCGATGCCGGCGATGATGCCCAGCGCGGCACAGCACGCCGCCGGAATCGAGATGATGCCGACGATCATCGCGATCAGGCCGAGGGTGTTGTTCTGCCCGCCGCCCGGCGCGTATCCGCCGGTCTGGTAACCGGGTGCCGCGCCGTAGGGCTGGCCCGGCATCGGCTGCTGACCGTACGGGTCCTGGTACGGCTGCTGCGCGTCCTGGTACTGCGGCTGTCCGTACGGCTGGCCCGAGGTCGGCTGTCCGTACGGCTGGCCCGAGGTCGGTTGCCCGTACGGCTGGCCCGAGGTCGGCTGCGGTGGCTGCGCGTACGGATCCTGGTGCTGCGGTGCGTTCGGATCCGACGGCTGCTGCCCGTACGGGTCCTGACCTGGGTAGCCGGGCTGCATGACAAGACTCCTTCGACAGGTCTTTCAGACTAGATGCTCGACGCCGAGTTGGCGCTGATGATGAAACTGATGACGCAGCAGATCAGCGAGACCGCCCAGAGGCAGATGCCGATGATCAGGGCCAGCTTCGACCACTTGCGGGACTCGGCGGCGGCGGCCTGGGCCGCCTGGTAGTTGCCCTGCTGGAGCAGGGGGTTCACCTTCGAGGCGTTCATGATGGCCGGGATGGCCAGCGGCCAGAACAGGAAGATCGCGACGATGGACATCGTCATGTTGTTGTTGATCTCTTGCGGCGGGTGTGAGGGGTAACCGGGTTGCATGTGTGTTGGGCTCCTTGGCCTGCACTCAGCGCATGTATGAAATTACCGAGGGGGTATCTCCGGGGACAGGTCACTGCCCCGAGCGTCCGGCAGCGTACCTAATCAACGCCACTTTGGTGGCCCGCTCGCCGCCCGACATGCCGATCGTGATCGACACCGCGCTCTCCGGTGACGCCGCGCGGGTCGCGCCGCCGGGGAGTCGGCCTGACCTGCCCGGTAGGGTGCTGGGGTGACTGAGCCCGTGTCGGCAGCCCGCGTCGTCGTCCTCGTCTCCGGCTCCGGGAGCAACCTCCAGGCCCTCCTCGACGCCTGCGCGGACCCGGCGTACGGCGTCCGGGTGGTCGCCGTCGGCGCGGACCGGGACGGCATCGCCGGGCTCGACCGGGCCGCCTCGGCCGGGGTACCCACCTTCGTCGATCCGGTCCGGGCGTATCCGACGCGCGAGGAGTGGGACCGGGCGCTCACCGCACACGTCGCCGAGTACGAACCCGACCTGGTCGTCTCGGCCGGCTTCCTCAAGCTGGTCGGCCCGCACTTCCTGGCGGCCTTCGGCGACCGGTACGTCAACACGCACAACTCGCTGCTGCCCGCCTTTCCCGGCATGCACGGCCCGCGCGACGCCCTCGGCTACGGGGTGAAACTCGCCGGGGCCACCCTGTTCTTCGTCGACGCCGGTGTCGACACCGGGCCGATCATCGCCCAGGTGGCCGTGCCGGTGCTCGACGACGACGACGAGGAGACCCTCACCGAGCGGATCAAGGTGGCCGAGCGACGGCAGCTCGTCACGCAGGTCGGCCGGCTGCTCCGGGAGGGTTGGACGATCACTGGAAGGAAGGTCACGATCGGAGTGAGCGACACGAGTTCCGGCGCGGACGGCCGGCGGCCGATCAGGCGCGCGCTGCTCAGCGTCTACGACAAGACCGGGCTGGTCGAGCTGGCCCGGGCGCTGCACGACGCCGGAGTCGAGATCGTCTCCACCGGCAGCACGGCGACGACCATCGAGGGGGCCGGGATCCCGGTCACCCCGGTCGAGACGCTGACCGGGTTCCCCGAGGTGCTCGACGGCCGGGTCAAGACGCTGCACCCGAAGGTGCACGCCGGGCTCCTGGCCGACCTGCGGCTGGAACGGCACGCGGCGCAGCTCGGCGAGCTGGGCATCGCCCCGTTCGACCTGCTGGTGTCGAACCTCTACCCGTTCACCGAGACGGTGGCGTCCGGCGCGGACTTCGACGCGTGCGTCGAGCAGATCGACATCGGTGGGCCGGCGATGGTCCGGGCGGCGGCGAAGAACCACGCCTCGGTCGCGGTGGTGACGTCGGTGTCGGCGTACCCGTCGGTGCTGGCCGCCCTGGCCGACGGCGGTTTCAGCGCCGGGCAGCGCCAGCAGCTCGCGGCCCGCGCCTTCGCCGACATCGCCGAGTACGACGTGGCGGTGGCGAACTGGTTCGCGGTGCGGACCGGGCCGGCGGAGCAGGAGTGGCCGACCTTCGCCGGTCAGGTGCTGACCGCGCCGACCCCGCTGCGGTACGGCGAGAACCCGCACCAGGCGGCGGTGCTCTACGTCGACCCGGCCTCCCCGCCCGGGCTGGCCCAGGCCGAGCAGTTGCACGGCAAGGAGATGTCCTACAACAACTACGTCGACGCGGACGCGGCCTGGCGGGCGGTGAACGACTTCGCCGACCGGCCGGCGGTGGCGATCATCAAGCACGCCAACCCGTGCGGCATCGCGATCGGTGCCGACGTGGCGCAGGCGCACCGCCGGGCGCACGCCTGCGACCCGGTCTCCGCGTTCGGCGGGGTGATCGCGGTTAACCGGCCGGTCTCGGTCGAGATGGCGCAGCAGGTCGCCGAGGTCTTCACCGAGGTACTGGTGGCACCCGACTTCGAGCCGGGTGCGGTGGACGTACTCTCCGGCAAGAAGAACATCCGGCTGCTGCGCGCGCCCGCCTGGGCGCCGTACCCGGCGGAGTGGCGCCCGGTCAGCGGGGGCGCGCTGGTGCAGATGGCCGACCGGGTGGACGCGCCCGGTGACGATCCGGCCGGCTGGCGGCTGGTCACCGGGGAGCCGGCCGACGAGTCGACCCTGGCCGATCTCGCCTTCGCCTGGCGGGCCGTCCGGGCGGTGAAGAGCAACGCGATCCTGCTCGCCGCCGAGGGTGCGACCGTCGGGGTCGGGATGGGTCAGGTGAACCGGGTCGACTCGGCGCACCTGGCGGTCTCCCGGGCCGGTGCCGAGCGGGCCCGGGGCGCGGTCGCCGCCTCGGACGCGTTCTTCCCGTTCCCGGACGGGCTCCAGGTGCTGATCGACGCCGGGGTCCGGGCGGTCGTCCAGCCCGGCGGCTCGGTGCGGGACGAGGAGGTCGTCGCGGCGGCGACGGCGGCCGGGATCACCATGTACCTCACCGGCACCCGGCACTTCTTCCACTGACCGCCCCTGACGTGCGGTCAGCCGACCCGCAGCACGAGACTGCCGGTCGCGCCACTGGACCGGCTGGCCCGTACGGTCCAGCAGCCGGCGGCGGGGAAGTTCCATCCGGTGCCCCACTCGTCACCCGGCCTGGTCCAGGTACTGCCGTCGTGTCGGGTCGGGCCCCAGACCGGCTCGACGGTGACCCCGTCCGGGCCGGTGGCCTGGACGCTGAAGCTTCCGGAGCCGGTCATCCGCCAGACGATCTTCTCCTCCCGGCCGCTGTGCAGGCTCGGGCCACCGCGTGGGAACAGCAGGGCCCAGAACGAGTGTCCGGTGTCCGCGACCCCTGGCACCTCGGTCGCCACCCCGGTGGCGGCCGGGCAGGTGGCGCCCGGATCGGCCACGCCCGCCGCGCGGCTTCCCGTCGGGCCGACGGTGGGCGGCGGTTCCGCACCACACCCGGCCAGCGGAACCGCCAGGGCGAGCAGAACCATCGTCACGGGTACGACTCTTCGTGCCATGTAGGGGAGAGGCCGGAAACCATTGTGTGGTTCCCGGCCTCTCCACCGTCGCCGTACCGGTCGGTCCGGCGACGCTCCTCCCGGACAGTGTCCGAACTGGAGACTGTCGAGCTGCCCCGCTTGTGCTCCCGCCGGTGTAGGCGACGCGATGTCGGGATTGTCGCGCCCCGCCTGCGCACCCAGCTCGACAGCCTCCGCCAGAGGTAGGCACGACCAGGCCGACGGCCGCCCGGTCGGAACCAGGGCCCGCCGGCCGGAGCGGGCGGTCAGGAGACGACGTGCTGCTTGAGTTCGGCGAAGTGGCAGGCGGACGGGTGCGGCTCGACGGCACGGAGGACGAGCTGCGGCTCCTGGGTGGCGCAGATCTCCTGCGCCTTCCAGCACCGGGTGCGGAACCGGCAGCCCGAGGGCGGGTTGGCCGGCGACGGCACGTCACCGTCGAGCCGGATGACCTCGCGGTGCGCCCGGGCCTTCGGGTCCGGCACCGGCACCGCCGAGAGCAGCGCCTGGGTGTACGGATGCGTCGGCCGCTCGTAGATCTCGTCCTCGGTACCGATCTCCACGATCTTGCCCAGGTACATCACCGCGACCCGGTCGGCGATGTGCCGCACCACGGACAGGTCGTGCGCGATGAAGATGTAGGAGAGCCCGAGTTCGTCCTGGAGGCTCTCCAGCAGGTTGATCACCTGCGCCTGGATCGAGACGTCCAGCGCCGACACCGGCTCGTCACAGACGATGATCTCCGGCTTGAGCGCCAACGCCCGGGCGATCCCGATCCGCTGCCGCTGCCCGCCCGAGAACTGGTGCGGATAGCGGTTGATGTGCTCCGGGTTCAACCCGACCAGGTCCAGCAGCTCCTGCACCCGCTGCCGGCGGGAAGCGCGCGGCGCCGCGTCCGGGTGGATGTCGAACGGCTCGCCGATGATGTCGCCGACCGTCATCCTCGGGTTCAGCGAGGTGTACGGGTCCTGCATGACCATCTGCACGTTCCGGCGCATCCGGCGCAGTTCCCCGCCGGAGAGCTTGAACAGGTCCCGGCCCTCCAGCATCGCCCGGCCCGAGGTCGGCGTCTCCAGCCGCATCAGCAGCTTGGCCAGGGTCGACTTGCCGCAGCCGGACTCGCCGACGATGCCGAGGGTCTCGCCCCGGTTCAGTTCGAAGCTGACCCCGTCGACCGCCTTGACGGCGCCGATCTGCCGCTTGAAGACGATGCCCTGGGTGATCGGGAAGTGCTTGACGACGTTCTCGACCCGCAGCACGGTCTCGCCGCGCGGCTTGGCCGGGCTGGTCTGCTGGTCAGAGGGTGCCATCGAGGACCTCCTGGGCGAAGTGGCAGGCGCTGGTCCGGCCGTTGCCGAGCGACCGGCTCGTTGGCACGACGTCGACGCACTCCTGTCGGGCGTACGGGCAGCGCGGGTGGAACGGGCATCCACTGGGGATGCGCATCAGGTTGGGCGGCAGCCCCTTGATGGTGGTCAGCCGCTGGCCCTTGAGGTCGAGCCGGGGAATCGACTCCAGCAACCCCTTGGTGTACGGGTGTGCCGGTGCCTCGTACAGCGAGTGCACGTCGGCGTGCTCGACGATCCGGCCGGCGTACATCACGGCGATCCGGTCGGCGACGTCGGCGACCACCCCGAGGTCGTGGGTGATCAGGATCATCGCCATGTTCAGGTCCCGGCGCAGTTCGCCGAGCAGGTCCATGATCTGCGCCTGCACGGTCACGTCCAGCGCGGTGGTGGGCTCGTCGGCGATCAGCACCGCCGGGTCCAGCGCCAGCGACATCGCGATCATGACGCGCTGGCGCATGCCGCCGGAGAACTGGTGCGGGTAGTCCCCGATCCGCTGCTTCGCGGCCGGGATCTTGACCAGTTCCATCAGCTCGATCGCCCGGCGCTTGGCCTGGGCCCGGGACATTCCCTCGCGCAGCCGCAGCATCTCGCCGATCTGCCAGCCGACCGGGAAGACCGGGTTCAGCGCGGAGAGCGCATCCTGGAAGATCATCGAGATCTGCTTGCCGCGTACCTTCCGGCGCTCCTCCTCGCCGAGCTTCAGCAGGTCGGTACCGCGGTAGAGGATCTGGCCGGACGGGATGACCGCCGGCGGCATGTCCAGGATGCCCATGATCGCCTGGGCGGTCACCGACTTGCCGGAGCCCGACTCGCCGAGTACCGCCAGGGTCTCCCCGGCGTCCAGGTGGTACGAGACGCCGTTGATCACCTTGGCGACGCCGTCCCGGGTGCGGAACTCGACGAAGAGGTCCCGTACCTCCAGCAGGTGCCCGCCGTCGTCCCCGGCCGGCCGCCGGTCGCCGAGTCCGCTTCGTTCGTTCAGGTAAACCGTCATGTGGTCACCGCAGCTTCGGGTCGAAGGCGTCGCGGATCGCGTCGCCGAGCATGATGAAGGCCAGTACGGTCAGCGCCAGGAAGGTCGAGGGCACCACCAGCGGGACCGCCGACTCCCGCATGTGCGTCCGCCCGGCGTCGATGTCGATGCCCCAGGAGATGGTCGGGGCCTTCAGGCCGATGCCGAGGAAGGAGAGCGTCGCCTCGGCGGCGATGAACGAGCCGAGTGCGATGGTCAGCACCACGATCACCGGGGCCAGCGAGTTGGGCAGGATGTGTCGCCACATGGTCCGGCCGTTGCCGGCGCCGAGCATCCGGGCCGCCGCCACGTAGTCCTGCTGCTTGGCGCTGATCACCGAAGAGCGGATCACCCGGGCGGCGGTGGTCCAGCCGAGGATCGCGAGTACGAAGATCACCGCGACGATCCGGACGTTCGGGCTGTCGCTGCTGATCCGCTTGAGCATCACGATCGCGGCGAGCAGCAGCGGGATGCCGAGGACCACGTCGATCACCCGGGAGAGCGCCGCGTCGACCCACCGGCCGAAGTAGCCGGCGAGCATGCCGACGGTGATCGCGATCAGCCCGGTGACCAGTGCGGAGAAGGCGCCGACCAGCAGCGACGCCCGGGCACCGAAGACGGCGCGGGCGTAGATGTCGCAGCCCTGGAAGTCGTACCCGAACGGGGCGCCGCCGCCGGGGCCGGCGTGCTGCCGGGCGAGCGTGCAGTCGTGCGGGTCGTTCGCGGTGAAGAGGCCGGGGACGGCCGCCATCGCGGTGACGGCGAGGACCAGTACCAGGGAGATCCAGAAGATCGGGTTGCGGCGCAGGTCGCGCCAGGCGTCGCCGGCCAGGCTGCGCGGCCGGGCGGCCGGGTCGGTCCCGGCCTTGCCGCCGGCCGTCCCGGCCGCGGCGACAGTCTCAAGCTCACTCATGCCTGTTGATCCCTCACTCGTACCGGATGCGGGGGTCGAGGACGGCGTAGAGGACGTCCACCACGAGGTTCGACACCAGATAGACCACGACCAGCACGCTGACCAGGCCGACCACCAGCGGGCCGTCCTCGGTCTTGATGCCGCGGAAGAGGTTGAACCCGACGCCCGGGATGTTGAAGACACCCTCGGTGATGATCGCGCCGCTCATCAGGTTGCCGAGTTCGACGCCGAGGAAGGTGATCACCGGGATCAGCGAGTTCCGGAGTACGTGCACGCTGACGATGCGGCGCACCGGCAGCCCCTTGGCCTTCGCGGTCCGTACGTAGTCGGAGCGCAGGTTCTCGGCGACCGAGGTACGGGTCAGCCGCAGCGCGGTGGCCAGCGACAGGGAGCCGAGCACGATGCCGGGCAGCAGCAGGGCGTAGATGCTGGGATCGGAGCCGGCGGTCGGCGGGAAGAGCGGCAGCTTGACGCCGAGGAAGTACTGGGCGAGCGGCGCCAGCACGATGGTCGGGATGCCGAGCACCAGCAGGGTCAGCGCCAGGGTGGCGTTGTCGAAGATGCCGCCCCGGCGAAGCCCGGCGATGACCCCGGCGGTGACGCCGACCACGATCGCCACCAGCAGTCCGATGATCGCGAGCTTCACCGTGACCGGCCAGGCCTGGGCCAGCATGTCGCCGATCTCCCGGCCGGTGAGCGAGTCACCGAGGTCGCCCCGGAGCAGGTTGCCGACGTAGTCGAAGTAGCGGTAGAAGAACCCACCGACACCGGTCTGGTCGAGGTGGAACTTCTCGGTCAGGTACGCCCGCTGCGCCTCGCTGACCGGGCGCTCACCGGCGAGTGCCTGGATGGGGTCACCCTGTCCGGCGAACATCAGCGCGTAGACGATCAGAGTGGTCCCGAAGAAGGCCAGGACCATCTGAAGCAGGCGCCGCACGATGTAGCGGAACATGCTGCTTACTCTCCGTGGGGATGGCTGGGGCGCGGTGTGCGGGAAACGGTCCGGGCCACCCGAGGAGTTACCGGGTGGCCCGGACCGGCCGTGCGGTCAGCTCAGCTGACGACCTCGATCTTGGTCATGTCGACGACCTGGAAGAGGTCGACCTCGACGTTCTTGACCCGGGTCGAGTGCGCGTAGACGTTCTGGCCGAACCGGAGCGGGATCACCGGCATCTCGGCGGCCAGGATGTCCTCGGCCTGCTGGTACTTCTTGACCGCCTCGTCCGCGGTCGCGGCCGTCGTACCCTCCTGCACCAGCCGGTCGAACTCCGGGTTGCTGTACCCGTAGTAGTTCGACGAGCCGTTGGTGGTGTACAGCGGGCCGAGGTAGTTCTCCATGGACGGGTAGTCCATCAGCCAGCCCAGCCGGATCAGGCCGACCGGCTGCTTGTTGTCGACCTTGGTCAGCAGGTCCGAGAACTTCGGCTCGGCGACACCCACGCACTCCACGCCCAGGTTGGCCTTGAGCTGGTTGCAGGTCGCGTCGACCCAGTCCTTGTGCCCGCCGTCACCGTTGTAGGTGATCTTCAGCTCGCTCGGTCCACCCGCGGCCTGGTAGAGCTCCTTGGCCTTGCCCGGGTTGAACTCGCAGGCCTCGCCGCAGGTGTCGTCGCGGTAGCCGGCGACCACCGGGGAGACGAACGAGCGCGCCGAGATCTGCGACCCCTTGAAGATGGACTTGCTGATCTCGTCCCGGTCGATCGCCATGGAGACGGCCTTGCGGACGTCCGGCTTGCTGAACTCCTCCTCGAACGTGGGGAAGGCCACGAACTGGAAGGAGGAGGCCGGGCTCTGCTTGAACCGGTCACCGAGGTCGGTGGCCGCGGTGCTCAGGTTCTCGGTCGGGACGGTCACGTCCACGTCGAGGTTGTCCGAGAGCACGTCCGCGTACGCGGCGGTGAGCTGCTGGTAGATCCGGAACTCGGCACCGGCGACCTTCGGCTTCTCGCCCGGGTACGCGTCGTAGCGCTCGACCTCGACCTTGGCGTCGTGCTGCCAGGTGCCCTTCATCTTGAAGGGGCCGTTGCCGATCGGGGCGTCCTCGAAGCCGTCCTTGATCACGCCGGGTGCCGAGAAGGCGGCGGCCGGCAGCGGGTAGAACGCGGTGTAGCCGAGCACGGTCTTGAACTCGGTGTACGGCTTGGCCAGCGTCACCGTGAAGGTCAGGTCGTCGACCTTCTTCAGCCCGCTCATCGTGGTCGCCTTCGGCTCCGGCGCCTTCTGCGGGCCGTCGCCGTCCGGGTCCTCGGACTGGAGGTCCTCGTAGCCGGCGATCTTCTCGAAGAAGTAGCTGTTGCCCTGCCCGTTCGGCGCGTAGGCGCCGTAGTTCCAGGCGTTGATGTAGCTGTCCGCGGTCACCTTCTCGCCGTTGTGGAAGGTGTAGCCGTCCTTCAGCTTGATCGTCCAGGTCACGTTGTCGGTCGAGTTCACGGACTCGGCGGCGACCTCGAACGGCTTGTTCTGCTCGTCGTAGTCGACCAGCGGGGTGAACAGGGCGGAGAGCACCTGGTTACCGCTCGACTCGTTGGTGTTGGTCGGGATCAGGTGCTGCGGTTCCGCGATCTGGATCGAAACCGTCGCATTCGGGTCGCTCTCCCCCGAGTCGCCGCCCCCGCCACAGGCCACGAGGCCGAGGGTCGCGGCAAGGGGGAGGGCGGTCCAGGCAGCGAGCCTACGAACCTGCATTGAGCCTCCTCGTCTCCTTACGCTGAGCAGCCGTCCCCACACAGAGGTAACGCTGTGCAACGCTCGGCAAAGGTAGGTCGGAGCAGGACCCCTGGCCAAACTGGATGATTACGAGTCAGTAACACAGCCCCCCGACAGGACTTGCACATATGCCGGGTGAGCTGCTATCGGAAGGCTGGCCCGGCCGATCCGCAGATTCGGTCATCCGGAACTTATCCGGCCCAACGGTACGGGCTGGGCGGTGTGAGCCGGGCAACGCCGCCTCGGAGATTAATCCGTATTCGCCCTGATCGCGTCTTCCATATTGTGGACAACTCCACAAGATCTCACTGAGCGTGACTAAGAACACGGCTACGTATAGTTAGCATCCCGTGCCGGTCGCCCGGCCGAAGGGGCCTTGGCCGAGTGGCCGATCCCGGTACCGACCAGCCGGGTGCCGGGCCGACCCGCCGTACCGCGTGAGACGATCTGGCTGTGACGGCGACCCTTCTCGACGGCAAAGCGACCGCGGCACACATCAAGGACGAACTCCGGGACCGGGTGAAGGCGCTCGCCGATCGGGGCGTCGTGCCGGGGCTGGGCACCGTACTGGTCGGCGAGGATCCCGGCTCCCAGGCGTACGTCAACGGCAAGCACCGGGACTGCGCCGAGGTCGGCATCGCCTCGATCCGCCGCGAGCTGCCGGCCGACGCCACCCAGGAACAGGTCGACGCCACGGTCGCCGAACTCAACGCCGACCCGGCCTGCCACGGCTACATCGTGCAGCTCCCGCTCCCGGCGCAGCTCGACACCCAGCGGGTGCTGGAGATGATCGACCCGGACAAGGACGCCGACGGGCTGCACCCGGTCAACCTCGGCCGGTTGGTGCTCGGCTATCCCGGGCCGCTGCCCTGCACCCCGCGCGGCATCGTCGAGCTGCTGCGCCGGCACGACGTGCCGCTGCGCGGCGCCGAGGTGGCGGTGGTCGGCCGGGGCAACACCGTCGGCCGGCCGCTCGGGCTGCTGCTGACCCGACGCAGCGAGAACGCCACCGTGACGCTCTGCCACACCGGCACCCTCGACCTGGCCGCGCACACCCGGGCCGCCGACATCGTGATCGTGGCGGCCGGCGTGCCGGGACTGCTCACCGCCGACATGGTCCGGCCGGGCGCGGTGGTGGTCGACGTCGGGATCACCCGGGTGATCGGTGCGGACGGCAAGGGCCGCTACACCGGGGACGTCGGTCCGGACGTCGCCGAGGTGGCCGGCAAGCTGGTACCGATGCCGGGCGGGGTCGGCCCGATGACCCGGGCGATGCTGCTGGCCAACGTGGTGGAGCGGGCCGAGGCCGGGCTGGAGTCCGCCGAGCAGGGCTGAGGTCGGCGCCCGGTCCCGCCCGTCCGGCGGATGTGAGCGACGGCAGGCAATTCCGCCCCTGGCCAAAACCGAACACTCCTGACTGATACCGTCCGGAAATAACCAGACGGGTATCAGGGAGTGGGACGACCATGGGCAAAAAGGTCACCGTAGTCGGTGCCGGCTTCTACGGCTCGACGACCGCGCAGCGCCTGGCGGAGTACGACGTCTTCGACACTGTCGTGATCACCGACATCATCGAGGGCAAGCCCGAGGGCATCGCGCTGGACCTCAACCAGTCGCGCCCGGTCGAGGGCTTCGAGACCAAGGTCGTCGGCGTGACGACCGGCAAGGGCGGCGAGGGCTACGAGCAGATCGAGGGCTCCGACGTCGTCGTGATCACCGCCGGGCTGCCCCGCAAGCCGGGCATGAGCCGGATGGACCTGCTGGAGACCAACGCCCGGATCGTCCGCCAGGTCGCCGAGAACGTCGCCAAGTACGCCCCGAACGCCGTGGTCATCGTCGTCTCCAACCCGCTGGACGAGATGACCGCGCTGGCCCAGATCGCCACCCAGTTCCCCAGGAACCGGGTGCTCGGCCAGGCCGGCATGCTCGACACCGCCCGGTTCACCAACTTCGTCGCCGAGGCTCTCGGCGTGAAGGTCGGCTCGGTCCGGACCCTCACCCTCGGCTCGCACGGCGACACGATGGTGCCGGTGCCGTCCCGCAGCACCGTGGACGGCAAGCCGCTGCGCGACGTGATGCCGGCGGAGCAGATCGAGGAGCTGGTGGTACGCACCCGCAACGGCGGAGCCGAGGTGGTCGCGCTGCTCAAGACCGGTTCGGCGTACTACGCGCCGTCGGCCGCCGCCGCCCGGATGGCCCGGGCCGTGGCCACCGACTCCGGCGAGGTCATGCCGGTCTGCGCCTGGGTCGACGGCGAGTTCGGCATCTCCGGGGTCTACCTGGGTGTCGAGGCGGAGATAGGCCGGGAGGGCGTACGCCGGATCGTGGAGACGCCGCTGGACGCCGACGAGATCGAGAGCCTGAAGGCCGCCGCGGAGGCGGTCCGGGCCAAGCAGGCCGACGTCGCCAACATGTGATCGATCAGCACTACGGCGGGGCCCGGCGTGTCCGTACGCCGGGCCCCGCCTGCTTCCTCCCGTTCCGAGCCCGCCGGACCGCCGGTCAGCGCAGCGGGAAGGAGTCCTGGTGCTCGGTCACCTGATAGGTCGGGCCGGTGCTCGCCCGGCTGCGCGCGGCGGCGGTGGCGGCCGGGCCCTCCTGGCTGAGCACCGAGATGCCCGGCTCACCGGCGAGCACGACGAACTCGGCGGCGGTCCGCACCGTGGCGGTGGGCGCCCAGACGGTGTCGACCAGCCGCAACGAGCTGAGCATCCGCTCCGGGGTCACGTCGCAGACCAGGTAGCCGCGCTGGTTGTCGATGTACTTCCAGTGCGGGCTCTCCGCCATGATCGGGTCGTACGTGCGGTGGAAGGCGGCGGTGTCCGGGTTGCCGCCCGAGGTGATCGACGTACCGGTGATCTCGGCGCCGACCACCGGTGAGGCCGGGTCGTCGAAGTCCGGCTTCAGGTCACAGACCCAGGTGCAGTGCCGGTCCCCGGTCAGCACCACCGGGTTGGCCACCTGGCCGGAGCCGAAGAACTCCAGCAGCCGGCGGCGCTGCGCCCGGTAGCCGTCCCAGTTGTCCAGGTCGAAGGTCTGCCCCGGACCGGCCTGCCGGTCGTTGGACGCCCACATCACCTGGTTGGCCAGCAGGTTCCAGCGGCTGCCGGCCGACCGCATCCCGTGCACCAGCCAGCGCTCCTGCTCCGGCCCGGTCATCGACAGCTCCGGGTTCTGCGCGTCGGCGAGGGTGGCCGGCTGGTCGCTGCGGTACTGCCGGGTGTCCAGCACGTGCACGCTGGCCAGGTCGCCGAAGCGGAACCGGCGGTAGAGCCGCAGGTCCAGGCCGCGGGGCAGGGCCGACCGGCGCAGCGGCATGTGCTCGTAGTACGCCTGGAAGGCGGCTCTGCGGCGTTCCCGGAACGCTTCCGGGGTCTGCTGGGCCGGATCCTGCGGGATCTCGTCGGCCCAGTTGTTGTCCAGCTCGTGGTCGTCGAAGGTGACCACCCACGGGAACGCCGCGTGCGCCCGTTGCAGGTCAGGGTCGGTCTTGTACTGCGCGTGCTGGTTGCGGTAGTCGGTCAGCGAGTACGGCTCGTCGGTGCCCTGGTGCACCCGGTACGCCGCCGGATTCGGCCGGTTCTCGTAGATGTAGTCGCCGAGGAACGCCACGAAGGCGAGCTCCTCCTCGGCCAGGTGCTGGTGCGCGGTATACGCCCCGGCCTGGTAGTCCTGGCAGCTCGCGAACGCGAACCGCAGTCGCCGGGGCCGGGCGTGCGCCGCCGGTGCGGTCCGGGTACGGCCGACCGGGGAGTTTTCCCGACCGACCCGGAACCGGTAGTGGTACTCGGCGTCGGCGCGCAGCCCGGAGACCTCCACGTGCACCGAGTGGGCCAGCTCGGTCACGGCGAGCGCGGTGCCCCGGCGACGGATCCGGCGGAACCGCTCGTCCTCGGCGACCTCCCAGTGCACCGGTACCGGCCGGTCCGGCATGCCGCCGCCGAGCAGCGGCTGCGGGGCGAGGCGGGTCCAGAGCACCACGCCGTCCGGCAGCGGG
Organism: Plantactinospora sp. BB1; assembly: GCF_003030385.1. Classification (NCBI taxonomy): domain Bacteria; kingdom Bacillati; phylum Actinomycetota; class Actinomycetes; order Micromonosporales; family Micromonosporaceae; genus Plantactinospora; species Plantactinospora sp. BB1. Next base: position 5,490,044 of record NZ_CP028159.1, on the reverse strand, counting down.
TCACCGGAGGCGACCCCGAGGGTGAAGAGGCCGGTCGGCAGCGGTCCGCCGGCATGGGACGGGATGTGTGCCGCCGCCCCCGTCTGGTCGAGCAGCATCGGTCCGACCACCAGGCCGGCGGTCGCGGCACCGGCCGCCGAGACGAAGCGTCGGCGGTTGAACGGGTACGCAGGAGTCATGCCCTCGATGCTGCGCAGCTGGGGCGAAGCATGCCACCGGTAACAATCGACCTGAAGCAGTACTACAGCGGAACGAAGGGTGTACTCAGGTGCGGGGTGCCGAGCGTGCCGGCCGGCCGGGCGGCCAGCTCGGCGAGGAGCCGCTCCCGGGAGGCGCGGGCGGTGACCGGGTCGTCCTCGTGCGCGTACGGCAGCTCGGGCGCGACCAGTTGCACCGCGTGCACCAGTAGGTCGCCGGTGAGCAGCAGCGCCTGGTCGGAGTGCTCGACCAGCACCGACTGGTGCCCGGGGGTGTGGCCGGGGGTGGCGACGATCCGTACCCCGGGAGCGAGCCGCAGGTCGCCGTCGAGCGCGTCGAGCTGTCCGGCGGCGGTGAGCGGGTCGAGCAGGTAGCCGGCCACCCCGGAGGGGTCGTGTCGGCGGAACGCCGCGATCTCGGCCCGTTGCAGCAGATAGCGGGCGTTGCCGAAGTACGGCGTACCCGGATCTCCGGTGACCGCCCAGCCGACGTGGTCGGTGTGCAGGTGGGTGAGTACCACGGTGTCGACCTGCTCCGGCGCGATGCCGGCGGCGGCGAGTTCGGCCGGCAGCCGGCCGGGGACCGGGGCCCAGCTCCGGGCGGGGGCGTCGGCCGGGCCGATGCCGGCGTCGACCAGGATCACCCGGCCGGCGGCGGGGCCGTCGTCGAAGCGGAGCGCGAAGCAGCGGAACGGCAGTCGCCACTGCCCGTCGGCGGTCACCGCGCCCGGGTCGCGTTCGTCGGCCAGCCGCCAGTGTGCGGCGGTGGCGGTCGGGAACGCCTCGGTGCGGGGCTGGAAGAACAGCCCCTCGGCGTCCGGCAGCGCGACGACGGTGACCGGGCCCACGGAACGGCTGAGCATGGCAGGCAGTGTACGGGCGCCCGGCGCTCTCCAGTACGCTCGTACTGCTAGAGCAGATGTCCCGGAGAGGAGCGTCGCCCGATGGCGAAGATCAAGGTTACGAATCCGGTGGTAGAACTCGACGGCGACGAGATGACCCGGATCATCTGGAAGCAGATCCGCGATCAGCTGATCCTGCCGTACCTCGACGTCGACCTGCACTACTACGACCTGTCGATCCAGTACCGCGACGAGACCGACGACCAGGTGACGGTCGACGCGGCGAACGCGATCAAGCAGCACGGGGTCGGCGTGAAGTGCGCCACCATCACCCCGGACGAGGCCCGGGTGGAGGAGTTCGGCCTCAAGAAGATGTGGCGTTCGCCGAACGGCACCATCCGGAACATCCTCGGCGGCGTGGTCTTCCGCGAGCCGATCATCATGTCCAACGTGCCCCGGCTGGTACCGGGCTGGACCAAGCCGATCATCATCGGCCGGCACGCGCACGGCGACCAGTACAAGGCGACCGACTTCGTGGTGCCGGGGCCGGGCACGGTCACCATCACCTACACCCCGACCGACGGCGGCGCCCCGGTCGAGATGGAGGTGGCGAACTTCCCCGGTGGCGGCGTCACGATGGGGATGTACAACTTCGACGACTCGATCCGGGACTTCGCCCGGGCCTCGTTCCGGTACGGCCTGGACCGTGGCTACCCGGTCTACCTCTCCACCAAGAACACCATCCTCAAGGCGTACGACGGCCGGTTCAAGGACATCTTCGCCGAGGTCTTCGAGGCGGAGTTCAAGTCGGACTTCGACGCCGCCGGGATCACCTACGAGCACCGGCTGATCGACGACATGGTCGCCGCCGCGCTGAAGTGGGAGGGCGGCTTCGTCTGGGCCTGCAAGAACTACGACGGTGACGTGCAGTCCGACACCGTCGCGCAGGGCTTCGGCTCGCTGGGCCTGATGACCTCGGTGCTGATGACCCCGGACGGCCGTACGGTCGAGGCCGAGGCGGCGCACGGCACGGTCACCCGGCACTACCGGCAGTGGCAGAAGGGCGAGAAGACCTCGACCAACCCGATCGCCTCGATCTTCGCCTGGACCCGGGGCCTCGCGCACCGGGGCAAGCTGGACGGCACCCCCGAGGTGAGCCGGTTCGCCGAGGCGCTGGAGCAGGTCTGCGTGGAGACCGTCGAGGGTGGCCAGATGACCAAGGACCTGGCCCTGCTGATCTCCCGGGACGCCCCGTGGCTGACCACCGACGAGTTCATGGCCGCGCTCGACCGGAACCTGGCGAAGAAGCTCGGCGCCTGACGTTCTCGCATCCGGTGGGCGTCGACGACCCGTGGTCCTTCCCACGGCGTCGACGTCCACCGGGCGACCGGCTCGGCGACGTCCAAGAACGGTTGGTTTGTGCCGTTACTGTCCGGGGGGCGCCCTCGTTGGACAGGGTGGACGTGATGCCAGTCGCGTCCAGGAAGACCGGCCCGGTCGAGGCCGCCGCGAGAGGTCCGTACCGGATGGAGCGGTCTTCCCGGCTGTTGCGCACAGCCGGCCGTCCCTTCCCTGCGGGGGGCCCTGTCCCGGGCCCCCCGCGCCCTCGTTCCTGACCGATGTCGAGCCCTTCGCGGCCGGACCAGGGGGTTACTCCTCGATCGGGCCGAGCGTCACCCGCCCGTCCTCGGCCACCTGCCAGCCCGGGTTGTGCGCGACCTCCCAGAGCAGCTCGTTCGGGTCCGAGAAGTAGCCGTGGTATCCGCCGAAGGCGGCGTTCCGGCCGGACTTGACGATCGTGGCGCCGGCGGCGGCAGCCTGCGCGAGTACCCGGTCGACCTCGGCCGGGCTCGCCACGTTGTGCGACAGGGTGAAGCCGGTCGGTGCCGGCAGCAGCGCCCCTGCGGTACCGAGGTCGGCGGCGAACGCCTCCGCCTCGAAGAGCCCGAGCACCACCCCCGGAGCCACCTGGAAGAAGAGGATCTCGTCCGGTACGTCCAGGGTCGGGGTCCAGCCCAGCCCCTCGACGTAGAAGTCCCGGGCCCGGTCGAGATCCCGGGTGGCCACCGTGACGAAGTGCACGCGTTGTTCCATGACCAGTCATTGTCCAGACCGACGCGGACGGTGGTGCCGGTTTGCCGAGCCCGGCGCCGGAGTGCGGCGGTCAGGCCAGTTTCCGGAACTCGGCCAGCCCGCCGTCGAAGAGGAAGTCGGCGGTCTGGGTCAGCACGATCGCGATCAGGTCCCGGTGCGGGTCGGTGAACCAGGCGGTGCCGTAGCCGCCGGTCCAGCCGTAGCCGCCCGGGACCGCGGAGGCCTCGTCCGGGGTGACGGCGACGGAGACGCAGTAACCCCAGCCGTAGCCGTCGAGCACCGGGCCGCCGCTGGCGATCTGCTCCGGCGTCAGATGGTTGGTGGTGATCAGCTCGACCGACTCCTCCGACAGCAGCCGCCGCCCCTGGTGCACTCCTCGGCGCAGCAGCAGGCGGGCGAAGGCCAGATAGTCCGGCGCGGTCGAGACCAATCCGTTCGCGCCGGACGGAAAGACCGGCGGCGTCGCCCACTCGGCCGGACCGGAGACGTCCCGCTCGGCCAGTTCACCGGTCGCGCGGTCTTTCGCGTAGAACCCGGCCAACCGGTCGGTGTGCGCGGCCGGCACGGTGAAACCGGTGTCGACCATGCCCAGCGGCGTGAATATCCGGTCCCGGAGCACCTCCGGCAGCGGTCGGCCGGCGGCCCGGGCGACCAGCATGCCCAGCACGCCGGCGGCGGAATCGTACTGCCACCGCTCGCCCGGCTGGTGCATCAGTGGCAGGGTGCCGAAGCGCCGGAGCCACTCCACCGGCTCGTGTGGGGTGCGCGGATCGGGCGGCCCGATCGCCAGTCCAAGCTCGTCGGTGGCGGTGACGATCGGGTACGCCGGTTGGAAGCTCGGCTCGAAGATCATCCCGTGCCCCATCCGGAAGGTCAGCAGGTCCTCGACGGTGGTCGGACGCGCGGCCGGCACGGTGTCGTCGAGCGGACCGTCGAGCCGGCGGAGCACGCCGCGCCCGGCCAGCTCGGGCAGCAGCCGGTCGACCGGCTCGTCCAGCGCCAGCCGACCCTCCTCGACCAGCATCATGGTGGCGACCGCGAGCACCGGCTTGGTCATCGAGGTGATCCGGAAGATGGTGTCGGCGCGCATCGGGGCGGCGCCGCCGACCGTCAGCGTCCCGATCGGGTCGACCCACACCTGGTCGCCCCGGGCCACCACGGTGACCAGGCCGGGCAGCTCGGCATCGGCGACCCGCGCCGCCATCGCCGCGTGCAGTCTCTCCGGCCCGGTCCAGTCGGTCATGGCGGGAGCCTACGGCCCGGCACCGACAGAGCGGGTCGGGCGCAGGATCAGCCGGCGTCCCGGAGCAGTTGGGCGGCCCGCTCCGGCGCGATGTCGTTGATGAAGACCCCCATCGCCGACTCCGAGCCGGCCAGGTATTTCAGCTTGTCCGCCGCCCGCCGGATGCTGAAGACCTGGAGGTGCAGGTGCGCCAGGGCCGGGTCGGCGTGCACCGGCGCCTGGTGCCAGGCCGAGATGTACGGCAGCGGCCGGTCGAAGAGCCGGTCGAGCCGGCGCAGCAGGTCCAGGTAGAGCGGGCCGAAGGCGTCCCGCTCGGCGTCGTCCAGCGCCGGGATGTCGGGTACCGGGCGGTGCGGCGCGACGTGCACCTCGAACGGCCAGCGGGCCGCGGCCGGCACGTACGCCGTCCAGTGCTCGTTGGCCAGTACCACCCGTTCCCCGGCGGCCCGCTCGGCGGCGAGTACGTCGGCGTAGAGGTTGCGCCCGCCGGTGCGCTCCGCGTGCCGCCCGGCGGCGGCCAGCAGCGCCCGGCTGCGCGGCGGCAGGAACGGGTACGCGTAGATCTGGCCGTGCGGGTGGTGCAGGGTCACCCCGATCTCCACCCCCCGGTTCTCGAAGCAGAAGACCTGCTCCACCCCGGGCAGCCCGCGCAGCGCGGCGGTACGGTCGGCGAGCGCCTCCAGCACGGTACGCACCCGGCTCGGCGGCAGGCTGGCGAAGGACGCGGAGTGGTCGGCGGTGAAGCAGACCACCTCGCACCGCCCCGTCCCCGGCCGCACCGCCGTGTACGGGGTGATCTGGCCGGGCGGGTCGCCGGGCCGGTCGCTGAAGGCCGGGAAGCGGTTCTCGAAGACCACCACGTCGTAGTCGTACGCCGGGATCTCGCTGGATCGTTCCGGAGTGGACGGACACAGTGGGCACTGGTCGGTCGGCGGCAGGAAGATCCGGCCCTGCCGGTGCGCGGCGACCGCGACCCACTCGTCGACCAGCGGGTCGTAGCGGAGCTGCGAGGCGGGCGGCGGCAGCGGCAGGTCCCGTCGGTCCGGCCCCTCCCGGACCGCGTCCGGGTGCTCGTCGAAGTAGATCAGCTCGCGCCCGTCGGCCAGTTTGACCGCCATCCGCCTCACGGTGTCACCTCACAGAGCAGTAGTTCGGCCACCTGCGCCCGGAGGATCTCCCGGGCCGGTTCGGGCAGGCCGGTGTCGGAGACCACGGTGTGCGCCTCGGCCAGCTCGGCGAAGGACGAGATTCCCACCGTCGCCCACTTGGTGGAGTCGGCCAGCACCACCAGCCGGTCGGCCGAGGCCAGCAGCGCCCGGTTGGTCTCCGCCTCCAGCAGGTTCGGGGTGCTGAACCCGGCCCGCTCGCTCATCCCGTGCACGCCGAGGAAGACCAGGTCCAGGTGGAGCGAGCGGATCGTGGCCACCGCCACCGGCCCGACCAGCGCGTCGGACGGGGTGCGTACCCCGCCGGTGAGCACCACCGTCTGGTCCGGCCGGCCGGAGCGGTGCAGGATCTCGGCGACCGGGATCGAGTTGGTGACCACGGTCAGCGCCGGTACCCCGGCCAGCCGGCGGGCGAGTTCGGCGGTGGTCGTACCCGCGGAGAGCGCGACCGCCATCCCGGGGGTGACCAGCCGGGCGGCCTCGGCCGCGATGGCGGCCTTCTCGGGCCGCTGCCGCACCGACTTGACCGCGAAGCCCGGCTCGTCGGTCGAGCCGGGCCGGGCGGTGGTCGCCCCGCCGTGCACCTTGGCCAGCAGGCCGCGTTCGGCGAGCGCCTCCAGGTCGCGCCGGATCGTCATGTCGGAGACGCCGAACTCGCCGGCCAGCTCGGTGACCCGGACCCCGCCGGCGGTGCGGACCCGGTCGAGGATCGCCTCCTGGCGCTGCTGGGCCAGCATCAGGGCGCCCCGGTCGGTTCCGGCTCCGGCCGCTGCGCCAGCACCGCGACGCCGTGTGGCTCGACCGTGGTCGGGCCGGCCCACCGGGTGCCGGTCAGCAGGTCGGTCCCGGCCGCGTCGACCTCCGCCGGCCGGTCGGAGCGGTTGAAGAGGAAGAGGTACGACCGGCCGTCCGGGTGCCGCCGCCGGATCTGCTCCACCCCGGGTACGGCCGGCGCGGCCGCAGCGGCACCGGCCTCGTCGGCGATCCGGGCCAGCAGCCGACCCAGCGCGGTCTGCTCCAGCCGGGTACCGAGATACCAGGCCGCTCCGCCGTCCGCGCTGCGCCGGGTGACCGCCGGACCACCCGCGACCGGCCCGTTGTCGTACCTGACCAGCACCTCCGCGTCCGCCGCGACCAGCGCCTCGGTCCAGACCTCCGCCGAGGTGCCGTCGTCGAGCCGGACGGTGCCGGCGGCGGGGAGCGGGAAGAACTCCTCGACCCGGACGCCGAGCAGCTCGGCGAAGCCGCCCGGCAGGGGTGCCGGGCGGACCCGGTCGCACTCGTCGACCAGCCCGCTGTACGGGCCGACCACCAGGGTGCCGCCGGAGCGGACGTACCCGGTCAGGTTGCCGATCGCGGCGTCGTCCACCAGGTAGAGCGCGGGGGCGAGCACCAGCTTGTACCCGGTCAGGTCGGCGCCCGGCGCGGCCAGGTCGGCGGTGATCCCGGCCCGCCAGAGCGCGCTGTGCCAGCGGCGGATCTCGTCGAAGGCGACCATGTCGGTGCTCGGCTGGTTGGCCGCCTCCTGGGCCCAGACGGAGGAGTAGTCCAGCAGCACCGCGACCTCCGCCTCGGTGCGGGAGCCTTCGATCTCGGCCAGCGCCCGCAGGTGCCGGCCGAGCTGGACCACCTCGCGCCAGATCTTCGAGTCGGTGCCGGCGTGCGGCAGCATCGCCGAGTGCCACTTCTCCGAGCCGGCCCGGCTGGCCCGCCACTGGAAGAAGAGCGCACCCTCCGAGCCCCGGGCCACGTGCGCCAGCGCGTCCTGGCCGAGCTGCCCGGCCGGCTTGGCCAGGTTGCGCGGCTGCCAGTTGACCGCGCTGGTGGAGTGCTCCATCAGCAGCCACGGGCCGCCGGCCAGCGACCGACTCAGGTCGGCGGCGAAGGCGATCTGGGCCGGCGGTTCGAGCGGATGCTCACCGAGCAGGTAGTGGTCGTTGGAGAGCAGCCGGTCCGCTCCGGTCAGCTCCCGACCCCAGGCCCAGTAGTCCAGGTTGACGCAGCTCGCCGTCATCAGGTTGGTGGTGACGGGGATTCCGGGGGAGAGCCGGTGCAGCGTGTCGCGCTCGGCGGTGAAGCAGGCCAGGTGCTCGTCCGAGCTGAACCGCTTGAAGTCCAGCACCTGCGTCGGGTTGGACGAGGTCGGGGTGGCCCGGGGCGGCTGCACCTGCGCCCAGTCGGTGTAGGTCTGCGACCAGAACGCCGTACCCCAGGCGGTGTTGAGGCCGTCGAGGTCGCCGTACCGGGCCTGGAGCCAGCCGCGGAACGCCTCGGCCGAGGTGTCGCAGTAGCAGTGCGCGTTGTGGCAGGCGTACTCGTTGTGCACGTGCCAGACGGCCAGCGCCGGGTGGTTGGCGTAGCGCCGGGCGAGCTGCTCGGTCAGCGCCACGGCGGCCCGCCGGTAGACCGGTGAGCTGGCGCAGATCGCCTGCCGGCTGCCGTACGTCAGCCGCCGGCCGTCCGCGTCCACCGGCAGCGTCTCCGGGTGGGCGTGGGAGAACCAGGGCGGTGGCGAGGCGGTGGCGGTGGCGAGGCAGACCCTGATCCCCCCGGCGTGCAGCATGTCCATGATCCGGTCCAGCCGGTCGAAGTCGTACCGCCCGGCGGCCGGTTCGAGCCAGGCCCAGGCGAAGACGCCGACGGTGACCAGGTTGACCCCGGCCTCGCGCATCAGGGCCACGTCCTGCGGCCAGACCTCCTCGGGCCACTGTTCCGGGTTGTAGTCCCCGCCGTAGCTCAGGCCCTCGACGCCTCGCACCAGACCGCCCACACCGCCTCCAAACGTGCTCGCACGTAATCCAACAGATACGAACACTAGCGCCCGGGTGGTGGAGCTGGGTAGGAGCGGCGCCACGCCGACGGGACGCCTCCGGCCTTGCGGAACCGGGCCCGGGGTGTCAGGCGGGTTGCAGGCGGGACTCGACCCAGCCGGTCTCGGTCAGGTGCGCGAGCAGCAGGTGTACGCACTCCTCCACCGTCAGGTCCGTGGTGTCGAGCACCAGCTCGGCGTCGGTCGGCTCCTCGTACGGGTCGTCGACCCCGGTCATCCCGGTGAGCTGGCCGGCCCGGGCGCGGGCGTACAGGCCCTTGCGGTCGCGCCGCTCGCAGACCGCCAGCGGGGTGGCGACGTGCACCAGCACGAAACCGGCACCGGCCGAGCGGGCCATCTCCCGGGCGATCGCCCGGGCCCGGTGGTACGGCGCGATCGGGCAGCAGATGGCGAGCCCCCGGTGCCGGGCGACCTCGGCGGCGACCCAGCCGATCCGGCGTACGTTCAGATCCCGGTCGGCCCGGCTGAAGCCCAGCCCGGCGGAGAGCTCCCGGCGGACCACGTCACCGTCGAGCAGCGTGATGGTGCGGTCCCCGCTCTCCCGCAGCGCGTCGGCCAACCCCCGGGCGATGGTCGACTTGCCCGAGCCGGAGAGCCCGGTGAAGAAGACCACCAGGCCCCGGTGCCGGCGGGGCGGCCGGGCCCGGGTCAGCTCCTTGGCCACCGTCGGCGGGGTGTGCCACTCCGGCAGCGGAAAGCCCCGGTCGAGCAGGTCCTCGATCTCCTCCTGGCCGAGCGGCAGCCGCCGGTTGCGCGGCGGGATGTCGTCCCGCCACCGCCACTGCCCGTCCCGGTTGTCGTAGGCCAGCTCGCGCGGGACCAGCATCCGCAGCCCGCCGCCGGTGAGCATCTCGGTGGTGGAGAGGACGTGGGTGACCCCGTAGGCCCGGGCCACCCGGGCCCGCAGCAGCGCGTCCCAGATGTCGTCGCCGCGCCGGGCGATCGGCACCGCCACGATGGTGGCCGGAGGCATCCGGTCCCGGGCCCCGAAGATGCTCCGGACCAGCACCTCCGGCGGCAACCCGTCCGGGCTGGTGTTGGCGACCGGGATCAGGATGAGCAGGTGGGCGGCGAGCGTCCGGACCGCGTGGGCGATCTGCGCCAGCTGCGGCCGGTGCAGCGGCCGGTCGGCGATCACCCCGAGCACCCGGCCCGGCGGCAGCAGCTCCCGCACCTCGGCCGGGGGGCGGCGGAGCCGCTGGAACGGGCCGTGCCCGCCGTCGCCGATCCGGCGCACCGGACCGCCGACGCCGAACCAGCCCTGCGTGGTCGGCCAGAGGTCGGCGACCTCCAGCAGCGCGGTCGGCGCCCCCTCGGGGTCGGTGAGGACCAGGCCGCGCTCGACCGGATTGTTCAGGTCGATGCCGCTGACAAGGTCGGCCGGGACCTGGAGGGTCACCGGCACCGGCCAGCCGGAGCCGTCGGCGAGCCGGCCGCGCCGGGCCACCGAGGCCAGATCGGCCCGGCCCATGAAGCCGGTGAGCGGGGCGTACGCTCCGGAGAGCAGCAACTCCAGGTCGGCCAGCTCATACGGGCGCGGCGTGTACGCCGGAGCGTCACGCAGCAACTCATCGGGCAGCACCCACCCGTTGCTCATCCGCACCCCCAACTACCCGGCCGGCCGGCACACAGTTTCGCAGCCGCCCGTCGATCGGTCGAGACCGCCACTCCCGTTTGGACGCCCGGATCGGCGACGCCTGTCGGCAGGTGGCCATCAGGAGGTTACCCAACCGGGCGCGGGGGCTACGAAAGTCTCACCCGGCCCCTAGGGGAGGCGGCTGTCGCCGCCGGGGCGATTCAGGGGTACTTCCAGGGTGGTTTCCTGACCTCCGGTACGTGCCACCGGCCCTACCCTGGCAGCGTGACACTGATCGCGACCCAGTCGCTGACCAAGACGTACGGCAATCGGGTGACCGCGTTGTCCGACCTGACGGTCACCGTCGAGCCGGGCATCGTCGGTCTGGTCGGAGCCAACGGAGCGGGCAAGTCGACCTTTATCAAGATCATGCTCGGCCTGCTGGAGCCGACCGGCGGACAGGCCCGGGTGCTCGGCCTCGATCCGCTGGTGGACGGGCACCAGGTCCGGGCCCGGGTCGGCTACATGCCCGAGCACGACTGCCTGCCGCCGGACCTGTCCGCCGCGGAGTTCGTCACGCACATGGGACGGATGAGCGGGCTGCCCAAGACGACCGCCCGGGAGCGGGCCTCCGAGACGCTGCGGCACGTCGGCCTCTACGAGGAGCGCTACCGCCAGGTCGGTGGCTACTCCACCGGGATGAAACAGCGGGTCAAGCTGGCCCAGGCCCTGGTGCACGACCCCGACCTGCTGCTGCTCGACGAGCCGACCAACGGGCTGGACCCGGCCGGCCGGGACGCCATGCTCGCCCTGATCGAGCGGATCGGCACCGAGTTCGGCATCTCGGTGCTGGTCTGCTCGCACCTGCTCGGCGAGGTCGAGCGGATCTGCGACGCGCTCGTCGCGATCGAGGGCGGCAAGCTGCTCCGGTCGGCACAACTGGCCGACATGACCGCGGTGACCGAGGTGCTCTCGGTGGAGGTGAGCGAGGGCACCGCCGAACTGGCCGCCCGGCTCGCCGCCGCCGGGCTGCCGGTCCGGCAGGACGGCCGGCTGCTGCTGGTCCCGATGCTCGACCCGGGGGCGGCGGCGGCCGGCGCGCAGGCGCGGGACTCGGCACTCGACAGGACGTACGACCTCATCCTGACCGCGGTCGCCGAGCTGGACCTGCCGCTGCACCGGCTCGACCAGCGGCGGCACCGGGTCGTCGAACTCTTCGCCACCGATCCGGCCCGGGTTGCCGAGCCGATCGCCACCGGCACCGCCCTGGAGGGCGCCTGATGACCACGCTCGACGCCCCGCGGACCGACCGTCCGGCCGGGGTCATCCACGACATCGGCTACCAGCGGTACGACGGTCCCCGGCTCGGCCGGCGGCACCTGGTCGGCGCGCTCTACCTGCACAGCCTGCGTACCGCCTTCGGGCTCGGGCGCACCTTCAAGGCGAAGATCTTCCCCTGGCTGATCGTCGGGGTGTTCGGGGTGGTCGCCGCGGTGCTGACCGCCGTACGGGCCCAGATCGGCGAGTCGCCGCTGAGCTACGCCGAGTTCCCCGAGGTGCTCAGCGTGCTGATCATCTTCTTCTGCGCCATCGTCGCCCCGGAACTCGCCTCCCGGGACCTGCACAGCGGGGTGCTGCCGCTCTACTTCGCCCGCCCGCTGCACCGCTCGGACTACGCGCTGGTCAAGCTGGCCGCGCTGATCTCGGCGGCCTTCCTGACCATCGGCGTACCGCTGACGGTGATGTTCGCCGGTGCCGCGTTCATGGTCGACGGCATCGGAGCGGTCTGGGACGAACTCGGCGACTTCCTGCCGGCGCTCGGCTACGTCGCCGTACACGCGATCGTCTATTCCGTGCTGGCGCTGCTGGTCGCCTCCCTGGTCCGGCGCCGGGCCGTCGCGGCCGGGGCGATCGTCGGCGCGTTCCTGCTGACCACCCCGGTGGTCGCGGTGCTGTCGGTGATGCCGTACGAGGCGGCGAACCAGCTCGCCGGGCTGGCCAGCCCGGTCACCCTGGTCGCCGGGATCGGTGACTGGGCGATCGACGCGAGCAGTGACCTCGACGTCGGCCGGTACGGCCCGCTCTACGGCCTGGTCGCCGTCGGGTTCGTCGTCGCCGGCACCCTGCTGCTGCTCGCCCGCTACCGGAAGGTCGCCGCCCGATGAGCATTCTGGAACTGGCCGGGGTCTCCCGCTGGTACGGCAACGTGGTGGCCGTCAACGACGTGTCGATGAACCTCGGGCCCGGAGTCACCGGACTGCTCGGGCCGAACGGCGCGGGCAAGACCACCGTGCTGCACATGATGGCCGGCTTCCTGGCCCCCTCGAAGGGCACGGTGACGCTCGACGGGGAACCCACCTGGGAGAACCCGGAGGTCTACCGCCGGCTCGGCCTGGTCACCGAGCGGGAGTCGGTCTACGACTTCCTCAGCGCGTACGAGTTCGCGCTGGCCAGTGCCCGGTTGCACCGGCTGCCCGAGCCGGAGGCGGCGGCCCGGCGGGCGATCGAATTGGTCGAGCTGACCGACGCGCAGGACCGCCGGATCGGCACGTACTCCAAGGGCATGCGCCAGCGGGCCCGGGTCGCCGCCGCCCTGGTGCACGACCCGCAGGTACTCCTGCTCGACGAGCCGTTCAACGGGATGGACCCGAGGCAGCGGCTGCACATGATGGAGCTGCTGCACTCGCTAGGCGAGCAGGGCCGGACGATTCTGTTCAGCTCGCACATCCTGGAGGAGGTCGAGCAGGTCTCCGGCACCGTCCAGGTGATCGTCTCGGGCCGGCTGGCCGCCTCCGGCGACTTCCGGACCATCCGGCGGCTGATGACGAACCGGCCGCACGTCTTCGCGGTGCAGTCCAGCGACGACCGGCGGCTCGCCGTCGAGCTGATCGGCCAGCCCTCGGTGACCGGGGTGGACCTCAACCGGGACGGGCTGACCGTCCGGGCCGGCGACTACGGCAGCTTCACCCGGGCGCTGCCGAAGATCGCGCTGGCCTCCGGCATCCGGATCCGCCGGCTGCTGCCCTCGGACGAGTCCCTGGAGAGCGTCTTCTCCTACCTGGTGGAGGCGTGAGGGCTGTGAGCGCGAGGAGTGAGCCGGTGTTGCGAGCCCCGCAGTCGCGAACGGAAGGTGCGGCTGTGAGCGCGAGGAGTGAGCCGGTTTTGCGAGCCCCGCAGTCGCGAACGGAAGGTGCGGCTGTGAGCGTGAGGAGTGAGCCGGTGTTGCGAGCCCCGCAACGAGCCCCGCAGTCGCGAACGAAGGAGTGACCATGTCGACTGTTTCCTGGATCACCGCGCGTGGGCTGCTCGGCCGGCGGCGGTTCCTGTTGCTCTTTCCGCTGCCGCTGCTGCTGGTCGGGCTGGCAGTGCTGGCCCGGGCGACCGGCATCGCCCCGACCGAGTGGGGCCAGCCGGTCATCTACGCGCTGGGGCTCGCCGTGGTGCTGCCGGTCACCGCGTTGATCGTCGGCACGGCGGTACTCGGTTCCGAGATCGACGACGGCACGTTGCTGCACATCCTGACCAAGCCGCTGCCCCGGTGGCAGATCGTGCTGCCGAAGCTGGCCGTGGCGACCGGGGTCACCGCGCTGACCGTCGCCATCCCGCTCTACGTCGCCGGGGTACTGGTCGAGTCCGTACGCTTCGGGCTCGGGCTGGCCGCCGCGAGCGCGGTCGGCGCGCTGGCGTACTCGGCGTTCTTCCTGGCCCTGAGCCTGCTGACCCGCCGCCCGGTGCTGCTCGGCCTGGTCTACGTGCTGATCTGGGAGGGCCTGCTCAACAGCATCGTCAGCGGTACCCGGGTGCTGTCGGTGCAGCACTACGTGGTGACCCTGACCGACCGGATCGCGCCGACGGCGCTGCTGGACGGTTCGGTGTCGCTGCCGGTGGCGATCGTGATGAGCGCGGTCTTCACGGTCGGCTTCACCCTGCTGGCCATCCGCCGGCTGGGCAGGTTCAGCGTGGCCGGCGAGACGAGCTGAACCGGTTGAAGGTGGCGGCCCGGCGCTGCGGGCCGCCACTCCAGCCCCGAGGGGTCAGCCGGTGTTGCGCATCCCGGCGGCGATGCCGTTGACGGTGGTGAGCAGGGCCCGTTCCAGCGCCGTACCGTCGCCGGGGGCGCGCCGGCCGCCCGGGGCGGTCGCCACGGCCCGCCCGGCGGCACCCGAGTCGCGGTACTGCCGCAGCAGCGCCACCTGGAGGTGGTGCAGCGGCTCCAGGTAGGTGTCCCGGACGGCGAGGGTGCGTTGCAGCACCGGGGAGTTCTCCAGCAGCGCGGGGGAGGCGGTGATGGCCAGTACCTCCCGCTTGGTCAGCTCGTACTCCGCCTCGATCATCTCGAAGATCGGGTGCAGCGGCTCCGGGACCAGGGTGTCGACGTACCGGCGGGCGATGTTCAGGTCGGTCTTGCTCAGCATCATCTCGACGTTCGACAGGAACGTGCCGAAGAAGTGCCAGGCCCGGTGCATCTCGGCGAGGATGTCGGCCATCCCGGCCTCCCGGGCGGCGGCCAGCCCCGTCCCGACGCCGAACCAGCCGGGGACGATCTGCCGGGTCTGGGTCCAGCCGAAGACCCACGGGATGGCGCGCAGCCCGGACAGCCCGGCCCCGGTGTTCGGCCGTTTCGCCGGCCGGGAGCCGATGTTGAGCGCCCCGAGCAGCTCGGTCGGGGTGGAGGCCCAGAAGTACGCCGGCAGGTCCGGGTTCTCCACCAGCGACCGGTAGCGCCGGTAGGCGGCACCGGAGACCACGTCCATGGTGGCGTCCCAGCGGTCCAGCGCCTCGGCCGGCTGCCGGGGCGTGGTGTGCAGCAGGGTGCTCTGCAACACCGCCGCCAGGGTGAGTTCCAGGTTCTCCCGGGCCAGCGAGGGCAGGGTGTACTTGTCGGAGATGACCTCGCCCTGCTCGGTGACCTTGATCTCGCCGTCCAGCGTGCCGTACGGCTGGGCGAGGATCGCCTCGTGGGTGGGGCCGCCGCCCCGGCCGACCGTACCGCCCCGGCCGTGGAAGAGCCGCAGCCGTACGTTGTGCCGGGCGGCCACGTCCCGCAGTGCCCGCTGGGCCCGGTGGATGGACCACTGCGAGGTGGTGATCCCGGCCTCCTTGTTCGAGTCGGAGTAGCCGAGCATCACCTCCTGCACGTCGCCCCGGGCCGCCACGATCGCCCGGTACGCCGGCAGCGAGAGCATCTCGTCGAGGAGTTCGCCTCCGGCGTCCAGCTCGGCCGGGGTCTCCAGCAGCGGTACGAAGCCGACCCGGGCCCGGCCGGTGTGCACGTCGACCAGCCCGGCCTCCCGGGCCAGCACCACGGCGGCGAGTACGTCGTCGACGCCGAGCGTCATCGAGATGATGTACGACTCGATCACCTCGACGCCGAACCGCTCCTGCACCTCCCGGATGGTGCCGAAGACGTCGAAGGTCTTCCGGGCCGGCTCGGTCAGCGGAGTGTCCATGGTGGAGAGCGGGCGGCGGCCGGCCAGCTCCTCGGCGAGCAGTTTGGTCCGGTCGGCCCGGCTCAGTGACGAATATTCCGGTACCTCGCCGACCTGGGCGTAGAACTGGGAGAGCACGACGTGGTGCGCCTCGGCGTGCTCCCGGATGTCCATCGTCGCCAGGTGCGGCCCGAAGGCGGCGACGGTGCGGATCGCCGAGGCGAGCCGGCCGACGGCGGTGAGCTGGCCGGAGTTGCGGGCCAGCGAGGCGCGCATCAGCTCCAGGTCGGCGAGCAGGTCGGCGGAGCCCCGGTAGTCCCGCCCCGGCACGTGCGCGGTGCCCTGGTTGAGCCGGCGCCGGGTGTTGGCGAGCTTGGCCCGGACGCAGCGCGCCTTGAGCCGGTACGGCTCCTCGGCGTTGACCCGGCGGAACCGGGGGGCCACCTCGGGGAGCGCGTCGAGGTCCTTGGCGAGGCTGGCGCTGAGGTCGAGGCTGACCCCGCGCAGCCGCCGGGAGACCGAGATCTCGTTGATCAGCGCCTCCATCGCCGCCTCGGTCGCCTGGATGCCGTGCTCGTACTGGATCAGCAGCACGTCCCGGGTGACCTGCGGGGTGACGAAGGGGTTGCCGTCGCGGTCGCCGCCGATCCAGGTGCCGAAGGTCAGCGGCCGGGCGGTCGGCGCGGTCTCCACGCCGAGCCCGCGCAGCGTGTCGGCGAGGTCGTCGAGGACCTGCGGCGCCGCCTCGGCGTAGAGGTCGCGCAGGTAGTAGATGGCGTTGCGGGCCTCGTCGGTCGGGTCGGGGCGGTCGAGCCGCAGCTCGTCGGTCTGCCAGAGCAGGTCGAGCAGTTCGGCCAGCCGCCGGCTGGCCGGGCCCTCGTCGCTGGCGCCGTAGAGGATCGCGGCGGCGGCCTCGGCGTCGAGTTCGTCGGCGACGGCGCGCAGCTTGGAGAGGATCGACCGGCGGGCCGCCTCGGTCGGGTGGGCGGTGAAGACCGGCCGGACGGAGAGCCGGCGGGCGACCGAGGCGATCTCCTCGGGCGGCACCCCGCGCTCCCGGATCAGCCGGGCGGCCTGGTCCAGCCAGCCGCCGTGCGCGGCCCGCTGCCGGCGCAGGTCGCGGGAGCGGTGCACCTGTTCGGTGATGTTGGCCAGGTGGAAGTAGGTGGAGAAGGCCCGGGCCAGCTTGGTGCCGGTGGTCACGTCCATCGCGCCGAGCCGCTGGGCGGCGGCCTCCGCGTCGTGCCGGACCAGGGCGCGGACCTCCTCGACCAGGTCGAGCAGGGGCGGGCCCTCCTGGCGGGCGAGGGTCTGGCCGAGGAGCTTGCCGAGCCGGCGGATGTCCGCCCGCAACGCGGCGTCGGGTCCGTCGTGATCATGCTGGTCGGTCACCGTGCGCTCCTTGATCGAGTACGGAGGACAGCGTTGTCCGACACAGTGGATGCTATCGGCGGCCGGTCCCGGAACGCTAACGAGGCTCGTGCCGTACCGGTTGGCCGCAGGTACTGGTAGAGCCTATCCGGTGCCGGCAAAACGTACGTTATGTCGAGTCTCGGGCGTCGGTACCCGTGATCGTTAACTTGCTCACGCCCCGCCCCGGCCGCTGATCGCTGGGCGGTGGCGGCACTGCCGTGGCCGGACCTGGCGAGCAGACCTCCCCGCGCAGACTGTCGAGCTGCCCCGCCCGTGCACCCACCGGCCGGGTGCCCGGGTTCTCGCGGCCCCGACGTCGGCCCGTCCGGAGCAGGAGGCGGTTACTGTGATCCGCCCGGTACGGGAGCGGGCTCCGGGCCGATCCGTGCAGACCGCGTCGTCTGCCCCGTCCGTGCAGACCTCGCCGTCTGCCCCGTCCGTGCACCCAGCTCGACAGTGTGCGCGGGAGGTGGTCTTCCCCCGGGCGAACCGTGGTCGCAGGCGGGCGAGCTGTGGTCGCAGGCGGGCGAGCTAGTGCATGCGGCGTGTCGCGGGCTGGTCGGGGTCATCCCTCCGCGGGCGGACGGCCGGCGGCCCCGGCCGCGCGCTGGATGCCGTCGAGCAGCAGGCGCAGCCCGAACCGGTAGGCGTCGGCCATCGCGTCCGGGGTGTCGACGAAGCCGCCGGCCTCCCAGGTGCGGTTCATCGCCGGATAGCGCGCGACGTCGAAGTGTTCCGCCCAGAACGAGTCCCGGTCCGACCACCACTCGTCGGTCGACTGCCCGGTGGTCCGCTCCAACTGGTCCGCCTCGGCCTGCTGCCGGGCGGCGGCGTCGACGAAGCTGACGATCGCGTTGCCGGCGGCGACCGTCTGCCGGGCCGGCAGGCCGAGGTCGGCCAGGGCGGCGAGCAGGTACTCCTGCTGGGCGAGCAGGCCCGGCCCGAGCGGTGGGCGGACGGTGGAGACCTCCCGGAGCCACGGGTGGCGCTGGTACATCGTCCGGGTCCGGTCGGCGTACAGCTCGATCCGGGCCCGCCAGTCCGTCGGGCGTACGTCGTCCGGGCCGGGGAGGTCGCGCTCGGCCATCACCCCGTCGACCATCAGGTCGATCAGCTCGGCCTTGCCCGGGACGTACGTGTAGAGCGACATCGTGCCGACGCCCAGCTCCTCGGCGACCCGGGCCATCGACATGGTGGCCAGGCCCTCCCGGTCGGCGACCGCGATCGCGGCCTGCCGGATCTGCGGCACGGTCAGCCGGGGCGGGCGGCCCCGGGCGGGTCTGCCGGCGGCTGCCGGGGAGCCGGGCGACGGCTGGGCGGTCCAGAGCAGCGCCAGGGTGCGGTCGGGATCCCCGCCACCGCTGCGCTCCACCGGCATCGTCCGCCTCCTTCCGGGTACGGCCCGATGTTACTTCCCGTACCCGGTACGCGAATGACGGCGCGCCCGACGACCCCGATGGGCGGGTCCCGGTCCGGATCTCCCCCGTAGGAACGCCGGTCGGGGCCGCTCCGTGAGATCCGAACCCGGACCCGCCCAGCACCGGGCTCAGGCCGTCGGCCCGAGCAGGAACCGCCGGACGGCCGAGTCGCCCTCGGGATGGCGGCCCTGGATCGAGTGGCCCATCCCGGCGATCACCACGAGTTCGCCGCGCGGCGTCCGCGCCGCCTGCTCGACCGCCCACTCGACCGGGGTCGAGAGATCACGGTCGCCGTTGAGCAGCAGCACCGGCATGGTCAGGGTGTGCCGGGGCGGCCGGGGGTTCGGCCGGGACACCGGCCAGTGCAGGCAGGTGGAGATCAACGCCTGCTCGGCGGCGGTCTCCCGGGGGAACGGCCAGACGTGGCCGGCCGGGATCTGCCGCACCGCCCGGTCCAGCGCCCTCGCCCGCCGGCCGGGCGGCGCCGTCGAGTCACCCCAGGGCGCCTCGGTCTGGTCGGCGCAGACCGTCGCGGCGTGCAACCCGGCGCTGTACTCGGCGAACGGCGTGGTCTCGCCACCCTGGAGATCGTCGATCGCCGACATCAGCGGCTCCGGGGAACCCTCGGCGGCCATCCGCAGGAAGGGCAGCACCGGATAGAAGGTCTCCCCGGTGAGCTTCGGGTCCACGATGCTGGCGATCACCAGGAAGTCGAAGATGCCGACCGCGTTGCCGTACCGGCGGATCGTCTCGGCGACGTCCGCCGCCGGGTCGGAGCCGCAGGACTGCTCGCGGCAGGCGGTACGGAGTACCCAGGCCACCCGGTGCAGGCTCGGCAGGTACAACCCGTCCAGGGTGTCCTGCGGCACCACCGAGTCCAGCACCATCCGAGCCACCCGGTGCGGGTACGTCAACCCGTACTGCTGGGCGACGAAGGTCCCGTACGAGATGCCGTCGAGGGTCCACCGGTGCACCCCGAGGGCGCGACGCAGCTCCTCCAGGTCCGCCACCGTGTCGGCGGTGGTGTAGAAGTTCCGGGTCCTGCCGAGCAGCTCCGCGCAGCTACGGATCGCCTCCGGCGAGGCCGGGGTGATGTCGGAGGAGCCCACCTCGGCCTGGAGCTGCGGGCAGTCGATCCCGGCCGGGCCGGTACCGCGCTGGTCGATCATCACCAGCCGGTAGTCGTCCATCAGGTAGCGGAACCGGGGTTCCAGCCGGGGTAGCAGGCCCGGCCCGGGCTGCCCCGGCCCGCCGGAGAGCAGCAGCAGGGTGCCCCGGGGCGCGTCGGCGTTCTCCGCCACGGCGACCCGCAGGCGCAGCTCGCCGGGGAAGCGGCCCCGGCGGTCGAGCGGCACGGTCAGCTCGGCGCAGGTGAACCCGGCCGCCTCGGCACACGGGCGCGGGTCGGTCAGCCCCGGACGGTTTCCGAGTGCCGCCGGACCGGAGAGGGGCGGCGCGGCCGCGACGGGCGAGCCGGCGGCGAGTACGGCGAGCAGTCCCAGCAGGGCGGTGCCGGCCCGCCCGAGGAGCAGAGGTCGGTGTCGCATTCGGGGCCTCCTAAGGTCACCTCATGCTGTCGCCGGTGCCGGTCGACCGCCTTGAAGATCCGTGCTCACCTCCGGGCCGGCCCTGACGTGGTGGCCAGGAGCCGCCGGAGCTGGGTCGGGGAGTGTCCGAGCTGCTGCCGCAGGGTGCGGGTCAGGTGGGCCTGGTCGGCGAAGCCGTACTCGGCGGCCAGGCCGCGCAGGCTGGCCACCTCGCCGGCGGCCAGCGCGGTCAGCACGGCCCGGGTCCGCAGCTGGTTGCGGTAGGCGGTCAGGCTCTGCCCGGTGGTCCACTGGAAGACCCGGCTGAGGTGGTGCGGCGAACAGTGGACCTGCCGGGCCAGTTCGGTGAGGCCGAGCGCGTAGCCGCCACCGCTGACCACCTCGCGTACCCGGTCGGTCAGCCGGCGGTGCGCGGCGAGGGTGCCGGGGCGGCGGCGTACCGCCCGGTCCAGCTCCTCCCCGGGCCGGTCCGGGCCGGCGGCGAGCAGGCGGCCGAGCAGCCGGTGCGTCCGTTCGGTCAGCTCGAAGCGGTCGGTGCCGCGCAGCGAGTCCGCGACCAGGGCGCGGTGCTCCAGGTCGAGGTCGGCGCGGAGCCGGCCCTCCCAGCCGGCACCGGTCAGCCACCGTTCGCCGTCCGCCCAGCCGACCAGCAGCTCCGGGTCGACCTCGATCACCGTGTAGCTGTCGCCGCAGCCGAGCGGGTGCGAGATGGTGAGGTCGTCGGAGGGTTTGAGGAACAGGGCCGAGGTCGGGTCGACGAAGCGTTCCCGCCCGTTGAGCCGGCGCAGGTAGCCACCGGAGCGGGCCAGGTGCACGGTGAAGTGGCCGCTCGGCCGGGCGGGTTCCCAGCCGCGCCTGGTGTTGTGGCAGCGCACCTCGTAGAGGCCCATCCCGTCCGGACAGCCGAGCCATCGCCACCGCGCCTGGAGCCGCCCGTCGGCGGCGAACGCGTCCCGGAACCCGGGCATCGCATCGTGAGAATCCGACATCGCGCCTCCTCCCGGAGGGAAACGCCCGAGCGAGGTTCTCAGGTTGTCCCCGGACCGTGCCGCGAACGCCAGCCGGCTCCGCTGCCCGCCGGACCTGCGGTGCCGGCTCCGCCGCCGGCCGGGCCTGCGGTGCCGGCCGTGCCGCGGGGTTTGTCGGGCTCAGGGGATAGGCTTGACGACGGCGTTGAGGAGGGGCCCTTTCCGGCACGGCAACGCCCCGGGTCCTGCCTCACCCGCACCCCCCGCCCGCGTCGGGCGTGGGGCGTTTTCCGCGTGCCCATCTGCAAGGTTGTGATCTGCGTGCTCACCGGTCTGCTCACCGCCGCGCTCCGCGATCCCGCGCTGGCCCGGGCCCGCTCGCTGGCCCGCACCGGCGGTCCGGACGCCGACGGGCTCGACCTCACCGCCCCGCCCGCGCTGCGGCCCTTCCTGGTCGCCGCCGTGGCGGCCGGCGAGGAGGCGGGCGGTGCCGGGCGCCCGGTGCTCGCCGTCACCGCTACCACCCGGGAGGCCGACGACCTGGCCGCCGCGCTGGGCAGCCTGCTCCCGCCGGAGCAGGTCGTGGTCTATCCGGCCTGGGAGACGCTGCCGCACGAGCGGCTCTCGCCCCGGTCCGACACCGTCGGCCGGCGACTCGGCGTGCTCCGCCGGCTCGCCCACCCCGACCTCGCCGAGCACCCCGGCCCGGTCCGGGTGGTCGTCGCCCCGGTCCGGTCGGTGTTGCAGCCACAGCTCAAGGGGCTGGGCGACCTGGAGCCGGTCCGGCTCGCCGCCGGGGCCGAGGCCGGGCTGGAGGAGACCGCCCGCCGCCTCACCGACCTGGCGTACGCCCGGGTCGACCTGGTCACCAAGCGTGGGGAGTACGCCGTCCGGGGCGGCATCCTGGACGTCTTCCCGCCCACCGACGAGCACCCGTCCCGGGTCGAGTTCTGGGGCGACGAGGTGGAGGAGATCCGCACCTTCGCCGTCGCCGACCAGCGGACCATCGAGGCGGTACCCGCCCTCTGGGCGCCGCCCTGCCGGGAACTGCTGCTCACCGAGCCGGTCCGGCGCCGGGCCGCCGAGCTGGCGCAGCAGCACCCCGAGCTGGCCGAGATCCTGGACAAGCTCGCCGAGGGGATCCCGGTCGAGGGGATGGAGTCGCTGGCCCCGGCCCTGATCGGCGCGGACTCGCTCGAACTCGTCCTGCACTGCATGCCGGCCGGCAGCCACGTACTGCTCTGCGACCCGGAGCGGATCCGGACCCGGGCGCACGACCTGGTGCGTACCTCGGCGGAGTTCCTGGAGGCGAGCTGGGCCGCGGCCGCCGTCGGCGGCCAGGCCCCGGTCGACCTCGGCGCCGCCGCCTTCAAGACCCTGGCCGAGGTACGGGCCACCGCCGCGACCCTCGGCCAGCCCTGGTGGTCGGCGTCCCCGTTCGGCCTGGTCGAGGCCGCCCCCGGCCCGGCGGCCACGGTCGAGCCGTGGGCGGTGGAGCCGGAGCCCGAGGTGACGGTGGTGCCGGACACCGGCGAGTCGGTGGCGCTGCACGCCCAGCCGGTGCCGCTCTACCACGGCGAGACGGCCCGGGTCGTCGACGACCTGAAGCGCTGGGTCGGCGACGGCTGGGGGGTGGCGCTGGTCTTCGAGGGGCACGGGCCGGCGCAGCGCGCCGTCGAGGTGCTCCGGGACGCCGGGCTCGGCGCCGCGCTCACCGAGGAGGTGCCGGCACCGCCGGCCTCCGGCGAGCTGCTGGTGACCTGCGGCTCACTCAACCACGGCTTCCTGGACTCCGCGTCCCGGATCGCGGTGGTGACCGGCAACGACATCACCGGCGGCCGGGGCTCGTCGACCCGGGACATGCGCAAGATGCCGAGCCGGCGGCGCAACACCATCGACCCGCTGGAGCTGCGGGCCGGCGACTATGTCGTGCACGAGCAGCACGGCATCGGCCGGTACGTCGAGCTGGTGCAGCGCACCGTCAACGGCGCCGACCGGGAATACCTGGTCATCGAGTACGCGGCCAGCAAGCGCGGCCAGCCCGGCGACCGGCTCTTCGTCCCGACCGACCAGCTCGACCAGCTCTCCCGGTACGTCGGAGGCGAGCAGCCGACCCTGCACAAGATGGGTGGCGCCGAGTGGCAGAAGGCCAAGGCGCGGGCCCGCAAGGCGGTCAAGGAGATCGCCGCCCAGCTCGTCCAGCTCTACGCCGCCCGCAAGGCGTCCAAGGGGTACGCGTTCGCCCCGGACACCCCGTGGCAGCGGGAGCTGGAGGACGCCTTCCCGTACACCGAGACGCCGGACCAGCTCGCGGCGATCGAGGAGGTCAAGCGGGACATGGAGCAGTCGACCCCGATGGACCGGCTGATCTGCGGCGACGTGGGCTACGGCAAGACCGAGATCGCGGTGCGGGCCGCCTTCAAGGCGGTGCAGGACGGCAAGCAGGTGGCGGTGCTCGTCCCGACCACGCTGCTGGCCCAGCAGCACTACAACACCTTCGCCGAGCGGATGGGGCAGTTCCCGGTGCAGATCCGGCAGCTCTCCCGGTTCCAGACGCCGAAGGAGGCCGAGCGGACCCTGGAGGCGGCCGCCGACGGCAGCGCGGACATCGTGATCGGTACCCACCGGCTGCTCCAGTCGGCGACCCGGTTCAAGCAGCTCGGCATGGTGGTGGTGGACGAGGAGCAGCGCTTCGGGGTCGAGCACAAGGAGCACCTGAAGACCCTGCGTACCGCCGTGGACGTGTTGACCATGTCGGCGACGCCGATCCCGCGGACCCTGGAGATGGCGATCACCGGCATCCGGGAGATGTCCACCATCGCCACCCCGCCGGAGGAGCGGCACCCGGTGTTGACCTTCGTCGGGGCGTACGACGACAAGCAGGTCGCGGCGGCGATCCACCGCGAGCTGCTCCGCGACGGCCAGGTCTTCTACCTGCACAACCGGGTCGAGTCGATCGACCGGGCGGCGCGGCGGATCCGGGAGCTGGTCCCGGAGGCCCGGGTCGCGGTGGCGCACGGCCAGATGGGCGAGGACGCCCTGGAGAAGGTCATGGTCGGCTTCTGGGAAAAGGAATACGACGTCCTGGTCTGCACCACGATCGTCGAGTCCGGCATCGACATCCCGAACGCCAACACCCTGATCGTGGAGCGGGCCGACCTGCTCGGCCTGGCCCAGTTGCACCAGATCCGGGGGCGGGTCGGCCGGGGCCGGGAGCGGGCGTACGCCTATTTCCTCTATCCGCCGGAGAAGCCGCTGACCGAGCACGCGCACGAGCGGCTGGCCACCATCGCCCAGCACACCGAGCTGGGCGCCGGGATGTACGTGGCGATGAAGGACCTGGAGATCCGGGGCGCCGGCAACCTGCTCGGCGGCGAGCAGTCCGGGCACATCGAGGGGGTCGGTTTCGACCTCTACGTCCGGATGGTCGGCGAGGCGGTGCAGGCGTTCAAGGGTGAGCGGCCGGAGGAGGAGGCCGACATCAAGATCGATCTGCCGGTCGACGCGCACCTGCCGCACGACTACATCGGGGTGGAGCGGCTGCGCCTGGAGATGTACCGCAAGCTCGCCGAGGCCCGGGACGCCGAGCGGCTGGCCGAGGTGGTCGCCGAGATGACCGACCGGTACGGCGAGCCGCCGGAGCAGGTCGCCAACCTGGTGGCGGTGGCCCGGTTCCGGCTGCTGGCCCGGGCGTACGGCCTCACCGACGTCTCGGCCCAGGGCCGGCACCTGCGGTTCTCCCCGCTGCCGCTGCCGGACTCGAAGCAGCTGCGGCTCAAGCGCTACCACCCGGACGCGGTCTACAAGTCGGCCACCGACCAGGTGAGCGTGCCGCGCCCGACGACCCGGCGGATCGGCGGCGAGCCGCTGCGCGACCAGGCGTTGCTGGACTGGTGCGCCCAGCTCCTCCGCGACGTGCTCGGTGAGCCCGCGAAGGCGGCGACGGGGGAGCCGGCGAGGTGAGCCCGACCGGGTCGGCCCGCGAGGTCAGCGTGCCCGCAGCAGCCCTGCGGAGCGAGCGCCCCCGGCGGGCCGCCCCGGGCGGGTCCGACCCCGTGCCGCAGGCGGTCGGGCTGCGTGAGAGAGTGTCGAGCATGCAGCGTGCCCGTCGTCTGGCTTCGATCGCGGTCATTGCCGTGCTCGGCACCACCGTCCTCTCCGCCTGCCGGTCCGACTCCAGCGTCGCCGTCTACCTCGGGGATAAGAAGATCACCGAGGACGAGGTGACCTCGGTGCTCGACGACGTCCGGAGCAAGGCGGCCTCGCCGGCTCCCACCGAGCCGGGCGCCACGCCCGCTCCGGGCGCCTCCGAGCCGAAGACGCCGAGTCGGGCCGAGGTGGTCGGCACCCTGGTGATGCGGGAGGTCTGTCTCAAGCTCGCCACGGACAAGGGCTTCAAGCCGTCCGAGCAGGCTCCGATAGAGCGGATCGCCGAGGCGACCGGCCTGCCGGCGGACTCCCGCTACGTGCGGCTCTTCTCCGAGCTGGACGCCTGCCGGGCCGGCATTCCGGTGACCCAGCCGGTGGCGCCGACCCAGGAGGAGCTGATGGACGTGGTGGCCCGGGGCCGGGTCGCCGGGGTCATCCCGCCGGACGCCAAGGACGGCGAGGCCGGGCAGCAGCTCGACGGTGACGTGCTGCGCCGCGCGCTGGCGATGCGGAACACCCTGACCGAGGCGCTGGAGAGTTCCGACGTCACGGTCAACCCGCGCTACCGCCCGCTGGAATACCCGGTGCTGACCTTCTCGGACAGCAGCCCGGCGCTGGTCGTGCCGATCGGCCAGTCCGGCTCCGACACCGTGGTCGACGCCCGCTGAGCGGCCCGCGACACCCCGCCCGCACCACCGGCCGTGCCGTGACGATCCCGCCGTCGACCAGCCCCACCGGCCGATGACCGGGGTAGCGCCCGGCCCGGCCGGCCGGATCGTGCTGCTGGTCACCTCGCCCCGGCTGCCGGCCGGGCTGTTGACCGCGTCCGCCTGGGACGTCGTACGCGGCTTCCCGGTGCTGGCCGGCGCGGAGAGCGAGCTGGCCACGGCGGTACGCGCGGCCGGCGCCGAGGTGACCGTCACCGCGACTCCGGTTCCGGACCTGCTGGCCACGGTCGCCTCGCACGGTACGGCGGTCTGGCTGGCCGGCCCGGCCGGGGACGAGGCACTGGCCCGGGAGCTGGGACTCCGGCTGGCCCGTCAACCCGGGCTGGCCGAGCTGGAGCTGATGTACGGCTCCTGGGATCCACCCGGTGCCCGGCTGCTCGACGCGGTCGAGGTGATGGACCGGCTCGCCTCGCCCGGCGGTGACCCGTGGAAGCGGGCGCAGACCCACGCCTCGCTGGCGCAGTACCTCCTCGAAGAGTGCTACGAGGCGTACGACGCCATCGCCGCGAACGATCTCGTGGCGCTCCGGGAGGAGCTGGGCGACGTGCTGTTGCAGGTGGTGCTGCACGCCCGGCTGGCGGAGAACCTGCCCGAGGAGGAGCGCTGGTCGATCGACGACGTCGCCGGTGGGCTGGTGGCGAAGATGGTCCGGCGCAACCCGCACGTCTTCGCCGGCACCGAGGTCGGCGGCATCGACGAGATCATCGAGAACTGGGAACGGATCAAGCGGGCGGAGAAGCCCCGGGCCTCGGTACTCGACGGGGTCGCGCTCTCCCAGCCGGCGCTGGCGCTGGCGGCGAAGGTGCTGCACCGGGTCGCCCGGGCCGGGCTCGACCTGCCACCCGCGGAGCCGCCGGCCGGGGCGGACGAGACGGTACGACTCGGCGCGACCCTGCTGGAGACGGTGGCCCGGGCCCGGGCGGCGGGGCTGGACGCCGAGGCGGCGCTGCGCCAGGCGACCCTGGCCTACGCGGCCACGGTGCGCGCGGCGGAACAGGATTCGATACCGCCGTCCTGACCCCGGGGAAGCGCGCGTGCACGGAAGGTGCGGGGGATGGCATGATGGATCGAAGTTAATAAATGGCAGGCGGGGTCCTGCCGGTCACGGTGCCGCCCGGTCCGAACCGATCCGAACCGCTCCGGGCCGCCCCGTAGCGGGCCGTACCCGGCGCCGACCCGGTGCTGAGGAGCCAGTGTCATGATCATGCGCCGTTCCGGACGCGTACCCGCCCGGGGCCGTACGGCCCTCGCCGTCCTCGCCGTACCCGTCCTGCTCGCCGGGATGCTCGGCAGCGCCGGTCCGGCCGGTGCCACCAAACCGCCGCACCTGATGGTCAACCCGTACGCCGGGGCCCGGGTGTACGTGAATCCCGAGTGGTCCGCCCGGGCCGCCGCCGAGCCCGGTGGCGGCGCGATCGCCGGCCAGCCGACCGCCGTCTGGCTGGACCGGATCGCCGCGATCGAGGGCACCGACGGGGCGATGGGGCTGCGCGACCACCTGGACGCCGCCGTTGCGCAGCGGGCCGACCTCGTCCAGGTGACGATCTACAACCTGCCGTCCCGGGACTGCGGCCGGCCGCTGCCGCAGGGCGAACTCTCGATCGACGAACTCGACCGGTACCGGACGGAGTTCGTCGATCCGATCGTCGAGATCCTCGCCGCCCCCCACTACGCCGGGCTGCGGATCGTCGTCTTCGTCGAGCCGAACTCCCTGCCCAACCTGGTCGTCAACACCAGCCCTCGGCACACCGCCACCTGGGCCTGCGACCAGGTGCTGGCCCGGGGCACCTATCCGGACGGGATCGGGTACGCCCTGTCCCGGCTCGGCGCCCTGCCGAACGTCTACCCGTACCTGGACATCAGCCACCACGGCGAACTCGGCTGGCCGGAGGACTCCGGCCCGATGACGGCGCTGCTGCACCAGGCGGCGACCAGCGCGGGCAGCACGGTGGCGAACGTGCACGGCTTCGTCGCCAACACCGCCAACTACTCCCCGCTGCACGAGGAGTGGTTCCAGGCCGACGATGTCGTCAACGGCTACCCGGTGTACCAGTCGAGATGGGTCGACTGGAACCCGTTCGTCGACGAGGTGCCGTACGCCCGACACATGCGGGAACTGCTGGTCGGGGCGGGCTTCTCCGCGCGGGCGAGCCTGCTGGTCGACACCTCGCGCAACGGCTGGGGCGGCCCGAACCGGCCCACCGGACCGGCGCCGGCTACCGGCGACCTGAACGAGTACGTCGACCGGAGCCGGATCGACCGCCGAACCCA
The DNA here is from genome assembly GCF_003030385.1 of Plantactinospora sp. BB1. Lineage (NCBI taxonomy): Bacteria > Bacillati > Actinomycetota > Actinomycetes > Micromonosporales > Micromonosporaceae > Plantactinospora > Plantactinospora sp. BB1. Next base: position 5,462,173 of record NZ_CP028159.1, on the reverse strand, counting down.
CATCACGAACTGGTGCAACCAGGCGGGCTCCGGCCTCGGCGAGCGGCCCGCCGTCGACCCGGAGCCCGGCATCGACGCGTACGTCTGGGTCAAACCGCCCGGTGAGTCCGACGGCACCGGTGTCAGCCGGGACGTCGGCCAGCCGTACGAGCCGATGTGCGATCCCAACTACAACCCGCCGGGCGGCAGCTTCCGCATCACCGGGGCGCTGCCGGGCGGCCCGCCGTTCCGGCAGTGGTTCCCGGCGCACTTCCGGCAGTTGCTGGCCAACGCCTGGCCGCCGCTGTGACGGGTCCTCACCGGGGTGGGGGCGGGGCCCGGGGTCAGCGCTTCGGGCGGAGCGTGTCGACCCGGGCGACCGACTCGTCGATCCGCTGCTCGGTGAGGCGCCCGGAGCGGACCAGCCGGACGACGGTGTCGAGGGTGTGGCCGACGACGTTCGGGTCGTACTCCTGCTGGTTGCCGAAGACCAGCAGGTCGACGCCGGCCTCCAGGGCCAGCGCGACGGCCTCGTCCCGGCCGAACCGGCTGGTGATCGCGGCGGCCTGCATGTCGTCGCTGACCACCGGGCCGCGCCAGCCGAGCCGGCCGCGCAGCAGGTCGGTGACGACCGCCCGGGACAGCGACGCCGGCCGGTCCGGGTCGAGCTTCCGGTTGAGTACGTGGCCGACCAGCACCGAGTCGGCGGTGCCGGAGGCGATCAGCTTCTGGAACGGTTCGAGTTCGGTCTCCCGCCACGAGTCGCTGACGTCGACGGCGGTGAAGTCGGTGTTGCCGGTCGCGCTGCCCAGCCCGGGAAAGTGCTTGAGCGAGGTGCGTACCCCGGCGGCCCGGTGCACCCGGATCTCCTCGGCCGCGTTCCGCACCACCACGTCCGGGTTGGCGGAGAAGCTGCGTTCGAGCTGGCCGACGGCGGGACTGTCCGGTCGCAGGTTCAGGTCGACCACCGGCGCGTAGTTGAGGTTGACGCCGATCGAGGTGAGACTCCGGACGAGCCCCTCCGCCCAGGCGCGGGTGGTCGGGATCGAGTCGGCCCGGCCGATCTCGGCCTCCGAGCGGGTGGCCGGGAAGCCGTTGCCGGGGTTGAGCCGGGCGACCCGGCCGCCCTCCTGGTCGATCGAGACGATGAGCCGACCGGGCGACGCCTGTTTCAGGGCCTTCACCAGCGCGGTCACCTGGACCGGCGAGCTGATGTTGCGTACGGTGTCGGTCTTCAGGTCGCGGTCGAAGAGGATGACGCCGCCGAGCCCCTGCCGGATCGCCGTCCGCACCCAGCCGGCCTCGCTCGCCTGCTGGCCCCGGAAGCCGACCACCAGCAGACTCGCAATCTTGCGGCGGAGTGCCGCCTCGTCCCGCCGGGCCGGGCCGGGCGGCCGGGACGGGGTCGGTGCGAGCCGGGCGGGGCCCGAGCCACATCCGGAGGTACCCGCCGCCAGCGCGGCCGAGCCGACCCCGGCGAGCAGCAGCCGACGGCTGAGGCGGGCATCCTTCACCCGGTCCACGCTACGGTCGGTGACCGGGGCCGCGCGGCACAATCCGAGCAGCGGCGCGGGTTCCGGGCAGGTCGACACGGGGGGAGCGGCTGTCCGCGTTCCCGCGCCGGCGCCCGTCCACGTTCGCACCGGCGCCCGTCCGGGTTCGCGCACTGCCGCGTTGACGTTCCGGTAGCACCCCGGCTAGCCAGCCGGTGCGGCGACGCTCTCCTTCGGGGTCCGGCCGCGGCGCCGGTGACCCGCGCGCAGCCCGACCGCGATGCCGAGTGCCGCCACCAGCACCCCGGCGGTCTGCCCCGGATCCGGCAGCCGGCCGGCCTGGACGGCGGCGGTCAGCAGGGTGGCGATCGGCATCACCCCGACGAGTACCCCGGCCCGGTCCACGCCGAGCTGGCGCAGCCCGGTGAACCAGGCGAGGAAGGCGATCACGGTCATCATCGCCGCCAGATAGCCGAACGCGGCGGCCTCGGTGGGAGTGGGCAGCCGCCACCGGGCCAACTCACCCGCCGGGATCGCGGCCAGCAGCAACAGCGGTACGGCCAGCCCACAGCTGTACGCCGCGACGCGTACCGGCCCGAGCCGGGGGAGTACGGCCGCGGCGAGCAGCGAGAAGGCGATCTCGCCGCCGAACGCCCCGAGCGAGGCGATGATGCCGATCGCGTCCGCCCGGCCGCTGCCCTGCACCAGTAGGGTACCGGCGACGACGATTCCGGCCGCCGCGACGAGTCGGGGAGCCGGCCGGCGGCCGCCGGTGAGCGGACCGAGCAGGGCGAGCCCGAGCGGTGCGGCGCCGATGAAGGTGCCCACCACGGCTGGGTCGGCGTGCGGCAGCGCGACCAGGATGCAGGCGTTGAACCCGGCCATGCCGGTCAGCGCGAGCGTGGTCAGCACGACCAGCTCGCGCCGGTTCGGCCGGCCGGGCGGGGGCGTGTCGCCGGCCAGCAGGCCGGGAAAGCGGCGGACCAGGGCGAAGAGTACGGCGGCGGCCAGCGCGTACCGGGCCGCCTGGCCGGTGAGGTGCGGATAGTCGAGGACCAGTTGGCTGATCGAGACGGAGCTGCCGACCAGCACCATCCCGCCGACACAGAGCAGCACCGCGGCCGGGTTGGAGAGTTTCACCAGACCGACGCTAGGAGCCGTTTGGTCCATGAGACAGAGCCAAACAAGGGCATCGTCACAGGACCATTCGCTCCGATACCGCCGGCACCGCGAGTGGACGGGCCGATGCGCCGGCCGACGGCGGAAGAGCTGATCGTCTAGGTTTTTCCCATGCCACCATTCGTCCCGCTCGCCGAACGGATCGTCGACGCGCTCCTGGCGAGCGATCCCGAGCTGGCCTCGTCGGTCGGCGAACACGGTTTCGACGACCAGTTGCCGGACCGCTCCGCCGATGCCGTCGCCGGGCGGGTGGCGATGCTGCGGGACGCCGCGCACGCGCTCTCCGAGGTGGACGCCGAGGAGTTGGACGTACCGGAACGGGTCGACCACGCCGTACTCACCGCACTGGTGGACCGGGGGATCTTCGAGCTGACCGAGGTGCGGTCGCACGAGTGGAACCCGCTGGTGCACAACCCGGGACCGCTGCTGCACGCGCTGGTCGCCCGCCCGTTCGCCCCGGCCGAGGTACGGCTGACCAGCCTGGCCGGTCGGCTGGCCGCCGTACCGGACGCGCTGGCGACGGCGCGGGCCGGGCTGCACGACGTACCCCGGATCCACGCCGAGACCGCCGTCGGGCAGTTCGAGGGCGCGGCGGCGCTGGTCCGGGACCAGGTGCCGGCCCTGCTCGCCGAGGCGCCCGAGCTGCGCGACGTGGTCGAGCCGGTCGCCCGGACGGCGATCCGCGAGCTGACCGGGTTCGCCGACCGGCTCCGCGCCGGACTGCGCGACGACGCGGGGCCGGGCCGGGACCCCCGGCTGGGGCGGCGGCTCTGGGAGGCGCGGCTCTGGCACACCCTGGACACCGAGCTGGGTGCCCGGCAGGTCCTCGACTCGGCCTGGGCGAACCTGGAGCGGGTCACCGAGGAGATCCGGGCGGCGGCGGTCGAGCTGGTCGGTGGTCCGGCCTCGGACGAGACGGTACGCCAGGCGCTGGCCCTGCTCGCCGACGAGCACCCGGACAACTCCTCGGTGGTACCGCTGGCCCGGACCACCCTGGACGAGGTGCTCGACTTCGTCGCCGACACCGAGCTGGTGTCGCTGGTCGACGACGCCTGCGTGATCAGGGAGATGCCCGAGCACGACCGGGGGGTCGCGGTCGCCTACTGCGACGCGCCGGGTCCGCTGGAGCCGGCGGCGGTGCCGACGTACTACTGCATCGCGCCGACCCCGGCGGACTGGTCGGCGGCCCGGGTGGAGTCGTTCTTCCGGGAGTACAACGACCACATGATCCGCAACCTGACCGTGCACGAGGCGGTGCCGGGGCACTTCCTCCAGCTGGCGCACGCCCGCCGTTACCGGGGCAGCAGCCGGGCCCGCGCGCTCGGCCACTCGGGGACGTTCATCGAGGGCTGGGCGGTCTACGCCGAGGAGGCGATGGTCGAGCGGGGTTTCGGCGGCCTGGCGGTGCGGTTGCAGCAGCTCAAGATGCAGCTCCGGATGACCATCAACGCCATCCTCGACCAGTTGACGCACTGCGAGGAGCTGTCCGAGTCCGACGCGCTGGAGCTGATGACCGGGCGGGGCTTCCAGGAGGAGGGCGAGGCGGCCGGCAAGTGGCGCCGGGCCCTGCTCACCTCGACCCAGCTCTCCACCTATTTCGTCGGCTACCACCAGGTCGCCGGGATCGCCGCGCGCCGGCCGGCCGGGGTGCCGCTCCGGCAGTGGCACGACGCGATGCTGGCGCACGGCTCCCCGGCGCCGCGGCACCTGCCGGCCCTGCTCGGCCTGGACGAGTACGACCTGGCCTGAGGGTCAGGCGCTCGGTTGCCCCGCCCTGGCCCGCCGGTCGACCAGTCCGGCACCGGCGGGCAGGTCGAACGCGCTGCTCTCCACCGCGTCGCGGTAGCGGCTCAGCGCCACCTCCAGGTCGGTGCCGTCGACCGTACCGGTGAAGCTGCCCAACGCGCCCTCGCTGGTGATGCAGGCGTCGAAACCGGCCGCCGGGGCGTCGCTGAGCTGGTCGACCTCGACACAGGTGGCGTGCCGCCCGGCGACCGTGGTGTCGTACTGCCGGATCGTCGCGTCCGGGTCGAGCGCGGCGGCGGTGAGCAGGCCGACCACCACCGGCGGGCTGACCAGGCCGCGCTTGTTCATGTCGGCGAAGACGGTGACCGACGGCTTGGCGTTCGCGGCCGGCGGTGCGGTGAGGGTGCAGGTCGGCTTCTTCGTGCTGGTGTCGCAGGCCGTGGTCGCGTCGGTGGTGACCGTCAGCTTGCCACCCGGATAGGTGTACGCCGCGCGCAACGGGTCCTGCGACTGCGCGATGGAGGCGCTCCGGCCGCCCGGGAGCTGGTAGTCCGCCGAGTAGGTCAGCTCGTTGGCGCGGTCCAGTCGGGCGGCCAGGTCGTTGACCAGGTCTGCCCGGCCGATCACCCGCCCGGCGTCGTCCAGGGTCTGGCACCCGGAGACCGTCAGTACGGAAATGATCGCCCCCGCGAGTACCCGGAGTGAGATCGACACAGCCGGCATGGCCCACAGCCTTCACGATCGGGTCAAGCGCGCGCAAACCGGTTCCCACGTACTGTGAAGGATCTCCGCAAATGTCGGACGGTCCCGCGCCCGGGCGGCCGGGCCCGGAGGCAGCGCCCGAAGCCCCGGGCCGGACCGATAGGCTGCCTGCGGGAGCCTGCGCCGCACCGCCGCGACGGGGACGGACCGCCATCGGCTATCGATGGACAGACTTCGATTTTGAGGAGCAGGACAGTGGCCACCATCGAGGGAATCGTCGCCCGGGAGATTCTCGACTCGCGCGGCAACCCGACCGTCGAGGTCGAGGTCGGGCTGGACGACGGTACTGTCGCCCGCGCCGCGGTGCCGTCCGGCGCGTCGACCGGAGCCTTCGAGGCGATCGAGCTGCGCGACGGTGACTCCGACCGCTACAACGGCAAGGGCGTGGAGAAGGCCGTCGCCAACATCGAGGACCGGATCGTCGACCAGCTCGTCGGTTACGAGGCCAGCGAGCAGCGGCTGATCGACCAGAAGATGCTCGACATCGACGGCACCGACACCAAGTCCGAGCTGGGCGCCAATGCCATCCTCGGGGTCTCGCTGGCGGTGGCCAAGGCGGCGGCGAACAGCGCCGAGCTGAGCCTCTTCCGCTACCTGGGCGGACCGCACGCGCACCTGCTGCCGGTGCCGATGATGAACATCCTCAACGGTGGCGCGCACGCCGACTCCAACGTCGACGTGCAGGAGTTCATGATCGCCCCGATCGGCGCGCCCTCGTTCCGCGAGGCGCTGCGCTCGGGCGCCGAGGTCTACCACGCGCTCAAGTCCGTGCTGAAGAAGAAGGGCCTGGCCACCGGCCTCGGCGACGAGGGCGGCTTCGCCCCCGACCTGCCGACCAACTCCACCGCGCTCGACCTGATCGCCGAGGCGGTCGAGAAGGCCGGCTACCGGCTCGGCACCGACATCGTCTTCGCGCTCGACGTCGCCGCCACCGAGTTCTTCGACGACGGGGTCTACACCTTCGAGGGCAGCACCAAGACGGCGGACGAGATGACCGCCTACTACCACAAGCTGGCCGACGAGTACCCGATCGTCTCCATCGAGGACCCGCTCTCCGAGGACGACTGGTCCGGCTGGGCCGGGCTGACCGCCGCGCTCGGCGACCGGGTCCAGATCGTCGGTGACGACCTCTTCGTCACCAACCCGCAGCGGATCGCCCGGGGCATCGCGGAGCGGACCGCGAACGCCGTACTGGTCAAGGTGAACCAGATCGGTTCGCTGACCGAGACGTTCGAGGCGGTCGACATGGCGCACCGGGCCGGCTTCAAGTGCATGATGAGCCACCGCTCCGGCGAGACCGAGGACACCACCATCGCCGACCTGGCGGTAGCGACCGGCTGTGGCCAGATCAAGACCGGCGCGCCGGCCCGCTCCGACCGGGTGGCGAAATACAACCAGCTGCTGCGGATCGAGGAGGAGCTGGCCGACGCGGCGCGGTACGCCGGCACCGGCGCCTTTCCGCGTTACCGTTCCAACTGACGGGTCAGCCTTCGGGGGAGGGGTGCGACGGCGATGACGCAACGCCGTACGCCGAGCGGGCAGGGCCCGGCTCGACGGCCGGATCGTGCCGGCCGGTCCGGGACGTCCCGGACCGGTCGCGCCTCGGGTCGGGAGCCGGGCTCCCGGGTTGAGCCGCGACAGGGCCAGGCCCGCTCCCCCGGAGCCACCCGGGCCACCGGTTCGACCCGGGCCTCCGGCGCCGGCCGGGGCGCGGACGGCGCCCGCTCGGGCAGCCGGCCCGCGGCGGCCCGCCGGACCGTCGCCGCCCGCGCGGTGAAGCGGACGTACGCCCAGCATCCCCGGCGCTACACCGGCCGGGCGACCGTACTCGCCGGGGTGCTGGTGGCGCTCGCGCTGGCCTACACCTATCCGGTGCGGGTCTATCTCAACCAGCAGGCCGACATCGCCCGGATCGAGGCGGCCCAGCAGGCGCAGCGGGAACTCATCGGTGACCTGACCGAGGAGGCGGCGCTCTGGGACGACCCGGAATACGTCAAGATCCAGGCGAGGGAGCGCTTCTACATGGTGGTGCCCGGCGACACGCCGTACGTGGTGCTCACCGACCCCAAGGGCGCCGCCCGGGACGCCGGGGTCGACCCCAACGCGACCGAACGGCCCCCGGAGCCCTGGTACGACACCCTCTGGGGCAGTGTGCAGGCCGCCAACGAGCCGGACAAGGCGGCCCGGTGAGCGGTTCCGACCCGGTCGGCGTACCCGATGCGGCGGGTCGGGCCGGCGCGGAGCCGGCGGCGGCCGGCGTGCCGGCACCGGTGCGGGAGCCGGCCACCGACGCGGACCTGGCGGCCGTCGCCGCCCAGCTCGGCCGGACCCCGCGCGGCACCCGGGCGGTGGCGCACCGCTGCCCGTGCGGCCAGCCGGACGTGGTGGAGACCACCCCACGGCTCGCCGACGGCACCCCCTTTCCGACCCTCTTCTATCTGACCTGCCCGCGCGCGGTGGCCGGGTGCAGCCGGTTGGAGTCCGCCGGGCTGATGCGCGAGATGCAGGAGCGGCTCGGTGCCGACCCGGAGCTGGCCGAGCGCTATCTGGCGGCGCACCGGGACTATCTCGCCCGGCGGGAGGCGATCGGCACCGTGCCGGAGATCGACGGCATCTCGGCCGGCGGCATGCCGGGCCGGGTGAAGTGCCTGCACGTGCACCTCGGGCACGCGCTGGCCGCCGGTCCCGGCGTCAACCCGTTCGGCGACGAGGTGCTCGAACTGCTCGAACAGTGGTGGGCCGCCGGCCCCTGCGTCGAGCCGGTCGGATCGGCCCGCTCGGGAGAGCCCGCCGCATGACCGGCGACGACGCTCCGGCTCCGGCTCCGGCTTCGACTCCGACACCGGCTCCGGCTCCGGCTCCGGCTCCGGCCGAGTTGATCATCCGGCGGGCCCGGACCGCCGACGTACGCGGAATCCGCGACCTGATCGACACCTACAGCCCGGAGCGGCGGCTGCTCAGCAAGGCCACCGTCACGCTCTACGAGGATGTCCAGGAGTTCTGGGTCGCGGTCGACCCGGCGGACGACACGGTCGTCGGCTGCGGTGCGCTGCACGTGATGTGGGAGGACCTGGCCGAGATCCGGACGGTGGCGGTGCACCCGGCACACCGGGGCCGCAAGATCGGCCAGCGGATCGTGGCGGAACTGCTGACCACCGCCCGCGAACTGGGCGTCGCCCGGGTCTTCGTACTCACCTTCGAGACCCGCTTCTTCGCCGCCTTCGGCTTCGTCGAGATCGACGGCGCGCCGGTGCCGCAGGCGGTCTTCGAGCAACTCCTCCGCTCGTACGACGAGGGCGTCGCCGAGTTCCTCGGCCTAGAACGGGTCAAGCCGAACACCCTCGGCAACGTCCGGATGCTGCTCCGGCTCTGACGACGACGCCCCGGCGCGGACGGCTGCGGCGCTGCGGGCCGTGCCGACGACGGGTCACCGGGACTGCGCCGACGTGAGCTGGAGGACAAGTAGGGTGAAGATCGTGACTAACCGGGTGGCCGCGATCGACTGCGGCACGAACTCGATCCGGCTGCTCGTGGCCGACCTGCCGGACCCGTCCGCCGGGCCGGCGGCCGAGCTGGCCGACGTGGTACGCCGGATGGAGATCGTCCGGTTGGGCCAGGACCTCGACCGGACCGGGCGACTGGCTCCGGAGGCGCTGGAGCGGACCCGGAAGGCGCTGATCGGGTACGCCACCTCGATCGAGTCGCTCGGCGTGTCCCGAATCCGGATGTGTGCCACCTCCGCCTCCCGGGACGCCTCCAACGCGGGCGAGTTCCGGTCCATGGTGGTGGACACCCTCGGCGTCGAACCGGAGGTGGTGACCGGCGACGAGGAGGCCCGGCTCTCCTTCACCGGTGCGGTACGCGGGCTCGGCGACGACGTCCGGGCGCCCTACCTCGTGATCGACATCGGCGGCGGCTCCACCGAGTTCGTGCTCGGCGGCCGTCCGTCCGGTGGCGGTGCACCGACGGTCGACGCGGCGGTCTCGGTCGACATCGGTTGCGTCCGGATGACCGAGCGTCACCTGCACGGCGACCCGCCGACAGCAGAGCAGTTGGCGGCGGCCGAGGCGGAGATCGGCGCGGTGGTGGACCGGGCGCTCTCGGTGGTACCGGGGCGGGAGGCGGCGACCCTGATCGGGCTGGCCGGCTCGGTGACCACGGTCGCCGGGATCGCGCTGGGCCTGCCGGAGTACCGCCCCGACCGGATCCACCACGCCCGCGTCCCGTACGCCGACGTGGTGAAGGTGACCGGCGACCTGCTGGCCCGCTCCTCGGCGGAGCGGCTGACCATCCCGGTGATGCACCCGGGCCGGGCCGACGTGATCGGGGCCGGTGCGCTGGTGCTCAGAATCATCATGGAACGCACCGGGATGACCTCCGTGATCGCCAGCGAACGGGACATCCTCGACGGCATCGCCTACAGCCTCGTGCGCTGACAGGCCGGGCGCCGCCGCACGTCACCCCGGCGCGCCCTACTTCTGGGAAAGAGTCCCCTCCGTCCCTGTTTAGGGCACTCTTTCGGCGAACTGGTGCGAACCTCCTTTGTCCACAGAGGTGGGGGTTTTGCACAGGGGGCGGGGTTGGGACGGCGATGGGGTGGGGTGGGGTGGCGGGATGTCCGCAAGCGCCGCTGACCCGCGGACGTCGCACGGTTTCCGGGAAGGAGTGGCTTCCCGACCCCGCGAAGCCACTCCTTCCCGGAATTGGCGTCCCGCCCGCATCGTGGCGGGAGGTCAGGTGGTGGCGCGTTTCACGAGGGCGCTGATGCGGGTCTCTACGTCGGGGGTTAGGGCGGTCAGGGCGAAGGTGGTGGGCCAGATCGGGCCCTCGTCCAGGTTTGCCTGGTCGCTGAAGCCGAGCGTCGCGTAGCGGGTCTTGAACTTGGCGGCGGGCTGGAAGTGGCAGACGATTTTGCCGTCAAGGGTGTAGGCGGGCATCCCGTACCAGAGCTTCGAGGCGAGCGCGGGGGCGCTGGCGGTGACGATCGCATGGACGCGTTCGGCCATGATCCGGTCCGAATCCTGCATCTCGGCGATCTTCGCGAGCACGTCCCGCTCCGCCTCCGCCGCCTTGTCCGCCCGGGAGCCACGGCGCGCTGCCTTCTTCTGCTCTTGGGCGTGTTCCTTCATCGCGGCGCGCTCTTCGGCGGTGAAACCCTGGTAAGTCCTGTTGCCGTCGCTACTCATGGTTGACACTTCCTATCGCTCGGTACGAAAGCCAAGATCGGCAGTGTTGGCCTGGCCGTACTGTTCGTACGAGGTGGAGGCGGCCTCCCACTGGAAACCGTCCGGGTCGGCGAAGGTGCCGGCACTGCTGCCGATGACGAGGCGGTGTGATCCGGTGCCGTCGGGGGAGACGCCTGCGTCCTTGGCGGCGGCACGGCGGCCGTAGAGGGCCAGCCTGATGCCCGAGGTGGCAAACTCGACGTACTTGCGACCGAAGCTCCTGGCCACGGGCAGGCCGCGCTCGACATAGCAGCGCTTGGTCGCGGCGACGTCGGCCACGCCCAGCAGCAGGACGATATCGTCGACGTGTCGGCTGGCCGGGCCGGTGTTCTTCTTCGACGACGAAGCGATCTTCCAGATCGTGCCGTACGGGTCACGTAGCACCCCGCCGTAGCCCCAGAAACTCTTCGCGGCCGGCTTCAGTGCTGTCGCTCCGCGTTCGACGGCGGTGTCGAAGTAGCTGTCCACAGTGTTCGGCTGGGGCACCACCAGCGACATGGCGAACCCGCGAAAGCCGGTCGTGGGTGCCTGCGAGGCGCGTACCCGCACTCGGGCGCCCAGGTCGAAAGCCCCGGAGTAGAAGGCATTGGCGGCGACGGGGTCGGGCACTTCGAGCGTGACGAACTCGATGGAGGACATGGCAGGGCCTTTCCATAACGGGGCGGTTCAGGCAGAAGAGCAGTTCAGGTGGAGTACGTTCAGTCCTGGATCAGTCCCAGGACGTTGCCGTCCGGGTCGGTGACGGTGGCGACGGTGCGGCCGCCACCGACGTCGTGCGCGGGCTCGGTCACGGTGGCGCCTGCGGCGGTCAGTTCGGCGAGTTTCGCCTCGATGTCCGGTACGTGCCAGTAGGCCACCGGCGAGGTCATGCCCTGTGGGCCACCGCCCGGCACCAGCCCGATGTGCTGACCCCCGGTGTCGAAGCCGACATAGTAGGACGAGTCACTCGTCGGCGGCACGCCGAGCAGGGCCGCGTACACCGCCTTGGCCTTCGCCAGGTCCGACACCGGATGCAGCACGGTCTTGACTCCCTGGGTGGCAGAACCGGCCATGGTTACTCCTTCGATCGCTGGTCGCGGGCCACCGTCGGCCCGGTCGGTTCGGGTACGCAGACAGCGTCTCCGCCGGCACGTCCGGTGCGGATCCGTGCTGACCACGGAGCGGCCACGGAATCGGCACACGGAGGGGCTGACAGAATGGGGCAATGGTTGACATCTCGCCTCGGGAAGCCGAGGTGCTCGCGTTGGTCGGCGAGCACCTCAGCAACGCCGAGATCGGGGCCCGGCTGTTCATCTCGGTGCGTACCGTGGAGACCCACGTCTCCTCGCTGCTGCGCAAGCTGGAGGTCCCGGATCGGCGTGCGCTCGCCCAGCGGGTGCCTGAGGAGGCCGTCGCCGGCCCGGCTCAGCCGGTACCGGTCCTGCCGGCCCCGCTGACCTCGTTCGTCGGTCGGGTGCGCGAGCGGACCGAACTGACCGAGCTGATCAAGGCGCACCGTCAGGTGACCGCGGTCGGCCCTGGTGGCGTGGGCAAGACCCGGCTCGCGCTGGCGGTGGCCTCGGAAGCCGCTGGCGAGTACCCCGACGGGGTATGGTTCGTCGACCTGGTCCCGGTCGCCGATCCTGGCATGATCGCGACTGCCGTCGCCGGGGCGCTCGGCCTCGGCGAGCAGCCCGGCCGGGACATGACCGGGTCCGTCGTTGCCGCGTTGGCCGGCCATCACGCGTTGCTGGTCCTGGACAACTGCGAGCACGTACTGGACGGGGTGGCGCCGCTGCTAGAGCGGCTGTTGGCAGCGTGCCCCGGGGTGACGGTGTTGGCGACCAGCCGGGCCCGGCTGATGGTGCCGTTCGAGCGGGTGTACCAGGTGCCACCGCTGTCGCTGGCTGTCGACGGTGGATCGGACGCGATCGCGTTGTTCATGGAGCGGGCGGCGGCGGTGGGCTGGCCGCTGGATCCGCCACTGCGCGAGCAGGTCGCCTCGATCTGCGAGCGTCTGGACGGCATGGCGCTGGCGATCGAGCTGGCCGCCGCTCGGTATCCCACGCTCGGGCTGGACGGCATCACCACCGCGCTGTCCCATCCGCTCCGGATGCTGACCGGCGGATCCCGGGCCGATGAGCGGCACCGTTCGGTGCGGGCGGTACTGGACTGGAGCCACGCCCTGCTGGAGCCGGCCGATCGGGTGCTACTGCGCCGGGTGTCGGTGTTCGTGGCGCCATTCACCGCGCAGGCGGCGGCGGAGGTCACCGGAGCCGAGCACGTAGCGGAGGGCGCCGGGTTCGAGGGCGCGGCGGAGGGCGCCGGGTTCGAGGGCGCAGGGGAGGGCGCAGGGGCCGAGGAGGGTCTTGTCGCCGAGGGGCTGGCGCGGCTCGCCGAACAGAGCCTGCTGGTGGTGACGGCCTCCCCGGGCGGCACCCGGTACCGGGCGCTGGAGACCATCCGCCAGTACGGGACGGAGCGGCTCACCGAGGCCGGTGAGCTGGTTGACGCCCGGTCCCGGCACCTGCGCTGGTGCTTGGCCAAGGCCGCTGGGCTGACGGAGACGGGGGCGGACTGGCGGGTCCGCTTCGACGCGGTGGCCGACGACCTCCGTGCCGCCCTCGCCTGGGCGGCCGACCGGGCAGAGCAGCGCGCGGACGCCTGTCGCCTCGCCCGGTTCCTGGCAGAGCTGACCTTCACGCGTCACCTGACCGCCGAGTCCCAGCAGCGCTACGAGCAGGCGGCCGCGCTCGCCGACGACCCCGCGGTCACCGCGTCGATGTACCGGCAGGCCGCGGCCGTGGCCGGCTGCCGGACGATCGGTGACGACATGTACCGGCTGCGGCGCGCTGCCGCCGACGCCGCCGGTCGGGCCGGTGACACCGCTGGCGCGGCGGGTGACCTGGCGACCGCCGCCACCATCGCGTACCGCTTCTCGAGCAAGTTCGTGCGGATCCCGTCCCCGGCGGAGGCGCTCGCGCTGCTCACCGAGGCGCGGGAGCTGGCCGGCGACGACCCGGCCGCGCAGGCCGCGGTCTCATTGGCCGAGGCGGGAGTGCTCTCCGACGCGTTCGGTGCCGCCCAGGGCCCGCCGGACAACGCCGTACCGGAGACGATCGCGCGCGCCGAGCGGGCGGTCGAACTCGCCCGCCGGACCGGCGACCCGCTCGCCGAGTCGGCCGCACTCGACGCACTCACCGCCGCGCACAGCTGGGCCGGTGACACCTTGGCGGTCGCGGCCACGGCCCGGCGCCGGATCATGCTGCTCTCCGACACACCGGATACCCCGGCTGGCACCCACGAGCTGATCGACGCACTCGGCATGGTCACCGAGACGGGCCTCGGCGCCGGGGACGTGCTGGGTGCCCGGCGGTGGGCACGGCAACTGGCCGGCCATCCGGCGCTGGCCGAGGTCGGGCACCTCGCCACGTACCGGCTGCTGATGGTGGAGGCACTGGCCGGCAACGCCGCCGAGGTGCTGACCGGCAGTGTCCGGTTCCTCGACGGGTGGCGGCGGTCGGGCAGTCCGGCCCTGCCGGGCCTCGCTCCGGCGGCGGCCGGGGTGGCGATGATCCACGGCCTGCGCGCCGACCAGGAGGCGAGGGGCGAGTGGCAGGAGATCCTGGACCGGCTTGGCACCTCGGCGGGCGGGCGTACCTACGGCTACGGGGCGGTCTTCGACGCGTTGCTCCTGCTGCACCAGGGGCAGGCGCCGGAGGCGCTGGAGCGGGTGGCACCCGAGCCGGGCGAGGTGTGGAAGTGGGTCACCTGGATCTGGCTCCACTGGTACGTCGCACTGCGCGCCGAGGCCGCCGTACTCGCCGCGAGCCCTGACGCTCGCGACCGCCTGGCGGAGGCCCGGACCATCGTGGCCGGCAATCCGGTGGCCGATGCCATGGTGGCACGGGCCGAAGCCCTGCTGGACGGCGACCGGGCGGCACTGCTCGGCACGGCAGCGGCCTTCGAGGTGGCCGGCTGCCGCTACCAGTCCGGCCGGACTCTGCTGCTGGCCGGCGGCGCCGATGCCGAGCGCGGGGCGGCCGTGCTCCGCGAGCTTGGGCTCGCCCCGACGGGCAGCGAGCCTGGGGTCGCCCCGATGGGCAGCGAGCCTGGGGTCGCCCCGATGGGCAGCGGCGTCGACGGGTTGGTTCGGCCCGGGTGATAACTCGGCTCGCGAATGCGGGCGGTCGGCTGGAATACATGACGCAGGGTGTCGTGATTGGTTGGCAGGCTCGTCGACACGTGGGAGCCGTTCCTGGCGTGCCCACACCTGCGAAAGAGCTGAGGCTGACAATGGATCGAACGGCGGTCAACCCGTGGACCTGGTCGGTGGAGTTGGGGTACAACCAGGGCGAGGTCGTCTCCGGGCACACCCGGACGCTGTACTGCGCCGGGCAGGCCGCGATGGGTGGCGACGGCCGACCCCGGCATGCCGGTGACCTGGCGGCGCAGTTGGCGCTGAGCCTCGACAACCTGGAAGCCGTACTCGCCGGGGCCGAGATGTCCCTCGCGAACCTCGTCCGGCTCAACGTCTACACCACCGACGTCGACGGGCTCTTCGCGCACTACGGCGTGCTGGCGTCGCGGCTGGGTGCCGCCGGGGTGGCACCGCCGACCACGATGCTCGGGGTGACCCGGCTTGCGATCCCCGACCTGATGGTCGAACTTGAGGGGACCGCCGTCGCGTGACGGCAGCCGGCCGCGGACGTCGCACAGTTTCCGGGAAAGAGTGGCTTCCTGACCCTGCGAAGCCACTCTTTCCCGGAATTAGCGTCCCCCGCGCATCGCGGCGGGAGGTCAGCCCCGGTTACGCTTACCGTGCCCGCAGGACGACGATCTCCGGGTGGGTGCCGGAGAGGCTGATCGGGTACCGCTGCCGCAGGGCCAGTCCGGTCGCCTCCACATCGGGTAACTGGCCGTCCACGTCGGAGAGCAGCAGCACCGCGCGGCCGTTCGGGCGTAGCACCCGGCGCAGCTCCGTCCAGAACCGCCGCTGTTGCCCGGCCAGGATGCCGGCGAACGGCACCTGCCGGTCCCACGGCGGGTTGGTGAGCACCAGGTCGACGGCGTCGTCCGACAGTGGGATCCGGCCGGCGTCCGCGACCACCCAGCCGACCGGTGTGTCCCGGCCGTTGCCGGCGGCGATCGCGACGACGGCCCGGTCGATGTCACTGCCCACGATGGACAGACTCCGACCGGAGAGAGCCGCCTCGACCGGTATCGTCCCGGCACCGCAGCAGGGATCGAGGAGCCGGTCGCCGTCCCGCGCCCCGACGAGCCGGACCAGCGCGGCGGCGACCGGCGGATGCAGGCTGCCCGGCCGGGACATCCGACGGTACGCGCGGCGGTGCAGCGGCCGGTCCGCGATCCGCAGCGCCACCAGCGCCCGGTCGTCGACGAGGGCGACCCGCCAGGAGAGTCCGCCCGGCGGTGGCGCGACCCCGCCTCGTCGGCTGTGGTACGGCAGCCCGAGCGCGGCGGCGATCGGCTCGCCGACCGCGTCCTCCAGATCGAACCGGGTGAAGTTGCGCCGCCCCAGGAACGACGCGGAGACGTCGACCCCGGACAGTGGCGCCCACTCGTCCGTGCCGGACAGTGGTGCCGACCCGTCCGTGCCGGACAGTGGTGCCGACCCGTCTGTCCCGGAAAGCCGGCGGTCGCGCATGCTGGAGGTCGGTTGTCGGGCAGCGCCACGGCAGCGGCGCCACCGGGTCAGCAACTCCCGCAGCGGCAACGTCGACGCGGCCTTGCCCAGCATCCGCAGATCGGCCCGGCTGCGGCCGATTCCGTACACGGCCGTGCCGACCAGGAAGATGTCGTCGGCGCAGCGCAGATCCAGTACCTCCGGACCGGGATCAACGCTGTCGAACCACACCTCACGGTGTGCGACCGCACTGACCCGGCCCACTTGAAGTGTTGCTATCTCGTCGGCCACCACCGGCTCGATGCCCCGCACCGTCCGCGCCACCAGGCGCGCGGCCGTCACGACGTGACGACGGTGCCAGGACGCGGTGTGGCCCCGGCGCGAGTACGCGCCGGCAACCGAAAGATCATTCGATCTTCTCCCACGTCGCGACTCGGGGCGACGCGTCGCCGCCCCGCATCGCTGGCGAGGGGTTGTCCGCAACCCGCCAGCGGTCGCGTCAGGCGAGGAAGAAGAAGTTCATGGCCTGGAGGATAGCAATCAGGTCGGCGGCACGTCGCCGGATATCCTCGGCGCCGGGTCGTTCCGGAGCCGACTGTAGAGCCAACCGTCCCGCCACCGGCCGGCCCGGAACTCGACCGACCGCAGCACACCCTCGCGGCGGAACCCGGCCTTCTCCAACGACCGCTGCTCCGCCGTGTTCTCCGGATGGGTGCCGGCCTGGATGCGCTCGGCCGGAGTGTGCGTGAACAGGTAGTCGCAGAGCAGCGCCTGGGCACGCCAGCCGATGCCCTGGCCGCGCCACTCGGGCAGCAGCGCGATGCCGATCTCCCAGAATCTCGCCACGCCGAACCCGGCGGCGTGCCAGCCGACGAACCCGGCGGCGGCGTGTTCCTGCTCGGCGTCGGGGTCCGGGGGACCGGTCTCGACGATCAGCCGGCTGTTCTCGGCGCCGAGGTAGCCGTCGGCGGCGTACCGGCGTACCGGCTCCTGGGCATCGCGGAAGCCGGCCCAGTCCAACCCGATCAGGCCCGGCTCGGTCAGGAAGCGTTGCAGCATCGGAAGGTCGTCCTCGCGTACCGGGCGGAGCCGTACGGATGCTGCCACGGTCTGCTCCTACTCGGGTCGGTTGAGGAGGGGAAATCAGCCTCGCTCGTGCCGGACTAACAATCCTCAGATGTTGTGCCCAGATCGTCAGTCGGTCGGCTGCGAATCGGGGTAACCCACCCCGCTGAGCCGTTCCGACACCTCCCAGAGCCGGGCCGTGGTGGCCTCGTCCAGGGCTCGGGCGGGGATCTGGGCCGGGGCGGGTCCACCGTGCAGTTCGCGGTAGCCGTCCGGGCCGTAATATCCGCCGCCCTCGGCCGTCGGGCTCGTCGCGGCGAAGATCGCTGGCAGGGCGCCGGAGGGGATGTCCTGCCAGATCCCGGGCACGAGATAGATCAGCCGGTTCCGGATCCGGTTGAGCCGCAGCGAACCCCCGCCGTGGGTCGGGCCGGTCACCTGGAGGTTGGTGACGGCGGCACCCGGATGCGCGGCGTTGCTCAGGATGCCCCAGCCGCCCGCGGTGCTGCGTCGCTGGAGTTCCCGGGCGAACATCAGCAGGGCAAGCTTGGAGAGCCCGTACGCCCGCAGCGGCTGGTAGCGGCGCTCACCCTGGAGATTGTCGAAGTCGAACCGCCCGATCCGGCTCATCAGGCTGCTGATCGACACCACCCGGGCGGCACCGGCGGCGCGGAGCAGCGGGAGCAGGTGACCGGTCAACGCGAAGTGCCCGAGATAGTTGACGGCGAACTGGAGTTCGTACCCGTCCTCGCTGAGCGCCCGGGGGCGCGGCGTCATGATCCCGGCGTTGTTGACCAGGATGTCGATCGGCCGACCCTGCTCGGTCAGCGCAGTGCCGCACGCGGCGATGCTGGCCAGCGATGCCAGGTCCAGATGCTGGAGGCTCAGCTTCGCGCCGGGCACCTCGGCGCCGATCTCGGCGATGGCCCGCTCGCCCTTGGCCTGGTCGCGTACGGCGAGGATCACCTCGGCGCCGGCCCGGGCGAGCCGATGGCTGACGCCGAAGCCGATCCCACTGTTGGCCCCGGTCACCACCGCGAGCTTGCCGGTCAGATCCGGTACGTCGATGTCAGGTGCGCGGTGCGGCATACGATCATTATCGATGCTGGCCCGCCCTCCGTGGGGGGCGGCGCGGCGCTCAGTGCCGCTCGGGAAGCCCGTTGACGAAGCATCGCCACGCGGCGGGCCGCAACGCGAGCGTGCCGCCGTGCCGGTCCTTGGTGTCGCGTACCAGCACCTGACCGGGTACGTCGACGGCGACCTCGACGCATGAGCCTTCGGCTCCGCTTCGAGTGCTCTTCCGCCAGTTCAGGATCGTCGGCTCAGTCATCGACAGCCTCCTTGATGATGGCGGCGAGCAGATCCTCGGAATCCTCCTGGCTGAGCGCCAGCTCGCTGAGTCGCCCCCAGACCTGATCGTAGACGGCGACCTCGGTCGGCTTGTCCAGATAGAGCGCACCCGTCAGGTTCTCGCTGTAGATCGTGGTCGGTTCCGGTGGTCGAGTGCCGGAAGCCGGAAATTCGATGATGTAGAAGGCGTTCGTCATTGAAGCCCAATGTGGACCTGCTGCGGCCGGCAGCACCCGGACGGTGACCGAGGGGTGGCGGTTGCTGTTCGCGAGGTGGGCGAGTTGGGCCACCCAGGCGTCGTGGTCGGCGATGGGGCGGCGCAGTACCGCCTCGTCCACGATCACTTCCAGGTCGGGGGCCTTGGGCTGGCGGCGGGTCAGGATCCGTTGCCGTTCCAGGCGTAGTGCGACCTTGCTGGCGACCTCCTGCTCGGTGACCCCGGGCTTGGTCCGGATCACCTCGGCGGCGTACTCGGCGGTCTGCAACAGGCCGGGGATCAGCGACGACTCGAACTGGCGGATGCGGGCGGCGGTCGCCTCCATGCCGACGTACAACTGGAACCAGGAGGGGATGACCTCGCCGTACGCGTGCCACCAGCCCTTGACCTTGGACTCCTTGGCGAGGCTGAGCAGGACGTTGGTCATCTTCGGGTTGACGCCGTAGAGCCGGCACATCGCCTCGACGTCGTGCGTGCGTACCGTGGTCTCGCCGCGCTCTATCCGGTACATCCGGGCGCGGGACCATTCCAGGATCTTGGCCGCCGGTTCGAGATTGATCCCGGCCTCCTCCCGGGCGATCTTCAAATGCCGGCCGAGTTGACGTTGCGGTACGGATGACGCGCGGTCGGCCACGATTCGCTCCCATCTCTTCTGGACAGTTTCGAACGACTGGAACGAGACAGCGATATCGGGTCGGGCGTATCGATGTCAATATTTTCCGGCAAATCTCGCGCCATACTGCTGACCGCACGGGCGTCGATGTCCAGACTCCTGCGCCCGGCTGCGGCTGGCGGCGACGTACAGTCCGTTGATGGTGCGGGCGGCGGCGGTACCGGAGCGGCTGCGGTGGGCGGTCGAGTTGTTGCGGGTGGCGCCGGACGACCAGATCCTGGAGATCGGTTGCGGCAACGGGGTCGCGGTGTCGCTGGTCTGCGACCGGCTGGTCGGCGGGCGGATCACCGCGATCGACCGTTCGGTGGCGGCGGTCCGGCAGGCGGAGCGGCGCAACGTCGAGCACATCGCGGCGGGGCGGGCGGTCGTCCGGCTCGGTGCCCTGGAGGAGTTCGGCGCGCCGGAGGGAATCGGTGCGTTGGAGGAGTGTGGCGCGCCGGTGGGGTCCGGAGTGGACGGTGGGCGGTTCGACAAGATCTTCGCGGTCAACGTCAACCTGTTCTGGACCCGTTCGGCCGCCGCCGAGCTGATCCTGCTCCGCCGGCTCCTGCGGCCGGGCGGCGGGCTGTATCTCTGCTACGAACCGCCGGAGGCGACCCGGGTGGCGGAGTTGGTCAGGCGGCTGCCGGCGACGCTCTCGGCGCACGGGTTCGCCGCCACGGCGGTCACCTCGGCGACCACCGGCACCACCTCCCTGCTCTGCGTCAGCGGTCGGGCGGACCGGCGGCCGGAGGGGACGGGAGCGGGAGTCGGCTAACCGACCCCGAACGGGACGCAGCCGCCCGCCGGCGGCTCGGGGTCGTCGGCGATGGCCTTCACCAGCAGAGCACTGCAGTGCGCGACTGTACGCAGCTCGTCGTCGGAGAGCCGGTCGAGGATCCGACGCATCTTCTCCGCCCCGGCCGTCACGAACCGGTCGACCAGGTCGCGCCCCGGCCCGCTCAGCTCGATTCGGCGTACCCGGCGGTCGTGCGGGTCCTCGCGGCGGGTGACCAGGCCCTGCGCGACCAGTCGGTCCACCATCCCGGTCATGGTGGCCAGGCTCACACCCATCGCGGTGCTGAGTTCCTGACCGGCGATGCTGCCGTGCGCCGAGAGCACCAGCAGCGCCTTGAGCTGTGGCAACGTCAGATGCAGCGTGAACAGCGGGTTCGCCGGGTCGTTGGCGAAGAGATGCTGCATCTCCCGCTGCGTCTCCATGATCTGGGCGATGAGATCGTGCCGGTTACCCATCGATCCCTCCAGAGCACGAGACGGCGGCAACGGTCGGCCGCAACGCGGCCACGCCCTCCGCGGTCAGCGGAGGTTACCAGGGATGTGCCAGCCCAAGAATACTTCGCTGTGAGCGAACTGTTAGTGTCAGCCTAACTTTATATCCACGGGGAAAAGGAGCGAGCCGCATGTCCGTGGCCGTCCAACCTGACGCCGGGAGCGACAAGCTCGATCCCGGCGTCCTGAGGGTCGCCGGTGTGGTGGTGCTCGGCGCCATCATGTCGATCCTCGACGTCACCGTCGTCAGCGTCGCGATACCGACCTTCCAACGCGAGTTCGACGCCAGCTACGCCACCGTCGCATGGACGATGACGGCGTACACGCTGGCCCTGGCCACGGTGATCCCGATCACCGGCTGGGCGGCCGACCGGTTCGGCACCAAGCGCCTCTACCTGATGTCGCTGGTGCTCTTCCTCGGCGGCTCGGCGCTGTGCAGCGTGGCCTGGGACATCGGCCCACTGATCGTCTTCCGCGCTCTCCAGGGTCTCGGCGGCGGCATGCTGATGCCGCTCGGCATGACGATCATGACTCGCGCCGCCGGCCCGCACCGGGTCGGCCGGGTGATGGCCGTGCTCGGCGTACCGATGCTGCTCGGCCCGATCGGCGGCCCGATCCTCGGCGGCTGGCTGATCGAGGCGGCCTCCTGGCACTGGATCTTCCTGATCAACGTGCCGGTCGGGATCATCGCCTTCGTCTTCGCGCTGCGGGTCCTGCCCAAGGACGAGCCGCAGCCCTCCGAGTCGTTCGACTTCCTCGGCATGCTGCTGCTCTCGCCGGGTCTCGCGCTCTTCCTCTACGGCGTCTCCTCCATCCCGGAGGCCGGCACCGTCGCCGCCGCCAAGGTGCTGGTTCCGGCGATCATCGGCCTGCTGCTGATCCTCGCGTTCGTGGCGCACGCCCTGCGCAAGGACCACCCGCTGATCGACCTCGGGCTCTTCAAGAACCGCAACCTCACCGTCTCGGTCGTCACGATGACGCTCTTCACCGTGGCGTTCATGGGGGCGATGCTGCTGCTGCCCAGCTACTTCCTCCAGGTACGCGGCGAGGGGACCCTCGACGCCGGCCTGCTGCTCGCCCCGCAGGGCATCGGCGCGATGCTGACCATGCCGATCGCCGGCCGGCTGACCGACCGGATCGGCCCCGGCAAGCTGGTACTCGGCGGAATCGTGCTGATCGCCCTGGGGCTCGCCCCGTTCACCCAGATCACCGCCGACAGCTCGTACGGGCTGCTCCTCGGCGGCCTGTTCGTGATGGGCATGGGAATGGGCATGACCATGATGCCGATGATGTCGGCGGCGATGGCCAGCCTCACCCACCAGCAGGTCGCCCGGGGCTCGACGATGATGAACATCGTCCAGCAGACCGCCGGCTCCATCGGCACCGCCGTGATGTCCGTCATCCTCACCAACCGGGTGCTGGAGAGCCAGGCGGCCACCGCGTACAGCGCGGTCACCCAGGGGCAGGTGCCGCGCGACCAGGTGCCGCCGGAGGTACTCACCCAGGGGCAGGCGTCGCTGGCCGACGCGTTCAGCCAGACGTACGTGATCGCGCTGGTGCTGATCGTCCTCTGTGTCATACCGGCGGTGCTGCTGCCGCGCAAGCGGATCGAGCCGGCCGCGCCGGAGCAGGGCGAGGTGCCGGTCCCGGTCGTCATGCACTGACGAGCACACCCCGGAGCGCCGCTCCGGGCACCGCGAAGCCCTCCCGCCGCTCCGGCGGGAGGGCTTCGGCGTCCGCACCGGCCCCGGCCGGGACGAATCGGCGTCCTCCGCACGGTTACTTCCGCCTTGTCCGGGTACCCGGGAGTGCACAGCGCGCGCAGGGGCGGAGGCGGAGGCGGACCGATGACGACCACCAGGGGTGAGGAACGGGCCGCCGTCAGGCCGGCCAGCCTCAGGTTGCCGGGGATCGTGCTGGGGGTGGGGCTCGGCGGATTCGTCGACGGCATCCTGCTGCACCAGATCCTGCAATGGCACCACCTGCTCAGCAGCACCAACACCGACAACGTCGGGGTGCGGTACTACGACCCGAAGACCGTACCCGGGCTGGAGATGAACACCCTCTGGGACGGCATCTTCCACGCGGTCTGCTGGCTGGCCGTCCTGATCGGCCTGGCCATCCTCTATTCCCGGGTGACCCACCACCGCCGCCGGGTCTGGACCTCTCGGGTCCTGTGGGGCTGGATCCTGGTCGGCTGGGGGCTGTTCAACCTCGTCGAAGGCATTCTCGACCACCACATCCTCGGCATCCACCACGTCTATCCGGGCCCGGACCAGCTCTGGTGGGACATCGCCTTCCTCGTCCTCGGCGCGCTGCTGGTCGTCGGCGGCTGGCTGCTCCAGCGCGGCGGACACTCGTTCGACCCCGTCTCCGGGCCCGACGCGCCGACCGGCGGGCGGGCGCCCCGGAACACCTGATGGGTCACGAGCCACACCACCTGCCCGAGCACGGGGCCGGCATCGACGTGTTCGGGGTACTGCTGCCCGCCGTCGTCCTGCTGCTCTGTGCCGGCCTCTACCTCCGGCTGGCCCACCGGGCACGGCGGCGCAACCCGGCGCTGGGCTGGAGCCGGTGGCGCACCCTGAGTTTCGGCGTCGGGCTGCTCCTGCTGGCGGTGGCGCTGCTGCCGCCGGTCGCCACCTTCGCGCACACCGACTTCCGGGGTCACATGGTCGCGCACCTGCTCGTCGGCATGTACGCCCCGCTCGCCCTGGTGCTCGGTGCCCCTGTCACCCTGCTGCTGCGTACGCTGCCCGCGCGGCACGGCCGGCGGCTGACCGGGCTGCTGCACAGCCGTCCCGCCCGGATGCTGACCCACCCGGCGACCGCCTGGCTGCTCTCCACCGGCAGTCTCGTGCCGCTCTACTTCACCCCGCTCTACGACACCGCGACGAGCCACCCGGCCGGGCACTGGCTGCTGCACCTCCACTTCCTGCTCGCCGGTTGCCTCTTCGCGCACGCCATCGCCGGCCCCGATCCGGCGCCCGCCCGGCCCGGCGTGCGTACCCGGCTGGTCTACCTCGGCTGCGGCATCGCGCTGCACGCCGTCGTCTCGCAACTGATGTACGGCGGCTACTGGGTGCAGATCGCCGCACCCGCCGTCGAGGTCCGGACGGGCGCCGAACTCATGTACTACGGCGGCGACATCGCCGAACTGCTGCTCGCCGCCGCCCTGGTCGCCACCTGGCGCCCCGAACGCCGCCCGCAACCCGGTGCCCGACCGCAGCGGCGGGCCGCCCCGGCTCCGGCCGGCGGCAGCGGGCTCTGATGATCACCGCGCTGGCGGGGCGGTGGGGCTGGCGCGGACTGGCGGGGCGGCGGGTTGCGGCGCCATCCGGCACGCCGCCGGGAACCACTCCGGCACGCAGACTGTCGAGCTGGGTGCAGAGACGGGGCAGACGCCGAGTGACGAAGCGGTGGGTGCAGAGACGGGGGCAGGCGCCGGATGGCGAAGCGGGTGGGTGCACAGACGGGGCAGCTCGACAGTCTCCGTGCCCGGGAGTGCCTACCCGGCCGGCCGGAGACCGGCGACGCCCTGACGGCTCGGTACGCCTAGAAGAGGGGTTCAGCCGGTGCGGAACAGGTCGGCCCGGGACTGCTCCCGGGGTTCGCGCTCGTCCCGGGACCACCACCAGGCGTAGCTGATCGCCTCGGGGCGGGGTGTGGTGAGCACGATCCGGGCCACCAGCGGTCCCTCGTACGCGGTGAACTGGCCGGGGGAGCGCTGGGTGAAGCGGACCATGCCGGGCAGTTCCAGGCTGGCGACGTGCAGTTCGAGTCGACCGCCGGCCCCGAGGACCAGCACGCTGTGCTCGACGTGCCGCAGCCCGTCGCTGTCGGTGGTCGCCTCGTAGTCCAGAATGGCGGCACGTCCGTCGAGGGCGGTCCCCACCACCATCCGCGCCATGAACGGCCCGCTCTCCGGGCCGTCGCCACGGCCCCGGTACACCCCGGTCGCGGCGGTGAGGCGGTGCAGTACGTCGGTCTCGGCGGGCACGGCGACACCGTAGCGTCCGGGCGCCAGCCGCTCCTGCCGAGCTACTGCCGCGTTGACGGTACTGCGCATTGAATAGTAGTATCGCCGACGTGGACACGACCCAGTTGCTCAAAGGCGTGCTGGATCTCGCGGTCCTGGCCGTGCTGAAGGACGAGGACGGCTACGGCTACGACATCATGCGCCGGCTCCGCGCCGCCGGCCTCGAAGAGATCGGCGACGCCTCCGTCTACGGCACGCTGCGCCGGCTCTTCCAGGCCGGCCTGCTCACCACCTACGTCGTGCCCAGCGAGTCGGGCCCGCACCGCAAGTACTACGCGCTCAACCCGGCGGGACGGGACCAGCTCCGCCGGTCCGGCAAGGTCTGGCGGTCCTTCGCCACCACCATGGACACGTTGCTCGACGACGAGGGGATCGCGGCATGACCGTCACCGAGCAGGAGATCGCCCGGTACGTCGGGCAGGTCCGCGAGGCGCTGGCCGACCTCCCGCCGCCGGTCCGGGACGAGCTGCTCGAAGACCTGCCCGAGCATCTGACCGAGGTGGCGGCCGAGGCGGAGGGGTCGCTCTACGAGCGGCTCGGCCCGCCCGAGGCGTACGCGATGGAGCTGCGCACCGCCGCCGGGGTCACCCCGCCGGCCAGCACCGTCAACCTCGACCAGCGGATCGGCGCGGCGGTCCGGAAGAGCCGGGAACGGATCCGCGCCGTCGACGGCCGGCTCGGCCCCGTCGTCGGCTACAGCCGGCTCAGCGACTTCCTCCGGCTGCTCCGCCCCGGCTGGTGGATCCTGCGCGGCTACCTCGCCGCGATGCTGATCACCGTACTGCTGACCGGCACCTCCTTCGGCCTGCTGCCCCGGCTCGGCAGCAGCGGGCTGGCCGCCCTGCTGCTGCTCGGCGCGACCGTCACCGGGTCGATCTGGCTCGGCCGGCGTACCGAGCGGCTGGGCCCGCGCCCGAGGATGGTCCTCAACCTGGGCGCGGTACTGCTGGTCCTGTTCGGGCTGGCCGGCTTCCTCGAACTGGACAGCCGGGCCGGCGGTGGCGGCAACCCGGTGCCCTACGAGCAGGTCTACACCGACCAGTACTCCGGGGTGCAGGACGTCTACGTCTACGACAGCGAGGGCCGGCTGCTGGAGGGGGTACGCCTCTTCGACCAGAACGGCGAGCCGATCCGGCTCGGCCACCCCTGGTGCGCCGAGGCGCGCGAGCAGCTCCTGCCCGGTCCGGACTACATCGACCCGATGCGGCAGCCGTACCCGTACTGCCCGGAGGGTGCGCCGTTCCGGTTCGGACCGACCGCGACGCCGACCCCGGAGCCAACCCCGGAGCCGACCCCGGAGCCGACCGCACCGGCCGAGCCGACCGCCACCCCGAGCGGGGCGCAAACGCCGACTCCTACCCCGACCGGCTGACTCGCAAACCCGGCCCGGCCGGGCCCGCGACGACGTGGCGTACACCTGTGCAACAGGAGGTGTACGCCACGTCGCTGTTGGCTTCCGTCCCCTCGCCGGGCGTGGCAGGCTACCCGAACACCCGGCACGCAAGCCCCGGACCACCGGACTTTGGGTGGGTGAAACTGTGCGACCAGCCAACGATGACTGACCGACAGGAGGGCCACCGATGGGCGAGATGGTGAGTTACCGGAGTAACGGGGGAACCAGCGAGGGCTACCTGGCGCTGCCGGCCGGCGGCGCGACCGGTCCCGCCGTCATCGTGATCCAGGAGTGGTGGGGACTGGTGCCGCACATCACGTCGGTCGCCGACCGGTTCGCCGAGGCCGGCTTCGTGGCGCTCGCCCCCGACCTCTACCACGGCGCCTCCACCACCGAGCCCGACGAGGCCGGCAAGCTCCTGCTGGGTCTGGCGATGGACCAGGCCGCCCGGGACATCGCCGGTGCCGCCGACTACCTGGCGGAGCGGCCCGAGGTCACCGGCGACACGGTGGGCTGCGTCGGCTTCTGCGCCGGCGGCAGCCTCGCGCTCTGGTCGGCGACGCTCTCCGAGCGGATCGTCGCGACCGTCGGCTTCTACCCGGTGCTGCCCTGGGAGCGGATGCGGCCCGAGTGGTCCAACTACACCGGCAAGGCCGCGGTGATCCACTGCTCGGAGGAGGACGGCACCTCCGCCGCCGAGGGAGTCAAGGCGGCCCGGCAGGCGATCGAGGCGGCCGGTGGCGACTGCACCACCCACGACTACCCCGGCACCCGGCACGCGTTCTTCAACGACGACCGGCCGGAGGTCTTCGACCAGCGCGCGGCGTCCAGCGCCTGGGCCCGTACCCTGGAACTCTTCCGGTCCCGACTTGGCTGAACCGCACCGCCCCGCCGGCCCGGACCGGCGGTCGCGTACCCCGGCCGACGTGCTCGCCCGCGCCGCGCGCGCGGGCGACCTGGCCGGGTTGGACGACGCCGTCACCGACTGCTTCGCCTGCCCCCGGCTCGTCGCCTGGCGGGAGGAGGTCGCCGTCGTGCGCCGGGCCGCCTTCCGCGACCAGGAATACTGGGGCCGGCCCATCCCCGGCTTCGGCGTCCCCGACGCCCGGATCGCCATCCTCGGGCTGGCCCCGGCCGCGCACGGCGGCAACCGGACCGGGCGGATCTTCACCGGTGACCGCTCCGGCGACGTGCTCTTCGCCGCGCTGCACCGGGCCGGCCTGGCCAACCAGCCGACCAGCGTCGCCGCCGACGACGGCCTCGCCCTGCGACACACCCGGATCGCCGCCGCGGTCCGCTGCGCCCCGCCGGAGAACAAGCCCAGCCCGGCGGAGCGGGACACCTGCGCCCCCTGGCTGCACCGGGAGATCGAACTGATCAGACCCACCCTGCGCGTCGTGGTCACCCTCGGCGCGTTCGCCTGGGCGGCGTGGTGGCCGGTGCTCCGCCAGGTGTACGGGGTGCGACCGCCCACCCCGCGACCCGCGTTCGGGCATGGGGCACACTGGTCGCTAGACGAGGCCGTCCCGCAGGTGCTCGGCTGTTACCACGTCAGCCAGCAGAACACCTTTACCGGGCGGCTCACACCGACAATGCTGGACGAGGTGTTCGCCCGGGCCCGGCACCTGGCCGGGCTCGACGAGGATCACTAGACGGCTCAGGGGGGCGGTGCGATGACCGACGGGCACTCCGGTCGTGCCCGCCCGGCACCGCACCCACCCCGGTCCAGCCTCACCGCCAGCCTGCTCCGGACGCTGTGGCCGCTGGCGGCGGTCGCCGGGCTGCTGGCGCTGGCCGCGCTCGCCGCCGCGCACTCGTCGATCGGATTCACCCGGGTCGAGCCGCCGGCCGACATCGTGCCGACGATCGAGCAGCCGACCCAGCCCACCGGGCTGGAGCAGCCGACCAACACACCCGGGCCCGGCCAGCCCGGCGACTTCATCCCGCACTGGGTTTCCTACCTCGGCGCCGTGCTCTGCGGTGCCGTGGTGGTGGCGGTACTCGGCGCGCTGGTCTGGGCGCTGGCCCGGGACCTGCTGCGCCGCCGCCGGGGACTGGCCCGGCCCGGCGCCCGGAAGCTCCGCTCCGCGCAGGAGACCGCGGAGGAGGTGGTCGCCGCGCTCGACGCCGGCCTGGTCGACCTCTCCGACACCGACGCCGACCCGCGCCGGGCGGTGATCGCCTGCTGGGTACGCCTGGAGCAGGCCGCCGCCGCGGCCGGGGTCGAACGCCGGCCCGGCGACACCCCGACCGACCTGGTGACCCGGCTGCTCGGCGCCGGCCGGCCGGTCAGCGCCGACGTGCTGGCCGCGTTCGCCGACGTCTACCGCGAGGCCCGGTACGCCACGCACACCGTCGACGAGCGGATGCGCGCCCAGGCCCTGGCCGCACTGCGCCGGCTGCGTACCGAACTCACCGCGCCGGTCGACCGGCTGGGCGGGGACGGTGGGCGGGCGACGGCCGGAGGCGGGCAGCGGTGAGCGGCTCCAGCACCAGCATCTTCGACCTGCTCCAGGACGAGGAGGAGCAGCAGCCCACGGCGACCCGTCGGCGTGCCGGCGTGACCGGCTGGCTGCGGCTCGTACTGGCGGCGGCCGGTCTCGCCGCGGCGGTCGTACTCGGGCTGCGCATGGTCGGGGTCGGCGTCTCCGCCGTCGCGGTCTTCGCCGGCTTCCTCGCCCT
Organism: Plantactinospora sp. BB1; assembly: GCF_003030385.1. NCBI lineage: Bacteria > Bacillati > Actinomycetota > Actinomycetes > Micromonosporales > Micromonosporaceae > Plantactinospora > Plantactinospora sp. BB1. Next base: position 5,433,475 of record NZ_CP028159.1, on the reverse strand, counting down.
GCTGCTGCTGCGCCGGCTCACCCGGGCCCTCGCCCCGCCGCCGCCCCCGGTACAGGTCCGGTTGCGTCGCCCCGCCGAGGGTGGCGAGGAGGACGGCAGCTACGACTGGACCGTCCGGGACGCCCTGGGCAGCTCGGTCAACCGCTGGGAGACCAAGCTCACCTGGTCGCAGGGGGAGCCGGAGCGGTTCTCCCGGGCGGTGCTGCCGGTGCTCGCCGAACTCGTCGACGAGCTGCTCCGGCAGCGGCACGGCGTCACCCGGGCCACCGACCCCGAACGGGCCCGGGCGCTGCTCGGCGAGCCACTGTGGAACTTCATCGACACGCCTCCCAAGCGCACCCCGGCGCCGCGCGACCTCGCGGCGATCGTCGCCCAATTGGAGAAGCTATGAAAGAAGCGGACCAGGTCAGCACCTTCGACGTGGGTCGGCTGGCGCAGGCCGTGCTGGACCAGGTCGGCACGGTGGTGGTGGGCAAGCGGGACGCCCTGGAGCTGGTGCTGGCCGGGATCCTGGCCGGCGGGCACGTGCTGCTGGAGGATCTGCCGGGGCTCGGCAAGACGCTGACCGCCCGCTCCTTCGCCCAGGCGCTCGGGCTCGACTTCCGGCGGTTGCAGTTCACCCCCGACCTGCTCCCCGCCGACGTCACCGGGTCGTTCCTCTACGACCAGCGGACCGCCGACTTCAGCTTCCGGGCCGGACCGGTCTTCACCAACCTGCTGCTCGCGGACGAGATCAACCGTACGCCGCCGAAGACCCAGGCGGCGCTGCTGGAGGCGATGCAGGAGAAGCAGGTCTCGGTCGAGGGCGTCACCTACCGGCTGGACCCGCCGTTCCACGTGATCGCCACCGCCAACCCGATCGAGTACGAGGGCACCTATCCGCTGCCCGAGGCGCAACTCGACCGGTTCCTGCTCCGGGTCTCGTTCGGCTATCCGGGCCCGGAGGAGGAGTGGGACGTGCTCCGCCGCCGGATGGCCCGGCGCCAGGAGGAGGCGGAGCTGAAGCCGGTGGTCGACGCCGGGGTGCTCCGGGCGATGCAGGCGGCCCTGGAGAACGTGGTGGTGGAGGACTCGATCGGCCGCTACATCGTGGCGCTGACCGCCGCCACCCGGGAGCACGCTTCCGTGCTCGTCGGTGCCTCGCCGCGTGGCTCGCTCGCGCTGCTGCTGCTGGCCCGGGCGATCGCCGCGTTCGCCGGCCGCGACTACGTGATCCCCGAGGACGTCAAGGCGGTGGCGGTGCCGGTGCTCGCACACCGGATCACGCTGCGGCCGGAGATGTGGCTGCGCCGGGTCGACCCGTCTTTCGTGGTCAACGAGGTACTGGAGACCACACCCGCGCCGGCCAGCGGCGCGCTGCCCAGCTACGCCGGGCCGGCCGGGGCACGCGCGACGTGAGTTCCACCGGACCGACCCTGCGACCCGCCGTACCCGGGCAGCGGGCGGCCGCCCCTGCCCTGGCGGCGTCGTCCGGGGGCGCCCCCGTGCCGGACTGGGTCTCCACCCGGGCACTCGGCCGGGCGGTACTGCTCACCGGGCTCTTCCTGGTCGCCGGTGCGCTGCTCGGCCGGATCGACCTGGTGGTGCTGGCCGCCCCGTTCGCGCTCGGCACCGCGTACGCGCTGCGCCGCCGCCCGGTGCGGCCACCGGAGATCGGGATCGGGGCCGAGGACACCAACCTGGTCGAGGGGGGCGAGCTGGTCGGCGGGATCAGCGTCGGCAACCTCGACGAGGTCGGCTACGACCTGGTGCTGGTCCGTACCGTGGTCTCCTCCTGGCTGCGGATCGACGAGGTCCGGTTCGCGCCCGGCGGTGCCGGCGCGGAGGGCTCCGTACCGGCGGACGGCGCCGTGGCCCGGTCCGGCCGCCGGGACGCCACCGACCGCCCCTACGGCTTCACCGTGCCGGCCGGCACCGTCGCCGACCTGGAGTTGCGCGGCGGGACGCTGCGCTGGGGCCGGCACTCGCTCGGGCCGGCCGCGGTGCGGGCGATCGCCTGCGACGGGCTGCTGGCCAGCCAGACGGTGCGCAGCGAGGCCCGCGCGGTGCCGGTCTATCCGGTGACCGAGCCCTTCGACGCGGACGAGGCGATGCCCCGGGCCGCCGGCCTGGTCGGCGGGCACCGGTCGCGGCGCCCGGGCGAGGGCGGCGAGCTGGCCGGGGTACGCATCTTCGGGCCGGGTGACCGGCTGCGCCGGATCGACTGGCGGGTCTCGCTGCGGGCCCGCCAACTGCACGTGGCGGCGATGCTCTCCGACCGGGACGCCGAGGTGGTGCTGCTGCTGGACGTGCTGGCCGAGGCGGGCCGGTCCGGCGGGATCCGGGGCAGCGCCTCGGTGCTGGACACCTGCGTCCGGGCCGCCGCCGCCATCGCCGAGCACTACCTGCACCGGGGCGACCGGGTCTCGCTGCTGGAGTACGGCCCGTCGGCCCGCAGGCTCCGCCCGGCGACCGGGCGGCGGCAGTACCTGACCCTGCTGGAGTGGCTGCTCGACGTCCGGGTCGAACAGTCCCCGCACGAGCCGTACGACCAGGTCTTCGGCCCGCAACTGCTCTCCTCCAACGCCCTGGTCGTGGTACTCACCCCGCTGGTGGACCCCCGGTCGGCGGCGATGCTGGCCCGGCTGGCCCGCTCGGGCCGGTTCGTGGTGGCGGTGGACACGCTGCCGCCGTCGGCCACGCCGCCGAAGCGGGGGCAGTGGACCGAGGTGGCGCACCGGCTCTGGCGGCTGGACCGGGACATCACGATCGGGCAGCTCCGCGAACACGGGGTGCCGGTGGTCACCTGGGCCGGGGCCGGCAGCCTCGACCTGGTGCTCCGGGACGTCGCCCGGCTCGCCTCCGCACCCCGGCCGGCGCTGCGGTGAGCGCCGTCGTGTCGAACGGAGCGCCGCCATGGTGACCCGGATCCGCGAGTTCTACGCCGCGATCGGCCGGATCACCCTGGTGCCGCTGCTGGTCCGGGCCGGTGTCTTCGGCTGCGCGCTGGTCGCGCTGCTGCTGGCGTACCCGGAGAGGCCGTCGGACCCGCGCCTGCTCGGCCTGCTGGTGGTGGCGGCGCTGGCGCCCGCGGTGGCGCCCCGGCGCAACTGGCCCACCATGGTGCTGCTGGCCGCGGTCGGTGCCTGGGTGGCGGCGACCGGCTGGTACGACCAGCAGGTGGAGCTCTGGCGGCTGCTCGCCCTGGCCACCTTCCTCTACCTGACCCACACCCTCGCGGCGCTCGCCGCCCTGCTCTCGTACGACGCGGTGGTCGCCCCCGAGGTGCTGGCCCGGTGGGTGGCCCGGGCGCTGGGGGTGGCGCTCGCCTCGGCGGTGATCTCGATGCCGCTGCTGGCGATGGACGGCCGGTTCGGCGACCGGAGTTTCGTCGTCGCGCTGCTCGGCGGGCTGGTACTGGCGGTCTGCGCCGCCGCGCTGCTCGGCTGGCTGTTCCGGCGCAGGTGACGGTCGGTCTTCGCGGTCCGGCCGGCCCGGCGGAACAAGATCGGCGCAAACCGGGGTAACGGGGGTCACTTGGCGTTGTCAATCACAGAAGGGGCATCTGGCCAGCATCTGGCGCCGGGTGGGGGAAAGATGGAGGGGTGAAACCGCAGCGGATCCTTGTGGTAGGTGCCGGTCACGTCGGCCTGTACGCGGCCCTGCGCCTGTCGAAGAAGCTCCGGTCGTGGGAGGCCGAGGTCATCGTCGTCGACCCTCAGCCCCACATGACGTACCAACCCTTCCTCCCCGAGGCGGCGGCCGGCAACATCTCCCCCCGGCACTCCGTGGTGCCGCTCCGGCGCGAGCTGCGCCGCTGCACCATCGTCTCCGGCACGGTCACCCGGATCGAGCACGACCGGAAGACCGCCACCGTGCAGCCGATCATCGGCCCGCCCCGGGAGATCGAGTACGACCACATCGTGGTGGCGCCCGGCTCGGTCTCCCGTACCCTGCCGATCCCGGGGCTGGCCGAGCACGGCATCGGGTTCAAGACCATCGGTGAGGCCATCTACCTGCGCAACCACGTGCTGGACCGGTTGGACGTGGCCGCCGCCACCACCGACCCGGACGTCCGGCGCTGCGCGTTGACCTTCGTCTTCGTCGGCGGCGGCTACGCCGGCATCGAGGCGCTGGCCGAGATGGAGGACATGGCCCGGGACGCGCTGAAGTACTACCCGGAGCTGAAGCCCGACGACATGCGCTGGGTACTCGTCGAGGCGACCCTGCGGGTGCTACCCGAGGTCGACCGGGACATGGGTGCGTACACGGTCGCGCAGTTGCTGAAGCGGAAGATGGACATCCGGCTGGAGACCCGGCTGGAGTCCTGTGTGGACGGGCTGGTCCGGCTCTCCGACGGGGACAGCTTCCGGGCCGACACGATCGTCTGGACGGCCGGGGTGAAGCCCTCGCCCATGCTGGCCCAGACCGACCTGCCCCGGGACGACCGGGGCCGGGTCACCTGCCTGCCGACCCTCCAGGTGGTCGACGGCGACCGGGTCGTCGACGGGGCGTGGAGCGCCGGTGACTGCGCGGCGGTGCCGGACCTGACCGGCCCGCCCGGGGCGTACTGCTCGCCGAGTGCCCAGCACGCGGTGCGGCAGGCGGCCCGGATGGCCGACAACATCCGGGCGGTGATCCGGGGGCGGCAGCCGGTCGACTACAAGCACAAGCACGCCGGCAGCGTGGCCAGCCTCGGCCTGCACAAGGGGGTCGCCCAGGTCTACGGGATCAAGCTCAAGGGGCTGCCGGCCTGGTTCATGCACCGGACGTACCACATGAGCCGGATCCCGTCGCTGAACCGCAAGGTACGGGTGATCGTCGACTGGACCCTCGCCTTCGTCCTCCGCCGCGAGGTGGTCGCGCTGGGCCAGTTGCACGACCCCCGGGAGGAGTTCGTCGAGGCGAGCACGGCGGCGGGCAGCCGTCCGGGCGACCGCCGCCCGGTCTGACCCGAGCCCGGCGCCCGGTCCGTCTGCACGGCCGGGCGCCGGAACTGCCCGGTCCGTCGGCTGCTCGGTCCGTCGGCCGCTGAGTTCGTCGGCCGCTCAGACCCGCCAGGTCCAGGCGTCGGCGACCCGGGTGCCGGGGCCGAGCAGCGCCTCCAGGGTGCCGCGCAGGCTGGCCGCGTTCGGGGCGTCGTCGGTGACTGCGACGCAGGAGGCGCCCCAGAACTCGATGTCCCGCCGGGCCTGGTCACGCTGCTCCTGGCCGATCGCCGGTACGCCGCCGTTCTTGGCCACGTCGGTGAGCAGTTGCGAGGTCGGCTGCTTGTAGGTGCCCATCGAGGCCTGGCCGCCGGCCGCGTACGGGCCGATGAAGAAGCCCTCCGGCAGCGCGAACGAGGCGTCGGCGGCGGCGGCCCAGCGCATCGGCCAGGGCTCCTGCGGGGTCGGCAGCGGCACCGGCACCAGTACGCCGTTCGGCTCGACACAGTCCCGCCAGTGCCCGTCGGCGATGAACTGCGGCAGCGGCGGCCGGGCGGCGGTCGGGATCTGGGCCGGGAAGATCGGCAGCAGCGCGATGACCGCGGCCAGCGGCACCATGATCCGCACCGGCCGCTCCGGTGCGGCCAGTCCCCGGTCGACGGCGAGCACCAGCACCGTGGCGATCAGCGGCAGCAGCGCCAGGGCGAACCGCATCGGCAGCGCCCCGTCCACCACGGGGAGCCCGAGGAGCAGTGAGTACGGTCCGGTGATCCCGGTCTGCTCCTTGTTCACCACGATCGTCGGCCCGAGCGAGAGCGCCGCCATCACGACGCCGGAGGCGACGCAGGCGATCACCACCGGTTTCCGGATCAGCCAGCCGGCGCCGAGGACGGCGGCGAGCAGGAGCGGCCAGCCGAGGAAGGTGTTGTACTCGGCCGGTCCGGTGGTCAACCGGGCGGCCTCGGGGGAGCCGGCGATCGACATCGGCGAGATCGCCGACCAGCTCGCCAGGTCGGCGTAGAAGTAGTGCGGGCTGAACATGCCGTTCGGCACGCTCTGCTCCCCGGCGAACTGGAACCAGAGCGGGTACGCCAGCACCGGCACGGCGAGCGCGACCGCCAGCACCATCCCGGCGAGGAACCCGGGCATCACCCGCCGGGCCAGCGACCAGTTCGCGGCGGCGTACGCCAGGGTGAAGACGACCAGGGCGACGGCGGCCAGGAAGAGCGTCTCCTCGCCGACGAAGACCTGCACCGTCACTCCGGCGGCGAGCCCGACCGCCGAGGTGACGATCCGGCGCCGGTCGATCCCGGGCCGGTCCAGCCGGGCCTGCGGGTCGGCGGCCCGGACCATCCGGACGACCAGCCAGATCAGCACCGGCACCAGCCACTGCGCCGTCATGTGCAGGTGGCTGTTGGACTGGGAGATGATCCCGGGACCGAAGCCGCAGAGCCCGGCGCCGAGCGCGGCGGCGAGCCGCCGTGCGCCGAGCAGCCGGGTGAAGAGCAGATACCAGGCGATCGCGGTACCGGCCAGGTTGCCGGCGGCGAGCAGCGCGAAGGTGACCGGTGCGCCGAAGGCCAGCGTGACCGGCGCGAAGAGGAAGCCGAGGGCGATGACCGTGGTGTTGGCCATCAGGTTCACCCCGTCCGGGGCGTTCAGCCGGTCGCTCAACAGCGAGAAGTCGCCGTGCAGCACCCGGGAGTCGACGGCCAGGAACCACTCGTAGAGGGCCTGGTCCTCCGGGTTGAGCGCCAGCACCCGGGCGCCGGGATCCGGCCAGAGCCCGGCGGTGAGCCAGCCGGCGAGGACGACGAAGAACAGGCACGTCGCCAGGTCGGGCCAGTGCCGGTGCAGTGCGCCCGGCCAGCGCCCCCGGAAGGACCTGGTCGGGCCGGAGACGGTCTCTGTCGTGGCCGGGCCGGAGTCGGCGTCCTGCGCCGCGCGGGCAGTGCTGGTCACGACAGTGACCCTAGTGCCGATCCGAGAACGGGGTGCGCCCGGTGGGGCTCCACCCGCTACCGTGGCAGGCACCAGGACCGAGGAAATTCGGTACCTGCCCGGGTGGTGGAAAGGCAGACACGGCCGCCTTAAAAGCGGCTGCCGCAAGGCGTGCGGGTTCGACCCCCGCCCCGGGCACTATCCGTGCTGCCGGCCGGCCGAGCCCCTCCGCCGGGTGGCCGAGTGACGTGGATCTCCACAACCTCGCCGGGGAGCATTACCCTGGATAGGGCACGGGCATTGTGCACCGACCTTTTCAGGAGGCTTGACAAAGTGAAGACGTCCAATCCGGTGCTGGCCCGACTCGGCCAGGCGGCCGAGCGGGAGCGGGCCGCGGGTTACGCCCCGGCCGGCGCATACGGACAGCCCGGCTACGGGCAGCCCTACCCGACGGACGCGGGCTACCCCGCCGCGCCGCCCACCGTGGCGCCGATGTCCATCGACGACGTCGTCGTCAAGACGGTCACCCTGCTCGGCATCACCGGGCTCTCCGCCGCGCTCGCCTGGGTCCTGGTGCCGGACAGCGCGATCGGTGCGGCCTGGATCGGCGCCGCAGTGGTCGGGCTGGTGCTCGGCCTGGTGATCTCGTTCATGCGGATCGCCAACCCGGCACTGGTGATCACCTACGCCGTCGTCGAGGGCGTCTTCGTCGGCATGGTCAGCAAGTTCTTCGAGGTCATCGCCGGATACCAGGGCATCGTCCTCCAGGCGGTGATCGCCACCTTCGGTGTCTTCTTCCTGATGGCCGGGCTCTACAAGGCCAAGGCCATCCGGGCGACGCCGAAGTTCATCCGCGGCGTGATCGCGGCGACCGTCGGCATCTTCGCGGTCATCCTGATCAACTTCGTGCTGGCGCTCTTCGGCGTCGACACCGGACTGCGCGACGGTGGCCCGGTCGCCATCGGGTTCAGCCTGATCTGCATCGTGATCGCCTCGCTCAGCTTCATCCTCAGCTTCCACGAGGTGGAGGAGGGCGTGCGGATGGGGCTGCCGCGCCGCTACTCCTGGACCGCCGCCTTCGGCATCCTGGTCAGCCTGGTCTGGCTCTACATCGAAATCCTGCGGTTGCTCAGCTACTTCCAGGGCGACGACTGAGCGGAGTCGACTCCCTGATCTGATCCCGGCGGCCGGTCGACGGCCCGCCAGGCCCTACCGACGCCCGTCCCCGCTTCCCGGGGGCGGGCGTCGCGCTGGTGTGGGGGATGGATCAGGGTACTGCCGGAGTTGTCTAGTTTATTGTCGTTAGACGTGAGAAGTTCCAACCCGGTGCTGACCCGGCTGGACGACACCGCCCGGGTGGAACACCGCGTCCTCGGCGCCGGGGCCGCCCGGCCGATGACCGTCGACGACGTGGTGGTGCGTACCGTCGGCCTGCTGCTGCTGACCGGCGCCACCGGCGCGGTCGCCTGGACGTACGTCACCGACGGCTGGGCCGCACCGGCCGCGCTCGGCTCCGCGCTGGCCGGGCTGGTCCTGGCCCTGGTGATCTCGTTCCGGCGGGTCACCAACCCGATCCTGGTCGGTGGGTACGCGGTGCTCCAGGGCGTACTGCTCGGCGTCGCCAGCCGGGGCTTCGAGGCGGTCTACCCCGGCATCGTGGTGCAGGCCGTCGTCGGCACCTTCGGAGTCTTCGTCGGGATGGCGGTGCTCTACGGGCTGCGGGTGCTCCGCGCCACGCCCCGGTTCGCCCGGCTGGTGGTCGGGGCGCTGATCGGGGTGGTGGTGCTGAGCCTGGTCAACCTCGCCGTCTACCTGATCTCCGGCCGGGAGGCCCTGGTCGTCTACAGCACCGGCAGCAAGGTCGGCTGGTTGCCGTACGTCTTCGCGCTGGTCGCCATCACGGTCGGCGCGCTCACCTTCGTGCTCGACTTCGACCTGGTGGAGCGGGGGGTACGGGACGGGCTGCCGGCCCGGTACGCCTGGTTCTGCGCGTTCGGACTCCTGGTCGGCCTGGTCTTCCTCTACTGGCAGATCCTCCGTCTGCTCAGCTACGTACGGCGCTGAGCCCGACCGACCGTAGACTCCCCGCGATGGACGCGCCCGAACCCACCCGCCCGGCCGAGCCGCTGCTCCGTCAGCTCGATCTGCTGGTCCGTCAGGTGGGGCACTGGACCCCGCCGCGCTGGGCCGCGTCGGGCCCGTCCGGTGGGCCGGCCCGGGCCGACCTGGTGCACCGGCTGGTCCAGCTCCTGGCCGATCTGGGCGCGGACGCGGCCGGGGAGCCGCGCCGGCCGGTACCCCGGTTGGAGAACGACCTGGCCCTGCCCGACCAGCTCCGGGTGGTGGTGGCCGACCTGGTCGCCGCCGGACCGCCGACGCCGGTGCTGGCCGGCGCGGCCGACGAGGTGGCGGCCGTCCGACAGGCGCTCTGAGCGCCGCCAACACCGACGGCGACCCGCCGGCCCCGGCCGGGCCGGCGGGTCAGCTCAGCTCAGCCGCTCCAGCACCATCGCCATGCCCTGGCCGCCGCCGACGCACATGGTCTCCAGCCCGACGGTCCGGTCGTGCCAGTCCAGGGCGTTGAGCAGCGTGCCGGTGATCCGGGCCCCGGTCATCCCGAACGGGTGCCCGACCGCGATCGCCCCGCCCATCACGTTGAGCTTCTCCAGCGGGATGTCGAGCTGCCGGTACGAGGGGATCACCTGGGCCGCGAACGCCTCGTTGATCTCGACCAGGTCGACGTCGTCGATGGTCATCCCGGCGCGCCGCAGCGCCTGCCGGGACGCCTCGACCGGACCGAGTCCCATGATCTCCGGGGAGAGCGCGGTCACCCCGGTGGAGACGATCCTGGCCAGCGGGGTGATCTCCAGCTCGCGGGCCCGTTCCGCACTCATGATGACCACGGCCGCCGCGCCGTCGTTGAGCGGGCAGCAGTTGCCGGCGGTGATCCGGCCGTCGGGGCGGAAGACCGGCTTCAGCCCGGCCACCCCCTCCAGGGTCACCCCGGCGCGGGGGCCGTCGTCGGAGTCGACCCACTCGCCGGAGGGCAGGGTGACCGGGGTGATCTCCCGGGCCCAGAAGCCGTCGGCGATGGCCTTCTCCGCGAGGTTCTGGCTGCGTACGCCGAACTCGTCCATCTCGGCCCGGCTCACGTCGTACGCCTGGGCGAGGTTCTCGGCGGTCTGCCCCATCGTCAGGTAGATGTCCGGCAGTCCGCCGTCGAGCCGGGGGTCGGTCCAGACCGGTGCGCCGGCCTCGGTACGGGCCGCCGAGCGGGCCCGGGCCGCGTCGAACCTCGGGTTCTGCCAGCCGCCGCCGACGAGTGCCTGTGCCTCCGGCGGCAGGGCGTCGGAGTTGCCCCGGGCGTACCGGGAGACGCACTCGACGCCGGCCGAGACGAAGACGTCGCCCTCGCCGGCCCGGATCGCGTGGAACGCCATCCGGGTGGTCTGCAACGAGGAGGCGCAGTAGCGGGTGAGGGTGGCTCCGGGCACCGTGTCCAGGCCGAGCAGGGTGGCCACCACCCGGGCCATGTTGAAGCCCTGCTCGCCGCCGGGCAGGCCGCAGCCGAGATAGAGGTCGTCGATCTGGGCCGGGTCGAGCTGCGGGATCTTGTCGAGGGCCGCCTGCACGATGGTCGCGGCCAGGTCGTCCGCGCGCAGTTCACGCAGGGAGCCCTTGTGGGCCCGGCCGATGGGGGAGCGGGCGGTCGCGACGATAACGGCTTCGCGGGGGGACGCGGTCGACATGAACCAACGTTAACCCGCTTCGGCTCCGGGGTCACCAGCGGGCGAGCCGCCCCGCCGCTCCGCCGGGCCGGGGGCAGGCGGGGCGGACGGGTACGGCATGGCCGCGACCAGTTCCCCGACGAACCGGTCGGGATCGTGGTCGAGGAGTTGCTCGCCGGCCGGACCGAGGAAGGCGACCAGGAAGGCGCGGTAGAAGCAGGCGCCGAGGAAGAGGTTGGCCAGCGCCACCGGGTCCGCCGTCGGGGCGAGCCGGCCCCGCTCCCGCTCCCGCCGGAGGTACTCGGCGAGGACGGCGTTCGCGTGCTGCGGCCCGGCGCCCGTCTGGCGGAACAGTTCGCGCTGCCGGTCCAGCAGTACCGGTTCGGCGAAGAGCGCCATGGCGAGCTGTGCCGACTCCTCGTAGACCCGGAGCATCTGGTGGCCGAGTTCGGTCAGCCGGGCCGGGACGGTGCCGCTGCCGGCCTGCTCCGGCAACTGGACCATCAGCCCGATGAACGGGGCGAGCCGGATCCGCAGGACCGCGAGGAAGAGGTCCTCCTTGCCGGTGAAGTGCTTGTAGAGGGTGGCCTCGGAGTAGCCGGCGACCCGGGCGATCTCCTTGGTCGTGGTGTGCGCCAGCCCTCGCTCCCGGATCACCGTCGAGGCGGCGGCCAGGATGCGCTCGCGGGTCGCCTCGCCTCGGCCTCTGCTGGTCATCGCCCTCGTTCCGTCGGTGTCCGGCGGGGGTGGATCGACCCCGCTTGACAGGTGGTGAGTGCTCACTACTCTAAAGGTAAGTGAACACTCACTACCCCTCGGGAGCTGGGAGCGACATGAAACTCACGGTCTTCGCGGCCAGCGGCGGGATCGGCCGACACCTGCTCCGGCAGGCCGTCGCCGCCGGTCACGACGTGACAGCGGTGGTACGCAGCCCGGCGAGCCTGGCCGGCGAGCCCGACGCCGTACGGGTGGTCCCGGCCGACCTGAGCGACCCCGACCCGGCGGTACTGGCCGACGCCGTGCACCGGGCCGACGCGGTGCTCTCCGGGCTCGGCCCCCGGTCGATGGCGGAGAGCGGGGTCGCCTCCCGGGGCACCCGCGAGATCGTCACCGCGATGCGGGCCCGGGGCGTACGCCGGATCGTCGTGGTCAGCGCCGCCCCGATCTCCACCGTCGCCGCTCCGGGCCGCCCGAAACCACCGCCCGACCCGGGCGAGGGACCACTGCTGCGGTACCTGCTGGGTCCGGTCCTCAAGACCGTGCTCCGCAAGCCCTACGCCGACCTGGCGGCGATGGAGGAGCTGCTCCGGGAGAGCGACCTGGACTGGACCGTCGTCCGGCCGCCCCGGCTGACCGACAAGCCGCTGACCGGCGCCTACCGCACGGCGTACGGAAGGAGTGTCCGGGGCGGGCTGGTCGTGCCGCGCGCCGACGTCGCGCACTGCATGCTGCGGGCGCTCGAACAGCCCGAGACGATCCGGCAGGCGGTCGCCGTCGCGACCTGACCGCCGGCCGGGCCGGGCGGAACTACCGCTGCCGGGTCCCGGCCGCGGCCCGGGCCACCGCGGGGAGCATGGCGTGTGCCCAGACCCGGTAGCCGTCGGCCGACGGGTGGTAACCGTCGTGGCAGAGCGTGCCGGCGTCGGCCCGGAACACCGCACCGGTCTCGGCGGCGAGGTCCACCACCGTGCCGCCGGCCTCCAGCACGGCGACGGCCTGCGCCCGGGCGGTCTGCCGGCCCAGCCAGCCGGCGACCTGGCGCAGCGGGGGTGCGATGGCCCGGACCGCGCCGAGGTCGGGACAGGTGCCGACCACCACCCGGACGCCGGCACCGCGCAGCCGCCGCACCGCCGCACCGAGGTACGCCGCCGCCTCCGCCGGCCGGCGCAACCCCACCACGTCGTTCGCGCCGACCAGGATCACCGCGACGTCCGGGCGCTCGCCGAGCAGCGCCCGGGCCACCTGGGTCGCCAGGTCGGTGGAGCGGGAGCCGGAGACGCCGACGCTGGAGAGCCAGACCTGACGCTCACCGGCGCCGCCCGGCCCGGCCCCCTCGGAGAGCAGCCGGGCGAGCTGCCCGCCGACCGTGTCGTCGGCCCGGTCCACCCCGACCCCGAGCGCGGCCGAGTCGCCGAGCAGCACCAGCCGCAGCGGCGGCGCGCCGGCCCGGCCGACCGTGGAGCGCAGCGCCAGGCCCAGCTCCGGGCGGGCGTACCGCCGGCTGCGGGCCACGAACGCCTCGCCGGCCAGTAACGCCATCCCGCCGACCGCACCCGCGAGCAGCGTGACCGCGGCCCCCCGGGCGATCCGGGTCGTCATCCCGTACGTCGCCGTGCCGCTCGTCATGTCGAGTCCGGTCATGCTCGTTCCTCTACGGTGGAGGTTGTCGCCTCGTCCAGCGGTGCCGGTGTCTCCGGTGGGCCTCCAGTCTCTCCCGTCCGGGGGTGGCCGAACCAGGCCCCACGGCGGCGCAGCTGTGCCCACCGCCCGCCCGGGCCGTGCTCGTGCCCGCCGACCCGGACACCCCGAACCTCCGTACCGGCGTGCCGGGCCGCCTCGTGGGCGGCCGCCGGCAGCGACCGTACGCCCTGGTCGACGGCGAGCGAGGGGCGCCGCTCGGTACCGGCGCCGAGCGCGGCCAGTACGGTCGGCAGCAGGACGGCCGCCGCGATCGCGTACCCCTCGGCGGAGGGGTGGAAGTGGTCCCAGGCGAACATCCGGGTCGGTTCGGCGGCGAACCGGGGACCGAGCAGGTCGCCGAGGGAGACGGTCAGGCCACCGGCCTCGACCACCGCGACGGTCTGCGCGGCGGCCAGTTGCCGGCTCCACCGCCGGGCCAGCCAGCGCAGCGGCGGCTTGATCGGCTGGATCGCGCCGAGGTCGGGACAGGTGCCGACCACCACCTGGGCGCCGGCGGCCCGCAGGTCGCGTACCGCCTCGACGAGGTAGCGGACCGCCACCGCGTGCGGGGTACGGTTCGTCACGTCGTTGCCGCCGATCAGGATCACCGCCACGTCCGGCTGGCGCTCCAGCGCCGCGTCGACCTGCGGGCGGAGCCCGGCGGAGAGGCAGCCGACCACGGCGAACCGGTACAGCCGGACCGGTCGGCGCAGCCGGCGGGAGGTGCCGGTGGCGAGCAGCGCCCCGGGCGTCTCCCGGGGTCGGTGCACCCCGTAGCCGGCGGCGGAGGAGTCACCGAGGATCACCATCGTGATCGGCTCGCCCGGGAACTTGGCGCCGTAGACACCGTCGCCGCGCGGCGGCGGCGCCTCGGCCAGCGGGATCACCCGGCGGGCCTGCCGGGCCTGCCCGAGCAGCAGCCCGTAGCCGGCGGCGGTGGTGAGCGCGGTCAGTCCCACGCCCAGGGCGGTCGCCTTCGCCACCCGCCGGGCGACCGGCCAGGCCGACCACTCCGGCTGGGCCGGCTCCGCCCCCCACGCCGTCCGGTGCCGCCGCGCCGGCCGCCGCGGTTGCCACCGCGACGCCAGGTTCCGCTGCCGCGACCGTTGTCGCCGTGTCGATCCGGCCGGACTCATCAAGGCCCCCCGCCTGTCACGCCGTACCCTTCGCGACCTTCGAGATTAACCCCGGTCGCCCACCTCGCGCTGTCGGCGTTCCGCCTCCGCCGAGGGTGGCGGTCGGGTACCCGGCGAGCGCCGGTTCATCGCCGACCGTCCGGCGTTTCTCCGATTCCGACCGGATTTCGATCCCGACCGGATTTTCCCGACGAGCGGTCGGTTGCGTTCGGATGCATCATGAACTCAGAGGAGGCGCGGACATGGCCACCAGGACACTTCGACGAACTGCCGCCTTCAGGGCGCTGTTCCGGGCACTGACCGCCGGCTCCCGGGGCGGACCGTCGCTGGGCAAGCGGATCGCCGCCCTGCCCCGCATGATCGCGGCGACCGCCCGGGGCGAGTACGACGGCGGGCTGCGGCTCGCCCTGATGACCGCCGCGACCGCGTACGTGCTCTCCCCGGTCGACGTACTCCCGGAACTCACCCTGCTGATCTTCGGCCTGGCCGACGACGCGGTGATGGTGACCTGGCTGGCCGGTGCCGTACTCGCCGAGACGGAACGCTTCCTCGCCTGGGAGGCCGCCCGGGACTCGGTGATCCCCGGCCGGGTGGTGCACTGACCCCGCCCCGGGCCGGGGAACCCCGGCCACGGGCCGGGCCGGCGGCACGTACGCTGGCGGGAGAACCCACCATCCTTCGCCCCGACCGCACGCCACCAGCACCGACCCTGTGCCCGGCCAGTGCCGTCCGGCCGGCGAGCACCGAGAAGGGCACAACGTCGTGCGCTACTACGACAACGTCATCGAGCTGATCGGTGACACCCCGCTGGTCCGACTCCGGCAGGTGACCGCCGGAATCCCGGCGACCGTCCTCGCCAAGATCGAGTATTTCAACCCGGGCGGTTCGGTCAAGGACCGCATCGCGCTGCGGATGGTCGAGGAGGCGGAGCGGGCCGGGCTGCTCCAGCCGGGCGGCACCATCGTCGAGCCGACCAGCGGGAACACCGGCGTCGGACTGGCGCTGGTGGCGCAGACCCGGGGCTACCGGTGCGTCTTCGTCTGCCCGGACAAGGTCAGCGAGGACAAGCAGAACGTGCTGCGGGCGTACGGGGCCGAGGTGGTGGTCTGCCCGACGGCGGTCGCCCCGGAGGACCCCCGCTCGTACTACAACGTGTCGGACCGGCTGACCCGGGAGATTCCGGGCGCATGGAAGCCCAACCAGTACGCCAACCCGGCGAACCCGCGCTCGCACTACGAGACCACCGGTCCGGAGCTGTGGGAGCAGACCGGCGGCCGGATCACGCACTTCGTGGCCGGGGTCGGCACCGGCGGCACCATCTCCGGTACCGGCCGCTACCTCAAGGAGGTCTCCGGCGGGGCGGTACGGGTCATCGGCGCCGACCCGGAGGGCTCGGTCTACTCCGGCGGCACCGGCCGGCCGTACCTGGTCGAGGGGGTCGGCGAGGACTTCTGGCCGGAGACGTACGACCGGGGCATCTGCGACGAGATCGTGGAGGTCTCCGACAAGACCTCCTTCGAGCTGACCCGGCGACTCGCCCGCGAGGAGGGGCTGCTGGTCGGCGGCTCCTGCGGGATGGCGGTGGCCGCCGCCCTGGAGGTGGCCCGGAAGGCCGGCCCGGACGACGTGGTGGTGGTGCTGCTGCCGGACGGCGGCCGGGGCTACCTGTCCAAGATCTTCGACGACGAGTGGATGGCCCGGTACGGCTTCATGGACACCAGCGCCACCGAGCCGACCGTGGCCGACGCGCTGAACAGCAAGCCGAACGGCATCCCGGAGCTGGTCCACGTGCACCCGACCGAGACGGTCCGGGACGCCGTCGACTACATGCGGGAGTACGCCGTCTCGCAGCTTCCGGTGCTCAAGGCCGAGCCGCCGGTGGTGACCGGCGAGGTCGCCGGCTCGATCGCCGAACGGGACCTGCTGGACGCGCTCTTCACCGGCCAGGCGAAGCTGCACGACACCATCGAGCGGCACATGGGGCCGCCGCTGCCGATGATCGGCGGCGGGCAGCCGGTGAGCGAGGCGGTCGGGCTGCTGGAGAAGTCCGACGCGGCGCTGGTGCTGGTGGACGGCAAGCCGAAGGGCGTACTCACCCGGCAGGACCTGCTGGCCCACCTGGGCGCGCACTCCCGCTGACCCCGGCACCCGCCCGGCGCCGCGCGCGGCTGGACCGTCAGCGGGTCAGCTCGGCCGGTACCGCGATCACGTCGACGAAGGCGCCCCGGCGCAGCAGGGTCATCGGCAGCCGGGTGCCGATGGCCGGGCCGAGCATGAGCCGTTGCAGGCTCTGCCCGTCCGCCACCGGCCGGCCGCCGACCGAGATGATCACGTCGCCGAGGTAGATCCCGGCGACCCCGGCCGGGCTCTCCGGGACGACCTCCACCACCCGCAGCCCGCGCCGCTGGCCGGTGCGCTCGGCCACCGCCGGCGGCAGCGGTACCGGCACCCCGGCGACGCCGAGCCAGGCCCGCCGGACCCGTCCCGAGGTCACCAGGTCGCCGATGATCTGCCGGGTGGTGGAGTTGATCGGCACCGCCAGGCCGAGGCCGTACCCGGCGACGGCGGTGTTGATCCCGACCACCCGGCCGGCGGCGTCGGCCAGCGCCCCACCGGAGTTGCCGGGGTTGAGCGCGGCGTCGGTCTGGATGACGTCCTCGATCAGCCGGACGACCCGGCCGTCCCGGGCCGGCAGCGACCGGCCCAGCCCGGAGACCACCCCGGCGGTGACCGAGCCGGCCAGCCCCATCGGGTTGCCGACCGCCACCACCAGCTGCCCGATCCGCAGCGGGTCGGCGTCGCCGAGTTCGGCGGGCGGGGCGGCGGTGGCCCGGACCCGGAGTACGGCCAGGTCGGAGAGGGGGTCGGTGCCGACCACGTCGAACCGGGCCTCGGCGCCGTCGCCGAAGGTGGCCTGCCCGCCGGCCGCCCCGTCCACCACGTGCGCGCTGGTGAGCAGGAACCCGTCGTCGGTGAAGGTCACCGCCGAACCGGCTCCGGCGCCGCGCGGACCGCGTACGGCCAGCGCGGCCACGCTGGGCAGCACCCGGGCGGCCACCCCGGTCACCACCTGGGAGTACGCGTCCAGAGCGGCCCGCTCGGCGCGCTCCGGTTCTGCTCGTTCGGTGCTCATGTGCCGGTCAACGCCGGCCAGACCCCGGTCGATCCCCGGCGCCGCTGCGCCCAGAGCGAAATCCGTCGACCCGTCCCGTCCGGGGCGAGAACCGTCGCCGACCCGCGCTACGGCAGGTCGCGGGCGTAGCGCAGCTGTGGGGTCAGGACCGGGCCGATCGCGCCCTCCCGCTCGACGCCGTCGGGCACCCAGCCGCCCCGGGCGTAGAAGTTCCGGGCGTGCGCGTTGTCGACGAGTACCCAGAGCACGGCCCGGCGCCAGCCCCGGGCGTGCAGCTTCGCCAGCGCGTCGACCATCAGGGTCCGGCCCACCCCGTGACCCTGCACGGCCGGGTCCAGGTGGATCGCGTACAGCTCGCCGACGTCCGGGCCGGCCGAATCAGGTTCGGTGGGGTCGTGCGGCCCGAGATAGGTGAAGCCGAGCAGCCGGCCGTCCCGTTCCGCCACCGTCATCAGGTGGGTGTCCCGCTCGTAGGTCCAACGCTCCGCCCAGTACCGCCCCATCATCTCGCCGGTCTGTGCCGCCAGCGCGTCCGCCGGGATGATCTCCCGGTACGCCGCCGCACGCGATCTGTGGTGCAGGTCGCCGATCGCCAGCAGGTCGGCGGCGACCGCCGGGCGCAGAGTGAGGGTCATTAGTTGATCGTAGTAACGTGGCCGATATGGTCACCTGGGACAGAGTGTGTGATCTGGTGTCGGTGCTACCCGAGGTGGAACAGGGCATCTCATACGGGACGCCCGCCTGCAAGATCCGGGGCAAGCTCTTCGCCCGGCTGCTGGAGGACGGCGAGCGGATCGCGATCTTCACGCACGAGCGGGAGGCGCTGCTCGCGGCGGCGCCGCAGACCTACACCGTGCCGGCGCACTACGCCAACTATCCGATGGTGGTGGTCGCGCTCGACACCGCCGATCCGGTCGAGCTGAGCGAACTGCTCACCGAGTCGTGGCGGATCAGGGCGCCGAAGCGGCTGGCGGCGACCCTGCCGCGCTGACCGGTGCCCGGGGCGGCACCGCCACCCGGGCCAGATCCTCGGCGATCACCAGGTCACCGTCGAAGTGCTCCCGGGCCTCGGCCGCGAAACGCTCGGCGGCCGGTGGCAGCCCGGCCCGGGACGTCGGGGCGTACCGCTGGGAGAAGTGGGTCAGCACGAGCCGGCGTACCCCGGACTCGGCCGCCACCCGGCCGGCCTGGGCCGCCGTCAGGTGGCCGACCTCGGCGGCGAGCGCGGCATCCTCGGCCAGGAACGTCGACTCGATCACCAGCAGGTCGGCCCGGTCGGCCAGTTCGAAGACCCCGTCGCAGAGCCCGGTGTCCATCACGAAGCCGAACCGCTGGCCGGGACGCGGCGCGCTCACCTCGGCGAGCGTCACCCGCCGGCCGGCCACGTGGACGTGACCGGCCCGGATCAGCTCGCCGATCGCCGGCCCCCGGACGCCGAACCCGGCCAGCCGGTCCGGCAGCATCCGCCGCTCGTCCGGCTCGACCAGCCGGTAGCCGTACGTCTCGACCGGGTGCCGGAGCCGGCGGGCCAGCAGCGTGCCGGCGGAGGTCTCGAAGGTCTGGCCGTCCCGCAGCACCGGCAGTTCGCGCAGCTCGGCGGTCTCGTGGAACGAGCTGGCGTGCCGCAGCCGGGCGAAGAAGTGCGCGTCGCCGCCCGGATAGTGCGCGTCGACCGGATGCGGCACCCGGTCCAGCGAGAGCCGCTGGACCACCCCGGGCAGGCCGAGGCAGTGGTCGCCGTGGAAGTGCGTGACGCAGATCCGGGTCAGGTCGCCGGCCGGGATGCCGGCGAACATCATCTGCCGCTGGGTGCCCTCGCCGGGGTCGAAGAGGATCACCTCGCGGTCCCAGCGCAGCAGGTACCCGTTGTGGTTGCGGTGCCGGGTCGGCACCTGGCTGGCCGTGCCCAGCACCGCCAGCTCACGTACGGACACGGCGGCCTCTTCGAGGGGTACCGGTCGACGGCGTCGGCGGTCGACCGGAGAAATGGTCGACCCCCGGGGTCCCGCGTGACGGTCGTCACGCGAGGGCCGGCTGGACTGTGGCCGGCTCGCCCCGGGGGTCGGGTGGCTGTCGTGGATTCGCCGCACCGCTGCCACACGGTCTCGACGACTTGCAACTGCCCGCTTGCGGCGGACACCGAAACTGTCAAGGACAGCGGCTAGCGGACAGCCACCTCACGAGTCCTATGGCTATACAAAGCTCGGACCACCTCCCTTCCCGTGTACGGCCACGCTATCCATCCCCGGACGGCCCCGGCAACGGTTTTTGGCCACACTTCCGCGCGGAGGGCGGTCCCGGCGGTTACGCCCCGGTCCGAGCCACCCCGACCGGGCAGGTCAGCCCGTTCGGCCCGTGGTTGCAGTACCCGTTCGGGTTCTTGGACTCTGACGAACAGTGATGTGCTGATTCGCGCCTTCGAATCAACGCGACCGGTAGGCGTCGGCGCGATGTTCTATGGCCGTCACGGTCACGACGCGGTCGTCCTCGTCGATCTCGTAGAGGACTCGATACGTGCCCCGTCTGGCCGACCAGGTTCCCTGGAACGGTGGCAGAAGCAGTCGTTTGCCGACGCGATGCGGGTTGTCGAGGAGGGCGGTGGTGATGAACTCGTAGACGGCTGCGGCGATCTTCTCTGGCAGCCGCCCGGCCAAGGCGCGTGCGGCCGGGCCGGCGACCTGCAGTCGGTAGCGGTCGGAGGCCGGGCCAGTCACCGTGCCTGCTTCGACCGCTTCGCCATCAACGCCGCGAGTTCGTCGGCGTCGAGAACGTCACCGGCTTCGACGGCTGCCTTGGATTCGGCAAGTTGCCGCATGGCTTCAGCGCTGGACAGGACCTCCAGCGTCTCTTCCAAAGCCGCGAGATCGTCGGCGGAGATGAGCACCGCGGCGGCGTGGCCGTGTTTGGTGATCTCTATCCGCTCATGGGTCGAGGTCACCTCGTCGATGAGTTCTGAGAGGCGGTTGCGAGCGTCGGTGAACGGCACGACAGTCATGCTCGAAGTATAGGCAGTTACTGGCGTGAAGTCTGTACAAATTTTGAGGCTTGGTGGATCAGGCTACCGGGCCGATGGCCCGGTAGCCTGCGGTGCTACGCGGTCTTGGCCACGCCAACCGGACAAGTCAGGCCATTGGGGCCATGATTACAATAACCGCCCGGGTTCTTGGTCGGCGCCAGGTACTGCTGGTGGTAGTCCTCGGCGTAGTAGTAGTCGCCCAGCTCGGCGATCTCCGTGGTGATCTCGCCGTGCCCGGCCCCCGCCACGATCGGCGCGAACGCGTCCCGGGACGCCCGGGCGACCGCGGCCTGCTCCTCGGTGGTGGTGTAGATCGCCGACCGGTACTGCGTGCCGACGTCGTTGCCCTGCCGCATCCCCTGGGTCGGGTCGTGGTTCTCCCAGAAGACCTTGAGCAGGTCCTCGTAACCGATCTTCGAGGGGTCGTAGACCACCTGGACCACCTCGGCGTGCGCCGTCCGGCCCGAGCAGACCTCCTCGTAGGTCGGATTCTTCGTATAACCGCCCGCGTAGCCCGCGGAGGTGGAAATCACCCCGGGCAGCGTCCAGAACAGCCGCTCGGCTCCCCAGAAACAGCCCATCCCGAAGACGGCGATCTGGGCACCCTCGGGCCACGGTCCCCGCAGCGGGGTACCGAGCACCTCGTGCCGGTCGGCGATCGGCATCGCGATCGGCCGGCCGGGCAGGGCCTGGTCGGGGGTGGGCAGCTCGGCATTGGTGCGCCGTAGGAACACGATGGAACTCCTCTCGTACCTCTGCCGGGTGTAACACGACACGCACCCGGATCCTTACCCGCCCAGGCCCGCACCACCCCCCTCGGGTTCACCCGGCCGGGGGAGCCGGATGGCGCTGGGGCGGGAGGTGCCGGTGGGTGCTCCGGCGGATCGTGGGATCCGGCGGGCAGGCCGGTCGGAGGGGGCGACGAGATGACGGTACAGACCACGGAGGTGCCGCGCTGGGCGGTCCGGGCGGCGTACGCGGTGCCGCTCTGCGTACTGCCGTCGGCGCTGTCCCGGCTGGCCCTGCTCGCCGGGCTGCTCGACGGCGGCGGCACCTCGGTGACCGTCACGCCGGCCGAGCGGCTCTACGTGCTCTCCCTCAGCCTCGTCTCGATGGGGCTGGCGCTGCTCACCGTCGGCCTGGTCCGGCCCTGGGGCGAGCGGCTGCCGGGCTGGCTGCCGCTGCTGGGCGGCCGGCGGGTGCCGATCCGGGCGGCGGTGGTACCGGCCGTCACCGGGGCGGGCGTGCTGATCGGGCTCTGCGGCTATCTGCTGGTCGAGTCCCTGTTCGACCTCGTTGGGCCGGTCCGGCCGGCGATCGGGGAGGCCGGCACGGCGACGCTGGAGGGCAGCGCGCAGGTGGCGGTGGCCGTCACGTACGCGCCACTGGTGGCCTGGGGGCCGCTGCTGCTGGCGGTCGCCGTCGCATACCACCGGCGGCGGAGCCGGGGCGGGCGGGCGACCCCGGGGCGGGCCGCCTCCGCCGCGGCTACTCCGTGAGCGCGGCGGCGATCCGGTCGGCGTACGAGCCGGCCTCGGCGTCCGAGGCGTACTTCGTGCGGGGCCAGAAGAAGCCGCGCAGCCCGTCGCCCTTGGTCCGCGGTACGACATGGGTGTGCAGGTGCGGCACGGACTGGGAGACCCGGTTGTTCATCGCCACGAACGTCCCGCCCGCGCCGAGCCCCTCCTCGACGGCCAGGGCCAGCCGCCGGACCAGCCGGAAGTAGCCGGGCAGCGCCTCGTCCGGCAGCTCGCCCAGCGTCTCGACGTGTGCGCGCGGCACCACCAGCAGGTGCCCCCTGAACACCGGGCGGACGTCGAGGAAGGCCACCCCGTCGGGGGAGTCGACCACCCGGAACGCCGCCGCGCCCGCCACGATCCCGCAGAACACGCACCCCGCCACCAGTGCAGGCTAGCCTTCTGCAAATGAGTCACGGCTTCGAGACACTCGCCATCCACGCCGGCCAGGAGCCGGAGCCCCGCACCGGGGCGGTGGTGCCGCCGATATACCAGACCAGCACGTACGCCCAGGACGCCGTCGGCGCGCCCCGGCTCGGCTACGAGTACAGCAGGTCGGGCAACCCGACCCGGGACGCGTTGCAGGAGTGCCTCGCCGCGCTGGAGGGCGGCCCGGTCGGGCTCGCCTTCGCCAGCGGGCTGGCCGCCGAGGACGCCCTGCTGCGTACCGTCTGCCGGCCGGGGGACCACGTGGTGATCCCGGACGACGCGTACGGCGGCACGTTCCGGCTCTTCGCCCGGGTCGCCGAGCGCTGGGGACTGAGCTGGACGGCGGCCCGGATCTCCGACGTCGACGCGGTCCGGGCGGCGGTCCGCCCCGGCCAGACGAGGGTGATCTGGGTGGAGACCCCCACCAACCCGCTGCTCGGGATCGCCGACATCGCCGGGCTGGCCGCGCTGGCCAATGACGTCGACGCGCTGCTGGTCGTCGACAACACCTTCGCCTCGCCCTACCTCCAGCAGCCGATCGCGCTCGGCGCGGACGTGGTGGTGCACTCGACGACGAAGTACGTCGGCGGGCACTCCGACGTGGTGGGGGGCGCCCTCGTCGCGGCCAGCGCCGCGCTCGGCGAGGAGCTGCGCTACCACCAGAACGCGATGGGCGCGGTGAACGGGCCCTTCGACGCCTGGTTGACGCTGCGCGGGGTCAAGACCCTCGGGGTACGGATGGACCGGCACTGCGACAACGCCGAGCGGATCGCCGACTATCTCAACGGGCATAGGGCGGTGTCCCAGGTGCTCTACCCGGGCCTGCCGGAACACCCCGGGCACGAGGTCGCGGCGAAGCAGATGCGCCGGTTCGGCGGCATGATCTCGTTCCGGGCGGCCGGTGGCGAGGAGCACGCCGTACAGATCTGCGACCGGGCGAAACTCTTCGTGCTCGCCGAGTCACTGGGCGGAGTCGAGTCGCTTATCGAACATCCGGGCCGGATGACACACGCAAGTGCCGCCGGCTCGCCGCTTGAAGTTCCCGCCGATCTCGTGCGACTGTCTGTCGGCATCGAGACCGCCGACGACCTACTCGCAGACCTGGAGCAGGCGCTCGGATGACCGCTGTCCGGCCGCCCGGACGGCGCTGCGGACAAGCCGATGGGGAGTTGGCCGTGCAGGACATCACGCCGAACTGGGTGGGCGCGACCGCGAAACAGATCGCCCGGGCCGTCCGTCGTGGGGACGCCTCCGCCACCCAGGTGGTGGCGGACCACCTCGACCACATCGACCGGGCGGACCGCGAGCTGTCCGCGTTCCGGGTGGTCCGGGGTGGCGAGGCGATCGTCGAGGCCGAGAAGGTCGACGAGCAGGACGACCTGGCGAACCTGCCGCTGGCCGGGGTGCCGATCGCGGTCAAGGAGAACACCGCCGTCGCGGGGCTGCCGACCTGGAACGGGTCGGCAGCCGCGCGTACCCCGGTCGCCGAGTCCGACCACGAGGTGGTCCGGCGGCTGCGCGGCGCCGGAGCGGTGATCGTCGGGGTGACCCGGATGCCCGAGCTCGGGCTCTTCGGGGTCACCGACGACGAGACCGTGGCGACCCGCAACCCATGGGCGACCGACCGCACCCCGGGCGGCTCCTCCGGCGGTTCGGCGG
Organism: Plantactinospora sp. BB1; assembly: GCF_003030385.1. NCBI lineage: Bacteria > Bacillati > Actinomycetota > Actinomycetes > Micromonosporales > Micromonosporaceae > Plantactinospora > Plantactinospora sp. BB1. The sequence continues at coordinate 5,409,609 of NZ_CP028159.1, read as the reverse complement.
CGGCCGTCGCCTCCGGGATGGTGCCGATCGCGCACGGCAACGACGGACTCGGCTCGATCCGGATCCCGGCCGCCTGCTGCGGGCTGGTCGGGCTCAAGCCCGGCCGGGGCGTCGTACCGAGCCAGCTCGGCGCCAACGACTGGTACGGCCTCGCCGAGCAGGGCATCCTGGCCACCACCGTGGCGGACGCGGCGGTCGGCTTCGCGGTGCTCGCCGGACGCCGGCCGGACAAGCTGGTACCGCCGGAGCGGCTCCGGGTCGCCGTCTCGCTCCGCTCACCGGTCGCCGGGGTACGCCCGGACCAGCCCAACCGGGACGCGGTGGGCGCCGCCGCCAAGCTGCTGGCGGTGGCCGGACACGACACCGTCTCGGTCGACCCGGTCTATCCGACCTCGCTGGGGCTGCGCGGCGTCGCCACCTGGCTGGCGGCGGCGGCGAACGAGGTCGAGGCGGCCGGCCTCGACCCCGCCACCCTGCAACGGCGCAGCCGCCGGCACGCCGCCCTCGGCGGCTGGGCGCAGCGCCGTGGCCTGGTACGCGAGCAGGACCGCACCCGGTGGCGGGAGCGGAGCGTCAACTTCTTCGGCGACCACTCGGTCGACCTGATGCTCACTCCCGCGCTGGCCAGCGCCCCTCCGCCGGCCCTTGGCTGGGCCACCCGCTCGTGGCGGTCCAACCTGCTGACCTGCATCCGCTACGCGCCGTACGCCGCGCCGTGGAATCTCGCCGGCCTGCCGTCGCTGGTCGTACCGGTCGGGCTGCGCCCGGACGGGCTGCCGGTCGGAGTGCAGCTGGTCGGCCCGCCCGGCTCGGAGCTGCTGCTGCTCGGCGTGGCCGGGCAGTTCGAGCTGGCCGGCCCGTGGCGGCGGCACGCACCGGACTGGCCCCGGGTGCCCACCCCGGCCGGCTAAGCGCCGCCGCCCCGGCCGGACCGGAACGACGGGACCGGGCGGCGGGGCCGGACCGGCACCCCGGACCGGCGGCGCCGGGTGGTCAGCCAGGGCGCGGTCGGCTCGGGCAGCAGCACCGGACCGGTGGGCGAGAGGGTACGGCCGTCGACCGTCACCGTGCCCCACCGCCCGGGTACGGGCACACCGTGCAGTACCGCCGGGCCGGGTTCGGTGCCGACCGTCGGGGTGAGCCGCTCCCGTACCTCGATCTCGGCCAGCGGCATCACCTCCGGACCCTCGCCGGCGTAGACGTACACCCGGTCGACGCCCTGGTGCAGCAGTACGCCGCTGACCGGCTGCGGTCGGCGGAAGAACCGGCGACCGGCGCGTACCCGGGCGGCAGCGCGCCAGCCGACGCCGAGCCCGAGCAGTGCGAGAACCACCACGAGGGCCAGCCACGGCGTCAGGTCGTACGGCTCGGTGACGAGCTGCCGCAGGCCGGCGTCGTCCACCGCAAGCTCGACCGTGGAGCCGACCGGATAGGCGGCCGCGTCGAGGACGGAAAGCCGCGCGGGCGGCCGGCCGGCGGGGAGGTCGAGGTCGACCTCTGCCCAGGACGGGTGCGCGCGCACGGTCGCGGTGACGATCTCCGCCCGGCGCTGCTGGTCGTCGACCTCGCTCTGCCGCAGGCCGGTCCAGCCGGCGACGACCAGCGCGGCGACGAGCAGCAGGGTGGCGGCGACCGAGGTACCCAGCGGCGGGCGGGGCAGCCGTGCCGGCGACGGCGGTACGGCGAGCCGGGCCCGCCGGTGCCAGTCGCGCAACCCGGCCCGGTACCGCGCAGGGCCCCGGGCCAGCCGGGCGAGCAGCCCGCAGCCGACCGCGTACCCGACGAGCAGCGGATAGAACCACGGCGGCAGGTGCTCGGACTGGGTCAGCTCGTAGCCGAGCGTGACGGCCAGCGACGTGCCGGCCGCCGCCCCGGCGAACTCCAGCCGCACCAGGGCGAGCAGCGGCAGGCTGCCGACCAGCCCGAAGATGACGTTGCCGACCCGGTCCGGGTGGCAGGGTGCCGCCACCGTGCAGGCGGTGGCCGGGACGACGACCAGGAAGAGGCAGCAGAGCAGCACTCCGGCGCCGAAGCCGAGCCACCCGGCGTACCGGGCCAGCGACTCGACCCGGCCCTGCGGCTCGGCCGCCAACCGGAGCCGGATGACGTCCCGCCAGGGCAGCGGTGGCGGTTGCGCGCCGTCCACCGCCGCCGGACCCTGCTCGGAGATCGGCTCGGTACCGGCAGACATCTGAGGCTCCGTCCCCGTCTTCGGTCCGGCCCGCCGACGGCCGGTCGGGGCACCGGGCGGGGGTGACGCCGTCCGGACGAACGGCCCGAGCGAGAGGGTAGAACGCCTCGACGATCGTCGACGGCGGCCGGTGGGGTGACCTCCGGCACGCCGGTACCGCCGACGCGAACACCCCGGGGGCGGGATGCGACGATCTGGGGCATGACGGAGCTGGTCGGACTCGCCGAGGTCGCCGCCGCCCGCGAACTGCTCGCCGACGTCGTCCGGGTCACTCCGCTGGAGCCGTCCCGGCCGCTCTCCGCCGCGCTGGGCGGACCGGTCTGGCTCAAGTGCGAGCACGTGCAGCGGGCCGGGTCGTACAAGGTGCGGGGCGCGTACGTGCGGATCGCCCGGCTCTCGGCGGCGGAGCGCGACCGGGGGGTGGTGGCGGCCAGCGCCGGCAACCACGCCCAGGGGGTGGCGCTCGCCGCCGGGCTGCTCGGCGCCGCCGCCACGGTCTTCATGCCGGTGGGCGCGCCGCTGCCGAAGGTGGCGGCGACCAAGGGGTACGGCGCCCGGGTGGAGCTGGTCGGCAACACCGTCGACGAGTCACTGGTCGCGGCGGAGGACTTCGCGAACCGTACCGGTGCAGTCTTCATCCACCCGTTCGACCACCCGGACGTGATCGCCGGGCAGGGCACGGTGGCGCTGGAGATCCTGGAGCAGTGCCCGGAGGTGCGGACCATCATCGCCGGGGTCGGCGGCGGCGGACTCGTCTCCGGGATCGCGGTGGCGGCCAAGGCGCTCCGCCCGGACGTACGGGTGATCGGGGTGCAGGCCGCCGGTGCCGCCGCCTTTCCCGCGTCGCTGCGGGCCGGCGAGCCGGTACGGCTGCCCGCCTTCGCCACGATCGCCGACGGCATCGCGGTCGGCCGGCCCGGTGAGGTCACCTTCGCGCACGTCAGCAAGCTGGTGGACGAGATCGTGACGGTAGCCGACGAGGACATCTCGCGGGCCCTGCTGATGCTGCTGGAGCGGGGCAAGCAGGTGGTGGAGCCGGCCGGGGCGGCCGGGGTGGCCGCGCTGATGTCCGGCGCGGTGCAGGTCGAGCCGCCGGTGGTGGCGGTGCTCTCCGGCGGCAACATCGACCCGCTGCTGATGCTGCGGGTGATCGAGCACGGGCTCGCCTCGGCGGGCCGCTTCCTGCGGATCACCGTGCGCTGCGCCGACCGGCCCGGCCAGTTGGCGTCGCTGCTGGGCATGATCGCCGAGCACCGGGGCAACGTGGTGGACGTGGTGCACCAGCGGCAGAACCCGCACCTGCGGCTCGGTGAGGTCGAGGTGGCGCTCTCGGTGGAGACCCGGGGCTCCGAGCACTCCGACCGGCTGATCAGTGCGCTGCGCGGCTGCGGTTACCAGGTCGACGTCGCCCAGCCGGGCTGAGCCGGCCGGGTCGGACGTCCCGGCCCGCCGCCTCCGACGGGCCGCTGCCGGTCAGCCGCCGTACGCCTCGAACCGGACCACCGTCACCTTGATCTCCGCGCCGCTCGGCGCCGTGTAGGTGACGGTCTGGCCGGGCCGGGCGCCGAGGATGGACTTGCCGAGCGCCGACTCCGGGCTGTAGACGGTCAGGTCGGTGGTCGCGGCGATCTCTCGGGAACCGAGCAGGAACGTCTCGGTGTCGTCGGTGTCGTCGTCGAAGTGGATCGTGACGACGCAGCCCGGCGCCACCACGTCCGCGGCCGGCGCCTCGCCGACCTGGGCGGTACGGAGAAGTTCCTGTAGCTGACGGATCCGGAACTCCTGCTTGCCCTGTTCCTCCCGGGCGGCGTGGTAACCGCCGTTCTCCCTGAGGTCACCCTCTTCGCGCCGGGCGTTGATCTCCGCGGCGATCGCAGGACGGCCGGCGATCAGCTCGTTGAGCTCCGCCTGCAGCCGGTCGTAGGCCTCCTGCGACAGCCAGGTGGCTGCCTCGCGGTCGGTCGTGGACACAGACGATCTCCTCGGGTAGTCGTGGACAGGGACGAATTACCAAGTTACCAGTGCGCTACACACCGGACGCCACGTCATTTATCGGTGGCCGGCGCAGGCCGGGGCGCTGTGGGCGGCCGGAACGCCGCCGCGCCGGGTGGCTCGGGCCGCCGGTCGGCGAGGCTCGGGAGCGCGGTTCGGCCGACCGTCGGGGCGGCCGGTGCCGGCCGGCGGTCAGCCGTTCGGACTCATCCGGTGGGGCGGCAGCGGAGCACCTCGCCGAGGATCGGCCGGGCCGTGGTGACCAACCGGTGCCGGGCGGTCAGGTGCCGCTGCCCCGGCTCGGCGTCGACCCGTACCTCCTCGCGGGCGACCTCGGCGCCGTCCTTGGAGCGGGCCCGGAGCACGCAGATCGCCGAGCCGCCGGCCGGCACGGTGACCCGGAAGTCGAGCACCAGCTGGCTGTCGGTGATCTCGGTGTAGGTGATCACCTGGGCGTCGTAGTTCGGGTCGCCGTACTGCCGGTAGAGGCGGTAGGAGACGGCGCTCATCACCACCAGCAGGGCGACCGCCAGCAGTGCCGCGACCCAGGGCCGGCGGCGCCGCTGCGCGCGGCGGTGGCCGTACCGGCCGGGTGGGAACACCGGGGCGGTCGGTACTGGTGTGGCGGGCGTCTCGGACACCGGCGGGTATCTCCTGGGACTGTTGTCGGTGGCATCGGCAAGAATGGGTACGCCCATCTTCTCATCGGCGGCCGGGCCGGCTCTGGCAGGTCCGCCACCGGTCGGCAGACCACCGGTCGGCAGACCACCGGTCAGCGGAGGGCGGGCGTTCGAGGGGGACGGGGGGCCGAGCCCGGCCCGGGGCATCACGAGGGAGCACCTGAGTTGGCAGAACAGCTACGTCTGATGGCCGTGCACGCCCATCCCGACGACGAGTCGAGCAAGGGCGCGGCGACCATGGCGAAATACGTCGCCGAAGGGGTGCAGGTCCTCGTCGTCACGTGTACCGGCGGCGAGCGGGGCAGTGTCCTCAACCCGAAGCTGGACCGGCCGGACGTCTGGGCCAACATCGCCGAGATCCGTCGGGCCGAGATGGACGCCGCCCGGGCCATCCTCGGCGTCGAGCAGGCGTGGCTCGGCTTCGTCGACTCGGGGCTGCCGGAGGGCGACCCGCTGCCCCCGCTGCCGGAGGGCTGCTTCGCGCTCCAGGACGTCGAGGTCGCGGCGGCGCCGCTGGTCAAGCTGATGCGCGAGTTCCGTCCGCACGTCGTCACCACCTACGACGAGGACGGCGGCTACCCGCACCCCGACCACATCATGTGCCACAAGGTCAGCGTGGCGGCGTTCGACGCGGCCGGCGACCCGGAGCGCTTCCCGGAGTCGGGTGCTCCGTGGCAGCCGTTGAAGCTCTACTACGACATCGGCTTCTCCAAGGCGAAGATCATGGCGCTGCACGAGGCGATGCTGGCCCGGGGCGCGGAGTCGCCGTACGCGGAGTGGCTGGAGCGGTGGGAGGACCGGCCGGACAAGGGGCCGAGGATCACCACCCGGGTCCCCTGCGCGGACTACTTCCCGGTCCGCGACGACGCGCTGCGCGCCCACGCCACCCAGGTCGACCCGGACGGCTTCTGGTTCCACGTGCCGATGGAGTTGCAGCAGCAGGCCTGGCCGACCGAGGACTTCGAGCTGGTCCGCTCGGTCGTCGACAGTCCGCTGCCCGAGTCGGACCTCTTCGCCGGGGTTCGGGAGACCGCGCAGGTCCGGTGAACCGAGGCTAGGCGTACCGTAAAGGGGTAGGCCGCCACATCGGAGGATTTCCAGTCATGCTTACCGCTGCGCAGGTGCTCGCGGAGAACAACTTCGGTGACACCCGGACCGGCGGCCTGGCCGGACCGATGGGTCTCTTCCTGATCACCGTACTGGCCATCGCCACGGTTCTGCTGATCCGTAACATGAACGCCCGGTTGCGCCGGCTGCCCGAGCGCTTCCCGCACCAGCGGGACGACGAGCCGTCGGCGGCCGAGCCGGGCGACCCGGAGGCGTCTGCCGAGGCGCCTGCGGCGGAGGAATCTGGTGGAAGCGCTCCCAATGCCCCCCAGCAGGACAGGAACAGCCAGTCCGCGCCATGATTCACGCTAATCCGGCCAGGCGCCCCCTGTTGCGCTCAATCGGATTGGCTTAGCCTTCCGCCGGGGGACCAAAAGTCCCCGCACCGTGCGCGGGAGGGGGCGCCGATGAGAACCAGACCCGACGCCCAGCGCCGGTCGCGGCACGGCCACGTCCCGAGACGGCCACCGGCGAACGGCGGCGATCCGTGACGTCCGGGCGTCGGTCCGGGCGTTTCCTCGCCCTGGTCGGCATCGCGTCGGCACCCCGTCGGGTGCGCGTGCTCACCCTCACCGTCCTGCCCGTCGCGGTGATCCTCGTCGCGGCCGGTCTGCTCATCCCCACCGACCTGCCCGCCGACGACCCGCTGCCGGCGATGGCCCGGCTCGGCATCGCCACCGCCGTGATGGCGACGGCACAGCTCTTCCGGCTGCGGTTCCGGGTCGGTTCGGGCCGGGTCAGCGTCACCTGGGGCGAGGCGTCCTTCATCATCGGCCTCTCCCTGGTCCCGCCCGGCTGGCTGCCGGCCGCCGCCCTGCTCGGCGCGGTGCTGGCCTGGACGCTGCTGACGATCTTCGTGGACCGGCGTTCGCCGCTGGACGTCGTACACAGCGCCGCCTCGCTGACGATCTCCGTCGCGCTCGCCGTCACGGTCGCGCTGACCGTCGCCGGTGCGCTCGGCACGCCCGTACCGGACGTGCTCGGCACCCGCCTCGTCACCGAGCTGACGCCGCCGCTGATCGCCGCGCTCGCGGTCGGGTCGATGACGTACCTGCTGGTCACCGCCGGGCTGGCCGGCTTCACCCTGTCGCTGCGGCACGGCGAACGGCTCTGGCCGGCACTGCTGCGCGCCCTACAGGGCAAGCTGCTGATGTTCGTCGGCAACGTCTTCGTCGGGCTGGCCGTGGTGGCCGTGGTCGAGTACGACCCGCGCTGGCTGCTCTTCCTGCCGCCGGTGCTCTGGCTGCTCCAGCAGACGTACAGTCAGCGGCTCCGCGCCGACGACGAGCGACGCGCCTGGCGGGCCCTTGCCGAGGCCACCGGCGCGCTCAACCAGCTCGACGAGCACGGCGTCGCGACCGCCGGGGTGGCCGGCCCGCTGGCCCTGTTCGGCGCGGAGTGGGTCGAGGTCGACGTGCGGCGCGGCGACGGCCGGTGGCGGCGCTACCGTGGCGAGCCGGGCGGTCCGGTGGTGCACCGCGACCTGACCACCGCCGAGCGGGCCGACAGCGGCGAACGGGCCGGCTCCCCGGCGCCGCCGGACGACGGAACCGCCCGGCTGCCCTTCGCCAGCCGGCTCGGCCTGGATCTGGCCGCCAGCCAGGTCGGCGGCGACCTGTCGACGGGCCGCGCTGCCGGCATGGACGGTCGGGCCGGCGCCGAGCACGGTCCGGCGGCCACCGGACGGGCCGACCAGGAGCTGACCCGGCCGCTGGTGGTGGGCAGCTCCCCGGTCGGCGAGCTGCGGGTACGCTTCCCGCGCTCCGCCCCGCCGAGCCAGCGGGAGCAGGACGCGCTCTCGGCGTTCGGCGACGCGCTGGCGGCGGCCCTGCACGACGCGGCGACGCACCGACAGCTCCGGCTGGTGACGGCCCGCTCGTCGTACGAGGCGGTGCACGACGCGCTGACCAACCTGATCAACCGGGCCGCCCTGCTGAGCAAGGGCGACCTCGCGCTGCACCAGCTCGGCCACGACCATCCGGTGGCCCTGCTGCTGCTCGACATCAACCACTTCAAAGAGGTCAACGACACGCTCGGGCACGCGGCCGGCGACGAGCTGCTCCAGGTGACCGCCGACCGGCTGGACGCGCTGGTCCGCCCCGGTGAGCTGCTGGGCCGGCTCGGCGGTGACGAGTTCGCGCTGCTGATCCCCTCCCCGGCGGTACTGGCCGAGCCGGCCACCGACCGGTCGCCGATGCCGAACGTGCTGCGCCGGGCCCGCGAGATCGTCGAGCTGCTCGCCACCCCGATCGAGGTGGCCGGGGTGCGGATGTCGGTCGAGGTCTCCGTCGGGGTGGTGGTGGCCGGTGCGGGTACCGCCGACATGACCGAGCTGCTGCGCCGGGCCGACATCGCGATGTACCAGGCGAAGCAGGGCGGCGGCAGCGTCGCGTCGTACGACAGTGCCCGGGACGCGGCCAGCACCGACAAGCTCGCCCTCCTCGCCGAGCTGCGCGAGGCGCTGGACGTGGACGACCAGCTCGAGTTGGCGCTCCAGCCGGCGGTGGACCTCTGCACCGGGGAGCCGACCGGGGTGGAGGCGCTGATCCGCTGGCGGCACCCCCGGCGGGGCCGGCTCACCCCGGCCGACTTCGTCCGGACCATCGAGGGCAGCGAACTGCTCGGCGCCTTCACCCGCTATGTGGTGGACAAGGCGCTCGGCGTCGCCGCCGACTGGGCCCGGCACGGTCTCGACGTACCGATCTCGATCAACCTGTCGGCGCGCAGCCTGCTCGACCCGAGGCTGCCGGCCGAGGTGGCCGAGTCGCTGCGCCGGCACCAGGTGCCGGCGCACCGGCTGGTGTTGGAGATCACCGAGACGGTGGTGATGAGCGAGCTGGAGGTCATCGACGAGGTGCTCTCCGCGCTGCGCGCGATGGGCGTGCAGTTGGCGGTCGACGACTTCGGCACCGGCTTCTCCTCGCTGACCTTCCTGACCCGGATCTCGGTGGACGAACTCAAGGTCGACCGGTCCTTCGTGATGAAGATGGCGGAGTCACCGGAGGCGGCGGCGATCGTCCGGACCACCGTGGACCTCGGCCGCGAGCTGGGGCTGCGGGTGGTGGCCGAGGGGGTGGAGACCGCCGACCAGCGGGCCGCGCTCGCCGAGCTGGGCTGCACCGCCGCCCAGGGCTACCACTTCTTCCGGCCGATGCCGTCGGACAAGATCGTCGCGGTGCTCCGGTCGCTGCTCGACTCCGCGCAGGCGCGGATCCTGCCGCTGCGCGCCGACGGCGCCTCGTAGCCGGTTCGGCTGAGTATCCGGGCTCGGTCGCGGCCGGTGGCGGTACTGCACACTGTGCCGATGAGGCGGGTGAAGCTTTCGCTGGCGGTACTCCTGGCCGCCGGAACACTGCTCGGCTGCGCCGGACCGGGTGCGCCGGGCGGCCCGGCGGAGATCCCGGACGAGGTGCTGCTGCGCAGCGACGATCTGGGCGGGGCGGAAGTCTCCGCCGGTGGCCCGCAGGCCCCGCACTCGCTGCCGCCCCGGCCCTGCGCCGGCACCGTTCCCGCCGTCCCGAGCGGTTCCGCCCCGAGCGGTTCCGTGTCGAGCGGTTCCGTCCCGAACGGTTCCGTGTCGAGCGGTCCGGACCGGCCCGAGCCGCTGGCCGAGCGGACGATCAACGCGACGATGGGCCGGTACCGGGTCTACGAGTACGTCGGCCGCTATCCGGCCGGGCTCGTCGACCGCGCGATGGCGACGCTCCGGGACGAGGTGTCCCGGTGCGGCCGTCCGGCCGAGGGCGAGGACTGGAAGGTACTCGCCGAGGACACCGCCGGCCTGCTGCTCCTGCGGTCGTACTCCGGTGGTGACGCCACCGCCGCCTACTACGTCGGGGCGGCCGGGGACTACCTGGTGGCGGTACTGGTCACCGGCACCAGGACGCCGAACGGCGACCCGACCACCGCCTCCGGGCTCGGCAGCACGGCACTGGCCCGGGCCGGTGGCACCCGGGGTACCCCGGCGCCGCCGACCACCGCGGCCGGGCCGGCCCAGTGGGGGACGTACGAGGCGGAGGTGACCGGCCTGCGACGCGGGCCGAACCCGCGCACCCTGCTGGTCGACGTGGCGGTGCCGGCCGGCGGCCCGGACTGCGCCCGGAACCCGCGGGTCGGCTGGTACACCGAGGAGAACGGGCTGATCTACGCCAACATCGTGGTCGACTCGGCCGGGTCCGGACAGGTCGGCGGCTGCCCGACCCGGGCACCCGGGGTGGCCCGGCTGACCTCGCCGAACCCGGTCGGCGACCGGGTGGTGGTGCTCAACCAGCAGCCGTGGGCGCCGGACGGGACCGGCTACCGGCGCTGCTCCGCCGATCTCGGCTGCACGCCGCCGGCCGACCACTGCGACTCGACCTGGGTGCTCGCGGCGATCAAGGGGATGGACGTACCCCGGAACAGCTCCCGGAAGGTGGAGAAGTGTGACGGGAACTGGCTGGTGATGACGCTCGACCTGAACACCAACCAGTGCGGTGTCGGCGGGCGTCCCGGCTGCTCGGCGCCGCCGGCCCGGTACCGGTACTTCCTGCGCTTCGAGTCGGCCGGCTGGCGGACCGTGCTCCGGACCACCGCCCCGGGCTGCGCCGACGTGCTGACGGTACGGCCGGACTTCCCGGCCGCGCTCTGCCGTACGCTCCCGGCGCCCGGTTAGCCCGCGCCGGGACGCCTCGAACGCCCGAGCGCCGAGCGGCGTACCGGCACAGCGGTTATGGTCGTCGGGTGAATCGACTGGCCGACGCGACCAGCCCCTACCTGCTCCAGCACAAGGACAATCCGGTCGACTGGTGGCCCTGGACGGCCGAGGCGTTCGCCGAGGCGCGCCGTCGGGACGTACCGGTGCTGATCTCGGTCGGCTACGCGGCCTGCCACTGGTGCCACGTGATGGCGCACGAGTCCTTCGAGGACGCGGCCGTCGGCAAGCTGGTGAACGAGAACTTCGTGGCGATCAAGGTGGACCGGGAGGAACGCCCGGACGTCGACGCCGTCTACATGACCGCCACCCAGGCGATGACCGGGCAGGGTGGCTGGCCGATGACGGTCTTCGCCGCCCCGGACGGCACCCCGTTCTTCTGCGGCACCTACTTTCCGAAGGCCAACTTCGTCCGGCTGCTCCAGTCGGTGACCGAGGCGTGGACCGGGCAGCGCGAGGCGGTACTGCGCCAGGGCGCCGCCGTGGTCGAGGCACTGGCCGGCGCCCAGGCCGTCGGCGGGCCGCGCGCCCCGCTCACCGCCGAGACGCTCGACGCCGCGGCCGACCAGCTCGCGGTCGAGTACGACGAGACGCACGGCGGATTCGGCGGCGCGCCCAAGTTCCCGCCGCAGATGAACCTGCTCTTCCTGCTCCGGCACCACCAGCGCACCGGCGCCACCCGCGACCTGGAGATCGTCCGGCACACCTGCGAGGCGATGGCCCGGGGCGGCATCTACGACCAGCTCGCCGGCGGCTTCGCCCGGTATTCGGTGGACGGGCACTGGACGGTCCCGCACTTCGAGAAGATGCTCTACGACAACGCGCTGCTGCTGCGGGTCTACACCCAGCTCTGGCGGCTCACCGGGGACCCGCTCGCCGCCCGGGTCGCCGCCGAGACCGCCACCTTCCTCCTCGACGACCTCGGCACCCCGGCCGGCGGCCTGGCCTCGGCGCTGGACGCCGACACCGAGGGGGTGGAGGGGGCGACCTACGCCTGGACCCCGGCCCAGCTCGTCGAGGCGCTCGGCGAGGACGACGGCCGCTGGGCCGCCGACCTCTTCGCGGTCACCGCCTCCGGGAGCTTCGAGCACGGCACCAGCGTGCTGCGGCTGGCCCGGGACGTCGACGACGCCGACCCGGAGATCCAGGAACGCTGGCAGCGGGTCCGGGCCGCGCTCCGGGAGGTACGCGACCGCCGGCCCCAGCCGGCCCGGGACGACAAGGTCGTGGCGGCCTGGAACGGGCTGGCCGTCACCGCCCTGGTCGAGTACGCCACCCTCACCGCAGACCCGGTCGCCGGGGCGGCGGCGGTGCGGATCGCCGAGGTGCTGGCGGAGCGGCACATCGTCGACGGCCGACTGCGCCGGGTCTCCCGGGACGGGCAGGTCGGTGAGCCGGCCGGGGTGCTGGAGGACTACGGCTGCGTCGCCGAGGCGTTCTGCGCGGTGCACCAGTTCACCGGGGAGGGGCGCTGGCTGGAGCTGGCCGGGCTGCTGCTGGACGTCGCCCTGGAGCGGTTCGGCACCGGCGAGGGCGGCTTCTACGACACCGCCGACGACGCCGAGCAGCTGGTCAGCCGGCCGGCCGACCCGACCGACAACGCCACCCCGTCCGGGCTGTCGGCGGTGACGGCGGCGCTGGTGGCGTACTCGGCGCTGGGCGGCCAGGTGCGCTACCGGGAGGCGGCGGTGGCGGCGTTGGAGACCGTGGCGCCGATCGTGGCCCGGCACGCCAGGTTCACCGGGTACGCGGCCACGGTCGGCGAGGCGCTGCTCTCCGGCCCGTACGAGATCGCGGTGGTCACCGCCGATCCGGCCGGTGACCCGCTGCTGGCGCTGGCGCACCGGCACGCCCCGCCCGGGGCGGTGGTGGTGGCCGGCGAGCCGGACCGGCCCGGCGTACCGCTGCTCGCGGACCGGCCGATGATCGAGGGCGGCCCGACCGCGTACGTCTGCCGGGGCTTCGTCTGCGACCGCCCGGTCACCTCCCCGGACGCCCTGCTCGCGCAGCTCGGCGTCGGCGGGAGTTAGGCTTGCCCGCGCTATGGATTCCCGCACGGGTCTGCCCGTTGTCGGCATGGTGGGCGGCGGCCAACTGGCCCGGATGACCCACCAGGCCGCGATCGCCCTCGGCCAGTCGCTCCGCGTCCTCGCGCTCACCCCCGAGGACGGGGCCGCACTGGTCGCCGCCGACGTCCGGTACGGCGAACACACCGATCTCGCCGCGCTGCGCGACTTCGCCGACGGCGCCGACGTGGTCACCTTCGACCACGAGCACGTGCCGACCGAGCACGTCCGGGCGCTCGCCGAGGCCGGGGTGACCGTCTATCCGCCCGCCGACGCGCTGCTGCACGCCCAGGACAAGCGGGTCATGCGGGAGCGGCTGACCGAGCTGGGTGCCCCGGTGCCGCGCTGGCGGCCGGTCGCCGAACCGGGCGACCTGGTCGACTTCGGTGCCGAGCTGGGCTGGCCGGTGATCCTGAAGGCGGCCCGGGGCGGCTACGACGGCCGGGGCGTCTGGGTCGTCTCCGACCCGGCCGAGGCCGCCGAGCTGGTCGGCACGCTGCGCGCCGCCGGCACCGAACTGATCGCCGAGGAGCGGGTCGCGCTCCGCCGGGAGCTGGCGGTGCAGGTCGCCCGCTCGCCGTTCGGCCAGGTGGCGGCGTACCCGGTGGTGGAGACGGTGCAGCGGGACGGCATCTGCGTGCAGGTGCTGGCGCCGGCACCCCGGCTGCCGGAGGAGGTGGCGCTGCGGGCCCAGCAGCTCGCGATCGACCTGGCCACCGCGCTCGGCGTGGTCGGGCTGCTGGCGGTGGAGCTGTTCGAGGTGGCCGGCCCGGACGGCGAGCCGGCGCTGGTCGTCAACGAGCTGGCGATGCGGCCGCACAACTCCGGGCACTGGACGATCGAGGGTTCCCGGACCTCCCAGTTCGAGCAGCACCTGCGGGCGGTGCTCGACTATCCGATGGGGGACACCGCGCTGACCGCCCCGGTGGTGGTGATGGCGAACGTGCTCGGCGGCCCGGACGGCGGCATGTCGATCGACGAGCGGCTGCACCACCTCTTCGCCGAGGACCCGGGTGCCAAGGTGCACCTCTACGGCAAGCAGGTCCGGCCCGGCCGGAAGATCGGGCACGTCACGGTGCTCGGTGACGATCTGGAGAAGGTACGTGCCCGGGCGGCTCGCGCCGCCTGGTGGCTGCGGGAGGGGCACGAGTGACGGAGTCGGCGCCGCCGGTCGGTCTGATCATGGGTAGCGACTCGGACTGGCCGGTGATGGGTGCGGCGGCCGAGGCGCTGGCCGAGTTCGGCGTCGGCTACGAGGTCGGGGTGGTGTCGGCGCACCGCACTCCGGTGAAGATGATCGACTATGCCCAGGCCGCCGCCGGTCGGGGCATCCGGGTGATCATCGCGGGGGCGGGCGGGGCCGCCGCGCTCCCCGGCATGGTGGCCTCGGCCACCCCGCTGCCGGTGATCGGGGTACCGGTGCCGCTCAAGCACCTCGACGGGCTGGACTCGCTGCTCTCCATCGTGCAGATGCCGGCCGGCATCCCGGTGGCGACCGTGTCGATCGGCAACGGCCGCAACGCCGGCCTGCTGGCGGTACGCATCCTGGCCGCCTCGGACGAGACGCTGCGGGACCGGATGGTGGCGTACCAGGCCGAGCTGGAGACGCTGGTCGCGCAGAAGGAAGCCGCGCTGCGGGCCAGCCTCGGCGCCTAGGCGTACCGAGCCGGCCAGGGCGTTGCCGGCTTCCGGCCGGCCGGGTCGGCACCACCCGCTGCGGAGACTGTCGAGCTGCCCCGTCTGTGCGCCCACGCGCTCCGAGACCCTGCCCCGTCTCTTCGCCCACGCGCTCCGAGACCCTGCCCCGTCTCTGCACCCATGCGCTCCGACACTCTGCCCCGTCTCTGCACCCAGCTCGACAGTCTGCGCGCGGCACTCCCTCCTGCCGCCGCCCCGCCGCTCCGTCGCCCCGCCGGGGGCGCGCGCCGGGTGGCGGGCACGGTCAGCGGCGGGTGCGGTCAGCGCATCCCGCGTACCGCCCGGAAGCGCTCCTGGGTGCGGCGCCGGTTCTCGTTGCTGGCCCCGAACGCCAGCAGCAGCAGGCCGACCGGGATCAGCACCAGCCACGGCCCGAAGCTGAACAGGGCGCGCAGCGCGGCCAGCGCGGTCACCACCGCGCCGATGATCACCGGGGCCTGCTGCCGCCGGTTGGATCCCCAGATCAGCGTGGCCACCCCGCCGAGCAGCAGCAGCACCTGACGGATCGCGCTGTCGTTGCCGGCCAGCACGATCACCAGGGTGGGCAGGAACGCCGCCACCAGCGCCGGCCCGTACGCCACCCAACTGCTCAGGTCGGCGCGGTGCCGCATCTCCAGCAGGCCGACCAGCAGGGCCAGGACGGCGAACGCCAGCGTGTACGCCTCCGGCAGCGCCACGTCGGCGAGCGCCATCAGCATCCACCAGGCGACGACCTCACAGCCGACCGCCGACCAGAAGAGCGTGCGCCGCTCGGCCGTACGACGGTACGGCCGTACCGCCGCCATGCCGAGCACGGCGCCCCAGGCGGCGAGCAGCGCGGCGATGTGCCGGGGTGAGTCGTAGGCGAGCGCGGCGGCGATGAGCGCGGCAGCGTACCCGCTCCACTCCACCGTGGTCGCCTCGCGGATCGCCTCCGGCCGGCGCAGTCGGGGCAGCATCGCCGCGACCAGCAGCAGCACCGCGCCCACCGCCAGCACCCCGAACGCGGACCAGGCCGGGTCGAGCCCGAGCACCAGCCCGAGGGTGAAGACGAACGTCTGGGCCATCACCGAGGCGAAGAGCCAGCCGAGGATGCGGGCGTTCTGGGTCCGGCCGCCGAGCGCGGCGACCGCGCCGACCCCCACCGCCGCGCCCAGGGTGAACAGGGTCAGCTCCCGGCTGGCCAGCGCGCCGGCCAGCCCGGCCCCACCGGCGGCCAGCCCGATGCCGAAGACCAGGATCCGGGTCAGCCGCAGCGAGCGGGCGACCTCGGCGTCCGGCGGCGGCGGGGTCAGGGCCAGCCCGAGCATCGCGATGGTGAAGACGGCGAGCGCCGCCAGGGTGCCGTTCGGCCAGGCCAGGTCGAGCGAGATCGGGGTGATCAGCAGGGTGATCGCGGCTCCGGGCAGCACCACGGGTACGGCCCGGGCCGGCCGTCCGCCGCTGAACCCGGTGGCGGCCAGCCCGGCCGCGATGGTCAGCAGCAGCGCCGCCAGCACGTTGCCGGGGTCGACGGCACCGGGCTCCGGGTCGACGAGCGCGGCCGGCACCCCGTCCCAGATCTGGGTGAGCGTCTGGTACGGCTCGACCAGCGCCACCACCAGGGCGGGCGCCAGCGCGGCCACCGCCAGTGCGGTCGGCAGCGCCGCCGCGAGCATCGCCCCGACGGCGGGGCTGACCGACCAGCGGCCGCCCCGGGCCGGCTCGGGCAGCCGACGCAGCGCGCCGCCGAGCATCACCGACCAGCGTCGGATCGGCTCCCGCAGCGGGGTCGGGGCCGGGGTGACCGCCCGGATCAGCTCGGCGAGCACCCCGAGCAGTACGGCCGCGGCGGCGTAGACGCCCCAGGGCAGGCCGGTGAAGAGCGCCGCCACCGAGGTCGCGGTGGCACCGCCGACGATGCCCATCGTGGCGTACGGGAGGTATTGCGGGACCTGGCGGCGGACCAGTCCGGTCACCGCGACGCCGAGGCTCGCCCCGGCGAGGGTGGCCAGCACCACCACCTCGGCCGGCCGGTGCAGCGCGGCGGCGAGCGAGGCGAGCGCCCCGCTGAGCGCGAAGAGCGCCCCACCGGCGGCGAGCCCGCCGATCTGGGCGGTCTGCGGCGGCATCGACCAGGTGTCGGCCTCGTCCGCCGGGCCGGAGAGGGTGCCGACGACCCGGGCCAGGATGGCGACGACCGCGCCGATCAGCGCGACGATGCCGAGCGCGGCGGCGGTCGTCCACGGCCGGACCAGGCTCGCCCCGACCGCGTGCAGGGCCACGACGCCGGCCACGGTGGCCCGGGCCAGCCCGGCCCGGGGATCGCTGGCGACGACCGAACTCACCCCGTAGACGGTGGCGACCGCCCCGCCGACCACGATCGGGGACCACCAGGGCAGCCCGAACGCCGCCGGGGTGCCGATGGTGGCGAGTCCGACACAGACGGCGGCGACGTCGTATGCCCACGGCCGGGGCAGGGCGATCGCGGCGGCGCCGGCCAGCAGGAGCAGCGCGACCGGGGCCTGCCAGCCGGTGCCGGTCTCGCTGACGTGCCACTGCGCGAGGTCGGCCGCCCAGAGCCGGCCCGGGGTGGCCAGCACCTGGAGGCCGCCGCTCAGCGCCGTCCAGCCGGCGAGCAGCGCCACGATGCCGCCGGTCAGCGCGATGCCGAGGACCGGTCCGCGCCGCCACTCGACCGGCATGGCCCGGATTCCGGCGGCCACCACCAGGATGAGGAAGGCGGCGGCGGCCAGCTCGGCGCCGTCGCCGAGGATGCCGGCGATCCGGGCGAGGGTGCCCACCAGGGCGGCGGTGACCGCCGCGGCGGCGATGTCCGAGCCGTCGAGCAGCCGGTCCGCCCGCCGGCCGGAGTCGATCGACGGCGCCAGCACCAGCAGTACCGCGCTGACCAGCAGCAGCCCGCCGACCAGGGTGTCCGGCAGGGTGGCGCCGGGTGCGCCGAAGGCCGCCGCGGTGACCGCGAGCGCGCCGAGGCCGGTACCGAGGGCCAGCGGCACGCTGATCTGCCGCTGGGCGACCTGGGTCACCGCCGCGTAGCAGAGCACCGCGCAGACGGCCAGGAAGCTGGCGGCGAGGACCGGTTCGGTGGCCTCCCGTACCGACAGCGCGGTCGGGGTGGGGTCGACGGGTACCGCCGAGGCGACGAAGGCCGCCACCGCACCGGGGAAGGCGAACGCCGCCCCGCCGGCCGCCCAGTCGCCGACCAGGCCGGACCACCGGCCCGCCGGGGTGGTACGGGCGAGCGGGGCGAGCGCCACCAGCGCACCGCCGACGGCGAGCGCGAAGAGTACGGCCGCGGTCAGGCCGGGCCGGGCCACCGAGGCGGCCGCCCCGGCGAGCCCCACCACGGCGGCGGCGACGGCGTGGGTCAGCGCGGCCCGCCGGGTCTCGGCGGTCAGCCCGACCACCCCGATGGCGACGGCGACCAGCACCGGTGGCCAGGGGGCGGCGACCCAGCCGAGCCCGAACGAGGCGGGCATGGCGAGTGCGGTCAGCGCCGCACCGACCACGGCGAACTCGCGGCGCACCTCCGGCGGCGAGGAGAGCACGGCGGCGATGGTGAGCAGCAGGGCGGTGACGGCGAGCTGCCAGGAGGTGTCGCCGACCCCGGCGGCGAGCTTTCCGGGGTATTCGGAGAGGTCGGCCTCCCAGACCGGGAGCGCGGCCCGGATCGGGGCCAGGGCGGCCCGCAGCGCCCCGCCGGCCACCACGATGCCGATGACGATCAGGGCGGCGGCGGAGGCGAGTTGCGGCCCGCGCCGGGCCGCCTCGGGGACCGCGCGTACGCCGAGCCCGGTCAGCGCGATGACGGCGGCGATCACCACCAGGGCCCGCCCCGGCAGGGCGACCGCGGCGACCCGGCCGGCGGCACCGATCACGGCCAGGGTCAGGATCCCGGCGCCGATGTCCGGCAGGGGCGGCCGGCGCAGCACCAGCGCACCGACCATGCCGACCCCGGCGGCGAGCAGCAGCGCCAGGCCGGCCCGGGACGCGCCCGGTACGGTGTCGGCGTTCACCAGCGCGATGACAGCGCAGACCACGGCGACGGCGAAGGCCAGCCCGTGCAGCGCCCAGGCCAGTTCCCGGACCCAGGGGGTGCGGGTCGTCGACCGGACGCCCGGGGTGCGGACCCGCTTCGTCGGCCCGCCCAGTGCCGGATCGGCCTGGACGACCGCGTCCGCCTCCTCGGGGAAGGTCTCCGGCCGATCCGGGCCGATCCCGTCCGGGGCGGTCGGGTCGCCGTCCACCCGTCCCGGCCGCTCGTCGGGGCGGACTCTCGGCGTGCCGGGCGGGGCGGTCACCGGCACCTCGGGGCCGAACCGGAACCGGGCCGGCCAGCCGGTCAGCCGCCCGTCGTCGCCGAAGAGCCGACCGAGGTAGAGGTTGCCGACCGCCACCGCCGCGAGTACCACGGCCCAGCCGGCCGGCCCGGTGACGAAGGAGTACGCCAGCAGCGGCAGGATCGGCTGCACGGCGAGTACGGCCGCGTAGCGGGGGGCGTTCAGCCCGGTCACCGAGGCGTACCCGGCGGCGACGGCGGCGGTGAGCAGGAAGGTCAGCCCGGCGAAGAGCGACCCGGGCAGTCCACTGTCGCCGAACCGGTCGACGGTCCAGAGCGAGTACCCGGTCAGCGGCACCAGCAGCAGCCCGACCGCCGCGATGGTCTCGGCGGTGGCGCTCAGCCCGCGCTGGGCCACCCGGGGCGGTACGGCCAGCATCAGCGCGGTGGCCAGCACCAGGATCGCGACCCGGCTGAAGTCGTCCAGCGAGCTGAGCGCGACCGCGACGAAGACCACCGCCGCGATGCCGAGCAGCAGCGCCCCGAGCCCGAGCAGGATGTTCTGCACCTCGCGGGTGGAGGCCTCGGGTCGGGCCTTCCCGCCGTCGTCCCAGCTCGGCTCGGCGCCGGCCGGTGGGGGTGGCGGCGGTGGGGGCGGTGTGGTGGGTGTGGTCCGGTCGGGGCCGCTTCTCGGCTGTCGGGGTACCCGGGGTGGCGGCCCGCCCGGGGCGGTCCCGGGCGCGGCGGTCGGTGGGCGCCGGTTGGCCTTGCGCCGGATCACCCGGCGCGGCTTGGTGTTCTGCTTGCGGCGCTGGTCCGCCGCGTGCGACAGGATGTCCCGCTGGAAGAGCGCCGCCTGCATCTGCGAGGCGATCGTCTTCTGCTCCCTGGCGAGCGCCGCCTCGCGGATCTTCATCTCGGCGATGGAGCGCTCGATCCGGGCGACGTCGTCGGCCCACCGGAGCTGCTCGGTCCCGCAGTGCGGGCAGTGTGGTGCCGGCTCGATCTCCCGGCCGCACGAGGAGCACTGGTACGTCGTACTCACGGCACCCCCTCCAGCCGGCGCGCAGGCCGCATCACGGGCTTACACCGAAGCATGCCCACGGGAGGCTGCCGTTGAACAGCCCCCGGTCGCGTGCGAAACCCGGCTGAGGAGATCCTAAAAGGCCGGCCGTGGACCTGGTCGGGTCCACGGCCGGCAAGTCGGCGTCGAATTCACGATTGTCGCCGTCCGGCCGCTGCGCTATCGGCGGCGCGGCGGTGGTTTCGGCGCTAGGGCCGGCCCATGCCCCGGTAGTCCCAGCCGGCCTGGGTCCACAGTCCAGAGTCGAGGCAGTTGCGGCCGTCCACGACCCGCCGTCCGGCGGCGAGTTCGCCGAGCGCCACCGGGTCGGCGTTGCGGAAGTCGGCCCACTCGGTGA
Source organism: Plantactinospora sp. BB1 (assembly GCF_003030385.1). Classification (NCBI taxonomy): domain Bacteria; kingdom Bacillati; phylum Actinomycetota; class Actinomycetes; order Micromonosporales; family Micromonosporaceae; genus Plantactinospora; species Plantactinospora sp. BB1. Next base: position 5,389,503 of record NZ_CP028159.1, on the reverse strand, counting down.
GTACGCAGACCAGGTCGGCCCCGGTGACGGCGTCGTTCATGCTGGCCGTGTACGACAGCTCGGGCCGCTCGCGGCGGGCGTTCTCCATGCCCTGCGGGTCGTAGACCTGCACGTCGGCGCCGGCCTTGTGCAGCGCGGCGGCGACGGCGAGCGAGGGGGCGTCCCGGACGTCGTCGGAGTTCGGCTTGAAGGTGGCGCCGAGCACCGCGATCCGGGTCCCGGAGAGGTCCGGCCCGGCCGGCCCGTACCGGCGGCCGAGCAGTTCGGCGGCGAGCTGGAGCACCCGGCTGCGGCGGCGCAGGTTGATCAGGTCGACCTCGTGCAGGAAGCGCAGCGCCTCGCCGGCACCCAGTTCCTGGGCCCGGGCCTGGAACGCCCGGATGTCCTTGGGCAGGCAGCCGCCGCCGAAGCCGACGCCGGCCTGGAGGAACCGGTTGCCGATCCGGGGGTCGTAGCCGATCGCCCGGGCGAGCTGGGTGACGTCGCCGCCGGCCACCTCGCAGACCTCGGCCATCGCGTTGATGAACGAGATCTTGGTGGCCAGGAAGGCGTTCGCGGCCACCTTGACCAGTTCGGCGGTGGCGAAATCGGTCACCACCAGCGGAACCTCCCGGTCCTCGGTGGCGGCCAGGTCGTAGACGCCCTTGTGCGCGGCGTAGAGCATGCCGTTGGCCCACTCGCTCTTGACGCCGACCACGATCCGGTTGGGCCGGAGCACGTCCTCGACGGCGAAGCCCTCCTGGAGGAACTCGGGGCTCCAGGCGACCTCGACCCCGAGGCCGACGTCGGCGTGCTTGCCGACGAGCTGCTCGATCCACTCGGCGGTGCCGACCGGGACGGTGGACTTGCCGACGATCAGGGCCTTGCGGGTCAGGTGCTGGGAGAGCCCGGTGACGGCGGCCTCGACGTACGACAGGTCGGCGCCCATGCCGTCGGCCCGCTGCGGGGTGCCGACGCAGATGAAGTGCACGTCGCCGAAGGCGGCGGTCTCGGCGATGTCGGTCGAGAACCGGAGCCGACCGGCCGAGAGGTTGCGCTTGAGCAGCTCGTCGAGGCCGGGCTCGTGGAACGGCACCTCGCCGCCGGCCAGCTTGGCGATCTTCTCGGCGTCGACGTCGAAGCCGATCACCTCGTAGCCGAGTTCGGCGAAGCAGATGGCGTACGTCGCGCCCAGGTAGCCGGTGCCGAGGAAGGTCAGACGCGGGCGGGCGGCGCCGGACGGCGGAGTCACCGCCGGGATCGTCGGCATGGGCTGAGTGCTCGGGTACGGGATCGTCACGCCTGTGTTCTCCGCTCGCAGTGGCGGCGCTTCATTGCGTCGCGGTGGGAGGTCGGCGCCGGAGGAGAGCGCCGATGTCGGACATTGTGGGCCTTGTTCACCTGGTGTCGAGGGTGCGCGGTCGGCGAGTCGGCCGCCCGCACCGGGACGACAAGCGCTGAGCCTACGCGGATCGCGCTTCCCGGTGCATCTTCGGTCGGGCTTTTCACAGCGTGCCCGCCGGCCCGGGTGCACCGCCCCCTGGCCGTCCGGCTCGCCCCTTCTCGGCGCTATTCCCCTGATTTCTGCTGCTAGGCGTGTTTGGTAGGTGGTGGGCGAACGTCCTGCCTAGAAGATCTTGACCGTCGGAAATGGCTGCTCATAGGCTCCGAGCCACCTTCACGTCGATCTCCGCAGCCTCACCCCCACCCCCGAGAAGGGAATCCGAACGTCAGATGACGGTTCCGAAGTTCCCCCCGACGCCCGCTCCGAAGCCTCCCAGATCGATGTCCCGGCGCCTCGGCGGGGCAGCGGTCGCCCTGCTGCTCGCCCCGCTGCCGCTGCTGCCCGGCGCCCCGGCCGCCGCCCACCCGGGCAAGCCGCCGACCCCGGCCGGATGCAGCCAGGACCCGTCCGCCCGGCTCACCGGGGTACCGAGCCCGGAGCGGCACCTCGGCTTCCCGCTTGGCCTCGGCCAGCAGCGGGTGGTCACCGACGACGAGATCCGGTCCTACCTCGGTGCCGTCGACGCCGCCTCCGACCGGGTCGTCACCGGCAACGTCGGCAACAGCGTGCTCGGCCAGTCGATGCCGTACGCGATCGTCTCCGACCCCGGCCACCTGCGCCGGGGCGAGCTGGAGAAGATCGCCGAGAACATCCGCGACCTGCGTGACCCGCGCAGGCTGTCGGACCGGAAGGCGGCGGAGATCGCCGCGAAGGGCCCGGCGATCGTCTGGGTGACCGGCAACGTGCACGGCGGCGAGAAGTCCGGCGGCGACGCCGCGCTGAAGACCCTCTACGAGCTGGCCGCCGGCCTCTCCTGCGAGGTACGCGAGCGCAACCGGAACCTCGTCACGATCATCGTGCCGACGCAGAACCCGGACGGCCGGGACGCCAGCCGCCGGCAGAACGAGTACGGCTTCGACCTGAACCGGGACTGGTTCTCCCGTACCCAGCCGGAGACCGACGCCAAGCTGGAGATGCTGCGCCGCTATCCGCCGCAGGTCTACGTCGACGCGCACGAGATGGGCGGCGACGAGTACTTCTTCCCGCCGAACGCGGACCCGATCCACCACGAGATCTCCGACGAGGCGGTCGACTGGATCAACCGGATCGGCGCGGCCAACGCCGAGGGCTTCGGCTACAACGGCGCCTGCACCGAGACGGTCACCAGCGAGTGCTACTTCAACTACGACACCTACGACATGTTCTTCATGGGGTACGGCGACACGGTGCCGGCCACCGGCTTCGGCGCCGCCGGGATGACGTACGAGAAGGGCAGCTCCTCGGCGGTCCAGGACCGGGTGCAGCAGCAGTTCAACACCCAGTGGGCGACCGTCGGCTGGGCCTCGGAGAACCGGCGGGAGATCCTGTCGGACTACTTCCGGATCTGGAAGGACGCCCTGGCCGAGGGTCGGGCCGGCAAGCTCCAGCCGAACGAGGTCGTGCAGCCGACCAACGAGGTCCAGTTCCCGGTGCCGGACATCACCGTCCGGTCGTACTTCCTGCTGCCGAACCGGCAGCTCGGCGACGTACGGCAGCTCGTCGAGCGGCTGCGCCGGATGGACGTCGAGGTGTACCGGCTGACCAAGCCGGTGAAGGTGCCGAACGCGAAGATCTTCGGCGGCCGGTCGGCCCGGAACCACACCGTGCCGGCGGGCGCGTACTGGATCCCGATGGAGCAGCCGCAGAAGCACTGGATCCAGGCGATCCTGGGCGAGGACCCGTACGTCCCGTTCCCGTACTTCTACGACGTCTCGTCCTGGAGCAACCCGCTGCTGATGGGCGTGGAGACGATCTACACCGGTGACCGGCTCTCGCCGAGGGCGGAACGGGTCCGCGGCATCGACGGCGGGCGCGCCGGGTACGCGCCGAGGCACGGCTCGTACGCGTACCCGCTGGACTCGGCGGCGGCGGCCGAGCTGACCTTCAAGCTGCTCGGTGCGGGCGTCGAACTGCGCCGCGACCAGCGCAGCGGCGTCGTCACCCTGCCGGCGGCGGCCCTGACCGGCTCGCACGACCGGCTCGCCCGCTCCATCGGGGTGACCCTGACCGCGAGCTGGCGCGGCGTCACCGGCACCCGGCTGGCCCTGCCCGACGTCGGCCTCTACGCCGGCACCGGCATCTCCACCACCTCCGGCTCGCACGGCGAGGCCCGGTACGTCCTCGGCGACCAGTGGGGCCTCGACCTCAAGCCGGTGAGCACGGCGGACATCAACGACAACACCGCCGCCTTCACCGGCCGGACCGTCCTGCTGGTGCCGGACGGCAGCAACCCGACCGGCGGCCTCACCGCCGCCGGCCAGGCCAACCTGCGGGCCTGGGTGGCGGCCGGCGGCACCTACGTCGGGCTGCGCAACCAGGGCACCCGGATGGCCCGCTCCGCCGGGCTCACCTCGACGGTCGAGCTGCCGAAGCCGACCGACTACACCGTGATCGGCTCGCACCTGCGGGTCGACGTCGACCGGAGCAGCCCGGTCGGGCTGGGCCGGCCGGCCGAGGACTTCGAGTTCAACAACAACGACTCGATCCTGTCGCCGAGCACCACGGGTAGGAACGTGCTGACGTACCCGGCCGACGGGCGGTTCTGGCTCAACGGCTTCACCGAGCACGCGGACGCGCTCAAGGGCACGGTCGCGCTGGTCGACGAGCCGACCGGGGCCGGCCGGGCGGTGCTGTTCGCGTTCAACCCGCTGTTCCGGGCGTACAACGAGAGCGGGCTGCACCTGGTCGCCAACGCGCTGCTGGCACCGCGTACCGCCCCGGCGGTCCCGGCGTCCCCGGGTGCCCGGGCGGCGGCTCCGGCCGTACCCCCGGCGCGGGCCTCGGCCGCAGCGGCGCCGGCGGCGGAGAACCTGGGTGGTGAATGGCGGCCGATTTCCATCCGGGTCGCCGCGACCGACCTGGACCGGACCCGGGCGATCGTCGCCCGGCACACCGGCGACGCCCAGGTCGGCACGGCCGGCGGTACGGCGTACCTGACCATTCCCAACCCGGAGGGTCTGACGTCGGACGAGCACCCGTTCCTGCGTGAACTGGTACGCGAGATCCGCGCGGCGGGCATTCCGCTGCGTTCCGTCGTCGGCTAGCGCACAGCGGTACGAATGTGGAGGGTGGGAGACATCTCCCACCCTCCACTGACTGTCGAGCTGCCCCGTTTCTGCGCCCAGCTCGACAGCCTCCGCGCGTCGGCTCGGCTCGCGCCGCACTCCCGGTGGCGGGAGCGCCAACTCCAAGATTCTTGGAGATCTATGGCGCGTGGTGAACCACAAATCACCAAGAATCTTGATGTACGCCGCGCACGGCGACGCGGAGGTCGGCTACGGCGACGTCCCTTCCCGGCGGCGCTCCCCGGCCGGCGTCGGCCCGCCCTGGGGCAGCAGGTGGGGAGGGCTGTCGGGACTAGGTTACTGGCGGGTATGGTTCGGATATCCGGGGCGTGGGGCCGCCGGAGACGAGTGCCGGGGAGGGCCGCGGTGACCAGTGAGCCGTCGTTCGACGCATACCTGCTGCCTGAGGAGCACCAGGCGATCCGGGAGGCCGTCCGGGAGGTCTGCGACGCCAAGGTCGCGCCGAACGCGGCCGAGGCCGACGAGACCGGCGAGTTCCCGAAGGCGTCGTACGAGGCGCTGAGGGCCGCCGACTTCCACGCCCCGCACATCCCCGAGGAGTACGGCGGAGCGGGCGCCGACGCGCTCGCCACCGCGATCGTGATCGAGGAGGTGGCCCGGGCCTGCGCCTCCTCCTCGCTGATCCCGGCCGTGAACAAGCTCGGCACCATGCCGCTGCTGCTGTCCGGCTCCGCGGAGCTGAAGCGGCGCTACCTGCCGCCGGTGGCCCGGGGCGAGGCGATGTTCTCGTACTGCCTCTCCGAGCCGGAGGCGGGCAGCGACGCCGCGTCGATGCTCACCCGGGCGGTCCGGGACGGCGACCACTACGTGCTCAACGGCGTCAAGCGGTGGATCACCAACGCCGGGGTGTCGGAGTACTACACCGTCTTCGCGGCGACCGACCCGGCGGCCCGCTCGCGCGGCATCTCCGCCTTCGTCGTGGAGAAGTCGGACCCGGGGGTCAGCTTCGGGGCGCCGGAGAAGAAGCTCGGCATCAAGGGCTCGCCGACCCGCGAGGTCTACCTCGACAACGTGCGGATCCCGGCCGACCGCATGATCGGCGAACCGGGCAGCGGCTTCGGCACCGCCATGCAGACCCTGGACCACACCCGGGTCACCATCGCCGCCCAGGCCGTCGGGATCGCCCAGGGCGCGCTGGACTACGCCAAGGGGTACGTGCGGGAGCGGCGGCAGTTCGGCAGGGCGGTCGCCGAGTTCCAGGGCGTGCAGTTCATGCTCGCCGACATGGGGATGAAGCTGGAGGCGGCCCGGCAGTTGACGTACGCGGCGGCCGGTAGGTCGGAGCGCGGCGACGCCGACCTGACCTACTTCGGTGCCGCCGCGAAGTGCTTCGCCTCGGACGCCGCGATGGAGATCACCACCGACGCGGTGCAGTTGCTCGGCGGGTACGGCTACACCCGGGACTACCCGGTCGAGCGGATGATGCGGGACGCCAAGATCACCCAGATCTACGAGGGCACCAACCAGGTCCAGCGGATCGTGATGGCCCGCCAACTCCTCAGGGACTGACCTCGGGTGCCGGCGCGGGCCGCTGCCACGCCACCGCGAGTACGCGTCCGCCGGGATCCCCGGCTACTGGATGGTCGAGCGGGATGCGGCGCAGACGGTCACCCTGCACGTCCTCGGCCCCGATCGGGCGTACGAGGTGGCGGCGAAGATGCCGTTGGCCTGGCTGTTGCAGACCAACCCGGCCGACCACCGGATCGGCCACTGACCGGTCGCGAGCGGCCGGTGGGCGGTGTGGGGACCGTCAGCGCGGTCGTGGGGACCGTCAGCGGTCGTGGGGACGGTCAGCGGTCGCCGAGGCGCCGGGTCGCCCCGTCCATGCCGTCGTCGTCCGGGCCGCCGGTGAACTGGGTGGTCTCGTCCGAGCGCCCGAACTGGGTGGTCTCGTCGTCGCCCGGCTGGCCGGACCGGGGTGCCGGGGCCGGCGGCGTCAGCGGGCTGAAGGTGGGCGGCAGCGGCGGCACGCTCGGCACCGGCGGGCCGGAGATCGGTGAGCCCGGCGGGCGCCCCAGGTTGCCCGGCACGGCCGGCTGACCGTACTGCGGTGCGCCCGTCGGGGCGTTGTACGGCGGTGCCGAGGGCGTCTGGTGGTGCGGCCCGGCGGGACCGTAGTTCGGCGGTACGGCGGGGCCGAAGTTCGGCGGTGCGGACTGGGCGTAGCTCGGGGCGACCGAGGGGCCGTAGTTCGGCGGGTGCGACCCCGGCCCGCCGGGCGGGAACTGTCCGCCGGGCGGGAACTGTCCGCCGGGCGGGAACTGCCCGGGCGGGTACTGTCCGCCGGCTGGCGTGGGGGTGCCGGGCGGGTACTGTGCGCCGGGTGGCGGCTGCCCGTGGGGCGCGAAGCCGGGCTGGCCGGCGGCGCCGGGGAAGCCGGCCGCGGCGGGGCGGGGCGAGCGCCAGCGCTGCGGTACGAGCAGGGTCGCGCCGAGCAGCACGGCCAGCAGCGTGGCGAAGGCGCCGGACGGTGCGGTGAGGGCGAAGTCGACGCCGACGAAGGAGCGCGGCAGCAGGTCGATCATCGACCCGAAATCGATCATGGACCAGAGTGCCATGACCATGAAGAGCAGGCCGGCGACCGCCGTACCGACCGGGGACCACCGGGGCAGCAGCAGCGCGGCGAGCAGCCCGGCCACGACCACGATCGCGATGAACCCGACGATCATGTCCCCGGTCTGCTCCCGGGAGATCCCACCGTTGAACCTGACCAGTCCGATCCCGGACAACACCCAGATGATCGGCGCGCTGACCAGCCCGAATACCAGCGATCCAAGGTGTCGCACTGCAACCTCCCCAGCCGGGTGCCTCCCGGCACCGTACCCGGGCCGGGCAACGCCGGTCCTCGGCGTGTCGGTCCGGGGCGGGTCGACCCGACGACCCGCCCCGGCATGGTCAGCCGGTCGTGCTGTCGGCCGCGTCGTCGCGCTTCGTCGCGGTCCGGGGCGGCGCCGACCACGGCGAGCCGGCGTCGCGGCGCGGCAGCGGCGGCAGCGGTTGCGTGTCCGGCTCCGGGTAGCCCAGCGTCGGCGGCTTGATGTCGCGCTCCGGCGGGTTGTTCAGCAGGGACCAGTCGGTCGGGGTCGGCTCCTCCTCGTCGGCCGGGGTCGGTGCCGGGGCGGCGGCGACCGGGCCGGGCCAACGACGCCAGCGCTGGATGCTGAAGGTGGCCATCAGCAGCAGCAGGCCGACCAGGAACGTGGTGCCGTTGTCCAGCACCTGCACCAACGGCAGCGGGTCGCCGAACACCTTCCAGTTCGCCGGCACCGCGTCGCGCACGGTGAAGGGGTCGACGAACAGCCCGACGTACGGTGCCGCCAGCAGCAGGCCGGCGACGAGCGGACCCGCCGGGGAGAGTCGCAGGGTGCCGAGCAGGCCGAGCAGGATGCCCGCGACTCCGAGGTAGACGGCCCCCTGGATCAGGTTGGCCGTGTTGAAGGTACCGACTTCCTCCCAGCGGGTGACGGTGCGGGCGGACCCGTCCTGACCGAGCGCGATCAGGGCCCAGGTCAGTGGCGCCGCCACCACTCCGGCGAGGAAGCTCCAGAGATGTCGCATCCGCGCACCGTACCGTTTCGGAGGCCGCCCGGCAGCCTGCCCGGGCGCGTCTCGTATCGATCTTGCTGACTGTCACCGTGGGATGACCGGGTGACCCGGGTAACCGCCGTCACCGGTGAGGGCGGCGGCACGGCGGGTCGCCGTACCGTTGCGGGCATGACCGAGCAGCTCTCGTCGCCGGCCGGCAAGCCGACCTCGTACTCCCGGGTCACGCTGAGCCGGATCATGACGGCGGTCGACGTCAACCTCTACGGCACCGTGCACGGCGGCGTGCTGATGAAGTTCGTCGACGACGTGGCTGGAGCGTCGGCGGCCCGGCACTCCGGCGGTACGGCGGTGACCGCCGCGATCGACGAGATCGTCTTCGCCGAGCCGGTCCGGGTCGGTGACCTGGTGCACGCCCACGCCCAGGTCAACTGGACCGGGCAGACCTCGATGGAGGTCGGGGTCCGGGTGGTCGCCGAGCGCTGGGACAGCGCCGAGGACGCCCCGATCCTGGTCGCCACCGCCTATCTGGTCTTCGTCGGGGTGGACGTGGCCGGCAACCCGCGCCCGGTCCGCCCGGTGCTGCCGGAAACCCCCACCGACGAGCGCCGGTTCCGCGAGGCGGAGATCCGCCGGGAGCACCGGCTGGCCAGGCGCAGGGCGATCCAGGCACACCGGGGCGCCGGCGACTCCTCCGTCGCCGGCTGAGCCGCCCTGGCGCCGGCCACCCCGGGCCGGCCCACATGATCCGGGGGCCGGACATGTGCGCCGGGCACGCGTACCGGCGCCGCCTGCCGGGCGGAGAATTGCGGGTCGGGTACGGCAGTATGGCGACCGGGTCCGGCACACCGGCGTGTCGGCCGTAGGGAGGGGCAGGACCATGGTTGGCGAGGTGCTCTGGACGCCGCCACCGGCCGGCGACGACCGGTCCCGGATCGGCGACTACCTGCGCTGGCTGCGCCGGCACCGGGACCTCGACTTCGACGACTACGCCGCGCTGTGGCGCTGGTCGGTCACCGACCTCGACGGCTTCTGGCGCTCGATCTGGGACTACTTCGAGGTGCGAGCCCACACCGAACCGACCGCGACCCTGGTCGACACCTCCATGCCCGGCACCCGCTGGTTTCCCGGCGCCACCCTCAACTACGCCGAGCACGTGCTCCGGATGCCCGGGATGGCCGACGACGAGCCGGTGGTGATCGCGCAGAGCCAGACCCGCGCCCCGATCACCCTGACCGCCGCGCAGCTGCGCGAGCAGGTACGCCGGGTCCGGGCCGGACTGGTTCGCCTCGGGATCGGCCCCGGCGACCGGGTGGCGGCGTACGCCCCGAACATCCCCGAGACGTTCGTGCTGATGCTCGCCACCGCCAGCCTCGGCGCGGTCTTCTCCTCCTGCGCCCCCGAGTTCGGCACCCGCAGCGTGCTCGACCGCTGGCGGCAGATCGCCCCGACCGTGCTGGTGGCCGTCGACGGCTACCGGTACGGCGACAGGCCCGTCGACCGCCGCGCCGAGCTGGCGACGATCCGGGCCGAGCTGCCGTCGCTCGTACACACGGTGGTGCTGCCCTATCTGGAGCCGGACGCCGCGCCGCCGGAGGCCACCCTGAGCTGGGCGGAGCTGGCGGCCCCGACCGACGAGCCGCTGGCCTTCACGGCGGTCCCCTTCGACCATCCGCTCTACGTGCTCTATTCCTCCGGCACCACCGGGCTGCCGAAGCCGATCGTGCACGGGCACGGCGGCATCCTGCTCGAACACCTGAAGATGCTGGCGCTGCACCACGACCTCGGCCCGGGGGACCGGTTCTTCTGGTTCACCACCACCGGCTGGATGATGTGGAACTTCCTGGTCTCCGGCCCGGCGGTGGGGGCCGCGATCGTGCTCTTCGACGGCAACCCGGCGGTCCGGACCGAGCCGGGTGGGCCGGCCGAGCCCGACCTGGGCACGCTGTGGCGGCTCGCCGCCGAGACCGGCACGACCTATTTCGGCACCTCGGCGCCGTTCCTGCTGGCCTGCCGCAAGGCCGGGCTGCGCCCGGCGGAGTCGTTCGACCTCTCCGCCGTGCGCGGGGTCGGTTCGACCGGTGCGCCGCTGCCGGCCGAGGGCTTCCGCTGGGTGTACGACTCCGTCGGCGCCGACCTGCGGCTCGACTCGATCTCCGGTGGCACCGACGTCTGCACGGGTTTCGTCGGCGGCGTGCCGCTGCTGCCGGTCGTCGCCGGTGAGATCACCTGCCGCTGCCTGGGGGCCAGGGTGGAGGCGCGGTCGGCCGACGGCGACCCGGTGATCGACCAGCTCGGCGAGTTGGTGATCACAGCACCGATGCCGAGCATGCCGGTCGGGTTCTGGAACGACCCGGAGGGGCGCCGCTACCGGGAGGCGTACTTCGACGTCTATCCGGGGGTGTGGCGGCACGGGGACTGGATCACCGTCACCGAGCGGGGCAGTTGCGTGATCACCGGCCGCTCCGACGCCACCCTCAACCGGGGCGGGGTGCGGCTGGGCACCGCCGAGTTCTACTCGGTGGTCGAGGGGCTGCCCGAGGTGACCGACTCGCTGGTCGTACACCTGGAGGACGACGAGGGCGGGGCAGGGGAGCTGCTGCTCTTCGTCGTACTCGCGCCGGGGCTGGAGCTGGGTCCGGAGCTGACCGCGCGGATCAACCGGGAGCTGCGTACCGGGCTGTCGCCCCGGCACGTGCCGGACGAGATCCACCAGGTCGGGGCGGTACCGAGGACGCTCTCGGCGAAGAAGCTGGAGGTGCCGGTGAAGAAGATCCTCACCGGCGCGGCGGTGGACTCGGCCGCCGCCACCGGCGCGCTGGCGAACCCGGACTCGCTGCGCGCCTTCGAGCGGTTCGCCCGGCAGCGGACCGCCGACCGGCCCAGTGTGACCTCCGTTACGTCAACCGAACCGTGACCTTCTCCGCCGCCGCCCGGTCGGCCAGCCGGGCCGGGTCGAGACTGCCGCAGAGCACCGTGCTGGCCCCGGCGGCCAGCGGGGCGAGCAGCCAGTCCACCGGATCGGGGTAACGGGCGGCGTCGACCAGCACCCGGTCGCCGGCCCCGATGCCCAGCTCGGTGGCGCGCTGGACCGCCAGGTCGGCCAGTACCGGATCCTGCGGGCCGGCCGCCGGGTACGGCGTGAAGTGGTCGCCGTGCCCGCGTACCTCGACCACGTAGTCGGCCCAGCCGGACGGCAGTTCCCGTACCGGTGCGGCGAGCGGGGCGAGCGCGAGGGCGTACCGGTCACCGGCCGGCCAGGCCGTCGCCTCGCCGACCCGGTCGACCGAGGCGAAGAGCACGTCGACCGGCTGCGGGTCGTCCGACTCGCCGGGCCGGGCACCGGAGACGGCCGAACCGACCGACCAGCAGCCGAGCAGCACGGCGGCGGTCTGCCAGTGCGGCGGCAGCAGCACCCCGACGGGATCGGCCGGAGCCAGCCCGGCCGAGTCGACCAGCAGGTTGGCCGTCTTGGCCACCCAGTTGGCCAGGGTCGCCCCGGAAAGTTCGGTCCGGTCCCCGGTGGCGTCGTCGTACCAGGTCAGCAGAGGTCGGGTCGGGTCGGCGGCGATCGCGGCGGCGAAGAGCCCGGCAATGTTCTCGGTCATCGCCCGCGACGATACCGACCCGGCCGGCCGGTGACGGTGATCTCCGGGCCGGGTCGTGGTGTCCTCGGAACCGGAGCGGGAGCCGCGGATCACACCCGCTGTGACGGCCCCGTCGCGTACCCGTCGGAGTCACCGGAAAGACAGTTGCCCGACGGGTCGCAGTCGACGCGTCCGGGGCGGCGCGGCGTAGGCTTGGAGGAAGTGTTCCGCACATCACACCCAGCCGAGGAGTCGCCCAGTGACCGCCGGTCGCCCGCCCCGCGTGCTCATTGACGCCACCAGCGTCCCCGCTGACCGGGGCGGCGTTGGTAGATACGTCGACGGCCTGCTCGGCGCCCTGGGCAAGGTGATCGGGCCGGGTCTGGAGCTGGCCGTAGTCGGGCTGCGCACCGACGCCGAGCGCTACTCCCGGATGCTGCCGGCGGCCGAGGTGATCGCCGCACCGGCGGCGGTGGCGCACCGGCCGGCCCGGCTGGCCTGGGAGCAGACCGGGCTGCCGCTGCTGGCCCAGCAGGTCGGCGCGCACGTGCTGCACTCGCCGTTCTACACCTGTCCGCTTCGGGCCGGCTGTCCGGTCACGGTCACCGTGCACGACGCGACGTTCTTCACCGAGCCGGAGCACTACGACAAGTCACGCCGGACCTTCTTCCGCAGTGCGATCAAGACCTCGCTGCGCCGGGCCGACCGGGTGATCGTGCCGAGCAAGGCGACCCGGGACGAGCTGATCCGGCTGCTGGACGCCGACCCGACCCGGATCGACGTGGCCTACCACGGGGTCGACCAGGCGGCGTTCCACGCGCCGAGTGACGAGGAGAAGGCCCGGGTACGCGCCCGGCTCGGCCTGGGCGGGCACAGCTACGTGGCGTTCCTCGGCGCCAAGGAGCCGCGCAAGAACGTGCCTAACCTGATCCGGGGCTGGGTGCTGGCGGTCAAGGACCGGCCGGAGCCGCCCGCCCTGGTGATCGCCGGTGGCCAGGGGCACGACGACGACATCGACCGGGCCGTCGCCGACGTACCGGCACACCTGCGGCTGCTCCGTCCCGGCTACCTGCGCTACGCCGACCTGCCGGGCTTCCTCGGCGGTGCGCTGGTCGCCGCCTACCCGTCGTACGGCGAGGGCTTCGGGCTGCCGATCCTGGAGGCGATGGCCTGCGCCGCCCCGGTGCTCACCACGCCGCGACTGTCGCTGCCGGAGGTGGGCGGCGACGCGGTCGCCTACACCAGCGAGGATCCGCAGCAGATCGCGACCGACCTCGCCGCGCTGCTCGACGACGAGGCGCGGCGGCTCTCGCTGGCGAAGGCGGGCTTCGACCGGGCCAAGGAGTTCACCTGGGAGTCCAGTGCCGAGGTGCACCTGGCGGCCTGGGGCCGGGCCCGGGCGTGACGGGAGTTCGGGGCTGGAATCGGTGGTTATCAGACGGTGTGTGCGTCTGGCGCCTGACGTCTCGGGCATGATGTGGCGATGTTCTACGCCGTGATCCCGGCCGGCGGCAGTGGCACCCGTCTGTGGCCACTCTCGCGCGCCGGCCGCCCCAAATTCCTCCTCCCGCTGACCGGCTCGGACGAGTCGCTGCTCCAGGCGACCGTACGCCGGGTGCGCCCCCTCGCCGGCCCCGAGAGCACGTACGTGGTCACCGGTGCCGCGCACGCGGTCGCGGTGGCCCGGCAACTGCCCGACGTACCGGAGGAGAACGTCCTGGTCGAGCCCTCCCGCCGGGACTCCTGCGCGGCGATCGGGCTGGCGGCGGCGATCATCGCGCGCCGGGATCCGGACGCGGTGATGGGCGCCTTCTCCGCCGACCACGTGGTCGGCGACCAGACGCGCTTCCTGGAGGTGCTCGGCGCGGCGATCTCGACCGCGCAGGACGGGCTGATGGTCGCGGTCGGCATCACGCCGACGCACCCGGAGACCGGCTACGGCTATCTGGAGTCGGGCGAGCCGATCGGGGCCGGCCCGGCCCGGCAGGTCGTCCGGTTCAAGGAGAAGCCGGAGTACGACCTCGCGGTCAAGTACGTCGAGTCCGGCCGCTTCTACTGGAACGCCTCGATGTTCGTCTGGCGGGTCGACGTCTTCCTCGGCGAGCTGGCCCGGCAGCGGCCGGAGCTGCACGCCGGGCTGACCGAGATCGCCGCGGCCTGGGGCACCCCGGAGCAGGCGGCGGTGCTGGACCGGGTCTGGCCGGAGCTGACCAAGATCTCGGTGGACTTCGCGGTGATGGAGGGGGCGGCGGAGCGTGGCCTGGTCGCCACCGTGCCGGCCGACTTCCGCTGGAACGACGTCGGCGACTTCCACACCCTCGGCGAGGCGCTGACCGGCGACGACGCCAGCAACGTGGTGCTCCGGGAGGGACCCGACGGCACGCCCCCGGCCGGCCGGGTCGTGCTCCGGGACACCGCGCGGACGGTCGTGGTGACCCAGTCCGACCGGCTGGTGGTGACCCTCGGGGTCCAGGACACCGTGGTCGTCGACATGCCGGACGCGCTCTTCGTCTGTGACCGCTCCCGCGCCCAGGAGGTCAAGGAGATCGTCGCCGCGCTGGAGGCGGAGGAGGCGCACCCCTACCTGTAGGTGCGGGTGGCCTCAACGGCCGGGTCGGGTGCCGGGCGCGGGTGGTGCCGCGCGAAGACCGCGAGCGCCGGTGCCACCAGTTGGGCGGTGGCGCCGGCCAGCGGCTCGGGGAGCGCGTCCGGCGGAAACCAGCCGAGTTCCACCGACTCGGCGCTGACCCGTTCGACCGCGCCGGCCGGGGCGACCGCGGCGAAGCGTACGTCGTGGTGCAGCGAGCCGCCCTGGCAGGCGACCGGGTGGATGTCCAGGTCGATCGGGGTCGGGTCGAGCCACAGCCCGGCGATCCCGGACTCCTCGGTCGCCTCCCGCAGCGCCGCACCGGCCAGCGTCCGGTCGCCGGGCTCGCAGTGCCCGCCGAGCTGCACCCAGCGGCGGAACCGGCCGTGCAGGCAGAGCAGCACCCGGCTGCCGGTGGCGTCCAGCACCAGGGCGCTGGCGGTGACGTGGCCGGCCCGGTGTCCCCGGGTCAGCGCCGCCGGGCCGCCCTCGTCGAGCAGGCGCAGGGTCCGGGCCAGGGCGTCCGCCGCCTCGGCGGTGGGCGGCTGCCAGCCGGTGAGCAGGGCTGACGCGTCGGCGTAGAGGGCATCGGGCACAGCGCCACCCTAGTGCCGGGCTCGTAGCATGATCGGTATGACGTGCCCTCCGCGTACGGTCGAACTGGCGGTCGCCGGCAACGAGGCGAGCGACCTGCTGCCGGTACGCGCGCCCGAGGTGCTCGCCGCGTACGGCGCCCGGCGGGGGTTCTGGACCGTACTCGACGAGGGGCCGGTCGAGGCGTGCCTGGCCCTGCTGGTCGAGCGGTACGACGGTGGCTGGCTGACCGTGCACGTGCCGATGGACGCCGGTGCCGAGAACGGCCGGACCGAGGACGGGGAGGCGCTGGCCCGGTACGACGGCTGGGTCTACGTCTTCGGCTCGCACTTCGGCTCGAAGCGTGGGCCGTTGCGCCCCCGCCGCGCCTTCGTGGCCCGGTTCCGCGAGGTCGAGGCGGTCGCCCCGCTGCCCCGGCTGCACGTGGTACGCAACCAGTTCCGGCTGCACCGGGCGGTGAACGACGCCCTGCTGGCCGCCGGGATCGGCGTACTGCCGGCCGGCGAGCGGGTCCGGCACCTCTTCATCGCCGCGACCCGGGCCCGGGGCACCGCCCGGGCGAAGAGCTGGGTCGACCGGCTCACCGAGGACGACCTGCCGGTCAACGTGGAGGCGGCGGCCTTCACCCCGACCGGTACCGTCCTGCTCGGCCTGCGGTTTCCGGTGACCGGGCGGGGCGAGCCGGTCTTCGTGGAGCTGGCGGACGTGGCCGGGATGTTCGACCGGCGGAGCTGGCCCCGGGTCGTCGGCGCGTACGCGTTGACCGGGGTGACCCGGCCCGGCGAGCTGACCGGCTTCCGGGCGCTGTCCGCCCGGGACGACGGCGGGTACGACGCGGTGGTCGGCTCGATCGACGCGCTCGACAAGCGCTCGGTGCTGCTCGACGACCATCCGACCGGCGGCGACGTGACCAGCCGGCACGTGCGGTTCCGCTGGCCGGCCGAGCCGGCGGGGCCCACGGTGGCCGACGAGTCCAGGGTCGCCGGTGAGTTGGTCGCCGACCTCGCCCCGCTGCACAACGTCGAGGGGCTGGCCGAACTGGACGGTGCCCGCTATTACGTGACCGACGAGGACCACCGGGTCGCGCTGCTGATCGCACAGGGCCGGCAGGACTGAGCCCCGGCGGGCGGCGCGGGAGCGGCCTGGAAAGCGACAACCCGGACGATGTCCTCCGCGGACAGCCGTCCGCGAACCCTCGTGGCAACCGTCCGGGTGCCGCGTTCCTCCCCTGCCCCCGGCATGCCGCAGGGCCACCCGGCGTCCAGGACGCCAGTGACCCCGATATCGGCCTAGTGAGCATGCCCGTTGGCTCCGCCGGCCGTCGAGGTCTTTCAGTTCACGCTGAAAGACGCTGATAGATGGCACCCGGTAGAGTGCGAACTGGTTGCCGGGCAAACCCCATCCGGCGATTCGGGGAGTGCGTGCCATGCTGCGGATCTACTTCTCCAGCGAGGACATCGCCCGGACCCGGGTCGCCCCTGCCGCGGACCAGGTCTGGGAGCTGGTCCTCAGCCTGCACCTGTTGCAGGGGCGCAGCCGGGATCCGATGATGGCGGGCTGGCGGCGGGGCGTCTCCGGCGGGCTCCGCCGGGACACCGTGCCGGGCCAGTTGCGGCTGCTGCTCGCCCTCAACCCGCCGCGTGGCTACTTCCCCGACTTCCTCACCCCCTACCACAGCATGTACGGCCTGGCGGCGGGGCTGGACGCCGTACGCTCCACGCCGGTCAACGCGCTGGAGCGGGACCTGACCGTACTGGCCGGGGAGAGTCCGCTGCCGCTGCCCGGATCCGCCAGCGCGCTCGCCCGGGGCGACGTCGAGGTGCTGGAGCATCTGACCGACTCGATGCGGCTCTACCAGGCGACCGCGATCGAGCCGTACTGGGACCGGATCCAGGCGGCCGTGGAGGCGGACCGGGCGCGGCGGGCCCGGGCCCTGCTCGACGGCGGCACCGAGGGGCTGCTGGCCAGCCTCCGCCCGGCGATGCGCTGGAATTCCGGGGTACTGGAGGTGCCGGACTATCCCGCCGACCGGGAACTGCACCTCGACGGGCGCGGCCTGCTGCTGGTGCCGTCGTTCTTCTGCGCCCGCATCCCGGTGACCCTGCTCGACCCCGAGCTGCCGCCGGTACTGGTCTATCCGGTCGACCGGTTGGGCGGGCTGACGCCGGCACCGGGCGCCGGTGCCGGTCCGGTGCCGGCGACCGGCGGGGAGGAGAGCCGGGCGGCGCTGGCCGCGCTGATCGGGAAGACCCGGGCCCGGGTGCTGGAGGTGGTCGGCGACGGCTGCTCGACCGGCGAGGTGGCCCGCCGGCTGAACATCTCGGCGGCGGCCGCGAGCCAGCACACCAGCGTGCTGCGCAACGCCGGGCTGCTGGTCAGCCACCGCGACCGCAACACCGTGCTGCACAGCCTGACCCCGCTGGGCCGGGCCATCCTGACCGGCTGAGTGGTCCGGGCCGGCGCGGTCAGCGTCCGACGGCGGGGTCCGGCGCGGCGCCGACCAGCAGGGTCGCCCCGACCTGGCCGGCGGGGGCCGGCAGTACGGCGGAGCCGAGACCCTCGGCGGCCAGCGCGGCCCGCAACCGGTGCAGGTCGGCGCCGAACCGGATCAGCACACCCGGGTCGGTACCGGCCGGTCCGGGGGGCGCGCAGTCGAGCAGCGCGACGGTCCCGGGTACCCGGGGCGGAGCCGTCCCGCCGAGCCGGTCGCGTACCCGTCGCTCGTCGGTGACCAGCGTCCAGACCGTGCCGGGCGCCACCACCCCGGCCACCGTGCGCAGCGCCCGGTCCACCGCCGCGCGGTCCGGCCCGGCGTCGGTGCCGTCCAGCACCGTCGGCGGCACGGACGGAACCGGCCCGCCGGCCGTCGCCTCGGCCAGGGTGGCGGCGGCACGCAGCCCCTCGGCCCGCGCCTCGGCGGTGCCGAGGGCGAAGAGGTCGTGCTCGGCGTCCCGGACCAGCGCCGCCGCGCCGGGCCCGTCGTCCTGACCGGCGGCACCGAGATAGCCCCGGACCACCGCCACGGGCACCTGGTCACACTTCCCCTTGACCAGCTCGCCCGCGCCGGCCAACTCGTCGACCACGGCCATCTGGGTGATGTTGAGCTTGTTGCCGTACGGGTCGACCTCGCCCCGGTGGTCGCGGACCGCCGGCATCCCGGCGACCCCGAGCGCCACGTCGGTCAGGCCGTTGCGCCACGGCCGGCCCATGGTGTCCGAGATGATCACCGCCACGTCGGCGCCGTGCCGCTCGCGGATCGCGGCCCGCAGCGCCCGGGCGGAGGCGTCCGGATCCTTCGGCAGCAGGACCAGCCGGGACCGGTCCACGTTGGAGGCGTCGATCCCGGCCGAGGCCATCACGAAGCCGTGGTGGGTCTGCACGATCCGGGTCGAACCGCGCCGGGCCACCGGGCGGGCGGTCTCGCCGGCCAGCACCTCGGCCCGGGCCGCCTCCCGCTCCGGCCCGTCGACCGGTACGTCCACCAGCCGACCCTCCGCCTTGGAGACGATCTTGCTGGTCACCACCAGCACGTCGCCGTCGCGCAGCCAGGGGGCGGCGGTCGCGATCAGCGCCGACAGGTCGTCGCCCTCGGTGACGTCGCCGATGCCGAGCACCGGCAGCACCTCAAGTCTCATCCCAGCTCCACGACTTCCGCGACCTCCGCGACACCGCTCAGGCCAGTTCCAGGGCGGTCCGGACCATCGTCGCGGTCGCCGCCTCGTCGGTCATCCACAGCGGTGCCGCCCGCACGGTCACCCCCTCGACCTCGGTCCCGGCGTCGGTGCCGTCCACCAGCCAGGCGTCCAGGATGCCACCGGCCGACCGGGCACCGTAGAGGCCACCCACCCCGGCCGCCGTGCAGGGCACGCCGAGCACCGCCAGGCAGCGGTCCGCCATCCCGCGTACCGGGGCGCCGCCGATGATCGGTGACACCCCGATCACCGGCGCGGAGCCGGCGACCAGCGCGTCCCGCAGTTCGGGTACGGCGAGCACCGGCGCGATGCTCACCACCGGGTTGCTCGGGGCGAGCAGCACCACGTCGGCTCCGGCCAGCGCGTCGAGCACCCCGGCCGCCGGCTTGGCCGCCTCCGCGCCGACGAAGACGAAGCGGGAGGTGGGCAGTTCGCCCCGGTGGCGTACCCACCACTCCTGGAAGTGGATCGCCCGCTGGGCGCCCGGGGTCTCCCCGTCGGGGTCCTCCACCACGACGTGGGTCTCCAGGCGGTCGTCGGTGGCGGGCAGCAGGCGTACCCCGGGCCGCCAGCGGGCGCAGAGCGCCTCGGTGACCGCCGAGAGGGGGTAGCCGGCGTTCAGCATGGTGGTCCGGACCAGGTGGGTCGCCACGTCCCGGTCGCCGAGGCCGAACCAGGTCGGCTCCGCGCCGTAGGCGGCGAGTTCCTCCCTGACGGTCCAGGTCTCGCCGGCCCGGCCCCAGCCCCGTTCCCGGTCCGCCCCGCCGCCGAGGGTGTACATCACGCTGTCCAGGTCGGGGCAGATCCGCAGGCCGTGCAGGACGACGTCGTCGCCGACGTTGACCACGGCGGTCACCTCGGCGCCCACCTCACGGGCGTACGCGCGGACGCCGGTCAGGAAGCGGGCCCCGCCGATGCCGCCGGTCAACACCACGATGCGCATGCCTGCCATCCTCGCCCATCGGTTCGGGACAGGCGGCGGGCGGGCCGGCAGACTAGGCTCAGGCGACGCAGGAGTCCGTCACCGCCTTTCAGGGGGAGAGTTGACCAGCCAGCCCGGGCCCGCGCCGAGCGACGCGCCGCAGGCCAGTTCAGTGACCAAGCCGCTGCGCGAACTGATCGCGCTGGTGCTCCTCGGGGCGAACGCCTTCTTCCTGTTCAGTGGACTGATCGAGCTGTTCTTCGGCGGCTGGGAGAACTCCGACTTCGGTGACCGCTCGCTGAGCTCCTTCTACGCGTTCGTCGGCCTGGAGCAGGTCGCGCTGCCGGTGCTCGCGGTGCTGCTCGCCACCCACGTCCAGCCGGTGGTCGGGCAGGCCCGGGTGATCACCCTGGTGGCGCTCGTCGAGTACGCCGTCTCGGTGCTGTTCGGCGGGATCACCCTGCTCGCCGGGATCTTCGGCCTGCTGGCCGAGACACAGTTCCGGCAGGCTTTCACCCGGACGCTGGTCTTCGTCGGGGCGTACGTGATCCTGCTCGTGGTGGCCTTCCTGGTCTTCCGGGTGTGGCGGGCGCTCTTCCACGTGTCGAAGCCGAAGCCGCAGCCCGGCCTCTACGGCCAGCCCCAGCCGTACGGCCAGCCCGGCGGTTACGGCCAGCCGACCGGCTACGGGCAACCGACCGGCTACGGCCAGCCGACCGGGTACGGCCAGCCGGGGGTGCCGTACCAGGGCTACCCGCCGGCTGCCGGGCAGCCCGAGCCGCACGTCTACGGCCAGCCGACGGTCTACGGCCAGCCGACCGACTACGCCCCGCCCGCCGGCTACGGCCAGCCCGGGTACGCCCCGCCCTCCTCCGCCCCGCCCGCGCCGTCGTCCGCTCCGCCCGCGCCTTCGTCTGCCCCGCCGGCACCGGCCTCCGCTCCGCCGGCACCCGCCTCCGCGCCCCCGGCCTCGGCGCCCCCGGCGCAGCGCGCCGAGCCGTCCGCGCCGTCGGCCGCCCCGAGCCCGTCCGGCACGAGCCCGTCCGAGCCGGACGAGGAGGAGACCGGGCGGACCCAGGTGATCCCGCAGCGGCCGCCGGTCGCCGACCGTACCCAGCGGATCAACCCGGCCAGCCAGCAGCCGTCGGCCGGTGCCCAGCCACCGCCGTCGGATCGGGACGACGACCCGACGCAGCCCCGCTGAGGCCGACCGCGACGGCGATCCGGTGCCCGCGCGCACCGGGTCGCCCCGGGCTGTGACCGGACCCACGCCGGTTCCGCCGTCGGCTGTGGGGCCGGCGACCGCGGAGCCGCCGATGTTGCGCCTAGGCTGCACGAGTGGCTGATGGGACTGATCAACCGACCGTCGCGAGCCTGCGCCGGGCGCTGCGTCGGGCGGCCGACGGCCGGGCGCTGGACCCGGACGAGGCGACCGTGCTGCTCGCCGCGCGCGGCGAGTTCCTCGACGAACTGCTGGCGACCGCCGGTCGGATCCGGGACGCCGGACTGGTCGACGCCGGCCGGCCGGGCGTGGTCACCTTCTCCAAGAAGGTCTTCGTCCCGCTGACCCGGCTCTGCCAGGACCGCTGCCACTACTGCACCTTCGCGACCGTGCCGCACCGGCTGCCCGCCGCCTTCCTGGAGCGGGACGAGGTGCTGGCGATCGCGGCGGCCGGTGCCGCGCAGGGCTGCAAGGAGGCGCTCTTCACCCTCGGCGACCGGCCCGAGCAGCGCTGGCCGCAGGCCCGGCAGTGGCTGACCGAGCGGGGCTTCGACTCGACACTGGACTACCTCCGGGCCTGCGCCATCGCGGTACTGGAGGAGACCGGCCTGCTGCCGCACCTCAACCCGGGCGTGCTCTCCTGGGCCGAGCTGCAACGGCTCAAGCCGGTGGCGCCGAGCATGGGGATGATGCTGGAGACCACCGCCACCCGGCTCTGGTCCGAGCCGGGCGGACCGCACTACGGCTCGCCGGACAAGGAGCCGGCGGTCCGGCTGCGGGTGCTGGCCGACGCCGGGCGGGTCGCCGTGCCCTTCACCACCGGCATCCTGATCGGGATCGGCGAGACGCCCGCCGAGCGGGTCGACTCGATCTTCGCCATCCGGCGCAGTGCCCGGGAGTACGGGCACATCCAGGAAGTCATCGTGCAGAACTTCCGGGCCAAGCCGGACACCGCGATGCGCGGGATGCCCGACGCCGAGCTGCACGAGCTGGCCGCCACCGTGGCGGTGGCCCGGATCCTGCTCGGGCCGGGCGCCCGGATCCAGGCGCCGCCGAACCTGATCGAGGGGGAGTACGACCTGCTGCTGCGGGCCGGCATCGACGACTGGGGCGGCGTGTCGCCGGTGACCCCGGACCACGTCAACCCGGAGCGCCCCTGGCCGCACCTGGACGAGCTGGCGGCGCGTACCGCAGCCGCCGGGTTCACCCTGCGGGAGCGGTTGACGGTCTACCCCGAGTACGTCCGGCGGGCCGACCCGTGGCTCGATCCCCGGCTCGCCGCGCACGTCGCCGCGCTCGCCGATCCGGCGACCGGGCTGGCGGTCGAGTCGGCCCGGCCGGTCGGCCGTCCCTGGCAGGAGCCGGACGACGCCTTCGTGCCGGGCGGCCGCACCGACCTGCACGCCACCATCGACACCACCGGCCGGAGCGCCGACCGGCGCGGCGACTTCGACTCCGTCTACGGCGACTGGGCGGAGGTGGGCGCCCGGGTCCCGACGCCCGCCCCGGACACCACCGCCGGCACTCCGGCTACCGCCTCCGCCTCCGGTGGCTCCTCCGCCGCTTCGGGGCCGGGGCTGGCGGCCGATCCCGACCTGCGGGCCGGGCTGCGGCTCGCCGCCGACGACCCGGCCGCGCTGCTGGAGCCCCGGCACGAGGCGGCGGCGCTGGCCCTCTTCGCCGCCGACGGGCCGGCCTTGGACGAGCTGTGCCGGATCGCCGACGAGGTGCGCCGGGACGCCGTCGGCGACGACGTGACCTACGTGGTCAACCGCAACATCAACTTTTCCAACGTCTGCTACGTGGGCTGCCGGTTCTGCGCCTTCGCGCAGCGGGAGCGGGACGCCGACGCGTACCGGCTCTCGGTGGAGCAGGTCGCCGACCGGGCCGAGCAGGCGTGGGCGGGGGGCGCCACCGAGGTCTGCATGCAGGGCGGCATCGATCCCAAGCTGCCGGTCACCGCGTACGCCGACCTGGTGCGGGCGATCAAGGCCCGGGTGCCGGGCATGCACGTGCACGCGTACTCGCCGATGGAGATCGTCACCGGGGCGGCCAAGGCCGGCGTGTCGATCCGGGAGTGGCTGACCGAGCTGCGCGACGCGGGGCTGGACACCATCCCGGGTACCGCCGCCGAGATCCTCGACGACGAGGTGCGCTGGGTGCTCACCAAGGGCAAACTGCCGGCCGCCACCTGGGTCGAGGTGGTCGGCACCGCGCACGAGCTGGGCATCCGGTCCAGCTCCACGATGATGTACGGCCACGTCGACCACCCCCGGCAGTGGCTGGGCCACTTCCGGGTACTGGCCGGTTTGCAGGACCGGACCGGTGGCTTCACCGAGTTCGTCGCACTGCCCTTCGTGCACACCAACGCGCCGATCTACCTCGCCGGCATCGCCCGGCCCGGTCCCACCTGGCGGGAAAATCGGGTGGTGCACGCCATGGCCCGGTTGCTGCTGCACGGCCGGATCGACAACATCCAGTGCTCCTGGGTCAAGCTCGGCGACTCCGGCACCGCCGAACTGCTCCGGAGCGGCTGCAACGATCTCGGCGGCACGCTGATGGAGGAGACGATCTCCCGGATGGCCGGCTCGGACCACGGCTCGGCGCGTACGGTGGCCCAGCTGGTGCGGATCGCGGCCGCCGCCGGCCGGCGGGCCCGCCCCCGGACGACCGTCTACGGGTACGCCGGCTGACCGTCGTCGGCGCCGCCACCGAATGCCTTCGACAGGGCGCGCCGGGCTCGCCACGCCGGATATCCGACGCAACTCGCCGGGCGGGCGTTACCCGCACCGGGTCTGAATCGATAGGGCAGGTGTTGCGAGACCCGATGACTCCACGAGTCGTCCGGGCACGCGGTAGGGGTGACTCCACCTAGCAGGTTCGGCTTGACGACGCACGTATAACACACGTGTAATTTCAGTGGGGTCGTTCGTACGGAGCGCATCAAATCGCTACCGGGCGGACAAACACGCCTTCCGCGTGGGGGGTTGCGCCGGCTGCCGCGCCGGTGCGCGATAAGGAGGCAACTGGATGGACGGCCGACTCGAGGTGGCCGACCTGCTCGGAAATGCTCCGGAGTGGCAAGAGCGGGCGCTCTGCTCGCAGACCGATCCGGAAGCGTTTTTTCCCGAGAAGGGCGGCTCGACCCGCGAGGCGAAGCGGATCTGCTCCCGGTGTGAGGTCAAGGCCGAGTGTCTGGAATACGCACTCGGGCACGACGAACGGTTCGGGATCTGGGGCGGGTTGTCCGAACGCGAACGGCGCAAGTTGAAGCGTCGCGTCGCCTGAGCGGCCGCGCCCGGGTGGTGGGGGCCGCCCGGGTCAGGCCAGCTCGTCGGGATCGACGCCGAGCAGGTTCGCGACCTGCTCGATGATCACATCGTGCACCAGGTCGGCGAGGTCCTCGCGGTCGATCGCGCGGAACTCCAGGGGGCGACGGTAGAGCACGATCCGGGGTGGCACCTCCTGGCGCCCCGGGCGCCCGGGCAGCAGCCGGGCCAGCGGGACCTCGCCGTCCTCGAGTACGTCCGAGTCGTAGACGTTGAGGTCCGGCGGTACGTCCTCGACCGCGAACTCGACCCCGGCCAGTTCCTTGGCGAACCGCCGCTCCAGGGTCTCCACGGTGTCCAGGACCAGGTCGTCGAAGATCTCCGATTTGGTCCGGGCCAGCGGGACGGTGGCCGGAACGAGTCGGCCACGCAGCCCGCGCCCGTGCCGGTCCCGGCGCGACCGGCGCCCGGAACCCGGCCGGCGGTTCTCCGGACTGGACATCTGCACCCCGCTTCACTCCTCGTGGACAGCCGCCCACGACGACAGGGTAGACCTGGTCCGTTCAAGATCGGCTCGGGGATTCGGCCGTGTCGGAGCGGGACGCCCGGAATGTGATCACCGCTACCGGCGTGTCGCATGCCCAAGCGTGGTGGCGGAGCCGGTAATGGAGATACCGTGCCGCCGTGAGGTCACCACGGCGTTGCTCCCGCAACGGCTGCCCCCGACAGGCCGTAGCCACGCTGACCTATGTCTACAACGAGTCCACAGCCGTGGTGGGCCCGCTGGCGGCCTTCGCCGAGCCGCACACCTACGACCTCTGCGAGCCGCACGCCCGGAGCCTGACCGCCCCCCGGGGCTGGGACGTGGTCCGGCACGAGGGGGAGTTCGAGCCGCCCCCGCCGACCACCGACGACCTGGTGGCGCTCGCCGAGGCGGTCCGGGAGGCGGCCCGGCCGGCGCCGCCCCGCCCGGACGAGATCGAGAGCGACCAGCACCACGGTCAGCAGACCGGCCGGCGCGGTCACCTCCGGGTCATCCCGCCCAGCCACTGACCGGCCGCCCTACCGGGCCCCGGGTGCCACCGCCGCCAGGTCGGCGACGCTGCCGGCCATGATCGTGCGGACGTGCGCGGTGAGGTGTTCCAGCGGCCAGTCCCACCAGGCCAGCTCCAGCAGCCGGCTGACGTCCTCGTCGCCGTACCGGCGCCGGATCAGCCGTGCCGGGTTGCCGCCGACGATGCCGTAGTCGGGTACGTCGTCGACGACCACCGAACCGGCGGCGACGACCGCGCCACTGCCGATCCGTACCCCCGGCATCACCGTCGCCCGGTAGCCCAACCAGACGTCGTGGCCGACCACGGTGTCACCCCGGCCCGGCAGCCCGGTGATCAGGTCGAAATGCTCCGCCCAGGAACCGCCCATGATCGGGAACGGGAAGGTCGACGGACCGTCCATCCGGTGGTTGGCGCCGTTCATCAGGAACCGGACGCCCTCGCCCAACGCGCAGAACCTCCCGATGACCAGCCGCTCCGGGCCGTAGTGGTACAGCACGTTGCGGGTCTCGAAGGCGGTCGGATCATCCGGGTCGTCGTAGTACGAGAACTCCCCGACCTCGATCAACGGGGAGGTGACCAGCGGTTTCAGCAGCACCACCCGGGGCTGCCCGGGCATCGGGTGCAGCACGTCCGGGTCGGCCGGAATTCCGGGCATCACGATCGCCTCCTCGGTGACGTACCCATGATCGCAAGCCGGTGCCGCCGCCAGTACCATTTCGGGTCCGTCGATAGGCTGAGCCGCCATGGAGCACCGTCATCTGGGCCGCAGCGGCCTGCTGGTCAGCGAGATCACCTACGGCAACTGGCTCACCCACGGCGAGCTGGTGGCGAGGGAGGCGGCGCTGAGCTGCGTACGGGCCGCGCTGGACGCCGGGATCACCACCTTCGACACCGCCGACGTCTACGCCCGGGGCGCCGCCGAGGAACTGCTCGGCGAGGCACTGCGCGGGGTACGCCGCGAATCGGTGGAGATCGCGACCAAGGTCTGCCTGCCCACCGGAGACGGCCCCAACGACCGGGGTCTGTCCCGCAAGCACGTCTTCGAGTCCTGCCACGCCTCGCTGCGCCGGCTCGGCACCGACTACGTCGACCTCTACCAGGCGCACCGCTTCGACGACCGGACGCCGCTGGCGGAGACGCTGCTCGCCTTCGACGACCTGGTCCGGCAGGGCAAGGTGCGCTATCTCGGCGTCTCCGAGTGGACGGCGGCGCAGATCCGAGCCGCCCTGGAGATCGCCGACCGACTCGGGCTGCGCAACCGGATCGTCGCCAACCAGCCGCAGTACAACATGCTCTGGCGGGTGATCGAGCCCGAGGTGGTGCCGCTCTGCGAGGCGGCGGGGATCGGCCAGATCGCCTTCCAGCCGCTCGCCCAGGGGGTGCTGACCGGCAAGTACCGGCCCGGCCAGGAACCGCCGGAGGGCTCCCGGGCGGCCAGCGGTGGCCGGGCGCCCACCTTCATCCGCCGGGTACTCGGTGACCGGCTGCTCCGCCAGGTCCAGCAACTGCGCCCGATCGCCGACGAGGCCGGCCTGTCGATGGCGCAGCTCGCGATCGCCTGGACCCTGCGGCGTCCCGCCGTCAGCACCGCCCTGATCGGAGCGTCCCGGCCGGAGCAGGTCACCGAGAACGCGGCGGCGGCCGGGGTACGCCTCGACGACACCCTGATGCGCCGGATCGACGAGACACTGGGCGACCTGGTCGAGACCGACGCCGGCAAGACCGCCCAGATGATGGCGGTCAAGCCCGACTGGGCCGCCCCGGCACCCGCCATCGGATGACCGGGGCGCGGGCGGTCAGCAGACGAGTTCGCGGATCGTCCGGGTCACCGTGCTGAAGCCGGCGGCGGCCAGGAAGGCGAGGTAGTCGCCCTGGCCGGCGTCGGCGTAGTCGAGCAGCCGGGTCACCTCGCCCAGCCGGAGCCACGCGGCGGCCTGGCCGAGCAACCAGCCGCCCACCCCCTGCCGCCGGTGCGACTCGGCGACCCACAGCTCCCCGACGTCCGCCCAGCCGCCGAGCCGGGACATCCGGGCGCCGGTGTCCAGGTTGGTGTCCACCTCGACGAAGCCGAGCACGGCCTCGTCGCGTACCGCCGAGATGCGGGTGCCGTTGCCGCCGACGGTCCGGCGCGAGGCCAGCCCCGGCAGTGGCGGGGGACCGGGGCGCAGCAGGTCGGCGACGTCGGCCACCAGCACGATCTCGGTACGCCCCTCGGCGCGGAAACCGGCCCGCCGGTAGATCGCGGCGACGTGCGGCCACTGCTCGGGTACGCCGTAGACGCCGGGTGCCGGCAGGGCGCCGTCGGCGTACCGGGGGCTGGCGTTCCAGCGGGCGAGCTGGGCGAGGCAGGCGGCGGCGAGCAGGTCGCCGGCCTCCGAGGCGTCCGGCCGGTACGGCGCCTCCGGCCAACAGACCAGCCAGCGGATCTCACCGGCCCCCCGGTACCGGCGTGCCACGTCCTCGTCGCGCCGGTAGCGCAGCAGCAGCGCCGCCGCCACGATCCGGCCCCGCTGCTCGGCGACCAGCGCCACCCGCTCGGCCACCCAGGGGTCGACGACGAACTCGCCGGGCTCGCGTTCGAGTTGGCTGAGCAGTCCCTGCACCGAGACGGAGACGTTGGGGAGTACGGCACCGATGTGCGCGTTGACCAGGGTGGTCACCTGTTCCCGGTCGGAGCGGGCGAACCGGCGCACCGAAATGGACGACATCTGCGGACCTCCACGCGTGGACACGACGCGAACTGGGAGACTCCGCCACCGGTGCGGTACGCCGACCAGGATATCAAGCTTGGGCCGGCGTAGCCGTCGGTCTCGGGCACACCGGAATCCTAGGTGGACTCGCCGACACCGGTCCGGGCGAAGACCCGCCGGAACGCGGTTCGGGTCGGCTCGCCGCGCCCCCGGTCGAGTACGGCGAAGACCACCCGCTCGAACCACGGGCTCTCCCGCAGCGCCTCGGCGAAGGCCGTCGCCACGGTCGCCGGGTCGTTGCCGAAGACGCCGCAACCCCAGGCGCCGAGGACGAGCTGCCGGTGCCCGTGACCGGCGGCGACCGCGAGTATCCGGGCGGCGCGTCGGCGCAGCAGGGTCGGGACGTCGGCGACCCGGTCGGGCTGGTTGCGGCGCATCGCGGAGAGGTTGGGCGCCGCCGAGGTCAGGAACGAGACCGGGTACGGCGCCGCCAGCGGGACGCCCGCGTCGTCCCGGAACACGGGTACCTGCGGCGAGTAGACGACCCGGTCGCTGTAGCCGAGGTCCGGGTCGGCCCGGTGCGCGAGGTAGAAGTCCCAGGCGGCCCGGAGACACGGGTAGAGCGCCGAGGCGCGGGCGATGCTCTCCTCCTGGGCCTGGGCGCCGTTGAGGAAGCCGCCGCCGGGATTGCGGGCCGAGGCGAAGACCAGGCAGGCCCGGTCGCCGTCGAGCCGGCGGCACGCCGCCAGGCTGGACTCCCCGGTCACCTCGATCGCGGGCGGCTCGGGCAGCGGCTCCGGCGTGCGCAGCGGTGCGTCGGGCAGCAGCAACCGGGTGCCGGCCACCGCCCGGGCCACCTCGGCGGCGATGGCCACCTGCCCGCCCTGGCCGGTCCGGTAGGACCCCCGGTCCAGCGCCGCCACCGTCTCCTGGGCGATCGCCCTCAGCCGCCTGCTCACCCTGCCATCCTGCTCGATCGTCGACGCCGTCACGACCGGGTTTCGCCGGGCCGGAACCGGGGGCACGGCGGGCAGACCCGCCCGCCGTACCCCCGCCGGTCGGTCAGGGCTGGGCGCGCGGCCCCTCCGGGTCGAGACTGTCGATGAACTCGTGCGGGTGGTCCGCCTCGACGCTGGTCCGGGCGGCCTTCGCCTCCGCCGTCATCTGCGCCGCGACCCGGTCGGTCGGCACGCCCGCCTGCCGGGCGCCGTCGACCACCTCGCCGTACGCCTGGTCGGCGTAGGCGTGCGCGGCGGCGTACTCGTGGCCGGCCAGCGCCGCCTTGGCCCGGCCGAGCAGCCGGTCCGCCGCCGCCAACTCGTCCCGGGCCCGGTGCGCGCGGGGCGAGTCGAGGACGTCCGCGGCGAGCCGGTTGGCCGCCTCGTTGTACGCCGCCGTCAGGAACCGGTCGCTGTTGTCGTGGTCGAACTGGCTGAAGTCCCAGTTGAGGTCGATGTAGCTCATCATCGAGTTGGTCTGGTCGCCCGCGCCGACGAAATAGAACTCGTCGGCCGGACCGTAGTCCACTCCGGACGCGCTGTCGTACCCGTCGTGCGGGTGGCTCATCCCGAGATGGTGACCCACCTCGTGGATGAGTGTGGTGGTCAGCCCGTACCCGGACTCCACGATCTCCGGCGAGATGAACCCGAAGACGTACGTCTGGGTGCCGTCGACGTAGTTGTCGTCGGCGAAGCCGAGGGCCGGGGTGATGGTGCCCTCCGGTACCGCGTAGCTGAACATCGGCAGCTCGTAGTCGACCCGGCCCTGGTCGTCCTGGGTACGGGCCAGCTCCTTGCGGTTCTGGAGATAGAAGTTGGCGAAGCCGGGGAAGCCGGTCTCCGGATAGCAGGAGACGTCCTCCTCGACCGCCAGCCGGTAGCAGCGCTCGGCCTCACCGGTGAACGGGAGGTCCTGGCTGTCGTAGTCGAGCCTGTTGCGCCAGCGCAGCTCGCGCAGCTCGGCGAGGAGCAGGTCCGGCTTGACGTAGGTCTTCGAGGCGTCCACGCCCGGCCAGCCCTCGTAGACGTTGCTGTCCAGGTTGATCGAGCGCGGCGGCTGCGCCGTGGGCAGCTCCGCCGGGTAGAGCGGCGAGCTGGTGAAGAGCAGGTTCAGTGCGACGTACCGGGTGATCAGGCCGAGGTCACCGGCGAGCCTGTCGGGTGCCCGGTAGCCACCGGCGGTGTACTCCCAGGTCGGCGGCATCCGGTAGTCCTCGACGCCGTTGCCGTCGAGGTCCCGCTCGTCGACGTTCCAGTTGGAGGTCCAGGACTCCGGGCCGGCCGACAGGTCGTGGAACCAGACCCGACGGGTGGAGCCGAGCCCGTCCTCCTCGTCCCGCGCCGTGGTACCGCCCCAGGCGATGATCTTGCGGCTGTCCCGTTCGACGCCGAAGTTGTATCCGGTGTCCGGGTCCGGCTCGTTGGTCTTGGTGTAGACGTGGAACCGGAAGTCGGACCGCCCGTACCAGTTGATCAGGAAGACGGTGTTCCGTCGGGTGTCCACTCCGGACGGGGGATGTTTGGCCAGCCACCGCTCGACGCTCGGCGCGTCGATGTGGTGGTTGCCGGTGATGTCGAGGACGTTGCGCTGCTGCGCGTTGTACTCCGACTGGAGCGCGGTCAACGGGGCCGGCCGGGCCAGCCGCTTCAGCTCGCCGAAGAACCGGTCCTCGTACCGCCGGTCGGCGTAGCTGATCCGGTAGTCGTACGTGTAGTGCAGGCCCAGCTTCTCCCGGACGTCGTACATCAGCCGGGACCGGACCACCGGTTCGTAGCCGCGCGGCAGTTCCGCCTGGTACGCCGAGCGGGGCACCTGGTCCGGCTCGTAGCCGACGAAGACCACGTTGACCGGTACCCGTTCGGTCAGCCGTGGCTGGCCGCCCGGGTCGAGGTGCGGGTAGCGGGCCGTCGCGGCCTGGCTCGCCGGTGCCAGCGACAGCGACAGCACGGTGAGCACCGCCGTGGCGGCCGCCACGGCGATGGTGCGTCTGGTTCTCATTCGGTGACCTTCCGCCGTCCGAGGGGTCGACGCTCGTCGTGGAACTTGCGTCGTCCGAGCGTACGTCCCCTGTGGATGTCAGGCCATCCGTCGGCATCAGTTTCTGCCGACCCGGCGCGGGGCTACTCGGCGGAGTCCCGGCCGGCGCCGTCCTCCCGGGTCAGCTCGGCGAGGTCCTCGGCGCCGAGGCGCAGGTCGGCGGTCGCCTCGCCGGACGCATGCCGGTGGCGTCCCGGAGCGGGCCGACCCTGGCCGCGATCACCAGCCCCGCCGGGTACGGCGGCAGCGCCTCCCGGATCAGTTCGGGCTGCGCGGTGCGAGCATCGCCGCGACCGGCGTCTTCGCGAAGTCGGTGCTGCTGTCGTAGTCGGTGCTCCGGCTGACGTCGGCCCAGGCGGTGGCCTCCCGGGAGCGGAACCGGGCCGACTCCTCGGCCAGCCGCAGCGCGTCGGAGCCGAGCAGCAGCCGCAGCGGCGGTACGGCGAGCCCGACGAGGTCGGCGATCACCCGGGCGGCCCGTTCCGGGTCGCCGGCCTGCTGACCGTCCATGTCGCGGCGCAGCGCGTGCAGCCGCCCGACGGTCTGCTGGTAGTCCTCGCCCACCTCGGCCATCCGCATCGACGCACCGCCCCAGTCGGTACGGAAGGCGCCGGGCTCGACGATGGTGACCCGGATGCCGAAGGGCCTGACCTCGTTGTAGAGCACCTCGGAGAAGCCCTCCACGGCGAACTTGGCGGCCTGGTAGGCGCCGAGCCCCGGCGTCCCGCCGACCCGTCCGCCGACGGAGGAGAACTGGAGGAAGTGCCCGGAGCGGCGCGCCCGCAGCACCGGCAGGGCCGCCCGGGTGACGTTGACGACGCCGAAGAGGTTCGTCTCGACCTGTGCCCGGAAGTCCTCCTCGGCCATCTCCTCGATCGGCGCGCTGTTGGCGTACCCGGCGTTGTTGGCCACCACGTCCAGGCCGCCGAAGGTCTCCACGGCGGTCCGTACCGCCGCCCGGGCGGCCTCCGGGTCGGTGACGTCGAGGGCGTACGGCCGCACCTGGTCGCCGTACCGGCTGACGAAGTCGTCGAGCTGCTCGGGCTGCCGGGCGGTGGCGAGCAGGTTGTCACCCCGGTCCAGCACCTCCTGGCTGAGCGCCCGGCCCAGGCCCCGGGAACTCCCGGTGATCAGCCACGTCTTGGCCATGCTCTCGATTCCCTTCGGCGCGGGTCGTCGGGTGGGACCGGGTCGGCTCCTCCGTGCTCGACTCTGCTACGCCCGCCGCCGCAGGGGCCGGAAAGCCGCCCGCCGCCACCCGTCCGGCTGACCCGCCCACCCGGCCGGGCTTCCCGGGCGACCGGCGCCCCGCGTCGCCGGTCGCCCGGAGTGCGTCCCCCGCCGGTGGTCCGGAGCCGCACGCCTCGGCCGTCGCCGGTTCACCAGGCCCACGCCTCCGGACCCGGCCCGCCGGAGCCGACCGGTGGAAACAGCTCGTCGAGTCGGGTCAGGGTGCCGGGGTCGAGCGTGGTCCGCACCGCGCGCACCGCCAGGTCGAGCTGGTCGGCCGACCTGGGGCCGACGATCGGCGCGGTGACGCCGGGACGGGACAGCAGCCAGGCCAGCGCGACGGTGGCCGGCTCCTCGCCCAGCTCGGCGCAGAGCTTCTCGTACCCGGTCAGGGCCGCCCGGTGCGGCTCCACCCGCTCGGCGGCGTGCAGCACGCTCCGGCCGGGAACCCCGTCCCGGATCTTGCGGATCGCTCCGGAGAGCGCGCCGAAGTGCAGCGGGGAGTAGGGCAGGATCCCGATGCCGAGGTCGATCGCCGCCGGCACCACCTCCAACTCCACGAACCGGGTGAGCAGGTTGTACTTGCACTGCTCGGAGACGAGGCCGAGGAAGTGGCGCCGGTCGGCGGCGGCCTGGGCCCGGGCCAGGTGCCAGCCGGCGAAGTTGGACGAGCCGACGTACCGGATCTTGCCCTGCATCACCAGGGTCTCCATCGCCTGCCAGATCTCCTCCCACGGCGTCTCCCGCTGCACGTGGTGCATCTGGTAGAGATCGATCCAGTCGGTGCCGAGCCGGCGCAGCGAGGCGTCGCAGGCGGCGACGATGTGCCGGGCGGAGAGACCGCCGTCGTTGGGCCAGTCGCTCATCGGGGCGTAGACCTTGGTGGCGAGGACGATCCGGTCCCGCCGGCCGGTCTGGCCGAACCACCGCCCGATGAACCGCTCGGTGAGGCCGTCGCCGTCCTCCCGGCCGTACATGTCGGCGGTGTCGACGAAGTTGATCCCCTCGTCGTACGCCCGGTCCAGGACGAGGTGGCTCTGCTCCTCGTCGAGCTGCCAGCCGAAGTTCATCGTGCCGAGGCAGACCCGGCTGACGGTCAGGCCGGTCCGGCCGAGGTGGGTGTATTCCATGCCGGGGACGGTACGTCCGGGTTCCGGCTGGTCGGGAGCCGTTCGAGCGTGCTCGAATGGCAGCATGCTGCGGATCGAGTTCGCCCCGGCCGACCTGGCCCGGCTCAGGTTCGCGCACTCGCCGATGGTCGAGGTGCTGACCAGCCTCTTCGTGTTGGACCGGCCGGCCAGGTTCTGGATGTACGCGGGCTGGCGGCAGAGCGTCCTGCCGGCGCTCGCCGACGCTTCGCTGGGTACCCTCCGGGCGCTGGCCGCCGCGCCGACCTGCCAGGTGCCGGACTTCCTCACCCCGGTGCCGGCCACCGCCCGGCCGACCCTGGACGAGGAGCTGCGGGTGATCGCCGGCACGGCGCTGGACGTGGTCGCCGCCGAGGTGCACCGGACCTGGGCCGGGCACCCGGCGCCGCCGGAGATCGTCCGGTTCGGCACCGACCCGGCCGGCGGCCTGGCCGAGCTGGTCCGGGAGATCCGGCGGTACTTCGGACTGGCGATGGCGCCGGTCTGGCCCCGACTGCGGGCGGCCGCCGAGGGTGAGATCGCGCACCGGGCGCTGACCGCCGCCGAGCGCGGCCCCCGGGCGCTGCTGCGCGGCCTGCACCCGGAACTGGACTGGGACGGTACGGCGCTGCTGCTCGGTTCGGCCAAGGAGCGGCGGTGGGGCCTGGACGGGCACTCGCTGACCCTGCTGCCGGCCGGGTTCGCCGGCCCGATGCTCTATCCGGTCACCGACACGCCGACCGGCCGGGCGCTCTGGTATCCGCCCCGGGGTTACGGGCGGCTCTGGGCGGCGCCGGTGCCGGCCGGACCGGGGGTGTCGGCCGAGCCGCCTCCGCCAGCCGAGCCCCCTCCGCCGGCTCTGGCCGCGCTGCTCGGTCCGACCCGGGCGGCGGTGCTGACCCTGCTGGCGGTGCCGCACAGCACCGGCGAGGTGGCCGACGCCCTGCGGCTGGCCCCGGCGACCGCCTCGCACCACCTGACCACGCTGCGGGACGCCGGTCTGGTGGTCGGCGAGCGGGTCGGCCGGCGGCTGCGCTACCTGCGTACCGGGCTGGGGGAGCAGCTCGGGGGTGCGGCCGGTACACGCCCGGCGGGGCGGGCCTAGCGGAGCGCCCTGTCCGCCGCCCGCCCGGGAGTACGGGGGCGGCGGGTTCGAGGAGTTCGTCGCCAGGTCCCGGTCAGCCGAGGGTCGCCGTGGCGAGGGCACCCGGCTCGGGTCCGGCCTCGGCGACCACCCCGCCGTCCGGAGCCCAGATCCTCGACCGTCCGGCGGCGTCGGTGTAACCGCCACCGGTACGGCCGGCGAAGCTGGCGATCGCCACCCAGACCCGGTGGGCGGCGGCGACCCGGCGGGCCCGCTCCTGCTGCACGTGCCACTGCGCCGCCGAGTCCAGCGCGCCCGCGACGTACGCGTCGATGCCGAGCGCGGCGGTGTCGGCCGCGTGCCGGGGTACCCCGGTGTCCTTGCAGACCGCGAGCCCGAGCCGCCAGCCGGCCACCTCGACCACCGCCGGTGCCTCACCGGGAGCGAAATGCTCCGGCTCGGCCCCGCCCAGCCACATCTTCCGGTACGCCACCCGGGCGCCGTCGCCGTCGACGGCGAGGACGCCGATCTGCGGCCGTCCTCCCGGCCGGCCCGGCACCGGGGCACCGACCAGGGCCACCGCGCCGGTCTCCGCGCAGGCCGCCACGATCGGGGCGAGCCGGGGGTCGTCGGCGTCGACCGGCGCGGCGTCGAACTCGTACCCGGTGAGCGACATCTCGGGAAAGACCACCACCCGGGCCCGGGCGGCCCGGACCGCCTCGGCGTGGGCATCGGCGTTCGCCGGCACGTCGTACGCCAGGCAGCCCGGCTGGGCGACGGCGATGGTCAGCGGCTCTCGCACGCGCCCGATCGTAATCCGGAGCGCGGCACGCCGTCCGGGCCGGAGATGGTGGGTCCGGGCCGGAGGTGGTGGGACCGTCCGGCCCGGACGACGCCGCCGGTCAGACCAGAGTGGACCTCGGCGTCCCGGTCGCGGCCCGGGTGGCCGGCTCGGGGCGTTCGAGGGCGACCCGGGGCAGCCAGCGGCCGAGCCAGGACGGCAGCCACCAGGCGCGGGCGCCGAAGAGCTGCATCACCGCGGGCAGGATCAGGCAGCGGATGACGAAGCCGTCCACGAAGATCGCGACCGCCAGGCCGAGCCCGAACTGTTGCAGCATCCGGCCCGGGTCGAAGAGGAAGGCGCTGAAGACCACGATCATGATGGCGGCGGCGGCCGTCACCACCCGCCCGGTGGTGGCCAGACCCTCCCGGATCGCGCCGGAGGCGTCGCGGTGCCGCTCCCAGTGTTCGTGCATCCGGGACACCAGGAAGACCTCGTAGTCCATCGAGAGCCCGAAGACGATCGCGAAGATCAGTACGGGTACGAACGCCTCGACGGGACCGGGCTGGACGCCCAGGTTGCCGTACTGGAACACGTAGGTGATCACGCCGAGCGCGCTGGCCACGCTGAGCAGGTTGAGCAGCGCCGCCTTGACCGGGATGAGCAGGGAACGGAAGACGAGTACCAGCAGCAGCGCCGACAGCCCCACCACCACGACCACGAAGAGCGGCAGCCGGTCGGAGACCGCGTCGGCGAAGTCGACCGCCGCCGCCGTACCGCCGCCGATCGACACCTGCACGCCGGTGTTCCGCTCCACCGGCGGCAGCACCTCGGTGCGGAGCCGCTCCACCAGGTCCATCGTGGCCGCGTCCTGCGGGGCGGAGGTGGGGAAGAGCAGCAGCGTGTGCAGTTGCCCGTCGGGTGCCGGGAACGGCGGGGTGACCGTCGCGACCCCGACCGTCCCGGCCAGGGCGCTGCCCACCTCGGTCGCCGCCGGCTGGCCGCCCTCGACCACCACCACCAGTGGACCGTTCTGCCCCGGGCCGAACCCGGTCGAGATCAGGTCGTACGCCTGCCGGCTGGTCGAGGTCGGCGCGTCGCTGCCGGCGTCGGCAAAGCCCAGCCGCATGTCCAGGGCGGGTACCGCGAGCAGCACCAGCAGCGCCGTGGGGAGCAGCAGGGCCAGCCAGGGGCGGCGCTGCACGAACCTGGACCAGCGCCGCCACCCCGTGCCCTCGGCCCGCTTGGCCCGCTCGGCGCGGCGCCGGACGGCACGTTCGACGCGGCCGCCGACGATCCCCAGCAGCGCCGGGAGCAGGGTCAGCGAGGCGAGCATGGTGACCAGCACCGTCAGCGCCACCGCCACGGCCACGCCCTGGAGCGAGCCGAGGCCGAGGACGACGAGGCCGAGCAGGGCGATCACCACGGTGCAGGCGGCGAAGAAGACGGTACGGCCGGCGCTGTCCAGGGCGATCCGGGTGGCGGTGGCCCGGTCGGCGCCGCCCAGCAGCTCGGACCGGAAGCGGGAGAAGACCAGCAGCGCGTAGTCGATGCCGACGCCGAGCCCGACCAGCGCCATCAGCGGGGCGGTGTAGTCGGCGATCGTCGCGACGTGCGAGGCGAGTACGACCAGGCTGAGGGTGCTGCCCACCGCGAAGATCGCGATCCCGATCGGCAGCGCGGCGGCGAGCAGGGAACCGAAGAGGATCACCAGGATGACCAGGGCCGCCAGCAGGCCGGCGCCCTCCGCCGCGCCACCCTCGGACTCCTGGGCGGCCCGGACCGGGTCACCGGCCAACTCCACCCGCAGCCCGTCCCCGGCTGCCGCCTGGGCGGTCTCGATGACGGCCCGTACGTCCTGCGCCGGTACCTCCTCGCTGGGTCTGTCCAGGGAGACCGTGGCGTACCCGATGGTGCCGTCGGCGGAGACCGCCTGCGGGGAGTCGTACGGGCTGGTCAGCTCGGCCACCGAGGCCATCGCGCGTACCTGGCCGAGCATCGGCTCGACGCGTTGCCGGACCTCGGCGGTGCCGATGCCGCCGGGGTGGTGCAGGACGATCTGGACGCTGCCCGCCGTCTGCCGTGAACCGTGTTCCCGGAGCGTGTCGGTGGCGGCCTGTGACTCGGTGCCGGGCAGCGAGTGGTCGTTGTGGTAGTCCGCGCCGACCGCCTGGGCCGCCACGGCGAGGCCGACCAGCACGACGACCCAGCTCAGCAGCGCGGCCCAGCGCCGCCGGTACGCCCAGCCGGCCACCCGGGCGAAGAACCCGGCCCTGGCCGCCCCGGCCCGGCCCGACCGGTCCGGCGGTGCCTTGCCGTCGGGCCGCTCGGCCGGCGTTGATTCGGTGTGCATTGTCCGCTCTCCTCGCGTTCTCGGGTCCGCCCGCTGCTCGCTCCGCGCACCGCTCGTCGATGGGTTAGCAATCTACATGTAGGATAACTACATAAGCGGCGACGGCGCGCCGGGGCGCGGAGCGGCGCAGGGGTGGCGTGCGAGAGACGACGGGAGCGGTGCGGGTGTCCAAGCTGGACAGCGAGGGTTCTGCCCTAGGGGTGGAGTCTCAGCGGCAGCGCGGGATCAGCGGGAGGTCGCCGCGCGGGCCGTCGCGAGGCAGCGTGCCCCGTTGCGGGCCACCAGGAGCATCGGCAGGATCAGCACGACCACGGCGATCGGCAACCGCACCAGACCCATCGGGCCGGTGATCGGGCTGACGAGCGCGAGCATCAGGCCGATCGTGCTGAAGGTGCCCGCCACGGTGAAGGCGAAGATGCCGGTGAGCCGGATGTGCCGGGGGTTGGTGCCGAGTCGACGTACCCCGGTGCCGGAGGCCCAGACGGCGAGCAGCGCGACCACCACGGCCAGCATCCCCAGCCAGCTCACCAGCACGTCGAGCACGCCGGCCAGCCCGGGCATCGGGTCGGGTTCGGCCGCCTGCCAGGCGACCAGGTGCCAGATCGGCGGCTGCGCGACGAGAATGCCGAAGGCCAGCAGCGCCGTCCGCCGGCCCTGGGCGAGCGCGAGTTCGGCCTGGTATCCGGGGGCGATCCGGGAGACCTCACCGAAGTCGTGCACCGCGCGGCGGGCCGCCGCCTCGGGTGGCAGACCGAACTCCGCGTACGCCTCGGTCGCGTCCACCAGACTGTCCCGGGCCTCCCGGAGCAGGCCGCTCTTGACCCGCCGTGGCCCTCGCAGGGCACGGTCGAGTTCGGCGAGGTATCCGTCTATCGGGGCGGCCACGGCTCACTTTCTCTGGGTACCGGTGCCCCAGTATGCCCGGCTCGACCCGCCGGGTGGAACGCAGCCGACCCCGAGATTCCCCTGAACCGCAGCCCCTGACCGGACCTCCTCCTGGTCGGGGGTCGAGTGCGGTGAGGTGTCGCCGACACCGGGACCGTGCGAGACGATGGCTGGGTGAGACGTGTCGCGGCCCGGTCGAAGGTGACCCTGGAGGACGTGCGCGATCGACCGCCGGACCGGATACTCGCGGGCCGCCCGGGAGTTCGGCCTGGCGGACATCGGTGACGTCGGCCAGTTCCGCCGCGAGGACGCCTACCGGGCCGCGCAGCGGATCCTGGAGCGGGATCCGACGGTCGATGCGATGTTCGTGGCGTGTGTCCTGGAGAGCTCGCTGTCGACGGCCGGCCTGTTCTATCTGACCAACCTGACCGCACCGGTCGCCGGCTACCTGGTCGGTGCCCGCTCGGACCGTACCGGCCGGCGGCTGGGCCTGTTCCGGCTCTGCGCCGTCGCGGGCTTCCTCGGCTGGGTCGGCATCGCGCTGTCCACACAGTTGTGGATCCCGTTCGCGATCAGCGCGCTCGTGCTCGGCTTTGCCGGCGCCGCGACCTCGCAACTGTTCGCCGCCATCCACGACGAGGCCACCCTGCGTCCGAACCGGGGCAACGACGGCGTGGTCGCCATCGTGCGGATGGCCCTCACCGCCGGCTGGGTGGTCGGACCGGTCGCCGGATCGTTCCTGGCCGCGGAGGTGAACCTGCGCACCATGCTGGTCGTGACCGGGCTCTGCACCCTCGCCCAGGTCGTCCCGCTCGGCGCGCTGCGCACCCCCGCCACCCACCCGGCCCCGTCAGCCGACAAGCCTGCCTCCGGCCACCGCCGGCCACCGGTGAGGGCGATGTTGCCACTGCTCACCTTCACCGGCCTGTACGTCCTGGTCTACGCCGGAGAACCGATCAAGTACGCCTACCTGCCTATCTACATGAACGATCAGCTGCGACTCGATCCCGCGCTGAGCGGAGCGATCATCGGCGTCCAGCCGCTCGTCGAACTCGTCCTCATGCCGGTCGCCGTGATCGCCGCCCGCAGGATCGGGACGATCCGCCTCATGACCGCCGCCGCCGGGCTCGGTGTCGCCGCGAACATCTGCTTCACCACCACCGGCGACGCCGCCGGGCTCCTCCTCGGCCAGGCCCTCATGGGCGGCGTCTGGGCCACCTTCATGACCCTCGGCATCATCGTCGCCCAACGCCTGCTCCCCACCGCGGTCGCGTCGGCGTCGGCGATCTTCCTCAGCTCCAGCGCCCTCAGTTCCGCCCTCGGCGGTCTCGCCGGCGGCCTCGGCGTCGCCGCCGCCGGCCTACCCCTCGTCTTCCTCATCCCCGCGACGCTCGCACTCGCCGCCGCAGTCGGCCTGGTCGTCATGGACCGCGCCATCGGCTCGAAGCTCTGAATTCGGTACGGGCTCCCAGGGAAAGCCATCCCCCGGCCGGCCCGGCGAGGCGGAACGGGGAACCTCGGTACGTATTCGGCACGGACGCTCGTCAACGGCCGATGACGGCCGGACACAGCCGGAGACACGAAGAACGCCCCTGACCGGGTCTCGCCTGGTCGGGGGCGCTGCTGTGTCGGTTGTTACTGGTGCCCCCGGCAGGATTCGAACCTGCGCCCCCGCCTCCGGAGGGCGGTGCTCTATCCCCTGAGCTACGGGGGCTCAGCGACCCAGGAAGAGTAGCAGGGATCGCCGCCCGGGCACGAATCGGTATCCGCCGTGTCGGTCCCGCCCTACAGACCAGGGAGGAACCCGCTACCGGCCGCAGCTCGGAAGGGGGTGCAGCACGATTCGGGGCGGTAGTCGGCGGGGCCACTCGGCCCGGGTCCAGGAGCCGTCGACCACGACGTGTACGGCCTCCCCCTCCGCTCCGCTGAGCCGGAGCAGGAAGTCCCGGGGGAGGGCCGGGTCGACGTTCGGGGTGGTGATGAGGAACCGCACCCGGCCGCGTACGGAGACCGCGGAGAGGACGTCGGCGGCGGGTACCACGCCGTGCAGCCGGGTACGGCCGATCCAGCACAGCTCGGTCCCGTGCTCCTGG
Source organism: Plantactinospora sp. BB1 (assembly GCF_003030385.1). Taxonomy (NCBI): domain Bacteria; kingdom Bacillati; phylum Actinomycetota; class Actinomycetes; order Micromonosporales; family Micromonosporaceae; genus Plantactinospora; species Plantactinospora sp. BB1. The sequence goes on along the minus strand of NZ_CP028159.1, from coordinate 5,349,145 downwards.
GCGGAGCGCACGATCGCCGGGTACTCCCGTTCCACCCACAGGGCCACCGCGTCGACGCAGAGTCCGCAGGCCCGGTCGGTGGGCTGGCGGGGGCCGAGTCCCCAGGCCCGCAGGTAGCCGCCGACCTCGCTGCTCTCCACCGGCAGCCCGTACCGGCGGTGTACCAGGCTGGCGACGCTCTGCCGGGTCCAGAGTTCGTCGTCCAGTCCGAGCTGGTCGGGATAGCACCCGCGCAGCGTCTCGATCAGTTCGAGTTCCTGGTCGCGGCTGAGCGTCCCCGCCTCGCCGGACCGCTGTCCTCGCCGGACGGCCGCGACCGCGCCGTCCCCGCCGATGGTGTGTCGACGGCACCAGCTGGTGACCGAGCGACGTCCGTCCCGGAGAGCAACCGTCATGTCTAGGACAACGACGGCAGATCCTGACTGGTCACGTTATGTATGGAGAAAGCTCGCCAAACCGGGCAAGTAACCAAAGTCCGCCCTTAACAGGCATGCCCTCCGGCACCGGTAACGCAACGGCGGCCGCGCCCCGAGGGGAACGGCCGCCGGATCAGGCGGAACGGGTGGGCCCGGGTCAGGGAGTGCCGATCCGGCCCTGGAGGCTGCGGACCAGCTCGATCTCCTTCTTCTGCCCGGCGACCATGGACTCGGCCATCTCGGTCACCTGCTCGTCGTCGGAGAGGTCCAGGATGCCCTCGGCCATGTGGATGCCGCCGAGGTGGTGGTCGAGCATCAGCTTCAGGAAGAGGGCGTCGAAGTCACGGCCGGTGGCGGCCCGCAACTCGGCCCGCTCGGCGTCGGTGGCCATGCCGGGCATCAGCCCGTTCTTCACCGCACCGGCGGCGTCCGGCATCCAGGCCATCCGGGGCTCGCGGCCGGTCGGGCCCAGGCCCCAGTCCTTCAGCCAGGTCTGCATGACACCGATCTGGCCCTGCTGGGTGAGCGCGATGTCGGCCGCCAGGACCCGTACGTCCGGGTCGGCGGCCTTCTCGTGCGCGAGGATCGCCATCTCGACGGCCTGGGCGTGGTGCGACGACATGTCCCGGGCGAACCCGGCCTCGGGCGAGCCGTCGCCGGGGCGGAGCAGGCCCGGGGCGAGCAGTCCGCCCGCGAACCCGAGCAGCAGCCCCAGCAGGATGGCGAGGGCCAGTGCGGCGGTGCCGGCGCTCCGCCGGCCCGAGCCACGGCCGGCGACCTCGTCATCCGGGGCGGCGGCGGTCGCCACCGCCCCCTGTTCGGTGGTCACGCCGATCAACCGCCCGCCGGGGGCACCGGCTGCTGCTGCTGGTCACCGGGGACGTTGTCCCGTGGCGTCGTACCGGTGGCGGTGATGCCGCCGGAGCAGGTCGCCTGCGGCTCCATCGTCGCGTTCTGCCGCAGCGCCTCGATGAAGTCGTCGATCCGGCCGTCGGTGGGGCTGTCGAGCTTGAGCTGGTAGCCCCAGGCCTGCAACGAGATCGGCTTGTCGAGGTTCTGCACCGGGCTCATCATCATGAACTCGTTGCCCCGGACCTTGCTGGCCAGCTGCTCGACCTGGTCGGCGGGGAGGTCGGACCGGTAGGTCACCCAGACCGCGCCGTGCTCCAGGCTGTGCACCGCGTGCTCGTTGGCGATCGGCGCGTCGTAGACGTCGCCCATGCAGTTCTGCCAGGCGATGTTGTGCGAGCTGCCGACCGGCGGGTTGATCTTGTAGGTGAGTGGGCCGGCCACGTGGGACTCCTTGCCGGGCAGCGGGTTCACCGCCGAGGGGTCGCTCTCCCGGAAGTTCACGATCCCGTCGATCGCGGCCGCCTTGTCCTCCCACTTCTTGCCGTTCTGGATCACCGCGTACGCGCCGTACCCGATGATGGCGGCGGCGACGACGCCGACCGCGACGAAGAGACCGATGGAACCCCACGAGCGGCCCTGGCTGACCCTGACCGGAGTGACCGGACGCCGCTGCTGGGGCTTCTTCCCGCCCCCGCCGCCGGATCGGCCGGCCGGCACCCGGGCGCCGGAGCCGGACTTGGCCCCGGAGCCGGACCTGCCGGTGGAGCCGGACTTGGCGGCCGTCCCCGCGGGCTTGGCCCCGGCCCCCTTCTCACCCTCGGCGGGCTTACCGCCGGCCGGCGCCTTCTTGCCGGTGCTGACCACGGACGGACGGCGTTGTTCGCCGCCCGAGGTGCTGATGCTCATGGTCCCTCGTCAGGTCGGTCGGTCAGGGGATGGCGGGCCACACACGCGCAGGGTCGCCACCGAGTGACCGAGTCTACCCCCGCTAGCATGGTTCGGTGACTCCCGCCAACCTCGCCGAGGCCGTTCTCGCCGCCGCCCACGCCGTCTTCGACCGGCGTGAGCTGGATCACTCGGTACTGCCCGAGTCCGTGCCGCTGGAGCGACCCCGGAACCCCGAGCACGGCGACTACGCCTCCAACATCGCGCTCCAGTTGGCCAAGCGGGTCGGGCTGCCGCCCCGGGAGCTGGCCACCGCCCTCGCCGAGGAGCTGGCCCGGACCCCGGGCGTGAAGTCGGTCGACATCGCCGGGCCCGGATTCCTCAACCTCCGGCTCGACCCGGCCGCCGCCGGAGCGCTCGCCCGCGAGGTGGTCCAGGCCGGTCAGGCGTACGGCCGCAGCGACCGGCTCAGCGGGCAGCGGGTCAACCTCGAGTTCGTCTCGGCCAACCCGACCGGCCCGATCCACCTCGGGCACACCCGCTGGGCGGCGGTCGGCGACTCGCTGCGGCGGATCCTCACCGCCGCCGGTGCCGAGGTGACCAGCGAGCACTACGTCAACGACGCGGGCGCCCAGATCGACCGGTTCGGCCAGTCGCTGCGGGCGGCGGCGCTGGGCGAGCCGGCGCCCGAGGAGGGCTACGCCGGCGAGTACGTCAGCGAGATCGCCGAGCGGATCGTCGCCGAGCGCCCCGACCTGCCCGGCCTGCCGGCCGAGGAGGCGGTGCCGGTCTTCCGGGACCGGGGCTACCAGCTCATGCTGGACGAGATGCGGGCCAGCCTTGAGCGGTTCGGCGTGCACTTCGACGTCTGGTTCTCCGAGCGCACCCTGCACAGCAGCGGCGCGGTCGAGCACGCCCTGGGCCGGCTGCGCGAGCAGGGCCACGTCTACGACGCCGACGGCGCCATCTGGCTGCGCACCACCGACTTCGGTGACGACAAGGACCGGGTGCTGATCCGCAGCAACGGCGAGCTGACCTACTTCGCCGCCGACTCGGCGTACTACATCGACAAGCGGGAGCGCGGCTTCGACAAGTGCGTCTACCTGCTCGGCGCCGACCACCACGGCTACGTCAACCGGCTCCGGGCGATCGCTGCCTGCGCCGGGGACGACCCCGACTTCAACATCGAGATCCTGATCGGCCAGCTCGTCAACCTGGTCCGCAACGGCGTACCGGTCCGGCTCTCGAAGCGGGCCGGCAACATCATCACGCTGGACGAGGTCGTCGACGCGGTCGGCGTGGACGCGGCCCGCTACTCGCTGGCCCGCTCCTCCACCGACTCGCCGCTGACCCTCGACATCGAAGTGATCACCAAGCACTCGAACGACAACCCGGTCTACTACGTGCAGTACGCGCACGCCCGGATCGCCTCGCTGCTGCGCCAGGCCGTCCAGCTCGGGGTGACCCGGGGCGCCGAGTTCGACCCGGGGCTGCTCAGCCACGAGAAGGAGAACGACCTCCTCAAGACGCTCGGCGAGTTCCCCGGTGTGGTGGCCACCGCTGCCGAACTGCGCGAGCCGCACCGGATCGCCCGCTACCTTGAAGAACTGGCCGGCACGTACCACCGGTTCTACGACGCCTGCCAGGTGCTGCCGCGCGCCGGGAAGCCGGTGCCGGAGCAGCTCACCCAGGCCCGGCTCTGGCTGGTCGAGGCGTCCCGGATCGTCCTGGCCAACGGCCTGGCGCTGCTCGGCGTCTCGGCGCCGGAGCAGATGTGAGCCGTCTGGCGGATCCCGCGCTGGCGGGCCGGTCGGTAACACGCGCGTAGCGAAGGGAAACGACAGATGCGCGCTCACGAAGCGGGGGCACTGCACGGCGACCTCGGGGTCCGGGGGCCGGCCTGGCTGCGTACCCCGGAGGACGTCAACGCGCTCGTGCCGCAACTGTGGCCGCGCAACGTGGCGCGGGACGCCGACGGCGCCCTCGTGGTCGCCGGCCTCGGCGTCCGCGAACTGGCGGCGGAGTTCGGCAGCCCGGCCTACGTGCTCGACGAGGACGACCTGCGCTCCCGCTGCCGGGACTTCCGGGCCGCCTTCCCGGACCAGGACATCTACTACGCCGGCAAGGCCTTCATCTGCCGGGCCGTGGTGCGGGTGATCGCCGAGGAGGGGCTCTTCCTGGACGTCTGCTCCGGCGGCGAGCTGGCGGTGGCGCTCTCCGCCGGCATGCCGCCCGAGCGGATCGGCTTCCACGGCAACAACAAGTCCCCGGCCGAGCTGGCCCGGGCCGTCGACGCCGGGGTGGGCCGGATCGTCGTCGACTCGTTCCACGAGATCGACCGGCTGACCGCACTGGCCCGGGAGCGGGGCGTCCGGCCCCAGGTGCTGCTCCGGGTCACCGTCGGTGTCGAGGCGCACACCCACGAGTTCATCGCCACCGCGCACGAGGACCAGAAGTTCGGCTTCTCGCTGGCCGGCGGGGCGGCGGCGGCCGCCGCCTTCCAGATCCTCGACACCGACGTGCTCGACCTGCGCGGGCTGCATTCGCACATCGGCTCGCAGATCTTCGACACCAGCGGCTTCGAGGTGGCCGCCCGGCGGATCCTCGGCCTCCAGGCGCAGATCCGGGACGCCCGCGGGGTGGAGCTGCCGGAGCTGGACCTCGGCGGCGGCTTCGGCATCGCGTACACCACCCAGGACGACCCGGCGACGCCGCACGACCTGGCGAAGCGGCTCAACAAGATCGTCGACGGGGAGTGCGAGGGGCTGCGGCTGGCGGTGCCCCGGCTCTCGATCGAGCCCGGTCGGGCGATCATCGGCCCGGCCGTCTTCACCCTCTACGAGGTCGGCACGGTCAAGGACGTGGACGGGATCCGGACGTACGTCAGTGTCGACGGCGGGATGAGCGACAACATCCGTACCGCGCTCTACGGTGCGTCGTACTCGGCGACGGTCGCCTCCCGGCGCTCGACCGCCGAGCCGATTCTGGCCCGGGTGGTGGGAAAGCATTGCGAGGCCGGGGATGTGGTGGTGAAGGATGAATTCCTGCCCGCCGACGTGCAGCCCGGAGATCTTCTCGCGGTGCCCGGAACGGGCGCCTACTGCCGGAGCATGGCCAGCAACTACAACCATGTTCCCCGGCCGCCGGTGGTGGCGGTCCGGGACGGCCGCGCGCGGCTGATCGTCCGGCGGGAGACCGAAGACGATCTGCTGAATTTGGATGTGGGATGACGACACCGGTCCGTCTGGCTCTGCTCGGTTGCGGCACCGTCGGCGCGGAGGTGGTACGCCTCCTGCACGAGCAGGCCGCCGACCTGACCGCGCGGGTCGGCGCGCCGCTGGAACTCGCCGGAATCGCCGTACGCCGGCTCGGCCGTGACCGGGGTGAGCTGCCGGTCGACCCGGCGCTCTTCACCACCGACCCGCTCGGCCTGGTCAAGCGGGACGACATCGACCTGGTGATCGAGGTCGTCGGCGGGATCGAGCCGGCCCGGAGCTGGCTGGTCGAGGCGCTGCGGGCCGGCAAGAGCGTGGTGACCGCCAACAAGGCGCTGCTGGCCGAGGATGGCGGCGCGCTGCACGACGCGGCCGCCGAGGGCGGGGCCGACCTCTACTACGAGGCGGCGGTGGCCGGCGCCATCCCGCTGCTCCGCTCGCTGCGCGAGTCGCTGCACGGCGACTCGATCACCCGGGTCACCGGCATCGTCAACGGCACCACCAACTTCATCCTCTCCGCGATGGACGCCACCGGGGCCGGTTTCGCCGAGGCGCTGGACGAGGCGACCGAGCTGGGCTACGCGGAGGCCGACCCGACCGCCGACGTGGAGGGCTTCGACGCCGCCGCCAAGGCCGCGATCCTGGCCTCGCTGGCCTTCCACACCCGGGTCACCGCCGCCGACGTGCACCGGGAGGGCATCACCGAGGTCACCGCCGCCGACATGGCCAGCGCCAAGGCGATGGGCTGCACCATCAAGCTGCTCTGCATCGCCTCCCGGGGGCCGGACTCGGCCGGCGCCGAGTCGGTCAGCGTCCGGGTGCACCCGGCGATGATCCCGGTCGGCCATCCGCTGGCCAGCGTCGGCGACGCCTTCAACGCGGTCTTCGTCGAGGCCGACGCCGCCGGTGAGCTGATGTTCTACGGGCGCGGCGCCGGGGGAGCGCCGACCGCCAGCGCCGTACTCGGCGACGTCGTCGCGGCGGCCCGCAACCACCTGGCCGGGGTACGCGCACCGAGCGAGTCGGCGTACGCGGCGCTGCCGATCCGGCCGATGGGTGAGGCGGTCACCCGCTACCACATCAGCCTCGACGTGGCCGACCGACCGGGGGTGCTCGCCGCGGTCGCCGGGGTCTTCGCCCGGCACGACGTGTCGATCGCCACCGTGCGGCAGGCGCCCGCTCCGGCGGCTCCGCCGGACGGGGCGGCCGGACCGGTGCGCCGGGGCGGCGACGCGATCCTGGTCATCGTCACGCACGCCGCACCGGACGCCGCGCTCGCCGCCACCGTCGACGAGCTGCGCCGGCTCGACATCGTCCGCTCGATCGCCAGCGTGCTCCGGGTCGAGGGCGGCGACCGGTGACCGGGCAGGTCGGCGACCGGTAGCCGGGCGTACGCCTGATCGGTCACGTCCCGCCAGATGGTTAGCGGGTGGTGCGGGTGCAGCCCGTCGGCAACGCTGGGTCACCGTGGAGGAGATGCCCGCCGCCGGCCGGCGGGCGGGACCGCGACGCGAGGAGAGCGAGATGTGGCGGGGCTTGATCGAGGCGTACCGGGACCGGCTGCCGGTCAGCGAGGCCACGCCGGTGATCACCCTCAACGAGGGGAACACCCCGCTGCTGCCCGCCCCGGTGCTCTCGGCACGGCTCGGCTGTGACGTCTATCTCAAGGTGGAGGGCGCCAACCCGACCGGTTCGTTCAAGGACCGGGGCATGACGCTGGCGGTCTCCCGGGCGGTCGAGGCCGGCAACAAGGCGATCATCTGCGCCTCCACCGGCAACACCAGCGCCTCGGCGGCGGCGTACGCGGCCCGGGCCGGGCTCACCTGCGCGGTGCTGGTGCCGCAGGGCAAGATCGCGCTGGGCAAGATGGCCCAGGCGCTGGTGCACGGCGCCAAGCTGCTCCAGATCAACGGCAACTTCGACGACTGCCTGGCACTCGCCGCCAAGCTCGCCACGGACTATCCGGTGGCCCTGGTCAACTCGGTCAACATCTACCGGCTGCACGGGCAGAAGACCGCGGCCTTCGAGATCGTCTCGGCGCTCGGCGACGCCCCCGACATCCACTGCCTGCCGGTCGGCAACGCCGGCAACATCACCGCCTACTGGATGGGCTACTCGGAGGAGGCCGAGCAGGGCAACGCCACCCGCCGCCCGAAGATGTACGGCTTCCAGGCCTCCGGCGCCGCCCCGATCGTCACCGGCGAGGCGGTCCGCGAGCCCTCGACCATCGCCACCGCGATCCGGATCGGCAACCCGGCGAGCTGGACCAAGGCGGTGGACGCCCGGGACGCCTCCGGCGGGCTGATCTCGGCGGTGACCGACCGGGAGATCCTCTCGGCGTACCGGCTGCTCGCCCGCGAGGTGGGGGTCTTCGTCGAGCTGGCCAGCGCGGCCAGCGTCGCCGGGCTGCTGCAACAGGCGGCCGAGGGGCGGGTGCCGAGCGGCTCCACCGTGGTCTGCACGGTCACCGGGCACGGCCTCAAGGACCCCGAGTGGGCGATCTCCACCGCCCCGTCGCCGATCACCATCCGCAACGACGTGCCGACCGCCGCCCGCGCCCTCGACCTGGCCTGAGCCGGGGCGCGCGGCCCCGCCCGCCGGTGCGGGACGGGCGCCGTTCCAGGGCCCGCCGGACGACCCGCCGGGTGGTGGAGCTGCTGAGAGATGGCTGAGCCGGAGTTGTCGTCCGGCCCGGTCGCCCCGCAGGCTGCGGCCAGCGCCCCGACGCCGGGGTGGAGTTCCGGATCAGGCAGACTTTCCCTGCCGCGCCGAGTCGGAACTCGCGTGATCACAGTTCTCGCGCCAACCCGATAACAGGAGTAGAGCCGCTGATGTCGTTCCTCGCCAGACTCAGTCTCGCCAACCGAGGACTTGTCGCGCTCATCGCGATCGTGATCACAGGTTTCGGCGTGTACGCCGTACCGTCGCTGAAGCAGCAGCTGCTGCCCTCGCTGGAGTTCCCGGCGGCCTTCATCGTCGCGCCGTACCCGGGCGCCGGGCCGGAGGTCGTCGAGGAGCAGGTCGCCGAGCCGATCGAGAACAGCATCCAGGGGATCGCCGGGCTGACCAAGGTCACCTCCACCTCCCAGGAAGGCAGCGCCACCCTCCAGGTCGAGTACGAGTTCGGCACCGACCTCGACGACGCGGTCAACAAGATGCAGACCGCGCTGAACCGGCTCTCGCTGCCGGAGAACGTCGAGCCGCAGGTGATCGCCGGCAGCACCGACGACCTGCCGGCCGTGGTACTCGCGGCGGCCGGCAACGGTGACGAGCGGGCCCTGGCGGAGAAGCTCGCCGAAACCGTCGTACCGGAGCTGGAGTCGATCGACGGCGTCCGTACCGTCGAGGTGACCGGCGCCCGCGACGAGCAGATCGTGATCACCCCCGACCCGGCGAAGCTGGCCGCGTCCGGCGTCGCGCCGACCGCGATCGGCGAGGCGCTGCGGGCCAACGGCGTGACCATCCCGGCCGGGGCGCTGACCGAGGCGGACCAGACCCGGACGGTCCAGGTCGGCGGCCAGATCGGCTCGGTCGAGGAACTCGCCGGGGTCTTCCTGACCGGGCGGGCCGGCGGTCAGCCGGTCCGGCTCGGCGACGTGGCGACCGTGCGGCAGCAGCTCGCCGCGCCGACCTCGTTCACCCGGACCGACGGCACGGACAGCCTCGGCATCATGGTCACCGCCAGCCCGGACGGCAACGCGGTGCGGATCTCGCACGACATCCGGGACCGGCTCGCCGACCTCTCCACCGCCTCCGGCGCCACCCTCAGCGTCGTCTTCGACCAGGCGCCGTTCGTCGAGAAGTCGATCGAGAGCCTGACCACCGAGGGCCTGCTCGGCCTGGTCATGGCCGTACTCGTGATCCTGGTCTTCCTGCTCTCGATCCGCTCGACCCTGGTCACCGCGGTCTCCATCCCGCTGTCGGTGCTGGTGGCCCTGATCGCGCTCTGGGTCGGCGACTACTCGCTCAACCTGCTCACCCTCGGCGCGCTGACCATCGCGGTCGGCCGGGTGGTCGACGACTCCATCGTCGTGCTGGAGAACATCAAACGACATCTCGGGTACGGCGAGGAGAAGCGCACCGCCATCCTCGGCGGGGTACGCGAGGTGGCCGGCGCGGTGGTTGCGTCCACCCTGACCACGGTCGCCGTCTTCACCCCGATCGTGCTGGTCGGCGGCTTCGTCGGGCAGCTCTTCGCGCCGTTCGCGATCACCGTCACGGTGGCGCTGCTCGCCTCGCTGCTGGTCTCGCTGACCATCATCCCGGTGCTGGCGTACTGGTTCCTCCGGCCGGCGAACGGTGGCGCGACCGAGGAGGCGGTGCGACGGGCGGCCGAGGAGAAGGAGCTGCGCAGCCCACTGCAACGCGGGTACCTGCCGGTGATCCGGTTCGCGACCCGACGGCGCTGGCTCACCGTCGGCCTCGGCCTGGTGGTGCTGCTCGGCACCTTCGGCCTGGCCACCCGGCTGGAGACGAACTTCCTCGACGACTCCGGGCAGGACACCCTGAGCATCAGCCAGGAGTTGCCGGTCGGCAGCAGCCTGACCGCCACCGACGCCGCCGCCAAGCAGGTCGAGCGGGTGCTGGCCGACGCCGACGGGGTGAAGTCGTACCAGGTGACCGTGGGCGGGGGCGGCGGCAACCCGTTCGGCGGGGGCGGCGGCGCCAACGAGGCGAGCTTCTCCGTGGCGCTGGACGAGGAGGCCGACGCCGGGCAGGTCCAGGAGTCGCTCCGGACCGAGTTCGACAAGCTGACCGGGGCCGGCGAACTCAGCTTCGGCGGGGCCGGCGGGCCGGGCGGCGGTTCGGTGAACGAGATCCAGGTGATCGTCCGCGCCGCCGACCAGGAGGTGCTGGCCCGGGCGAGCGAGCAGGTCGGCAAGGCGATGTCGGAGGTGGCGGACGTCACCGACGTACGCAGCAGCCTGGCCGACAGCGCCCCCCGGATCGACGTCAAGGTGGACCGGGCCGCCGCCGCCCGGCTCGGACTCTCCGAGGCGGCCGTCGGGCAGCTCGTCGCGCAGCAGTTCCGGGGCAGCCCGCTCGGCCAGGTGTCGCTGGACGGCCGGCAGCAGGACGTGGTGCTGCGTACCGGGCAGCCGCCCGCCGGGATCGAGGCGCTGCGGGCGCTGCCGGTGGGGCCGCCCGGCCCGGCCGGGGTGGTGAAGCTGGACGACATCGCCGAGGTGACCGAGGTGCAGGGCCCGCTCGCGGTGACCCGGATCGACGGCGAGCGCAGCGTGACGGTCAGCGGTACGTCGACCGGCTCCAACCTGGGTGCCACCACCACCGCGCTGCGGGAGAAGCTGGACGGGATCGAGGTGCCGGGGGCGACCTTCGAGATCGGTGGCGTCAGCGCCGAGCAGCAGGAGGCCTTCGCCGACCTGGGGCTGGCGGTACTCGCCGCGATCGCGATCGTCTTCGTGATCATGGTCGCCACCTTCGGCAGCCTGCTCCAGCCGCTGATCCTGCTGGTCTCCATCCCGTTCGCGGCGACCGGCGCGATCGGCCTGCTGCTCGCCACCGACACCCCGCTGGGCGTACCGGCGCTGATCGGTGTGCTGATGCTGGTCGGCATCGTGGTGACCAACGCGATCGTGCTGATGGACCTGATCAACCAGTACCGGGCCCGGGGGATGGGCGTGGTCGAGGCGGTGGTCGAGGGCGGCCGACGCCGGCTGCGGCCGATCCTGATGACCGCGATCGCGACCATCTTCGCCCTGCTGCCGATGGCGCTCGGCCTGACCGGTGAGGGCGGGTTCATCTCGCAGCCGCTCGCCATCGTGGTGATCGGCGGCCTGATCAGCTCGACGCTGCTCACCCTGGTGCTGGTGCCGACCCTCTACACGATGGTGGAGAACACCAAGGAGCGGATCCGGCGCCGCCGGTCCGGGGCGGGGACGGCGGGTGCCGACGAGGTGGCCGGCCCGGACGTACCGGCCGGCGAGCCGGTGCCGGCGGGTGCCGCTGTCGGCGCACCGGGCGGCGGGTCGCCGGGGCCGGTGCCGGCCCGTCCGTCGGGCGCGCTGGTGGACGGTACCGACCAGTTCGAGGTACTCCGGCTGCCGAAGAGCCGCCGGTCGCCGCTGCCGCCGACGGAGGACTGACCGCCGGCCCGCGACACGACGAGGGACCGATCCCGGGTGGCCCGGATACCGCCACCCGGGACCGGTCCCGCTCCGTGCACGAGGTCCGAGGTACGGCCGGGTAGGGTCCCGGTACGTGTCGTCTGCCGTTTCAGTCCTTACCCGGAACCGGGACTTCCGCCGCCTCTTCACCGCCGAACTCGTGGTCTTCGGGGCCGACTGGTTCGTGATGGTGCCGCTGCTGGTGCTCCTGCCGGAGCTGACCGGCAGCGGGGCGTGGGGAGCCCTGGTGCTCGCCGCCGACAACAGCATCCTCGCCCTGCTGCTGCCGTACGCCGGCACCGTCGCGGACCGGCTGGACCGCAAGCGGATCCTGATCGCCTCGAACCTGACCGCGCTGGCCGCGATCGTGCTGCTGCTCGGGGTACGCGACTCCGGCACCGCCTGGCTGGCGCTGGTCGCGGTCGGCGCGGTGGCGGTGGCCAAGGCGTTCTACTCGCCGGCCGCCTCGGCCGCGCTGCCGAACGTGGTCGACCCGGAGGACCTCGCCGGCGCCAACGCGATCGCCGGTTCGGCGTGGGGCACGATGAGCATCGTCGGGGCGTCCCTCGGTGGTGTGCTGACCGCCGCCGTCGGGCCGTACGCCTGTTTCTGGGTGGCCGTGGTCGGCCTGGCGGTGGCCGCCGGGCTGACCCTGCTGATCCGCCGCCCGATGCAGCAGCCGCGCGACCACGCCCTGCCGGCGCCGCACCCGTGGGCGGCGCTCGGCGAGGCGGCGCGCTACATCGGGCACCGTCCCCGGGTGCTGGCCCTGGTCACCGTGAAGAGCGCGGTCGGCCTCGGCAACGGGGTGCTGACCGTCTTTCCGCTGCTGGCCACCCTCTACGGGGTGGGCCCGATCGGCACCGGCCTGCTCTTCGCGGTCCGCGGTGCCGGCGCGCTCGTCGGCCCACTGCTGATGCGCCGGGTACTGAAGCACCGGTCCTGGCTCTTCACCGGCCTCGCCCTGTCGATGTCGCTGTACGGGCTCGGCTACCTCGGGGTGTCGGTGACCCGGTGGTTCCCGCTGGTGCTGGTCCTGGTCTTCGTCGCGCACCTGGCCGGTGGCAGCAACTGGGTGATGTCCAACTACGCGTTGCAGGCCGAGGTGCCGGACCGGCTGCGGGGCCGGGTCTTCGCCACCGACATGATGCTGGCGACGGTGGCGATCGCGCTCAGCCAGCTCGTGGTGGCCGGCGTGGTGGACCACGTCGACCAGCGGGTGGTGCTGGCCGGTTGCGGCCTGACCACCCTGCTGTACGCGCTCGGCTGGTGGGTCGCCACCCGCCGCCTCGACCCCACCGACGACCAGGGCCCGGAACCCGCCCCCTCCCGGGCGTGACCCCCCGCTCCCGGCGTGCTCGGGCCACTTCGGGGGCACTGCGTTCCGGGAGTAGCCGGGGTGCGGGCCGGCGGGTTCAGGCGCGGGGTGGCGGGGTATGGGTGGGGCATCGAGACGACGGACGTAGCGGTGTCGAGCCGCCTCGCGCGCTGGCGGGGCGGCCGGCTGCTGCACCCGCGCGGGCTCTCCTTCACCGGCGAGGTCGAGCTGTGGGGGCCGCTCGCCGACGGCCTGGCCGGCGGCTCCGGCCGGTACCCGGGGACCGTGCGGCTCTCCCGGGGCACCCCGACCCCGCAGGGCTGGCCCGACCTGCTGGGGCTCGGCGTCCGGCTGCACACCCCCGACGGCCCCTTCGACCTGCTGCTCTCCGGCAGCAGCCGACCGCCGCTGCTCCGGCACCTGCCGCTGCCGCACCGCGACTTCGCCGGGCCGTACGGGAGCCTGCTGGCGTACCGGTTCGGCGGTCGCCGGGCCTACCTGCTGGCCCGGGCCGACCGTCCGCTGGGATCGTCCCTCGACGAGGTGGCCGAGGTCGCCGCCCGTGGCGAGGCCCGGCTCGAGCTGCTGGCGGCCGGCTGGGGCGGCCCGTGGCGCGCCTTCGGCCGGATCGTCCTCGGTACCCGACTGCCCGAGGAGGTCGACGCGGCGCTCGCCTTCGACCCGGACGGTCGGCGCGGCTCGGAGCTGCGGCCGAGGGGTCTGCTCCAGTGGACGCGGGTGCTCAGCTACTCGTTCTCGCAGCGCGGCCGGGGTGCCGCGGAGGACCAGACCCGGCTGCCCTGACGACGTCCGACGTTCCGTCGGGCGCGGTCGCGCCGGGTCGACTCCGACTCTGCTGTTCCGATGTTCCGCCGGCCAGGGCCGGGGCTCGACGCGTGGGTGCGTGTTCGATATCCTCGTGATATCACCTCGCTATCAAGGAGATGTCATGGAACGAGCTGCCTTCCGGATCTCCGGGTTCATCCCCACCGCGGTCATGCTGGTCCTGGCCGCCGTCGGGATCGCCAGCATCGCGTCGGTGCTCGGCGAACCGGGTGTCGACCTGCGGATCACGGTGGTCACCGTCGGCTATGCCGTACTGGCCGCGCTGGTGGCCACCGGATACACCGTGGTCAACCCGAACGAGGCCCAGGTGGTGCAGTTCTTCGGCCGCTACGTGGGCACCATCCGGCAGGCCGGCCTGCACTGGACCTGGCCGCTCACCGCACGGCAGAAGGTCACCCTGCGGGTACGCAACTTCGAGACCGCCCGACTGAAGGTCTCCGACGCCGACGGCAACCCGGTGGAGATCGCCGCCGTCGTCGTGTGGCAGGTGGTCGACTCCGCCCGGGCCGCCTTCGCGGTCGACGACCACGTCGAGTACGTCGCCGTGCAGTCCGAGGCGGCCGTCCGGCACCTCGCCACCAGCTACCCGTACGAGGCGCACGACTCGGGTCGGGCGAGCCTGCGGGACAGCGCCGTGGTCAGCGACGAGTTGACCTCCGAGCTGCGCGAACGGGTCGAGCTGGCCGGCGTGGAGGTGCTGGAGTCCCGGATCACGCACCTGGCGTACGCCCCGGAGATCGCCCAGGCGATGCTGGCCCGCCAGCAGGCGAGTGCGATCGTGGGTGCCCGGTTCAAGATCGTCGAAGGGGCCGTGGGCATGGTCTCCAACGCGCTGGAACGGCTGCGCGAGGAGCACGTGGTCGAGCTGGACGAGGAACGGAAGGCGCAGATGGTGGCGAACCTGCTCGTCGTGCTCTGCGGTGACCGGGCCGCCCAGCCGGTGGTGAACACCGGTTCCCTCTACAGCTAGGTTCCCGCTCCCATGGCGGAACGCAAGAAACTCCTGCTCCGGCTCGACCCGCAGGTCTACGAGGCGGTCGCGAGGTGGGCGGCGGACGACATCCGCAGCGTCAACGCCCAGATCGAGTACGCCCTCCGGCTGGCCCTGCGTTCGGCCGGCCGGGCGGGCAGACCGGCCCGGGGCGCCGATCCGGCGGATGCCGACCAGGCGGGCTCACCGGCGGAGCCGGGCGGTGCCGGGCCGGACGGCGGGCAGTCGTCGGACGGCACAGAGCGGGGAAGCGGTGCGCCGGACGACTCCGAGTCGGCGTGACCGGCCCGGCTCGGCCCGGGAAGGGTCGGTGACGTCCCAGGGCCCGGACGCCGGCCCCGGCACCGCGCCCGGGCCGCCTAGCATGAGCCGATGCGGCCGACCTTCGTTTCCGAACCGGTCCGGGTCCGGGTGCCGGCGACCAGCGCCAACCTCGGTCCGGGCTTCGACGCGCTCGGTCTGGCGCTGGCGCTCTACGACGACGTCAGCGCCCGGACGACGGCGGGCGGCTGTCGGGTCGAGGTGACCGGGCAGGGGGCCGGAGAGCTGCCGACCGGCGACGACCATCTGGTCGTCCGGGCCATGCGGGCCGGTTTCGACGCACTCGGGGGTCAACCGCCGGGGCTGGCCGTGGAGTGCGTCAACCGGATCCCGCAGGCGCGCGGCCTGGGCTCCTCGTCCGCGGCGATCGTCGCCGGGATCCAACTGGCCAGGGGACTGGTCGAGGACGGCATGCGGCGGCTCGACGACGCGGCGGCACTGCGGCTGGCGGCGGAGCTGGAGGGACATCCGGACAATGTCGCGCCGTGCCTGCTCGGCGGGTTCACCATCGCCTGGACCGAGTCGGGCGGTCCGGCCCGCGCGGTCCGGTTGCCGGTGGCGCCGCAGGTCCGGGCCACGGTCTTCGTACCCGAGGAGCGCGGGCTGACCGCGACCGCCCGCGCGGCGCTGCCGGCGACGGTGCCGCACGTCGACGCGGCCCGCAACGCCGGCCGGGCCGCGCTGCTGGTGCACGCCCTGACCACCGATCCGGCGCTGCTCTTCGAGGCGACCGAGGACCGGCTGCACCAGCACTACCGGGCGGCCGGAATGCCGGGCACCGCCGCCCGGTTGGCGCAGTTGCGTGCGGCTGGTGTGCCGGCTGTGGTCAGTGGGGCGGGGCCGTCGATTCTCGTGCTGAGCAGCGGCGAGGAGAAATTCGAGGCGGGAATGGGTTGGACCGCGCAAAGGTTGCCCATAGACGTAGCCGGCGCCCGGGTCGATGGGGGTAGACTGGGACACGCCGAGCGGGGCCCTGTTGCCGCAGGTCGGAAGAGTTGATTACGCTCTAGACTTAGCACAGCCGCGAAGCAATGCGACTCCTGCGGGTCGGTGCACCCCCGAAGCTCTCGGCGGTCAGCCCGTCTCACCCCTGCCTAGGTCTACGCCGCACCGCAGTTTCCACAGGTCGCCGCAGGCGGCGAGACCTGCCCACCGATGTTGGTGGGTCGGGAAACCAACCGGCTGCTGTGTTACAGACTCCCGTGACGCGTCAAGCGAGACGGGTGTACCGAGGCCGCCCGGCCAGCCAGCACTTCGGGCCACGGGCAGCCCCGGCCTTATCGAGGGAAGGAATCCATTGAGCGACACCACCGACGTGACGTCGGATGTTTCCAACGTCGCTGGCGAAGCCACCACCGGCGCCACCCGTCGTCGGCGGACCGGCACCGGGCTGTCGGCGATGCTGCTGCCAGAGTTGCAGAGCCTGGCCGCGTCGCTCGGCATCTCCGGTACGGCCCGGATGCGCAAGGGCGAGCTGATCGCCGCCATCTCGGAACGGCAGGCTGGTGCCACCAACAGCACGGGCGGCGGCGCGCCGCGCCCGCGTGCCGAGGTGTCGGCCGCTGCCGCGCCGGCTCGCGAAGAGGTCCGGGCCGAGGTGCGGGACAGCGCCGACCGGCCGGACGGTGAGCGTCGGGCCGCCGAGCAGGTGCCCGCCGCCGCTGGCGGCGAGGGTCGGACCCGGACGTCCCGCCGGTCCAGCCGGACCGCTGCCGCCACCGCCGAGGTGGAGACCGCGGCGCCGACGGAGCGCAACGAGCGGAACGAGCGTCCGGAGCGGGCCGAGCGCGGTGACCGCGCGGAGCGGGCCGAGCGCGGTGACCGCGCGGAGCGGGCCGAGCGCGGTGACCGCGCGGAGCGGACCGACGGTGCCGAGCGGACCGACGGTGGCGAGCGCGGCGACCGCGCGGACCGGGGCGAGTCGCGCAACGGCCGGGACCGCAACGAGCGGGGTGACCGGGGCGAGCGTGGCGAGTCGCGCAACGACCGTGGACAGCGTTCGGCGGACCGGGACCGTTCGACGGACCGGGACAGGGATCGGGACCGGGACAGCGACGGCGACGACGACGGCGAGGGCGGCGGCCGGCGCAGCCGGCGGAGCCGCTTCCGCGACCGGCGTCGGGGCCGGGGCGAGCGGGCGGAGAACGGCGAGAGCGGCGGCGGCCGGGAGCCTCAGGTCAACGAGGACGACGTCCTCGTACCGGTGGCCGGCATCATCGACGTGCTCGACAACTACGCCTTCGTCCGGACCACCGGCTACCTCTCCGGCCCGAACGACGTCTACGTGTCGATGTCCCAGGTCAAGAAGTACGGCCTGCGCCGCGGTGACGCGGTCACCGGTGCGGTACGCGCGGCCCGGGACGGCGAGCAGCGGCGGGACAAGTACAACCCGCTGGTCCGGCTCGACACCATCAACGGGATGGACCCGGACGAGGCGAAGCGGCGTCCCGAGTTCTACAAGTTGACCCCGCTCTACCCGCAGGAGCGGCTCCGGTTGGAGACCGAGCCGCACATCCTGACCACCCGGGTCATCGACCTGGTGACGCCGATCGGCAAGGGTCAGCGGGCGCTCATCATGTCGCCGCCGAAGGCCGGTAAGACCATGGTGTTGCAGGCGATCGCCAACGCGATCACCCACAACAACCCCGAGTGCCACCTGATGGTCGTGCTCGTCGACGAGCGGCCCGAAGAGGTCACCGACATGCAGCGCTCGGTCAAGGGCGAGGTTGTCGCGGCCACCTTCGACCGTCCGCCGCAGGACCACACCACGGTCGCCGAGCTGGCGATCGAGCGGGCCAAGCGCCTGGTCGAGCTGGGCCACGACGTGGTCGTACTGCTCGACTCGGTGACCCGGCTCGGCCGGTCGTACAACCTGGCGGCGCCGGCCAGTGGTCGGATCATGTCCGGTGGTATCGACTCCACCGCGCTCTACCCGCCGAAGCGGTTCCTGGGCGCGGCGCGGAACATCGAGAACGGCGGTTCGCTGACCATCCTCGCCACCGCGCTGGTGGAGACCGGGTCCGTGATGGACACGGTCATCTTCGAGGAGTTCAAGGGCACCGGTAACGCGGAGCTGAAGCTGGACCGGAAGATCGCCGACAAGCGGGTCTTCCCGGCCATCGACATCCACACCTCCGGCACCCGTAAGGAGGAGATCCTGCTGGCCCCGGAGGAGTTGGCCATCACGCACAAGCTGCGCAAGGTGCTGCACTCGCTCGACTCGCAGGCCGCGCTGGACCTCCTGCTGGACCGGCTCAAGCAGTCCCGGACCAACATCGAGTTCCTGATGCAGATCGCGAAGTCGACGCCGGGGGAGTAACACCCGGCGAGATCCTCAAGGGCACGTTGGTGGGGCCCGGCCGAGTTCGGCCGGGCCCCGCTGTGCGTTTCCGGGCCGGTTCAGCGGAGCAGCAGGTCGATCACGCCCGTGTCGCTCTCCGCGCCGTGCCCGTCGGCGAGCCGGCGGGCCATCAGGTCCAGGTACGGCGTCAGCAGTTCCGTGCCGACCCCCTGCTCCCGGGCCGTGTTCAGCAGCGTCTCGTTCGCGGCCACCATCATCGCGAGGTTCGACTCGGTACCGGTGACGTAGTCGCCGCTGGCCAGTTGTGCCGCGGTCAGGCGCACGAACGGGGCCATCCCGGTGAGCCAGCCCTCCAGCAGCGGGGCGAAGTCCCTCGGCGGGATCTCCTCCCGGCGGATCAGCGCGAAGGCGTGCGCGACCCCGGCGAACATCCCGGTCATCGCGCTGAGCAGTGCCACGTCGTGCAGCGCGGCGAAGCCGGGATCCGCGCCGACGTACCGGGTGCCGGCCGGCACGGCCAGTACGTCCCGGTGGGTCTCGAAGAGGTCGGTGGAGCCGCTGTAGAAGACGTAGCCGCCGGACCCCTCGACGCCGATCATCGGGGGTACCGCCATGATCCCGCCGTCGACGAACCGGGCGCCGCGCCGCTGCGCCCAGTCGGCGAGGGCGCGGGCCTGGCCGGGTGTGCTGGTGCTGAGGTTGACCAGGTCGCGGCCGGTCAGGTCGGTGTCGGCAAGCGTCTGCCGGACCGAGGCGTCGTCGAGCAGGCAGGCCACCACGAGCCGGTTCGCGGCCACCGCCTCGGCGGCGGTGCGGGCGACGGTGGCGCCCTCGGCGCCGAGCGATTCGGCTCGGGCGGCGGTGCGGTTCCAGACGGTCAGCGGGTGTCCGGCGGCGAGCCAGGCGCGGGCGAGTGCGGTACCCATGGCACCGAGCCCGAGCAGGGTCAGTGGGGTCTGCACGGCGGCGGTGTTCTCTTCCATGCTCGTAGACTTGCCGCCGCCCGCGGACCGCTCAAGTACGCACAGCGAAGTGGGTGGTTACCCCGGGGTTAGTGAGCTGGTGGGAGGGGGTGGCGATGTCGACGGTACGGCGACCGGGAGCGCCCGGGGCGTACGTCTGCGGGATCGACGCGGCGATGGCCGTGGTCGGCGGCAAGTGGAAGGTGCTGATCCTCTGGGCCCTCGGCGAGCAGGTGTGCCGCTTCGGTGAGCTGCGCCGGCTGGTGCCGGGGGTGACCGAGAAGGTGCTCGCCTCGCACCTGCGGGAGCTGGAGGCGGACGGCATCGTGCACCGCGAGGTGTACGACGAGGTGCCACCCCGGGTGGAGTATTCGCTGACCCCGCTCGGTGTCTCGCTGAACGCGGCGCTGGAGCCGCTCGGCGCCTGGGGCCGGGAGCACGTCCTCGGCGCCGGATATCCCGCCGACCGCGGTTGATGGAATTTTCCTTCGGTTCAACCGGCAACTATTGAAACTTCTATACGTCGTCGGGTTGACTACCGGGCATGGTGACCCGCCGCCGATCCGCCCGCCTCGCCGGGCTGCTGCTCCTGGTGCCGTCCCTCACCCTCGCCGGGCCGGTCCCGGCGTACGCCGAACCGGTGTCCGCGCCGTCCCGGCCGCTACCGGCCGTCGGCACCGCACCGGAGGAGGCCCCGGCCGCCTCGTCGTACCCGGCGCCGTCGTCCGCGCCGGTCCCGGCCGCCGCCACCGACGGGATCGTCACCGACACCCGGACCCGGCCGGTCGCCCCCGGCCTCGACCTGACCTCCTTCGACCGGTACGACGCCAACGGCTGGCTCCGGGCCGACGCGCTCACCGCCGACCTGGCCGGCGGGGTCGGCGTCGACTACGTCAACTCCGGCGAGGTCACCAGGGCCGAACCGCTGCGCCGGGCGGTCGACCGGGCCGGTGCGGTGGCCGCGGTCAACGGCGACTTCTTCGACATCAACAACTCCGGCGCGGCCCAGGGCATCGGCATCCGGGCCGGTGAGCTGGTCCAGTCGCCGGTCGCCGGGCACCACGAGGCGGTCGGGGTGACCGCCGAGGGCGTGGGCCGGGTGGTCCAGGTGCACTTCGACGGCACCGCCACCCTGCCGGCCGGACCGGTGACGCTGACCCAGTTCAACAACATGGTCGCGGCCGGCGGCATCGGCGTCTTCACCCCGCTCTGGGGCTCCTACCCCCGGACCCGGGCCGTCGAGGGCGCCACCCGGGTCAGCGAGGTCACCCTGGTCGGCGGCCGGGTCGCGACCGTCACCCCCGCCGCCGGCAGCGGCCCGATCCCGGCCGGCACGACGGTACTGCTCGGCCGGGAGGCCGGCGCCGACGCGCTCGCCGCGCTCCGTCCCGGCGACCCGGTCGACCTCCGGTACGCGCCGAAGCCCTCCGACGGCAGCACGCTGCGCGCCGCGATCGGCGGCAACCGGGTACTGGTCCGGGACGGGGTGCCGCAGGAGATCGGTGACGTCAACCCCGAACCCCGGACCGCGGTCGGGTTCTCCGCCGACGGCCGGAAGATGTATCTGCTCACAGTGGACGGACGGCAGGCGGACAGCCGGGGCGTGACCCTGACCGAACTGGGCCGGATGATGACCGAACTCGGCGCGCACGACGCGCTCAACCTCGACGGCGGGGGCTCGTCGACGCTGCTCGCCCGGGAGCCCGGCCAGCCGGCTGTCCGGGTCGAGAACAGCCCGTCGGACGGCTCCGAGCGGCCGGTGCCGAACGGGCTGGCGCTGTACGCGCCGCAGGGGAGCGGGCGGCTCCGGGCGTACTGGGTGAAGACCCTGCTCGACCCGGTGGCGGCGCCGGGCGTCGGGCCGGTGCGCGGCGGACGCCCGGACCGGGTCTTTCCCGGGCTGACCCGGCGGCTCGCGGCGGCCGGCTACGACGAGACCTACGGCCCGGCGGCCGGCGCGCCGGGCTGGCGGGCCGAACCGGCGTCCCGGGGCACGGTCGACTCCGCCGGAGTCTTCCGGGCCCGCCGGTCCGGTGAGGTGACCGTGACCGCGTCCCGGGGCCGGGCGAAGGGTGCACTGCCGCTGACCGTGCTCGGCCCGCTGGCCCGGATCGACGGCACGGTGGACCGGGTCGGGCTGGCCGGCGCGGGCGGCACCGGGTCGTTCGGCGTGGTCGGCTACGACGCCGAGGGGAACACCGCGCCGATCGAGGCGGCCGACCTGCGCCTGGACTACGACCGGGAGTTGCTGGAGGTCACCCCGGCCGCCGACGGCACCCTCGCGGTGAGGGCCAAAGTGGACAATGGTGCCGGGCTGGTCACGGTACGGGTCGGCGCGGCCAGCACCGTGCTGCCGGTGACGGTCGGGCTCACCGACGTACCGGTGGCGATGTTCGACGACGCGGCGAGCTGGCGGTTCAGCGCCGCCCGGGCCACCGGCTCGGCCACCCCGGTGCCGGGCCGCACCGGCACCGGCCTGAAGCTGGCGTACGACTTCGGCCAGTCCACCGGCACCCGCGCCGCGTACGCCGACCCGCCCGCGTACATCCCGGTGGCCGGGCAGCCGCAGTCGTTCGGGATGTGGATCCACGCCAACGGGAACGGCGAGTGGCCCAGCCTGCACCTGCACGACGCCCTCGACCAGCAGCACGTACTGCGCGGCCCCTACCTGGACTGGACCGGCTGGCGTTACGTCGAACTCGCCGTACCAGCCGGAGTGGTCTATCCGGTGCGGATCCGCCGGTTCTACGTCGCCGAGACCGACGCGGCGGCGGCGTACACCGGGGAGGTGGTGATCGACGACATCGTCGCCCGGGTACCCGCCGAGGTGGAGGTGCCGGCCGAGCCGCTCCGTACCGACCGGGTGGTGCTGACCGACGGCACCGTCGACCGGGCGCCCTGGCGCTTCGCCGTCCTTTCCGACGCGCAGTTCGTGGCGGCGAACCCGGACAGCGACCTGGTCGCCCAGGCCCGCCGTACGCTCCGCGAGGTGAAGGCCGCCCGGCCGGACTTCCTGGTGATCAACGGGGACTTCGTGGACACCGCCTATCCGGAGGACTTCGCGCTGGCCAAACGGATCCTGGACGAGGAGTTGGGCGGTACGCTGCCGTACCACTACGTGCCGGGGAACCACGAGATCATGGGGGCCCCGATCAGCAACTTCCGGTCGGTCTTCGGCGAGACGTACCGGGTCTTCGACCACAGCCCGCGCCGGGGCGGCACCCGGACCCGGTTCGTCACCCTGGACACCTCGACCGGCAGCCTGCGCGGCGGCGGCTTCGGGCAGGTACTCGCGCTGCGTACCGCCCTGGACGGTGCGGCCCGGGACCCGGCCGTCGGCTCGGTGGTGCTGGTGGAGCACCACGCGCCCCGGGACCCGACGCCGGCCAGGGCGAGCCAGCTCGGCGACCGCAAGGAGGCGGCACTGCTGGAGCGGTGGCTCGCCGAGTTCCAGCGCGAGACCGGCAAGGGCGCACTCTTCGTCGGCGCGCACGTCGGCAGCTTCTCCGCCGAACGGGTCGACGGGGTGCCGTACCTGATCAACGGCAACGCCGGCAAGAACCCGTCGACCGCGCCGCACCTGGGCGGGTTCAGCGGCTGGACGATGTTCGGGGTCGACCCGGTGTCGCCGGCCGAGGCGGCGGCGGCCCGGCGCGACCCGCTGGCCGAGGGGCCGGAGTGGGTCAGCGCGCAGACCCGGGCGCACGTGGACCGGCTGACCCTGGCCGCCCCGGCGACCCTGCCGGCCGGTTCGGCGGTCGCGGTCACCGCCACGGTGACCCAGCCCGGCGGTCGGCAGGTACCGGTCGCCGCCCCGCTCTCGGCCGACTGGTCCGGATCGGCGAACCTGCACATCGGACCGGTGCGCGGCCTGCGGCCGTGGCACGCCGCCTGGTTCGACCCGGCCACCGGCCGGCTGACCGGGCTGCGTTCCGGCGACGCTGTCCAACTCGCCGTCACCGTCAACGGGGCGACCGCCCGGGCCACCATCCCGCTCACCCGCCGCTAGTTCGGCGCGGCACCGCCGCCAGCCCGACGCACCCGCCCTGCGGATGCCGCGCCACCCGCTCTGCGGATGCCGCGCCACCCGCCGGGTCCGACCGGGATCGGGCCACGCGCGGCGCGCGGGCTCGACCTGGACGTCAAAGGCGCTACCGACGCCGGGTAGCGCCTTTGACGTCCAGGTCGACGACCCGATTCACCGGGGCTGCGGGCTAGAAGTCGCCCTCGGCGACCTGGAAGACGGTCAGGCCGAGGCCGCGCCACATCTTGACCACCTGCATCCGGTCGTCGAAGACCCCGACCACCCGGTAGCGGTCGCGGATCTCCCGGTCGAAGATCTCCCGCTTGACCACCGAGTCGCGGCGCTGGTCGCCGACGGCCCGCATGTGCAGGGCCAGGTACGGCACGTCGACGTGTTCGGCCAGCCACCGCTGCGTCTGCTCCCGGCAGGAGGCGTCCCGCCCGGTGCAGAAGACCACCCCGTAGCCGGCCGAGTGCATGGCCCGGACCGCCGAGATGACGGCGGTGTTGGGCAGGTCCTCGCCGACCCGGGTCATGTCGTACGGGCTGCGCCCCGCCATCAGCGCCACCGTGCCGTCGATGTCCACCAGTACGATCTCCGGCACCTCGTCCGACGGCGGGGTGTAGACGGCCGCCGGCCCGCCCGGCTCGACGGTCGGTACCGGCAGCGGCAGGGCCCGTCCGGCCAGGTAGCGCTCGTGCAGTCGCCGGATCGCCTCCTCGCCGACCCGGTCCTGCTCGGGTCGCTCGGCGTCGCGGCGGACGCACTCGTCCACCGGTACGTCGGTGAAGTCGTGCACCTCGAAGGCGGCGCCGAACCGGGCGGCGAGCTGCGCCCAGTCCCGCACGGTCCGGGACCGCAGGTTGGTGTCGTCGACGCAGACGTCCGCGCCCGCCCGGAGCAGCGCCTCGACCTGGGCCCGCTGCACGACGGTGACCTGGCCCTCGGCCCACTGGGTGAAGAGCCGCTCGCCGTGCAGCATCCGGCGCAGGTCGTCGCGGTTGACCCGGACGACGCCGGGTTGCAGCTTCCGGGCGAAGGTGGTCTTCCCGGAGGCGGGCAGCCCGCGGGTGACGATCAGTCGGGTCATGCTCTCTCCTCGCTCCGCCCGGCACCCATCATGATCCTTCGCGGCCGCACGTCGGGGGTTCACCCGGCCTGCTGTGGCGTCCACTCGACCGGCGGGCGGGCCTGCTGCCAGAGGTGAGGACGGTAGTCGCGGCCGTCGAGGCGCAGGAAGAGGAAACTGCGCTCCGGGTGCCGGGCGGCCCGCTCGGCGAAGTCGCGTCGGCTCCATCCGGCGGGCAGTTCGGCCACGATCTCACCGTACGCCTGCTCGATCTTCGCGGCCCGGGCCTCGACGGTCGCGGTCAGGTCGGCCACGACGGAGTCGACCCAGCGGTGGAACTCGTCCGGCAGCGGCGCGACCCGGGCCGCGAGGTCCTGCCCGGTGACGAGGTACTCCCAGACCAGCCGGGCGTTGAGCCCGAAGGTGAGCCGGTGCAGCCGGACGTACTCCGGGTATTTGATCTTGACCCGCTGGTCGCTGTCCGGCCAGTGCACCACCAGCCCCTCCCGACCGTCCCGGGCGGGCGCAGCCAGCGCCTCGGCCAGGGTGCGGTGCGGCAGCCGCTCGACCACCGGACCGGGCCAGTCCGGCACCGCCTCCGGACCGGAACTCCGCCCGCTGGCGATCTCCACCGTGCCGAGCAGCACCAGGTCGTCCAGACCGCCGTAGTCCAGCACGATCCGGTTCGCCGGGTAGACGATCTCGACCAGCACGGTCCGCCCCGGCGGCGGGGTGAAGTCGGGGTAGCGGGAGCGGAGCACGGCGGTGGCGTGCCGGGCCTGGCCGGAGGCGAACGAGCCCCGGGTGGCGACCGCGAAGCCGGCGCCGTCCGGGTACAGCACGCCGAGGCTCCCGTCGGCCTTGTCCGTGATCACCGCCGGCGCGTCCGGCCGGAGCGCCGGTGCGCCGGGCTGGTCGTGGTTGAAGAACTTCGGGTACGGCCGCCCCACGACCACCCCGGTCGACTCGTCCACGATCAGCCCTCGACAGGCCACCGTCACCGGTGTCCAGATTCCGCCGTAGGTGCACGCCTCGGTGTAGTTGTAGATCGCGAGCGGGCGCTCCGGATGCCGCTGGACCCGGACGTGGCCGTCGGCGAGCGCGGCGGCCAGCGCCGCCGGGTCGACGACGTCGGCGAGCCGGGTGACCGGGGCGAGCAGGGCGGAATCGGACGCGGGGGTGACCACGGGTGTGCCTTCCGGCGGGGCGGGAATGCGAGAGGGAGCAGTGACGTTAACCGTCACGGATCACGTGTGCAGCCCGATTTCGGGCCGGCCCAGCCGGCATGGCACACTGGTCAGTCGGCCACCGGTTCCGGTTCCCGCCCGAGTCCGCCATCGCTCCGCGACACCCGTGTCGTGGCGTGGCTGACGGATGCCGAGGGCGACCCGGCGACCACCCACGAAAGGACCGAGGCGACATGAAGCCCAACATCCACCCCGAGTACGTGTCCACCGAGGTCACCTGCTCGTGCGGCAACACCTTCACGACCCGCAGCACGGCGAAGGGCGGCTCGATCCACGTCGAGACCTGCAGCGCCTGCCACCCGTTCTACACCGGCAAGCAGCGCGTGCTCGACACCGCCGGCCGGGTCGCCAAGTTCCAGCAGAAGTACGCCAAGGTTCAGGCCAAGAAGGGCAAGTAGCCGCGTCGACGGCGCCCGCCTCCGGTTCGTCGCCGGGGGCGGGCGCCGTCGTGCCGTTTCCCGGTCCCTTCCACCATCCGCGTTCGGAGCAGAGGGAGTACGAGCATGAGCGGCGACCGGCTGGCCCGGCTCCTCGACGAGTACGCGGAGCTGGAACGGCGCCTCGCCGACCCGGCGATCCACGCCGACCAGGCCACCGCCCGCCGGGTGGGCCGACGGTTCGCCGAGCTGACCCCGCTGCACAAGGCCGCCGGTGAGCTGGAGCAGGCCCGGGCCGACCTCGCCGCCGCCCGCGAACTCGCCGCCGAGGAGCCGTCGTTCGCGGCCGAGGCGGAGTCGCTGGCCGAGACGCTGCCCGCGCTGGAGGGCCGGCTCGCCGAGCTGCTGATCCCGCGCGACCCGCACGACGCCAAGGACGTGATCCTGGAGATCAAGGCGGGCGAGGGCGGCGAGGAGTCCGCGCTCTTCGCCGGTGACCTGCTCCGGATGTACCTGCGCTACGCCGAACGGCACGGCTGGGCGACCGAGGTGCTCGACGCGCAGGACTCCGACCTGGGCGGGGTGAAGGACGTCTCGCTCGCGGTGAAGGCCAAGGGGGTGCCGGAGGGCGGCAACGGGGTCTGGTCCCGGCTCAAGTGGGAGGGCGGCGTACACCGGGTGCAGCGGGTGCCGGTCACCGAGTCGCAGGGGCGGATCCACACCAGCGCGGCCGGCGTACTCGTGCTGCCGGAGGCCGAGGACGTCGACGTCACCATCGACCCGAACGAGCTGCGGATCGACGTGTTCCGCTCCTCCGGGCCGGGCGGCCAGTCGGTGAACACCACCGACTCGGCGGTGCGGATCACCCACCTGCCGACCGGGATCGTGGTCTCCTGCCAGAACGAGAAGTCCCAGTTGCAGAACCGGGAACAGGCGATGCGGATCCTCCGGGCCCGGCTGCTGGCCAACGCGCAGGAGCAGGCCGACGCCGCCGCCTCGGACGCCCGCCGCTCGCAGGTGCGTACCGTCGACCGCTCCGAGCGGATCCGGACGTACAACTTCCCGCAGAACCGGATCACCGACCACCGGATCGGCTACACGGCGTACAACCTCGACCTGGCGCTCGCCGGTGAGCTGGACGGGGTGCTCGACGCGCTCGCCGAGGCGGACCGCTCGGCCCGGCTGGCCGGCGAGACGGAGCTGTCCCGCCGCTGAGCCGCGCCCGGTGGCGCCGCCGGCACCCGCTCAGCGTGCCGTCGCCGGCCCGGTCGCGGCCTGCGGTCGCTCCCCGGCGGCCAGCTCGAAGGCGGCGCGCAGCGCGTCCCGTGGCCCGGCGCCCGAGCCGTGCACCTCGGCGAAGCCGACGCTCACCCCGACCCGGATGCCGGGGACGATCGACTCCCAGTCCTCGGCGGCGACCGCCGCGCTGATCCGCCGGCCGACCTCACCCGCCTCGGCCATCCCGGCGCCGGGCAGCACCACCACGAACTCGTCGCCGCCGTACCGGGCCACGAAGTCGCCGCGCCGCATCACCCGGTTGATCACCCCGGCGATCCGTTGCAGCACCAGGTCGCCGCAGTGCCGGCCGTGCGCGGTGTTCACCGCCCGGAAACCGTCGAGGTCGCAGACCCCGATCACGGCCCGTTCGCCCCGGCCGGCCATCCCGGCGACGTACCGCTCCAACCGGCGGCGGTTCGGCAGCCCGGTGAGCGGGTCGGTCAGCGCCTCGCCCTCGTGCCGGACCGCCTCCCGGCGCATCTCCTCGTGCTCGATCCGGGCCGCGATGCCGTCGACGTAGACGTCCCGGAGCCGGTCGTTGCGCTGGGTCGCCAGCCGGAACGCGTACCGGTCGGCCCGGTGCGCCGCCGCGTGGTCGCCGACCCCGGCGTACGCCAGGCTGGAGAGCCGGGCGTGCTCGGCCGCGCCCAGCGTCTCGGCCGAGACGTGCACCGTCTCCAGCCGGGCCAGCGCCTCGGCGGGCCGGCCGGCGGCGATCGCCAGGCACGCCCCGCCGAGCTGCCGCATGTCCCGGGTACGCGCGCTGTCCCCGCCGTCGCGGAGCAGCCGGTCGGGGTCGAGTTCCGGTACGGCCGACCGGCCGGTCGTGGCGCCGAGGGCGGCCCGCCGGGCGAGCGCGTACCCGTACGCCGCCCGGCCGCTCGGCCGCAACCGGCCCGCCGTGCCGGCCCCGACGAAGCGTTCCAGGTCGGCGCCGACGTCCCTGAGCACCCGCAGGCAGCCGTCGCTGTCCCCGTGGTGGTCCAGCGCGACCGCGTTGCGCAGCCGGATGCCGGGTGCGGCGAAGGTCTCCTCGGGGATGCCGACGGCCAGCCCCAGCCGGCGGGCCCGCTCGATGGCGCCCAGCGCGTAGCCGTGGAAGCCGAGGTAGGAGTAGGCCATCGCCAGGTCGTGCCAGCCCCAGGCGGTCTCCCGGTCGGGCTCGTCCACCGAGCCGAGCGCCCGGGCGCCCCGGACCAGGTGGGTGACGCAGCGGTCCAGCGCGCCCTGATTGTGCGCGGCCAGCGCGGCCAGGGCGTGCAGGTGGCCGTGCAGGTAGGGGTCGGGCAGGTCCCGGGCGGCGTCGAACGCCTGCTCCACCGCCCGGGTGTACTCGGCGGTGCGGCCCAGGTTGAGGATCGCGGAGAGTCGCTGGAGCAACGCCTCGGCCCGGGAGTACGGGTCGTCGGTGGTGTCGAGCACGCGTTCGAAGACCAGGCACGCCTCGGCGGAGCGGCTGCTCTCCATCAGGGAACGGGCGTGTCTCAACTCCTCGGCCCGGTCACCGACCCGGTCGAGCCAACTCACGCACAACCTCCATCGCCGTCGCCAGCCAGACCCCCGCGAAAGTCGAGGAGCCGACCGGTCGCCCGGAGGCACGGTGCCCTCCGGGGACGCTCGACCGGTCTGAGCACCCAGTCGATCCGGGTCGGAAACGCGCCCGCGACGCGATGATTCCCGGCCGACGTTTCATGATTATGTCGTGACGCGTATTCCCCGGCATCCCCGTGAAGCGACAGAACGGACCCGACCGTCGGTCGCGGTCGCGGCGGCGACGTCCGCGCTGGCCCGGGCCGGCGTCGGGCCGGCCCGGACCGAGGCGGAGCTTCTGGTGGCGTACGTCCTCGGCGTGTCGCGCGGGGCGCTGGCCGTGGCCGGGCCGCTCACCGGCGAGCAGTACGACCGGCTGACGGAGCTGGTCGAGCGGCGTACCCGGCACGAGCCGTTGCAGTACCTGCTCGGCTCGGCGGCGTTCCGCTACCTGGAGCTGGCGGTCGGCCCCGGGGTCTTCGTGCCCCGGCCGGAGACGGAACTGCTGGCCGGCTGGGGCGTCGAGCAGGCCCGGCGGCTCGGCGGACCCGGGACCGGCAGCGACCCGGCCGGGGCGGGACCGCTGGTGGTCGACCTGTGCAGCGGCAGCGGCGCGATCGCGCTCTCGGTCGCCGGGGAGGTGCCGGCGGCCCGGGTGGTCGCGGTGGAGCGGTCCGCGGCGGCGCTGGACTGGTTGCGCCGCAACGCCGCCGAGCGGGCCGCTGCCGGCGACCCGCCGATCGAGGTGGTGGCCGGGGACGTCGCCGACCCGGAGCTGCTGGCCGGGTACGCCGGCCGGGTGGACGTGCTGCTCTGCAACCCGCCGTACGTGCCGGACGGCACCCCGGTACCCCCGGACGTGGCCGGGCACGACCCGGCGGACGCGGTCTTCGGCGGCCCGGACGGGCTGGCGGTGATCCGGCTGGTACTCGATCGGGCGGCCGGGCTGCTGCGCCCCGGCGGGGTCTTCGGGGTGGAGCACGACGACACGCACGGCACGGCGGTTCCGGAGCTGCTGCGTGCCGACGGCCGGTTCGTCGAGATCGCGGACCATCCCGACCTGGTCGGGCGGCCCCGTTTCGCCACCGCCCGCCGGGCCGACGCCGTCCCGTAACCGGCCGGAAGTCCCCGTGCCACGGTGGGCGCTCCGGCGTGGCAGACTGGCTCCTCGTGATGCTCTACGACTGCCGGTCGCTGGCGGACCGTGACCGAGGCATCGCCGCGGCCGTCGAGGCGGTCAAGAACGGCGAGCTGGTCGTGATCCCGACCGACACGGTCTACGGGGTCGGCGCGGACGCGTTCACCCCCTACGCCGTCAAGGCGCTGCTCAACGCGAAGGGTCGGGACCGGCAGCATCCGCCGCCGGTGCTGGTCGGCTCCCGGCGCACGCTGGACGGGCTGGTCTTCATGCTGCCGAGCACCGCCCGGGACCTGGCCGACGCGTTCTGGCCCGGCGCGCTGACGATCGTCGTCGAGCACTCGCCCAGCCTCCAGTGGGACATCGGCGACACCGCCGGCACGGTCGCGGTGCGGATGCCGCTGCACCCGGTCGCCCTGGAGGTGCTCCGGGAGACCGGGCCGATGGCCGTCTCGTCGGCGAACAAGACCGGCCAGCCGGCGGCGGTGACCGCCGAGGAGGCGCGCGAGCAGCTCGGCTACGCGGTGCGGGCCTACCTGGAGGCCGGGCCCTGTCCGGAGCCGGTGCCGAGCACCATCGTCGACGTGACCGGCGAGGTGCCCCGGGTGCTGCGCCAGGGCGCGATCCCGCTGGAGAAGCTCCGCGACGTCGTACCGGACATCCAGGGCCAGGTGACCTGAGTGCCGCCGTTCACGGTCCTGCACGTCTGCCTGGGCAACATCTGCCGGTCGCCGATGGCGGAGCGGCTGCTCGCGCTGGCCGTACGGGAACGGTTGGCCCGCCGGGGCGCGGACGACGCGGACGACGCCGACCGGTTGGTGCACAGCCACAGCGCCGGTACCGGCGGCTGGCACGCGGGTGAGGAGATGAACCCGCCGGCCGCCCGCCAGGTGCGCTCCCGGGGCGGGGACGTCGCCGACTTCGGCGCCCGCAAGCTCCGCTCGGAGCACATCGACGCGGCCGACCTGGTGTTGACGGCAACCGCCGACCAGCAGGAATACGTGGTGGCGCTGCGTCCCGACGCCGCCGACCGCACCTTCGTGCTCGGCGAGTTCGGCCGGCTGCTGCCCACCGTGGACGCCGCGGTCCTGCCCCCGGCCGACCTGGCCGACCCGGACGCGGTCTACGCCCGGGGCACCGCGCTGGTGGCCGCGGTGGCGGCGGCCCGGAGCGGGTCGTCCCCGCTGCCCGGCGACGACCTCGACGACCCGTGGGGCCGGGGCGACCAGTGCTTCAGCCGGGTCGCCGACGAGATCGAGGACGCCGTCCGGCCGCTCGCCGCCGTCCTGCTGCCCTGACCCGGGGCGCAGCCTGCCCTGAGGCGACGCGGCTGCCCTGACGCGCGCACGGCCCGCCCTGAGGCGACGCGGCCCGCCCTGACGCGGGCGCGGCCCGCCCTGCGGCGGGGGAGATTCCGCCGTGGTCACTCCGGCTTGTGAATCTGAACCGGTTTGCCGTGAAACGGGTGCGGCGCCCGAAATCAGCCGTCAGGCTGACGGAGTCCCCGAGCCCGGCCGTTTGTCCGGGTCGCGTCGATCGCTGTCCCGCCCGGGAGGTACCGCATGCTCCGGCTGCGGCTGAACCAGCTCTGGACCCTGACCCTGGCCGGAATCCTGGCCGGGACGATCCTGGCCGCCGCCGCGCTGCCGGCCTCGGTCCTGGCGGCGGTGGGGCTCAAGTCGATCGGCGCCCGCTACGAGGACCTGCCGCAGGACCTGCGTACCCCGCCGACCGCCCAGCGCTCCTACCTCTTCGCCGCCGACGGCCGTACCCCGATCACCTCGTTCTACGACGAGAACCGGACGAACGTGCCGCTGTCCCAGGTCGCCGAGGTGATGCGGCAGGCGACGGTGGCGGCCGAGGACGCCCGCTTCTACTCGCACGGCGGCGTCGACCTGAAGGGTGTACTCCGGGCCGCCGTGGCGAACCGGGTGGGTGGCGAGGTGCGGCAGGGCGCCTCGACGCTGACCATGCAGTACGTCCGCAACGTGCTCAAGAGCGACCCCGGACTCACCGCGAAACAGCGTGCCGAGGCGACCGAGACCAGCGCCGGCCGCAAGATCCAGGAGATGCGGTACGCGCTCGCGCTGGAGCGCCGGCTCAGCAAGGACGAGATCCTCAGCCGCTACCTGAACATCGCCTACTTCGGTGCCGGGGCGTACGGCGTCGCCGCCGCCAGCCAGCGGTACTTCTCCAAGCCGGCCGGGCAGTTGACCCTGGCCGAGGCGGCCCTGCTGGCCGGGCTGGTCCGCTCGCCGGAGACGGACAGCCCGATCGGTGGCGACACGGAGGCCGCGCTGGCCCGCCGGGGCTACGTACTGCGGCAGATGGCGGAGACCGGGGTGATCTCCGCCGAGGCCGCCACCCGTACCCAGTCGGAGCCGATCAGGCTGCGGCCCGGCGCCGAGCCGAACGACTGCGCCGGCATCCCGGACGGGCGCTCCGACTGGGGCTTCTTCTGCGACTACTTCCGGCAGTGGTGGAACGCGAACCCGGCGTTCGGGCTCACCGTCGACGAGCGGCAGCAGACGCTGCGCCGGGGCGGCTACCGGATCACCACCTCGCTCGACCCGGCGATCCAGGCCACCGCGCTGCGGCAGACCCTGACCGTCTACGACTACGCCGACCGCCGGGCCGCGCCGATGGCCGTGGTGCAGCCCGGCACCGGCCGGGTACTCGCGATGGCGGTCAACCGGCACTACTCGCTCGATCCGAACCCCCGGGGGCAGCGCAACCACCCGAACACGGTCAACCAGTTGATCGCCGGTGGCGGCGGCATCGACGGCTACCAGGCCGGCTCCACGTTCAAGATCTTCACCATGCTGGCCGCGCTGGAGGAGGGGATGCCGCTGGCCTCGGGCTACCTGGCACCGTCCCGGCTGGTGACCAGCTATCCGGTCGACGGGCCGAACGCGTGCGGCGGCTACTGGTGCCCGGCCAACGCCAACCCGGAGTGGATGAACGGCCACCGCACGATGTGGACCGCTTTCGGGCGGTCGGTCAACACCTACTTCGTGGCGCTGCAACAGCGAATCGGCGCGGACCGGGTGGTGCGGATGGCCGAGCGGCTGGGCATCGTGTTCCGGGCCGACAACGACGCGCGGCTGGCCACGTACGGGGCGGAGGGCTGGGGGGCGTTCACCCTCGGGGTCTCCGCCAGCACGCCGCTGGACCTGGCGAACGCCTACGCGACGCTGGCGGCCGAGGGGACGTACTGCAAGCCGCTGCCGGTGCTCTCGATCGTCGACGCCACCGGCCGGGCGCTGCCCGCCGCCGCACCGAGCTGCGGAAAGATGCTCAGGGCGGAGGTGGCGAGGGCGGCGACCGACGCGGCCCGCTGCCCGGTCGGCGGCCAGTCGGCGTACGCCCAGTGCGACGGCGGCAGCGCGCCCGAGGTGACGAGGATCCTCGGCGACCAGCCGGTGGCCGGCAAGACCGGCAGCGCGGAGGGGTACGCCACGGAGACCTTCGTCGGCTTCACCCCGCAGCTCGCGGCGGCGGCCATCGCCGCGAACCCGGACGACCCGAGTGACGCGGTCGGCCAGCCGGTGCAGCGGAAGGTCATCGCGGCGGTCGCCACCACCATGGCCACCGCGCTGAAGGGCAGCCCCCGGCGGGACTTCACCCCGCCGGGGCGGGAGATCGCCTTCGGTGACGGCCCGGACGACCTCGGTCCCGCCCCGGCCGGGCCGGGGCCGGACCCGTTCGCCCCGGCCCCGGTGGTGCCGGCGCCCGTGCCGACGCCGCCGGCCCCGGCGCCCACCGCCGTGGTACCCCGGCCGACGCCGCCGCCGGTCCCGCCCCGGCCCACCGCCACCGTGCCGCGTCCGGTACGCCCGGTGCCGACCTCGCCCCGGCCGGGGGTCGTACCCAGGCCGACGCCGCCGGCACCGCCCCCACCCACGTCCCGCTGAGCGGCCCCGCCCCCGGCTGAGCGGCCCCGACTCGTCGGCGGGTGCCGGCAGGTCGTCGGGCGTCCTCCCGGGTGCCCCCATAGACTCGGAGCCGGCCCAATGCCGAGCGCGACGAGAAGGTGCCGGGGTGAGCGAGCTAATCGAGCGGGCAGGTCGGCCCGGTGCGGGGGAGCCGACCTTCTGGGGGCCGGACTTCGACGAGCTGGCCGGCACCGATCCGGAGATCGCCGAGGTGCTGCTGGACGAACTCGACCGGCTGCGCGGCGGGTTGCAGTTGATCGCCAGCGAGAACCTCACCTCTCCGGCGGTACTGGCGGCGCTCGGCTCGACCCTGACCAACAAGTACGCCGAGGGTTATCCGGGCCGGCGCTACTACGGCGGCTGCGCCGAGGTGGACCGGGCCGAGCAGATCGGCATCGACCGGGCCAAGGCACTCTTCGGGGCCGAGCACGCCAACCTCCAGCCGCACTCCGGGGCGAGCGCCAACCTGGCCGCGTACGCCGCGCTGGTGCAGCCCGGCGACACGGTGCTGGCGATGGACCTGCCGCACGGCGGCCACCTGACCCACGGCAGCCGGGTCAACTTCTCCGGCAAGTGGTTCGCCCCGGTCGGCTACCAGGTGCGCCGGGACACCGAGCTGATCGACTACGACGAGGTACGCGAGCTGGCCCTGGCACACCGGCCCAAGATGATCATCTGCGGCGCCACCGCGTACCCGAGACTGATCGACTTCGCCCGGTTCCGGGAGATCGCCGACGAGGTCGACGCCTACCTGATGGTGGACGCGGCGCACTTCATCGGGCTGGTCGCCGGGCGGGCGATCCCGTCCCCGGTGCCCTACGCCGACGTGGTCTGCGCCACCACCCACAAGGTGCTGCGCGGGCCGAGGGGCGGGATGATCCTGTGCCGGGAGTCACTCGCGGAACGGATCGACAAGGCGGTCTTCCCGTTCACCCAGGGCGGCCCGCTGATGCATTCGGTGGCGGCCAAGGCGGTCGCGCTGCGCGAAGCGGCGTCTCCGGCCTTCCAGGCGTACGCTGCCCAGGTGGTTTCGAACGCGCAGGCGCTGGCCGCCGCCCTCGCCGCGGAGGGGATGCGTCCGGTCTCCGGTGGCACCGACACCCATCTCGCGCTGATCGACCTGGGCGAGGTCGGGATCACCGGTAGGGACGCCGAGGCGCGCTGCGACGCCGCCGCGATCACCCTGAACAAGAACGCGATCCCGTACGACCCGCAGAAGCCGATGGTCGCCTCCGGCATCCGGGTCGGCACCCCGAGCGTCACCACCCAGGGCATGGGGGTGGCGGAGATGCGCCGGATCGCCGACCTGATCTCCCGCGCCGTCCGGACCGACCCGGCCGCGCCCGGCGGTACCGCCGCGCTGGCGGAGATCCGTGCCGACGTCGCCGATCTGGTGGCCGCGTTCCCGGCGTACCCCCGTGGTTGAGCGGGAGCCGGTCGAGGTGGCCGACCGGCCGGCGGAGCCGGACCTGACCGCTCCGGACGCCCCCGCCGGCTCGCCGACCCCGGCCGCCGGTCCCGGCGCGGCGGACCGGCACTGGCGGCTGGCCCACCTGCCGGTGGTGCTCGGCGCCTCGGTCGGGCTGCTCCTCCTCGCCACCGCGCTCGGTGCGCTGCTCGGCGGTGGAATCGGCGCGGCCGGGGCCGCGGCCGGGGTCGGGGTGGTGACGGTGAGTTATCTGGCCTCCACGCTGGTGATCGCCTGGGCCGACTCCGTCAACCCGGCCCTGGTGCTGCCGTTCGGCGTGGCGATGTACATCGCCAAGTTCAGCGTGCTCGGTGTGGTGATGGCCGGGGTCGCCGGCCGGGGCTGGGCCGGGCTGGAACCGTTCGGCTGGGGCGTCGTCGCCGGTGTGGTGGCCTGGACCGGCGCGAACATCTGGTGGATCGTCACCGTGCACGCCGTACGGACGCACCGCCCGCCGCAGGGGTGATCCCGGGCGTGATCCAGGTCACCCACCTCGGGGCGGACCTGGGCCGAGTCCCGTGCACGGGACGGCACAGGAAACTGTCAGTGATCGGTCATTTTCCCGGTGGCGGAACCGGAGTAGCGTGCCCACAGACGACGCGCCCGCCCACCGGCCCACACAACCACGTTGTGCGGGGGGTGAGGCACAGCCTCGTATCCCCGGCTGATATCGTTCGGCCGTCATGACCGGTGACCAAACCCCCCAACCCCCCGGCGGCTCGGGTGCTCCCGAAGCCGGCGAGGGTTGGACCGCGCTGGCCTACCTCATCGGAGGTCTGGCGGTGTGGGGCTTCATCGGTTGGTTGGTCGACCAGTGGCTCGAAACCGATGGCCTGGCCACCGGGATCGGGTTCCTGCTCGGCGGGGCCGGGGGCGTTTACCTGGTCATTCGCCGGCTGGGCACCCCTAGCTAGGGAAGGGACGCGGTGATCGGACAGTCGGTCGTCCTCGCGGAGGGCGAAGTTCCGTTTCCACCCAGCGTGGAAGACTTCTTTCTGCCGAGCATCGTGCCGTGGGGCGCGCACAACTCATACTGGATCACCAAGTTCACCGCGCTGATCTGGCTGGGCGTCGCGCTGCTGATCATTTTCTTCCTGGTCACGTACCGGAAGCCGAAGCTGGTGCCGACGAAGGGCCAGTGGATCGCCGAGTCGATCTACGGATTCGTCCGGAACAACATCGCGGTCGACATGATCGGTCACCGGGGTGTGGCCTTCGCGCCGTACCTCACGACGCTCTTCCTCTTCATCTTCATCAACAACCTGTGGCAGATCATTCCGTTCGTGCAGATCTCGCCGATGGCGCACATCGCGTTTCCGGCGTTCCTGGCGATCATCAGTTACGTGATGTTCATCTGGGTGGGCATCCGGCACCACGGTTTCGCAAAGTTCTTCAAGCATTCGCTGATGCCGCCGGCGCCGTGGTTCATGCAGCCGCTGCTGATTCCGATCGAACTGTTCTCCACGTTCATCGCCCGGCCGGTGTCGCTGGCGCTGCGGTTGTTCGCCAACCTGTTCGCCGGACACATCATCCTGCTGGTCTTCACCCTCGGCGGCTTCGTCCTGCTGAACGCGGACTCGTTCTTCCTGAAGCCGATCTCGCTGCTCTCCTGGGCGGTGTCGATCGCGATCACCTTCCTGGAGGCGCTGGTCATCGTCCTGCAGGCCTACATCTTCACCGTGCTGACCGCCAGCTACGTGCAGGGCGCGCTCGCCGACGAACACTGAGCCGCACCCGACGAACACCGACCCGCACACAACCGCACACCCGTTGTCGTCCCGCGTGAGCCGTCACGCGTGATTTCAGGAGGAACCAACCAATGTTGTCGTCGACCCTCGCCGCCGTCGAAATTACCGGCAGCCTCAGCGCCATCGGCTACGGCCTCGCGGCCATCGGTCCGGGTATCGGTGTCGGCCTGGTCTTCAGCGCCTACATCCAGTCGACCGCCCGGCAGCCGGAGTCGTCCCGGATCACCCTGCCGTACGTCTGGATCGGCTTCGCCGTCATCGAGCTGCTGGCACTGCTGGGCATCGCCTTCGGCTACGCCTTCGGCAACTAGCCGTACTCCTCGAACCGGGAGGTTCCGATGTACGCCATCTTCGTCGCTGCGGAGGGCGGTACCGAGCACAACCCGATCATCCCGCTCTGGCAGGAGATCGTCGTTGGCTCGATCGCCTTCGCGATTCTCTGCTTCATGCTGATGAAGTACGTCTTCCCGCGCATGGAGCAGACCTTCCAGGCTCGGGTGGACGCCATCGAGGGCGGGATCAAGCGCGCCGAGGCCGCCCAGGCCGAGGCCAACCAGCTCCTCGAGCAGTACCGTGCGCAGCTCGCCGAGGCGCGGACCGACGCGGCGAAGATCCGCGACGACGCCCGGGCCGACGCCGAGGGCATCCGGCAGGACGTCCTGGCCAAGGCCCGGGAGGAGTCCGACCGGATCATCGCGGCCGGCAAGGAGCAGCTGGCCGCCGAGCGGGCCACCATCGTGCGCGAGCTGCGTACCGAGGTGGGCACGATCGCGGTCGACCTGGCCAGCCGGATCGTCGGTGAGTCGCTGGCCGACGAGGCCCGCCGCAAGGGCACCGTCGAGCGGTTCCTGACCGACCTGGAGAGCGTCGGCGCCGGCAACGGCTCGCCCAACGGCTCTGCCGTACGGACGAGCTGATGCAGGCCGCCAGCCGGGAGTCGTACGCCGCCGCACGGCAGCGTCTCGACGCGTACGCCGGCCAGACGGACGGGGAGCGGATCTCCGTCACCGGTGACGAGCTGGGCTGGGTCGCCGGGCTGCTGCGGCGTGAGCCGAGGCTGCGCCGGGCGCTCTCCGACCCGGCGCGCTCCGGCGAGGACCGGGCCGCGCTGCTGGAGTCGCTGGTCGGCGACAAGGTGGGCCAGGACGCCAGGGAGCTGCTCGGCGTGCTGGTCTCCGGCC
Organism: Plantactinospora sp. BB1; assembly: GCF_003030385.1. Classification (NCBI taxonomy): domain Bacteria; kingdom Bacillati; phylum Actinomycetota; class Actinomycetes; order Micromonosporales; family Micromonosporaceae; genus Plantactinospora; species Plantactinospora sp. BB1. Next base: position 5,310,915 of record NZ_CP028159.1, on the reverse strand, counting down.
GCTGGTCGGCGCCGTCCCAGCTGCTCGAGGCCACCGAGCGGCTCGGCGTGGAGGCGCTGCTGGCCAGCGCCGACCGGGCCGGTGAACTGGGTGAGGTCGAGGACGAGCTGTTCCGCTTCGGTCAGGTGGTCGCCGCCGACGCGGAGCTGAGCAACACGCTCTCCGACCCGATCGCGCCGGTGGCGCAGCGGGCCGAGCTGACCGGCGCGCTGCTGCGCGGCAAGGCCAGGCCGGTGACGGTCAAGCTGGTCGAGGTGGCGCTCGCCGGGTTCGGCGGACGTTCCTTCTCCGGCGGGTTGACCCGGCTGGTCGAACTGGCCGCCGACCGGCGGGACCGTCAGGTGGCGTACGTCACCGTAGCGGCCCCGTTGGTCGAGGAGGAGGAGCAACGGTTGGGACGCAAGCTCGCCGCGCTATACGGTCGAGAGGTCACCGTCAAGCAGACGGTGGACCCGACCGTACTGGGCGGGCTGCGTGTCCAGATCGGTTCCGATCTCTACGACGGCACGATCCTGCGCCGCCTCACCGACACCAGAAACGCGCTCGCGCGGGGCTGAGCAGCACCGACGCCTCATGCGCAGCGCCGAGAAAGACATCCACGCCGTTCCGGTTAACCGGGCCCTGAATAGAGGAAGAAGAGGATGGCCGAGCTGACCATCTCGTCGGAGGAGATCCGCGGCGCGCTGGAGCGCTACGTCTCCTCCTATTCGCCCGACGTCTCCCGTGAGGAGGTCGGCACCGTCGCCGACGCCGGTGACGGCATCGCCCACGTCGAGGGCCTCCCCTCGACCATGACCAACGAGCTGCTGGAGTTCGAGGACGGCACCCTCGGCCTGGCGCTCAACCTCGACGTCCGGGACATCGGCGTCGTGGTGCTCGGCGACTACGGCGGGATCGAGGAGGGCCAGCGGGTCAAGCGCACCGGCCGGGTCCTCTCGGTGCCGGTCGGCGACGCGTTCCTCGGCCGGGTGGTCAACCCGCTCGGCCAGCCGATCGACGGCCTCGGCGACATCGCCAACGAGGGCTACCGCGAGCTGGAGCTCCAGGCGCCGAACGTGATGGCCCGGCAGAGCGTCAGCGAGGCGCTGCAGACCGGCATCAAGGCGATCGACGCGATGACGGCGATCGGCCGGGGCCAGCGGCAGCTGATCATCGGTGACCGGCGGACCGGCAAGACCACCGTCGCGCTGGACACCATCCTCAACCAGCGGGACAACTGGCGCTCGGGCGACCCGGCCAAGCAGGTGCGCTGCATCTACGTGGCGATCGGCCAGAAGGGCTCGACCATCGCCTCGGTGAAGGGCCTGCTGGAGGAGCAGGGCGCGATGGAGTACACCACCATCGTCGCCTCGCCCGCCTCCGACCCGGCCGGCTACAAGTACATCGCCCCGTACGCCGGCTCGGCCATCGGCCAGCACTGGATGTACGCCGGCAAGCACGTCCTGATCGTCTTCGACGACCTGACCAAGCAGGCCGAGGCGTACCGCGCGGTGTCGCTGCTGCTGCGCCGCCCGCCGGGCCGCGAGGCGTACCCGGGTGACGTCTTCTACCTGCACTCCCGGCTGCTGGAGCGCTGCGCGAAGCTCTCGGACGAGATGGGCGGCGGCTCGATGACCGGCCTGCCGATCATCGAGACCAAGGGCAACGACATCTCGGCGTTCATCCCGACCAACGTGATCTCGATCACCGACGGCCAGATCTTCCTGGAGACCGACCTCTTCAACCAGGGTGTCCGGCCGGCGATCAACGTCGGTACCTCGGTCTCCCGGGTCGGCGGCGCCGCCCAGGTGAAGCCGATGAAGAAGGTGGCCGGCCGGCTCCGGCTGGACCTCGCGCAGTACCGCGAGCTGGAGGCGTTCGCCGCGCTCGCCTCGGACCTGGACAAGGCCTCGCAGGACCAGCTCAGCCGGGGTGCGCGCCTGGTCGAGCTGCTCAAGCAGACCAACTACTCGCCGTTCCCGGTGCAGGAGCAGGTGGTCTCGGTCTGGATCGGCACCGAGGGCAAGCTGGACGACGTCCCGATCGGCGAGGTCCGGCGCTTCGAGTCCGAGTTCCTGGAGTTCCTCCGCCACCAGTACAAGCCGACGATGCAGTCGATCGCCGACAACAACTGGGACGACGACATCATCAACGCGCTGAACGAGGCGGTCGCCCGGTTCAAGCAGATGTTCCTCGGCAAGGAGGACGAGGTGCGGATCAACGAGGCACCGGCCGAGGCGATGGAGGGCGAGCAGGACCGGGAGACCGTGACCCGGTACCGCGACAGCGCGCCCGCCCAGGCCGAGAAGCAGTAGGGCCGACCGGTGGCTGCCCAGGTACGCGTTCTTCGTCAACGGATCCGCTCGGCGAAGTCGATGAAGAAGATCACCAAGGCGATGGAGCTCGTCGCGACGAGCCGGCTGGCCAAGGCCCAGTCCCGGGTCGCGGCCTCGTTGCCGTACGCCCAGGCCATCACCGGCGTGCTCACCGCGCTGGCCTCCAACGCGGCCATCGACCACCCGCTGCTCACGGCCCGGCCGAAGGTCCGCCGGGCCGGGGTGGTCGTGGTCACCAGCGACCGGGGCCTGGCCGGCGGTTACACCTCCAACGCGATCAAGGCGGCGGAGTCGCTGGTCGCCCGGCTGAAGGCCGACGGCAAGGAGCCGGTGCTCTACGTCATCGGCCGCAAGGGCGTCGGCTTCTACCGGTTCCGGCAGCGGAAGGTGGAGGCGAGCTGGACGGGCTTCTCCGAGCAGCCGACCTTCGCCGACGCCAAGCAGGTGGGCGAGACGCTGATCAAGGCGTTCGTCTCCGGCGCGGACGACATGGAGGGCGGTGACCCGGGGATCGACGGCGTGCTCGGCGTCGACGAGCTGCACATCGTCTACACGCAGTTCAAGTCGCTGATGTCGCAGACCCCGGTGGCCCGGATCATCGGCCCGATGGAGGTCGAGGACCGGCCGCGCTCCGAGGCGAAGGGGCTGCTGCCGGCGTACGAGTTCGAGCCGGAGGCGGACGCGCTGCTCGACGCGCTGCTGCCGAAATACATCAACACGCGGATCTACGCGGCGTTGCTCGAATCGGCGGCCAGCGAGTCGGCCTCGCGTCGTCGGGCGATGAAGAGCGCGACGGACAACGCCGAAGAGATGATCGAGACCTACACGCGTGAGATGAACTCGGCCCGTCAGGCCGGGATCACCCAGGAGATCAGTGAGATCGTCGGCGGCGCGAACGCGCTGGCCGCGTCGGGAAGTGAAGTGTGATGACTGCTCCTTCAGAGACCAAGACCGCGACGGGCCGCGTGGTCCGGGTCATCGGCCCGGTCGTCGACGCCGAGTTCCCGCGCGACGCCATGCCGGAAATCTTCAACGCCATGCACGTCGACGTGACCCTCTCCGGGGGCACGAAGACGCTGACCCTGGAGGTCGCCCAGCACCTGGGCGACAACATGATCCGGGCGATCTCGATGCAGCCGACCGACGGTCTGGTCCGGGGCACCGAGGTCCGGGACACCGGCTCGCCGATCACGGTGCCGGTCGGTGACGCGGTCAAGGGCCGGGTCTTCAACACCATCGGCGAGGTGCTCAACCTCAAGGAGGGCGAGACCTTCCAGGCGGCGGACCGGTGGCAGATCCACCGCAAGGCGCCGGCCTTCGCCGACCTGGAGCCGAAGACCGAGATGCTGGAGACCGGCATCAAGGTCATCGACCTGCTCGCCCCGTACGTCAAGGGCGGCAAGATCGGTCTGTTCGGCGGTGCCGGCGTGGGCAAGACGGTGCTGATCCAGGAAATGATCACCCGGGTCGCGAACAACTTCGGTGGTACCTCGGTCTTCGCCGGGGTGGGTGAGCGGACCCGTGAGGGCAACGACCTCATCCACGAGATGACCGAGTCCGGCGTCATCGACAAGACCGCGCTGGTCTACGGCCAGATGGACGAGCCGCCGGGCACCCGGCTCCGGGTGGCGCTCTCCGCGCTGACCATGGCGGAGTACTTCCGGGACGTGAACAAGCAGGAAGTGCTGCTCTTCATCGACAACATCTTCCGGTTCACCCAGGCCGGTTCGGAGGTCTCCACCCTGCTCGGCCGGATGCCGAGCGCGGTGGGTTACCAGCCGACCCTGGCCGACGAGATGGGCGAGCTCCAGGAGCGGATCACCTCGGTCCGGGGGCAGGCGATCACCTCGATGCAGGCGATCTACGTGCCGGCGGACGACTACACCGACCCGGCGCCGGCCACCACCTTCGCCCACCTGGACGCCACCACCAACCTGGAGCGGTCGATCTCCGACAAGGGCATCTACCCGGCGGTGGACCCGCTGGCGTCCTCGTCCCGGATCCTCGCCCCGGAGTTCGTCGGCGCCGAGCACTTCGCGGTCGCCTCCGAGGTGAAGCGGATCCTCCAGCGCTACAAGGACCTCCAGGACATCATCGCCATCCTCGGCATCGAGGAGCTCTCGGAAGAGGACAAGCTGACCGTCGGCCGGGCGCGCCGGATCGAGCGGTTCCTCTCCCAGAACACGTACGCGGCCGAGGTCTTCACCGGCATCAAGGGCTCGTACGTGCCGGTCAAGGACACCGTCGAGGCGTTCCGGAAGATCAGCGAGGGTGAGTACGACCACTTCCCCGAGCAGGCCTTCTTCATGTGCGGCGGGCTCGACGACCTGGAGCGCAACGCCCGCGAGCTGATGAAGGACTAGTTCGCGGCGGTTACTCAGACAGCCGCACCGGCAACCGCCGGTGCGGCTGTCGTCGTCTTCACCCGCTGTTCACCCGGGTACCTGGTCGATTTGCTCGGACTTGATCTAGTTCCGGTGCTTTGGTGACGCAGCTTCGCCGGGTACCGTCGTGGGCGGCCCGCGACCTCCCGGCCGCACGGCGACGTCTCGCCGTGCCGCGTCGGCGCTGGTCACGGGCGCGACGAACGGAGATGTCCGGTGGGTGAAGGCGGCAGGGGCGTGGGTCGGTCGGGCGGCAGTGCCCACCGGCTGGGCCGGCAGCGGGGTGACTCTTCCGGCTACCCGGATGCCGCGGCGGCAGCGGAGCAGGGGCCGCAGCGCTCCGACGGCGGCCGGCGGCGGCGCAACAGGTCGCGCGCGCCGCGCTGGGCCCGGGTCTGCACGATGCTCGGTGCCCTGCTGGTGCTGGTCAGCGGCGCCGGGCTGGTCGGCTTCGAGGCCGTGCTCGCCCGGTACGAGGGGTCGGTGCAGGAGGCCGACCTCTTCGGCGACGAGGCGGCCGGCACGGTGCCGGAGAAGAAGTCGGACATCAAGGGCCCGTTGAACATCCTGCTGGTCGGGATCGACCCACGTACCAAGGAATGGTCGCCGCTGGCCGACTCGATCATGGTGCTGCACGTGAACGAGACGCTGGACTCGGCGTACCTCTTCTCGCTGCCCCGGGACCTGCTGGTGCGGATTCCCGCCTTCGACAAGGCCGACTACCGGGGCGGTACGGAGAAGCTCAACGCCGCGATGGCGCACGGCAGCAAGGTGCCCGGCGAGAAGCTGCCGAGCGCGGCCCAGGGCTTCGAGCTGCTCTCCAGGACCGTCTCGGAGGTCACCGGCATCGAGCGCTTCGACGCCGGGGCGATCATCAACTTCAACGGCTTCCAGAAGATCGTCGACGCGATGGGCGGCGTCGACATGTACATCGACACGAACGTCAAGTCCGAACACCGCCAGCCGAACGGCAAGATGCGCACGCTGAAGCCGGGTGGTGGCGGTTACACCGGGCCGCAGGCGCAGTACCGGAAGGGCGACGCGCACCTGTCGGGCTGGCAGGCGCTGGACTACGTCCGGCAGCGGTACGGCCTGCCGAACGGTGACTACGACCGGCAGCGGCACCAGCAGCAGTTCGTCCGGGCCATGGCCGACCAGGCGCTGAGCAAGGACGTGGTGACCAATCCGATCAAGCTGGACTCGGTGCTCCGGGCGGCCGGCGAGTCACTGATCTTCAACGGCCGTGGTCACGACCTGGTGGAGTTCGCCTTCGCGCTGCGCGGGCTCCGGTCGGACTCGATCCAGATGATCAAGTTGCCGGGCGGCGGGGTCACCCAGGGCGGCTCCTACCAGGGCGAGCGGTTCCAGCCGATCGCCGAGGAGTTCTTCGCCTCGATCAGGACCGGCACGGTCGACAGCTTCGTCATCAGCAACCCGGAACTCCTGAACAAGGCCAGGTAGCCGCCGCGCGGCGGAGTCGGCCGGGGAGCGGTCCCCGGCCGGCCCGGGTCGATCGGGTACCGGCGACGCAGGCACCAGGATCCATCGTTAGTCTCTGCAACGATTCCGCCCCGTCCGCCCGTCTCTATTGACGGGCGCAGAATTCGCGAGGCGCGCGACGGATGGAGACGCATGAGCGAGGGTGGCAAGGGCGCTGGCCGGTCCACCAGCCGGACGGGTCGGCCGGCACGCGGCCGGGACGGCGGCGCCGGGCTGATCGACGACAGCTCGGTGGGCGACCTGTCCAGCGGCGGGCGGCCGATCAGGGAGGGTCGGCGCAGGAAGTCCGCCGTCCCGACCTGGGCCCGGCTCTGCACGATCTTCGGTGCCGTACTGGTGGTGCTCAGCGGCGGTGTGCTGGTCGGCCTGGAGGCGGTGCTGGCCCGCTTCGAGGGCGCGGTGACCGAGGAGGACCTCTTCGGCGACCAGGCCGCCGGGGCACCGGCGGCGGAGAAGAGGGCCGACATCAAGGGCCCGTTGAACATCCTGCTGGTCGGCATCGACCCGCGTAAGCCGGAGACGCCGCCGCTGGCCGACTCGATCATGGTGCTGCACGTGACCGAGACGCTGGACTCGGCGTACCTCTTCTCGCTTCCCCGGGACCTGCTGGTCGACATCCCCCGCTTCGACAAGGCCGACTTCCCGGGCGACCGGACGAAGCTGAACGCCGCGATGTCGTACGGCAGCAAGGTGCCCGGCGAGAAGCTGCCGAGCGCGGCCCAGGGCTTCGAGCTGCTCTCCCTGACGGTGTCGAAGGTGACCGGGATCAAGCGGTTCGACGCGGGCGCGATCATCAACTTCGGCGGCTTCCTGAAGATCGTCGACGCGATGGGCGGCGTCACGATGTACATCGACCAGAACGTCAAGTCGGAGCACCGCCGCCCGGACGGTACGCACCGGACGCTGAAGCCCGGCGGTGGCGGCTACCTCGGCCCGCAGGCGCAGTACAAGAAGGGCACCCGGCACCTGGAGGGCTGGCAGGCGCTGGACTACGTCCGACAGCGGTACCCGGAGAACGGGGTGACCGACGGTGACTACGGCCGGCAGCGGCACCAGCAGCAGTTCGTCCGGGCCATGGCCGACCAGGCGCTGAGCAAGGACGTGGTGACCAACCCGATCAAGCTGGACAAGGTGATCCGGGCGGCCGGCAAGTCGCTGATCTTCAGTGGTCGCGGGCACAAGCTGATCGACTTCGGCTTCGCGCTGCGCAACCTGAGGTCGGACTCGATCCAGATGATCAAACTGCCCGGCGGTGGTGTCGGCACCGGCAGCAACTACAAGGGTGAGCGGCTACAGCCGATCGCGAGCGAGTTCTTCGCCTCGATCAAGGCGGGCACGGTGGACAGCTTCGTGATCAACAATCCGGAGTTGTTGAACAAGCTCAAGTGAGCGGCCCCGGACGGAGCCACCCGGACGGAGCCACCCGGCTGGGGGCGGCGGCGGGAGCCGGACTAGACTTTCCACAATCCCGCCGCCGCAGCAAGGAGACAGCGTGGCACAGCTTCAGGTCGAACTCGTCGCCGTCGAGGAAAAGATCTGGACGGGCGAGGCCGAGATGGTCGTCGCACGGACGACCGAGGGCGAGCTCGGAGTGCTGCCGGGACACGCGCCGCTGCTCGGGCAGCTCGCCGAGCCCGGTCAGGTACGCATCAAGTTGGCCGGCGGCGAGCAGTTGACCTACGACGTCAACGGCGGCTTTCTCTCGGTGACCGGAGCCGGTGTCACGGTCCTGGCCGAGAGCGCCAGCCCGGTGACCGAGTCCACGAGCCGCTGACCCGACACGTCGATGCTGGTCTTGCGTTGGATCGGAATCGGCGTCCTGGTGCTGCTCCTCGCGGTTGCGGCACTCTTCGTCCGGCGTGCCCTGATGACCCGTTCCGGCGGCATCATCCGGCTCAGCGTGCGGGTCTCGACGATCCTCGACGGCCGTGGCTGGTCGCCGGGCTTCGCCCGGTTCGCCGAGACCGAACTCCGCTGGTACCGGATGTTCAGCTTCGCGCTCCGGCCGAAGCGGGTGCTCTCCCGGCGTGGCCTCGCGGTGGAGCGTCGGCGGCTGCCCGAGGGGCAGGAGCGGCTCATCATGCCCGCCGACTGGGTGATCCTGCGATGTGTCAGTCACCAGGCGCCCGTGGAGATCGCGATGGCGAAGTCCACGGTCACCGGCTTTCTCTCCTGGCTCGAGTCCGCCCCTCCGGGGGCGGTTTCTCATTTGGTCCTCCGGGACTGACGGTCCCACCCGACTGAGCGCAGCCCCGGGCGTCGACCCGGTGCGGCCGGGGCGGGGCGATCAGGGGCGGCTCGGCTCCGGCCCGCGCGAGACCGGGCGGGTTCCGGGGCGGACCGGCCCGGGGTGCCGGCCGGGTCCGCCGCGCTCCTCGACGGCCGGGTGCCGGATCGGCCGCCGGCAGTGGTAGACCACCGCGGGTGGCAGGTTGGCCCAGACCGTACCCCCGACCACGACCTCCTCGAAGAGTTCCCGCAGGTTGCGGTGCAGTCGCCGGGCCGGTGGCGACCAGCGGGCGTGCTGGTAGGCGAAGGTGGTGAAGACGCCGTCGTCGGCGAGCGCCGCGACGACGGCGGCGAGGATCTCCCGCTGCCGCTGCGCGGTGAAGACGGCCCAGGGCAGTCCGCTGACGATCACCTGGGCCGGCGGCAGGTTCCGTTCGGAGAGCAGCCCGGCCAGTGCCCCGGCGTCGGCCTGGAGTACGTCGACCGCCGGATGTTCCCGGGCCAGCCGGTCGGCGAAGGTGGCGTTGACCTCCACCGCGAGGTGCCGGCCCTGGCCGGCGAGCCGGCGCTGGATCACCCGGGTGAACGCCCCGGTCCCGGGGCCGAGTTCGACCACCAGGGGTTGCCCGCTCCGGGGGATCGTCGCGGTGATCCGCTCGGCGAGCGGCGTTCCGCTGGGTGCGATGGCACCGACCGCCCGGGGGTCACGGGCCAACTGGGCCAAAAACGAGATCATCTCGGTGGGCACGGACCGAAGCTAGGCGACGTGATCAATCTTCGACGTCGTTCGGCCGGTCGGTGTACCGGCCACTCGGAGGAGGCGCCGTGACCGGTGGCAGGAGTCGCAGCCGGAGTCGCGGCTCCGTATCGTTGCCGGCGTGCGGGGACGGCGGAGATGGTGGCCCGATGTGCTGATGGGCCTGGTCGGCGGCGCCTTCGGGCTGGTCAAACTTGGCTGGCCCGTGGTGCAGAGCAGACCGTTGCCACTGCTGGTGACGGTGGCCGCCGGACTGATCCTGGTGGCGGCCCGCCGCTGGCCCTGGCCGGTACTGCTGATCGAGTGCCTGCTGCTCAGCTCCGCCAACTGGACCGCACCGCTGGGCGGCGACGTCGCCCAGTTCGGCGCCCTGACCGCGCTCGGGATCATCGCGTACGCCGCCAACTGGCCGGCCACCGCCGTGGCGCTGGGGCTGTCGTACGCGGCGTCGCTGGTGCACCTGATCGGCCCGGACAGCGAGGGGCTGCTCCCCGGGCAGCAGGGCTTCGTCCAGCTTGCCGGCTTCTTCGGGATCTCCGTCGCCCCGGTCGCCCTGGCCCGCTACCTCGGCGGGGTGCGCCGGGTGGCCCAGTCGGCCGAGGAGCGCGCCCGGGAGGTGGAGGCGCAGCAGGAGGTGCAGACCCGGGCCGCGCGGCTGGCCGAGCGGGCCGCCATCGCCCGTGACCTGCACGACATCGTCGCGCACCACGTGGGAGCGATCGCGTTGCAGGCCGGCGCGGCGCAGTACGCGGCCCGGCGTACCGGCCGGGTGGACGACGCCGTGCAGGCGCTGGGGGAGTTGCGGGTCACCGCCGGCCAGGTGCTCGACGAGCTGCGGGCGCTGCTGGAGGTGCTGCGTGACCCGGACGCGATCGTGGCGGGCGGGCCGCCAATCGAGCCCGAGCAGTTGATCATGGATGCGGAGCAGCGGGTCCGGGCGGCCGGAGTGGCGGTACAGATGAACCTGGCCAGCGACGTCGGCGAGGCGCCGCTGGTGGTGCGTACCACCGCCGCCCGGGTGGTGCAGGAGGGGCTGACGAACACGCTCAAGCACGCCGGACCGGGCACGACCGCCTCGGTCGACATCCGGCCGGACGGCACCGGCCTGCTGGTCGAGGTGCTCGACAACGGCCCGGAACAGCCCCGGCCGTCGCTGCTGCCGCCCTCCGGGCACGGACTGGCCGGCATGCGCGAACGGGTCCGGCTGCTCGGCGGCACGCTGCTCGCCGGCCCCACCGGCAGCGGCGGCTGGCGGCTCGCCGCGCACCTGCCGATCCGGGAGAAGACCGCGGCGATCTGCGCGAAGCCGGCGACCCGGGCCGTGGACGCGGAGCCGACCGGGCGGTCCCGGTGACCGTACGAGTCCTGGTCGTCGACGACCAGGCCCTGGTCCGGGCCGGCGTGACCCTGCTGCTGCGTACGGCCGGTGGGTTCGACATCGTCGGCGAGGCCGGCGACGGGCGGGAGGCGGTCCGGCTGGCCGAGCGGCTCCGCCCGGACGTGGTGCTGATGGACCTGCGGATGCCCCGGATGGACGGCATCGAGGCGACCCGGCGGATCCTCGACCAGCACCCGGCGACCCGGGTGCTGGTGCTGACCACCTTCGCCGACGACGCCAACATCTACGGGGCGCTCGGCGCCGGGGCGATCGGTTACCTGGTCAAGGACGGCGCCCCGGAGGATCTGGTGGACGCGGTCGGCCGGGCGGCCCGGGGCGAGCCGCTGCTCGCGCCGGCCGTACTGGCCCGGATCGTGCACCGGGCGTTGCAGGCGCACACCGAGGACACCGAACGCGGCTCGGAGGACGTACGCCCGTCGGGGCGCCGGCTGCTCAGCGGCCGGGAGCGCGAGGTGCTGGCCCTGGTCGGCGCCGGGCTCTCCAACGCCGAGATCGCCGCCCGGATGCACCTGGGGGTCACCACCGTCAAGACGCACGTCTCGGCGGCGATGGAGAAGCTCGGGCTGCGCAACCGGGTCCAGGCCGCGGTGGTGGCGCACCGGCTCGGTCTGGTCGACGACGACTTCCGGCCGATCGTCCTGGACGGGCCGGGCCGGGACGAGAGCCCCTCCGGCGCCGCCGGTGCCGTCCCGCCGGGGCTCCGGTGATCCCGACGGGGTCTGCCCCTAGGGGCCGACGGTCGGGAACCGGCCAGTCGGCGGAGCCGGTGCGGCTCGCGGCACGACGCCGACCAGTGGACGGACCGGGCACGGTGTAGGGGTGGATCCCGCCGTCGGACTCGTCGACCGGCTCACCGGCCTGCCGCCGGGCTGGTTGTATCTGGCCGCCGGGGCGCTGCTCGCCGCCGAGGTGGGCGTGCTGGCCGGCATCCTGGTGCCGGCCGCCGGCACGATGCTGGCGATCGGCCTGCTCGCCCGGAGCGGCTATCTGGACCTGGTAACCGCGCTGGTCGTCTGCACCGTGGCCGCCTTCGCCGGTGACCAGCTCGGCTATCTGCACGGCCGGCTGGCCGGCGCCCGGGTCCGGGCCGGTCGGCTCGCCCGGTGGATCGGTGTCGAGCGCTGGCGACGGGCCGAGGCGTTGGTCCTCGACCGGGGCGGCCCCGCGATCCTGCTCGGCCGGTGGCGGGCGTTCGGGCGTACCCTCGTGGCCCGGGTGGCCGGGGCGGCCGGAGTGCCGTACCGGCGGTTCGTGCTCTTCAACGCGGTCGGGGTCGCGGTCTGGGTGCCCGGCACCGTCCTGCTCGGCTACGGGGTCGGGATCTCCTACGCCGGGCTCACCGCCGTGGTCGGGCCGGTCGCCGGGCTGGTGCTGGTGGCCGCCGCCGTGGTGGCGGCCGGGGGCTGGCTGCACCGCCGGCTCCGGGCCGGCCCGTCCGGGTACCCCGCCGGCCGGTCCCGGCCCGCCGGTGGCGCTCGACCGGCCGCTCCGGGCCGGGGTGGCCGGCAGCCGCGTCGGGGCGCGTCGAGGTCCGGGCCGGCGGTGCGGGCCCTGCCCCGACGGCTCCGGTCGGCCCGCTTCTCCCCGCTGCGGCAGCCGCCCCGGCCGACCGGTCCGGCGGGACGGCGGCGTGCCCCGGGCGGCCGGGAGACGCCGGGCCGGTCAGCCGCCGGGGACGGGGAGTGACGAGGCGCAGAGTTCCACCTCGTACCCGGAACCGTCGGTCAGGTAGCCGGCGTAGCTCTGCGGCCCGCCCGCGTACGGGTGGCGGTCGGCGAAGAGCAGCGACCAGCCGTACCCGGGGGCCAGCGCGACCAGCCGGTCCACGGCGGCGGGCGGGCCGGCGTGGAAGGCCAGGTGGTTGAGGCCCGGCGCGAGCCGGTCGTGTCGCCGGGAGGAGAGCGCCGGGGACTCCTCCAGCACCAGGTAGGTCGGGCCGTGCCGCCAGGATCGGCCCGCCGGCCAGCTCTGGTACGCCGTCCAGCCCAGCTCGCCGAGCAGCCACCCCCAGCTCGTGGCGGCCCGGTCGAGGTCCGGCACCCAGATCTCCACGTGGTGCAGCCCACCGGGCGGGCCGGGCGGGTGGTCCGGGGTCACGCCGCCCGGGGCGTCACCCGGCTCGGCCGGGTCAGCGCCCGCCACCCGGCACCCATAGCACATCGCCGGCCGGATTTGCGGTTCTTGCCAGGATGAAGAGCAGATCCGAGAGGCGGTTGAGATACTTTGCCGGGAGAGGGCTGGTTCGATCTGGTTCTGCGCTGACCAGGGCCCATGCCGAGCGCTCGGCCCGCCGGGCGGTGGTGCGGGCCACGTGCAGCAGGGCCGCTCCCGGAGTGCCGCCGGGCAGGACGAAGGAGTCGAGTTTGGCCAGTCGGGCGTTGTACCGGTCGCACCACCCCTCCAGGCGCGCCACGTACTCCTCGGTGACCCGCAGCGGCGGGTACGCCGGCTCCGGCTCGACCGGGGTGGCGAGGTCGGCGCCGACGTCGAAGAGGTCGTTCTGGATCGTGCCGAGCACGGCGCGGACGTCCTCGTCGAGCTGGCCGAGGGCCAGCGCTACCCCGAGGGAGGCGTTGCACTCGTCGACGTCGGCGTACGCGCCGATCCGCGGGCCGGTCTTCGGGACCTCTTCGTTGTTGCTGAGCCTGGTCGTGCCGGCGTCGCCGGTCCTGGTGTAGATGCGGGTGAGGTGGACGGCCATGACGAACAGCGTACGGACGTCGACGGCGGCCGAGACGGCCCGGCCCGAGCCGGGTACGGGGCAGGGCTGGCCCGACGGCACCGGGCCGGGTGGGGCGGACGACTCTACGATTTGCGACGTGGACGTGATCAGAGTCAGTGGCGGCGCCCGGCTGGAGGGCCGGGTGCACGTCGTGGGTGCCAAGAATTCCGCGCTGAAACTGATGGCCGCGGCGCTGCTCGCACCGGGACGGAGCGTGATCACCAACGTACCCCGGATCACCGACATCGCGATCATGGCCGAGGTGCTGCGCCGGCTGGGCTGCGCGGTCTCGTTCGCCGACGACGAGGGTGCCGACGGTGGGGACGACGGCCCGCCCCGGTCCTGTTCGGTGACGATCGACGTGCCGACGGATCCGGGTACCGAGGCGGACTACGACCTGGTACGCCGGCTGCGCGCCTCGATCTGCGTGCTCGGCCCGCTGCTGGCCCGGCGCGGGTACGTCCGGGTGGCGCACCCCGGCGGCGACGCCATCGGCTCACGCGGGCTGGACATGCACGTGGCCGGATTGGCCCGGATGGGTGCGGAGATCTCCGGTGAGCACGGCTTCGTGATCGCCTCGGCACCCCGTGGGCTGCACGGCGCGACGATCTGGCTCGACTTCCCCAGCGTCGGCGCGACCGAGAACCTGGTGATGGCGGCGGTACTGGCCAGGGGCGTCACCGAGATCGACAACGCCGCCCGGGAGCCGGAGATCGTCGACATCTGCGAGATGCTGACCCAGATGGGTGCCAGGATCGACGGCGCCGGCACCTCCATGCTGCGCATCGAGGGGGTCCCCGAGCTGCGTCCGGTCCGGCATGCCACGGTCGGCGACCGGATCGTCGCCGGCACCTGGGCCTTCGCGGCGGCGATGACCCGGGGCGACGTCACGGTGACCGGTGCCGATCCGGCCTTCCTGGAGATCGCGCTGGACAAGCTGGTCTCGGCCGGCTGCCTGGTCGAGACCCGGCCGGACGCCTTCCGGGTGCAGTTGGACCGGCGGCCGTCGGCGGTGGACGTGGTGACCCTGCCGTTCCCGGGTTTCGCCACCGACCTGTTGCCGATGGCGATCGGGCTGGCCTCGGTGAGCGAGGGGGCGTCGCTGGTCACCGAGAACATCTTCGACGGCCGGTTCATGTTCGTGAACGAGATGGCCCGGCTGGGTGCGGACATCAAGACCGACGGGCACCACGCGGTGGTCCGGGGGCGGGAGCGGCTCTCCAGCGCACCGGTGCGGGCCACCGACATCCGGGCCGGCGCGGGTCTGGTGATCGCCGGGCTCTGCGCCGACGGGGTGACCGAGGTCTCGCACGTGCACCACGTCGACCGGGGCTATCCGGACTTCATCGCCGACCTGCGGAGCCTGGGGGTGGAGGTGGAGCGGGCGACCGCTCCCGAAGAGCCGGCGTTCACGTTATGACGGGGCGGCCGGCCCGGTCAGGAGGCGGCCCCGGACTCCGGGGTCGAGTGCTCCGCGCACCGGCCGGTCGTGGCGAACCGGCGCAGCGCGTCCGCGAGCTGCCCGAGGTCCAGCCCGTCGAGGTGGTCGACGATGTGCCGTCGGACGCTGGCCAGGTGGGTCGGGTAGGCCGCTTCGAGCCGGGTCAGCCCGGCGTCGGTGAGCACCGCGTTCCAGCCTCGGGCGTCCTCGGAGCAGCGGATGCGTTCGACGAAGCCCTGCTGCTCCAGCCGGGTGACGATCCGGGTCATCCCGCTGAGCGAGAGGTCGCAGGCGGTGGCGAGTTCGTTCATCCGCATCCGGCGGTCGGGCGCCTCGGAGAGGTGCATCAGCGCGCTGTATTCGTTGATCGACAGGCGCTGCTCGCGCGTCAGGTCGGCGTCCAGCGCGCGCGGCACGACGATGATCGCCCGGCCCAGGGCCCGGACGACGGCCTCCTCCTCGCTGCTCAGCGGAGGCAACGGGGCTGTCATGCAGAACACAGTAGCACGGCGATTGCTTGACAAAGCAAGTATTGGGATATTTCCTTGACGCGGCAAGCACGTGGGTGCTGCTCATTCCGGAGGGGAACAACCAGCAATGACCAGAATTGCCATCATCCTCGGCAGCACTCGCCCCGGCCGCAACGGCGAGGCCGTGGCCCGCTGGGTGTACGACATCGCCAGCCAGCGCAGCGACGCCGAGTACGAGCTGATCGACCTGCTCGACTACAAGCTGCCGCACCTCGACGAGGCGATCCCGCCGAGCATGGGCCAGTACGCCAACCCGCACACCCTGGAGTGGGCTGCCAAGATCGCCTCGTTCGACGGGTTCGTCATCGTGACCCCGGAGTACAACCACTCCACCTCCGGGGCGCTGAAGAACGCCATCGACTTCCTCTTCGCCGAGTGGAACAACAAGGCGGTCGGGTTCGTCAGCTACGGCTCCGTCGGTGGTGCCCGGGCGGTCGAGCACCTGCGCCTGGTCGCCGGCGAGCTGATGATGGCCGACGTACGGGCCCAGGTGGCGCTCTCGCTGCACAGCGACTTCGAGAACTACAGCGTCTTCAAGCCCGGCCCGCACCAGGCGGACGCCCTCGGCGCCGTACTCGACCAGACCGTCGCCTGGAGCACCGCGCTCGCGCCGCTGCGCGCCAGCTGACCCGTCGCGGCCCCGCGACGACCGCTCGGGCCGGCGGCACCGCGGACATGCCCCCGCGGTGTCGCCGGCCCGAACCTGTTACCGACCGGTAGCGGCGCCGGGGTCGACCGTTAAGGTGCTCTGCGAGGACACAATCCAGCCGAAGGAGTGAGCACATGGCGGGTCGACTCGCGGTCATCGGGGCCGGTCTGATGGGTTCGGGCATCGCCCAGGTCGCGGCGCGGGCGGGCTGGCAGGTGACCCTGCGCGACCTCGACGACGCCGCCACCCGCCGGGGCCTCTCCGGCATCCGCACCTCGCTGGAGAAGTTCGCGGCCAAGGGCACCATCGGAGCCGACGAGGTCGAGGCGACCCTGGACCGGATCAGCCCGACCACCGAGCTGGAGGCGGCGGCCGACGCCGACATCGTGGTCGAGGCGGTCTTCGAGCGGCTGGAGATCAAGCAGGAGGTGTTCCGGGCACTGGACCGGATCTGCGCCCCCGGCGCGGTGCTGGCCACCAACACCTCGGCCATCCCGGTCACCCAGATCGCCGCCGCCACCGACCGGCCGGAGTCGGTCGTCGGCACCCACTTCTTCTCCCCGGTGCCGATGATGAAGCTCTGCGAGCTGGTCCGGGGCTACAAGACCAGCGACGAGACGCTGGCCACCGTGCGGGCCTTCGCCGAGGAGATCGGCAAGACCTGTGTGGTGGTCAACCGGGACATCGCCGGCTTCGTCACCACCCGGCTGATCACCGCGCTGGTGATGGAGGCGGTCAAGCTGGTCGAGTCCGGGGTGATCTCGCCGGAGGACCTGGACACCGCCTGCAAGCTGGGCTTCGGGCACGCCATGGGGCCGCTGGCCACCACCGACCTGACCGGTGCCGACGTGCTGCTGCACGCGACGAAGAACATCTACGCCGACACCGCCGACGAGAAGTTCTTCCCGCCGGAGCTGTTGCAGCGGATGGTCACCGCCGGTGACCTGGGGCGGAAGACCGGAAAGGGCTTCTACTCGTACTGAGCGGTCGGGGTCAGCCGTCGCGGCGGCTGGTCCACCGGAAGGTGGTCAGGCAGAGCACCAGGCCGGCGACGCACCAGAGACCGAGGACCAGGGCGACCCGGCCGAGTTCGAAGGAACCGGCCGGCTCCTGGGCGCCGAACGACCCGGGCAGGAAGACCGAGCGCAGGCCCTGGCACATCCACTTCAGCGGGAAGATCGCCGCGACCTGCTGCATCCAGCCCGGCAGGTCGGTGAAGACGAAGAAGACCCCGGAGATGAACTGGAGTACCAGGGCCACCGGGGTCACCGTGGCGGACGCCCCGCGCCCCGTCCGGGGCAGCGAGGAGAAGGCGATGCCGCAGAGCGTGCAGGCGGTGATGCCGAGTACCGAGACCCAGAGCAGGGTGAGCCAGGCGTCGGCGGACTGCGGCAGGGTGAGGCCGAAGAGCAGCACGGCGACGGCGAGCAGCAGTACCGTCTCGGCGACGCCGATCACGGCGACCATGATGATCTTGCCGACGAAGTAGACCCACTTCGGCATCGGGGTGCCGCGCAGCCGCTTCAGCACGCCCCGGTCCCGCTCGATCGGGATCTGGATGGCCAGGCTCTGGAAGCCGACCGTCATCAGACCGGTGGCGATCATGCCGGTGACGAAGTACTGGGTGAACCGGACCCCGCCACCGATCTCGCCCCGGAAGATCGAGGCGAAGATCAGGATCATCACCACCGGAAAGAGCATGGTGAAGACGACGGACTCGCGGCTGCGCAGGAACTGGCGTACCTCCAGCCGGCCCTGACGCAGGCCGAGCGCGACCGGCCCGACCCGCCGGCCCGGCGCGGCGGCCGGCGGCCTGCTGGCGGTCTCCGCCGCGGTGGTCGACATGCTCATCGGTGCCCGATCATCCGTAGGTAGACGTCCTCCAGGGTGGGCCGGGTCACGGTCAGCCCCGGCACCTCGCCGCCGAACCGCGCCGCCAGCTCCGTGACCAGCGCCGCCGGTGTCGCGGTCTCGACCCGCTCCACGACACCCTCCGGGGTACGCCAGGAGACCGTGGCCAGCGCCTCCGCCCGGTTGCCGAGCCGGGCCGGGGCGGCCACCTCGACCAGCCGCCCGCCGGTGATCACCGCGACCCGGTCGGCGAGCGCCTCCGCCTCGTCCAGGTAGTGCGTGGTCAGCACGATGGTGGTGCCGGCGGCGGCCAGGTCGCGGATCAGCTCCCAGAACTCCCGGCGGGCCTCCGGGTCGAAGCCGGTGGTCGGCTCGTCCAGGAAGAGCAGCTCGGGCCGGCCGACGATGCCGAGCGCCACGTCCAGCCGGCGCTTCTGCCCGCCGGAGAGGGTGTGGGTCCGGGCCTTCGCCTTCTCGGCCAGCCCAACCCGTTCGAGCACCTTGTCCGGATCGTCCGGGTCGGGGTAGAAGCCGGCGAAGTGGTGCACCACCTCGGCCACCGTCAGGTCGTCGAACTCGCCGGTGCCCTGGAGCACGATGCCGACCCGGGACCGCCACTGCCCGTCAGCCCGGTCCGGATCGACACCGAGCACGCTGACCTCGCCCGCGTCCCGGCGCCGGTAGCCCTCCAGGATCTCCACCGTGGTGGTCTTGCCGGCGCCGTTCGGGCCGAGCAGGGCGAAGACCTCGCCTCGGGACACCGCCAGGTCGACGCCGTCCACGGCGACGTTGCCGCCGTACGCCTTGCGCAACCCCCGTACGGAGATCGCGAGCTGCTCTGCCATGGGTCAACTATGCGTGACGGAGCCGTCGTACCGGTCACCGGGTCGGCCGGATCACCCGCCGGTCAGCACCTCCGACAGCGGTGCCGGGCGCAGCCCCCGGTCCCGCAGCCCGGCGAGGATGTGCGGCAGCGCCTCGTCGGTCATCGCCGCGTTCTCCTCGGTGACGTGCAGCACCACGATCGAGCCCGGCCTGACCCTCGACAGCACCGCCCTGACGATCGGCCGCCAGGCTCCGGCGAAGGGATCACCGCTGACCACGTCCCCGTCGACCACCGTCACGCCGAGCGGGGCGAGCGCGTCCAGCGCGGCGGCGTCGTGGCAGAGCCCGGGGAACCGGAAGTAGCGGGTCTGCCGGCCGCCGTACGGCTCGATCAGCCGGAACGTCCGCGCCACGTCCTCGGCCAGCCGGGTTGCCGGCAGCGTCGGCAGCCCGTGACAGTTCTGGGTGAAGGCGTGGTGCCCGTACGTGTGGTTGGCCAGCTCGAAGCGCGGGTTGCCGGCCAGCCGCCGGGTCAGCTCCGGATAGCGCTCGACCCACTTGCCGGTCAGGAAGAACGTCGCCGGGACCTGCCGTCGCTCCAGCAGTTCGACGATCCGCAGGTTGGCGTAGGAGCGCGCCCGGCCGGTACGCAGGTTGCCGAGCATCGCGTCGGTCATGTCGGCGTCGAAGGTCAGCGCCACCAGGTTGCCCGAGCGCGGCCCGTGGTCGACCACCGGCGGCCGGGTGCCCGGTCGGGTCGCGCCGGGCCGGACCGCGGGGTCCGGCCGGGGCGTCGCGGCGGTGCCGGCGGTCCGGGTCGGGGTGCTCGGCTCCGGGGTGGCCGTCGGCGAGCCGCCGGGTGTGCCGCCGGTCGCCGGGGCGGCGACCCGGACCGGCTCGAACCGGGGCGGGGTCGCCGACGTGGTGCCGTCGCGGACCACGGTCACCACGAGGACGAGCGCGCCGACCAGCGCGGCGGCGGCGACGGTGCCCAGGGACACCCGAAAGATCTTCGCGAGCACCCGGACGAGGATGCCAGCCCCGACGCCTCCCCGTGGCCCCGTGACCGTGCGACCCGGTGGCCCCGGAGGTCAGTAGTCCACCATGGACTCCTCCCGGGCGGCGGCCCTGGCGGCTCTCCGCTCCGCCCGGCGGCGCCGGCGTCGGCGTACCACCCAGACCACGAAGAGCGGCACGACCAGCAGGAAGAGCAGGACCAGCACCGGCAGCAGGATCGCCGAGAGCGAGAAGACCACGCTGGTCGCGTCCTCGGCGGTACTCGCCACCGGGGCGCCGAAGCCGGCCGTACCGGCGTTGATGACCGGCCGGGCGGCGGCCTTGACCCCGTGCACGCCGAGCGCGATCAGCACCCCGATCACCACCGGCACCCACTGGTTGGAGCCGAAGAACTGGCCCGGGTCGCTGACCGTGACCGTCTCCGCCCCGGAACCCGCGCCGAAGGCGAGCCCGCCGGCCGTCGGCCGGACGACGGTCTGCACCACGTCGTTGACGTGGTCGACCACCGGTACCTTGTCGGCGACCGTCTCGATCGCGAGGAGTACGACCAGGATCGCGAGTACCCAGCCGTTGGATATCCACTGCCAGCCGCTGGGCAGGTTCACCACGTCGGTGTAGCGGGCGAGCAGCCCCATGGTGAGCAACGGGATGTACGCGTTGAGTCCGGCCGATGCCGCGAGACCGGTTCCGGTGAGGGCTTCCAACACGGTTACCAGGATCGCACCGACTCGCCAGGACGGCGCGCCCAGCGGGATCCGGGCGCTCGGCTACCCTCGTCGGGTGCGGTTGGTGATTGCGCGGTGCTCCGTGGACTACGTCGGACGACTCTCGGCGCACCTGCCGCTGGCGACCCGGTTGCTGATGGTGAAGGCGGACGGGTCGGTCTCGATCCACGCCGACGACCGGGCCTACAAGCCGTTGAACTGGATGAGCCCGCCGTGCCGGCTGGAGGAGGCCCCCGGGGTGTGGCGGGTGGTCAACAAGGCCGGCGAGGAGCTGCGGATCACCCTGGAGGAGATCTTCCAGGACACCTCCTACGAGCTGGGTGTCGACCCGGGGCTGCGCAAGGACGGCGTGGAGGCGCACCTCCAGGAGTTGCTGGCCGCCAGCCCGACCGAGCTGGGCGAGGGGTTCACGCTGGTGCGCCGGGAGTACATGACCGCGATCGGCCCGGTCGACCTGCTCTGCCGGGACGGTGCCGGTGCCGCCGTGGCGGTCGAGGTGAAGCGGCGGGGCGAGATCGACGGGGTGGAGCAGCTCACCCGCTATCTGGAGCTGCTCAACCGCGATCCGCTGCTCGCCCCGGTCAGCGGGATGTTCGTGGCCCAGGAGATCAAGCCGCAGGCCCGGGTGCTCGCCACCGACCGGGGCATCCGGTGCGTGGTGGTGAACTACGACCGGCTGCGCGGCATCGAGCGGGACGAGCTGACGCTCTTCTGAGCGCGGACGGCGGTGCTGACCGTGCGCAGCGCTGCGCGCTCAGGCGTGCGGGCCGACGGCCACCTCGCCGAGGGTGAGCCGGGGGTCTCCCTCCAGGATCTCGCCGACCCGCTGCACCTGGTCGTCCAGCTCCCGTAGCTGGCGGGCGGTCAGGTCGGCCAGCGACTCCACGGTCACCTCGATCCGCCGGCCGGAGCGGCGCTGGTGCCAGACCCCGGTCACCCGCCCGTCGACCAGCAGCACCGGGAAGTTGCCGGCCTGTCCGCCGGCCAGCGCCCGGGTGGCGGCCGGACCGGGGAAGACCTCCGCGCGGGGAAAGCAGCCCACCGGGTACGCGTCGAAGTACGGCAACAGCCGTACCCCGCGTGGCGGCTCGGCCGGTAGTTCGGTGTCGCCGGCGAGTACCCAGGCCGGGGTCTCCGCCACGGTCACCTGCTCCAGTTCGTCGCCGAGCGAGTCGAACAGCTCTGCGGCCCACCGTTTCGGCGCGGCCAGCCACTGCGCGAAGTGCGCCGGGGTGGCCGGCCCGTACGCGTGGAGGTAGCGGCGGAGCACCTCGGCGAGCGCGGTACGCCCGTCGGCGGGCCGGAACCCGGGCAGCCACCGGGCCGGGTTGGTGTACGTCACCAGCCGCCCCCGGTTCGGCCCGAAGCAGAGCGCACCGCGCCGGGTGGCCAGTGACATCGCCTCGACCCAGCGCGGCCACCAGCCCCCGAACGCGGCCAGCGCCGGTTCTCCCGCCCACGGCCCGGTGCGCGCGACGACCGCCCCGGTCAGCTCGTCGGTGGTCAGTTCGGCGTCCCGCAGCGCGTCGGCGATCGCCGTGACGACCTGCTCGGCCTGTTCGTCGGTGAGCAGTTCCAGCGGGCGTACCGGCAGTTCGGAGAGCGCGCCGGTCCAGATCGGAAGGTCGGCGGTGGCCAGCAGGTGCACGGTGAACCGGGGGCCACGGGTCTTGACCAGGGTGCGTCGGTCCCAGAGCGCGGTCCGTACGTCCCGCCGGGTGGTCCCGGCGGTGCGCAGCCCGATCCCGAGTTCGGCGGCGGAGAGCACCTGGGCGTGTACCCCGCCGAGCCGGGCCGGCACGTCGGCCAGGGCGGTCGCGGGCAGCGGCGTGGCCAGCGCGTGCCGGTCGAGGCGTCGGGCGTGGACCTGTGCCGTGCTGAACCGGCGCATCAGCGGGTCCTGCCGGGGCGGGTGGGCGAGGGGTGTGTGGCCAGCGTCGTCATGCCGGCAGGTTAGCGAAGATTGCGGTCAGTTTCTGGCAGCTATCAGCCGGCGTACCGGGCTGGACCGCCCGTCAGGAACCGGCCGTGAAGTTGAAGAAAACTTTCAGAAGCATCGATTGACTCTGTGGATTTTCGCCGTAATAATTGTCGTCAATATTGATCAATGTCGTTTCCCTTAACCCCCGAAGGGAGGACCGATCATGGCAGCTGTGACCGGAGAGGTGTCCTGGTTCTGTTGCGGCAGCGCCTGGGGCCCGTGCGCGTCGACCGGCCGGGGCGCCTGCGGCACCTGCACGTCCGGCAACTTCCAGCACGCCTGGCCGAACGCCTCGGCCGCCTGCCTGGCGATCACCCGACCCGACGTCTGCGGCACCCCGCTCTCCCGCCGGACCTGCGGGTTCGTGCACTACACCACCAACCTCTGCACCGGGGCCCGGGTCGGCACCTCGATCGCCGACTGCGGGCCGCAGACCGACCTCTTCTGCGGCGAGCGTGCCTGCTGCGGCTCGGCCTGCGGAACCAACCGCATCATCGACCTGACCCCGGCCGCGTACAGCGCGATCGCCAGCCTCTCCACCGGGCTGCGGCCGTGCTCGGTCGACACGGTGTAGGGAGGAGCACACGATGACGACCACGATGGACCGTCGACGACTGCTCAGCACGGCCGTACTCGGCGGCGCCGGCATCGCCGGAGCCACCGCACTCGGCTCGCTCGCCCCGGAGGCGGCCTTCGCCGCCGAACCGCTGAAGGTGGCACCCGGCGCACCGGACCCGAACTTCGCCGAGGGCCGGGTCACCTCGATCACCGGCAGCGTGGTGCTGCTGGCCGGCTCGGACGGTGCGCTGCACCGGATCCAGGTCACCAACGGCACCAGCATCTGGAAGTTCCAGCCGACCACCTTCGACCGGCTCGAAAAGGGCGACGGGATGTACGTCCGGGGCGTACGGCTGCCCGACGGCACCCTCGCCGCCGACTCGCTCTGGGCCAACATCGTCAACCTGACCGCGCACATCGTCTCGGTCGGCCGCAACCTGCTGCACCTCGACCACCACGGCAAGCGGCTGGTCGGACACGTCGTACCCGGCACCACCGCCGCCGTCTACAACGGCACCCCGGCGATCTCCGACGTCTCGCTGCTGCGGGTCGGCGGGCACGTCCAGGTGATCGGCGCCTGGCACCCGGACACCAACGAGATCAGCATCGCCACGGTCTACGCCGCCAACTGACGCTGTGGAGGAGGGTCCGTCCGCACCCGGAGGGGCCCTTCCCGACGCCTGGAACGAGAGGAGGGCATCATGCTCCAGTCCCTGGCGGCGCTCCAGTCCCTGCTGGTCGGCGTCGTGTTGATCTGGTCGGCCCGGATAAAGCTCGTCGACCGGCGGGCCGCCGAGCAGGCGCGTACCTCGGCGCTCGGCACCCTGCTCGGCGCCGAGCGGGCGGTGCCGGCGTACCGGGTGCTCGGCGGGGCCGAGCTGCTGCTCGGCGTCCTGCTGGTGCTGCCGCCGGCCCCGGTCGCCGAACCGGTGGCGGCCGCCGCGCTGGCCGCCGGCTTCGTCGGCTATCTCTGGTACGCCCGCCGCGTCGCACCCGGCGCCTCGTGCGGCTGCCTGAGTGCCAGGGCCACCCCGGTCACCGGGCGGAGCGTCGGCCGGGCCGGCGTGCTGGTGCTGGCCGGGCTATTCGGGGTCGCGGCCGGTGGCGCGTACTGGCTGCCGGCGCTGACCGGCGACCCGGTCGGGTCGGCCGGGCTGCTGCTCGCCGAGGCGGCGCTGATCGTCGCGCTGTCGCCGGAGTTCGACGCGTACTGGCTGCTGCCGCTGCGCCGGCTCCGCGCCCGGCTCACCCATCCGCTGCGCGGCGGTGCCGGGGTACCACTGCTGGCCAGCGTGCAGCAGCTCCAGCTCAGTACCGCGTACCGGCAGGTCGCCGGGCTGCTCACCTCGGACGTCCGGGAACACTGGCTGGAGGAGTCCTGGCGGATGGTCTGCTACTCGGCCCGCTACCAGGGCCGGCCGGCGACGGCGGTCTTCGCGGTACCGGCCGCCGAGGTGGCGCCGGGCCGGGTCCGGGTCGCCCTGGTGGACGACTCGACCGGAGCCACCCTGGTCAGCCTGGCCGACCCGGCGTACGCGAACTGAGCCGAGGTCTCAGCCGGCGCTGCGGACCGCGATCAGCGACTTGATCAGCCCGGCCAGCCGTTCGGCCCGGATCTGCGAGTGCGGGAAGTAGTGCCGCATCTGGGAGCGGTCCACCAGTTCGGTCCAGAGCACCTGCTGGACCGCCGTCTCCCGGCAGTCCGGCCGGGTGTGCGCCAGCGGCCAGTGGCGGGCCAGCGCGATCCGCAGCCGGACCGGGGTGAACTGCATGCCCGGGGCGATCCAGTGCGGCTCGATCGGGAAGTAGCGGTAGGGGGTCTGCACCCAGTGCGCGTCGGCGAGCGCGTGCACCGTCTCGGCGAACCGCAGCCGGCGCTCGTGCCCGCCGACGTGCTCCAGCACCGAGTTGGAGAAGACCAGGTCGTAGCGGCGGTTGGCGATCTGCCGGGGCAGCGCGCAGGCGTCGGCCCGGTCCACCTCCGCCCAGTCCGGTACGTCGGCCGGGGCCTGTTCGAGGTTGACCACGTGGACGTGTTTCGGGCGTACCCCGGCCTGCGCCCAGGTGCTGACCCGTCCGCCGAGGTCGATGACGGACATCTGGGCCAGGTCCGGGAACGTCTCCGCGAGCCAGCCGGCCCGGCGTGCTCGCCGCCGGGCACCCCAGGAGTTCTCGCTGTCGACCAGGCGGAATCGCAACGCGTGCAGCCCCATTGGGCGAACGGTACCGATGCGGGAGGCGGCCAGGGATGTCTTAGTCGTCCTTTTGTCCCTACGATCGGTTAGATCGCTATCACCGCCCGTACATAATTTTTGCGGCCTTCACGATGCGCTCCACCTGCGCCGGAGTCCGCTCGAAGGTCATCGCCGGCAGGAGCGAGCGTCCGCGCCGTCTGGTCACCGCCTTGCTGCGGGCGAACTCGCGCAGCCCGTCGGCGCCGTGGATCCGGCCGAAGCCGGAGTCGCCGATCCCGCCGAACGGAAGTGTCGGCATCCCGACGAAGGTCAGGGTGGAGTTGATCGCCGTCATCCCGGAGCGCATCCGGCCGGCGATCTCTGCCGCGCGACGGCGGCCGAAGACGGCGCCGCCGAGGCCGTACCGGACGGCGTTGGTACGGCGCAACGCCTCCTCGACATCGGTCACCCGGTTGATGGTGAGGGTCGGGCCGAAGGTCTCCTCGCGGACCGCGTCGGCGTCCTCGGGTACGTCGAGAAGGATCGTCGGGTGCACGTACGGCGGCTGCACCGCCTCCGGCCCACCGAGCACGGCCCGGCCGCCGCGCTCGACGGCGTCCTCGATGTGCCGGCGGATCGTGGCGATCTGCCCGGGCATGGTGATCGGGCCGAGGTCGGTGCCGGCGGGGCCGACGGTGAGCCGGCCGGCCTTCGCCACCACCCTGTCGACGAACGCGTCGTAGACCGGTGCGGTGACGTAGGCGCGTTCGATGCCGATGCAGGTCTGGCCGGCGTTGGTCAGCGCCCCCCAGACGCAGGCCTCGGCGGCGGCGTCCAGGTCGGCGTCGTCGTCGACGATCACGGCGTCCTTGCCGCCGGCCTCGACGACGAGCGGGGTGAGCGTCTCGGCGCAGGCCGCCATCACCACCTTGGCGGTACGGGTGGAGCCGGTGAACGCGATCTTGTCCACCCCGGAGCGGCAGAGCGCGGCGCCGACGTCACCGAGGCCGTGCACCGCCTGCAACACCGGCTGCTCCGGAACGATCTCGGCGAAGGTGTCGACCAGCCACTGCCCGACGGCCGGGGTGTACTCGCTGGGCTTGAGCACCACCGCGTTGCCGGCGGCGAGCGCGTAGCCGAAGGCGCCGAGCGGGGTGAGTACCGGATAGTTCCACGGCGCGATCATCCCGACCACGCCGTACGGCCGGTATTCCAGCCGGGCGGAGAACTCCGCCACCACCAGCCGGGAGCGCATCCGGCGGGGCCCGAGCACCCGCTTGGCGTTCCGGGCCGCCCAGTCGAGGTGGTCGATCGCGCTGAACGCCTCGACCACGGCGTCGGCGACCGGCTTGCCGGTCTCCAGGTGGGACAGCTCGGCGAGTTCGGTGATCCGGTTGGCCAGCAGCGCCCGCCAGCGCAGCAACCGGGCCCGCCGGCCGGCGAAGTCGAGCCCGGCCCACCACTGTCCGGCCTCCCGGGCCCGGTCGACGACCCGGCGGACGGCCTCGGCGTCGGCGACCGGGAACCGCCCGGCCAGCTCTCCGGTGGCCGGATTGGTGGAGACCAGCTCGCCGCCGGCGATTTCCGGTACGCCGGGAGCGTTCACGGTCGTCATGGCGGAAGTCTAGACCCGAAGATTACCCACGGGTAGGCATACGGATCGCCGGATCCCGATGTCCCCTCGGCCGAACCGGCGAGCCCGGATCCGCTCCCCGGCCAGCGCGACTCGGACCGGCAGGACGTGGAACCGGGCCGGGGTCGGATGGGAAGCTGACCCGGGGGCCGACGTTGCCGCGTCGGTGGGGGGCGAAGCCGGATGGAGAAATCCATGTCCGACCAACTTGATCTGTTGCCGATACTGACCGTGACGAGCGGGCCACTGCGTGGTGCCAGCTTCCGGTTGCGTCCCGGCGTACGCCGAATCGGCCGGGAGGACGGCGCCGACGTACTGCTGGACGATCCGAAGGTCAGCCGCTGGCATGCCACCGTCGAGCTCACCGCCGGCCGGGTGCTGCTGACCGACACCGGGTCGACGAACGGGACCTGGCTCAACGACGAGCGACTCTCCGGGCACACCGAGCTGCGCGACGGCGACCGGATCCGGCTCGGCAACCTGGAGCTGCGGTTCTTCGACCCGGGCGCCGCCGCCACCGACCAGCTGGGGACGTACCGCCGCCAGCTGGCGCCGCCCGCGGACCCGCCGGCCGGCGCGCTCGCCGAGCCGACCCAGTTGATGGGGACGCCCGCGCGGCGGTCCCGGCGGATGCTGTTGATGATCGGCGGTGCCGTCGCCCTCGCCGGCGGGATGACCTGGGCCTACCTCGCCCTCCAGTGACCGCCGGCGGCCGGCCGGGGACACCTCGCCGTGCGGACTGTCGAGCTGGGTGCACGGACGGGGCACCCGTTCGGTGGCGCCCAGCCGCTGTCCGGCCTCCGGATATGGCGGACGGCCACATGTCCGGCGCCCGGACCGGCTGGCATCATCGCTGCGATGGAGATCCGGCGACACCAGATCACGGCGAACGGCATCCGGCAGCGGGTGCTGGTGGCCGGCCCCGAGGACGGCCGACCGGTACTGCTGATCCACGGCAACTGCTCGTCCGCCGACTTCTGGCAGCCGCTGATCCGGCACCTCCCGACCGACCTGCGGCTGGTCGCTCCCGACCTGCGCGGCTACGGCGGCACCGAGGTCGCACCGGTGGACGCGACCCGTGGCCTGGGAGTCTTCGCCGACGACGTCGCCGCGCTGCTCGACGAGCCGGCCCTCTTCGGCGCGGCCGGCGCCCGGCCGGTGCTGGTCGGGCACTCGCTGGGCGGGGGAGTGGCGATGAGGCTGCTGGTCGACCACCCCGACCGGGTGGCCGGGCTGCTGCTGGCGGCACCCGTCTCGCCGTACGGCTTCGGCGGCACCCGGGACCTGGTCGGCACCCCGACCACGCCGGACTTCGCCGGTACCGGGGGCGGCACCGGAAACCCGGACTTCGTCGCCCGGCTCGCCGCCGGGGACCGCAGCGCCGACGCCCGGACCAGCCCGCGCAGCGTACTGCGCAGCGCGTACGTCGCCGACCCGGCCAGCCTCGGCGCCGACGAGGAGCTGCTGCTCGACTCGGTGCTCTCCACCGCGACCGGCGACGACAACTACCCGGGCACCATGGCGCCCAGCGACAACTGGCCGGGAGTGGCACCGGGGGACCGTGGGGTGCTGAACACCCTGGCGCCGAAGCACTTCCGAATCGCCGACGAGCTGGTCGCCGTACCGGTCAAGCCGCCGGTCACCTGGGTACGCGGCGACTCCGACGTGATCGTCTCGGACACCTCCCTCTTCGACCTGGCCCAGCTCGGCGCGCTCGGCGTACTGCCCGGCTGGCCCGGTGCGCAGGCGTGCCCGCCCCAGCCGATGGTCGGGCAGACCCGTGCCGTACTGGACCGGTACGCGGCGGCGGGCGGCAGCTACCGCGAGATCGTCTTCACCGGCTGCGGCCACTCGCCCAACATCGAGCGCCCGGTCGAGTTCGCCGCCGCCCTGCTGGACCTGCTGTAGGGCCTGCTGGACCTGCCGGCGACCGGGGCGAGATCCTCGGCGACCCGGGCGAGATCCTCGGCAGCGCGGCGGCGGCGGCCGGCGGAGGGGCTCCGGCGCCCCGTGGCAGACTCGCCACGGTGACCTAGCGGCCGTTCAGTCGGCCGCCGCAACGGAGCAGGAGGCCAAGGGTGGCAGACGAGACGACCGGTGCCGGCGGCACCATCTCCACCGTCGGCGTCATCGGGCTGGGCACGATGGGCGCCGGAATCGCCGAGGTCTTCGCCCGCAGCGGTCTCCGGGTGGTCGCCGTCGAGATCACCGCCGAGGCACTCGAACGGGGCCGGGACACCCTCGCCCGCTCCACCGACCGGGCGGTGGCCCGGGGCCGGCTGAGCACCGCCGACCGGGACGCGCTGCTCGGCCGGATCACCTTCGCCGTCGGGCTGCCCGCGCTGGCCGAGGTCGATCTGGTGATCGAGGCCGTACCCGAGCGGCTCGACCTCAAGCGACGGCTCTTCGCCGACCTGGACCGGATCTGCCGGCCGGCCGCGATCCTGGCCAGCAACACCTCCTCGCTGAGCGTCACCGAGATCGCCGTCGCCACCGGCCGCCCGGACCGGGTGGTCGGGATGCACTTCTTCAACCCCGCGCCGGTGATGCGGCTGGTCGAGGTGGTCCGGACCGTCACCACCTCGGCCGAGGTGGTCGGCGCGGTGCAGGCGCTCTGCGCCCGGCTGGGCAAGGTCGGCGTCACCATCGGCGACCGGGCCGGCTTCGTCGCCAACGCCCTGCTCTTCGGCTACCTCAACCAGGCCGTCGCGATGGTCGAGTCACGGTACGCCGGCCGCGACGACATCGACGCCGCGATGCGGCTGGGCGGCGGACTCCCGATGGGGCCGCTGGCGCTGCTCGACATGATCGGCCTGGACACGGCGTACGAGATCCTGGAGACCATGTACCGGCGGGGCGGCCGGGACCGGCGGCACGCCCCGGTGCCGCTGCTGCGCCAGATGGTCACGGCGGGACTGCTCGGCCGCAAGTCCGGCCAGGGCTTCTACCGGTACGAACGGCCCGGTTCGGGCACCGTCGTACCCGACGGGCAGACCCCGGAGGCGGCGCCGCCGGACGGCGCCCGGCCGGTGCGCACGGTCGGGGTGGTCGGTACGGGTGACGACGTCGCCGGGCTCGCCGAACTCTTCGGCGGGGCCGGCTACGACGTGCTGGTCGCCTCCCCGGGGGAGTCCCTGGCCAAGCTGGCCGACGCCGACCTGGTGCTGGAGTCGGTGGCCGAGGATCTTTCGGTCAAGCGGGCGCTCTTCGCCGAACTGGCCGAGGTCTGCCGGCCGGAGACCGTGCTCGCCACCACCACCTGCACGCTGCCGGTGACCGAGATCGCGATGACCGCCCGGCAGCCGGAGCAGGTGGTCGGGCTGCACCTGCTCGACCCGACCCGGACCGGGGCGCTGGTGGAGATCGTGCGTACCGTCCGCAGCTCGGCCGAGGCGGTCGGCACCCTCCGGTCGGTCGTCGCCAAACTGGGCCGGACCGCCGTGGTCTGCGGGGACCGGGCCGGCTTCGTGGTGCGGGCGCTGCTCTTCCCGTACCTGAACGACGCGGTGCGGATGCTGGAGGCGTCGTACGCGACAGTGGACGACGTCGACCACGCGATGACGCTCGGCTGCGGCTATCCGGCCGGCCCGTTCGAGATGCTGGACGCGATCGGTCCCGATGTGGTGCTGCGGGTCCAGCGGGCGCTCTACCGCGAGTCCCGGGAGCCGGGGCTCGCCCCGGCGCCACTGCTGGAGCAGCTCGTCACCGCCGGCCGGCGGTTCCGCGAGGTCGCCGCCGGCCCGGGTGTCAGCGGGCGATCCGCAGGCTGACCGCCGCGTTGCTGGTCCGGCCGGAGTCGGTCAGCCGGTAGACGAACCGGTCGGAGCTGGCCCGGTGCCCGGGGTACGGCCGGTAGATGACCGTCCGCCCGGTGGTGACCTGCACCGTGCCGTGCGCCGGCCGGGTCACGATGGTGACCCGGGTGCCGCTGGTGGCGAAGTCGTTGGCGAGTACCGGAATTCCGGTCGCCCGGACCGCGCTGACCCGTGAATTGTCCCGGATCGCCGTCGGGGCCGGCACGAAGCTGCCGGTACCGGTGCCGACGAAGACGCTCTGCGCCCCGGTCACGTCGCTGGTGGTGACCACGTCGAGTCGGCCGTCGCCGTTCACGTCCGACACCGCCACCGTCCAGAAGTCGTCGCCGTAGGCGTCACCCTGGAGGTCCACCACCGTGCCGTTGTCCAGCACCACGACCACGCCGGTGAAGTACGCGCCGCACCCCTCGGCGTACGCCAGGGTCACGTCCATCGCGCCGTCGGCGTCGAAGTCGGCGAGGTGGTACTGCGGCCGCCCCGAGCAGTACCGCACCGGGCCGGGGGTCAGGGCGCCGGTGCCGGTGTTGAGATAGGTGCTGAAGCCGTCGCCCTGGTCGGTCCACTCGTAGACGTCCTGCCGGCCGTCGCCGTCGAAGTCGGCCGTGCCGATGTAGCTGGGCTGGTCGATCGTGTCGAAGCCGGCCGAGACGGCGAAGCTGTCCAGCACCAGCAGGGTGTCGTCGATCGACGACGGCGGGCCGGCGAACCAGGTCACCGCCAGCTCGTCCGCGGCGTCGCTGTCGAGGTCGAGCCCAACGCCCATGTCCGGGCAGTACGACGCCGACGTCAGGTACGGGTAGGAGAGCGGTGCGCCGTAGCCGCCGCCGGCCAGCCCGAGTTCGACCCGGACCGCGCAGTCGGAGGTGCCGGGCACGGCGCCCAGGGTGTTCCGGTCCGGGCGGCCGTCGCCGTTCACGTCCGCGATGATCGGCTCGTCCTGCCAGCCGGCCCGGGCGGCCGGTGCGGCCACGCCGGTGGCGGCGATCATCGCGACGGCGAAGATGGTGATGCGTCGGCCCCACATGGTGTCTCCTCGGACCTCGTTCCCCCGCCCTGCTGACTGTTCTCAGAGGAGACTAGGGGGCATACATCGTGATATAGGGTGCCGTGACCGTAATCTGACACGGGGTTTGCCGGGCTCGCCACGGGGTAGGGCCACCGGTCCGCTGGCCGGGGCGGTCGCACCGGCCGGTCACGGCGCGATCCTGATCGCGACCTCCCCGTCGCTGGTGTGGCCGTCCTGGCTGATCCGGTAGGCGAACCGGTCGACCGGGCCGGAGTCCGGATTTGGGCGGTACACGATCGTCCGGCCCTCGACCCGGACGACCCCGTGCGCGGGCGGGACGAGCACGCTCACCCCGGCCCGCCGGGAGGCCCAGTCGTTCTCCAGCACCGCGATCCGGACCGAGCCGCCGGCCGCGACCGTGCGGACGTCCCGGATCGCCACCGGCGACCGGACGAAGGAGCCGTTGCCGGCGGCGAGGAAGGTCCGCCGATCCCCGCTGGGCCGGTGGTACGTCAACACGTCCGGCACGCCGCTGCGATCGGCGTCCAGCACCTGCATCGTCCACCCCGACCGGCGGCCGACGCTGCGCTGGAGATCGAGCACCCTGCCGTCGCCGTAGAGCACCACGATCCCGTGCGCGCCGTCGGCGCAACCGTCGACATAGGCGATGGCGACGTCGGTGGCGCCGTCGGAGTCGAAGTCGGCCAGCCGTGGCGTGAGCGGGCC
This sequence comes from Plantactinospora sp. BB1, assembly GCF_003030385.1. Lineage (NCBI taxonomy): Bacteria > Bacillati > Actinomycetota > Actinomycetes > Micromonosporales > Micromonosporaceae > Plantactinospora > Plantactinospora sp. BB1. Next base: position 5,278,678 of record NZ_CP028159.1, on the reverse strand, counting down.
CGCGCAGTACCGCACCGGACCCGGGACGAGGGTGCCGGTGCCGGGATTCAGGAAGCTGACAAACCCCTGCCCCTGGTTGGTCCAGAGGTAGACGTCCCGCCGCCGGTCGCCGTCGAAGTCGGCCAGCCCGATGAAGTTGGGCCGGCGTAGCGCCGGCAGCGCGGCGCTCACCCGGTAGTCCCGCAGGACCAGCAGGTCGTCGCCGGACCGGCCGGGATTGCCGCCGTACCACCCCAGCACCAGTTCCGCCGCCGGCACGGGGGCGGCGTCGAGATCCACCGCCACCCCCAGATCGGGACAGCCGGTCGGGGCCCCGGGGCCGGGGAGCCGGTAGGCGTGGCTGTGCGGAGGCAGGTAACCGCCCTCCGGCCGCCCCGACTCCACCAGTACCGCGCAGGAGCGGGTCACGGTGCCGAGCCGGGCGCGGTCGAGCAGGCCGTCGCCGTTCAGGTCGCCGTACAGCGGATCGTTCGGTCCGCCGGCCCGGCCCGGCGGTGCCGCCGTGATCGTCGCGAGCATCGTCGCCGTGGCGGTCACCGCCACGATCGCTCTTCTCCACATGGCGCTCCTCCGTGCGGGTCGAGGGGCCGGCGCCGGCCGGTCGGGTCAGTCGACGATTCTCAGGCTGACCGCGGCGTTGCTGGTCCGGCCGTCCTCGGTGAGCCGGTAGACGAACGTGTCGGTCGCGCCGTGCGTCGGGTTCGGGGTGTAGATGATCGTCCGGTTCGTGGTGACCTTGACCGTGCCGTGCTGCGGCGGGGTCCAGATGGTCACCCTGGTCCGGTCGGTGGCGTAGTCGTTGGCCAACACCTGGATGCCAGTCGCCTTGCTGCCGCTGACCGTGGGATAGTCCCGGACGGCCACCGGCGACCGGACGAAGGAACCGTTGCCGAGGCTGATGAAGGTGGCGATCTCCCCGGTCGACTGGTCGTGGGTGGTCACGTCGACCAGTCCGTCGTGGTTGACGTCGCCGGTCTCCACCGTCCAACTGTCCAGGCCGGCCACGTCGGTGTGCAGGTGGTAGAGGCTGCCGTCGTCCCGGACCACCACCACGCCGCTGAAGTACGCGCCGCAGCCCTCGATGTACGCGATCACCACGTCCATCGCCCCGTTCCGGTTGAAGTCGGCGAGCCGGTGGTCCAGCGGGCCGGAGCAGTGCCGGACCGGGCCGGGCACCACCGTGCCGGTGCCGGTGGCGAGATAGCTGACGAACCCCTCGCCCTGGTCGGTCCACTCGTAGATGTCCTGCCGACCGTCGCCGTCGAAGTCGGCGGTGCCGATGTAGCTCGGCTGGAAGACGGTGTTGAACCCACGGGTGACCCGGAAGTTGTCCAGCACCAGCAGGGTGTTGGGGACGGTCGTCGGCGGCCCGGCGAACCAGGTCACCGCGAGTTCGGCGGCGACGTCCGCGTCCAGGTTGAGCCCCACGCCCATGTCGGCGCAGTTCGGCTCCGCCGCCGGCAGGGTCAGGTAGCCGTACGGCTGCGGCGGGGCGAACCCGCCGCCGGCCAGCCCCAGGCTGACCACCACCCGGCAGGTGGTCGCGGCTCCCACGGTGAGGTCGAGCACCACCCGGTCCGGCCGGGCGTCGCCGTTCACGTCGGCGACGATGGGCTCACCCGGCCCGCCCGCCCGGGCGGGCGGGCCGCCAACGCCAACACCACCGGCCGTCGCCATGATCATCACCGTTGTCGCGGCGATCCTGCTACCCCTCATGGCACGCCTCCTAAAGGCTCGCCAACCCACCCGGAACGGGCTATCCACTCCACCGGATGTACACGACCGCGCTGCTGCGGCGGGTGCCCTCGGTGAGTTGGTACGTGAACCGGTCGGTCGCGCCATGGTTCGGCCGGGGTGTGTAGATGATCCTGCCGCCGCTGATGACCCGGGCGGTGCCGTATCTCGGCTGGGCGGTGATGCTGACCTGCGCCTGACCGGTGGCGAAGTCGTTGTCCCGTACGGTGATCGTCACCGCCCGGTTGCCGGTGAGCCGTACGGTGTCGCTGTTCGCCTTCGGCGACCTGACGAAGCGGCCGCCGCCGGTGCCGATGAAGTGCTCGACCGCCCCGGTCGGTTGGGAGATGGTACGGATGTCCGGGAACCGGTCCCCGTTCACGTTGACCACCCGGGTCGTCCAGGTCTGCATGCCGGTCGGATCGTGCTGCAACTCCTGTGGCGTACCGTCGTCGAGCACCACGACCACCCCGCTGGCGAAGGTCGCCGAGAGGCAGCGCTGGATGTAGCTGTTCACCAGGTCGGTCCGGCCGTCCAGGTCGAAGTCCCGCAGCTCGTACTCCAGCGGCCGGGCGCACCACTTCTCCGGGCCGTGCGTCAGCGTGCCGTTGCCGAGGTTCAGGTACGTCTCGATCCCCTGGCCCTGGTCGGTGACCGAGTAGACGTCCTCCCGCCCGTCGCCGTTGAAGTCGGCGGTGCCGAGGTAGTACGGCGCGAAGATCGCCTCCACCAGGCCGAACGACGGCTGGAACGCGGTGTTCAGCACCATCAGGTTGTACGGCACGGTCGGCGGCGGGCCCGGATACCAGGCCACCACCAGCTCCTCGGTCCGGTCGGTGTCCAGGTCCACGGCCACCCCGAGTTCGGGGCAGCGGGTCCCCATCCCGGAGCCGCCCGGCCGGAGGTAGACGTACGCCACGGGTGGGCGGTAGCCGCCGGACGGCATGCCGTACTCGACGATCACCGAGCAGTAGTCCGGCTGGACCAGGCCGAGGGTGACGAGGTCGGTGAGACCGTCGCCGTTGACGTCGCCGAGGATCTGCTCGCCCCGCCCGGCGGCCCAGGCCGGACCCGGCGCGGTGCCCCCGACGCCGCCGACGGTCGCTACGACCACCAACACGACCACCATCGCGGTGCGTCTGCGCCACATGGCCCCTCCTGATGCCTCGACGTTCGACCGGATCAGTCCGGGAACCGGATGGTCACGGTGGCGGTGTTCCGCCCGCGCTCTTCGGTGAGCCGGTGGGTGAAGCGGTCGGTGCGGCCGTGGTCGCCCCGCGGGCGGTGCACGGTGCGGCGGTCGGGCGGGATCGGGCCGGGTTCCGTCGCGGCTCCCGCCGCCGCGCCGGAGCCTCGGCGCGGTCGCCGAGCGGCGGGTCGGGACGAACTCGAAGCCGTCGGACGCGGGGTGGCTGATCGGGGAGGCGCCGGCCGATCTCGTCCGAGCGAAGGAACTCTGCTCCACATAGTGCTCCCCCTATGTAGTGCTATGGCGGACCAACCCGCATTTGGGAGGCTAGACCGATTTTGTGGAGATCGGCCGGTGCTGACCACGATCCGACACCGGACTGGCATGACATAGCCGCAGCTCAGCGGCGTGTCGTGCTAGGGCGAGAACCGGAGGGTCACCGTGGCGGTGCTCCGCCTGCCCTCTTCGACGAGCTGATAGGTGAAGCGGTCGGTGCGGCCGTGGTCGGCCCGGGGACGGTAGACGATGCGGCGGTCGGACTGGACCCGGGTGGTCCCGTACCGGGGTGGGACGGTGACGGTGACGTCGGCGTACCGGCTGGCGTGGTCGTTGCCGAGCACGTCGATGGCGAGTGCCCGCGGCGCGGCGAGGTCGACCCGGTCGGTGTTCGCGTCCGGCGAGGGCACCAGGACGCCGGGGGACTCCGCACCACGGTTGACGAAGTAGTCGACGTCGCCCGTGCCGCGCTCGACCGTGCGGACGTCCAGCCAGCGGTTCCCGTCGGCGTCCACCACCTGGGCCGCCCAGGTCGTCCGGCCGCCCGAATCGAGCTGGAGCTGCTCCCGCTCACCCTGCTCGCGGATCCGGACCACGCCGCTGCCGGCCTGCCGGCAGTCGTCGGCGTAGCTGACGACGGCGCCGGCGATCCCGTTCCGGTCGAGGTCGGCGGTCTGCACGACCGGTACGTCGACGGTGCAGAAGCCGATCGCACCGGGACGTACGGTGTCGCCGGAGACGACGAAGCTCTGCACGCCGCCCGGCCCGACGTCGTACGGGCTGGACCGGCCGTCCCCGCCGAACGCCGCACTCCCGATCTGGCTGGGGCGGGAGATGGGCGAGGTGTACCGGGCCGTGGGCGTGAACCCGGGCGGCTGGAGCACGATCCGGTTGAAGTCCAGGGCCGGCGGCGCGCCCTGGCTCCAACCGATCCAGAGTTCGTCCGCCGGGTCCCCGTCGAGGTTGGCGGCGACCCCGATGTCCGGGCAGATCGGGGTGCCGCCGTTGGGCCGCAGATAGGTGTGCGCGACCGGCGGCCGGTAGACCCCGTCGGGCGACCCGTACTCGACGATCGTGGAGCAGAGGTCGGGGGCGACGACACCGAGGGTCGCCAGGTCCGGCAGGCCGTCGGCGTTGTAGTCACCCGCCAACTCGGCCCCGGGCTGGTCGGCCGGTGCGACGGTGGGCGGCACGGCGAACGTCGTGCCGACCACGGCGACGGTGACGGCGACGAGGAGTTTCGGTGTCCTGGTGCACATGACGATCTCCCGGAATGCTCTGCTCGGCTCGGTGCACCGGCTCCACGTCGGCGCACCGGGCCCGCTGGGCCGGTTCAGCTCGGGAACCGGATGTTGACCGCCGCGCTGCTCCGCTTGTCCTGCCGGCGCAACTGGTAGCTGAACCGGTCGGTTCGCCCGTGGTCCGGGTCGGGGCGGTAGAGGATGCGCCGGTCCGAGAGGACCTGCACGGTGCCGTACCGGGGTGGCACGGTGACCACCACCGCGGTGTCGGAGGCGGCGTAGTCGTTGGCCAGCACGTCGATCGCCAGCGGTCGGACCCTGGTCAGGAAGACGGTGTCGGTGTTCGCGTCGGGCCCCTCGACGAAGCTGCCGTCGCCCCGTCCGATGAAATAGCTGATCTCGCCGGTCGACAGGTTCTCCGTGCGTACGTCCGGGAACCGGTCGTCGTTGGTCTCCACGACCCGCGCCCGCCAGGTGGTCAGGCCCGCCGGATCGTGTTCCAGGTGCCGGGTCGTGCCGTCGTCGAGTACCACGACCACCCCGTTGGCGCCGTCGGCGCAGCCGTCGGTGTACGCCAGCACCGCGTCCGTGGCCCGGTCCCCGTCCACGTCCCGGAGCTGGAATGCCGGTGCGTTGGCCGAACACCACCGCTCCGGGCCGAGCTGGCCGACACCGTTCACGATCACGTAGGTGGCGAAGCCGCCGGCCCCGACCGAGTACGCCGTCTGCCGGCCGTCACCCCGGAAGTCGGCCGTACCGAGGTAGGTGGGGGTGATCGGCGAGCTGAACGTGAGGATGGTCCGCAGGTTGTCGTCGATCACCAGCCGGTTGTAGGTGAGCGAGGGCGGCGGGCCGGCGCTCCAGCCGAGCCAGAGTTCGTCACCGGCGTCGCCGTCGGCGTCGAAGCCCACGCCGATGTCCGGACAGGAGGTGCCGCTGCTGTTCCCGGGCCGGGCGTAGACGGTGGCCACCGGCGGCAGGTAGACGCCCGGGCTGCTGCCGTAGCTCACGATCACCGAGCAGAGGTCCGGCTCGACCGAGCCGAGCACCACGATGTCCTGGAGCCCGTCGACGTTGAAGTCGCCGGCGATGGGGTCACCCGGGCCGGCGGCCCGGGCGGGTGCTGCGGTGACCGTGGCGGCGAGCAGAGCCGCCCCGGCGGTGGTGGCGATGCGTTCGGTCCACATGACTCCTCCTGCACCGGATCGATCAGCTATCCGACCGGTCCTATTTGCGGACGTTAACCCCGCTCGTGGGCCCGATGGCGGTGCTGACCGTGATCCGACAGCCCGGTCGCAGCGGAAGTATCCGCAGCTCAGAGGCGTTTGATGCTCTGTCGTGCCGGTCATCGGGCCGCTGCGGCGCCAGGGCGGCACGGGCCCCGGCTGTCCGTGATCCGTCTGATCGGCGGCGGGCCCGGACGCGCGCCGCCACCCCCTCCGGCCCGGACTATCCGCCGGTTTCCGCGGTCTCGTACCAGGCGGCCAGATAGCGCAGGATCACCGAGGCCGCCACGTGGTGGCCGGGATCCGCACGCCTGTCGTTGAGCACGGCCGCCATCATCCTGGCCAGTTCCCGTGCCTCCGCGCTGGTCAGTACGCCCTCCTGGAAGCGTTCCAGCAGCCGGTCCCGGCGGGCGAACTCCGGGTGCGGTGAGTGCAGCAGCCGCGCGGCGTCGAAGGAGACGCCCCGCCAGAAGACGTCGACCTTGGTTTCCAGCCTCGCCAGCCGCTCGGCCAGGGCCCGGGTCTCCTCCCGTCGGCCCCGCAGCAGCGTGAGCAGGAAGGCGGCGACCGCCACCAGCGTCGAGACGCCGGCGACCGCCAGTTCGGCGGTCACCTCGTACGGCGGCGGATCGAGGCGATGGTGAACAGGCCCTGTGCGGTGGCGACCGGTGAGAGGTTGATCAGCACCGACACCTCGGTCCCGTTCTTCTTCCGGGCCCGCAGGTCCAGGTCCACGCCCATGCCGCGCATCCGGGGGTCGGCCATGAAGCCGGCCCGGTGCGCCTCGTGCGTCTCCCGCAGTTGCTGCGGCAGCAGGTTGTCGACCTTCATCGTCCGCAGTTCCTGCTTGCTGTAGCCGAACAGGAAGGTCGCCTGCCGGTTGCTGCGCTTGATGCGCCCCTCCTCGTCGACGATCACGATGGCGTCCGGGTTGAACTCGAACATCGTGATCGCGAGTTCGGAGGTCAGTTCCAGCTCCTCGGCGGCCTGCCGGAGTGGGTCGTCGTTGAACATGCCGGATCCTTCGTCCGCGCCGGTCCGGTCGGGTACCGGCGATCTCCCCGGCTCCCGGCCCGGTCCGGTGCCGGCGAGCCGGCTGGCGGCACTGCCAGTACGAGGGACGGTAGACCTGGGCGCAATATCAGTCAGTCACTCACTTGTCACTCTGGGTGATTGAATGTCCGGATGGCGTCCCGGCCGCCGCCCCCGGATCCGGTGGGTGCGGCGGTCCCCGGGTGCGCCGCCGCCCGCCCCGTAGGCTGGGAACGTGAGTCCCCGTCGCAACCGTCCGCGTCCCGACGACGCGCCGCCGCTGGACCGTACCCGGCTGGAGCGCGGCGTCGGCTCGGTGCAGACCTGGCGGGACGGCGACTGGCAGGTACGCAACATCCCGGGCAGCGCGGCGACCAAGACGTACCGCTGCCCCGGCTGCGTACAGGAGATCCGCCCCGGGGTGGCCCACCTGGTCGCCTGGCCGGCCGACGGGCAGGGCGACCTGACCGACCGCCGACACTGGCACACCGGCTGCTGGCGCGCCCGGGACCGGCGTGGCCCGGGCGTGGAACGCTCCCGCAGTGCCCCCCGGTACGGCTGACCCGCCGGACGATCCGAGGGATCTTCGTCACGCCGTCCCGGGTTCGCTGCCCTCCCCGGCCGGACCGGGTAAGACTGATCCCTGTGAGTACAGCCATCCGCGCCGCCAGCATCCTGCCCGCCCGCCGGGAGGAGATCGAGTTGCACACCGCCGACGGCCTGCGACTCGTCGGCGAACTGGCGCTCCCCGCCGACCGGGACCCGGTCGCCACCCTGGTCTGCCTGCACCCGCTGCCCACCCACGGCGGGATGATGGACAGCCACGTGTTCCGCAAGGCCGCCTGGCGGCTGCCGGCCCTGGCCGACCTCGCGGTGCTGCGCTTCAACACCCGGGGCACCAGCAGCGTGCGCGGCACCAGCGAGGGGACCTTCGACGGCGGCGAGGCCGAGCGGTACGACGTCGCCGCCGCGATCGAGTACGCCGAGTTCGCCGAGCTGCCGAACATCTGGCTGCTGGGCTGGTCGTTCGGCACCGACCTGACCCTGCGGCACGGCTGTGACCCGGGGATCACCGGCGCGATCCTGCTCTCCCCGCCACTGCGCAGCAGCACCGACGCCGACCTGGCCACCTGGGCCGAGTCCGGCAAGCCGCTGACCGCGATCGTCCCCGAGTTCGACGACTACCTGCGGCCGGAGGAGGCCCGTCGACGCTTCGCGGCCGTACCCCAGGCCGAGGTGATCGGCGTGCCCGGGGCCAAGCACCTCTGGGTCGGCGACGCCGAGACCGTACTCGACGAGGTGGTCCGGCGGGTCAACCCGGCGGTGCCGGTACCGCTGCCGTCGGAGTGGGACGGGCCGATGGAGACCGGCGACGCCAGCGCGTACGCCGACCGCACGGTGGCGGCCTTCGCCGACCTGCCGGCGCCGGGCGAGGAGCCGGGCTGAACCGGGCGGCTCAGCCCTCGGGGTCGGCGGTGCCGCGCGGGCCGGGCGGCACCGGCTCGGTGACCTCGACCGGCGGCAGTCCGGCCGCCGGTGGCCAGCCCGCCAGCCAGGTACGGCGCTGCCGCCACACCTCCCGCCAGTAACCGGCCCGGCCGGTCAGCCGGGCGGCGGTCGCCCGGGCGGCGATGCCGATCCGCAGCAGTGTCCGGCCCAGCCTCGCCCGGGTGGGTGACCAGCGCAGCCGCTGGAAGGTGACCTGGCCGCGCAGCAGCATCACCCGCTTGCCCGCACTGGTCGAGGCGGCCCCGCCGACGTGCAGCACCCGGGCCGCCGGCACCAGCACCGGGCGGGCGCCGAGCGCGGCCGCCCGCAGGCAGAGGTCGAGATCCTCGCTGTACATGAAGTAGTCCGGGGTGAAGCCGCCGAGCTGGTCGAAGAGGGTCCGCCGGACCAGCAGCAGGCAGCCGGAGGCGGCCGGCACCCGGACCGGCGCGGAGCGGTCCAGCCAGGGCAGCGCCTCCCGGTTGAAGAGCCGGGACCGGGGGAACAGCTTGGACAGTCCGGTGGCGAAGCAGGTGAGCGTCCAGAGCGAGGGCGGCCCGAAGACCGAGCGCCCGTCGTCGCTGCCGTCCGGCGCGAGGGTCCGGCCGACGTAGATGCCGTGCCCGGGCCGGTCCCGGGTGAAGGCGAGCAGTTCGCCGATGACGTTGCCGACCGGTTCGGTGTCCGGGTTCAGCAGCAGCAGCCAGTCGCCCCGGGCAAGGGCCGCGCCGACGTTGACCGCCCGGCCGAAGCCGACGTTGCGGGCCAGCCGCACCACCCGGGCCTCCGGGAAGGCCGCCGCGACCGCCGCCGCCGACCCGTCGGACGAGGCGTTGTCGACCACGATCACCTCGTACGGCTCGGCCGGGCAGGCGGTACGGAGCGTGGCCAGCGCGGTCAGGATCAGCTCGCGGGTCTGGTAGGAGACCACCACCACGCTCACCGCCGGGGTCACGGCGCCGCTCCGGTCACGCCGTCCGCCCCGGCCGGTCCTGGAACCCGGCTGGACTCGTCGCGGCCCCACCGGTCCCGTACCGCCGGTCGGCGTGCCGACGCCGCGGCCAGCAGGGTCAGCCCGAGGTAGCAGAGTCCGGCCGGCAGCAGCCACGGCCGGGGCAGCACCACGTCGACCAGCCAGGAGGTACGGCGGGCCGGGCGTACCCGGTCGTCGGCGGCACGCAGGCTGGCGTTGCCGGCCCGGACCCGGCCGAGCCGGCGCAGCAGGTCGGCGGTGCGCCGGGGCGTGGCCACCACGGTCGCCACCTCGGCCACCTCCCGCTTCTCCGCCTCGGTGAACTGCCCGTCCAGGAAGAGGTCGTCGGCGACCACGTCGGGAAACCGGCCGAACCGGGCCCGGCCGGCCGCCGAGAGCGCGATCGCGCCCCGGCCGAAGAGCGCGTTCCGGTACGCCGGATGCCGCGCGTTGATCGCGTAGTAGGCGCGTACCAGCAGGGGCCGCCCGGTGGTGTCGAGCCGGCGGCGCGGCGCGGCGGCCAGCGTCCCCGGCGCGGCGACCGCGGCGGCGAGCGCGCGGGCCCCGGCGGTGGAAAGCGCGATGTCGGCGTCGAGATAGATCCGGGGAAAGCCGGACACGGCCTCGTCCCCGGCGTTGAGTGCGGCCGGCTTGCCCGGCTCGGGCAGTTCCCGCACGAGCACGCCGGGCACCGACCGGGCCACCGCCGCCGTGGCGTCGGTGCAGCCGTTCGCCACCACGACCACCTCGAACTCGCCCGGCTCGGCGTCGGCGAGCAGGGTCCGCAGGTTCCGGCCGAGCACCGCCGCCTCGTCGTGCGCGGCCACCACCACACTGGTCACCACGGCGCCCGCCCGGTCAGCGCGAGCCGGATCTTCCGGGTGGCGTTGCGGCGACGCAGCCGCCAGCCCTGGTATTGCCGCAGGTCGAGCGGGGCGGCCTGGACCACCCGGGCCGAGTGCCGCATCTGCTGCGTCCACTCCGCCACCGTCGTCACCCCGGTACGCCGGGCCGACAGCGGCCGGCGGGCCATGAAGTCGGCGTCGGTGCGGTAGATGGTGTGCGGGCTGCGCGGGTCGTCCATGTGGTCCTCGGGCAGGAACGGGTGGTACCAGCCGTTCAGCCAGCCGAGCCGGGCGGCCCGCAGGCACCAGGCGGTGAACGTCTCGTCGCCGGCCAGCGGGCCGACCTGCTCCAGCGTCTCGCGTTTGAGCAGATAGCCGCTGCCCTGCACCCAGTGGTTGCGGAAGAGCTGGTGCCCGTTCGGATAGTCCGCCAGTTTCGCCGCCACCAGCGCCTCGTCGACGTCCTCCGGCGGGAAGCGCCAGGTGCCGATCACCCCGAAGCCGGGTACGTCCTGGTGTGCCTTGCGCAGGATGGTCAACCAGTCGGGGTCGGGCAGGCAGTCGTCGTCCACCTTGCTCAGGTAGGAACCGGTCGCCTCGGTCCAGAGCCAGTTGGTCGGCTCGGTCAGCCCGGCGTTGACCGGGCTGTGCCGGAACCGGTGCACCCGGGGATGGTGCCGCAGTTCCTCGACCGCCTCCAGGGTCGGCTGGTCGGTGCCGTTGTGCCAGAGCCACACCCGGGCGTCCGGCGGGCAGGTGTCGAAGAGGTGCGGCAGCGACAGCCGGACGTACTCCGGCCGGTCGTACGTGATCATGAGGATGTCGATGCCACCGTCGCCGGTCATCGGACCGTCCACCTCCGCTCGGGTTCCCGGAGCTGGCCGCGTCCCGCGCCCCGCCCCGTCATGCCTGTGCCGCCGCCGGCACCGGCCCGGGTTCGTCGGGTTGCCGCCCCGGCCGGCCCGACTCGATCCGGTTGGTGCGTTCCGCCCTGGTCAGCCGCCACAGCGCGCCGGTCAGCCCGAGCAGCACGTGCACGGTGATGAAGAACGTCGTGAAGTACATCGAGTCGAAGGTGAACCCGGAGACGGCGGCCACCCCGATCGCCACCGCCAGCACCGCCGCCAGGTCGCGGTCCCGTTCGGTACGGGCGAACCGGCGTACCCGGCCGGCGACCACCACCCCGGATCCGAAGAAGACGGTGAGCCCGGCCACCCCGATGATGCCGCCCTGGACCAGGGTGGTCAGCCACTGGTTGTCCAGCAGTTGGTACAGCTCCGGCAGGAAGGTGCCGACCCCGCGCCCCAGCCAGGGACGCTCCCGGATGAACGGGGCCACGTAGTCGTAGTCCTCCACCCGGGCCTGCACGCTGGGATCGTTCTCCCCGGCCAGCAGCAGCGACTTGATCGCGGCGAGCAGGCCGGGCCGGGCGACCTGGATCAGCGCGGTCAGGAAACAGCCGACCACCAGCACGTTGAAGGTGGTCCGCAGCGGCCAGACCAGGACGAAGAGCAGGATCGCGGCGCCGAGGGCGAGCACTCCGGTGCGGGAGAGCGAGATCGGGATGACCGCCGCCTGGAACATCGCCAGCGCGCCGTAGATCTGCCGGTCGCGTCGGGTCGACGAGAACCGGGCGAAGTGGATCGCCACCACCAGGCCGATCACCATCAGTACGCTGAACTCGATGTAGTGCCCGGCGGTGCCGGCGACCCGGACCAGCCCGTCGCCGCCCCGGTCGCGGAACCCGACCACCTCCTTGTGGAAGGTCAGCAGCGGCGGCAGCTTCAGATAGGTGGTCAGGTCGATCCGGGTCACGAACTGGACCAGCGCGACGAAGGCCATGAAGCTGGCGCCCCAGCAGAACCAGCGCAGCACCTTGTCGATGCGTTCCCGGGTCAGCACCCCGTCGGCGGCGGCGAGCAGGATCCCGGCTCCGGCGAGCGCCATCAGCAGGGTCCGCTCGGCGCCGTTCGCCTCCAGTACCGGCATCCCGCGCCCCTGCCCGGCGACGTAGGAGAGGAAGAGGCTGACCAGGTAGATCGCCATCGCCCAGCGCATCGGCTGCTGTCCCCGGGTGACCAGGGTGGGGTGCAGCCGGCTCAGCGCCCACCAGACCAGCAGGCCGAACCCGACCATCAGCCCCGGCTTGCCCAGGTCGCTCAGCGGGGGGAAGACCAGCCGGAAGGGGAGCAGGTAGGCAAGCATGATCGACGCGATCACCGCCGCGGTGGCATCCGGGAAGTGGCGTACGGCGGGGGTGATGCCGTCGTACACCGTGTCGGACCGCCGCGCGGATAGGTAGGTCGGCACGTCGCTCGTCTCGTCCGTGCGCCGTCAGCCGGCGCTCGTGGGCTTCCCGGGGATCATCGGCCCGGATCGTCCACGACGTGCCGGGCGGTGGTGGTGAGCAGGATCGTCTCCTCGCTCGGGGTCCCGCCGCCGCGTCCGTTGCCGCCCGGTCCGGGCCCCCGGTCGTCGGCCGGCGAGCCGGGGTGGCGATCGTCGGCCGGGTGCGCCGGGATCCGGTCGTCGGCGCCGTGCCGGTCGCGCCGGGAGAGGGACTGGGTCGGCTCGCGGCCGGGACCGGGGGAGACCGGCGCGACCCGGGCCGCCGGGGCCGGCGAGACCGCCGGGGCGGGACCCGGGCGGGGCCCGTTGACCACCGCCTGGCCGGCGTTCCAGGCCATCGGGGTACGCGCGTCGCGGCGCTGGCCGAGCCGGCTGCTCGCCCGGCGGCGGGCCACCGCGTCGTGGACCACGGCGGCGACGGCGGCCAGCAGGAGGCCGATGGCCGTGATCACGACCTGTGCCCGCAGCACGTTGGAGCGGGACGGCACGATGTTCAGCCCGGGATCCAGCACCTCGGTGGTGATCTGCTCACCCGGGTTGGGCTTGTACGGCGCCTGCTGCCCGGCGACCTCGTCGTGGATGAGCTGGGTCACCGCCTCGACGGTCTTCCGGGCGCTCTCCTCGCTCGACGCCGTCACCGCGACGGTCAGGATCGAGCTGCGGGTGACCAGCCCGACCTCGTAGTCGGGGTCACCGCCGGCCGCCGCGATCCTGGTCCGGGCGTCGTGCGCGGAGGTGGAGATCTGCACGGCCTGGGCCATCGCGTTCTCGCCGATCCGCAGCCACGGGTTGCCGGGCCGGGGTGCGGCGTCCTCGTCCGGTGCGGCCGAGGTGGTCGGCGGGACGAGCAGGATCGCCACCTCGGTCTTGTATTCCGGCTGGATCGCCAGCCCGAACGCGAGGGCCGCGCCGAGCGTCACGACGACGATCGGAGCCGAGACGTACCACCGCCGAAACATGAGCTTCAGCAGGTCGAGAAGGTCCATCGGGCGGCCCTTTCGAAAGGTGCGGAAGTACGGTGCGAGTGGTCAGATCGGCAGACGCGCGGCATCGGCCCCGTTACCGTGTGAAACTTCGTTGTAGTCGCTGAGCGACGGGCGGAGCAATCGATCCCACAGTCGGATGTACGACTTCACCTGGTGGTCCCAGGCGAGTTCATCGACGAACCGCTGTCTCCCGGTCGCACTCATCGCGGCCCGGGCGGAGTCGTCACTGAGAAGCTGGTCGATCACCTTGGCGAATTCGTCCGGGCTGCCGGTCTGCACATAGCTCGCCGCCGCCTCGGCGGTACGCCGGGTCTCCAGCAGGTCGACCGCGACCACCGGTACGCCCCGGGCGACGTACTCCACCGTCTTCGCCATCGTGTACATCTCGGCCATCCGGCTCGGCCGGTCCGGCTGGATCGCGATCGAGGCGGAGCAGAGCAGCGCGTCGACCTCGTCGGCCTCCAACCAGCCGGTGAAGCGTACGACGTCGTCCACCCCCCGCTCGGTGGCGAGCCGGCGCAGTTCCGGCATGCTCTCGCCGTCCCCGGCGACGACCAGCTCCCAGTCGTCGGTGCCGCGCAGCCCGGCCAGCCGCTCGGCGGCGAGTACGGTCGCCTCGACGTTGTCCTGCGGGTTGATCACTCCGACGTAGACGACCTTCTGCCGGGCGTCCTCGGTCTCCGGGCCGTCGCCGTGCCGCACCTCGGCCAGGGCCGGGCCGTTGCGCACCACCACCACCTTCTCCGGTGGGCAGCCGCCCCGGCCCATCGCCAGTTCCCGGAACGACTCGTTGGTGGCGACCACGGCGGTGGCGGTACGCCAGGAGAGTCGTTCGAAGAGCCGGAGCATCCACAGCACACTCGGTCGGGGTTGCCCCGCCTTGCACTCGTAGAGTTCCGGGCTCAGGTCGTGGTGGTCGAAGACGAAGGGTCGGCCCAGGGCCCGCATCAGCAGCCCGACCACCCAGAAGACGTCCGGCGGGTTGCACGCCTGGACGGCGTCCACCCGGGTCCGCAGCATCAGCCCGAGCAGCCGGGTGGCGACGGCGATCAGTGCCCAGGCGAACTCGGCGGCGAAGGAGAGCACGCCCTTGCCCGCGAGTGGCTGGGGAAACGAGTGGATCCTGGTGGCGGCGGTGCCGGGTAGCACCGTGAGCCGGCGTGGTCCCCGTGGGCAGATCACCGACGCCCGGTAGCCGGCCGCCTCCAGTGCCTGACACTCCCGGATCACTCGGCGGTCCCGCTCGGCTGGCAGATTTACCACCACGATCACCACGTGGGGGCGTCGATCGGCCATCTCTAACTCCCATCCGCGCAGCTCGGACGACGTTTTCGATGGAAGGTCGCGGCGTATGCGATTACGCCGCGACCCGAATGAGCCTTGCTCTCGCACCCGGCTGTTCCGCTACCGGCCCGGTGCCTACCAAGACATTGCTCTACCGACCCGGCCCGAGCAAGGACCGAGGATTGGTGGATGTGTCGAGTTACTTACAAGGTCGCGACCGATCGTACGATTGTTCCTTCACGGGCTCATCCGCGTGTCAGGGCTCGAACGGCAGGTCAGTGCCCTGATCAACACCAATTCGGCGGCATCGAGGGCGAACCGTCGGGGAAGTGGGTTTCATTGATCTTCGTCCCGATTCGCGATTAGACGCGGCTCGGTCGCAAGTGTTGCGTCGGAGCCTACTCTGTGCCGACAAAGGTGAGCCGCTGTTCACGGTCGGGTTCGGAACTGCCGCTCGCCACGTGGAGAGGAAGTGGGGCATGCGGCTGCGGCGGGGCTTGCGACTGGGTCTGGTGGCGGCGCTGCTGGCGAGCGTACTGGCGCCGCTGGGCGGAGCGCCGGCCTCGGCGGTGACGCTGCCGGCCGGCTTCCAGGAGCAGGTGGTGTTCAGCGGGCTGGACCAGCCGACCAACATCGAGTTCGCCCCCGACGGGCGGGTCTTCGTCGCCGAGAAGGGCGGCCGGATCAAGGTCTACGCCGACCTGGCCGACCCCACCCCGACCGTCTTCGCCGACCTCTCCACCAACGTGCACAACCAGTGGGACCGCGGCCTGCTCGGGCTGGCGCTGCCGGCCAACTTCCCGGCGGACCCGTGGGTCTACGTGCTCTACACCTACGACGCGCCCCCGGGCCGGACGGCTCCGGTGTGGAACGACACCTGCGGCGACGCCAACAACGGCCGCTGCGTGGTCACCGGCCGGCTCTCCCGGCTGCGGGCCAGCGGCGACGTGATGACCGGTACCGAGCAGGTGCTGATCTCCGACTGGTGTCAGCAGTACCCGAGCCACTCGGTCGGCGACCTGCGGTTCGGCGCGGACGGCATGCTCTACGCCACGGCCGGCGACGGGGCCAGTTTCAGCGCCATCGACTACGGCCAGTTGGGCAACCCGGTGAACCCGTGCGCCGACCCGCCCGGCGGCACCATGACGCCGCCGACCGCCGAGGGCGGGGCGCTGCGGGCCCAGGACGTCCGCAGCGACGCCGACCCGACCGGGCTGGACGGCGCGGTGCTGCGGCTCGACCCGGCGACCGGGGCGGCGGCGCCGGGCAACCCGGCGATCGACGCGGCCGACCCGAACACCCGGCGGATCGTCGGGTACGGCACCCGCAACCCGTACCGGTTCACCATCCGGCCGGGCACCAACGAGATCTGGCTCGGCGACGTCGGCTGGAACAGCTGGGAGGAGGTCAACCGGATCGTCGACCCGAGGGCGGGGGTCAGCAACCTCGGCTGGCCCTGCTACGAGGGTGCCGCCCGGACGGGCAGCTACGACAACGCCAACCTGAACCTCTGCGAGACGCTCTACACCGGTGCCGGGCAGACCCCGCCGTACTACGCCTACCACCACGGCGCGGAGGTGGTGCCGGGGGAGAACTGCGGCTCGGGCGGGGACGCCGTCTCCGGGCTCGCCTTCTATCCGGGCAGCGGCGGCAGCTATCCGGCGACGTACGCGGGGGCGCTCTTCTTCGCCGACTACTCGCGCGGCTGCATCTGGGCGATGCGCCCGAGCAGCCCGGGCGGGCTGCCGGACCCGGCCAACCTCCAGGCGTTCGGGCAGGCCGCCGCCGGGCCGGTCGACCTGGCGATCGGCCCGGGTGCCGAGCTGTACTACGCCGACCTGACCGGTGGCACCGTGCGCCGGATCCGGTACTTCCCCGGCAACCAGCCGCCGACCGCGGTGATCAACGCGACCCCGACCAGCGGCCCCGCCCCGCTGGACGTGACCTTCGACGGCACCGGGTCGACCGACCCGGACCCGGCCGACGCCGGCCGGCTGAGCTACCGGTGGGACTTCACCAGCGACGGTACGGTCGACGCCACCACCCCGACCGCCACGTTCCGCTACCCGAGCGCCGGCCGGCACACCGCGACGCTGACCGTCACCGACACCCTCGGCGTCTCGGCGAGCAGCAGCGTCACCATCCAGCCCGGCAACGCCGCCCCGACCGCCCTGCTGGAGAGCCCGGCGGTCGGCACCACCTGGCAGGTCGGCGACAGATTGAGCTTCGCCGGCCGGGCCACCGACCCGCAGCAGGGCACCCTGCCGGCGTCCGCGCTGCGCTGGAAGCTGCGGATGGAGCACTGCGAGTCGGTCGGCAACTGCCACACCCACCACCTCCAGGAGTGGTCCGGAGTGGCGTCCGGCTCCTTCGTGGCGCCGGACCACGAATATCCGTCGTATCTGGAGTTGGAGCTGACCGCCACCGACGCGCAGGGCCTGTCGAACACCGTGGTACGCCGGCTCGACCCGCGGACCGTCGACCTGACTTTCGCCAGTGACCCGCCGGGGCTGCGGCTGACCGTCGGCGCGACCACCGGGACGGCGCCGTTCACCCGTACCGTGATCGTCGGCTCGACCAACACGGTGAGCGCGCCGAGCCCGCAGACGGTCGGCGGGGTGCCGTACTCCTTCACCGGCTGGTCCGACGAGGGCGCGGCCACGCACGTCCTCACCGCGCCCGCGACGGCGGCCACCTACACGGCGACGTACGCCGGGGCGGCCGGCTGCGGGACCACGGCGTTCTACACCTGCGGCACCGCGACGGGCCGGCCCTGGGTGCCGGCCGACACGGTGCTGCCGCTCACCGGCGACGACGCGGTGACCCAGGTGACGCTGCCGTTCCCGGTGCCGTTCTTCGCCGAGACCTACCGCACCGCCTGGGTCTCCGGGAACGGCTTCCTCTCCTTCACCGACCCGGGCGGGCCGCAGCCGGGCAACACGGTGCTGCCGGCGGCCGGCGCGCCGAACGCGGCGCTCTATCCGTTCTGGGACGACCTCTGGGGGCGGGCGGACTCCAGCGTCCGGATCGGGGTGACGGGTACCGCGCCGAACCGCCGGTTCGTGGTGGAGTGGCGCGACAGCGGCATGTACGGTTCCAGCTCCGCACGGATCAGCTTCGAGGCGCTGATCGCGGAGAACGGTGAGATCGTCTTCAACTACCGGGACCTGAACAGCAGCGGGCGGGAGCGCGGCGACTCGGCGACGGTCGGCATCGAGAATCCGGCCGGCACCCTCGCGCTGCCGTACTCGGTCAACCATCCAGCGCTGGCCGACGGCACCTCGGTGGTCTTCCGGCCGGTCGCGTCGCCACCCTTCGTAGCCGACAGGGGTGAGCGTCGCCAGTCGCCGATTCTCGACCGACGGCCCAGGTAGCCACTGTGCGAACGGTTGACCAGGGAAGCTGATTGGTCGTTAAGTAGCGCCCGGTCAGTTAACCGCCCTGGTCAACCTCGCGACAGCCCGCTCCGCTACGGACGGTGATCCTGGAGCGCGGCAGTCGCCGACCGTTCGGCGGCGCCGTGGAGGGAGGCCGCCATGTCCCGAGCGGTACGGCGAATCTGGGTCCTGACCCTGGCACTCGTGCTGGGCGTACCGGTCGTGGTCGGGCTGCCCCCGTTCGACCCCGAACCCGCGGCGGCGATCCCGCCCGGCTTCACCCAGCAGGTGGTCTTCACCGGGCTGACCCGCCCCACCAAGCTGATCTTCGCGCCGGACGGCCGGGTCTTCGTCGCCGAGAAGAGCGGCATCGTCAAGGTCTTCGACAGCCTCGCCGACAACACCGCCACCGTCTTCGCCGACCTGCGCCCCAAGGTGTACGACTACGAGGACCTCGGCCTGATCGGCCTGGCCCTGCCGCCGAACTTCCCCACCGACCCGTACGTCTACCTCAGCTACACCTACGACGGCGTGGTCGGCGGCGGCGCGCCGACCTACCACGACAGCTGCCCGGTGCTCGGGAACTGCAAGGCCAGCGCCCGGGTCTCCCGGCTGCGCGCCGACGGCGACGTGATGACCGGCAGCGAGCAGGTGCTGCTGCACGACTGGTGCCACCAGATCGAGAGCCACTCCATCGGCGACCTCGCGTTCGGTCCGGACGGCGCGCTCTACGTCACCGGCGGCGACGGCGCGTCGGCGACCTTCACCGACTACGGGCAGGCGGGCAACCCGTCGAACCCGTGCGCCGACCCGCCCGGGCCGCCCGGCGCCGCGATGACGCCGCCGAGCGCCGAGGGCGGCGGGCTGCGGTCCCAGGACATCCGTACCCCGGGCGACCCGACCGGGCTCTCCGGCACGCTGATCCGGATCTCGCCGTCGGACGGGGCGGCGCTGCCGGACAACCCGCTGGCGGCGAGCAGCGACCCGAACAACCGGCGCATCCTGGCGTACGGGCTGCGCAACCCGTACCGCTGGACGTTCCGGCCGGGCAGCAACGAGGTCTGGATCGGCGACGTCGGTTGGCGTACCTGGGAGGAGATCAACCGGGTGGTCGACCCGGCGGTCGGACCGGTCCGCAACTACGGCTGGCCGTGCTACGAGGGGAACGCTCCGCAGGGCGGCTACAACGCGGCGAACCTGACGCTCTGCGAGACCCTCTACACCCAGCCCGTCGGCACGGTCACCCGGCCGCACTACACCTACCAGCACAGTCAGCAGGTGGCGGCCGGCGACGGCTGCCCGACCGGCGGCTCCTCCCCGGCCGGGGTGGCGTTCTATCCCGGGTCCGGCGGCGGCTATCCGGCGGCGTACGCGGGGGCGCTCTTCTTCGCCGACTACTCCCGGGGCTGCGTCTGGGCGATGCGTACCGGCGCCGACGGGCTCCCGGACCCGGCCCGGATCGTGCCGTTCGCGATCGCCCCCGGCGTGGTCGACCTGCGGATCGGCCCGGAGAACGACCTGTACTACGTCGACCTGCTCGGCGGCACCGTGCGGCGGTTCCACTACAGCTCCGGAAACCAGTACCCGAGGGCGGTCATCGACGCGACCCCGACCAGTGGACGGGCGCCGCTGACGGTCAGCTTCGACGCCGTCAATTCGAGCGACCCCGACCCGGGCGACATCCTCGAATACCGCTGGGACTTCACCAACGACGGCACCGTCGACGCCACCGGGTTGACCGCGACCCACCGGTACCCGGCGGTGGGCAGCTACACCGCCCGGTTGCAGGTGGTCGACTTCGGCGGGCTCTCGCACAGCGCGACGGCGCAGATCAGGGTCGGCACCGCCGCCCCGGTGCCGGTGATCGACGCGCCCACCTCGGCGCTGCGCTGGGCGACCGGGCAGACGGTCGCGTTCAGCGGTGGGGCCAGCGACCCGGAGCAGGGTGCGCTGCCGCCCTCGGCGCTGCGCTGGACGCTGGTCAACATGCACTGCAGCACGCCGGAGAACTGTCACAGCCATCCGGTGCGCGAGGTGGCCGGGGTCGCCTCCGGGACGTTCGTGGCCCCGGACCACGAGTATCCGTCCTATCTGGAGCTGACGCTGACCGCGACGGACAGCGGTGGGCTGACCGGCAGTACCACGCTGCGGCTGGACCCGAGGACGGTGCAGCTCAAGCTCGCCACCACGCCCGCCGGGCTACGGGTGAACCTGAACGGCCGGAGCCTGACCACCCCGAACGCCGTACAGGTGATCGTCGGTTCCACCAACACGGTCAGCGCGCCCGGGCCGCAGCGGCTCGGGCCGGGGACGTACACCTTCCAGAACTGGTCGGACGGCGGAGCCGCGACCCATGTGATCACGGCGCCGGCCGCCAGCACGGCGACCTACACCGCCAGCTACGACGGCGCGCCGGGTAGCTGCGCGGACGGCTTCGGCTACGCGTGTACGACGCACTCCGGTCGGGCGTACCTGCCGGCCGGCCCCACCGAGCTGCCGCTGACCGGGGACAACGACGCCGCTTCCGTGGCGCTGCCGTTCCCGTTCCCGTACTACGGGCAGAACCACTCCAGGGCGTGGGTGGACGTCAACGGCGTACTCTCCTTTGTGGATCCTCGCGGCTCCTGGCCGGCGAACCGGGCACTGCCGTACGCCGCGACACCGAACGCCGCGCTCTATCCGTTCTGGGACGACCTGGTGATGCACCCGGAGTCCAGGGTCCGGACCGCCGTGCTGGGCGCCGCACCGGACCGGCAGTTCGTGGTCGAGTGGAAGGACGTCGGGTTCTCCGGCGCGCCGGCCGCGCGGGTCAGCTTCCAGGTGGTGCTCTCCGAGTGGGGGCAGATCGTCTTCAACTACACCGCGCTGAACGCCGGACGGGAGCTGGGCAACTCGGCGACGATCGGCATCGAGAACCCGGCCGGCACGGACGCGGTGCAGTACTCGGTCAACCAGTTGGTGCTGGCCAACGGCAAGTCGATCGTCTTCACCCCACCGGCCGCGATCGTCGGGGCGGCACCGACCAGCTAGTGCCTCGTCTTTGGAGGTATTCGGCCGGCTGTCCTCCAGCCTCTGTGATCGTCTCGGTGATTCGCCATCCGGATCATCGCTCGTGGCCGTGGGACGTGGCGTCGACATCGCCGGGCGGACGGTCGGCAACCACATGGGCGACCGGCGGCGGAGCCGGGGAGTAGTCGGCGCGGAGACTGTCGAGCTGGGTGCAGAGACGGGGCACGGAAACCGGGTTGCCGACGGCGTGCTGCGCTTCGGGTCGACCGGCGGACGGGACCGGGGTTCGGGCAGCCGGGGAGGGTGGGCCCACAAGCGGGGCAGCTCGACAGTCTCCTCGGCGAGTATCCCCACCCGCTCCCAATCCGACATCAGAAGACCGCCGGCTCGGAGATACCTGGAAGCACCGGGTGCACGGTCGTACTGTTTCCCTAAACGAGATGGGCTGAGGGTCGTGACCGAGAGCGAGTTCCTGACGAGAGTGGTCGAGTTGATCCGCCCGATGCGTCCCGGGCATCCGCTGCGGGTGGCCGTGGACGGTCCCGACGCCGCCGGCAAGAGCAGCCTGGCGGCGGAACTCGCCCGGCGACTCGCCCCGGTACGGGAGACGATCACCGCCAGCGTCGACGGCTTCCACCGGCCCAGAGCCGTACGCCAACGCCGGGGCGGCCTCTCCGCCGAGGGCTACTACCGCGACTCCTTCGACTATCCGGCCCTGCGTGCCGCCCTCCTCGACCCGCTCGGCCCGGGCGGCAGCCGGCGCTACCGCACCGTCGTCTTCGACCACCGGACGGATCAGGTCGTCGACCTGCCGCCGGAGCAGGCCACCGACGACGCCGTACTGCTCTTCGACGGCGTCTTCCTGCTCCGTCCGGAGTTGCGGGAGCAGTGGGATCTCAGCATCTACCTGGCGGTCAGCCCGGCGGAGTCGCTGCGCCGGGCGCTGGTCCGGGACCTGGAACTGTTCGGCAGCGCCGAGTCGGTCCGGGAACGCTACGAGGCCCGCTACCTGCCCGGTCAGCAGCTCTACCGTGCCGAGGCGGATCCGGCCGGCCGGGCGGACGTACTGGTCGACTACGACGACCCAGCCCGGCCACGGGTACTGCGTTGGCCCGCCGCCCGAGCGTTGCGGTGATGGAAACGGAAGCACCATCGTCGGATAGGAACGGCACGACATGTACGCCAAGCAGTACGAGATCACCCTCCCCGCCGACTACGACATGCGGATCATCCGCAACCGGGTCGCCGAGTTCGGGCACCTGCTCGACGATCATCCGGGACTTCGGGCGGCCCGCCGTACAGCACTGGACCGGGCTGGCGACCGTGGCCGGGCCGGCTCGGGGCTCCGCCTTCCACGAGATGTACGGCTACTACGCGCAGGGTGTGAGCGTTTCAACAGCGGTGTTGTTGCCGAGCGGATCGAGACGGTAGACGTGCCGCTCGCCGTACGGCAGCGGCTCCGGGACTGGATTGCTTACCACCACGAACGCTGAGCGGCGCGAGCAGGCGCCGTCCAACGGTGCTCAGGACCTGGCGTCCGCGTCGGTGTCGCCGCCTCCGGCGCTCCGGCGGCGGGGGAGTCGGGTCAGCACGAGTCGGCGTAGCCGGGCGTCGGTGGCCCAGAGCAGCACCCCGGCGACCAGCCCGGCCGCCCCGCCCAGCACCAGCAGTTCGACCACCGGGCCGGCGTCCAGCCCGGTCCGGGCCACCGCCAGCGGCACCAGTGCGGCGGCCACCGCGGCCACGATCGCCGGCACCGTCGGGGCGAGGAAGGCCGCGACCGACGCGTTCGCGGCCCGGCGCACCGTGACCCAGACCGCGAGGGCGGTCACCACGACCTGCATGCCGACCCCCGCCAGCGCCACCGCCGTCGCCTCGGCCACGTCGCCGTACCCAGTGAAGAGGGTGCCGACGGCGGCCAGGGTCGCCACCCCGAGTACGCCCCGGGTCCAGAGGATCGCGGCGAGCTTGCCCGGCTGGCCGATCGCCTGGAGCGCCGGACCGAGCAGCACCCCGTACACGTTGACGGCGCCGAAGAGGCAGAGCAGCCGGAGCGGCACCTCGGTGCCGGCCCACTGCGGACCCAGGAGCGTGACCAGCGGATGCGCCGCCGCCGCGAGTATGCCGAGCACCGGCAGCCCGGCCAGCGCGCCGAGGTGCTGGAGTTGGTTGAGCTGCGCGGCCAGCGCCGCCCGGTCCCGCTGCAACCGAGACAGCGACGGCAGCGCCACCTGCTGGAGCGACCGGACCGTCACGTCGACCAGCATGTCCGGCAGCCGGGCCGCCAGCCGGTAGATCCCGGTCGCCACCGGTCCGAAGAAGAGGCCGGTGAAGAGGATGTCGGCCTTGGAGCTGAGCATCAGCCCCAGCCCGGCGTTGGCCGAGTGGGCGGAGAAGACCAGCAGGTCCCGGATGCCGGCCAGCCGGGGCCGGCGGCTCGGCCGCCACGGGCAGACCCACCAGAGCACCACCAGGCCGACCGCCGCGTTCACCAACTGCTGCGCCACCAGGGCCCAGATGCCCGCCCCGGCCAGCGCCAGCACCACCCCGACGGCTCCGCTGAGCAGCGAGGCGAGCAGGGTACGGATGGCGACCGCCCGGAACCGCAGCTCCCGGCGCAGCACCGCCTCGGGCACGATCGACAGCCCCTGCAACAGCACCAGCGGGGAGAGCGCGACGCAGATGGCGGTCAGCTCGGGCGCACGGTTGGCCATCGCCCACAGTGGACTGGCGGCGGCGGTCAGCCCACCGATCACCACCCCGGCCAGCACCAGCACCACGAAGGCGCCGTCCAGATGCTCCGGGGTGAGCCTGTCCCGCTGCACGATCGCGGAGACCAGCCCCTGCTGGATCAGCGTCTGCGCCACCGTGATGAAGACGGTGGCCATCGCCACCAGGCCGAACTCGCTCGGGCCGAGCAGCCGGGCCAGCAGGAAGGTGACCAGGATCGACGAGCCGATCCGGCCGGCGGTGAGCACGTACGACCAGCCGATCGCCGAGCGCAGCCGGCCGCCACCTTCCGACGGGGAGGACGTGGGATCGGCGAGCGGGGTACCGGCCGGGTCCGGAGCCGTCCGGGCGGGCTGGACCGGGGCCACCCTAGGCGCTTCCCTTCGCCGCGCTGGCCCGCCGCCGGATCAGCCGGCCCAGCCAGACCGGGGCCCGGCGGCGCAGCCGGCCGAGCCGGACCCGGACCCGGCGGGCCCACCAGATGGCCAGGAACGCCACCGCCGAACTGAGCCGGGTGCCGAGCGGCTCGGAACCGGTGGAGAGCGTCCGCAGCGTCTCGGCGAGCATCCGCAGCCTCGGCGCCCGGACCCGCTTGCCGCTCTGCGCGAACCAGGCCAGCGCCGAGGCCGGGGTGGCGTCCTTGGCCTGCCGGGTCGAGGCGCCGTGCATCCGGCGCAGGAAGAGCGGCTCGGCCACCTCGTGGATCTCGCCGAGCCGGGCCACCTCGGCGATCAGCGTGTAGTCGGAGGAGAGGAACGGACGGATCATCCCGGTCCGGCGCAGCGCCGACATCCGGAAGACCCCGAAGTGCGCGTGACAGAGGTTGATGTTCCGGGCCACCCCGGCCACCCGGCGCCACGGCCGCCGGTCGCGCAGGTCCAGCCGGTCGGCGTACGGGCCGATCACCTCGCCGGCCTCGTCGATGAGTACGGTGCGCGGATAGGCGAGTACGGCGTGCGGCCCGGCCGCGTCCAGCGCCGCCACGCAGGTGCGCAGGTACGCCGGCAGGCAGACGTCGTCGTACGCCACCCACTTGAACAGCTCGCCCCGGGCCAGCTCGACCACCCGGGCGTAGTTGACGTGCCCGCCGAAGTTGCGCGGATTGCGGTAGAGCCGGATCCGAGGGTCCCGCGCGGCGTAGCGCTGGCAGATCTCCCAGGTCCGGTCGGTGGAGGCGTTGTCGCTGATGATGATCTCGAAGTCGGGGTAGTCCTGGGCGAGCAGGGCGTCGAGGCAGCCTTCGAGGTAGCGCTCGGCGTTGTAGAGGGGTACGCCCAGACTCACCCGTGGCGCTGGCTCCATCGTCTCCTCCGCTCAGGCGACCAGCAGCTCGGCCCGTACGCCGAGCTGGCGCAGCGCGGCGTCGATCTCGTCCCGGTAGGCCGGGTTGGTGATGATCACCGAGCGGGTGCCGGAGCCGGCGAGCGTGGCCGGATCCCGCACCTGGTGCCCGGTCACCGGCAGGTAGCGGCCCCACTTGCGCGGGTTCACGTCCACCACGGCGGCGAGCCGGCCGTCCGGGTCGGCCAGGTGCAGGAACTGCACCCCGCGCGAACCGGCCCCCCAGAGCACCGGCCGGTCACCGGCGGCCACCAGCCGGTCGATGGTGCTCCGCCAGCGCTCCCGTTCGGCGGCGTGCCGGTCGGCGAAGCCGGCGATCGAGGCGAGCTGCCGGTCCCGGTCGGCCGGGCCCGGCGACTCGGCGCCGGGCAGCGCGGTGCCGGTCGCCGGAGGTGCCGCGTTGACCGAGATCTCGACGTACCGGAACATGCCGGAGAAGAGCCGCCCGGTGGCGACGACCCGCCAGCCGGCCCGCTCGACGATCCGGCAGAGCGAGTAGCCGTCGAAGTAGGAGACGTGCGGATAGATCACCTCCCAGCCGGCGGTGCCCAGGTCGTAGCCGGCGTCCGGTACCTCCAGGTAGCCGTGGACCGGCCGGTCGCCGGCCAGCTCGCGGAGCCGGACGAGGAAGGCGTACGGGTCGTCCAGGTGCTCGAACCAGTGCCGGGAGGTGACCAGGTCGAAGGCGGGAGTGTCGGCGTCCAGCGGGGCGTGGCCCCGGACGAAGGTCGCGCCGGAGGGGTCCGGGCCGGGCGGGCCGGCGTACATCGCGTCGTAGCCGACGCCCCGGCAACCGGCCACGTGACACAGCTCGCGGAGGAACTCGCCCTGCCCGCAGCCGACGTCCAGCACCGTGCCGCCGCGCAGCGGGAACCGCCCGGCGAGGTGCTTGACCAGTTCCGCCGAGAAGACGCCGAAGGCGGGCGAGTGGTGCAGGTTGGTGTCCATGGTGGTGTCGTAGACCAGAACGGCCGGGTCGAAGGCGAGGTTGCGGACGTACCCGCATTCCGGGCAGTACGCCAGCCACATCCGGCCGAGCGGACTCGCCAGCGCCTCGGCCCGGCTGGCCCAGTGCACCCCGCAGTAGACCGGGATCTCGCCCAGGTCGGCGAAGGGCACCAGGTCGTGCCGCCCGCAGGCCGTGCACCGGTGCACCGGCTGCCGGCCGCCGGAGCCCTCGGCACCGGTCACCGGGCCCTCCAGCGCAGCTCGGCGTCGAGCCGGCCCGCCTCGATCAGCGCCCGGATCCGGCGCAGCCGCTGGTGCCGCTCGCCCCGGAACGACTCGATGGTCAGCCCGTACCGCTGGTACGCCTCGACCAGCTCCTCGATCCCCTTGCGTACCGTCCAGCGGGGCCGGAAGCCCGGCACCTCGGCGGCGACCAGGTCGCAGCTCACCCGGTAGTTGCGGGTGTCCGCCGAGGCGCCACCGGCGAAGGTGACCCGGGAGCCCGGCACCACCTCGGCGACGAGTTCGGCGACGTCGCGGATCAGGTAGTTCTCCCCGGTGACCCCGATGTTGTACGCCCGGCCGTGCACCCGCTCCCGGGGCGCTTCGAGCAGGGCCAGGAAGGCCGCGCAGATGTCCTCGGCGTGCACCAGCGGGCGCCAGGCCGAGCCGTCGGAGAGCAGCCGTACCTCGCCGGTGAGCAGGGCGTGCGCGGTGAGGTCGTTGACCACCAGGTCGCCGCGGAGCCGGGGCGAGAAGCCGTACGCGGTGGCGTTGCGCAGGAAGACCGGGGAGAAGTCGTCGTCGGCGAGCGCCGCGACGTCCCGCTCGGCCCGGATCTTCGACTCGCCGTACGGGGTGACCGGCGCGAAGCCGGCCGTCTCGTCCAGCGGCCGGTCGTCGGTGCCCGCCCCGTAGAGGCTGCACGAGGAGGAGAAGAGGAACCGGCTCACCCGGGCGGCCTTGGCGGCCTCGGCCAGCCGTACCGTCGCCCGGTGGTTGATCTCGTAGGTCAGCTCGGGATTGAGGTTGCCGATCGGGTCGTTGCAGAGCGCGGCGAGATGGCAGACCGCGTCGAACCCGGCGAGCTGCTCCGCGCCGACGTCCCGCAGGTCCAGCGGGAGGGAGGGTACGGCCGCCGGTGCGGGACCGAGTAGGCAGTCGGAGAAGTAATCGGTGTCCAGGCCGGTCACGTCGTGCCCGGCGGCGCGCAGCATCGGGGTGAGTACGCCGCCGAGGTAACCATGGTGGCCGGTCACGAGAACACGCACGGCAAAGCTCCCGTCGTCGCCCGGGTGAGAAGGCGAGTTTATGGGTGGCCCACTGACCGGCCGGGCTATTGTCGGACTTTTTACTCAAGCGCTCCCGCCGCGCCGGAGTGCTGGTTAGCGTGGCGCGCAGGCGGGCGGGCGCCGCGCCGGTATTCCGATCATATCGGGGTGGGTGGGGCATGACCGATGCCAAATGCCGGCTGTGTGCGGCGGCATTGACCGAAACGTTTGTCGACCTCGGCATGTCGCCGCTCTGCGAGAGCTATCTCGACGCCGACCGGCTGGATTCGGCCGAGACGTTCTATCCACTGCACGTCCGTATCTGTTCCACCTGTCTGCTCGTGCAACTTCCGGCGTACGTGTCCGGAGAGGAAATCTTTTCCGACTATGCCTATTTCTCGTCGTATTCCGACTCGTGGGTGGCGCACGCCAGGCGGTACGCGGACACGATGACCGAGGCGCTCGGGCTCGGGCCGGACAGCCTGGTGACCGAGGTGGCGAGCAACGACGGGTACCTGCTCCAGCACTTCGTCGCCAGCGGCGTACCGGTGCTCGGGGTGGAGCCGGCCGGCAACGTCGCCGAGGTGGCCCGGCGCCGGGGCATCCGGACCGAGGTGCGGTTCCTGGGTGCGGAGACCGGTGCCGAGCTGGCCCAGCGCTACGGCCGGGCCGACCTGGTGGCCGCCAACAACGTCTACGCGCACGTGCCGGACCTGATCGGCTTCACCGCCGGACTGGCCGCGCTGGTCAAGCCGACCGGGCTGGTCACCTGCGAGGTGCCGCACCTGCTCCGGCTGATCGAGCGCCGGCAGTACGACACCATCTACCACGAGCACTATCAGTACCTGACGCTGCGTACCGCGATGCGGGCGCTGGCCACCGCCGGGCTGATCGTGGTCGACGTGGACGAACTCTCGTCGCACGGCGGTTCGCTGCGGGTGCACGCCCGGCCGGCCGCGGCGGCGGGGGAGCCCTCCGGCAACGTCAAGTCGGTGCTGGACGCCGAGACCGAGGCCGGGCTGCACACCGTCGCCGGGCATCTCGGCTTCGCCGACGCGGTCTTCGAGATCAAGCGGGAGCTGCTCGACTTCCTGCTCACCGCCCGGGCCCAGGGTCTGAAGGTGGTCGGGTACGGGGCGCCGGGCAAGGGCAACACCCTGCTCAACCACTGCGGCATCCGCGCCGACCTGCTCGAATACACCGTCGACCGGAGTCCGCACAAGCAGGGGAAGTTCCTGCCCGGCACGCACATCCCGATCCACCCGCCGGAGCGGATCGCCGAGGACCGTCCCGACTACGTACTCGTGCTGCCGTGGAACCTGCGCACCGAGATCTCCGCGCAGCTCGCCTACGTACGCCACTGGGGTGGGCGGCTGGTCTTCCCGATCCCCGCCCTGGAGGTGGTCTGATGAAGGTGGTGCTCTTCTGCGGCGGCCTCGGGATGCGGATGCGCGAGGACGCCGCCTCCGCGCCGAAACCGATGGCGATGATCGGGGACCGCCCGCTGCTCTGGCACGTGATGCGCTACTACGCCCACTTCGGGCACACCGACTTCATCCTCTGCCTCGGCTACGGTGCCGTCGCGGTCAAGGACTACTTCCTCCGGTACGACGAGACGCTCTCCAACGACTTCAGCCTCGCCATGCACGGCCGGGACGTGCGGCTGCACTCGGCCGACATCACCGACTGGAACATCACCTTCATCGACACCGGCCTCGGCACCAGCATCGGCGAGCGGCTGATGCGGGTCCGCAAGTACGTCGAGGACGAGCCGATGTTCCTGGCCAACTACGCGGACACCCTGACCGACGCGCCGCTGCCGGAGATGGTCGACCGGTTCCGCTACACCGACGCGGTGGCCAGCCTGCTCGCCGTACCCGTGCAGTCCACCCACCACGTCATCGACATCGCCCCCGGCGACCAGGTCACCCGGGTACGCCCGATCCGCGAGCTGATGCAGTGGGAGAACGGCGGCTACTTCATCCTCCGCCCGGGGATCTTCGACGTGCTCCGCGAGGGGGAGGACCTGGTGCCGCACGGCTTCGACCGGCTGCTGCCGGAGCAGCGGCTGATCGCCCAGCGCTACACCGGGTTCTGGCGGGCCGCCGACACCTTCAAGGACCGGGCCGAGCTGGAGCAGCTCTACCACTCGGCCCGCTGCCCGTGGATGCTCTGGGACGCCAACCGCAACCGGGGCCGCCGGCCGGCGACGCTGGAACCGGTACTCGCCGCCGCCGGCACCGCCGGGGGAGCCCGCGACCTGGGACTTACCGGCTGATGATGCCGCTGCGCCTCTCCGCGGCCCGCTCGGTGGTGCTGCTCGGGGCACACCCGGACGACATCGAGATCGGCGCCGGTGGGCTGCTGCTCGCCCTCGGCGACGTACCCGGGCTCCGGGTGCACTACGTGCTGCTCACCGGAAGTCCCGCCCGGCAGGCCGAGGCGCGGGCGGCGGCCGCGGCCTTCCTGCCCGCCGCCCGGCTCAGCTTCGCCCTGCACGACCTGCCGGACGGCCGGGTGCCGGCCCGCTGGGGCGAGGCGAAGGAGATCGTGAACGCCGCCGCCGCGACCCTGAACGCCGACCTGGTGCTGGCGCCGAGCCCCGACGACGCGCACCAGGACCACCACACACTCGCCGCCCTGGCGCCCACGTCGTTTCGGGACGCCACGGTGTTGTACTACGAGATCCCCAAGTGGGACGGCGACCTGGGCCGGCGCAACGTCTACCTGCCCCTGACCGAGCAGCGGGTACGCCGCAAGGTCGAGTTGCTGCACGCGAGCTATCCGTCCCAGAAGGCCCGGGACTGGTGGGACGACGAGGTCTTCCTCGGGTTGGCCCGGCTGCGGGGGATGGAGTGCCGATCCCGGTACGCCGAGGCGTTCCGGTGCGAGAAAGCGGTGATCGAGCAGTGACCGAGCTGACCGAGACGACCGGGTCGGGTACCCGGACCAGAGCCTTGTCGGCCTGCCTCTTCGGGGTGCCCGGCGCACACCTGAACCTGGGGGTCGGCGCGCTGCGGGCGGCCACCGTGGGCGGACTGCTGGCCCGGGAGCCGGGCGCGGACGTCACCGTCTTCGACGACGGCTGGGGGCAGCGCACCGGGCACGCCTTCGTGGCCGGCCGGCCGGTGCCGATCTCGCTGGCCGGTGCCCGGCACTCGCGCCGCTACCACCGGCCCGAGTCCTATCTGAACATGCGGATCAGCGCCGCGCTGGGCGGGCTCGGCAACGCCGGGCTGGCCCGGATCGACGCCGCCGACGTGGTGCTCGACGTCAGCGGCGGGGACAGCTTCAGCGACATCTACGGCGAACACCGGTTCCGCACCGTCGCCTGGCCGAAGCGGCTGGCCCTGCTCCGGCGCCGCCCGCTGGTGCTGCTGCCGCAGACGTACGGGCCGTTCCGGTCGGCGCGGCTGCGGGCCGAGGCGGCGGCACTGGTCCGGGGCGCGCGTACGGCCTGGGCCCGGGATCCGGAGAGCTACGCCGCGCTGGCCGACCTGCTCGGCCCCGACCTCGACCCGAGGCGGCACCGGGAGGGCGTGGACGTGGCCTTCGCGCTGGAGCCGAGGGTGCCGGACGAGCCGGCGTACCAGCGGTTGGTCGGATGGTTCGAGGCGGATCCGGGACCGGTGGCCGGAATCAACGTCAGCGGGCTGATGTCCCGGCCGGAGGGTCGGGTCCAGTTCGGACTCGCCGGGGACACCTCCCGGGTGGCCAACCGGCTCTGCGAACGCCTGCTGGAGCACTCCGACACCCGGGTGATCATCGTCCCGCACGTGCTCACCCCCGGCGGGGCCGACGACGACCGGGTGGCCAGCGAACGGCTCTACGCGGCGCTCGCGCCCCGGTACGGCGACCGGGTCGCGCTCGCCCCCTCCGGCCTCGACCCGCACCAGAGCAAGTGGGTGATCGGGCACACGAGCTGGTTCTGCGGGATGCGGATGCACTCGACGATCGCGGCGCTCTCCTCGCAGGTACCGGCGGCGGTGGTGGCGTACAGCGACAAGGCCCGGGGCGTCTTCGCCAGCGTGGGGCAGCGCCGGCACGTCGCCGACGCCCGGCGGCTCGCCGACGACGCGCTGCTCGACGCCCTCTGGACCTCCTGGACCGGCCGGGCCGAGACCTCGGCCGAGCTGGCGGTGCGTACCCCGGCGGCGGTCGGCCGGGCCGCCGCCCAGATGGACGAGTTCGTGGCGCTGGCCCGGGCCGAGCGGGACCGCCGGGCGCCGGCCGGGGTGCGCTGATGGCGCGGCCCCGCACCGTGCACGACGTCGCGGCCGGCAAGCTCTGCACCGGCTGCGGGGTCTGCGCCTACCTGGCGCCGGACGAGGTGCGGATGGTCGACGTCCTCGACCACGGCCGGCGGCCGTTGCCGATCACCCCGGTCGGGGCGGCGGCCCGGCCGGCGGCGGCCGGCAGCGGCGCGGCGGCTGCCCTGGACTGCTGCCCGGGGGTGCGGCTGGAGCACGACAGCGGCCGGCCGGCGCCGGGCGAGATCGCCGAGCTGCGCGCGGCCTGGGGACCGGTCCGGGCCATCTGGGAGGGGTACGCCGCCGACCCGGCGATCCGGTACGCCGGCTCCAGCGGCGGGGTGGCGACCGCGCTGGCCGGCTACTGCCTGACCGGCGAGGAGATGGCCGGGGTGTTGCACATCGGCGCCCGGGCCGACGTGCCGTACCTGAACGAGACCCGGCTCTCCCGCACCCCGGCCGAACTGCTCGACAACGCCGGCTCCCGGTACGCCCCGGCCAGCCCCTGCGACCGGCTGGACCTGGTCGAGTCGGCCGACGGGCCGTGCGTCTTCGTCGGCAAGCCCTGCGACGTGGCGGCGGTCCGGATGGCCCGGCGGGTCCGGCCGGAGCTGGACCGGAAGCTCGGGCTGACCATCGCGATCTTCTGCGCCGGCACCCCGACCACCCGGGGCACCCTGGAGATGCTGGACCGGCTCGGTGTGCCCGACCCGACCCGGCTGGAGTCGGTGCACTACCGGGGGGCCGGCTGGCCCGGCTCCGCCCGGGCCCGGCTCACCGACGACCCGCCGGACGAGCGGCGCGAGCTGAGCTACGCCGAGTCCTGGGGCGACATCCTGCAGAAGCACCGGCAGTGGCGCTGCTACCTCTGCGCCGACCACACCGGCGAGTTCGCCGACGTGGCGGTCGGCGACCCGTGGTACAGGCCGACCGGCGACGACCCGGGCCAGTCCCTGGTGCTGGCCCGCACCGAGCGCGGCGTACGGCTGGTCGAGGCGGCCGTCGCGGCCGGAGCGCTGGTGCTGACCCCGGTGACCGCCGACATCCTGCCCGCCTCGCAGCCGAACCTGCTCCGGGCCCGGGGTGCCGTGTGGGGGCGGCTGCGCACGCTGCGGGCCGCCGGGCTGATGACGCCCCGGCTGCGTCACCTGCCGATGGCCGGGATCTGGTGGCGGCACCTGTCGACGGTCGAGAAGCTCCGCTCCACCCTCGGCACGCTGCGCCGGATCGGGCGCAAGCGGCTGCGGGAGCCGGCCGTGCTGGAGGCGTACCGGCCGCCGGTCGGGGGCGGGGCGCCAGCGGTTCCGGCACCCGGCCCGGCGGCCGAGTCGGCTCAGACCACCGGCTGACCGTTGTCGAAGTAGACGTTGGTGGGCCGGTCCCAGGTCACTCCGGGCCGGTTCCAGCCGGAGACCACCCCGTACCGGTAGTCGCGGCCGTACTTGTTGTTCCGGAACAGGATGTTGGAGCCGACCAGCCGGGGACTGATCCCGATCGAGTAGTTGCCGCCGTTGCAGTAGTTGTCCTCGAAGGTCAGGTTCATCAGCGACGGGGCGGTCTCCGAGCCGATGGTGAGGCAGGAGTTGAACGGGTCCCGGGTCACCGGGTTGTACGACAGCAGCGTGTTGTGCCGGATGATGATGTTGTTGCCGCCGGTGCTCTGCAGGATGTCGTTGTGCGAGCCGGCGACCCGGGCCAGGCTGTGCAGGTACGAGTCGAAGATCCTGGTGTTGTCGGCCAGCCGTGGGCCGTCGATCATGTTGTAGACGTTGGCCCGGCGCAGGGTGTAGTTGCCGCAGCAGATCGAGGCGGAGTTCTTCGCCATGCCGTTGATCTCGACGTCCTGGATCAGCAGGTTCGTCGCCCCGGCCAGGGTGCGGATCGAGTACGTGGTGCTGTTGCAGGTGATCTTCGATTTCAGGATCTGCACGTTGGCGGCGGCGACGGTGACACAGCCGACGATGTTCAGCCCGCTCACCACCTGCCCGGCGGTACGCAGGCTCAGCGATCCGGAGTTGCGCAGCGCCGTACCGGCCGGCACGCCGGTGTTGCCCGGCCCGGGCCAGTACGTGATCGGGGTCGGCGGGGCGGCGGCCGGCGCGTACGGCGGCCGCTCCGCCATCGCCCGGGAGTCGGGGTCGGGCGCGGGTGGCGGTACCGATCCGCTCGGCCCGCTCGGCCCACCCGGGTACGGCTTGCCGTCCTGGGAGGACTCGACGATGGTGGCCGGGTTGGCGTCGGTCTGCCGGAACGCCTGACGGCAGCCGGTGACCCGGACCCGCAGCGCCGAGTATCCGCCCGGCACCACCCCGTCGGTACCGGCGGAGGTGCACCGGATCTCGGTGTCCTCGATCAGGGTGCCGACCACGCCGGGCCGGATCACGATGGCGGCGGTGCCGCCGGTGCGCACCTTCACCCGCCGGATGGTGACGTTGTCGGCCGCGACCTCGATCGGGCGGTCGACCGTCTGTCCCCAGAGGACGCCGGCGGGCTGGTCGAGCACCATCGGCGCGGCCCGGACCGGCTGCCCGGCGACGTTGAGCACGAGATAGCCGCTGGCGGCGAGGAGGGCGGCCGTGGCGCCGAAGGTCGCGGCGACGGTGGCGCGGCGCCGGTTGCGGTGTGGCGGGCGGGCGAGGCTCGCTGGCTCGATCGGAGGTCCGGCGTTGGTGTCGGTCACGGCTACCCCCCACGGGCGCGTCGCACACGAGCGGGGGCCACCGCTCCTGCGCTCCGGGGCGCCCACCGCCGATATCGGCCTGTCGGCGTCGACTCCCCCCGAGTCGACATGATCGCGCGGTCGAGACACCTTCCCTGGTCAGGAGGGGTGCGATCTCGATCGTCTCGATCTACCGGCCATGAATGAATACTACAAGCCGTATTGAAGGGGTTACTATTCTCGATTCAGACGGATTACGGACAGAAGTTGCGGCTCGGCGGGTCACGATCCCGGCCCGGCGCCGGGTCAGCGGTGTTGCTGGCGGGGGAGGACCACCTCGCGGAGCACCAGTTGGATCGCCGCCACCGCCGGGATCGCCACCAGCGCGCCGATCACCCCGAACAGGGCCACCCCGAGCAGGGCAGCGACGATCGCCGCCACGTCGGCGACCTGCACCGAGCGGCGCATCACCCGGGGGTAGACGAGGTAGTTCTCCACCTGCTGGTAGATCAGGAAGAAGACCACGCAGGCGATCCCGGTCGGCACGTCGGTGGCGAAGCCGACCAGGCTGACCACCACCGCCCCGATGGTCGCGCCGATCTGCGGGATGAGGTCGCAGATCGCCACCACCACGGCGAGGGCGAACGGGTACGCCAGGCCGACGACGACGGCGAAGACGAAGGTGCTCACCCCGGCCAGCAGCGCGATCGCCAGCGCACCCACCATGTAGGCGCCGACCTTGGCGAGGATCTCGTCGCCGATCAGCCGTACCCGGTCCCGCCGGGTCGCCGGGACCAGGCCGTAGCCGAGGTCGCGCAGCCGGTCGAAGGTGGCCATGAAATAGATGGTCAGCACGATCACGGTGACGATGTTGAAGACCGCGCCGAAGATGAACCCGGCGGCCCCGAAGACCCCGCCCAGGGCCCGGGTGATGTTCTCGGTGGTGGCCGCCGACTCGATCTTGCCCGCCAGGTCGTACTGCTCGATCAGGTCGTCGACGGTGCCGTTGCGGCGCAGTTGGGTGACGTAGTCGGGCACCTGCCCGATCAACTCGCCGGTCTGGCTGACCACCGGCGGGACCAGCGCGTACACCGCACCGGTGATGACCGCGAGCAGGGTCAGCGTCACCGCCGCCACGGCGAGGCCCCGGGGCAGCCCCCAGGAGCGCAGCCGGACCACCGCCGGGTGCAGGCCGATCGCCAGGAAGAGCGCGATGAAGACCAGCACCAGCACCGAGCCCGCGTTGCGGACCGCGAGGAAGATCGCGTACGCCACCAGCACGCCCAGCCCGCCGGTGAGCCCGACCAGGAACGGACTGAGTCGCAGCGGCTGCCCTGGTCGGCCGAACCGGCCGGGGTGCTCGTCGGCCGGCTGCTCGTCGGGGCCGGCGTCGGCCGAGGGCGGGGGTGTCGTGCGGTTCTCGTCGGCCGGATTGCGGCTCTGCGGAGGTGCGCCGCCGGTTGGCGCGGTCACTCCGGCAGGAGTCTCCGACCCCTCGCCCGGGTCGCCCCGCCGCTCGCCGTGCACCGCTGGTTGCTCGCTTCCCACCCCGACCTCCCACCGATCGTCCCGGCAGAGGTTATCGGGCGGGCGCCAGGGTGGGGTGCCCCGCGCGACGGAACTACTCCGAGTCGACGGTCACCTTGTTCGACTTGGTGCCCTGGTCCTCGACGGTCGGCTTGCCGCTGCGCTTGCCGGAGTCACCGGTACTGGTGATCCGGGTCGGCATCGGCTCCCGCCCACCGGTGCCGGGCACCGCCGCCACGGTCGGCTCGCCGTCGATGCCGCCACCGTCGGCCCCGCCGGTCACCGGCTCGGTCACCCGGTTCGACCCGGCCTTCCCGCCGCCCGCCGCGTGCTGGTCGGCGGCGACCTGCTCGGCGGCGGCCTCGACGATCTGCTGCATGTCCGCCTCGGCCTGCGCGAGCTGCTGCTCGGCCTGCTGCGCCGACTGCTCCGTGCCGGTCAACCGGTCCCGCTCACCGGCGAGCTGGTCCCGCGCGGCGGCGAGCTGCCGCTGGATCCGGTCGGACTCCTGCCGGGAGGCGACCGTCTCCTGCCGGATGTCGGCGAGCGCCTGCTGCGCCTCGGCGATCTCCTGCATCACCTCGGCCAACTGCTGCCGGCCGGCGGCCGCCTCCTGCTGGGTACTCGCCAGGTGCTGCTGAGTGGTGGCCAGGTGCTGCTGCGCGGTCGCCATGTACTCCTCGAACTGGCGGCGGGACGTGGCGGCCTGCTCGTCGGCCTGCCGCTGCAACTCGGCGAGGCGTTCCTCGGCCTCCCGCCGGACCTGCTCGGCGTGCTCGTCGGCCTCCCGGCGCACCCGCTCGGCGTACTCGTCGGCCTCCAGGCGGACCCGGTCGGCGCCGCCCTCGA
Organism: Plantactinospora sp. BB1; assembly: GCF_003030385.1. Lineage (NCBI taxonomy): Bacteria > Bacillati > Actinomycetota > Actinomycetes > Micromonosporales > Micromonosporaceae > Plantactinospora > Plantactinospora sp. BB1. Next base: position 5,242,094 of record NZ_CP028159.1, on the reverse strand, counting down.
TCTCCGCCCGGCGGGTCTCGTACGACTCCTCCAGCTCCGCGCGCCGCTGGTCGAACTGCTGCTCCAGCTCGGCCTGCCGCTCCTGGAACTGCTGCTCCAGCTCGGACTTGCGCTGGTTGAACTCCCGGTCGGCCCCGGCCCGGTAGGCGGCGAGTTCCTCCTCCAGCGCGGCCCGGCCGGCGGCGAGTTCCTGCTCGGCCGCGCTCCGCTGGGCGGCGATCTCCGCCTCGGCGGCCGTACGGCGCCGGTTCACCTCCTGCTCGACACCAGAGCGCCAGGCGCCCAGCTCCTGCTGCGTCTCCGCCCGCACCTTCTGGGCGTACTCCTCGACCTCGGCCCGGGACTTGCGGACGTACTCGGCGGTCTCCTCGTTGATCCGGGCCGCCTCCTGCTGGGCCTTGGCGTGCGCCGCCTGGCCGGCCTCGCGGAGCTGGGTCGCCTCGTGCTTCGCCTTCGCGTGCAGCCCCTGGCCGGCCTCGCGCAGCCGGGTGGCCTCCTGCTTGGCCAGCTCGATCATGCGGTCGGCCTCCTGGCTCGCCGCGTCGGTGAGCCGCTGCGCCTCCTGCTGGGCCTTGACGTGCGCCGCCTGGCCGGCCTCGCGCAGCCGGGTCGCCTCCTGCTGCGCGGCGTCGCGCAGCCGGTTGGCCTCGTGCTGGGCCGCGTGCCGCAGCCGGGCGGACTCCTGGCGGGCGCGCTCGACGACCTGCTGGCTCTCCCGCTCGGTCCGCTCGGTCAGCTCCTGGGCCTGTCGGGCCGTCAGTTCGGTGAGCCGGTTCGCCTCCTGCTCGGCGGTGTCCCGGAGCTGCTTCGCCTCCTGTACGGCCTTGGCGTGCGCCGCCTGGCTCGCCTCGCGCAGTCGGTTCGCCTCCTCGGCGGCCCGGTTGCGCAGCTCCGAACCCTCCTGCTTGGCCTTCTCCAGCGCGGCCTGTGCGGCCTCGCGGAGCCGGGTGGCCTCCTCGGCGGCGGCGGTGACGGCGGCGTCCGCCTCCGCCCGGCGGGCCGTGTTGACCTTCTCCTCCTCCGCGCGGCGGGCGGCGAGGGCGAGTTCGAAGTCGCGCAGCGCGTCGGCGGCCTGCGTCCGGGCGTCCTCGAGCACCTGCTCCGCCTCGGCCCGGCGGGCCTCGATCTCCTGGAGGGTGTCCCGGTGGATGATCTCGGCCTGTTCCTCGGCGAGCGTCAGGATCTGTTCGACCACCGGACCGAGATGCCGGAACGACGCCCGGTCGACGACGCCGACCTGCCGGCGTACCGCCGTCAGGTCGCGTTGCAACACCTCTACCTGGCCCGCCAGGTTGTGGATCTGGGTGTACGCGTGCTCACGCTGGGCCGCCAGGGTGGCGATCTCGTTCTCTGCGCGAGCGACGTATCGGTCCACCTGCCCCCTGTCGTAGCCCCGAAAGGCCGGCTCGAAGCTCGGCTCCGTAGCCACATCCCCGTTCAGGGCAAACAGTTCCTCGCCGTGCGACATGCTCCCATCCTCACACGCGGTGGCTGGTTCTGCGGCGATACCCGGCGGGGCTGATGGGACGAAGCTCACTGGTGGTGACATTGCCAGATCTATCGGACCGTACGCCGCGCAGCGCTCGGGGCCGTACCGGAACTTCCGGTACGGCCCCGGCCGTGCTGCTGCCCCGCAGTCCGACCCGCGCCCGTCGTCGGGTCAGCTCGTGGCGTCGGCGGGAACCCGCTCCTCCGCCTCGGTCTTCTCGGCGGCGGCGGCCGGCTTGGCCGCCTCGGGCTTGGCGGCCGCCCCACCCACGCCCGGCACGATGCCGGCGAGGCCGGAGAGCATCTGGCCGAGCTGCGAGGTGACGGCGTCCTTCTGCCGGGTGAGGTCCTCGACCTCGCGGCGGGCCGCCTGCGTGGTCAGGTCGGCCTCGGTACGCGCCTCGGTGAGCAGGCGGTGCGCCTCGGCGCGGGCCTCGTTGAGGGTCTTGTCGGCGAGCGCCTTCGCCTTGTCGATCGTCTCGTTGGCGTTCCGCTCCGACTCGACCCGACGGGCCTCGGCGCGCTGCTCGATCTCCTTGGCGCGGTCCTGCGCCGCCCGGGCCCGCTGCTCGGCCTCGGCGACCAGCTTCTGGGTCTGGGCCACCTGCGCGGCGTGCCGCTCCGACTCCTCGCGCTCGGCCTTCTCCCGGCGCTCGGCGAGCTGGAGTTCCAGCGCCTGGAGGTCCTTGTCGCGCTTGTCCCGGGCGTCGGTGAGCAGCTTGGTCGCCTCGGCGCGCTTCTCCTCGGCCTCCCGGGCCGCCTTGGCGCGCTGCTGGGTGATCTCCCGCTCGGCGGTGGCCCGCAGGGTGGCGACCTCCCGCTCGACGGTGGACTTCAGCTCGGCGACCTCGTGCGCGGTCACCGTACGGAGCTGCTTGGTCTCCCGCTCGGCGTCGGCGCGCAGGGTGTCCGCCTCCCGGCGGGCCTGCACCCGGACCTCGGCGGCCTCCCGCTCGGCGGCGGTGCGGACGCTGCCCGCCTCCCGCTCGGCGGAGGCCTTCATCGCGGCGGCCTCGGCGCGGGCCTTGTCGGTGATCTCCCGCGCCTCGAGCCGGGCGGCCGAGAGGATGCCCTCCGACTCGCGCTTGGCCTCGCCGCGGTGGTCGTTCGCCTGCTCCTCGGCGAGGCGGAGGATCTGCTCGACCCGGGTGCCCAGGCCGGAGAGGGTGGGGCGGTTGTTCTCCTCAAGCTGCTTGTTGGTGTCGGTGAGCTTCTGCTCGACCGACGCGAGGCGCTGCTCGGCCTGCCGGAGTCGACGCTGGGCGTCGTTCATCCGCTGCTCGGCCTCGGCGCGGGCCTGCTCGGACTGGTTCAGAGCGGCGTTCAACCGGCCCAGGTGGCTGTTGACCTGCTCACGGTCGTAGCCGCGCAGGGCAACCGTGAAGTCTGGCTGCGAGTTCGCGTTGTCGAAGAACGCGAGAGGGGAGGACTGCTGCTGGGGCATTGGGACATACTTGCAGACTTACCGGGGTGCTTCGCAAGGGCCGAGCCGTACTATCGCGCCCAGTTCACAAGGTCAACTCAACCCGCCGGGCGGCGGTGCTGTTTGCCGGATCTACTGTGCTCGAAGCGCCCCCGGATCATGTCGTCGCGGCCGGTTCCGGAGCACCCCGGTACGCCCGGGATTCGCCGCCGTCATCGTCCCGCCAGCCGGGCCACGATCGGTGCCGCGGCGTCCAGGTTGCCGCCGAGGTGCAGATAGCTGACGCCGTACCGGTCGCGGAGCGCGAGGAGCTTGTCGACGCACTCGTCCACGCTGCCGTGCAACACCGACGGGGAAGCAGCCAGCGTGGCCGGGTCGACCCCTCGGGCGTGACTGGACGAGGCCCGGTGCTCCACGCCCCGGTGCCGCACCCGTACGTCGAACATCCGGGTCTGGAACTCCAGGCCGGCCGGATCCCGCCCGGCGGCCGTCGCGGCGTCCCGGGCCCAGGCCACCTTCCGGGCGAAGCGCTCCGGACTCATCTCGGCGAGCGCGGCGAGCGGGTCGACGTCCGGGGCGAGTCGCGGGTTGATCCCGACGATGTCGGCGCAGCGGCCGGCGAGTTCGAGGATCCGCCGGCTGCCGCCGCCGACCAGTAGCGGCGGCCGGGGGCGCTGTGCCGGAGCCGGCAGCCCGAGCAGTCCGGTGATCCGGTAGTGCCGGCCGGTGAAGTCGACCGGCTCGTCGCCGAAGAGCCGCAGCAGGATCTCGATCGACTCGGCGAGCCGGTCGACGCGTACCGCCGGGGGGTCGAAGGGCAGCCCGGCCGCGTCGTGGTCGGCACGCAGCCACCCGGCGCCGAGGCCGATCTCCACCCGGCCGCCGGAGAAGACGTCGAGGTTGGCCAGTGCCTTGTGCAGGAGTACCGGATGCCGGAAGTCGTTGCAGAAGACCATGCCCAGCACCCGGAGCCGGCTGGTGGCCTCGGCGGCCACCGTCATCGCCACCAGCGGGTCCATCGCCCAGCCGCCGGTGAGGTGGTCGGAGACCGAGACCGAGTCGAAACCGAGGTCCTCGATCCGGCGGATCTCGTCGCGCCACCGCGCCGCCGGCCGGTCCAGCCCGGGCATCGCGGCGGTGAACCGGAACGGGCGTACCCCGACGGGGCCGGGACCCGGTGCGGCGGACGACCCGGTACGCGGGGTCGGCGGCGCCGGGGCGGCGGTGGGCGCGGGGGACTGCGCGGGCGGCATCGCCCGACTCTATTGGTCCCGGGGCGTCGCGCCCGGCGTTCCCGGCCGGTCACCGGGGCGAAGTCGGATTGTCGACACGGGCCCCGGCCCGACCGGACGGCGCATTCCGGGCGGCCGGCCGGCGGCCTACCGTGACCGCTGCGCAGACCCAGCGTGACCCGCTGGGCCCCAGACCTACCGGGAGCTACCGCAGGAGGCCGCAGTGACGGTGCTGCACTTCGACTCGCCGATGTCCGACGACGAGCGTCGGGCACGGCTCTTCGCCGGGGACCTGTTCGTCTACTCGCCGACGCCGCACTCGATGGCGCTGGTCGCCTTCGCCCGGCAGATGACCGAGACCGCGTTCGCGCCGTACTTCCCGCCGGAGGCCCAGCACCACCTGGCCGGCCCGGACTACGTCTCGGTGCTGGCCGAGCTGAAGCCCAGCTTCATCAACCACCCGCGCAGCGCCGAACTCGTCCGGGGGCTCCTGGCCGACCTCGGCGCCGACCCGGTGCAGACGTACTTCGACGTACCCCGGCTGCGCTCGATGACCAGCGAATACCTCAACGCCGGGCTGACGCTCCAGTTCGAGTCGCACCGGGACACCTGGTTCTCCGCACCGATGTCCCAGCTCAACTTCTGGATCCCGGTGTACGAGGTGACCGAGGCGAACGTGATGGCCTTCCACCCGAGGTACTTCGACACCGGGGTGCGGAACAGCTCCCGGGACTACAACTACGCGCAGTGGGTGGCGCACGGCCGGACCGCCGCCGCCGCGCAGGTGCACGCCGAGACCCGCAGGCAGCCCGGGCTGGAGCAGGAGCTGGAGCGGGAGCCCGACCTGCGGGTGCTCACGCCGCCCGGCGGAGTCCTGGTCTTCTCCGGTGCCCAGTTGCACACCACCGTGCCGAACACGTCGGGCCGGACCCGGTTCTCCATCGACTTCCGCGCGGTCAACCTGCACGACGTACGGGCCCGGGCCGGTGCCCGCAACGTCGACTCGGAGTGCACCGGCACCACCCTCGGCGACTTCCGCCGGGCCACCGACCTGGCGCCGCTGCCGGCCGAGCTGGTCGAGGCGTACGACACCGTGCCGGCCTGAGCCGGAGCCGGGTCAGGAGGCGGCGGGTTCGACCAGTTCCACCAGTACGCCGCCGGCGTCCCGGGGGTGCACGAAGTTGACCCGGGAGCCGGCGGTACCCCGCTTCGGCGTCTCGTAGAGCACCCGTACGCCCCGGTCGCGCAGCGCGGCGCAGGCGGCGTCGACGTCCGCGACCCGGTACGCGACCTGCTGCACCCCCGGCCCGCTGCGGTCCAGGAACTTCGCGATGGTGGAGTCCGGGGTCAGCGGCGCGAGCAGTTGCACGCAACCGCCGTCCGGTGTCGGGCCGACCTGGAGCATCGCCTCCCGGACGCCCTGCTCGGGGTTGGTCTCGGTGTGCACGCAGCGCATCCCGAAGACCCGCTGGTAGAACTCGATCGCGGCGTCGAGGTCGGCCACCGCCACCCCGACGTGATCGATGCCGAGCAGGCCGATGCCTGTGAGATAGTCGGCAGCCGGGCTGTCCGGGTTGTCGTCGTCCACCAGGATAGTCTGACCTAACCGACGTTAAGGCGCTCCGCCAGGTCCCCCCGGAGGCGACAGTTCCCATGGCATCCGTGATCGTGAACGGCGCCCGTACCCCGATGGGTCGGCTGCTCGGCAACCTCAAGGACTTTTCGGCGACCAAGCTCGGCGGCATCGCCATCCGGGCCGCCCTGGAACGCTCCGGCGTCGCCGCCGACCAGGTGCAGTACGTGATCATGGGGCAGGTGCTCCAGGCCGGTGCCGGACAGATCCCGGCCCGGCAGGCGGCGGTGGAGGCGGGCATCCCGATGTCCGTACCGGCGCTGACCATCAACAAGGTCTGCCTCTCCGGCCTGGACGCGATCGCCCTGGCCGACCAGCTCATCCGGGCCGGCGAGTTCGACATCGTGGTGGCCGGCGGCATGGAGTCGATGACCAACGCCCCGCACCTGCTGCTCGGCCAGCGGGCCGGCTACAAGTACGGCGACGTGACCGTGAAGGACCACATGGCGCTGGACGGGCTCACCGACCCGTGGGACTGCTGCGCGATGGGCGAGTCCACCGAGCGGCACAACGCCCGGCACGCGATCAGCCGGGCCGAGCAGGACGCCTTCGCCGCCGCCAGCCACCAGCGGGCCGCCGCCGCGCAGAAGAACGGCGCCTTCGCCGAGGAGATCGTCCCGGTGACGGTGCCGCAGCGTAAGGGCGACCCGCTGGTGATCAGCGAGGACGAGGGCGTACGCCCGGACACCACCGCCGAGTCGCTGGCCCGGCTCCGCCCGGCGTTCACCCCGGACGGGACGATCACGGCCGGCAGTTCGTCGCCGATCTCGGACGGCGCCTGCGCGGTGGTGGTGATGAGCAAGGCGAAGGCGACCGAGCTGGGGTTGACCTGGCTGGCCGAGGTCGGTGCGCACGGCAACGTGGCCGGCCCGGACAACTCCCTGCACTCGCAGCCGGCCAACGCCATCGCGCACGCGCTGCGCAAGGCCGGGCTGACCGTCGGCGACCTCGACCTGATCGAGATCAACGAGGCGTTCGCGCAGGTGGGTGTCAAGTCGGCCCGGGACCTCGGCGTCTCCGACGAGATCGTCAACGTCAACGGCGGCGCGATCGCGCTGGGCCACCCGATCGGGATGTCCGGGGCCCGCCTGGTGCTCACCCTGGCTATGGAGCTGCGCCGCCGGGGCGGCGGCACGGGCGCGGCCGCGCTCTGCGGCGGCGGTGGCCAGGGTGACGCGCTGATCGTGCACGTGCCGGTACAGGCCGGCGGGCGGGAGTGACGGCGGAGTCCGCCGCGGACCGCCCCGAGCCCAACCCGGCCGGGTCGGCGCGGCCCGAGTCGGAGCCGGCCGGGTCGGTGCGGCCAGAGTCGCAGCCGGCCGGGTCGGTGCGGCGCAGCCGGGACGTGCCGATGCTGGTCGACCGGGCCCGGCAGGGCGATCCCCGGGCGGTGGCCCGGCTGATCACCCTGGTCGAGTCCGGCGACGACCTGCTGCCGCGGGTCGCGGCGGCGCTCGCCCCGCACACCGGGCGGGCCCAGGTGATCGGGCTGACCGGTTCGCCCGGGGTGGGGAAGTCGACCACCACCAACGAACTCGTCCGGGCGCTGCGGGCCCGGGACCACCGGGTCGGTGTGCTCGCGGTGGACCCGTCCAGCCCGTTCACCGGCGGGGCGATCCTCGGCGACCGGGTCCGGATGCAGGACCACGCCACCGATCCCGGGGTCTACATCCGCTCCATGTCGAGCCGGGGACACCTGGGTGGGCTGGCGGCGGCGACCCCGCAGGCGGTCCGGGTGCTGGAGGGGGCCGGCTGCGACGTCGTACTCGTGGAGACCGTCGGGGTCGGCCAGGCCGAGGTGGAGGTCGCCTCGCTGGCCGACACCACCCTGGTGCTGCTGGCGCCGGGGATGGGTGACGCGATCCAGGCGGTCAAGGCCGGCATCCTGGAGATCGCCGACGTCTTCGTGGTCAACAAGGCCGACCGGGACGGCGCCGACGCCACCGTGCGGGACATCAACGGCATGATCGCGTTGGGCGAGCGCGGGCCGGGGGAGTGGCGGCCTCGCGTGGTGCGCACGGTCGCGGCCCGGGGTGAGGGGATCGACGACCTGGTCACGGCGGTGGAGAAGCACCGCGGCTGGCTGGTCGAGCACGGCGAGCTGCGCCGCCGCCGCGAGGCCCGGGCCGCCGCCGAGGTCGAGGCGATCGCGCTGGGCACCCTCCGGGACCGGATCGGTTCGCTTCGCGCGGGTACGTCGCTCGCGGCGCTCGCCGCCCGGGTGGCCGACGGTTCGCTCGACCCGTACGCGGCGGCCGGCGAGCTGCTCGACCAGCTCGGCCGGTCCGCCGGCTGAACGACACCGCGCTCAGGGGTGCCCGGACGGGCTCAGGGGTGCAGGACGGCGCCCTTGAGCACCCTGTCGACGGCGTTCCTCGGCCCGTGCACGGCCAGTCCGACCAGGTCGAGCCGGTCCCGCCCGACCGCCCGGACGGCGGCCCGATTGTCCCGGTCGTTGCCGGTGCCGAAGAGCTGCTCGGTGAAGATGGCGACCCGCATCCCGCGCGAGACGGCCCGGCGGTGTGCCGCGACGACGACGTCCCGGCCGCCGGTGAAGACCAGCACCGGCTGGCGGAACATCGGCAGGTAGCGGGTGTCGTCGGCATCGAGGTAGTCGGCGCCGAGCAGCTCCGGCTCGGCCCCGGCGACGCCGCTGGTCAGGAAGGCCGTGACGTTGAGCCGTTGCCAGGTCGCGAGGTCGTCCCGGAGCAGAATGGCGATCTTGGTGTCGAAGCGGACCCGGGCCGGCTCCGGTCCGGCCGTCGGGACGGCTGTGGTCATCGAGATTCCTCCTCGGTCGGTCGTCGCTCGATCCTGTCCCCGGTCGGCACCGCGGGTCTTGTACGTTCCTCGCACCCCGCCGCCGGCCGGCGCGGCCAGACTCGACGGAGCCGAGAATGTGTCAGTTCCGCCGCTGGCTCGCCCACGGCGGATAGGCTCCGTCAACGCCGACGGCGCCGTGCAGGCCGTCGAGACCAGGGGAGAGAGACGAGAATGACCGAGGTTCAGAACGATTCCGGCCAGGCCACGGAGACGGCACCGGCGGCAGCGCCCGCGGCGGCGCCGAGGGGCGGCACCGAGGTGTCCGAAGAGGTCATCGAGAAGATCGCCGGTACGGCGGCCCGCTCGGTGCCCGGCGTCGCCGATCTCGGTGGCGACGTCGCCCGGTTCTTCAACAGCGTGCTGGACAAGGTCGGCCTGGACGAGGTGGGTGACGACGGGCGGGGCGTCTCGGCCGAGGTGAAGGGGACCAGCGCGACCATCCGGGTGGTACTGGTGATCGAGGCCGGTCACGTCGTACAGGAGGTGACCGAGGCGGTCCGGGCGAAGGTCATCGAGGCGGTCGAGAAGTACGGCCTGACGGTCGCCGAGGTGAACGTCAAGGTGGACGACATCGAGCTGAACACTCCGCCGGCCGCCGGGGCCTGACCGCGTGCCGGCCCGGCCGCAATTGCCGTGATCAGGGATCTTCCGCCCGGAAGCCGTACCGCCCGGTGTCGGAAGGTCCCTGGATCGCGGGACACTCCCGCCTTGATCGCGGGCTACCTTAGCGATCGTTCAGGGACCCCTCTACACTCGGGCTCAGTCAAGGAGCGCGAGGAGGCCCCCTGCGATGAACGCCGAGGAGATAGCCGCCGGCCGAGCCCGCTGGCAGGCCAGGTACGACGCGGCACGCAAGCGGGAGGCGGACTTCACCACCCTCTCCGGGATGCCCGTCGAACCGGTCTACGGCCCGCCCGAGGGGAGCGCGGATCCCCGGTTCGCCCGGATCGGCTGGCCGGGCGAATACCCGTACACCCGGGGGTTGTATCCGACCGGCTACCGGGGACGGACCTGGACCATCCGGCAGTTCGCCGGCTTCGGCAACGCCCGGCAGACCAACGAGCGCTACCGGATGATCCTCGGCGCGGGCGGCGGTGGCCTCTCCGTCGCCTTCGACATGCCGACCCTGATGGGCCGGGACTCCGACGACCCGCAGGCGCTCGGCGAGGTCGGGCACTGCGGCGTCGCCGTCGACTCCGCCGCCGACATGGAGGTGCTCTTCGACGGCATCGACCTGGCCGCCGTCACCACCTCGATGACCATCTCCGGCCCGGCGGTGCCGGTCTTCTGCATGTATCTGGTCGCCGCCGAGCGGCAGGGCGCCGACATCTCCACACTGGACGGCACCCTCCAGACGGACATCTTCAAGGAGTACATCGCGCAGAAGGAGTGGCTCTTCGACCCCGAGCCACACCTGCGGCTGATCGGCGACCTGATGGAGTACTGCGCCCGGGAGATCCCGCGCTACAAGCCGCTCTCGGTCTCCGGCTACCACATCCGGGAGGCGGGGTCGACCGCCGCGCAGGAGCTGGCGTACACCCTGGCGGACGGGTTCGGCTACGTCGAGCTGGGCCTGTCCCGGGGCCTCGACGTCAACGTCTTCGCACCGGGGCTGAGCTTCTTCTTCGACTCGCACCTCGACTTCTTCGAGGAGATCGCCAAGTTCCGGGCCGCCCGCCGGATCTGGGCCCGCTGGCTGCGCGAGGTGTACGGCGCCACCGACGAACGGGCACTCTGGCTGCGCTTCCACACCCAGACCGCCGGGGTCTCGCTGACCGCGCAGCAGCCGGTCAACAACGTGGTGCGGACCGCCGTCGAGGCGCTGGCGGCGGTGCTCGGCGGCACCAACTCGCTGCACACCAACGCGCTGGACGAGACCCTCGCGCTGCCCAGCGACTCGTCGGCGGAGATCGCGCTGCGTACCCAGCAGGTGCTGATGGAGGAGACCGGGGTGGTCAACGTGGCCGACCCGCTCGGCGGCTCCTGGTACGTCGAGGCGCTGACCGACCGGATCGAGGCGGAGGCGGAGGAGATCTTCGCCCGGATCCGGCAGCTCGGCGGCGACGGCCCGCACCCGATCGGCCCGATGACCTCCGGCATCCTGCGCGGCATCGAGGACGGCTGGTTCACCGGTCAGATCGCCGAGTCGGCCTTCACCTACCAGCAGGCGCTGGAGAAGGGCGAGAAGAAGATCGTCGGCGTGAACTGCCACACCGGTACGGTCGCCAAGGAGCTGGAGATCCTGCGCGTCTCGCACGAGGTGGAGCTGGAGCAGCGCCGGGTGCTCGCCGACCGCAAGGCCGGCCGGGACGCGGCGGCGGTCACCGAGGCGCTGACCCGGATGGTCGAGGTCGCCCGGACCGGCGAGAACATGATCCCGCCGATGCTCGACGCCGTACGCGCCGAGGCCACCCTCGGGGAGATCTGCGACGCGCTGCGCGCCGAGTGGGGCGTCTACCGCGAGCCGGCCCGGTTCTGACCGTCGCGTACACCCGGCCGGTCGGCCGATCGGCCGGGTTGGCATCTGTCGGGCAGCGGCGCTTGGGCAGGGTTCCCGGCGCCGCGTGCGAGACTAGGGAACCATGAGCGACCCACGGATCACCTCGTCGATCTTCACCCGCGGCGCGGTCGACCTCGGCGCACTGCGCGCCGCACAGACACCCGCGAAGCCGGCGGCGGCAGCGACCCCGCCGGGCGGCCCCGGCACCCCCGGCGCGACACCGCCGAGCACACCTCCCGGGGGCGGGGGTGGAGTCGCGGTGATCGACGTCACCGAAGCCACGTTCCAGTCCGAGGTGCTGGAGCGCTCCCTCACCACGCCAGTGGTGATCGACTTCTGGGCCGAGTGGTGCGAGCCCTGCAAGCAGCTCTCCCCGGTGCTGGAACGGCTCGCCGCCGAGGGCGCCGGTGCGTGGGTACTGGCCAAGGTCGACGTCGACGCCAACCCGCGGCTCGCGCAGATGTTCCGGGTGCAGAGCATCCCGATGGTCTACGCGGTGGTGGGCGGCCAGCCGGTCGACGCCTTCGCCGGAGTGGTACCCGAGGCGCAGTTGCGACAGTGGATCGGCGCCGTGCTGAAGGCCGGCGGGGTCTCGGTGGAGGCACCGGAGGACCCCCGGCTCGGCGAGGCCGACGAGGCGCTGATCAGCGGCGACCTGGACGCGGCCGAGCGGGCGTACAAGAAGATCCTCTCGGACGCGCCGTCGGACGCGGCGGCCGAGGCCGGCCTGGCGCACGTCGCGCTGGCCCGCCGGGTGAGCGGTGCGGACCCGGCGGCGGCGCTGGCCGCGGCCGAGGCGGGCCCCGACGACGTACCCGCGCAGTTGCTCGCCGCCGACATCGAGGTGCTCAGCGGTCAGGCCGAGCAGGCGTACGCCCGGCTGGTCGACCTGGTCCGTCGGACGGCCGGCGATGACCGAGAGGCCGCCCGACAGCACCTGGTGTCCCTGTTCACCATCGCCGGTCCGGACGATCCTGCGGTGGCCAACGCGCGGAGGGCGCTCTCGCGTGCACTCTTCTAGACAATAGGCAGCTACGAGCAGCGCGCGTGCCGGCCTGGCAGCCGCGATACCGGACGGGAGCACAGTATGCGCCGGATCGCCGTCCTGGACGCCCCGTCCAACCTGGGCCTGCGTCCGCCGACCCCCACGTCGGTGCCGGGCTGTGCCAAGGCCCCGGGCGCGCTGCGTGACCACGACCTGATCGCCCGGCTCGCGGCCCGGGACGCCGGCTGCCTCACCCCGCCCCGGTACGACCCGGGCGACTGGCGTCCCGGGGACGGGGTGTGCCACGCCGGCTCGATCGCGCAGTACTCGATGGAGCTGGCCGAGCGGATCGGCGGCATCATCGACCAGGGCGAGTTTCCGCTGGTGCTCGGCGGGGACTGTTCGATCCTGCTCGGCTCGGCGCTCGCCATGCACCGGCTCGGCGAGGCGGTCGGCGGCCGGATCGGGCTGGTCTTCGTGGACGGCCACTCCGATTTCCGGCACCCGGGCAACGCCTCCTACGTCGGTGCGGCGGCCGGCGAGGACCTGGCCCTGGTCACCGGGCGGGGCCAGGCCGACCTGGCCGCGATCGAGGGGCGCCGGCCGTACTTCCGGGACATCGACGTGGTGGTGCTCGGGATCCGCGCGCACGACGAGTACCGGCTCGACCTCCAGGCGGCCGGGATCGTCACCCGGCCGGTGCCGGCGCTGCGGGTCGAGGGGGCGGCCCGGACCGCCCAGTGGGCGCACGACCAGTTGACCGACTGCGCCGGCTACTGGGTGCACGTCGACGTCGACGTGCTCGACCCGGCGGTGATGCCGGCGGTGGACGCGCCGGACCCGGGCGGGATCGCCTTCGCCGAGCTGGAGCTGCTGCTGGCCGGGTTGGTGGACACCCCGCACTGCCTGGGGGTGGAGATCACCGTCTTCGACCCCGACTACGACCCGGAGGGGGGCTACGCGGCCGAGATCGTCGACACGCTGGTCGCCGGCCTGGCTCCGGTCGCCGCGCCCGAGGCGGTGCCGCCCCGGTTGCTCCCGAGCCGGCCGGTCGGTCCGGAGCGTGGTTTGACGGTCCCGGGGCCTCGAACGGTCCTGCCCGGCACGCCGTCGACACCGGCCCGGCCGTCGGCGGAACCGCCGGCCGGGGTGGCAGACGAGCCGGCCGCCAACGGCGCCCGGGTCGGGGTACCCGAGCTGGCCGCCCGCTGGTCGGAGCCGGTCGGCCCGCCCGCCTCGGCCGGTCCGGGACGGCTCCGTCGCAACCCGCCGCCGCCGGCCGAGGATCCGGCCGACGGTGCCGCGCAGCCCACCCGCGCCGTCGACGGGGATTCCGGGGGGTCGGCGGCGGCGCCGACACCGGACTCCGAGCCGGGGTCGGCGGAGATCGCCTGAACCTCGGCGCACGCTCTCGACCGGTGCTCGGCGAACCCGCCCGCCTGGTCGACGACCCGACCGGGAGACCGGGACCGCTACGCCGGCCCGGCCGGCTCGGCACCATTCCGGCGGAAGACTGTCGAGATGGGTGCACGGACGGGGCACCGACCGTATCGGGTCGCCGAAGACCTCCGGGTGGCCGGACGACATCGGGCGGACGACATCGGGTGGCGGGCGACATCGGGCGGACGACATCGGGTGGCGGGCGACATCGGGCGGACGACACCGGGTGGCGGGCGACATCGGGCGGCGGACGACATCGGGTCTCGCCCGAGCGCGGACGCACCGACGGGGCAGCTCGACAGGCTCGACGAGAGGTGTACTCCCACGGCTGGCGAACACCCTGCGTAGCCTGGAATTCGGCTCGATTTGACAGGGGGAGCTAGCGTCACTAGCTTTTTGGCTATTGTGACTAGCGAACTGTCGAGCCGCCGACGAGCACCACACGGGCGGTGCGGTGCCTAGGGCCGGGCTCTCCACGGCGGCGGTGGTCAGCGCGGCGATCGAGGTGATCGACGAGCAGGGCGTCGACGCGCTGACCCTGGCGGCCGTCGCCGCACGCACCGGGGTCGCCCCGCCCTCGCTCTACAAGCACGTCGCCGGCCTTGCCGAGCTGCGCACCCTGGTGGGCATCCGGCTGATGACCGAGCTGACCGACCGGGCCGTGGCCGCCGTACTCGGCCGCAGCGGCGACGAGGCGGTGGCGATGCTGTTGCGCGCCTACCGCGCCTACGTCCGCGAGCACCCGGCCCGGTACGCGGCGCTGCCGCCCGATCCGCTGCACGAGCCGGCCATGGTCGAGGCCGGTACCCGGATGTTGCAGGTCTTCCTCGCCACGCTGCGCGGGTACGGGCTCACCGACTCGGCGGCGATCCACGCCGTACGGTGCGGCCGGGCCATCGCGCACGGCTTCTCCTCGCTGGAGGCCAGTGGCGGCTTCGGGTTGCCGGAGGACCTGGACGAGACGTACGAGCAACTGATCGCGATGTTCGTGGCCAGCCTGCCGCGTCGATGACTTTCGGCTGATCACGACGGCGGACCGGGACAGCGGCTCCGGACGGATTCCGGTAAGGTGCGCGAGCGCTGTGCTCTTCCTGAGAATGTCCTGAAAGGAATAATCCATGTCCACAACCGCCGCCGGTCCGGCCGTCGGGCAGAAGTCCTGGATCGCCGCCCTGCTGCTCTGCCTCTTCCTCGGCACCATCGGCGTGCACCGGTTCTACGTCGGCAAGGTCGGCACCGGCATCCTGATGATCCTGACGTTCGGCGGGTTCGGCATCTGGACCCTGATCGACCTCATCATGATCGCGGTCGGCAAGTTCACCGACAAGCAGGGCCAGGCGCTCGCCCGCTGAGCGGACGCGCAGCGGCCGGGGCGGTCCGGGGGATACCCCGTCGACCGCCCCGGCCGGCGCGTTTCCGGGCCGGTACCCGCACTCAGCGGAGGCCGCGGAGGAACTTCTCGGCGATCGGCACGGCGGTGGCGGTACTCGATCCGCCCTTCTCGACGAAGACCGCGAACGCGACGTCCCCCTGCCAGCCCACGAACCAGGCGTGGGTGTGCGCCGGGTTGTCGTCGTACTCGGCGGTGCCGGTCTTGCCGTACACCGGGTCGCCCGGCACGTCGGCCAGGGTGCTGCCGGTCCCCTTGGTGACCACCTCGCGCATCATCGTGCGCAGCGGCTCGACCGAGCCGGCCTTCAGTTGCGGGCCGGGCGGGGCGGGCTCGCCGGGCGCCGGCTCCAGCACCAGCTTCGGCTGCTGCCACTGACCCCGGGCGACCCCGGCGGTCGCCGCCGCCATCGCCAGCGGACTGACCACCGTGGTGCCCTGACCGAACGACGCGGCCGCCCGCTCGGCCGCCGAACCGCCGGCCGACACCTTCCCGGTGAACGCGTCGATCCCGAGCTTCCAGTCGGCCTCCAGCCCCAGGCTCCGGCCGGCGTTGGCCAACCCGTCCGGCCCCAGCTTCGGCGCCAGCGCGGCGAACGCGGTGTTGCAGGACTTCGCGAAGTCGGTCCGGAACGGCACCGTGCCGAGGGCGAAGTTGTCCGAGTTCTTGAACGAGCGCCCGTCGACGGTGAACGTCTTCGGGCAGCCGACCGGCGCGTCCAGGGTGACTGCCCCGGCGTCGAGCAGGCCGAGCGCGCTGACCATCTTGAAGGTCGAGCCGGGCGGGACCTGGGCGGTGAAGGCGAGGTTCTCGGCGCTGCCGCCGTTCGCCGCGGCGAGTACCGCGCCGTCGCTGATCCGTACCGCGACCAGGGCGGCCCGCTGCCGGGACCCGCGTACCGCGTCGTCGGCGGCGTTCTGGGTGGCCACGTCGAGGGTGGTCTTCAGGGGTACCCCGGCCTGCGGCTCGCGCCGGAACACCTCGGTACCGGTCGGCGTGACCGTACCGTCCGGGCGCTTGCTGGTGATGATCACGCTCAGCCCGGTACCGCCGCGCAGTTGCTTGTCGTAGCGGCCCTGGAGGCCGCCGTGTCCGACCAGGTCACCCTCTTCGAAGAGGCCCGGGTTGGCGGCCATGTCGTCGGCCTGCACCGGGTCGACCGAGCCGAGCAGGGCCCGGGCGAAGTCCCGGGTCGGCGCGAGTTCCCGCTGCTCCTCGCGGAACTTCGTGCCCGGGAGTTCGTGGATGCGCGGTTTGATCTGGAGGTACGCCTCCCGGCGCAGGGTCACCACGTCGACGAAGTGTTCCGGTTCCGCCTCCCGGATCCGGGTCGGCAGGTCGGTCAGGTCGACCGGCGGGGTGATCGGCGGGCGGATCGCCTTGAACGCGGCGTCGAGCTGGCGTACCAGGCCGGGTAGGTCGGTGACCTCGTTGGGCTGTACGCCGACCAGCACCACCGGCCGGGGCGCGACGATGGGTTTGCCGGCCCCGTCGGCCACCGCCGCCCGCCTGGCGGGGAGCCGGCGCACGGCCAGCTCGTCTCCGCTGGTGAGGCGCGGCTCGACGACCTTCGGTTCCCAGATCACCTGCCACTCGTCGTCCTCGCCACGCTTGAGGTGGATCTCCGACGGGTACGTCCAGTGCGTGTCGCCGGGCAGTGTCCAGTCCACCCGTACCGTCGCGGTCGCGGTGTCCTCCGTGATCTTCGGGTCCCCCTCCCGACGGAGCTCGGGTGGCGTCTTGGCCAGCTCGCCGGAGAGCTGTTTGATCTCCTCGGCCACCTCGCCGGCGGGTACCCGCTCGCCCGCCGGGTTGCGGAATCCGACCTTGTTGAGGTCGCCGCCGCGCCAACCGGCCAGGAACGCGTCGACCGCGCGGTCGGGGCCGTCCGAGTCCGAGCAGCCGGCCAGGCCCCCGGCGGCGAGCAACACGCCGGCAAGAACGGTGGCCGTCCCTCGACGGGCGGTTTGCCGGAAGAGGGGGCGTTGGGAGGGATTCGGAAAGCGCATGCCGCGGTTACCTTCCAGCTCAAGGCACCGCCGGACGTTGCTCCGGCGGCAGACCGACGGTAGTACGCGATGCCGAATCGGGGCTGCCCCGGTGCGGTCCGGGAGGCGTGGAGCACGGCCGCCGACGGCCCGTCTCGACGCGCTCCGCCGCAGGTCAGGGCGTATATGGCTGCCCGGTGGGCGGTCCGGTCACGGGTCCGGCGAGGCGGATCGGGTGATGGCCGAGCGTGCGTGGGTACTCCGGGGCGGGCGTGTCGGGCGTCCGCAACGGATGAAGGGACAGATCTCAGATCCGACATCCGGCCGCCGGTCCACCGGCAGAGGGGCTTATCGGTAGGGCCTAGTCTGGGCGGAGAGTGACCCACGGCGTGGTGGGTCGAGGGGAGTGGCACGATGGACCGGCGTCCGGCGATCAAACCGGAACCCGTTCTCCGGCCGGCGGATGCCGGCCGAGACGACAGTTACGACGCGGCGATCGACGACGACGGGGCGGGCTCTCGACTCGCCTCCGGCGCGACCGGCGTGCCGGGGGCCAGCATCGACACCCTCTATGACCTGGGACTGCCTCCGGAGGCCCTCGCCGACGACGTCGAGGACGCGGATCTGGACGAGCCGGTCCCGAACGCCGAACGACTGGTGGCCCAGGCGGTGGCGCTGGCCGGTGACGACCACGACGCGGCGACGCTGGTCGACCGGTTCTGGCGGTTCGCCCCGGACGAGGAGCTGATCGGTTTCACCCCGGCGGAGATGCTCGCCGCCGCGAAGGCGCACCGGGATCTCGCCCAGCAGCGGGTGCCGGGCGAGCTCAAGCTGCGGATCCACGAGCCGGACGAGGAGCAGCAGCACACCGTAATTGAGATAGTTACGGACGATATGCCCTTTTTGGTGGATTCGATCACGGCGCTGCTGACCGGCCACCACCTCGACGTGCACATGCTGGTCCACCCGCTCGTGGTGGTCCGCCGCGAACCACTCGGCCGGCTGACCGAGGTCGCCGCCGACGTCGAACCGGACGACGCGATCGACGGCGACATCGTCGAGAGCTGGATGCGGATCGAGATCGACCCGGTACGCGGCGCGGCGGACCGGGACCGATTGCGCGCCGAGTTGCAGCGGGTGCTCACCGACGTGCGCGAGGCGGTGGAGGACTGGCCGAAGATGCGGCAGCGCGCCCTCTCCCTCGCCGACGAGCTGGCCGCCGCACGCACCTCGGAGAACCGCCCACCCGTGCCGGAGAAGGACATCACCGACTCGGTGGAGCTGCTCCGCTGGCTGGCGCACGAGCACTTCACCTTTCTCGGCTACCGCGAGTACCGGCTGATCCAGACCGAGCAGGGGCCGGCGCTGGAGGCGATCCTCGGCACCGGGCTGGGCATCCTGCGCCAGGACTCCACCACCCCCCGGGCGCTCTCCTCGATGACCCCCGAGGCGCACCAGAAGGTGACCGAGAAGCGGCTGCTCATCATCACCAAGGCGAACTCGCGAGCCACGGTGCATCGATCGGCCTATCTGGACTACATCGGCTTCAAGGTCTTCAACGCCGACGGCGAGGTGGTGGGGGAGCGCCGCTTCCTCGGCCTGCTCGCCACGGCGGCGTACCGGACCAGCGTCCGCGAGTTGCCGGTGGTCCGGCGCAAGGTCGCCGAGGTGCTGGACCGGTCCGGGCTCAGCCCGCGCAGCCACTCCGGCAAGGACCTGTTGCAGATCCTGGAGACCTATCCCCGGGACGAGCTGTTCCAGATCAAGACCGACGACCTCTACCACGCCGTCGTCGGGGTGCTGCGGATGGCGGGCCGCCGCCAGCTCCGGGTCTTCCTGCGCCGCGACGGTTACGGCCGGTTCATCTCCTGCCTGATCTACCTGCCCCGGGACCGGTTCACCACGCAGAACCGGCTGCGCATGCAGGAGATCCTGCTCCGCGAGCTGAACGGGATCGGGGTCGACTACACCACCCGGGTCACCGAGTCGATGCTGGCCCGGGTGCACTTCATCGTCCGGACCGACCCGGCCAGCCCGCCCGGCGAGGTGGACGCGGACCTGCTCGCCGAGGAACTCGCCGACGCGACCCGGCTCTGGGACGACGACTACCGGCTGGTGCTGGAACGCAAGCTCGGCGACGAGCAGGCGAAGCGGCTCTTCACCCGGTACGCCGACGCGTTCCCGGAGGGCTACAAGGACGGGCACACGCCGTACGAGGCGATGAAGGACCTCGCCAAGCTGGAGCTGCTGGAGGAGCCGGGCCAGCTCGAAATGCACATGTTCCGCAAGCAGCAGCCGGTCCGGCCGGGCGGCCCGACCCCGGCCACCGCGGTCGAGGACGTCCGGTTCAAGGTCTACCGGTACGGCGAGCCGATGGTGCTCTCCGCGGTGCTGCCGGTGCTGCACTCCCTCGGCGTACGGGTGGTCGACGAGCACCCGTACGAGGTGGACCGGATCGACGGCCGGATCTACCTCTACGACTTCGGTCTCGAACTGCCCGACGGCGCCCGGGACCTGGCCGAGGTACGCCCGCACGTGGAGAACGCCTTCTCCGCCACCTGGCGGGGCGAGGCCGAGGTCGACGGCTTCAACGAGCTGGTGCTGCGCGGCGGACTCACCTGGCGGCAGGTGGTGGTGCTCCGGGCGTACGCGAAGTACCTGCGGCAGGCCGGCACGGTCTTCTCGCAGGACTACATGGAGTCCACCTTCATCGCGTATCCGCAGGTCGCCGCCTCGCTGGTGGAACTCTTCGAGGTGCGGTTCTCGCCGACGCTCGGGCTGGGCGCCGAGGAGCGCAACCTGCGGAGCAAGGAACTGGTCACCTCGATCAACCAGCAGCTCGACGACGTGAGCAGCCTGGACCAGGACCGGATCCTGCGGTCGTACCTGACGCTGATCCAGGCGACCCAGCGGACCAGCTTCTACCAGCGGCGTACGGACGGCCGGCCCAAGCCGTACGTGGCGTTCAAGCTCGACCCGCAGATGGTGCCGGACCTGCCGGAGCCCCGGCCGAAGTACGAGATCTTCGTCTACTCGCCGCGCTTCGAGGGCGTACACCTGCGGTTCGGGCCGGTGGCCCGGGGCGGCATCCGCTGGTCGGACCGGCGGGAGGACTTCCGGACCGAGGTGCTCGGCCTGGTCAAGGCGCAGATGGTGAAGAACGCCGTGATCGTGCCGGTGGGCGCCAAGGGCGGCTTCGTGCTCAAGCAGAAGCCGGGCGACCGGGACGAGGCGGTGGAGTGCTACAAGGGCTTCATCTCGGCCCTGCTGGACGTGACGGACAACCTGGTCGGCGGGCAGATCGTGCCGCCGTCCGACGTGGTCCGGCACGACGCCGACGACCCGTACCTGGTGGTGGCGGCGGACAAGGGCACCGCCAGCTTCTCCGACATCGCCAACGAGATCTCGGTGCGCAACGGCTTCTGGCTCGCCGACGCGTTCGCCTCCGGCGGCTCGGCCGGCTACGACCACAAGAAGATGGGGATCACCGCCCGGGGCGCCTGGGAGTCGGTGAAGCGGCACTTCCGGGACATGGGGATCGACACCCAGACCCAGGACTTCACGGTGGTCGGCGTCGGGGACATGTCCGGTGACGTCTTCGGCAACGGGATGCTGCTCTCCGAGCACATCAAGCTGGTGGCCGCCTTCGACCACCGGCACATCTTCCTGGACCCGGATCCGGACCCGGCCGTCTCCTATGTGGAGCGTCGCCGGCTCTTCGACCAGCCGCGTTCCTCCTGGGCGGACTACAACCCCGAGCTGATCAGTTCCGGTGGCGGGATCTATCCGCGTACCGCGAAGTCGATCCCGATCAGCCCGGAGGTCCGCGCGGTGCTCGACCTCGGCGGCGGCGCCGAGTCGATGTCGCCGCAGGAGCTGATGAAGGCGATCCTCTCCGCCCCGGTCGACCTGTTCTGGAACGGCGGGATCGGCACCTACGTCAAGGCGTCGTCGGAGTCGAACGCGCAGGTCGGGGACAAGTCCAACGACGCGATCCGGGTGGACGGCCGGGACCTTCGCTGCCGGGTGGTCGGCGAGGGCGGCAACCTGGGCTTCACCCAGGTCGGCCGGATCGAGTACGCCCTCGGCGGCGGCCGGATCTTCACCGACTTCATCGACAACGCGGCCGGGGTGGACACCTCGGACCACGAGGTCAACATCAAGATCCTGCTGGGTGCGGCGGTGGCCGACGGCGAGCTGAGCGTGCCGGACCGGGACGCGCTGCTGGCCGAGATGACCGACGAGGTCACCCAGCTCGTGCTCCGGGACAACTACGACCAGGCCCGGGCGATCGGCAACGCGCTGGCCCAGGCGGCCTCGCTGCTGCCGGTACACCGGCGGATGATCTCCGACTTTGAGCGGGCCGGGCACCTCAACCGGGAGCTGGAGGCGCTGCCGCCGGACGAGGAGCTGGCCACCCGTACCGACATCGGGCTGACCGCGCCGGAGTTCGCGGTGCTGCTCGCGTACGTCAAGATCGTGCTGGAGCGG
Source organism: Plantactinospora sp. BB1 (assembly GCF_003030385.1). Lineage (NCBI taxonomy): Bacteria > Bacillati > Actinomycetota > Actinomycetes > Micromonosporales > Micromonosporaceae > Plantactinospora > Plantactinospora sp. BB1. The sequence continues at coordinate 5,220,701 of NZ_CP028159.1, read as the reverse complement.
GAGATCCTGGCCGACGGGCTGCCGGACGAGGAGTGGACCTTCGAGGTGCTCTCCGGCTATTTCCCGACCCCGCTGCGCGAGCGGTACGCCGACCGGATGCCGGAGCACCGGCTGCACCGGGACATCGTCACCACCATGCTGGTGAACGAGGCGGTGAACCGAGGCGGCATCTCCTTCATCTACCGGGTGGTGGAGGAGACCGGCGCCACCCCGGCCGACGTGATCCGGGCGTACGTGGTGGTCCGCGAGGTCTTCGGGCTGCGCGAGATCTGGGCCGACATCGAGGCGCTGGACAACCGGGTGCCGACCGAGGTGCAGACCGCCGTCTACCTGGACACCCGGCGGCTGCTCGACCGGGCGGTCCGGTGGCTGGTGACGAACCGCCGGTCCCCGATCGACGTGCCGGCCGAGACGGCCCGGCTCCGCGACGGGGTCTCCCGGCTCCTGCCCGAGCTGGGCAACCTCTTCTACGGCAGCGAGCGCGAGGCGCTGGAGGCGCACGTCGAGATGTGCGTACGGCGCGGGTTGCCCCGGGAGCTGGCCGAGCGCTCCACCCGGCTGATGTACAGCTTCGGCCTGCTCGACGTGGTGGAGACGGCGAGGGCGACCGGGCGGGACGTCGGCGAGGTGGCGGCAGTCTACTTCGTCCTCTCCGACCGGTTCCGGGTCGACTCGCTGCTGTCGAAGATCTCGCTGCTGCCCCGGGAGGACCGCTGGCAGACGCTGGCCCGGATGGCCCTGCGCTACGACCTCTACGCCGCGCTGGCCGCGCTCACCGCCGAGGTGCTCGGCGGGACTCCCGCCGACCTGTCGCCGGACGAGCGGGTGCAGGAGTGGGAGCGGTCGAACTCGATCTCGATTGGCCGTACCCGCAAGGCGATGGGGGAGTTCGACGAGTCCCGGGCGGATCTGGCCGCGCTCTCCGTACTGCTGCGGCAGATCCGTACCCTGGTCCGGACCTCGGCGGCCGGCTGAGCGGGCGGGCCGCGTCGGCGGCGTACCGGGCCGGGTTCTGCCGGTCCGGAACGCCGCCGATCCGGCGTCCGGTCCCCGTCGCCAGCGACCGGGCGTTCGGTCAGGGGATCCGGGTGGCGGAGACGATCACGTTGTTGCGGTAGCTGCCCTTCTTGCGGTCGAAGGTGCCGCCGCAGGTCACCACCTGGAGCCGGGCGGTGTCCGCCGAACCGTAGACCAGTTCGGACGGGAAGGACGTCTTCGGGTACGACTTCACCGAGTCCACCGCGAACCGGACGACCTTGCCGTCCTGCCGGGTGACCTCGACCCGGTCGCCGCGCTTGAGCGCCCCGAGTCGGAAGAAGACCGCCGGCCCCATCGCGGCCGAGTCGACGTGCCCGACCACGACCGCGTTGCCGAACTCGCCGGGGCTGGCCCCCAGCCGGTACCAGCCGGCGAGCTGGGCCTGCTTGAGCGGAGGCACCTGCACGGTCCCGTCGTCGTTCACGCCGACCGACATGATCTTCGCGTTCACCTTGATCTTCGGGATGGTGATCCGGACCGGTTCCGAGCGCGGCAGTTCGGCCGGCCGGGACGGCTCGACGGCCGGGCTGCCGGCCGCCGGGCTGCCCGGCGTGGGCGACGGCGCTACCGCCTGCGGGGTCCACTGGGCCTCCGGGGTCTCCTCGGGCTGCGGCGGCGCCTCGCCGGTCTCGATCTCGGCGGGCTGCGGCGGCTGCGCCGGGGGCGGGTTCAGGCCGGCGGTGAGCAGGGCGGTGCCGCCGAGTGCGAGCAGGACGACCAGGGCGGAGCCGGCGGCACGCCACGGTTTCCCGTGCCGGCCGCCGGCGCGCCTGGTCGACACCTCAGGCGGGTGAGCCATCGGTACGACGCCGGCGGATCATCAGGAAGCCACCGATCGCGGCCGCGCCCAGCATGCCCGCGCCGGCTGCCGCCCGACCCGAGTCCGTGCTGGCGGCGCCGCCGTCACCACCGGGTACGGAACCCCGGGGCAGTACGACGATCTTGCCCGTCGCCTCGCACGCGCCCCAGGCCCGGTAGTGCCCCGGCTTGGTCTTGTACGGCACCTTGGCCCAGGCCCAGTAGACGGCCTCGTCGCCGTAGGCGGCCGCCTGGCCGCCCTGGCCGCCGTCGGGCTGCCCGTCGCCCGCCTCCGGCTGGCCGCCCTCCTCGGGCAGCGGTGGCTGCCCACCGTCCGGCGGCAGCGGGGGCTGCCCACCGTTCGGCGGAAGCGGCGGCTGCTCGCCGTTCGGCGGGACCGGCGGCTGACCGTCGTCGTCCGGCTGACCGCCGTCCGCCGGTGGGCGCTGCCGCTCCGGTACTCGAACGCCGTCCTCCTCGACGGGCTTGAGCCAGAGCTTGCCGGTGACCTTCGACGACACCCAGGCTTTCTCCACCCGGTGCTCGCACTTCAGGATGACCTTGAACTTGTGTCCCGGCTTCACCCCCTTCGGCACGGTGTGGATGTGGCCGTTGTTCTCCCGCTCGTGTGGGGCGTCGTCCGCCAGAGCGGTTCCGGGCGCGCAGATCAGCAGGGACGCGGCACCGAGACCGGCGACCGCCACCACCTTCCCCAGCAACTTCCTACTCATGACTCGTAGTCACTCCTTCCCCGTTGGTTGTGCTCGACGGCGAGCCGAGCCAGAACCGACGCTAGCTAGTTTGTGAGGAGATGTCGGGATTATGGGTGTTCCTTCGGAAACATCGCCTGTGAGTGGTAGAGAGCTCTTCACATCGGCCCTGTCCGGATCGAGTCCCGCCGCCGGCCCGGACACACGGCGACGGGGGACAGCGGCGTACCGCTGTCCCCCGTACCGCCCCGGGTGGGGCGAGCATCGGCCCGGCTACCCGGCGAGCCGGGCGAAGGCGATGACGTTGTCCGGATAGGAGCCGGTCCGCTCGTCGAAGTCCCCGCCACAGGTCACCAGGCGCAGCCCCGGCGCCTCCGTCGGGCCGTAGACGAGCTCGGTGGGAAACTCGCTCTTCGGGTACGACTTCACGCCCTCCACCGCGAAGGTGGCCAGGCTGCCGTCCTCGCGGATCACCTGGATGCTGTCGCCGGGCAGCAGGGCGCCGAGCCGGAAGAAGACCGCCGGCCCGATCTCCTTCGAGTCGACGTGGCCGACGATCACGGAGTTGCCCGGCTCACCGGGGGTCGGACCCGGACGGTACCAGCCGGCCAGCTCCGCCTTGGCCAACGGCGGCACCTGCACCATGCCCTCCGGGGTGAGCCCCACGGGCATGATGGTGGCGTTCACCCCGATCTTCGGGATCGTGATCTTGATCGGTTCCGACCTGGCCAGTACCCGTGCGGCGGGCACCGGTGCCGGTGTCGCATCGGGTCCGCCCTCCGGCGCCGCGCTGGGTGCCGGTGCGGCAGGCCCGAGATCGCTCCCGGTGTCACCGGCAGCCGACCGGTCCGGGTCGTGCGATGCGGCACCGGCGCTCGGCTGCGGCGGCGCGACCGGGTCCGGCGCGTTGAGTGCGGCGCCGACCAGGCCGGCGCCGACCAGGGCCAGCAGTGCGACGAGGACGGTGCCGGCGATCCGCCACGGTCTCCCGTGACGGCCGCCGGCACCACTCGCCGTCGCGTCAGACGGCCGACTCATCGGTGCGGCGCTGCCGCATCAGCACCAACCCGCCGAGCCCGGCCAACCCGAGCATCCCGACCCCGGCGACCGCGAGATTGTCGCTGCTGCCGGAGGTCGCCCCGCCGTCACCGCCGTCGACCCAGCCCTTCGGCAGGATGATCAGCTCACCCTCGCCGCAGGAGCCCTTGAGTTCGTACGACCCCGGCTTGGCGTCCCACGGGATGGTGACGCTGGTCCAGTACTCGTGGCCGGCCTTCTTCTCCGTCCAGCCGCCCTTGCTCTCCTCGGCCTTCCTGCTCTCCTCGGCCTTCTTGCTCTCTTCCCAGCCGTTCTTGCTCTGCTCGGCCTTCTCCCAGCCGTGCTTGCTCTCCTCGGCCTTCTTGTCCTCTTCCCAGCTGCCCTTGCTCTGCTCGGCCTTCTCCCAGCCGTGCCTGGAGTCCTCGGCCTTCCTGTCCTCTTCCCAGCCGTGCCCGCCGTCATCCAGGGCCATTCCGCCGGTACCGCCCGGTGCCGCCGGTTGCCCGCCGGGCGGCTGGTAGCCCCCGGGCTGCTGAGGCTGGCCGCTGGTCGAGGGCGAGGGTGCCGGTACCGCGTCGGCCGACGGGCCGGGTGCCGCGGGCGCCTCCTCGGCGGTCGACGGGGCGGACTCGGCGCCGTACGCCCCGTTCTCCGCCGGGGCCGACCCGTGCTTCTCCTTGTAGCGGCGGTACTCCTGGTATTCCTGGTACTCCTTGTACTTCAGGAACTCCTGGTACTCGCGCTCCTTCTTGTAGTCCTCCCCGCCCTGGTACGCCTCGCCGCCGCTGGAGTGGCCGCCGGACTCCTCGGGCTTCCGGTCGGCCTTGTGGTCGTCCTTCTGCTCGCCCTTGTGGTCGTCCTTGTGATCGGCCTTGTAGTCGTCCTTGTCGTCCTTGTGGTCCTTCGGGGCGAGGTCCACCTTTCCGGTGACCTTCGACCACAGCCACGCGTGCTGTTGCGCCTCGGGGCAGACCTCGATGAGTTCCACCTTCTCCCCGGGCTTCGCGGCGTGCGGTTTCGCGTACGCCCGGCCCGAGCCGTCCCGCTGGTGCCCCTCGGGGTGGTAGCCGCCGTCCGCGAGCGCGGCCGAGGGGGAGAAAACGAGTAGAGAAGCGCCGCCGAGCGCGGCTCCTGCGATCATCCTGCCGAGGAACTTCTTGGACATGACTTTCGTCATCCTTCCCTCTTGCCTCAGCCCGTCGGGAGACGAGCCATGACCGAGATTAGCGAATTTGTGAGCTTTCATCGGATTTTCTCACCATTTCCCCGAACGGGTGCCGAGGCACCGGAAGGGCCGGCTGGGACGTCTGGCGGTTACCGAACGGCTCGGGCCCCGCTGCGTCGGCTCGGCGGGGTCGGGCGGATTCCGCTTCCGGTGTCCCCGCTCGGCCGGAACGGCTGTTGCGGCCGGTAGCACCGCGCTCGGGTCGATCCGGGCGATCGTGCGCACTCGTCCGGTTCCCGAGCCCGCGCCCATCGCCCAGGCCATCCCGCGCCGCTCGGCGGCCGGCGTCATCCCGTGCTGCCCGGCGGCCCGGCGTCATCCGTCGGTGCCGCTGGAGTGCTCGCGCCGCGCCCCCGGGTGCCACGGCGGCGGCGAGGCTCCAGGGTGGACGGAGGTGGCGGCCGACCGCCGGGGGCGGCCGTTCTCCGGTCCGCGCCGACCGCGCCCGAGCGTGCCGCTTTCTGTACCCGGACGCGGGTGGGGCGCGAGGTAGGATCCGGTCCGGAGCGGGTCCACTGTGCCCGGCCGGCCACGCCGCCGCAGGTCGTGGCGGTGGCCGGCGACGGACGCCGCGAGCAGGGAATCGTCATCCATCGGTATCGAGGTGTTGTGATGGAAGCGCTCCCATGCAAGAATTCATCCACTGTGCTGGGGGAGCCACACCGCGCAGCGGACGTCGAGGGCAGCCGGTTCGCCGGACGGCGTCGTCACGGTCGCTGACCCGAGCGGCCGGCACCACCACCAGTTCCGCCCGTCCGGGTCGGGCATACCGCAGTCCCCCATGGCGTGCACGGACGTACCCACCTGGCGCGTCGCCGTGTGACCGCCGCGCCGGTTCCGCCTAACGTGACCGGCTGGCTCAAGGAGATCAGTGGCATGAATTTACCGAGTAGATTGTCCGTCCGGCAGAAAGCCGTCGCGGTGGCCGGTGCGAGCGCTTTGGTCGCCGCCGGTCTGGTCACCATCCCGGCGTCCGTGGCACAGGCGGCACCCGGGTGCAGCGTCACCTACAGTGCCAACCAGTGGCAGGGTGGTTTCAGCGCCAACATCACCATCCGGAACGTCGGCGACGCGATCAACGGCTGGACCCTCCGGTTCAGCTTCGCGGACGCGGGACAGCGGGTGACCCAGGGCTGGTCGGCCAACTGGACGCAGTCCGGCACCCAGGTGACCGCCACGAACGTGTCGTGGAACGGCAACCTCGCCACCGGCGCCTCCACCGGCATCGGCTTCAACGGTTCGTTCAGCGGCAGCAACCCGGCGCCGACGTCCTTCAGCATCAACGGGACGACCTGCAACGGCACCGCGCCGACCACCCCGCCCACCGGCGGACCGACGGGCAACCCGACCAACCCGCCGACCACGAACCCGACCAGCAACCCCGCGGCCCGGGTGGACAACCCGTACGCGGGCGCCCGTGGTTACGTGAACCCGGAGTGGAAGGCCAAGGCGGAGAGCGTCTCCGGCGGCAACCGGATCTCCAACAACCCGACCGGTGTCTGGCTGGACCGGATCGCCGCGATCGAGGGCACCCCGGACAGCAGCTCGAACGGCTCGATGGGCCTGCGGGACCACCTGGACGAGGCGCTGGCGCAGGGTGCCGGCTACATCCAGCTCGTCATCTACAACCTGCCCGGCCGGGACTGTGCGGCGCTCGCCTCCAACGGTGAGCTGAAGGCGGACGAGCTGCCCAAGTACAAGACGCAGTACATCGACCCGATCGCCGCGATCATGGGTGACAGCAAGTACAGCAGCCTGCGGATCATCGCGATCATCGAGATCGACTCGCTGCCGAACCTGGTCACCAACGTGGCGCCGCGGGAGACCGCGACGGCGCAGTGCGACACGATGAAGGCCAACGGCAACTACGTCAAGGGTGTCGGCTACGCCCTGGCCAAGCTCGGTGCGGTCCCGAACGTCTACAACTACATCGACGCCGGCCACCACGGCTGGATCGGGTGGGACGACAACTTCCGGGCCTCCGCGCAGATCTTCGCCGAGGCCGCCCGCGCCGAGGGCAGCACCCAGGCCAACGTGCACGGCTTCATCGCCAACACCGCCAACTACTCGGCCACCGTCGAGCCCTACCTCAACGTGACCGAGCAGAACCGGCTCTCGAAGTGGATCGACTACAACCGGTACGTGGACGAGCAGCGCTTCGCCCAGGCACTCCGTACCGAGCTGGTCTCGCAGGGCTTCAGCTCCAGCATCGGCATGCTGATCGACACCTCGCGTAACGGTTGGGGCGGCTCGGCCCGGCCCACCGGCCCGAGGACCTCGGGTACCGTCGACGAGCAGGTCGACGGCTCCCGGATCGACCGCCGGATCCACCTCGGCAACTGGTGCAACCAGAGCGGTGCCGGCATCGGTGAGCGGCCGCGGTCCGCCCCGGCCAGCGGGATCGACGCGTACGTCTGGATCAAGCCCCCGGGCGAGTCGGACGGCTCCAGCACCCAGATCGACAACGACGAGGGCAAGGGCTTCGACCGGATGTGCGACCCGACCTACACCGGTAACCCGCGGAACAACAACAACATGAGCGGCGCGCTCTCCGGTGCCCCGATCTCGGGTGCCTGGTTCCCGGCGCAGCTCACCCAGCTGATGCAGAACGCCTACCCGGCGCTCTGAACCGGCTGGTAAGACTGGGGTAACAGCACGACGTCACCACCAATGGCGGTCCCCGGCCGGCGCGGCAACGCGTCGGACGGGGACCGCCGCGGTGTGCTGCCCCGACGGTTCCGGGTACCCCGGTCAGGGCACCGTCTTCTCCACCGCGGCCGCCGTACCCTCCCGGTCCAGCTCCTCGCCGGCCCGCCGTACGTTCTCCGGTGTCGGGTCGCGGCCCTGTGCCGCCGCCAGGTCCTCCGGGTCCCACGGCTGTTCCGCTCCGGTACGCGCGTCACCCGCGCCCCCCGTACCCTGCCCGTACGGGTCGCCGAGCAGGTCGTCGGTGGGCGGAAAATCGCCCGGAACGTCCTCCGGGTCGACGAAGTCCGGGTTCTCGGCGCCCGGCCCGCCGTCGGCGGCGAGCTGCGGTACGGCGGCGTCGTCCTCGATCGCGGCGGCCACCTCCGGGCTCTCCTCCAGCGGCCGGTTGCGGGTCGGATCGCGCTCGGTCATGCGTGCTGCCCTCCTGTGGCGGATGCGACGTGCGACTGACCGGTCTTCCGGATCGATACCCCGGAGGACCCGCGCCATGCCTGCCGACCGCCACCGCCCGTCCGACCGACGGGCCGCCCATCCGCCCGTCCGCTCGTCCGGCGGCCCGGGGCACCCCGGCGCCGGGAGCCGTGCCAGGTCGGGGCGCCGGCTCACTCCCGGTCGATCGGGCGCAGCCACTGCCAGAGCAGGAAACCGAGGCCGAGCGCCAGCATGGCGAGCCCGGCCCAGAGGTTGATCCGGATGCCCTGGGCCTTCTCCACCGCCGACGCGCCGTCGAAGACGCCGACCAGGCCGACGATCACGCCGTACGCGACGAAGAGCCCGCCGATCACCCGGCGGATGTCGAAGAGCCGGGCGGCGGCCGACCGACGCTCCTGCTCGGCGGAGTCCACCGGCGTCCCTTCCGGCGGCCGGTTCTGGTCTTCCATCGCCTCGTCCCTTCTCGCTGTCGCAGCTGGCGCGCGTCCCGGTCGGATCCTGCGGTGTGCCGCCTCAGAGCACCGGCAGGTAGAGCAGTGCGGAGAGCACCACCGCGATCCCGCCGAGCAGCAGCGGCGAGCGGTACCAGCGGGCGTCGCCGCCGAGCAGGGCCTGCCGGCCGTCGGTGCCGGCGAGCCCGTACACCAGGCCGCGCAGTTCGTCGTCGGACTTGCGGGCGGTCAGCGGGGTGACGACCACCGCGACGATCGCGACCAGCACGAACGCGATGCCGGCACCCCAGAAGCTCTCCTCCAGGTCGGAGTCGAACGGCAGCACCCCGGCCTGGTAGAGCAGATAGGTGGCGAGCGCGCCGAGGGTGCCGGTCAGCAGCGACCAGAATCCCGCCCAGGCGGTCATCCGCTTCCAGAACATGCCGATGATGAAGGCGGCGAAGAGCGGCGCGTTGAAGACCGAGAAGAGCACCTGGATGTAGTTCATGATGTTGTTGAACCCGGCCGCGATGAACGCGGTGCCGATCCCGACCAGCACCCCGCCGATGGTGGCGATCCGGCCGATCCGCAGGTAGTAGTCGTCCGGCCGGTCCCTGCGGACGTACGTCTGCCAGATGTCGTAGGTGAAGACGGTGTTGAAGCCGCTGACGTTGGCCGCCATGCCGGCCATGAACGAGGCCAGCAGCCCGGTCACCGCCACCCCGAGTACGCCGGTCGGCAGCAGGTCGCGCATCAGCAGCGGGATCGCGTTGTTGTAGGTCAGGTCGCCGGTCTCCGCGCCGAGCCCGTTGACCGTGACCACCGCGACCAGGCCGGGGATCACCGTGACCAGCGGGATCACCATCTTCGGGTACGCCGCGATGATCGGCGTACGCCGGGCCGCGCTCATGTCCTTCGCCGAGATCGCCCGCTGCACCTCGGCGAAGTTGGTGGTCCAGTAGCCGAACGATAGGACGAAGCCGAGCCCGAAGACGATGCCGATCCAGCTCGCGCCGAGCGGGTTGTCGGCGCTGCCGGTGTCCGCCCAGGTGTGCAGCCCGGCCTCGCCGAGGTCGGAGCCGCGTACGGCGTCCCAGAGCCCGTCGATCCCGCCGACCTTGGCCAGCCCGATGACGGTGATCGGGACCAGGCCGGCGAGGATCACGAAGAACTGGAGCACCTCGTTGTAGATCGCCGAGCTGAGCCCGCCGATCGTGATGTAGGCCAGCACGATCAGCGCACCGACCACGATGGAGAGCCAGAGCGGCCAGCCGAGCAGGGCCTGCATGATCAGGGCGAGCGCGTAGAGGTTGACCCCGGCGATCAGCACCTGGGCGACCGCGAAGCTGAGCGCGTTGAGCAGGTGGGCCGGCCGGTTGAAGCGCAGCCGCAGGTACTCCGGCACGCTGCGTACCTTGGAGCCGTAGTAGAAGGGCATCATCACGATGCCGAGGAAGACCATCGCCGGTACGGCGCCGATCCAGTAGTAGTGCAGCGTCATCAGGCCGTACTGGGCGCCGTTGGCGGCCATCCCGATGATCTCCAGCGCCCCGAGGTTGGCGGAGACGAAGGCGAGTCCGGTGACCCAGGCCGGCAGCGACCGGCCGGAGAGGAAGAAGTCCACACTGGTCTTGATCGCTCGCCGGGCGGCGAAGCCGACCCCGAGTACGGTGCCGAAATACAGCGCCAGGATCAGATAGTCCAGGGGGCTCATGTCCAGCCGCAGGCCGCCGTCCACGCCGTCACCTTCGTCCGTACGCTCGGTCCGTCTCCCGGCGACAGGTTCGTCGGGGCGAGGGGCCTACTACCCGAGGTGAAGAGTTTTCACTCCTGTCCCCGGCGTACCCGGATGCCTGATCGCCGACGGCTCCCCGGCGCCCGCCGGTTGGCGGGCCTCGGGGAGCCGTCGGGAGTCGGGTCGCGCCGGTCGGCGCCGGCTAACGGCCGAGCAGGCGGTCCAGGAAGTCCCGGTGCCGGCGGACCACCATCCGCAGCTGTTCGGTGTCGGCGGCGCCGTCGTCCTGCCAGCCGCCGAGTTCGTCACGCTGCCGGGTCAGGGCGGCGGTGACCGCCTCCACGGACTCCCGGACCAGCCGGTGGGCCTCCTCGGTGGCGCCCGGCGGGTCGTCGACGAAGCGGAGCTGCACGTCCCGCCACCGGTCCCGCAGGCCCCGCACGGTCTCCTCGTCGAGGATCGCGACGATCGGCTCGGCCGGCGCGGCACCGGGCGGCAGGTTTCCGTCCGCCGTCCCGGTCGTGGCCGTGCCGTTCGCCGTGCCGGTCTCGTCCGGCCCGCCGGCCTCCGCCCGGGCAGGGGTACCGCCGGTCAGCGCGTCGGGGTTGCCCGCGCTGAGCACGTCCGGGTTCACCGGGTGCGCCACCCCGACCGCCGAGCCCTCCGGCACGGGCCGGCCGAACGGGTCCGACTCGACCCCGTCGGCGGCCGGTACGCCGCCCCGGTTGGCGGTGGCGGCGTCGGCCGCACCGAGGCTGCGGTCCGGTACCTCCTGCGGGGCGACGCCGTCGGCCCGCTCGTCACCGATCCCGTCGGCCCGCTCGTCGTCGACACCGTCGGTCCGCTCGTCGTCGATCCCGTCGATCCGGTCGTCGACCGGACCGTCCCCGGAGCGGACGGTGTCCTCGTTGCGCGGGTCGCGGTGGCTGCCGGCCAGCGCGGAGGCTGCGACCGCACCGCCGACGCTGGTGGCGCCGAAGCTGGTGGGCAGCGGTGCCGGCTCGTGGAACTCCGGCGCACCCGAGCGGTCCCGGGGGTCGCCTCCGGCGTCGTCGGCGTCGTCGGCCCGCGCGGTCTCGTCGGCCGGCGTCTCGTCGACCCGCTCCGGGTCGTCGACCCGGGCGGCGGCGTCCGGGGTGTCGACCCGGGCGGTGGCGTCCGGATCGACGACCGCGTCCTTGCCGGCGTCCGCCCCGGCGGTCGCGGGCACCTTCCGGGTGTCGTCCCGGATGTCGTCCTCGGCCGCGGGGTCGGCGGATTCGCCGGTACCGGTGCCGCCGGTGACGTCGGCCTGGCTGGCGTGCGCCTGGCTGGCGTCGGCGAGGTCGCCCCGGTCACCGATGCCCGCGCTGTCGCGGTCGGCGTCGCCGGAGCGGCCCGCCGGGGAGCGCTCGGTCAGCGCGTCGTCGTCCAGCGCCGCGTCCTCGGCCTCCTCCTCCGCCGACCGGTCCTCGCCGCGCCGGTCGTCCCGGGCTCGCGCCGGTGCGGCCGGGTCGGACGAGAAGGCCGGCCCCGAACCGCTGGTGGCGAGGTCGTTGTCGTAGGAGCCGCGCTCGTCGAGCGCGTCCGGGCCTTGGTCGCCGGTGCCCTCCGGGTACCGGTCCCGCTGCCGGCCCTCGGCCCCGCCGGCCTCGACCTGGCCGGGGCCGGTCACGGGTACCGGCTCGGAACGGATCACGTCGGTGCCGCCGTTGTCGGTCTGCTGTTCCTGGTGACGCATGGCGAAGTGCCTCCTCACCGGCTCGGTACGTCCTGCGGGGTGTCCGGACGGGTCCCGTCCGAGGACTGGCGTACGGGGTCCTCGCCGAGCAGGTCGGCGAAGAGTTCCCGGTAGTGCACGACGGCCTGGCGGAGCTGCTCGGTGCTGGCCTCGCCGCGCTCGTTGCGTAGCTGGATCTCGTGCGCGTCCCGGTAGTGGGTCAGGGTGCGGGCGTGCTCGACGGAGAGGTGGGCGAGCTGCTCGTCGTACTCGCCGACCGGATAGCCGCGCTCGGCGATCAGCCGGGTGACCAGTTCGTCCGCCGCGCCCACCGCCTCGGCCGGGGAGTCGACGAAACGGGCCTGGATCTCCTCCCAGTCGGCCGCGTACCGCTGGCGGGACTCGGCGGAGAGCGGAGTGAGCGTCAACTCCGCGTGGCGGCGTTCACGTTCCCGGAGTTCCTGCTCGGCGGCGGACCGGCTCTGCTGCTCGGCGACCACCCGGTCGTACTCGGGACCGAAGCGGCTGCGCAGGGCACGGCGGCGGCTGGCCACCCAGATGGCCGGTACGGCGGCGGCGACGGCGAGGACCACAAGGATGATGAGGACGACTTCTATGGGCGACATGGCTCCTCCTTCGTCTCCTGCTATTCCCGCTCGGCCCTGATCACCAATCCAGATCTGGCACACTTTCGTGCCCGCCGGCGGGAACCGGCGCGCGGCGGCAGGAACCGGTCGAGGGCTGCCTGACCGGGCAGAACGCTCCGAACCGCCGCGCCGGGGGAGGAGGGTCGCCGCCGACGCCGTGCGGCACCCCCGCGCCGAGCGCCCGGCCGAGTGGCACGCGCGACAAAACTTGACTCATTCCAGAAAACGCGGTTGGCTGGTCTGGTGCCGCTCGGGACGGCACCGGTCGGAGCGTCCGAACCGCCGCCCGTCCCCGACACCCGGCCGGTCGCCCGACCGACCTGCCGGCGACCCCGCCCCGGGACGCACGCCGCCCCGGTGCCGGGGCACCACCTCGGCCACGACGGCGTGCCCGACGATCCGGGCCGTGAGGTGGACGGCCGCGTTGAACCGGACGGAACATCCGCTCTCCGGGCGGACGACGTCGCGTACCCGGCCGTTGCCCGACTGCCAGGAAGAGCACGGACAGGAGGAGACCTGATGAGTGATCCCCAGGAGAAGAAGCCGACGCTCACGACCCGGCAGGGTCACCCCGTACACAACAACCGGCAGCAGCGGACGGTGGGCTCGCGCGGTCCGGCCACCCTGGAGAACTACCACTTCCTCGAAAAGATCAGCCACTTCGACCGGGAGCGCATCCCGGAGCGCGTGGTGCACGCGCGCGGCTTCGTCGCGCACGGCGAGTTCGAGGCGTACGGGACGATCGGCGACGAACCGGCCTCGACGTACACCCGGGCCAAGCTCTTTCAGAGCCCCGGCAAGAAGACCCCGGTCTCGGTCCGCTTCTCCACCGTGATCGGCGGGCGGGACTCCTCCGAGGCGACCCGCGACCCGCGCGGCTTCGCGGTCAAGTTCCGCACCGACGACGGCAACTGGGACCTGGTCGGCAACAACCTGCCGGTCTTCTTCATCCGGGACGCGATCAAGTTCCCGGACGTGATCCACGCGCTGAAGCCGGACCCGGTCACCTTCCGGCAGGAGCCGAACCGGATCTTCGACTTCATGTCCAACACGCCGGAGTCGATGCACATGCTCAGCTGGCTGTTCAGCCCGCGCGGCATCCCGGCCAACTACCGGACCCAGGACGGGTTCGGGGTGAACACCTACCGGATGGTCAACGCGGCCGGCGAGGGCGTACTCGTCAAGTACCACTGGAAGTCGCAGCAGGGCATCGAGTCGCTGACCGAGGAGCAGGCCGCCGCCATCCAGGCGACCGAACTGGGGCACGCCTCGAAGGACCTCTACGAGGCGATCGAGCGCGGCGACTACCCGAGGTGGGAGCTGAACGTCCAGATCATGAGCGACGACGAGCACCCCGAACTGGACTTCGACCCGCTCGACGACACCAAGACCTGGCCGGAGGACGTCTTCCCGCTCCGCCCGGTCGGGATGATGACGCTGAACCGCAACGTCGACAACTTCCACAACGAGAACGAGCAGATCGCCTTCGGCACCGGCGTACTGGTCGACGGGCTGGACTTCAGCGACGACAAGATGCTGGTCGGCCGGACGTTCTCCTACTCCGACACCCAGCGCTACCGGGTGGGCCCGAACTACCTCCAGTTGCCGGTCAACGCGCCGCGGCCGGACGTCGCGGTCAACACCAACCAGGACGGTGGGCAGATGTCGTACGGGGTGGACCACCGGGGCGGCAACCCGCACATCAACTACGAGCCCTCCTCGGTGGCCGGGCTGGCCGAGGCCGACGAGTCGTACCGGGAGTACCGGCCGCACGTCTCGGGGCAGGTCATGCGGGCCCCGATCGAGCGGCAGAACGACTACGCGCAGGCCGGCGAGCGGTTCCGCACCATGCCCGACTGGGAGCGGGACGACCTGGTGAAGAACCTGGTCAACCAGCTCGGCCAGTGCGACAAGCACATCCAGGAGCGGATGGTCTGGCACCTGCGGCAGTGCGACGAGGCGTACGGGCGGCGGGTCGCCGAGGGACTCGGGCTGGCCGCCGGCGCCTGATCGGGGCGTACCCGGAAATCACCTCCCGGCAGTCGGACGGGGCGTCCCCCGGCGCGAGCGCGCGCCCGGGGGACGCCCCCTGCCCGGCTCCCGCCGGGGCCGCCGACCGCCTAGACTGCCCGGCATGACGCACCGACATTAATTCCCCGCCGGAGGCCGGCCCGGCCCGCGCTGCCGGGGCCCGCCCGGGACGTTCGTGACCCGATTTCCGAGTCCGAATCGTCCCCGTGGGAAGGCCTCATGCCCGTCACCTCGTCACCCGCGCCGACCGCTCGCGCGCGGCGTTTGACCACCACCTTCTACCTCTACGCGTTCCTGGACGACTTCGTCCTGCTCTACCCGGTGTACGCGCTGCTCTTCACCGACACCGGGTTGTCGGTCGCGCAGATCTCCTCGCTCTTCGTCGTCTGGTCGCTGACCGGGATCCTCCTGGAGGTCCCCTCCGGGGTCTGGGCCGACGCCGTGTCCCGGCGGCTGCTGCTCGCCGTCGCCCCGCTGCTCGGCGCCGTCGGCTTCGGGCTCTGGGTCGCGGCACCCTCCTACTGGGTCTTCGCGCTCGGCTTCGTGCTCTGGGGGGTACGCGGCGCGCTCCAGTCCGGCGCCGCCGAGGCGCTGCTCTACGACGAACTGGACCGGCTCGGCCTGGCCGACCGGTACGGCCGGGTGATCGGCCGGGCCAGCACCGTCAGCCTGCTCGGCGCACTGCTGGCCATCGCGGTCGCCACCCCGGTCTTCGCGGCCGGCGGCTACCCCGCGGTCGGGGTCGCCAGCGTGCTGGCCAGCCTGCTCTGCGCGGTCGTGGGACTGGCCCTGCCGGAACACCGGACGCCGGCACCGGGCGTCGGCGTCCCGACCGGCCCGGAGACCGCCGGCCCCGGGCTCGACCGGGGGTCCGGCGGCGGCGTCGCCCCGTCCGGGGAGCTGGTCCGGGTCGCCCCGGCACAGCCGGCGACCGAGGACCCGTCGCCCGGCCCCCTCGCGATCCTCCGGGTGGCGCTGGCCGAGGCCCGGAACAGTCGGGCGGTACGCCGGGCCCTGCTGCTGCTGCCGGCGATGCTCGGCATCTGGGGCGGGCTGGAGGAGTACCTGCCGCTGCTGGCCGGCGAGGTCACCCCGACGGCCGGCGTGCCGCTGCTGGTGCTGCTGGTCTGGGCCGGGGTGATGCTGGGCGGCCTGCTCACCCCGCTCGGGCAGCGGCTGACGGCGCGGCGGTTCGGCGCGGCGGTCGGGGCGGCCTCGATCGCCCTGGCCGTGGGGGCGCTGGCCGGCCGGCCGGCGGGCTTCGTACTGGTGGCGGCGGCGTTCTGCGTCCTCCAGATGGCCAGCCTGGTGGCGGACGTACGCCTCCAGGAGAGCATCACCGGACCGGCCAGGGCCACCGTGACCTCGCTGGCCGGGCTCGGCACCGAACTGGTCACCATCGGGGTGTACGGCGGGTACGCCCTCGCCTCGACGGTCGCCGGGCACGGGGTGGTCTTCGCGCTGCTCGCGTGCCCGTACCTGGTGCTGGCGGTGGCGTTGCGCCGGGCCGGAGCGAGCTGGGACCGGCGGCGGCCGGTGCCCGGCGGGCGGCGCTGACGCCGCCGTAGTGATTTGTCCGGCCGGAATTGCTGGTGGGGGTGGGTCGGTCCGAACGGCCCACCCCCGGTCACCGCATTGGCTCATCGACGGAAGTCGAGATCAATTGGCAAAGACAGTTATCAATTTATTTGCCAGATTGGATCAACCAGAGACCCGTTGTCCGGTAGTGCGCGCGGCTTTGATTACGTATCCTGCCGAAGGCACGCGCGCCCGTGACCCTCGGACTCTGGCCGGAGCCGCGGGCCGCCGGTGCGGGTGTCGACCCTGACACATCCCCTTCCGGCGAGGTCTGATGGAAACCCAGAACTGGCCGATCCGCTCGAAGATCGTCGCGCTGGTCGCCGTGCCGATCCTCGCGTTGTCGGCGCTCTGGATCTTCGCGACCACGCTCACCGTCGGACCCGCGTCGAACCTGCTCGCCACCCAGACCCTGCTGGACGAGGTCGGGCGGCCGGGGGAGACGCTGGTGGTGGAGTTGCAGCAGGAGCGCCGGCTCTCGGTGCGGCAACTGGTCGACCCGAGCGCCGCCACCGTCCTCGCCGAGCAGCGGATCCGCACCGACCGGGCGATCGCCGACTTCCGCCGCCGGACCTCCGACGCCGACCTGCGGGACACCACCGGCGCGCTGCTCGACGCCCGGATCGACCAACTGCTCACCGCGGTCGACGCGCTGCGCTCCGGACGCGTCTTCATCGACCGCCGGACCGTCGACGCCAGCGGAGCGCTCGGCCTCTACAGCGGGATCATCGACGCCGCGTTCCGGACCTTCTCCGCGCTGAACACGCTGCCGGACGAGACGCTGGCCCGGGAGGCCCGGAGCCTGACCGAACTCGGCCGGGCCCGGGAGGTGCTCGCCCAGGCCGACGCGCTGCTCGCCGGGGTGTTCAGCGCGGGGCGCTTCGCGCCGGGCGAGCACGCCCAGTTCGTCCAGATCGTCGGCACCCAGCGCTTCCTCTACTCGGCGGCGACGGCGGAGCTGCCGGACGCCGACCGGGTCGCATACCAGCAGCTCACCGAGGGGGACGCGTACGTCCGGCTGCGCCGGATGGAGGACGACCTGATCGCCCGGGGAGCCGGCGACAGCCTGCCGGTCGACGCCCGACAGTGGCAGAGCAGCTACGACTCGGTCCAGCGGCAACTGCGCGACTTCGAGCTGACCGGTGCCGACGCGCTCGCCGACCGCAGCCGGCCGGTCGCCGCCGGCATCCTGGTCCGGTTGGGTCTCGCCGGCCTGCTCGGCTTCGTCGCCGTACTCCTCTCCGCGATCATCGCGCTGCGGATCGGCCGTTCGCTGGTCCGGCGGCTGACCAGCCTGCG
The DNA here is from genome assembly GCF_003030385.1 of Plantactinospora sp. BB1. Taxonomy (NCBI): domain Bacteria; kingdom Bacillati; phylum Actinomycetota; class Actinomycetes; order Micromonosporales; family Micromonosporaceae; genus Plantactinospora; species Plantactinospora sp. BB1. The sequence goes on along the minus strand of NZ_CP028159.1, from coordinate 5,203,331 downwards.
GGCCGCCGCGCTGAACATGGCCGACGAGCGGCTGCCCGACGTCGTCGGGCGGCTGCGCAAGGGCGAGGAGGTGGACGTCGAGACCGAGGCGCCACCACTCGACTACGGGCAGGACGAGATCGGCCAGCTCGGTCAGGCGTTCAGCGAGGTGCAGCGCACCGCCATCGCCTCGGCGATCGACGAGGCCGCGCTGCGCCGAGGTCTGCGGGACGTCTTCCTCAACATCGCCCGGCGCAGCCAGACCCTGCTGCACCGCCAGCTCGCGCTGCTGGACCGGATGGAGCGGCGGGCGGCCCAGCCCGACGAGCTGGAGGACCTCTTCCGGCTCGACCACATGGCCACCCGGATGCGGCGGCACGCCGAGGACCTCGTCGTGCTCGCCGGGGCGGCACCCGGCCGGGGCTGGCGCAACCCGGTCTCCATGGTGGACGTGATCCGGGGCGCGATCTCCGAGGTCGAGGACTACGCCCGGGTCGACCTGGTCACGGTGGCACCGGCGGCCACCGCCGGCCGGGCGGTCGGCGACGTCATCCACCTGCTGGCGGAGCTGATCGAGAACGCGACGTCGTTCTCACCGCCGCACACCCGGGTGCAGGTCACCGGGCAGGTGGTCGCCAACGGGTACGCGATCGAGATCGAGGACCGGGGCCTGGGCATGGCCACCGAGGCGATCGAGCAGGCGAACCGCCGACTCGCCGACCCACCGGACTTCGACCCGGCGAACAGCGCCCGGCTCGGGCTGTTCGTGGTCGCCCTGCTCGGCGCCCGGCACGGCGTACGGGTGCAGTTGCGTCCCTCCCCGTACGGCGGGGTGACGGCGGTGGCGCTCATCCCCGGCGACCTCGTGGTACCCGACACCTCCGCCCCGGCGGCCGACCGGGGTGACGGGGCCGGTCCGGAGTCGGCGGGCCCGACCCGGGGCGGCGGTCCCCGCCGGACCGGCGGCGGCGCGGACGGCTCGGAGACGATCGAACTGCCGGCCCAGGCCGGCCCGGCCGCCACCGTGCCGGCGGACGCTGCCGAGCCGCCCGCCGGACCCGGCACCACCACCGGGCTGGGGCCACGACGCAAGGCGGGTGCGGCGCTGGCGGCGCTGGTCGCCGCCGGCCGGCCGGAGACACCGCAACCTGACCCGGCGGCCGACGGCGCGGCGGAGCCGGCGGCTCCCCGACGGGACACCCCGACCTCCGACCCGACCGACGCCGGCCAGCCGGACTCCACCGCCGGCCCCGGCGGCGCCGCCCCGGAGGACGGGCCGGAGACCAGCCCGCGATCCGGCGTACGGATGCCGAGGGCCGGTGCGCTGCGCCGACGCGGCGTCGACCCGACCACCGCCCCGACCCCGGCCACCGCCCCGACCCCGGCCACCGCCCCGACCGGCGCCGCCGCGTCGACCGCCCAGACCACCGCCGCTCCGGCGGCCGCCGCACCGGCCGGTACGACGGCGCCCACCGGACCGGTGTCCCGCCCGGCGATGGACGACGACACCGTGGTCCTCCCGGCGGTCCCGCCCAGCGGCGGACCGGTACGCCCGGCCACCGGCCCGGTCGGCCCGGACGGCCTGCCCCGGCGGGTCCGGCAGAAGAGTCTCGCGCCGCAACTGCGCAACGGACCCGTGGCCAACTCCGACCGCTCCCCGGGTGCCGCCGCCGGTGGCACCGTCGGCGGCGAGTTGGACGAGCCGCAGCCGCGTACCCCGGAGCAGGTGCGGGCGGTGATGGCCGCGTTGCAGTCCGGCACGGCACGGGGACGGCGGGACGCCGAGGAGCTGACGCCGCCCGGCGACACCTCCGATGCCACCGCCCGGGTCGCCGATCCGGGTGTCACGAATTCTGAAGGGGACGGGTGAGTGGTGCACACGACGAAGGCGGGTGCGGACCTCAGTTGGCTGCTCGACGATCTCGTGGAGCGCGTACCGTCCGCGCAGCAGGCCGTACTGCTCTCCGCGGACGGACTGCTGATGGCCGCGTCGCGGGACCTGGGCCGGGAGGCCGCCGAACACATGGCGGCGATGGCGGCCGGCTTCCAGTCTCTGGCGAAGGGGGCCAGCCGGCACTTCCAGGCGGGACCGGTCCGGCAGACCGTGATCGAGATGGAGTCCGCGTTCCTCTTCGTCACCGCCGCCGGTCAGGGCGCCTGTCTCGCCGTACTGGCCAGCGCCGCGTCGGACATCGGCGTCATCGCGTACGAGATGGCGATGCTGGTGACCCGGGTCGGGCAGAACCTGTCCGCGCCGAGCCGAACATCGCGGGCGCCGGCAGATGCGGAGTGACGCACCGGGGCCGCACCACGACTGGCTGGACGACGACGCCGGGCCGGTGGTCCGGCCGTACACCATGACCGGTGGTCGGGTCCAGCCGTCGGCCGGCCGGTTCGACCTGATGGCGTTCGTGGTGGCCGGTCCGCCGGAGGACGACGGCGACGACGGTCCGCAGCCGCACCCGGAACAGCGGGCGATCATCGCCCGGGCGCAGCAGCCGATCACCGTCGCCGACCTCGCCGCCGACCTCAACCTGCCGGTGGGGGTGGTCCGGGTGCTCCTCGGCGACCTGCTCACCAGCGGCCGGATTTCGATGTACGACCCACCCACCTCGCGCCAGTTCCCCGACGACGACATCCTCAAGGCGGTGGTCAATGGACTCCGGGCTCTCTGACCAGGGGACGGCGAAGCGGCGCATCCCGCTCGCGCTGAAGATCCTGATTGCCGGCGGCTTCGGCGTCGGCAAGACGACCCTGGTGGGCGCGGTGAGCGAGATCCGCCCGTTGCAGACCGAGGAGGTGCTCACCGACGCCGGGGCCGGCACCGACGACCTCTACGGGGTGGAGGGCAAGCAGACCACCACCGTCGCGATGGACTTCGGCCGGATCACCATCAACCCCGATCTCCAGGTCTATCTCTTCGGTACGCCGGGGCAGGACCGGTTCTGGTTCCTCTGGGACGAGTTGGCGTTCGGCGCGCTCGGCGCGGTGGTGCTCGCCGACACCCGTCGGCTCGCCGACTGCTTTCCGTCGGTCGACTACTTCGAGCGCCGGGGGATCCCGTTCGTGGTCGGGGTCAACTGCTTCGACGGGGCGAAGCGGTTCGGTCCCGAGGCGGTGCGCAGCGCGCTCGACCTGGACGCGGACGTGCCGGTGGTGCTCTGCGACGCGCGGAGCCGGCAGTCCGGCAAGGTGGTGCTGGTCGCCCTGGTGGAGCACGTCGCCGCCCGCCGCGCCGAGCGGGTCTCGGCGAACTGAGCGGGTAGCCCCGCCGCCCGGCCCGGTCGATCGCGTCGACCGGCCGGGTTCAGCCGGTGACCACCAGCACGTCCAGCCGGCGGGGCCCGTGCACGCCCTCGACCCGGTCGAGTTCGATGTCGCTGGTCGCCGAGGGTCCGGAGACCAGGGTGATCGGCCGGGTCGGGTCGGCGAGCCGGGCGAGCGCCTCCGGCACCCCGCCGACCACCTGCGCGGCGTGGACCACGCAGAGGTGGTGGTCGGGTACCAGGCTTAGCAGCCGGCGCCCCTGGTCCGGGCCGCCGTCCAGCAGCAGCGTGCCGGTCTGCGCGATCGCCACCGCGCAGCCGGTGACCACGGCCACGCCCGGTGCGTCGAGGTCGGCCACCGTCAGCGGCTCCGGGTCGCCGTCCCGCCGGATCCGGCCGAGGTACGTCGAGAGCCACTCTTCCGGCGCCTGCCCGGGTACGACCACGGTCGGCACCTCGCCGAGCAGGTCGGCCAGCGCCTCGGGCAGCTCCTGCGGCGCGCAGCGGCGTACCGTGGCCCGGTAGTCGACCAGGCGGTCGACCAGCAGTTCGAGCAGCTCCGCGTCGGCGGGTGCCGCCACCTGGTTGCCGGCCGGGGCGGTGCGGTAGTCCCGGGGCACCGGGACGGTCCCGTCGGGCCGGGCGGCGCGGATCCGGGCCAGGATCTCCTCCCGGGCCGACGTGGATGCCGCCATCACCGGTCCTCCTGCTCGCTCGTGCGGTCCCGCCCGGCCCACCAGTCCCGGAACGTCTGGCTGGCCGGCAGCGGGGCGTCCCGGCTGGCGGTCCAGGCCGACAGTGGCCACGGCAGCCGGCGTACCTGTCCGCGTCGTCCGGCGGCCAGCCGCAGCGGGGCCGCGCCGCGCCGGGCGGCCCGGAGCGCGGCGGCGTACCGGCGGCGGTCCCGCATCGTCCAGGCCAGCGCCCGCATCGCGGTACGTTCCGCCGAGGGTCGGCCCCGGCGCGCGTCCACGCCAACCTGCCGCAGGTGCACCAGCACCTCGGGGATGTCGATCCGGACCGGGCAGGCGTCGAAGCAGGCGCCGCAGAGCGTCGAGGCGTACGGCAGGGTGCGGTTCGCGCCCGCATCCGGGCCGGTCATCTGTGGGGAGAGGATGGCGCCGATCGGGCCCGGGTAGACCGACCCGTACGCGTGCCCGCCGACCCGTTCGTAGACCGGGCAGACGTTCAGGCAGGCGGAGCAGCGGATGCAGCGCAGCGCCTGCCGGCCCACCGGATCGGCCAGGGTCGCGGTACGCCCGTTGTCGACCAGCACGACGTGCATGGTCTGCGGCCCGTCCCCGGGGGTGACCCCGGTCCAGAGCGAGGTGTACGGGTTCATCCGCTCGCCGGTCGAGGAGCGGGGCAGCAGTTGCAGGAAGACCTCCAGGTCGCGGAAGGTCGGCAGCAGCTTCTCCACCCCCACCACGGAGATCAGCGTCTCGGGGAGGGTCAGGCACATCCGGCCGTTCCCCTCGGACTCCACCACCGCCAGCGTCCCGGTCTCGGCGATCGCGAAGTTGGCGCCGGAGATCGCCACCTTCGCGCTGAGGAACTTGGCCCGCAGGTGTCGGCGGGCCGCCTCGGCGAGCGCGGGCGGGTCGTCGGTGAGCGTGTCGAGGTCGACCCCGGGCATCCGGCTGGCGAAGATGTCCCGGATCTGCCGGCGGTTGTAGTGGATCGCCGGTACCAGGATGTGTGACGGGGTGTCGTCGGCGAGCTGCACGATCAGTTCGGCGAGGTCGGTCTCGACCGCCGCGATGCCGGCCTCGTCGAGCGCCTCGTTGAGGCCGATCTCCTGGGTGGCCATCGACTTGATCTTGACTACCTCGGTGCTGCCGGTCCGCCGCACCAGCTCGGTGACCAGGGCACACGCCTCGGCCGAGTCCCGGGCCCAGTGCACGGTCGCCCCGGCGGCGGTGGCGGCGGCCTCGAACTGTTCGAGCAGCTCCGGCAGGCGGGCCAGTACGTCGTCCTTGATCGCCGCGCCGGCCCGGCGCAGCGCCTCCCAGTCCGGCACCTCGCCGACCACCCGCAGCCGCTTGTCCCGGATCGTGTGGGTGGCCCGGCGCAGGTTGGCCCGGAGCTGCCCGTCCGCCAGTTCGCGCCGGGCCGCCGTCGGAAACGGCAGCGGCGTGACGATGTTCCCGGTACCCGTGCTCATGCCCGCTCCCCGGTGCTCGCCAGGATCTCCGCGTAGTGGATGGCGCGCGGGCCGCCTGTCCCGGTGCCGTCGCGCCGGGACAGGCCGCCGCCGATGTGCGCCAGGCAGGAGTTGTCGGCCGCCGCCACGTACGCCGCCCCGGTGTCGCAGACCGCCGCGCACTTGTCGGCCAGCATCGCGGCGGAGACGTCGGCGTTCTTCACCGCGAAGGTGCCGCCGAAGCCGCAGCACTCCTCGGCGCCGGGCAGCGGCACCAGGTCCAGCCCGCGTACCGCGCGCAGCAGCCGCAGCGGCCGGTCGCCCAGCCGCAGCATCCGCAGGCCGTGGCAGGTCGGGTGGTAGGTCACCCGGTGCGGGAAGACGGCACCGACGTCGGTCACCCCGAGCACGTCGACCAGCAGCTCGGAGAGTTCGTGCACCCGGGGCGCGAGGTCGGCGACCGCCGCCGCCAGGCCCGGGTCCGCCACGGCGAGCCGGGGGTACGACTCCCGCACCATCGCCACGCACGAGCCGGACGGGGCCACCACGGCGTCGTACCGGCCGAAGGTGTCGACGAAGCCGTGCACCAGGGGCAGCGCCTCGGCCCGGTAGCCGCTGTTGGCGTGCATCTGACCGCAGCAGGACTGCTCGACCGGGAACTCGACGGTGTGGCCGAGCCGCTCCAGTACGCGTACCACGGCCCGGCCGGTGCCCGGATAGACCAGGTCGTTGACGCAGGTGACGAAGAGGGCTATCCGCATCGGGTTCCTTCGAAGAACGGCAGGTGCCGGTCGGCGGCGGCGAGCAGGTGGTCGCGCATGGCGGTGCCGGCGGCGTCCGGGTCGCCGGTGCCGATCGCGTCGACGATCCGCAGGTGCTCCCGGGTGCTGGTGCCGTAGTGCGCGGTGGGGAAGTGCAGCCGGAACAGGTGCAGGTGGGCGCGGAGCCGGACCACGGCCGCGTGCAGCATCCGGTTGCCGGACCGTTCGGCGAGCAGGTGGTGGAAGCGGGCGTCCTGGGCGGTGAAGGCGGCGATCGCGGCGAAGCCCTCGGTCCCGGGTGTCTGGTCGGGCAGCTCGGCCTCGCGGCGGAGTTCGGCCAGTTCGCCGGTGGGCCCGGCCGGGGCGTCGGCGGTGTCGGCGCCGGGCTGTCCGGCGAAGCGTTCGGCCAGCCGCCGTACCGAGGCGGTCTCCAGGATCAGCCGCATCTCCACCAGTTCGTCGAACTCGGTCCGGCTGAGCAGCGGGGCGGCGGTGTAGCCGGCCAGCGGCCGCTTCCGGACCAGTCCGTCGGACTCCAGCCGGGCCAGGGCCTCGCGGACCGGGGTCGGCGAGACCTCCAGCCGGCGGGCCAGCGCGTCGATGTTGATCCGCTCGCCGGGGGCCACGGCATGGTCCATCACGAGGGCGCGTACCGACTCGTAGACGTCGTCGGCGAGGGTGGTCCGGCGAGCCGGTCGGAGCAGCCCGTTCACGATCGAAGATCCTATAGGTTCCGGCCCGCAGCCGGAAGATCCTCGGGTCCGACCCGGCGTGATCGCCGGGCCGACGGCGCCGGGCTCTGGTTTGATCGGGCCGGAGCGGTGCGACCCGGGGCGGTCGGCCGGGAACGGAGCGAGGCATGTCGAGCGGTGCCGAGATCGTCTACATCGGCTGCTACACGGCGCAGAGCGGGGGACGGGGCACCGGCATCGTCGCCGCCCGCCGGGACGCCCGGACCGGCGGGCTCGACCCGCTCGGCGTGGTGGCCGGTACGCCGTCGCCGTCGTTCCTGGCCCGGCATCCCCGGCTACCCGTGCTCTACGCCGTCAACGAGCTGCCGGAGGGCACGGTCAGCGCCTGGACGATCCACCCCGACGGCGCGCTGACCCCGCTCGGGGTCCGCTCCACCGGCGGCGCCGAGCCCTGCCACCTCGCCGTCGACCCGGGCGGGGAGTTCCTCTTCGTGGCGAACTACGGCAGCGGCAGTGTCGCCGTACTCCCGCTCGACCCGACCGGGGCGCCCGGTGACCGGACCGACCTGGTCCGGCACGACGGCGCCGGACCGGTACCGGAGCGCCAGGCCGGGCCGCACGCGCACATGGTCTCGCCCGACCCGGCCGGCACCGGCCTGCTCGCGGTCGACCTCGGCACCGACACGCTCTACCGGTACGACCGGGACCCGCAGGGGCGGCTGCACGCCACCGCCCGGTACCCGACCCGCCCCGGCACCGGTCCCCGGCACCTGGCCCGGCACCCGGACGGTCGGCGCTGCTACCTCGCCGGCGAGCTGGACGCCTCGGTCACCGCGTACGCCTCGGACGGCACCGACCGGCTGGTCGAGCGGGGGCGGGTCGAGGCCAGCCGGCGCCCGGGTCACGTCCAGCCCTCGGAGATCGCGGTCGGCCCGGACGGCCGGTTCCTCTACCTGGCCAACCGGGGTGTCGGCACGGTGAGCGTCTTCGCGCTCGACGACGCGCTGCCCCGCCACCTGGCGGAGGTCCCCGGCGGCGGGGAATGGCCCCGGCACCTGGCGCTGCTCGGCGGGCACCTCTACGTCGCGCAGGAGCGGGCCGACGCGGTGCTGGTCTTCGCGGTGGACCCCGACTCCGGGATTCCGGCCGCCTCGCCCACCGAGGTGGCGGTGCCGAGTCCGACGTGCGTACTCGGGGCCGGGTCCTTAATTCTTGGATAAATATCCATAAGATCTTTTTGGCGGGTGGTGGGCCGATGGCGCCCTGTTGGGCGGCATTCTCGACGTTCCGGGGCCGGCCGACTACCTGAAGTGAACGATCTTCGGAAAGTCTGTGCTGCCTCGGTAACATTCCACCGTTCGCCCCTGGCACGACTTCGCAGAAGCCCTCAAGATGGTCAGGTGCCCGGCCGCCATCGCATGCGTAGAAGTATCCGAGGGGCGGGCGCCATCGCCAGCGCGATGGCGCTCGTCCTCGTCGCGGTGGGAGGGTGGTATGGCTATCAGCAGTGGGCGAGTTCCGACTGCTCCGGAGAGCTGACCCTCACCGTCGCCGCGGCGCCGGAGATCGCTCCGGCCATCGAGAAGACCGCTGCCGACCTGAGCACCGACGAGGTCGAGGTCGACGGTCTCTGCGTCGCCGTCCAGGTCACCGCCAGCGAGTCCGTGGACGTGGCCGCTGCCGTCGCCGGGCAGCACGGCGTGTCGCTCTCCGAGGTCGGACAACCCGGCGGCAGCACCACGCTGCCCAACGTCTGGCTTCCCGACTCCTCCACCTGGCTGCTGCGGCTGCGTCAGCAGGCACCCGCGTTCGCGCCGCAGAACAACGCCTCGGTGGCGCGCAGCCCCGTGGTGGTGGCCATGCCGGAGCCGCTGGCCACCACCGTCGGCTGGCCGGAGAAGAAGCTCGGCTGGAAGGACCTGCTCGGCAGGATCACCAGCGGACCGCAGCTCAAGACCGGCCTCGTCGAGCCGAGCCGGGACGCCGCCGGACTCTCCGGGCTGCTCTCGCTGGCCACCGCCGCCCAGTCCGGCGGCGGGGCGCAGGCCCAGCAGAAGACCACGGCCGCCCTGCGGGCCCTGGCCACCGGCGCCTCGGCGGTCCGCGAGGAGCTGATCGCCCGGTTCCCCCAGGCGACCGACCAGACGTCGATCGCCCGAGGACTGGGCGCCGCGGCACTCTCCGAAGAGGACGTCATCGAGTTCAACGCCAAGAAGCCGCCGGTTCCGCTCGCCGCCCTCTATCTGGAGCCCGCGCCGATCTCGCTCGACTACCCGTACGCGGTGATGCCCGGCACCGAACCGGCCAAGGCGGCGGCCGCCGAGAAGCTCTTCGCCGCGCTCGACAGCGGAGCCTTCCGCCAGCAGTTGGCCGGGCAGGGGCTCCGGGCACCGGACGGCACCTGGGCCGACGGCTTCGCGCCGCCCCGGGGCGCGCCGAGCCCCGCCGGCACCCAGCCGGCGCCGACCACCCCGGCACCCAACCCCGGCGGCACGGCCGGCGGCGGCGACGGCGCGACCATCGAGCGGGTGCTTTCGAGCTGGGCCGTCGCCACCCAGTCCGGTCGGATGCTGGCGATCATCGACATCTCCGGCTCGATGGCCGAGAAGGTGCCGACCGCCAACAACGCCACCCGGATGCAGGTGACCCTGGAGGCGGCCAAGCGCGGCCTGGCGCTCTTCGACGACTCCTGGGCACTCGGCCTCTGGGTCTTCTCCACCGAGTTGAACGGCTCCCGCGACTACCGTTCGCTGGTGCCGATCGGCCCGATGTCCGCCCAGCGGGAGCAGTTGGAGAGCAAGCTCGCCGGGATCACCCCCAAGCGGCTCGGCAACACCGGCCTCTTCGACACGATCCTCGCCGGCTACAAGGCGGTGCAGGAGGACTGGCAACCCGGCCGGGTCAACTCGGTGGTGATGCTCACCGACGGGAAGAACGAGGACGAGGACGGGGTCAGCCAGTCGCAACTGCTCGCCGAGCTGAAGCGGATCAACGACCCGGACCGCCCGGTCCAGGTGATCATCATCGGCATCGGTGCCGAGGTCAGCAAGGCCGAACTGGACTCGATCCCCAAGGTGACCGGCGGGGCCGCCTTCGTCACCGAGGACCCGGCCAAGATCGGCGACATCTTCCTCCAGGCGATCGCCGCCCGCAAGGAGTCCGCTCCGCGCTGACGCCGGCTCCGCTCGACCACGCCCGCCGTACCCGGCCAGTGCCGGTACGGCGGGCGTCGCGCTTCTCCGGCCGACGACATCACCGGCCGACAGACATCACCGGCCCGAGAACGTGAGCAGCCGGAGCACCACCGAGGCAAACAAATGACAGTAATCTGTCGGAAGCTCTCAGTGATGCCCCCGGTAGGTGAAGATGTCGAGGTGCCTCGGGGCCGCTCTGCCAGGGCGAGTGGCTGACCGGGTGTCCCCTGGAGCGAGGGAGGGCCGGTGACGTCGGCGACACTGCTGAGCCCCACCACGATGCCTCCGGAGCCCACCTCGGGGGCATCCGCCTCGTCATCCCGGACACGTCAGCGCGGCTACATCCGCGCGCTGCTGGCCCTCGACACCGTCATCCTGGTGCTCGCGGTGATCGGTGGCTACTTCGCCCGGTTCGGCGGCGACGAGCCGCGCGGCTCCGACATCCCGTACGTGATCGTCGGGCCGGCCCTGGTGGTCGCCTGGCTGGTCTCGCTCAGGGCGCTGCGCTGCTACGACCACCGGGTGCTCGGCTACGGCGCCGACGAGTACCGCCGGGTCACCTCGGCCAGCCTGCGGCTCGCCGGGGGAGTCGCGATCGCCGGCTACCTCGCCGACGTCGGGGTCTCCCGGGGATTCCTCGGCATCTCGTTCGCGGTCGGCACCGTCGGGCTGGTGATCGCCCGGTTCGCCGCCCGGAAACGACTGCACTGGTCCCGGTCCCGGGGGGCCGGCTGGTCCCGGCGGGTGCTGGCGGTCGGCGACACCGCACACGTACTCGAACTGGTGCACACGCTGCGCCGCGAGCCGTACGCCGGCTACCAGGTGGTCGGCGCCTGCATCCCGGACGCGCTGCTCGCGCCGGTGCCGCAGCGCCTCGGTGACGTGCCGGTGCTCGGCTCGTTCCGGGCGATCGTCGACGCCGCCGCGGCGATCAACGCCGACACGGTCGCGGTGACCGCCTCCAACGAACTGACCGCCACCCGGCTGCGTCGGCTCGGCTGGCAGCTGGAGGGCACCGGCGTGGACCTGGTGCTGGCCCCGGCGCTGACCGACGTCGCCGGGCCGCGGATCCACACCCAGCCGGTCGCCGGGCTGCCGCTCATCCACGTCGAGGCGCCGGAGTTCCGGGGCGCCCGGAAGGTCGTCAAGGCCTTCGTGGACCGGGCACTGGCCGCCACGGCGCTCGCGGTCGCCCTGCCGCTGCTCGCCCTCATCGCCCTCGCCATCAAGCTGGACAGCCGGGGGCCGGTGATCTTCCGGCAGATCCGGGTCGGCCAGGGCGGCCGGGAGTTCGGGGTGTACAAGTTCCGGACCATGGTGGTGAACGCGGACGCGCTCCTGGCCGAGCTGGCCACCAAGAACGAGACCGACGGCCTGATGTTCAAGATGCGGGTCGACCCGCGGGTCACCCGGGTCGGCCGGATCCTGCGCAAGTGGTCCCTCGACGAGCTGCCGCAGCTCGCGAACGTGCTGTTCGGGCACATGAGCCTGGTCGGGCCGCGCCCGCCGCTGCCGTCCGAGGTGGCCCGCTACGACGGTGACGTCGCCCGCCGGCTGCTGGTGAAGCCGGGCATGACCGGCCTCTGGCAGATCAGCGGCCGCTCCGACCTGAGCTGGGAGGACGGCATCCGGCTGGACCTGTACTACGTGGAGAACTGGTCGCTCGCCGCCGACCTGACCATCCTGTGGAAGACCTTCGGGGCGGTGGTCCGGACCCGGGGCGCCTACTGACCCCGGGTCCGGTACCTCCCCGCCCCCGGGGTCAGCCGCCGTACCAGTCCAGGCAGACCACCACGGCGTCGTCCACCAGATCGCTGCCGACGTACGCCCGCAGGTCGCCGAGGAGCGACCGTACCGCCTCCAGCGGTGCCATCGACCTGGTCCGCCGCACGGACCGGTAGAGCGCGGTGTCGCCGTACCGGCCGGAGCGGGAGGTCGCGTCGAGGACGCCGTCGCTGACCACGAAGAGCCGGTCACCGGGCGTCAACTGGAAACGCTGCGACTGGTAGATGGTGCCGTCGAACATGCCGAGCGGGAACTGGTCGTCCAGCGGCTGGTCGAGCACCTCGCCCTCGCGCAGCACCAGCAGCCGGGGCGAGCCGGCATCCACCGCGGTCACCGCCCCGGTGCGCAGGTCCAGCTCCAGCAGGAGCGCGGAGAGGTGCTGGATGCCCTGGTGGTAGGCGTAGATCGCCTGGTCGGCCAGGGCGGCCTGGTCGGCGAGTTCGAGACCGGCCCGACGGGCGTTGCGCAGCGCGTTGGTGCCGAGGCAGGTGAGCATCGAGGCGCTGACTCCCTCGCCCATCCCGTTCATCGTGGAGAGCCAGAGCCGCTGGCCGTCGTCGGCCCAGTCGAAGCTGTCGCCGCGCACCGCGTACGCCGGTTCGAGTTGGCCGGCGAGGCTGAACGAGGGACGGATCCGGCTCCGGCCGGGGAGCAGCTCCCACTGCATCTCGGCGGCGAGGGTGAGCCGGCGGGTCCGGGCGCCGACCACGTACTTGTCGGTGCCGGGCCGTACCGTGACCAGCTCGTGCGCCAGCCCGGTCGCCACCTGCGCCAACTCGTCGTGCCGCTGCGGATCCTCCGGTGCCGGGGTGAGCCGGAGTACGCCGAGCCGGTCGCCGCGCATCGTGACCGGGAGATGGAGCGTCCCGTTCTCCAGCACCGGGGTCTGGTGGTCGAAGCACCGCCAGGCCGGGGTGGCGGCCCCGACCACCGGGTCGCCACCGTGCAGCGGCACCAGGGCGGCGAGCCGGTAGTCGACCTGGAGCAGTTCCGTCTCCGTCGTCCCGTACGCCCGGTTCAGCTCGGCGCCGAGCCGCTCGATGACGAGGTCCGCCGGAGCCTCGGCCAGGGTACGGCGGATCTCGGCCAACCTGCCGGTCATCTGCGCCCCGCCGCTTTCGGGGCGGTCCGGAGGTACGGTTCCGGATGATCCGGATGGGCTGAGCCGGAACGCACCGGTGCGGTCGACTGTGTGACGGCGGTAGGGTCAGGATCACCATGGCTGAATCCGGCGGTCCTGGCGGACCGGATCCGACCCTCGCCACCGCGGTGGACACCGCCGCGGCGGCGCTGTTGTCGGTCTGGGACGCGGCCCGGGAGCAGACGAACGGGCGCCTCTCCAGCTCCCAGTTGCGGGCGCTGATGGTGGTCGAGCAGTTCGACGGGATCAACCTCCGGGGCCTGGCCGGGATCCTCGGCATGCTGCTCTCCTCGGCGAGCCGGCTCTGCGACCGGCTCGTCGCGGCCGGGCTGCTGGAGCGGGAGCCGGGCCGGGCGGATCGCCGGGAGATCTCCCTGCACCTCACCACGGTCGGTCAGAAGCTGCTGGCCGAGATCCGCGCCGACCGCCGGGAGCGGCTGGCCGAGACGCTCGCCGGGATGAGCCCGGCCGGCCGGCAGGCGCTGCTGCGTGGGCTCGTCGAGTTCGACCAGGCGTTCCGGGCGAACGTGGAGCCGACCGAACGGTCGGCCTGAGCGGGCCGCCGGCCGCCCGTCGGCGCGGCCCGGACGCCGGGCCGCGGGGAGACCCTCAGCCCGTCCTCCGGGTCGTCGAGGTGTGCGCATCAGCGCTGGCACTCCTGTCGGCGCAGAAGAACCTTCTCGCCCCCTTTGGTCCGTGCGGCCCGCAGGTGGAGGTCGGGCGCGTGCGTCGCGCCGTACAGGTCGAGAAGGTCCGATGGTTGATGATCGGAATAGTTGTCCAGGGGCAACAATAGCGACCAGACGCTCGGCCCCGCCGCCACGGTCGCCCTGGTTGCCGTGGCCGATTCCATGGTGCCCCGGCGGGACCGGCCAGGCGGGGCGGAACGGGCGGCGAGCGCCGGTCGGGCAGGCATCCGGCGCGCCAGCGGCGGCAGTTCCGGCCCGATCGATGCCGGGCGCCACCCGGGCCGCCCGGGCTACCGGGCGGTGCGGCCGAGCCACCGGGCGGGCTGTTCCAGCACGGTACGGACGACCGAGCCGGCGGCGCCGAGGGCGGCCGCGTCCCCGCCGAGCAGCGCGGCCCGGACGGTCACCGGTGACCAGGCGGCGGTCAGCACCCGGCGGCGGATCTCGCCCTCGACGGTCGGGGCCAGCCAGCGGGCCAGCGGCGCGTAGACGCCACCGAGCACCACCGTGTCCACGTCCAGCAGGTTGATCACCCCTGCCACGGCGACCCCGAGCGAGGTCGCCGCCTCCACCAGGGCCCGGCTCGCGGCCGGATCCTCCCGGGTGGCCGCCTCGACCAGCCGGGCGACCGCCGCACCCGGGGCCGGTGCCGGTCGACCCCGGGCCGGGTGGGCTCCGGCGGGTGGGTCGGTGAGGCGGGCGGCGGCGAGGATGGCCTCCTGGCCGGCGTACTGCTCCAGGCAGCCGCGACCGCCGCACCGGCAGGGCAGCCCCTCGGGGTGTACCGGCACGTGGCCGAGCTCGCCGCTCCAGCCCCGGGCGCCCCGGAACAGGGTGCCGTTCAGCACGATCCCGGCGCCGATGCCGACCTCGCCGGAGATGTAGATGAAGTTGCCGGACTCGGGCGGGCCGGCGTGCAGCTCGCCGAGCGCGGCGAGGTTGGCCTCGTTCTCCACCCCCAGTCCGCGCCCGCCCAGCGCCGGATGGCCGCCGAGCAGCGCCGGCACGTCCACGTCCCGCCAGCCGAGGTTCGGGGCGAGCCGGACCAGCCCGGTGGCGGTGACCAGGCCGGGCACCGCGAGCGCCGTACCGGCCAGGGTCAGGTCCTGCCGGTCCGCCTCGGCTGCCGCCTCGGTGATCAGTTCGCCGGCCAGCCCCAGGGCCTCGGCGGGAGGCACCGGCCGGAGGTCGACCCGGCGGACCGCTCGGTGTCGTACCGTCCCGGCGAGGTCGACCAGGACGGCGGCCAGGTAGTCGACGTTGATCTCCAGACCCAGGCCGGCGGGGCCGTGCCCGGCGAGCGTGAGGCCGACGGCGGGCCGACCGGCGCCGGACCGGGGGGTCGGGGCGACCTCGGTGAGCAGCCGTCCGGTGATCAGGTCGTCGACCAGCGCGGAGACGGTGGCCCGGGTCAGGCCGGTGGCGGTGGCCAGGTCGGCCCGGGACGGCGGGCGACCGGCGGTGGCGATCTGCCGCAGCACCAGGGCCAGGTTGTGTTCGCGCAGGCTCGCCTGGCGGACGGCGGTCACCGCCGCGCCGACCGGCACTGCCGCGGGTTGCGCCACGGTATTGACAATGCCATACCACGGCCAAATAATTCAACCGATAAACAAATCGGCCGGGTTGCCGGGGAGTCACCCCGGGGTTACGCACCCGCGCCCCACCTCAACGTCGAGTCGGTTCCCCTGGAGGTCAGCCATGGCAGCCCAACCAACCCCTGCCGACAAGTTCTCCTTCGGTCTCTGGACCGTGGGCTGGCCGGCCCGCGATCCCTTCGGGGACGCCACCCGGGAGGCCCTCGACCCGGTCGAGGCGGTCAACCGGCTCGCCGAGCTGGGCGCGTACGGGATCACCTTCCACGACGACGACCTGGTCCCGTTCGGCTCCGACGACGCCGCCCGCGACCAGCACATCTCCCGGTTCCGCAAGGCGCTGGAGGAGACCGGACTGGTGGTGCCGATGGTCACCACCAACCTCTTCACCCACCCGATCTTCAAGGACGGCGGCTTCACCAGCAACGACCGGGACGTACGCCGCTACGCGCTGCGCAAGGTGCTGCGCAACATCGACCTCGCCGCCGAGCTGGGCGCGGAGACCTTCGTGATGTGGGGCGGCCGGGAAGGCGCGGAGTACGACGCCGCCAAGGACATCCGGGCGGCGCTGGACCGCTACCGCGAGGCGGTCAACCTGCTCGGCCAGTACGTCATCGACCGGGGCTACGGGCTGAAGTTCGCGATCGAGCCGAAGCCGAACGAGCCGCGCGGCGACATCCTGCTGCCGACGGTCGGGCACGCGCTCGCCTTCATCAACGAGCTGGAGCACCCGGAGCTGGTCGGGCTGAACCCCGAGGTCGGGCACGAGCAGATGGCCGGGCTCAACTTCATGCACGGGATCGCGCAGGCGCTCTGGGCCGGCAAGCTGTTCCACATCGACCTGAACGGGCAGCGCGGGATCAAGTACGACCAGGATCTCGTCTTCGGGCACGGCGACCTGCTGAACGCCTTCGCCCTGGTGGACCTGCTGGAGAACGGTGGGCCGCAGGGCGGGCCGGCGTACACCGGGCCCCGGCACTTCGACTACAAGCCGTCGCGTACCGAGGACTTCACCGGGGTGTGGGCCTCGGCGGCGGCGAACATGCGGACGTACCTGCTGCTCAAGGAGCGGGCGGCGGCGTTCCGGGCCGACCCGGAGGTGCAGGAGGCGCTGGCCGCCAGCAAGGTGGCGGAACTGTCGACGCCGACGCTCAACCCGGGTGAGACGTACTCGGACCTGCTGGCGGACCGGAGCGCGTTCGAGGACCTCGACGTGGACGCGGTGGCGGCCCGTGGCTTCGGGTTCGTGCGGTTGAACCAGCTTGCGGTGGAGCATCTGCTCGGGGCTCGCTGAGTCTTCCCTGACCTGGTCGGGGTGCGTGGCCAGGGTCGCGCATCCCGACCGACCGTTGTGCTGATCTGCGACAACCGTCCGTGAGCCCAGAAGGAGGGCGTGAGATGGCGCTCGTTGCCGGGGTCGACTCGTCGACCCAGTCGTGCAAGGTGGTGATCCGGGACGCCGAAACCGGGGCGCTGGTCCGCAGCGGCCGGGCGGCGCATCCGGACGGGACCGAGGTCGACCCCGGGGCCTGGTGGGACGCGTTGGGGTCGGCGATCACCGAGGCCGGTGGGCTGGACGACGTGGCGGCGGTCGCCGTCGCCGGCCAGCAGCACGGGATGGTCTGCCTCGACGAGGCGGGCGAGGTGGTCCGGCCCGCGCTGCTCTGGAACGACACCCGGTCGGCGGGGGCGGCGGAGGAGCTGGTCGAGGAGCTCGGCGATGGCGAGGCCGGGCGGCGGGCCTGGGCGGAGGCGGTCGGCAGCGTGCCGGTGGCGAGCTTCACCGTCACCAAGCTGCGCTGGCTGGCCCGGCACGAGCCGGAGAACGCGGCGCGGGTCGCCGCGGTCTGCCTGCCGCACGACTGGCTCACCTGGCGGCTCGGCGGTGCGACCGGGCTGGACGCGCTGCGTACCGACCGGGGGGACGCGAGCGGGACAGGATACTGGTCACCGGCGACCGGTGAGTACCGGATCGACCTGCTGGAGCGGGCGCTCGGGCGGGCGGTGGCGGTGCCGACCGTGCTGGGGCCGGCCGAGGTGGCCGGGCGGTTGCCGAGCGGCGCACTCCTGGGGCCGGGGACCGGGGACAACGCCTCCGCCGCGTTCGGGGTGGGCGCGGTCGCCGGGGACGTGGTCGTCTCCATCGGTACCTCCGGAACGGTGTTCAGCGTCGCGGACACCCCGGCGGCGGACTCGTCCGGCACGGTGGCCGGGTTCGCGGACGCCACCGGACGGTTCCTGCCGCTGGTCTGCACGCTGAACGCGGCCCGGGTGCTGGACGCGGCGGCGGCGATGCTGGGGGTCGGGCTCGACGAGCTGGCCAAGCTGGCGTTGAGCACGCCGGCCGGCGCGGACGGGCTGGTGATGGTCCCCTACCTGGAGGGCGAGCGGACGCCGAACCGGCCGCTGGCGACCGGGGCGGTGCACGGGCTGACCCTGCGCACCTCGACGCCGGGGCATCTGGCCCGGGCCGCCGTCGAGGGCATGCTCTGCGCGCTGGCGGACGGGTTGGACGCGCTGCTCGCCGAGGGCGCGACGGCGAACCGGATCATCCTGGTCGGTGGCGGGGCCCGCTCCGAGGCGGTACGCCGGATCGCGCCCGAGGTCTTCGGCTGTCCGGTCCTGGTGCCGGAGCCCGGCGAGTACGTCGCCGACGGAGCGGCCCGGCAGGCCGCCTGGGTCGTCCAGGGTGGAGCGGAGCCGCCCGCCTGGTCGGCCGGCGAGTCCCGGGAGTACGTCGGCGCCGGCGTCCCCCGCATCCGTGAGCAGTACGCCCGCGCCCGTGACCTGATCCTGGACCGGCCGACGACCTGACCAACCGCCGCGCGCCTTCCGCCCGGCCGACCCACGGTCCTACAGGCATCCAAGATTGCCTATAGGACCGTGGGTCGATGTTTGGCACACTGCCTGTGGCCGGAGTTCCGGCCCGACCGGGTGGGTGAGGCTGGGGGGACTGTCGATGGAGGCGCCGGCGGTCGGCGAGGTGCGGGAGGAATCCGGGGCGCGGGCGGAGTCCGCGGAGCCGTCGGACGGGTCGGAGCCGGACCGGGAGCGGTCGGAGTCGACGGTGCCGCCGGGTCGGTCCCGGGCGCGGATCGCCGCGCTGCTGGAGTGGCTGCTGCTCGGCGGCGGGATGCTGCTGCTGGCGGTCTATCCCCGGCCGCCGATGATGGGGGACGGGCTGGTCCGCTATCAGGCGCTGCTCCAGCTGCTGGAGCAGCGGCAGATGCCGGAGATGGCGTACTCGTTGATCGGGCCGCTCTTCGCCACTCCGCTCTGGGTGATCGGCCGCTGGTACGGCGACCCGCAGCCGGTGCTGGCGCAGTACAACCTGCTGCTCTTCGGGTTCGCGCTGGTGGCGGTGCACCTGTTGCTGCGCGACCGGATGGATCGCCGGCTGCTCCGGCGGTTCCTGCTGCTGCTGGTCGCCGGGAGCATGGCCGCCGCACACGTGCAGGACTTCTACGGCGAGATGTTCACGGCGACGACGGTCGGGGTGGGGCTGCTCGCCGCGACGCTGCCCGGGACGGGCCGTACGACCCGGCTGGCCGGTTGGACCGGAGTGGTGCTCGGGGTCGCCAACACCCCCGCCTCGGTGGTGGCGCTCGGTCTCGTCGTCGGGCTGCTCTGCCTGCGGGAGCGGCGGCTGCGCTACCTGCTGGTGCTGCTGGCGGCCGGGCTGCTGGTCGCCGGGGAGGCGTGGCTGCGCTTCGGCGACCCGCTGCACCGGGCGTACGCGAACAACGGCGGCGGGCAGACCGTGATGCCGTACTCGGGCGAGCCGGGTTTCTCCTACCCGCTGCTGCTCGGGCTGGCGGCGATCCTCTTCTCGTTCGGCAAGGGGTTGCTCTGGTTCACCCCGGGACTGTTCCTGCCGGTGCGGCGGTGGCTGCCGGAGCGGGCCGGTCGGGACGTCGCCGGGGTCTGGCTGCTGTGGCTGGTCTTCGTGGCCGGGCTGGTGCTGGTCTACGCCTCCTGGTGGGCCTGGTACGGCGGCCTGTACTGGGGGCCGAGGTTCTTCCTGCTCGCCATCCTGCCGGCCAGCCTGGCGCTCGCCGTACGGCTGGGGGCGGCCGAGGCGGGACCCTGGGCGAACCTGGCCACCCTGGCCGCCGTGCTGCTCTCGGTCTGGGGTGCCGCCAACAGCCTGGTCTACGGGCAGCTCTGGCCGTGGACCTGCTACGACAACAACTACTACCTGGAGTCGCTCTGCCACTTCACCCCGGAGTTCAGCCCACTGTGGTATCCGCTGGTGGCGCAGCCGGCGCTGACCGGGTTGCAGCGGGTCGCGCTCGCCGGCCACGCCGTGCTGCTGCTCTGGCTGGTCGGGCCGGTGCTCGCCCGGCTCGCCCGGCAGGCGGGTGCGGCGCTGCGGTCCGGCCGGTCGGCCTGGTCGCCGCGGAACTGGGGCTGGTAGCGCTGACGCCGCCGGCTGCGGACCCGTCGGCGGTAGGCCGGCCGGCGCGCCCGGGGGAGCCGGTCCATACACGGTGGGTAGTCGGATCGCCGCTAGGTGTGTAGCTTCCTTACGGGCCGGTGAAACTGTCCGAGGAGGCCGCTGATGGAGGAGACCGAACGTGTCCGGCGCGCGGCGGTGTGCCGGGACGCATTCGAGCTGTTGCTGACCGGGGAGCCGGAGCCGGCCGCCGCGCAGCTCAAGGGGCTCACGGAGGCGGCGCCCGGCGCCCCGTACCGGACGGAGGCGGCGTTCCTGCTCGCCCTGGCGAAGGCGGTGCCGTACACGCACCGGCAGTTGGCCGGCGGCGCGGACGCGCTGCGGATCGCCGCCGAGGGGGACCATCCGATCTACACCCCGGCGGCCAAACTGCTGCTCGCCGGGCACGCCACCCGGGTCGAGGACTACGAGCTGGCAAACCGGTTCTGGAACCAGCTCGCCGGGCCGTACCGGCTCGGGTATAGCGCGGTGGCGTGGTTCCACATCGCCCTCAACCACGAGCGGGCCGGCGAGCCCGACCGGGCCCGGGACGCGATGGCGAAGGCGCGGGCCACCAGCGATCCGCAGTACGCCCCGAAGGCGATGAGCTGGATGATCACCTACTACAACAACCGGGGCCGGTACGACCGGGTGGAGGCGCTGGCCGAGATCGCGTTCGACTTTCCGGACGATCCACTGGGGCTGGACCGGTACATGCAGCGGAACCACCACGCGGTGATCGGCCGGCAGAAGCTGCTCGACCTGGCCGAGCCGGCCGGGGTGCTGGCCGGTGCCCAGATGCTCGCCCAGGCCAACGGCATCGAGGACGACCCGCTGCCGGTCGCGCTCGCGAACGACCTCCAGTTCCAGCCGACCCCGATGGCCGGGGTCGACCTGCCGTGGTTCGAGCCGTACCTGCGGCACCAGCCCGGCACCGAGGCGCTCTACACCGCCGCGCACCAGGCGCTCGCCTACGCCGACTACGTCTGCACCCAGGCCGCCATCCAGTACCTGGAGCGGAACAACGGGCCGGCGAACAGCTTCCGCAACATGGTGCAGTACCCCACCCGCTTTCCGTGGGGAGCGGTGATGCACGAGAGCATCCGGCAGCGCCTGCTCAACGTGTTGCACGCCCCCGACCACTTCATCCCGACCGACTGGGCGACGGTGCACGACCCGGAGTGACCGCGCCCCGGCCGCCGGGCGGGGTACCCGAGCCGGCTCGCCGTCTGGAATTCTCGCTCTCGTGCGGAGTGGATCGTGGCGGTGGAATCCGGCGGAGCGGCGGGTGCGGTCGGCCTTCGGCGGCGGAGACGAGGTCGACCTGCGCGGCACGGCGTACCCGGTCCGGGCGGAGTTGCTGGTCGAGCTGCTCACCGGCGGCGCCGACCGGGCCGGCTCCCGGGCCGGGCTGCGCCTGCGGTCGGCCCGGATCGTCGGCCGGCTGGACCTGCGGCACGCCGAGATCACCGTCCCGGTCTCGTTCGGCGGGTGCACCTTCGCCGACGTACCCGAGCTGACCGAGGCCCGGGCGGTCAACCTCGTCCTCGCCGACTGCGCCCTGCCGGGCCTGCGGGCCCGGCTGCTCGAACTGCGCGGCGACCTGGCGCTGCTGCGCTGCGTCGTCAGCGGCCCGGTCGACCTGCGGGACGCCCGGGTCGGCGGCACCGTCACCCTGAACGGCTCGCGGCTGGCCGATCGGGGCGAGTCGGCCGGTGAGGTCTTCCCGCCGATCGACCCCGGTACGGCGCTGGCGGCGGGCCGGCTGACCGTGACCGGCAACCTGCACGCCCGGCAGGGGTTCGTCGCCGACGGTCAGGTCTGGCTCGGCGGTGCCCAGGTCGGCGGCAACCTCGATCTCGACGGCGCCACCCTGCGGCATCCGACCGGGGCGGCGCTCAGCGCGGACCGGTTGACGGTGGCCGGCAGCCTCACCGCCCGGTACGGCTTCGCCGCCGAGGGTGCCGTACTGCTGATCCACGCCCAGATCGGCAACCAGCTCAACTTCCACCACGGCGCACTGCGCGGGGCGGGGGCGTTCGCCCTGCATCTCGGTGGTGCCCGGGCCGGCAGCGTCTGGCTGACCTTCGCCGAGCGGCCGACCGGGCGGGTCCGGCTCTCCGGTCTCCAGGCCGACTCCATCTTCGACGATCCGCGGACCTGGCCGGCGGAGCTGGACCTGATCGGCTGCACCTACCGGCTGCTGATCGCCCGCGCGCCTTCCCCGCCGGGCGAGCCGTCGCCGCCGGTGCCGGTCAGCGTCCGGCAGCGGCTGGACTGGCTGCGGCGCAGTCCCGAGGGCTACACCCCGCAGCCCTACGAGCAGCTCGCCGAGGTGTACCGGCGAAGCGGCCAGGAGGCGGAGGCCCGCCGGGTACTGCTGGAGCGGCAGCGCCGACGGCGGGCCACCCTGCGGGCTCCGGGTCGGCTCTTCGGCGCCCTGGTCGACGGCCTGGTCGGCTACGGCTACCGCACCTGGCTGGCCGCGATCTGGCTGGTCGCCTTCTGGGCACTGGGGACGCTCAGCTTCGCCCTGGACCCGTCGGTGGCCCGCAATCCGGCCGAGGCGCCGGAGCGGAACGCCGCACTCCAGTCGCTCGACCTGCTGCTGCCGATCGTCAACCTGGGGCACGACAACGCCTGGAAACCGGTCGGCGGCACCGAGTACGTCGCCGCGCTGCTGGTGCTGGCCGGTTGGGTGCTCACCACGGCGGTCGTCGCCGGGCTGACCCGTACCCTCGACCGCTGAGCGGGGGCTGGTGGGCGGGACCGCGACGCGGCCGGTGCGCCGCCCGGAAGAAGATCGTTTACCGGATCCGAATCGATCCGTATCGTAGCGATCACATTCCAACCGTGTGCTTCCGAGATCCCCCTCAGGTCCGGGTGTCCGTGGGCCGCCCGGGCGTGGCCTCATGGAAGGGCGTGCAGGTGCATCAATCCGCTGTGCCGACCCGGCCGCGATCAGCGGCCCGGCTCGTCGTACTCGCCACCGTCCTGGTCAGCATCGCCGCGCTGGTCGCCACCTCGCTCGGCGGCCCGTCCGAGGCGACCGGGCGGCACCGGCCGTTCCCGCTCGACCTGGAACGGGCCGGCATCCCGCAGATCCGCGCGGCGCTGGACGCCCGGCGGATCAGCTCGGAGGAACTCGTCCAGGCGTACCTGGAACGGATCCGGGCGCTGAACACCAACGGCCCGGGGCTGCACGCTGTCCGGGCGGTCACCCGGGACGCGGTCGCCCAGGCGAAGCGGGCCGACCAGGAGCGCCGGCAGGGTCGGGCGAAGGGGCCGATGCACGGCATCCCGGTGCTGATCAAGGACAACATCGACCTTGCCGGGCTGCCCACCACCGCCGGGGCGCTGGCGCTGGAGCACTCGTACCCGGCGCGGGACGCCTTCCTGGTCACCCGGCTGAAGGCGGCCGGGGCGATCATCCTCGGCAAGACCAACCTGACCGAGTTCGCCAACTTCACCACCAGCGGGATGCCGTCCGGCTACAGCGGACTCGGCGGCCAGGTCCTCAACCCGTACGACGTCAGCCAGACCCCGAGCGGCTCCAGCTCGGGTTCCGGCTCGGCCGCGGCGGCGGCGCTGGCCACCGTCACCATCGGTACCGAAACCTCCGGCTCGATCCTCAGCCCGTCGGTGGCGAACTCGCTGGTCGGGGTGAAGCCGACCGTCGGCCTGGTCAGCCGGACCGGGGTGGTGCCGATCGCCGCCAGCCAGGACACCGCCGGCCCGATGACCCGGAGCGTCTACGACGCCGCCGCCCTGCTCAGCGCGCTGACCGGGATCGACCCGGAGGACCCGGTCACCGAAACCAGCGCGGGCGTGGTCGGCACCGACTACACCAGGGCGCTCTCCACCACCGCCCTGCGGGGCAGCCGGATCGGTGTCGCCAGCAGCCCGACCGGCAACCAGGGGGCGCTGTTCACCGAGGCACTGGACGTGCTGCGGGCCCGGGGCGCCACGGTCGTGCCGGTCACCGTCAACACCGGCGGCCTGCCGCCGAGCATCCTGACCTACGAGTTCAAGCGGGACCTGAACGCCTATCTGGCCCGGCTGCCCCGGCACGCGCCGATGGACACTCTCGACGACGTGGTGCGGTGGAACCTGGCGCACGCCGACGAGGGCGCGATCAAGTTCGGCCAGACCCAGCTCGTCGCCTCGAACGAGGTCGACCTGACCGATCCGGCGGCGAAGGCGGAGTACGAGACCAACCGGGACGCGGGGATCGCCGGGGCGCGGGAGCGGATCGACTCGGTACTCGCCGCCGAGAACCTCGACGCGATCGTCTTCGTCGGCAGCGGGTCGGCCGGGATCGGCGCGCGGGCGCAGTATCCGTCGGTCGCGGTCCCGATCGGGTACGACCCGGCGAACGGCCGCCCGGTCGGGATCTCCTTCCTCGGTACCGCCTACACCGAGGCCCGACTGCTCGCCCTGGCGTACGACTACGAGCAGGCGTCGGCCAGGTGGCGGCCACCGTCGCAGGTCAACCCGTCGCTCTTCCGGTGCGCCGACTTCGACGACCGGGAGTCAAGCTGCGCACCCTGACGTCCCCGCCAAACGGAGGACGGAGCGTGACGTCGGGGCGTTCGGGCTGGTGTGGAACGCGATCTGACCCGAGATGACGAAACCCCCGGCCCGTATTCCCGGGCCGGGGGGTCATTCGTCGTTGTGGGGCGGAGGTCAGCCGTGCGACTTCGCCAGGCTGACGAACGCCCGCCAGGCGGTCGGGCCGAAGGTCAACGTCCCGCCGTCGCGGTCCTTGGTGTCCCGGACCAGCACCCGGCCCGGAAGGTTGGCGGCCACCTCGACACAGTTGCCAGATGACCCGTTGGATCGGGTACTTTTCCGCCAAGCTGGTTCATTGCTCATTGATAATCCTCAACATCATGTCTCGGGTCTGGTCGGCGGTCAGCGCCAGCTCGTTCACCGCCTCCCAGACTAGTTCCAGCTCAAGCACGTCACGAGGAGTGGTAGCGACCCGCCCCTGTAGCAGGTCATCCAGGTAGCCGACCCGCCGCCCGTCGGGCATCGTGGCAAGCGCGAGCGGTCCTCCCAAACCAGCATGGATCCCAGCCGCGTCAGGGACAACCCGGATGCGGACGGTTGGTCGGTGGCCGACATCCACCAGATGCCCAAGTTGAGCCTTGAGGATCTCGGCCGGCCCACGATGCAATGCGGATTCCTCAATCATCACGATGAACTCGACCGGTGGCATGCGATCCAGCACGGCAGCCTGACGGCTGCAACGGGTTGCGACTACCTCGTCAAGCCGGCCGATGTTCGATGGCACGGCGGCGAACACCAGCCGCATATATTCCTCGGTCTGGAGCAGGCCGGGAATCAGCGTCGGTTCCCACGCGCGCAACAGAACCGCGCGACGCTCGTGCTCGACCCAGGGGCGCAGCCACGGGCGGAGATCTTCCTGTGCCGCCTTCGCCAGTTCCTGGATTTCGCTGCCGGTGCCGAACACCTCGTCCAGGCGCTGCGCCGTACCTTCCTGCGGAATGAGCTTTCCCGACTCGAAATACTGCACAGAGGACTTCGACACGCCGATTGCGGCGGCGAGCCTGTCCTGAGACAGCTTCCGCTGCGTGCGCAGTTCGCGGATGCGGGCCGGAAGCGATGCCGATTGACCATTCATGGTTATCACCCCGGGTGGTCAGCAGGTGTCGTCGCCATCATTGGGCGGTCGTCCTGTTCATCTTCCGTTACCGCGCACTCGCGGTCCAGGGTGGAGGGCAGACGGAAAAGAACGGGAGGGTAAAAGAATGAGACAGGTACGTGGGACCGGACTTCGCCATCGTCGGGTCTGGTGGCGCCTGTGGCGGTATTGCTGGTGTGGACACCGGTGGATCTGCCCCGACTCGGCCCGGCGGGTGCCGGTGTCGTACTCGCCGAAAGCGCGTCCCCTGACGAGCGTCGCGTCCGGCCGGGCGGTCCGGGCTGCCACGGTCGACGGCAGGATCGCTAGGGAGGCACGGGTCGGGCACGAGGACGTGCCGCCACCCCCACCACCCCGGCAGTCGGCGGAGCCACAGCGTCCGTGGCTGGATTTCCTCGGCTCCCGCAACGCGGGCCGGTACGCCCGGTGGAAGGGCCCGACCCCGGCGCAGCAGCACCGAGCCCGGCACGCCGAGCGGGTGTGAACCCGTGGTCGGGCCGTGGGCGCGCTGGGAACGGCACGTCGCGCGACGGCGGGCACGTGAGCGCGGCACGGACGGGCAGCACGTCCCCACGGAGACGTACGCCTGCCGTGAATGCGAACACGACTGGCCCTGCGCGCCGGCCCGGCTCTCCCTGCTGATCGGGTTCGACGGTGACCGGGTGGGCTTGATGATGTATCTCGCCGCGCACCTCGCCCGCGCCCTGGAGGCGCTGCCCGATCGGCATCCGGCGCTGGTCGTCGGGCAGATCATCTACTGGGTGCCCCGGCGCCGGTAGCACCGGTTCGGCATCCCGGGACGTCGGTACCGGCCCCTACCATCGGCACATCATCGGGGCCGGCACGACGATTCGTCGGCTCGGCGACTGGGTAGCAGCACCATGACAGCCAAGCATCCCCCCAAGAGGAGGCGTGTCATGGGTATCGGCACCAGCATCTTCCTGATCGCGCTCGGTGCGATCCTCACCTTCGCCCTGAACGTCAGCGTCGGCGGTCTGGACCTGGACGTGGTCGGCTGGATCCTGATGGCGGCCGGCGTACTGGGCCTGATCATGACCATGGTGATCTGGAACAACCGGCGCCGGGCGGTGGTGACCACCACCGAGCCGACCGAGTACCGCCAGGTCACCACGACCGAGCCGACCGAGTACCGGCGGGTGGAGGAGCGGCGCGACGTGCTGCCGCCCCGGTAGTCGGGGCCGGCTGGGGTGTGGCTCGGTGGCTGGGGGCACCGGGCGCACGCCACGCCCCAGCCGGCACCTGGAAATAGCGCCGCAGACCGGTTCCGCGTCACATCCTCACCACGGATCAGCGGATTCTCACTCCGTGTAGCCGCTGGCCTGGAGGTCGAAGAGTTCCCGATAGAGCCCGCCGGCCTCGACGAGCTGGTCGTGGTCGCCCTGCTCGATCAACCGGCCGTCCCGCATCACGTAGATCCGGTCGGCGTGCCGCACGTTGGCCAGCCGATGGGTGATCAGCACGATCGTCCGGTCCGGGTGCCGGCGGAGCTGCTGGAAGAGCGCGTGCTCGGCCCGGGCGTCGAGCGCGGCGGACGGCTCGTCGCAGATCAGCAGCCGACCCTCCCGATAGAGTCCCCGGGCCGCCACCAGCCGCTGCCACTGGCCGCCGGAGAGGTCGTGACCGTCCCGGAAGCTGCGGTCGAGCAGCGTGTCGTAGCCGCGCGGCAACCCGCTGACCATCTCGTGCGCGGAGGCGGCCGTCGCCGCCGCCACCACGGAGGGCCCGGCCTCTTCGGGCCGGTCGTACCGGCCGATCGTGATGTTCTGCCGGGCGGTGAACGGGAACTTCCACCAGTCCTGGCTCAGCACCGCCACCTGCGCGCCGACGGCGCCCGGGTCGAGGGTGTCGATGTCCACCCCGTCCCAGCGGATCGCCCCACCGGTCGGCTGGTAGAGCCCGGCGAGCAGCTTGGCCAGGGTCGTCTTGCCGGAGCCGTTCTCGCCGACCAGGGCGATCACCTCACCCCGGCGTACGGTCAGGCTGACCCGGTCCACCGCCGGCCGCTCGGTGTCCGGGTAGTGCAGGCTGACCTCGTCGACCTCGATCTCGTCGAAGCCGGCGACCGCCGCGCCGCCCCCGCCCCGGGTACGCCCGTCGGCCCGCTCCAGGAAGGTCAGGAAGTCGCGGTAGTAGAGCGCGTCCTCGTACAGCCGGTTGGTGGCGTGCACCGTGTTGCCCAGGCTGGTCCGGGCGGCCTGGAGCGCCAGCAGCGCGGTCGCGGCGGCGGCCAGCGGCACCACGCCGGCCAGCAGCAACCAGCCGAGTACGGCGTAGACCGCGAAGGTGGCCAGCCCGGCGATCGAACCACCGCCCACCCGGGTCGAGGTCTGCGACCGGACCAGCCGGAGCTGGGCCCGGGTCTCCATGGTCATCACCCGGCGGTACTCGCCGAGCAGGAACCCCCGCATCTGGTACGTCCGCACCTCGACCGCGGTGTGCCGGTTCGCCATCAGGGTGGCGAGCATCCAGAGCCGGCGCCGCCGGGTGATCCGGGCCAGCAGCGCGATGTACTCCCGGCGGGCGATCCGGACCGCGGTCACCGCCGACGGCACCGCCGCGACCAGCAGGCAGGGCAGCAGCAGCGGCTGGATGACCGTCACGGCGGCGGCGGTGGCGGCCACCCCGACCAGGCCGGTGATCAGGTTGACGGTGTCGTCGACGATCGACGCCGCCTCGGTCATTCCCCGGTCCCGGGCCCGGTCCATCTCCTCGGCGAAGCCGGCGTCGTCGAAGGCGGCCAGGTCGACCGCGGTGGTCGCCTCGAAGAGCCGTAGCTCGACCCGGTAGTTGATCTGCGGGGGGAGCCGGGCCTGGGCCCAGCCGGCCGCGATGGTCAGGCCGCCCTTGGCCATCACCGCCAGCGCCGCCACCACCAGGCCGGGCGCGGCCGACCGGACCCGGTCCGGGGTCGGCCCGGAGGCGAAGAGTTCCCGCAGTACGGTGCTGGTGGCCAGCAGACCGAACGTGATCATCATGCCGGCGACGATGTTGAGGCCGATCGCGGCCAGCGTGTCGGCCCGGCTGACCCGCCAGGCCAGCAGTACCGCCTCCCGGATGATCGCCGGCAGTCGGCGGGCCACCGCCCAGAAACTCGTCTCGGCGAAGGCGGCGCCGTGGTGCATCCAGCCGGCGTCGGCCAGCTCCGGCAGCGCCGCCGGATCGTCCTCCCCGTCCGCCCGGCCGGCGTCCGCGCGATCTTCCGCTGCCCGATCCTCCGCTGACCGATCCTCCGCCGCGCGATCTTCCGCTGCCCGGTCGGCCACCCGCTGGCGTACGTTCGTCCTCGTCGGCTCCAACCAGCACCTCCAGGAATCCGAACCGCTCTCGACGATCCGTCCCAGGCGTCGCGCCATCACGGACAGTCGCGTGCACACTACGATCCCGCACCGACGGCCTCACCGGAATGCCGTACCAACCGGCAGAATTCCCCGATAGCCGACCCGGCGGTACCGTCACCCCGCCGTTACCTGATCCTGGTTGAGTGCCGGACATGACGATCGGTGGCCAGCGAGTCGCCCGAGGCGGGGGACCGGTCCACCGGTTCTACAGCGTCGCGGTCTTCGTGGTGCTCGCCTCGCTGGACAACGTGGCGATCGGACTGGTACCGCCGCTCTACGGCTCCATCGCGCCCGCACTCGACGTCGGCGTCGGCGCCGTCGGCGCGGTCACCGCGACGAGCTTCCTGGTCAGCGCGGTGGCCGCGGTCGGCTGGGCGTACGTCGGGGACCGCACCAACCGCAAGCCGCTGCTGATGATCGGCACGCTGCTCTGGGCCGCCGGCACGGCGGGCAGCGCGCTCGCCCCCAGCTACCTGGCCTTCTTCGGCGCGCAACTACTGGCCGCGATCGGCCTCGGCGCGGTGGGTTCGGTCGGCTTCTCCGTGGTCACCGATCTGGTCAGCCCGCGCCGCCGGGGCCTGGTGCTGAGCTTCTGGGGCCTCTCCCAGGGCGTCGGCACCCTGGCCGGCACCCTGGTCGGCGGCGTCCTCGGCGCGCAGGACTGGCGCCGCCCGTTCCTGCTGCTCAGCGTCGCCGGTCTGGTGGCGACCGTGGCATACCTGCTCACCTACGACATCCGGCGCGGCCAGAGCGAGCCGGAGCTGACCGACGCGCTGGCGGTCGGCGGCGACTACGACTACCGGATCAGCCGGAGCGATCTGCCCGGCATCCTGGGCCGCCGGACGAACCGCTGGCTGGTGTTGCAGGGGCTCACCGCGCAGGTGGCCTTCGGCTCGCTGGTCTGGCTGCCGGCGCTGTTCCGGGAGCGGGCCGAGGCCCAGGGGTACTCGTCGGCCACCGCGACCGTCGTGGGCAGCATCTTCGCCGTACTCTTCCAGCTCGGCGGGGTGCTCTCCATCGTCGGCGGGCTCATCGGCGACGCCGCGCAACGGCGTACCCCCCGGGGGCGGGCGATGGTCGCGGCGATCGGGGTGCTGGCGGCCGTACCCTTCTACCTGGTCCTCTTCTTCGTGCCGATCCGGATCGACGTGCCCGACGGCGCCGGTGCCGGCGCGGTGGCCGCGGCGGTGCTCGGCAGCGTCCTCACCGAGCCGACGGTCGGGCTCAGCCTGCTCACCGCCCTGGTCGCGCTCGGCCTCACCTCGGCCAACTCGCCGAACTGGTTCGCGCTGATCGCCGACGTCAACCCGCCGGAACACCGGGGTACGGTCTACAGCCTCGGCAACCTGGTCAACGGGGTGGGCCGGGCGGCCGGCAACGGGCTGATCGGGGTGGCCGCCTCGGCGCTGCGGGTGGCCTTCCCGCCGCCGCTGAACTTCGCGGTCGGGCTCGCCGCCTTCCAGCTCTTCTTCATCCCCACCGGGATCATGTACTGGCTCGCCGCGCGCAGCGCCCCCGGGGACATCCGCCGGGTGCACGAGCTGCTCACCGTACGGGCCGAGGAGGTCACCCCGGACGACATCGGGCCGGCCCGCTCGGCACGGTCGCCCTCCAGCTAGTAGTGCTGGGGTCGGGGTGGCTGCCCGGGGGGACTGTCGAGCTGCCCCGCTTGTGCACCACCCCACCGTCCCGCCTGTACACCAACCCACTGTCCCGGGCCGTCCGGGTAACGCGGCAACCCGGCGCTGCGTGCCCCGTCTGTGCACCCAGCTCGACAGTCCCCGGAACGAACTACCACTGCCCGGACCGGCCGAGCCGGGTCACCCGTCCGTAACGGTCTCCTCGGCGACCCGGATCCAGACCGTGACGTCGGTCGGCACCCGCCCGTCGACGTCGAGCGGGCCGCTGGCGTGCACCAGCTCGGCACCCGCCGGCAGCTCCACCGGTTCGGCACCGAAGTTGGTCAACACCCGCAGCTCCCCGTTGCGGAAGTGGAGCACGTCGTCCGGGCTGGTCAGCCAGTACACCGTGCCGGAGCCGAGCCGCAGCTCCCGGCGCAGCCGCAGGCTGGTCCGGTACAGCTCGTACGTCGAGCCGACCACCCCGCGCTGCCGGTCCAGGGCGTACTCGGCCCAGAGCGGCGGCTGCGGCAACCAGCTCGCGTCCCCCGGCCCGAAGCCGTACGACGGGGCGTCCGCCTCCCACGGGATCGGCACCCGGCAGCCGTCCCGGCCCCGCTCGGTGTGGCCGCTCCGCTGCCAGGTCGGGTCCTGCCGGGACTCGTCCGGCAGCGAGGTGTGCTCCGGCAGTCCCAGCTCCTCACCCTGGTAGAGGTAGGCGGAGCCGGGCAGCGCGAGCATCAGCAGGGTGGCCGCCCGGGCGCGGCGCAGCCCGACGACGGCATCCGGCTGCGGGTCGTCGACGCCGATGCCCCGGGGCCGGGGCGTGCCGACCGGCAGTCCGAGCCGGCTGGCGTGCCGCAGCACGTCGTGGTTGGAGAGCACCCAGGTGGTGGGTGCGCCGACCGCCGCGCTGGCGGTCAGCGAGCGGGTGATCACCGCGTACTGGACCGGGGCGGTCCAGGCCGCCTCCAGGTATTCGAAGTTGAACGCCTGGTGCATCTCGTCCGGCCGGACGTACCGGGCCAGCCGCTCGGCGGGCTGCACCCACGCCTCGGCCACCAGGATCCGCTCGCCCGGGTACTCGTCCAGCACCCGGCGCCACTCCTGGTAGATCGCGTGTACGCCGTCCTGGTCCCACATCGGCGGACGGGGCCCCTCGGTGCCCTCGCCGGTGACCGGCTCCACCGGCGGGTGCGCGTCGGCCAGGTCGAGCTGCTTGACCAGCCCGTGCGCCACGTCCACCCGGAACCCGTCCACGCCCCGGTCCAGCCAGTACCGCAGGATGTCGTGGAACTCGGCGCGCACCTCCGGAAGGTCCCAGTTGAGGTCGGGCTGGCCACGGTCGAAGAGGTGCAGGTACCACTGCCCGGGGCTGCCGTCCGGTTCGGTCACCCGGGTCCAGGCCGGGCCGCCGAAGACGCTCTGCCAGTCGTTCGGCGGTTCGTTGCCGCCGGGGCCGCGACCGTCCCGGAAGACGTAGCGCCGCCGCTGCGGGCTGCCCGGCTCGGCCGCCAGCGCGGCGGTGAACCACGGATGCGCCGAAGAGGTGTGGTTGGGCACCAGGTCGACGATGAGCCGCAGGCCACGGGCGTGGGTCTCGGCGATCAGCCGGTCGAAATCCGCCAGGGTGCCGAAGAGCGGATCCACCCCACGGTAGTCGGCCACGTCGTAGCCGGCGTCGGCCTGCGGGGACGGATAGAACGGCGACAGCCACACCGCGTCCACGCCCAACTCGACCAGGTGGTCCAGCCGGGCGGTGATCCCGGGCAGGTCGCCGATCCCGTCGCCGTCGGAGTCGGCGAACGACCGCGGATAGATCTGGTAGATGACCGCGTGCCGCCACCAGGGCCCGGCCTCGGCCGGCCCGGTGCCGCTCTGCGCGGGGGTGGGTCCGGTGTCGGAGGAGATCGTCTCGGTGCTGTTCAGGGTGCTCTCCCATCGGTCGCGACTCGCGGGCGGACCCGGCCTGGGCTCCGGGTGAGGGTCGAGGTTCAGTTTGCCCGGGGTGGGCCGGTCGAATCCCGTACGACGAGCCGGGTGGGCAGGATCACCGGGGCGGGTTCCTCCCCGGTCCGGGCCCGGCCGGCCAACGGGCCCAGCAGCGTACCGGCGGCGAGCCGGCCCTGTTCGGCCGCCGGCTGGGCGACGGTGGTCAGGCCGAACGCGCCGGCCAGGTCGTGGTCGTCGATGCCGATCACGCTGACCTGCTCCGGCACCCGGATCCCGGCCGTCCGCAGCGCCTTCAGCACGCCCATCGCCACCTCGTCACAGCTGGCGAAGATCGCCGTGGGCAGCTCGCCCCGGGCGATCAGCCGCTCGGTGGCCAACCGGCCCCCCTCGGCGTCCGCCCGGGCCTGCGCCCCGAGCCCGGGGTCGGGTCCGATGCCGGCGGCGTCGAGCGCCTCCCGGTAGCCGCGGTACCGCTCCAGGTGGGCCGGATGCGCGAACTCGTCGGCCGGGTCACCCCGGACACAGGCGATCCGGCGGTGGCCGAGGCTCAACAGGTGCTCGGTGGCGGTCCGGCCGGCCGCCACGTCGTCGATCCGGATGCTCGGCCAGCCCGGTACCACCGTGCCGGAGCTGACCGTGACGCCCGGCAGCGCCAGGCTGGCGATCGTGGCCAGGTCGTCGGCGCGCATCGGGGTGGCGACCAGCATCACCCCGTCGACCCGCTTGGGCAGGTTGGACTTGTGCAGCAGGCGCGTCCGGGCGTGCTCCCGACCGCCGACGTTGTAGAGCAGCAGGTCGTAACCGGCGGCGTGCAGGACCTCCTCGGCGGCCTCCACCACGGCACCGACGAACCAGGGGGTGATCCGGGGGACGATCACGGCGACGGTGCCGGTCTTGCCGCCGGCCAGGCGGGAGGCGCTGGGCGAGACGGCGTAGTCGAGTTGCTCGGCGGCGAGGAGTACCCGGATCCGGGTCGTCTCGGAGACCGTCGGCAACCCGCGCAGCGCGCGCGAGACGGTGGCGGTGGAGACCCCGGCCAGCCGGGCCACGTCGTCGATTGTGGTCACAGTGCCATCCTGATCCGGCCGTGCCGCCGGCCACGGCTGCCGGGTCCGGGTCCCGGCCGCCGGGCGGAGCCTCCCGCCCGGCGGCCGTCGCCCGGGACGGCCGGTCAGCCCTTGACGCCGCCGGCGAGCAGGCCACGCACGAAGAAGCGCTGGAGGGACAGGAACACGATCAGCGGTACGACGATCGAGATGAACGCGCCGGAGGTGAGGCGCTGCCACTCGTTGGCCCGGGTACCGGCCAGCTCCGCCAGGCGTACGGTCAGCGGTGCCGTCTCGCTGCCGCCCCCGGCGAAGATCAGCGCCACCAGCAGGTCGTTC
This sequence comes from Plantactinospora sp. BB1, assembly GCF_003030385.1. NCBI lineage: Bacteria > Bacillati > Actinomycetota > Actinomycetes > Micromonosporales > Micromonosporaceae > Plantactinospora > Plantactinospora sp. BB1. Next base: position 5,169,670 of record NZ_CP028159.1, on the reverse strand, counting down.
CAGACCCAGAGGAACTGGAAGATGCCGAACGCGGCCAGCGCCGGCACGATCAGCGGCAGCACGATCGAGCGGAAGATCTTCGGATGGGTGGCGCCGTCCACCCGGGCCGCCTCCATCAGGTCCTTCGGCAGCTGCGAGATGAAGTTGTGCAGCAGGAAGACGGCGACCGGCAGCGCGAAGCAGGTGTGTGCGAACCAGACCTGGACGAACTTCTCCTCGTCGTCGAGGTTCCACGCCGGCATCAGCTCGACCCCGCCCAGGCTGACCCCCTCGGAGAAGAAGCTGAGCAGCGGTACCAGCGCCATCTGCAACGGCACGATCTGCAACGCGAAGATGCCGATGTAGATCCAGTCCCGTCCCCTGAAGTTGATCCACGCCAGGGCGTACGCCGCCAGCGCGGCGAAGGCCAGCGGAAAGAGCACCGACGGGATCGTGATCACCAGGGAGTTGACGAAGTAGCCGGCGAGCTGCCCGGAGGAGGCCGAGCGGCCGAAGAGCACCTCCTGGTAGTTGTCCAGGGTGAACTGCGGGTTGGTGAACGCCGTCCACCAGCCGGTGGTCTTGATCTCGTCCTCGGGGCGGAACGAGGAGACGAAGAGGCCGAAGGTGGGGACCGTCCAGAGCACCGCGATCAGGATCGACGCGGCGGTGGCGTACGGGTTGTTGAGCCGGCGGCGCACCCGGCCGGCCCGGGTGACCGGCGGGGTGGCCACGGACTGTGTGCCGGCCAGCGCGGGAGGCGTGGTGGTGGTCATCTCATACCTCCCGCTGCTTGCGCAGGTTGCGGACCTGGTAGATCACGATCGGGATCACCAGGACGAAGAGGAAGACGGCCAGCGCCGACCCCTGGCCGGTCTGGCCGAACCGGAACGCCTGGTTGTACATCTCGTTGGCGATCACGCCGGTGTCGAAGTTGCCGTTGGTGGTGGTCCGGACGATGTCGAAGACCTTGAGCGTGGCGATCGAGACCGTGACCACCACGACGATCAGGGCCGGCCGGATGCTCGGCAGGGTGATCTGCCAGAACATCTGCCAGGGGTTCACCCCGTCCAGCCGGGCCGCCTCGACGACGTCGCCCGGGATCGCCTTGATCGCGGCCGAGAGGACCACCATCGCGAAGCCGGCCTGGATCCAGATCATGATCACGATCAGCAGCAGGGTGTTCAGCGGCGGGTCGTTGAGCCACTGCCGAGGCTCGCCGCCGACCATCACCCAGACCTGGTTGAGCAGGCCGATCTGGTCGTACTCGCCGGAGCGGTAGGCGTAGACGAACTTCCAGATGATGCTGGCGCCGACGAACGAGATGGCCATCGGCATGAAGATCAGCGCCTTGGCCACGGACTCGAACCGGGCCCGGTCGACCAGTACGGCGTAGACCAGTCCGATCGTGGTGGCCACCAGCGGGACCAGGACCACCCAGATCAGGGTGTTGGTGAGGATGCCGAAGATCTCGTCCTGGGCGAACATCCACCGGTAGTTGACCAGCCCGACCCAGTTCTCGCTGCCGCCGTCCATGAAGGAGAGCACGGTGGTCCGGACGGCGGGCACGACCAGGCCGATCGCGAGCAGCGCCAGGGTGGGCAGCAGGAAGAAGAGCGCGAGCGCGCCCTCCGGGCGGTTCGCCACGGAGCGGCGGCGCGGTCGGGGACCGGCGGCGGCCGCCGGCCCGCCGGCCGAGGCCGCGACCAGCGCCGCCTCGCGGCGCCGGGCGAACCAGTTGGGTACGACGTCGAGCAGCACGAGCAGTCCGCCGACCACGACCGCGAAGGCGGCCAGGCCGTAGAGCAGCATGAGCAGCTTCGGTGTCTCGTCGGCGAAGTCCATCAGCGCCTCCAACGCCACAACGTTCGGGAAGCCGACGGTCCGGCCCGCAGCGGCGCGGGCCGGACCGTCAGGGGTGTCACTTCGGCCAGGAGCCTTCGACGAAGTCGAGGGTGCTCTTGGTGTCCTTGCCGTTGACCCAGTCGATCATGCCCTTCCAGAGGGTGCCGGAGCCGACCGCGGCGGGCATCAGGTCGGAGCCGTCGAACCGGAAGACGGCGCTCTTGTCGAGCAGCACCTCCATGGAGAGCTTGTCGACCGCCTGCTCGACCTTGCTGACGTCGAGCTTGTTGTTCGGCGTGATCCAGTTGCCCAGCGCCGCCCGCGAGTTGGCGTACTCGCCGGTCATAAGGTATTGCCGGACGGCCTGCACCGCCGGCCCGTCGGTGAAGGCCACGGTGAACTCGCCGCCGCCGAGCACCGGCTTGCCCCTGGCCGGGTCGACCGCCGGGAAGTAGAAGGCGTAGATGTCGCCGTCCGGGCCGATCTTGGTGCCCTCGGGCAGGTAGTTGGCGTAGAAGTTCGCCTGCCGGTGCATCGAGCACTGGCCCTGGAGGATCGGCAGGCCGCCCTCCTGGAACGGGGTGGTGGTCAGGCTCTTGACGTCACCGTAGCCGCCGTTGACGTACTTCGGATTCTTCAGGACCTGGCCGGCCTGGTCGACCGCCTGGAGCACCCGGGGGTCGTTGAACGGGATGGCGTGGCTCGTCCACTGGTCGTAGACCTCCGGGGTCTGCGTACGCAGCATCAGGTCCTCGATCCAGTCGGTCGCCGGCCACCCGGTGGCCTCGCCCGACTCCAGCCCGACGCACCAGGGCTTCTGGTTCTTCGCCGCGATCTTGTCGCTCAGCTCCATCAGCTGCTGCCAGGTGGTCGGCACCTGGTAGCCGTTGTCGGCGAACGCCTTCGGCGAGTACCAGACGAAGGACTTCACGTTCGCGCCGAGCGGCGTGCCGTAGAGCTGCCCACCGGCGGTGGCGTACTTGAGCCAGTCGGCCGGGTAGTTCGCCTCGGCCAGGCTCTTCTGCTCCGCCGTCATCGGCTTGAGCTTGTTGGCCTGGGCGAACCGGGCGAGCAGACCGGGCTGCGGGATGAAGGCCAGGTCGGGCGGGTTGCCGCCGTCGACCTGGACCTGGAGCTGGGCCTCGAACTCGCCGCTGCCGTCGTAGTCGATCTCGATGCCGGTGCAGTCCTCGAACTGCTTCCACGACTGCCGGAGCAGGTCGGCCTCGGCGTCCCGGATCGACGCGTAGATGGAAACGCTCTCGCCGTCGTGACCCTGGTAGGCGGAGTACGGTGCGCACTCCGCGGAGTCGGGGTCGAGCCCGCTCTCACTGTCGCCGGAACAGGCGGTGGCGCCGAGTGCCAAAGCCAACACACCGGCGATCGCGAAGGCCTGGCGTGGTCTGGACTGGACCGCCATGCCGTCCTCCTTTCGTGCCGGCGTGCCGGTTGCCTGTGGCTTCCGAGCCGGCCTGTGGGCGTCACCACATGTAAGCGCTTGCAGCCAGGGGCGTCCAGACCCGGTGAGCCACGAGGCCGTAACGATTCGGAAACCCGGCGGTCCCCGCCGGCCGGCCGGCGGGTGGCGGCTACTCGGCGACCGGCAGCGCCGGGGCGGCCTCGGGCTCGTCGAGGATCGCGGCGAAGCGCTGCTCGGCGAGGTCGAGCTGACCGAGGATGTGCGCACGGGCCTCGGCGCCGAGCGGGGTGTCCGGCCGGGTGACCAGGTCGCGGAAGAGCGGCACCAGCGGGCGGTACTTCCGGGCCGAGCGGTGCACCCGGTCCCCGGTGGTGTGGATGACCCCCACCCCGTTGTCGGTGAAGTCGGACACCTTGATCACCCGGGCCCAGGGTTCCCGGTCCAGGCTCTCCGCCAGGTGCGCGCGGTACTGCTCGTCCCGGTCCCGCTCCGGGTCGTACTCCGGATTGGTGACCGCCGCGATCAGCCGGGCGACCCGGGGGTTGAACCGCCGGGCCACCTCGGCCAGCGCCGCCTCGGTGGCCGCCGGGCCGGTCGTCCCGGCCGGCAGGCCGGCGAGTTCGGCCGGATGGTCCTCCACCGCGTCGTGCAGCAGTGCCGCCGCGATCACGTCGACGTCGGTCACCGAGTAGTAGCAGATGATCCGGATGGCCACCCGGAGCAGGTGGTTGAGATAGGGCTCGCGGACCCGGCGGTCGTCGCGGTGCAGCGTGCCGGCGAGGTCCAGCGCCGCCGCCAGCCGGCCCTGCTCGGCCGGGGCGAAGCGCTCCGCCTCCAGCGCGAACCGGTCCCGCAGGCCGGCCTCGCCGTAGACCTCGGTCACGGCGTGCAGCGGCATGCTCCTCAGGTACGTCGGCGAGGCCATGTCGTCCAGGTATACCGGATCGGCTCCACGGCCGGGTCGCCCCCGCGCCCGGCTCCGCTCTTCCGTCGAGTGAAGTTTTCTGCCACGATCCATTCGTACATAGAAAACTTTCGCCATGGGAGGTCTCGTGCGCTTCCGCCTGTTCGCTTCCGTCGGTGCCGGCCTACTGGTGGCCGCCGCGGTGCTGGTCCCGGCCTCGCCGGCCGCCGCCGCACCCACCTTCAAGGTGCCCTTCCCCTGCGGCCAGTCCTGGTCCGGGCAGACCCGGACCAACCACAGCCCGACCAACGCCGTCGACTTCAACCGCACCGACGACCAGGGCGACCCGGTGGTGGCCAGCGCCCCCGGCACCGTCGACGTCGTCACCGACCTCGGCAACACCAGCTACGGCAAGTACGTCCGGATCAACCACGGCGGCGGGTACACCACCTACTACGCCCACCTGAACAGCTTCAACACCGCCGTCGGGCGGACCGTCGGCTACGGCACCGTGATCGGGTACGTCGGCACCACCGGCGGGTCCACCGGCCCGCACCTGCACTACGAGCAGCGCCTGAACGGCTCCGCCATCCAGGTGCGGTTCAACGGCACCCTGGCGCTCTACTGGGGCACCCGCACCTACACCAGCGACAACGCCTGCTCCGGCGGCGGCACCGGATCCGGCACGGTGAACACCGCGGGCAGCCCGCTGACCGTCCGGTCCGGCCCCGGCACGGGCTACTCCTCGGTCGGCACGGTCGCCGACGGGGCCACGGTGACCATCGGCTGCCAGACCACCGGCACGACGGTGACCGGCACCTACGGCACCAGCAACATCTGGGATCGGATCGGCACCGGTCGGTTCATCTCCGACGCGTACGTGCTGACCGGTTACGACGGCTTCATCCCCGGCGTGCCTCGCTGTTGACGCCTCGGCCACCGGTAGGCCGGAAAGACGAATCGCCGGGGCCGCCGAGCCCGGGTCATCCAGGGGGAGAGGGAGACCCGGGCGCGACGACCCCGGCTTGCCTGTGGGGGTCTTGTTCTCGTAGTGACAGGGGGTTGGTGATCCGAGGCCGGCGCTGCGCCTACGTCGGCCTGGGATCAACTGCTGAAGATGCTGACGCCGAAGGGTCCGACGAGCAGCCCGACGATGATGAGCACCACACCCCAGAGGATCTGCCGCCGGAACAGTGCCAGCACACCGGCGACCACCAGTACAACCGCGAGGATCCAGAGCAAGAATTCCATGGCTCAGGAAATACCCCCCGCGCTGATCGCGGAAACCTTGCCCGCGGTCGCCCCCGCGAAGGGCGGGTGCAGGTGGAACACGCTGTACGCCTGCTTGATCACCGGGTGCGCGACGTTGCGGACCCGTACCCCGCCCGGAGTGGTGCCCCGCTCGCTGCCGGCGTGCGCGTGCCCGTGCAGCGCCAGCTCGGTCGGCGCGGAGTCGATGGCCTGACCGAGCAGGTACGAGCCGAGGAACGGATAGATCTCCAGCGGCTCCCCGGCCAGGGTGTCGGGCACCGGGGCGTAGTGGGTCAGCGCGACCCGTACGTCGCAGTCCATCTCGCGCAGCGCCTCGCCGAGCTGCTCGGCGATGTCGCTGGTGGTCCGGACGAACGCCTTCATCTCCGGTTCGCCGAACTCGCTGGCGCACCGGCCGGCGAAGCCACCGCCGAAGCCCTTCGCGCCCGCGATGCCGAGCCGTACCCCGGAACACTCCAGCACCACGTTGGTGCCCTCCAGCACCAGGATGCCGGCGTCCTCGAGTACCCGGATCACCCCCGGCACCTCGTTGCAGTGGTGGTCGTGGTTGCCGAGCACCGCGACCACCGGTACGCCGAGGTTGCCGAACTCGGTCGCCACGCAGCGGGCCTCGGACTCGGTGCCGTGCCGGGTCAGGTCCCCGGCCAGCAGCAGGACGTCGGCGCTCTCCGGCAACCGTTCCAGGGCGGGCCGGAACCGTCCGACCACGTCCTGGTCCATGTGCACGTCGCCGACGGCCGCGATCCGGATCACCATGTCGTCGCCTCCCTCACCGCAGCTCCTCCACCTCGGTCGGTGCCTGGGTGCGGATCAGTCCTATGTCAACGGTCACCGGCACCTCGGGAAAGTGCTCCAGCACGATGCGGAGGATCTCCTCGCGGCGCTGCGCGCTCTCCACCTCGCCGCAGAGCACCACCGAGTGGTCCCGGCGGCTCACCGTGATGCCCTGCTCGGCGATCTCGGTGCGTTCGGTGAGCAGGCGCTGGATCGCCGCCTCCAGATAGTCGTCCGGCGGCTCGGTACCCGCCGTGCCGCGCTGGTTCATGTCGCCACCTCGCTCCGCTCGTCCATGCCGGTCATCCCCTTCTCCGCGCCGGCCCGGGAAAAACGCTTCTCCTCGCCGCCCGACGAGTAGGGCACGACGTCCAGCCGGTCCAGCAGCACCAGGAACGCCTCGGCGTACGGCGAGTGCGCCGTCTCCTTGCGGACCCGGTCCCAGTCGATCTGCTCCCGCAGCGAACGGGCGAGCGGCAGGCCACGGGCGAAGTCGCAGTAGTGCTGGGAGAAGCTGAGCAGCTTGTGCACCATCAGGTGGGTGGCCGACAGCACCGGCATGTGGATGGCGTCGACCGGGCGCACCACGGTGTCCCGGAAGGTCTCGTCGGTGACCGGGGTCTCGATCGGGCGGTGGATCAGGTCCACCATCCGGTCGTTGTCCCAGACCTTCACCAGCCAGTCCTCCGGGGGGCGTTCGGCGGTGAAGCCAACCTCGACGAGCGCCTCCAGGGCGCGCTCGACGTCCTGCTCCCGGATGAGGAAGTCGACGTCGTGGTCGCTGGAGTGGCCGCCGTGCGCGTACACCGCGAAGCTGCCGCCCAGCGCGAAGGGGATCTCGGACTGCTTCAGGACGGCGGCGACCCGCTTGAGGGTGGCAAGGAGGGTCTCGTCGCCGTTGTGATCCATCGGGTCTCCCGGGTCAATGGCCATTGGGCATCTGGTCAATGGGGTGGAGATTTACCGGTACCCGGCACTTCGTTCCTTCACACCTGGGCCGGGACACACCTGGGTGGGGATCCGGCGGCGCCGCCCCGATCCGGAACCGGACGCGGCGGCACGGACCGGCGGGTCGGTGCCGGCGGGACGGTCCGGCCGGTACGGCTCATCCGGCGGCGGGCGGGACCCCGGCGGCGTTGCCGGGCCGGGGGGCTGCGGGCGCCGGGTACCGTTGCTGAGCGTGGCCCGAACTCTGCTCCAGCGGCGGCACGGGGGACGGCTGCGGTCCGTGGCCCTGGTCGGAATCGACGGCTCGGGCAAGACCACCCAGGCACACCGGCTCGCGGACGCGCTGACCGCGAGCGGCGTTCCGGCGACGTACTGGCAGAACGCGGGCGGTCGGCGCTGGTTCAGCCGGCTGGCCCGCAAACTGGGCCGTCGGGACGCCCAGCGCCTGTTGGGCCGCAACGGGATGCTGCTGGCCGAGTCGGTGCTGCGCTGGCTGGCCATCGGGCGGGCACTGCTCCGGTCCCGACTCCGCTCCCGGGTCGCCGTGATGGACCGCTACTCGGTCTGCCAGTACGCCAGCATCCGGGCGCACGGCGGCGGACGCCGCTGGGAGAGCCTCGCCCGGTTGCTGTACCGGATCTTCCCGCCGCCCGACCTCACCTTCCTGCTGGCGGTGGACCCGGGTGAGGCGTACCGGCGGATCGAGGCCCGGGGCACCGACCACGAGGACATCAGCTACCTGGCCGCCGGGGCGGCGGCGTACCGGTCGCTGCCGGAGGCCGCCACGTTCGTGGTGGTGGACGCCAACCGTTCGCCGGACGAGGTGACCCGGGCGATCCAGGCCGGTGTGCGGGCGTGGCTGCCGGGCGACCACCCGCTGCCCGGGTTCGGCACCGCCGCGCCGGTTCCGTCCGACGGATCCGGCGCCGCGCCGGCCGTCCCCGCCCCCGCGCCGGCAGACCCGGACCCGGACCCGCCGGCTCCGACCGTCGGCGTTCCGGAGTCCGCCGCCCCGACCGGTCCGCCCGACCCGGCAGGCTCGCGCGGTGCGGCGGATCCGCCGGGTACGCCGGATCCGGCCACCCCGTCGTCCGAGCCGGACGAGGCGGACGAGGCGGAGCCGGCCACCGCCGGATCGGTCAGGCCCGGCCGTACACCGGTATCGTCGCGCCGCTCGTCGGCGCCGACTCGTCACTGGCCAGGAAGCGGATCACCCCGGCGATCTCCGCCGGGGCCACCCAGCGGGAGTGGTCCGCGCTGGGCTGCGCCGCCCGGTTGGCCGGCGTGTCGATGACGCTCGGCAGCACCGTGTTGCAGCGCACGCCCGCCTGCCGGTACTCGACGGCGACCGCCGAGGCGAAGGCGAGGACCGCCGCCTTCCCGGTGACGTAGCCGGCGGCACCGGGGAACGGGGAGAGGGCGGCCCGGGAGGAGACGCAGACCACCGACCCGCCGCCGGCCTCCAGCAGGTACGGCAGCGCGCTCCGGGTGACCAGGTAGGTCGGGCGCAGGTTGCGGGCGATCATCTGCTCGAAGTCGGCGACCGGGGTCTCGTGCACCAGGCCGCCGGCCGCGTACCCGCCGGCCAGGTTCACCACCGCCCGCAACGGTGCCCCGGCGTCGCCGCCGGCCACCTCGACCGCCCGGGCGACCTGTTCCGGGTCGGTGAGGTCGGCCGCCACCCGGAGCACCCCGCCGCCCGGCTCGCCGGGTACGCCCACCGGCGCCGCCCCGCCGACCGGCCGTACGGGTACCACCACCCGCCAGCCGGACGCGACGAAGGCGGCGGTGACCGCCCCGCCGAGCCCACCCGCTCCGCCGCTGACCAGTACAGTGCGATCCGCCATGCCTGCCACGCTATCGGCAGCGGCGGGCGCGCCGCCGGCACACCGCCCCGGCCGTGCCCGGCAGCACCCGGCGGCCGGCCCGGTCCGATCTGGACGGTCGGGGACGCCCGTTTCCGGCCCGCCGGCGGAGCCGTTCCGGTAGCCTATCGATCGATGACTATTCACCCGGACGCCGTCCGGCGTTGCGGGCTCGGTCACCCCGCTGAGCCGAAGGTGTGGTGGGAATGGCACGCTCGGCTGGGCTGACCGGCCGCAATTTCCCACCGGTTGGGCGTACTTTCGCAGGTGTAGCGCGTCATGGTTGACGCTCCCGCCTCCGTGAAAGTAAGTTTCATCCGTGGTGAAGACTGCGAAGGTTTCTGCGAGTCACGAGACAGGTGGGCTGATCGTCCATATCAGCGGCCTGCTCCCGTCGCTGTCGCCCGCCGAACAACGGGTCGCCAGACTCGTCGTGGCGGATCCCGCGGACGCCGCTCGCCGGACCATCACAGACCTCGCGACCGCCGCCGAGACCTCCGAGGCCACCGTCATCCGGTTCTGCCGGTCGGTCGGCATGGACGGCTACCCGCAACTCCGGATCCGGCTGGCGGCCGAGGCGGCCCGCCGGGTGGAGCCACCGGACGCCCGGGTGGTCGGCGGCGACATCCCGCCCGGCGCCGACCTGGCACAGATCATCGCGACCATCGCCTTCAGCGACGCCCGGGCGGTCGAGGAGACCGCGGAGCAGCTCGACGCGGCGGTCTGCGAGCAGGTGGTCGAGGCGATCAGCGGCGCCGGCCGGATCGACATCTACGGTGCCGGGGCGAGCGGCTTCGTCGCCTCCGACTTCCAGCAGAAACTGCACCGGATCGGCCGGACCGCCTTCTACTTCCCGGACGTGCACACCGCGCTCACCTCGGCGGCCCTGCTCGGCAAGGGCGACGTGGCGATGGGCATCTCGCACACCGGCACCACCCTGGACGCGGTCGAGGTGCTGGAGCAGGCGCGGGCCCGGGGGGCGACCACGGTCGCGCTGACCAACTTCCCCCGGTCACCGATCACCGACGTCGCGGACCACGTGCTCACCACGGCGGCGCGGGAGACGACGTACCGGTCGGGCGCGATGGCCAGCCGGCTCGCCCAGTTGACGGTGGTCGACTGCCTCTTCGTCGGAGTGGCCGCGCGCAACCGGGCCAGAGCGAAGAAGGCCCTGGAGGTCACCGCCGAAGCGGTGCAGCCGCACCGGGTCAAGGGGAGGCGGTCATGAGCGGCGGACGGACCGGCCGGGCCGGCGCGACGGTGCCGCGAGGCGTCGTCGCGTACGGCGAGGCGGCCGGGAGATGAGCGACGGGCTCGGCGGTGGCCGAGCTGCTGGGGGGCGGACATGACGGCCGGACGGGTCGAACCCGGTGCACCACCCGCCGCCACCCCGCGTCCGGATTCCGACGCGGGGTCCTCTTACCCGCCGGTCGAGCCGGGTTACCCGGCCGACGGTACGGGCGGGCGGGACGGCGGCGCGGGTGCGGTCGACGGGCGAGGGCCGGAACCGCGCGCGGTGGTCCGGGTCAGTTCCCCGACCGAGCTGCGCAACCCGCGCAGTCTCGACCTCGACCTGATGTCCGTCCGGGACGTCCTCAAGGTGATCAACGAGGACGACCGGCGGGTGCCGGCCGCGGTGACGAAGGTGCTGGACGAGATCGCGGTGGCGGTCGAGCTGGCCGTGACGGCGCTGCGGGCCGGCCGCCGGGTGCACTACTTCGGCGCGGGCACCTCGGGCCGGCTCGGTGTGCTCGACGCCGCCGAACTGGCGCCCACCTTCAACACCCCGGACCGCTGGTTCTGCGCACACCTCGCGGGCGGGCCGGACGCGATGTGGCGGGCCGTGGAGGACGCCGAGGACGACGAGACCGGCGGTGCCGAGGAGGCGCGCGACTGCGTGTCCCCCGGGGACCTCGTGGTCGGCCTGGCCGCCAGCGGCCGTACCCCGTACGTGCTCGGGGCGCTCGGCGCGGCGACCGGGCTGGGCGCGGACACCGTGCTGATCTGTGCCGACCCGGGTGCCGTGGCGGCCCGCTCGGTGACGGTCTTCATCGGGGTGGAGACCGGCCCCGAGGTGGTTACCGGTTCGACCCGGATGAAGGCCGCGACCGCCCAGAAACTCGTGCTGAACGGCTTTTCCACCGCCGTGATGGTGCGGCTCGGGCGGGTCTACTCAAACCTGATGATCGACATGGTGGCCACCAACGCGAAACTGCGGGGACGAATGATCTCGATCCTCGTGGAGGCGACGGACTGCACCGAGGAGGTCGCGCAGCACGCGCTGACCGAGGCCGACGGTGACCTGAAGGCCGCCCTGGTGTCGCTGCTGTCCGGCGCGGCCGTCGCCGACGCCCGGGCCGCGCTGGACCGCTCGGCGAACCAGGTACGCGGCGCGATCGCCCTGCTCGCCGGCTGACCTCCGGGCGCTCCTCGGCCGGGTCCCGAAACGGCGGCAGGACGTCCGGGGGGCCCGGCGCACGGGCCCCGGGACTATCCCCGGGTCCCGGATTGTTGCCCAGGCGGAGGGGTAACCCTGGGGCGGCGGATGAACCGACCGGCCGCGCCGCGCGTGTATCGAAGCGTGACGAGCATCGCAGCAATCGGGTGACGTGGATCGCTGTGTGTCGTTGCGTGGCGATGATCCGATATCGGGTGCAGAGCCGTCGCAAGGCCCCGTAGCTGCGCCATCGCCGGCTCCGACATGCCCCGATCGGGACGACTGACAGCAAACGTCGATCGTGCTTTCAGCAACTACTCAGGCATTCGTGACACTTTCGACTCACCAGATGGAATCCCCAACGCGTCTCAACTGTTGTGTAGGTGTCAGCACCGCGGGGCACAGCGGAAGTTACGGGGAGGGCTGATGAACGTGGGGATGGCAGGAGCAGGAACCCGGGCCACCGGGAGGAACGACGAGGGGACCGTGGGGAACGTGGAGAAGAAGATCGTGATGCGGACCGACGAGGTCGCCGAGGAGCGCGACCTGGTCGGCGTGTACCTGCACGAGATCTCCCGCACACCGCTGCTCGACGCCGCCGCCGAGGTCGACCTCTCCAAGGCCATCGAGGCTGGCCTCTACGCTGAGCACCTGATCGACGAGGAGAAGCTTCCGGAGGGCGTCAGCCGCGCGGAGCTGGAGCGGCTGGTGGTCGAGGGGGAGCGGGCGAAGGACCTCTTCATCCGGGCCAACCTCCGGCTGGTCGTCTCCATCGCCCGCCGGTACGTCCGCTCCGGGATGCCGATGCTGGACCTGATCCAGGAGGGCAACACCGGTCTGGTCCGGGCGGTCGAGAAGTTCGACTACGAGCGGGGATACAAGTTCTCGACGTACGCGACGTGGTGGATCCGGCAGGCGATCAGCCGGGCGATCGCCCAGCAGGAGCGCACCGTACGGCTGCCCGTGCACCTGGTCGAGGACGTCAACCGGATGCGCAACGTGGCTCGCCAGCTCACCCGTGAGCTGGGCACCGACCCGGAGCCGGAGCAGATCGCGGCGGCCCTGGGCGTACCGGTGGAGCGGGTGCACGAGCTGGTCCGCTGGTCGCAGGACACCGTCTCGCTGGACACCCCGGTCGGCGACGACGGCGACACCAACCTCGGTGACCTGGTCGCGGACAGCGACGCCCCGTCGCCGGAGGAGATCGTGCTCACCGGCCTGGAGCGGCAGCGCATCGAGGGTCTGTTGAACCACCTCGACGACCGGTCGGCCGGGATCATGCGGGCCCGGTACGGCCTGGAGGACGGTCGCGAGCACTCGCTGACCGAGGTCGCGTCCCGGTTCTCGCTCTCCCGGGAGCGGATCCGGCAGCTGGAGATCCAGGCGCTGGGCCGGCTGCGCGAGCTGGCCCGGGCCGAGGGGCTACAGGCGGCCTGAGCCAGCGCCACTTCGACACACCGGCGAGCGGCCGGCGTCCCACGGGACGCCGGCCGCTCGTCGTATCCCAGGGCCGGACGTCGCCGGGTGCCTGCGGAGCGCGGTACCAACATCAACCATTAGGGTGACCGGCATCACGACAGTGAGTTCCGCTCGCGTCGGCAGGCGCGCCGTCCCCGACGGCCGGCACGCCCACCGCCGACGGAGGAATCGGGGAGGACTCCGTGCCGATCAGTCCGACCGCCCGGCGTCGCCGGCTCGGCATCGAGCTGCGCCGCCTGCGGGAACGGGAGCAGCTCACCCTTCTCCAGGTGGCACAGCGGATGAAGTGCTCCGATGCCAAGATCTCCCGGATCGAGGCGGGCAAGCACTCCACCCGGACCCGGGACGTCCTCGCGCTGCTCGACATCTACCGGGTGGCCGACGAACGGACCCGCGAGGTGCTGGCGACCCTGGCCAAGCAGTCGACCCAGCGCGGCTGGTGGGTCACCTACGGCGGGGCGATCCCGGACTGGTTCGAGGTGTACGTCGGACTGGAGTCCGAGGCGACCGAGATCCGTACCGTGGAGACCCATCTGGTGCCCGGCCTGTTGCAGACCGAGGCGTATGCCACCGCGCTGATCCGGTCCACCCAGCCGCTCGCGCCGGCCGAGGAACTGACCCGTCAGGTCGAACTCCGACTCGCCCGGCAGCGGCGGCTGCACGAGCACGACCCGATGCGGTTGCGGGTGGTGCTCGGCGAGGCGGTGCTGCGGTGCCGGGTCGGCGACGATGCGGTGATGCGGGACCAGCTCGGTCACCTGGCGGTGCTCGCCGAGCGGTCCCACGTCGAGTTGCGGGTGGTCCGGTTCAACAGTCCGGCGTACACCGCCTTCGGCCGGCCGTTCGCGATTCTCGGCTTTCCCGAGCCCACCGATCCGGGCCTCGTCTACACCGAACACCGGACCGGCGCGCTCTATATCGACGAGCCGGCCCAGATCGCCTCCTTCGCGCTTGCCTTCGACCACCTGGTTGCGGCAGCGTTGTCGCGGAAAGAATCGGCTCGGCTGCTCAGGGAGACGGCGGCCTTCTGGACGTGAGGGAGGGCCGGACGGGATGCGGCCGGAGGAAACTACGCTGAGCTGGCAAAAGAGCAGCCGATCTGGTGGCGAGGGCGGCAACTGCGTCGAGGTGGCCCGGCTCGCCAGCGGCGTCGCCGTACGTGACTCGAAGGACACGGAGGGCCCCGTGCTCCGGTTCGTGCCGACGGCCTGGGTGGCCTTCGTCACGGCCCTCGGCCCGGACGGCGGGGTCCCGGGCTGACCCGCTGGCCGCTCCCCGAACGGGCCGATCCCCGGGCGGTCCGCCGCGCCGGGTCAGACCAGCGCGGGCACCAGGACGCCGGCCAGCAGTGCCGCCAGGACGGCGGTCAGCAGCAGCAGGCTCCGGGGGTTGCCGAAGTTGAAGGTCCAGCCGATGCCGATCCGCTTCTGCACCAGGATCGCCGGGTCGTCGCGATTGACGTAGCAGAGGCCGGCGAGCCGCCAGTACCGGTCGTCGTCGGCGTGTGCGGTGTCGGGGCGTTCGGCCGCCGGGGCGGCGACGGTGCGGATCCGGCTGCCGCCCTGGCCGGCGCGTAGCGCCACGACCACCAGGTAGACCGTGCCGAGCAGCGTGCAGAGCACCATCGCGGCGGTGGCCAGCGGGCCGGGTGCCCGCCCCTGCCACATCGGCAGGAAGGCGAAGAGCACGGTGAGGTTCCCACAGGCGGCGAGCACCAGCAGGGCCCGGGAGATGCGCCGGAGGAAGAGCCGGTGCTGGGTGGCCGAGCGCTTCGGCGCGGAGGGATCCAGATCGGCCCGGCTCCGGTAGGACCAGGCGAGCAGGCCGACCAGCAGGACCGTGGTGGCCAGTTCGAGTACCACCGGTACTGCGACCACCCAGGGCGACTTCGTCTGCCAGGCGACCACTGTGGAGCCGTTGGTGCGCATCGGCACCCGATCCGGCATCTCGGGATAGCTGGCGATTCCGACGGCGAGCGTGATCAGCGGGACGAGCAGCGCGGGGAGTACCCACGGCCAGGGCAGCCGTTCCGGCCCGGTCCGCAGCGAGGTGTCCACCGCCACCCGCTGGCTGACGCCGCTGTACCAGCCGTCCTCGGCCTTCACCCGCTGGATCGCCTGGCGGGCCCGCAGGTAGCAGAGCCCGACCAGCAGCATCAGTGCCACCATCGGCACCAGGCCGACCAGCGCCACGGTCTCCTCGTCGCCGTCCACGGTCAGCATCAGCGGGATTCCGGCGAGCAGCCCGAGAAGTCCACCGACGGCGACCCTGCTCCGGAAGGTGCGGATCTGACCGGCGATGGCGGCGTCACCGGCCCGCTGGGCGGGCACCCGTACGCCGAACGGCAGCGTCGGTTGCTGGACCGCGGGCATGATCCAGGCGGAACCGGCGATCGTGAACAGCGCCACGCTGATCCAGGCGACCGTCATCGCGACTCCTCCTGTCCCTCGTCGAACGTGGTCAGCACCGTGCGGCAGATCTCCAGCACCTCTTCCCGGGTCAGGCCGTGCGCGGTCGCCTCGGCCAGCAGCGTGGTGGCCCGGCCGGTCCAGTCGGCGACGAACTCCGGTGCCGGTGGACCGGAGTGGGCGTCCCGGAGCACCACCGCGCCCGACTTCCGGTTGATCCGCAGCAGGCGCTGCTGGCGCAGCAGGTCGTAGCCCTTGTTGACGGTGTGGAAGTTGATGCCGAAGTCGGTGGCCAGGGCACGGGTGGAGGGGAGCGGGCTGCCCTCTCGGAGGGCACCGCTGGCGATCGCCTCGACCACCCGGTCGCGGAGCTGCTGGTAGATCGGGACCTCGCTGTTCGGGTCCACCTCGATTATCACGCCGGCCACCCTCTCTGTTCCACAAGTTATAGAACAGCTCGGGTACTCGTGACAAGCCCGCCGCCCCCCGATCGTGGTGAGCCTGCGCACCCTGCGACGCCCGACTGCCGCTCGCCTTCCGCTTTGACATCTGCTATACAACTAATAGAACAGGTGCCGCTCAGGTTCAGAGGCGGTCGACGAGGAACGCGGGGTGGAAACCGATGGCGACGATGAGGATCTCCGGCGACGCACTGGCCTTCGAGTTCGAGGGACTGGAACGACTCTGGCTCGGTCGACGGGCCCTGACCGTGCCACTGCGCTCCGTACGGCAGGTGGCGTACGTCGAGCGGCCGCTGCGGCTCGCCTCCGGTGCCCGCCGGGGGCTGGTGGTCACCGGCATCGCCAAGATGGGGGTGTGGGGGATCTTCGGCGGCCCGCGTCAGCTGGTCTACGCCCGCCACGGCATGCCGGGCCTGCACCTGCGACTCGACCGCAGCATGGTGCCGGGGGCCTTCGACGAGGTGGTCTTCGCCACCCCGGACGCGGCCCGACTCGTCGCCGCCGTCCAGCGACGCGTCGCCGGCACCGGGGACCGGGCATGAGCCGGCCGGGCGTCCCGGTCGAGGTCTCCGGGCTCAGCAAGCGGTTCGGCACCGTCACCGCCGTACGGGACCTCAGTTTCACCGTCCGGCCCGGGGCGGTCACCGGCTTCCTCGGCCCCAACGGCGCCGGCAAGACCACGACGTTGCGGATGATCCTCGGCCTGGTGAGGCCGAGTTCGGGTACCGCGACGATCGGCGGCCGGCACTACCGGGACCTGGACCGGCCCTCCGGCACGGTCGGCGCGGTCTTCGACGCCTCGGCCTTCCATCCCGGGCACACGGCCCGGGACCACCTCCGGACCTACGCCGCGATGGGCGGCTACCCGGACAGCCGGGTCGAGGAGCTGCTCCGGCTGCTCGGGCTGGCCGACGCGGCCCACCGCCGGACGAGGACCTTCTCCACCGGCATGCGGCAACGGCTGAACCTCGCCACCGCACTGCTCGGCGACCCGCCGGTGCTGCTGCTGGACGAGCCCGGCAACGGACTCGACCCGGAGGGCATCGCCTGGCTGCGGGACTTCCTGCGCGGGCTGGCCCGGCAGGGCCGGACCGTACTGATCTCCAGTCACGTACTCAGCGAGGTGCAGCAGATGGTCGACGACGTCGTGGTGATCCGGGCCGGACGGCAGGTGGTGGCCGGCCGGCTCGTCGACCTGGTCGGCGCGTCGGGAAGCCTCGAACAACTCTTCCTCCGGCTCACCGCCGCCGCACCGGACGGCGACGGCGGAGGTACCGGTGACCGGGCCGCGCAGATCGGAGGGGTCCGATGAACCGCCTGATCCGGGCCGAGTTCCGGCGGCTGCTGGCCAGCCGGCTCTGGCTGGTGGCGCTCGCGATCGCCGTACTCTGCGGCGCCGGGCTGATCGGTCTGCTGACCCTGCTCGGGCCGGAGAACTTCGACCCGCCGATGCCGGGACTCGACACCGAGACGGGGGTACGGGCCGTCCTCGGCATGGTCGGCTACACCATGTTCATCCCGGCGGTGCTGGGCACGCTCGCGGTCAGCGCGGAGTACCGGCACCGGACCGTCGACTTCACCTTCCTCTTCGCGCCCCGGCGCTGGCAGGTGCTGGTGTCGAAGCTGGTCGCGTACGGCGTCGCCGGGCTGGCGTACGGGCTGGTGCTCACCGGCTCCGGCGCGGCGGTCCTCTTCGCCGGGGCGGCGGCCCGGGACGTCACCCCGGGACTGGGCACCGGGTCGATCCTGGAGCTGTTCGCCCGGCTGGCCGTCTCGATGGCCGTGTACACGCTGCTGGGCGTCGGGATCGGGGCGCTGGTCGGCAACCAGGTGGCGGCCCTCGGCGTGGTGGTCGGCTACTTCTACCTGCTCGAACCCCTGCTCGCGATCGTCCCCGGCGTGAGCCAGCTCTATCCGTACCTGCCGGCCGGGGCGACCGCCTCGCTCACCGGGTTCAGCTACGTCGTCGACGCGGCCGCCGAGGAGCTCGGCACCACACCGGTCCAGCTCGTGTCACCGCTCGGCGGCGGGCTGCTGCTGCTGGGCTACGCGGCGGTGGCGGCGGTGCTCGCGGTCGCCGTACCCATGCGGCGGGACGTCACCTGAGCGGTGCCGGACGCCGGCACGCGGACTCGGCGACCGGCGCGGCTCGGCGGGGCTCAGCCGTCGAAGCGGGCGATCAGGTCGCCGATCCGTGCCGTCGGCTGGGCGTCGCAGAGCTGGTCGACGGCGGTCATCACCAGCGGACTGTCCACCCCGGAGATGCCCTTGGCCAGCCCGATCTGCCGGATCGCCGCGACCCGCTCCTCCGGCGGGGCCTGCTGGTATTCCTCGCAGCTGGAGTCGGCGGTCAGCCCGCCGGCCTCGCTGAGCCCGCCGAGCACCGCGCGGACCACCAGGCCGCCCACCGCCAGCAGCAGCACGACCGCGCCGAGGGCGACCCAGGGACCGTAGCGGCGGGGCCGTCGACCGCCGCCCGACCCGGGTACGGCCCCGACCGGCTCCCGGGGCTCCGCCGGGGTGGCCGGCCGGTCCGCCACGACCGGTGCAGCGGCCGCCGCCGGCAGGGCTCCGACGGCGGCGGCCAGCTCGGCCGCGTACCCGGGATCCTCGGTCGCCGCGGTGCGCAGCAGGCGCTTGACCAGCGAGTTGTTCCGGGGCTCCCGGACCAGGTCGGCCAGCGCCTCGGCCTCGCCGAGGGCGCGCAGGCGCGCCGCCACCAGCTCGTAGAGTGGCCCGGCCGGCCCCGGCCCACCGGCCGAGGCGGCCTCCGGCAGGTGCGGGGCGAGGCGGTCGAGCACCACAGCGGCGAGCTTGCCGGCCTCCGACGGAGTCATCCCGGCAGGTTAGCGCCCGGCCGTGCCCGGCGCCGGCTCGGGCACCGCGTCGAGCCGGCCCGGTCGGGGCAGCCCGGTCGGCACGTGGTCGAACGGTTCTCGCACCTCGCCTTCACGAAAACCGCACAGACGCCTCCTAGTCTCACGCAACGTGATCAAACTCGGCGGAGCAGGTGGCCTGACACCACTCGCGGAGGCGGTGGTCGACCTCGACGCGATCGCGCACAACACCCGTACCCTGGCCGGCCGGACCGGCGCGGAGCTGCTCGCCGTGGTCAAGGCGGACGGGTTCGGACACGGTGCCCTGCCGGTGGCCCGGACCGTGCTGGCGGCCGGCGCGCGATGGCTGGGCGTGACCTCCCGGGCCGAGGCGCTCACCCTGCGAGCCGGCCGCGTCGACGCGCCGGTGCTCTGCTGGCTGCACGCCGAGGACGAGGACTTCGCCCCGGTCGTCGCGGCCCGGATCGACCTGTCGGTGGCCTCCGTGCCGCACCTGCGGGGGATCGCCGCCGGTGCGGCCCGGACCGGCGTACGGGCCGAGGTGCACCTCAAGGTCGACACCGGACTCTCCCGCAACGGCGCCACCGAGGGCGAGTGGCCCGAGCTGGTACGCCTGGCGCGCGGCTTCGAGGCCGTCGGGCGGATCCGGGTACGCGGGGTCTGGTCCCATCTGGCCGGCGGGGAGGTGCCGGCCGAGGCGCGGGACAGGACGCAGCTCCGGCGGTTCGGCCGGGCACTGGCGCTGGCCCGGTCAGCCGGGCTCGCGCCCGACCTGGTGCACCTGGCCAACTCGGCCGCCCTGGTCGGTCGCCCGGAGACGCACTTCGACCTGGTCCGGGCCGGCATCGCCGTCTACGGCGTGGAGCCGCTGCCGGGACTGCCCGCCGGACTGCGCCCGGCGCTGACCCTGCGCTCCCGGGTCATCCTCACCAAGCGGGTCGCGGCGGGCACCGGCATCTCCTACGGGCACGACCACGTCACCGCCGTGCCGACCACCCTGGCGCTGGTGCCGGTCGGCTACGCGGACGGGATCCCCCGGGCCGCCGCCGGGGCGGCCGAGGTCTGGATCCAGGGCCGCCGGTGCCGGGTCGCCGGCCGGGTGACCATGGACCAGATCGTCGTCGACGTCGGTGACCTGCCCGTGCGTACCGGCGACGAGGTGCTGCTCCTCGGTCCCGGTGACCGGGGCGAGCCGACGGTCGTCGACTGGGCCGGTTGGGCCGGTACCAACCCGCACGAGATCTTCACCGGCATCGGATCCCGGGTCGGCCGGCGCTACCTGCCGGTGCGGGCCGGGCTGGGCAGCGGACGGGAGCGGGTCAGTGTCTGAGTCACCCCTCAGTGTCGCGGTGTCACCCCTCGGGGTTGCGGTGTCACCGATCAGGGTGGCGGTGCTCTCCGGCGGGCGCAGCGGCGAGCACCGGGTCTCCCGGCGGTCGGCGGCGAGCGTGCTGGCGAACCTGGACCCGGCCCGCTACCGGCCGGAACCGGTGTTGATCACCCGTACCGGGCAGTGGGTCTTCGGCACCGGGACCCCGGTCACCGTCTTCGAGGCGATCGAGCGGCTGCGTACGACCGACGTGATCTTTCCGACCCTGCACGGCCCGTACGGCGAGGACGGCACCCTCCAGGCGGTGCTGGAACTGACCGGCGTGCCGTACGTCGGCAACGGCGTGCTGGCCAGCGCCGCCGGGATGGACAAGGAGTTCACCAAGAAGCTGCTCGCCGCCGAGGGGATCCCGGTCGCCGACGCGGTGGTGTCCAAGCCCACCGATCCGGAGGGTGTGCCGCCGCAGGCGGAGCTGCGCCGGCTCGGCCTGCCGGTCTTCGTCAAGCCCGCCCGGGCCGGCTCCAGCCTCGGGGTGACCCGGGTGACCGACTGGACCGAACTGCCGGCCGCGCTGGAGTGGGCCCGGTCGAGCGACCCGAAGGTGCTCGTCGAGGCGGCGGTCCCCGGCCGCGAGATCGACCTGGCGGTGCTCGAACGTCCGGACGGCCGGCTGGAGGTCGGTCCGCCGCTGGAGATCCGGGTCACTGGGGAGCGGCCCTTCTTCGACTACGACGCCAAGTACGACGACCCGGAGACGGTCTTCGAGGTCCCGGCCCGGCTGGACGACGCGGTGACGGCCGAACTCTCCGACCTCGCGGTGCGGGCGTTCCGGGCGCTCGGCTGCGCCGGCCTGGCCCGGATCGACTTCTTCCTCCGCGACGGCGTGCACCCGGTGCTGAACGAGGTCAACACCTTCCCCGGCTTCACCCCGGTGTCGCAGTACCCCCGGATCTGGCAGGTCGCCGGGATGGACTATCCGGAGCTGCTGGACGTACTGGTCGACAACGCGCTCGCGCGCCGGAGGTGACCCCTCCGGCGCGCGAGCAACACCGAGCTGAACCGAGCTGAGCTGAACTGAGCTGAGCTGAGCTGCGGCTGAGCTAGCGGACGCGTCCGTAGCCGTACGGGTTCATCATGTCCACGTCGGCCAGCTTGACGCTCTCGCCGGCCCGGGGCGCGTGGATCACCTTGCCGCTGCCCACGAAGAGCGCCACGTGGCCGAGTCCACTGTAGAAGACGAGGTCGCCGGGTTTCAGCTCGCCACGGCCGATGTGTGCCACCCTGTCCCACTGCATCGCGGCGTTGTGCGGCAGGGACTTGCCGGCGGCCCGCCAGGCGGCCAGGGTCAGCCCGGAGCAGTCGTAGCCGTTCGGCCCCTCGGCCGCCCAGACGTACGGCTTGCCGATCGCGCCGTAGGCGTACCGGACGGCGACGCCGGCCTTGCCGGAGACGGCCGGGACGCTGCCGGTGTACCTGCTGCCGGAGGAGGTCGCCGACCCGTACGCCTCGCGGCGCATCTCGTAGAGCTTGGCCAGCTCGCCCTCGATCCGCTTCTTGCCGGCGGCCAACTGCTTCGCCTGGGCGGTCTGCCGGGCCAACGTGGCGTCGAGCCGGGCCTTCTCCTCGGTGTACTGCCGCTGCGTCGCCTCGAACCCGGCGATCTGCCGGTCCCGGTCCCGGGCCAACTGCTCCAGCGCACCGAGCCGGTTCACCAGGGTGTTGGCGTCGCCCCGGTTCAGCAACGCGCTCGCCGTGCTCAAGCCACCGAGCTTGTACGCCCGGCTGGCGAGCTCGGCCACCTCGGCCCGGCTCTGGTCCGCCTGCTGTTGCAGCGGTCCGATCCGGGCGCTGAGTGTCGCCGCGGCGGC
Source organism: Plantactinospora sp. BB1 (assembly GCF_003030385.1). Classification (NCBI taxonomy): domain Bacteria; kingdom Bacillati; phylum Actinomycetota; class Actinomycetes; order Micromonosporales; family Micromonosporaceae; genus Plantactinospora; species Plantactinospora sp. BB1. The sequence continues at coordinate 5,147,843 of NZ_CP028159.1, read as the reverse complement.
CTTGCTCTCCTTGATTTCCTCGTTGAGCTTGTTGTAGGACTCGACGACCTGCTCCAGTTCGGCTGAGGCCTTGTTGATCCGCTGCGTGAGTTCGCCGGCCGAGGGTTCGGCCCGGGCCGCCGACATCGGGGCGAGAAGTGCCGCCGAGAGGCCGGCCGCGACGAGGGTACGCAGCAGGATCCGCACCGAAGACAACGTGTGCAGAACCCTTCTTCCTTGCGCCACCGCAATCCAGCCGGTGGCGGCCTTGCGCCACCGCGACTGCTGCCTGCGGCGACACCGGGCCGGCGCCACCCGGGGGGATGACTGACGACCGGGCCGGCCGGTTCAACGTAGCCCGGGGTCGGCATTACCGACAGTGGCGGGCGGGTGAGATGCGGCAGTGGCGAGCGATAACCCGAATGTCGTGATCACTGAACGTGCCGCACTCCGTCCGAGCCGTGATGTCGGGCGGCGGCGGGCGGCTTCTCCGGCCGCTCTCCGGCTCTTCGCCCGATAGGTCGGTGTTGGCGGATGGCGGCCCGGGCTGAGTATGGGCAAACCACCACGGAACCGGGCACAGGGCGACGGGAAGCCCGGCTGCCGCCTGGAAATCTGCCAGGTGGCTGTCTGCGTCCCTTCCACTTGCTGGTGTGCCCTTCGCACAATGAATGCGGGAGTCGACAAGGCTTTCCGGGGGTCCGGCGTAGCAGTACACGGCGTAGTCGCCAGCAGGGGGGCGAGGTCGCGTGCAATGAATCAGCCGTAGTCCCGGGCGGCCAGCCTGCGCCCCGCACGCCCGCAAGACGATCGGCATCCGGCTGCCACCAGATGCCGATCTCTACGAACCATCCACACAGCCGCCTCAGGAGCCGTTGGAGGCAAGAATGGAGCCTACTCGCCCCCAGGTCCACCTGCCAGACGCGTCATTCGAGGTATCTGGACTGGCCCGTCCCCGCCCCGTCGACATCTACCGGGAACCCGGCGTACGGATCACCAACGAGGCCTTCATTGTCGCCGGCCGCAGGTTCACGATCTCCGAACTCACCCACCTACAGACCGCCCGCGGGCCGCACGACCGGCTGACGCTGCGCGCGGTGCTGGTCACCGCCGCGGTACTGGTCGGCATCGGGGTCGCGCTGGGCTACACCGGTGACCTCTACCGGCTCCCCGCCACCACGTACGCCGGGCTCGGGCTCGCCGCCTTCGTACCGGTCGGCCTCGCCCTGGTGGGCCACCGGTGGCGGCCGCCGGCCTACGAGCTGTGGGGAAAGTACCGGGGCGAGACGGTGCTGCTGTTCAGCTCCGACCACGAGCGGCAGTTCGGTCAGGTGACCCGGGCACTGATCCGCGCCCGGGAAGCCGCCCGGCTGGGCGGGTTGGCGTACCCGCCGGCCTCGGACACCCCCTACGAGCCGATGTCCTAGCCGGGACCTGGCCAGGCGCGGTCCGCCGGACCCTCGACGGGGTCCGGCGGCGGCGCCCGCCGGACCGGCCGGTGGTTGACGCTGGTCAGCCGGCGAAGTCGGCGGCGATCTCGGAGATCCGGCGCAGTGACTCGGCCGGGCTCAGTGCCGCCTCGCGGAGCCCGGTGAAGGTCCGCAGGTGCGCGGTCACCGCGTCGGGGTCGTCGAGTACGTCCTCCAGGCCGGTGCTCTCCAGATAGACCACGTCCGCGTCCTCCCCACCGGCGAAGCGCACGATCACGAACTGGCCGAGCGGGGTGTAGACGGTGGAGGTGAACGGCAGCACCTGGACGGTGATCCGGCCGGATTCGGCGAGGCCGACCAGATGCAGGAGCTGTTCCCGGATGACCGCCGGCCCGCCGGTCTGCCGGTGCAGTGCCGCCTCGTCGAAGACCACGACGATGTTCGGCGGATCGGGGCGACCGAGCATTTCCTGCTGGCGGCGCAGCCGCAATGCGACGGAGGTCTGTGCCTCGTCGGGATCGTCGAGTTTGGGAATTGCCGTCTTGAGGACCGCCTGCGCGTACGCCTGGGTCTGAAGCAGTCCCGGCATGCCGACGGACTGGTAGAAATAGAGTTCGGAGGACTCCGCCTCCAGACCGATGTACGAATAATAGGCGGGTGGCAGTGCGTCACGATATTGCGACCACCAGGTGCGTTGTCGGGAGACCCGGGCCAGTTGCACCAGTTCGGCGACCTGTGCGGGATCGCGCACCTGATAGTAATTGAGCAACGCCTTGACGTCGTTGGTGGATATCGAGACGTATCCCGCCTCTATCCGGATCAGCTTGGACAGCGACCAGTCCATGGCGAGCGCCGCCTGCTCCTGGGTGAACCCGGCGGCTTCCCTGGCCCGCCGGATCGCCGAACGGAGCTTGCGGCGACCCACGGTCGGGCCGTACGCCGTAGTCATCGGGAACGCTCCCTTCAAACGGCGCCCCGGCGGCCGAGCGAGGGTGGACCCGGCTCATTCTGATCCCGGCAACCTGCCACCTGGCTACCGGCTACCTGCCAGATTGCCAGACTTTTGTGCAGGTTACACGGGCCCGCCCCGTTCCACCAGCGTCCCTGCTTGCCGCGACCACGCCATCACCGTTTGTGTCCATTATCGACACGCACATCATAATCGCGATATTCCGGGCTGTGCGGAATGGGGGCCGACGGGTAGCCTCTGTCCGTTGTCGCGGCATCTGCCGCAACAGTATTAGTTGCCGGGAGGGCGCATGTCACAGACTGGTTCCGCCGAGCTCGTCTGGCGGAAGAGCACTCGATGCGAATCGCAGCATTGTGTCGAGGTCGCTCAGGTCGCCGGCGGTGCCGCCGTCCGCGACTCGGTCGATCCGGAGTCGTCGCTGCTGTTCGGCACGACGGCCTGGCAGGCATTCGTCGACGGGCTCCGCAACACGTGAAAAGCGACCCGGCGGCGTGATTCATTCACGTTCCGGTCCAACCGGTGTCGCCGAGCACGCGGTTTGACCTCGCCTATCGCGAGACATTCGAATGAATAAACGGCCCGATGGACGAACGGGGCGGCCCGCGATCGGCGGCCGCCCCGGACCGGGGTTCAGCCGGCCACCGGCTCCGGCTCGCGTACCTGCCGGGTGACCGCCCGCTCGGCGAAGAACGAGACGAACGGGATCGTCCCGGCGAGCATGACCAGCACCATCCGGCCCAGCGGCCAGCGCGCCCGGCGACCCAGGTCGAAGGTGGCGACCAGGTACACCATGTAGAGGAAGCCGTGTGCCGGGCCGATCGTCTCGACGACGATCGGATCGTCCCAGAGGTACTTGAGCGGCATGCCCACCACGACGAGCGCGATCAACACGACGCCGACGACGTAAGCGACCACACGGTAGCGGGTCAGGGCTGCGCCCACGGTTCATCCTTCCTGCTGCCGGCCCAGGCCGGGATAGTCGGCGGGCCGGGCGCCGGGATTGGCGTTCAGCCACGCGAGGTAGTGGTTGTATTCGGTCAGCGCCGGATCCTCCGGGCCCTCGGCGGCCAGCCGGGGCCGGGCCGTCCGCACCGGTCGGCGTACCCCCGGGGTGCCCGGCCGGGCCGGCGGAGCTGCCGGCTCGGCGGCCGGCGGCCGGCCACCGCGCAGCGTGTAGCGGACCTCCCGCACCCAGAGGAAGACGACGAACCCGGCGAAGATCGGCCACTCGAAGGCGTACGCCCAGCTCAGGGTGTTGCCCGCCAGCGCCCGGCTGATCTGCCACCAACCGAGGGCCAGGAAGCCGACGACCACCGCGACGGTGAACACGTGACGCAGGATCCACGCCGGTGTGCACAGCCGTTTCATGCCCCCGAGCGTACCGGGCGGGTCGGTGTCGTCTCCGACGCGGCGTCGTAGTGTCGCCGCGCCGGGGCGGGGTTTGGCGGTACCCGGTTTGGGCAACCGTCTAGTCGTCCACCCAAACGAGTTATCGGGGGCGACGATGTCCGAATCAGTACGCCACGACGAGTTCTCCCCGGCCGACGTCGGGGCGCCGATCGACGCCAGCCCGGAACAGCGGGTCGGCCAGTGGGACGGCGACCCGGTCCGGCGCGGCGGCACCGCCAGCGACTTCGTGAGCGCCGAGGAGGAGACCCTCGGTGTCGACCCGGCCGAGCTGAGCGACGAGGACCTGTTCCGGGAGATGCACAGCCTGCACCGGACCAGACTCGACACCCTCCGGCACGCCGCCGACACCGCGCTCGGCAACCACCTGCGGCGGACCGCCGAACTGGAGACCGAGTACCTGACCCGGCACCCGGGCCGGGAGGTCGACCCGAGCCGCCTGCGGGACGGCGGATGGTGACGGGCCGCGCCGAGCGGGGCATGTCCGCCCCGCCGGAGGTGGTGTTCAGTACCGCCACCGACCCGGACCGGGTCTCGGCCTGGCTGCCCGCGCCGCTGCGCGAGGACGGCGGGCCGCGGCCGGAACTCTCCACCGCCGACCTGCGGGCCCGGTGGCGCAGCGCCGGCTCCCCGGACTGGTCGGCCCGGTTGCAGGTCTCACCGGTCGACGCCGGGGGAGCGACGGTACGACTCGAACTGGAGGGCGAGCCCTCCGAGCAGCGGTTGCACGAGATCGCCGACGAGTCGCTGGCCGGCCTCGCCCGGGAGGTCGACGACAACCTCACCCCCGGGTGAGCGCACCCACGCGGGGGAAGCGGGGATGGCCGTGCCCCGGAGCGGACGGCGGGCGGCAGCATCGGACGGCACGCGGAACGCGGAACGAGGCGGGATGAACGTACGGGACAGGGTGGCGCGACTTCGGCAGGCGTACGCGCCCGACGAGCACCGGCCGCTCGGCGGCTACCTGGCGACGATGGGCACCTACGCCGGGGTGGCGCTGGCGCTGGGCATCGCGGCGAAGACGACCGGGCGGCGGGTACCCGAGCGGCCGAGCGTCTCCGACGTCGTACTGCTCTCGGTGGCCACCCACAAGCTCAGCCGGCTGCTCTCCAAGGACGCCGTGACCAGCCCGCTGCGGGCGCCGTTCACCCGCTACGACCGGCCGATCGGCAGCGGCGAGGTGATGGAGCAGGTACGCGACGAGGGGAGTTCGACCAGGCACGCCGTCGGCGAACTGCTGAGCTGCCCGTTCTGCCTGGCCGTCTGGGTCTCCACCGGGCTGACCGGTGGCCTGGTGCTGGCCCCCCGGCTGACCCGGCTCGTGGCCACCGCCTTCACCGCCGTGGCCGCCTCCGACTTCCTCCAGATGGGCTACGCCGTCGCACAGCGGGCCGCCTCCCGCTAGGAAGCGCAGCGGGCCGCGCCTCCCAACAGACAGGACGCGCAGCGGCCGCGCCTCCCGACAGGAAGATCAGCGGGCCGCCTCCCGGTAGCGGAGGCGGCCCGGTGGGTCGGGGCGGATCGGCCGTGGTGCGGAGAAGTCAGCGCTGCATGCCGGACCAGCCCCGGGGCGACTCCGGCTCACGTTCCGTGTCGCTGTCCGTGATGATCTCCTCGTCCACCGCCGTCTTGTCGTGCTCGGCGGTGAAGTCCGGATCGTCCTGCGGATCCGTCTCTCCGGGCGGCTGGCCGAGCGGAGCCAGGCGAGCCTGCTCTGGCCGGTCGTCTTCGGTCATCGGTTCTCTCCTCGCCCTCCGGGGTCAGCCGGCCGTACCGCCGAGCAGGTCGGCTACCTCGTCGACCGCGTACTCGCCCTCGGGAAGCGCGGTGATCCTGGTCAGCAGCTCGGCGGAGACGTCCGCGGCGACCGCCCGTCGCTGGATCTCCGCCTGGGTGAGCCGCTCCTGACCGGAGTAGAGGTCGTCGAGCAGGGCGTCGAGTTCCGGACTGGTCGACTCGTCCGGGGCCGGTTGGTCGGTCACGGAGATCAGCTACCCGGTGTCGGATCGGCCAAACCCGTACCGATGCGCACCTGCCGTCCGGTTTCCGCAGCTGGTGACATGCGTCACGGCCAAGGTCGGAACACCGGGCCCGGATCCGAGGTTGACTAGGACTGTCGGTGTGTCCAGTGTCCCCGGGCCTCACCCTATTGCCTTCGCGGAATACCGTCCGGCTGGAGCCGCGTCGTGCCACTCGCCGAGAGGCGACCTGCACACCGACACCGCGCCGCCCATGGCTCTCGCCATGGGCGGCGTACCCATCTCCGGGGCCGGTCAGCCCCGGAGTCGGCGTCAGCCGCGTCGTCCGGGCCGGTCGCTGACCGTACCCCCGGTGGTGCCGCCCTCGGTCGAGGGCCGGCCGCCGCCGGGACCGTTGGTCGAAGGCTGGCCGTTGCTGACCCGCAGCATCACCACGCCGCCGGAGACGGTCCGGCCGTCCGGGTCGGTGCCGGCGACCGCACCGGCCGGGCAGTTCGAGGCCACCCGGTTCGGGTCGACCTCGACCTTGAACCCGGCGTTGCGCAGCGCCGAGGTGGCGTCGTCGACCGAGCGGCAGGTGACCGAGGGCACCGACCGCTGGTCCCCGTAGACCAGCTTCTCGCCGGGCCGGGGGAAGTCCTTCTTCGGCTTCCCCTTCATCGCGTCGGCCAGCGTCTCGTAGACGGCCGGGTTGACGATGTCGTGGTCCATGTCGGTGGTGGTCTCCGGCCAGTCCGGGTTGGCCATGATGCCGGCGACCGAGAGCGTCGTGGTCATGGTCACCAGCGACGCGGTCCGCTCGCTGTCCGTGGTACCGGTCTTACCGGCGATCGGGTGCCCCACCACCCGGTGCGCGTCCGCCTCCGTCGCGCCGCGGCACCTGCCGTAGGCGGACTGGTCGCCGACCGGGCAGCGGGCAGCGTCGATCGCCGCCCGGGCCACCTCGGGCTCCACCGCCTTCTCGCAGTGCGGCTTGGCGATGTCGAGCACCTTGCCGGTGTGGTCCTTGACCTCCTGCACCGGGATCGGCGTGCAGTGCTTCCCGTCGGCGGCCAGCGTGGCGTACGAGTTGGCCAGGTCCAGCGGGGTGGTCGCCGAGACACCGAGGGTGAACGAACCCCAGCCGTCGGCCTGGACCGGGTCCTTGGCGATCGCCGCCTCGCCCGGCTGCCGGAACCTGATGCCGAGCCGCTGCGCCGCGTCGACGACCTTCGCCGCCCCGACCCGCTCCTCCAGGGGTACGAAGTAGGTGTTGACGGAGCGGCCGAACGCGCTCCACATGTCGTGCACGCCGGCCATGCTCGCGTTGTCGTTACCCGGGCACCACCGCTCGGTGCCGGTGCAGGCCGAGTCGGTGCCGCGCTCCGCCGAGTACTTCGACGGGTAGCGCTGCGGGGCGTTGTAGGTGTGGCTCAGCGGGTAGCCCTGCTCCAGCGCGGCCACCATGGTGAACATCTTGAACGTCGACCCGGCCTGATATCCGGCGACGTCGCCGCCACCGGTCAGCAGCGGGTTGGTGGTACGCGGATAGGTCGCCCGCATCCCCGCGTCCGCCTGCTTCGGGTTGCTGGAGATCGGGTTCTTCGGCTTCACCGGGTTGTCCAGCCCGAACGTCCGGTTGGTGGCCAGCGCGCGTACCCGGCCGGTGCCCGGCTCGACGGCCGCCACCATCAGGGCGTCCTTCCGGCCGGTGGGGAGGTACTGCTGCACGTTCTTGTACGCCGCCTTCTGCACCGCCGGGTCCAGGGTGGTGACGATCCGGTACCCGCCGCCCTTGAGTCGCCGCTCCCGGTCGTAGGTGCTGCTGCCGAACGCCTCCTGATCCATCCACCAGCGGTAGAAGAAGTCGCAGAAGAAGCCCCAGTCGTTGTGCACCGAGCTGGTGCAGCCGTTGGCCGGCCGCTGCCCCTTCACCGTCAGCGGGGTGGCGAGCGCCGCCGCCTTCTCCTGCTCGGTGATCGCGCCGGTCTCCCGCATCTGCCCGATCACCCAGTTGCGGCGGTCCACCGTGCGGCCGTAGCCCGGCCCCTTGCTGTCCAGCGCGTCGTAGTAGCTCGGCGACTTGACCAGACCGGCGATCATCGCCGCCTCCGGCACGGTCAGGTTCTTCGGCTCCTTGCCGAAGTAGAACCGGCTCGCCGCGGCCACCCCGTACGTCCCGTGGCCGAACGGCGCCATGTTGAGGTAGCGCTCCAGGATCTGGTCCTTGGTCAGCTTGTTCTCCAGCGCCACCGCCAGGCGCATCTCGCGCAGCTTCCGGGCGTTGGTGTCCTCGCTGGCCGCGACCACGTCGTTCGGGTCGGTCGCACCGTAGGTGATCGACATCCGAACGAGCTGCATGGTCAGGGTCGAGGCGCCCTGCCGGGAGTTGCCGGTGAAGTTCGAGACCAGGGCCCGCATGAAGCCCTTCACGTCGATCCCGTTGTGCCGGTAGAACGAGTGGTCCTCGGCGGCGATCATCGCGTCCCGCATCGCCTGGGAGATCTCGGGCAGCGGAGCGTCCTGGCGGTTCTCGTCGTAGAACGTCGCCATCAGGGTCTTGTTGTCGGCGGCGAAGACCTGGGTCGCCTCCGGCACCTGCGGCACGGTCAACTCGGTGGGCAGGTCCTGGAACGAGTCGGCGCCGGCCTTCGCCGCCAGTCCGGACATGGCCACGGCCGGGAACGCCGCCCCGGCGACCACCACCCCGGCGAGCAGGGCACAGGTGAAGAGCGTGGCGGCCTTGATCAGGCTGCGTCGGCGAAATTTCGGCATGTTCGCGTGAACCTCTGGATGCTGGCGGGCAGGTCGCGGGCGGGGCGGCCGGCGCGAGCACAACCGTACGCGCGTCTTTCGCCCTATTGATCCAGACGCCGCACCGAACCGCACGGTTGCGTCCCGATGGATCTCCCAACTGACTGCTACGTCACACCCGCCAGTCCCGGAGGCGTCCCCGGAGGCGTCCCCGGCGGCGGCCTCGACCGGCCGCCGCCGACCCGGACAGTCAGTTCAGGGCGGTACCTGTCGGTGCCGCCACCCGCCGGGCCCGGACCGCCGCCGCCAGGTCCGCCAGCACCTCCTCGGTCTCCGGCCAGCCGAGGCAGGCGTCGGTGATCGACTGCCCGTACTCCAGCGGCCGGGTCGGGTCCAGGTCCTGCCGGCCGGGTACCAGGAACGACTCCAGCATCAGCCCGACGATGCCGCGCTGGCCGTCCGCCATCTGCCGGGCCACGTCGGCGGCGACCACCGGCTGCCGGCGGTGGTCCTTGCCGCTGTTGTCGTGGCTCGCGTCGATCACCAGTCGCTCGGGAAGCCCGGCCGCCCGGAGCAGGGCCAGCGACTCGGCCACCGACTCGGCGTCGTAGTTGGGCTCGCCCCGGCCGCCGCGCAGCACCAGGTGGCAGTCCGCGTTCCCCCGGGTGTGCATGATCGCCGGAGCCCCGGAGACGTCGATGCCGGGGAAGACGTGCGGCACCCCGGCGGCCCGGATCGCGTCGACCGCCGTGCCGACGCTGCCGTCCGGGCGGTTCTTCATCCCGATCGGCATGGAGAGGCCGGAGGAGAGCTGCCGGTGCACCTGGCTCTCGACCGTACGGGCGCCGATGGCGCCCCAAGCCACCGTGTCGGCGATGTACTGCGGGGTGATCGGGTCCAGGAACTCGCAGCCGACCGGCAGCCCCAGCCGCAGGACGTCCAGCAGCAGCGCACGGGCGGCCCGCAGCCCGGCGTTCACGTCGCCGGAACCGTCCAGCCCCGGGTCGTTGATCAGGCCCTTCCAGCCGACGGTGGAGCGGGGCTTCTCGAAGTAGACCCGCATCACCACCAGCAGGTCCTCGGCGTGCTCGGCCGCCGCCACCCGCAGCCGTCGGGCGTAGTCCAGGGCCGCCGCCGGATCGTGCACCGAGCACGGGCCGACGACGACCAGCAGCCGGTCGTCCTCCCGGTCGAGCACCTGGGCGACCGATCGTCGGCCGTCCAGCACGGCATCGGCCAACGCCTGGTCCAGGGGCAGTTCGTGGTGCAGCAGCGCCGGGGTGGTCAGCGGCACGATCCGGTCGATGCGCTGGTCGCTGACCCGACCCATCCCGGTGGTGGTCATCGTCGAGGCTCCCTCTCTGCCGACCGCCACCCCGGGGCCGGCGCCCGGGAGCCGAGCCGGCTGATCACATGGAAAAAGCAGGGACGATGTCCCTGCTTCAGCCGGCTCTGCTGGATCTTGGTGACGTCAGGTCATGGCTGAGTCACCGGCTCCGGAGCCGGCTGACTAAACCATCGATACGAACGCGTCACGCTGGGAACCATACCCGATGCCGGGCCCGACCGGACCCCGCCGCCCATTTCCTGGTACGTCAGCGGCCCGGGTTGCGGGCGGCGATGGTGGCGTTCAGCGCGGTGGCGAAGCCGGTCCAGGCCAGGTAGGGCAGGAGCGCCGCCCCGGCCACCCGGTCCGCCCGCCAGGCTCGGTGCAGCAGGGCGGCGTTGGCCGCGTTCAGCAGGACCAGTTCGGCCAGGGCGAGCCGTGGCCGGCGGGCCCGGAAGAAGAGCGCGTTCCAGCCGGCGTTCAGGGCCAGATTGATCGCGTACGTCCGCCGGAACCTGCTGCGCTGCGTGGCGCTGGTGCTGGCGTCGAGGGCGCGGGCGGCGGCGAACGCGATCGAGGCGTAGAGCGGGGTCCAGACGGCGGGGAAGGCCGCCGGAGGCGGCTGCCACGCGGGCTTGTCCAGCGACCGGTACCAGGCGGAGTTGGGGTCGGTGGCAAGCGAGCCGGCGGCGGCGGTCAGCGCGGTGGCCAGTCCGGTCTTGGCGAGTGTCGAACCGTTCATCCCGGTCTGGTACCCGATCGGGAGCCGGTCATCCCCTCAAGGGCGAGGCCCAGCATGGACCTGGCGTCGCCTGTCCCGCCGCCGGCCTCCTGGGGAACCTCTGTGGCCGAGACTGTAGAGCTGCCCCGTTTGTGCCCACCAGGAGCGCGAGGTCGTTCTGGTGGGCAATCTCGTCCTCCGAGGACGTCGCGTCCGCCGTCGATGCGCCTCGGATCGGCTCCGAACCGCGCCTGGTAGACCGGGAGCACAAGCGGGGCAGCTCGACAGTCTCCGCCGCAGACCCATTGCGCTCGGGTCGCACCGTCCAACGTCGGGCTACCGGGGGCGGGCTGACCCCGATCTACGCCTCGCCGACATCGGCTCGAACGCCGGCCCAACTCAACCGGTCGGGGCCTGTTTCGCGAGGTCGACGAAGGCTTGCCAGGGTGCGGGGGTGAACGTCAAGGTGCCGCCCTCGCGGTCCTTGGTGTCCCGGACGAGTACGACGCCGGAGAGGTTGTCGGCGACTTCCACGCAGGCGCCGCCCGAGCCGTTACTCCGGCTGGACTTGCGCCACACTGCGCCGGACTGGTCAGTCATCGCTCATCTCCTTGCCGATAATGCTTCCTGCCGGTGTGGCCCGAGGGGGGCCGGGCGAGTACGTCGGCGGGTCAGCCGGTCGGGGCCTGCTTTGCGAAGCTGACGAAGGCTCGCCACGGTGCGGGAGCGAACGACAGCGTGCCACCTTCGCGGTCCTTGGTGTCCCGGACGAGTACGACGCCGGACAGGTTGTCGGCGACTTCAACGCACTGCCCGCCAGCCCCGTTGCTCCGGCTCGACTTTCGCCACACTGCGCCGCTTAGTTCGCTCATCGCTGCATCTCCTTGGCGATCTGTATCAGTAGGTCCGCAGACTGTTCCGGGTCGAGTGACAACCCTTCGAGCACCTTCCAAGCAACAGCGTACGTCGCTACCTCCTTCGGCCTGTCCAGGTACAGGGCACCGGTCAGGGACTCGCTGTACACGGTGGCAGGCTCGGGGGTCCGGAGACCGGCGGTCGGAAACTCCAGGATGACGAACCCACCGTTCGTCAGCGCGTAGTTGGGTGGAGCGGATCGCGGTACGACACGAATGGCTGCGGTGCCGTCGCTGACCTGCGTGTGCAGGTGGACGAGCTGTTCCGCCATCCCGGGAAAGGGCCGGCGCAGCACACTCTCGTCCACGATCACCTCAAGGCGGGGCGGGAACGGATGTCTACGCTTCAGAATCTTCTGGCGCTCCATCCGGACCTCAACCAGGCGTCCGACCTCGCGGGGTGGTAGATCCGGGTGCGATCGGAGCAGAAATTCGGCGTATTCCCTTGTCTGAAGCAGGCCGGGCAGTGCTGCGGGTTCCCAGTGGCGGAGGCGGGAGGCTGCGGCCTCCAGACCGACGTACAGCTCGAACCAGGCCGGCAGGGTGTCACCGTAGGCGTGCCACCACCCCTTCGCCTTGGTCTCGGCGGCGAGCTTCTTCAGCGCCTCGGTCATCTCGGCCGAGGTGCCGTAGAGCCGGCACATCGCCTCGACGTCCCGCGCCTTGACGGCGGCCTGACCGCCCTCGATCCGGTACATCGTGGAGCGTGACCATTCGAGGTCGGTGCCGGCGGCCTCCAGGGAGAGCCCGGCCTGTTCGCGAGCCTGCCTCAGAATCCGGCCGAGTTGCCTGCGCGGTATGGACGACCCCGCGTCCGTCATCACCGGACCTCCTGTCTCAATTTGAAGCAATCAGTCGATCGATTCTGGGACTGTTTTCGGTGGATTGTGAAAAAGGAACGACTAGCGAGGGTTGCATCAGCTTAGACCGTTGCATGTCTGTTGTGGGGGCACCGAGAGTGGCAGCAGCAGGACCGCTCGGTGACCGTCAAGCGCCCGGGTGGAACTCGCATCGGGAGCCGGTCTCAGCTCTCCCCACCGAGACCGGCTCCCGCCAAAACACCCGAGGAGGTATGTGATGAGGACGCTCTACCGGTCGCTGATCGACTTCCTGATCGACTTCCTGGTCGGCTCAGGAGCGCGGCATCGGCGGGACTGGCGTCGCCTCTGGCGGTACTGCCGGTGCGGCTTCCGCTGGCGGTGCCCGGACTCGGTCGAACCGGTCCCGATGCCGTACGCCCCGAAGGTGCCGCCACTCTCCCCGGCCGATTACCGGGCGGCCGTGCGCGCCTCGGCTCCCGTGCGCGTCACGGCGGACAGTGCGGTGCCGCCGGCTCGGCCCAGGGCGCAGAATGCTCGCGATCCACTGTGGAACGCGCCATCGCGGCGACCCCAGGCGGGCCGGGGCAATGGGTTGACGCCCGGGCCGGCCGCGCGGGCGCGTCGAGCCGAGAGAGCCCGATCGGCGCTGCCATGATCGGCCGCGAGGAGCGTTGGCGGCGGCACGTGCCGGTGCATCCCTCCTACCGGTGCCGGTTCTGCGGCGCTGACTGGCCGTGCCAGGATGCGCGGTTGACGCTGCTTACCGGGTTCCGGGGCGATCGGGTGGGCCTGATGGTGTATCTCGGCAGCCACCTTGCCCGCGCTCTGCAAGAGCTGCCCGAGGTACACCCTGCACTGCTCGCCGGCCGGTTCCTCCACTGGGTACCGCGCCGCCGCTGACCGACCCCCTCATCACTCGGTGCCCGCCCCGAGCTGTCGATCTCGCCGTGGTCTTGGCAGCTCGAGGCAGGTTCCTGCGGTATCGCCCCGAACCCCATGCCCGTCCAGCGGTCGTGCGGCCCTCACCAGCGGGCCGCTCGCTCGGCAGGTGGCTGACGAGTTTCCCGCTGGCTATGACGATGCGGTGGGCCCATCGGGACGCAGGCGCTCGCGGACGCGGTCGCCCGCCGACGAGCTGGACGCGCGTCGTTCCCCGGGCCGATCAGTACCCTGTCACGGGCGGTAGTGAGGCCACAGTCAAAGCCCCTGTCACGCGGACGCTGAGCACGGCGACAGGCTCGGTCCGTTCGACATCGACGAAAAGGCAGAATTCGTTCCGTAGGAACCATCCGGGCCGCTGGCATCCGGCGTCGTCACGCAAACGCTCCCAACCCTTGGTGGCGACCAGGTGCGTCCAGAGGCGGTCCGTAAGCTCCCGCACCCTGGCCTGGTCGGGTGAGCCGATGAGGTAGGTATCGGAGCACGTCTGCGAGCCGCAGTCTCGGTCGGCGGCGACCAGGGTCAGGTCTTTCGCTAATGGCAGCACGAGACCCGGTGTAGGCGAGTCGAGGCGCAGGTCGAGGGCGACGGCCGCAGGGCTGAAGGTACAACAGCCGCAAAGTGCTGACCAGGCGACGAAAGCTGTCGTCAGCAACTTAGCCGCACCCGGGCCCGCCACCGATCCTCGCCGGTTCTGTCCTGACTCCAGGCGGGGGCCGGCGCCTCGACGCCGCGAAAGCCATCGATCGGCCAGGAGGGCTATGGCGCACACTGCGAGCGTGGTCGGTCCCCAGAGCACCAACCCTTCGTTCGAGTTTGGCAGACCCTGGCCCTGCAGTAGCTCGAAGGTGATGGCGAAGAGGAGGGTCAGAGCGGCGGACAGCCCGACTCCGAATACGATGCGTACCACCCGTACCCGAGTCACCATGATGATCAGCAGCACCGGAGGACCAAGCCACAGCGGCAGGCCAAGGTACGCGACGGGTGGCGGCGTCTCGATCACCGCCGGATCGTACGGTTCCTCTCCGCACCGTGGTGTCGTTCGGTGTACCGTGCCGGGTCGCCTCAGCCGAGAGTGAAGTCGGCGGGTAGGTTGCGCACCGCCAACGCCACCGCGTCCTCCGCCGTTGCGGTCTCGCCAAGGTGTTGCTGCCGGTAGCCCGCGCTGACGGTGTAGTCCTCGCCCAGCCCGGCAAGTATGCACACGGGAACGATGGTGAGCTTGGGCCGGATGCTGGTGGAGAACCGCAAGGTCCAATGGCTCTTGAAGGGGTAGTACTGCCGTAGCGCCGGCTCGGCGTACGCGGCCTCGATCAGCGCGTGGTGCTCGGGCCAGTCCACCTCCGCTGCCTCTTTACGCAGGCACAACCACTCCGATTCGATCAACCGGGCCGGATCGCCGTCGGGCACCTCGAACCGTCCGGTCAACCTCACGAACGGTGCGGCCCGGGCAATGCCGGTCAGGGGCACCCCGTCGTGCCACGCCTGCGCGGCACGGACGATCTGAGCGAGATCCAGCGTCTCTCCTTGGATGAGGGGCAGACCTTGGGCACGCTCGCCACCCCAGATGGCCCACTGACGCTCCGCGTGCCATGCGGAGACCCGCAGTTCCTCGCGGTGTGGGACAGCGGTGGGAACGACGGCGTTGTACATCGAGCGGGACTCCGTCCCCGATACGGGAACAGACAACCCTTGCTCGACGGCGACCGCTCGCAGTGCCGCCGCAAGGCTCCCGTGAGCAGCAACCTCCGGATAGAGAACATCAGGATCGGGGTACGTGGACATGGTTCACGATTCTGCCGCGCCTCGGCAACACCGCGACAACCACCAGACGGCCGGATCACGGCATCAGCTTCTGCCGCCGTCCGGGCGCACCGACTCAGCGATCGGCCGGCGCTAATGCGGAGTTGTAGCGTTCCCAGACAGCGGCCCGCTCCTCGTCTGTGGCTGCGGCGTGCAGCGCCGTTACCAGCTGGTCGACCTCGGGAGTCATGACGGCAATGACGTCGGCACCCTCACTGTCGACGGTGGCGAACGTGTGTGTCGTACCGGCGGGAATGGTCACGTGATCGCCTTGCCGAAGGATCCTCCGTTCGGCACCGACCAGGACCTCCAGACGACCTCGAAGCACGACGAATCCCTCGTCGGAGCGGTCGTGTCGATGAGGTGGGGCCTGGTCTCCCGGGTAGTGGGCCAGGTTCCATCGCCGCATCACGAAGTCGGTCACGGGGATGAACGTACCCAACCGGCCCGGTCCTGGTGGTCGACAGAAGGTGCAACCAGTGATCTTGAGTTGAATTCGCCGCAGCTGACCCGATCTTGTGTCACGGTCGCGGTGGGTTCTTCGCGTACCGCTCAGATCGGTCAACGGCGCACCCGATAGCGCAGGTGAAGCACCCGGTTGCCCTGAATCACCACGTCAGGATCCTCCAGCAGGTGCTGCGCGTCGACCGACCCGAAGTAGCGCTTGCCGGACCCGAACACGACGGGTACGACGTCCATGCGCACCTCGTCGATCAGGCCCGCGGCAAGCACCTGGCCACCGACGTCGCCAGCGGCGACCTCGACCATGCGGTCACCCGCAAGCTCCTGCGCCTTGGCCACGGCTGCCTCGATGCCGTCGACGAGGTGAAACGGCGCCTCGGGGTCCCAGCCCTCAGGCGCCGGCCGGTGCGTCACGACGACCACGTGGTCGATCCCGCCCGGAGGCTTCCCGTCCCAGCCGTCCGTCAGGTCGAAGACGTGGCGGCCGACGACTGTCGCCCCGATCTGGTCCCAGTACGGCCGGGTGTAGTCGTAGGACGTCTGCGACACCTTCACCGCGCCGCTCTCGTCCAACGGGACGTCACCGTTGGACAACCAGTCGAACAGCGGTCCGGGCTGGTCATTCTCGTCCGCGACGAAACCGTCCACCGACACCGAGCTGTACATGACCACTGTGCCCACGGGGCTCTCCTCTGCTCTGGAATGCCCCTAAATTAGCGTGACGTAGGCTCTCGCTCTTGTAAGAAATCAATCCGCCGGCAGTGGCCAGCCGTCCAGCGCGTGGCCGGGATGTTCGCGCAGGAACCGCCGCCGGATTTCGACGTACCGGGTCGGCGTGAGCCCGGTGAACGCCCGGAACTCGTGCCCGAAGTGGGCCTGGTCGAAGTACCCCGCGCCACCGGCGAGGTCGCCCCAGTCGATCGGAACGGCGGGGTTGATCGCGAACACGGTGGCGGCGAAGCGGTAGGTGCGGGCCAGCCGCTTCGGCGTGACGCCGATCAGCTCCTTGAACCGCTGTGCCAGATGAGTGCTGCTGACACCGGCTGCCACGCTCAGGTCGCCGATCGCCACCGCACCGTTGGTCGCCGCGATGACGCTGCTCGCATGGCTGACCAGTCCCAGGCCGGCGGTCTCGCAGAGCCGTCGCATCAGCTCCTCCTCGAGCAGCGTCAGCATCTCGTGCGGTCCGTCCGCCGTGGCCAGCCGGTCTCGCAGCTCGGCAATGGCGGGCCGGCCCCAGACCTGCTCTATCGTCACCGGCCGGTCACACAGCTCGGCCGCGGGCATCGGCAGGAACGGCGCTAGCCCCCACGGCTTGAAGTGCACGCCGACGGACCGGGTCGGGAGTGGGTAGCCGAATTCAAACGCGCGGCTGGGCGTGGTGACCACGCAGCCGTCGGCGTACTCGGCCGTCTCGATGTCGGCGCCGGCGCGGATGCGGAACGGCGCGCCGAGGTTGACGATGAGCAACGCCGCCGGCATCGGCGGCAGCGTCAGCCGGGCGTACGGCGGCGTACCCTCCAGGTAGTAAAGGTCGTCGATCAGCCCGTCCAGCGGCGGTCGCGACACTCTGGACACGTACTCCACACGCACAGCACCGCCGACGCCCCGCCGGCATCGCGCCCCGGGATGGTCCAGCCCGTGCTGCCGCCAGCATCGAGCCGGCGCCGACCGCCGCCTTCATCGATTTCGATCTGGCGAGGCCAGCCAGCCTGAATCTCGTAGACGTGGTCCGCTCCCGTGGCTACCGTCGCACGGAAGCATGCCCGATCGGCGAGGACCGGTGCTGGCCGGAGCGGTACCTGCCCCGTCCCGGCTCTATGCGGTGAAGCGTTACGTAGCCACGGCGACAACGAGCCCCAGCACCAGTGCCACGTAGCCCGTGAAGGCCGCCCACTTCGCGAGCACCGCGAGGAACGGGTGGGCCACCCGGAACGGTACGGGCAGGCCCGGGATCGCCGCGCGGACGGTATCGAGGGTGTCTCCCAGAGGTTGCCCGAATACCCGGACCAGCCCTCCGAAGAACTTGGTCGTACGGTCGACGTTCCATCGCGGTTCCCATAGAGACAGTGCGACCGCGCCGTCCCGCCCCATGACGATGACGACCTGGGCGGGCACACCGGCCGGACCGTCGAACGAGAGGACGTGGGCCGCCCTGATCTCCGTCCGCGGGATCACGATGCGCTGCCGCCATACGTTCACGTGCACCAGGCACTCGTCGTCGAACTCGAGCCGGAGGTTGCGTCGGCGCAGCGCGGCATAGATCCATCCGGCCAAGGCGGGCGGCCACATGATCATCAGTACTCCCACGGCGGCCGGTAGACCGACCGTCAGGCCGCCCACAATCGCAGCCGGAACGCTGAACGCGAACATGATCGGCTCGGCCAGCGAGCCCAGAGCGGCCGGACGGGGGCGCAACGTGGCAGCGGCGGTCACCCTGACCATTGCAGCGGAACGATGCAACCTGATCGGACACGGATCAGCGTTCCTACCTACGCGCGGGCGTCCAACCCTGGACCGGCAACCTTCAACCCCGATCCAGGTGTCTCGGCCGACCCATCGGCTGCGGCGTCCGATCATGTCGAGAACAGTCATGTTCGGAACGCCCTAAAATGTGGCAGGTGGGGTGGGAGGCACTCGAGCAGTGGGGTGAAGACGCCGCTCGCATCGAACGGCTTGCTGGCGGAGTCGCCAACGACGTGTGGATCGTGCGCGTCGACGGGCGCCGCGCGGTCGGTCGTCTCGGTGCCAGGAGCGACGCCGACCTCGCGTGGGAGACCGAACTCCTCCAGTACCTCGATCGTGCAGGTCTGACTGTGCCGGTGCCGATCCCGACTACGGACGGTCGGCTGTTCGCCGACGGTCTGATGGTGATGACCTACCTGGAGGGCGGACCGCCCGAGACGCAAACCGACTGGCGTCGCGTGGCCGGTACGCTGCGGGAGCTGCATCGGTTGACGCAGGGCTGGCCGCAGCGCCCAGGCTGGCGATCGTCGACCGACCTCTTGCACGCCGAGACCGGGACGAAGATCGATCTCGGCGTGATGCCCGCTGAGGGCGTTGTCCGATGCCGAGCCGCGTGGGCCCGGCTCGCCGGGCGTCAGACATGCGTCGTCCACGGCGACCCCAACCCTGGCAATGTCCGCATGACCGCAGATCAGGTCGCGCTGGTCGATTGGGACGAGTCACACGTCGACGTCCCCGACCTCGACCTCGTGTTGCCCGACAACGCCGCCGGCCTCGACGACGGCGCGTACGACGTTGCCGCACAAGCATCGGCCGCATGGGAAGCCGCCGTCTGCTGGGACGATGAGTACGCGGTCAAGCGGCTTGCCGAAGTTCGGGCGGTCTGAAGCGCGTACGAGAGGAGGGGTCAGCGTCCGGGCCGAGTGCAGACCTCTGCCGTGATCGGGTGGAAGGCTCCTCCAGAGCCCAGTGGCGCAGGCCAGGGAGAACTCAGTAGGCGGGCAGATCGATCGGCGGGCCGGCTTTACCCGACAGAACCTGTTGCCGGTACCTGCGATGATCGCCGCATGCCCGAGGCGGAGTTCAGCGTTCGCGGGGGCGTTGCCTACATCGATCGCGACGTACGGTCGTTGGGGTCGGACTTTCGGACCAACCGACACGCGACCTGGCCGCTGGCTCGGCTCCGCGTCGGGGAACGGCAGCTTACGGTTTCGTCCTTGTTCGGTGAGTTCCGGGTCACGCACACCAGCCTTGTATCGATCTGCCGGTTCGGTCGCGTCCCCGTGCTGGCCAGCGGCTTCAAGATTGTGGGCCGTGATCACGACGAGGCCGTGATTTTCTGGGCTCTTTGTGCCGGCAAGGTGTTGGCCGAGCTGCACCGTCGCGGCTGGACGGTTGTCGACGCCCGATAGAGCGGCGATGTCACGACCCTGGGCCGGGGCGCATCCGATGCCCGGGTACCGCAGAGTTCGGTGAACCTGCGCGCGTAGGCCGCGCTGCTCCGGCTCCGGAGAGCGCGACGCATCCCGGCACCCCACCCGCGATGGACGTCTGGCATCTGCCGCCCTCCGTGCGCACCACCCCAACCGGGGCCGTAGCGGCCGCGAATTCGGTGTTCAGTGTTCAGTTGCTCAGTTGTTCAGCCAGGGTGATACGGAGCGAGACGAGATTCCCTGCGGCATCGCGGTCCGCGTGCACGGGGAACAGCCCATCACCCCAGCTGGTCATGGCGAACAGGATCTGGGCGTCGCCGATGGTGATGGTGCCGGTCTCGTTGTCGCTGGCTCGGACCTGCCGCATCACCTGCCAGTGGTGGGAGTGTGGACGGAAGTCGACCACCATTCGCCGGGTGGGCTCGGCGTTCATCCATGCCTCGATGGTCGTCGCGCGGCGCAGCGCGGATCGGATGGGTAAGTCTGTCCAGCCGTAGCTGCCCTCGTCTCCGGCGGCGGTCAGGGGGTCGGCGCTGAACTCCACCGCCGCCTCGGCGGCGGCAACTCCCCAGAACGCGACGTCGGCCAGGCCGTCCAGTGGTTCATCGTGACGCCACTGGGCGAGCGCGTCAGGGTCGGCGAATGCCAGCCGGGCGGCGTCCACGCCGACCAACCCCACGCCGGTCGTCGTGGCGACCGGTGCGTCACGCACCCGGAGAATCATCTGCGACCAGCCGTGCCACGGCCCGTCGGAGCGTTGGGCCTCGAGCCTGACCGGGGCGCGGGTGGGCAGCCCGTCGACCGCCACCGCTGGCAGCCCGAAGACCAGGAACCCGGCGAGGCGTTCGACCGCGCACCGGCGGGCCCGCTCACGATGCGGTACCTGGGCTGCGGCGGGTTGCAGGGTGGCGTCCCACCGGTGCTCGCGGCAGTGCTGCGCGAACAGCTCCGTCCAGTCGGCGGTTCGTGAGGCGGGAATGTCGTAGTGGTATCGCGTCGGGCGTCGTGGGAACGACGCCGCGGCACCTTCGGCGTCGGGTCCGACAACGGCATAGTCGACGGCTCCCGACACGTCTGCGCAAACCTGCGGATCGTCGATACCGAGACCGCGCGGGTCCAGTTCGTTCGGCGAGCGCTGGCCGGACCACATGCCGAGGATGCCGCCGTCAAGGATCACAACCTCCCCGGACGGACAGCTGATTTCGCCCAGCACGACGATCTCTCCCATGGCGCGGCAGTCTACGTACCCGCGAGCATTCAGCCGCGCCAGGAAACGGGGCAGTCCCAGCGGCACCGACAGGACCGGACCGGACGGGACGCCTAGCATCGTCCCGATGAACACTCCCGAGATGCGACCCGACGACGTCCGCACCAACGAGGCCCGTACCGCAGAGGCCCTGCGCCTGCTGTCCGGCACGCCGGTCGGACTCGACGTCGCCGTCAAGGGACTCAGCCGCGGCAGCGGTGTCTACGCCTGGTGGGCCGCTCCTTCGACCTTTCCCGAACTCCCCGGACCGCCGAACGGGCACGTCCCGTCGCTACGGCTGCTCTACCTCGGTCGGGCGACCAGTCTGCGGGGCCGGATCCTGCGCAATCATCTCCGGCGCTCGGGCAGTTCGACGCTGCGCCGCACACTGGCCGGACTCCTCGCGTCCGAGGGCTACCGGACGACCTGGACCAACCGCGTTGTCCTGGTCCCCGAGGACGAGGCACGGTTGACCGCGTGGATGTACGCGCACCTGCGCCTCACCTGGGCCGAGGACGCGGAGCCGGCGGCCATCGAGGCCGAACTCGTCCGGCGCCTGCACCCGCCACTCAACGTGCACGGCGTCGACCCCGAACACGTCCAGGCGGCCGTGGTCGCCGCGAAGAACGCCTACAACACCAGCAGCCGCCCGGCCGAGCCTGCGCCGTGACCGATTGCCCTGCGCGAGCAGGTACCGATATAGCCCGGCCCCGTGCACGCACGAGCCGAGGCGAGAGTGGTCGGGGCGGCTGATTGCGCTTCTGGCGCGATGGGCGCGACGCCGGTCGGCGCCTTGGATCAGTCGAACGTGATGCGGGTGGCATCGTCGGGTATCCACGGGCTCGCTTCCGAAATCCAACCCGGGTCGTACTGCTGCACGGCCTCGATGAATTCAGTCGGCGGCCGGTACGAATGGGCGGTGACGTAGTGCCAGATGAGCGACGGTGCAGCGAACATCACGCCTGACCCTGACGGGTCGCCGGGGTCGTCCGGCTGGTACGTGCGGTTGCCAGAGCAGTCGAGCCACCGGCCGAGGGCCGTCACTCCCGGAGGGCGTGAGGACGGAAATGGAGAAGGGCCTCTTCCCGTACGTATCCGACGGGGAGAGGCCCTTCCCACAACTCACAGGACCAGCAGCGTACCGCTGGTCAGGTTGATCTCCTTGCTGGTCAGGCCGGTCCAGTCGGTGGCGAGGAGCAGCCGGTCGCCCTCGGTAAGGGTGACCGCCACACTGTCCCTACCGCCGAGCGGGCCACGGTCGGTACCGGTGATCCGCAGGCTCAGCCCGGTGGCCACCGTGACCGGTCGGCGGGGGTCGGTGACGTCGTAGAGGCCGGCCCGGGTGCGCAGGTCCAGGCGGTCGACACCGGCACCGGACCGTACGCCGAACGAGTCGAGCCCGACGCCCCGGATCTCGTACCTGCGACCCTCCGACCGGAAGGAGAGAGTCGTCGTACCGGTACCGCCGAACCGGGTCTGCGCGACCAGCACGCTGAGGTCGACCCGCGACTTCGGCTCCACCGGGTACGCCCCGGCGGACCTGGTCGGGGTCACCGAGCCGCCGCCGAGCACCACGGAGGTGCCCGCCCTGGTCACCTCGACCCGCGCCTTCGTGCTGCCGGCGTAGTTGCCGCCGAGCGTGACGGTCACCTCCGAGCTGCCGTTCGGCAGGCTCGCCGTGCAGCTCGCCACCGCCCCGAAGTCGTCGGTGCCGAGCGGCGCCGGTACGTCGGTGCAGAGGGTCCGGCCACCGGCGGCGAAGGTCACCGTCGCGGTCGAGACGTCACCCGGCCACGGTTCGGCGCCGGAACCCGGCGGGATCTCCCGCAAGGTGGCCTGGAGCAGCACCTCCGCGCTCCGCCCCGACCCGGAGACCAGGGTGTCCCCGGTGTAGGCCAGCTCGGCCGCCTCCGGCAGCACCCGGACGGTGAACGAGACCGTCCCGGTCTGCCCGTGCTGGTCGGTGACGGTCACCGTCACCGGGTAGTCGCCGGGAGCGGCCCGGTTGTTGCCGACGACGCCCCAGACCGCCGGTGCGCCGGCCTCGTCCGGTTCCTCCGGCGTCTTGGCCCCGAGCGCCAGGCCGGCGGGGAGCCCGGTCGCGGTCGCGGTGAGCTGTCCCGGACCGCCGTCCGGGTCGGTGGCGGTGACCCGCACCTCGGGCAGGATCGGGTCGCTGTACTGCACCGTCACCACCTCGCCACCGTCGAAGGTCACCTTCGGGGTGGCCCGGAGCGTGAGGTCGGCGTCGTTGAGGTCGAAGAAGACGTTGCCGACCGCCTCGATCTTGATCCGGGCCGCCTTGGCGCCGACGTTCGGCAGGGTCACCGTCTCGGCGCCGTCGTTGGTGGTGCGCTCCGCGAGGACGTACCCGAAGGTCTTTCCGCCGTCGACGGAGAGCGAGATCTTCACCTCGCTCACCCCGACCGGCGCGGCGTCCGTGCCGGCCACGTCCCAGCTCACCGGCAGCGCGGCGCCGCCGGTCAGGGTCTGCGCGCTGGACTGCGAGGTGACCAGGAACGGTCCGGCGGCCGGCGCCAGGGTCAGCGCGGTGTCGGCGCTGCCGATCCCGCCCGCGCCCGGGTTTCCGTCCCGGGCGGTGAGCCGGAAGTGCAGGGTCCGGTCGCCGGTGAAGCCGACCCAGTCGGCGGTGGGCAGGAACTCCGAGTAGCAGTCGACGATCTCCGGCGGCACGTTGCTCGCCCCGCCGCTCACCGGTGGCGGCGGCGCGGCCGGGCAGGTGCCGGTCTTCGCGTTGGTGTTGTCGGCGGCGATCTGGGCCAGGTCCGGGAAGACCCGGGTCGGGTCGGTGGTGACCGCGTTCAGCCCGGGGGAGTGGTATTCCAGCGTGTCGGTCGGGCTGACGATCGCCGCCGTGCCGAACTGCCGGAACAGCGGGCCGTTGGTCTTGGTGTTGCTGACCAGCGCGGTCCCGGCGGTGCTGCCGCCGCTGACGCCGCCCCGGTCGTTCTGCTCCCAGAGGTACGTCACGGTGTCGCCGTCCGCGTCGGTGGCGCTGCCGGTCAACGCGAACGGGGTACGGACCGGAATGGTGTACGCGGCCGGCGCGGTGACCACCGGTGCCGAGTTGCCGGTCTGCTCGACCCGCCAGCCGCCGTTGTCGATCGGGCCGCCCTTGACCGTCTCGCCGACGAACCCGTCCGCGCCGCTGGCGTTGGTGACGGCGAGCGTGCCGACGTTGACCGCCGCCACCGGGCCGCTGGCGAAGGTGACCTGGAACCCGGTGTCGTCCAGCACGCCGGTGCCGCCGAACGGCGCGACGGCGACGAGCGCGCCGGCCGGCCAGCCGGGGATCGCCTCGATCGCCGCCTTGATCCCGGCCGCGCTGTAGTTGACGCCCCGGACGATCGGCGCCGACTCGGCATCGCCGTAGCGCAGCGTGAACGAGTCGCCGTCGGTGTCGAAGTCGCGCAGCGAGACGTTCTGCACCTCGTTGACGGCCGGCCGGGCCGAGCCGACGTACGTGGTGATCTCGGTGTAGCTGCGCTGCGACCAGTACGGGTCGCTGTGCGGTTGCAGGTTGTCCTGCTGGCAGATGCCGGCGTACGCCATGATCGACGAACCGCTGCCCGGCTCGTACGAGTTCGCGGGGCTGCGGTTGCCGCCGGAGCAGTTCCACTGGGTGCCGTTGAAGGTGTGGTTGCCGGCGAACTGGTGGCCGATCTCGTGCGCGACGTAGTCGACGGCGAAGAAGTCGCCGACCGGGGTCGGCAGGCCGGTGCAGCCGCGCGCCTTGTTGGCCCCGCCGACCACGCCCAGCCCGGCGATCCCGCCGCCGTTGACGCCGAGCCCGATGTGCCCGACGTCGTAGTCGGACGCCCCGACGAGCTGGCCGAGCACGATGTTGTTGCGGTTCAGCGTGCCGCCGGCACAGGAGGCGAGCTGCGCCTCGGTGTAGCAGGGCGCCGCACCGCACGGCCCGTTCGCCCCGGTCGCCTCGGCCGGGGTGTTCAGGTTGGTCTTCTCGGTCTCGTCGACCAGCACCAGCCGGATCGCCGTCTCGTCCTCGTAGATCTGGGTCACCCGGTTCACCAGCGTCACCTTGGCGGCGGTGACGTTGGCCGCCCCGAAGTAGCTGGCGTAGGACGGGTCGGTGACCAGGGCGAGCCGGTACGTCCGCAGTGTCACGTCGCCGCCGGCCGCGCCCGGGGCCGCCCCGACCTCGTCGGCGAGCGCCTCGGCGGTCTGCGCCACGTCCTCCCGCTCGACGAACGGCTCGTCGGGGTTCGTGGCGTCCTGCACGTAGTAGCTGGCGTACCGGCCCTGGTCGGCGCGGCTGTACGGGTCGACGTACCAGGCGCCGCGCTCGGACCGGACGGAGGCGTGGAAGCCCAGCGGGGTGAGGTCGGCCCGGACGGTCGCGGTCGGATCGTCGACCCCCCGACCGGCGTACGTCCGGATCTCCGGGTGCCGGGCGGCCAGGCCGGGCGCCATCACCGGCGAGTCGACCAGCGCGAACCGCTGGAACGTGCCGTCCGGGGTGGGCAGTGCCACGACCAGGGACCGGGCCGGGGCGGTGCCGGCGCGCTCCTCGGGTGCCCGCTCCAGAGTGGCGGCGAGGCTCGCCCGGTCCAGGGCGTACCCGGTGAACCGCTCGGCCTGGATGTCGGTGGGCCCGGCGGACCGGGCGGCGCTGGAGCCGTCGGCGAGCCGGGTCCACGGGTTAGCCGGCTGGGCCGGCGCCGAGCTGGCCGGGGTGGAGGTGACCAGCACCGGGAGTACGCCGGCGGCGAGGGCGGCCACCGCGAGGGTGGCCAGGCGTCGGCGCGGTGCCGTCCGACCGCTGGTGGCGGCGGGTGTCGAAGGGGTCGTCAACTCTGTCTCCTTGGGACTACTCCGAGCGCCGGTCGGTCGCGCGGGCGTTCCTGCCACCCGGCCAGGTCCATCGACCAATGTGCAGGGGTGATCCGCACGATAGGCGCCGGGACCGGCCGGGCAACAGTCTCCACGCGGCCGGAACCGGGATCGACCATCGTGGCCGGCACCCCCACGGACCCGGCCACGGTGGTGTATATCTGTGCCTCTGGATGCCTTGCGACGGGGGAAGCGGATGAGATCGACACGGCGCTGGTTGGCGGTCACCTCGGCGGTGCTGGGCGTACTGGGCACGCTCGGTGTGCCCGGTGCCGCGCTGGGGGCCGGCGGTCTCGGGCGGGAGGCGCCCGGAGTCGCGGCGGCCCGGCCGGCCGAGGCGGGGGTCGGGGTCGCGGCGGTACCGGCCCGGACAGTCAAGATCATGACTTGGAACGCCTGCGGCAACAACTCGGCGTGCAAATACTACGAGGACCCGAACGGGCTGATCGGGACCATCCGCTGGCACATGCGCAACCACGGCACCCCGATGGACGCGGCGATCGTCCAGGAGGTGTGCAGCTCCTTCGCCAAGCCGCTCGAATACCAACTGGAGGAGCACTACGGCTACGGCTGGGACGTCCGGTTCGCGCCGATCAAGCTGAAGCAGAGCGCCGACCCGGCGACCTCCCCGGACAAGCAGTGCGTACGCGGCCGGGGCGACTACGGGATCATGCTCGCGGTACCGGACGAGAACACCTGGTGGGAGGCGCGCTACCTGCCGTCGGCCGACGGTGCGGAGTGGCGGGTGGCCATCTGTGCCACCGTCGAGTCGTGGTGGGTGAAGCTCTGCAACGCCCACTTCTCCTACAACGGCGACGACGCCTCGTACGCGTTCCGCACCCAGCAGGTCGCGGCCTACCAGGCGTACGTCTGGCCGTCCCGGTTCCGGGTGATCTTCGGTGGTGACCTCAACCTGCAACCGCCGGCGAATGTCAGCTATCCGGGCGGCGGGGTGTTGCCGCTCTACGACTCCTTCGTGGAGTGCGCCCAGGCCGGCACCGGTTCGCCGCGTACCGGGCCGGGCACCTACTACACGAGCACCCCGCACGACAACGCCAACACAATCAAGATCGATTATCTCTTCACCAACGCCGGACTGCCGCACACCTGTGGCCGGCCCGGCTCCCCGGTCGAGTCCTCGGACCATCTGCCGATCTGGATGACGGTCGACCTGCCGGCCACCTGACCCACCCGCCCGGCGGGGCTGTCCACGCCGCAACCCTCCGATCGGATAGCGTCGTGGCCATGCCCGAGACCGGTTATCCCTGGCCGATCGAGACCACCCGGCTGGACAACGGCCTGCGTGTGGTGGTCAGCGAGGATCGCAGCGCCCCCGTCGTCGCGGTCAACCTCTGGTACGACGTCGGCTCACGACACGAGCCCGACGGCCAGACCGGCTTCGCCCACCTGTTCGAACACCTGATGTTCGAGGGTTCGGTCAACGTCGCCAAGACCGAGCACATGCAGTTGGTGCAGGGCTCCGGCGGCTCGCTGAACGCGACCACCAACCCGGACCGGACCAACTACTTCGAGACGCTGCCCTCGGAGCACCTGGCGCTCGCGCTCTGGCTGGAGGCGGACCGGATGGGCGGCCTGGTGCCGGCGCTGACCCAGGAGACCCTGGACAACCAGCGCGAGGTGGTGAAGAACGAGCGGCGGCAGCGCTACGAGAACGTCCCGTACGGCGACGCCTGGCTGCGCCTGCTGCCGCTGCTCTATCCGCCCGGGCACCCCTACCACCACGCCACGATCGGCTCGATGGCCGACCTGAACGCCGCCGACCTGGCCACCTTCCAGGCGTTCCACACCACCTACTACGCGCCGAACAACGCGGTGCTCACGGTGGCCGGTGACGCCTCGGCCGACGAGGTCTTCGCGCTGGCCGAGCGCTACTTCGGCAGGCTGGTGCCGCAGCCGGACATCCCGCCGGCCCCGGACGGCCGGGTCGTGCCGAGCATCGGGGCGCCGGTCCGGGAGACCGTCACCGCTGACGTGCCCGCCCCGAGGGTCTACCTGGCGCACCGGACCCACCCGTTCGGCGGCCCCGGCTACGACACCGTGACCGTGCTGGCGACGCTGCTCGGCAGCGGCCGGGGCAGCCGGCTCTACCAGCGGCTCGCCGACGGCGCGCGGCTCGCCCAGCCGGACAGCATCGGCGCGTTCGGCGTCGACCTGGCGTACGCGCCGGCTCCGATGATCGTCACCGCCACCGCCCGGGACGGGGTGACCGCGCAGGAGTTGGAGGCGGGCCTCGTCGAGGTGCTGGACGGGCTCGCCGACGGGGTGACCGGAGCCGAACTCGACCGGGCCAAGGCGCTGCTCACCACCGGCTGGTGGCGGCAGCTCGCCAGCGTCGACGGCCGGGCCGACATCCTCGGCCGGCACGCCACCCAGCTCGGCGACCCGGCCCGGGCCGCCGACCGGCTGCCGGGCTGGCTTTCGGTCACCGCGGAGCAGGTGGCCGCGCTCGCCGCCGAGCTGCTCCGGCCCGAGGACCGGGCGACCCTGACCTACCTGCCGGAGACCGAGGAAGAGGCGTCATGAGCGAGCCGGGTCCCATCCTGATCACGGAACGGCCGCCGACCGGGGCCGCCCGGCCGTACACCTTCCCGACGGTGGTCCGCCGGACGGTGGCCGGGGGCAAGGTGGTCGCGGCCCACCTGCCGGGGCACCATCTCGCCGTCGCGGTGCTGCTGCTCGACGGGGGCGCCGGGCGGGAGCCGCTCGGCCGGGAGGGCCTCTCCGGGGTACTCGCGAAGGCGCTGGAGGAGGGGACGACCCGGCGCGACTCCACGGCGTACGCGCTGGCGCTGGAGGGGCTCGGCACCGAGCTGACCATCGCCACCGACTGGGACGCGTTTCAGGTCAGCGTGCTGGTGCCGGTGGATCGGCTGCCGGCGGCGGTGGAGCTGCTGGCCGAGGCCGTCCGGACCCCGCGGCTCGACCCGGCGGACATCACCCGGGTACGCGACGACGAGGTCACCGCGCTGCGGATGTACTGGGCCAACCCGGGGCCACGGGCCGACGCCGTGCTCCGCGCCGACCTGTTCGGTGCGGACCAGCGGCACGGTCGCCCGATGGACGGCGATCCCGATTCGGTGGCCGCGGTCACCGTCGACGACGTCACCGCGTTCCACGCCGCCTGGCTGACCCGGTTCGGCACCCTGCTGGTCGTCGGCGACCTCGACCGGATCGACCTGGACGTGCTCGGCACCACCGCGTTCGCCGGTGCGGACGGTGCGGTGCAGCCGGCCGGTCCGCCGCTGGAGGTGCCGGTCCGGGACGAGCGGCGGATCATCCTGGTCGACCGGCCCGGCTCGGTCCAGTCCACGCTGCGGCTCGGGCACCCGGCACCGCACCGGGCCCACCCGGACCACGTGCCGATGGCGCTGGCCGCCACGGTGCTCGGCGGGGCCTTCACCTCCCGGCTGAACCACCTGATCCGGGAGGTACGCGGCTACACGTACGGGATCAGGGCCGAGTTCGGCCACTCCCGGCGGTTCGGCCGGTTCGTGGTCAGCTCCGGGGTGCAGACCGCCGTCACCGCGCCGGCCCTGGTCGACGCGGTGGGCGAGATCACCCGTACCCGGGACGCCGGGGTGACCGAGCCGGAGCTGGCGGTCGCCCGCGCCTGGCGGGCCGGGCAGCTCTCGGTGGAGTTGCAGACGCCCCGGGCCATCGCCAGCGCGCTCGCCACGCTGGTCGTGCACGACCTGCCGGACGACTACCACGCGACGCTGCGCGAGCAGTTGCTCTCCACCGCCGAGCCGGCGGTGTCGGCGGCGGCCGCGACGCACCTGCATCCGCAGGGGCTGACCCTGGTGATCGAGGGTGACGCGGCGGTGATCCGGGACGAGCTGGTCGCCAGCGGCCTCGGCGAGCTGGTCGACGCCGCCGGCTGACGCGCTGCGCCGGGCGGCCCGGTTCGGGCGGCCCGGCGGCCGGGGCTGATTGGATGCTGGGCGCGGCGGCCGGGGGTGACCGGATGCTGGGCGGTGCGGTAATCGGCTTGCCGGGCCGCCGGAGCGGCTGGGTAGCCTCGCGGTATGAGGATCGGGATTGTGGGGGCCACCGGGCAGGTCGGTGGCGTGATGCGGCGGATACTCGCCGAACGCCAGTTTCCGGTGGACGAGCTGCGACTCTTCGCCTCGGCCCGGTCGGCGGGGCGCACCCTGGCCTGGCGGGACGGTGAAGTCACCGTCGAGGACGCGGAGACCGCCGACTACGCCGGGCTGGACATCGCGCTCTTCTCGGCCGGAAAGGGCACGAGCAGGGCACTCGCCCCCCGGGTCGCCGACGCCGGTGCGGTGGTGATCGACAACTCCTCGGCCTGGCGGATGGATCCCGAGGTGCCGCTGGTGGTCGCCGAGGTGAACCCGCACGCCGCCGCCGTACGCCCCCGGGGCATCATCGCCAACCCCAACTGCACCACGATGGCGGCGATGCCGGTGCTGCGTCCGCTGCACGCCGAGGCCGGGCTGCTCAGCCTGGTCGTGGCGACCTACCAGGCGGTCTCCGGTTCCGGACTGGCCGGGGTCGCCGAGCTGGACGAGCAGGTCCGCAAGGTCGCCGACGGTGCCGCCGCGCTCGCCTTCGACGGCCGGGCCGTCGAGTTCCCGGCCCCCCGGCAGTACGCCCAGCCGATCGCCTTCAACGTGCTGCCGCTGGCCGGCGCGATCGTCGACGACGGGTCGGCGGAGACCGACGAGGAGCAGAAGCTCCGCAACGAGAGCCGCAAGATCCTTGAGATTCCCGAGCTGAAGGTCTCCGGCACCTGCGTCCGGGTGCCGGTCTTCACCGGGCACTCGTTGCAGGTCAACGCCAGGTTCGCCCGGCCGCTCCGCCCGGAGCGGGCCCGCGAGCTGCTGGCCGGGGCCCCCGGGGTGGCGTTGGCGGACGTACCCACGCCGCTGCTGGCGGCCGGGCAGGACCCGACGTACGTCGGCCGGCTCCGGGTCGACGAGACCGTCGAGCACGGGTTGTCGTTCTTCTGCTCCAACGACAACCTGCGCAAGGGCGCGGCGCTGAACGCCGTGCAGATCGCCGAGTTGGTGGCCGGCGAGTCGCGCTGACACCCGACCCCGCCGCTCACCGGCGGCGGGGCTGCGGCGGTGGGTAGGGTGGGGTCGATTCTGCTCTGGAGGTGGGCGTGGTGGACGACCGGACGGAACAGGCGCTGCTCGGCATCATCCGGGACGGGTCGCTCGGCGTGCTGGCGACGATCAAGCGGGACGGCCGGCCGCAACTGTCCAACGTCAACTACTGCTACGACCCGGAGCGTCGGCTGGTCCGGGTCTCCATCACCGCCGACCGGGCCAAGACCGCCAACCTGCGGCGCGACCCCCGGGCGAGCTTCCAGGTCAGCACCGCCGACGGCTGGGCGTACGCGGTCGCCGAGGGCGTCGCCGAGCTGACCCCGGTGGCGGCCGAGCGGACCGACCCGACGGTCGAGGAGCTGATCGACGTCTACCGGGCGGTCCAGGGTGAGCACCCGGACTGGGACGACTACCGCCGGGCGATGGTCGCGGACCGGCGACTCGTGCTCCGGCTCCCGGTCGACCGGGTGTACGGCGTACCGCCGCGCGGCTAGCTAGCCCGCACGGTCTACCCGCCCGGCCACCGGGCGTACCCTCTCCCGGACCCGCATCGTCGACATTGCTCGGTCCGCTCCCCGCCTCGGGCATGCCGCCGGATCGGCCGCCGCCCCCTCACTTGCCCCGGCGGAGAACCGCACATCCGGGTACTTCCCGGGCGAACCTCCGCCGACGGGACAAGAACGGCTCTGCGGACAACGTCCCGATGCTGACCTTCCGTACCGACCGGCCCGGGCGGCGGCCGCCCTGCGGTGCTGGGCGGGTGGCCCCCGGGCGGAGCGTCCGGCCCGGCCGTGCGGCGTTACGTCGAGGTCTGCCCGGGTAGACCGGGTCGGCCGACCTTGAGAGGGGAGCAGGATGACGACCGTCGGAGAGTTCATGACGACCCGCTTGGTGACCATGGACGGCGGCGACACGCTCACCGCTGCCGCCCAGGAGATGCGGGACAGCGCCATCGGCGACGTGATCGTGACCAACGGGGACGACGTGGTAGGTATCGTCACCGACCGCGACATCACGGTACGCGGGGTGGCCGAAGAGCTGAACCCGTCGAGCGCCACGCTGAACCAGATCCTCACCCAGGACGTGGTGACCGTGACGCAGTACGACGACGCGGTCGCCGCCGCCGACCTGATGCGGACGTACGGCGTACGGCGGTTGCCGGTGGTCGAGGACGGCCGGTTGATCGGACTGGTCTCCCTCGGCGACCTGGCGGTCGAGCGGGAGCCGCAGTCCGTGCTCGCCGACATCAGCGCCGATGAACCGAACAACTGAGACCGGCCCGACGGGTCCGGGCGACAACGGCGTCCCCGGGCTCGTCGGGCTGTGCGCCCCGCTCCGGCAGCGGGAGGTCCCCGTCCGGGACCCGGAGGCAGCGGTTCGACGTGGGCCAGCACCTGTGCCCGGTCGCAGGCGAGGGAGGGCAGGGCGATGGATCCGACCACGGAGTTCTTCGAAGGGCTCAACCACCGGCCCCCGGACCCGTTGCTGAGCCGGATCCGCGGCACCGTCCGCTTCGAACTCGAGTCCGGTGAGCACCTCGACACCTGGCTGCTGGTGCTCAGCGCCGGCAGTGTGAGCGCCACCCAGACGGACCGTTCGGCGGACTGCACGGTGCGGACCGACCGCGAGTTCTTCAACCGGATCGCCGCCGGCGAGTCGAACCCGTTCGCGGCGCTGCTCTGCAACCGGGTCACGGTGGAGGGGAAGCTCGGCCTGTACAGCTACCTGAACCACCTCGTTCCCGGGCCGCCGGGGGCGCACGAGCCCCGGGACTGGGTACGGCAGCGAGGGCAGCGGTGATGAAACCACTGGTCAGCATTCTCGACGGAAACACCTTCGTGGTGAGCGACAACCGGGGCGACATCGACCCGTCGCCGACCTTTCCCACCGGGCTCTTCTCGTTCGACACCCGGTTCCTGTCCAAGTGGGAGCTGACCGTCGACGGAAACCGGCTCAACGCGCTCTCCGTCGACGACCTCCAGTACTTCGAGTCGCAGTTCTTCCTGGTGCCCGGCGAGCCGACGCACTACGTGGACGCCAAGCTGTCGATCATCCGGCACCGGACGATCGGCGGCAGCTTCGTCGAGGATCTGACCGTCCTCAACCACCAGGACCGGCCGGTCGAGCTGACCGTCCGGTTGAACGCCGAGAGCGACTTCGCCGACCTGTTCGAGATCAAGGACGTGCAGGAGAAGGTCGGCAACACCACCGTGCTGGTGGAGAAGGACCGACTGCGGCTGCGCTACCAGCGGGACACCTACCGGCGCGAGACGATCATCACCTCGAGCGCACCCGCCGAGTTCGACGAGGGTGGGATCAGCTTCACGCTGCGGATCGGGGCGCACCGGCAGTGGCAGACCCGGCTGCGGGTGGAGACCCTGGTGGAGGGGGCCGGCGGCCGGGACATCCGGCTCAGCATCCAGCAGCACCACAGCCGCTCCCCGCAGGAGATGCGGCGGGACCTGGACGCCTGGCTGGAGCGGGCGCCGAAGCTCACCAGCGACAGCGAGGCGCTGACCGAGACGTACCAGCGCAGCCTGACCGACCTGGCCGCGCTGCGGTACAGGCCGCTGACCTCCGGGCCGCCGTTGCCGGCCGCCGGCCTGCCCTGGTTCATGACGATGTTCGGCCGGGACAGCCTGATCACCTGCCTCCAGTCGCTGCCGTTCACCCCGGAACTCGCCGGGCCGACGCTGCGCTACCTGGCGATGTCCCAGGGGGTGACCCTGGACGACTTCCGGGAACGCGAGCCGGGAAAGATCCTGCACGAGGTCCGGTACGGCGAGTCGACGGCCTTCGAGGAGCAGCCGCACTCGCCGTACTACGGCTCGGCCGACTCGACCCCGCTCTTCGTGATCCTGCTCGACGAGTACGAGCGGTGGAGCGGGGACACCGAGCTGGTCGGGACGCTGGAGGCCGAGGCCCGGGCCGCGCTGACCTGGATCGACCGGTACGGGGACCTGATGGGCAACGGTTACGTCTGGTTCGAACGACGCAACCTGCGCAACGGCCTGGAGAACCAGTGCTGGAAGGACTCCTGGGACGGCATCTCGTACTCCGACGGGCGGCTGCCGGCCTTCCCCCGGGCCACCTGCGAACTACAGGGCTACGCGTACGACGCCAAGATGCGGGGCGCCCGGCTCGCCCGGCTCTGCTGGAAGGATCCGGTCTACGCCGACCAGTTGGAGCGGGAGGCGGCGGAGCTGAAGCAGCGGTTCAACCGGGACTTCTGGGTCGACGACGGCGAGTACTACGCGCTGGCCCTGGACATCGAGGGCGGCCAGGTGGACGCGCTCTCGTCGAACATGGGACACCTGCTGTGGAGCGGAATCGTCGACGAGGACCGGGCCGCGAAGGTGGCCGAGCATCTGCTCGGGCCGAGGCTCTTCTCCGGCTGGGGGGTGCGGACCCTGGCCGAGGGGGAGGGCCGGTACAACCCGATCGGCTACCACGTCGGCACGGTCTGGCCGTTCGACAACTCGCTGATCGCCTGGGGCCTGCGCCGGTACGGCTTCCGGCACGAGGCGGGCCAGATCGCCGAGGCGATGATCGAGGCCGGGCGGTACTTCGACGGCCGGCTCCCGGAGGCGTTCGCCGGCTACGACCGGGCGCTGACGAAGTATCCGGTGCAGTACCCGACGGCGTGCAGCCCGCAGGCGTGGTCGACCGGTACGCCGATGCTGCTGATCCGGACCCTGCTGGGCCTCGACCCGCACGGTGAGCACCTGGTGGTGGACCCGGCCCTGCCGGAGGGGATGGGCCGGATGGAGCTGCTGGACATCCCCGGCCGGTGGGGCCTGATCGACGCCTTCGGTCGGGGCCGGGCGGAGCACAGCCGGATGCCGCCCCGGCTGATGGAGTGATCGGGAGATGGCACGCGCCGCTGTGCGGGATGCCGGACGAGTCGGGAATGGGAGGCACCAGCCGATGGCGGATCCGACCGCCGAATTCTTCTGCCGGGTCGAGGAGCACGGGCCGGAGATGCTGCCGGCGCACGCCCGGGGAACGCTCCGGTTCGACCTCGACCGGGACGGCCACGTCGACCACTGGTTCGTCGCGATCAACCGGGGCAACGTGCTGGTGTCGCACGAGAAGCGTGACGCGGACTGTGTGGTCGAGGCCGAGAAGGCGCTCTTCGACCGGTGTGCGACCGGCGAGGCGCAGGTGATCGCCGCCTACAACCGGAACGACGTGACGGTACGGGGGAGCCTGCCGCTGCTGCTGATGTTCCGGCGGGTCTTCCCCTCGCCGCCCGGCACCCGGGACCCCCGGGAGCGGATCCGGGAGCGGTTCGCCGGCCGGACCGGTGCTCGGGAACGGGAGCGTCGATCGTGAAGGACCTGGTCAGCATCCTGGACGGCAACACGTTCATGCTCAGCGACTCCACCGGCGACGTCGACCCGTCGCCGGACTATCCGTCGGGGCTCTTCGCCTGGGACACCCGCTTCCTCTCCAAGTGGGTACTCACGATCGACGGCGAGCGGCTGCACGCCCTCTCCATCGACGACCTCCAGTACTTCGAGTCGCGGTTCTTCCTGGTGCCCGGCCAGCCGACCCACTATGTGGACGCGAAGACCTCGGTGATCCGGCACCGGTCGCTCGGCGGGGCGTTCGAGGAACAGTTGACCGTGCTCAACCACCGGGACGAGTCGGTGGTGCTGACGCTGCGGATGGAGATCGACTCCGACTTCGCGGACGTCTTCGACGCCCGGGAGTTTCGCTCCATGCCGGGGCGGGCGGTGAAGTTCGTCGAGGAGGGCAGGCTGCGGCTTCGCCACCAGCGGGAACGGCACGTCTCCGAGACGATCGTCACCAGCAGCGAGCCGGCCGAGATCGACGCCGACGGCCTCACCTTCCGGGTCGAACTCGGCGCGCACGGGACCTGGTCGACCACCATCCGGGCGACCGGCGTCATCCAGGGCGCGGGCGGCCGGGACGTCCGGGAGAACCTCCGCGGCTACCAGCAGGTCCGGCCGGAGAAGCGGCGCGAACTCCAGGAGTGGCTGGCCCTGGCCCCGAAGCTCACCTGTGACTCGGAGACGCTCTCGGACACCTACCGGCGCAGCCTGATCGACCTTGCCGCGTTGCAGTACACCGGGTTGACCAGCCAGGTGAAGCTGACGGCGACCGGGCTGCCCTGGTACATGACGCTGTTCGGCCGGCACAGCCTGCTCGCCGGCTTCCAGACGCTGCCGTTCCTGCCGCACATCGCCCGCAGCGCGCTGTGGTTGCTCGCCCTGCTCCAGGGTGGTCGGATCGACGACTTCCGGGACGAGGAACCGGGCAAGATCATGCACGAGATCCGGTACGGCGAACCGGGCGGCTTCGAGGACACCCCGTACACCACCTACTACGGCACGGCCGACTGCACGCCGCTCTTCGTGATCCTGCTCGACGAGTACGAGCTGTGGACCGGGGACGGTGACACGGTGCGGCTGATGGAGTACGAGGCCCGGTCCGCGCTGGCCTGGATCGACACGTACGGCGACCTGATGGGCGACGGCTACGTCTGGTACGAGTGCCGCAGCCCCGGCGGGCTGGAGAACCAGGGCTGGAAGGACTCCTGGAACTCCGTCATGTACGCCGACGGCCGGCTGCCCGGCAAGCCCCGGGCCACCTGCGAACTACAGGGGTACGCCTACGACGCCAAGATCCGGGGTGCCCGGCTGGCGCGTACCTTCTGGAACGACCCGGCGTACGCGGACCGGCTGGAGCGGGAGGCGGCCGACCTGCGCAGCCGGTTCAACCGGGACTTCTGGATCGCCGAACGGGGCTACTACGCGCTCGCGCTCGACGCCGAGGGTGGCCAGGTCGACGCGCTCGCCTCGAACATCGGCCACCTGCTCTGGAGCGGCATCGTCGACGAGTCCCGGGCCGGTCTGGTCGCCAACCACCTGCTCAGCCGGCCGCTCTACTCCGGCTGGGGCGTCCGGACGCTCGCCTACGACCAGGCCTGGTACAACCCGGTCGGCTACCACACCGGGGCGGTCTGGCCGAGCGACAACTCGCTCATCGCCATGGGGTTGCGCCGCTACGGCTTCGTCGAGCAGGCGGCCCGGCTGGCGGTGACGATGATCGAGGCGTCCGAATATTTCGGCGGCCGGATGCCGGAGGCGTTCGCCGGGTACGACCGCCAGCTCACCAAGTACCCGGTGCAGTACCCCCGGGCGTGCAGCCCGCACTGCTCGTCGGCGGGTACCCCGCTGGTGCTGCTCCGTACCCTGCTCGGCCTGCGGCCGCACCAGGACCACCTGACGATCGACCCGGCGATCCCGGAGCGGCTCGGCCGGATCGAGCTGATCGGCATCCCGGGGCGGTGGGGCCGGACCGACGCGTTCGGCCGGGGCCGGGTGCAGCTGGAGCCCGAGTGAGGACCGACGGCAGCGGCCGGTGACGGGCCGGGACGCCGAATGTGGGTGGTGGACGGCGATCCGCCGTGATAGCGATATGCGATGGCGGATCCTGACATGGTCGAGGGGGCCGCGCTGGCCCGGGTGCTGCGCCAGGCCGGTGGCGCCGAGATCCTGAACACCCTGGGGGTACGCCTCTCCGGTTCGGATCTGGTCACGCTGCTGCTGGCCGCGTTCCGGACCCGGGCGGGCTTCCTGACCCCGGCCGACGTACTCCGCCGGTACACCGAGGACCGGTTCGTCGCGCCGGCGCAGGCCGGGTTCCGCCGGCTGCGCCGGGCCGAGGACCTGCTGCTCTCCGCCGTCCCGGACCGCTACGAACTGCTCACCCTCGCCCCGGTCACGCCGCTGGGCACCCACTCCGTGGTCGGCGGGGTGAACCAGAACAACGTGCTCGCCACGGTCCGGGGCAGCGAGGTGGCGGCCGACCCGACCAGCGGGCTGGCGCTGGAGGCGGCGGTCCGGCGGCGGGAACTGCTCGCCCGGGACGGCCGGTCGGCTCCGCCGGTGCGGCTGGCCACCCTGCAACGGGTGATCCGGGCTCAGCGGTTCGGCGGGCCGGGCCGGTTCGCCCACTTCAGCCTCCTCGCCCTGGTCACCGCCGGTCGGGACACCGGGAGCCTGGCGTTCGAGCGGCGTAGCTGCGCTGAGCAGTTGCGGATCCTCTGCGCGGCGCTGGAGGCGGCCGGGGTGGAGACGGTCGAGGTCGCGCTCACCGTGCTGGACCCGGCGGCGGCGCCGATCGCCGAGGCGGCCCGGGCCGCCCTGGCCGACCACCCGAAGATCCTGGTACGCGACGACCCCGACCGCTCCGGCGGCCGGGGCTACTACACCGGCTGCTGCTTCAAGCTCGGAGCGGTACTCGACGGCGAGCGGGTCGAACTCGGCGACGGCGGTTTCGTCGACTGGACCCGCCGGTTGCTCGGCAACCGCAAGGAGCGGCTGCTGACCAGCGCGGTCAGCGTCGACCGGCTGGCCCTCTTCGTCGATCCGCCCGCGCCGCGACCCGACGACGCCTGAGCCGGCCACCTAACCCGTCGCCGCCGGCCGGTCGCTGCCGCCCCGCCGGCACCGCTTGCCCGGCGGCTCGGCACCGCTGCTCTCGGCACCGCTGCCCTCGGCGTCGGTGGCTCCGGGCTGCTGCCCGGGTTCACACCCCGGCCGGGGTGGGCGTCGGTCGGCGGGCGGCGAGGGCCAGGACCAGCCAGGCGAGTCCGATGGTCACCGGGGCGATGGCGAATCCGGCGGCGGTGCTGCCGGTGCCGTCCAGCAGCGGACCGGTCGCCGCCGCGCCGAGCGCACTGCCCACCGAGAAGGCGGTGGCGGCCCAGGCGAACGCCTCGGCGGCGGTACCGGCCGGTGCCACCGCGTCGATCCCGACGAAGGTGATGGTGAGCAGCGGTGGCAGGGCCAGCCCGCTGACCGCCATCAGCGCCAGCATCACCGGCGGATCGGGGATGAGCAGCAGCGGCAGGTAACCCAGCGCCAGCGCCGCCGCCGCGCGGGGCAGCGTGCCGTACCGGCGGGCGGTGCGGGACCGGACGTAGAGCAGGCCGCCGGTCAGCGCCCCGACCGCCTGGGCGGCGAGCAGCCAGCCGGCCCAGGACCGGCCGCCGGCCGCCTCCGCGTAGCCGGTCGCCGCCACCGCCACACTGCCGACGCCGGCACCGATCAGCACCAGCGCACCGAGGACCACCCGGAGCGGGCCGGAGCGGAGCGGGCCGGCCCAGTGTCGTACCGCCGGCACACCCCGCCAGCGGCGGACCGCCGGGGCGGTCGCGAACCAGGCGGTACCGACGGCCTGGCAGAGCGCGGCGGCGGCCAACCCGCCGGCCGGGCCGAACGCGGCGACGGCGCCGAGGGTGAGCACCGGCCCGACCACGAAGATCAGTTCCTGGGTCGCGGTGTCCAACGTGTACGCGGTGTGGATCCGCTCCTCCGGCAGCAGGTCCCGCCACAGCACCCGCAGGCACGCCTCGAACGGCGGCGCCCCGAGCCCGGCCAGCGCGGCGGCACCGACGGTCAACGGGCCGGCCAGCGACGCCGCGACCAGCGCGAAGCCGACGGTGGAGACGGTGACCGCCAGCCAGAGCACCGGCGGCTGCCGCCAGCGGTCGGCGAGCCGGGCCAGCATCGGCTGCCCGACCGCCATCCCGGCGGTGTACGCCCCGACCAGCAGCCCGGCCAGGGTCAGCGTCATCGTCTCCCGGGCGAAGACCAGCAGGGCCAGCGGTGCGGCGCCGAGCGGGATCCGGCCGAGCAGGCTGGCCGCGAGTACCCGGGCGGTCTGTGGGGTTTTCAGGACGGCGAGTGCGGAGGTGTCGACGGTCGACGACATGGTGGATCGCTCCCTGGGAGGGGTGGAGGTGACGGGCCGGTGGACGGGGCGGAACCGGCCGGTCAGGGAGCGAAGTCGGCGCGCTCGTGGTCGTTGCCGTAGAGCGGCAGGTCAGGGGTGATCCAGGTCGCGTACGCGGCAGCGGCCGCCTCCAGCGGGATCACCCGGACAACTCTACGGCTCCGGCGGGCTCACTCGAACCGGAGGTGCCGGCGCTGGCGCAGCCGGATTCCGGAGGCGGTCGCCACCAGCGCGGTCAGCGCCACGGTCAGGATCACGCCGTGCAGCAGACCACGGGCCAGATAGCCGCTGTCGGTGTGGTCGATCGCGTAGGTGCCGATCTCCCGGCTGAACCAGAACGGCAGCGCCCGGGCGGCGGTGTCGGCCGGATCCATCACCATCTGGAGCCCGACCACGATCAGCAGCACCAGGGTGCCCTCCAACTCCCGGGGCAGGATCGCGCTCAGCGCCAGTCCGAAGGGGACGGCGGTGGCCACCGTCAACGCCATGATCAGCGCGATGGCGCCGTACCGGACGTCGTCCTGGTCGAAGCGGACCAGCAGGAAGTACGGCACCGACAGCAGGGCACCGACCGTCCAGAGTGCCAGCAGCCGGCCGAGGTGCAGGTGGTGTGCCCGGTAGCCGGAGAGCCGCAGCCGGGGCTCGATGCCCCGGGCGGCGCTCCCGGCGAAGAGCGCGGCGGTGCTCAGCGCCCAGCTCAGCCCGAGACAGACGAACCGGATCGACTGGCCGGCGTGGTCGTCCCGGCGGCTGGCGTAGAAGGCCAGCGGGAAGACCAGCAGGATCAGCAGTACGCCCCGGCGCCGGACCACCTCGCGCAGGGCCAGCTCCGCCACCGTCCAGATCTTGGTCATGCCGACGTCTCCCGGGCCGGGGTCAGGTCGAGCACGGTGTCGACCCGGTCGAGTTGGTTGAGCAGGTGGGTCACCACGACGATGGCCCGGCCGTCCGCCCGCCACCGCCAGAGCTGCTGCCAGAAGTCGAGATAGGTGCCCCGGTCGAAACCCTGGTAGGGCTCGTCGAGCAGCAGCACGTCGGGTTCGCCGAGCGCGGCCATCACCAGGTTGAGCTTCTGCCTGGTCCCGCCGGAGAGGTGCCGGGCCTGGGTCCGGCCGGCCGGATCCCAGTCCAGCGCGGCGGCGTGCGCCCGTCCGGCCGCCCGCGCCTGTGCCCGGTGCAGCCCGCGCCCCGCACCGACCAGCACGAAGTGCTCCTCGGGGTAGAGGAAGTCGGCGGTACCGCCGGACTGCGGGCAGTAGCCGAGGGTGCCGTGCACCCGGACCCGGCCGGAGTCCGGGCTGAGCAGGCCGGCGCAGATCCGCAGGAAGGTGCTCTTGCCGGCGCCGTTCGCCCCGACCACGGCGGCGATCTCACCGGCCCGTACGGTCAGGTCCACGCCGGTCAGCACCGGGCGTCGGCGGTAGCGCTTGGTGATGCCGCGTACCTCCAGCCGGACCGGGCCGGCGCCGTGTGGTGTCCGGCTCGGCGTGCCCACCCGGGCCGTCCCGATCCCGGCGTTCTGCCGGGACGTGCCGAGGCTCTCCGCCACCGCCGCCGCGTACGTCCCCGGGGGGCCGAAGACCTGCAACGGCGGCTCGCCGCTGTCCCGCAGGTGCGTGGCGGACTCGGCGACCACGTGCCGGACGAGATCCGCGTCGAGGCCCTGCCGGTGCAGCTCACCGGTGAGCGCCTGAAGCCATCCGTCGGAGTTCAACGTGTCTGCACCTCCCGCAGGACCGCCCCCACCCCGCTGGCGAAGGCGTCCCAGTCGACGGCGGTCCGGCGTAACGTCTCGGCGCCGGCCGGGGTGATCCGGTAGTACTTGCGGGCCGGGCCGGCGGCGCCCTCCCGCCACTGCGCGCTCACCAGGCCGGTCCGTTGCAGCCGGAGCAGCACCGGGTAGAGGGTGCCGCCCTGGATCGGGCCGATCCCGCTCGCGTCGAGCGACTGGGCCAACTCGTATCCGTAGGACTCCCGGCGGTGCAGCAGGGCGAGGACGCAGAGGTCGAGCACCCCGCGCAACCACTGGCCACGGCGCTCCTGATCCACGGCGAAGAAGGTAGCACAGTCAGCTAGCTGGCACAGCGACCTAGCGGGCCGGTTCGCCGTACCCGGGCACGACGTCACGGCGCTGCGCCGCTCGCCCGGACGGCTGGCGGTGGCGGCCGGTGCCCGGTTGCCGCCGGCCCTGCTCGCCGGCATCACCGGCCCCGGTCCGGTACTCGACCGGCCCGCTGCACCGGATGGTCACCGGAGCACTGAACCCTTCCAGCCCGGGTTCCCACGGCCGCGACGGGAGGATCGAGGAAGATTCACTAGGCTGGCGGCATGCGGGTCCTCTTCGCGTCAGCGCCGTTGCTCGGACACGTCTTTCCCATGGTGCCGTTGGCCGAGGCGCTCCGGGACGCCGGCCACGAGGTGCTGCTCGCCACCGGCGGCGACGGGCTCGCGGTAGGCCGGACCGGGCTGCCGGTCGAGGACATCGCCCCCGGGTTCCGGTTCGACCGGATCGCCCGGCGGACCATGCTGCGGCACCCGCTGACCGCCCGGGCCGAACTGGCCGGCCGGGCCGGCACCCGGGGCGTCGCGCTGCTCTTCGGCGCCGCCAACGAGCAGATGGTCGACGGCCTGGTCACCCTCGCCGACCGCTGGCAGCCGGACCTCGTCGTCCACGAACCGCTGGCCGTCTCCGGCGCGCTCGCCGCCGCCCGCCGGGCGGTACCGGCGGTACTGCACGAGAACT
This sequence comes from Plantactinospora sp. BB1, assembly GCF_003030385.1. Classification (NCBI taxonomy): domain Bacteria; kingdom Bacillati; phylum Actinomycetota; class Actinomycetes; order Micromonosporales; family Micromonosporaceae; genus Plantactinospora; species Plantactinospora sp. BB1. Next base: position 5,105,730 of record NZ_CP028159.1, on the reverse strand, counting down.
CGCTCTTCGACGGCGCCGAACTGGTCCGGGTGACCGCCGCCCGGCTGGTCCGGGCCCAGCAGCGCAGCGGGATCGGCAGCCTGCGCCCGAGCGCCGCCACCCTGACCATCGCCCCGCCCAGCGTGGTCGGCGAGCGGGCCGGCTGGCCGCTGCGCGGCGTGCCGTCCACCGGCGTCGGCGAGCTGCCGGAGTGGCTGCGGGGGCCGGGTGAGCGGCCGAGGATCCTGGTCAGTCGCAGTACGGTGGCCGGCCCGGGAGGCGGCACCCTGATGACCTCCGTGGTGCGGGCCGCCGCCGGGGTTGACGCCGAGTTCGTGCTGGTCCGCCCCGACCGGCGGGTACTGCGGCACGGGCCGCTGCCCGACAACGTCCGTACCGTCGACTGGATCCCGATCAACGCCGCGCTGCCGTACTGCGCCGGAGTGGTGCACCACGGCGGGGCCGGCTCGGTGCTCGGCGCGCTGGCGGCGGGCTTACCGCAGCTCGTGGTGCCCGGCCCGGGCGACCGCCGGCACAACGCGGAGCTGGTGGCGGCCCGGGGCGCCGGGCTGGCCGTACCCGAACGCGCGATCAGCGGGGCCGAACTGGGCCGGCTCGTCACCGACCCGGGGCTGCGCTCGGCCGCCGACGAGGTACGCCGGGAGATGGCCGCGATGCCGGCACCGGCGGAACTGGTACCCCGGCTCGAAGCGCTGCTCGGCTGAGCGCCGGCCCGGTCCGCCCGGCGCCACCCGACCGGCCGCCGAACGGACGGTCAGCCGGGCAGGTTCGCGTCGAGGAAGGCCGCGACGACGGCGCTGATGTCGGGCCGGTGCAGCGGCAGGGCGTGCCCGCCATCCGTGACCAGCGAGTGCACCGGGTGGCCGGCCCGGAGCAGCGCCGAGGTCAGCGCGACCGCCTGCCCGACCGGTACGGCCGCGTCGGCGCGACCGTGCGCGAGCAGCACCGGCACCCGGTTGCCCAGATGGCCCTTCCGGCGATGTGACCCGGCCGGCGGCGTAACCCTTGGGGCGGCGTAACCCTTGCAGCGGCGTAAACCTTGCGGTGACGCGACCCGGCCGGCGGCGTAAACCTTGCGGTGACGCGACCCGGCCGGCGGCGTAACCCTTGGGGCGACGCGACGCGACGCGACGCGACGCGACGCGACGCGGCCGGCGGCGTGACCCGTCCGACGTCGTGGCCCAGTCGGGCAGCGGAAGTTCGGCCGGCGGCGGGGCGGTCGGGCGGGGTGCGGCGTGACCGGGACCGCTCCGGCTCGGCGAGCGGTTCCCGGTGACCCGAGGTAGTTTGGGGTCGTGTTTTCCGTCGCGCTGGTCCGCCCCGTGTGGTGGATAGCGTGCCGGTCGGTGCGGTTCGTGACCGCCCTGGTGTTGATGGGTCTGCTGCTGGGCGCCGGTGGAGCCCGGACCGGACCCTCCGGCCCGGCCCTCGCGGCGGCCGGGCCACGGCCCGCCGCAGCACAGTCGACTGTGGAGGATGTCGGGGCCGCTCGGCCGGACGCGCCCGATCCCGGCCCGGTGGTGCGGATCAAGCAGCATCCTGCCGCCGATCTGCCCTCCGGCGTCTCCGACGAGCCGCCCGTCGCGGCGGCCGGGCAGCCTCCGGTGCTGTTCGAGAGCGCCGTCGCGGCCGACGAGCGGTCCGCCGCGACCGGCTCGGTGGTGCCGACGGTGCTGGTCCGGGCCGACCTGCTCGGTGGGCAGCCGGATCGGCCGGTGCTCGGGGCGGTGGCCGGGGTGGCGCCGGCCGGTGACGCGTACGCCCGGGTGGTCGGGCCGCGCGCACCCCCGCTCGGCTGAGGACCGGTCGCACCCGACCGCTTCCGGTCCGGTCCCGTCGACTCCTCGTCCGCATCGTCCACCCCGTGAGGTGCCGCAATGGAAAATCTGCTCTTCGACTTCCTGATCGAGGTGACCCGGGCCACCGCAGTCTGGCTCGTACTGCTCGGGCTCGTACTGGCGGCGGGCATCTGGCTGGTCGTGCGCCCGCGTGCCGCCACCGCCACCGCCGTCGACCAGCCGAACGACGAATCCGGTTACGACGTGGCGGTCCGGGACGCCGAGGGGCGCCGGGAACGGCTGGTGGCCCGGGCGGCCGAGCTGCACCGGTACGCCGAGGAGGTGGCGGTCGCCGCCGAACGGTCGGCCGTGACCGCCCAGCGGCGCCGGGACGAGTGGCTGGCGGCGCAGGAGGCGGTCGAGTCGACCTGGCAGGCGTACGAGGAGGCGGACGCCGCGGCCCGCCGGCTCGCCGCCGCCGCCGTACTGCCCGAGCCGCGTACCCCGCGCACTCCGGCCGAGTACGCCGACCGTGAGCGGTTCCTGCACCGCGCCGCGATGGCGGCCTGCACCCGGCAGGAGCTGACGGTACTGCAACTCAGCGACGCGCTGGCCAACCGGAACGGCTGGGATCCGCGCCGGCACCCGGCCGAGCAGGAGATCGTGCTTCGCCGGGCGGCCCGGGACAGTGCGCTGGCCGCGCACCGGGCGGCCGAGGAGCGGGAACGGGCCGCCTGGCGGGACGCCGAGGTGGCCGCCGCGGCGGCCCGCAGCCTCCGGGAGGAGGCGTTCGCCGCCGCCAGCCGCGCGGCGGCGCTCCGGCGCTGGCTGCCGTCCCCGGCGGGGACGTCGGTCGGGTCGGCGAGCGAGGGGGTCCGGCAGCCCGACCCCGCCCGCCGCTGGCGCGCGGCCCGGGCCGGCTGACGCTGCGACGGGCCCGGCGTTGACGCCCCCGCCGGACGCTCAGGACGGGTTCGACGGTGCCGCGAGGTCGGGCGCCTAATCGGGTGCCCAGTCGGGTGCCTGGTCGGGTGCCGCAAGGTCGGGCGCCTGGTCGGGTGCCTAATCGGGTGCCTGGTCGGGTGCCGCGAGGTCCGGTGCCTGGTCGGGTGCCTCGGGGTCGAGGCCGAGTGCGGACCGTCCACCGTCGACCGGCAGCACCACCCCGGTGAGCAGGCTCGACTCGGCGGAGAGCAGGTGCGCGACGGTGGCGGCGACCTCGTCGGGGCGGCCCACCCGACCGATCGGGTGCAGCCGTCGCATGTCCCGCTTGATCCGTGCCGCACCGGCCGGGTCCGCCCCGGCGAGCAGCTCGGCGTAGCGCTCGGTCGCGATCGAGCCGAGGGCGACCGCGTTGACCCGGATGCCGTACCGGCCGTACTCGACGGCGAGGGCCCGGGTGAGTCCCTCCACGGCCGCCTTCGCCGTCGCGTACGGCAGGCAGCCCGGCACCGGCCGCTGGGCCTGGTGGGACGAGACGTTGACGATCGCGCCGGGGGTGCCGGTGGCGAGGAAGCGCCGGATCGCCGCCCCGCAGCCGACCACCGTGGCGTCGAGGTTGCCCGCGACGAGCTTCAGGATCTCCCGGGCCGGGGTGTCGTGCAGCGAGGCGTCCCGGAACACGGCGGCGTTGTTCACCCAGCCCCGTAGCGGGCCGGCGGCGCTCGCCTCGTCGGCGGCGCGTTCCGCCACCGCCTCGTCGGCGGCGTCGCCGGAGACCACGACCAGCCGCCGCGCGGCGGGATGACCGGAGAGCCGGTCGGCCGCCTCGGGATCGCGTTCGAGCACCACCACCCGGTCGGCGGTGCCGAGCAGGCGTTCGACGATCGCCCGGCCGACGCCCCGGCCGCCGCCGGTCACCACATAGCAGCCGCCTCCGTCCGAACCGGACGGTCGCTGGTGGCTGGCCTGGCCGGTCGGGTACGACATCGACCCACCGTACCGGCCGGTGCCGGGTCTCGCCGGGGACGCGGCGTCAGCTGGCCCGCCGGGCCGGTACGACGTTGCGGAACCGCTCGTGCGCCGACTGCCGGCTGATGCCGAGCGCGTTGCCGATCTCGGCCCAGGAGAGTCCGGCCTCCCGGGCGGCGACCACGGCGCGTTCGACCAGTGGCCGTTGCCAGCGTTCGACCTCGGCGAGGATGCCCAGCGCCTGCAACGGCCAGGTCGTGGCGAGTTCGGCGACGTTGTCCCGGAGCGTGTCGGATCGGCTCAGCAGCCAGCCGGGCGGGGTGGCGGCGAGGATCGGCTTGATGTGTCCGCTCCACTCGGAGGCGGCCATCCAGCGTCCCTCGTCGGCCGGCGGATAGTCGCCGGCGCCGGTCCAGCCGCAGGAGCACCGGGCGCGGAAGCCGACCGTGCCGGCGGGTTCGGTGGCGGCGGTGCTCAGCGTCCCGTCCGGCAGCCGGAACCCGATCAGGTTCGCGTGCCCCGGGGCCAGTTCCTCCGCCATCCCGCAATCATATGTCTGTCAGGATTCCCCGACGTGGCATGTCAGGATACCCTGACGCGGTCGCCCGGACGGGTTCGCCGGGCGGCTACCCATGGCGAAGGGAAGCGCGTGATGTCCGTGGTCAGCGGCACGGTGGCAGCCGGTTACGAGCCGGTCCGGGAGGCGTTCCTGGCGAACTTCGAGACCCGGTCCGAGCTGGGCGCGGCGGTCACCGTCTATCGGTACGGCCGCGAGGTGGTCCGGCTCTGGGGCGGCACCGCCGATCCGACCACCGGCCGGGCCTGGCGGGCGGAGACCCTCCAGGTGGTCTACTCCGCCACCAAGAGCGTGCCGGCGGCCTGCGCGCACCTGCTGGCCCAACGCGGCCAGCTCGACCTCGCCGCCCCGGTCGCCGAGTACTGGCCCGAGTTCGCGGCGGCCGGCAAGGGCCGCATCCCGGTCCGCTGGCTCCTCTCCCACCAGGCGGGGCTGCCCGTGCTCGACCGTCGGGTTCCGCTGGCCGAGGCGCTGGCCTGGCACCCGGTCGTCGAGGCGCTGGCGGCGCAGGCGCCGGTCTGGGAGCCGGGCACGGCGCACGGCTACCACGGGCTGACCTACGGCTGGCTGGTCGGCGAGGTGGTGCGTCGGGTCTCCGGCCGCAGCCTGGGCCGGTACTTCGCCGACGAGATCGGCAAGCCGCTCGGGCTGGACTTCTGGATCGGCCTGCCCGCCGCCGAGACGCACCGGGTCAGCCGGCTCGTCGAGCAACCGGCCCCGGCGCCGGCTCCCGAGGAGGTACCCGAGCAGATGCGCGAGATCCTCGCCGCGTACACCGATCCGGCCTCGCTGACGGTCCGGTCGGTGACGGTGACGGTGACGGATCCGCCGCTCGACCTCGCCGACCCCGCCACCTGGACGGCCGAGATACCCGCCGTCAACGGCATCTGCACGGCGTCGTCGCTGGCCCGGTTCTACGCCGGCCTGATCGGCGAGGTCGACGGGATCCGGATCCTCGACGCCGCAACGCTCGCCGCCGCCACCGCCGAACAGGCCAGCGGCGTCGACCGGGTGCTGATGGTGCCGACCCGACCGGCGCTCGGCTTCGGCCTGCCCCTGCCGGGCCAGCCCTGGTGGTCGCCGACCGCCTTCGGCTTCCCAGGGCACGGGGGATCGCTCGGCTACGCCGACCCGGCCAGCGGGATCGCCTTCGGGTACGTGACGAACGGCCTCCGCGTCACCCTGGGCCCGGACCCCCGGACGGTCAGCCTGGTCGAGGCGCTCCGGGCGGTGCTGTCCCGGCAACCGGACTGAGTACCGCCTGGCGCGGATCCACTCCCGGGTCCGTCGCCGCCAGCCGATGCCGGGATGCCACGACTCGATCACGAGATGGTCGGCGGGTGTCCAGACGTACGCGCGAACACCCTGCGGATGATCACCCTGGCCGGCGTGACGGATAATCGAGACCTCCCGGAAGATCGTGAAGGTAGGTCATGACCACCCAGAACGACTGGTTGACCCGGCGGACCGGTGTGCTGCCGACCGCCCCGCCGACCGAGCGGCTCAGCCCGAAGAGCGTGCTGGACGAGGCGACCCGGCCGACCGCGCCGGAACCGCCGCCCGAGGTCACCTTCACGCACCAGGGCCGGTACGCCGGCCGGCACCTCGTCGACGTGCACGACCACTACCGGGCGGAACTTCGGCAGGTACGCGACATCCTCCAGCAGGTCAGGGAGGGCACCTCCCAGGTCGGCGACGCCCGCGACCAGCTCAACATGATGACGATCCGGGCCAACGACTGGACCCTGGGCGGGGTCTGCCAGGCGCAGTGCCGCGCAGTGGCGACCCACCACACCATGGAGAGCCAGGGCATCTTCCCGCACCTGCGGCGCAGCCAGCCGGACCTGGCGGCGGTACTGGACCGGTTGCACGACGAGCACCTGGCGATCCACGAGGTACTGGAGGGGGTCGACGCGGCGCTCGTACACCTGGCCCGCAACCCCACCGACTACGGCCCGATCAGCGAGGCGATCGACCTGCTCACCGACACCCTGCTGTCGCACTTCGCCTACGAGGAGGCGCAGTTGATCGGCCCGCTCGCCCGGCACGGCTTCTACCCGGGTCAGGTCTGACCGGGCCGGCGTCGACGGCCGCGCCGTCGGGCCGGCACCGCTGCTGGTGGGCGGCGGCGCGCTCGCACTGCTCGGCCTCGCCTTCCTGACCGGCGCGCTCCGGCACGCCCGGCGCTGCGGAAGGGCCCCGGAGCGGGGCCCGTCCGCACTGCCCGACCGGTCGACACCCGACGGACGGTCCAGTCGGCCTACACGGCGACGGCAGCCGGGTCGGCGGTCCGGTCAGCCGGGGTGCTCGACCGGCGGTCCGGTCAGCCGGGGTGCCGGCTGAGCAGGTCGGCCGCCGCCGACTCGGCCCGGGACAGCGCCTGGCCGACCCGCTCCGCCCGCCGGCCGCCCGCGTGGGCCAGGTTGCCGGTCCCGCCGGCACCCCCGCCGATCAGCCGCCCCGGCTCCGCGAGCAGGTCACGGGCCCGGCCGCCCCGGTCCAGCAGCGTCCGGTCCAGCCCGGCGACGAGCTGCGCCCGCTCGTCGTCCGCGGTCGCCAACACCACCACCGTCGGGGTGCCGGCCGGACTCCGCGCCAGTACGCCGCTGGCCACCGTCCGGAGTTCGGCGGGGGTCAGGTCGTCGCGCCGCGCGCTGACCAGCCAACCCGAGCCGACCGCCCGGCGTTCCGCGACCAGCGCCCCGGCGATCGAGTCGAGTTCGGCCCGCCGGTACCGGCGCAGCGCCGCCTCGGCCGCGCCGAGCGCGTCGAGCCGCTTGCCGAGGGTGTCGAGCAGCTCCTCGGGTCGGGCGCCGACGAGCCGGCCGACCTCGGCCAGCAACCGCCGTTCGGTGTCGGCGTGCCGGAGCGCGTCCCGGCCGGTCAGTGCCTCGATCCGGCGTACCCCGGTGCCGACGGAGGACTCGCCGAGGATGCGTACCGCCCCGGCCTGGGTGCCGTGCCCGACGTGGGTACCCCCGCACAGCTCCCGGGACGCGTCTCCGATGTCGACGACCCGCACCTGCTCGCCGTACCGGTCGCCGAAGAACGCGGTGGCGCCGGCCGCCTCCGCCTCGGCCCGGCTCGCCTGCCAGACCCGCACCTCCGGGTCGGCCAGCAGATAGTCATCGACCAGGGTGCCGATGGTGTCGAGCGCGGTCTCGTCGACCGGTGCGAAGTGCGCGAAGTCGAACCGGAGCCGGCCGGGCGCGACCAGCGAACCCTGCTGGCGGGCGTGCGGGCCCAGTGCCCGGCGCAGCATCGCGTGCAGCACGTGCGTCGCCGAGTGGGACCGCTCGGTGGCCGCCCGCCGCTCGCCGTCGACCTGCGCCGCGACCGGCTCGCCGGTGCGTACCTCGCCGGAGGCGACCCGCCCGTACTGCACGTGCAGGCCGTCCAGCCCGTACCGGGTGTCGGTGATCTGGACCAGTCCGCCGTCGGCGGTCCGGACCCGTCCCGCGTCGCCGACCTGCCCGCCGGACTCCGGATAGAAGGGGCTGCGCCGGAGCACCAGCTCGACCCGGTCGCCCTCGCCGGCCGACTCGACCGGCCGGCCGTCCCGCAGCACGGCAAGTACCTCGGTCTCGACCTGCCGGTCGGTGTAGCCGACGAAGTCGGTCCGACCGTGCCGGGTGAGCAGCTCCCGGTAGCTCCGGATCCGGTGCGGCGCCGCCGCGGCGCGGTCCCGGCCGCCGTCGCGGGCGCGTCGGCGCTGCTCGTCGAGGAGGGTCGCGTAGCGGTCCCGGTCGACGTCGAGCCCGGCCGCCCGGGCCGCCTCGACGGTGAGGTCGATCGGGAAGCCGTAGGTGTCGTGCAGCTCGAACGCCGTCTCGCCGGAGAGCCGGCCGGTGCTCGTCTCGCGGGCCCGGCCGATCGCCGCGTCGAGCAGCCGGCCACCCTGCCGGAGGGTACCCGTGAAGGTCTCCTCCTCGTGCGCGGTGACCGCCTCGACCAGCTCGCGCTGGGCGACGAGATCGGGCCAGGCGGTGCCGAGGTTCGCGATCACACTGCCGGTGACCGCGCCCAGCACCGGTTCCTCGATGCCGAGTGTCCGAGCGTGCCGGACCGCCCGGCGCATGATCCGGCGCAGTACGTAGCCGCGTCCCTCGTTGCCGGGCAGCACACCGTCGGCGATCAGGAACGCGGCGGTCCGGGCGTGCTCGGTGACCACCTGGAACGACACCGACTCCGGGCTGCCGTCCCGGCCGGGGTACGGCCGGCCGGCGAGTTCGGCCACCACCCGCAGGGTCGGGGCGAGCAGGTCGGTCTCGCAGACCGTCTCGACGTCCTGGAGGATCGCGGCGAGCCGGTCCAGGCCCAGCCCGGTGTCGATGTTGCGGCTCGGCAGGTCGCCGAGGATCGGGAAGTCCCGCTTGACGCCGCCCGCGCCGCGCCGGTGCTGCATGAAGACCAGGTTCCAGAGTTCGACGTACCGCTCGTCGTTCACCGCCGGGCCGCCCTCGGGCCCGAACGCCGGACCCCGGTCGTAGCAGAGTTCCGAGGAGGGGCCGGACGGTCCCGGTGTGCCCATCGACCAGTAGTTGTCGGCCATGCCGAGGCGCTGGATCCGCCGCTCCGGCACGCCGACCCGGCGCCAGAGGTCGACCGCCTCGTCGTCGTCGGTGAAGACGGTGATCCACAACCGGTCCGGGTCGAGCTGGTAGTGCCGGGTCAGCAGCTCCCAGGCGTACCCGATCGCCTCGGCCTTGAAGTAGTCGCCGAAGGAGAAGTTGCCGAGCATTTCGAAGAAGGTGGCGTGCCGGCTGGTCCGGCCGACGTTGTCGATGTCGTTGGTGCGTACGCACTTCTGCACGCTGGTCAGTCGCGGTGCGGGTGGCGTGGACTCGCCGAGGAAGTGCGTCTTGAACTGGTTCATCCCGGCGATGGTGAGCAGCAGCGCCGGATCGTCCGGGATCAGTGGACTCGACGGCACGGGAGTGTGGCCGCGCTCGGTGAAGTAGTCGAGGAAGCTGCGGCGGATGTCTGAGGATCGCATCGGAGAGGCCCTGTCGGGTGGGGTGGCGAACGCGTACCGGAGCCCGGCACGGCGGAAGCCGTACGGGGTCCTCGCGGTGTCCGTCCGGAGGCGTTCGCGCGGAACGTGGCTGGCCGGGGCCGAAGGGGCGGTACGCCGAGCCGGGCCGAGGGGGTCAGGCGAGGACGCTGTCCTCGTTCCCCAGCTCGGCGTGGCTAGCTCGCCGCCCTGCCGCCGCCATCGTCCACTCCGTCCGATCCGTGGCCGGCTGTTCCGGCCACCCCACCGCCGAGGCGACGCCGTCCGTCTGGCGGCGCGGCCGTGGCGATCAGTCGAGCGTAACGCGGCCCCCAACGGATCGCAGGCCGTTATTTTCCGTCAAGCTCACCTTGACAGCGATTTCTGTCAAGGCTAGCTTGACAGCATGGATCGATTCTTGGAAACCGCGCTCACCGTGGACGTCACCTCCGCCGCCGTGGCGGCCGCCGACGCCGCCGTCAACGAGGCGAGCCGACAGGCCGACCTGCTGATCGGCGGCCGGCCGGCCCCCGGCAGCCCGGAGTGGGCGGCCGAGCAGGAGGGGGCGGCCGGGCGGCAGCGCGAGATCGCGTCCCAGTTGGTGCACTTCCGGATCGTGCTGGCGTCCGGCGTCGACCCGTTCGGCAGCGTCGTCGGGCTGCGCCGCTGGGGGGTCACCTGGGAACTGATCGCCCGGGCGGCCGGGGTCAGCCGGCAGGCGGCACACGAGCGCTGGGGTCGGCGGGTGCTGGAGACCCTGGACCCGTACGGCACCGGTGAGCTGGGCGGGCCGGTCGCCGACGACGAGGCGGACCTGCGGACCGCAGATGGGGGTAGCCGATAACCCCAGCGGGGTTATAGTGGGGTCAGCCGCGGTATCGACAGGAGGAGTCCGGGATGCCGAAGATCAACGTCTATCTGCCCGACGAGCTGGCCGAGGCGGTACGGGTCGCCGGGATTCCGGTCTCGGCGGTCTGCCAGCGCGCACTCGAACAGGCCGTACGCCGGGTGACCGCGATCCGGGAGACCGCCCTCGGCGACCTCGACGACGCCGACCTGGCCACCCGGCTGCCGAACTTCACCCCCCGGGCCCGCGCCACGGTGCTGCTCGCGGTCGACCGGTCCCGGGAGGAGGGTTCGGCGGTGGTCGGCACCGCCCACCTGCTCGCCGGGATGCTGGCCGAGGGGACCAACCTGGCCCTGCACGTCCTGCGGGTCGAGGAGATCGAGCCCGATCGGGTGCTCCAGGACCTCGCCGGCCAACCCGCCGCCGAGCCGGGCGGCGACCCCGACGACAGCCTGCACTTCAGCGGGCCGGCGGCGAACGCCCTACAGCTCGCCGTCACCGAGGCGACCGCGTTCGGCCACAACTACGTCGGCTGCGAACACCTGCTCCTGGGGCTGGTCGCCGAGCCCGACGGGGTCGGCGGGCAACTGCTGCGGTCACTCGGCGCCGAGCTGCGGCTGACCCGCCGGGCGGTGGCGGCGGCGCTGGCCGGCTACGTCCACCTGCGGGCCCAGACCCCGGCGGAGCCGCCGTCCGGCAGCACCGCGCCGCCCCCCGAGGTCGCCGCGCTGCTGGCCGCCGCGGTACGCCGGGAACTCCAGCCGATCGTCGCCCGGCTCGAACGGCTGGAGGAGCGGGCCGGCCGGACCGACGCGGTCGACTGACCGGGCGGGTTCGGATGCGCAGGATCGTGCCGGCGGTCGCCGCGACGGTGACCTTCCTGCTGGTACTCGCGTTGCCGTTGCTGACCGACCTGCCCTAGCGCGGGTCCGCCACCGGAGAGGATCTTCACGTGCCCGGTCGGGTACTGCTGCTCGCCACCAAGGACACCATCGCCTACTCGACCGGCCCGGGACGGGAGGGCGTCGCCTCCGGGGCGGAGTTGCTCGGCACGATTCCGCCGGAGCGGCTCGCCGCCGAGGTGGCGGTCGAGGACGTACTCGCCGAGCCGAGCTGGGACACCACCCCCGGCACGATGCTCGGGCTGGCCCGCCGGGCCCGCTCGGCGATCCTGGCCGACGGCTTCGACGGGGTCGTGGTCAGCCACGGCACCGACACCCTGGAGGAGACCGCCTACCTCACCGACCTGCTGGCCGGCCCGGCCGCCGTACGCGGCACGATCGTCTTCACCGGCGCGCAACGGCAGTTCGACGAACTCTCGCCCGACGGGCCGCGCAACCTGGCGTCGTCGATCGCCGCCGCGGCCGACCCGCTGCTGCGTGGGGTCGGCGCGGTGGTCTGCGTGGACGACGAACTGCACGCCGCCCGCTGGGTGGGCCTGGTCGACGCCACCACGGTCCGGGGGTTCCCCTCGGCACCGTTCGGGCCGCTCGGCCGGGTGGTGGGGGAGCGGGTCGAGCTGGTCGGCCCGAGACCGCCCCGGCCATCGGAGGCGTACGGCGAGCCGGAGTCGGAGGTGGCGCTGCTGAAGACGTACCCGGGAATGGACTCCGGGCTGCTCGCAGCGGTGGTGGACGCGGGCGCCCGGGGCGTGGTGCTCGAAGGGACCGGGCCGGGCAACGTCCCGGCCACCCTCTTCGGCGCGATCGCCGAGCTGACCGACTGGGACGTCCCGGTGGTGGTCGCCTCCCGGTGCCGGACCCGGACGGTCGACCTGGCGGAGCTGCCGCCACCCGCCGGGCTGGCCGCCCGGGTCGGCGCGATCGGCGCCCGGGGCCTGCCGGCCGGCAAGGCGCGGGCCGCGCTGATGGTGGCCCTCGGCGACGGCGGCGGTGTGGCGGCGGCCCGGGACTGGTTCGACCGGCTGGTCCCGCCGCCCGGTCGGTGAACCGCCGGCACCCCGGGTCGCTCCACTCTGGCCGGACGACGACCGGTCGTCCGGGAGGTGCAGTGCCCGGACCCCGGCTGCCGGGACGGTGTCGCCGGTCGATGTTCGCGTAGGCTGCGGCGATGACCGGCACCAATCCGCAGGCGGCCCGGAGCGGGCGTGGCCGGGTGCTCACCGTTGCCAAGATCGCCCGGTTGGCCGGGGTCTCCGCACCGACGGTCTCCCGGGTCATCAACGGGCAGACCGGAGTGGCGCTGGAGACCCGGAAACGGGTCGAGGCGATCCTGCGGGAGCACGGCTACCGCCGGCCGGGCGGGTCGACCTCGGTGGCGATCGTGGAGCTGGTCTTCCACGCCCTGGAGAGCCTCTGGGCACTGGAGATCATCCGAGGCGTCGAGAAGGTCGCCCGGGAGCACGACCTGGCCGTCGTACTCACCGAGATGCAGGGGCGGCTGACCCCGGGGCGGGCCTGGACCGAGCAGGTGCTGACCCGGCGGCCGATCGGGGTGATCGCGGTCTTCTCCGAGCTGACCGTCGCGCAGCAGTCGCAGCTCGCCACCCGGTCGATCCCGCTCGTCGTGCTGGACCCGACGGGGGAGCCGCTGCACCAGACCCCCTCGGTCGGCGCGACGAACTGGAACGGCGGGCTGGCCGCCACCCGGCACCTGCTCGACCTCGGGCACCGGCGGATCGCGATGCTGAGCGGACCACCGGAGTGGCCCTGCTGCCGGGCCCGGCTCGACGGTTACCGGGCGGCGATGGACGCCGCGGGGGTACCGGTCGATCCCGACCTGGTGCGGATCAGCACCCTCTACGTCGAGGGCGGTCTCGCCGACGGCCGGGAGTTGCTGGCGCTGCCCGACCCGCCCACCGCGATCTTCACCGCCAACGACCTCCAGGCGCTCGGGGTCTACGAGGCGGCCCGGCGGGCCGGGGTACGCATCCCGGACGAGTTGAGCGTGGTCGGCTTCGACGACCTCTCCTTCACTCGCTGGTCCGGACCGCCGATGACGACGATCCGCCAGCCGCTGGAGCAGATGGGGGCGACCGCCGCCCGGATGATCATCGACCTCGCGGCCGGCCACGCGCTGGACCAGCATCGGGTCGAGCTGGCCACCGAACTCGTCGTACGGGAGAGCACCGCCCCGCCGTCGGGTCGTACCCCCGCCTGAAATCTCGCGCCGACCCCGCCGCCCGGCTGGTGGGCCCGCGCCGCGACATCCTTGCTGAACTCATGTCGGTCAATGTCTTGTGGATTGAAACATTCCCATCGATACTTTGGGATGTTTCAAGTGGCAGGACGCCCCGGATCGCCGTCCGTGATCGCGCCTCGCCGGGTGGAGAGAGGATCGGGATGCGACGACTCGTACGCGCACTCGCCGTCGCGACCAGCGCGGTGCTGCTCGGCGCGGGCATGGTGAGCCTGACGGTGGCCACCCCCGCCTCGGCGGCGGCACTGACCGAGGTCACCAACTTCGGCACCAACCCCAGCAACCTGCGGATGCACCTGTACGTGCCGGACCGGTTGGCGGCGCGTCCCGCGATCGTGGTCGCCGTGCACTACTGCACCGGTACCGGACCCGCGTTCTACTCCGGCACCCAGTTCGCCGCACTCGCCGACCGCTACGGCTACATCGTCATCTACCCCTCGGCGACCCGCAGCGGCCAGTGCTTCGACGTCTACTCCCCGCAGGCGCTGCGTCGCGACGGCGGCAGCGACCCCGTCTCGATCATGTCGATGGTCCGGTACGTGCAGCAGCGCTACAGCACCGGACAGGTCTTCGCCACCGGTGTCTCCTCCGGCGGCATGATGACCAACGTGCTGCTCGGCAACTATCCGGACGTCTTCACCGCCGGAGCCGCCTTCGCCGGTGTGCCGCACAGTTGCTTCGCCACCACCGGCGGCTCCACCTGGAACAGCGAGTGCGCCAACGGCCAGATCATCCGGACCGCCCAGCAGTGGGGCGACCTGGTCCGGGCCGCGTACCCGGGCTACACCGGCGCCCGACCCCGGATGCAGCTCTGGCACGGCACCAACGACGAGACGCTGCGCTACGCGAACTTCGGCGAAGAGATCAAGCAGTGGACGAACGTGCACGGGCTGAGCCAGACCCCGACCTACACCGACACGCCGCAGTCCGGGCACACCCGCACCCGGTACGGCGGCAGCGGCCCGACGGCGCCGGTCGAGGCGATCAGCATGCAGGGGGTGCCGCACAACCTGCCGGTGAACGCGGCCGAGGCGATCCGCTTCTTCGGGCTGGACAGCACCCCGTCACCGACCGCCACGCCGACGCCGACCAGGACCCCGACCGCCGGGCCGACGAACACGCCGCCGCCGACCCAGACGCCGACCCCACCGCCGGCCGGCGGCTGCGCGGTCAGCTACACGGTGAACGCCTGGAGCGGCGGGCTGACCGCCGCGATCACCATCACCAACCGGGGTACCTCGGCCATCAACGGCTGGACGCTCTCCTTCACCCTGCCGGCCGGGCAGACCATCACCTCGGGCTGGAACGCCTCCTACAGCCCGAACAGCGGTGCGGTGACCGCCCGCAACGCCGGCTACAACGGCACGATCGCCCCGAACGCGTCGGTCGGGATCGGCTTCCAGGCCAGCCACACCGGCAACACCGGTAGGCCGGCCTCGGTCAGCCTGAACGGAACGGCCTGCACGCTGAGCTGACCGGAGACGTACCCCGGTCGGCCCCAATCCGTTATCGAAGCGCGACGGGCCGCGCGAGGGAGGGGCGGGTTGCCGGCGGATGATCCCCCGCCGGCAACCCGCCGTCCCGTCCGGCGAACCCCGCTCGAACCGGCGTACGGGTCGCGCTCAGTCCGCCTCGGCGGCGCGGCGGGCCCGGGCCCGCCGCTTGCCCTCGTGCATCGCCTGCACCCGGGCGACCGGGATGGTGTGCCCCTCGGCGACCAGGTCGGCGGGGAGCCGCTGCGGCTGCGGCATCCGCTCGGTCCACGGGTCGTGCCCGGCCAGCAGGCGCGGCACCGTACGCAGGGTGAAGTCGGCCGGAGTGACCCGGTCCAACTCCTCCCACGGCACCGGAAACGACACCGGCACCCCCGGCCGGAGCCGGGGACTGTACGCCGAGACCACCGTCGCGCCGCCGGACCGGGTCGAGTCGACGAAGACCCGCCCACCCCGGTCCTCCCGGATGAAGGCCGTGGTCGCCAGCGCCGGATCCAGCCGTTCCGCCCGGGCCGCCAGCGCCCGGGTCGCGGCGGCCACGTCCTCGATCGGCGCCTCCGGGTCGACCGGTACGAAGACGTGCACCCCCTTCGCACCGCTGGTCTTCACCACCCCGGACAACCCCGCCTCGTCCAGCACCTGTCGGACCAGGTGCGCGGCGCTCACGACCAGCGGAAACGTCTCCGGTGCCGGCGGGTCGAGGTCCAGCACCAGATGGGTCGGGCGGTCCCGCCGCTGCGCCGTGACCAGGGTGGGGTGGTATTCCACGGCCCGCTGGTTGCCGAACCACAACAGGGTGCGCCGGTCGTTGCAGAGGGCGTACGACACCTCGCGGCGGGACGCCTCCGCCCAGAGCGTCACGGTCGAGACCCACGACGGGGTGTAACGCGGAACGTTCTTCTGCATGAACGGCGGCTGGCCCCGAAGCACCCGGATCACCGAGAGCGGCCGGTCCCGCAACTGGCCGATCAGCGGGTCGCGCACCTCGTCGAGATAGTCCACCAGGTCCCGCTTGGTCGCGTCCGCCCCGTCGAAGAGCGGCTGGTCGAGGTTGGTCAGCGAGACCCCGTCGCGTACCTCGTCGGCTCTGCCCGTCATCGAACCACTCTCCCGGGGTGCCGCCGCGCGGTCAACTCGGCCGGACCGCCGCGCACCGGACCGCCGCGCACCGGACCGGGCGCCGTGGCCACGGCGGCACCCGGGCGCGACCCGGTCAGCCGACGACCAACCGGACGCTGTGCCCGGACTCGTCGTTGCGGAAACTGACGGTCCCGGTCAGGCCGGTCAGCTCCCCGGTCCCGGTCCCCGGCACGATGTTCCCGAAGGTACGCGGAGGCTCGACGTCCAGGCCGGCGTGCTGGAAGACGACCGTCCCGGGCCGCCCGTCGATGCTGCCGGTGAAGCGCTCCGACGCCACGTATCCCCGGTTCGCCGCGGTGAGCAACTCGGCGACGCTGGTCCCCTCGATCACGCCCCGGAAGCTCTTCCGCACGGTCACCCTGGCCAGGGTGCCGCCCTCGGCCGGCTCGTCGTAGGGCTGCTCGTCCCATCCGGTCACCTCGAAGTCGGCGGTGAACTCGGTGCCCGGAGCGAGGGCGGTCTCCGTCTGTCGCATCATGTCGGCATCGGTCATGCCGGCATCGTAGGTCGGCCCCCCGACAGCGAATCGGGTGTTCGCGTCACCGCCGGCGCCGGCGAATTCCTGGTACATCACGTGCAGGCCGACCCGGCCCAGGGTCGGATGGGCGAAGGCGCCCGGCACCGTACCCACCACGGCGAAGCCGAGCCGCCGGTAGAGCGCGACGGCCGATCGGTTGGACTCGGCCACGGCGTTGAACTGCATGCCGGCGTACCCGTGCCGTCTCGCCCAGTCCAGGGCGTACCGGCACAACGCCGTTCCGACGCCCCGCCCCCGGGCGTCGGCGGCGACCATGAAGCTGGCGGTCGAGACGTGGCCGCCCGGACCGGGCCGGTTCCGGCCCATCTTGGCCGTACCGAGCAGCCGGTCCTGCTCGACCACCACCACGGTCAGCCCCGGCGCCGACTCGACCCAGATGTCGTACCCCTGCTCCGCCGTCATCCGAGGGTCGTAGGTGAACGTCTCCCGGGCCCGTACGACGTCCCGGACGATCGGCCACACCCGGGGCCAGTCGGCCTCGGTGAACTCGCGGATCAACACGCCGCGAGGCTAGTGCCGGGGCCACGGGCGGACAACCGGGATACCGACCCGGACGCCGCCCGCCCGCGCCGGCCGGCTCCCGCTGACGTGTCGGGCTCAACCGGGCGTACCGGTGGACTGCGCGACCCGGCCGGTGCCGCTGACCACCCGGTCGATGAAGCCGTACTCCCTGGCCTCGGTCGCGGTGAACCAGCGGTCCCGGTCGGCGTCCCGGACGACCTGGTCGTAGGTCTGCCCGGTGTGCTGGGCGATCATCTCCAGCAGCATCTGCTTGGTGTGCAGCATCTGCTCGGCCTGGATCGCGATGTCGGCCGCGGTACCGCCCATGCCGCCGGACGGCTGGTGCATGATGATCCGCGCGTGCGGCAGCGCGTACCGCTTGCCGGGCGTCCCGGCGCAGAGCAGGAACTGCCCCATCGACCCGGCCATCCCCATCGCCACGGTCGAGACGTCGTTGTCGATGAACTGCATGGTGTCGTAGATCGCCATGCCGGCGTAGACCGACCCGCCCGGCGAGTTGATCCAGAGGTTGATGTCCCGCTCCGCGTCCTCGGCGGCGAGCAGCAGGAGCTGGGCGCAGATCCGGTTGGCCACCTCGTCGGTGACCTCGCTGCCGAGGAAGATGATGCGCTCCCGCAACAGCCGGCTGTAGACCGAGTCGTCGAGGGTGCCGTGCGGCTGTTCCCCGCCGCGAGCCTGTGGGGTGTGCGAGTCGGTCGTGCCAGCAACGTCAGTCATGCCAGAAACCTAGTGACGGCCGGCCGGAAGAATCGACAGCTTACGCTGTCAGCGGAGGTCTTCAGCCATCGGCGGAATCCGCCGGCCATCCGGGCGGGGCGACGGGACAGCGGCCGGGTACATGAGATTTTCGCGGCTGCCGGTCTGCCGGTTTTGCCGGGGTGGCTCGCGCGGGCCGTGGGTCCGGAGGAGGTGCGCCCGGCAGGATTCGAACCTGCGACCAACTGCTTAGAAGGCAGCTGCTCTATCCGCTGAGCTACGGGCGCGGGGACGTGGTCGTGTGCCCCCGCAGGTTACCGTTGCCGGGACAACGCCTCGACGAGGACGTGACGATCTGGCCAGCACATACTAGGTTTCGAAGCGTGCAGTTGACGAGCACAATGTTTCTGCCGCTCCTGGTCTCCACCGAAGACACCAGGTACGGCGAGAACCACCTGCTCGAAGACTTCACCCAGGACCTCGACGTCGGCTATTCGTTCGGACCGCCGTACGGTAATCGCCTCGTCACCTGGGATGACCTTGACGAGCTTGAGATCAGCCAGGCCGAGTTGCGGCAGGTGGCCGTCGACAATCTCTACCGGCTCCTGCCCAGGTTGCGGATCGACGGGCAGCCGCCCGCGCCGATGCTCTCGTTCGGCGGACTGGAATCCACGGTGCTGCTCGCCGCCGAGGTCTGGGAGGACCTTGAGCGGTCCGTGCCGGGCGAGCTGGTCGTCGGCGTACCGGCCCGGGACGTGGTGATAGTCACCGGTACGGCGTCCCGGCCGGGCATGGAGAAGGTACGGCGGGCGGTGGACCGGATCTTCTTCGCGGGCGACCAGAATCTGCTCAGTCGTGAGCTGCTGGTGTGGCGGCAGGGCGGCTGGTCGCCGTATCGGGCGACGTCGGAGCCGGAACCGCAGCCGGACCGGTGGGAGGAGCCGGCTCCGGAGCCGGATCGCCGGCCGGGTCCTGAGCGGGACCGTGATCTGCGGCCGGGGGCTGAGCGGGATCGCGAGCTGCGGCCGGGTCCTGAGCGGGATCGCGAGCTGCGACCGGGTCCTGAGCGGGATCGCGAGCTGCGGCCGGGTCCTGAGCGGCTCCGGGGGGCTCGCCGGGGGGACCCGGAGCGGTTCCGGGACCCGCAGCCGTTCCGGGAGTCGGGGCGGTTCCGGGAGCCGGAGCGGTTCGCGGAGCCGGAGCCGGAGTCAGAGCCGTTCCGGGAGTCGGGGCGCTGGCGGGGCGGGGCCCCGGGACCGGCACCCGAACCTGAGATCGAAGCTGAGCCGGAGCGGTGGCGGAGTGCCCGTCGAGCGGAGGAGCCGGGTCCGGCTCCGGGGCGGCGGCGAGCCGACTCTCGGCCGGGGCCGCGGCCGGGGCCGGGGCCGGAGTCCGGACCGGAGCCGGATCGGTGGCGGGACGACCCCCGGCCGGCGTCCGGGGCACCTCGGGCCCGGTGGCACGGTGGCCCTCCGGAGCCTGATCAGGAGCCGGAGACGGAAGCCGGGCCCGAGCGGGGTCGGTGGCGGGCCGCCTCGGGGTCGGAGCCGGGTCCGTACCGGGTGCCCCGGCAGCGTTCGTCCGGGGACGGAGGGACGACGGACTGGCCGGAGCGGCCGCCGGTGCGGGGCTCGAAACGACGTAAGCCGAGGCCCAGCGGGCCAACTCGGTGAAGACCCGCTGACGCACCGCCGGCCCGGAGAGGGTGAGGTCGTGCAGGGCGCCGTCGAACCGGATCAGTGTCACGTGCCGGCCCAGCTTCGGCGCCCACCGGGCGATGTGCTCGACGTCCAGTACGGCGTCCGACCCGGTGGCGGACTCGTGCCAGGTCCGGCCCCGGAAGCTGCGCTCGGAGATGCTCACCAGCACGGGTACCGGGATCTCCAGCCCGGCCCGGAGTCGCCGCTGCGCCTGTCGGATCGCGGCGAGCCAGCCGACCCGGACCGGGAATCCGCCGACCGGTTTCCAGGTGAGGTCGTAGTTCCATTCGCCCCGGTGCTCGGCGTGCAGGCTGTGGCCGTACACGGCGGAGAGCCGGCGGGGGACGGTCCGGTACGGCATCCGGCGGCTGACCCGGGCGAGCATCGCCAGGGCCGGCCGGCGGACCAGCCAGGGCAGGTTGAGATCGAAGAACGGGCTGTTCAGGAAGAGTCCGTCGACGACTCCGGCGGCTCTGCGCTCGTGTGCCCAGAGCGCGGTGACCAGGCCGCCGGTCGAGTGTCCGTTGACCAGCAACGTCCGGTTGCCGTCCGTCTCGCGGATGATCCGGGCCGCCGCGTCGAGTTCCGGGAAGTACTCGGTGACGTCGTGACAGAAGTTCGGCGTCTGGTGCGGCAGCAGGCTGCGTCCGTGCTTGCGCAGGTCGAGCGCGTAGAAATGCCAGCCCTGCTCGACGAAGAAGTCCGCCAGGTGGGTCTGGAAGAAGTAGTCGACGAAGCCGTGCACATAGAGCACCGCCCGGTCGCTCGGCCGGCTGGCCCGGCGCCGGACCAGGGTGGCCACCACCGGTCCTTCGGCGTCGCGGCCGAGATCGATCGTCTGCCGCTCGTACGGCGGTCCGAGCAGATCCGGTTCCACCTCCCCGACGCTACTCGGCAATACCAGATCGGTCTTTGATCAGGGCTTTTTCCACAGGGCGTCGGGTTGTCCACAGGCGTGTCGGCCACGGTGGCGGCTTTGCGGGTACGGCGGTGAGGCTGTCGGTCGAGTCGGCTCGGACGGGAACAACTGGATCCCTGTGGAGGGACGATGTTCGACACTTACGTAACGGTTGTCGGCAATGTGTTGACAGCTCCAGAATGGCGGCGTACCACCCAGAGCGGCACCCTGGTGGCCAACTTCAAGGTGGCCTCGACCGCCCGTCGCCTCGATCGGGAGAGCGGCCGGTGGGTCGACGGCAACAGCCTGCGGGTCCGGGTGAACTGTTGGCGCAAGCTGGCCGAGGGGGTTGCCTCCTCGGTGATGGTCGGCGACCCGGTCGTCGTGGTCGGCCGGCTCTACACCCGGGACTGGACCGACGACGCGGGCAACCACCGGACCATGTACGAGTTGGAGGCGGTGGCCGTCGGCCACGACCTGTCCCGGGGAAGGGGGCGGTTCTCGCGCAACCGGCCCTCGATGGCGACCTCCTCGATGGAGGAGGCCGAGGCCGAGGCCCGGGTGCACGGCGAGACCACCGAATCGGTCCCGCCCGACGAAGCACCGGTACTGCCCGACGAGCGTCCGTTCGACGACGACGGCGACTACCGGGGCCTGCCGGTTCCGCCGGGTCAGGGCCTCGACTCCCTGCACCTGCCCGCCGATCACTTCGACGGGCGTGCCGATCTCGACGGCCGGATCGACTTCGACGGACTGCCCGGTGGTGAGGTGACCGGCCGGGGCGACCCGATCACCCCGTCGACCGGCACGCTCTACCGTGCGCCGGCCGATGCCGAAGGGCTGGACGGCGTCGACGGGCTGGACGGCGTCGACGCGGCCGATCTCGGGGACGACGAGGTCACAGCCGGCACCAACGGTGCGGAGGAGGACGAGCAGGAGTTCCGGGACGGGCCCGACGTGGACACCACGGACCTCGGCAAGACCGGTGGCGCCGGTCGTGGCCGACGTGGTCGTGGCCGTACGCCGGTATCCGTCTGAACCCACCACACATCCGGTCCAGGCACTCCGGTCGGAAAGGGGTCCGATCTCACCGTGCCTGGTCCGGCGGTCCGGTCCGATAGTTGGCCGGACAACGGGTCGCCCGGATCGACGCGGTGGTCGCCTCCGCACCGCCGTCCGGGCTGACCGAGGGTGGGGAGATCGGTCGCGGCACTGGCCGATCTCCCCACCCGAACCGTCTGGGCGGGGCAGCCTCGAATTCGCCGCACGGCCTCGAAGCGAGGGGCGATGTGGTCCTGGCGAGCGGCTTGCACCGCCGTCGGAGGGCTGCCGTGCCCGGGCATCGCAGCGTTCGGCCGGCCCTGCGGGCTATGCCCTTGCCCGGGACGGACTTCCGGAATCCTCGCGAGACTCCTGATCGCGTCGGGGTGCCGGCACCGCCCCGGTCGCCTGGCTCTCCGAACCCACCCGCTCCGGCCGCTCCTGCCCCGGCCCGGCAGCATCGCCACCCGACACCCCCGCCGGCTCCGTCCCCGCTGGCGCCATCCCCGCTGGCTCCGTCCCGGCTGGCTCCGTCCCGGCTGGCTCCGTCCCGACCGGCTCTGCCCCGGCGTCCGGAGTCGGTTCACCGGGTCGGTCGGGCTGTCGCTGCCGTACGACACCGGGCGGCAGCGGTGTGGGTCGAGGTCGACGCCGAGGATTGAGCAGACGCATCATCGGCGTCTCGACGAACCGGAAGAGCAACCAGGCGGCGAACAGGCTCACCACCAGCATGGCGAGCGCGACGGCCGGCCCCTGCCAGCCGGGGAACCCACCGCTGTGCCCGGTGAACCGGAAGATGCCCTTGATCAGGAAGACATGGACCAGATAGAACGCGAACGACACCTCGCCGAGCCAGACCAGGGGACGGGACCGCCACGGGGACCAGCGACCGGTGGTGTCCGCCCGGGCGGCACTGGCGATCACCAGGATGTAACCGAAGGCCAGCACGGTGGTCCAGAGTTCCGCCCGGATCCACTCCATCGACGCCACCCAGATCGCGACGAAGAGACCGGTGGAGAGGAGCAGACCCGGCCCTCGCCACTTCCCCCGCAGCATGAGTTCGGCGGCGGCGACGCCCATCCAGAACTCGAAGGAGCGTACGACCGGGAAGATCTGCGTGAACCACCAGCGGACGGTCTCCGGCAGCAGTTGCTGGCCCGGCCACATCAACAGGATGAGCAGGGGCATGGCGACGAGCACGGCGTAGAGCTGCCACGCCCGCATCCGGCGGATCAGCGGGAGGACGAACGGCAGCGAGAGATAGAAGAACATCTCGCAGGCGAGCGACCAACTGACGTTGTTGATGCTGTAGAAGTAGCCGTCGACCGGGATCCAGGCCTGCACCAGGAAGAGGTTGGCCAGCGCCGCCTTGATGTTGACAGGGTCGGCCCAGTACAACCCGAGGGCGATGACCACGGCCCAGGTGACGACGTGGTTCGGGTAGATCTTCGCCGCCCGACGCCGCCAGAACGCACGCTTCGTGTCGCCGGGCCGGGCGGACCAGACCAGCACGAAGCCGCTGAGGATGAAGAAGAACTGCACCCCGGAGAGGCCGAGCGTGAAGACCCAGTCGACGATCTGGCGATAGTCGGGCTCGGCGACGATCTGCATGGTGCCGATGTGAAAGCCGAAGACCAGCATCGCGGCGACCCACCGCAGTCCGGTCAGGGACGGCAGCCGGTGCAGGCCACCGTCCGCGCCGCCTCGTCCCGTCCGGCCGGCGCCCGCCGCCGAGTCGACGCCGCCCCGCCCGCCGCCATCCCCGGCCCGGTCAGTCTCCGCCGCTCGGTCGGGCTCCGCCGCTCGGTCGATCTGCGCCGCTCGGTCGGTCTCCGCCGCTCGGTCGGCCGGTACGACCCCACCGGCGGCAGCCGATCCGCCCGCGGACTCCCCGGTGACGGCCGTCACACTGGTCATCGGACCTCCTCGATGGGCACATCGATGGCCAGCACTTACGCCTCCCGTCGGCCGGATTGTGCCGGGTGTCTGGTCGTACGGGGCCTCCCGGCTGGGTACCCCCGCCGTCGCGGGCTCGTCCGCGACCCTATCCGGTGACGTGCCGGCCCGCCGTCGGCGCATCTGCCGGTGCGCCTGCCCTGCCGACGGAGGCACTGGTCACCGGTGCGCCTGCCCTGCCAACGGAGGCACCGGTCACCGGTGCGCCTGCCCTACCGACGGAGGCACTGGTCAGCGGAGCGGCGATCGGCCTCCGGGCGGCCGGACTAGGCTCCGGCGGGGGAGGTGGTCGCAGTGCGGCCAGACAGCAGGTTGCCCGGAACCGACAGCAGGTCGTCCGGAACCGCCGACGTGGCGGGCTTGCGCGGCAGGATGTGGCCCGCCGGGGCGAACCGGACCGGCAGCCGGGGCGCGGCGTCCGGGTGGCTGGGCAGCGGTGCGGCGAACGCCGCCGGACTGGCCGCCGGCTATGCACTCGACGCGCTCCTCGGTGATCCCCGCCGGGGGCATCCGGTCGCCGGGTTCGGGCAGTTCGCGGCGGCGCTCGAACGGCGGTTGTACCAGCCCCGGCGTACCTCGGGGGCCGGGTTCGCGGCGCTGGCGGTCGGCGTACCAGTGGTGCTCGGCGCGGCGGCGGCGGCCGCCACCCGGCATCGGCCGCTGGCCCGCGCGGCGCTGGTCGCCGCCGCCACCTGGACGGTGCTCGGCGGGCGGACGCTGCGCCGGGAGGCCACGGTCATGAGCCAGGCGCTTCGCCGGGCGGACCTGCCGGCGGCCCGGCAACGGCTGGGCCACCTCTGCGGACGCGACCCTGCCGCACTCGACGAGCCGGAACTCGCCCGGGCCACCGTCGAGTCGGTGGCGGAGAACACCTCCGACGCGGTGGTCGCGCCCCTGGTCTGGGGTGCGGTGGCGGGACTGCCCGGTCTGCTCGGCTACCGGGCGGCGAACACGCTGGACGCGATGGTCGGGCACCGGTCGGAGCGGTACGCCCAGTTCGGCACCGCCGCCGCCCGCCTCGACGACGCGCTCAACCTGGTGCCCTCCCGGCTGACCGGGCTGCTCACCATCGGCGCCGCCCCGCTGGTCAGGGGAGACCGGACACATGCCTGGCACGTCTGGCGGCGCGACCGGGCGGACCATCCCAGCCCGAACGCCGGTCAGTGCGAGGCGGCGATGGCGGGTGCGCTGGGCGTCCGGCTGGGCGGCCGCAACGTCTACTTCGGACGGTATGAGGTGCGGCCCTTCCTCGGCGACGGGCCTCGGCCGGAGGCGCGGCACATCGATCGGGCCGCCCGGCTCTCCGGCGCGGTCGGGCTCGCCGCGCTGGGCGTGACGGTGGCGTACGCGGCGACCAGCCGGCCGCGTCGGGTCACGACCGGTTGGCTGACCCGCCGGTTGACCCGACTCGGTGCCCGGTCCGAGATGGAGAGCCCGTCGGGTCGGCGAGCCCGGCCGGGTCGGTGAGCGCCGTGCGGGCCGCGCGCGGTGGACTGCTGGTCGCGGGCACCACCTCGGACGCCGGCAAGAGTGTGCTCACCGCCGGTATCTGCCGCTGGCTGCACCGCCAGGGGGTCAGGGTGGCGCCGTTCAAGGCCCAGAACATGTCCAACAACTCGGCGGTGGTGATCGGGCCGGACGGGCGGGGCGGGGAGATCGGTCGAGCCCAGGCCATGCAGGCCGCTGCCTGCGGAGTGTCGCCGGACCTGCGGTTCAATCCGGTACTGCTGAAGCCCGGTAGTGACCGGTCGAGCCAGGTGGTGCTGCTCGGCCGGGCGGTGGACACCGTCACCGCCGGCAACTTCCGTGCCCTCCGTCCCCGGCTGGCGACGGCTGCCTTCGAGGCGCTCGCCGAGCTGCGCGCGGAGTACGACGTGGTGGTCTGCGAGGGAGCGGGCAGCCCCACGGAGATCAACCTTCGGGACACCGACTACGCCAACATGGGCCTGGCCCGGCACGCCCGGCTGCCCACGATCGTGGTCGGCGACATCGACCGGGGCGGCGTATTCGCGTCGATGTTCGGCACCGTGGCCCTGCTGGACGCCGCCGACCAGGAACTCGTGGCCGGCTTCGTGGTCAACAAGTTCCGGGGCGACCTGGACCTGCTCCGTCCCGGCCTCGACATGTTGAACCGGCTCACCGGACGGCCGACGTACGGGGTGCTGCCGTGGCACGTCGACCTGTGGCTGGACGCCGAGGACTCGCTCGCCTACGGGCGGGTGCTCGGCCGCCCGGCGCCGCCGAAGGGCGGTGAGTGGCTGGACGTGGCGGTGGTCCGGCTGCCCCGGGTCTCCAACGCCACCGACGTGGAGGCGCTCGCCACCGAGCCGGGGGTACGGGTCCGGTTGACCGTCGAGCCGGCCGAGGTGGCCGCCGCCGATCTCGTCGTACTGCCGGGCACGAAGTCGACGGTGGCGGACCTGGAGTGGCTGCGCCGTACCGGGCTGGCCGACGTGGTGCACGCACACGTGGCCGCCGGTCGACCGCTGCTCGGGATCTGCGGCGGTTTCCAGATGCTCGCCCGCAGCATCGACGACGAGGTGGAGAGTGGGCGTGGCCGGGTCGCCGGCCTCGGCCTGCTACCCATCGAGATCACTTTCGGCGCCGCCAAGACCGTGACGCGCTCGGCGGGCACGGCGTTCGGGTCGGTCCCGGTCCAGGGCTACGAGATCCACCACGGGTACGTCTCCAACGCCGACCCGGCACCGTCGCCGCTGATCCGCTCTTCGGACGGCCGACCGGAGGGAGCGGCGCTCGGTCACCTCTTCGGCACCCACTGGCACGGCGCCTTCACCTCGGACGGGTTCCGTCGGCGCTTCCTCACCGAGGTGGCCCGACTGGCCGGCCGGCACGGCTTCCAGGTCGCCCCGGACACCTCGTTCGCGGCGGCCCGGGAACGCAGCCTGGACCTCCTCGGCGACCTGGTGGAGGAGCACCTCGACACCGCCGCCCTGTGGCGGCTCGTCGAGCAGGGGCCACCGGCCGGGCTACCGTTCGTCCCGCCGGGCGCACCGCCGGTCCCCGCCCCCGCCCCCCCCCCCCCCCTCCTCCCCCCCCCCCCCCCCCCCCCCCCCGCCCACCCCCACCCCCCCGCTGGCTCATGCACAAACAAACAGCAGCCAAGAAAACCAAGAGAAAAAAAGAGAAAACAACAAGCGACAAGAACGACACGGGAAAGCTCGAAGAAGCAGAACAACACTAGGAGAGACAGAGCAAACTAAAAGCGTGACGAGACGACAAAGCAGGGTTACGGCGGTTATGGCGGAGGGGAAACGCCCGGTTACATTCCGAACCCGGAAGCTAAGCCTTCCAGCGCTGATGGTACTGCACTCGGGAGGGTGTGGGAGAGTAAGACGCCGCCGGACATCTTTGTTTGCAGGGCCACCCCGGTCGGGGTGGCCCTGCACTGCGTGTTGCGGCGATCTCGCCATGAGGAAGGATGTACCCGTGAGTTCAGGAGCGCACGGCGGAGACCGCCCGCGCCGTCGAGATGACCGTCCGGACCGCCAAGGCGGCCGTGACGCCTCTACGCGCCGGGACGGCCGTCAGCCCTATCGCGGGGACCGCGATTCGTCCGGCACCTCTGGTGACCGGGGCGGCTATCCGAGTGGGGGTCGTCGAACCGACGGCCGTACCGGCGACCGGCGTGACCGCCCAGCTCCACGTGACGGCGCCGGCCAGCGGGACGGTCGCGCGGGTGGAGGTTACCGATCCGGCGCTGACGACCGGCGCGGCGGCGGCTTCCGGGACGGCCAGCGCGGCGGCGGCTTCCGTGGTGACCGGGACTTCCGTGGTGACCGGGATTCCCGGGGCAACCGCGACTTCCGTGGCGACCGCGCGAGCGGCGGCGGGCGGTTCGGTGACGACGACCGGCGATCCGGTGGCTACCGAAGCTCCGGCGGCGACGGCCCTCGGGGCGGCGGATACCGCGACTCCGGGCGTCGGGACGGCGATGCGGGCTTCCGCTCCGGCGGCGGTTACCAGCGCGGCGGTGATGCCCGGCAGGGTGGCTACCAGCGTGGCGGTGATGCCCGGCAGGGCGGCTACCAGCGTGGCGGTGACGACCGGCAGGGCGGCTACCGCGGCGGTGGGCGCCGAGACGACTTCGGCCCGGGGCGTGCAGAGGGACGCCAGGGCTACCGTCCGGCCGGAACTGGCCCGCGTGGCGGCGACCGGGATACCGGCGGCTACCGCGAGGGCGGCTACCAGTCCGGAGCGGGACGGGACGGCTTCGGCCGTGGCGACCGTGACCGTGGCGACCGTGACCGGGGACCCCGTACCGACTACGGCCGGGGCGGCGACTTCCGGGGCGACCGGCGGGGCGACCGTGACTCCGGTGGTGGCGGCTACCGGGACGACGCCCGGCGCGGCGACGACCGACGTACCGGCGGCTACCGGGGCGGAAGCTCCGGCGGCGACGACCGGCGCGGCGGCTACCAGGGTCGGAGCGGAGGCTCCGGCGGCGACGATCGGCGCGGCGGCTTCCGGAGCGACAGCGGCGGTTACCGGGGCGGATCCCGGCCCGGCTCCGGCGACGACCGCCGTGCTGGCCGGGACTCGCGTGCCGGCGGCTACCGGGACGACGACCGGCGCGGTGACGACCGGCGGGACGGCGGTTTCCGGGGCGACAGCGGTGGTTACCGAGGTCGCCCGGGTGCGGGTTCCGGCGGCGACGCCGGACGCGGCGGTGGCTACCGCGGCGGACCGTCCGGCGGCGGTGACCAACGCGGCGCAGGACGTGACGGCGGGCGGCGCTTCGGCGACGACGCGGGTCGGCGCGGCTTCGACGGCCGCAGCCGGGAAGGCTTCCGGGGTTCGGACCGGGAAGGCTACCGGGGCGGGGACCGCGAGGGTACGCGTGACGGCGACCGCGGTGGTTACCGCCGGTCGGACCGGGACGCGCGCAGCGGCGGCGCACGCGAGGGCTTCCGGTCGGGCGGCGACCGCGCCGACCGTGGCCGTGCCGACGAGGGCCGGCGGGACTGGAAGCCCCGGCAGGGGACCGGTCAGACCGGTCGGGACGGTGCCGGCGCGGGCGGGGGTGGCTACACCCGCTCCGATGGTACGGATCGACGCGAGCGGTCCGGCCGACCGGGCGACAGCGCTCGGGAAGCCTCCGGTCCGGCTCTGCCGGAGGAGATCGTCGCCACGGATCTCGACAGCGCGGTCCGGGCCGAACTGCTCTCCCTGGCCAAGCCCGTCGCGGATACGGTCGCGCGGCATCTCGTCGCGACCGGAGCGCTGATCGACGAGGATCCGGGCCTTGCCCTGGAGCACGCGCTCGCCGCCCGGAGCCTGGCGGCCCGGATCGCGCCCGTACGGGAGGCGGTCGGGCTGGCGGCGTACCGGGCGGGTGAGTGGCAGACCGCACTCGCCGAACTGCGGACGTACCACAGGATGAGCGGGCGGCAGACCCACCTGGCCGTACTCGCCGACTGCGAGCGGGCACTCGGCCGCCCGGAGCGGGCGATCGACCTCTATCGGGGCGCCGATCGTGAGTCGCTGGACCCGGCCGGGGCGGTGGAGCTGCTGATCGTGGCGGCCGGAGCCCGGGGCGACATGGGCCAGCGCGACGCTGCGGTGGCGATGCTCCAGGTGCGCGAACTGACCGCCACGCCCGCCGAACCGTGGACCGCCCGGCTGCGTTACGCGTACGCCGACGCGCTGCTCGCGGTGGACCGGCGGGAGGAGGCACGGGAGTGGTTCGCCCGGGCCGCCGAGGTGGACGAGTTCGGTGAGACTGATGCCGCCGAGCGGTTGTTGGAGCTCGACGGCGTCGTTCTGGAGGGCGACGAGGACGAGGACGACTCCGACGACACCACCGATGGCGGATCCGACGACTCGGAGCCGACGGCGGACGCCGACGCCGATGTCTCGGAGGACGGGCCCGATCCGGAGGACGACCAGGACGAGCCCGATCCGGAGGACGATGAGGACGGGTACGACGACGAGGACGCCCGCGCGGATCGTGACGCCGACGACGAGTTCGACGACGAGGACGAGGACGATGGCGAGTTCGGCGACGGCGACGAGGACGGCGACGGCGACGGCGACGAGGTCGACGAGGACGACGGCGAGTTCGGCGACGGTGATGACGACGGCGACGAGGACGGCGACGAGCCGCCGGCTGCCGCCGAGGTGACCGTAGTGGACGCCGAGGCGGGGGTGGACGCGGACGAGGACGCCCGGACAGAGGCGGTCGAGGACGCGAAGCCCGGAGCGGCTGACGCGGAGGCTCCAGACGCCGACGCCGACGCCGACGCCGAGGCCGGGGCCGGGGCCGACGCCGATCCGGCTGCCCGTCCGGGGCGTGGCGCCGAATCGTGACCGAGTCCTCGCCGGGCGGCCGGCTGGTCGACGCGTACGACCTGGTGATCTTCGATCTGGACGGCGTGGTCTATCTCGTGGACCGGCCGATCGAGACGGCGGTCGCGGCGGTCGGCCGGCTGCACGCCGAGGGCAAGCCGCTGGCGTACGCGACGAACAACGCCTCCCGGCGCGCCGACGAGGTCGCCGCGCTGCTCACCGGGATGGGGCTCGACGTGCGGCCGCAGGAGGTACTCACCTCCGCGGCCGCCGCGGCGGAACTGCTGGCGCACCGCTTCCCGCCGGACTCCCCGGTACTGGTGGTGGGCGCGGAGGCGCTCCGCAACGAGGTACGTGACGTCGGACTGCGCCCGGTCTCCCGGCTGGAGGACGCGCCGGTGGCGGTGGTGCAGGGCTACGGGCCGCAGGTCGGCTGGGCGGATCTCGCCGAGGCGGCGCTGGCGGTACGGGCCGGTGCCGACTGGTTCGTCACCAACACCGACCGGACGTTGCCGACCGCCCGTGGTCCGGTACCCGGGAACGGTTCACTTGTCGCGGCGGTGCGTACCGCGCTGGCCCGGGACCCCGACGTGGTGGTCGGCAAGCCGGAGCCGGCGCTGTTCACCGCCGCCGCCCGGCGGTTCGGCGCGGCCCGCCCGCTCGCGGTCGGCGACCGGCTGGACACCGACATCGAGGGTGCGGTCCGGGCCGGAATGGAAAGTCTGCTGGTCCTCACCGGGGTGTCGGCGCCGGCCGACCTGCTGCGCGCGGCGCCGTCGGCCCGCCCGGACTTCGTGGCGAGCGATCTGGGCGGGCTCTTCGACCCGGCCCGGGTCGCCCGGCTGACCGCCGAACCCGCCGACGCCGCCGGTGCCGGCTGGCAGGTGGTGGCCGACGGCGGCCGGACGGTGCTCACCGGGGAGGGGCCGAGCATGGCCGCGCTGGCCGCGCTCTGTGCGGCCGCTTGGTCGGGGGCGCCGGTCGACGACATCGAGCCGGGATCCGAGGCGGCCCGGAAGGCCCTCGGGGAACTCGACCTGCTGCGCTGACCCCGCGCCGGCCGACGGGTCACCGCGAGCCGGCGTGATCAGAGGAGCCGGCGTGCTCAGAGCATCTTGCGGAGCTTGAGCAGGTCGAACGGGTTGGCGTTGATCGACATCTGTCGGGAGGCGAGCGCCTTCGGCACGTCCAGTTCGCCCCGGACGAGACGGATCAGGTCGTCGCTGGTGGTGCTGAGCGCGATCTTCGCCTTGGGGTCGTCACCGTCGGCCAGGTCGACCAGGCGCCCGCCGGTCAACCGGCCGTGGAAGGCGGTGTCCAGGTCGGTGATCCGGCACGCCAGCGTGCGGTCGAGATCGACCTGCTTGCGTACCTTCTCGGCGTTGGCGTCCATCCGGGCCGCCAAATCGTGCAGCGCCTGCCGGCACTCGTCCACGGTCGCCATCGTCGTGCCCCCTCGCATCACGCCACGCCCGTCCCCCGGGCACCGTACCGCACTGGGCGGGTCGGGGCGCCCGGTAGCGTGACAACCTGAACAGTCGGCACCCGCGAAAGGACCGAGGTATGCAGGATGCGTGGCGGGCCTACCTTGAGCTGGCCCTCGGGCTGACGGAGGCGTCGAAGAAGCGCGCTCAGGCCGCCGCCAGAAAGCTGGTCGGCTCCAGCGGCGCCACCGCCGCCCAGTTGCAGACCATGGCCGAGGAACTGGTCTCCACCGGGATGGCGAACCGGGAGGCGCTGATCCGGATCATCCGCGTCGAGATCGACCGCACCCTCGCCGCCCTCGGCCTGGCCACGGCGGACGAGGTCACCACGTTGACCGACCGGATCGCCCGGCTGGAGCGGGAACTCGCCGCGGCTCGGGCCGGGACGTCCGGCGGCACCGCGAGCGCGGCGACCGCCCTGCGGCCCGCAGCCGGGGACGCGCCGACCGGGACCACCGCGCCGGTCCGCAAGGCGGTCGTCAAGAAGGCGGTCGCCAAGTCGACGGTCGGCAAGAAGGCGGTCGCGAAAAAGGCCGTGGCGAAAAAGGCGGTCGCGAAGAAGGCCGTCGCGAAGAAGACGGTGGCGGAGCAGGCCGCCGCGCCCGAGGCGGTCACCAGCCAGCCGGTCGACACGCAGGTGGTGGCGAAGAAGGCGGTCGCGAAGAAGGCGGTCGCCAAGAAGAACCCCGCCAGCAAGGCGGTGGTCAGCAAGAAGTCGACTCCGGGCAAGGCCGTGGCCAAGCGGTCACCGGCGCCGGGCGGCGATGCGGCATGATCCCCGTCGTGGCCCGGGCCCGCCGGGCCCGCCGGGCGACCGGACGTGGCGGAGGGGCGGCATGAGCCAGGTACCCGTACCGGGGCCGTTCCGGCCGGCTCCGCCCCCCTCGGCGGCGGCTCGGCCCGTTCCCGGCCCGGCCCCGGCCGGCGGGTCGAGCGCGCCGACCGGCCCGGACGGCGGCGGCTCCGGCCACCCCGCCGTGGACGCGGTACTCCAGGCGATGGCGAACGCCGCGAACCTGCCGCCGGCCGACCAGATCGCCCAGTACGAGGCGGCGCACCAGACCCTGCGGGAAACCCTCGCCACCATCGACCAGGCGTGAGCCCAGTCCCTCGGAGAACTCTCGATGGCACGTCGTACCCGGCTCGACGCCGAACTCGTCCGCCGCGGCCTGGCCCGGTCCCGGGAACAGGCCGCGGCGCTGGTCGAGGCGGGTCGGGTGCAGGTCCGCGGGGTACGGGCCCAGAAGGTGGCCGCGATGGTCGACCCGGCGGACCCGGTCCGGGTGCTCGGCGACGACCCGAGCACCGAGTACGTCTCCCGGGGCGGCCACAAGCTGGCCGGCGCGCTGGCGGCGTTCGCCCCCGAGGGGCTGGACGTCGCCGGCCGGCGCTGCCTGGACGCCGGGGCCTCCACCGGCGGTTTCACCGACGTGCTGCTCCGGGCCGGTGCCGCCGAGGTGCTGGCGGTGGACGTCGGCTACGGCCAGTTGGCCTGGGCGATCCGTACCGACGAGCGGGTCCGGGTATTCGAGCGCACGAATGTGCGTACCCTGACGCCCGACACCATCGGCGGCACCGTGACCCTCACCGTCGCGGACCTGTCGTTCATCTCGCTCCGCCTGGTGCTGCCGGCGCTGGCCGGCTGCACCGCCCCGGACGGCGACCTGGTGTTGATGGTGAAGCCGCAGTTCGAGGTCGGAAAGGAACGGGTGGGCAGCGGTGGGGTGGTACGCGATCCGCAACTGCGGGTCGAGGCGGTGCTCGCGGTGACCGAGGCGGCCGCCGGGCTCGGTCTCGGCCTGGCCGGCGTGGTGGCGAGCCCGCTGCCCGGACCGAGCGGCAACGTGGAGTTCTTCGTCTGGCTGCGCGCCGACGCGCCGCCGCCGGACGAGGCCTCGGTGGCGGCGGTGGTGACGGCCGGGCCGACCGGTTCGGCCGTGGCGCGGGAGGGAGCCCGATGACCCGGACGGCACTGCTGGTCACGCACACCGGACGGCGGCGCAGCACCGAGCACGCCCGTACGGTCGCGGCGGACCTGATCCAGGCCGGCTTCGAGGTACGGGTGGTGGCCGAGGAGGCCGACGACCTCGAACTGCCCGGGGTGACCCCGGTGAGCCTGCTCGGCGCGGCCGAGGGCGCGGAGATCGTCTTCGCGCTCGGCGGCGACGGCACCTTCCTGCGCGCCGCCGACCTGGCCCGGCCGGCGAAGGCGCCGCTGCTCGGCATCAACCTCGGCAAGGTCGGCTTCCTCGCCGAGGCGGAGATCGACGACCTGGACGTGGCGGTCCGGGACATCGTCGACCGGAACTACACAGTGGACGAGCGGCTCACCCTCGACGTGCGTGCCGAGTTCGAGGGCGGGCCGGTGATCGAGTCGTGGGCGCTCAACGAGGTGAGCGTGGAGAAGGGCGAGCGGGCGCAGATGCTCGAGCTGCTCGTCGACGTCGACGGCCGGCCACTGTCCCGGTACGGCTGCGACGGTGTGGTCTGCGCGACCCCGACCGGCTCCACCGCGTACGCCTTCTCGGCCGGTGGGCCGGTGGTCTGGCCGGAGGTGGAGGCGCTGCTGCTGGTGCCGATCAGCGCGCACGCCCTGTTCAGCCGCCCGATCGTCACGGCGCCGACGTCGACCTTCACCATCACGGTGGACCCGTTCACCACCCTGGCGGTGCTCTGCTGCGACGGCCGCCGGGTCTACGACCTGCCGCCCGGTGCCAGGGTCACCGTGCAGCGGGGTGCCCTGCCGGTGCGGGTGGTACGCCTTCAGGCCCGGCACTTCACCGACCGGCTGGTGGCCAAGTTCGGCCTGCCGGTGCACGGCTGGCGGGGCAACCGCCGCTGACCACGACGGGTGCCGACGGTGTCGCCGGCGGTCCGGGGCGGATGCCGGATACCGATCGGGACGCGCGCCCGGGTGGTCAAGTGTCGGGGCCCGCTACTACTGTCGGTTGCTGTGCTGGAAGAGCTGCGCATCACCGGACTGGGCGTCATCGAGGACACCACGCTGCCGCTGACCGGCGGCATGAACGTCATCACGGGCGAGACCGGCGCCGGCAAGACGATGGTGGTGACCGGGCTCGGCCTGCTCTTCGGCGGGCGGGCCGACGCCGGCCGGGTGCGGGCCGATCCCGGCCGGGCCGTGGTGGAGGGGCGGCTGCGGTTGACCGGCGCCGCCGCGACGGCGGTGCACGCCCGGGTGGTCGACGCGGGCGGCGAGCCGGACGACGACGGGTCGGTGCTGCTCAGCCGTACGGTCACCGTGGAGGGTCGGTCGCGGGCGCACGTGGCCGGCCGCAGCATGCCGGTGTCGATGCTGGCCGAGGTGGGCGAGCAGGTGTTGGCCGTGCACGGCCAGTCGGACCAGCTCCGGCTGCTCCGCCCGGCCGAGCAGCGGGCCGCGCTGGACCGGTTCGGCGGGCCGGAGCACGAGAAGCTGCTGGAGAGCCTGCGCGAGTCCTACACCCGCTGGCGCCGGGTCTCCGACGACCTCGCCGACCGGCGGCGCAACGCGCGGGAGCGCAACCAGGAGGCCGATCTGCTGCGGCTGGGCCTGGACGAGATCACCCGGGTCGATCCGCAGCCGGGTGAGGACGAGGAGCTCAAGGCCGAGGCGCAGCGGCTGGAGCACGCCGAGGGGCTGCGTACGGCCGCGCAGACGGCCCAGCTCTGCGTGGCGGGCGCGGCCGAGCCGACCGACGAGATGGCCGACGTGACCACCCTGCTCGGGCACGCCCGCCGGACGCTGGAGGCGCAGGCCGGGGTCGACCGGACCCTCGGCGACCTGTCGGCGCGGCTGGAGGAGGTCGCCACGCTGGTCGGCGATGTCGCGGCCGAGTTGTCGGGCTACCTCGCCGCGCTGGACGCCGACCCGGCCCGGTTGCAGGTCATCTACGAGCGTCGGGCGGCGCTGCGCGGCCTGACCCGCAAGTACGCCGACGACGTCGACGGGGTGATCGCCTGGGCGGACCGGGCCCGGACCCGGCTGGCCGAGCTGGAGACCTCCGACGAGCTCCTCGACGAGCTGGACCGGGAGCGGCAGCGGCTGGCCGGCGAGGTGGCCGAGCTGGCGGGCCGGCTCTCGGCGGCCCGCCGCGAGGCGGCCACCCGGTTCGCCGAGCAGGTGACGGTGGAGCTGGCCGGGCTGGCGATGCCGCACGCCCGGATCGAGGTGGCGGTGCTGCCCCGGCCGGTCGGCAGGTCCGAGCCGGCGCTCACCGTCGACGGGGTCGAGGTCGGGGTGGGTCCGGACGGGGCGGACGAGGTCGAGCTGCGGCTGCTGGCCCATCCGGGGGCACCGTCGCTGCCGCTGCAACGCGGCGCCTCGGGTGGGGAGCTGTCCCGGGTGATGCTCGCCATCGAGGTGGTCTTCGCCGGTTCCGGCGGGCCGCCCACGCTGGTCTTCGACGAGGTCGACGCCGGGGTCGGCGGGCAGGCGGCGGTGGAGATCGGCCGCCGGCTGGCCCGGTTGGCCCGCAGCCACCAGGTGCTGGTGGTGACCCACCTGCCGCAGGTGGCGGCCTTCGCCGACCGGCACCTGGTGGTGGCCAAGGACACCGGCGGCGCCGTGACCACCAGCGGGGTGCGAGTGGTGGAGGACACGGACCGGGCCCGGGAACTGGCCCGGATGCTAGCCGGTTTGCCGGATTCCGATCTGGGTATCGCCCATGCGGAGGAACTCCTGGCGGTGGCTGCCCGGGAACGGCACTCCTGAGCTGCGGCGCCGCGTGCGCAGCGGAGCGTGACCCCGACGGCCACGTTCCGTGGTACCGAATCGAACGGTGTGACGCCGACCACACCCGGCCGGGCATCCATGTGGTTCCCTTGGGGTGGCGGCCCTGCTCAGGCATGTCGCGACAGAAAGCTCTGCCTCACATGCCAGGATGGTTGGGATGCGTTTACCCACGTTGCGCCGGGCCCGGAGCGCGGAACCGGGCAAAGTCGTCGGCACCGCGCGCCTCGACCGCCGGACGAAGCGCCTGGTCAGCCGGCTGCGTCCGGGTGACATCGCGGTCATCGACCATGTCGACCTGGACCGGGTGGCGGCCGACTCGCTGGTCGCGGTCGGCGTCGCCGCGGTGCTCAACGCCAAGCCGTCGGTCTCCGGCCGCTATCCGAACCTCGGCCCCGAGGTGCTGATCAAGGCGGGCATCCCCCTCCTCGACGACCTCGGCGAGGGCATCTTCCAGCAGATCCGGGAGGGCGACACCGTCCGGATCGACGGCAACACCGTGCTGCTCGACGACGAACCGGTCGGGCACGGCAGCCGGCAGGACGCCGAGTCGGTCGCGAAGGCGATGTCGGACGCCCGGGAAGGGCTGTCGGTGCAGTTGGAGGCGTTCGCCGCCAACACCATGGAATACCTCAAGCAGGAGCGGGAGCTGCTGCTCGACGGTGTCGGCGTGCCGGACGTCGAGACCCCGATCCGGGGCCGGCACTGCCTGATCGTGGTCCGGGGCTACGACTACAAGGCCGACCTCGACGTGCTGCGCCCGTACATCCGGGAGTTCAAGCCGGTGCTGATCGGCGTGGACGGCGGCGCGGACGCGCTGGTGGAGGCGGGGTACACCCCCGATCTGATCATCGGCGACATGGACTCGGTCACCGACGACGTGCTGCGCTGCGGCGCCGAGGTGATCGTGCACGCCTACCCGGACGGGCGGGCGCCGGGACTGGCCCGGGTGAACGGGCTCGGCGTGACCGCGCAGACCTTCCCGGCCGCCGCCACCAGCGAGGACCTGGCGATGCTGCTCGCCGACGGCAAGGGCGCCTCGCTGATCGTCGCGGTGGGCACCCACGCCACCCTGGTCGAGTTCCTGGACAAGGGGCGCGGCGGCATGGCCTCCACCTTCCTGACCCGGCTCAAGGTCGGCGGCAAGCTGGTCGACGCCAAGGGGGTGAGCCGGCTCTACCGGCAGAGCATCTCCGGGTCGTCGCTGTTGCTGCTGGTGCTCTCGGCGCTGGCCGCGATGGCGTCCGCGGTCGCCGTCTCCACCGTCGGAAAGGCTTACCTCGGGGTCGCCTCCGAGTGGTGGGACAATGTCGTATTCCAGCTTGGACAGCTCTTCTAGGCCCGTGCTGGTGTCCTCCCGGCCCCGATTGATGATCAAGAGGCTCTTGTCGTGATCAATTTCCGGTACCACGTGGTCTCGCTGACCGCGGTGTTCCTCGCCCTGGCGATCGGTCTGGTCGTGGGTACGGCGGCGCTGAACGGTCCGGTCGCCGACTCGCTCAAGGATCGGGTCAACGCGCTGGGCAAGCACAACGAGCAGCTCCGCGAGTCGGTGAACAACCTGGAGACCGAGGTCCAGCGCGAGGAGGACTTCGTCAGGGAAGCGGCACCGCACATGCTCAAGGGCACCCTCGCCGGCCGGCGGGTCCTGGTCCTGGTGCTGCCGAGCGGGCAGGACCAGGTCGACGGGGTCGTCGAGATGCTCCGGCTGGGCGGTGCCTCGGTCACCGGGCGGATCGACGTACAGGAGAAGTTCCTCGACCCGGACAGCAGCGTCCTGCTGCTGGGCGTCGCCGCCAAGGCGGCCAGACCGACCGTCCCGGACGTCGGGCTGCCCAGCAGCGAGGGCGTGGAGAAGTCCAGCGCCCTGCTGGCCAGCGCCCTGCTCGACCGTCCGGAGGGCGGTTCGCCGGTGACCGACGCCGACCGCCGCTCGGTGCTGGACGACTACAGCGAAGAGGGCTACCTCAACGTGCCCGACAAGATCGCCGGTCCCGCCGAGGCGGTCGTGGTGGTCAGCGGGCAGCCCTACGTCGACCGGGACGCGACCCGCAAGGACCGGTCGGTGGTGCAGCTCGCCGAGCAGTTCGACAAGGCCGGGGCGATCGTGGTGGCCGGCAACGGCAGCAGCGGCGGGAACCTCGTCGCCGAGGTACGCCGGGATCCCGCGCTCTCCAAGACCATCTCGACCGTCGACAACGCCAACACTGTGCAGGGGCAGCTCGTCACCGCGCTGGCGCTCACCCGGCAGATCACCGAGAAGCAGGCCGGCGCGTACGGCGTCGGTGCGGGTGCCGAATCGCTGCTGCCGGAAATGCCCGAGTGACCGCCCGACCCAGGGGCGCCCGGGCCCGGGCGCTCGGCGTCGGCGTGCTGCTCGCCGGTGCCGCGCTGCGCGGCGTGCTCGCCGGCCCGTGGGCGGCCGGGCTGCGCCGTACCAACTTCCGGGGCCGCACCGTCACCCTCGCCGCCGGCCCGGCGCTCGCCGCCGGAGCCGCCGCCGGTGCCGCCGCGGGTGCGCCGAGCCGCCCGGCCGGCGGCGCCGCCCTGGTCGCCGGCCTGGCCTGCGGGGCGGTCGGGCTCTACGACGACGTGGTCGGCGCCCGGCCGGAGCAGAAGACCGCCAAGGGCTTCGCCGGACACCTCGCCGCACTCCGCCAGGGGCGGGTGACCAGCGGCGTCGTCAAGATCGCCGGGGTCGGCGCCGCCGGCCTGGCCGCCGCCGCCCTGCTCGCCGCCGACCCGACGGTCCGGTCCCACCCCGGCCGCCGCCGCACCGGACGCGCCGCCGGAACCCTCGACCTGCTGCTCGGCGCGGGCGTCATCGCCG
This sequence comes from Plantactinospora sp. BB1, assembly GCF_003030385.1. NCBI lineage: Bacteria > Bacillati > Actinomycetota > Actinomycetes > Micromonosporales > Micromonosporaceae > Plantactinospora > Plantactinospora sp. BB1. The sequence goes on along the minus strand of NZ_CP028159.1, from coordinate 5,067,132 downwards.
GTACGGCCAACCTGGTCAACCTGCTCGACCTGCGGCCGGGACGCGCGCTCAAGTCCGGCGTGCTGCTCGGCGCGCCGCTGCTGCCCGGCCCGACCGGTGGACTCGCCGCCGGCCCGGTCGGCGCCGCCGCCGCGCTGCTCCCGGCCGACCTCGACGAACGCGTGATGCTCGGCGACAGCGGGGCGAACGCCCTCGGCGCGCTGCTCGGCGTCGCGCTCGCCGCCCGTACCGGGCCGGTGGGGCGGGCCGGGGCGCTCGCCGTGATCGCCGCGCTCACCGCCGCCAGCGAGAAGGTCAGCTTCACCCAGGTGATCCAGAACACCCCGGGGTTGCGCGAACTGGACGCCCTGGGCCGGCGACACTCCTGAGGTGGGCAGGCCGGCACCCCTCGTCGGCGCCGGGCGGGTGGCCGGCGCCGCGACGCTGATCGCCGTACTCACCGTGGCGAGTCGACTGGCCGGGTTCGGGCGTACCGGCGTCTTCACCTGGGTGATGGGCGACCGCAGCGACCTCGGCGGCATGTACGTGGTGGCGAACAGCGTCCCGAACATCGTCTTCGAGATCGTCGCCGGTGGGGCGCTGGCGAGCCTCGTCGTACCGCTGCTGGCCGGCGCGGTCGCCGCCGGTGACCGGGCGGCGGTGGCGGCGACCACCGGGGCGCTGCTGAGCTGGACGGTGAGCCTGCTGGTGCCGCTCGCGGTCGCGGTGGCGCTGCTCGCCGAACCGATCGTCGGACTGATCTCGGACCAGCGCAGCCCCGCCGAGATCGAGGCCGGCGCGCGGATGCTTCGGGTCTTCGCCCCGCAACTGCCGCTCTACGGCGTCGGCATCGTGCTGACCGGGGTGCTCCAGTCGTACCGGCGGTTCGCCTGGCCGGTGATCGCCCCGCTGCTCTCCAGCGTGACCGTGATCGGCGTCTACCTGGCGTTCGCGGCCGTCGAGGGGGTGCACCCGAGCATCGCCGAGGTCGGCCGGGGCGGCGAGCTGATCCTCTCCGCCGGTACCACCCTCGGGGTGGTGGTGCTCTCCCTGTCGCTGCTGATCCCGCTGCGCCGGCTGCACCTGCGGCCCCGGCTCGGGTACGGCTTCTCCGCCGACGCCCGGGGCAGGCTGGGCGGGCTCGCGCTGGCCGGCGCGGTGACGGTACTCGGCCAGCAGGTGGCGCTGCTGGTCAGCCTGCGCCAGCTCAGCGGCGGACCGACCGGTGCGGAGATCGTCTTCAACCTCGCCCAGACGGTGTACCTGCTGCCCTGGGCGGTGCTCGCCGTCCCGCTCGCGGTCGCCGCGTACCCGACCCTGGCGGCGGCGCACGCGACCGGCGACGAGTCGGCATACCGCCGGACGCTGGCCCCGACCGTCCGCCGGGTGCTGCTCTTCAGCTGCCTCGGCGCGGCGGCGCTGGTCGGCACCGCCGGACCGGTGGCCCGGTTCTTCTGGCCGGACAGCGGGGCGCCCCAGGTCGCCGCCGTCGCCGGGTTCGCACCGGGCCTGCTCGGCTACGGCCTCTTCGCGGTGCTCACCCGGGCCATGTACGCGCGCGGCGCCACCCGCCCGGCCGCCGTCGCCACCCTGGCCGGCTGGCTCGTCGTGCCGTTCGCCGCCGTCGGGTTCTCCGCCGCCTTCCCGGTGGACTATCGGGTGTTCGCGGTCACGGCGGCGAATTCGGTCGGCATGCTGGTGCTGGGGGTGCTGCTGGTCGTCGCGGTCCGGCGCAGCGCCGGTCCGGCCGCGTTGACCGGATTGCCCAGGTCAACGCTGGTCGGGCTGCTCGCCGGGGCGGTCGCGGCGGTGGTCGGCGCGGTCTGCGCACACTGGTTGCCCGGCCTCGGGGGTGGTACCCCGGCGCGAGTCGACGCACTCGTGCAGGGCATGCTGTCCGGAGTCGCCGTGGGCGCGGCTTTCGTCGCGGTCGCCTATCCGCTGGACCGGCACGACGTCCGGCCGCTGCTGGCGACGCTGCGCGGACGCCTGCGCGGGGTGCTGGCCCGCCGGGGTGGGCCGGCGGCGTCACGGCGGCGCAACGGGACGGAGACGGAACGCCCGGACCGGCCGGACGCGGCCGACCCGGGCGAGGACGACGGGAAGGAACGGGTGTCGCGGTGAGCGAGCGGGGTGGGCCGGCTCGACCGGGGGACCGCGCCGAACCGGACGCGCCGGCACCGACGGCCGCCGTCGGGCGGGTCGGCGCGGTGGCCCTGGTGCTCGCCTCCAGTACCGGCGGCGTCGGCCAGCACGTCGCCTCGCTCACCCGTGGCCTGGTCGGTGCGGGAATGTCGGTCACCGTCTGCGGTCCGGCCGCCACCGAGCAGCAGTTCGGCTTCACCGCCGCCGGTGCCCGGTTCGTGCCGGTGGAGATCCCGGCCAGCCCCACCCCGGCCGACGCGCGGGCGGTCACCGCGCTGCGCCGGGCCCTGGCCGGACCGGTCGACGTCGTACACGCGCACGGGCTGCGGGCCGGCCTGGTGGCGGTACTCGCCCGACCGACCGCCCCGGTCGTGGTGACCTGGCACAACGCGGTACTCGCCGGTGGGCTGCGCGGGCGGCTCTCCCGGCTGGTCGAGCGGATCGTCGCCCGGCGGGCCCGGGTCAGCCTCGGTGCCTCCGCCGACCTGGTCGAGCGGGCCGCCGCCCTCGGCGCCCGGGACGCCCGGCTCGCCCCGGTCGCCGCACCCACCATGGCGGCGCCCCGGCGCAGCCGCTCGGCGGTACGGGCCGAGTTCGGCGTCGCCCCGGACCAGCCGCTGATCCTCTCGGTCGGCCGGCTGCACCCGCAGAAGCGGTACGACGTGCTGGTCGACGCCGCCGCCCGGTGGCGTGAACTGGATCCGCCACCGGCGGTGGTGATCGCCGGCAGTGGCCCGAGCTATCTGCCGCTGGCCGCCCGGATCTCGGCCGCCCGGGCTCCGGTGACGCTGCTCGGGCACCGGACCGACGTCGCCGACCTGCTGGCCGGAGCCGACCTGGCGGTGGTCACCAGCGACTGGGAGGCCCGGCAGCTCTTCGCCCAGGAGGCGCTGCGGGCCGGCGTACCGCTGGTGGCGACCGCGGTCGGCGGCGTGCCGGAGCTGGTCGGCGAGGCGGCCGTACTCGTGCCGCCGGCTGACGTGGAGGCGGTGGACGAGGCGGTCCGGGCACTGCTCGACGATCCCGACCGGCGGGCCGCCCTGGCCCGGCTGGCCACCGCACGGGCGGCGCAGTGGCCGACCGAGGCGGAGACCGTCGCCGCCGTCGCCGCGCTCTACGCCGAACTCGGCGCGGAGCCGCCCACCGCGGACCGACCGGCGGAGCCGGCGGCCGACTCCGCCGCTCCGGGGCCGGCGGGGCTCGGCGCGGCAGCGGAGGAGTCCGAGCGGTCCGGTGACTCCCGGCCGCCCTCCGCCGGCCGGGAGACGGGCTCGTCGGCGGGGCGCGGCTGATGTTGCGCCGGCTGGTGCCCGTACTGCTGACCGTGGCGGTGGTGGCTCTCGGAGTCGCCGCGCTGGTCGTCCGGCCGGCCACCCGGACGCCGGCACCGACCGCCGACTACGTGCTGCTGGCCGGGGTACCGGGACTGCGCTGGGACGACGTCGACCCGCAGACCACCCCGACGCTGTGGCGGATGGCCGAGGGCGGTGCCATCGGCTCGCTGTCGGTGCGCTCGGCCCGGCAGCCGACCTGCCCGGTCGACGGTTGGCAGACCCTCGGCGCCGGAAACTTCGCCGCCTGGGACGCCACCGTCGTCACCGACCAGTGTCCGCCGCTGGACGTCGCCGTCGAGCAGCCGGACGCGATCAGCGCCAACCTGCCCGACCAGCGGGCGACGGTCACCCACAACCAGGACAGGTTGCGCTGGGGCACCGTGCCCGGGGCGCTGGCCGAATCGGTCCGCTGCACCGTCGCGGTCGGTCCGGGCGCGGCGGTCGCCGCCGCCAGGCCGTTCGGGCGGGTCGACCGGTACGCCGCGGAGCTACCGCCGGATCCGACCGGGCTGCTCGACGACTGCGTACTCGGCATCATCGACCTCGGTACCGTCAGCGGCGAGGATCCCGCCGTCCGGGCCGCCGCCGCCCGCCGCGCCGACGCGACCCTGGCCCGGGTGCTGGCCGCCCGGCCGGAACGTTCCCTGGTGCTGGTGGCCGGCCTCGCCGACACCGACCGGTCGTCCCGGCTGCACGTGGTGGTGGCGGATGGTCCGGGCTGGGGGCGTGGCTGGCTGACCTCGCGCAGCACCGGCCGGGACGGCTACCTGCAACTCGTCGACCTGGCCCCCACGGCGTTGGCGGCGCTGGGCCGACCGGCGCCCGAGCGGCTCTTCATCGGCCAGCCGGCGGGCGTGGTCGAGGGCCGTCCGGCCGACCTGCCGACCGCGATCGCCGCCCCCGCCGATGCCGACCGGGAGGCCCGGGCCCAGCAGCAGGTGGCGAAGTGGTTCTTCCTGCTGCTGGCCGGGCTCCAGTGCCTGCTCGCGGTCGCCGTACTGCCGCTGCTGCGCCGGGCCCGGCGCGACGCCGGCCCGTCCGGACCCGCCCCGGTGCCCCGGCGGGTGGTCGCGACGGTCGAGGTACTGCTCATCGCCGCCGCGCTGGCGATACCGGCCGCGCTCGTCGCGGACGCCGTCCCGTGGTGGCGGGGTGCGCACGCCGGGGTCTACTTCGGGCTGGTCACGGCGATGCTGCTCGGCCTGGCCACCGCCGCGGTGCGGCTCGCCCGGGCGTACCAGCGCACCCTCTGGCCGCTGGGCAGCGTCGCCGCGCTGGCCGCGTTGGTGGTCGGGGTGGACGTGGTCACCGGGGCGCGTCTCCAGCTCAACGGGGTGACCGGGTACTCGGCCCTGGAGGGCGGCCGGTACGCCGGCCTCGGCACCGTCGGGCTCGGGGTCTTCATCGCCGGCACCTTGCTCTCGGCGGCCTGGCTGGCCCAGCGGGTACGCCGCAGTTGGCGGCCGGCCGTGGTGGTGCTGGTCGGCGTCCTCGGGGTGATCGTGGTCGGCAGCCCCTACCTGGGCGCCGACGCGGTGGGCGCGGTCGCGCTGACCGCCGGGGTGAGCATCGCCGCCGCGATCAGCACCGGCGGCTGGCTCAGCCTCGGCCGGCTCGCCTGGGCCACCATCGCCGGTCTGGCGGTGACCATCGGATTCGTGGTGATGGACCTGCGGCAGCCGATCGACCAGCGGGGCAGCCTCGGCCGGTTCCTCACCGCCGTCGGCGACGGCACCAGCGGGCTGACCGTGCACCGCTCCGGTGCGGCGAACCTGGCCGCGCTGGCCGGGAGCCCGCTCACCGTACTCGCGCTGCTCGGTGCCGTGCTGGTCTGGTTCGCCCTGCTCCGGCCGTGGGGTGGGCTCAAGCGGCTCTTCGGGATCTACCCCGCCATGCGGGGCGGGATGGTCGGCATCCCGGTGGCGGCGGTGATCGCCGGCCTGCTCGGCGGTTCCGCCCTCAACGTCGCGGGTGCGGCGGCGGCGCTGGCCGTGCCGATGGCCGCCCTGGCCGCGTTGCGGGTGCTCGACCACGCCACCGACCGGACCATGCCGGCCACCGGTCCCTGCCCGGACGACGCGCCCGGCGCGGCCCCGCCGACCGCCGGCACGGATCCGGCACCCGACCGCCCCTCCGGCCCCACCCCGCCCTCCGGCGCCACCCCGCCCTCCGCCGCCCCGCCCTCCGACGCCACCCCGCCCTCCGGCATCGTGCTGCGGGAGGCGGAACCCGGGCCGGCGCAGTCGTCGGCCGAGGTGCCGGCGGGCTGACCGGCACGCTGATCGGCGGGCTGACCGGCACCGGGGCGGCACCGGAAGCGGGTGCCCCCGGCAGCCCGGCCGGGGTTGGTGTTACCGTGGAATCCCGTGGATCGCGTGGATCATTTCACTGGTCCCACACCGGTTCGCACGACCGCGACAGACGACCACGGGAGCAGGCCTTGGCCCCTTCAGTACGGACGACCAGGCATATTTTCGTCACCGGTGGGGTTGCCTCCTCACTCGGTAAGGGCCTGACCGCCTCCAGCCTCGGAAACCTCCTCACGGCGCGGGGCCTTCGGGTCGTGATGCAGAAGCTCGACCCCTACCTGAACGTCGACCCCGGCACCATGAACCCGTTCCAGCACGGTGAGGTCTTCGTCACCGACGACGGCGCCGAGACCGACCTCGACGTCGGGCACTACGAGCGGTTCCTCGACCGCGCGCTCTCCGGCAAGGCGAACGTCACCACCGGCCAGATCTACTCCGAGGTGATCGCGAAGGAGCGCCGGGGCGAGTACCTCGGGGACACCGTGCAGGTGATCCCGCACATCACCAACGAGATCAAGTCCCGGATCCTGGCCATGGCCGACCCGGACGAGGACGGCCGTACCCCGGACGTGGTGATCACCGAGGTCGGTGGCACGGTCGGCGACATCGAGTCGCTGCCGTTCCTGGAGGCGATCCGGCAGGTACGCCACGACCTGGGCCGGGACAACTGCTTCTACCTGCACGTCTCGCTGGTGCCGTACCTGGCGCCGTCGGGGGAGCTGAAGACGAAGCCGACCCAGCACTCGGTCGCCCAACTGCGCAACATCGGTATCCAGCCGGACGCGATCGTCTGCCGGTCGGACCGGGAGATTCCGGACAAGCTCAAGCACAAGCTCTCGCTCTACTGCGACGTGGACCGGGAGGCGGTGATCGCCGCACCGGACGCGCCGAGCATCTACGACATCCCGAAGGTGCTGCACCGGGAGGGGCTGGACGCCTACGTGGTGCGCCGGCTCGGGCTGTCGTTCCGGGACGTCGCCTGGCAGAGCTGGGACGACCTGCTGGAGCGGGTACACCACCCGCACCACACCGTCCGGGTCGCGCTGGTCGGCAAGTACGTCGACCTGCCGGACGCGTACCTGTCGGTGAGCGAGGCGATCCGGGCCGCCGGGTTCGGCCACCGGGCCCGGGTGGAGCTGCACTGGGTACCGAGCGACGAGTGTGTCACCGCCTCCGGTGCGGCGGCCGCGCTGGCCGGTGTCGACGGCATCGTCATCCCCGGCGGCTTCGGGGTACGCGGCATCGAGGGCAAGATCGGCGCCGCCCGGTACGCCCGGGAGAACGGCATCCCGATCCTCGGGCTCTGTCTCGGCCTCCAGTGCATGACCATCGAGGTGGCCCGGCACCTGGCCGGGCTGGACGGGGCGAACTCGCTGGAGTTCGACGAGAAGGCGAAGCACCCGGTGATCGCCACCATGGCCGACCAGGAGGACATCGTCGCCGGCCGGGGTGACCTGGGCGGCACGATGCGGCTGGGTGCGTACCCGGCGCGGCTGACCGAGGGCTCGCTGGTCGCGCAGGCGTACGGCGACACCGAGGTCAGCGAGCGGCACCGGCACCGGTACGAGGTGAACAACGCCTACCGGGACGCGCTGACCAAGGCGGGCCTGCACATCTCCGGTACCTCCCCGGACGGCCGGCTGGTCGAGTTCGTCGAACTGGACCGGGAACTGCACCCGTTCTTCGTGGCGACCCAGGCGCATCCGGAGCTGAAGAGCCGGCCGACCCGGCCGCACCCGCTCTTCGCCGCGTTCGTCGGCGCCGTCGTGACGTACTCGGCCGCGGACCAGCTCCCGGTGGAGCTGGGACCGGCCGCCGGTGTTCCCGCGACGGGCGGCGCCGGCACCTCGGCGGGGGAACCGGCCGAGCTGACGGAGCTGGCCGAGTCGGCCGACGCGGTCGGGCGCAACGGGCAGGTCCGGTCGGCGAAGGCGGGTTCGTCGTCGTGACCGGCGGTCCGTCCGGAGCGGCGGTGCGGGCGTGAACGGTCGGGCCGGCGGGCCGGACTACGAGGTACGCGAGCGGCGGGAACGGTTCCGGGGCAAGGTCTTCTCGGTGGTCACCGACCAGGTGGCGATGCCGGGCGGCCGGGTGGTGCCCCGGGACTACGTACGGCATGTCGGGGCGGTCGGTGTGCTCGCCCTGGACGAGCGGGGGCGGGCGGTGCTGATCCGGCAGTACCGCCACCCGCTGCGCCGGGTGATCTGGGAGCTGCCGGCCGGGTTGACCGACGTCGCCGGTGAGGCGCTGCCGACGGGCGCCCTGCGGGAACTGGCCGAGGAGGTGGACCTGGTCGCGGGCCGGCTCGACCTGCTGGTGGACGTGCACACCTCACCGGGGTATTCGGACGAGCTGATCCGGATCTTCCTGGCCCGGGAACTCTCCGAGGTGCCGTCGGAGCAGCGGCACGAGCGGCGGGACGAGGAGGCCGGGTTGGAGGTGATCCGGGTCGACCTGGACGAGGCGGTCTCGATGGTCCTGGCGGGTGAGATCACCAACGTGGCCTGTGTCGCCGGGGTCCTCGCGGCGGCCCGCTCCCGGGACCGGGGCTGGGCCGGGCTCCGCCCCGCCGACTCGCCGCTGCCCTGACCGACTCACCGCTGCCCTGACCGACTCGTCGTTGCCCTGACCGACTCGTTGTTGCCCTGACCGACTCGTTGTTGCCCTGACCGACTCGTTGTTGCCCTGACCGCCGCCCCGGACCGCCGCCCGCCCGGCGGTTCCGGCCCGGTTGCTGCCCGGTCCGCCGATTCGCCGCTCCGGCGTGGCTGACATACCGTCAAGGTTGCCGGTTACCCGCTGTCACAATGCTGGCTGCCGGTGCACCGCCCCGGTCCTAGACTTCCGCGGGCGGGACGGTGGACCGCGGTGGCAACGGAGCCACCGCGCGTCGCGCGGCCGGGGCCGACAGCCCCGGAGGAAGGTGTCGGAATCGTGAAGGTCGGAATTCCGCGCGAGGTCAAGAACCGCGAGTACCGGGTCGCCATCACCCCGGCCGGGGTGCACGAGTTCGTCCGTGCCGGCCACGAGGTGTACGTGGAGTCCGGCGCCGGGGCCGGCTCCTCCATCGCCGACGCCGAGTTCGCCGCCGCCGGGGCCACCATCCTCGGCGCCGCCGACGAGGTGTGGGGCGTCGCCGAACTGGTCCTGAAGGTCAAGGAGCCGATCGCCGAGGAGTACCACCGGATGCGCGAGGGGCAGGTGCTCTTCACCTACCTGCACCTGGCCGCCTCGAAGGAGTGCACCGACGCGCTGCTCGACCGGAAGGTGACCGGGATCGCGTACGAGACGGTCGAGCTGCCCGACCGGTCGCTGCCGCTGCTCGCCCCGATGTCCGAGGTCGCCGGCCGGCTCGCCCCGCAGGTGGGGGCGTACCACCTGATGCGCTCCGGCGGCGGGCGCGGCGTGCTGATGGGCGGCGTCTCCGGGGTGTACGCCGCCAAGACCGTGGTGATCGGGGCCGGGGTCTCCGGCCGGAACGCCGCCGCGATCGCGCTCGGCCTCCAGGCCGAGGTGCTGCTGCTGGACCGGGCGGTCGGGCAGCTCCGCCAGGCCGACGCCATCTACCGGGGCCACCTCCAGACGGTGGCCTCGAACACCTACGAGATCGAGCGGGCCGTCCTCGACGCCGACCTGGTGATCGGCGCGGTACTGGTGCCCGGTGCCAAGGCGCCGACGCTGATCAGCAACGAGCTGGTCTCCCGGATGAAGCCCGGCAGCGTGCTGGTGGACATCTCGATCGACCAGGGCGGCTGCTTCGAGGACTCCCGGCCGACCACCCACGACGACCCGGTCTACCCGGTGCACAACTCGCTCTTCTACTGCGTGGCGAACATGCCCGGCGCGGTGCCGCACACCAGCACGTACGCGCTGACCAACGTCACCCTGCCGTACGCCCTCGAACTGGCGAACCACGGCTGGCGGGAGGCGCTGCGCCGCGACCAGGCGCTCGCGCTCGGCCTGAACACCCACGCCGGCCAGGTCACCTACGGCCCGGTCGCCGAGGCGCACGGCATGGGCACCCTGCCGCTGGCCGACGTGCTCGGCTGAGCGGACACCCTGCTGAGCGGGCAGCCGCAGCCGGCCGGTGACGGGCCCGAACCGTCACCGGCGCTGCGTCGTGCGGTGCGCGGCTATCTCGACCACCTCACCGTCGAGCGCGGGCTGTCGACGAACACGCTCACGTCGTACCGGCGGGATCTGGAACGGTATCTGGCGACGCTGGCCGCCGGCGGGGTCGAGGACCTCGCGGCGGTCGGGCCGGCCGAGGTCGCCGCGCACGTGGCCCGGCTGCGGACCGGGGCGGACGGCCACCCGCCGCTGGCGGCGGCGTCGGCGGCCCGGGCCGCCAGCGCGGTCCGCGGCCTGCACCGGTTCGCGGTCCGGGAGGGGCTGGTCGGTCAGGACGCGAGCCGGGACGTACGCCCACCCGTCCCGCCCCGGCGGCTGCCCCGAGCGCTGGACGTCACCGAGGTGGTGCGGCTGCTGGAGACCGCCGGCGCGGTCGACGCCACCGGGCCCCGGGCCGCGCTGGAGCTGCGGGACCGGGCCCTGCTGGAATTCCTCTACGGCACCGGCGCGCGCATCTCCGAGGCGGTCGGCGCGGCGATCGACGACCTCGACCTGACCGACGGGTCGGTGCTGCTGCACGGCAAGGGCGGCCGGAGCCGGCTGGTGCCGGTCGGCGGATACGCCGCCGAGGCGGTGCGGGCCTACCTGGTCCGGGCCCGGCCGACGCTGGCCGCCGCCGGCCGGGGCGTGCCGACGCTCTTCCTCAACGCCCGGGGCGGGCCACTGTCCCGGCAGAGCGCCTGGACCATCCTGCGCCGGGCCGCCGCCCGGGCCGGACTGCCGGTGGACGGGCCGCAGGCGGTCTCCCCGCACACGCTGCGGCACTCGTACGCCACCCACCTGCTCGACGGGGGCGCCGACGTACGGGTGGTGCAGGAACTGCTCGGGCACGCCTCGGTGACCACCACCCAGGTGTACACGTTGGTCACTGTCGACCGGCTCCGCGAGGTGTACGCCACCGCACACCCCCGGGCGCGCGGCTGACCGGCCGATCCCGGTCGCTCCACCGGCGGGGTACTGTCGGGCGGCGGGTGCGATTCCGGTCGACCCGTGGTGGTCAGCGGCCGGTTCGACACGCCGAGACGGTGCCCACTACGGTGCTGCGACGTGGCGTAGAGTCGGGATCTGGCGCGGCCTCGTGAGGCGGCAATCGAGGTTCGCGGCGGCGCCGCACAGGACCACCGTTCGGCTCCGACGCCGGGCAGTCGTCGGGAGGGGGCGTACGAGGACATGGCTGGAAACGCTGACCGTGCCGAGGCGTGGACCTCAAGCCTGCGCGAGCAGCAGTCCGCCCTCGATCTCGGCGCCGAACTGGGCCCGGCCGACCCGGCCGCCTACACGATCCGCAAGCCGATCCCGGAACCGATGCCGACCGACCAGCACGGGCCGGCCCGGATCATCGCGATGGCCAACCAGAAGGGCGGGGTGGGCAAGACCACCACGACCATCAACCTCGGCGCCGCCCTCGCGGAATACGGCCGCCGCGTGCTGCTGGTCGACTTCGACCCGCAGGGGGCGCTCTCCGTCGGCCTCGGCGTCAACCCGCACAACCTCGACCTGTCGGTCTACAACCTGCTGATGCAGGACGACGTCACCGCCGAGGATGTGCTGATCAAGACGGATGTCGCCGGGCTGCACCTGCTGCCGGCCAACATCGACCTGTCGGCCGCCGAGATCCAGCTGGTCAACGAGGTCGCCCGGGAGATGGCGCTGGCCCGGGTGCTCAGGTCGATCCGCAAGGAATACGACTACGTCCTGATCGACTGCCAGCCGTCGCTGGGCCTGCTCGCCATCAACGCCCTCACCGTGGCCGACGGCGTGCTCATCCCGCTGGAGTGCGAGTTCTTCAGCCTGCGCGGCGTCGCCCTGCTGCTCGACACCATCGACAAGGTCCGCGAACGGCTCAACTTCGACCTGGAGCTGGAGGGGATCCTCGCCACCATGTACGACAGCCGCACCACGCACTGTCGTCAGGTGCTCCAGCGGGTGGTGGAGGCGTTCGGCGACAAGGTCTACCAGACCGTGATCACCAAGACGGTCAAGTTCCCCGAGTCCACGGTCGCGGGTGCGCCGATCACCACGCTCGATCCGGCCTCCTCCGGAGCCCGCAACTACCGCCAGCTCGCCCGAGAGGTGATCGCCGCGCAGGCCGAGCGGTAACAGGTGGGCGCCTCCGGCCGACGTCGGTCGGCGGTCTCTCGTTTCGTCTGTCTCTCTCGTTTCGTCTGTCTCTCGCGTTTCGTTTGTCCGGGCCCGGTTCGGTGCCCGCCGGGTCGAGGATCATCGGGTGAGTGACGGTACCGGGACGACGCTGACGGCTGACGGTCCGGAACCGGTGGACTACGGTCGTCGGGTGAGTTCCCCGCCCACCTCCCCGGCCGCGCCGGACCCGGTGCGTTCCGCGCCCGACCCACCGCCCTCCGTGGCGGACGCCCGGCCCGCCGTGCCGGCCGACGGCGACGGGGACCCCGCTCCGGCCGACCCGACCGCCGGGTCGGCGCCCGCCGAGGCCGAGGCGGCGGCCGGTTTCACCGTACGGCTGTCGAACTTCACCGGCCCGTTCGACCTGCTGCTACAGCTCATCGGCAAGCACAAGCTCGACGTGACCGAGGTCGCCCTGCACCGGGTCACCGACGAGTTCATCGCGTACATCCGGGCGATGGGGGACGACTGGGACCTCGACGAGGCGAGCGAGTTCCTCGTCATCGCCGCGACCCTGCTCGACCTCAAGGCCGCCCGGCTGCTGCCGGCCGCCCAGGTCGAGGACGAGGAGGACCTGGCCCTGCTGGAGGCCCGGGACCTGCTCTTCGCCCGGCTGTTGCAGTACAAGGCGTTCAAGGAGGCCGCCGGGCACATCGCCGAGCTGGAGGCGGTCGGCTCCCGCCGCTACCCCCGGGCCGTCGCCCTGGAGCCGAGGTACGCCGAGGCACTGCCGGACCTGGTGCTCGGGATCGGACCGGAGCGGCTCGCCGCGCTGGCGGTCAGGGCGATGACGCCGAAGAAGGCACCCGTGGTCTCCATCGACCACGTGCACATGGTCCGGGTCAGTGTCCGGGAACACGCCGCGCTGCTGCGCGACCGGCTCCGCCGGGCCGGTATCGCCACCTTCCGGGTACTCTGCGCCGACTGCGAGTCGACGCTGGAGGTGGTGGCCCGGTTCCTGGCCCTGCTGGAGCTGTACCGCGAGGGGCTGGTCGGCTTCGCCCAGGTGGAGGCGCTCGGCGAACTCACCGTACGGTGGACCGGTCCCGAGGACGGCGGCGCCGAACTCGACATCGACGAGTACGCGGGTGCGCCGGCACCGCCGGACCGCCCCGCCGGGGCGACCGGGGACGAGACGCAGGAGGAAACGCGGTGACCAGCGAAAAGCGGCCCGACTCGCTGGCCGAACAGGCGGCGGCCTGGGTGCCACCCTGGGAGCGGCCGACCGGGACCGCGTCCCCGGAGGCTCCGGTCGAGTCCTCGGCCACCGAACCTGCTGCCGAGTCCTCTGCCGAACCTGCCTCCGAACCTGCTGCCGAGTCCTCTGCCGAAGCTGCCTTCGAACCTGCTGCCGAGTCCTCTGCCGAAGCTGCCTTCGAACCTGCTGCCGAATCCTCTGCCGAGACTTCTGCCGACTCCGCCGGCACCTCCGTCGAGTCTTCTGCCGAGCCTTCCGTCGAGCCTCTTGCGGAGTCTTCTGCTTTTCGCGCCGAGGACCGGGAGTCCGCGTCGGCTGAGGAACGCCCGCAGCCGTCGGTTCGGGCGGCCGTGGCGGAACCGGACGAGGCGGTGGGCGTACCCGAGGATGCCGCAGCGGAGGCGGAGGGTGCGCCGGCGGCGGCGCCGAAGCCCGGCGGGGCCGGCCGGCAGGCCGCGACGCTGGCCCTGATCGACGAGGACGAGCTGCGCGGGGCCCTGGAGGCCATCCTGCTGGTGGTGGACGAGCCGGTCACCGAGATCCTGCTGGCCCAGGTGCTGGAACAGCCGACCGAGCGGGTCGCCGCGATGCTGGACCGGTTGTCCGGCGACTACACGGCGGCCGGGCACGGTTTCGAGTTGCGTCGGGCGGCGGGTGGCTGGCGGCTCTACACCCGGCCGGAATACGCGGCCTACGTCGAGCGGTTCGTGTTGGACGGGCAGTCCGTCCGGCTCACCCAGGCGGCGCTGGAGACCCTCGCCGTGGTCGCCTACAAGCAGCCGGTGACCAGGTCACGGATCTCGGCCATCCGGGGTGTCAACTGCGACGGGGTGATCCGTACCCTGGTCACTCGCGGCCTGGTGGAGGAGTGCGGCACCGAACCGGAGAGCGGCGCGTTCCTGTACCGGACGACGACGCTGTTCCTGGAGAAACTCGGTCTGGACACCGTCGCCCAGCTACCGCCGCTGGCCCCGTTCCTGCCCGACGACGTGGAAGAGATAGCCGATGCCCCGCGATGACAATCCCGATGCCCCCGGCGTGGAGCGCCTACAGAAGGTGCTCGCCGCGGCCGGCGTCGGCTCCCGGCGTGCCTGCGAGGACCTGATCTTCCGGCGCCGGGTCACCGTCGACGGGCGGGTCGCGCAGCTCGGCGACAAGGTCGACCCGGCCACCGCCGTCATCCACGTCGACGGTGAGCGGCTCGTCACCGACACCCGGCTGGTCTACCTGGCGATGAACAAGCCGCGCGGCGTGGTCTCGACGATGGCAGACGAGAAGGGGCGTACCGCGCTGGCCGACTTCCTCGGCCGGGTGGAGGAGCGGGTCTACCACGTCGGTCGGCTCGACGCCGACAGCGAGGGACTGCTGCTGCTGACCAACGACGGCACGCTGGCGCACCGGCTGATGCACCCGTCGTACGGGGTGCCGAAGACCTATCTCTGCGAGGTGGCGGGGCCACTGTCCCGCAGCGCCGGCCGGCGGCTGAAGGCCGGGGTGGAACTCTCCGACGGCATCGCCCGGGTGGACGAGTTCCGCCTCGTGGACACGCTGGGACGTACGGCCCAGGTGGAGCTGACCCTGCACGAAGGGCGCAAGCACATCGTCCGACGGCTGCTGGAGGAGGTCGGGCACCCGGTTTCCCGGCTGATCCGTACCGCCATCGGTCCGATCCGGCTCGGGGACCTGCGGCCCGGCCGTAACCGCCGGTTGACCAACGCCGAGATCGCCGCGCTCTTCAAGGCGGTGGGCGACTGATCCCGGTCGCCCGGCTCTGACCCTGGTTGATCCGGGGGCGGGGAGGCGGCGCTGACCGTCGTCGCCCGGCGCCGCGTCCGCGTCCGCGGCCCGGGGCGGCGCCACGGCTGCGGCCCCGAGGGCCGCTGCGGCTGCGGCCGGGGGCGCCGCCGCGTCCGGTGTCGGGCGCGGGCCGGTACGGCGGACGGGGCATGATGGACAGCGACACGCGGCGGGGCCGCCACGGCCGGCCGCCCGCGAAACTCGGCAGTGCCGGGCGTATCGCCCAGGGGATCGGTGGAGGAGGAACGGTGGCGGAAAAGGTACGGACCGGGCGATGTGTGGTTGCCGTGGACGGCCCGTCCGGTTCGGGGAAGTCCACCGTCTCCCGTCGGCTGGCGAACGCGCTCGGTGCCCGATACCTCGACACCGGAGCGATGTACCGGGCCGTCACCTGGGCGGTGCTGCGCTCCGGGGTCGACCCGCAGGATGCCGAGGCGGTGGCGAAGGTGGCGGGGGAGACCGACCTGAAGATCGGGGTGGACCCCGAGGCGCCCAGCGTGACCGCCGACGGCGTCGCCGTCGACCGGGAGATCCGCGGCGCCGAGGTGACGTCGGCGGTCTCGGCGGTGTCGGCCGTGCCCGCCGTACGCGAACTGCTCGTCGCGCAGCAGCGCGAGATGATCGCCGCAGCCGGCCGGATCGTGGTGGAGGGCCGGGACATCGGCACGGTGGTGGCGCCCGACGCCGACCTCAAGGTCTACCTGACCGCGTCGGCCGAGGCGCGGGCGCAGCGGCGCAGCGCGGAGAACGCCGCCGATCCCACCGCCACCGCCGCCGACCTGGCCCGACGGGACCGGCTCGACTCCACCCGGGCCGCGGACCCGCTGCGGCAGGCCCCGGACGCCGTGGTGCTGGACACCACCGCCCTGGGCATCGACGAGGTCGTCGCACGGCTGCACGAGCTGCTCACCGAGCGGCGGCCCGCCCGGTGAACCGGCGGATCGGCGGGATCGGTGAGTTGGTGGACGACCGGGGTAGCACCCGGCGGGGCGACACCGTCATGGTGCGCGCCGATGGTGCGGTTGAGGAGGCGGCGTGAGCGCGGGGGATGGCTGGATCGAGCTGCGGGAGCCGGACGTCGACGAGGGTGAGCCGACCGGCCCGGTGCCGGTGGTGGCCGTGGTCGGCCGGCCCAACGTCGGCAAGTCGACGCTGGTGAACCGGATCATCGGCCGCCGGCAGGCGGTGGTGGAGGACACGCCCGGGGTGACCCGGGACCGGGTCCCGTACGACGCCCAGTGGTCGGGACGGCAGTTCACGGTGGTCGACACCGGCGGCTGGGAGCCGGACGCGAAGGACCGGGCCGCCGCGATCGCCGCCCAGGCCGAGAACGCCGTCGCCACCGCCGACGTGGTGCTGTTCGTGGTCGATGCCACGGTCGGGGCGACCGACGTCGACGAGGCTGCCGTACGCATGCTCCGGCGCAGCGCCAAGCCGGTGCTGCTGGTTGCCAACAAGGCCGACAACACGGCCGTGGAACTCGAGGCCACCTCGCTGTGGTCGCTCGGGCTGGGCGAGCCGCGGCCCGTCTCGGCGCTGCACGGCCGGGGCTCCGGCGACCTGCTCGACGCGATCCTGGAGGCGCTGCCGGACGCGCCGCCGATCAGCGAGGCGGGCCCGCGCGGCCCGCGCCGGGTGGCCCTGGTCGGCCGCCCCAACGTCGGCAAGTCCAGCCTGCTCAACCGGCTCGCCAAGGAGGAGCGGGCGGTCGTCGACTCGGTCGCCGGCACCACCGTCGACCCGGTCGACAGCCTGGTCGAGATCGGCGGCGAGGTCTGGCAGCTGGTGGACACCGCCGGGCTGCGCAAGCGAGTCGGCAAGGCCAGCGGTACGGAGTACTACGCGAGCCTGCGTACCGCCGCCGCGATCGAGGCGGCCGAGGTGGCCGTGGTACTGCTCGACGCCAGTGAGCCGATCAGCGAGCAGGACCAGCGGATCCTCACCACCGTCACCGAGACCGGCCGGGCGCTGGTGATCGCCTTCAACAAGTGGGACCTGGTCGACGCGGACCGCCGCTACTACCTGGACAAGGAGATCGAGCGGGAGCTGCGCCGGATTCCCTGGGCGATCCGGATCAACGTCTCGGCGAAGACCGGACGGGCGGTGGACAAGCTCGCCCCGGCGTTGCGTACCGCCCTGGCGAGCTGGGAGACCCGGGTCCCGACCGGGCAGCTGAACCAGTGGCTCACCGCCCTGGTGCAGGCGACACCGCACCCGGTGCGGGGTGGCCGGGCGCCTCGGGTGCTCTTCGCCACCCAGGCGGGTACCTGCCCGCCCCGGTTCGTGCTCTTCACCACCGGCCCGCTGGACGCCGGATACCAGCGCTTCGTCGAGCGGAAGCTCCGCGAGGAGTTCGGCTTCGAGGGCAGTCCGGTGGAGGTCTCGGTACGTCCTCGGAAGAAGGTCGGTGCCGGCGGGCGGGGCAAGCCGCACGGCTGAGCCGGTACGCCGGGTTACCAAGCTCGATGATTCTCCGACCCGTCCGGTTCACTCCGAACCGGACGGGTCGACCTTCTGCCTGATTCGGGTTCGACGTGTTGTCGTCGTCTTCGTCTTCGCCTCCGGAGAATGACCTATCTTCCTAGGACGGCGTAGGGGGTGTGAGGGGTGCGGTGGAACGTGAAGGAGGGGCGACGGGGGACGGTGGGCCGCTGCACGTACGAAACGGTCCTGCGCTACGCTGTACCGGCTGTCGCACGGCGCAGGTCGGGCGGGAGCGGGACGTGGCGCAGTTTGGTAGCGCACTTGACTGGGGGTCAAGGGGTCGTCGGTTCGAATCCGGCCGTCCCGACAGACAGAAAGCCCTGACCAGCGGAAACGTTGGTCAGGGCTTTAAGCTTGTCTATGAGGTTTTGAACCGTCCCCCGAAAACCTCCCATCTACGGGTGTCGCAACCGGCTCTGTCAAACGAACGGCCCTGTCTCACATTCGGTGGTGACGGAGGGTGGCGAGGCGTCGCTGATTCCTGCTCGACCAGCAGCCGCTCGAACGGCCTGGAGGCGAAGCCCTTCTCCCTGATCAGCAGGATCCTGTCGTGCTCGGCGACCACCCCGGCCTCCACCTCCAGCATCGCCGCGAGGACCTCGCGTTCGCCGATCTTCGGCTGGCCAGGGCCCACAAGATCGGCATCCTGATCGCAGCCTGGGCCCGACGACGAACGTGCTCGGCGTCGAGGTTCCCGGGCGCGACCCATGCTGCCCTGGCGCCCGTCGAGGATCGACCAGGTCCGGCAGTGCGGTGGGCTTCGGCACCCAGCGTCTGCCGGGACGGGCGCGTGCGCGGGGGACGGATGCTGACTTCGACGCCACAACGATGCGCATGACCGTCCTCAATGGCGCAGCCCTCGGGGAAACGTGGAATCGCTGGATCGCCTCATTGATGGCGACAAATGGTATTGATCCCTCGATTCCGCTCGACCCCTAGGCGCCACTTACCACAATGTGTAAGGTGAGCGCACCGCCGGACAGGCCGA
The DNA here is from genome assembly GCF_003030385.1 of Plantactinospora sp. BB1. Lineage (NCBI taxonomy): Bacteria > Bacillati > Actinomycetota > Actinomycetes > Micromonosporales > Micromonosporaceae > Plantactinospora > Plantactinospora sp. BB1. The sequence goes on along the minus strand of NZ_CP028159.1, from coordinate 5,048,625 downwards.
CATCCCGGACCGGCGGCGCGGTTGTCTGGGGGGCAAGTCGGGGAGAGTCCCGCCGCGTACCGGGGGCAATTTTCCGATGACTGCGCGGCAGGGACGGGCTGCGACCACTCGATCGGGCGATCCGTCCTCGTGAGTGGTTCGCGGTGTCCACAGCGGAGGCGTGACGCTTCTCGGCCCCCTTCGACGTATAGCGGTGAGGTGAGACGAAGGAGGCAATAGCCATGGAGGACAACCCATTGCGATCCCGGCGCGGCTTTCTGGGAATGGGGGTGGGGCTGCTCGGCGCGGCCGGTCTGGCCGCGTGTGGGGACACTTCACCGTCGACCCCCCAGGTGCAGGCCGAGGTCCCGAAGGAGCTGATCGACGCTGCGGCATCGTTGAAGGGCTCCTCGATGGGCATGCTGTCGCAGAAGCTGTACTCGGAGGCGGCGAACGCCGCGCTCGACAGCTCCATCAAGAAGTTCGCCGACACCACCGGTACGAAGATCGACAACAGTCTGGTCCAGGCCGACGCCGGAGACGTGGTGGCCAAGATCCACGCCGAGGTTGAGGGTGGCGTGGCTCGGGACCTCGCGTTCATGACCGACTCGCGGTTCGTCGCGCAGTTTCAGGCCCTCGGCGACCTGGAGGACGTGACGGACGTCGTCCAGGCGCTGACGGCCAAGTACGGCGAGCCCACCGCGGAGTCCAAGAACTTCTGCGTCTTCGACGGCAAGTGGTTCGCCATCCCCTACCACTTCATCGGGATCGGCTCGTTCCTGCGCAAGGACTGGATGCAGGACAAGGGCATCACGCCCAAGGACATCTACAGCTGGGAGGAACTGCGAGACCTGTGCCTGGCCATCTCCGATCCGTCCAAGCGCCGGTTCGGCTGGGGCATGACCGTGAACCGGTCCGGTGACGCGAACGGCATGATCGAGGCGCTGATCAACTCGTACGGCGGGTCGATCGCCTCCAACGACGGCCGGAAGGTCACGTTCAACTCGCCGGAGACGGTGCAGGCGGTGACCTTCCTCGGCGACATCTACACCAATCCCAAGTACAAGCCGATGTTGCCGCCGGGGGTGGCCGCCTGGACCGACTCCAGCAACAACGAGAACTGGCTCGCCGGGATCCTCGGCTACACCCGCAACCAGCTCAGCGTCTACGCGGACTCCAAGACCAAGAAGAATCCCGTCTACGACAAGACCCACGTCTTCGCCGACTGCATCGGACCGGCCACCGACAACCCGCTGCTGCTCGGCCAGTCCCAGGCCTTCGTCATCTTCAAGGGCGCCAAGAACGCCGCACTCGCCAAGCTCCTGGCGCAGTACCTGGTGACTGCGCCCGCGCTGCTCGGGGTGGCGAAGGAAGCGCCCGGCCTGGCGCTGCCCGCCTGGCAGAAGGTCTGGGACGCCGACCCGTTCTTCACCAGCGGTGACCCGGCGTTCCCCATCATGCGCAAGATCACCGAGCTGTCACTGCCGCTGACCACCAAGAACGGCCTGAACTTTCCGCAGAAGGCCAGCGCGGGCCAGCAGGCCGCCGTCGGTGCCTACGTGCTCACCGACATGATGCAGCAGGTCATCCAGGGCACGGCGCCCGCGCAGGCCGTGCAGGCCGCCCACGCCAAGATGGTGCAGATCTTCAACCAGCAGGGGCTGCCGCAGTGACGTCGGTCCGTCCAGCACCGGCCCCGGCGACGAAGGTGTCCTCGCCGCCGGGGCACGGCACTCTCAGCACGACCCAGCGGCGGCTGGGTCGTGACTGGCGGCTGGCGGCGCTGTTCCTGGCGCCCACCGCCGTACTGGTCGGCGGGCTCGTGCTCGTGCCGATCGCCTGGTCGATCGTCACCAGCACGACGGAACGGCACGGGCAGCAGAGCGTGTTCGTCGGGCTGGCCAACTACGTCACACTCGCCAGCGACGACCAGTTCCGCACCGGCGTGGTGAACTCGTTCGTCTTCACCGCGTACGCCGAGGTCTTCAAGGTGGTGCTCGGGCTGTCCGCGGCCCTGCTGCTGCACCATCTGCGCCGCGGGCGGGCGGTGTTGGCCGGGCTGCTCCTGTTGCCGTGGGTGGTGCCGACGGTGGTCACGGCGTTCAGCTGGCGCTCGCTGCTCGATCCGATCTTCGGCAGCGTCAACATGCTGCTCACCGAGTCGGGGATCGGGCCGCTGCTGGCCAAGGCGCACCTGGTCGACACCTGGCCGGCAGGCTGGCTGTCCGAGGCGTCGCTGGCCATGCCATCGGTGATCCTCGTCAACGTGTGGAAAGGGGTGCCGTTCTTCACCGTCGCGTTCCTGGCGGGGCTGAAGGCCATCCCGGCGGACCTGTACGAGGCCGCGACCGTCGACGGCGCCTCGTCGTTGCAGCGCTTCCTCCACGTGACGCTGCCCGGGCTGCGCCATGTGATCACCGTGACGGTGACCCTGTCCTCGATCTGGACGTTCAACAACTTCGACCTCATCTGGTTGCTGACGCAGGGCGGCCCGGGCAACGCGACCGCGCCGTATGTGCTGGTCGCCTACTCCAAGGCGATCCTGCAACTCCAGTACGGTGCGGGGGCAGCCGTCACGCTCGTGATGCTGCCGGTCATCGGCGTGCTGGTGTTCGTCCTGGTCCGGTTGTTGCGTCGGGACGCCGGCAACGGGCTGCCCCGACGTGTCCGCACGGCGTGGAAGGCGGAGAAGGCGCGGAAGGCGCTGCCGTGGGTCGTCGCCCTGGTGCTCACCGGTCTGCTGGCCTGGGCGTCGCCACACATCGTCTGGAAGGCGGCGGTGGTCCTCGGGGTGATACTGCTGATCGCGGCGGCGGTCGGCCGGGTGGTGTCGGCACTCCAGACCTGGGGACGTCGCCGGGCGTCGTCGGTGGCGTCGCGCCTGGCGTCCGGTGTCGCGCTGGCCGGGTTGCTGCTCTTCGTCCTGGCCCCGCTGTACTGGATCGCCGTCACGGCATTCAAGTCCGAGGGTCAGATCGTCATGCGCGAGCACGACCTGTGGCCGACGCCCTGGACCTTGCAGCAGTTCACCGACCTCTTCGCCACCAAGCCCTTCGGCCGCTGGTACCTCAACACCGTGCTGGTGTCCGCGGCGTCCACCGCGGTGGCACTGGTCTGCGCCGCCCTGGCGGGCTACGCGTTGGCCCGGCTGCGTTTCCGCGGTGCACAGAGTTTCACCGTCACGGTGTTGATCACCTACGTGATGCCGGGTGCGCTGCTGTTCATCCCGCTGTACCAGCTGCTCATCGGGATGCGGCTCACCGACTCGCTGTGGTCGCTGGTGGTGACGTACCCGACCTTCACGCTTCCGTTCGCCACCTGGCTGCTGGTGGGGTACTTCTCGTCGATCCCCATCGAGTTGGAGGAGGCCGCGCTGGTCGACGGCTGCACCCGCCTCCAGGCCTTCGGTCGGGTGGTGCTGCCGCTGGCCAAGCCGGGACTGCTGGCGGTCGCGCTGTTCACCCTGACCAACGCCTGGAACGAGTTCCTCTTCGCCTTCGTGTTCATCACCAAGGACGAGTACAAGACGCTCCCGGTGGGGATGCAGTCCATGATCACCGGGGACGTCGTGCCGCAGGGGCAGCTTGCTGCGGCGTCACTGCTGGTCAGCATCCCCGTGGTGATCATGTACGCCTTCGGGCAGCGCTTCCTGACCGAGGGACTCACCGCGGGGGCGGTGAAGGGCTGACCTGGGATGGCCGGATCTCTCGGGCGACATGGATCCCGTACCGGACGGGTTACGCATGTGTCGCGCTCGGCATCCCGGCGATCGCGGTCGAGAGGCGATAGCGGGGGAGTCTGCGGGCCACCCGACGCAGGTTCGTGCGCGGTTGCCGTGCCGTCGTCCCACGGCACGGCAACCGCGCACCGTGCACCGTGCTGGTCCGACCCGGTCCCGGCGGACACCCCGGAGCAGCGCCGCACCGGGCCGCCGGTGCGAGGAGCCGTGGCCGGAATGATCATCGGGCCCTCGGTGACGTCAGAACCGGGGCGGGGATGGCCGGTTGGCGCCGAGACGGGGTCAACATGTCCTGGTCGGGGAAGGATAGGTGCGAGGATCTCGTCGATCAGGAGGGGACATCATGAACGGGTCCACGGCTGGCTACCGTGACCGGTGCCTTCGTGAGAGCGGCCAGCGAGCACGGAGATGATTGACCCTTCCACCCAAACGTGCCGGCCGGACGGCGGATTCCGGACGACGTCGCCGACATCGCCCTGTGGGCCCGTACCGGAGGTCAGGTGAGCTGTGGCTCCGAGTGTGTACGTCGCCGGACTCGGCCCGGGTGCGGGCAAGGCCACCGTGGCGCTGGGCCTGGCCGAGTCGCTGTCGCGACGGGTGGCCTCGCTGGGCCTCTTCCGGCCGGTGGTGCCCGCATCCTGGGAAGATCCGGTGCTCGCGCTGCTGATCGCCCGATATCCGATCGCCGCCGGCTATCCCGACTCGTACGGCGTGACGAGCAGCCAAGCGGCCACCCTGGCGGCGGAGGGGCGTCAGGAGGAGCTGATCGGCCGGATCGTCGAGCGCTACCGGGAGTTGGAGCGCCGCTGCGCCGCCGTGGTCGTCGTCGGCGGCGACGTGGCCACCCGAGATGATGGGACGCCGAGTGGGCCCGACCGGCTGCTCGCCTTCCACGCCCGGCTCGCCACCGAGTTCGGCAGTCTGGTCGTTCCGGTGGTGGACGGCCTGGACCAGCCGCCCGAGGTGGTCGCTACGGCGGCGCGGACGGCGTACCACGACGTCGTCGAGGCGGGCGCCACGGTTCTGGCGGTGATCGCCAACCGGGTGCCGGCGGGTACGTCCGCGCCGGCCGGGCTGCCGGTGCCGGCGTACGCGATCCCCGAGACACCGGCTGTCTCGGCGCCGACCGTGGCAGAGGTGGCGGCGGCGCTCGACGCCACCGTCCTGTCCGGCGATCCCGACGCGCTGGACCGCGACGTGCTGGACGTCGTGGTCGGTGCCGCGCACGTGCCGGTACTGCTCGACCATCTCACCGACGGCTGCCTCATGATCACCCCCGGGGACCGGGCCGACCTGCTCGTCGCGGCCAGCGCGGCGCACGCTGCCGGGGTCGTCGCTCTCTCCGGCCTGGTACTCACCCTCGGCGAGCAGCCCGACGCACGGGCGATGCGGGTGATCGATCGGCTGCACACCGGGCTGCCCGTACTCGTCACGAAGAGCGACAGCTACCAGACGGTTGGTGTGGTCGGCCGGCTCGAAGGCCGACTCGCCATCACCGCACCCCGCAAGGTCCAGGCGGCGCTCGGTGCCTTCGAGGCCCACGTCGACATGATCGAACTGTCCCGCCGCATGGAGGTGACCCGCTCCCACCGGGTCACGCCCCTGATGTTCGAGAACGGCCTCATCGACCGGGCTCAGACACAGCGTCGACACCTCGTCCTACCCGAGGGTGGGGTGAAACGGATCCTGCGGGCGGCGGAGACGGTCCTCCGCCGGGGCGTCGCCGAGCTGACGCTGCTGGGCGACCCATCCGAGATCAGCCGGCGGGCGAACGAACTAGGCGTCGACATCACCGCGGCAAGGCTGGTCGACCCCGAGAGCAGCGCCTGGCGCGCCGACTTCGCCGCCCGCTACGCGCAGCTGCGCCGGCACCGCGGGATGCCGCTGGAGCTGGCGCACGACGTGGTGCGCGATGTCAACTACTTCGGCACGCTCATGGTCGAGGCCGGGCTGGCCGACGGCATGGTGTCCGGAGCGACGCACACGACCGCGGCGACGATCCGACCCGCGTTCGAGATCATCAAGACCGAACCGGGCGTATCGGTCGCCTCCAGCGTCTTCTTCATGCTGCTCGCCGACCGGGTCCTGGTGTACGCCGACTGCGCGGTCAACCCTGATCCGGACGCGACCCAGCTCGCCGACATCGCGCTGTCCAGTGCCGATACCGCCGCCCGGTTCGGGATCGAACCCGTGCTGGCCATGCTCTCCTACGCCACCGGCACGTCTGGCGTCGGCGCGGACGTGGACAAGGTCGCCCAGGCCACGGCGATCGTCCGGGCCCGCCGGCCGGATCTGCCGGTGGAGGGTCCGATTCAGTACGATGCCGCCGTCGACCCGGTGGTCGCGGCGGCGAAACTTCCGGGCAGCCCGGTCGCCGGGCATGCCACCGTGCTGGTCTTTCCGGACCTCAACACAGGGAACAACACGTACAAGGCGGTGCAGCGGTCGGCGGGGGCGGTCGCGGTCGGCCCGATCCTGCAAGGGTTGCGCCGGCCGGTCAACGACCTGTCCCGCGGCGCGACGGTGAAGGACATCGTCAACACGATCGCCATCACCGCGATCCAGGCAGCCGGAAGGGGATCTGCGTGACGAGGGTGCTCGTGGTCAACTGCGGGTCGTCGTCACTGAAGTACCGGCTCTTCGACGGTAGCCGGATCGTCAGGCGGGGGCTGGTGGAGCGGATCGGCGAGCCCGACGGTGGTGCACCGGACCACTCGACGGCCCTGCGTGACGCGTTGGCCGGACTGGACCTGGCGAACCTGGACGTCGTCGGCCACCGCGTCGTGCACGGTGGCACCGAGTTCACCGGGCCGACCCTCGTCGATGACGCTGTCGTGGCGGCCATCGAACGGTTGATTCCGCTGGCGCCGCTGCACAATCCCGCCAATCTGACCGGGATCGCGGTGGCCCGCCAACTGCTGCCGGACGTGCCGCAGGTCGCGGTCTTCGACACCGCTTTCCACACCACGATGCCCCCGGAAGCGGCGACCTACGCGCTGGACAGTGACCTGGCAGGTCGGCTGGGTGTACGCCGCTACGGCTTCCACGGCACGTCACACGCGTACGTGGCCCGGCGTACGGCGGATCTGCTGGGGCGCCGGCCGGACCAACTCGACCTGATCACGCTGCACCTGGGCAACGGGGCGAGCGCCTGCGCGGTCTCCGCTGGCCGCAGCGTCGCCACCTCGATGGGAATGTCGCCGCTGGCCGGCCTGGTGATGGGCACCCGCAGCGGTGACCTGGACCCGGCGGTGATGTTCCACCTGCACCGGGTCGGTGGCCTGTCCGTACCGGAGATCGACGAGTTGCTCAATCACCGCGGCGGCCTGCTCGGGCTGACCGGCGACAACGACATGCGGGCCGTACTGCGGCGCCGGGCGGCCGGCGATCCCGCCGCAACCCTCGCCTTCGACGTCTACTCCCGGCGCATCACCGAGTACGTTGGCGCCTACCTCGCCGTCCTCGGCCGGCTGGACGCCATCACCTTCACCGGCGGCGTCGGCGAGCACGCCGTCGAGGTCCGCGCCGCTGCGTTGGCCGGGCTGGCGGGTCTGGGCATCGTCGTCGATCCGGCACGCAACGAACGCGGCGAGCAGATCATCTCCGCACCGGACGCACCCGTCTCGGTGTGTGTCGTCGCGACCGACGAGGAGCGGGAGATCGCCGACCAGGCGTTGGCGGTGCTCTCCGGGCGCCCGCCCCTGTCGAGCCCGTAACTCCGGATGGCCCCTCGTGGCACGGCTTCGACGTCCTCGACGACGGCTCCCTGAAACTGGTCAGCACCACGACCGGCCTACCGCAAGCAACAAGCGACGGCGGCATCCTCAACGGGATGGAGGGCATCGCGGCGACCCCGTGACCCACGACACCCGACGCCGGCCCGGGAACCGCCAAGGGCCGGCGTCGGGTGCGGCAACAGAGCCCCGCCGGCACGCTCGACGCTTCCTGAGGACGTGACGGAGATCCAGCCGGGGACTGTGATGTGTACGCGTGGCAGGGCCGTCTCGAACCGATGACGGCCCTGCCACGCGGGTTCATCCGGTGAGCGAGGCATCGTGGAGCAGGGCGCGACGTGGCTAGGCGCGAGGGCGGTGCGCGCCGTTCGCCGCCTTCGATCCGTCGTCGTCGTTCTGCGCCCGCAGGGGGGAATCGACCCTTAACACATGGTCCACCCGGGCGATCTCGAGGAGCCGGGACAGTCGTGCTGACGGCTTCCGTAACTCCAGCATGCCGCCGGTACGCCGCAGTTGGCGGTGCATGTCGAGGAGCAACGCGATCCCGGCGGCATCGACGTATTCGCAGTGCGCCATGTCGAGCACGATCCGTTCCGGCTTGCGGTCGAGCGCCGCGTCGAACGTCGTGTTGACCCCCGGTACCGCCGAATGGTCGAGCCAGCCGGTGATCGCCAACTCGATCGTCGAGACGGTCGCCGTGCCGTCGCGACGTCCGCCGTCACCCGCGTTGTCGTCCTCGGACATCGACGCCTCCTCCACGACCTCGGATGTGCAGGATCAGCTTGGCTGCTGATCTTCGCGGCAGTCTGGCGGCGACATGACAGTTCCGTGACACTCGAGGTGCCCGCCGGGACCCGCACTGCTGCGCCGGACCTCGCGGCTGGCGGACACCGAACCTCACGGAGAATGCCGGACCTCACGCGTAGCGGGATGGTGACCCGGAGCACGGCGGACGGATCGACGTGGTCGGCAGGGCCCCACGCCAGGTGCGGCGCGGATGCTGCCAGCACGGTGGTCGGCCATCGTGGCCGAGGTTGTCACGAGACTGTCATAGGTCCGCGTAAGCCTCTCCACATCGCCGCACGAGGCTGGCTCCAGTACCGGCGACGACAGGAGGGACGCGGTGACTACGGTTCGGCAACCAGCTGCCGTACCGGCGCCAGTAATCGGGGCCGGGTTCACCGACCGCCCGGACCTGGCGTACCCGGTGCCGGTGTGGGCAGCACTGGACGCGGCCGTGCGGGTGTGCCCGAGTCGGTCGGCGCCCGACATGCCGCGACGCGTGGCGACCGGCGCGGCAGGCGTCGCCCAGCCCTTGGACGTGCGCCGGCACCCGCTGCGAAGCGGTACCCGTGTCGTTTTGCGTGCGCCGACGGCACAGCTCCGGGGGCTGTGCCGGGGTGCCCGCGTGGAGCAGGTGCTGCGGGCAGCGCCCGCAGCGCCTGGGGTTCCGCCGGGGCAGGCGGGGCGTGCTCGGAGCGCGCCGTGACGGGGTTGTGGCCGCTCCCCGACGACGGCTCCTGGTCCGGCCCGCCGTCACGTCGCCAGACACCTCGAATCCACCAGGATCAGGTGCTCGCCGACCAGGTGGTGGCACAGTTGGTCCAGGACGAGCGGACTCGTCTGCAGGACATCGCCGTCGAGGTGCAGAACGGCGTCGCCATCCTCACCGGCCGGGTCGATACGGCGGAATTGATATTCGTCGCCGGCGCACTGGCGTGGCAGGCGATGGGCATCGCCGACGTCTGTAACGCCCTCGAGTCGCGCGACGGCGACGATCTGGCCGGCAGCTAGCCGATTTCAGGCATCGCCCCACCTGTACAGGATGGCTGCACCCGGTCAACAGGGAGGAACTGTGAAGGCGATGAGTTCCGGGGTCACCACCCTGCGCCGAGTCGCCCTCGGCCGAACGCGGGACGGCATCGTGACGAGGTCGGCGCAGACCGGGACGTGCGCGCTGTGAACGACCAGCGGGAACTCGGAACCACCATTCTGATCACCGAGCGGCAGACCGATTCCGGCATCCGGCTGCTGCTGGCCGGCGAGATCGACCTGGCCACCGTGGGGCAGATCCGTGACGCGATCATCGACGTGCTGACCCGGGACAACCCGTCGGCCATCGTCCTGGATCTTGAGGGCGTGTCGTTCATCGACTCCTCCGGCATCGGTGAGCTGGTTCGTTGTCACCAGGCCGCTGCGGTGAGCGGTAGCGTCCTGACGCTGGAGAACCTTGCCCCGTTTCCACGCCGGCAGCTCTGGGCGACCGGGCTGCTCGGTCTGTTCGGCCTGGTCGACGTGTCCGGCCAGGACGGGGGAGGCTGATCCCGCAACCCTCGGAAGCCGGGCCGGGAGGCGCCGATGGCAGCCCTTCTCGCCAGCTGACCACGGGCCGTTTTCGCCAGCTGACCACGGGCCGTTTTCGCTAGCTGACCACGGGCCGTCGAGGCGATGCCCGCAGCCGACGATTCCATCGGACCGCCGACGATTCAGCCGGACCGCCGACGATCCCGCCCGATGGTCAGCGGACGCCGTTCATGAGCCTTCGAACGAGCGGGCTGAGGGCGGCGAGTGCCAGGCCGAGCACGATGGCCGTACCGCCGAGGACGCCGAAGTAACCGCTCTCCTGGTCCTCGTCGTAGTACCTGGCGAGAACGCCGGACATGGCCGTGCCGAGGGCCACCGAGAGGAAGAACAGCGCGACCATCTGCGTCCGGAAGGCCCGGGGTGCGAGCTTGGTGGACAGTGACAGGCCGACCGGCGACAGCAGCAGTTCGGCGATGGTGAACACCAGCAGGATGCCGACCAGGGCGAGTAGCGGTGCGCTGTTCGGCCCGCCGCCGGCAAGTGGCAGGAACAGCAGGAACGCCACACCCATCACGGCCGTGCCGGTGGCGAACTTGATCGGGGCCGACGGCTGTCGTGGACCGAGTCTGGTCCACAGGGCGGCGAACAGACCCGAGAGGATGATGATGAAGACGGGGTTGATCGACTGTACCCAGGAGACCGGCATCTCCCAGCCGAGGATCCGGCGGTCCAGTCGGGTGTCCGAGTAGATGGTCACGACGGTGAACTGCTGCTGGTACAGCGACCAGAACGCCGCGCTGGCGACGAACATCGGGATGAACGCGATGACCCGCCGCCGTTCGGTGCCGGTGATCGCCCTACTGGCCAGGATCACCACGAAGTACGCTACCGCCGCGGCGGCGCTGAGCACCACGACGATGGCCGACAGCCGCCGCGCCGGCAGCAGCCCCGCGAACGCCGCCACGACGACGAACCCGATCACGACGACGGCGGCCGCCGCGACCAGGGGCCGACGAGCGGCCGGCAACGGATTCGGCACCTCACGCGCCGCGCCGGTCAGCCGTCGGCGGCCGAACGTGTACTGCGCCAGACCGGCCGCCATGCCGACCGCGGCGAGGCCGAACCCGTAGTGGAAGCCGGCGGTCTTCTGTAGCAGACCGGTAGCCAGCGGCCCGAACAGGGCACCGAGGTTGATCCCCAGATAGAACAGCGAGAACCCGGCGTCCCTGCGGTCGTCGTCCTCGGCGTAGAGCGTGCCGACCAGCGACGTGGCGGTGGCTTTCACACCGCCGCTGCCGAACGCGATCAGGACCAGGCCGACCCCCACCCCGAGCAGGCCGGGCAGCACCGCGAGGGAGACGTGTCCGGCCATGACCAGAACGGCGCTGTGGAACAGTACCCGTTCGGCACCGAACAACCGGTCGGCCAACCAAGCCCCGAGCACGGTGGAGAGGTACACCATCCCGCCGTACGCCCCGACGATGCTGGTGGCGGTGTCGCGGTCGATGCCGAGGCCGCCGTCGGCACTGGCGTAGTAGAGGTAGATGAGCAGGATGCCCTGCATGCCATAGAAGGAGAACCGCTCCCACAGCTCGACACCGAACAGATTCGCCAGCAGGGGCGGCTGCCCGAAGAAGGTCCTGCTCCGCTCTGGCCTCGGCGCGACATCGGGGGTCACCATGAGCTCGCCGGTACCCCGTTCATCCGAGAACTACGCTGAACCGGCCGTGGTGTTTCCGTCCGGTCGGCACGTCCACGTCGGGCCGGCCGGTGTTCTCGGCCCAGACGCACATCCGGTGCGCGACCTCGTCGGCCAGGGTCGGGCGTACGCTTCGGTCGACGGCCTGCCTCACCCCGTCCACGCCGGGGGGGGTGCGGTGGGCGGGGTGAGGGCTCAGGGCCGACGCACCCTCGGGGAGGGCGGGTAGGTGCGGAACGGCCCACGCGTCGATCACCCGGGTGAGGGCAACGACCTCCGCGTTGCCCAGGTGCTGTCCTGGACCGTATTCAGCCTCTGATCGGGGTATGGCGGTACCTCGACGGTTGTGTGACAGTCTCGTGACAAGCCGCCAGGACACCCCGTCAGGGTGCTTACGGTTGTGCCGCTGGGCATGATTTAGCGATGGAACAGGTGCTGTTGATCGAAGACGATGATCGTATCCGGCTGTCGTTGACGCTCGGCCTGGAAGACGAGGGGTACGCGGTCCGGGGCGCGGCGACAGCGGAGGAAGGTCTGCGGGAGCAGCGACGTGCCCCCGCCGACACCGTGCTGATCGACCTGATGCTGCCCGGCCTCGACGGTTTCGAGTGCATCCGGCAGCTGCGTTCTCGCGACGACGTGCCGATCGTCGTGGTCAGCGCGCGCGACGACACGCACGACATCGTGGCGGCGCTCGGCGCTGGCGCGGACGACTACGTGGTCAAACCGGTGGCGGTGAAGGAGCTGTCCGCGCGGCTGCGGGCGTTGCGGCGCCGAGCCCGGGCGAGTACGGTCTCGGCCGTACCGGCGCTGGTCTTCGACGATCTGGAGATCCGGCCGCAGGCCGGCGAGGTGGCCCTGCGGGGCGAGCCGGTGGCGGTGACCCGCACCGAGTTCCGGCTGTTGTGTGAGCTGGCCGAGCATCCTGGCCGGGTGCTGTCCCGGGCACAGCTGCTGGAGCGGGTCTGGGAGTACACGTACGGGGACGAGCGCCTCGTCGACGTGCACGTCGGCAGGCTGCGGCAGAAGATCGAGGACGACCCGACGGCGCCACGACATCTTCTGACCGTCCGCGGCATGGGATACAAGCTCGTCGGATGAGGCGTCCTGGCCTGCGTACCCGGGTCGCCGCTGGTTTCACGGCCGGCGCGTTCGCCCTCTCCACGTCGATGGCCGCCCTCTCGTACGGGTTCACCAGCCAGGCGCTGATGGCCGGTCGGGAACGCAGTGCCCTGCGCTCGGCGTACCTCGATGCCGGTGTCGTGCACGCGGGTCTGGCCACCGAGCCGCCGGACATCTCGGCCGTGCTCAGCACCCTCAACACGGGCAACACCCGACGGGCCCTGCTTCGCCGGGAGAGCCGTTGGTACGCCCGCGCCGCCGACGCGGGCATGACCGACGCGATACCGCCCGGGTTGCAGCGGCTGGTCGAGCAGGGCAAGGTCGGGATGCAGCGGGTTCGCACCGACAGCGGTCCCGCCGTGGTCGTCGGTGTCCCGTTGCCGTCTGAGACCGGTTTCTATGTCATCGACTCGATGCACGAACTCGACCAGACTCTGCGTACCCTCGCCCTGGTACTCACTCTCGTGGCAGCGGGCACGACCGCGGCCGGCGCCGGACTTGGCTGGAATCTGACTCGGCGCGTGCTGCGCCCGCTGGACACGGTCACCGCCGCCGCGCGCGAGATCACCGCCGGCGACCTCGGCGCCCGCCTCGATCCGGCCACGGAACCGGATCTCGAACGGTTGACGACATCGTTCAACGAGATGGTCGACCGGCTCGCCGATCGGATGGAACGGGACCGACGGTTCGCTGCGGACGTCAGCCACGAGCTGCGCTCGCCGCTGCAGACACTGTCCGCCGCCGCCACTGTGCTGGACCGGCACCGCCCGCGCCTCGACGACCGTGCCGCGACCGCGGTCACCCTGCTCTCCGACGAGGTGGTCCGCTTCCAGCGGCTGGTCACCGACCTGCTGGAACTGGCCCGCGACGACCAGGCCGCGCAGCGCACACCTGTCCAGGTCGCCGACCTGGCCCGCGAGGAATGCCAGGCGCGCGGACTGCCGGCGGAGGTGGTGCAGGTGGTCGACGGAAGCCCGGCTGTCTGGTCGATCGACCGGCGTCGGTTCAGCCAGATCCTGAGCAACCTGCTCGACAACGCCGAACGGTACGGGGGCGGGCCGTGCGCCGTGCGCCTCAGCCAGACACCCGGTGCGTTCGTGCTGGAGGTCGACGACGAGGGGCCGGGGGTACGACCGGAAGACCGCACCGCGATCTTCGACCGGTTCGTCCGTGGCCGTGCCGCAAGCGCGAGAGGAGCCAGCGACGGCACCGGCCTCGGCCTCGCCCTCGTCGCCCGGCACGCTTCCGCGCACGGTGGACATGCGACGGTCGTGGACCGGCCGGGCGGCGGGGCCCGCTTCCGTGTCGAACTGGGTGGGACGAACCCGTGAGCGCCCCGCTCGGATCCCGTCGGGCCGCCGCGCTGCCACTGTTGCTCGCGGCCGTCGTCGCCGGCTGCGGAGTACCGGCCGAGGAGACCGCCCGCGAGGTGGAGCCACCCGACGGGGTAACCCACGCGTGGGCGACCCCGACACCGCCGGACCCCACCCCGAGTATCGGTGCCGTCCCGGCGCGCCTCTACCTGCTCCGGGACGGCGAACTCGTCGCCGTCACCCGGCATGTCGACGCCGCACCCAGCGTCGACGAACTCGTCGACAACCTGCTCGCCGGTCCGACCGATGCCGAGCAACGCGACGGCCTGACCAGCGCGCTGCTCGGCAACGACATCGTCGTCGGCGTCCAGCTCAGCGACGGTCGGGCCACGGTCGAACTGACCGATACCCTGGACGAGACCGGCCGCAGCGACCAGATCCTCGCGTTCGCGCAGATCGTCTGCACCCTCGCCGCCAAGCCGGGCGTCACCGCCGTGTCGTTCACCCGTGCCGGGCAGCCCGTCGGCGTTCCCCGCGCCGACGGCTCGCTGTCCGAAGCTCCGGCGACCGCCGCCGACTACGCGAGCCTCGTCAGCGACCGATGAACGGTAGTTCGAATGGCGGAGTGCTGACCCTGCCCCGCCCGAATCTGCTGATTGTCGGGGCAGGTTGGTTGCTACCGGGCCACCTTCCGGTTCACCGGCTGTGAGTTCCCCCCGCATGCCGAAGACCTCGGCCAGGTGCGACGGGTCGGCACCGCTGACGATGGCTTCGTCGAGGTGACGGTCTATGCGCAGCCGTTCGAGGTTCGCCGGCAATCCGCGTCCAAGCCCTCGACGTCTCCGAGATCCTCGAACGCCTCGGAACCGACCTTGATGACCAGCCCGAAGCTGTAGAACACAACGATGCACACGGATGACAAACCTGGTTGCCGAGACCCATAAACGGGAGGTTCTCGGGGGAGGTTCAAAACTCCATAGACAAAGATTAAGCCTGACCAGCGTTTCTGCTGGTCAGGACTTTTCATCTGTCGGGACGGCTGGATTCGAACCGACGACCCCTTGACCCCCAGTAGTCCGGTGGCCCAGCGGCATGCTCAGGCACGTCTGCCCAGGTCGCCCATAGCATAAACCGGCCGAGTAAAGGGGTCATACGCCGACGGCTCCAGGCGGCCCGTCCGGGCTTATGCGGCCCGCCGCTCCAACGACCGCCATACTGTCGCCCATGAGCCTGGACGTGCGCAGCGACGACAACTGCCATCTATGGGCCGAACAGTCTGGCGCCGGGCCGCCGCTGGTGTTTTGTCACGGCGGTCCGGGCCTCTGGGACTACCTCGACCCGGTCGCCCGGCTGCTCCAAGATCATGCCCGCACCATCCGATGGGACCAGCGCGGCTGTGGACGCTCGCAGCGGCGCGGACCATACAGCGTCGCCCGCTTCGTCGCTGATCTCGACGCGGTACGCGATCAACTGGCCGGACCGCGAGCGGCCCTGCTGGGCCATTCGTGGGGCGCGCACCTGGCGTTGCGGTACACCCTCGAACACCCCGAACGGGTCAGCCATCTGATCTATGTGTCCGGGACCGGCATCGACCCCGAACGGGACTGGCACCCGCACTACAAGCGGAATCTGAGGCAGCGGCTCGGGCAACATCTGGACCGGTGGGAGGCCCTCAGCGCCCGCGTCCGCACGCCTGCGGAGGAACGTGAATGGGCGGTACTGCAATGGTCGGCTGACTTCGCCGATCACGGCACCGCACTGCGGCACGCCGAACGCATGGCCACCCCATGGCTGGGCATCAACTACGACTGCAGCCAGGCCATCAACGCCGAGGTCAAGCACGAGCTCAGGAACTCCGAAATGGCCGTGGAGTGCCGAGCGCTCGACCTGCCCGTGCTGATCATCGACGGCACCGAGGACATCCGCCCCCGCTGGGCCGTCGACTCGCTGCACCAAGCGTTGACCGACAGCCAACGGGTGAGCCTCGCCGGATCCGGTCACTTGCCGTGGGTCGAGAACCCTGACGGTTTCCGTGAAGCGGTGACCGCCTTCCTGACGCAACACAGTCGCCAGATCCTCCGTCAGGTTCACCGCGAACCCCCGGATCCGCGATAGCGTGACTGCGCAGACGAACCCTTGAGCTCACGCCGAGAACCCGTCAGTTTCCCTAAACTCTCGGGGATCCCCGGGGCGGTAAAGACCAGCGGGACTGCGTAGATCTCCGTGTTTGACCTGGGGGTGGTCCGTTGGACAGGACGTTGATCCTGTCCGGAAAGGACCACGTCATGGCAGACAAGAAGAGCGCTGTTTCACTTCCCGAGCCGATGGCGACGGAGGTGGAGTTCGCGCGGCAACTGGGCGAGCGGGCCGAGGCGACGGAGTCTCGTTGGTCGGGCCGGGTGGGCTCCTCGCGGGGATCACCCGGACCGTTTTCGAGTCAGCGCTCGGTGCGGAGCTGGATGCACACCTCGACGAGGCCGGTGTCGACGAGGCCACCGGCTGGCGGGCCAACATCCGCAACGGGCACGGTGCGAAGACGGTCCAGACCGAGGTCGGGCCGGTGCGGATTCAGGTCCTGCAGAACCGGGCGGGTTCCTTCACGCCACGGATCGTCCCGAAGCACGCCCGGCGGTTGGACGGGTTCAACGAGGCGATCCTGTCGCTGTATGCCAAGGGCCTGACGACCGGGGAGATCGCCGCGCATCTGGCGGATGCACTTGGCCGTCGCCGATGGTGGTCACCTGGTGATTCACCCCGCAATTGGCTAGGTTGCCCTCACCTTGGCCGATTCTCACAGGGGGGTGGCAGCCGTGCGGCAAGAGCACAAGACCTTTCAGGCGATCGAGGTCGGCGACGGCGGCGACGGGCGGTGGGCCGCCTACGCCCGGGGCCTGTGGCAGGAGATGGAGGGCCTGCTGACCGAGGAGGGCCGGACTCCGGAGGGCGCGGATCGTGTTCGGGCGCTGTTCCGTGCGCACATGCCGGAACTGGTCCCGGTTCTGGACCGCCTGGCCGGCCAACTCGACCGGCCCGAGGCGGAAGTCTTCCTCACCCACGCGGCACTGCGGCCGTTCTCCCAGGCGTGCACCCAGATCGGCAGGAACGGCACTCTGCTGCGCAACTATGACCTACGGCCCGATCAGTGCGAGGGGACCATCGTCTCCTCCTGCTTCCTGCGCCCCGTGATCGGGATGCAGGACATGCTGTGGGGCTTGCTGGACGGGATGAACGACGCCGGTCTCGCGGTCTCGCTCACCTGGGGCGGACGTTCCGCCTACGGACGGGGCTTCGCCATTCTCGTCGTGGTGCGCTACCTGCTGGAGACGTGCGACACCGTTGATGAGGCGGTCGGCAGGCTGCGGTCCCTTCCGGTCGCCGTCCCCCAGAACCTCACCCTTGTCGATCCCACCAAGGCGGTGACGGTGTTCGTGGGGCCGGATATGTCACCGACGGTGGCGCCGGATTCCTGCGCCGCCAATCACCAGCACCTGCCGGTGACCGACGAGCAGGAGCGTGCCCTGCGGACGCAGGAGCGGCTGCGCGCCATTCGCGCCGCGGGTGTGGACGACGTGGCGGCGATGCTCAAGCCGCCGCTATACCAATCCGTTGACGAGCAGGGGTCGAGAACGCTCTACACAGCCCACTACCGGGCCGTCGAGGGCCGTGTGACGTACTACTGGCCCGGTGAGTCCTGGCAACAGTCCTTCGGCGACTTCACACTCGGATCCCGCACCGTGACCTTGGGCCGGACCAGCTGAGAGGCTTTCCGGACCCCTGCTCACCCTGCACGAAGATTCTGCAAGAACGTGATGTCACCCGCCGCCGACAGGCCCTCCCTCGGCCCGCCCCGCCACGGCCACACGATGAACCGGCAGGCGCTCGGCATCGCTCCACCTGTCGGACGAGCGCCTCCCCCGATACACCCCGACAAGGTGTCTCTCGCTACATAGTTACCAATCCACAGGTCTTGACAATTGCTCCTGCGCGCGGCGCGCAAGCGGATCAGTTTGCTGGAGCAGGAGAACGAGATCCTGCGTCGGGCGGCGGCCTACCTGTCGCAGGCGAATCTGCCGGGAAACGGCTCTACCCGCTCGTGAACGAGCTGGCCGCCGACGGAATCCCCGTGGCGGTGACGTGCCGGGTACCGAAGATCGCTCGTCAGCCCTACTATCGATGGCTCGCCCGAACCGTCGGCGACGCCGGACTCGTTGCCGCTTACTGGTCGAACGCCTTGGTGGACGCCCACCGCGGCGATCCGGAGTTCGGTTACCGGTTCCTGGTCGATGAGGCCCGCGCGGCCGGGCAGGCGATGGCTGAGGCGCACCGCGTGGCGGATCTGCTCGGATCACGGCTGGTGGAGCGCCTTCGGTAAGCGCAAGCGTCGTGGCAAGGGTGGAAAGGTCGGCCCACCGGTGCACGACGACCTGGTCCGGGCGGCGAGGGCGGTCTGGGTGGCTTTCCGGTCGGAAGGCCTGGTCGATCAGAACGACACGATGATGCCGACCATCGGGGGGCGGCGTAGCCGCAGCAGGCGAGCGAACCAGTTTCCTGCCCGTGACATGACGTATCGGCTGGCCAGCAGCTTGCGGGCCAGCGCCGTCCCGTCGTCGTCGAGCAACCGGGCCGTTCCCGTCACGCTCGGCGCACCCGGCGCCACCGTCCCGCGTACGGAGCACGGTCGGACACGCACTTGCGGGTTGTTCCGGATCCGCTTGACCTTGCCCGAGCCCGCTTCGGTCACGATCCAGAGTTCAGCACCGTGCGGTACGTGCCAGACCGGCGTGCTCACCGGGGTGCCGTCCTTGCGGTAGGTGGTCAGACTGACGTACCGGCTACGGACGATCTCGTCGGCCACGGTCATCGTGCCAGCGTAGCGGGCCGCGCCCCGGGCCGCGCCCGCATGGTTGAGAGCAACTGGCCGGCAGGAAGGCTTACCTGCGCCCTCAGCCAGGCTAGCGCAAACGGCTTCCCCAGCCCGGACGTGCTGATCAAGCTGACAGGTGAGGCCCTTCGAACCCCACGGTCCGTCACCGTCGCCAGCGCCCTCTGCGCGGCGGATCCGGGTCCTGATCCGGGTGAGCCGAACGGCAGGCAGGAAGGCGCCGCCGATGGCTCGGCTCGGCGGCGTTGCGTTCTGGGTCATCAGCCGATCGGATGGCCGAAGGCGATGATCGGCTATTTCCATGTGCGACAGACACCGTGCGACGCCTAGGAAGGAGGCATGACCAACGAGGTGACCGTTCCCCTGCTGCCGTGCGCGTCCATTGACGACATCGAAACCTTCTACGGAGTTCTCGGTTTCCGCACCACGTACAAGCAGCGCAAGCCCAACGCGTGTGTGGGCGTGCAGCGGGAAGACCTGCATCTGCAATTCTTCGAGATCGACGGGTTTGACCCGGAGCAGTCCTATGGCTCCTGCCTGGTACTCACCGCGGACATCGAGGGACTACACCGGGCATTCGCCGCCGGCATGCGCGCCGCGTACGGCAAGGTACTGGTGTCCGGAACGCCGCGGATGACCCGGCCCAGGGCGCGGAAGAACGCCGACGGGTTAGGTGGATTCAGCGTCATCGACCCGGGCGGCAACTGGATCCGAGTCTTTCGGAACGCCACCACCGCGCCCATCCCGGCCGCCACGCCTGCCGGGCGGCTGGCCAAGGCGTTGGCGAATGCTGTCGTGCAGGCCGATTCCAGGGGAAGCGTCGGACAGGCCGTTCGGATCCTCGACAGCGCGTTGGCCCGCCCGCAAGCCGACGACGACCCGGTCGAGCAGGTAGAGGTGCTGGTCTACCGCGCCGAACTCGCGATGGTGCTGCACGATCCAAAGACTGCGGCCGAGATGCTGGCCCGCGCCCAGTCCGTCACGCTCACCGAAGAAGAGTCCGAAAGGGCGGCACCCGCGTTCGACAACGCCGCCGAACTCGCAGCAGCACTGCGGTGACTTACCATACGAACGCCTCCCTCATCTCGCCACGAGCGCGTCCGACAAGGTTGACCGATGGTGTACGGAGAGTGCCGGTCGCCGACACCCGACGTGCCCCATTGGCGGCATGAGCGTGAGCCGGTTGACTGCGTGGACTCATCCAAGCGCTACCTAAAGGGTAATAGGGATTCATTGATGCCGTGTCATCGACCATCGGTGGCGCGGTAGGGCGCACCAAAGTGGTCCAAGGCGTCGATGATCACGTCGCCGACGCCTCGGCCGGTGCCGTGGCCGGCTTCGTCGATCAGTGCCAGCCTCGCCTCCGGCCACACCTTGGACAGTCGCCAGGGAATGTCGACGGGGCTGCCAAGGTCGAGTCGGCCATGTACGAGCACACCGGGGATGCCGGCGAGCCGGTGTGCACCCGCCAACAGTTCGCCGTCGGCGAACCAGCCGTCGTGCGCCCAATAGTGGGTTACGAGGCGGGTGAAGGTCATCCGAAACGTCGGGTTCTCGTATCGAGGGTCGGGGCGGCTGCCGGGCAGGTTGGAGACCAGGGCGTCCTCCCAGGCGCACCACGCGCGCGCGGCCCGGTCCCGCACGGTTTCCTCGGGATCGGCCAGCAGCCGGGCGTAGGCGGCGGGCAGGTTGCCGCCGCGTTCGGCCGCCGGTACCGCGTCGCGGAACCGCTCCCACTCTTCGGGAAAGATCCGTCCGAGATCGCGGGTGAGCCAACGATGCTCGGCAGGGGTACTCGTGACGACGCTGAACAGCACGATCTCGGTGACCCTGTCGGGGTGCCGTTGGGCGTAGCCGAGGCCGAGCGCGCTGCCCCACGACCCGCCGAGCAGTAACCATCGGTCGATTTCCAGGTGCGTGCGCAACTTCTCGATGTCGGCCAGCAGGTGGGCAGTCGTGTTGGTCGACAGATCGGTGCGCACGTCGCCCGCGTCTGGTGTGCTGCGTCCGCACCCACGCTGGTCGAACAGGACCACCCGGTATACCGCCGGGTCGAAGAACCGCCGCCAGTAGGCACCGGCTCCCGAGCCGGGTCCACCGTGTAGCACCAGTGCCGGCTTGCCGAGCGGATTGCCGCAGCTCTCCCAGTAGACGAGGTGGCCGTCTCCGACGTCGAGCATGCCTTGCGCGAACGGTTCGATCTCGGGATACAGTCGGCCCATCCGCTGATCCAACCGTTCCGCCGTTTGCCGCGCACTCGCTTTTCACGAGTTCCGGCACGGTACAGGGTGCGCGGAGTGCGGTACGGCGGATGCGCGTAGTGCTGCGGCCAGCCACTCGAACGGGAACCGTTCCGGCGGCAGACCGTTCACGGCGGTGACCAGCGCCATGTACCGGTCGAACGGTCCCGCCGGCTCCGGCGGAGTGCGATCCCATTCCGCGCCCGCCAGCATGTGGTCGGCCGCCTGGATCCGGAACTCGGGTGTGTCAGGCGTACCGGGACTGTCCGGTGTCGCGAAGATGCCGGTCAGCCAGGCGATCCACCGGTCGGCGATCTCCCGCCCCCTCGGCGAGTCCGGCGGCACCTGCTCCCGCGCCGCGTCCATCGCCGCCTGGCCGATCGGTGTGGCCGCTTCCAGGGCGTCCAGCATCGGCGACGAGGTCATCAGCGGCCCGGCTCCGGTGGTGCACACCTCGTACAGCTCACGACGCACGGCCTGCCGGACCTCGGTGTCCCGGACCAGCTCGGCCAGCTCGATCCACGCCTCCAGCTGGGCCGCGGTGGGATGTTCGGGCAGTTCCGGACGGGCAGCCCGCCACCACTCGACCATCCGCTCCGGCGGCTCCCAGCCGGTGGAGACCTCGGTCCAGAACTCGTCGATCAGCCGGTGCCGCTCCTCGTCCGGCATGCCAACCAGCCTGTGCATCAGGGTGACCTGCTCGGCCGTGGAGTCCTGCCGCAGGATGGTCGACAGCACCGCGCGACGGCTGCGCAGCCGTGCCTCCTGCCGCGCCAGCAGGGCCAGGTGGGTGGCGGCCAGCTCGCGCAGCGTCGCCTCGCCGGCCAGCACCTGCCGGATCTCGTCCAGGCCGGCGTCGAGTTCCCGTAGCGTCCGGACCAGTTCCAGCCGGGCGATGGCCGACACGTCGTACAGGCGGTGACCGGACGGAGTGGTGGCGGACGGCATGACGACACCGGCGTCCGCGTAGTACCGGACGGCGCTGACGCTCAGACCGGTCCGCCGGGCGACATCCCCGATACCGTACAGCTCGTTCGCGTCCACGCCGCCCACTATGCGACCTCAAGCGGCTTGAGACACAAGCCCTGATCAGGTCGCCTGACTATCGGTCGTCGGCGTGACCGGGCGTCACGCGTCAGCCGAGGCCGTCACCCTGCTTACTCGTCGGCGACCTGTCGGCGCGCGTACTGGGCGGCAGGTGGGGGAGTGCGTCGATGGTGTCCCGTCTCACCGCGCTCTCCCTCGGCGGATCACCGCAGCGGCCCGGTACTCTTGATCGGGTACAGATTGTGACTTTATGTCCGCCAGTCGAGGGGTGCCCATGCCCGACCACGCATCCGGCCACATCGCGCTCGCTCACCTACAGAACGTGCTCGACGGACCGTGGGCTGCCGTTCGCAGGGCGCACCGGGATCACTTGAATGGGAAGTTTCTCCCGGTTTACGGCGAGACCGTTGACCAGGCACGTGAGCGGGTCTCCCGGCTGCTCACCGAGCTTCCCGTCGAGCTGGGTATGGGCTCGGCGTTCCCTGTCGAGTACGGCGGCAGATCCGACGTGGGGGGCTCGATCGTCGCCAGTGAGATGCTGGCGCAGGTCGACCTGTCGCTGATGGTCAAGGCGGGAGTGCAGTGGGGCCTGTTCGGCGGGGCGATCGCGGCCCTGGGCACCCGGCGGCATCACGACGCCTACCTCCGGGACATCGTATCCGGCAAGATTCTCGGCTGCTTCGCGATGACCGAGACCGGCCACGGTTCCGACGTCCAGCAGCTGCGCACCACCTGCGCCTACGATCCACAGACGCAGACCTTTGATCTGCACACCCCGCACGAGGCGGCTCGCAAGGACTACATCGGCAACGCGGCCCGGGACGGCCGGATGGCGGTGGTCTTCGCGCAACTGATCACCAACGGGCGACAGCACGGCGTACACGCCTGGCTGGTCCCGATCCGCGACGCTCGGGGCAACCCGCTGCCCGGCGTGACCATCGGCGACGCTGGGCCCAAGGCCGGTCTGCTCGGCGTGGACAACGGACGGATCAGCTTCGACCATGTGACGGTGCCGCGTGACATGCTGCTGGACCGGTACGGGCAGGTCGCGGAGGACGGGACGTACTCCAGCCCGATCGAGAACGACTCACGGCGCTTCTTCACGATGCTCGGCACACTGGTTCGCGGCCGGGTGAGCGTGGGTGGCGCCGCGTCGGCGGCCACCAAGTCGGCGCTGACCATCGCGGTGCGCTACGGCGACGTCCGTCGCCAGTTCGGCACCCCCGACGCGGATCGGGAGGTGCTGCTCAACGACTACCTGGCCCACCAGCGCAAGCTACTTCCCGCCCTGGCCACCACGTACGCGTTGCACTTCGCCCAGGCCGAACTGGTCGCCGCGCTGGACGAGGTCCAGGGCGGCAGCGGCCCGGTCGACGAGCATCGGCAACGGGAGCTGGAGTCCCGGGCCGCCGGTCTCAAGGCCGCACAGACCTGGCACGCGACCCGCACCATCCAGATGTGCCGCGAGGCGTGCGGCGGCGCCGGCTACATGGCCGAGAACCGGCTACCCGGCCTCAAGGCCGACACCGACGTCTTCACCACGTTCGAGGGCGACAACACGGTGCTGCTGCAGCTGGTGGCCAAGGGGCTGCTCACCGGCTACCGGGACGAGTTCGGCTCGTTGGACGGCTGGGGGCGGGCCTCCTTCGTCGCCGAGCAGGTCCGCGCGATGGTGCTCGAGCGCACCGCCGCGCGAGCGGTCATCGAACGGCTGATCAGCGCCGTGCCCGGCCGCGACGAGGAGGTTGCCGTCACCGACCGCGGCTGGCAGCTCAAGGTCTTCGAGGACCGCGAGGACCACCTCCTCGACGGCGCGGTCCGTCGCCTCCGCAACGGCGCGGCCACCAAGAAGGACCGCCCCTTCGACATCTTCAACGACGTTCAGGACCACGTCCTGGCCGCCGCCGCCGCGCACATCGACCGGGTCACCCTGGAGGCGTTCGTCGCCGGCATCGAGGGCACCGCCGATCCGGCGGTCCGGGCGCTGCTCTCCCGGGTCTGTGACCTGTACGCGCTCAGCGTCATCGAGGCCCACAAGGGGTGGTTCCTGGAACACGGCCGGTTCACGCCAGCCCGCTCGAAGGCGATCACCGCCGTGGTGAACGGCCTGCTCAAAGAGCTGCGCCCGCACATGCGGACGCTGGTGGACGGTTTCGCCATCCCGGAGGAGTGGCTGCACTGCGCCATCCTGCGCGAGGAACCCGACCGGCAGGAGACCATGGCCGCCCAGGACGCCGCCAGTGCTCCGCAGGCGGTCCCGGCGTAGGCAGCAAGACCGGTGCGCCCGGGAACAGCCGCCGCCGCACGATGCGGTGGGGCTGTCAACGAACGGAAGGTCTGCCGTTCAGCCCAGACCGGAAGGTCTGCCGTTCAGCCCGATGACGGTGCCGGATTACGTCGTGCTCGGAATCAGCCGCAGCACCGTGGCGGCGAGTTCGGCCAGTACGGTCTCCCGGTCGTGGGGCTTCTCCCCGCTCAGTGGCTGCCGGGGGTCGTTGAACGCCTGGAACTTCGACATCTCCGGTAGGTTCTGGAATTGGCTGGGTCCGCCCACCCGGCATTTCCAAGCCGGCACCCGCTACACACTCTTCCGGACCCGTTGACTGCATGGCGGCGTTCGACGGACTCAGGCTCGTCCCGCAGAGACCGCCAGAGCACGTCCGGACGGCGCAGGTCCGTCCGCTCCTGCTCGGGCTGCCCGATCAGCCCAGCCCCCGCGACTTGAAGGGACAACCAGCCACTGTGACCGACACCAGCCGGGAAATACTGCGCACCACGTTCGGCCAGGACGCCGAACTCTACGACCAATGCCGTCCCGGCTATCCACACCAGTTGTTCACCGACCTCGTCACGCTCGCGGATCTCGGTCCACCCGCTCGGGTCCTGGAGATCGGCTGCGGCACCGGCCAAGCGACCCTGCCCCTGGCACAACTGGGATGCCATGTCGTCGCGATGGACCTCAGCCCCGACATGACCGCCGTCGCCCGACGCAACCTCGCAGAGTTCCCGAACGTCACCGTCGTCACGGCAGCGTTCGAGGACTGGCAGTCCTCGGAGGGTGCCTTCGACGCGGTTCTCTCCGCGACCGCGTTCCACTGGCTCGACCCCGAGATGCGCATGATCAAGGTAGCTGACCTGCTGCGTCCCGGCGGCACCCTCGGCATCGTCTCGACCCACCACATCGCCGGCGGGACGAACGCCTTCTTCGCCGACGCACAACGATGCTACGAACGTTTCGACCCCACCACACCGCCCGGCATGCGCCTGACGACCGATGACGAGACCGCCGAAGAGACAGCAGAGTTCGATCGATCGGCACGATTCGGGCCGGTCGAATTCCGGCGCTACGAGTGGCAACAGACCTACACGGCCCACGAGTACCTGAACCTGCTCATGACCTACTCCGGCCATCGAGCCATGGCACCGCAGGCACGCAGCGGCCTGTTCGCCTGCATCGCTCATCTGATCGACGACGTCTACGACGGAGAGATCACCAAGCAGTACCGGACCCGCCTCACAATCGCGCACAAGACACCGTGACTCGGCTCGGCACCCGATCCGCGCACTACCGTCACCTGGAGCAGACAGCGAACGCCCGGTGTGTCAGGCCGGAAACACCGTTCGGTCCACAGACCCCGGGGTTACGACAGGCCGGCCTGGTGGGCGAGGACGGCGGCCTGGACCCGGTTCTGTGCGTCGAGCTTGATGAGGATCGAGCTGACGTGCGCCTTCACGGTTCCCTCGACGACGTGCAGGGAGCGAGCGATCTGGCCGTTGGAGTGTCCGGTGCCGAGCAGCGCGAGTACCTCGCGTTCCCGCTCGGTCAGCGACCCGACGCGCCGCGCCGCATCGGCGGCCCGGCGGCGGTGGCTGTCGCGGTAGGTGGCGATGACCTGCCGGGCGATGGCCGGCGAGAGGAAGGCGGCTCCGTCGTTGACGGCGTGCACCGCGGCGATCAGTTCGCGCGGGTCGGCGGCCTTGAGCAGGAACCCGGCGGCACCACCGCCGAGCGCCCGCGCGATGTACTCCTCCTCGCCGAAGGTGGTGAGCATCACGATGCTGGTGGTCGGTACCGTGCCGGCGATCTCGTCGGCCGCGGCGAGTCCGTCGAGAACCGGCATCCGGATGTCCAGCAGCGCGATGTCGGGACGGTGGGCGCGGCACAGCTCGACGGCTCGGCGTCCGTCGGCGGCCTCGGCGACGACCTCGATACGGTCGTCGGTGTCCAGGATCGCCCGGACACCGGCGCGGATCATGGCCTCGTCGTCGGCCAGCAGTACCCGGATCGGGGTCGCCATCACACCTTTTCCATCCGGTCCTTGGCGACGAGTAGGTCTTCGTCGCTGAAACAGAGTCGGTAGACGCTGGCGGCCTCGCTGAACATGCTGGTACCGGCCTGGAAGTAGGCGCAGGTCGAGCCGGCCGGGGTCGGTGGCTCGTTCAGGATTCGCGGCAGCGGGTCGATCTCGCGTGGCGGCAACTGCGGCTGGATCTGTGCACGCGTCTGGCCGAGCCGCAGGTGTTGGTACAGCTCGTCGGAGAGCCCGGTGCGTGACACGGTGTACATCTGCAGGATGGCGAGGGCCGCGACGAGCAGGAGCGCGGCGCCGAGGGGAAGGGCGGCGGACTGCATCTGCCGGCGGCGGGTGAGCCGCCTCGTGCCTTGCAGTTCGAATCCGGCGGGACCGTCGTCGAGCCGCGATCCGGCCTCGTCGGGCAGCACCGCGGTGACGGCCCAGCCGCCGTCCGGCCGGGGTCCGGCTTCGAGTCGGCCGCCGACCAGCCGGACCCGCTCGTCCAGCCCGATCAGCCCCTGCCCGCCGCCGGTACCGTCGCCCGGCCGCGCCGGTGCCTCGTTCACGACGTCGATGCGGGTGCCGGCGTGCTGGCGGGTGATGGTGACGGTGACCTGCGCTCCGGGTGCGTGTCGGGCGGCGTTCGTCAACGCCTCCTGGACCACGCGGTGCACCGCCTGGCTGCTCATCGGCAACCATGTCGGGCCTGATCCGTCACGGCGGAGCCGCACCCGCATGCCGGCCGTGACGGCGCGGCGGACCAGCTCGTCGACGCTCTCGTCGGCGGGTTGCAGGTCGGCGGCGGCATCGGCGTTGCCGAGTACCCGGAGGATGTCGCGTAGCCGTTCGGTGGCCCGGACCGCGCTCGCCCGCAGTTCGCCGGCGGCGTGACGGTGCTTGTCGCTGAGGTCGCCGGCCAGTTCCAGCGCACCGCTGTGCAGCGCGATCAGGGCCAGTTCGTGTCCGAGCGAGTCATGCATGTCCCGGGCGATCGTCGCCCGCTCACGCAGCCGGGCCTGTCCCGCGACGATCGTGCGCTCGCGCTCGCCGTGCTCGGCACTCAGGCGCCGGTAGCGGCCCACCCACCACGGCAGCACCGAGACGACGAACAACAGCAGGACCAGCGTGAGCCAGTACGACAACGGATTGGTGGAGCGCCACAGCGCCACCGCGAGCCCGGCGAACGCCGCCGCCGTGAAAACCCAGAGCGCGACCGAGAGCGAGGCCATCCGCCGCCCGGCAACGAAAGCCGGCAGGATTGCCACCAGGGGCAGCCAGCCGGCGGTGGTGAAGACCTCCGAGACCGACACCCCGGCCGACACGATCAGCAGCGGTGTCCACGCCCGGTCCGCCCGGTCGTAACGCACCAGGCCACGATACATACGCCGGTGCCGGCGGCACCCTTGACGAAAGTCAGGGGTGGGCCTGACGACAGACCGATGTCCGGCAGACCGGCTCCTCGTAGCGTCCGGGGACATGATCAGAGCCCAAGGACTGCACAAACGGTACGGCGAGAAGGTCGCCGTCGATGATCTCTCGTTCGAGGTACTTCCGGGTATGGTGACGGGTTTCCTCGGTCCCAACGGGGCCGGCAAGTCCACCACCATGCGCCTGATGCTCGGTCTCGACCACGGCGGCGGCGAGACCCTGTTCGACGGACGCCGGTTCGGCACGATCCGGCATCCGATCCGCCAGATCGGTGCCGTACTGGAGGCCAGGGCGTTCCACCCGACCCGCACCGCCCGGAACCATCTGCGGATGCTGGCTGCCGGCGGCGGGATCCCGGCGGCCCGGGCGGACGAGGTGTTGGAGTTCGTCGGGTTGGCGGAGGTGGCCCGGAAGAAGCCGCGGAGCTTCTCGTTGGGCATGGCGCAGCGGCTGGGGCTGGCGCAGGCCCTGTTGGGGGATCCGCGGACGCTGATTCTCGACGAGCCGGCCAACGGGCTGGACCCGCACGGCATCCACTGGCTGCGCGACATATTGAAGTCGCTCGCGGCGCAGGGGCGCACCATCCTCGTCTCCAGTCACCTGCTGTCGGAGATGGAGCTGATGGCCGACGAACTGGTGGTGATCGGCCGCGGAAGAATGATCTACAACGGCGACGTGGACGGGTTCGTGAGGCAGTTCACCCAGGCGACCGTCCAGATCCGCAGCCCCCGGTCCGACCGGCTCGCCCAGGTGCTGAAGGGTACCCACGGCGTCGAGGTCGAGGTCGCCGATGACGGCACGCTGCGGGTGTCCGGGGCCGACGCGGCCGCCGTGGGCGAGATCGCGTTCGCCAACAACATCCCGCTGCACGAGCTGACCACTCTGACCGCGTCGCTGGAAACGGCGTTCATCTCCGCCACCGGCGCCTCCGAGGAGTACGTCGCCCGTCAGCTCAGCACGGCCGGCGGTGCCGCATGATCGACGCGTTGCGCTTCGAATGGGTACGCCTCCGTACCATCCGCTCGACGTACTGGCTCATCGGCCTGGCCCTGTTCCTCAACGCCGCGGTGGCGTTCCTGGTCAACCTCGCCACCCGGAACAGTCCGCTGGACACCGACATCGTCGGGGCTACCGTGACCGGCGGAGGCACCGCCTCGCCGCTGCCGCTGCTGGCGGTGTTCATGGCCGCCGTCGGCATCCTGGCCACCGGTCACGAGTACCGGTACGGCACGATCCAGCCAACGCTGACCACCATTCCGCGCCGAGCCACGGTCCTGACCGCCAAGCTCGCGGTCGTGGCCGCCGCGGCGGTGGCGGTCACGGTCGCGTCCATGCTCGTCGACGTCGCCGTCGGCCTCGCCTTCTGGGGTGAGTTCCCGGCGCTGACCGAGCAGCCTCTCGATGCGGCACTGCCCGGCTACGTCCTGCTCGTCGTGCTGTGGGCCGTACTGGGCGCCGCACTGGCCCAGTTGTTCCGCAGCGTGCCGGCGGCGCTGGTGACGATCCTCGTGACGCCGCTCGTCGTGGAACAGATCATCTTCAGGCTGTCGCTCGTCCCCGCGCTCGACTGGCTCGCGCCCGTGATCAAATTCCTGCCGTTCTCCGCCGGCCTGCGGCTGGTCGACCTCAGCGGAACCGCCGCTCTCACCGACGCCGACAACTTCGACCTGTTCGGCCGCTGGGCGGCCGGTGGCGTCTTCACGGCCTTCGTCGCCATCGTCCTGACCGCCGCCTGGACATTGTTCTCGCGCCGGGACGCCTGACCGGAGCTGCCGGCTCAGCCATCGATGCCAGCCCCTCGCGGAGGGGAGTCAGCTCGATCGCCGGCCTCGCGCTCGCCTGTCGGCGGCGCGCGAGCCTCCAGTCCGCCGTGGGCGGACGAACGTCACCGTCTTCCACGTCGGGACGCCGACGAGCGCCGTGCACGAGGTCCGCACCGGCTGGGACGCATGACGGCGGGCGGGCGGGTGGTCCCGGTCCGGTCAGGCCGGGCCGGTGACCAGCGGGTCGTGGACCCGGCCGAGGAACAGCGGTACGCCGGTGAACCGGTCGTGGATGACGTACAGGAATGGCCGGTTGACGAAGAACTGCGGCCCCTGCGGGATCGACGGCGGCCGGATGATGACGGCCGACGCGTAATCAAGGAAGCCAAAGGGCATGGGCGCCTGCCGGGGCGGTACCCGGTCGATCTACTCCGCTCTTCGCGGCGGCCGGTCAACCAGGTGAGCGGGTGCTGGCCGGGGCGCCGAGAGGGTGGCTGACCGCGAATCGGGCCAGCCGTGACAATTCGTCGCTTATGTTACTGCACAGGAGGCTGTCGAAAACGGGGAGGTGACGTGGAGAGCTATCCGGCGATCGAGGATCACGGACTCATCGGCGACCTGCAGACCGCCGCGCTGGTGACGTGCGACGGCACGATCGACTGGTTCTGCGCGCCCCGCTTCGACTCGCCGAGCATCTTCGCCGCGCTGCTGGACCGCGAGCGGGGTGGCTACTTTCGCATCGCCCCGCGCGACGTCCGCTACGTCACCAAGCAGCTCTACCTGCCCGGCACCCCGATCCTGATCACCCGGTTCATCAGCGCGGACGGCGTCGCCGAGGTGATGGACTTCATGCCGGTCACCGGTGAGCGCGCCACCGACTCGCACCGCCTGGTCCGCATGGTCAACATGGTGCGGGGCACCATGCGGTTCCGGGTGGAGTGCCGGCCCCGGTTCGACTACGCCCGGGAGAGCCACGAGCTGGAGCGCCACCGCAACGGTTTCCTGTTCCGCAGCCCGTCGGCGACGCTCGCCTTCAACCCGATCGACCCGGTGCGGCACGTCTGGGCCCAGACCGGGAGCGTCCGCCTGGAGGACGGCGACCTGATCGCGTACGGCACGTTCAACGAGGGCGACACCGGCGGGGTGGTCCTGGAGACGGGCAGTACCGAACCCCGGTTCGTCCCGCAGGAAGAGATCCAGGGCATGTTCGAGTGGACCCGGAACTACTGGCGGCGCTGGGTCGAACGCTCCCGCTACACCGGGCGGTGGCGGGAAATGGTCGAGCGCTCGGCCATCACGCTGAAGCTCATGACGTACGCGCCGACCGGCGCCATGATCGCCGCCCCGACCGCCGCGCTGCCCGAGCTGGTCGGCGGCACCCGCAACTGGGACTACCGCTACACCTGGGTACGCGACACGTCGTTCTCGGTGCACGCGCTACTGGGCCTCGGCTTCACCGAGGAGGTCAGCCGGTACATGAACTGGCTGGACGAGCGGATCCGCGAGGCCGGTGACCACCAGGACCCGCTGAAGATAATGTATCGGGTCGACGGCTCCTCCGACCTGCACGAGGAGATCCTCGACCACCTGGAGGGGTACCACGGCTCACGGCCGGTGCGGATCGGCAACGGCGCCGCCGACCAGCTCCAGCTCGACATCCACGGCGAGGCGCTGTACGCCATGCACCTCGCCGACGAGCAGGGCATCCGCGTCTCGCACCAGGTGTGGAAGAGCACCGTCCGGCTCGTCGACTGGCTCTGCCAACACTGGGACCAGGCCGACGCCGGCATCTGGGAGAGCCGCCACCACCCCCGCAACTACACCTTCGGCCGGGTGATGTCCTGGGTCGCGCTGGACCGGGCCATCCGCCTCGCCACCCGCACCGGCCGCCCCGGCGACATCACCCGCTGGGTCGAACAACGCAACGAGATCTACAACCAGGTCATGGCCCGCGGATACCACCGGGCCCGCGGCAGCTTCGTGCAGGCGTACGACGAGAACATGCTGGACGCATCGCTGCTCGCCATGCCGGCGGTCGGCTTCATCACGCCGAGCGACCCCCTCTGGCAATCCACCCTGAGCGCGATCGAGCGCGAGCTGATCTCCGACAGCCTGGTCCACCGGTACGACCCGGTCCACTCTCCCGACGGCCTTCCCGGGCACGAGGGCACCTTCAACATGTGCACGTTCTGGTACGTCGAGGCGCTGGCCCGCTCGGGTCGCCTGGACGACGCCCGGCTCACCCTCGAGAAGATGTTCACCTTCAGCAACCACCTCGGCCTCTACGCCGAGGAGATCGCCGCGACCGGTGAGCAGATCGGCAACTACCCGCAGGCGTTCAGCCACCTCTCCCTGATCAACTCGGCACTGGCGGTGAACGACCTGCTCGACGTCGAGGCCGACGCCCGGCACCGCCGGTAGGGCGACCTCAGCCTGCCACGTTGCGACTCGGATCGCCCTCAGCCAGGTTCCGGGTGATGCCGGAGGGCGGGCCGCCGTTCCGCCGCCCGCTCGGGCTGTGCCACCCGTACCCTGAGGATCTGTCGGATCTCCTCGCGGGTCCTGGTCGGGTCGCCGGGCCGAGTGCCTCCGGCGGCCGCAGCTGCCCACAGACAGGGGTGTGAGGCCGTGACCGTTCCTCCGATCTCCGGCACGACCCGGCTGTACGCGGTGTTGGGCGACCCGGTCACCCAGGTCAAGGCGCCCGGCCTGGTGAATCCGCTCTTCGCGGCGGAGGGGGTCGACGCGGTGCTGGTGCCGGTACACGTGCGGCCCGACCGGCTCGGCGAGGTCGTGGCCGGGCTGATGGCAATGACCAACGTGGACGGTCTGTTGGTGACCGTGCCGCACAAGGTTGCGGTGTGCCGGTATGCCGACCGGTTGGCCCCCGCCGCTCTCATCGCCGGGAGCGCCAACGCCCTGCGGCGGGAGCCCGACGGCGGATGGCTGGCGGACAACTTCGACGGGGTCGGATTTGTCCGTGGGCTGCGGGCGGCTGGGCACGATCCGGCCGGCCGCCGCGTCGCGCTGGTCGGTGCGGGCGGTGCCGGCGGCGCGATCGCGGCGGCGCTGGCCGACGCGGGCGTGGCCCAACTGCGAATCTCCGACACCGACCATGTCCGACGCGACGATCTGGTGTCGCGGTCGAACCGGCGTCGTCCGGGATTGGCGGTCGGCGTGGACGAGCACTCCGGCAGCGACGTGCACCTCGCCGTCAACGCGACGCCGCTGGGCCTGCGCGACGGCGACCCGCTGCCGTTCAGTCCCGGATCGCTGCCCCGGGACTGCGTCGTGGCGGACATCATCATGGTTCCCGCGCAGACCCGGCTCCTGCGCGAGGCCGAGGCCGCCGGTCGGCCCGTCCACCCGGGCATCCACATGCTCCGCTTCCAGCTCGACTCGTACCGCGCGTTCTTCGGCTTCTAGTGGCCCAGCCGGCCTGAGCCGGCGGGCACCGGGGGAGCCCTAGACGGTCGGGCCACTGGCGTCACGTGAAGAGGTGACGTGTGGTGGCCGGGTGGTCGGACACACACTGATTCCGATTCGTCGTCGCGATTTGCCCGACGGGAGCAGGTGTGCCGTGCCTGCCGGTTGTTGGTGTCTAGTGGGGGGCCAGCATTGACTTCGGCTTTCATCGTTCAACTGCCCTTTCCGTCGACGCGGGCACCGGATCCGCGCCTGTCCGCGTATTACCGGGACTATGACCGCCTGTTCAGACTGACGTTCCCGGATTACTTCATCCCGGGTGACGGACTGTGGGAGATGCCGCTGTGGGTCGCCCACCTGACCGCCCTGATCCGGGTGGCCGGGCTCGACTCGGCGTTCTGCGACCTGTCTCGACGACCGGCCGACGCCCAGGAGTGCGCCGACCATGTCCAGGAGGCGAGCGACCCCGGTGACCTGATCCTGATGTCACCGCTGGCGCAGAACATGGGGCTCGCGTTGGAGACCGCTGCGCTGCTCAGGACGGCCGGCCGACGTGTCGTCATCGGTGGCAACATGGCGCCGCTCGTGCCGGCCGGCGCGGTGGACCTGGTACATCGTGGTCAGCTCGACCCGACCCTGGTCGGCAAGTTGGTCCGGCTGGCCACCTCCGGCGGTGGCGAGATCGTCAACCCGCCGGGCCGGGGTCGCTCCGCCAACCTGATCGACTGGGCGCCTGACTACCGGCACCTGGACGGCTACCGGGGGCGGGTTCCGCTACTGCGGCTGAATGCCAGCCACGGGTGCCTCTACAGCTGCTCGTTCTGCGGTGACGCCTGGACGAACCAGCTCGTACTCGTCGACCGCGCCGCGCTGGCCGCCGAGGTGGACGAACTCACGAAACGGTTTCCGGACACCAGGCTGGTCTACATCGGGGACAAAACGTTCGGCCAGTCCAAAGAGGCCACCCGCAACCTGGTCGAGGTGTTCCGGGACCGGCCGGGCTTCCAGTTCGTCGTGCAGACGCACGTCATGCAGGTCCGGCCGTGGGTGATCGACGCGATGCGGGAGCTGGGCGTGGTGGCCGTGGAGCTCGGCTTCGAGTCCGGCGACTCGCAACTGCTCGCGCGGCTCAACAAGCTCTCCCGGGGTCTCGACGACTATGCCGAGAAGATTCGCATGCTCGACGACGCCGGCATGAAGATCGTGCTCAACGTACTGGGTGGGTTGGACGAGGAGACCGAGGTGTCCCACCGGGAGACCGTGGAATGGTTGTGGGACAACCGCTCCATGCTCTGGTTGTTCAACCTGTACAACTTCGTCCCCTACCCGCTCGTGCCGGACTTCCCCCGGCTGCGGGACCGGATATTCGACTGGGATTTCGCCAACTGGCGCGAAGACTGCCCACCGGTGTACCGGCCACAGAACCTCACCCCAGAGCGGAGCTGGGAATTGTTCACCGAAAAGGTCGACGTCGCACACCGAATCGTGCGGGAGGGCATCGAGATGGCCTTCCGGGGAGCGGAGCAGGGCTGTGGATCACCTGCCTGACTTCGCGGAGCTTGCCGCCCGGGCCACACCTGCGGACTTCCGCGACGACCCGCTGCCGGGCTGGGCCGGTCTCGGCACACTCTTCGGCGCGCCCGCCGCCCGGCTGGACGAGCTGGGTCAGGTCGACGGCTGGGCGGTAGCCGCGGTCCCGTTCGACGGTACGGCGAGTTCCCGGCCCGGTGCTGCCGAGGGACCCCGCGCACTCCGGACCGCCAGCGTGGTCTTCGCGAACTCCCTTGCCAGCCTCGGCACCTGGGAGATGCTCGACACCCGGACCGGAGAGGCGTTCCGGTACGTCGCGCCGCAGGTGGTCGACGTCGGCGACCTGCACGTCTATCCCACCGACACCCTCCGGACCTACCAGGCGGTGGCGGCGGAGAGCCGGTCGCTGTGCGCGCGGGCCGGACGGGTGATCTTCCTCAACGGCGACCACTCCGCCACGTTCGCGACCTTCAGCGGCTTCCGCGCCGCCCAACTGGACCGCGCGGCCGGCCGACGGATCGGCTTCGTCAACATCGACCACCACTTCGACTTCGGCAGGTGGAGCGCCCTGCACGGCGCGCTGTACCACGGATCGAACTCGCGTCGGATCAGCGAACTGCCCGGGATGCGGCCCGAGGACATCGCCTTCGTCGGCGTCGGCGACACGACCCGGTTCGACCAGTTCCGGTCACTGGTCGAGCAGGGCTTCCAGGTCGTCCCGGCGGCGCGGATCATGCGTATCGGCGCCGACGCGGCACTTCGTCCCGTGGTCGAGCGGCTGGCCGCCGTGTGTGACGCCGTCTACGTGTCGCTCGACATCGATGTGCTGGACACCGCCGCGGTCACCGGGACCGGACACGTGACGATGGGCGGCCTCCAGGTGGCGCACCTGCTCGACGTCTACGAGGTCTTGCGCGAGCTACCGATCGGTGCGCTGGACGTGGCCGAGATCGCGCCACGGTACGACCCGACCGGCGCGACGGCGCAGGTCGTCGCCCGGCTGCTCTTCGAATTCCTCTTCCGCACCGGCCGCCACGATCCCGGCCTGCCCCATTGGCGATTCGACGAAGGAGGGTGACGATCGTGCGATTCGCATCGACCGACCAGTACCTGGACTGCGCGGAGCTGGTCCACGGAGAGGACACCGAGGCAGCCGCGCGAGCCCTGGCCGAACGCGCGGTGCCGCTGGTCCAGCGTGCCGGTTCCGTCGTGTTCCGCCTCGGTCGGCTACGGCTCGGCATCGAGGACAGCCGTGCGCTGAGCAGGGCGATCTGCGAGGCGCTGCGCCGGGCGCTCGTCGCCGGTGGAGCGCCCGCCTCGATGCGGCTGGAGCACGATCGTGCGCAGTCCACGCACGTTCCGAGCGGATATCCGACCCGTACGCTGCTGCCGCACCACGACGGCCAGCACTGTTCGTACCTCACCCCGAGTACCCGGGACGACCCGAGCTGGCTGCCGGAGTGGCGCGAGTTCGGCCGGTCCGGATACACCACCACCCCGGCACACAAGATGTACCAGGGGGTGTTCATCGCGGACCCGGGCGAGGCGTTGAGCGTGACGACGTACTACGACTGGCTGGACCTGCTGACAACCGTGTACGCCGAGCGCCACCGCGTCCCGGCCGCCGAGGTACCCCTCCGCACGGTGGCCGAGTGGTTGGGCCGGAACCTGCGCGCGGCCCTGGACCGGCAGGCCAAGCATGGCAGCCCGTACCCGACGATCGGGGCGATGCTCGGCGTGGAGGAGCCGATGTGGCACGGCCTCTCCTTCCACCACGCCGAGGCCGAACTCTCCGGCGAGGATCGGGAGCGCTACCCGATGTCGGGTCCGTTGGCCAAAGCCTGTCCGTGTGGCGACTGCGTCGGGGACACCGCGCGACTCTTCTGCCACCAGACACTGCTGGCGACCGGACGCGACTGGCGGCAGTTTCGCGCGCGCTGGGAGGTCTGTGCGCCGAGCGAGCGGTTCGACCTGCTCTTCGGGCACAACCTGACCATGCTGCACGGCGGGTTGGCCGGCGGCGGGCACCGGGTGATCGAGCCGATGTGCCTGGTGGTCGACGAGCCGTCGGGTCCCGAGTACGAGGACTGGCTCGCGGCGTCCTGGCGGCGTCGGCTGCCGGTCGGCGAATGATGAGGACCACCGATCCGCCGGCCCGGATCGAGGAGTTCGCCGCCAGCGGCGGGTACACGGACCTGCGGCCGCTGGGCCAAGGGCTGGAGTTCCTGGCCTTCGGTGCCACGGCGGCGGACGGCTCGCCGGTCGTGCTGCGGACAGCGGTCGGTGCCCGAATCCAGTCCAACGCCAATGACCCGTACGTCGACACCCGGCAACTGCTGCGTTGGGAGCAGAGCGTCACGGTCCATCTCACCCGGCTGGGTTTCCCCGTCGCCGCCCCGCGCGAGCTGGTCCTCGGCGAGGTCGACGTGCTGATCAGCGAGTACCTCCCGGACGACGGTCGCGGGGCCGACCAGCAGCAGCTCGGCGCCCTGCTACGGCGCCTGCACGACCTTCCGCCGCCGCTGGCCGAACCGGTGGCGGCGGAGGGAACCACCCCGGCCGAGCTGCTGCCTCGGCGGATCGTCCGCCGCTGGCGGGAGCTGGCCGCCCTGGTGCCGGACCTGCCCACCGCGCCGGACGCCGAGCGCCTGGCCGCCGAGCTGGCCCGCCCCCGTCCCGGCGGTCTGGTCCACCTCGACGTCCGGGCGGCCAACCTGCGCTGCACCGCCGGCCGGGTGCGGGGCCTGATCGACTGGTCGAACGCCATGGTCGCCGACCCCGTCCTGGAGCTGGCCCGGCTGGCGGAGTTCGCCCGGCTGCCCGGCAACGGGCTCGATCTCGGCGCGGTCCTGGCCGGCTACGGGTGTTCCGGGCTGCCGGACTCGCCCACCACCTCGATCTACCGCCTCGACGCCGCGGTGATGCTCGCCGTGGTCTTCCGCTGCGAGGCACCCGATTCCCAGTTGGGCTCCCGGGCGGTCGACCGCCTTCGCGAGGTGCGGGCCCAGCTCGACCGGGAGCTGAGCCGATGAGGCACGTACTGCTGGTCGGCGGCGGCAGCCCGCTTCCGCAGCGGATCCGTTCCCTGCGCGACCCGGTGCGGACCTCGGTCATGGTGCGTAACCGCAACTTCGGCGATGTCCCGGAACCCGGCGAGAACGTCCGGGTCCTCGGCATGCGGGACGAGGCTCCGGCCGAGGAGTGGGTACGGACCGCGGCGGCGATCCACGAGTGCGACCCGTTCGACGGGATCGGCGCCTTCGCCGAGGGCGACCAGGACAAGGCGGCGGCGATCGCCGCGAAGCTCGGGCTGCGCTTTCACGCCGTGCGCACCGTCGAGTCGGTGTACGACAAGCTCCGGATGCGCGAGCGGCTGGCCGCCGCCGGAGTCGAGACGGTCCCGGCCGTCGCCGTGGAGTCCGCCGACGACGTGCGCGCGTTCGCCCGCCAGGTCGGCTACCCCGTGATCGTCAAACCGCGGACCGGTACCGGAAGCGCCGGTGTGGTGGCCGTCCGGGCCGAGCCGGACGTCGCCGAGGCCGTCGACTGGGCGGTCGGCACCGGCGTCCACGGAAACCGCCTGGTCATGGCGGAGCCGCTGCTCACCGGCCGGGAACTGACGGTGGAGGCGTTCTCCGAGGACGGCGTGCACCGACTGGTGGGCACGACACAGAAGTCTCGGAGCCCCCGGCACTACGTCGACGTCGGCCACTGGATGCCGGCGACCCTGCGCACCGACGAGACCGACCTCGTCTGGTCGCACGTCGCCCGGATGCTGGACGCGCTGGAGATCGGGTACGGGCCGACGCACACCGAGTTGATCCTGACCGGGGCCGGACCGCGCGTGGTGGAGACACACATCCGCTGCGCGGGCGACCACCTGCCGCTGCTGGCGCAGGACGTCCGGGGAGTCGACCTGTACGAGCTCACCGCCCGGCAGGTGGCTGGCGAGCGGGTACTTCCGGTCCTGGACCAGCAGCTCGCGAACCCGGCGACCGGCGGTGCCGCGGTCTGGTACGCGGCCCCGGCCGCGCGGGGAGTGCTGGTCTCGGTCGACAACCTGGCGGAGGCGCAGGCGCTGGAGGGGGTCCGGGCCATCGAGGTGCTGGTGCCGCAGGGCAGCGACTTCGACGGCATCCGGGTGTCGGACTCGTTCGGGCGGGTGGTGGGCTGCCGGGCCGTGGGCCCGGACGGGGAGCGGGCCGCACAGTACGCGCGCGAGGCGTTGGCGGCACTGGTCTTCGCGGTGCGCTGTACGGTGACGGACAACGACTTTGACTGACCGGATCGCGACCTCGCTGGCGGACATCGAAGCCGCTGTCTGGGACCGTGCCGGGTGCAGCTCCTCGGTCTACCTCACCCACGCCTGGCTCTGCTCGGTCGAGGGACGGATCTCGCCGACGCAGTTCTACCTGCTCTCCGGCCCTGACTCGCGACCCAGCGGGCGGCTCAGCTGTTACCTGCTCCCCGAGCCGGCCGGGAACTACGCGACCTTCGATCCGGTCGAGACGCTGCTCGTCGCGGACTCGCGCGCCCGGGTGACCGGGTACGGCGCCGAGGGGGACGCCGACGCCTACGACGCCGCGCTCGCCGAGGTGGCCCGGAATCGCGCCACGCTGTATCCGGCGCTGGTCTGCGCGGTGCCGAACGGCTACCTGGCCGGGATCGACCGGGCGCGCACCGGCGGCCCCGACCCGGACCGAGCCGACCCGGACCGAGCCGACCCGGACGGAGCCGTGCTGACGCACCTGCTCGACCGCTTCGAGGCACTGGCCCGCTCGGTGGGGGCACGTACGGCCGCCGTGCTCTACGTGCCGGACGGCGACCTCGCCCTGGCCCGGCAGTTGCGGGTTCGCGGCTACGCGGAGGCCGTGGCCGGCGCGAACAGCGTGCTGGAGGTACCCGCCGGCACCTTCGAGGACTACCTGGGCGGCCTGCGCGGCATCAGGGCCAGGAAGGAGGTCGAGCGTTTCCGGGGGTACGGCCTCACCGTCGAGATCTGCGACAGTTCAGTCCTCGACGAGCGCCTTGCCGAGCTTCAGCTCCAGCACTACCGGCAGTACGGGTTGCGGGGATCGCTGGACCACGTGCTGCGTTCCTTCCGGGAAACCCGACGCCATCTCGGGGACCTGCTGCGGGTCATCCGGGTCCACCGGAGGGAGACGATCGTCGGCTTCCACTCCGGTTTCCGGTACGGACGCGGCCTCTTCAGCCGGTACGGGGCCTTCGACAGGAACCTGCTCGGCCGGGAGACCTTCGCGCACTTCAACCTCCAGTACTACGAGATGGTTCGGCTGGCGCAGGCGGAAGGGGTGCGAGAAATCCACTATGGACTGGGCAGCTACCCGACCAAGGTGCGCCGGGGTTGCCGGCTCGACGT
The DNA here is from genome assembly GCF_003030385.1 of Plantactinospora sp. BB1. Classification (NCBI taxonomy): domain Bacteria; kingdom Bacillati; phylum Actinomycetota; class Actinomycetes; order Micromonosporales; family Micromonosporaceae; genus Plantactinospora; species Plantactinospora sp. BB1. The sequence continues at coordinate 5,008,744 of NZ_CP028159.1, read as the reverse complement.
GTTGCGCACCTTCGTCCGACCGATGGCCGCCGGGCCGGCGACATCCGCATTCGCCACCTGCTGGCGCCTGCTCGGCCGGGCGAACGAACGCGAGATCGCCGCGGTGACGGGAGGGGTGCAGCATGACGCGTGACGCCGAGGCGTTTCTTTTCGACGGCGCCGGTACCCTCTTCGACTGCCACCCGACGCTCGCCGAGTACATCGCGCAGACCAGCCGGAGCTTCGGGTTCACCGTCGAGCCGGCCGACGCCGGGCAGGCGCTGGCCACGGTCGGCGGCGCGTACGGCTGGCCGGACGACACCGATGACGTCGCGGCGCGGAAGGCCGGATGGCTGGCCTTCTTCGACCGGGTACTGCTGACCTGCGGTGCCCGGCACCACCGGGCCGAGCATGCCGAGGTGGTGGCGAACTTCGTGCTCGACCCGGGCAGCTACCTGCGCTACGACGATGCCCTGCCCATCCTGCGCGCGGTGCGGGACGGTGGGCTCAAGCTCGGGCTGGTCTCCAACTTCGACAGATGGCTGCGGGACGTGTTGCGGAAGCTGGACCTGCTGGACTACTTCGACGTCGTCACGATCTCGGCCGAGGTCGGCGTGGCGAAGCCGGATCCGCGCATCTTCCGGGCGGCGCTGGGCCAGCTCGGCGTACCCGCCGGGCGTTCGGTCTTCGTCGGCGACTCGCTCCTCGCCGACGTGGCCGGCGCGCAGGCCGCCGGCATGATCCCGGTGTTGCTCGACCGCGACGGCACCCACCCGGACCATCCGGGGTGGCGGGTGCGGTCCCTCGACGAGCTGCACCGGTGCATTCCGGCCGGTCCGGGCAGGGGGTGACGGTGACCGATCCACCCCGGGTGACCGTGGCCGGGTCGCTCTCGGAGGTCGAGCCGGCCCGGTGGGCGAGCCTGGCCACGGGCTGGCCGGTCGAGCTGTCGCACGCCTGGCTCAGGGCGGAGGAGGGCCGGACCGCCGCCGCGCAGTGGTACCTGCTCGCGTGGCGCCCCGACGGCCGGTTGCTCGGAGCCCTTGCCGCCTACCTGTTCGACGGCCCCATCACGCACACCGCCTATCCGGTGCAGAGCGTACTGCGCGGCACCTCGCAGGATCTCGACCCGGCGCTGCATCCCAGCCTGGTCTGCGTGGCACCCGGGTCCTACCGTCCAGGACTGCTCTCCGACCGGACGCTGGACGCGGAGTCGACCACGCGGGTCCGGGAGGCGCTCCTCACGGCGTTCGAGGAGCACGCGCGCGGCCTCGGCTGCGCCGCGATCTCGGTCATGCACGTCTCCGGCGGAGACACCGGACTGGCCGGGTTGCTGGCCGGACGCGGGTACGCGAAGGCTCTGGTGAGCGCCGACGCCGTGCTCCGGGTGCCGGCCGGCTCGTTCCCCGACTACCTGGCAACGCTGCCCCCGGACCGGCGCCGCAAGGTACGTCGGGAGCGGCGGACGTTCCTGGACAGCGGCGTCACGGTCCACGCCGGGGGCGCCGAGCTGCTCACCGAGAGCCTGGCACCACTGCTGGTGGATCACTACCGACGGTACGGCCACCCGGCGGACGAGCGTGGTGTGCTCGACCGGTTCCACCGCGTCCGGCGACAGGGCGAGCTACGGGTCTTCCTCGCCCGTGCGGGCGACGAGATCGCCGGCTTCTCCGCGTTCTTCACCGACGGCGCGGACCGTCTCGTGGGCCGGCTGTACGCCGCGCGGTCGGCCGGCGCGTTCGAGTACTTCAACCTGGTCTACTACGAGCCGATCACGGCGGCCGCCCGAGACGGGATCCGGGCGATCCACTACGGCTCGGAGTCGTTCGACGCGAAGGTGTTCCGCGGCTGCACCCTTCGCCCGCTGTACGGACACTTCGGGTCGGTCGCCGGTGACGCCGGGACGCTGTCCCGGATGGCGTACGAGCGTTGCGTGGCGGAACGGACGAGGTTGCGCGACTTCGTGCCGCACCTGGCGGAGTGATCGTCGGATGGCGTCGTCGGCGGGTGGGGTCTACGCCGCCCTGGCGGAGCGGCGGTTCCGGTCGTACTGGATCAGCCAACTGCCGTCGCTGCTGGGTGACGCCCTCGTCCCGGTGACGCTGAGTTTCGCGGTGCTCGGCGGGGGCGGCTCGGCGGCCGATCTCGGCCTGCTGCTCGCCGCACAGTTGCTCCCGCAGATCCTGCTGCTGGGCCCCGGTGGGGTACTGGCCGACCGCGTGTCGCGGGTTCGGCTGATGGTCGCCGCCGACGTGCTGCGCGGTCTTGCCCAACTGACCACCGCTGCCCTGCTGCTCACCAACCAGACGTGGCTTTCGATGCTCCTCCCGCAACTGCTGCTCGGCGCGGCGGCGGCGGTGTTCCGGCCGGCCGCATACGGGTTGATTCCTTCGCTGGTCTCGAAGCCCCGGCTGCACAGCGCCAACGCCCTGGTCACCGCGTCGACCACGGTCACGGCGATGGTCGGCCCACTGATCGCCGCGCTGCTGCTGGCCGTGATGCCGGCCGGCCTTGTCGTCGCCGTGGACGGCCTCAGCTATCTGGTCAGCGCGCTCGCGCTGGTGGTGTTCCGGCTCGGCGGCAGGGCACCGGACCGGTCCGGGCACCAGAGCTTTCTGCGCGACGCCCGGGCCGGCCTCACCGAGATCCGGACGCGTCCCTGGATCTGGATCGGCCTGATCTGCACCGCCGTCTCCCTGACGCTGGTCACCTCGCCGTTTCTGGTCCTCGGACCGCTGGTGGCCGAGAGGTCCTTCGGCGGGGCGTCGACCTGGGCGGTCTGGCTCGTCGCCTTCAGCATCGGCGAGTTGGTTGGCAGTTATCTCGCGGCACGGGTCAGACCGGAACGTCCGGCCCTGTGGGCGTCGGCCGCGCTGATCCTGTTGGCGATCCCACCACTGCTCCTGGCCCTACCCGCGTCCGCACCTGCGATCACCGCGGCGGAGGCCGGCGCCGGCCTGGCCATCGGCTGGCACGCCGTGCTCTGGTCCACCGCCATACAGTCCGACGTGCCCGACGAGGCGATGTCCAAGGTGGGCGCGATGGTGACCTTCGGCTCGTTCGCCCTGCAACCGGTCGGCTTGGCGGTCACCGGCCCGTTCTCCGAAGCCGTGGGTGTCGAAACGGTCTTCTGGATCGCCAGCGTCAGCGCACTCCTCTCGACCGGTGTCCTCGTCGCCTCACGGTCGATCCGACGCTTCGTGGTCGTGCCGGCGTCGTCGGCCTGACACGTCCGCGAAACCGGTTCCGGACCACCGGGAAGCGTGCGGAACTGTCGCCGCCACGCGACGGGGAGCAACTGCGGAAACTCCGCCGGGAAGCGTGCGGAACTGTCGCTGCGGTGCGACGGGAGCAACTGCGGAATTTCCGCACCCGTGACCGCCGCACACCGGAGGCGTACGAGAGCGGGGTCTCGCGCTCGTCCTTCGACCCGTTCGCAACCGAGGAACGGCACAGCGGGTGCAGGGCTTCCGATTATGTCATGGTCGGCTCCGTTCGTCGGCGCTTTGCCGGGGGCCGATCCGGTCAGCGAATACGGGGCCGCGACGGCCTTGCTGGTATCAGTCGGGTGCTCCTAAGCTGGCTGAAACGATCCGCCCGTAGCCTCGCCGGACCTGCGTTTGTGTCGGCGCCGGGCAGTACAGCGAATGGACGTGGTTGCCATTTCTCGTCAAAGCCTCGATCTGCCGCGCTGGCCACAGTTCGACGATAGGGAAAAAGCGGCCCTGCTCCGCGCACTCGAGCAGAGCGGATGGTGGCGCTTTGACGGGCACGAGGTCTCGGAGTTCGAAAAGGAGTTCGCCGGCTACCACGGCGCGCGTAAGGCACTGGCGGTGACCAGCGGCACCCATGCGTTGGAACTCGCGCTCCAGGTCGTCGGTGTGGGGCCCGGAACGGAGGTCATCGTGCCGGCGTTCACCTTCATCTCGTCCTCCCAGGCGGCACAGCGACTCGGCGCGGTGGCCGTGCCCGTCGACGTCGACCCCGTCACCTACTGCATGGACGTGCCGGCGGCGGAGGCCGCGATAACCGAGAGGACCCGCGCGATCATGCCGGTGCACATGGCCGGCCTGCTCGCCGGCATCGACGCGCTCGGCAAGCTGTCCGACGATTCCGGGGTTCCCCTGGTGCACGACGCGGCGCACGCCCACGGTGCGCAGTGGCGCGGACTGCGGCTCGGCGAGCTGGCCTCCATCGCCACCTACAGCTTCCAGAACGGCAAGCTGATGACGGCGGGCGAGGGCGGCGCGGTGACCTTCTCCGACGCGCAGGAGTACGAGGCGGCCTTCTTGCGGCACAGCTGTGGGCGCCCGCGAGCCGACCGCGCATACCGGCACGAGGTGTCGGGGTCGAACTTCCGCATGAACGAGTTCTCGGCGAGCGTGCTGCGCGTGCAGCTTGCCAGGCTCGACGAGCAGATCGACATCCGCGAGCGGCGCTGGCCGGTGCTGGCGGACCTGCTTGCGCGAATTCCGGGCGTACTTCCGCAGGGATCGGACGAGGGGTGCACCCGCAACCCGCACTACATGGCGATGTTCCGGGTGCCGGGGATCACGGCGGAGCGGCGTCAGACACTGGTGGACGAGATGGTCGCCCGTGGGGTGCCGGCATTCGCGGCGTTCCGGGCGATCTATCGCACCAGCGCCTTCTGGGAGGCGGCGGCCCCCGCCGAGGATGTCGAGAGCATCGCTCGTCGATGCCCGAACGTCGAGGCGATCACGAACGACTGCATCTGGCTGCACCATCGCGCACTGCTCGGCACCGAAGAGCAGATGTCCGCCATCGCGGAGGTCGTTTCCGACGTGGTCGGAAACACCGTCGCCTCGTCGTAGCGGTGCGGGTAAGGGGGAGTTCGCAATGTCCGAGGAGACCGTTCCTTGCCATTCTTCGGCCGCTCGGCCAGGTGTCGTGAGCGGTACCGAACTGCGGGGCGTGGTCTTCGACCTCGACGGCGTACTCGTGAATTCCTTCGATGTGATGCGCCTCGCGTTCGAGCATGCGTTCCGAGAGGTGGTTGGCGACGGTGAGGCGCCCTTCGAGGCTTACCGGCAGCATCTCGGCGGATATTTTCCCGACATCATGCGACTGATGGGTCTCCCGCCGGAGTTGGAAGGCCCCTTCGTGCGCGAGAGCTATCGGCTGGCACACCAGATCAATCTGTACGACGGCGTCGGCGAGATGCTGGTTGAGTTGCGCGAGCGTGGCATCCGCTGCGCTGTCGCCACCGGAAAGAGTGGTCCCCGGGCCCGGTCACTTCTTGACGGGCTGGGCGTGTTGGAGATTTTCGACTGCGTCGTGGGGTCGGACGAGGTCGACCGGCCCAAACCCGCTCCCGACATCGTACGCCGGGCCCTGCACCTGATGGACGTCGACAGGGATGCCGCGGTGATGATCGGTGACGCGGTGTTCGACGTCATGAGTGCTCGCGCCGCGGGTGTCGGCGCCGTCGCCGCACTCTGGGGAGAGTGCGACCGCGAGGTGCTGCTGGCGGCAGGTCCGGACGCGAGCGTGGAGAACCCCGCGGAGTTCCTCGCCCTGCTGCGTGCCCGGGACGGCGCGGCCGGGTCGCCGCGACGAGACGACCGCGCGACATGAACGGCCGCCGGGGTCCGGTTACCACCTGGAAGGACGGTGCAGGATGGTCGTGACAATCGAACGGATCCTGGTCGACTGCCGAGAAGCCAGGCTTGTCGTCGGCGATGCCGCATGGTCGTCCGAGGAGCTTCTTCGCTCCGGTGGGCGACTCGCCGAGGAGATTTCCAGCCGCTTCGACGGGTTGCGGCTCCTGACGGTTTCCAGCGCGAACGCCGCCCTGCTCGTGGTCGCCGCAGTCGCGGCCGGTCGCCTGGGCGTGCCGGTACTCCTCCTCGACCCCGAGGCCACCAGCACCTCGACCGGGTACGCCGACGACGTCCTGATCAGCGACCACCGAACTCCCGACTGCGACCAGGCTGTCACGATCAGCCCGAGCCTTGCGTGTTGGCTGGCCGGGCGCACGAGCGGGAGGGTCTGCGCCCTGCCGGGGGACTCGATCCTCTTCCAGACCTCCGGCTCGACGGCCACGCCCCGGGCGGTGGTGAAGTCCGTCGCCGCCGTCGTCCGGGACAGTGCGCGGGTGGCCGACCATCTCTACGGCGAGATCTCCTCCGCCGAGGTTGTCTGCGCCGCCCCGGTGTTCCACTCCTACGGGTTCACGCACGGGCTGCTTGCCGGCCTGCTCGTCGAGGCGAGGACGGTGTTCCGGTCGCCGTCGTCACCGCCTCTCTCGCTGGCCAGGGCGGCGGCCCGGTCGGGGGCGAGCACGCTGATCGCGCTGCCGACCCAGGTGCAGATGATCGCCGGATCCCGACCGTCGGAATTTGCCGGACTGGAGCAGGTGGTCTCGGCCGGCGCGCCACTCCGCACGGAGACGGTACTGCGGGTCTGCGGCGACTTCGGCTTCCGTCTCCGCAACGCGTACGGGGCGTCTGAGGTCGGCACCTGTGCGATAGGGACCCTGACGGCGACGTCGGCGCCGGGCAGTGTCGGCGAGCCGCTGGACGGGGTCGACGTCCGGGTCGAGCCCGGAGACGGCGAACTCATGGTCAGAAACGACTCGTTCGCCGTCGGCTATCTCGCCGACGGGCTGCTCCGTCCGCTGCCGACCGAGGACGGTTGGTACCGCACCGGCGACCTCGCGCAACGGGACGCGGACGGCGTTCGGATCACCGGACGCCGGGACGACCTCATCAATATCGCCGGCCGCAAGACTCGCCGTTCCCGCCTGGAGGCCGTCCTCGCGGCCCATCCGGACGTGCTCGAGGTTCAGGTGATCGTCGCAGAGGACGAGGTGCGCGGCGCGGTGCCGGTAGCCAGAGTCGTCGTCAAGCCGGGGCATCCACGGCCCGACATCGTGGGGTGGAGTCGGAGCAGGCTCGACCCGTTCGAAGCGCCGCGCCAGGTCGAGTGGGTGGACCGGCTGCCACGGTCCGCAACGGGAAAGCTGATCTACGCGGCCAGCCCACCGAGGCCCAGCGTTGACGGCCGAATGAGTGCCTGGGAGGAAAAGCATGTCAAGCAGTGACCGGGAGGCATGCGTGTCGCCCGAGAGCGAGATCGTCGACCTGTACCAGATCAGGGACGAGTTCTACCGGGACCCGCATGCCGTGATCAAGTCCTTACAGGAATCCGGGCCGGTGCACCGGGTCCGACTACCGAACGATCTGGACGCCTGGCTGGTCGTCGGCGCCGACGTGATCCGTGAACTCCTCTCGGAGCCGACGTTCGTCAGTGGCCCGCGATTCCTCGGTGTCGCGCAGGAGGACACGGGCGGCAGTTCCACGCTCGGCATGCTCACCTGTGACGAGCCGCGTCACGGGCAGCTGCGCAGCCTGGTCGCCAGCACCTTCAAGCCCCGCGAGGTCGCCCGGCTCGAACCAGGCATCGAGGCGATCGCCAACGACCTCCTCGACCGGCTCCGCGAGGGCGAGGAGGTCGACCTGGTCGAGGCGTTCGCATACCGGCTGACCCTCGAAGTCATCATCGAGATCCTCGGTGTGTCGTCGGTCGACCGGGCCGCATTCCGCAGGTGGACGAACGAAACCGTGGTGGACGGCGACGACTCCGCGGCCATCCGTGCGGCTCGCAGGCACCTGGAAGACGTCCTGGCGCGGACACTGCGCGAGGGCGACGGCAGCACTCTGGTGGAACGTATCGCGAATGCCGGCGGTACCGCCGACGCGCCGCCGATCTCCTTCGACGAACTCGTCTCGATGACGTACCTGCTACTGATCGCCGGCCATGAGAGTGCCACCAACCTGATAGCGAACACCCTGGTGACGGTCCTCAACTCGGAGGAACTTGTCGACCAGATCCGCGCCGGGAGCCTGCCGTTCGAGGAGCTCGTCGAGGAGTCGCTGCGGTTCGACCCGCCTTTGATGATTTCGACGAGCCGCATCACCACCTGCCCGGTCTCTGCCGGTGGACGGACGATACCGGGAGGGGGTGAGCGGGTGTTCCTGGCGTGGGCCGCTGCGGAACGAGACCCTTCGGTGGTGCCGGACTCCGACACCTTCGATCCGCACCGTCGACGCACGCGTACGTTGGCTTTCGGCGGAGGTGGCCACTACTGCCTCGGCGCCAACCTGGCGCGCCTTGAGGCCACTGTCGCGCTGCGTACGCTCTTCCGGCGCTTTCCGTCGATGGAGTTGGTGAAGCCGCCACAACGCTGGCGTAGCACGGTGACGCGAGGGATAGAAAGCCTCTTCGTCCGGCTGTAGCGGCCTGGCCACAGGTCGGGGCGTCCGTAATGCCGCGGAGTCACCCGGTTGACTGCGGAATACCCGCAGTCGAACAGCGAAAGTGTTTCCGCGACGCCGTTGGCGCCGGGCGTCGCGTTCGCGGGCCGGGCCGGGCGATGTTCTCCGACAGCTACGAAACCGTTCGATGCTTGCCTTGTCCGGCGAGGGTCGAAAGGATGTTTTCCACAGGAGCTGCGGAAATGCGGCGCGGTCTCGGAATGGTGAGGCCGGGCATTGGTTGCTCCAGAGTCGAAGTTGATGGGTGGTGGAACGAATGACCTTGCGTGATGGCCTCACGAACGCGGAGATGGCCCGATTCTCCGAGGACGGCTTCCTTCTACTCGGGCGTTTCGTCGACGATGAACAGCTGGCGGTCCTGCGCGGCATCTACGACCAGATGCTGGCCCGGGATCTCGGTGACAGGCTCCTCGGCACCACCTCGGACGGGACGGCCGTATCCCTCGTGCAGGTGCCGAAGCCCGAAAAGCTGTTCCCGGAGCTGTGGCAGACGTCCTACTTCTCCCGGAGCCGCCGGCTCGCCTCGCAACTGCTGGAAACTCCGGAGGAGGAGCTGGAGGGGGTCAGCCACCTCATCCACAAGCAGGCGATGACCGGCCGCGACACGCCATGGCACCAGGACGACGCCTGCTGGCTCGCGCCGGAGTTCCAGACGTACGAGCCCCGCGCGGTGACGATCTGGATCGCCCTGGACGACGCGACCACGACGAGCGGCTGCATGAGCTTCATCCCCGGTTCGCACACGCGCACGGCGCGACACGTCTTCATCGACGACGAGTCGGCGTTCGTGATGGTCGCGGATCCGGCCACCGAGTCGGCCCTCCAGTGTCCGATGCGCGCCGGTGAGGCGAGCATCCACCATTGCAGGACCGTGCACTACGCCGGAGCCAACACCTCGGACCGACAACGCCGGGCGTGGGCGCTGGAGTTCTACGCCTCCCCGGTGCCGCGGTCGGAGCCGGACCCTCGGACCTGGCTGCCGGAGATGCGCGAACGCATGGCCCGCAGAGCTGACCTGCGGCTCATCTAGGCCGACTCGCCCTTGCCCACAACGGTTGGCGAGCCAGCCGTCCTGATTGGAGTGTGCCATGCGGGTGACGGTGATCGGCGGGACCGGGCACGTGGGCGGGTACCTCGTGCCTCGGCTCTCGGCGTCGGGCTGCGACGTGACAGTGGTGACGCGGGGGAAGAGCACGCCGTACCGGAGGCACGGTGCCTGGGACCAGGTCGAGCTGGTGGTGGCGGACCGCGAGGCGGAGGAGGCTGCGGGCACGTTCGGAGAGCGGATCGCGGCGCTCGATCCCGACGTGGTGATCGACATGATCTGCTTCACCGAGGAGAGCGCCCGACAGCTTGTCGAGGCGGTGCGCGGCCGGGTCGGGCACCTGCTGCACTGCGGCACGATCTCGGTGCACGGGCCGAGTCGGGTGTTGCCGACCACCGAGGCGGCGCCGCGCCGGCCGATCGACGAGTACGGGGTGGGGAAGGCTGCCGTCGAGCGGTACCTGCTCGACCAGGCGCACCGTCACGGGCTGCCCGCGACGGTGATCCATCCGGGGCACATCACCGGACCGGGGTGGGTGCCGGTCAACCCGGCCGGCAACCTGGACCCGGCGGTGTTCCAGCGGCTTGTCGACGGCGCCGAACTGGTCCTGCCCAACCTGGGGCTGGAGACGCTGCAACACGTGCACGCCGACGACGTCGCGGCACTGTTCACCGCCGCGATGGCGAGCCGGTCCACGGCGGTGGGGGAGAGCTTCCACTCGGTGGGCGCCACCACGCTGACGCTGCGCGGGTACGCCGAGGCCGTCGCCGCCTGGTACGGCCGGGAGGCGAACCTGGTCTTCCAGCCGTACGACCGCTGGCGGGAGAACGTGCCGGACCGAGACGCCCGAGCCACCTGGAACCACATCGCGCACAGCCCGCACTGCTCCATGGCGAAGGCCGAGCGCCTGCTCGGCTACCGTCCCCGGTTCGGTGCGCTGGAAGCTGTCCAGGAGTCCGTCGACTGGCTGGTCGCACACGGCGAGCTGACCGCGCCGGCCTAGCCGGTACGGCGGAAGCCCGATCGGTTCCTCTCGTCCCGCCAGTCGATCCAGCTGCGCAGTGCTGCCAGGTCGTACCTCGGGCCGCTGCTGCTGATGGTGAACAGTCGGGTCCCGAGCGCGTAGAGGGCCTCGGCCAGCTCGCCCGGCTCGCCGATGCCGGACGGCCCGGTCACTCCGGCGGACCGCTCGATCTCGACGGGGTCGCGGCCGATGGCGGCGCAGTACCCGTCGAGGACGCGATGCTTGCGCTCGATCTGCGCCGGGTCGCCGATGCCGTGCCAGATGTCCGCGTGCGCGGCGACCAGCTTGAGCGTCCTCTTCTCGCCGCCGCCACCGACCAGCACGGGCACCTTCCGGGTCGGCGCGGGGTTCAGCTTGTCGAGCCGGCTCCGGATCCGGGGCAGCGCCTCGGCGAGATTGTCCAGCCGGCCGCCGGCGGTGCCGAACTCGTAGCCGTATTCGAGGTAGTCCCGCTCGAACCAGCCCGCGCCGATGCCGAGGATCAGCCGGCCGTCGGAGATGTGGTCGACGGTACGCGTCATGTCCGCCAGCAGTTCCGGGTTGCGGTAGCTGTTGCAGGTGACGAGAGCGCCGATCTCGACGCTGGTGGTCGCCTCGGCCCACGCGCCGAGCATCGTCCAGCATTCGAAGTGTTTACCGTCGGGATCGCCGAAGACCGGAAAGAAGTGGTCCCAGGTGAAGATGATGTCGACGCCGATCTCCTCCGCCTCGGCGACCGCCCGGCGGATCTCGGCATAGTCGGCGTGCTGGGGCCACAGTTCCAGGCCGATGCGTACCGGACCGGTGTACGTGCGCACCACGAAAACCAATCCCTCCTCGATCCGGCGCCGAGCGCATCTGGTCTGGTCGGTCACCAGGCGCGGAGCGCGTCTCCGACGCACCGCCCGCCCCAATAAATCAGTTTCGGCGGCCAGGAGCCAGTCGCCGATTCCCGTTCCAATCGCCGCGCACCGAATTCTGGCAGAATGTACGGATGGATTGTTCACCGCAGGCGCGAATCGCCACCGGAGTGCTGGAAGGTGAATGGAAAAACGGGATAGCGGCGTTCCTGGGTATTCCGTTCGCCGCTGCACCCGTCGGTGCGAACCGGTTCGCCGCGCCTCGCCCGGCGCCGCCCTGGGACGGGGTGCGACGTGCCACCGAGTTCGGTTCGGCACCCCCGCAGCCTCGACGGGAGTCGGAGGACGACGACTGGTTGAACCTGGCGGTCTGGACGCCCGACCCCGGCGCGCGGGGTCTGCCGGTGCTGGTCTGGATCAGCGGCGGGGCGTACCTGCAATGCTCCACCGCGAATCCGCACCACGACGGCAGGATCCTGGCGGCCGGCGGCGCGGTGGTGGTCAGCGTCAACTACCGGGTCGGGGCCGAGGGGTGGGCGCACCTGCCGGGTTACCCCGACAACCGGGGGCTGCTTGACCAGATCGCCGCGTTGCGCTGGGTGCGGGAGAACATCGCCGCGTTCGGGGGCGCCCCGGACAACGTTACCGTGTTCGGCCAGTCGTCCGGAGCCGGGTCGGTGGCCGCGCTGCTGGTGATGCCTCGGGCGGCCGGACTCTTCGACCGGGCCATCGTGCAGAGCCTGCCCGGTACGTACTTCACGCCGGAACTGGCCGCCGAGATCACCGGCCGCATCCTTGCCGAACTCGGCCCTTCCCTCGCCCCGGAGCAGCTCGCCGAGGTCTCCCCGCAACGGTTGACGACCGCGGTGACCCAGATGAGCGAAGAGCTGCTACCGACGATGGCTGCCCGCTGGGGCCCGGTCGCCTACACCCCGACCCCGTTCTCCCCGGTCGTGGACGGTGAAATCCTGCCCGTCACCCCGTGGGAGGGACTGGCCGCCGGCCCGGCGAACCAGGTGCCGATGCTGCTCGGCCACGTCCGCGACGAGGGGCGGCTGCTCGCTGCCCGGCTCGGTCCCGCCGACGGCGCCGCGGTCGACCAAATGATCAACAGTCTTGCCCCGGCGGCGGACGCCGCTCGCTACCGTGCGGACTTCCCGGAACTGGCCGCGGCCGAGCTGCGAGAGGTCGCGCTGGGGGACTGGTTGATGCGGATGCCGACGCTGAAGCTGGCCGAAGCCGCCCACCGCGGACGGGTCCCGGTGTGGCTCTCCGAACTCTGCTGGGGCCACGGATCCGAGGGTGCCGCGCACACCCTGGACGCGTTGCTCGTCTTCGGCACCGCGGACATTTTCGGCGAGGTCACGACGGCCGGATCGGCGAAGGTGGAGGAATACCGCAGGCTCTCGGAGCTGATGCGTACCGAATATCTCACCTTCGCCGCGACCGGCGACCCGGGCTGGTCCCGCTTCGATCCGGGCAGGCGCGCCACCCGGATCTACGGTACCGACCCGTCGGTGCGGCCCTACCCGGAACAACGGTCCCAGGCAATATGGTCCGGTCATCGGTACCCGGCCATGGATCGACTCACGACAGTCGCAGGCTGAGGCACCGCCGCCGGCGATGGGCGGCGGCGCCCAGTGGCGTCGAGGCCGGTCCTACCGGGGGCGCACGGCCGTCAGCTGCGGCACCCCGGCCGACTGGTAGAGCCTCTCGATGATGTCGATCGTCCGGGTCACCTCGGCGATGGCTGATCCGGGCCGCCCCGGATCAGCCAGCAGCGCCGGCACCAGGTCGAGCTGGCGGCGGTACTCCGCCCCCCGGTCCTGCTGCGGCACGTCGACGGATTCGGCCCGCCCATCCCGGTGCAGCAGCAGGGTCGAGCCGCCAACCCCGTTCGGGCTGAGGCCGAAGGTGCAGGTCAACTCGGCACGGCCGGTGGCGCCGTCGAGCACCACCCGGGTCACGTCGCGCTCGGAATGCGAGGCCCAGGCCGCGCAGACGGTGACGAGCGGGCCGCCCTCGATTTCGAGTACGCCGCGAGCGGTGTCCTCGACGTCCTTCGGAGCGCCGGCGTACGGGGCAGCGTGCGCGGCCGGACCGGTGCCGCGCCAGGTCGCTTCGGTGCCGGCCCGGGCGAGGAAGTCCCCCGACACGGCGCAGGTCACCTGCGTGACCTGCGGCCAGGACAACATCCGCATGCCGATGGTGATCAGGTGCCAGCCCAGGTCGATCAGTGCGCCGCCACCGGCCCGGCGGCGGTCGGTGAACCAGCCGCCCGGAGCGGGAATGCCGCGGGCCCGGATCCACGACAGTTCAACGGCCCGCAGCGGGCCGAGCCGCGGCAGCAGCGTACGCAGGGCCGTGACGTCCGCGCGATGCCAGGCCGCGCTGCCCGCCAGTAGGCGGGCACCGCCCACCCGCTCCGCCTCGGCCAACGCCGCCGCCTCATCGGAACTGACACAGACCGGCTTCTCGACGAACGTGGAGATTCCCCGCTCCAGCAGCGAGATCGCGATCGGGGCGTGCAGGTGATTGGGGGTCACGACCACGGCCAGGTCGACCTCGTCGGGACGGAGGTCGCCGGGCTCGTTCAGCAGCCGTGCGGCGGGGAACCTACTGCCGGCCCACCTGACCGCGACGGGGTCCGGGTCGTGCACGGCGACGACGGTGAACCCGGGATGACCGCCGAGCAGCGGCGCCCAGAGCTCGTGGACGGCCCAGCCGAGGCCGATGAGCGCCAGCCGGACCGGGGCGGCGTCGGACACCAGCGCCGCGCTCCGCCGCCGGCCGGCTCCCCGGACCGGACCCGGCGGGCGTGCACCCGTGCCGGGGGAGACACCGCTTCCGGTCACCGGGGGCAGCCGACCAGTCGAACGATGCTCTCCGCCAGCGAGCTGACCGAGGCCGCGCTCTGGATCGTCTGGTCCTCGTCGGCGAGGTCGACGCCGAACTCGTCTTCCGCCCTGGCGAGCAACTGGACGATGGCGATCGAGTCGAACCCGGCGAACTGGGTGAGTGAGGTCTCCTCGTCGATCCCGGACTCCGCGCAGCTCGGCACCAGCTCCACCACCCAGGCCATCAGTTGTCGCACCACCGCCGAACGCTCAACCATCTCCGCTTCGTTCATCAAGAGAGACCTCTCCTTCCGTATCAACAGCTTCGGTCAGCGCCACCCTGAAGGCGTCGACCGCTGGCAGGTGACGACCCTCGGTCAGTACGGCGAGTGCGAAAGCCTCCATCGCGACGAGGATGTCGCGCGGTTCCGCCACGGGCAGGTAGCTGCGGTCGATCAGAACTGCCGGCGCCGGCCCGCCCGCTCCGTTCCGCACCTCGACGTGGAACTTGTCGTCGTAGTACCGAAGACCCTGGGGCGGTCCGATGACGGTCCGGGAGCGGAGCGAATGGATCGCGGGAACGGACCGGAGCTGCTGCGGCCGGGAACTGGCCGCGGCGTCCCGGAAGTCGTTGTGCATGGCGTCGAACCTGGTCGCATCGACGATCGCCTCCAACTCGTCGGTGCGGTACCTGCCCATCGAGTAACCACGGATGCTGGCCGCCATGGAGCGCCGGACAACCTCGTCGAACACCGCGTCGCCCACCTCGACGTCGAAGGCGCACGCCTGCGACAGATTGCCGATGTAGCTCTTCTCGGCGTCGGTGAACCGGTTCGAGATCATGCAGCGGAGCACAGCGGTCGGGCGGTCCGACAGGGCTGACACCGCCGTCGCCGACAGGGCCACGTAAACGGCCGGTGAGGTGACCGCGTTCCGGTCGGCGATCCGGTCGAACGCGCACCCGAGTGCCGGCGAGAACATCGAGGCGCGCATCCAACGCGGCTCGCGGTCGCCAGGCAGCCGGCTCGGGAAGTTCGTGACATCGGCCCGCTCCACGAACCGCTTCCAGCGGCCGATCGTCCGCGCGTTCCGCAGCACGCCCGTCGGGGTACCCTCCGCCAACGCTCTCGCCACCGGTGTCAGCAGGGCCCGGTCGTCGCCGTACCGGTGGTCGCCGTTCAGCCGCGCGGTGAACTCCTCCACCAGGCGGTTACGGGCCAGGCCGTCGATCGACAGGTGCGACACCACGATGAGCAGCCAGGCGGGACGCCCCTCGACGTGCACGACGCCGAATCGCGCGGGGAGTTCGGAGTCGAAGTCGAACGACCGATCGGCCAGCCGATCGAGCAGGCCATCCAGCGACTCCTCGGTGCCCTGCTCCACCACCACCTCGACCCCACCCGCTCCGACCACCTCCTGCCGGCCGGAGCCATCCGCCGAGTCGAAGTAGCGGGTCCGCAGCGCCTCGTGCTTGACAAGCATTTCCCGGATCACCGACAACACGTCGTCGAGTGAACAGCCGGCCGGTATCTCGACCCTGAAACGGACGTTCAGATAGGTGTCGTAGGGATGGAATTTCTTGACCGCTCCCCACATCCCGAACTGGGACCATGTCATCGGCGCGACAGCGCCGGTCAGGCCCGAAAAATGCACGGTCGTCGACGTGGTTGACGAGGCATTCATTGTGGCTCGACCTCCTGGTGACTTGGCTGCCCGGCACGCATGGTCTGGCCTCGGTGCGGATGCTCGTCGAGAGTGCGGAAAGCTTCTCTGTCAGCCGGCAGCCTTCGGTCAAAGTAGGGATCTCCCGAGCGGGAGTCAAACGTTTCCGTCCCCCGCCGGACACCTCCCGACAGGGCCGCGATCGCCGTACGCCCCGGGGCGGTCAGGCGCCGGTGAGGACCTCGGTGAATCGCTCGACCAGAGCGATGGCCTGGGCGGGGTTGAGGCGGGGATCGCACGCCGATCTGTATCGGGAGCGGGCCGGCCCCGGACCCAGCTCCGCGCAGTTCTCCACGCATTCGGTCACCCCGTCCGGGGTCATCTCCAGATGCAGCCCACCGGGCTGGACCCGGTGCCGGTGCAGCACCGCACAGAACTGCTCGACCTCCTCGGTCATCCGCCGCATGACGCGGGTTTTCAGCCCCCGGGCCGAGCGGACGGTGTTGCCGTGCATGGGGTCGCTGAGCCACACGACGCGGGCCGCGTCCTCGCCCAGGGCCCGGACGACGGGCGGCAGCCGCTCACCGATCCGGTCGGCGCCCATCCGGACGATCAGACTCAGGCGGCCGGGTGGCCCCTTCCCGGCCAGACGCGAGACCAACGCGGCTGCCTCGGCCGGGTCGACGCCCGGCCCGATCTTCACCCCGATCGGGTTGCTGACGCTGGCGGCGAACTCGACGTGCGGCCCGCCGACGTCCCGGGTGCGTTCGCCGATCCAGACCGTGTGGGCCGACGAGGCGAAGACCCCGCCCCGGATCGGGTCGGGGCGTACGAGGGCGCGCTCGTACTCCAGCAGCAGCGCTTCATGGCTGGCGTACGTGGTCCGGCCCGACGCGAGGGTGCGCAGTCCGCGGGCGGCGTGCGAGTAGGCCAGCAGCAGCCGGTGCGGGTCGGGCCGCCGAGCTGCCGCTGTCGGGGTCCGGTCGTTGACCGCGTCGCCGAGATACACGGGGATCTCCACCCCGTCGTCGCCGATCTCCACCGATCGTGAACGCGGCTTGGCGTACTGGCCCGCCAACCGTCCGACCAGAATCGGTGCCCGACCCGTGCGGCGCAGGCGGCTGCCGAGTTCGTGCAGCTGCGCCGCCTTGGCGCGTACCCGCTCCGGCGCTGAGTCGGTGAACAGCTCGGCGCAGTCGCCCGCCTGAAGGACGACGCTCTCGCCCCGGGTGACCGTCGCCAGTTCGTCGGTCAGCCGGGCACAGTCCTCCGCCTCCACCAGCGGCGGCAGCCGTCGCAGGCTGTGCAGCATCCTTCGCAGCACGTCCGGCCGCGACCAGATCGGCTGGTACGGCCCGACGAGGTCCGGTACGGCGGTCATGATCTCAGGCATCGCCGTGGTGGTCGGGAAAACGCATGTCGAGTACGCCCTCGATCTCCAGCAACAGTTCGCTCCTACAGATGTCCACGGTGAATATCTCGATGGGGACCCGGGGGCCGACGACCTCGCGAAGCCGCTGGTGCAGGTACGAGGCGTCGGGTCCGTGGCGCACGTAGCCCTTGACCAGGCGGAACGAGTCCAGGTCCACCGTGCCGCCCGACTTCTCCGACACCTCCTTGAGGAGGATCCGGATGTTCTCCAGAGTCGTGTAGCACTGACCTTCGAGATGCCCCAGGCTCACCGACCGGTGCCCGATGATGCTCGCCGTTCCGGACAGGAAGAGCCTTTTCGACGCCGGGAGGAGTGTTGCCCGGGCGAAGCTCGGCGATCGCGGTCCGTATGTCCGAGGGTATTGGTGGGCCGGGACCTGTCGCGGATTCTCGAAGTGGAGTGCGGCACCGGTCCGCTCGGCGAGAAAATAGACCACCACGCCGCCGTCGTGCGCACCGACTCCCGTCGCTGCCGGCAGGCGGGCGGAGATGGCCGTTCCCGCGTCGTCGAACCCCTCGGCCCGGCCCTGACAGAAGTCCCGGTAGATTTCCAGACCTCGGTGGTTCGGGCGGTTGATGTCCGCGATGTAGTTCCACATCCGGACCAGATGTGGATAGTCGAGGTCGGAGATCAGCGTCAGTAGCTGCCGGTAGGCACTCCTGGTCGCATCGCGGTAGCGGTCCGAACGGGGCAACCGGAGGGCGCCGAAGAGATGTGTGCCGTCGCTGCTGTAGACGATGTCGTCGCGGCGACCCGCCGACACCTCGGAGGTACTCGTCCATATCTCGCGGACGTGAATTCCAGGCGGGTCGCAGGTCGCCACCGCGACCGTCGGATAGCCCGCGTCCAGGTGTGGTGCCGGTGCTCGGGAGCCGAATTCGACGACCCCCATGATATGGCCGTGGTCGGCGGGAGGATCGCCCACAGAGAGGACGACATCTATCATCGGGTCACTTCCGTCACAGTCCTGTCTGTCGTGGTGTTCCGCTTGCGGGCACGTGCCGCAGCGCCGATCACCGCAGATCTGTCCCGGCTATTCGAGGGCCGGCGGTGGGTGCGGCCGGGTGCGGCTCAGGCAGTCGGGACGTGGGCCAGCAGGGCGCGGGCGGCGAGGCGGTAGCCGAGTGCGCCGAGGCCGACGATCACCCCGCTGGCCAGCGGGGCGAGCACGGACTCGTGCCGAAACTGTTCACGGGCCCACACGTTCGAAATGTGTACCTCGATCCACGGGCGCGGATAGCTGGCCAGTGCGTCCCGCAGGCTCCATCCGGCGACCATCAATGCACCGGGATTCACGATCGCACCGACCGTGTCGTACGCGTCCTGCACAGCTTTCACCAGCTGGCCCTCGCACTCGTGCTGCACCCCAACTACTTTCCAGCCTCGCTCGGCCACCTCCCGACCGACGGCGGCCTCGATGTCGGCCAGCGTGTCGGTGCCGTAGATCTCGGGTTCCCGCCGCCCCAGGATGCCGAGGTTGGGTCCGTTGAGCAGAAGTAGCTCACTCACGCTCACCTCACAGGTCACAGCGTTCTGCTGCCCAACCTATGGCCGCCGGCCGGGGTGGTCGAGCTTTTGGCGAAGCCACCGCTGCGCATCGCCCGATCCAGACGATGCGACCCGGCGAAGAGCCGAATGGGTGCGCAACTTCGGGGATTCCGCAGTTGCGCCGGCACACCGTGGATTACCGGCAGCGGCGTCGACTTTCGAATGCGCGCCGGGCGCCGGGTACCCGGAAGGTTGCTATCGTTTTCCTCCGCCGACGGCGCCCATCCGACCCCACGGTTCCCGCTACGCCGCGCCGTGGTGGCAGGGAAACGTCCGCACGGGGGGAGGGACGGGCATGAACGGTGTACCGGCCGAGGTCGCCGGCCGCGAGCCGGTCGTGGTCACCGCGGCGGACGCGCGGTACGGCGAGCTGGTCCGTGGCGTCAACGCGAGGTACGTCGGCAGTCCCGAAGCGGTCTACCTCGTCAATTCGACGACGCAGGTGGCCGAGGTGGTCCAGGCGGCGGTCACCCGGGGCAAGCGGCTCACCGTCCGCAGCGGTGGCCACTGCCTGGAGGACTTCGTGTTCAACCCGGACGTCCAGGTGGTCTTGGATCTCTCCGAGATGAACCGGGTGTACTTCGACGCCGCACGCGGAGCGTTTGCCGTCGAGCCGGGCGCCACCCTGATAGACGTGTACGAGCTGCTCGACACCGCCTGGGGCGTCGCGATCCCGGCCGGAAGCTTCTACTCGGTCGGTGCGGGCGGCCACGTCGCAGGGGGCGGATTCGGCTTCCTGTCGCGGATGCACGGCCTGGCCGTCGACCACCTGCACGCGGTCGAGGTGGTCGTGGTGGATGCCGCAGGTGCGGTACGCACCGTGGTGGCGAGTCGTGAGCACGACGATCCGCACCGGGACCTCTGGTGGGCGCACACCGGCGGTGGCGGTGGAAACTTCGGCGTCGTCACCCGGTACTGGTTCCGCTCGCCGGGCGCGGTCGGGCAGGACCCCCGGTCGGTCCTGCCACGGCGGCCGACCGACATGCTGCTCAGCACCGTCTCCCTGCCCTGGCCCGAGATGACCCGCCAGAGGTTCGGCAGACTGCTGGAGAACTTCGGCGCCTTCCACGAGAAGCACAAGGATCCGGACTCGCCCTATCTGGCGGTGACCGGCGGCCTGGTGCTCACCCACCGGTCGGGCGGCCCGATCCGGCTGGACACCCAGGTGGACGGCGGCCACCCGGAGGCCGATCGGCTGCTGGAGGCTTACCTCGCCGAAATCCTGGAGGGTCTCGGCCCGGTCGTACGGCCCCGCGCCCGGCGGGTGCCCTGGCTGGCGTTGGTGCGACAACACGCCCGGGCGAACAGCGCCCAGAACGACCCGACACTGCGCGGAGACTTCAAGTCGGCGCTCATGCGTGCGGGCCCACCGGACCACCAGATCAACACGTTCTACCGCCATCTCACCCGGGTCGACATCGACAACCCGACCATCACCGTCTCGCTCGCCGGATTCGGCGGCCGGATCAACGCGGTGCGGCCGGAGGCCACCGCCTTCGCGCACCGGGACTGCTCACTGGCTCTGTTGTGGACGGTGCTCTGGCACGACCCCGCCGACGACGGCAGGTACGTCGACTGGAACCGCGAGTTCTACGGAGCGGTGTACGCGGAGACCGGCGGGGTTCCGGTGCCGAACTCCGTCACCGACGGCTGCTACATCAACGACCCGGACGCCGATGTCGCCGATCCGAGGTTCAACAGGTCCGTGACCCCGTGGCACGAGCTGTACTACAAGGACAACTATCCGGGCCTGCGCGCGGCGAAGGCGAGGTGGGATCCCCGGAACGTGTTCCGGCACCGGCTGTCCGTACAGCTGCCCTGACCGGTGCACGCCCGAGCGGCGCTCGGCCCGTGGACCCGGTCCCCACTGAGAGGACCCGACGCTTCATGTCCCAGCCCCGTGCCGCCCTGTCCTGGCTGGCGGACGCCGTGCTGTACCACATATACCCGCCGTCGTTCGCCGACTCCGACGGCGACGGCATCGGCGACCTGGCGGGAATCACCGAGCGCCTGGACCACCTGGAGTGGCTGGGGGTCGACGCGATCTGGCTCAGCCCCTGCTTCACCTCGGAGTTCGGTGACGGCGGGTACGACGTCGAGGACTACCTGACGATCGCGCCGAGGTACGGCGACAACGACGACGCGGCGGCCCTGATCGACGCCGCGCGCAGCCGGGGCATCCGGGTGATCCTCGATCTGGTGGCGGGTCACACCTCGCACCGGCACCCATGGTTTCAGGAGTCGGCGAACACGCCCGGGGATCACCGGTACATCTGGTCGGACCGCATCGCGTCGCCGGTGCGCCAGTGGGTGCCCAACCAGGGCCGGCGGGGTGGCTTCTACCGGGCCAACTTCTATCCCATCCAGCCGGCGCTGAACTTCGGCTACGCCCGACCCGATCCGACCGAGCCGTGGCGGCAGCCCGTCGACGCCGAAGGCCCCAGGACCAACCGGGCGGCGCTGCGCGAGATCATGAGCTTCTGGTTCGATCGCGGCGTCTCGGGCTTCCGGATGGACATGGCCTACTCGCTCGTCAAGGACGATCCCGGCCACGTCGAGACGGCGAAGCTCTGGCGAGAGATCCGCGAGTGGATCGACCGCAGCTATCCGGGGTGCGCCCTGCTGGCGGAGTGGGGCGACCCGAAGACCTCCATACCGGCCGGATTCCACGCCGACTTCTTCCTGCACTTCGCCGGTTCCGCGCTGCGGTCCCTGTGGGACAACAACACCGGCAGCCTCGGTCCCTGGAGCGACGGCGAGCCCTGCTATTTCGACCACGACGGCAGGGGCTCGATGCGGACGTTCCTGGAGGCATGGCAGGAGGCGGAGACGGCGACCCGCGGCTCCGGACTGGTCGGGCTGCCCACCGCCAACCACGACTTCTCCCGGCTGACCTGCGGACCGCGTACCCGGGACATGGTCGCGCCGGCCTTCGCCCTCCAACTCACCTGGCCCACACTGCCGGTCATCTACTACGGCGACGAGATCGGCATGCGGTACCTGCCGGGTCTGCCGGACAAGGAGGGCAGCCAGTGCGACACCCAGGCCCGGCAGGGCTCGCGCACCCCGATGCAGTGGGCTGACGGTACCAACGCCGGATTCTCCACCGCACCGGCGGCGGCGCTCTACCTGCCCGTCGACTTCGACCCGGGCCGCCCCACCGTGGCCGGTGCCCGGGCCGACGAGTCCTCGCTGCTGCACCACGTCCGGAAGCTGATCCGGCTGCGCAGACAGACACCCGCGCTCGGCAGCACCGCCCCGGTGCGGGTGCTGAATCGCGACTACCCCTTCGTCTACGCCCGGGGCGAGGGCCATCTGGTGGTCGTGAACGGTCGTGCGGAGCCGGCCCGCGCGGCGGTGGAGGTCGGCGACGTCCGGCCGCTCGCGGTACACGGCGTCGAGGTGGCCAACGGGGAGGCGAGGGCGAACGGCTTCTCCTACGGAATCTTCGAGTTTTCCCGCCGGCAGTAATTCGAGGTGGGGGCGGCGACAAAATCCACGGCCGATTCTGATGGTGTCGGATCGGGGACCGACGGCGACTGACGGCCGTACGCTGGCGCCTATGACCGTCCATCTCACTCGCATCTACACAAAGGCCGGGGACAGCGGCGCCACCCGGCTGGTCAACAACGAGCAGACGCCGAAGACCCATCCCCGAATCGCCGCGTACGCCGACGTGGACGAATGCAACGCCGCCATCGGGGTCGCGCTCGCGCTGGGGCAGCTCACCGACGAGGTACGCGCTGTGCTCCGCACGGTGCAGAACGACCTCTTCGACCTGGGCGCCGATCTGGCGAACCCGTCACCGGAACCGGGCCTGCGGGTCACCGAGGCGTACGTGCAGCGCCTGGAGGGCTGGTGCGACGACTTCAACGGGCGGCTGTCCGCCCTCGACTCCTTCGTGCTGCCGGGTGGCACCCCGGGCGCCGCACTACTGCACGTGGCGCGCACGGTGGCCCGTCGCGCCGAGCGGGCGGCGTGGACGCTGGTCGAGGCCGATCCGGACCGCACCGAGACCCTCCCGGCGAAGTATCTCAACCGGCTGTCGGATCTGCTGTTCATCCTGGCGAGAACGGCCAACCCCCAGGGCGACGTGCTCTGGGTTCCGGGTGCGAACCGTTGAGGAGCCGAGGTGCTTAACTGCGGAATCGCGGTTGTCGAACGTACCTCGTGCTGACAACGACAGGGCGCTATTCTGGCCCTGATCACACAGCGCGGCGGCGGCCCGGGGCGAACGGGTGCATTTGACGGGCACAATGCGCCGCGCAGTTGTTCGGCTGATGTGTCGAGTGGCCGGGTGTGGTCAAATTCCGTCCCGAAAGGACCAGGAGTTGGCTTCGCTTCCGCCGATCGTTTGCGCAGTGGACGACAACTTCGAACTGCCGGTCAGAGTTCTCCTCCACTCTCTCGCCGTCACGCACCGCCACTGCCTGGACGAGCTTCGGGTCGTCATCCTGCACGACGCGCTGAGCCTGGCCCCGCGGACGCGAATCCGCGCCCACGCCGAGCAGTTGGGACTGAGACTGGAGCTGGTGCAGAGCCCTCCGGTCGACCCTCGCTTTCCGGTGTGGCGGCGGTTCACGGCAGCCATCTACCTGCGCCTGAAGGTGCACGAGGTGCTCGCGGACGAGTCACGGGTGCTGTATCTGGATTCCGACCTGCTCATCATGGACGACATCCGCGAGCTCCTCACCCAGCCGTTGGACGGCTTCGCTCTCGGCGCCGTCCGCGACCCCGTGCGGCCGACCCTGGGCTGCGGGGGAGCGCTGCCGTCCTGGGACCACCTCGACTTCGCCGCGGATCGCGAGTATTTCAACTCCGGCGTCCTTCTGCTCGACCTGGACAAGTGCCGGTCGACGGGCCTCCTCGATCGGGCCTCGAAGATTCTTGCCGAGCGCCCCGAGGTCGCCCGTTTCCCGGACCAGGACGCGTTGAACTGGTCGGCCGACGACAACTGGCTCCGGCTGGACCAGCGGTGGAACACGTTCGCGATGTCGATCGTCGCCCGCCGGGCCGACTACCTGCACTCCGCGGAACACGTGGTGAGCCTGGAATCGCTCCTGCGCGCCGAGGAGGTCGCGTCGATCCTGCACTTCAGCGGCCGGAACAAGCCCTGGCAGGATTCCTGCCCGCAGAGTAGGTCGCGTGACCTGTACCGGCAGCTCCTCCGAGTGGTGGAGCGTTCCGTCCGGTGACGGCGGCCGGGGCGAGCTTTCTGGGTATCGACATCGGCGGGACGAAGGTCTCCCTCGGTGCCGTGCGCGGGGCGGGCCGGGCCGATGCTGCCGAGGAGCGACACGCGCTGGCCCGCTGGCGGAACCCCGCCGGGGATGTCGAGGAGGACCTGTCGGTGCTGCGGGCGCAGGTCGCCGACCTTCGACGTACCACGGGATGGCAGTTCGCGGGCGTGGGCGTCGCCGTGGCGGCGACCCTGGACGCGGACGGACGCGTCGTCGCGTGGCCGAATCGACCAACCTGGACCGGTCTCGACCTGCTCCGGGAACTCCGCTCGCTCTTTCCGCAGGCCAGGGTCGTCTGCGGCGACGACGGATCCCTGGCCGCCGTGGCCGAGGCCAGGGCGGTGGACGCGACAGACGTGGTGTACGTCGGTGTCGGCACCGGCGTCGGCGGCGGAATGATCGCCGGGGGCCGCCTGGTGCCGGGTCTGTCCCGGGGCTCCTGCGAGCTGGGACACCTGATCGTGAACCGCGACGGTGCTCGGTGTGCCTGCGGACGGCGGGGCTGTCTGCAAGCCGAGTCGTCGGGGCCGGCGACGCTGTCGCGAGCCGCCGCCACCCGGGGGAAGGCCACCACCTTCGACGAGCTTCGCGCGGGCTACGCGGACGGTGCGGCCTGGGCCGTGGCGGCGGTACGGCACAGTTGCGCGGCCCTGGCAGCCGCGCTGGCCGGCGTGGGTGAACTGTCGAGACCCGCTGCGCACATCGTGGGTGGCGGGTTCGCCGCAGGGATTCCCGGCTTCGTCGCCGAGGTTGCCCGGCACGCCGCCACACTGTCCCGGCCCGGACATCCGGTCGCACCCGTCCGCTCCGCCCGATTCGGCGCGGAGTCCTCCCTCCGCGGAGCCATCGTCGCGGCGACGGGCGAACTGCGGGACCACGCCGTGACAACCGGGAGCGACGCGACCGGGTGATCGTGCGGGTCGTGCGGCCGGCGTCGACCCGTCGGTCAACTCGATACCGACGAGTGGTGCTCCAGGCGCTGCGCGATGTCCGCCCAGGCCGCCGCGCAGTGCCGGGCCAACCGGGCGATGACCGGCAGGCAGTGCGGCGGTACCGCCGCTACCAGTCCTGCGGGCAGGGGCTCGCCGACCAGGTATCTGTCCAGCCAGCGCAGCACGGCACGCCCGGAATCGGTGTACCGCAGGGACGGGTCCCGACGCAGCCCTTCCAGGATCGACTGCGGGTCGAGGACCTCGTCGTCGCGGTACGGGCGGGCGGATCGCGACCGCCGTACCGGACGCGACCCGGGCGAGCCTTCCCCGGGTACCCGATGGGCTTCCAACTGGGTCGCGGTCATCGGGCTGTCGCCGCGGCGCAGCCGTTCCCGAACGTCACGAACCGTGGCCGGTGCGATGCCGGCGGCCCGGGCCACCTCCCGGAGCGACGCCTCGGGACGAGCGGCGAGGATGTCTCCGGCGAGCTGCCGCCCGGTGGCCCCGTCGATCGGGCGTACCCGGCCGTCCTGGCCGATCCTCCTCGGCTGGGCGTCGTCCACGGTGCGCTGACGTAGCGCCCCGACGGTCTTGTCCGACAGGCCCACCGCCCGGGCGACCCGGCGGTCGGACCAGAGCGGATAGCAGTTCATGATCCGGACGGCGGCGGCCTTCCGATCGGCCAGCGAGAGCGCCAGGCCGTGACTGATGTTCTCGGTCACCGCCCGGACGAAGGCCGCGTCGTCGTCACCGTCGAAGTACTCGACCGGCACATGGGTCTTTCCCTGGTACCGGGCGGCGAGCAGGCGGTGCATTCCGTCGATGACCCGCATCGACCGGCGGTGTACGAGGATGGGTGGCAGCTCCGCGCCGGACTCCAGGAGTATCGCGACGTGCGCCTGGTCGACGCCGTCGAGCCGGGGCGAGTCCGCCGGATGCAGCGAATCGACGGGGATCAGCGCTGTTTCCAGGTCGCCGAGCTGCGGCACCGCCGCTACGACCGGTTTCGTCTGCACACTGGACACCGTGGACGTCCCTCCTGACGATCGCCGGAACGAAAGCCCATCGCTGGGCCGCGTACCACTTCAACCCGTCCCGCATCCGTCGGCAAGGTCACGCCTTGCGGATCGATGTCCCCAGTTCACGGGGCTGAAACCGGAGCACCGCTCCGCCATATGATCGAAAGCCGCGGAAGCCTTACCGAATCGCATGAGGGGTGTGGCCGTAGCTGTGGCGGGTATCAGCGTGGTAACCCCTACCCTGGGCAATCCGGAACTGGTGGAGGAACTGCTCAGGTCGACGGTGCTGGCCGGACGCACGGCCGGGGTGCCCTGGGAGCACATCGTCGTCGACTCGACGCCGGGCCCGGCGGGCCAACTGCTGGCGCAAATCTGCCGGCGGCATGGTGCCAGCTATCTGCGCGGGCCGGATCGGGTGGGCGCGAAACGCAACCTCGGGGCCCGGTCGGCGGCGTACGACATCGTCGCCTTCGTCGACTCGGACTGTACGGTGGTACCCCGGTTCTTCACGGCGCACCTGGCCGCGTACCGGGAGCAGCCGGATGTCGGCGGCGTCGCCGGTCCGACCGACCTGCACGGGCCGGACGACACCTTCGCGCTGCGCGCCCTGCGACGCGCCCGGCAGTACCGAAGCTGGTTCGAACGCGATCTGTCGTGGCCGCGCCGATATGCCGAGATGGGCTGGAGCACGACGTCCAACCTCTCGGTGCGCGCCGACGTGTTCCGCGCCGTCGGCGGTTTCGACGAACGGACGCTGACCGTCGTCGGCGGCGAGGACGTCGACTTCGGGATCCGCGTCCGGAAGGCGGGCCACCGCATCGTCACCAGCCCCGACGCCGTGGTCCTGCACACCACGATGACGGCCACCCGGCTCGGCCGCGTCGCCCGGCGAGTCTTCCGCTACGGCCAGGCCGAGGGTTGGCTCTGCCAGCGCCACCCGGAGCTGACCGCCCCGGACTACCGGAATCCTTTCGTCATCGCGGCAGCGGCGGGCGTCGCCGGTCTGGTGCTCTTCCCGCGCGCGCCACGGGCCCGGCACGCGGCGGTCGCGGCGCTCGCCGTGCTGGCGGCCCGGGAGGTGGCGAGCAGGCACGAGCGGGGCAGCGGCGCCGTGGGCGTCGTCCACGACTCCGTATGCACCGGACTCGACATGGTCTTCGACGCGGGAAAGGTGGCGGCGGCCGTCCAGCAACGCCGGCCCGGCGACCTCTTCCGACGATTCCGGTACGTGCAGGACCAGTGGTTCGTCGCAAGGGAAGACGCCCGGTAACACCTGCGGAGAGGTCAGGGGTACGTCACGCCGATCTGGGCGCGGATCGCGTCGAGAACTCCCATCACCTCAAGCGTCGTGGCGTGTGAGACCAGCGGGCTCTCGACCAGCCCCTCGTGCAGACAACGGTGCACCTCTGCCGCCTCGAACTGGTACCCGTTGCCCTCGAACGGCAGGGCGATCTCCTCCGGTGCCGCACCGTCGCGGTCCAGCACCAGCCCGGACGGCCGGTGGCACGGGCGCGGCAGGGTGATCCGGCCGCGCGTGCCGGTGATCGACGCCGTGTTCGGCGTGCCACCCAGCAGGCCGCAGCTCAGCGTCGCCAGCGCCCCGGTGTCGTAGCCGAAGACCATGCCGGTGTTCTCGTCGACGCCGTCGCCGCTCAGCGCGGCCCACGCCCGGATGTGCGCCGGAGCACCGAGTACCAGATGCGCGATGGTTATCGGGTAGACGCCCATCTCCAGCAGGGCTCCGCCGCCGAGCGCCCGGGCGCGCAGCCGGTCCGCCGGATCGGGTGGCGCCGCGAACCCGAAATCCGCGACCACGGCGGCCACCTCGCCGATCGCGCCCTCGGTGACGAGATCGCACATCCGCCGAACGGCCGGATTGCAGCGGGTCCACATCGCCTCCATCAGGAAGAGACCGCGCTCGCGGGCCAGGTCGACGAGTTCCGCGCTCGTCGCGCGGTCCAGGGTGCAGGGCTTTTCGCACAGCACCGCCTTGCCCGCCTCCAGGCAGGTCGTCGCGGCGGCGCGGTGCACCGCGTGCGGGGTCGCCACGTACACGACGTCCACCTCCGGGTCGGCGGCCAGCGCCGCCCACGAGCCGTGCGCGCGACCGATGCCGTGCCGGGTGGCGAACGCCTGCGCCGCGTCGTGGGTGCGGGAGCCGACGGCCACCACCTCGGCATCGGGCAGGAGGCGCAGGTCCTCGGTAAACCTTCCCGCGACTCGGCCCGTGCCGAGGATTCCCCAGCGGGTACGTCCAGTCATGGCTCGCATCGTAGGTGCCGCCGGTGCGTCCGCAGAGATGGCAACCGATGCACATTTTCCTCGAATCCTTTGTCGGACAACGTCGTGCCGACCTCCGATGTGGAGGGCCAGCGCTTGGCCGTTCTGCGGATGCTCAATCGCGTACCGCCCTTGCCGTCGCTCGCGGCCGTTGGAAGAATTCGACTCGTTCCGGTGACGTCATCGGAGCAACGGCCGCCGGCGAACCGGGAATACGGCGGGACCGGACGGCGCCTCGATCGTGACGGCGGCTCGGGTCAACTCGGCCTTGTTGCCGAGCTTCAACTTCACCCGGACCCGCTTCACGTACGTGTCCACGGTGTGCGGGCTGATTCCCAGTCGTCGGGCCACCTGGTTGTGGGTCAGACCCTCGGCGATCTGCTGGAGCACCTGGCGCTCACGCGGTGACAGCGTGATGCCGTCCCGTTCCGGACCGTCGGCTCCGGCGTCTTGCCGATCGACGGTGGACCAGAACTCACCGCCTCGGGCCACCGTCCGGACGGCGGTGACCAGGCTGTCGGCCGGCGCGCGGCGTTCGATGAACCCGGCCGCGCCAGCGGCGAGGTATCTCCGCAGCACTGCGGGCCCGGGTGAGGTGCCCACCACCAACACCGCCGTGGTCCCGGTCGCGTCGGCGACGAAGTCCGCCAGGCTGATGTCTCCGGTCGCGGACGGATCGACCAGTACCAGATCCGCCTCCCGCGCGGGCTTCGGATCTGTCGCCAACGGCTGGTGTTCGAGTACCCGGAATCCCTGGGCGGTCAGGATCGCCGTCAGCCCGCGAGTGAATATGGGGCAGCTGTCAATGACCTCTACCTTGAGCACCCGCTCTCCTCCAATGCCCTCCGTAGGAGTGGTGGTCAATCTGGGCCGGAGGTGTACCCGATGGATATGGACTCACACGCTGCGTAATGACGAGGGTGCGCAATCCAACGACGCCCGAGGTACGCCGACGACATCGGCGAGCAGCTCCGGCCAGTGCTGAGGCGAGACTACCCG
This sequence comes from Plantactinospora sp. BB1, assembly GCF_003030385.1. NCBI lineage: Bacteria > Bacillati > Actinomycetota > Actinomycetes > Micromonosporales > Micromonosporaceae > Plantactinospora > Plantactinospora sp. BB1. The sequence continues at coordinate 4,979,611 of NZ_CP028159.1, read as the reverse complement.
GGGGCCACTCGCCGCAATGTCACTGAATTTCGCCACATGAGGGCGGCGGCGTCCGGGAATACCCGGCGTACCCGCATCGGACCTGCCGGGACACCGGTTTGAAGCAGTTATGAAGTCGCCATCGGCCAGGCTGGTTGGGTCGGCGACGTGACCCGAGAGTCGGATCGACCGACGTCGGCTTGCGGTACGACGTGCCGCGACATGCGGCTGTCGTTGTTACGGGGGGAGGCGACAAGGTGCGTGTCGCGATCGTGGAATCCTGCGAAATCTATCTGCACGGTCTCGTTGCGGCGCTGAGCGAGGCGGGAATGACGGTGGTCGAGGCGAGAACGTCCTTTTCCGGGACCACAGAGCCGTCGGCGGACGTGGTGATCATCGGGGCGGAATCGGCTGTCGAACCGGGCCTCGAAGAGGCGACAGCCCGGATCGCCCGAACGACCCCGGTCCTCGTACTCGCCGCCCGGGACAGCACCTCGACCGTCGACCGGCGGCTGGCTGGCATCGTCGGAGTACTGGATCGAGACGCCGCCGTGGAAGTACTGCTGGACGCCATCCGGGCCGTCGGGAAGGGCACCCGGTCACCGTCCACCCCGGGGACTCGGCCAGCGGGCAGCGCGGCCGAGGACGACGCCTCCGTACCGGTGGCGGGGCGCGGCGTACTCTCGGTGCGCGAATACGAGGTGTTGAGACGTATCGCCGAGGGCCGTACGCAGCGCCAGATCGCCCGCGCCTTCGGGATCAGCCACCACACCGTCGACAGCTACGTCCGACGGATCCGGGCAAAGCTCGGCCTGGGCAACAAGGCCGAGCTGACCAGGGCAGCCGTGCTCGGTCACCTCACCCCCGACACCCGCCGGCCCGACCAGTCCGACTCGTCCCAGCCATGCCCCTCCAGGTGAACCGGCCAGACCCAGCGGCGTCACACCCGCCGGTGCTGTCAGGCCAGCGACGTGGCCGGAGCGACGATCCGACATTTCGATGACCAGAGCCGGGCGTACCGCGATCATCCAGTTCGTCGCGTCGTTTGCGCCGGCGGCCCGGCGAGTCGATCTGGCCGACAGGCAGCGGCTGCGGCCACGGCGCAGCGGTTAGCATGACCGTCATGGCGACCGTCGAGCTGAATGAGTTGATCGTCGCGGACGCTGATGCACTGCGCGCGTGGTTGTCGGTCAACCACGCCACGTCGCCCGGCGTCTGGCTCGCCCTCACCAAGAAGGGCGGCACGGTCACCACCCTGTCCTGGCAGCAGGCGGTCGACGAGGCTCTGTGCTTCGGCTGGATCGACGGGCAGGCCCGTAAGCGGGATCAGGAGAGCTCCTGGATCCGGTTCACCCCTCGCCGGGCCCGCAGTTCCTGGTCGCAGCGGAACGTCGCCCACGTGGCCCGGCTGGAGGCGCAGGGGCGGATGCTGCCTCCGGGCCGCGCCGCGGTGGAAGCCGCGAAGGCGGACGGGCGGTGGGCGGCGGCCTACGCCCCGCCATCGGAAGCCGAGGTGCCAGCCGACCTCCGCACCGCCATCGCGGCCGACCCCGCCGCACAGGCCATGTTCGAGGTACTCACCAAGACCAACCGGTTCGCCCTCATCCACCGGGTCAACGCCGTCAAACGAGCGGAGACCCGTGAGCGCAAAATCTGCGAGTTCGTCGCCATGCTGGCCCGCCACGAGACGATCTACCCGCAGAGGGCCAAGCCGCCGGAGTCGCAGTAACCGACACTGTCATGGTTTCTTTCGAGGTAACCGACCCGTCGAGTCGTCATTCTCGGCTCCGACAGATCGCGGTGATCGGAGTCGACCCCGGCGGGGAGAAACTACGTCGTCCTCGGGCAGCCGTTGACACCGTACGCCGGGTCCCAGTTGTTCACGTCGAGCTTGGTCCTGCGGTGGAAGCGTGGGATCCGATGGTCGATGGTGCCGGTGCCGGCCTGGCCGCAGGCCCAGCACACCGAACCGTCGGTACGGATGAGCGTGCCTGCTGGACCATTGATCGAGCGCGGCGCCCGGTGGGCGACCGAGCACGGTCCTGGACATGTCTCACCCGTTTCGATCCGAGTGTCGACCGGGTAGGTGAGGGCATGGATCGCAAGGTGGTCACGGTGTTGCTCGCCGCTTGGGAACGACCCGACTTCCGGGCTGGCCTGCGGCACCTGATCGATCTTGACGAGGTGACGTCTCTGCTCGCCGCGCTGGCTGTCGACGATCAGGACGACGAGGTGCGGCGCCGGGTCATGGAGCTTCTGTCGTCGGCGCTGGAGACAGCGGAGATTCGCGGGGCAATCCTGCTGTTGATCGAGACAGACGACATCCGGCACAGCCTTGCCGCCGCGATCTCGGAGAAGCTCGTCGACCGTCCGGGTCTCGCGTCGTCGATCCGGTCTGCTCTGGACGATCCCGCCGTCCGCGCCGAGATCCGCGACGCTCTTGAGTCGCAGGGAATGCGCACCCTGGTCTGGAAGGCGGCGGAGGATGAGTTTCGCGGCCGTCGACTGACGCTGGTCAAGGAGGCGACGTTGTTGCTCCTGCGGCACCGTCCCGCCCGCCGCCTGGTCTGGGCGTTGCGGCGGCATGGCGTCATCCGTGAGTTGCGCCGCAGGCCGGCGATCACCTGACTGCGAGGGGCAGCCGCCATCCGCGTACGCGGCCATGGTTGTGCCGGGACGTCGACAGCGGTGGCGCGGCTACCGTCGATGCACGGCGTAGGTCAGGTGCGTCACCCGCGGCGACGGCTCCGAACGGACCGGCTCCAGCGCCACACGGCCCGCGTCCACGCCTTCGAACAGGCGGATTCCGGAGCCGAACAACACGGGCGACAGCGCGATCGAGAACTCGTCGATCAGGCCGGCGTTCACGTACTCCAGGATTGTCGCGCCGCCGCCCGCGATGCGGACGTCTCGGTCGCCGGCGGCCTCGCGGGCCTGGTCGAGCGCGGACTCGATGCCGTCGTTGACGAAGTGGAAGGTGGTGCCACCCGGCCGCTCCCAGGCGTCACGCTTCTCGTGCGTCAGGACGAACACCGGCGTGTGGAACGGCGCCTCCTCTGGCCACGCCTGCTCGCCGGCGTCGAACATCCGCTTACCCATCACGCTCGCGCCGGTGCGCTCGAACGTCTCCCGCACGATGTCGTTGTCGCGCCCTTCCTCACCGCCCCCGCCGAGCTTCAGGTTCTCCCGGAAGAACCGCTGTGGGAAGATCCACCGTTGCAGTTCCATCCACTGCCGCCCCATCAGGTCGCCGAGGGACTGGGGTGCGATGAACCCGTCCAGCGACATCGACACGCTGAAGAACACCTTCCCGGCCATCAGCTCTCCGCTCCCTTCCGAACGATCTCGGTGACATAGGTAGCCAGGTTGCTCAGGGTCTGCTGGCCGCCCTCGATCGCGTGGTACTTCTCGACCGCCTGGTCGCGCAGTTCCTTGGTGGGAAACACCGTGCGCATCTCGATCCGGGTCGCCGCCCCGTCGGGCGTGAACGTGAGGATCGACTCGAAGGCGTTCGGGTCGGTGCGGGACTCACCGTGCAGCAGCGTGATCCCTTCCGGCGGGACGATCTCGGTCCAGGTGATCCACTCCTGGTAGTCCGTTCCGTCCGGTCCGTGCATCACGAAGTCCCACTCCCCGCCGGTGCGGAACTCGAAGGACCGCGTGGTGGTGGTGAACCCCTCCGGACCCCACCACCGCGACAGGTGCCGCACCTCGGTGAACGCCTCGAACACCAGCTCCCGTGGGGCGTCGATGACCCGGGAGATCACGATCTCGCGGTCGGCCGTCGCGGACTGCTCCGGCGTTCCTCGTCCCATTGCACTCATCAGCTATTCCTCCTGCTTTGCCTGTTTCAGGTCCTGCACGTACGCGTCCAGTCGGTCGAAGCTCTCGTTCCAGAACCGCTCGAACCCGCCGGCCCACTCGTGGACCGGTCGCAGCCCCCGGGCGTCCAGGCCGTAGAGGCGCTGCTTGCCCGCTCCGCGGACCCGTACCAGCCCGACCTCCCGAAGCACCCGCAGGTGCTTGGACGCCCCCGGCTGGGTCATCCCCAGCGCCCGGGCCAGGTCGGTCACCGGCCGCTCACCCGCCCGCAGCAGTACGAGGATCTCCCTGCGCTGCGGCTCGGCGATCGCGTTGAAGACGTCCGACGTCGTCGCTGCTCGTGCCATGGCAGCCATCATATTCCCATAACAGAATACGTCAAGTCGGATGGCGCCCTTCCCTCGGCGTCGTCCGGATGCCACCGGCGTCGTGCAGCAGCACGATCGCTCCCGGATACGGGACCGGGCAGTGCGTTTGTGGGCGATATGAACTACTACCCGGCCCACCGACTCCAGCTCAGATGGCGAACCGGCAGCGAGTGGCGGCGATCGGTCTCAGGCGACAGCTGTTGTTGCCGATCACGGTCTCCGGGTGGGCCATCGTGAGACGGCATGCTGATCTGTCGGACGGTCAGATGCCGTCGAGGTCGACGGCGGCGACTCCGTTTGCGTAGGCGAAGATCACCAGTTGCACCCGGTCGCGGGCGCCGACCTTGGCCAGCACGCGGCCGAGGTGGCTCTTCACGGTCGCTTCGGTCACCACCAGCCTCTCGGCGATCTCTCCGTTGGTCAGCCCCCGGGCCACGAGGATGAGTACCTCGCGCTCGCGTGGGGTCAGCGAGTCGAGCAGTGGGGAAGGGCGTACGGCGATTGGCGGGCGAGCGGCGAACTCCTGGATCAGCCGGCGGGTGACGGTGGGCGAGAGCAACGCGTCGCCCGCGTCGACCACCCGGATGGCCTCCAGGAGGCGGTCCCGTGGCGCGTCTTTGAGGAGGAATCCGGCCGCGCCTGCGCGCAGTGCTCCGTAGACGTACTCGTCGATATCGAACGTGGTGAGGATCAGTACCCGCGGTGTGGCGCGGGGGGATGAGCTGGTTTCGTCATGCCCACAACGGTGCCGTTCGGGAGCGGTCTCGGTCATCGAACCGCGGACCACACTTCATCGCCCACCGTGGTCGGAGAGCCGACGATCCTTGCCGGTGCTGCGGCGATGCCTTGTCGGCCGGACCCAGCACACCTGATCGTGCTGGCGGCGCTCTTCCTGCTTCACGCGCTCACCTCAGGAGGGGCTGCCGGTCCACCGCCCGTCGACGCCCTCGATAGTCGGCAGCCGATCCAGATACCTGGGCACCGAGCCATGCAATCTCGATAGCGGCGACGTCGGGTAGTCGCTACGGTGCTCGCCACAGGGTGACCGCTACCGACGGGGGCGCGAATGACGCTGGCGACCAAGGGTTGTCGAAGGATAACGGTGGACGGCGTGACCTACCGCTGGTCGGTACGACGCAGACCCACCTACTGTCAAGCCAACGGGTGGTCACCGCTGACCTTTGTCGTCGAGCATGCGGAGCAGAAGGGCGCCGTTCTGGTGGCAGCGCTGCCCTGCGCCCATCCCGGCAACTGGCTCGGACTACCGAGCCAGCCGGTGTTGCCCGGCACGGTGGCTGCCGGCGTCCGCCAGGCCCTGGCCGCCGGCTGGCAGCCTTCCCGCCCGGGGTGGGCCTTCGAGCTGTTCCTGCCCAACCCGTCCCCCGGGCGGTGACAGCCGCCATTTGGGCGGCGCCCAGATGGCGAGACTTGGGTACGACTCATGATCGGCGCGCTGCTCGATGGCTGGAACGGGATGATGTCTGCATGGACGGGCTGAGCGATGAGATGCGGCGGGATGGGTTCGGCTGGTTCTCGGTGCGGTGCGTCTTCCGGGCTGGATCCGGCCCGGCGGGTCAGTTGTATGAGGAGAGGCTGACGCTGTGGCGGGTCGGGGGCTTCGACGAGGCGATTGCAGAGGCAGAGGCAGAGGCGATCGAGTACGCGGCTGAGCAGCCCGACGTGATCTTCGCGGGGCTCGCTCAGGCGTATCGACTGTTCGACGAACCGGGACACGGAGCGGAAGTCTTCTCACTGATCAGGGAGAGTGAGCTGGACCCGCAGGCCTACCTGACGAGGTTCTTCGACACCGGCGCGGAGAGACAGGGCCACGTCGCTCCTGGCGCCTGACCGGGCGGCCCCGGCCTCGTCCAGTTCGCTGTCCGCTCCGCATCCGACGGCGCCTCAGGCAGACCGCTGCGCGGTGTCGCCGCTGCGGAGGCGGTCCAACTCGGCGAGGTACATCGCCTGCATTCGGTCGTAGTGCCGGACCAGCAGTGTGATCTCCTCGACGCTGTAGCCCTCGATGAGCTGTTCCGCCCGCTCGGCGAACCGCTCGTAGGGTCGCTCCAACTCGGCGATCCGCTCCGGCCGCAGGGTGACGATCACCCGCCGCCGGTCCGCCGGATCGCGCTCGGTCGTCACGTAGCCGGCCTGCTGGAGCCGGCGGAGCATGCTGGTCACCGCCCCGGTGGTGAGGTTGGTCCGCTCGGCGACCTGGCCTGCGGTGGCGGATCCGACGTCCGCCAGGAAGTCCAGGGACTCCAGGTCGCTCACGGTGAGACCCAGCCGGTCCGCGATGGCGTACCGGAACACCATGGACAGCCGCGAGGTCTCCCGCCCGGCACGCATGAGGTCGGCGATCGCGGACGCCCGGCCTGGCTCGTGGGACATGCCAGCAATCATGCCTCCGGTACGGTGACCCGGTGCAGCCGAGGTAGTACGCGGGTCAGCAACCAGTGCGGTGCGGCCGCGTCCCCGGTGAGGCGGCGCATCAGCCCGGCGGCGGTGTCGACGGCGCGGAAGGCGTAGGGCACCATCTCGTCCTGGTAGCCGGCGATCGCCTCCTCCACCGGCGTGCCGCTCGCCCGGGCCTTGACGAGCCTGCGGCCGAGCAGGACGGCGTCGCGGAGCGCGGTGTTGCCGCCGTGCGCGCCGAACGGCGGCATGACGTGCACCGCGTCGCCCATCATCGTCGCCCGGGGCACCGCCCACTGTCGCGGGCGCCGGCCGGTGGCGAAGAGGTTGAGTACCGTGGCGTCCAGCTCGGCCGTGTCGACCAGCCGCCGGATGAGCGGGTGGAAGTCCATGCTCAGCCGGGCGGCCAGCTCCCGCAGCGCCAGCAGGTTCCCGCGGACGCCGACGGGCACCTCCTGCTGCCGGAGCAGCAGCCCCCACATGACGTAGTCGTCGCCGGTGGGCGCATAGCTGCCCGGCGCCAGGCGCGCGAACGCCTCCCGCGGCCTTTCGCCGAACCGCATGGAGGTGAAGAAGAAGGCGCGGCCCGGCCGGTCGGCGATGGCCAGGACCCCACTGGTACGCAGTGCGTCCGGGATGACGCTCTCGCCGTTGCGCCGCAGCGGCGACCGGCCGTAGACGCCTGCCATTGGGGTGTTCGCCGGACCTGCGCCCGGTATGAGCTGCTCGCGCAGTGCCGAGCCGACGCCGTCCGCGCCCACGACGACGTTCGCCGCGACGGCCCTGCCGTCGGTGAACCGCAGCCGCAGCCCGGCCGGGCCGCCGCTCTCCACCGCGACGGCGGCCTTGCCGTAGTGGATGCGTCCGTTCAGCCCGGACATCAGGATCGACCGCAGGGTCAGCCGGTCGACCTGGCGGGTCGCGTGCGGCTCGTCCTTGAAGGTGATGGTGAATGCGTCCCGCAGCCGGCTGTCGGTGAAGCGCAGGTGCCCGCCGGGCTCGTCGCCGGTGACCAGCGCCAGGCGGTACAGCGGACGGGGCAGGCTCTCGCGCAGCGCCCTCAGCCCGTACCGGTCGAGAATGATCCGGTAGCCCTGCTGCCGGACGAAGGGTCCGGGGTCCCGCTCGTAGACGTGCACGTCGATGCCGGCGCGCATCAGGTACTGGGCGAGGCAGAGGCCGGAGAGGCCGGCGCCGGCGATTGCCACCGAGAAGTCAGTCGATATACCCATGCGGTTATCTTAATGACTAAGATAATTTGGGCAAGCCCGCCAGCGTGCCACGGTCCGCCAAGCCGCCCCGCCGGCCACCTCGGACCGATCCGCCGGCCTGGTCAGGTGCGGGCCGGCCCCTGGCCCCACCCACGCAGTAACGACATCGCATCCACCGGGTCATCGGTGAACTGAAGGCTCACCGACACCGAGGTCGGTCACGAGGCGCGACTGCCCCGGCGTGGGAGCGCGCCGTGGGCAGCAGGCGCGGATCAGGTGCGCGACCCGGCACGGCCCTGGTGCGGGGATCTCAGCCCTGCCTCGGTCACGGCCCGTCGGCGCGCCCCGCCGCGTAGCCATAGCCGAGTAGCGCCATCGCTGTGACGTTGGCCGGACGAGACCAGAACAGGTCGTGCAGGTCGCCCGGCAATTCGTCGCGGTAGGTGCCGATCTGGCCGCGTCGGAAGAACCTCGGACCGACCTGGTGCAGCGCGGCGAAGGACGGGGCATCGCCACCCGCGCGCGGCGGCAAGGAGACCGCGAGTCTCGCCAGGGTCCGTCGCAACGACTCCGAGGGTTCGCTCACCAGATCCTCGAACCGCAGGACCACCCGCTGTTGCGCCGACGGCCGTAGCCAGCTCAACACGTTGTTGCCCCAGCTGCCGGTTCCCCGTGGCGCCTCCCGTCTGATCATCTGCTCAAGCTCCACCCGGAAGCTGCGGCCAGGCTTCTCGGACTCGAGGCGCGCCCACGAGACGAGCGCATCACGGCCGTCACGGACGAGGCAAACCGCTCTGTCGGACTCGTCCACGTCGTCGTCGCGCTGACGGTGAGTCTTGACGAAATGAAGCTCGGCTGACTCCCGCATGGCGTCGAGAGAATCCTGACGCCTGCGGAACCCCACCATGTCAGGCCCGAGCCGCTCCGCGACACCGTCGATGTCGTAGACCGCCGACGTCCGCACCCCGTACAGCCGGTGCAGCAGAATACGCAGGAACGTGTTCCCCGACCGTGGATACGAAGCCAGCCAGACGAGCATTTCGGCAGGCTAGCCGAGCCCTGGGACCAGCAGTGCTCGGGCCGGCTCATGCTGCCGGGTGCTGCCAGAACATCCGCGTCCTCCACCAGTACGCAGCCCGGCGAGCCGCGATTCGTGGCAGATCCGGCCAGACCTGACACCCGATTCCCGTCGCCGCCTGCTCGAAGCGTTCCCCGGACCCTGGCTTGTGGCGGCGGGCAGGTCGTGCCCTGACCCGGTCACGTTGAGCGCCCACGGCCAGGGTTGGTTAGGCTCGCCGGAGACCCGTGCCGCCAGTGACGAGGACCGCGATGACCCAGACCGACGACGACGTCGCACTCGGCTCGGCGGTGGACCCGCTGGTCCTCGCGCTGGACGTCGGGTCCACCGCCACCCGTGGCGGTGTGCAGGACGCGTCGGGCCGGCGGGTTCACGGCCTCCAGCACAAGGTGCCGCACGCCTTCACGGTCGCGCCGGATGGTACCTCGGTCATCGACCCCGATCAGGTGGCCGCAGAGGTGGAGCAGGTCCTCGACGCGGTAACGGGGGACCGGCAACTGGGGACCCGGATCGCCGGCGTCGCGATGGACACCTTCGCCGCCTCGCTGATCGCGGTCGACGCGGCCGGACGCGCGCTCACCCCGTGCCTGACCTACGCCGACTCCCGCAGCGCCGATGCGGTCACGGCGCTGCGGGAGGTGCTCGACGAGCGGGCAGTGCAGCAGCGCACCGGCACCCGCCTGCACCCGAGCTACCACGCCCCGCGCCTGCGCTGGCTCGCGGCGGCGCAGCCGCGCGTCGTCGACGAGGCCGCGGGCTGGTGGTCCCTGGGCGAGTACGTCCTGGCTCGGCTGGTCGGGTACCCGCTTGCCGGAACGTCCACGGTGGCCTGGACCGGCCTGCTCGACCGTCGCACCGGCGAGTTCGACGCCGAACTGCTCGCTGCCGCGGGCATCGGCCCCGAGCAGCTTTCTTCGCCGCGTGACATGACCGAGCCGGCATCTTCGGCGGCCCCGGCCCGTTGGCCCGCCCTGGCTCGGGCGGCGTGGTTTCCCGTCGTCACCGACGGCTTCGCCAGCAACGTCGGGTCCGGGGCGACCGACGCCACGGTGCTCACCGCGTCGACAGCCACCAGTGGTGCGCTGCGGGTGCTGCTCGACGGCCCTGCCGACCCCCTGCCGTTCGGGTTGTGGAACTACCGGGTCGACGCGGGACGCACCCTGCTCGGCGGGGCGATCAACGATGTCGGTCGTGCCGTGAGTTGGGCGCAGAGCACGTTGCGCCTCAGCCCGGCGCTCGCGGCCGCCCTCACCGCACCGCCGAGCGACGCCACGCCGCTGGTGCTGCCGTACCTCACCGGTGAACGCGCGCCGGGCTGGGTCGGCGGCGCGCGTGCCGTGCTCGGCGGGGTCTCGGCGGCCACGGACGCGGACGCCCTGTTCCGCGGGATCGTCGAGGGCGTGGCCATCACCTACGCGCGGGTCGCCGACGAACTGCACCCGGCCGCTCCGGGGGTGTCGGAAGTCGCGGCGGCGGGCCGGGTCAGCAACGACCACCCGGAGTGGCTCCAGATCCTCGCGGACGTACTCGGCCGACCCGTCACGCACGTGACCCGGCGGCGCGCCACGCAGCGTGGCACGGCGCTGCTCGCGCTCGACGTGCTGGCACCCGACGTTCCGCGCGCGCCCCGGGCCACCGGGGCGACATACGAGCCCCGCCCCGCGCACGTCGCGCATTACGCGGAACGGCGGGCGCGGTTCGCCGAGGCGTACGACGCGCTCGTGCGCGGCTGAGTGACCGGGTGGACGGTTCCTCGCCCCGGATCGGAGCCACGTCGTCCTGGGCGCTTCCCGCCCGAGACGTGACAGGCGACATCCACTGATCAGACCGGCGGCGTCAGGCTGGCTCCGTCTTCGCCTTCCGGACGGGATCCAGCTCGGCCGGGCCGGGGCTGGCGGGCCCGAGGTCGTCCCACCACCCGAGCACTCTGGTCGCGAAGAAGGTCAGCCACTTCGACGGCTGGCCCGCCGGGACGTCGACCTCGAACCACACCTGGCCCGGATGCCGCCGTTCCTGCAGCCACGTGCCGTCGGGCTGCCGGGCGGCACGGATCCGCGCGATCCCGTCCGCCATGCGCTCGTCCGGGACGGTGCCGTCGTGGAGCGCCGCGGCGCGGAAGTAGTCCGCAGCGTTCAGCACGCTGTAGAACCAGCGGAACGGGTACGCCAGGTGCAGCGCCCAGGGGCCGACCGGCTCGCCCGTCGAGAGCCGGCGGTACAGCCCGCGCGTGAGCAGGTATTCCTCGCCGCTGCGTCGCGCGTCACGCACCCGCTCCCTGTCGCCCGTCACCCGCTCGTAGTCGAGTAGCCCCTTCAGGACGTTCAGGGTGGAGTGGAACGAGGATCTCGTCGCGCCGTTCACCCACTCGCAGTTCCATCCGCCGTCCGCCAGCCGGTGGGCGAGGAACCAGTCGACGAGGCCGTCGACGTCGGCACCGAGCCAGAGCCCGTTGGACAGCGTCCACGAGTTGATGCAGCAGTCCACCTCACCGCCCCAGTAGGGCAGGTTGTCGTACTCCCAACGACTGTTCGCCGCGAGCCGCGGCGCCGTGTCGGCGAGCGCACCCGCGTCGAGCCCCCACTCCCGCAGCGAGTTCAACGTCCACGTGGTCGCTGTCCATGGCTGAGCGCCCTGCTGCGCCTCCGGGCCGTCGAAGTCGAAGCCGCCGGGGAAGAACGCCCCGCCCGCCCACTGCCCGTCGGGGTCCTGGAGGGCGAGCAGTCGCGCGCCGAATCCGTGGGTCGCGACTCTCGCCCTGGTGGCGGTCCACACCTCCTCGGGCAGACGGAGGAGGTCCCGCTCGACCTGCCAGCGCAGGGCCGGGTCGGAATCGACCAGCCAGGCGGTGAGGGTGCTGCCAGCCATGCGGGGAGGATAGCGCTCGCCGCTTCCTCGGCTCTGCGGCGGATGGCATGGCTCGGGGGTGGAGCCGGGTCGAGGCTCCACCCCCCGGGCTTTCGGCGATGGTCAGGCGAGGGCGCAGGCCGCGCCGTTGAGGGTGAACGAGGTCGGCCTGGCCGTGTTGCCGGTGTGGGTGGCCTGGAAGCCGAAGGTGACCGACGCGTCGCGGGCGATGGTGGCGTTGTAGGAGGCGTTCCTGGCCGTCACCTGGCCGGAGGCCGGCGAGTAGCTGGCGTTCCAGCTGGAGGTGATGGTCTGGCCGCTCGGCAGGGTGAAGACCAGGGACCAGCCGTTGACCGGGGTCGTACCGGTGTTGGTGATGGTGATGCTTTCGGTCAGGCCCGTGCTCCACGCGTTCACGGTGCTGCTGACCCGGCAGCCGCCGGTGGAGGGCGACGGTGTGGTGGGTCCCGGCGTCGGAGCGGTCGGCCCCGGTGTCGGTGTGCTCGGTCCCGGCGTCGGCGTGCTCTGGAACTGTGTGAAGAACTCCCACGTCTCCTGGGGGAGCCAGGCGGTGTTGGAGCCGGCGTCCTGCGGTGTGGGGGTGTGGCCGCCGTCGAACGCGTACCAGGCGACCGGGTGCCCGGCCGAGCAGCCGGAGTAGTGGTACTCGGTGTGCCTCCCGCTGCCCTGCGCCGGTTCGGGCGGACTCGCCGCCGTGCAGCCGTTGTTCCTGACGAACCTGTCGCGCATCGCTCGTCCGCCGGAGATGCTGAGCACGTTGTCACTGAGCCCGTGTGCCTGAAGGTACGCGATGGGCTGGTTCCCGCCGTTGCACCCGCTGATCACGCCACCCGCGTAGATCGCGACCGCCCGGAAGACGTCGGCCCGGGCACAGGCCAGTGCGTAGCTCATCCCGCCGCCGTAGCTGAATCCCAGGGAGAACAGCTGTGCGGTGTCGACGCAGAGCGCGTTTCCGATCGTGTGGATCATGTTGTCGGTGAAGGTCACGTCCTCGCCGCCGGAGTTGGCCCAGCCGTTGTTGAGGCCCTCCGGGGCGACGAAGATGGTGCTGTTGTTCGACAGCGGCAGCAGTCCGTAGTAGCTCTGGCTGACGACGGAGTTGGCGTTGCCGCCCAACCAGTGGAATCCGAACACCAGCCGGTAGGGGCGGCTGTTGTCGTAGTTGTCGGGGATTCTCAGGACGAAGCTGCGGGTCTTCCCACCGCTCTGTATCGAATGTGTGCCGCTGGTCAGCGTCGGTGCCCGACCGCATCCGGCGGTGGCGGCGAGGACGCCGGCGCTGGTGTCCGACCCGGCTACCCCCGCCGCTCGGGGCGCGGCGGCACCCGACGGCATCGCGGTCGCCACCAGCAGCGCGACGCCTGCGGCGGCCGCGACCCCCGACACCGACAGGATCGTCGCGCGACCTCGGCGAACTGCTCTCCCAAACACATTTCCTCCTCCGGTTGCACTCTCACCGCGGCCGCGCCCGGGTACGTCGACTGACCGTGGCCAGCGCGGCCGTGCGCCGGCACCGGTCGCTGCGGCCGGGTGGTCACGAGCGGACCGGTCGGTCCCGGTGAGCGCCCGTTGCGGCGAGGAAGCCCGGGCCGCCGGCAGGTGACCTCCAACGGCCGCCTCTCGCGCGACGGGGTCGGCCTGCACCGACCCCGTCGCCCCACCTCACTCCGCGTCCACATGAGTGACTATCGTCAATATAGGAGTCACTGTGACGTCCGTCAATGGATGTGTTCAGCGTTGGGGTACGGGACGGTCGAGGCCGGGGTGCGCCCGCTGGCCCGCGTGAGCCCGGCGCGGCGGTTCGACCTTCCGGATCAGGAGTAAACGTCCGCATTCCCGGAGGCCCTGCCCTCCTCTGGTGACGTGTCTCGGGGTACCCGAGTCCGTCCCGGGCGGCGTCTGTCGGGTGAGCGGGTCGGGTGTCCGGGCGGTCACGGTGCGGCGAGATTTCCGGGTGCCGGGGCCGGTCGCCCTGCTCAGAGCGGTCATCGGGAACCGTCGCGCGCCACTCTAAGACATTTTATTGACGACCGTCATTCAAGTTGCTAGCTTGCTGCAATGATGTCTATCAATGAAAGGATCAGGCGTCGAGTCCGGGTGACGCTCGTCGCGTTGGCTTCCACGGCGCTCGCGGCGACCGCCGGGATCATGCTCGCCCCACCGGCCCAGGCGGCCTCCCTGGTCGAGGTGACCAGCTTCGGTGACAACCCGGGCGGCATGCGGATGCACGTCTACGTCCCGGACTCCCGTCCCGCCAACCCGGCGATCGTGGTGGCGATGCACGGCTGCGGCGGCTCGGGTCCGGGCTTCTACTCCGGCAGCGAGTTCGCCTCCCAGGCCGACCGGTACGGGTTCATCGTGATCTACCCGACCGCGACCCAGCAGGCGGGCTTCGGCAACTGCTTCGACGTCTGGTCGGCGGCGTCCAAGCGCCGGGGCGGCGGCAGTGACCCGGTGTCGATCATGTCGATGGTGACGTACGTCCAACGGCAGTACGCCGGTGACCCGAACCGGGTCTACGCGACGGGCAGTTCCTCCGGCGGCATGATGACCAACGCCATGCTCGCGCTCTATCCGGACGTCTTCAAGGCGGGCGCGGCGTTCATGGGGGTGCCGTTCAACTGCTTCGCCAACGCCGCCGACTTCCCGCCACAGAACAGCCAGTGCGTCAACGGGCGGATGGACCGGACACCCCAGCAGTGGGGTGACGCCGTCCGCCAGGCGTACCCCGGCTACAGCGGCACCCGCCCGCGCATCCAGCTGTGGCACGGCACCAACGACACCCTGGTGCCGTTCCAACTGCTCCAGGAGGCGGTCGACCAGTGGACCAACGTGCACGGGCTGAGCCTCACCCCGACCTCCACGGACACGCCGCAGCCGAACTGGAACCGGCGGCGCTGGACCAGTGGCGGCGTCACGCTGATCGAGGCGATCAGCGTCAACGGTGCCGGCCACAGCCTGCCGATGAGCGGGATGGCGCAGGCGGCGGTGCAGTTCTTCGGTCTCGCCGGTGGAACGCCGACCCCGAACCCGACCACCGGTACGCCCACCACCTCGCCGAGCGTGCCGCCGACGACCACCCCACCGCCGTCCACGACCACCCCGCCGCCGTCGGCGGGTGCCTGCCGGGTCGGCTACACGGCCAACAGCTGGACCGGCGGCTTCACCGCCAGCGTGACGGTCACCAACACCTCGACCACCGCCGTCAACGGCTGGACCGTGCAGTGGAGCTGGCCGGGCAACCAGCAGGTGACGAACGCCTGGAACGCCACGGTCAACCAGTCCGGCGCGCAGGTGACCGCCCGCAACGTCTCGTACAACGCCGCGATCGGGGTCGCGGCCAGCGTCACGTTCGGCGTCCAGGGCAGCTACAGCGGGGCGAACCAGGCGCCGAGCCAGTTCACCCTGAACGGCGCGGTGTGCAGTCAATGACGACGTACCGGGCGTCGACGGCAACGCCCGAGGTCAGATGACCGGTCGGGTGAGTTCGGCCAGGCCGGCGCCGAGCACCACGGC
Organism: Plantactinospora sp. BB1; assembly: GCF_003030385.1. Lineage (NCBI taxonomy): Bacteria > Bacillati > Actinomycetota > Actinomycetes > Micromonosporales > Micromonosporaceae > Plantactinospora > Plantactinospora sp. BB1. The sequence continues at coordinate 4,964,357 of NZ_CP028159.1, read as the reverse complement.
GCCGGCCCGGTCCACGCTCTCGAACCGGTGTCCGGCACCGTCGGCCCAGACCCGGGTGGTGAGGGTGTCGCCGGGTGCGATCGGTCGGGTGAAGCGGCAGCTCAGCCGCGCCGGCTCGGCCCCGTCGGCGAGCACGGTGTGGCTGGCCACGGCGAGACTGGCCAGACCGTGCACGATGACGCCGGGCAGCCCGGCGGCGCGGGCGAACTCCTCGTCGAGGTGGATCGGGTTGCGGTCGCCGGAGGCGTCGGCGTAGCGACGGGGCAGGTCGAGCGGCAGGGGTGCGGTCCCGGTACGCAGCGGCGGGCCGTCGGGCGCGTCGGCCGGCAGGGCGGGGGAGGGGGTGCCCAGCCGCAGGTCGGTCGGGATGCCCCGGTAGAACTCGGTGACGTACTGCTCGTTCAGGAGCGCGCCGTCGGCGTCGTACGTCCGGACTCCGATGGTGGCGACGGTGCCGCTGCGCTTGCCGTGCAGCCCGAGCACGGCGGCGCGGACGGTGACCGTCTCGCCGACCGGCAGCCGGCGGTGGAAGAAGATGTCCTGCTGGCCGTGCACGACCCTGGCGCGCAGCTCGGCCGGGGCGGCGGTACCGGCGACGGCGAAGACCAGCTCCATGGCGGGGACCACGGCGTAGACCGGGGAGGGCCCGCCGACGGCGTCGGCGTAGCCGGCCACGCCGGGCGGGGTGACGTCGAACCGGCGCGGCTCGCTCCAGCGGCCGACGACGGACCCGTCGAACGACATCAGTCGGTCACCTCCAGCACCAGGGCGGCGGCGGTGTCACCGGCCGCGCATCCGGTGAAAAGGCCGCGTCCACCGCCCCGGGCGTGCAGCGCGGCGACGAGTTCGGCGATCGCACGCAGGCCGGTCGGCCCCTGCGGGTGCCCGTAGACCAGGCTGCAACCGTACGGATTCATCCGGTCCAGCGCGAAGCCGGTCTGCCGGGCGAAGTAGAGGTCGTTGACGGCGAACGGGTTGTGCGTGGTCACCACGTCGATGCCGGTGATGTCGAGGTTGGCGTCGGCGAGCGCGGCGCGGGCCGCCGGCAGTGGCGCCCGGGGCATCCGGGCCCGGTCGGTGCGGGCGAAGCCGATCGCGAGCACCCGGGCGACGCCCGTACCGCCGCCGAGTTCGCGGGCCCGGTCGACCGTGCTGAGCACCGCCGCGGCGGTACCGTCGCCGGGATGGGTCTGCGACCCGTACGTCACGACGCCGTCCGGCCGGACCGGGGAGAGCGCGGCGAGCCCGTCGGCCGTGGTGTCGTGCACGCCGTGGTCGTCGTCGACCACCACGTTCCCGTGCCGGCCGGGCACGTGCACCTCCACCAGGTGGCCGGGGCGCAGGTCGGCGGCCGACCGGTACTGCTCGTGGCGCAGCAGCGTGACGGCGTCGATCTCGGCACGGGAGTAGCCCTCCTCGGCGGCCACGTGCTCGGCGGTGTCGAGCATGGACTGGCCGGTGTTCGGGTCGTGCCGCATCGGGTCGAGTACCCAGTGCTCGGTCCGTGGCGCGGCGCCCGGGCTGCGCTGTGCCGACCAGACCAGCAGCGGGCCGTTGCTGGTGCGGTCGGCCGCCAGCGCGAGTACGGTGCGGTGGGCACCGAGCTCGACCTGTACGGCGGCGGCCTGCACCACCGCCACCGAGGTGGCGCAGGCCTGGGCGATGGCCGGACCGGTGACGGTGTCGAGCCCGAGCCGTGGGGTGATGGTGGTGGCGCCGTAGAAGGAGGCCGGCTGCGGCACGGTGCTGCCGAAGGCGACCTGACCGATCTCGGAGGCTGGCATCCCGCCCCTGGTCAGCGCCCGGGCGGTCACGTCGACCGCGAGGTCCACGCTGGACATCTCGGCGAGTGGGCCCTGCCAGCGACAGAACGGCGAGGACCAGACCAGGTTGACCGGGATCGCCACGTCGGAGAGCCGCATCACCGGCTCCCGGCGAGGTCGGCGGGGTGCCTGGCGGAGCGCATCTCAGCTCATCCCTTCGGCCTGCCCACCGGCGACGGTGAGCACCTGGCCGTGGACGAAGTTCGACCACGGCGAGCAGAGCAGGAAGATGCCGCCGGCAGCCTCCGCCGGGGTGGCGGGCCGGCCCAGTGGGATGCGCGCCGCGGCCCGTTCCCGGACGGCGCCGGGGATGCCCAGCGGGATCCGGTGCTCACCATGGTCGAAGGTGCCGGCCTCGGTGGCGTCGGCGGTCAGCCGGGTCTGCACGAAGCCGAACGCCACCGCGTTGACGTTGATTTTCAACGGGCCCACTCCTTGGCGAGCGTCCTGGTGAGACCGGTCAGGGCGGCCTTTGCGGCGGCGTAGTTGGCCTGGCCGACGTTGCCCATCGTGCCGGCGATCGAGGTCACGTTGACCACCTTGCGGAAGATCTCGCGGCCCTCGGCGGCGTCGCGCTTGGCGGCCTCACGCAGCACCGGGGCGGCGGCGCGGAGCAGCCGGAACGGCGCCGTGAGGTGGATGTCGAGCATGGCGGTCAGCTGCTCGTCGGTCATCCTGTGGAAGATGCCGTCCCAGGTGTAGCCGGCATTGTTGACCACGATGTCGAGCCGCCCGTACTCGTCGACAGCGCGGGCGACGACCTCGGCCGGCGCCGCCGGCACGGTCAGATCGGCGGCGACCGCGACCCCGCGACCGCCGAGCGATCCGACGGTACGCGCGAGGGCCTCGCCGTCCAGGTCGGCGCAGACCACCCGGGCACCGTGCCCGGCGAGCAGTTCGGCCGTCGCCCTGCCGATCCCGCGCGCCGCTCCGGTGACCACCGCGACCCGCTCCGCCAACAATTCACTCATGCCGGCACTCCGCTTCGCTCCGTGCCGCCATGAGGCACGGTCGCACTGAGCTGGCTGATTCGCTCGCTCCGCTCGCTCATGCCGGCACTCCGCTTCGCTCCGTGCCGCCATGAGGCACGACCGCACCGAGCTGGCTGATTCGCTCGCTCACGGCTGTCCTTCCGTTGTCGAGGCCAGCTCGGCCGCCAACTCGTCCTGCCAGGTCCGGCGGGCCGCCACCTTGTCGAACTTGCCGGTCGCCGTCGTCGGCAGCGCGTCGACGAACCGGACGATGTCGGGCAGCCACCAGCTCGCCACCCGGGGCCGCAGGTGCACGGCGAGCGCTTCGGCGGAGACCTCGGCGCAGGCGACGACGAGCGCGGCGGGGCGTTCGCCCCAGATCGGATGCGGTACGGCGATCACCATGGCCTGGGCCACCGCCGGGTGGTCCATGAGGTGGTTCTCCAGCTCGATCGAGCTGATCCACTCGCCGCCCGACTTGATCAGATCCTTGGCGCGGTCGAGCAGGTGGAGGTAGCCGTCGCCGTCGACGGTGCCGAGATCGCCGGTGCGTAGCCAGCCGTCCCGGAACCGGGCGGTGTTGGCGTCGTCCTCCGGCCGGTGGTACGACTCGGTGACCCACGGTCCGCGTACCTCGATCTCACCGGCGGACCGTCCGTCGTGCGGCAGTACCACGCCGTCCGGGTCGACCACCCGCAGCTCCACCCCGGCGGTCGGCACCCCCTGGGTGGCGTGCAGTGCCTGCCGACACTGTTCCGGCTGTTCCTCCAGATGCCGGCGGACCATGGTCAGGTTGCCGGACGGCGACATCTCGGTCATGCCCCAGCCCTGTCGCATGGCGACGCCGCGCCGCTGGTAGCGCTGGATCAGCTCCAGCGGCACCGCCGAGCCGCCACAGAGGATCCGGTCCAGGCTGGCCAACTCCTCCGGCTCCGGCGCGAGCTGGTCGACGGCGAGCCAGAAGGTCGGCACCCCGGCCGCGACGGTCACCCGCTCGTCCCGGACGAGGCGTACGACGGTGGCCGGGCTGGTGTCCGAGCCGGCGAGGACCAGACCGGCCCCGGCCAGCGCCGCCGAGTACGGCATGCCCCAGGAGAGGGCGTGGAAGAGCGGGGTCAGCGGGAGTACGACGTCGCGTTCCCGGATCGCGAACGAGTCGACGAAGAGGCCGCTCATCGCGTGCAGGGTCAGCGAGCGGTGCGAGTAGACGACACCCTTCGGGCGGCCGGTGGTGCCACTGGTGTAGCAGAGGCACGCCGCGCTCCACTCGTCCACCTCCGCCGGCTCGTCCTCCGGCGCGCTCGCCAGGAGCTGCTCGTAGTCGGTCGCGTCGGCGAAGTCCGGGTGTGTCGCGCCGCCGTCCGGCAGCACGACGTAGTGCCGTACCCCGGAGAGCCGGCGCCGGATCGGCGCGAACTGGCCGGTCAGGGAGGCGGTCACGAAGATCGTCCGGTCCTCGGCGTGCGCGGCGATCGCCGCCACCTGATCCGGGTGCAGCCGGGTGTTCAGCGGTTGCAGTACCGCGCCGGCCAGTGGCACGCCGTAGCACAGCTCCAGGTGCGGCAGCCCGTTGCAGGCGTACGTGCCGACCCGGTCGCCCGGGCGGACACCGAGCGCGGCCAGCGCGTTGGCCAGCCGGCGTGCCCGACCGGCCAGCTCGGGCCAGCCGTACTCCGTCCGGCCGGCCTCGGTGTATCCGACCAGCCGGGCGTGCGGGCCCATCGCGGCGGCTCGGCGCAGCATCATCCCGACGGAGAGCGGCATCGAGCCCATGGTGCTCCGCACGCGTCAGCCCTCCGCCGAGCCGGTCCCGGTCAGCAGCGCGCGGAGCCGGTCCGGCCACGGACTGCTCTGGCCCGTCTCGGCGTCGATCCAGACCACGGTCAGCGTTCCCCGGGCCAGCGTCGTGTCGTCCCGGGCGACCGTGAAGGCGTAGCGCAGCGAGGCGCGCCCGACGTGCTCCACCGCGAGGGTGGTCTCGGCGATCTCGCCGAAGTGCAGGGCCGCCAGGTAGTCGACGGTGAGGTTCACCCGGGGCATCCAGCGGGCGTCCGCCGCCGTGACGCCGAGCTGGTCCTGTAGCTCCTTCTCGGCACTCTCCACGAACCGCAGCACCACCCCGTAGTGCCACCGGTCCGCCGGGTCGGTGTCCGACCACTCCAGGCGACGGCGCACGACGATCGACGCTGGCTCGGCCATCCCGGTCTCCCCGCTGCTCCTGTAGCTGGTGTCGTCCGGTGCATAAACGTGGGCCCGAGCCGGCCGGGCCGTCGGAGCGGCCGAGGCGTCCTCGGGTCTGGACCGAGTCTGACTATCTACGTGCCTAGCGTCAAGACTAGTGTCACATATCGCCCGCCTGGCTGGTGTGGGTACGCACCAGCGCGGCGAGGTTGGGATCGTGCCCGGCGACCACCTGGACCACGCGTTGTTCGGCCAGGCCGGTCAGGCCGTCGTACAGTTCGACGAAGAGCGCCCGGGCCGCTGCCCGGGGCCAGCGCGCCGGCAGCAGTTCGGTCGGCAACTCCGGGTCGAGGCTCGGCATGGTGCGCCAGTCGTCCATCAGCGCGGTCCGCGCGACGAGGGCCTCGGCGGTGCCGATCCGGCCGGTGCGCCACCGTCGCCGGACCGGCTCGTACGCGGCGAGGATCCGCTCGTACTCGGCGCGCAGCGCGGAGAGGTCCCAGGCGTGGATCGGATGGCCGCCGGTCGGCCCGCCGTCGGCCAGTTCCGCCGTGAAGACGGTGGCCCGGTCGATGTCGAGTTCGGCCAGGATCGTCGTCACCTCGGTGACCCGTTCGTGCGGCGAGACCCAGAGCCCGTCGTAGAGCGGAGCGAAGCCGTGCCAGCCCAGTCGGGTACGCAGGGCGTGCCGCCGGGACCTGTCGTCCTCGGGTACCGAGAAGGCGGCCACGGTCCACCGGCCGGTCCACGGTGTCCGCCCGGTGCCGAAGGACAGGATGTGGCCCCGCCCCTCGGCGAGCACCCCGGCGGCCCGCTCGCTGAGGGCGTACGAGGTGCGCCGGCCGGACTTCGACTGCTCCAGCAGCCCGCGCCGGGCCAGCCGACTCAGCGCGGCCCGAGCGCTCACCTCGGTGATGCCGAACTCGCCGAGCAGTGCGACCAGGGCCGCGGAGGGGAGCGGGGCGCGCTGGCCGTACCAGTAGTCGCCGAGCAACGTCAGCAGCAGGTGTTGCGGGCTGCCGCCGGCCTGCACCCGGGGCAGGTCGGCCGCGGGCGACGCGGACTGCATCGACATGCCGCCGACTTTACAGATTCCGGGTCGTCCGACAGCCGCTCGACCCTCCTCGACCGGCGCCGAGTGCCCGGCGGGCCGGTTCCTGTGCTGCTCGCCGTCGGCTGCCGGGACACCCCGGACCCCCGGTTGCGGTGCGGGAGGCGCCGTCTCGGCACGAGAACGTTAGGCATGAATGTTGACCGGCGTGCGATAGATGTCTAGCGTCTCCGTGACAGGGCTTTCCCTCGCGGTGGGAGGCAACCGTGCGACGTACCGCCGTATCCGCCGTCGCGCTCGTCGTGGCGGTCGCCACGGCCGGCTGCGGCGGCGAACCGTCCACCGGAGACGGTGCCGGCCCGATCAGGGTCGGCCAGATCGTCTCCCTGACCGGCAACTACGCACCACTCGGCACCGAGAACGAAAAGTCCGTGGCGCTCGCGGTCGAGCAGATCAACGCGGCCGGCGGGGTGCTCGGCCGCACGGTGGAGCTGATCGTCCGCGACGACAAGAGCCAGCCCGACCAGTCGGTGCTGGCCTTCAACGACCTGCGCGGCCGCGACGTCGCCGCCGTGATCGGCTCGCCCTTCTCCAACTCCGCCCTGGCCACCATCCCGCTGGTCGACCGGGAGAAGGTCCCGTACATCTCGCTCACCCCGGCCGACGAGCAGGTCGACCCGGTGCACCCGTACGTCTTCGTCGTGCCGGCCACCTCGGCGACCTATGCGGACCGGATCCTGCAATACCTCAAGGCGCAGGACATCACCAGGATCGCCGTCGCGTACGACGGTCGCAGCTCATACGCCAAGGCCGGCTTCGACGGTACCCGGGAGAAGGCGCCCGGCCACGGCGTCACCCTCACCGCCACCCCGGAGTTCCAGACCACCACCACCGAGTTCTCGGCCGTCTTCAACCAGGTCCGCTCCTCGGGGGCGCAGGCACTCGTCGTCTGGGCCACCGGCGCCCCCGGGGTGGCCCTGGCCAAGCAGTACGCCACCGCCGGGCTCGACGTGCCGGTGGTCTTCACCGGGGCGCAGGCCAGCAGGCTCTGGCTGGATCCGGTCGGCCCGGCCGCCGAGGGTGCGCTGGTGGCCAGCTCGATCGGCGTGGTCGGCGACACCCTCCCGGACGGCGCGCAGAAGCAGGCGATCGACGAGTTGGCCGGTGCGTTCCGGGCCAAGCACGGGTACCCGCCACCGCAGTTCGCCCAGGACGGCTACAGCGGGGTACGGCTGCTCGTCGCCGCGATCGAGAAGGCCGGCGGCACCGACCGGGCGAAGATCCGGGACGCCCTGGAGGGGTTGACGGTGACCACCCCGAACGGCACCTACACCTACAGCGCCACCGACCACGCCGGCCTCAGGGCCGACTACATCTCCGTCAACACCGTGCGGGGCGGCGCGTTCGTCCCCACCGACTGGGCCCGGGAGCAACTCGCCGTGGTGGCGGGCAGGTGACCGAGCCGCTGCTGCGGGTCGCCGGTGTCTCGCACGCCTTCGGCGGCGTGTACGCGGTGCGGGAGGTCGACATCGACGTCGCGCACGGGGAACTGCGTGCCGTCATCGGGCCGAACGGCGCCGGCAAGTCCACCCTGTTCAACCTGGTCGGCGGCCAGTTGGCGGTGCGTACCGGCGCGATCGTGCTCGCCGGTACCCGGGTGGACCGGCTGCCGGCCCACCGTCGGGCCCGGCTCGGCATCGGGGTCGTCTTCCAGGGCGCCCGGATCTTCCGCGGCATGACGGCGCTGGAGAACGCGATGGTCGGCGCGCACGCCGTCACCGGCGGGGGCTTCGCCGGTGCGGTGTTCCGGCTGCCGGGGCACCGCCGGGAGGAGCGGGAGATCCGGCAGAGCGCCCGGGAGGCGTTGGCCCGGGTCGGCCTCGCCGGCTGGGCCGACCGGCCGGCGGAGTCGCTGCCGCTGGGGCAGCAGCGCGCGCTCCAGGTGGCCCGCGCGCTCTGCGGCCGACCCCGGCTGCTCCTGCTCGACGAGCCCGCGGCTGGACTGCGCGCGGCCGAGCGGGACGCACTGGCCCGACTCTTCGAGGAGCTGAAGGCGAGCGGCCTGACGATGGTGGTCATCGAGCACGATGTCGCCTTCGTGAACCGGCTGGCCGACCGGGTCACCGTACTCGACCTCGGCCGGGTGATCGCCGAGGGCACCCCCGCCGAGGTTCGGGCCGATCCGGCGGTCGTCGCCGCGTACCTCGGGACAGGGGTGCCCGGGTGATCGACGTCGTCGACCTCACCGTCCGGTACGGCGTCGCGGTCGCGCTGCACGAGGTCAGCCTCACCGTGGCGGCCGGGGAGATGGTGGCGCTGATCGGTCCCAACGGGGCGGGAAAGTCGACACTGGTCGACACGCTCTCCGGAATTCGGCGGCCGGCCGGCGGCACGGTGACGATCTCCGGCCGGCTGGCCCACGTACCGGAGGGGCGGCAGGTCTTTCCCGACCTGACCGTCGACGACAACCTCCGGCTCGGCGGCTGGCGGATCCGCAACCGCGACACCGGCCCGATCTACCAGATCCTGCCCGGCCTGGCCCCGTTGCGTCGCCGCCGCGCCGGTCAGCTCTCCGGCGGGGAACAGCAGATGGTGGCGGTCGGTCGGGCGCTGATGGCCCGGCCGGACGTGCTGGCGGTCGACGAGCTCTCCCTCGGCCTCGCCCCGCTCGTCGTCGCCGACCTGGTGCGGCACCTGCGGGAGCTGAACGCCGAACAGGGTCTCGCCGTGCTCCTCATCGAACAGAACGCCCGACTCGCCCTCGACCTGTGCAGCCGGGGGTACGTGCTGGAGGCGGGGCGGGTCGTCGTCGCCGGGACCGCGGCGGAACTGGCCGCCGACCCACGGGTCGCCGACGCCTATCTGGGAGTCGCCGGGTGACGGAGTTCCTCCAGTACCTGATCACCGGCGTCGGCGGCGGCTGCGCGTTCGCGCTCGTCGGCAGCGGCCTCGTCGTCGTACACCGGGTCACCCGGGTGGTCAACTTCGCCCAGGGCTCGTTCGCGGTGATCGCCGCGCTGACCGCGTCGACCCTGCTGGCCAGCGGGCTGCCGCACGGCCTGGCCGAGCTCTCCGCCGTGGCGGTCAGTGCCGGTGCCGGGCTGCTCGTCGGGCTGGTCGCGATCGGCAGGCCGGGTACCCCACCCGGCGCGTCACTGATCATCACGCTCGGGCTGGCCGTCTTCGCGTACGCGGTCGAGGTGTTGATCTGGGGTGACCAGCCCCGGTCGTTCGCCGGGGTGCCCGGGGCGGTCGAGTTCGCCGGCGTCCGCTTCCAGGCGCATTACCTGCTGATCATCGGCGCGACGGCCGTCGTCTTCGCCGGCACGGCCGCGCTGTTCGCCCGCACCGACATCGGCCGCGCGCTGTCGGCGTGCGCCTCCAACCCGTACGCCGCGAAGGTCGTCGGGATCGACGTCGTCCGAATGGGGCTGCTCGCCTTCGGCATCGGCGGTGCGCTCGGCGGGCTCGCCGGAGTGCTCGTCACGCCGATCCAGCTCGTCACCTTCGACTACGACGTCACGCTGATCGTCGGTGGCTTCGCCGCCGCCGTCTTCGGCGGGTTGATGCGGCCGCTGCACACCCTCGTCGGTGGGGTGCTGCTGGGCGTGGCGCAGTCCTTCGTCGCCGGTTACGGCAACGCCGCGTACCAGATGGAGGTGGCGCTGGTGCTGCTGCTCGCCGTGATGCTGCGGCAGGCCGTGCGGACGCCGGTGGCCGAGCAGGAGCCGGCCTGATGGCCCGGCGGGGGCCGGCGGTGGCGGTGGCGGCGGCGACGCTCGCCCTGCCGCCGCTGCTCTCCGGCAGCCACCTCACCGTCTACGTCCTGCTCGGCCTCGCCGTGATGGTCACCGTCGGGCTGTCGCTGCTGATGGGGTACGCCGGTCAGATCTCCCTCGGGCAGGCGTCCTTCTACGCGATCGGTGCCTACACGGCGGGCCTGCTCAGCGTGCACAGCCTGCCGCCGGTGCTCGGCCTGCTCGCCGCGCCGCTGGTCTCCGCCGGGTTCGCGGTCGTCGTGGGGGTGCCGCTGTTGCGGCTGCGGGGTCACCATCTCGCCTTCGCCACCCTCGCCATGCAACTGATCCTGCTCTCCCTGGTCGCCCGGGCGGACTGGGCGGGCGGTGCCATCGGCTTACAGAGCATCCCACGGCTCTCGGTCGGCGGCTACGAGTTCGCCGACGACCTCTCCTACGCCTACCTGGTCTGGGCCGCCGTCGCGCTCACCCTGCTGGTGGCCCGCAACATCGTCGCCTCCCGCCCCGGCCGTGGCCTGCACGCGCTGGCCAGCAGCGAGACCGCCGCGGCGGCCTGCGGGGTGCCGGTGGGGCGCTACCGGCTCACCGTCTTCGCGCTCTCCGCCGCGTTCGCCGGCCTGGCCGGCGGCATCTACGCCTTCTATCTCGGCTATCTGGCGCCGGGCTCGTTCCCGGTGCTGCTCTCCATCGAGTACGTGGTGATGGCCGTCGTCGGCGGGCTCGGCACCCTGTGGGGTGCTCTCGTCGGCACGACCGTGATCATCCTGCTCGTCCAGCTGCTCAACACGCTCGGCACCCAGCCCGGGATGCCCGGCTACGCGCCGAGCGTGCTCTCCTACGCCGTCTACGCGATCCTGCTCGTGCTGGTGGTGATGTTCCTGCCGCGCGGCATCGTGCCGGCGGTACGCGACCGGTCGGCCCGGAGGGCGTCGAGCGGCACCGGGTAGCCGGGCGGCGGCTCAGGTGTCGCGACGTCGGAGGCGCGGAGTCGAGGGTGGTCGACTACTCCGGCCCAAACAAAGGTAGGCGCACCCGGGAACGATATCCCTCGTCGGATGAGGGCGTGGGAGTGCATCGAAAGATTCGACTTTATTGAAACTTTCGGAGAAGCCTTCGCTTTGGTGAAGGTCGGGGTGCGCGGATCGTCAGGCTGCTCGGCGGCGCAGGTGACGTGCGGGTCGCGAGTGGAGATGGATCTTGCGCGACGGGGCGGTAGGCGGCAGGATGCTGGGAAAGCGCTTGCCCAACGGCGGGCGATGCGAGATGGAGAACAAAAGTGCGAAAAACACTGCGTACCCTCGTACCCTTGCCACTGACGCTGGTTCTGAGTCTGTCCCTGTCCGGCTTCGGTTCTCCGGCTGCGAGCGCTGCCCCCGCGTCCAGCCTTCGCCCGATGGAGTATCTGACCCGCGGCCTGGTCGCCGCCCAGACCCCGGACGGCATATTGCTGAGTTGGCGTTTCCTGGGCAACGAACCCGACGGCATCTCCTGGAACGTCTACCGCAAGGACGGCGACGCCGACTTCGCGAAGATCACCACGATCGCGCCCAGGGACGTTGCGCCCGAGAGCAACTACGAGACCAACCCCGGCATCGTCAAGGAAGACGTCACCCCATCCAACTACACCGACCCGGACGGTGCGCTCGGCTCCGTCTACGAGGTCGCTCCGGTGATCAACGGCGTCGAGGGCGAGCGGCAGGGCATGAGCGTGCCCATGCTCTCCGCCCTGGCCGGCCAGGCTGGCCAAGCGGGCCGGGGCGCGGCGACCTACATCCCGCTCAAGCCCGCGCCGGCTCCCGTGCCGCTCGCCCACTTCACCTACCGCAACCAGCGGTTCGGCCCGGGTACCAACCTGAACGCGGCCAACATGGTCATCCCGGGTACCGAGAACCAGAACTGGTACGTCGTCGACATGAACCTGCTGCGCGCGTTCCGGGTGGCGTACGACGATCAGGCGACCGTGACCCAGGAGCAGTTGGACGGTTGGGTCGCCGCGCTCAACGAGCACAACATGACCCCCAACGCGCTCGGCGTCGCCACCTACACCGCCCCTCGGCCGCTGACCAACTCTCTGGTGAACGGCAAAATCACCAAGGCGCTCTACGACGAACTGGAAGCCGAGTTCATCAAGTACGTGAAGAACCTGGATTCCGGCACGTCGCTTCCCTACGCGAAGACCAGCACCGGCGCGATACACACCTCGCAGAGCAGCCCCTACTCCACCCATGACATGACGGTGGGCGATTTCGACGGCGACGGCGAATACGAGATCGTCGTCAAGTGGCGCAGCACGCAGCAGGATCCGATGTATTCCGAGCCGATCTTCGGCGGCAGCAACACCACCACCGCACCCGAGTACATCGACGTGTACAAGCTCGACGGCACCATGCTGTTCCGGGTCGACATGGGCTACAACGTGCGGGCGGCCAACGACCACGAGACCACGCTGTTCACCGAGGACTTCGACGGTGACGGCAAGGCCGAGCTGATGCTCAAGACCGGGCTGGGCACCCGCATCGGCAACTGGGACGAGGCGTCGCAGTCCGTCGTCTACCCGAACACCCTCGGCACCGTCGTGGGCGGCGAGGACGGCCTGAAGACGACCACGGACAGGTTCCAGGAGTACTTCGCCAGCGGCAACACCGCGGCGCTGGACACCTACTGGTCGCTGCTCAACAGCTTCACCATCAGCTACCGCAGCCCGGTGGCCGGAGGCGGCAACGACGGGGTCAACGATCCGGCTCTGAAGCGGTGGATCAAGACGTACCACGTCGGCCCGATCGGCCCGGCAAAGGACGACCAGGAGTTCTTCTCGGCCTTCCGCTGGGACGCCGCCGCCGGCAAGGGCGTACTCATGGACAGCGCCAAGTATCCGCATCCCTACGAGGGGAGCGTGGACGGCGACAACTGGGCCATGACGCCGGCCACCCAGCGCGGCAACTTCTCCTACCTGGCCTACCCCGGCCCCGGCGCCGGTAGCGGGCCCGGTGACTACAAGTCGCAGATGATGGCCCCCTCGGAGGCGTACTGGCTTGAGCACCCCTGGAAGGCGGCGGTCTGGGGCGACGCGCAGGGCAACCGCGCCAACCGCTACGTCGGCGTCGTGGCCGCCCTGGACGGCAAGCACAACTATGCGGTCTCGCAGCGCGGCTACTACGTGCGGACGACGATGGCCGCCTTCCGGATCGTCGACGGCAAGGTCACCCTCCAGGCCAGCTTCGACTCGAACGACCCGCAGTACTGGTCGCTGGGCGGCACCGCCTACGACTACCAGAACCGCGGCAACCATCACACCGATTCGGGCGACCTCGACGGCGACGGCCGCGACGAGATCGTGATGAAGGCCATGGTTCTCGACCTGAGCGCCGACGGCACCAAGATCCTGCCCGAGGTGATCAACGGCGACACCATGCCCACGATCGAGGGGCAGAACGGCGTACCCCCGGTCGCCGGCAGCTTCGAGTTCGCCACCGACGCGGTCCGGAACAACCCGCAGAACACCTGGGCTCCGCTGCGGCACGGCGACCGCAACGCACTACTCCCGGTCGACAAGGACGACAGCATCCGGATGTGGTCCGGCAGCGAGGAGAACCTGCTCGACGACATCCGCACCGGGCGGCAACACGGCTGGATGCCCGGACCGGAGGCCCACGACCCGATGAAGGGCAAGCGGCGCAACGACCAGGGCCAGATCGTCCACGAGAACTCGATGGTCTTCGGCGTCTACGCGGGCACCGACGCCGAGGGCGCGGTGGCCGGCAACTTCTCCAACCGCTGGCCCGGTGCGCAGGGACACTCGCAGAACGGTGCCCGGAGCATGGTCACCGGCGAACTCCTGAACGGCAACCGCAACCTGAGCAGCGGCCAGTACGCCATCTGGTTCGGCGGTGGCCTGACGGCGATGGCCGCCAGCAACGCGACCATCAGCACGGTCGACGATCTGACCTTCGCGACCTCGCCGTATCTCGCGACCGGTCTGACGTCGACCGGCAACAAGAGCACGCCCACGCTCAAGGCCGACCTGTTGGGCGACTGGCGCGAGGAGCTGGTGCTCCGCGCGTCCGACAACCGCCTGGCCATCGTCACGACCCTGTCGCCGACGGAGTACGGCATCCGTACGCTGATGCACGACCCGATGTACCGCCTCGGGGTGGCGAACAAGAACACCGGCTACGACCAGTTCGGGTTCGCCAGCTTCTACCTCGGCGACGAGGCCGAGCTGCCCTCGATGCGGACCGACATCGCGATCCCGGCCGCGCCCGACACGACCGCTCCGACGATCACCGTCAAGCCGGAGTCGAAGGGGCGGGACGGGGTCTACCGCGAGGTCTCGTTCAAGCTCTTCGACGCCGGCAAGGTCGACCGGCTCACCCTGAACGGGGTGCCGAAGGACCTGACCGACAACACCTACTCCGACCTCAACGGGGTGCGGCCGGGTGTCTTCGGCGGCAGGGCCGGCAGCAACGAACTGAAGGTGTACGACGTGGCGGGCAACGTCACGACGCTCACCTTCGAGCTGGATGTCACGGGCCCGACGGTGACGGTGAAGGACGGCGCCACCGAGACGGTCGGTACGCCCGCCGCCGGGTACGAGCTGGTCTCGTTCAAGCTCTTCGACGCCGGCAAGGTCGACAAGCTCACCCTGAACGGGGTACCGAAGGACCTGACCGACGACACCTACTCCGACCTCAACGGGGTCAAGCCCGGTGTGTTCGGGGCGGTACCCGGGGCGAACGAGCTGCGGGTGTACGACGTGGCGGGCAACGTCACGACCGTCACCTTCACGCTGGTCGAGCCGAAGCCGGCGGTTCCGGCGTGGGACCCGAAGAAGGTGTACAACAACGGCGACCAGGTGTCCTACAACGGGGCGACCTACATCGCCCAGTGGTGGACGCAGAACGAGAAGCCGGGCAGCACCACGACGGGCGCGTGGCGGGAGCAGGGCGCTCTCGTCCCGGCGGCCGGGGCCGGTGTCCGGGCCTGGACCGCATCCTGGGTCTACACCGGCGGCGAGACGGTCGCGCACAACGGTCACACCTGGAAGGCCAGGTGGTGGAGCCGGAACCAGCAGCCGGGCGAGCCCAACGGTCCGTGGCAGGACCTGGGCAGCTACTGACAGCTGACGCCCGGGGAGGGCCGGTCCGCAGGGGCCGGCCCTCCCCGCGTCTGCCGGTTCAGCCGACGCGGCGGCGTTCGATGGGCAGGCGTGCGCGGGTCAGCAGGCCGGTGCCGCACATCGCCACCAGCGGTACCACGAGTACCACCGCCAGCGTCTCCCACGGCATGGTGATCGGGTACGCCGCCTCGCGCGGCCACTGGTACAGAAGTGCCCGGTTGTAGGCGAACAACACCGCGGTGGAGGCGCCGAGCCCGGCGAGCAGCCCCAGCGCCGTACCCAGGCCGGCGATCACACCGGCCTGGCTCAGTGACAGCTTACGGCGTACCCCCGGACTGGCACCGACGGCGGAGAGGGTCGCCAGGTCGGCATGGCCGTCGGCGGCGGCGAGGCCGGTGGCGATGCCAGCCGCTCCGAGCGTGACGAGGCCCGCGACGGCGGCCAGGATCAGCAGCGTCGGGTCGTACGGGGTCGCCGGTCGGCGTTCGATCGTCGCGCCCAGCCCGCCCTCGTCGGTCAGGTCACGCAGCGCGGCGGTCAGCCGATCCTGCTCGGCCTGGGTGGGCATCCGGTCGGTGGCCACGACCAGCCCGTACGGTCGCTCACCCAGCCTCGCCGCCCGCACCGCACCCGGCGAGTAGATCGTGCCGGACAACCGGGTACCGGTGCTGGGCGCGTAGCCCGGGACGGTCACGGTCGGTGCTGCGGCCAGCTTCTCGGGCGTGATCGGCCCCTGGATCGTCTCGTCATACGCCTGGAGGGTCACCCGGCCGTCCACAACCAGCCGCGCGTCACCGACGAGTACGCCGCCCGCGGCCAGTGTCTCGCGGGCCCGGGTCAGATCCTCGCCGGAGGCCCTGGTCAGCGCGGTCACCGCCGCCGGTCCGGCGATGAGGGCTCCGTACCCGGTCCTGCTGGGCAGCTTCTCGATCGCGCACCGTGGATCCTCGTTCGCCGCCCGCTGCTGGGTTCGGCTCAGCACCACACCGCCGAACGGGTCGTACGGGCACCGCCGCTCCCGAGGGACCTGGGGTTGCAGGGCGCAGTAAGGGAGTACCGGCCGACCCGCCTTGACCGATCTGGGCGTCCTGTCGCTGTCGGGGCAGGCCACCTCGCCGACCGGGACGACCTCGGTCACCGGCAGGGTGCTCCGGACGGCGTCCGCCACCCGCCGCATCGGGACCCGGGGCTGCTCGCCGTCGAGCGGTCCGGGCAGCGGATTGTTGATCACGAGCGCGTGTCCGTCGGGCAGGCCGGCCCGGTACCCCGTGTCTGCCCGGGTCTTCTCGGCGGTGAGTACCACCCCGACCGCTACGCTGCCGGCCACCGCGGCCATGACCGCCGCCACGGCGGCCACGGCCGCGGTCCGGTTCCGGGCGGTGTCGCGCAGTGCGATCCTGGGTGCCAACGGCAGTAGCGGGCCGAGTCGGGCGACCAGGCCCACCAGCGCGGGCGTGCAGAGCACCAGACCCACCTCGGCGAGGACCAGGCCGGTGAGCAGGATGTTCGACGAGACCCGCCAGGCGCCATAGCCGGCGGCGACACTACCGGTGCCGACGAGGACCAGGCCGAGAACCAGCCATCCCCTGCGGGACCGGCGGACGCCACGCCGCCCGGTCAGGGCGGTGACGACGTCGTTGCGGGCCGCGGTGAAGGCCGGCACCAGTGCGGCGAGGACGCCGGTCCCGACGGCGAGACCGGCGATGGCGGCCAGCGCGAGGGGAAACACCCGGTACCCGCCGGCCCGCTGCTGCGCCAGGTGCACTTCGACCAGGGGACGGGACGCGAACGCGGCCGCTACGCCGAGTACCAGCCCCGGGACGGTGCCGAGCACGCCGAGTACGACGCCGTCGGCCAACACGATGCGACGCAGGTGTGCGGGTGTGCCTCCGTTGGCGGCGACCAGCCCGAGGTCGCGTTGCCGGCGGCGGGCACCGACCGCGAACGCCGGCCCGGCGAGCAGCATCGCCTCGAGCACGCCCAGCCCGACGACGAGCCCACCGGCGGCGACGGCCCGCAGGTCGACATCGTCGGCGCCGTCCCGGTAGTACGGGTGCGAGGGGTCGAGCGCGGGCGGATCGAGCAGTACCGCCCGCGAGACGACGACCATGCCACGTTCGTTGAGTCGACTGACCCCGGCCCAGTCGACCGGTACGGGCGCGTCCCACAGCCACTGGTGCGAGTCGTAGCCGGAGCCGCCGCCCGTCGCCGGGTCTGGCCAGAACACCACCTTCTCGGCCAGGTGGGCGGGAAACTCGACGATTCCGGTGACCCTCCACGAGGCCGTCCGGTCGGCGTTCCGCACCGTGTCGCCGATCCGGCTGCCGAGCCGCCGCGCCGCCTGCTCGGTGAGCGCCGCCTCGCCTTCGGTCGCCGGAGCGCGACCGACGCGCAACGTGACGAGGCCGGCGACCATCGGATCGGCCACGTCGATGCCGTACGCCGGAAGGTCGCCTATCCCGCTTGCGGTACGAAGCTGGACGGTACCCCTGCGGACCGGGGTCACCCTACTGCCCTCGGGCAACGCGGCGAGTAGCTCCTCGGCCGATGTGCTGGCGGCGTGCGAAGAGCTGTCGGCGGAGTGGCCGTCCCCGGTGGGATCCTGGCGGACCGGCTCGGTGTCGACCCATTCGATCCTCGCGTCGGCGGCACCGAGAAGGCGGGTGGCCTCCTCCTCGGGGGTGAGCCGGAACATGTCGTAGCTGGCGGCGGCGGCGCTCAGCGCCAGTACCGGCAACGCGAGCATCGCGATCACCAGCGCCGAGCGCCCTCTCGCCCGACGTGCCTCCCGACGGGCGATGCGCAGCGCGGTCAGCCAGCTCCTCAGCACGCCCGCCCCAGGAGCTGCTCGGCGGCGGCCAGCGGGCCGGAGGTGTCGGCGACGACGCCGTCGCGTAGGAAGACCACCCGATCGGCCCAGGCGGCGTGCCGGGCCTCGTGGGTCACCAGCACGCCGGCGGCGCCCGCGTCGACCCTGGTGCGCAGCAGTCGCAGTACGGACTCGCCGGTCTGCGAGTCGAGCGCCCCGGTCGGCTCGTCCGCCAGCACGAGCCGACGTTCGCCGACGAGTGCCCGGGCGATCGCGACCCGCTGCTGCTGGCCGCCGGACATCTCGTCCGGGAAGCGCGGCCCGAGTTCGGCCACCCCGACCTCGCTCAGGGCGGCCACGGCGAGCCGGCGGGCCTGTCGTACCCCGGTGCCGTCCAGTTCGAGGGGGAGTGCGACGTTCTCCGCGGCGGTGAGGCTGGGCAGCAGGTTGAGGTCCTGGAAGACGTACCCGATCGATCGTCGCCGCAGCGCGGCGAGCTGCCGCCTGGACAGCTTGCGGAGCGGCTGGTTCTCGACGTACACCTCACCCCGGGTGGGTCGGTCCAGGCCGCCGGCAAGGTTCAACAGGGTCGACTTGCCGGAACCCGACGGTCCCATCACGGCGACCAGTTCTCCAGGCCGGACGGTCAGGGTGACGCCGCGCAGTGCGTGGACCGCGGCCTCCCCGGCGCCGTGGGTCCGGTATGCGTCGCGTATCTCCAGCACGCTCACGACGTCACCTCGCTGCGCTCGGACGTCGGGTTCGGCGTGCTGGACCGTGGCACCGGGGTGACGTTGTGACGGACCAGGCTGGACTCGCAGTGGTCGAGCCAGCGCAGCTCGGCCTCGGCCTGGAAGATCATCGCGTCGAGCACCAGCGACCACGCCAGGTCGGCGGGCCTGGGCTCGGAGCCCCGGGCCTTGAGCCGGGTGTACTCCTGCAACGAGCGCATCGTCGCGGTCCGCTGGGTCTGTAGCACGACCCGAATGTCGACCCCCGGCGTGGTGATGGCCAGCGCCAGCTTGATGGACAGTTCGTCGCGTGGGCGCTCCGCGCGACTGATCGGGGTGACGAACCAGGTGTCCAGCTGCGTCCGGCCCGCATCCGTGATCTCGTACGGCTGCTGCCCCCCGTCGCTCTCCGGCAGCGGACGCACGAGGCCGTCACGTTCCAATCTGGACAGTGTCGTGTAGACCTGCCCGATGTTCAGCGGCCAGGTGGCGCCGGTGGACTCTTCGAAGGCGGCGCGCAACTGGTAGCCGTGCATCGGGCCGCGTTCCAGCAACGCGAGCAGGCCATGGCGAATCGACATAGCTACCGAGTATGCATACCCGGTATGCTGTTGGCAATTCCGCTGTCGGTGCGGCTACCCGTGCGGAGCCGGCCGACGTCGGGGCTGACCCGTCTGCTCGGGTGACCCGTCGTCGCGCGTCACGCGGGGCCGGATGCGGTTCTCCGCGTAGGCCACACTGACCAGGACCACCAGGCCGCCGACGACGAGGTTCCAGGTGATCGCCTCTCCGAGCAGTACGGCGCCGATCAGCACGGCGAAGACCGGGACCAGGTAGTTGACCGCGGACGCGGCGGTGGCCCCGGCATCGCCGATGAGCCGGAAGTACAGCACGTAGGCCAGCCCGGTGCTGAACACGCCGAGGAACAGGACGCTGCCCGCGACCCGGCCGGTGATCTCCGGGGTCTGCCAGGCCAGGAACGGGGTGGCCAGGCCCTGTAGCACGGCGGCGGCGACCAGCTGTGACGCGGCGAGTGACAGTGGGGCGAGGCCGCGTGGGGAGAGGAACCTACGGACGTAGACGAAGCCGATCGCGTAACTCACCGCAGCACCCAGGCAGGCCAGCCGGCCGCTGAGCGTGCCGAGTTCGGAGTGCCACGGCCCGACCAGGAGCACGACGCCGACGAATCCGCCGACCAGGCCGACGACCTTGCGTGTGGTGGCGCGCTCGCTGGGCAGCGCGGCGGCGGCCAGAGCCAGGGTCAGCAGTGGCGTACTGCCGACCAGAACTCCGGCGATGCCCGCACCGGTGCCCTGTTCGCCGTAGGACAGCAACAGGAACGGGATGACGTTGCCGAACAGGGCCGCGCCGGCGAGGTGTCCCCAGACGCCCAGGCCGCCACGGGGGAGGGCGACCTTTCGGACGGCGGCGATGGCCAGGAGCACCAGGGCGCCGAGGACGAGCCGGCTCAGCACGATCTGCGCCGGGGTGAGCCCTTCCAGGGACACCTTGATGAAGGTGAAACTGGCGCCCCACAGCAGGGCGAGCAGTACGAACCGGGCCAAAGTCCCGTTGGTCATTTCTCCTCCTGGTGCGAACCCGGCCGACGACTGCGGGGCGGGGTGCGTGGCTGGTCAGACATGACGGTCTGCCGGTAGGGGTTGGCCCCGAAGAGCATCCGCTGCTCGTCGGCGTACAGGGCGAGGCGGCTCCTGGAGTCCCGGCGTCCCCGGTGCGGTCCGGGCCCGCCCTGCCGTCGGGACGGTGCCGGGAGCCGGCGGGGTTGGCACGGTGCGGGAACCAGAGCCTGCCACGCCGATCGCCTCCACCGGTGGAGTGGGTGCGTCGCCCGGTCCGCCGCCTCGGGCCGCCGACAACTGCCCCGCCGCGAGCGCGGTGAGTGCCATGCCGAAGCCGAGGGCCTGGACCGGGCCGAAGGTCTGGTCGAGGACGACGGCGCCGAGTGCGGCGGCGACGAGCGGCGAGATCAGCCCGAGTAGCGCGACGGCGGCGACGGGTAGGGTGCCGATGCCACGGAACCACACGGCGTACGCGACGAGCCCGCCGACCAGCCCGAGCCAGACGTACCCGCCCAGCCCGGGAAGGTCGACGGCGGGAGGGCGACCTTCGAAGAGCGCGGTCAGGGGGAGCAGGACCAACCCGCCTGCGGTCAACTGCCAGCCGGCGAACACCACCGGGCGCACCTCGTCGGTACGCCAGTGCTTGGTGAGCGTCACACCGAGGGCCATCGACAACGCGCCCGCGAGCCCGGCGAGGAGACCGACCGGGTCGAGACCCGCCTGCGGGCCGAGGACGACGAACCCGACGCCAGCCGCTCCGGCCACGCCCCAGCCGATGCGCCACCACGACGGCGACTCCCGCAGGATGCCGACCGCGAGGCCCGCCACGACCAGCGGCTGGGTCGCGCCGAGGGTGGCCGCGACACCGCCGGGCAGCCGCTCGGCCGAGACGAAGAGCAGCGGGAAGAAGAACCCGATGTTGAGGGCGCCGAGTAACAGCGATCGCCACCACCACACGCCGCGGGGTAGCACGCGGAGCACCGCCAGCACGACGAGTCCGGCCGGCAGCGATCGGACCAGGCCGGCGAAGAGCGGATGCCCGGCGGGCAGGAGTTCGGTCGTCACGACGTACGTCGTGCCCCACACCGCCGGCGCGAGAGCCGTGACGAGTGTCCGCGTGCCGGTGGAGGTTCCCATGGCCACCAGCCTGTGGCGTCAGCAGCGATGAGTCCAACGCATTGTTGTCATACGTTCGATCGTGATCGACGATTGCCGGGTGAACCTTCAGCAGCTCCGATACGTCGTCGCGGTGGCCGAACTCGGCAACTTCACCCGGGCGGCCGAGCGGTGCTTCGTCGTACAGTCGGCGTTGAGTCACCAGATCGCGAAGCTGGAGCAGGAGTTGGGTGCGCGGCTCTTCCACCGCACCAGCAGGTCGGTGGCGCTGACCCCGGCCGGCGCGGCCCTGCTGCCGGCCGCGCGCGAGTGCCTCGCGGCGGCGGAGCGCGTGCAGGCGGAGGTCTTCGCGGCGACCGGCGAGATCCGCGGTCGGCTCGCCGTCGGCATGATCCCGACCGTGGCGGCCGTCGACGTGCCGGCCGCGCTGCGGGTCTTCCATCAGGAGTACCCGCAGGTGCGGATCAGCCTGCTGACGGCCGGCAGCGACGACCTGGCCGACCGGGTTCGCGCCGGTGCGCTCGACGTCGCGTTCCTGGGCCTGGCCGAGGAGGTCGAGATCCCGGACCTGAACAGCCAGCAGCTCGCCCGCGACCCGCTGGCCGCGCTGCTGGCTCCGGACCATCGACTCGCCGGCCACGAACGGATCCGGCTGGAGGCGATCTGCGCCGAGAGGTTCGTCGACTTTCCCGCCGGGACCACCGGCCGGGTCCAGGCCGACCGGGCGTTCGCCGCCGCCGGCCTGGAGCGCACGGTCGCCTTCGAGATCACCGACCCGCACATCATGGCGCGGCTCGTGGCCGAAGGTCTCGGCGTCGCCCTCCTCGCCTCCACCTTCGCGGTACGGCTGCCCGGCGTGACCGTGGTACCCGTGGTGAACACGTCGTACCGCCTGGAGCACCTGGTCTGGAGCCGACTGGGACCGACTCCGGCAGCGAACGCGTTCATCGCTCGACTGGCGCGGCTGGCGCCGCCCTAGCCTCGCTCCGTCTCGACCGACGTCCGCCTGCTCTCCGGGACCCTCGCGCGGCACAAACCGCCCGAGCGGCGGTTGCCGTTCGGGGATTCGGCCGAGCGATGTCGAAACCTGTCGGCAGATCGCGGAGGCTCTCGCCTCGGCCGACTCCTCCCGTTACCAGCCGACCCTGCCACCCGACACGCACTGGGACGACTGGCCCATCTGCGGTGCGCGTGGTGCGGCATCAGCGCGGGTTGGTGCCGGCGTCGCGGCGGGTCGGGGGTGTCGCGGGTCGCACGGGTACCTCCAGGACCGTCGCGACGGCGTGGTCAGCGTCGACCAGGTGCTCCTCCAGGGTGGGGCCGGCGACGGTCAGGGCACGGCGGTGCAGCCAGTCGAAGAGGTCGAGGCCGGCGCGGACCACTCCGGTTGCCGGTGGGACGATGGTCCGCACCACCGTACGGGCGGGCAGGTCGAGGCGTTCGCCGCCCCGGTCGGCCGGGACTGCCGCGACGAAGTCCCCGGTGGGATGTCCGGTGAGCCAGGTGAGCAGGGTCGTCGGTGGTGGCGGGCACAGGGCGGCCAGCGCGGACGGGTGGGCGATGCGCAGGTGGCGCACGTACAGGCGGCGCGGGCCCACCGTGGCCGTTTGGGGTAGGACCGACATCGGTGTGGCGAGCCGGTCCTCGGCGATGGCCACGGCTGCGGCCTTGGCCGCGAGGTCGCGGCGAAGGGCGGCCACGGTCTCGGTCAGGGCCTGCTGTAGCTGCTCGTCGGGGGCGTCCAGGACGTCGGCGATCTGACGTAGTGACAGCCCGAGGTGTTGTAGCCCTCGGATGCGTTCCAGGCGGGCCAGTTCGGTTACTCCGTACCACCGGTAGCGGGTGATACGGTCCACTGTGGCAGGAGCGAGTAGGCCGACCCTGTCGTAGTGCCGCAGGGTGCGTTCGGACACCCCGACCATCCTCGCCAGCTCCCCGATCCGCCACACGCCGCCCTCCTCCTGGCTTGACCCTCTCCCTGTGTCAGGGTTTTAGCGTGCCGCCATGAGTCCCGCTGACCAGCGCTCGGCGGCCCGGCTGACGGGCGCGCTGCTGTTGATTTCGTTGTCGGCCATGCTCGCCGGTGTGGCCGTTGTCGTGCCATCGGGATTGACCCTTAATCCGGCCGATCCCGCTGCCGTGTTGGCCGTGGTGAACGCCCGGGTCGGGTCGCACCTGATCGGGTTGGGCCTCGATGTCGTCGGCTGGCTCGCCCTACTCGCGGCCGGGCTCGTGATGACGGCCCGCCCCACCGGCGGTAGGCCGCACCTGGTGACGCTCGCCGGCGGACTGCTGCCCTGTGCCGGCTTGGCGGGGCTGCTCCACGACGCCGGAAACCTCGCGTTGACCCGGTTGGCCGCCGATCCCACCGACCCGACGACCGCCGTCGTGGCCGGGGCAGTCCTCGTCACCGCCAAGTGGGCTGTCAACCTCGCCGGGCTGCTCTGGGTCGCCGCGACCGTGACGACCGCGCTCGGCGTACCGCTGCCCACCGCCTTTCGTCATACCGGCCTGATCGCCGTCGCCTCCGGCCTTGCCGGGGTTCTGCTGCCATGGACCACCGGGATCGAAGACCCGTCGGCAACGCTGGAACAGCTCGGCTACGGCCTCCATCTGCCGGTCATGGTCTGGTACGGCGTACTGGGCTGGTGGCAGATCCGCAACAGCCACCGATAGCCACGGGCGTGCCGGCGGCGGACGCGCTCCACCAGCTTTGGATGAGTGCGTTGCAACCAGAGGGCCATACTGATGCGGTGAGATCGCGGTTCGACCAGGCATCGGCGGAAGCGGCCGAGGCGCGTGGTGACTACGTGAGCGTGCCCAGCGCGGTGACACGGGCGCCCTGTACCTGTTGGCGCGCCTGCTCGACCTTGCACCACCTCTCGACGAATCGCGGCATCCGTAGCGGATCGTGGCCTTGCCTAGCCGGGTGCCCGGACCTGCTCCAAAATCGATCTGTCAGACGGTTCCAGAACGCGAACCGCTCGCTCGACTCATGCCCGCCGGACCCGGCGCGCTCGCTTGACCCCACGCACTACTCCCCGGTGGAGCCGGAGCCGCGAGAGGTGTGTGGGTCGCGGCATGAGGGTGCACCGATCGGCGATCGGCTATCCGAGGTGGAGTGTGGGGGCGGAAAGCTGAGCCGTGCGGAAGGAGAAGAGGCGCTGTAGCTGCCGGCGTAGCTGTTCGATTTCCTGGTGTGTGAGGTGGAGCTTGATCGTGAGGGTGGTCGAGCGGGCTCCCCATGCTCGTGCGGCTTCGTGGGTGAGCCGTAGGCTCAGGGTGCTGCGGGTCAGCCGGAGTGCGACCAGCGCGCCGTAAACCGGTACGCCGTCGGTGACGAGACAGTAGCCGTCGTCGTCGCCGGGGTCGTAGTCGTCATGCTCCGGGTTGAACGCCTGGAACTGCACGCTGCGGGGTCGATCGTCGAGCTCGCGTCCTGCCAGGGCTATGCACAGGATGTCGCCCTCGTCGCGGATCGACAGCTCCGAGGCGGTGAAGCCGGTCCGACCCCGGCGTATCAGCCCTGCCGTGAGCCGACGCATCGGGCCGGGAGCCGCACCGGGCGCATAGGGCTCGCCGCTTTCGACTTCGATCGTGTGCCGGACGTATTCAACGGCCAGGTCGGGCCTGCTGTAGCTCAGTTCGGTGACGCCGCTCGGCCCGACGAACCGCAGCGCTACCACACCGGCAGTCGATGGTCGGTGTTGCTGCCACCACTTGGCCAGCGGCGCTGCCAAGAGCGACAGGTCGCGCAGTTCGTCTGCGGTGAAGCGCACGACGTTGTCGACTCGAAGGACCTCGATGCCGTTGGCGTCGAGGTCGGTGGCCAGCGTCGCCAGCATCTCTGTCGGGTCCACCGTCTGGCCGTGGACCACGAGACTCACTCCAAACCCCATCGGCACCCGGTAGAGCGTAGACGTCCCGGCCGTTTGTCAGGAGCGAACGAGGGGGATGGTTCTGGTCACGGCAGCGGTTGCCTGCCGCGACTCGTCGATCAGCCGGTCGGGTAGGAGCCCGGCGTGTGGCCGAATGCCCGCCGGAAGACGTCGATGAACGCGCTGGTGGAGGACCAGCCGCATTGGTGCGCGACGGTGGTGACCGATGTCTTCTCGGCCAGCAGGACCAGTGCGTGTTGCAGCCGCAACTGAGTGCGCCACTGTGGAAACGTCATGTTGAGGTCGCTGCGGAAGAGCCGGGACAGGGTGCGATCGCTCGCGCCGACCTGGTGGCCCAGTTCGGCGAGCGTGCGGCTGTCGGCCGGATCGGCTCGCAGGATGTCGCAGAGCGTGCGCAGCAGGGGCGAGGCCGGCGTGGGCAGGTGCAGCGGCTGTTGGGGGGAGGCCCGCAACTGGTCGAGAAGTACCGCGCGCAACCGGATCCGTTCGGGACTGTCGTCGTCGGGAGTGCGGGTGTAGGCGATGATCAGTTCACGCAGCAGCGGGCCCACCGCGAGCACGGTCGGGGTATCCAGGCCGAGCGGGTTGTCGGTCGCGGGCAGCCCCACCAGATGCAGTTCCAGTTCCCCATGGGCCCTGTGGGCGTGAACGGTGCCGGCCGGAACCCAGATGGCGCGGGTGCCGGGGGCAACCCAGGAACCCGCGCTGGTCGTGACGGCCAGCACCCCACGGCCGGCGTAGACGATCTGGTGGTCGTCGTGCCGATGGGCGTCGATCGTGCCGCCCGACGCCAGCCGCTGGGTGCGGGTCGGCGCCACCGGATTGTGGCGGATTTTCGTCATCATCCGTCAGTTTATCGGAAGCGCGACACGGCGACGGGATCTGATCATGAGGTGATGCGAAGGAACGTCTCGGTCACTCTCCTTTCGGTCGGGCACGCCTGCGTCGACGTCTACCAGGGCGCGGTGGCCTCCCTGGTCCCGTTCTTCGTCGCTGAGCGCGAGTACAGCTACGCGGCTGTCTCTGGCGTGGTGCTGGCCGCCTCCTTGCTGTCGTCGGTGGTGCAGCCGGTGTTCGGTGCCCTGACCGACCGCTGGGCGATGCCCTGGCTGTTGCCGGTCGGCACCCTGCTGGGCGGTGTGGGCATCGCCCTGAGCGGGATGAGCGGCTCCTACGGGCTCACCCTGCTGTTCGTAGCGGTTTCCGGGATCGGTGTGGCTGCCTACCACCCCGAGTCCGCACGGGTCGCCCGGATTGTCAGCCAGGGCAGCCACGCCGCCATGGGCTGGTTCTCGACGGGCGGCAACCTCGGCTTCGCGCTGGCCCCGCTCATGGTCGGCGCGGTTGTGACCACGGGTGGGCTGCGCCTGACGCCGCTGCTGGTGCTGCCAGCGCTCGCAGCCGCCGTACTGTGCCTACCCGTGCTGCGCGCGCTGGGGCAGCGGCAGGCCGCCGGTACCGCTGCGGCGGTGCTGGCTGGGCCGGATGACAGAGCGTCATTCGTGAGGCTGGCGCTGGCCGTGGTGTGCCGGTCGATCGTGTTCGTGGGATTGAGTACCTTCATCTCGCTCTACGCCGCGCAGCGCATGGGCGGCAGCACCGTGGCAGGCAGTCTGGCACTCTTCGTGTTCTACCTCGGCGGCGCCGTGGGCTCCGTTCTCGGCGGTACGCTGGCGGGGCGCTGGGACCGGGTCACGGTCTCCCGCTGGTCGTATCTGATCACGATCGGATCGGTCGCGGGCGTGGTGTTCGTGCCGGGCCCCGCCCTGTACCTGTTCGTGGCACTGGCCTCAGCCGGCCTTTACGTCCCCTTCTCGCTGCAGGTCACGCTCGGCCAGGACTACCTGCCCTCACGGGTCGGCACCGCCAGCGGGATCACCCTCGGCCTGACTGTCAGCATCGGCGGCCTGGTCAGCCCACTCATCGGCAGCCTTGCCGACGCAACGTCACTGCGGACTGCCCTGGCACCTCTCGTCCTGATGCCGGCGCTGAGCTGGCTGCTGTTCCGGACCCTGCCCGAACCCACCGCACCACGGCTCGGGCCGAGCCCGACATGAAGGCAGTTGCGGCGCAGCCAGCTGAACCATGCTCCGGCCCGGCATCGACACGCTGTGCTCGGCGGACCTGAATCCGGCGACCGTCCGTGCAGCGGCACGACCTCACGTCCCACCTCACCTCCCGCTTGCCCGAATGTGCCGCCGGGCCGGTGGCAGATTCGCGCGCGCCGGATCACGACTGGCTCAGACCTTGGGCGACCATTCTCGGGTCATCGCCGCGATGCGCTCCGTCACGGCACCTGGGTCGACCAACTGATGCAGATGCCGGCCGGGAATGTGGTCGACGGCCCACCCCCGCTTGGCCGCATCCTCAGCGACCGGCTCGTACGGCGGGCCGAACAGCAGATAACCGCACGGCCGGTCGTCCCAGCCGACCGGCGTGGGCACGAGCTCCTCGTAATAGTCCAACGGGAGCCGAGGCTGCTCGGCCGACACCGCACTCCGCGTTTGGGCGTCCGGAAACATCGGTACGACGTCCGACTCCTCCCACCACGCCGTCCATTGCGGCAGCCGACCACCGACCGCCTTCGGACGCAGGAAGTCCAGCAACTCGGGCGGCGCGACAGGTGTGGGTCCGCTACGCGACGGCAAGGCCGCATCCACGAACAGGCAGCCGGCCACCTCCCGCGAGGCTGCCTCGACGATTACCGGCACGAAGAGGCCCGCGTTGCTGTGCGCCACGATCACCACGGGTTGATCCTGGGGCAACTGGTCGATCGCTGCGCTGACCGTCTCGGCGACGGACCGCCAGTATGGTGGGCCGGTTTCCGCCACCCCGACCAGCGACGGCACGACCACGACCGCCCCCGAGTCCTCCAGTCCCCGCGCTGTCGGCGCCCATGTCGCAGGCCCGACCGACGGACTGTGCACCAGAACGAAACCGGCCCTCATGGAGCACACCCTGCACGATCCGGGCCGCCGGTCACCACCCCGATCGTCACGCTGACCGCGAACACCCGAGACGGTCGTCGGCGCGATCGATCGCGAGCAGGCCGGCCGTGGGAATCGAGCCGCGGAAGCGTGACAGTTCCGTGCCGCAATCGCCCGCCACGACCTAGAAGCCGCTGCGAAGGAGCTGGGACGCATAGCGCGACCCGGTTCCCTGGTCGGGCGGCGTCACGGAGATTCCGCAGCAGCTCATCGGTTGGCGTATCGGCGGAGCTCCCAGGGATCGTGCGCCGATACGATGGCCACTTCCGTCAGGTGGTCGCGGGCGAGGGACCGCAGCCGCTCAAGGTTGCCCAGCCGCTGCGCTGGGTCGGTCTCTATGCCGGACTGCAGGGAGACCAGGAAGGGTGGTACTCGTCCGGGCTCGGGTGCCAGCTCTCCGTGATGGTAGTAGGCATCGCCGACGTGCAGCAGCCAACGGTCGTCATCCCTGACCGCGACGGCGATGTGCCCCGGAGTGTGCCCAACCAACGGGATTAGCAGGATGTCGGAGGGCAGCCCAATCGGCTGGCGTACCCGGTCGAAACCAAACCACCGCTCACCCTCGGTGAAGCTGTACCTGGCCCAGTCCGGCTGGTGTGCCCAATGCGCCTGGTGCGGGTACCGCCCACTGGTCATCGCCGCTTCGTACTCGTTCTCATGGACATGCACGGTGGCCCGGGGGAAATCGGGTAGACCGCCGGTGTGGTCGCGATGCAGGTGGGTGAGGATGACATGGCGTACGTCCTCTGAGGCGAAGCCCAGCCTGGCGATCTGCCGGAGGGCCGGCTCGTCCGGGTCGAGCGCAGGCCGGGCCCAGCCAAGGAACTCCTCGCCCAGTGACCTCTCCGGCGCCTCGATGTCGCCGAGGCCGAAGCCGGTTTCCACCAGGACCAGCCCGTCGCTGTCGGTCTCCACGAGCAGGCAGTGGCACACGCCGGGCAGTGGCCGCTGCCCTTCGCCGGTCGGTGTGATCTCCCGCAACGAGCCGCAGTTGAGATGATGGATTCGCATGATGCTCCCGACTGACGATGTTGCTGTGCGGCGTACGCAGCGAGGCTAGGAGGCGGATTCGTGGCTCACCAAACGGTTGGCTATGAGGCAACGAGGCTGATAGACGCCTGCTCGGGTCGTACGGTCGAACCACACCCGTCGTGCCCGGTGGATGTCACCTTGGCGGTGTTGCGTGGCCGGTGGACCGCCCTGGTGATCCGCGAATTCCTACAGGGTGATCGCAGCTTCAGCGAGCTTGCCGAGGCCCTTCCGAAGCTCTCGGACAAAACCCTCGCGGATCGACTCGCGCAGTTGACCGAGGCGGCTGTACTCGATCGACGGCGGACGCCCGGTTGGCCCCCGCGGGTGCGCTACGCCCTCACCGACCGCGGACGTGCGCTCGCACCGGTGCTGCAGGCAATGTGGGAATGGGGCTCGGGTTTGAAGGACGAGGGCGAGCGTTGAGCACAGCGAAAGTTCGGCTACCTGATCCCTGTCGGCGCCGGAGGTGTCGGTCACGAAGCGAGCCTGCCGCGCAACAGTCGCGCTGCCCGGCATGACCGCGCGTCTCCGACCTCGTGTGGCCGCGACCTGTGACGGGAGCGATGGTTTCCTGGTACGGCCCGCCGTCGAGCGGAACCAGGTGACTGCAGGACACCACCAACACGTAGCCGAGCCGGTGTTTGCGCAGCAGGACGCGGAATGCCGCTGTTCGATCTGGGTCTCCGCTTCCCGGCTTACGATCGCCGCATGCAACCGATCATCGACATGTCACTCGGCGCTGCGGGTCCGCCGCACGAGGTGGTGCTGAAGCTCCAAGGTGGCGACGACTGGGAACTGAACGTCTGGTCGACCTTCGAGGACCTGGCCCAGCTCAGCGGCATCCGAGCCGCCGTGTGGAACGAACGTAGGGCGATCGCGGCGGGAACAAGCGCCGGCAGCAGGGTCTTCTGGTGCGCTCCTGCGGAGGACGCAGGTCCTGAGACCGCGACGGTACTCATCGGACACGACGACGAAACGTGGGACATCGCCTTCCTGGTACCCGTGGCCCTTGTCGAAAAGATCGCCACTCTGGCAAGCGCACGACAGGTGGACTAGCCAGCCGGAACCACAGCAACCTGTCGGTCGCGGTGTGCGGCAGCCGTACTAGAGCGTGTCCTGTCGATCATGTAGTGGTGCTGCGAGGTCCTTTGCGTCTGTATCGGGCGTGGCATGATCTTGTGGTGGCCACCTATGAGGTCGCGCTCGTGCTGCTTGTCGATTCCTCGGGCGCGGTGCTCTTACAGCACCGGGATGAGGACGTGGCCGTGTCGCCGAATCAGTGGAGTCTGCCAGGCGGTCATGTTGAACCCGGTGAGTCACCTGAGGAGGCGGCCCGCCGGGAGTTGCTGGAAGAATCGGGTTTGACGGCGGATGAGTTGCGCCTCCTGTGGAGCGGTCCCCGTCCGTATGAGGTCGGCTTTCCTCACAGTGTGACGGTCCATATGTTCAGTGGCACCACCAGGGCGCGGCAGGAGGACGTGGTATTGGGCGAGGGACGAGCCATGGTGTTCGTTCCTCGGGACGAGCTACTTAACCGTGAGCTGGCGGTCTCTTCTGCGCTGGTCCTGTCTCTGCACCTCAGGGACACCTGACATGTGCCGGCCGGTCACCCGAGCCAGATGACTGCGGCGATCAGGACCAGGCTGGCCCGGTAGAGGGATGCGCGTTTGGCGTAGCGGGTGGCCAGGTCCCGCCATTGCTTGAGTCGGTTGAAGCAGCGTTCCACGACGTTGCGCTTCTTGTAGACCGTCTTGTCGAAGGCTGGCGGTCGCCCACCGGCGCTGCCCTTGGCGGCCCGACGGGCGAACTGGTCCGAGCGTTCCGGGATCGCATGGCGGATCCTGCGATGCCGCAATGCTCGGCGGGTGGAGTCGTGGGCGTAGCCCTTGTCGGCAATCAGCAGGTCCGAACGTTTGCGGGGTCGGCCGGGTCCCGGTTCGTTGACGCGGATGGCGTCGAGTAGCGGGAGGAGTTGGGGGTTGTCGCCGGCCTGGCCGGGCGTGAGCAGGATCGACAGCGGTCGTCCGCGTCCGTCGACGGCCAGGTGAATCTTCGTGCTCAGTCCGCCTCGGGATCGGCCGATCGCCTCGCCATCCTGCGCACCAGGCGTCGCCGGACTTGTCGGGGAGCCCCTTTTTTGCGGGCGCCAGCGGCATGCTGGTGTGCCCGCACGATCGACGAGTCGACGCTGATTGTCCATTGCACCGGTGTGCCGTCGTCGCGGACCTGGGCCGTGGCCAGAATCCGATCCCATGTCCCATCCGCCGTCCACCGGCGCAGGCGCTCGTGGCAGGTCTTCCACGGCCCGTACCGTTCCGGCAGGTCCCGCCACGGGGCACCCGTTCGCAGCTTCCACAAGACCCCGTCAATGACCTGCCGGTGATTCCGCCACCGTCCCCGAGGCCCACCAGACTCGGGCAGCAACGGCGCGATCACCACCCACGCCTCATCGGTCAACTCACCACGACGTACCACCAGCACATCGTTAACCATCGACCATTACAGGATCGACAGGACACGCTCTAGGTGGCGAATTCGACCCCGGCGAGGGAGACGGCGCGGTACGCGGCGAGGCGTTCCGCTTGTTCGACGACGTTATTGCGCGTGGTAGCGGTCAGCTTCTGCCACGGCTGGATGGCAACCTTCAACGTTTTCCCGGACTTGCGGGGACGCCAGGTGCCGACGAGTTCACCGTCGACCAGGACGGCGCCGGGGCGACCCAGCACCGGCCACAACTCCTTGGCGTGGGCCGTGCCCGGCACCAGCGTTGCTCGGTCTTTGGCCTGGAGGAAAAGGTCGAACGGGCCGAGTAGCCGGGTTGCCTTGGTCTCGGCCGATGCCAGGGCCTGTTCGTCGGCGACCAGGAGCCAGCGTGTCTCGCCGCCGACCCTCACCTCGATCACATCTTCGGGCCAGCGTGCCTTCACGTCCTTGACCGGCGCATCGAGATAGTCGGCCACGTGTTTGGGCGTGGCCGGGCCGAGCAGCCGAAGGTACGCGCGGATGAGGTCGAATCTGTCGCCCAAGGCGGCGGCCTTCCTGAAGCCCGCGATGCGCTGCAGAACCGGCGGCGATGTGTCGAGTCGCAGTTCCAACGCGGCCCGTACGGCGGCCAACCGGAACGGCATCTCGTAGAGGTGGGTAGCGTCGCACGGTCGGCAGAACCGCAGATACGGCTCGGGCATCACCTCGGCCAAGCGCCCGGAGACGTCACCCTTGACCGTCGGCTTCGTGACGATGGCTCGCATCTGAGCGGCCACCTCGTCCAGAGCGGCCAGAATGCCGATGCCAGCCGCCTTCAACGGCCTGGCGGCATCGTAGATGCGCTTGCCGGCGTCAGCGTCGGAGAACGGCTCGACCGCGGCCGCCACCTTCCCCACGTCAGCACGGCGGTAGAGGTGTGGCGCACCTCGCACGGTCCACAGCAGGATCACATCCTCCTCGGACAACGCCGCCACATCGACCCCGCGCAGAGCCAGCGCCCACTTGCCGCCGTCCGGACCGGTTTCCTGCACCCCGATATCGAGCACAGCGGTGTCTTCGAGCATGCCCTCGGCCCGGTCAAGCTGCTGCGCCTGAACGCGGAAGTTCAGCACCTGGCGCTGATCAATCATTCCTACACCCTAGGCAGCGACCCCGACAGACGCGCCGTGGCGGCTGGGCGGAACGGCCCGGGGCTGACCTGGCCCTTCGACCGGCGGCATCCACTCATGAGCACGGGCCAGGAACCCGGCAGATCCAGAAGCTGGGCCCGTTTCCGGTGGACCGACCGGGGGCCGGAGAGCATCCTAAGCAAGCCCTGGCCCACCGTCAGGTCCACGGCCACCCGGGCCTCGGCCGCTCGCGTCTCCTGCCTCCCCGGGACAACGCCGATGGTGCCCGGGCGGGTCGTGCAGACGCGAACTCGACGAACGACGCCGGGGCGAGATCCGCCGGACCGGCCCGTCGCGAATCCGCCCGACCCGCCTCGGCGCGATTGACCGATTCGACCGCGCGTCGGACCGGTTTCCGGGCAGGATGTAACCGGATCGACCGAGGGGGACCGCCCCATCACGGGAGGTGTCAGGTGGTCGCCGTCCGGATTCCACCGAGCTTCTTCGGCATCCCCTTCGGGCTGGCCGGCTTGGGCAACACCTGGATGGTGGCCGGACACGACGGCGACGTACCGACCTGGATCGGCAACGCCCTGTTGGCGCTCGCCACGCTGGCCTGGCTCGCCGTGCTGGCGGCGTACGCCGGCTACGCGCTGCGCCGGCCGAGAGCCCTCGTCGGCGACCTGGTGGACCCGGTCACCAGCCCGTTCGTCTCGCTCGCCGTCATCACGCCGGTGCTGCTCGCCGCGCAGGGTGTCGCCCCGCACAACCTGCACGTCGGCCGGATCCTCGTCGACGTGTTCCTGGTCCTCACGCTCCTCTTCGGCGGCTGGATAACCGGGCAGTGGATCTACGGACGAGTCGACATCGACCAGATCCACCCCGGCTACTTCCTGCCCACCGTGGCCGGCGGGTTGATCGCCTCGGCCGCCGCCTCCGCCGTCGGGCAGCGCACCCTGGCCGAGATCATGCTCGGGCTCGGGCTCATCTGCTGGCTGGTCCTCGGCTCGCTGACCCTGAACCGCCTCTTCGTCCGGCCGCCGTTGCCCACGCCGCTCATCCCGACCCTCGCGATCGAGGTGGCCCCCTCCGCGCTGGCCGGGATCGCGCTCTTCGCCCTCAACGGCGGCCGGATCGACATCTGGGTGACGCTGGTCTCCGGGTACGGGCTGCTGCTGGTCCTCGCCCAGATCCGCCTGCTCCCGCTCTACCTGCGGCTGCACTTCGCCCCCAGCTTCTGGGCGTTCACGTTCTCCTGGTCGGCGGTGGCGACGGCCGCCCTGCACTGGATCACCGACGGCGAACCGCCGGGTCACCGCGTCTACACGTACCTGGTCCTGGCGGCCATCTCGGCCCTGATCGGCGGAATCGTCGTACGGTCGATCGTGGCTGCGGCGCGCGGCCGCTTCCTGCCGCCGCCGGCCCCACCGGCGGCGCCCTGACCCGGGCCCGGTCGTTGGTCACGATGTGCCACGAGCCGTCGGCCGCCAGGTGGGCCGGCCCCGCCTCGGGAACGCCACGATCTCGATCTGGAACGGCCAGCCGGCGGGGGAGCGGTAGCCCGAGCGGTCTGTCCGTCGGTCCTCGCGCACCGCCTCCGGTGCCGCAGGAGCCGCCCGGGCTACCCGGTCCGGCCCGCCACCGCCCGGTAGAAGACGACGCCGCCGAACCAGGTCCCGCCGCGACCGTTCTCCGCGACGTCGGTCAGGCCGGCATCGGCCAACGCGGTCAGCACCCACTCAGGGAGGCTCTCCGCCAGGCGCGGATGGCGGTGCGCCCGGCGGGTCACCCGCCCGGACGGCGTGCCGTCGATGTCAACCAGGTGCAGTTCACCGCCGGGACGCAACACCCGCCGGACCTCCTGTAACGCGCGCGTCCGCTCGCCTGAGGCCAGGTGGTGCAGCATGAACGCGGACAGTACCCGGTCGAAGCTGTCGTCGGGCAACGGTAGTTCGTCGGCGAAGGCGCGCTCGTACCGGATCGGGAACCCGGCCCGGGCCGCCTTGCGGCGGGCGCGGCGCAGCGCGGCCGGGTCCGGGTCGATGCCCAGCGCGTCGACGTCCGGATGGCGCCGCCCAAGCGCCCGCAGGAGGTTACCGGTGCCGCAGCCGATCTCCAGGACCCGCTGGCCGGGTCGGAGGTCGGCGCGGTCCAGAAGCTGGTCGTGGGTGCGTCCGACACCGGCGAGCCGGGTGAACGGGTCGTAGAGGGGCAGCAGCCAATGTTTGCCCATGGCGGGCAGGTAGTGCCGCTCGCGACTGGTGTTGGCCTGTCCGGTCATCTCGCGCTCCATATCCGATGAAGTTCGGTCGTACTCTCAGCTTCATGCGGGCCAAAGACGCGGACAATGGCGGAACCGTGGGCGGGATGCGACAAAGTTCGGTTCCAACGCCCCGGGCTGTCGGGGTGACCGGGCAGGGCGTGCCGGTCATCGGCTTCGGTCACGTACCCGGCCGCGCTCCGATCGCCGTGGCCCGGGTCGCCGACGGCGCGCCGGCCGTCGGCCCGGCCACCGGCGAAGCGCACACCCACGACTTCCTGGCGCTCTTCTACGCACACCGAGCCGACGGGACGGTGCGGATCGACGGCCGGACGTGGACGGTGACCGACGGGGACCTCTTCGTCATCGCGCCGGGGCAGGTCGTCTCGTTCGACCCACACGAAGAGGTCGCCACCGACGGCTGGGTGGTCTGGTTTCCCGCCGACGTGGTGCGACCCGGGATGTCCGGGGCGTACTCGTCGTGGCGGACGCACCCGCTGCTCTTCCCGTTCGCGCAGGGAATCGACCGGACGCAGCGGCTCCGCATCCCGGCGGCCGACCGGGCGGCCTGGGTCGAGCGCTTCGCCGCGCTCGACGTCGAGCTACGGGCCCGGCGCGACGGCCACCAGGAAGCCGCCCTCGCCCACCTGACCCTGGTACTCGTGGCCGCCGCCCGGTTGTCGACCGACGTTGCCGACCAGTTGCGGTCCTCGAACGAGCCACTGCTCGGGGCGGTCTTCGACGCGATCGAGCAGCGCTACCACGAGCCCATCTCGCTGGCCGACATCGCTGGCGAACTCGCGCTCACCACCGGTCACCTCACCACCGTCGTACGCCGGAAGACCGGCCGGACCGTTGCGCAGTGGATCGCGCAGCGCCGGATGCAGCAGGCCCGCCTGCTGCTCACCGAGACGGATCTGACCGTTGCGGCGATCAGCCGTCGGGTCGGCTATCCGGACGTCAGCTATTTCATCAAACGCTTCCGCGCCAGCCACGGGATGACCCCGGGACAGTGGCGTGACGCCGCCAATCCCGCTCCGTGAACCGACTGCGGCCGGGACGTGCAGCTCGACGACCGTTGATACGGTCCGTTGCGTGCTCACCACGCCAGCCGCCCTCGGCGTCGACTTCGGCACCTCGCACACCGTTGCCGCGGTACGGATGCCGAGCGGCCGGACCGAGTCGCTGCTGTTCGACGCGTCGCCGCTGCTGCCCTCCGCGGTGTTCGCACAGTCAACCGGTCAACTGCTGGTGGGACACGACGCACTCCGCGGTTCCCGGCTCGATCCCGGCCGGTCCGAGCCCAATCCGAAGCGCCACATCGCCGACGGGACGCTGCTGCTGGGCGATGTCGAGACAACGGTGGAAGAGGCGGTACGAGCCGTGCTGTCCCGGGTGGCCCAGACCGCGCGGCGTGCGCTCGGCACCACGCCCACGTCGGCGGTGTTGACCCATCCGGCCAGTTGGGGTGCCCAGCGGCGCGGAGTACTGGCGCGGGCGGCGGCTGGCACAGGGCTGGGGGGCGCGGTCCGGCTGCTGGCCGAGCCGGTCGCCGCCGCGTTCTACTTCACCCAGGTGCTCGGCCACCGGGTGGAGCCGGGCGGCACCCTGGTGGTGTACGACCTCGGGGGCGGCACCTTCGACATCAGCGCG
Source organism: Plantactinospora sp. BB1 (assembly GCF_003030385.1). Lineage (NCBI taxonomy): Bacteria > Bacillati > Actinomycetota > Actinomycetes > Micromonosporales > Micromonosporaceae > Plantactinospora > Plantactinospora sp. BB1. Next base: position 4,927,797 of record NZ_CP028159.1, on the reverse strand, counting down.
GTACGGCGGCTGCCCGACGGCGGCTGGGAGGTACGCGCCACCGCCGGGTTGGACGACGTGGGTGGAGTCGACATCGACGCCGCGATCGTCCAGTGGATGGCGACCCACGCCGGTGCCGACGAGACCGGGGCGCGGCTCGGACTCAGCGAAGCGCGTCGCTGGCAGCAGGCGCAGCAGGAGGCGCGGGCCGCCAAGGAACAGCTCAGTCGATTCGTCACGGCGCCGATCGTCCTGCCCGGGCTGGACCGCGAGGTCCACCTCACCCGTACGGAGTTCGACGAGCTGGTCCGGCCGGTACTGGAGCGGACGGTGGTCCTGACCACGTCGACGCTGTTCGGCAGCGGGGTCTCCGCCGACCGGCTGGCCGGGGTCTTCCTGGTCGGCGGGTCGAGCCGGATCCCGCTGGTCGCCACGATGCTGCACCGGGCGCTCGGCGTGGCGCCGACGGTCATCGACCAGCCGGAGCTGGTGGTGGCCCATGGCAGTCTGCACGCACCGCCGTCCGGCGGACCGACCCCGGTCGACCCGGCGCCACCGGTCCGGACCCACCCGGCGCAGGCCCTCACACCACCGCCACCACCCACACCACCCACACCACCCACACCACCCACACCGCCGACAGCCACAACGCCGACGACACCCCCACCGACACACACAACACCGTCAACACCGACAGCGGCGCCGACGATGGCCGCCGGCCCGGTCGCGCAACGGTCGATCCCGGGCGAGCCGGCCCCGGCACCGCGCCCGGCAGCCGTCGCCTTCGCCGTCGCGGTGCTGCTCGGCGCGGTGGTCGGTGCGGCGATGACCGCCTACCCGATGCTGGCCGGATACGACGGTCCGCTGCCGTACTGGACGGACCGGTACGCCTGGCAGCTCATACCGCTTGCGGGTCTGCTGGCCGGGATCTGGGCTCGCCGTCGAGGCGTCGCGTTCGTGGCGCAGGTGGTCTCCGGTGTCGTCGCCGGGCTGGTCGGGCTCGTGGTGGTACAGGCCGGGCGGGACATCTTCCGTCTGCCGTGGGGGATCCCGGTCGAGTTCTACTTCTGGGAGCACCATCCCGACATCTGGTTCCTGACCCTGGTCGGCGGTTGCCTCGGTACCGGCCTCGTCCTCGAAGCGGCGCTCGCCGCGACCGCGCGGCTCGGCAACCGTGGCCTGGCCGTCGCCGCCGTTGCCGCCGCCGGGATGCTGCCGAGCCTGTTACTGCTCTGGATCTTCGACTGGGAGTACCAACCGCAGTCTTCCCGGCTGGTGGTCGACACGCTGTTCGCGTACCCCTTCGTGTTGTTGCTGGCCTGGCCCGCCGCGGCGCTCGCCGGGCGTCCGTCCCGCTAGGACCGCCGGTGGCACGGGATCGGGCCCGGGGCCACAGCGGCACGCCACCGGCCGGGGGTCAGCTCGGGTCGGCGGGGTAGCCGAGGCGGGCAAGGAGATCCAGCGCGGTCCGCCGCCAGCTCACCCTCTCCAGCAGTTGCCCGCGCAGCTCGGCGGCCCGGCCGAAGGCGGTGACCGGGTCGACCAGGGTCTCGTACAGTGCCTGCGCCCAGGCCTCCACGACCTGGCTGTCGCCGCCCCGGACCCGGAGCACCTCGCGGGGCGTCCGGCGCTCGCCGTCCCGGGTCTGGCTGGTCAGCAACTGCGCCAGCCCGCTCTCCGCGGTGATCAGCACGGGTACGCCGGCAGCGATCGCCTCGTACGCCGCGAGCCCGAACCCCTCGTGCCGGGACGGCATGATGACCGCCCGGGAGGCCCACAGGTCGTTGCGCAGCATCGCCTCGTCGGGCGAGTAGGTGCGGAGGAAGACCTCCAGCTCCGGGCTGGCCAGCGGGTCGAGCCGGGCCTTGACCTCGTCGGCGTCCTCCGGGCGTACCCCGCGGATGACCAGGGCGGGCCGCTCGTCGAGACTGTCGCCGAGTTCCTCGATCGCCCGCTTGACCATGTTGACCGCGATGTCCAGGCCCTTGGAGCGGACGTCCTCGGCCCGGGCCATCAGCAGCACCTGGCGCCGGTCCGGCAGGTCGTCCAGGTCGACGACGCCGCCCCAGTCCCGCAGCCCGGGGATCAGGGTGAAGACGGGTGGTCGGGTCGACAGTCGGCCCCGCATCAGGTTGTCGATCGTCCTGCTCAGGTGCGGTCCGACCCCCGCGACCAGGTCGGCGGTGATGGCGAGCTGCACCTCCAACTCCCGCCGTTCGTCGCTGGTCACCATCAGGGACGGGCCGCCCGGCTCCTCCTTCGCCTGGCCGAGGCGGTCCGGATCCATGTGTACGACGTGCACCCGCTTGGCGGTCGGGAAGTAGTGGTGGTGTGCCGCGTAGGCGTACGGTCCGAGGATGCGGCCGTGCCCGACGATCACGTCCGGCCGGTACGGCTCGTCGTCGAAGCCGGGCCGGGTGAGCAGCAGTTCCTTGCCGGTGATGCCCGGTACCGGATCGGGGGTGACGAGCTGGACGCCGTCCTTCAGCGCGGCGTCCCGATCCTGCTGGGTGGCGGTCGGCACCATCACCCGTACGTCGACGCCCACCTCGGCCAGCGCGACCGCGAGTTCGCGGTTGAGGGTCGAGATGCCACCCGCCTCGGAGTGCCATTCGTCGGCGACGAGCAGGAACCGGGTCGCGCTCGACCCGTCCGACCCGTCCGACCCGGCCGGGTGGATGTCCGGGGCGCTCGGCGGTGGCGGCTCCTCGGCGGTGCGGAGGTGGGCCACCGCCGCGTCGAGGTCGGCGACCGGGGTCGGTACGCCGTTACGGTCGAGTGTGGACCAGCCGCCCTCGGGAGTGGCCACCCCGACCGCGATCCGGTCGAACCCGGTGCCGGCGAGTTGCGGGCCCAGGCCGGACAGGTCGGTCGCCGGCTCGGCCGGCAGGACGACGAGCAGCAGCCCGAGCCGGCCGTCGTCGCCGAGGTTCCGGCGGAGGGCCAGCCCGGCCGCGGACAGCTCGGTGACCCGGGCGGCCAGGCTCCGGCCGTCCCAGAGCACGACCTTGATGGAGAGGGCGGGCGGACCGGCCGTGCCGTCGGTCCAGACGTCGGGGGTTCCGGCTCCCGGGCCCGGAGCGTACGAAGCCCGCCCGCGCACGATCCCGGCGACCCGCGACCGAAACCGGACCATTGACTGCTCCCGGGCGCTGGCGGAGCCGTTCTCCCGCAGCGACCGGGCCAGTTCGGCAAGCGTCGGGTCCATTCCCGAATGCTAGGCAAACGGGTCCACCCCGGCTATTCGGCGTTCAGCCGGTACGTGGCATCTTCACACCACCGCAGCGCCGACAACCAGCGTCCGTAACCGGCCGCCATGTCGAGGTGCCCTGCGCCGTTCACCCGGTCGACATCGCACAGTCGGCCATAAACGGCATCGGCTGGCGGCTGGCAGTATCGATCATTGTCGGCACAGACCAATCGGGGTACGGCGAGCGACCCCGAATGGATCACGTCCAGCGCATCGGGTGGGAGTTGGAATCCGCGTAGTTCCGCCGTTTCCGCGAGGAACCGAGGTCCCGGCGGCGCGACCAGGAGCACCCGGCCGACCGGCAGGTGCACGCTGCCCTGGCGGGCGAGGTGGAGCCAGGTCACGCAGGAGAGACTGTGTGCCACCACCGCCTGCTCGACGCCGGGTGCCCGGGCCAGGGCCTGCTCCGTCGCGGCGAGCCAATCCTTGAGTATCGGAAATTCGGGGTCGGGGAGTTGCGGATAACAGACGTCGTGGCCGGCGGCGGTGAGTCGTTCGGCCAGCCACCGCTGCCAGTGGCCGACCGGCCGGTGGTTCTGCCAGCCATGCAGGATGAGAAAGCGTCGGCGGGGCTCCGTCCGATCATCGGAACGGGACGCCACCGGTCGCCGGTCGCCGGTGTCGTCCCGCCACCGATCCGACCCTGCCCGCATCAGAGAAGCTCGCCCCACTGGATGAACCGGGGCAGCAGCAGAATCGCACCGACCAACGCGATTCCGGTCAGCACCAGGGGAATGCGCGCCTTCCGGAACGCGCCGCGCAGGTACTGTTCGCGGATGTCCTGCTTCTCCCGATCGCTGAAGTCGCGGTCGATGTAGAGGTCGGCGTCGCGTTCCCCGTGTTCCAACACCTGGGCGGCCCAGGTGAGGAAGGCGGCGGCGAGTACCCAGAGCAGCGCGTCCAGCGCGATCTTGGCAGTGGACACCTCGCCCTCGGGACCGGTGGAAACCGAGGTGATCAGGTTGATCCCGGCGCCCGCGAAGATCCCGGCGAGGAAGTTCAGCGACGACGGCGCGGGCGGGATCACGGTCACGCCGGACGCTCCTCGTCCGGCCCCGGTCCGCCGTTGCGCGACTCGTCACAGTAGACGAGCGGGAAGGGCAGCTTCGGCCATGCCACGTCGAGGACCTGCCGGCCGAGCCGGTCCAGCCCCTCCAGCACCCGCCGTGGCGCGGATTCGGCCAGCTCGCCGGAGAGTTCCTGCCAGGTGTCCCGCTGGGCGAGCAACTGGGCGAGGCTGCGCTGGACCGAGACCGTCTGGACCGGTACCTTGGCCCGCTTGTTGATCTGGTCGTTGATGGCGCTGATCAGCTGGTTCGAGGCGTTGTGCCAGATGCCCAGCTGGCCCGGCCGGAGGCCGCAGGGCCGCGCCTCCACCAGCCTCGGCGTCTCGAAGACGTCCACCCCAGCACCGTTGAGGGGAACCTCGACCGGCGACACCGTGCTGCCGCGCTGGGTGCTCAACACGTCACTGAGCAGCGCACGGCACTCCGTCCGGACCGTTTGCCAGACGACGTTGGCGAGCTGGTAGGTGATGAAGGGCATCCGTAGCCGCTCCTCGGGCCGGGACTCCGACGGCGGTGGCGGTGGCTTGCGCAGCTCCAGGTCCATCCGCTCCAGCAGGGGCTTCAGGTACGGCTGGAGCGACAGGTCGGAACAGAGCGTCAGCGTCTCCAGCATGTTGGCGAGGTCCAGCTCCCGATTCTTGTGGGCGCACCGCTCACAGCGGCGCTCCAGCCAGCCGGCCGCCTCGGTCAGCTGTTGCCGGCTCGGATATCCGGTCATGGTCAGCGCGGTGAGGCACATCGCGGTCGTCGCCTCGTCGCTGTTCCAGGTGCCGGTACCGCTGCGCCACCACTGCACCTTCCGACCGTCGTTGCCGAGCAGCCCGATCAGCCAGCGGCACGACTTCGACACCAGCGGGTTGTCGGCGCGCTGGCCGGCCTGGCTCATCCCGATCAGCACCCGGGCGGTCACCCACGGCACCCGACCGGGGTAGTAGCTGCCAGCCGGCTCCTGGGCGCGCTCGGCCATCGCGACGAGCTGCTTGATCCGGGTGGTGTCGCGGAAGTCCGCGGGTGCGCTGCTCTCCAGGCCGAGCAGCAGGCCCAGCACCCAGTTCTGGTAGGCCACCATCTGGTCGATCTGGTCGGCCGGCTGCTCCGGCGGGTTGCCGGCCTGGGCGAGGATCTCGTCCTCCCGGCGCATCGCCTCGGCGATGTGCACGGTGAAGTCGGTGAAGTCGTCCGTCGTCCCGCCGACCGGTATCGGGTACCGCTGCTCGGGGTTCTCGTACTGCCACCGGTTCCGGATGGGTTCGGCGATCTTCCGCCAGCGTTCCGTGTCGTCCGGGCGCAGCCGGGTGAGCGCGGTCGCGGCGAAGACCGCGGCGCCGAGGCTGTCTCCCCAGGTGGGATCCTCGTCGATCTTGCGTTCGAGGTACGAGGCGAGCTGTTCGAGCAGGTCCCAGGTGCTGAGCAGGTAGAGGCTCTCGTCGCGGAGCGAGTCGGGGGAGACGATCTGGTCGAGCCGGCTCAGGGTGGCCCGGATCGCGCGGGCCCCGCCGGCCTGGAGGTGCCGCCAGATGATGTCCTCCGGCTCCGCGTAGCACTCGCTGGTCCAGTGCTTCAGGGCATGCTCGACGACCAGCTGGGCGCGCCGACGCGGCCCGATGGTGTACGCGTCGTCGGTGCGGTGCACCAGGTTGCGCCCGTGCAGCCGTTCGGGCCGGCCGTCGAAGCGCTGGTCCGCCTCCCGGCTCGCCATCGCCAGCCCGAGCACGCCGAGACAGGCCAGGTGGTAGAGGGCGCGCTGCTCCATCGGGTCCTCGGTGCCGCCGGTGTACTCCTGCTGGAGGTCGAGTTCGGTCGGGCACCGCCGGTACGCCTCGTAGAAGTCCAGCGCCGACTTGGCGATGTGTACGTCCTGGCCGGCCAGCTTGGTTATCTTGAGCCGCGCGTCGTTGTCCAGGAACGTGGCGTCGGCGAGCATCTGCCGGATCGTCGCGGTGGCGTCGAGCCGGACCTGGTGCAGGTCGAGAATCTGCTCACCGCGCTCGACCACCCGGCCGACCGACGTCCAGCCGGTGGCCAGCACCTGCACGACCACGCCGAAGGTCTGCCGGATCCGCTTGACGTAGTCGAAGACGCTCCAGGCCGCCGGGATGTTGGCGTGCAGGCCGTCGATGACGAGCAGGTAGTCGCGGAGGCGTTCGAGCTGGAGCAGCGCCGCCGCGACGGACTCGGGGCCGTCGGCCGGGTCGCTGAGGTTCAGCCAGATGACGCCCCGGTTGTCGTTCAGGTATTTCGTCGCGAAGTGCGCGGCGAGTGCGGACCGCCCGGAACCGTGGTCCCCGGTCACCAGGACGTGGTGGCCGGTGTTCAGGTTGCTGTCCACCTCCTCGGCGGCCGGCGTGAGCCGGTACATCTCCCGCCGGGCCAGCAGCTGGTCGCCGGAGGGTGGCAGCGCCTGTCCGATCCGCTTCGGACGCCAGGTGTCGGCGAGTGGTTTCGGGGCGACCAGCGCACTTGCCAGCAGTTCGAGCGGGCCGAGGTCCTTGTTGCGGGCGGCGAGGATGACCCGGAGGCCGAGCCGGACCGTCTGCCCGCCGTTCGGGCCCTCGACCTGGACCTCCAGGCAGGCCGGGTCGTCGACGAAGCTGACCTGGACGGGCTGGAACCGCAGGGCCGTCTCGGCGGACTCCTGGAGTTGCTCGCCCAGCGCCGCGAGATCTTCGCCTGCGGCGCTGAGGACCTGGTCGGGATCAGCGTCGGAGGGAAGCCGCTGGAGGGCCTCCCAGCCGGTACGCATGGTCGGGGCGAGGGGCGGGACCGACACCGAATACACTCCTCCCGGCGGTGGATCGGGCCCCTTGCGAACCGGCACCCGCAGGGGTGAATGCTGGCAACCGCCCCCGTAGCCCTGACTTGCGGCCGGGGGCCTACTGCCTGCTTGCCGTCACGCGTAGGTACTCGGTGCCGACGAGTTCACCTTGGACGCGTTCGGCAGTTCGGTTGAGAACGTCGAAATCGCGATCTTGGAACAATTTGATCACTTCGTCGACGTCCCCGAGATCATGACTCTTCATTCGCTCGGCATACCGTCGCCCGGCACGTGACAGATCCTCAATGTCGATCGACAGCATACCCTGCCAGCCACTGGCACGCTCACGCAGCCGCAGCTCGAAGTCGTCGGTCGGATCGGTGACCCGATATCGATCATTGGCCTCCAGATCGCTGGGCTCCTGTATGCGGTAGTCGTTACGGGGATGCAGGCGAACAGTGGTCAGCACGGTGCCCCGGCTACGCAGAAGACCGGACCAGTTGTCCACCGCCTGTCTAGCCTGTTTCCGGCTCAGCCGGGTCAGAAAGGCGTCAGCCACGATCAGGTCGAAGGGCGCCTCCGCCAACAGTCCGGCCTCCGACAGTTCCGCCGAACTGGTGACGTCGGCCTTGTGCAGCGTGATCCGCAGCCCCAGCCGGCCGGCGTACCACTGGCAGGCCAGCAGCGGCGTCTGGCAGAGGTCGAGTACGTGCACGTCCAGGTCCGGCGGTATCACACCGGAGGAGTCCCGGGCGGCGTGCAGGACGAACGCCAACGTCGTGTAGTCGGCGGTTCCGCTGATCAGAATGCGCCGAGCGCCGTTCTGGATCTCCTCTCGAAGCCGGTCGGCATAGAAGCTGGCGTGCCAACTGGGACTGCTCACCATGTCGAACAACCGGAGGTACTGCCAGACGCCGTGATACCACCGGCATTCCTCCGGATCCACGTACCTGCTGCTGGTGCAGGACATCGACGCGAGCGCGTACAACATCTGCGCCGATTCGAGCATCCAACGGGTCAGATCCGGACCAGTCGGCCGGCCGCCATCGGCCAGGTGCCGTTCCATCCGGTGGGCTTCGGCCAGGCTCCGCAACATTCTCCGGGCATTTTCGATTTCGCTCGTGTGCCCGCTGACCAGCCAGGACGCCGAACCCGATCCGCCGAACTCCTCCCGCACCACGACGCAGCCGTCGATGAGCCACAGGTCGGCCATCGGCACCTGGGGCTGTTCGCTCCAGCCCTGCACCGAAACGCAGAGCGAGGTGAGCTGTGATTCCTCGTCGCGCTGCACCACCTCTAGTGCCCGACGCTCGTCGCCCGACGGGACCAGGTAATATCGCTCGACCTCACACCGCTGCGCGAGCTGCCGCCAGATCATCCCGGAAAACTGTCGCCGCGTATCCGGCATGAACGGAATGATCTGCTGCACCCGCCGCCGGGTTTCGCCGATCGTGAGGCTCTGCACGAGCTCCTCGACCGCGTCGGCCGGCACCCGGACGCTGTGCGGATCCGTTCCTTCGAACGAGAGCCGGTGCATCAGACAGGCCCGCCGGGCGTGCTCGATCAGCGGACCGGCGGACGGCTCCTGGTGCTGCCTGTCGAGTCCCGGCTGAGCCTGGTTCGTCATTTCTGCTCCTACCCCCGTGTAGCAGCGACAGTCATATGGTGACGGGTCTCGTCGACCCGGGCGGCCCTGATGGACCACCCCGCGTTCTCAATCAACCGAACCACCTCGTCGCAAGTGAAGCGACGAGACAGAAAGCATCGGAAATGGTGTCCGCCGGCCAGGTCCAACCCCTCCACCCGGGCGTCGCGCAGCAGGGTGACCTCGCCGACGACGGTGCTGTCGACGTACCGGAGCACGAGTTCGAGGTCGCTGGGGCGCAGCCCGCAGGCGATCAGCGGTTCGAGTGCGGCGCAGCGGAACGCATACGTCCGGTACGCCGTCATGGTGGACTCGACCAGCGCGGCCGGCTGCCGGAGGAGGACGCTGGCCAGGAGTACGTCGCCGTTTCGCAGGCCGGCGGCCAGATTGCCGAGCGCCCGGGTCGGGTCCTCGACGTTGCCGAGGGTGTGCCCGAGCAGGCAGACGAGCACCGGCTCCTCGCCCGCCCGCCACCGCTCCACGCACGACAACGGCAGGTCCTCGAAGTCCCACACGCTGGTCTCAACGAGGAAGTCGTCGTCGAAGCTGCTGCGCAGCCGGTCGCAGGCGATCTCCAGCAGCGTGGCGCTGAAGTCGATCGCCAGGTAACGGCGGAAGCGCAGACCGCGTGCGGCGAGATGCCTCAGGAAGGTCACGGTGTGCAGCCCGTTGCCGGGCCCGAGTTCGGCGATTCCGCCGACCGTCGCCGCCTCCAGGCCCAGCGACAGTAAGATGTCCGACTCGTTCGCCGCGGACGCCATCATCGCCGTGTAGTCGACGCCGCTGGCATAGTGATCATGCGTGTAGGCGGCGCTACCCGCATAGGCGAACTTGAGTGGGAGAGCGCCTGCGGAGATGGACTCGATAATGGCCTGGCGGTGGAATGAACTCTCCAGGAAGGACGCCCCGTGCGAGGGCCTCGCTCGTCCGTGCAGTTCTTCCACGGTGCCGTCTCCCCCAGGCCTGAGCACTAAACAGCACATCAGCGGCCCCCGGATCGCGGCACCACCGCTCCCGCGGGTCCTAGTACAACGCAGGGCCAGTCGAGCCGTCAATAGAACTATTGGTTGAGTCATGTCGATGAAGGACGGTTTTTCCGACGCCACTGATCGAGGACAGATAAGCCGGAAGGTGAGGTACTCGGCGGATGCGGGTGAGTGGATCATTAGGCTGAACAGTCGGTGACGGTAAATCACCGGCCAGCCTCGACGCTCCTTCCGGTGCCGTACCACCGGCCGAGGCCGACCCGGTCGACGTCGGTGGTCGACGGAAACCGTGATCGGCGATGGCATCGGCCCGCCACAAACGGATCAGGCGCCGTTCGCGTGTTCCGGGGCAACCGCACAGCAGGATCCTCGACCATCAGGTCCGAAACGGACGGACTCCCGGTCCGACGTCACCGGCGTCCCGGGCTCGCCGGCCGCGCCGCCGGCAGCCCGGTCCGGGCAGCACCCGTCGGCATCGGGTCACCCACCGGAACAGAACGCACAGGACTCGCGCTCGGACCAGCTCGGCCGATCCACACTCTCCGGGCTGAACGACGGCTGTCCGAAGTCAGCCCGTACCGACATCCGAAACTGCCACAGCGCCTCCGCGAACGGGTGGTACGCGTCGTGGTACTCCCGGGAGTTGGTCTTCGCACCAGCTCGGATCACGGTTCGGATCGCGACGAGGCGGCGGAAGACCGTCTCCCCGGCCTTCACCAACGGGGCGGTCGCGGCGACGAGCAACCGCTCCCGGGCGCCGTACAGACCGGCCTCGTGGATGACTCTGCTGACCGCCGCCCGCCGCTCGTCCGCCGGCACCGACGCCTCGCCGACCTCCCGCAGTCCGGCATGAGCGAGGTTCAGCGCGAGCACGAAGTCGACGCAGACCTCCCGCCTGACCTGCTCGTCGTCCCGAACACGCTGCCGGCGGTCCCGGCGTACGTCCGTGAGCAGCGTGCCCGACAGTGCGATCACCGCGCCGACCGCGGTCGCGAGGAGTGGCAGCAGATCCATGACAGGGAAGATATCGAGCCGGCGACGAGCGAGCCGCACCGTCGCCCCGGGTGAGGACGAACGGATTGGCGCGAAAATGACGGCGCGGCGGCTTTGTCGTGGCAACCGGTCGCCGCTGTCGCATGACGCGGATCGCATCGCGTCGAAGTGAGCAACCTGCCAAGGCCGCACCCTTTACCGCAGGGCCGGGGGATGGTAGTGACCGGCTCAAGGCTCGCCACGGCTCGTCGGAATCAGCGGTAGCGGCTATCGAGTTGCCGCCCGCTGTCTCTCCAGTCGATCTTCCGAGTCGATCTATTGTCTGGAATGATTTTGGACCATGGAGTCCACGGGTAACGGGCATGCTGTCGTCATCGGTGCGAGCATTGCGGGTCTGTTGGCCGCACGGGCGCTGAGCGAAGCGTACGACCGGGTCACCGTCCTCGATCGCGACGACCTGCCGGCGCAGCCGCTGCCCCGCCGGGGCGTACCGCAGAGCCGTCAGCTGCACGTCCTGCTCACCCGGGGGGCGCAGATCCTTGAGGAGTTCTTCCCCGGAGTCACGGACGACCTGCTCGCGGCCGGAGCACTTCGCCTCGATCCCCAGGTGGACACCACGTACTATCTCGACGGTCGTGCCATCGCACCGGCACCGTCCGGCTTCACCGTGCTCGGCGTGACCCGACCGCTGGTGGAGTACCACATGCGGCAACGCGTGGAGCGGCTCCCGAACGTGGTGGTTCGACCCGGCGTCGAGGCGGTCGGACTGCTTACCGGGCCGGACGGCGCGGCGGTGACCGGGGTACGGACCACCGGTGGCGACGCCCCGGAGCTGGCCGATCTCGTCGTGGACGCCGCCGGCCGTGGGTCACGGGCGCTGGCCTGGTTGCGTGCGGCCGGAGTCGCGGAGCCGGAGAGTTCCCGGGTCGAGGTCGACGTCGTGTACGTGACCCGCAGTTACCGCTGGGAGCCTGGTCATCTCGACGGGCGGCACGGTCTGCTCATCGTCCCGATGCCCGGGACCCCCCGGGGTGGCGCTGCGGTGCACGTGGAGGGCGACCGCTGGGTGGTGGCCCTCTTCGGACTGGTCGGCGACACCCCGCCGGTGGACGACGAGGGCATGCTGGCGTTCGCGGAGTCGCTGCCGGTCCCCGACCTGATCAACCTGCTACGCGAGGCGAAGCCGCTCGACGACCCGGTCAGGATGCGGTACCCGGCGAGCGAACGCTGGCACTTCGAGAAGGCGGGTCACCGCCCCGACGGCTTCGTCGTGGTGGGTGACGGGCTGTGCAGCTTCAACCCGACCTACGGACAGGGGATGTCCGTCGCGGCGATGGAGGCGCTGATCCTCCGCGACCTGACCCGGGCCGGCACCGCCGGGCTGCCGGCGCGGTTCTACCGGGAGGCGGCGAAGGCCATCGACGCGGCGTGGACGCTCTCGGTCGGCGGTGACCTGAGGTTCCCCGAGATCGCCGGGCACCGCAGCGCACTCGACCGGGTGCTGGCCCGCTATCTGGACCGGTACCGGCTGGCGGCCACCGTGGACCCCACGCTGGCCAGGACGTTCCTCGGGGTCGCGCAGATGGTGGCGCCCGCCACCGCGATGGTGGCACCGGGACACCTCGTCAGGGTGTTCCGGGGGACCCGTCGCGCCCGAGCGCGGCAGAGGGTCCAGGCTCCTGCCCGGCGCCGCGACGGATAGGAGCCTGCCGACCGCCCGCAGTGCCGGTCGACCTCTCCGTCCGGTACCGGTCGACCCTCCGGCCGCTCGGCGCGGCCTGCGGCCGGCGGTGGTGGGTAGCCGGGGCGCGGCCGGAGTGCGGCTCAGCCGCCGACCGGCAGGAGGGCCATGGCGTGCCGGACGAGCTGGATCAGGGCCTGCTTGCTGGACTCGCGATCCCTCGCGTCGCACCAGAGCAGCGGGACGGTCGGCGGGAGTTTCAACGCCGCCCGGATCTCCCGCTCCGTGTAGAGACACTCGCCGAAGAAGCGGTTGACGGCGGCGACGAAGGGGATCTGCCGCCGCTCGAAGTAGTCGATGGCGGGGAAGCTGTTGTTGAGCCTCCTGGTGTCGACCAGCACGATGGCGCCGATCGCACCCTGCGCCAGCTCGTCCCACATGAACCAGAACCGGTCCTGCCCCGGCGTGCCGAACAGATAGAGCACGACCTCGGAGGCGATGGTGATCCGCCCGAAGTCCAGCGCGACCGTGGTGCGCGTCTTGTTGTGCACGCCGGTGACGTCGTCGACACCGGCACCGGCCTGGGTCAGGACCTCCTCCGTGGTCAACGGCGCGATCTCGCTGACCGACCCGACGAAGGTGGTCTTGCCGACGCCGAACCCGCCGGCCACGACGAGCTTGACCGATCTACGATCCACGTTCCACAGTCCCTTTGCTCATAGTCGTTCGAGGCCGGCGAGTACGGCTTCCAGCAGGCGCATGTCGGTGACCTTCTGCTGGGCCGGAGAACCGATCCTGAGGAGCCGCTGCTCGACCAGCACGTCGACCATCACCTTGACGATGGTGAGCGGCCGGTGCAGGTGGGCGCCGATCTCGGCCACCGACATCCAGTCCGTGCACTGGTTGATGATGTCCTGCAACTCCGGATCCAACCGGGTGTTGACCGGCACCGCGATGACCTGGGTCGCCAGGTCCAGGTCGCTGTTGCGGGGACGGGTCCGTCCGCGCACGAGGACGTAGAGCGGAACGAGTCCGCTCTCCTCGGTCTCGTCGTCGCCGCCGGCCCGTGACTCAGCCATGGCCTGTGCCTGGGCCGCCGGTTGGTCGCAGCGGCGCGGGTCGCGTCTCGGTGCTGAGATGCTCGCCGATGCGCGTCACCAGACGGCCCATCTCGTAGGCGACCGTGCCCATGTCGACGGCCTGGTCGCAGAGGACGGCGAGCCGGGCGTTCTGGCCGGCAGCGGCGACGAACAGCGTCTGGTTGTCGTATTCGACGATGACCTGCTGGACGTACCCGCTCTCGAAGCGCCGGCCCATGCCTGCGGCGACGCTGTACAACGACGAGGCGCCGGCGGCCAGCAGCTCCGCGCCGTCCTGGGGCAGCGACGCGGAGCGTTGGATCGTCAGCCCATCGGTCGACAGCACCAGCGCGTCGATGACGTTGGGAACCTTCAGCAGGTCGTCCAACATCCAGGTCAGGTCCTGAGAGGTCGAGTTGGTCACGCTTTCCTGCCTTGATCGTCATTTGGCTTCTGGATCCCCGCGGCCCGCCCGGCGGCCCAGCCTCGCTGGTAGCCGGCGAGCCGGTCCCGAGCCTGCTCGGCCGGCCGGGCGGGTCCGGCCGGCCTCGGTGCGGCGGCGGAGGTGGGTTCGGCGCGCAGTCCGGGCGCGAGGTGCTGTTGCGGGTCCCGCTGCGGCAGCGGCGGCCGGGCGCTGGCTTGCGGGGTCGGCGAGCCGCCGCCGACCCCGCTGGGCACCGGGGCTGCTCCCGGTCCGGCAGCGGAACCCGACCGGGCGGTGCCGTTCGGCGACGCCGCGACCGGGGCGGGCGCGGAGGAGGCGGCGGGACGCGGCTCGCGCCGGGCGGCCTTCTCCGGCTTCGGGGCCGCCGGGCCGGCCGGGACCGGTGACTGGCCGGTCGGCTCGGGACGGTCCGCGGCGTCGCCGACGGCGATGACCCGCTTCGGCAGGAGTACGACCGCCAGCAGTCCCCCGTACGCCGAGGGGCGCAGGGTCACCTGGATGCCGTGCCGCTTCGCCAGCTCCGTCACCACGTGCAGACCGATCTGCGCACCGTCCTTGAGGGCCGTCACGTCCGGTGTCGGTGCGGTCCTGAGCAGCTCGTTGGCCCGGTCCAGGGCGTCGGGGCGCATCCCGACCCCGGAGTCCTCGACCTCCACGGCGACGCCGTTCGCGACCTCGTTGGCGGTCACCCAGACGGTGGTGCCGGGCGGGCTGAACGCGAGCGCGTTGTCCAGGAGTTCGGACAGCAGGTGGATGGTGCCGGCGACCGCCTGACCGACGATCGCCACGTCGGGCGCCCCGCGCAGGGTGATCCGCTTGTAGTGCTGTGCCTCCGCGAACGCCGCCAGCAGCACCCGACGTACCGGCACCGGGCTCTGGAAGCGCCGGCCGATCTGGCCACCGGCCAGGATGAGGAGGTTTTCCAGGAACCGCCGGGCCTGGGTCAACTGGTGGTTGATGTCGAACAGCTCACTGAGCAGCTTCTCGTCGCCGACCCGGTGCTGAACTCCCTCGATGACCTTCAGGCCCCGTTGCAGCGGCCGCTGCGGACGGCGGGCGACCCCCATCAGCATCGCGGTACTGGCGGCCCGGGTCGTCGCCTCGTCGATCGCCGCCGCCGCCGCGGCCCGCAACGACCTGTTGATGACCTCGGCCATCTGGCCGATCTCGTCGCTGCCGTAGTCCCGGAACGACAGCTCGGCCTCCGGATCGACCTTCTCGTGCCGGCGCAGCCGCTCCATCATCGCCGGCAGCCGCTGGTCCACCATGGTCGCGGCGTCCTCGCCCAGGTTGGAGAGGCGTACCGGCAGCTCGCTCGACTTGCGCCACGCCCACAGGATGGCGGCGCCCGCGATGGAGGCCGCGACCAGGCTTGCCAGCGACGCCATCAGCAACTGGTTGTTGCCGGTGCGCAGGGCCTCTGCGGAAACCTCGTCGGCCTGCTGGACGGTCATCTCGATCAGCCGCTCCGAGACCTGTCCGGTGAGCGCCTCCCAGCGGGACCTGATGCTGGAGAGGCTGCGGGGGACACCGTCCTGCCACGCACCACCGGTGATGATGGCCTGTTCGGCGGCGACCAACTCCCGCCACGCGTCGCTGTCCGTCAGCTTCTTCAGCTGCTCGCCCGGGCCCGGCAGCAGGTGCGGGGTGACGGTGGCCAGGCCGGCGTGGTACGAGCCGACCAGGCTGACGAACTCGAGGTAGTCCTGCTGGCCGAACGCCCGCGCGCCGAACGCACCGTCCATCCTAGACGCCGCCCGGGACATCAGGTCGCTGACCCGGAACGAATCGGTGGCGGTGATGCCGCCCTGCGTCGCGGTCACGTCCGGGACGACCCGGGCCTGGGTGTCGAAGAGGGTGGTCGCGGCGTCGAGCAGGTTGTTGTAGAAACCGAAGGCCCGTGGCCCGTCGATCGACCGGGAGTCCACTGTGCTGCGTACACTCGGCAGTTGGTCGAGGAACTCGGTCAACGTCCGCCACCGCGTCACGATAGAGTCCGGGGCGTTGCCGAGTGCCTCGGTCGCCACGGCACGCAGCTCGGAGAGCCGGTCGTCGGTCAGTTTCCGCTGGTCGACGAGGGGTTGCAGGTCACCTGAGCGCTGTGCCAGGTGAGTGATGCTCAGCCGCCGCTCCTGCATGATCGAGGTCAGCGCGGAAACCGCCGGGATCGACACGCTCCGGACCGAGTCGGCGACCGCTCTGGTATAGAAGCCCTGGAAGACGAGGTACCCGGAGGCCACGAGCCAGAGCACCACGACGACGATGCTGGGGGCGAGCACCAGCCGAATGACGTGCCGCCTGATGGACTTCTGCCCGCCACGGCGTCGAGCCGACGTCGTTGACTGACCACGGGTCTCCGGCCCACCCGCACGGTCGGCCTGTGAATGCGTCAACTTTCATCCAATCATGGCTCAATGGGACCAGCAGGGCGAACGTTACGACCAACGCCGATGCGGGCGCAACCCTACCTAAGGCCTACGAAGGACGGTCGGCCACAGGTGCCCGGCGACCGCACGGGAGACCGCACGGCGCTCCAAAGTGGAGGGCCCTCCGACCGGGGACCCGCCGCCGTGTCGGCCGGTCAGCCGAGGCGGCTCCGCCGGCTCTCCTCGACCAGCCCGTCGACGATGTCGGCGAGCCGGTGCACCCCCCGGGTGGTGGCCATCCGGTCGGCGATGTGCCGCGCGGCGTCCCGGTACCGGTGGTCGTCGAGCACGGCGCGGACGGCACGGCGGACGGCGGCCGGTGTCGGGGTCTCGGTCCTGAGGCGGCGCCCGACACCGGCCCAGGCGACCCGGGCGATGACCTCGGGCTTGTCCTCGTGGCTGCCGGCGGCGACGATCGGCACCCCGTAGCGCAGGGCGTACTGCACGCCGCCGTATCCGCCGTTCGTGACGTAGACGTCGGTCCTGGGCAGCAGGTCGTCGTAGGGCAGGAACTCGGCCGCCCGGGCGTTCGCGGGCAGCGGCGGCAGCGAATCGACCGGGCGTCCACCGGTCGCGACGGCGATCAGCACGTTCTCGTCGGCGAGACCCTCCAGTGCCGGTCGGATGAGCTGTCCGTAGTCGCTGTTCGCGATCGTGCCCTGGGTGAGGTGCACGACCGGTCGCGAGCCGTCCAGCTCCGGCCACCACGGGGGGAGCGGCGCCCGCGACCCGGAGGCGGAGATCGGTCCGGCGAAGTGCAGGGTGGCCGGGGCGTCGGACCGGGGGTACTCGAACTCGGGCACGGTGAACTGCACGATCGCCTCGGCGTGACGTGGCCAGTCGAGCACCGCGAACGGGATCGAACGCCCGTGCAACCGCTGGAAGATCTGCTCGGCGATCCGCTCGAACGGCGGGAACACGATCCTGCGGGTGACGGTGGCCAGGGTGGCGTCGCGGAGCCGGCCCAGCGGGCCGCGCAGCGGGGTGAGTCCGGTGCCGAAGGGCGCGGTGTCGCGGCTGGAGATCATCAGTGGACAGATGCCGCACATCACGACCGGCGGCCGTACGCCGAGGGGGTGGCCGAGCAGGAACGCGCCGCCCACGAAGGCCGGGTCGGTCAGGACCGCGTCGGCCGGCTCGGCGGCGTGCGCCGCCATCACGGCGTCGTGCTGGGGCAGCCCGGGGCGTACGAAGATGTGCTCGATGTCGTGGGCGAGCGCCCTGGTGCCCCGCAGTGCGGCGCGCTCGGGGAAGGTCTCGTTCCAGTCCCGCCGGTCGTCGAAGTCGGCCTCGGCCGGCAGCGGCAGGTGGGTGGCGCCGGTGGCCCGGACGACCTCGGCGAATCTGGCTCCGGTGACGAACCGGACCCGGTCGCCTCGCCCGGCGAGGTGCCGTGCGACCGCGAGCAGGGGTGTGACGTGCCCGTGGATGGGCATCGCGGCGATGATGATCGACGCCATGGCGGCACCCCGCTCTGGACCCGAGGGATACTATTGGGGACCATGGAGCAGTATTCATCTTTATGGCGTGGTAGTCAATATGACGAGTGGTGACGGTCGCACCCGCGCCTACCGGTCGGAGCTTCGAGATCGGCAGGCGGCGGAGACCCGGCGACGCGTCGTCGACGCCGCCATCGAGGTGTTCGGCCGGCACGGCTATCAGGCCGCCACGTTCGCGCAGATCGCGAAGCGGGCCGGCGTCTCCGTCGAGACCGTGCGCAGGTACGGCCCGAAGACAGCGATCCTGTGGGCCGCGGTCGAGGTCGCGTCCTTCGGTGTCGAAGGCCGCGACCTCGACTTCTTCGCCACCGAGCGGGGCGCGACCCTGCTCCGGGTCCCGGACCGGGACGCATTCGCGGTCTTCGTCGCCGAGACGATGCTCGGCATCAACGAGTCGTCCGCCGGGGTCTGGGCCGCGGTCACCGGCGCGGCGGCCGGGGACCGCGAACTGCGCGGCCACCTGACCGAGCGGCTCGCCGAGATCAGGAGACAGGTCGAGCGGGTACTCCGGCTGGTCGCCGAGCGCGGCTGGTTACGCAGCGACGTGCCGTTCGACGACCTTGTCGAAACGTTCTGCGTCATCACCAGCGTCGAGAGCTACCAGCGTTTCGTGCGCCTGGACGGCAAGTCGCACGAGGAGTACAGCGCATTCGTCGCCCGAACCGTGCGCGAGACGATCCTGGACGGTGCCGGCGGCGCTGGCCCGATGGTCACCGGTCCCGGAGCACCGGCGAGCCCACACGCTGGGTATCCGACAGACGGGATCGGAGCCTCGCAGTGACCGCTACCATTTCCTCGACGCCGGGCAGGCCGGACGCCATGTCCGGGGCGGCCGCGCACCGGCCCATCCAGACCGCGTCCAGTCGCGGTCCAGTCGCGGCTGGCACTGTCGACCAATACGACGACGTCGAGTGAGTACTCGTGATGCTGGCACAGCTCCGAATCCGTTCGCCGCATCTCCGCAGGGCAGGATCCGACGGACCGAACTGATCGACACGTGCCGGGAAGACCGTCGCAATGATTGGAGCATTCGTAGACGACGTTGACCGAGCCGCAATCCCGAACGGCTCAGCCGACATCTGGGGGGATGTCGGAGTCCGCGGCAGGGAGGGGGCAATCCGTGGACCGCATCGGGGCACCGCTGATCGCACGATCCGGCCTGGTCCAGCAGATCCTCAGCGCGGTGACCGCAGACCGTGGCGCCGTGCTGGTGGGGCAACGGGGGACCGGCCGGACCACCCTGGTCGAACTCGTCACCCGGCAACTCTCGGCCGACCGGTACGCCGTGACCCGTACCACCGCGACCGAGGCGGGGCGGCCGATCCCGTTCGGACCGTTCTGCCAACTGTTTCCGGTCACCGGTGACCCGGCCCTGGTACCGGGCCGGATCCGCGCCGAACTCGTCCGACGTGGACAGTCGCGTACCCCGCTGCTCGTGGTGGAGGACGCGCACTGGATGGACGACCGGTCCGCGAGTACCCTGCTCGGCCTCGCGCAGGACGGTCACATCCGCCTGATGGTCACCACCCGGGCGGAGGTGGCGACGCCCGACGCCGTCGTGGCGCTCTGGAAGGACCGGCACCTGCGCCGGGTCGACCTGCCCCCGTTGGACCCGACGGAGACGGCGACGCTGATGCGGGCGATGCTCGGTGACGCGGTCGCCTCGACCACCGCGCAGCTCGTCTACCAGTGGACCGGCGGCAACCCGCGACTGGCGACCGAACTGGTCCGGCACGGCACCGCCACGGGTCGACTGGTGCACGATCGGGGCCTGTGGTGGTGGCGCGGCGCGCTCAGCGTGCCGCCGCACCTGGTCGAGCTGTTCCTGCCCGGGCCGAACCGGCTCACCCCGACCCACCGGGACGCGCTGGCGGCGGTCGCGGTCAGCGACGACCTGCCGATCGAGCTGATCGACCGGGTCGCCCCGGCCGCCGTCGAGGAGCTGGAGGACCTGGACCTGCTGCGTACCACGGACACCGAGGACGGGGTATCGGTGGGATTCGGCCACCCGCTGCTCCAGGCGATCGTCTGGGCACAGGTCTCACCGGCCCGGCGGCGTCGGGTCGCGTCGGCACTCGTCGAGGCGGCCGTCGGCGATGCGACACCCGATCCGGTCACGGTCGCCCGCTGGCAGGTGGCGGCGGGCGCGCCGGTCAGTCCCGGGGTGCTGACCGATGCCGCCCGCAGGGTACGGCCGCACAGCCCGGAGCAGGCGCTCCGGCTGGCGCGGATCGCGTTCGGTCAGGACCGGTCGGCCCGCGCCACCGTCGTACTCGCCGACGCGCTCGCCGAGCAGGGCAACGGCCGCGAGGCGCAGTCGGTACTGCACCAGGCGACGGCCGCCGAGCAGTCGGCCACCGGGCGGATCGTGCTCTCGACCGCGCTCGCCGTGCACCGCTGCGCGACCGAACGCGACCCGGCCTCGGCCCACGCCGACCTGCGGGCGCTGCACGCCGCCGCGTCGCTCGCCGCGCCCGGGGCGGTGGACGTCGTCGACGCCGCCGACGCGCTGATCCTGCTGCTCGGCCAGCGTCCGGCCGAAGCGGTCCGGGTCGCCGACCGGCTGCTGCACCGGCTCTCCGCCGGCGGATCCGTCGGCAACTCGGCGGTACTGCGCTGCCGGATCGCCCGTACGGCGGCGCTGGCCCTCCTCGGTCGCACCGACGAGGCGGCGGACGACGGGGCGGCGATGCGGGCCGCCGCCAGCGGCGACGACCGGGCACCGGAGACGGCGGGCCTGGCCGCGGCGGTCCGCTGCCTGCTCGCGCTCTGGCGGGACGGCAGCGCCACCCTGCCGGTCACCGATCCGATCCTCGGCCGCTGGCCGCGACCGCCGGGTGAGATACCCGGCACCCGGCTGCGCACCGTCGACTGGCCGCTGCTGGTCGGGTACGCCCGGCTGCTCCGCGGCGAGTACTCCGGCGCGGTCGAGCCGCTGCGTGAGGCGCTGGCGCAGCAGGCCGTCGGCTTCCGGCTGTTCCGGTCGGAGGCGTCGGCGTGGCTCGCCGTGTCGCTGGCCTCGGCGGGGCGGCCGGACGAGGCACAGCGGGTACTCGACGTGGACCCCCCGGACCGGCTGGCGGTACTACCGGGTCTGCGGCCGTGGGCCGACGGGGCGCTCGCCGCCGCCCGGGGCGACACCCGGTCCGCCGGGCGGCGTCTCGACGAGGCGGCGACGGCGGCCCGCGCGGCGGGGTGCCGGAGCGTGGAGTTGCAGTACCTGACCTGGGCGGCGCGGCTGCCGCCCGCCGACCGGCCGGTCGGGCTGGCCGACCGGCTCGGCACCTGCCTGCGGTACGTCGAGGCGAGACGGCTGGCGACCGAGGCGCGCGGCGAGCTGGCGCTGCTGAACCGGGACCGTGCGGGCCTGCTCGGCGAGGCAAACCGGCTCGCCGAGATGGGGCTGCACCGGCGGGCCTTCCGGCTGGCCGAGGCCGCCACCAGGGTGTTGCCCGGACACGACCAGGACTACGCCGCCGCCGTCGCGCTGGCCGGCCGGCTCCGGACCGCCCTCGGCCTGCCCGCACCGAACCTGGCCGCACCGACCCTGACGGCCCGGGAGAACGAGGTCGCGGCCCTCGCCGCCAGCGGTCTGCCCAACCGGGAGATCGCGACCCGGCTGGTCGTGTCGGCCAGGACCGTCGAGAGCCACCTGGCCCGGGTGTACCGCAAACTCGGCATCGGTTCCCGTCGCGAGCTGCGGGCGGACTGGTTCAGTCGTTCGGTGGAGGGCGGTCCGGGGGAGCCGGGAACCCCGGACGGCTACCCGGGCTGAACCGAGCCGGCCGGCACCTCGACCCCGGTCGCCCGGGCGGTCGAGGAGGGGATCGTCGGGGCGGCGGCGTACGCGGCGGCGTGCAACGCGTACATCTCCGCGTAGCGGCCGCCCCGGCCGAGCAGCTCGGCGTGCGGGCCGTACTCCACCATCCGGCCCTCGTGCAGGACCACGATCAGGTCGGCGTCGCGTACCGTGTTCAGCCGGTGCGACACCACCACGGTGGTCGGCGCGGCGGCGGCCGGGGTGGCCGGGGTGAGATACCTGTGCAGCAGTTCGGCCTCGCTGTCCGGGTCGAGGCTCGCCGCCGGCTCGTCGAGCAGCACCAGCGTGGGTCGGGTGCGCATCCGGCCCCGGGCCAGCGCGAGCTTCTGCCACTGCCCGGACGACAGGTCGGTGCCGTCCGGGAAGGTCCGGCCGAGCCGACTCTCCAGGCCGGCCGGGAGTTCGGCCGCCAGGCCGGCCGCGCCGGCCGTCTCCAGCGCGCCCGTCACCGCCGCCGGGTCGTCGATCGCGTCGAGCCGGCCGACGCCGACCGACTCCCGCGCCAGCAGCTCGAAGCGGCAGAAGTCCTGGAATACCCCGGTGACCCGGCCGCGCCAGGCGTCCGGATCCACCTCTGCCAGGTCCTGGCCGCCGAAGGTGATCCGCCCGGTCGACGGCGGGTAGAGGCCGGCCAGGAGCGCGACCAGGGTGGACTTGCCGGCACCGTTGTCGCCGACGACCGCGACGGTGGCCCCGGCGGGCAGCCGCAGGTCGATCGGGCCCAACGCCGGGGTCGGCTCCCCGGGGTACCGGAAACTGACGCCGTGCAGGACGAGGTCGCCCTGCTCGGGCAGGTCCCGGCCGGGCCCGGCGACGGCGGTGCGGTGCGGATGCCGGGCCAGCCGCTGGTAGAGCGCGACGGTGTGCAGCGAGCGGCGCAGCCAACCGATCAGGAAGCTCAGTCCGGTGGTGGCGCCGACCAGCCGGGTACCGAGCAGCAGGACCAGCACGGCCTCCCCGGCGGAGGCGGTACCGGCGAGCACGGACCGGGTGACGACGTACAGCCCGGCCACCAGCGCGACGCAGAAGAGCAGCCAACCGGCCGCCGCCGCGACGGCGCCACGGGTCCGGGCCGCCTCCCGGCGCCGCGCCGAGACGGTGAAGGCCTCCCGGTGCCGGTCGGCGATCTCGCCGCCGAGCCGGTAGAGCCGGACCTCACCGGCGGCGGCCGGATCGGTGGCCAGGGTCAGCAGGGCGGCGCGGTGCCGGTCGGCCTCGGCGCCGGCCACCTCGGCCGCGGCGACGATGTTCGCCTGCCAGCGGATGGCGAGGGCCAGCGGCACGATGAAGAGCGGCAGCAGGGCCAGCATCGGGCTGACGACGGCCATCAGGACCACCGCGGCCACGAACCGGGCCAACAGGCCGGCGTTCTCGACCAGCGCCGCGAACGCCCCGCCGAACTCGGTCCGGCGCTGCCGTACCAGCTCGGCGGTGTCGAGGAACTCGGGATCGTGGTAGTGGCTGAGGTGGGCGGGGCCGGAGCAGAGCGTCATCAGCCGGCGGTCGAACTCCAGCCCGACCCGCTGCTGGAGCACCTGCCGCAGGTCGGTGGCGACCGCGCTGGCCTGGTGCACGAAGACGGTGACGAGCACGAGGAGCAGGCCGCCGGTCAGCGCCTCGGTGAGCTGCCCGGCGACCGCGCCGTCGACCATGCCACGCAGTCCCAGCGCCTGCGCCGCCGCGACGATGTTGAAGAGCGGGACGAGCACCATCACCAGCACCGCGCGTCGCGGGTCGGCCCGGACCGCGACGCCGACGACCAGGCGGGCGGCGCCCAACCAGCTACCCACGGCGGCCTCCTGCGGAATCGGTGAAGGGCGCGGACTGCACCCGGAACATCTGGGCGTACCGGCCGTCGGCGGCCAGCAGCTCGTCGTGGCTGCCGTACTCGCTCACCCGGCCGCCGCGCAGCACGGCGATCCGTTCGGCGAGCCGGACGGTGGCGAACCGGTGTGACACCAGGATGGTGGTGATCCCGGCGGTGATCTCCAGGAACCGGGCGTAGAGCTCGTACTCCGCCTCGATGTCCAGGTGCGCGGTGGGTTCGTCCAGGACGAGAACCCTGGCACCATGCCGCACCGCGTAGAGCGCCCGGCTCAGCGCCAGCCGCTGCCATTGCCCGCCGGACAGCTCGGTCCCGCCCGTGTAGGCGCTGGTGAGCGGGGTGTCCCAGCCGTCCGCCAGTCCCTGTTCGACCCCGAGGAAGCCGCCGAGGCGGGCCGCCTCGACGACCGCGCCGTCGGTGGCGGCGGCCTCGATCGCGCCGAAGGCGATGTTGTCGCGCACCGAGAACGGGTACCGGCCGAAGTCCTGGAAGACGACGGCGAGCTGCCGGCGCCAGCTCGCGAGGTCGTGGTCGTGCAGGTCCCGCCCGTCCACGCGGATCCGGCCGGCGTCCGGCCGGTAGAGCCCGGCCAGCAGCTTGGTGACGGTGCTCTTGCCGGCGCCGTTGTCCCCGACGATCGCCAGCGAGGAGCCGGCCGGGATGACGAGGTCCAGGTTGTCGACGACCGGGCGGCGGGCGCCGGGATATCCGAAGCGGACCCCCTCGAAGCGGATCTCGCGCTGCGGCAGCCCGGTCGCGGCCAGCCCGGTGGCGCCGGTCGCCGGGGCACCCAGCGCGCTCACCGCCAGCGCCGGCGGTACGGCGGCACTGGCCAGGTGCAGCCGCCGTTGCAGGTCGCCGGTGAAGCCGAGGGCGAAGAGTCCCAGCAGCGCCTGGAGGGCGACGGTCAGCTCTCCGACCGACGGGTCGCCGTTGCTGGCCCCGTACGCCAGCGGCACCACCACGACGACGTGTGCCGCCAGCAGCAGTACGCTCGCCGCCGCATGCCGCCGGCCGTCGGTGGTCTTGCGGCGCATCTCGACCACGCCGTCCCACCACTCCCGGGTGAAGCGTTCGACGAGCCACTGGTGCAGGCCGAACAGGCGCAGCTCCTTTGCCGACGGCGCGGTCACCGCGATGTCGCGCAGGTACGCCGCGTGCCGAAGCTGGACCGTCCGCGCCGTGTTCGCGGCGACGGCCCGGGCCATCTCCTTCTCCTGCCAGCGGCCGGTGACGATCCAGGCGGCACCGAGTACGACCGGCATCCACCACTGCCCGGCCCAGCCGAGCAGGATCGCGGCGGCCAACCCGGTGAGGCGGAGCGGGACCAGCGCGGCCAGCGCGTTGACGGCCTGGCCGGGGGCGTACGCGCCGATCCCGACCCCCCGGGCCCGTTCGAGCTGGTCGGCGACGTCCGAGTCGTCCAGGTGCGCGACCCCGTCGGGGCGCAGCGCCCCCTCGACCGTACGTTGGGCCAGGCTGCCGTCGACCGCGGTACTCAGCTTCGCCGTGACCATCGCGCGGATCGGCTCCAGGGCGATGTCCAGGACGAGCGCCAGCGCCAGGAGGGTGAGCCCGGTCCACGCCTGCCGGGAGGCCGTCGGGCCGGCGTCGGCGGTCAGCGCCGTGACCAGTCGGCCGATCGCCAGTGGCAGCAGGACGACACCGGCGACCTGTCCGGCGGTCAGCACGCCGAGCAGCACGGTCAGCGGGGTGTTGACGCGGGGCAGTTCGCGGACGAGCGCCGCGACCGCGCCGGGCTGGCGGGTCGGGCCGGCGGTCGGTGTGGTCGACACGGGCACTCTCCTTGCGACGTCGACGGTTTCGGCGGTTCGGTGCCGCGGTGGCCACCCGTCAGGGGTGGCCACCGCCATCAGGCACCTGCCCCTTACGAGGCGTCGACCGGCGGGTATGCGCGCATGATCCACCTCCTCTGCTGGCGACGGGCAGCGGACCGTGGCGGCCGCCACGCCGCAACGCTAGGTGGCGGGGCGCACCGGGGAATCGGTGCTCGGGTACGCAACCGCCGGGGCGGCACCACCGACGGTCGACGGGTCCGGGTGGGTCGTCGGGGGCCGCGGCCTGCGTATCCGGTCGTGCCTCTTGCGTACCCCTCGCCCGATGTCCCGGGCGGTCCGGCGCCCGTACGGTTCCGGCGACCGCACCGCCGATTCCTCCGGGAGAGCCGTCTCATGAATGTCGACGCGGGTCCGAACGTCCTCATCTGGGACGTCACCTTCGCCTGTCCACTGCGCTGCTCCCACTGCTACACGGAGTCGGGCCGGCGCCGCCCCCAGAACCTGAGCCACGAGGAGATGCTGAGGGTGACGGACGCCCTGATCACCTTCCGGCCGATCATGATCACGCTCTGCGGGGGTGAGCCGCTGACCGTGCCGCGCATCGTGGAGGTGGTGGAGCGGTTCGCCTCGGCCGGCGTACGGGTCTTCCTGTACACCAGTGGCTGGTCACTGCCGGAGCAGACCGTCCGGGACCTGGCCGGCCTCGTCGCCAAGCTGGTGGTCAGTGTCGACGGCGCGACGGCGGAGGTGCACGACCGGATCCGTGGCCGGGCCGGTTCCTTCGACCGGGCGATGGCCGCGCTCGCCCTGCTCGACGCGGAGGCCGCCCGGCGTGCCTCGGCGGGGGAGTCCCCGCTGCGGTTCGGCATCGACAACGTGGTGGTCCGGAGCAACTACCACCAGCTCGACGAGATGTGCGGCTCCGTCGCGCCACGGTTCCCGCACCTGAGCGACGTGGCGTTCGGCGCGGTGGTGCCGACCGGGCTGGCCAGCCGGGTGTCCTACGGCGAGCAGGAGATGTTGACCGACGAGCAGGTCGCGGCACTGGTCGACGAGGGTACGCGGCAGCGGCTCCAGCGGGCCGCCCCGCCGTCGGTCACGGTCACCACCACGGACAACTTCGGCGTGCAGATGCACCCCGACTACATCGCCAGCCACCCCGGCTTCCGGCCGCTGGAGATCGAGCCGGACGGCGGGGTACGGGCGATGCCGATCTACGAGGGCACCGTCGGCAACCTGCTGACCGAGGAGCCGTACGTGCTCTGGGAACGTGCCCGGAGCCGCTGGGACGACCCCTTCGTGGTGGAGACGCTGCGCGGCATCCGCAGCCGGACGGACTGGGCCGAGGCGGTGCGCCGGATCGACTACCGGTTCGGTTCGGACGAGGTCCGGGCCCGGATCGACCGCCGCCCGGTCTTCGACCCGGCGCAGGCGCCCCGGCGGCTCGCGCTGCGACCGGTCGGCGCCAGGTCGCTGCGCTGACCGGGCCGGAGGCGGGTTCGCCGGCCACTGTCACCGGTGACCGCTGCCGCCCCGCCCCCCGGCTCGGATCCTCCGCCCCCACGGTCGGGCAGTTCGACGTCGGCGGGGCCGAGGTGCGCACCCCGGCGCCCGCCAGCTCACCCGACCGTCACCTCGGTGGTCATCCGCCGGTCGTGGCCGACCTTCCGTTCCGGCCCGACCAGGCGTACCCGGAAGGTGTGCCGGTGGTCGGCGCTGGACGCGGAGAGCCGCAGCTCGATCTCGCCCGGCTCGACGATGCGGTGCCCGGCCCGCCCGGTGAACGAGGTGAGTTCAGCGTGCATCCGGAACCTGACCGTGCGCGCCTCGCCGGGTTCGAGCCGCACCTTGGCGTACCCGACGAGCTGCACCACCGGCCGGGTCACCTGGGCGACCGGGTCGTGCAGGTAGAGCTGCACGACGTCGGCGCCGGCGCGGTCGCCGACGTTGCGGACGGTGACCTCGACGGCGAGGACGCCGTCGGTCTCGACCTCCGCCGGCACGTCGCCGCCGACCTCCCAGGCGAATCTCGTGTACGACAGTCCGTGGCCGAACGGGAACAGCGGCGTCGGGTCGACGCTGCTGACCCTGTCACGCCGACCGAGTTTCGGGGTCAGGTAGGTGCCGGGCTGCCCACCGGACTCGCGCGGCATGCTCACCGGCAGCCGGCCGCTCGGACAGACCCGTCCGGCGAGCACGCCGGCCACCGCACCGCCGCCCTCCTGGCCGGGGAAGAACGCCTGGACGATCGCGCCGAGCCGGTCGGCCCAGCGGCCGAGCGCGTACGGGCGGCCGGAGAGCAGCACCAGCACCACCGGCGTACCGGTCTCGACCAGGGCGTCTAGCAGTTCCTCCTGTATTCCGGGCAGCCGCAGGTCGGCCACGTCGCAGCCCTCGCCGGAGGTACCGCTGCCGAACATGCCGGCCCGGTCACCGAGTACGGCCACGCAGACGTCGGCCCCGGCGGCGGCCGACCGGGCGGCGGCCAGCCCCGTGCGATCCGGGCTGTCCACGCCGCAGCCGGTGGCGAGGGTCAGCTCCGCGCCGGGCAGTTCCGCACCGAGCGCCTCCCAGACGGTACGGATCTCGACCCCCGTCGGCAGCTCCGGGAAATTGCGGCCGAGGTGGCTCGGGAAGGCGTAGCAGCCGAGCATTCCCGTGGTGTCGTCGGCCAGCGGCCCGACGACCGCGATGCGCGCGTCACCGGGCAACGGCAGGGTGCCGGCGTTGCCGAGCAGCACGACGGATTCCTCGGCGATCTGCCGTGCCAGGTCCCGGGCCTGCGGGGGATCGAGGTCGAGGACGTCGCCGTCGTCGGCGGCCCGGTCCGGTCGCCAGTCCGGGTCCAGCAGGCCCAGCTCGCACTTCTGCCGGAGCACCCGGGTGACCGCCCGGTCGACCAGGCCCTCCGGGACCGCCCCGGACCGGATCGCGTCGAGCAGCGGCGCGCCGAAACAGCGGGCCCCCGGCAGTTCCACGTCCAACCCGGCCGCCAGGGCGAGGGCGGCGGCCTGCGCCGGACCGTCCGCCACGCCGTGCAGCAGTTCCAGGAAGGAGACGGCGTAGTAGTCCGAGACCACCGTGCCGGCGAAGCCCCACTCGTCCCGGAGCAGGTCGGTGAGGATCCCGGCGTCGGCTCCGGTCGGTACGCCGTCGATCTCGGAGTACGAGGGCATCACCGAGCGGGCTCCGGCGTCGCGTACCGCCATCTCGAACGGCGGCAGGATGACGTCGGAGAGTTCCCGTTGTCCGATGGAGACCGGTGCCGCGTTGCGCCCGGCGCGGGAGGAGGAGTATCCGGCGAAGTGCTTGAGCGTGGCGACGATGCCGGTCGACTGGAGACCGCGGACGTACCCGGTGCCCACCGTGCCGACCAGATAGGGGTCCTCGCCGATGGTCTCCTCGGTCCGTCCCCAGCGCAGGTCGCGGGTCACGTCGAGCACCGGCGCCATGCCCTGGTGGGCGCCGACCAGGCGCAGGGCCGTGCCGATCTGGGCGGCCATCCGCTCGACCAGTCCGGGGTCGAAGGTGGCGCCCCAGGCCAGCGGCGCGGGGAAGATCGTCGCGCCCAGGGTCATGAAGCCGGTCAGGCACTCCTCGTGCGCGATCGCCGGAATGCCGAACCGGTTGCCGGCGACCAGTTCGGCCTGCAACCGGGCCAGGGTCGCGCGGCCCTGCGTCGGGCTGACCGGTGCGGTGCCGAGGGTGCGGGTCAGTTGGCCCAGCCCGTCGCCGATCAGCACGTCCCAGGACGGCGTCTCGTCGGCCAGATTGTGTTGATGCGGCGCCAGGTCGTCGCCGGTGGCGGATCCGCCGATCCAGATCGACCGGAGCTGGCCGACCTTCTCCTCGACGGTCATCCGCGCGAGCAGGTCGGCCACCCGCTCATCGACCGGTAACGCGGGATCGCGCCACGGCTGATCCGGGCCACCATCGACATCGTCGTTCGCAAATGCCTCGGGATGGCTGCGGGCGTCAGCACTGCTTGTCACGCTCGTCTCCTATCGCTGTCACGGGCCTCTCGGCACCGGTTCGGCGCCGGATGCGAGGCTATTTCCGGAGGTTCTCCGGAAGGTGGGCAACCGGTGATCGGCATCGACAGTCAGGGTAATGCTGGTGGCGCGTTAAACGCTAGCTCTCCATGCTGTCATTGGCGTCAATCGAAGCGCTCGCCGCATTTCAAGCGATTTACCGGTCGGCGCCGAAACGTCCGACCGGACAAACCGGCGGTACCCGTACGGGCGGGGCCGGGACGGGGAGCGGTCCGGCCGGCTCGTGGGTCGGGTCGGGGTCCGGTCCGGCGGCGTCACCCCCGGACGTGGCGAACCTCACCGCCCGGACCGCCGTGCCGTGCCTACGGCGGCGCCGGTCTGGTCGGGTGGTTGGGCCGGCGCCGACGCATCCCGTGTGACCAGGGAAAACCTTCACGATCACCGGTCCACGAGGCGCCGGCGGCCATGATCGTGTTGGTGCTGTGCGCCCTCACCGGGCCCCGGTGCAGCGGAAACACGCATTCACCGCGCTCTTGGTGACGCCCCGGTCGCGAGGCGGCCAGGTGACGCCGTGCGTCGGGCGTCGACCGGCGACCGGGGGACAATGGTCAAATCAGTGCAGTTCAATGGCCCTATGGTGCCCGAAAGCGACGAGCCAGCCCGTCCAAAGTGGACCAAAGTACCGCCGACCCCCTTGACACGGTGGATAGGGTGTAGGCAGCCCAGAGAAACTCGATCAACGAGGAGCATCTGAGGCGACACACGGGGATCCTTCGACGGGCAAGCATGCGGCCTACAACAGCGCCCAAATCTGCCCGATCGCCATTTCCTCGCGCGTCGGTTCAGTGTGCCCGGCCTGACGACGTAGGGAATTGAAGCCGCTGCGATGCGATCCTATCGAAATGGTCCCTGACCAGTGTGACCGGGATAGCGGCGGCAACCAACGGCGTAGTCGCATTGGCCGGCACTGCCGGCGTCGCCCAAACCCGTGTCGGGAAATGCACAATCACGGTTCCAGATGAGAGGGGGCTCAGGAAAACCGTGGTGACAACGGACATCTTCGATCGTTGCCGGTCCTATACGGAAGCCCGGGTGGCTCAGGCGGCGGAACTCTACCCGTACTTCACCGTCTTCGAGGGCTCGGACACGACAGTCGCCCGCACCCCACTGGGCGACGTCCTGATGTGTGGCTCGAACAACTACCTCGGCCTGACCTCCGACCGGCGGGTGCGCGCCGCGGCGCAGGCGGCGATCGAGGAGTACGGCTCGTCGCGTACCGGTTCACGACTGCTCAACGGGAACACCCCGCTGCACGAGGAACTGGAGCGGGAACTGGCCGACTTCCTCGGCATGCCGGCCGCGCTGGTCTTCCCGACCGGCTACCAGGCGAACCTCGGCGTGATCGCGGCACTGCTCTCCCGCAACGACGTGGTCATCATCGACCGCGAGGCGCACGCCTCGGTCTACGACGGGTGCGGCCTGAGCCCGGCCAAGGTACGCCGGTTCGCCCACAACGACATGGCGGAGCTGGAGCGGCGGCTGGCGGCCTGCCCGCCGGACGCCGGCCGGCTGGTCGTGGTGGACGGGGTCTACTCGATGGCCGGCGACCTCTGCCCGCTGCCGGAGACGGTGCGGCTCTGCCAGAAATACGGCGCCCGCCTCCTGGTCGACGACGCGCACGGCCTCGGCGTCCTGGCCGACGGCCGGGGCACCAGCGCGCACTTCGGCCTGACCGAGCAGGTCGACCTCGTCACCGTCACCTTCAGCAAGTCGCTGGCGTCGATCGGCGGAGCGGTGCTCGGGCCGGCCGACGTCATCGAGTACCTGCGACACCACGCCCGCAGTCTCATCTTCAGCGCCGCCGCGCCACCGGCCAGCCTCGCCGCCGCCCAGGCGGCGCTGCGGATCCTCCGGGCCGAGCCGTGGCGGTGCCGGCAGGCGCTGGAGAACGCGTCCTACGTGCACCGCGAGCTGACCGCCCTCGGGTACGAGCCGCTGCCCAGCGAGACGCCGATCGTCTGCATACCGCTCGACGGCGTCGTACCGACCCTCTTCACCTGGCGCAGCCTGTTGGAGCGTGGGGTCTACGTCAACGCGGTGATCCCGCCTGCGGCCTCGGCCCGGGTGCGGGCCAGCTTCACCGCGACCCACACCCCGGAGCAGCTCAAGCGTGCCGTGGCCGCGTTCGCCGAGGTCCGCGAGCTGACGCCGCCGGACTGGTCGCTGGCGGACCTGCCGTCGGCGGAGTACGTCGCGGAAGGCGTGCGGTGAGCCTGCCCCGCAGCGGTGACCCGATCCCTTCGGGGGAGGGTCAGCGCCACTCGACGAGGTACGGCGGCCCGTCAGCCGCCCGAACGGAGGCCCGATGAGCGTCACCCAGGTCCAGAACCCGATCCGGCCCCGTGACCGGGCGGTCGCGTGGGCGAAGATGTGGAGATTCCACTTCGTACCCCTGTCCCTCTCGGCCGGTCTGGTCGGCATGACGGCGCCGTCGGCCGGGGCCACCACCGCGAGCGTGGTCGTCGGCCTGCTCTTCTGCATCTTCGGCTACGGCGTCGGCGTGGTCATCAACGACTGGTTCGACCGCAAGGCCGACGCCGTCAACGCCCCGGACCGACCTTTCGTCGCGGGGCTGATCAATCCGCACGCCGGGCTCGCGCTGACCCTGTCGCTCTCCGGAATCCTCCTGCTGGTGGCCGTCGTCGTCGCGCCGGCACTGGCGATCTGGAGCGCCATCGCGATCGCCGGGCACCTGGTCTACACCTGGACCAAGGGCATCCCGATGGTCGGCAACCTCGCCAACGGCGTGGACATGTCGCTCTTCACCGTGCTCGGCGCGGTCGCGGTCCGGCCCGACGCCGGGTGGCTGGACATCCCGGCCACGACGTGGTTCCAGACGGCGCTCGTCGCGGTCGTGCTGAGCGGCTTCTGCCTCGTCGGCTACTTCAAGGACATCGAGGGGGACCGGCTGGCGGGCTACCGTACGCTGCCGGTGGCCGTGGGTACCCGCACGTCGAGCCTGGTCGCGCTGATCTTCCCGCCGGTGGCCCTGGGCGTGGCGGCGGTGGGCGCGCTGGCGGGCCCGGAACGCGGCGCCTACGCCCAGGCGGCCTTCTGGCTGCTGCTCGTCGCCTCGGGGCTGGCCTTCACGCGGAGCCTCGTGAACCTGATCCAGGCACCCGAGGCGAGGGCGTACGAGGCGCTGCTCTGGTTCACCAGGGCGACCACGCTCTTCGTGCTCTCCCTCGGCGCGCTGCACCGGCCGACCTTCTTCCTGGTGGCAGCCGTCCCGATGATGCTCTACCTGGAACTCACGCTCCGGGCGACGCACTCCTCCCGGCAGGCGTGACGTGACCTCCGTCGACTGGACCCGGCTCTATCTGGACGCCGCCGAGGGCGCCCTGATCACGGCGATGCGGGAGGGGATGA
The DNA here is from genome assembly GCF_003030385.1 of Plantactinospora sp. BB1. NCBI lineage: Bacteria > Bacillati > Actinomycetota > Actinomycetes > Micromonosporales > Micromonosporaceae > Plantactinospora > Plantactinospora sp. BB1. The sequence goes on along the minus strand of NZ_CP028159.1, from coordinate 4,895,127 downwards.
CCCGGTCGCCGCGCCAGCTCAACGCCGCCTTCGAGGCCGACGCCGAACTGCTCGACCTCGGCGCCGCCGGAGTCCTGGCGATGACCGTCGACACGCTGAACGACGGCGCCGAGCTGGCCACCGCGCCGACGCCGTACGCGAAGGGGTGGCTGACCACCACGGTCAGCGTGAGCGATCTCGCCGCCGTCGCCGCCGACCCGGTGGCCGTGCTGGTGTCGTGCTCGCTGGTCAGGGACGCGTGGAGCGCCGAGGACGCCCGCCAGTTCGGACGTGGCGCCTCCGACGCGGCGCAGCGGTACGGCTGCCACATCGTCGGCGGCGACACCAACTGGGCGCGGGAGGAGAGCTTCACCTCCTGCGCGATCGGGACGATGCGGCGCGGCCACCTGCTGAGCCGGGTGGGTGCCCGGCCGGGCGACGCGCTGTACGCGACGGGCCGGATCGGCGCCGGCAACGCCGCCGGATTCCGTGGTCTCGCGCTGGGTCGGACCGACGACGGCCAACCGTGGCTGCCCGAGGCCCGGGTGGCCGCGGGCGACGCGCTGCGGAGCTACGCCCGGGCGTGCGTCGACACCAGCGACGGGCTGCTGAACGCGGCGGTGAGCCTCGCCGAGATCAACGGGCTGGGTGTCGAGGCCACGCTGCCGGCCGAGGTGTACGACCCCGCCGCGGCCGCGCTCGCCGACTCCTTCGGGCTGCCCCGCTGGCTGATGGCCGCCGGGGAGTGGGGCGAGTTCGAGCTGCTCTACGCGGTCGACGCGGCCGACGGGGACCGCTGCGCCCGGGCGCTCGCCGAACACGGACTGGACGCGGTCGAGGTGGGGCGGCTGACCACCGGGCCGGAGCTGCTCTTCTTCGACGAGTCCGGTGCGCGCCGGGACCTGCGGGACGTGCTGCCGCAGATGCGGGCGATCGATCCCGCCGGCGGGCTGCTCGACGACCTCCAGAAGCTGCTGGCGAGAGGGGTGTGATGGGGCGGGGCGTGGCGCTGGTGACGGGGGTCACCGGCTGCGTCGGCCGGGCGGTCGCGGCGGCACTTCTGGAGGCTGGCTGGTCGGTGCGCGGGCTGGTCCGCGAGCCCGCCCCGGGCGGCGCGAAACACGCCGAGCATCTCGGGGACCTGACCGACCCGGCGACGCTGCGCGGCTCGTGCGAGGGCGTCGAACTCGTGGTCCACGCGGCTGCCGACCTGAGTGACTGGCGACCCGGTCGCCGCATCTGGCAGGTGAACCGGGACGGGACGCGGGCGATCCTGGAAGAGGCGCTGCGCTGCGGGGTGCGGCGCTTCGTCTACCTGAGTACCGTCGACGTCTTCGGGTTCGACGCCCGCCGGGTCATCGACGAGACGTCGCCGAAGCGGGTCCCGGGCTACCCGTACTCCCGGTCCAAGCTGGCGGGGGAGAACCTCGCGTGGTCGTACCACCGGCGCGGGCTCGACGTCACCGTGATCTATCCGACCTGGATATTCGGCCCCGGTGACCGGCACTTCATCCCGGAGCTGGTGCGCGGGCTGCGGGACGACAAGCTCGTGCACATCGGCCGGGGCGCCGCCCCGATCGAGTTGACCTACAGCGAGAACCTGGCCGACGCGATCGTGCTGGCCGGCACCACGCCCGAGTGCGCGGGCGGCCGGTTCATCGTCGGCGACTCGTACGGCCTGACCGTGGGGCAGCTCTTCGACCGGGTCGCCGAGCAGGTGGGAGTGCTGCCGCCGACCCGGTCGGTCCCGTTCCCGGCGGCGCTGGGCGTGGCGGCCCTCTCCGAGCTTGCCGGGCTGGCCCGGATCGGTGTCGGCAGCGGGCGGCCGATGCTCACCCGGTACGCGGTCCGCTCAGTCGCCGGCGGGATGCGGTACGACCTCGACCGGATCAGGTCGATCGGCTACACCCCCCGGGTTCCGGTGGCAGAGGCGCTGGCCCGCACCATCGCCGGATTCGAGCAGGAGGAAGCGGGCCATGGTGGGCGATGACGGGGAGCGGGTCGTCTGCATCGTCAACCCGGCCTCCGGGGTCCAGCGTCGGCGGATGGTCGAGCGGCGGCTGCCCGCCGAACTGCCCGGGGCCGACCTGTGGCAGACCCGCTATCCCGGCCATGCCGTGGAGCTGGGCCGGCAGGCGGTGACGGACGGCTACCGCACGGTGGTCGCGATCGGTGGGGACGGGACGCTCTCCGACGTCGCCAACGGGATACTCGAGACGGGCGACGAGAAGGTACGGCTCGGGTACGTCCCCGCCGGGACCTGCAACGACTTCGTCCGCGGCCTGGATCCGGTCACCGACCTCGGTGACCTGCTCGACCGTGGCCGGGACCGGGAAACCGAGGTCGGTTCGGTGACCTTCACCCGGCCCGACGGCACCCCCGCGCACCGCTTCTTCCTGGTCAACTGCACGGTGGGGCTGATCAGCATGGTCGGGCTGCGGTTCACCGAGAAGACTCCGGTCAACCGCGTACTCAAGCGGGTCAACCTCCAGCTCGCCGAGGCGGCATCCAGCGCCCGGGTGCTGCTCGGCTGGCGGCCGGTCGAGGTGCGGCTGGAGCTGGACGGGGAGGTGTCGCGGCACTCCGTCAGCAACGTCGCGGTGCTCAAGGTCCCGTATTTCGCCGGGGGACTGACCTTCGGGTCCACCGAGCCGCCGGAGGCCGGTCATCTGGACGCGGTGCAGGTGCTCGGCCTCGGCCGGGTCGGGGTGGTCGGCACGATGTGGCAGGTGCTGCGCGGGAACGGGGCACGGCATCCCGCGATCCGTCGCCGGCAGGTCCGCACGCTCCGGATCGAGGCGGAGACTCCACTGCCGCTGGAGGTGGACGGCGAGATCGTCGGGCACACCCCGGCCACCTTCTCGGTACATCCGTCGCGGCTGACGACGGTGGTCTGACCAGAGCGAGAGAGTTGAGGCATCGTGTCGCGTATTGGTATAGTTTGCCCGGACTACACCGGTCATCTCAGCCCGATGTCCACCCTCGGCCGCGAGCTGCTCCGACGGGGCCACCAGGTGACCCTCTTCTCCCTGCCGGACGCCGCGCCGAAGCCGTACGTCGGCGGGTTCGAGTTCGTGCCGATCGGCGAGCGGGAGTTCCCGCCCGGTTCGCTGGCCCGCTTCTCCGAGGAACAGGGCCGGCTCTCGGGGCTCGCCGCCGTCCGGTTCATCGTCCGGGGCTACGTCCGCGAGGTCGAGGTACTGCTGCGCGACCTGCCGCCGCTGCTGCGGGAGCACCGGGTGGACGCCCTGCTCGTGGACCAGGTCTACGGCGCGGCCAACACCGTCGCCGAAAGGCTCGACATCCCCGTCGTGACCGTCTGCAACGCGATGGCGCTGAACGCCGAGCCGACCGTGCCGCCCTTCATGACCGCCTGGCCCTACCGCGACTCCGCCCCGGCGCGCCTGCGCAACATGCTCGGCTACCGGGTGATGGACCGGGTGATCGCGCCGGTGGTGAAACGGATCAACGATCGCCGTGCCGAGTGGGGGATGACCCCGGTACGCGGGCTGAACGACGGACTCGGGCTGGCCCAGATCACCCAGCAGCCGGCCTTCTTCGACTTCCCCCGCAAGGAGCTGCCCGGCTGCTTCCACTACACCGGCCCGTTCCACGACGAGGAGAGCAGCGAACCGGTCTCGTTCCCCTGGGAGAGCCTGGACGAGCGCCCGCTGATCTACGCCTCGATGGGGACGCTACAGAACCGCCTGCCACGGATCTTCGAGGCGATCGCGACCGCCTGCGCCGGGCTCGACGCGCAACTGGTGATCGGGATGGGCAGCCACGAGGTGGCACCACCGACCGGCCTGCCGGGCGGGCCGGTCGTGGTCCCGTACGCGCCGCAACTGGAGCTGCTCGCCCGGGCGTCCCTGGTCGTCACGCACGCCGGGATCAACACGGCGCTGGAGTCGCTCACCCACGGCGTGCCGATGGTGGCGCTGCCGGTGACGAACGACCAGCCCGGGGTGGCCGCCCGGCTGAAGTATCTCGGGGTGGGCGAGTTCGTTCCGGTGCACCGGGCCAGCGCGGCCAGGTTGCGGGTCGCGATCGAGAAGGTCCGCGCCGACCCGGCCTACCGGACGAAGGCCCGGGAATGTCAGCGCCGGATAGCCGAACTGGACGGCCTCGGCCGGGCCGCCGACATCGCGGAGGAGGCGTTCCGGACCGGACGACCGGTGCTCAGGCGTACCTCCTCCGGCGTCGTCGACGGCGGCGCACAGTGACGTCGGCGTCAGGGGTGTCCAGGCGCTCAGCGGTCCGCCGCCGTGGTGCCGGGGCCGGGATCGAAGAGTGAGACGGTTTCGCCGCGGTGGATGGCCCGGACGCCCGGTTCGAGCCCCTGCCGCCGGGCGAGGTCGAGGAAGTCCCGCAGCGGGGACCGGAAGACGGGATAGTCGTCGTAGTGGATGGGCAGGGTCAGCCTCGGCCGGACGAGCTGGACCAGGTCGACGCCCTGCCGGTCGTCCATGGTGACGAGTACGCCGAGGAGCCTGGTCCCGCCCAGGTGGATCAGCATGGCGTCGATGTCGGGAAAGCGTCGCGGGATCTCGGCCAGCGCCGCGTGCTGGAGGGTGTCCCCGGTGACGTAGAGCCGGAGCCGGCGCTCCCCGTTCGCTTCGAGATCGAGGATGCTGCCCATCACCGGAGGTAGGGCGCGGGCCAGCAGGCCCGGCCCGTGCTTGCCGGGTACCGCGGTGATCCGTACGAGGTGATCGCCCCGACTGATCTCGTGACTCTCCCAGGTGCTCAGGGCGGTGGCCGAGCCGAATCCCCAGCGGTCCAGTCGACCCTGCGCCTCCGGCGTCGTGATGATGGGAAGGGTCTTCGGCAGGTGCCTCCGGGCGACCCGGTCGAAGTGGTCGCCGTGCAGGTGCGAGAGGACGATGCCGTCCAGGGGCGGAAGCTCCCCGATCCGGATGGCGGGGTCGGTACGCCGCCGGGTCCAGAGCCCGTAGCCGAGGTAGGCGCGCTGACCGGCGTGCAGGAAGTTCGGGTCGGTCATCAGGGTGATGTCGCCGAGTCTCAGCAGGGTGGTTGCCGTACCGACGAACGTGACGGTGGCCTGCGGCCGGGACTGGGCAACCATGTTCTCTCCTTCTCCGAATTACCTGTGGATGACATCGGAAACCTCAATCAGACCATGCGGATTTCGGCGTCTATACCGTTCCGGAGGCAACGGAGGGAGGCTCATATTTCCGTGACGTCGGAAGATGTGGTTTCCGTCCGGCCACCTTTTCCGGCCGGACCATAGGCTCCGGACAGTGCCGTACCGGATGGTCCTGTACCTCGAATTGGTGCAGGACCCCGGAGACACCCAGGGCGTACCGGGTGGCCGGTGACGGGTTGCGGAGCGCGAGCAGCCCGCCGGCCGCGGCGACCGCCCGCTGGACCTGGAGCAACGCCGTCAGTCCGTGGGCGGAGAGCAGGGTCGTCCCGGAGAGGTCCACCACGAGTCGCGTCGGCCGGTCAGCCGTGAGGCAGTCGACCAGTTCGACCAGCAGGTGAGCGTTCTCCATCTCCACTCTGCCGATCACCTTGAGCAGTGCCAGCGTTCCCCGTCTGGTCAACTCCAGTGACAACACCACGTCGTACCGGGAATGTTCGGCCGACGCCGGAAACAATGGTCGGGCGGGCATGAGGACCTCCGGAGAGGAACGTCGGGGCAGGGGGAAATCCGTCGCGACACCGGATCGGCGGTCACCCATAGGCTCACCTCTGAACCGCAGAGCACCGTACCCAGGAGTTCGGGAAGTACACCTGCGTGTCCGGTCGGCGCGGGACAGGTTTGGGTCGTCCGGGCATCGGGCATGGGGTGGCATGTCGGGCGATGATCCGCATCCGCCGTTGCCGCCACACCTGCAACTCGAGATCACCTCGGCCTGCAACCTGCGCTGCGTGATGTGCCTGGTGCGGTACCGGCCGCCGGTGAACAAGCTCGCCGGTGCGATGCCGCCGGAGCTGTTCCGGCAGATCATCGACGAGGTGCCGACGCTGAACCGGTTGACCCTCCAGGGGCTCGGCGAGCCCCTGCTCTCGCCGTACCTGATGGAGATGATCGCGGCGGCCGTCGCCCGGCGGATCACCGTCGGGTTCAACACCAACGCCACGCTGCTCAACCGCCGCCGGGCCGAGGAACTGGTGCGGAGCCGGGTCGACTGGCTGCACGTGTCGCTCGACGGCGCCAGCGCGGCCGGCTACACGGCGGTCCGCGAGGGTGCCGACTTCGAGGCCGTGGTGTCGAACCTCGCCGAGCTGGTCCAGGTCAAGCGGGCGGCGGGCAGCGCCACCCCATGGATCCGGGTGGTCTTCGTCGCGATGCGCGACAACGTCGCCGAGCTGCCCGAACTGGTCCGCCTGCTCGCCCGCCTCGGTGTCGACGAGCTGCACGTGCAGAACCTGTCGCACAGCTTCTCCGACACCGATCCCGCCGGGCGCTACGACGACATCCGGCGGTTCACCTCCGCGCAGGCGCTGTGGGCCGGGGAGGACGCGGCGTGGGCCGCCGCCGTCTTCGACGACGCCCGCCGGGTGGCGCGGGAGCACGGGGTCCGGCTGCGGCTGCCGTACCCCGGGGTGCCGCCGCAGACCGGTCGACGCGACGGTCCGGGCTGCTCCTGGCCCTGGGAGGCGGCCTACATCACCAGTACCGGCGTGGTGCAGCCGTGCTGCATGGTGATGGGGGACGACCGGGTGTCGCTCGGCCGGCTCGGCGAACAGAGCTTTCCGCAGATCTGGTACGGCGAGCCGTACCGGCAGTTCCGCCGACGCCTCTCGGGTGACGAACCCCCGGACGTGTGCCGGGGATGCTCGCTCTACCGGCACGCCTTCTGACCCGGGCGCCACTTCCGACCGAGTCGGCCGTTCGAGCTGCGAACGGCCGCGCTCGGTGCCAGGGTCGGAAGGGCCGGGCTGATCCGGTGCGATCGACGGATCGAGCGGGCGGAGGAGGACGCGATGGGCAGCGTTGACCGGATCGCGCAACCGTGGGGGAGCCGGACCCCGTATGGGCCGGGGGAGTCGTGGCCGGTCCGGGTGGACACGTTCCTCGCCGAGGGGGTACGCCCGGAGGACGTCGACCGGTGGGTACAGTCCGCCTCGATCCTGCACTCCAACGGCGACGGCCTCGACATGGCGGTCAAGGAGGGCCGGATCGTCGGGGTACGGGGCCGCGCGGTGGACCGGGTGAACCACGGCCGGCTCGGCCCGAAGGACCTCTTCGGGTGGCAGGCCAACGCCTCCCCCGACCGGCTGACCCGACCACTGGTCCGCCGGGACGGGCGCCTGGTGGAGACCGACTGGGACACCGCGATGGGTCTGGTGGTGGACCGGACCCGGGACCTCCTCGACGAGCAGGGGGCGAGCGCGATCGGCTTCTACACCACCGGGCAGCTCTTCCTGGAGGAGTACTACACCCTCGCGTTGATCGCGCACGGCGGGATCGGCACCAACCACGTCGACGGCAACACCCGGCTCTGCACGGCCACCGCCGCCGAGGCGTTGAAGGAGTCCTTCGGCTCCGACGGCCAGCCCGGCTCGTACACCGACATCGACCACGCCGACGTGATCGTGCTGTACGGCCACAACATGGCCGAGACGCAGACGGTGCTCTGGACCCGGGTGCTGGACCGGTTGGCCGGCCCGAACCCACCGGCCGTGGTCTGCGTCGACCCCCGCCAGACGCCGGTGGCCCGGGCCGCCACCGTGCACCTGGCGCCCCGGCCGAGCACCAACGTGGTGTTGATGAACGCGCTGTTGCACGAGATCGTCGCCAACGGCTGGGTCGACGAGGAGTACGTCTCCGCGCACGCGGTCGGCTTCGAGGAGCTGCGCCAACGGGTCGAGGAGTATCCGCCGGAGCGGGCGGCCCGGGTCTGCGACGTACCGGTGGAGCGGATCCGTGAGGCGGCCCGGCTGATCGGTACCGCCCAGCGGCTGCTCTCCACGGTGTTGCAGGGCTTCTACCAGTCGCACCAGGCCACCGCCGCCGCCGTACAGGTGAACAACATCCACATCGTGCGCGGCATGCTGGGCCGGCCGGGCTGCGGCCTGCTGCAGATGAACGGCCAGCCGACCGCCGAGAACACCCGGGAGTGCGGCGCCGACGGCGACCTGCCGGCGTTCCGGAACTGGACCAACCAGCGGCACATCGAGGAGCTGGCCCGGATCTGGAACATCGACCCGATGCGGATCCCGCACTACTCGCCGCCGACGAACCTGATGCAGATGATGCGGTACGCCGAGGAGGGGTCGATCCGTTTCCTCTGGGTGAGCTGTACGAATCCGGCGGTGTCGCTGCCGGAGCTGGCCCGGATCCGGGGCATCCTCCGCCAGGAGCGGCTCTTCCTGGTGGTGCAGGACATCTTCCTCTCCGAGACCGCGCAGCTCGCCGACGTGGTGCTGCCCGCCGCGACCTGGGGCGAGAAGACCGGCACCTTCACCAACGCCGACCGGACGGTGCACCTGTCGGAGAAGGCGGTCGACCCGCCCGGCGAGGCCCGGCCCGACCTGGACATCTTCGTCGACTACGCCCGACGGCTGGACCTGCGCGACGACGACGGGCAGCCGCTGGTGGGCTGGACCGACCCGGAGGGCGCGTTCAGGGCGTGGCAGGAGTGCAGCGCCGGGCGGCCGTGTGACTACACCGGGCTGAGCTACGCCAAGCTGCGGGGCGGCACCGGGATCCAGTGGCCCTGCGACGCCGAGCACCCCGACGGCACCGAGCGCCTCTACGCCGACGGGAAATTCTGGGCCGCACCGGACTACTGCGAGAGCTACGGCCGGGACCTGGTCACCGGGGCGCCGCTGGAGGCGACCGAGTACGCCGCGCTCAACCCTTCCGGCAAGGCGGTGATCAAGGCGGCCGAGTACCTTCCGCCGCACGAGCTGCCGAGCGAGGAGTACCCGTTCCAGTTGATCACCGGCCGTACCCTGTACCACTTCCACACCCGGACGAAGACGGCGCGGGCACCACAGTTGCAGGCGGCGGCGCCGGAGGTATGGGTGGAGATGGCGGCCACCGACGCGGCGGACCAGGGCTTCGCCGAGGGCGACCTGCTGGAGATCGCCACCCCGCGCGGTGCGGTACGGGCCCGGCTGCGGGTCAGCGGCATTCGGCGGGACGTGCTCTTCCTCCCCTTCCACTACGGCTACTGGGACGAACCCGGCGGGTCCGGGCCGGACGGCCGGGAGCAGGGCCGGGCGGCCAACGAGTTGACGATCACCGACTGGGATCCGGTGTCGAAGCAGCCGCTGTTCAAGTCGGCGGTGGCCCGGGTGACCCGGGTGAGCGGCGGCGACGGGGCACCGGCGACGGCGCCGACGACCACCGGGTCCCGGCCCGTCGCGGCCGGGGTCCCGGGCACGGCGGGCGGCTCCGCCGCGCTGGTCGACGAGCGGTTGCCGGAGGGCGCGCGAACGGTCGCGGCCTCCGCTCCGGCGGTCGGAGGCGACCGATGAACAAGATCGACATGGTCATCCGGGAACTGCACCGCTCGGAGAACAAGCTCGCCGTCGACCTGCTGCGGCTGGCGGACCGGCACAAGGCCGACCACGAGGTACACCACGTGGCGCGTGACCTGTCCCGCTGGTCCCAGCAGCACGTCACCGAACTCGCCCGGGTCGGCCGCGACTACGGGCTGCGCCTCGACGAGGAGGCCCGGGACGAGTCGGGGCTGCGAGCGACGGTGGAGCAGAAGGCGTCCGAACTGCTCGGCCGGCACCGCGAGCCCGGGCTGCTCCTCCTCGCCGACCTGCGCCACCTCTACCGGGACGCCTCCGGTGTCTCGCTGGACTGGGAGATCCTGGCCCAGGTCGCCCAGGCCACCCGGGACCTGGAGCTGCTCGCACTGGCCAAGCGCTGCCATCCGCAGACCCTGCGCCAGGCCCGCTGGGCCAACGCCAAACTCAAGGAGACCTCCGCCCAGGCCCTGGTGAGCTGATGGACGACCGCGACCGGGAGCATCTGGCCGTCACCCGGATCGCGCTGCGTCCGGTCGGCACCCCGCTGCCGCTGGGCTTCCTCGGGCTGCTCGTGGCGACCGCCGCGTTCAGCTGCCTGCAACTCGGCTGGGTGCCGGCCGACCAGCACCGGCAGGTGGCGCTCGGCGCGCTCCTGTTCACCGTACCGGTGCAGTTCCTCGCCGCCGTCTTCGGTTTCCTCGCCCGCGACCCGGTCGCCGGAACCGGCATGGGAATCCTCGCCGGCACCTGGGCCACCGTCGGCGTGGTGACGCTGACCAGCCCGGCCGGGGCCAGCAGTGCCGGACTCGGTGTCGTCCTGCTCTGCGCCGCAGCGGCACTGCTGGTGCCGACCGCCGCGGCGACCGGAAAGCTCGTCGCCGCCGCCGTCATCGGGCTGAGCGCGCTGCGGTTCGCCGTCACCGGAATCGCCGAGATCACCGCGGCACCGGACTGGCGTACCGCGGCCGGCTGGTGCGGGCTGGTGCTGGCGGTGGTCGCGCTCTACGCCGCCGTGGGGTTCGAGCTGGAGGACGTACGCCGGAGGACGGTGCTGCCGCTGCTGCGCCGAGGACCCGGTCACGCCGTCCGCGACGATTCGGTAGCCGCTCAACTACGCGGCGTCGCCCGCGAGGCGGGGGTACGCGAACAACTCTGACGCCACCCCCGGTGACCTGCCGGTCCTGGCGCCGTGCCGGGGCACACTCCCGACCCATCCGGCGCCGGACCGGCACCGGCCGCAGACCGGGCCCGGAATCGGCGGCCGGCGACCGACATAGCGGCCCGGGGTGGGGGTACCAGCCTGATCATGTCTGATCTGACCGTGGTGGTGGCGACCCGGAACCGGCGGGAACAGCTTTTGGCATCGTTGGCCCGGCACACGGCGCCGGTGATCGTGGTGGACAACTCCTCCACCGACGGCACCCCGGAGGCGGTGGCGGGCCGCTTCCCCGAGATCCAGGTCGTCCGGCTCGACCACAACGCCGGTGCCGCCGCCCGCAACGTCGGCGTCGAGCTGGCCCGTACCCCGCTGGTCGCCTTCGCCGACGACGACTCCTACTGGGCGCCCGGCGCGCTGGAGCAGGCGGCACGGCTCTTCCGGGCCCACCCCCGCGCCGGCCTCTTGACCGGCCAGGTGCGGGTCGGTCCGGAGCGACGCCTCGACCCGGTGTCGGCGGCAATGGCCGAGCAGCCCCTCGGCACGCCGCCGGACCTGCCCGGCCCGGCGGTACTCGGCTTCCTGGCCTGCGCGACCGTTCTCCGCCGCCGGGCCTTCCGCCAGGTCGGCGGCTTCAACCCCAGACTGCACGTGTACGGCGAGGAGGCGCTGCTGGCGCTGGACCTGGCGGCGGCCGGCTGGGGACTCGCGTACGCGCCCGGGCTCGTCGCGTACCACCATCCCGGCGTGGCCGGCCGGGACCAGCGGGCCCGGCACCGCATGGAGGCGCGCAACCGGGTCCTCACCGCCGTACTCCGGCGCCCGGTGCCGGTGGTCCTGCGTACCGTCGCCGAGGCGGGGCGTACGCCGCACGGCCGGCGCGGTCTGGTCGACGCCGGCCGCGAGCTGGGCTGGGCGCTGCGCCACCGCCGTCGGGTGCCCGCCGACGTCGAGGCGGCCCGGAGCCTGCTCGACCGACTCGACCGGCTCGACCGGCTCGACCGGGGGGCGGCTGGCGGTGAGCGTCCGGTGGTCGCCCGGTCGTCGCCGCAGGTCGGTCGTGACCCGGTCGCGCCGCTGCTGTCGGCGGGGGCGGCCGGCCGAGCGGATGGCCCGGATGTACCCCGGCCTCGCCGACCGAGCCGGGAACAGCTCGTCGGGGAACGCCGCCACGAGGGCTACCGGGAATAGCGCGATGAATGTGCTGGACCTGGTGGGACGCTTCGCCGACTTCGCCGGTCGCGGATCCGGGGGCGACCACCGGCGGTTCAGCGGCTCGGCCCGCCCTCCGACGGCTCAGCGCCGACGCGGGTACCAGGCATTTACGAGAGTGTGTCCAACTGGTGGGGTTCGGCGGGGATGCCGAGCAGTTGCCCGAGCCCGGCGAGGTGCAGGAGACGTCGGGTCATGCCGTGCGGCCGGCGTACGGTGAATCGGCATCCGGCGCCGAGCGCCTGCCCGTACGTGATCATCAGGGCGGTTATCCCGGCGGCGCTGAAGAAGGTGACATCGCCGAGGTCGCAGCAGACCCGTGGGTGCCGCTGCACGGCGCTCAGCAGTGCGTCCCGCAGCAGTGGTGCGGTGGCCAGGTCGATCTCGCCGGCCGGGCGCACCACCAGTTGGTCGTCCGCCCCGGTGTGCGGCGCTGCCGGCTCGACGTGCTGGGAGACGGTGAACCCGGCGGCGTCAACGAGGCCGGCCGTCGGGAAGGCACCCGCCACCGGCGAGGCCAGCGACGGGCGCCGTCGGGTCGTGGCCGGTCGTCTCCCGGCAGGCTGCGGCCCGGCGTCGAGGAGGAACGGCGCGACCTTGACGAGGGATCTGGCGAGGGAAAGGGGTACGGAGAACCAGCGCGCGGCCATCAGAGACTTCTCTCTTCTCGGAGAGTGGGATGGGCGCATGGTTTGACCCGTGTGCAGTCTAGTGGGCACCGCTGCCCCCCGCCACTCGGCGCCATCCTGGCCACGGCGGACCGGAGAGTTCCGGTGCGTCGGCGTATGGTGGGGGTCTGCGCCCGATGACCACCGAGCAGTTGGCGAACCGGCGTCGGAGGCAGGCGTGGTCACCGGATCCAGCTCGGGCTGATCTGCGCAGCGGCCCGCGACCGTGGGCTGCCATCGCCCCCGGGCCGTAACCGGGACGACGGCCCGGGCCGTCGTTCTCCGAGGATTTCCCCATGTCTGACACGTCGCTCGACCCCACCGAGGCGTTCACCCAGCTCGGGCGGATCAGGCTCGCCGAGACGGACCTCGACGGGGTCCTGGACCGGATCGCCCAGCTCGCCCGGCGGACGCTCACCAACGCGGACGAGGTGTCGGTGACGCTGCTGAGCGGTGACGAGCCGCGCACCGCCGCGTTCACCAGTCGACTCGCGCTGAGCCTCGACGAGCGGCAGTACCAGGCCGGGCACGGTCCGTGCCTGGACGCCGCCCGGGCCGGCGCGACCATCTCCCTGCCCGACACAGCCACCGAGAGCCGCTGGCCGGAGTGGAGCGCCCAGGCCCGGGCGGAGGGAGTGGGCAGTTCGCTCTCGATCGGGCTGCCGGTCCAGGAGACGGTCTTCGGGGCGCTCAACGTGCACAGCGCCAAGCCCGAGGCGTTCGACGACGAGGCCATCATGCTCGCCGAGGCGTTCGCCGGCTACGCCGCCGTCGCCCTGGCCAACGCACACCTCTACGACACCACCGCCTCGATGGCCCAGCACATGCAGATGGCCATGCAGAGCCGGGCCGTCATCGAGCAGGCCAAGGGCATCGTGATGGCCGAACGACGCTGCACCCCCGACGAGGCGTTCGCGATCCTCGCGAAGGTCTCCCAGGACTCCAACCGCAAACTCCGGGACGTCGCCGCAGCGCTGGTCGAGCGCGCCTCGGGCGGTCAGCGGCGCTGACCCGCCAGCCAGGCTGACGCCGGTCAGTCCTGGCCGCGCTGCGATTCGCGCCAGTCGCGTACGGCGTCGCGCATCCGGTCGAAGACCGCCAGGGGTGGCCCGGCCATCAGGTTCGCCGAGGCGGACTCGCCGGCGTGCGGGTGCGGACGCGTCGGCGCCATCGCCTCGGCCGCGCGCAGCGCTCCGGCCATCCTGCCGAGCTGGGCCGAGGAGAGGCTGCGGCGCAGCGACGGGAACTCCTCGTTCTCCTCCCGGATCGCGTGCGCGGAGACCGCCTCGGCGAACTTGGCCAGCCGCCGGTCGAATTCGGGATGGTCGACACCGAGGTCGTAGAGGGCGGCCAGTTCCTTCTTGGCCTCGTCCTCCTCGTGCCGCAGCTGGCCGGTGACCGTGTCACCCCGTTCGATCTTGCGTTGCGCGGTCGGGTGCACGACGATCTCCTCCGCGGTCTCGTGCACGGCGAGCAGGCGCACCAGATCCTGGAACAGCTCCCGTTTCTGACTTCCCTCGGCACGACCGAGCTGACTGAACAGCGTCTTAATCTGCTTGTGCTGCTCGATCAACAGGTCCAGTACGTCCTGCTTCACACCTGCGGTCACGTTCGTCACCCTCCTCCGGTCGACTCGGCACGCCCCGGTTTCCCGGCACGGCGACTTCCATGTCTCCCGGTACCGGAGCGCTGCCCGGCGGTCGCCACGACCGTTTCCGGGGCGCCGGCCGCGCGTCCGGCTCCCCTTCAGCGGAGCAGTACGAGCAGCGCCAGCCCGACCAGGAGGGCCGGGATGGTGGTGATCACCGTTGCGGTCGCGGCGGCCCGGCGGCGCAGCGCCGCGAGCGGGATCAGGGCATCCCCGTCCTGGCTGATCGCGTTGGCCACCAGTGTCGTCACCGGCAGGCCGCCGCTGACGAAGATGCCGGTGAAGACGATCTGGACGGCACAGCCCGGTACGAGTCCGATCAGCGCCCCGACGAGCACTCCGGCGACTCCGGCGAAGGCGAGTTCGGAGCCGTCGAAACCCGTCGTGCTGCTGAGCACCTGCCAGCCGACGTAGGCCACCGCCACCCAGACGGTGATGAACGACGCCTCGTGTGCGCTGTGCCGCAGCGCCTCCCGCCGGCTCGACGGGGTGGCGGTGTCGACCGTGTCGTCGGCGAACCGGCCCCGTCCGGCGGCGAAGATGAGCACCGCGATCAACGTTCCGCAGCAGCCGAGCGCGAGGTAGGGGTCGACGCCGCCGAGCGCGGCGGTGAGGCGTTGCGGGTCGACGGCGTGGAACACCACCGGTACCGACACCAGGAAGGCCGGCATGGTGAGTCCCCAGAACACCAGGGACATCCGGATCGGGCGTACCGGCGCCACGGCCGCCGCCGCCACGGCCAGGGTCGCCGGGGCCGGGAAGGTGTCGAGGGCCGCCGGTCGGCCGCCGGTGCCGGTCCGGGCCACCAGTTGCCGCTGCGGCTCCGGCGCGCCGGCTGGCCGGCGGGCCCCGTCGGCCGGGGCGTCGGTGTGCTGCCGCCGCAACCAGCGCCTCGGCGACCGGACGGCCCGGGCCGGGTCGATGCCGAGCATGTCGACGACGTACCCGGTGACCAGGCCCACGACGAAGAGCAGAGCGTGGATCTTGAGTGCGAACTCGGGGTTCGCGGCGATGACCACCCAGGACGAGTCGCCCATGGTCGCCGCGAGGGCGGCCACGACCGTACCGAAGGAGACCTTGCCGCGTGCGTACAGCGGCATGAGGATGATGGCGCCGCCGCAGCCGGGGCTGACCCCCAGCAGCGCGCCGACCAGGGGACCGAGCCGGGGGCGGTGGGTCAGGTGGTCGGTGACCCGGTCGCCGTACCGCCAGCGCAGCCAGCCGAAGAGCGCGACCATCACCGCGACGTAGACCCCCACCTGCATGAACGCGTCCGCCAACGGGCGGGCCAGGAGTTCGATCATGGTTTCCGTCTTCCGGGTGAGGCCGCGCCGACCCGCCGCCGTGGCGACGGATCGGCGCGGCGGGACGGCGCGGCGGAACGGGGCAGGTCGGTGATCTGCCGCCGGTCAGGTGCCGGACGGCGGCGTGCTGTGCAGGCGCGGGTCGCCCGGCGGCAGTACGGGCGCGTCCGCGTACGAGGTCGGGGTCGCCTGGTAGCTGAACTGTCCCTTGCCGTCGGGGCTCGGGCCGGCGGCCCACCGCCCCTCGGCCGCCTCCTCGCCCGCCGAGAAGTTGATGTACTGGTAGGCGAACTCGTTCTCCTGCTCGGCGTCGGGGAACGCCTCCGGGACCGGCATCTCCTCGAGGCCGTCCTCCTTGAGCTGCTCGATCGCCGCGAGCCACATGTTCTGGTGCATGGTGTCCCGGGCCAGCAGGAACCGCAGCATCTGCTTGACGCCGGGGTCGTCGGTCATGTGGAACAACCGGGCGACCTGGAGCCGGCCCTGCGCCTCGGCGGTCACGTTGAGGTGGAAGTCGGCGAGCAGGTTGCCGCTGGCGGTGATGAAGTTGCCGTTCCACGGCACCCCGGCACTGTCCACCGGCAGTGCGCCACCGCCGGAGTGGATGAAGTGCGCCGGGTTCGACCCGGCGTAGATCGCGGTCAGCATCGGGTTGTCCTCGGCGGCCGCCTCCTGGAGCGACAGTGGAGAGCTGTCCAGCAGGTGGGCGATCATCGTGCAGATCATCTCGACGTGGCCCATCTCCTCGGTGCCGACGTCGAGCAGCAGATCCTTGTACTTGCCGGGCAGTCGGCAGCTCCAGCCCTGGAAGAGGTACTGGTTGGCGACCGTCATCTCTCCCCACTTGCCGCCGAGCACCTCCTGGAGGCGCCGGGCGAACGCGGCGTCGGGAGCATCGGGCTTGGCCTGGAACTGCAGGTCCTTGACGTGGCTGAACACGGTGTCCTCCTGTTAGAAGTGGCAGACCGTGCCCGGCTACCCGCTCCGCTGGCCCGCCGGGGTCACCGGGCGGCCCGGAGGGGTCAGCTCGGTCCGGCCCCACCTCCGGGGAGGCATCGCGGGGCGGGCAGGCTCACCCGTACCGCCGTTCCACCCGTGGTCCGGTACGCCGTGATCGTGCCGCCCTCGGCGGCGACCAGCTGTCGGACGATCCACAGCCCGAGTCCGGAGACGCCGGGCGGCGGCGCGGTCCGGGCCAGCGCAGCCAGCAGGGCGCGACACGACCGTCCCTCGTCGGCCACGACCAGGACCAGCGCGCCGGCCCGTACCGAGGCGGAGACCCGGACGTGGCCTTCCGGCGGGCCGTGCCGCAGGGCGTTGTCCACGAGGTTGGCGAGGATCTGCCGGATCCGGTGCGCGGGTACCAGCCGAGCACCGGCACCACGGGAGAGCCGTACCGTCAGCCGGTGCGGCGGCGCCTGGGCCGCGACCGCGGTCGGCAACACCTGGCTCAGCGGGACCGGCCGGTCGACCGGCTCCGCCAGGCTCTGCGTCACCGACGTCGCCTGCCGGCACAGCACCGCCAGGTGTGCCGCCTGTTCCTGCGCCAAGGCGGCCAGGCCATGTCGTTGCGTCGGGTCCAGCGGCACCGACTCCTCGGCCAGGGCCCGGGTCAGTGAGCGCAGCGACTCGATCGGTGACCGCAGTTCGTGGCAGAACATCCGCAACAACAGCGTCTCGCTTCCGGCAGCGGGTGCCCCGGTCTCCTCCGGCGCTGCCGAAACGGAGCCGGCGGTCGGGAGTTCCCGGACGTGCGGAGCACGGATACCGGCGCGATGAGTGGTCTCGGGCCGGCCGGGCATGATCGGTCCCAGATCGGGAAACGCCGCCGCGTGTCCGGATCCGCAACCCTCCGCCTCGTACTGGTCGATGACCATCCCCTCTTCGTCCGGGGTCTCGAACTGCTGCTTCCGGCCAGCACCCAGGGGCGGGCCCGGATCGTCGGCGCCACCGGTGACGCCGCCGCCGCGGCGGCCACGGTCCGCCGGTGCGTACCCGATCTGGCCCTGGTCGACCTGCACATGCCGGCACCGGGCGGGATCCGGGCCATCACCGCCATCCGGCGGACCGCGCCACGGGTACGGATCGTCGCGATCTCGGGTCTGGACGACACCGATCTGATGGTGCAGGCGCTGCGGGCCGGCGCCGAGGGTTACCTGCCGAAGAGCAGCGAACCCGAGGAGCTGCTGCCGCCGCTGATGGCGATTCTGGACGGGTGGGCGGTGCTCCCTGCCGGGCTGCTCGTCGCGCTGCTCCGCCCGACGTACAACGGGCTGCCGGCGACGGCCATCCTCGACGACGAGGAACGCCGGCTTCTGCAGCTTATTGCGAAAGGTTGTCGGACGGTGGAAATCGCCGAAGAGCTGAACTTCTCCGAACGCACGGTGAAGCGACTCACGGCGTCCCTGCTGCGGAAGCTGCGGGTGTCGAACCGGACAGAGGCCGCGGCGGTGGCCGGAAACGCCGGGCTGCTCTGAACCGGGCACGTCCACCGGTGGGACGGCATGGCTGAGGCGTTTGTCCCGTTGCCCGCCGGGTACGCCATCCGTGGGTGGCGGCGGTCCCCATGGGAGTTCCGCGCCGGCCGTACCGGGCGGGAACGGCCGCCGGCTTCGGGTTGGGAGGATCGGCATGGTTGGCAGGGTCAGTGGATGGCTGGCGGTGACGGTGGCGGCCGGCGTGGGAGCGGGCCTGCTCGCCCGGCGCCGCCGGGAATCGCTGCCGGCGCGCCAGGACGGCGGATACCGGACCGTACGCGCGGTCACCGTCGACCGATCGGCGGAGTCCATCGTGGAGTACTGCGGGCAGTCGCCGCACCTCTCGGCCATGCTGGACCGGCAGGTCCAGGTGCGACCGGGTGACGGCGAGCGGCGCCGGGTCCTGAGCGGCGGGTCCGGGACGGCCGGCTGGACCGTCGAGGTCCACGCCGACTCCGCGACCGGCCCGTTCCACTGGCAGGTCGAGGAGGGGTCGACGCCGCACCAGGGCCGGATCGAGCTGGTTTCCGCGCCGGGTGCCCGGGGCACCGAGGTACGGGTCGAGCTGCGCTACCCGGAGAGCCGGGTCGGACATCGGGCGGCGGCGCTGCGGGGACGCGACCTCGACCAGCTGCTCCGTACGGTGCTGCGGCGGGTCAAGTCCCTGATCGAGGCGGGGGAGGTGGTCTCCACCATGGCCGAACCCTCCGGACGGGCCGGCATCACGGAGCGGACCACCCGGGTCGTCCGGGAGAAGCTGTCGACGGGAGGACGGCCGTGAAGGCACTGTGCTGGGAGGGCGTCGGGAAGCTGCGCGTGCAGGAGGTCCCCGACCCGACGATCCAGGGCCCGGGTGACGCGATCGTCCGGGTGCGGGCGAGCAGTGTCTGCGGATCCGACCTGCACCTGATCAACGGCTACCTGCCGGCGATGCGCGAGGGCGACATCCTCGGCCACGAGTTCACCGGCGAGGTGGTCGAGGTCGGGCCCGAGGTCGGCAAGCTCAAGGTCGGTGACCGGGTGGTCGTCGGATCGGTACTCGCCTGCGGCGGCTGCTGGTACTGCCGCACCGGCCAGTACTCGCTCTGCGACAACTCCAATCCGCAGCCGAACTTCACCGAGACACTGTGGGGGCACGCGCCGGCGGGGATCATCGGCTATTCGCACGCCGCCGGTGGCTTCGCCGGCAGCCACGCCGAGTACGTCCGGGTGCCGTTCGCCGACGTCGGCGCGTTCCCGGTGCCGGAGGCGGTCGCCGACGACGCCGTGGTCTTCGCCTCCGACGCGATGCCGACCGGTTGGATGGCCGCCGACTTCTGCGACCTGCGTGGTGGTGAGGTGGTCGCGGTCTGGGGGGCCGGTGGCGTGGGCCAGATGGCGGCCCGCTCCGCCCAACTGCTCGGCGCCGAGCGGGTGATCGTGATCGACCGGCTGCCCGAACGGCTCCGCGTCGCGGAGCAGCGGCTCGGGGTGGAGACCATCGACTACAGCCGGGTCGACGTGCTCGCCGCGCTCCGGGAGATGACCGGTGGCCGGGGGCCGGACGCCTGCATCGAGGCGGTCGGGATGGAGGCCCACGACGTCGGTCCGGCGTACCGGTACGACCGGATCAAGCAGGCCGTGCGGTTGCAGAGCGACCGGCCGACGGCGGTACGGCAGGCGATCATGGCCTGCCGCAAGGGCGGTACGGTGAGCATCGTCGGCGTCTTCGGCGGCTTCGTGGACAAGTTTCCGCTCGGCGCCGCGATGAACAAGGCACTGGTGCTGCGGATGGGGCAGATGCACGCCCAGCGCTACATTCCGATGCTCCTGGAACGGCTCGCCAACGGCGAGATCGATCCCGGCTATCTCGCCACCCATCCGCTGCCGCTGACCGACGGCGTGCGCGGCTACGAACTCTTCGAGAAGAAGCAGGACGGCTGCCTGCGGTCGGTGCTGCACCCGACCCCGGCCTGACCGCCGGCTACCGGGCGACCTCGACCGAGCCGCGACCGTAGGCGTCGAGCCGGCCCCACCGTCCCGGGATGTCGAGCAGCGCGATGTGACCCATGTGCTGGGGCAGGGCCGGGTTCACCACGAGATTCTCGCCCGACGGTTCGAGGCCGAGCATCGTCCGCAGGAAGAGCAGTGGTGCCCCGGCCGACCACGCCTGCGGGCTGCACGCGGTGGGGTACTGGACGGGGTATTTGGTCCGCTCCCGCTCGTGCCCGGCGAACGCCTCGGGCAGGCGTCCCTGGAAGTAGGTCGCCGCGTCCAGGATCGCGGCGGCGACCCGGGCCGCCTCGTTCTGGTACCCGTAGCGGCGCAACCCCCAGGCGATGATCGAGTTGTCGAACGGCCAGACCGTGCCGACGTGGTAGCCGACCGGGTTGTAGAGCCGCTCGCTGTTCGCCAGGGTCCGGATCCCCCAGCCGGAGAAGAGCGCGGGACCGAGCAGGTGCCGCACCACGGCGTCGGCCTTGTCCTCGTCGACGATGCCGCTCCAGAGCAGATGGCCGATGTTCGACGAGAGGGCGTCGATCTGGCTGCCGTCGGCGTCCAGGCCGAGCGCGTAATACTGCCGGTCCTCGATCCAGAAGTCGCGGTTGAAGCGCTCCCTGAGCCTGAGGGCGTCGTCTTCGAGCCGGTCGGCGAGGGCGGGGTCGTTCCAGAACGAGCGGGCCAGTCGGGACGCGCGCAGCTTGGCGTCGTAGGCGTAGCCCTGGAGTTCGCAGGTCGCCCGGGGATAACCGGGCAGCCGACCGTCGCGATAGGAGATCGCATCCGGGGAGTCCTTCCAGCACTGGTTCGCCAGTCCCGTGTCCGGGTTGCGGGGACGGTAGGAGAGGTAGCCGTTCCCGGTCAGGTCGCCGTACTCGTCGATCCAGTTCAGAGCCGCGCGCGCCTCGTACTCGAAGTGCCGCACCAGGTCGACGTCCCCGGTCCACCGCTCGTACTCGTCGAGCAGCACGACGAACAGCGGTGTCGCGTCGGCACTGCCGTAGTACGGGCAGTGCGGCCGCTCCTCGAAGGCGACCGTCTCGCCGAACCGCATCTCGTGCAGGATCCGGCCGGGGTCCTCGTCCCGGAAGTCGTCCCGGCGGCTGCCCTGCCGGGTGCCCAGCTCCCGCAGTGTCGAGGCGGCGAGTTCGGGCTGGAAGGGCAGTGCCTGGAGGCTGGTGATGATGCTGTCCCGGCCGAAGACCGCCATGAACCACGGCAGGCCGGCGGCCGGCAGGCTGCCGCCCATGGAGGTGGGCGCGGTGAAGCGCAACGCGGCGAGGTCGACGAGGCTGCGCAGGTAGGTGTGCCGCAGCGGGTCCCAGTCGCACTCCAGGCGCGGCGCGTTCTCGATCCACTGCTTCAGGTCCCGCTTCATGTCCCGGTCGGCCCAGCTCGGGTCCCACTCGGACCCCAGCGGCAGGGTACGGCCGGCCGGGCCGATCATCGTCGGTACGACCCGCAGCTCGGTGGTCCACTCCTGCTTCGGGTCGAGCCGGACGGTGAAGGTCAGGCCGCGCCGGTCCAACTGAGCCGGTGCGGTGGCGGAGATGACGGTCTGCCGGTGGAAGGTCTGCCGGGTGTACCCGAGCAGCAGGCGCCCGTCGTCGACCCGCGTGTAGTAGTCGCCCTCCTTCGCCAGGGCGTCCTTGACCTCGAAGAGATCGGCGAAGTCGGACCCCACCTCGACCCGTACGGTGAGTTCGACCGGCTTGTCGCCGTGGTTCAGGATGGCGATCTCCTCGCTGAACCCGTCCGTCACCGCGCGCTGGCGGAGCACCGACACCTTCGCGTTGGTGTACACCCCACCGGGACCGACGAGCAGGAAGAAGCGCTTCTCGTAATATTGCAGGTCGTCGATGGAGAGCGGGCTGAGGCGTTCCCCGTCGACGGTGAGCACCCAGGTGGAGAGGTAACGCGTGTCGAAGGAGAAGAGCCCCGCCGGGTCGGTGGGCGAGGTGTCGATGTCGCCACGGGTGTCGCTGACCACGAAGGTGTTCCCCGCGAGAATGCTCACCAGGTCGCTCATCGTCTCGGCGGCTCCCCGCTGGTGGCCATCCGGTGCCCGCTGGGCGCCTGCGGTCCCGGCAACAGCCGTTCGAACATGAGCAGCAGCGGGACCTTGCCCTCGGCCGAGATCTCGCCCCGCAGCAGCGCCGCCATCAGGTTCGCCTCCCCGCAGGCGGCGCGGTCGAACAGCTCCCGGCCGACCCGTACGACACCATCCGCCTCGATGTTCTCCCGGGTCACCGTCACGTCGCCCCGGTCGACCCGCACGTACCAGTGCTCCGTGCAGAGCCCCTGCACGACCTCGAAGCGCACGGTGCCGGAAGCCTTCTCGAGCAGCCGTTCGTGCCCGCGCCGGCTGAACTCGGCGAAGTACTCCTCGGTGGGACTGGTCATCCCAAGCCTCCGTTTCCTGCGATCGTCGGCCCACCACGCCGGCGGCCGGGATCTGGGTCTGGAGCGGCGTCGGCACCTACCCCCCATGGTCGCCGTCGCCCGGGGCCGGGACATCACCCGCGCCGGGTGATCCGGACCGGCAGGGCCGGCGAAATGCGCCTGGGCGGGCCGATCGAGTCGGCCGGCCGACCTCCGGCGAGGGCGGCCGACGGGCACGCCGGACCGGGCCGTGCGGCGCTGTCGGAGAGTCGGACATCCGGGTCCGAACAGACCGGGTGAGGTCGTCACCGGTCGACGAGACCGGCCCGATCGGCTCCGCGAGGTGTCGCGGTCGCCCACCGGGGGAGACCGGATGCGGTGGCGGCCGACCGGCCGCTGTCACGAATCACCGTCCCACCCGGTCGTTGTGGGTGACAGGGCGCCGTCGGCGCCACGGAAAGCCGAACCAGAGGAACAGAAATGAAGATCGTCGTTATCGGCGGCAGCGGACTCATCGGCAGCAAGGTCGTGGAGCTGCTCGCCGCAGCGGGTCACCAGGCGGTGGCGGCCTCCCCGAGGACCGGCGTGAACGCGGTGACCGGCGAGGGACTCGCCGAGGCGCTCGACGGGGCCGACGTCGTCGTGGACGTGTCGAACTCGCCCTCCTTCGACCCGGCCGCCGCGCGGGAGTTCTTCGAGACCTCCACCCGCAACCTGCTCGCGGCCGAGGCGGCGGCCGGGGTCGGCCACCACGTGGCGCTCTCGGTCGTCGGCGCGGACCGGATGCCGAACGTCGGGTACATGGGGGCGAAGGTGGCGCAGGAGGCACTGGTCGCGGCGGGGCCGGTCCCGTACTCGATCGTGCGGGCGACGCAGTTCTTCGAGTTCCTCGACGCCATCGCCGACACCGGGACCGACGGCGACACCGTACGCCTGGGACCGGTGCTCTTCCAGCCGATCGCCGCCGACGACGTGGCAGCCACGGTCGCGGACGTCGCGCTCGGTGCCCCGGTCGGCGGCATCGTCGAGGTGGCCGGCCCCGAGCGGTCCCGCCTCGACGAGGTGATCCGGTCGGTGCTGCGCGCACAGCAGGACCCCCGGCAGGTGGTGACCGACCCGGCCGCCGGGTACTACGGCGCCGAGGTGGCCGAGGACGCGCTGGTTCCGCTCGGCGAGGCCCGGACGGGGCGCATCCGGCTGGCGGAGCGGCGTGCGGTGGACGGGGTCGGGCGGTAGCCGTCGACCCGGCACGCTGTCTGCCCGACCTGCGGCCGGCCCGCCGTGCCGGCCGGAGGCCGGGCCCGGCACCGGCCCCGGGCCGTCGGTCGGGCACAGCACCGGCCTCGGGCCGTCGGCCGGGCGCCGACGGGATTTTGCCACCGGCCCACGAACCCGTGGACGATGGCGATGTGCAACCCCCGATCGAGCAGGCCGACGGAGCGATCGAACAGGCCGAGAGATCCACTGAGCGGACCCACGGACCGATCGAGCAGGCCGAGGGACCCACCGAGCAGGCCGAGGGACAGCCGGAACAGGCCGACGGAAAGGCCGGGCAGTCCGGACATACCGACGAGCTGGGCGACTTCCAGGCGGTCCGGGGACGGTTGTTCGGCATCGCCTACCGGATGCTCGGCAGCGTCGGGGACGCCGAGGACGTCGTGCAGGATGCCTGGCTGCGGTGGCAGGGGACGGATCGCCGGAGCGTCCGCAACCCGGCGGCGTTCCTCACCACCACGACGACCCGGTTGGCGATCAACGCGGTGACGACGGCCCGGGCGCGTCGGGAGACGTACGTCGGGCCGTGGCTGCCGGAGCCGGTGGACACCTCGGCCGATCCGGCGCTCGGCGCCGAGCGGGCCGAGGGGCTGGAGTTGGGGGTACTGCTGCTGCTGGAGAAGCTCGCCCCGGCGGAGCGGGCGGCGTACGTGCTGCGGGAGGCGTTCGACTACGCCCACCGGCAGGTCGCCGAGGTCCTGGGTACCACCGAGGCGAACGCCCGGCAACTGTTGAGCCGGGCCCGCCGGCACCTGGCCTCGACGCGCTCGACACCCGTCGGCCGGGCCGAACACCGGCGGTTGGTCGAGGCGTTCCGGGCGGCGGCCCGGAGTGGCGACCTGGCCGCGCTGGAGCGGCTGCTCGCGGCCGACGTGATCGCCAGTTCCGACGGCGGGGGACGGGTGCACGCCTCCCGGAAGGACCTGTACGGCGTGGCCCGGGTGACGACCCTGCTCGACAACGTCCTGCGGAAGTACTGGAGCGAGTCGGTGATCCGGGTGGTGCCGGCCAACGGCACCGAGAGCCTGCTCGTGGCCGCCGCAGACGGGACTCCGGAGGCGCTGCTCGCCCTGACGGCCACCGACCGGGGCGTCGAGCGCCTCTTCCTCGTGCTGAATCCGGACAAGCTGCGCCAGTTCGCCGCACGGGGCTGACGGCTGCGGCAGGGCGGATTCCGGCAAACCGCCCTGCACCAGGCCCGAGCTGTGTCTAAATCGGGTACGTCGGGCGCTGGACCGATCGCGACGTACGGGGGAGTCATGGGCTTCGTCACCGCCAAGGACGGCACGGAGATCTACTACAAGGACTGGGGCTCCGGCCCGGTCGTGACCTTCTCACACGGCTGGCCGTTGAGCGCGGACGCCTGGGACGGCCAGTTGCTGTTCCTGGTGCAGCAGGGCTTCCGGGTCGTCGCGCACGACCGGCGGGGGCACGGCAGGTCCGGCCAGGCCTCCGCCCGCAACGACATGGACGGGTACGCCGACGACCTCGCCGCCGTACTGGAGGCGCTGGACCTGACCGACGTGACGCTGGTCGGCCACTCGACGGGCGGCGGTGAGGTGGCCCGCTACATCGGCCGGTACGGCACCGGTCGGGTCGCCAGGGCGGTGCTGATCTCCGCCGTGCCACCGATCATGGTGCAGACGCCGGACAATCCCGAAGGGCTGCCGATCGACGTCTTCGACGGGCTGCGCGCCAAGCTCTTCGCCGACCGGTCGCAGTTCTACCAGGAGCTGGCGCAGATGTTCTACGGCGCGAACCGGCCCGGGGCGAAGGTCTCCAAGGGCATCCTCGACCAGTTCTGGCTCTGGAGCATGCAGGCCGGCATGAAGAACGCGTACGAGAGCATCAAGGCCTTCTCCGAGACGGACTTCCGGGACGACCTCGCCAAGTTCGACGTTCCGACCCTGGTGATGCACGGCGAGGACGACCAGATCGTCCCGGTGAAGGACTCGGCCCGGAAGACCGCCCAGTTGATCGCGAACGCCCAGGAGATCTACTACCCGGGCGCGCCGCACGGGTTGACCGCCACCCTCCAGGACCAGGTCAACAACGACCTGCTCGCCTTCCTCAGGAGCTGACCGGGGACAGCTCAGAGCCCCTGACCGGCGACGACCGAGAGCAGCCGGAGCCGCTCCGCGCTCTCGCTGCCCGGGGTGGCGGTGAAGACCAGCAGCGACTGGGACTGGTCGGGATCGAGCAGGACCTGGCAGTGCAGTTCGAGGAGCCCGAGCCGGGGATGCTGGATCCGCTTCGCCGCGCAGTACGGGCCGGTGACCGGGTGCTCGCGCCACAGTTCGGCGAACTCCGGGCTGCGGGCGAGCAGCCCGTCGACGATCTCCCCGGCCCGGGAGTCCCGCCCGGCCCGGGTGTACGCCCGGTGCAGGTCGGCGGCGAGCAACCGGCTGTGCCCGGGATGGTCCTCCTCGGGGTGGATGCGCCGGCTCTCCGGTTCGGTGAACCAGCGGTAGTGCAGGCTCCGGGCCAGCCCGGTGTGCCGGGTCTCGTCGCCGAGCAGCGCGGTGGCGAGCCGGGTCTGCCGCAACGTCTCGCCGAGGTCGCTGACCACCTGCGCGGCCGCGTCGCCGAGCCCGTCGAAGATGCGCATCATCCCCGGGTTGATGTGCTCGGCCCGGCGTACCCGGCTCGGCGTCGGATAGCCGCCGAGCCGGAACAGGTGGTCCCGTTCCTCCAGCGAGAGGCGCAGGCCACGGGCGATCGCGGCGAGCATCTGCTCGGAGGGGCGGGGGCCGCGCTGCTGCTCGATCCGGCTGTAGTAGTCGGTCGACATGTCGCTGAGCGCGGCGACCTCCTCCCGGCGCAGCCCGCCGGTACGCCGCCGCCGCTGTCCCCGGGGCAGCCCGACATCCTCCGGTTGCAGCGCCTCGCGCCGGCTCCGGAGGAACTCGGCCAGCCGCACCCGGTCCATCGCGCCTCCTGCTCGTCCTGCCTTCCGGCCGCCCGCCGACCGTTCGACTTCGGCAACAATCCCCGGACCGGCGGGAATTCCTCCGGCGGCGCCGATCGTCACACCGGGGCGCGGCGGCCGACCAGGTGAGCGCTGTCCACGGATCGGCTGTACCTGGCTACGCCCGTACCGCCGGCCAAGACTCGGCTCCATGACTGGACCAACACAGAACGCGCCCGGGCACTGGATCGACGGCGCGTGGACCCCGGCCGGATCGTCGGCGACCATTTCGGTGTCGAACCCGGCGAGCGGTGAGATCGTCGCCGAGGTGCCGGCCGGTACCGCCGATGACCTTGACCGGGCGGTCGCCGCCGCCCGGGCCGCCCTGCCCGGCTGGGCCGCGACACCGCCCGCCGAGCGGGCCGCCGTCGTGCGGCGGATCGCCGAGGGCCTGGGTACCCGGGCCGAGGAGATCGCCGCCGCGATCACCGCCGAAATGGGTTCCCCGCTCGGCCTGTCCCGGACCGCCCAGGTCGGCTTCCCGGTCGCCGTCGCCGAGTCCTTCGCCAGCCTGGCCGCCGACTTCGCCTGGACCGAGGAGATCGGCAACTCGCTGATCGTGCGCGAGCCGATCGGCGTGGTCGGCGCGATCACCCCATGGAACTTCCCGCTCCAGCAGATCGTGTCGAAGCTGGCGCCGGCCCTGGTCGCCGGGAACACCATGGTCTTCAAGCCCTCCGAGATCGCGCCGCTGACCGCGCGGATCCTCGCCGAGGTCACCGCCGGGGCGGGCCTGCCGGACGGGGTCTTCAACGTCGTCTACGGCACCGGACCGGTCGTCGGCGAGGCGATCTCCGCCCACCCGGGGATCGACATGATCTCGTTCACCGGCTCCACCCGGGCCGGCCGGCGAATCGCCGCCGTCGCCGCGGCGACGGTGAAGCGGGTCGCGCTGGAACTCGGCGGCAAGGGCGCGAACGTCGTCCTCGACGACGCCGACCTGCCGACGGCGGTACGGACCGGGCTGGCGATGGCGTTCACCAACGGCGGTCAGGTCTGCGGCGCCTGGCCCCGGATGCTGGTACCGGCGTCGCGCCAGGACGAGGTCGTGGCGCTGGCCGTCGCCGCCGCCCGGGAGTACGTCGTCGGCGAGCCGACCGACGAGGCGACCCGGATCGGCCCGATGGCCTCCGAGGCGCACCGGGAGAGGGTCCACAGTTACATCGAGCGGGGCATCGCCGACGGGGCGAGGCTGGTCTTCGGCGGTCCCGGCCGCCCCGAGGGGCTGGACCGGGGCGCCTACCTCCGGCCGACGATCTTCGCCGACGTCGACCCGTACTCGGTCATCGCCCAGGAGGAGATCTTCGGCCCGGTCCTGACGATCATCCCGTACGCGGACGAGGACGAGGCGGTCGCCATCGCCAACGGCACCGTGTACGGCCTCACCGCCGGGGTCTTCGGCGAGCCGGAGCACGCCCTCGCCGTGGCCCGGCGGCTGCACGCCGGTCAGGTCGACGTCAACGGCGGCCACTGGAACCCGCTCGCCCCGTTCGGCGGCTACAAGCAGTCCGGCAACGGCCGTGAGTTCGGCCGGGCGGGGCTGGAGGAGTTCCTGGAGACCAAGTCCATCCAGCGCTGAACGGGCGTGCGGGGGGCCCGACGGCGGCCGGTGGACGCCGTCGTCACACCCCGCGCGAGTGCAGGTAGTCCGCCAGTGCGGGGACGGTGTCCAGCCCGGAGACGTCGTCGTCGGGCTCCACCACTACGCCGTAGCGGTGCTCGACGGCCTGGATCAGCCGCACGTAGCCGAGCGAGGTGAGGCCGAGCAGCCCGAGCGACTCGGGCTCGGCCAGGGCGTCCGCCGCACTGATCTGGCCGTCACTGGCCTCGACGACCAGGCCGGCGAGGTCGTGGTGCAGCTCGGAGACGGTCACCCGGGCTCCTCCGGTCGTCACTCCTGCTCCTCCTGCCGCAACCCCTGCTCCTCGGGTCGTCACTCCTGCTCCTCCTGCCGCCACTCCTGCTCCTCGGGTCGTCACTCCTGCTCCTCCTGTCGCAACTCCTCGATGGAGCTGACCACCCCGTCGACGGTCGGGGTGTCGAAGAAGACGTCGAACGGCACCTCGACGCCGAGCGCCTTCCGGATCCGGGCGGTGATCTGCATGATCGTCAGCGAGTGGCCGCCGAGGTCGAAGAGGCTGTCCTGCGGGCCGATCTCGTCGACCCGCAGTACCTCCTGCCAGATGCCGGCCACGATCCGGGTCAGGGCCACGCTCTCCGGCGTGCCGGCAGGCTCGACCTCGGTGGCCGGCGGCGTGCCGTCGGTCCGCTCCGGGGTCGGCAGGGCGGCCCGGTCGAGCTTGCCCGCCGGGGTACGGGGCAGCCGGTCCAGCCACCGGAGATCCCTCGGGATCATGTAGCGGGGCAGCGTACCGGCGACGTGCGCGCGGACCGGCGCCAGCTCGCCCGCGCCGACCAGGTAGGCCACCAGCTCGCCGTCCCGGACCGCCACCGCCGCCTCGACGACCCCCGGCGCGTCGAGCAACGACCGCTCGACCTCGCCCAGCTCGATCCGGTGCCCGCGCAACTTGATCTGGTTGTCGGCCCGGCCGAGGAACTCGACAGTTCCGTCCGCACCGAGCCGTACCCGGTCACCGGTGCGGTAGCGCCGCCGGCCGGTACCGTCCGGCACGAACCGCTCTGCGGTGAGTTCCGGCCGCCCCCGGTAGCCCCGGGCCAGCCCGGCACCGCCGATGCAGAGTTCGCCGGGTACCCCGACCGGCACCGGACGGAGCCGGGCGTCCAGGACGTGCAGCGTGGTGTTGGCGATCGGGCCGCCGATGGTGACCCGGGACGGGTCGGCCGGGATCTCGACGGCGGTGGACCAGATGGTGGTCTCCGTCGGGCCGTAGACGTTGACCAGGCGGTCGACGAGCGGGCGCAGCCGCCGGGCGAGCGGGAGCGGCAGCGCCTCCCCGCCGCTGAGCGCGGTGATCGGGGCGCCGGCCCAGCCCGCGTCGAGCAGCAGTTGCCAGCTCGACGGGGTGGCCTGCACGTGGGTGATCCCGGCGTCCCGGACGAGTCGGCCGAGCGCGGCGCCCTCCCGGGCGGTCGCGTCGGCGGCCACCACCACCCGGCCGCCGGTGCAGAGCGGCGCGAAGAGTTCGAGTCCGCTGATGTCGAAGGAGATGGTGGTCTGGTGCAGCCAGCGGTCGGCCGGATCGGCACCGAGCAGCTCGGTCATCGCGGTGACCAGGTTGAGCAACGCCGGGTGGCCGATCTCGACGCCCTTCGGGCGGCCGGTCGAACCGGAGGTGTAGATGACGTAGCCGAGCCCGTCCGGGTCGATGGCGGTCGGCGGTGTCTCCGGCTCACCGGCGAAGGCGGCCAGACCGTCGAGCGGCAGCAGCTCGACGGGTACCCCGCCGAGCGTGGCGGTCGCCTCGGCGTGCCCGAGGACCAGCTTCACTCCAGCGTCGCCGACGATGAACTCCAGCCTGCTCGCCGGATAGCCCGGATCCAGCGGGAGGTAGCCGGCCCCGGCGGCGAGGATCCCCAGCACACCGGCGACGAGTTCGACGCCCCGGCGGGGGCAGAGTCCCACCAGGTCACCGGCGGCGACGCCGTGCCGGCGCAGCCCGTGGCCGATCCGGTGCGCGGCGGCGACCAGCTCGCGGTAGCTCAGGGTGCCGTCGTCGGCGTGCACCGCCACCGCGTCCGGGCTGGCCTCGGCGGCCGCCCGGACCAGGTCGAGCACGGTGCTGGCCGGGCGCGGTCGCGCGGTGGCGTTCAACCGGTCCAGCAGCGCCAGCTCCGCCGGGACGAGCAGGTCGAGGTCGCCGACCGGGCGGTCGGGCTCGGCCAGCGCCGCGCCGAGCAGGGTACGCAGGTGTCCGGCGATCCGCTCGGCGTCCGCGACCGAGAGCAGCCGGGCCGGTACGAGCATCCGCCCGGTCAGCCCGCCCGGCGCGTCGACCAGGTGCAGGTGCAGGGCGCTGCGTACCGTCGCCGGTACGAGCAGCCAGTCCACATCGGACACACTTTCGACCAGCCGTCGGTAGCTGACCGAGACCGGTGCCATCGCCGGCCGGGGCGGCAGGCCGGGCAGGGCACGCCCGAGCGGTACCTCCCGGTGCCGGTAGACGGCCCGGGCCTCGGCCCGTACCGTGCGGACCAGCTCGGCGAAGGGGGCCGCCAGGTCGACGCCGATGGTCACCGGCAGCTCGTTGACCCACATCCCGAGTTCGTGTGCGGTCTGCGGGGACCGGGTAGAGAGGTCGACGGCGACCGAGGCGGTGCCGTTGCCGTAGCGGGCGAGTACCACGTGCACGGCGGTGAGCAGCACTTCGAACCGGGTCACCCCGAGCGCCGCCGCCCCGGCGGTCAACGCGGCGTCCAGCTCACCGCCCCAGTCGAGGTCGAGTCGGGTGGCGGGTTCGGCGGCGGTCGGCGTACCGGTCAGTCCCGGCAGCAGTACCTCGTCGGCCGGTGCCGGGCGGGCGGACCAGAAGTCGCGGGCCGCCGGGAGCGCCTCGGCGATCCGGTCGGCCTGTGCGCGTACGGCGGCGGTCAGCCCGGCCGGCGATCCGGCGCCGAGCGGCCGGCCGGCGAGCGCCTCGGCCAGGTCGGCGACGAGGATGTCCTTGCCGCCGCCGTCGAGCACCAGATGGTGGCCGACGACCAGCACCACCGTGCGACCGTCGTCGACCCGCAGTGCCACGCAGCGGGCGAGCGGGTCGGCGATGAGGTCGAAGCCGACGGCGAGTTCGGCGGCGACGGCGGAGCCGAGCGCCTCCGCCCCGACCGCCCGGTGCGCGACCGGCGCCGGGTCGGTGCGGGTCAGCAGCGCCGCGCCGTCCGCCTCGGCCACGGTCGCGGCGAGCAGCGGATGCCGGCCGGTCAGCGCGACCCAGGCCCGCTCCAGCACCGCCGGTTCCACCGGCTCCGGCACGGTCAGCGCCACCGCCAGCAGGTACGCCGTCGACGCGCCGCCGGCCCGCTCGGTGAACCAGACGCCCTGCTGGGCCAGGGTCATCGGCACCTCGACAGGCGAATCCGCCACCGCACCGGCTCCGTCGGGTCCGGCGCCGACGACCGGGGCGCGGGCACCGGACGGCTCGGCTGGCAGGAGGTTCGGTGCCTGGGTCATGGCCTCGCCGTTCTCTCTGGTGCTGCCTCCGGTGGGCAGCCGCTCGGATGCGCCGGAGTCGGGTCGGGCTGGTCGAAGAGCGCCCGCAGGCGGTGTTTGACCACCTTGCCGCCGGCGTTGCGGGGCAGTTCGTCGACGTGGACGATCCGGCTGGGCTGCTCGTGCCCGGCCAGCCGGCTGGCGAGGAACCCGCGTACCTCGGCGAGGCGCAGCGGGCGGGTGGTCACCAGCGCGGCCACCGGGGTGGTCCCGAGTACCGGATCGGGCAGGCCGAAGACGGCGGCCTCGACGATCTCGGGGTGCTCGTGCAGGGCCGCCTCGACCGCGACCGTGGAGACCTTGTCCGCACCACTCTTGATGACGTCGCTCTCCCGGTCGACGAGGTAGAGGTAGCCGTCGGCGTCGAGATAGCCGACGTCGCCCATCCGGGTCCAGCCGTCCCGGAACACCCGCCGGGTCGCCGCCGGATCGTCGTGATAGGACCGGGCGGTACCCGCGGCGCGCAGCCAC
The DNA here is from genome assembly GCF_003030385.1 of Plantactinospora sp. BB1. Lineage (NCBI taxonomy): Bacteria > Bacillati > Actinomycetota > Actinomycetes > Micromonosporales > Micromonosporaceae > Plantactinospora > Plantactinospora sp. BB1. Next base: position 4,863,020 of record NZ_CP028159.1, on the reverse strand, counting down.
ACCTCGCCGGTCACCCCGGCGGGGCAGGGCCGGCCGGCCTCGTCGCGGACCTGGAGCGCGCCACCGGCGACCACCCTGCCCAGCGCGGCCGGGCGATCGGGCTCGAAGACCACGCTGGTCTGGGTCGGCGCCGCCTCCGTCGAGGTGTAGTAGTTGACGATGGTGGCGCCGGGCAGCGCGACCGCCAGTCCGGTCGCCACGGCGGGTGGCAGGACGGCGGCGGTCGAGCCGAGCAGCACCACGCTGCTCAGGTCGTACCGCTCCAGTGCCCCCGAGCGGAGCAGTTCGATCGCCATCGCCGGCACCACGAAGACGCTCCCCACCCCGTGCCGCTCGATCAGCCGGGCGAAGTGGTCCGGGCCGAACCGGGCCGTCACCAGCATCCCGGCGTGCGCATCGAGGGCGTTGAAGAGCATGGTCTGGCCGGCGTTGGTGCCGATCGGAAAGGCGTGCAGGAACTGCCGGGAGTGGGCCAGCGCCCGCAGCGGCGGATCGAGCCGGCAGCCGTGGGTCAGGTTGGCGTGCGTCGCGGTGACCCCCTTGGGCCGACCGGTCGTGCCGGAGGTGTAGAGGATCTGTGCCGGGTCACCGGGTCGGGGTCCGGCCGTCGGTGCCGCCCCGGGCAGTTCCGCGTCGGGTAGCGCCGCCCCGGGCAGCTCCGCTCCGGGCAGCTCCGCTCCGGGCAGCTCCGCGTCGGGCAGCCCCGCGACGTCGTCGGGGCCCCAGCGGAGCCGGATCGGCACGTCGGGCAGCTTCGCGGTCGGCCCGTGCAGCAGCGCCGTCGCTCCACTGTGGTCCAGCATGTACGCCAGTTCCGCCGGGGCGCTGCGGGTGGAGAGCGGCACCGCCACCGCGGCGGCGGCGAGTACCCCGGTGTAGGAGCAGGCGTACCCGATCCAGTCCTGGGCGCCGTAGAGCAGCCCGACCCGGTCCCCGGGGCGTACCCCCGCCGCCCGCAGCCCGGCGGCGATCGCCCGGGTCCGGGCCTGCCAGGTGCCCAGGTCGAGGCTGGCCGCGCCCTGGCTGACGGCGACGTGCGACGGTTCGGTGCCGGCCCGGGCGGCGAGCAGTTGCGGCACGGTCAGCGCGACCCGACCGACCCCGCCCGGCCGACGGCCGACGGTCCGCCGCGCCCCGCCGTCGGTGGCGACGCCGCGTCCCGCACCGGCGGCGCCTCCGGCCGAGGTGTCGCTCATCGGGCCGCCACCCGCTCGGTGGCCGGCGGCTGCGCCCCGCCCGGCTGCGTTCCAGCCGGCTGCGTCCCGGCGGGCTGCGTTCCGGCCGGCTGCGTTCCACCGGGCTGCGCATCCGACTCCGCCTGGCACCGCGTTCCGGGCTGCGCCCCGGGCTGCGTTTCGGCGAGCTGGGCGGACACGGCCCGGTGGCGCAGCGCCTCCACGCCCACCTGGTCGTCCGGCTGGGCGTCCGGGACCTCGTCGTCGAAGCGGGCGATCCGGGGCAGCCGCATCGCCACCAGCGCCACCGCCGCGATGGCGACCGCGAGCAGCAGGTAGAGCAGGCCGATGCCCCGGCCGTGCCCGACCCCGATGACCCGGCCGACCGTGCCGGCGAGCAGCCCCTCCGGGGCCATCAGCGGTTCGAGGAGGCGGGAACCGACCGGGCCGACCAGGGTCCAGCCGATCGGCAGGGTGGACCAGGCGATGACGGTGTTGATCGCGAAGACCCGGCCGTGGAACCGCTGTGGGATCTTGACCTGCACGATCGTGGTGTAGACGCCGTTGAGCAGCACCAGCCACATCGAGATGCCGAACGCGCCGACTGCGATCACCCACAGCGTCGGCCGCAGGCCGATGACCAGGCAGAAGGCGGCCAGCACCAGCGTGCAGCAGAGCACGGTGAAGAGCCGGCGATGCCGGGGGCCGCCCCAGATGCTCATCGCCAGGCCGCCGAGGAACGCCCCGACGCCGCCCGCGACCGAGACCTGGGCCACCTGGTCGATGCCGGCGAAGGCCAGCACCAGCGGCGTCAGCATCATGAACAGCGGCGACAGGAACACGTTGAGGCTCATGAAGAAGAGCAGCAGTGACCGGAAGCCCCGGTGCCCCCAGGAGAGGCGCAGCCCCTCGCGGATCTCGGCGGTCAGGCTCTCCCGGCGCCGCCACGCCAGGGTCCGGGGGAAGCGCACCAGCAGCACGATGACGATCGCGGCGGCGTAGCTGAGCACGTCGATCACGAGGATGCCGCCGAGGTCGATCACGGCGAGCAGCGCCACCGAGAGCAGCGGCATCATGATGGTGGCGACGCCGGTCACCATCTGGACGACCCCGTTGGCGTGCCCGAGGTACTGCTTCGGCACCAACTGCGCGATGGCCGAGTTGTAGGCGAGGCGCTGGAAGGTGAGCGACACCGACAGCAACGCGATCAGCGGATAGATGTGCCACACCTGGAGCGACCCGGTCCAGAGCAGGACGCCGAGCAGGAGCTGCGTGCCACCCGCGCCGACGTCGCCGCAGAGGATCACCGCACGTCTGCTGTACCTGTCGACGACGGCTCCGGCCACCGGCAGCACCAGTAGCCCGGGGACGAGCCCGGCGACGGCGAGCAGCGCGAAGTTCAGCAGCGACCCGGTCTCCTTGAGTACCCAGAGCGGCAGGGCCACGTCGGTGAGGGTCGAGCCGAGGATGGAGACGAGCTGGGCGAGCGCGATGACCAGGAAACGCCCCATGCTGGGCTGCGGCCCGGCTGGGGCGACCCGGTCGGCGGACCGGGAGGTGTCGTGCAGCCACCAGGTCGGCTCTGTACCGCGCGCCGGCCGGGTCAGCGGCTCGGTCCGCTCCGCCAGCACGGCGGGGTCGACGGTGGTGACGATCTCGGCCAGCTCGTCGGCCCGCCACCTGAGGAAGAAGTGCCCGGCCTCGTCGAGTACGACGACGGCGGCGCGGTCGGTCAGGAAGTGCCACTCGGTGAACCGTTCGGCGTAGAACTCGGTCGCCGGGTCCCGCTCGCCGGCCACCGTGATGACGGGCGCGCGGAGCCGCTCGGTGCCGGCGTGCATCAGCTGGGTGAAGTACGCCTCGGCGCTGTCGGAGTCCCGGCGCATGTTCCGGATGATCTGGCGGGCCTGGCCCGGCTCGATGTCGCTCATGTCGACGCCCATCGAGGTCAACCAGTTGGCGTAGACCCGGTCGGAACGGAGCGACTCCATCCGGGTCAGCCGGGACAGTGCGGTCCAGACCCGGCTGCGTGGCCGGGCGAACGGGAAGATCGCTCCGATGTAGACGGCGTCGAGGTCCCGCCCGCGCTGCTCCAGCCGGCGGGCGATCTCGACGGTGAGCGCCGAGCCGACCCCGCAGTGGCCGTAGAGCGCCAGTGGCCCGTCGACCTTCGCCAGGATCTCCTCGGTGCAGCGCTCGGCCAGTTCGTCGAAGGGGAGTGCGGCCTCGTCCAGGCCGATGTCGTGGCCGGGGATGGCGACGGAGAAGAGCCGGTGCCCGGCCGGCAGCGCGTCGGCGAGCGGCTGGTAGACCACGGCGCTGCCGCCGCCGTACGGCACGCAGACCAGGGTGCGTACCCGCTGCGCGGCGGGCACCGGGCGGGTCAGCTCGTGCACCAGGTCCCGGGGGGCGCGCTGCTCCGGCGGGGCGGCGACGAGCCGGGCCAGCTCGCGTACGGTGCGGTGGGTGAAGAGGTCCAGCACGGAGACGCCGGCACCGGCGGCCCGGCGCAGCCGCGCGACGACCTGCACGGCGAGCAGCGAGTGCCCGCCGAGGTCGAAGAAGTCGTCGTCGAGGCCGACCCTCGGCACGTCGAGCACCTCGGTCCAGACCTCGGCGACCAGCACCTCGGTGGCCGTCTCCGGTGCGACGTAGGGGGCGTCGAGGTCGCGTCCCCGGGGCGGGGCCGGCAACCGCCGCCGGTCCAGTTTGCCGTTCGGGCTCAGCGGCAGCTCGGGCAGCTCGACGAAGGCCGCCGGCACCATGTAGTCGGGCAGCCGCCGCTTGAGGGCGAGCCGGAGCGCGGCGACATCCACCGGGGCGGACCCGACCAGGTACGCCGCCAGCCGCCGGTCGCCCGGACTCTCCTCGCGGACGACGACGGCGGCGTCGCGTACCCCGGGCTGGTCACGCAGCGCCACCTCGATCTCGCCCAGCTCGATCCGCAGGCCGCGCAGCTTCACCTGCCCGTCGAGCCGGCCGAGGAAGTCGAGTGTCCCGTCCGGCCGCCACCGGGCCAGGTCGCCGGTGCGGTAGCGGCGCTCGCCGTCCGGGCCGGTGCCGAACTTCTCGGCGGTCAGCTCGGGTCGGTTGAGGTAGCCGTGCGCCAGCCCCACCCCGGCCAGGTGCAGTTCGCCCGGTACGCCCACCGGCAGCGGCTCGCCCCGCTCGTCGAGGACGTACACCCGGATGTTGTCGATCGGTGCGCCGATCGGCACCCGGGCGGCGCCGGTCAGCTTCTCGGCGGTGCAGTGGTACGCGGTGACGTCGATGGCGGCCTCGGTCGGCCCGTACAGGTTGTGCAGCTCGGCGTCGGGCAGCGCGGCGAGGGCGTGCAGCGCCAGGTCGACCGGGAGTTCCTCGCCGCTACAGACGATCCGCCGCAGCGACCGGCACCGCCCGATCCCCTCCTCGGTCAGGAACACCGTCAGCATCGACGGCACGAAGTGCACCGTGCTGACCTGCTCGGCCACGATCAGGTCGCGCAGGTAGCCGGCGTCCCGGTGCCCGTCCGGCCGGGCCAGCACCAGCCGGGCGCCGGCCAGCAGCGGCCAGAAGAACTCCCAGACGGAGACGTCGAAGCCGGCCGGTGTCTTCTGCAACACGGTTTCCGTCGCGGTCAGGCCGTAGCGGCGCTGCATCCAGTGCAGCCGGTTGACCACGCCGCGGTGGCCGTTGAGCACCCCCTTGGGCTGCCCGGTCGAGCCGGAGGTGTAGATCACGTAGGCGGGGTCGTCCGGCCCGGCCAGCGGTTCGGGGGCGGTGCCGGGAGCGCCCGCCCAGTAGGCCGGGTCGTCGAGGGCCAGCACCGGCCGGTCGGTCGGCGGCAACGCGGTCGCAGCCGCCCCGGCGGTGAGTACGGCCACCGGGTCGGCGTCGGCGAGCATGAAGCCGAGCCGTTCGGCCGGGTGGTCCGGATCCAGCGGCAGGTACGCCGCACCCGAGACGAGTACGCCGAGCAGCGCGACGACCAGCTCCGGGCTCCGGTGTGCGCAGACGGCGACCAGCCGCCCCGGCCCGGCGCCGTGTTCGCGCAGCCGGTGCGCGACCCGGTTCGCCCGCTCGGCCAGCTCCCGGTAGCTCAGCGTCGTCCCCTCGAAGGTGACGGCCGGCGCCTCCGGGGTGGCGGCGGCGCTGGCCTGGACCAGCTCGTGCAGGGTCGCCTGCTCCGGGAAGTCGGCGGCGGTGTCGTTCCAGGTGACCACTACCTCTTCCCGGGCCGCTCCGCCGAGGGTGAGCAGGCGGTGCAGCGGCCGGTCCGGGTCGCGGGCGACCTCGTGCACGAACTCGACGAAGGTGTCGGCGATCCGCTCGACCGTCTCGGCGTCGAAGAGGTCGCGGCGGTAGACGAAGGCGCCGGAGAGCGTCTCCCCGGCCAGCAGGTCCAGCTCCAGGTCGAACCGGGTCGCCACCGCCTCGACGACGAAGGGCGCCACCGAAAGCGCGGTGTTCGCCCCGCCCGGGGAGCGCGGGGAGACCGGTGGTGGCGACGACGCGGCGGGGGTCCGCATCGAGAGCGCGACCTGGAAGATCGGCGAACGGCCGACGTCGCGCGGCACGTCCAGCTCGGTGACCAGCTCCTCGAACGGCAGCTCCTGGTGGGCGTACCCGTCCAGCACGGTGTCCCGGACCCGGGCGACCAGCTCGGGAAAGCTCGGGTCGCCGCTGGTGTCGACCCGGGTGACCAGCATGTTGACGAACATGCCGATCATCGGCTCCAGCTCGGCATGGCTGCGCCCGGCCTGCGGTGACCCGACGGCGAAGTCGTGCTGCCGGGCGAACCGGGCCAGCACCGCCGCGTAGGCGGCGAGCACCACCATGAAGAGGGTGGCGCCGTGGTCCAGCGCCAGCCGGCGCAGCGCCGCCGTCGACCCGGCGTCCAGGTGCACGCCGACCGGCGCGCCCCGGAAGGTCGGCTCCGCGGGGCGCGGCCGGTCGGTCGGCAGCTCCAGTGGGGGTACCCCGGACAGCCGGGTCCGCCAGTAGCCGACGTCGCGGTCCCGGGTACCGTCGGCGAGCCGCTGCCGCTGCCGTTCCCGCTGCCAGAGCGCGTAGTCGCCGTACTGCCGCCGCAGCGGCGGGAGGGGAGCGGCCGGGGTGCCCCGCCCGGCATCACCGGCGGCGGCGAGCAGGGTGAGCACCTCGCCGACGAGCAGCTCGGCCGACCAGCCGTCGCAGACGATGTGGTGCACGGTGAGCGCGAGTACGTGATCGTCGGGGTCGACGGCGTAGAGCGCGGCGCGCAGCAGCGGACCCCGGGCCAGGTCGAACGGTTCGGCCAGCCGGGCCTGTACGGCCGTACGCACCCACGCCTCCCGGGCCGCCAGGTCGGCACCGGCCGCCTCGACCACCTCCAGCCGGATCGACACGGTGTCGTCGATGTGCAGCACCGGCCGGCCGTCGGCGGTGGCGTCGAAGCGCATTCGCAGGCTCTCGTGCCGCGCCGCGACCGTCCGGAGGGCGGCCTCCAGCGCGGTCGCGTCGAGCGTCCCGTGCAGCCGGAGTACCACCGGGACGGTGTACGCGGCGGTGCCGGGCGCGTACTGCTCCATGAACCAGAGCCGCTCCTGGGCGAACGAGAGCGGCACCGTGGTCCCCGGCGACCGGGCCGGGACGACCTCGGCCGGCGCGACCGCCGGCCTGAGCCGGGCGGCGAGCAGCGACCGTTTGGTGGCGGAGAGCTGGCCGGGAACGCCGGCTGTGGCGCCACCCGGCGGGGTGGTGCTCGACGGGGTAGTACCCGGCGTGGCGGTGGCTGGCGTGGCGGTGGCTGGCGTGGCGCTGGCTGGCGTGGCGGTGCTTGGCGTGGCGGTGGCTGGCGTGGCGCTGGCTGGCGTGGCGGTGCTTGGCGTGGCGGTGGCTGGCGTGGCGCTGGCTGGTGTGGTGGTGGCTGGCGTGGCGGTCTCCGCCCGGCGCCGGCCGGCGATGCCGGGCTCCGGTGCGGTCGGGTGCGGCTGGACGCGGCCGGTCACGGTGCCCCCGTCCGGGCGGCGGCGAGTTGTGCCGCCGCCTCGTCCTCGGTGAGCCGGTCGATCTCGGCGACGAGTGCCGCCTCGACCGCGCGGGCGAAGCCGGCGACGGTGGGATGCTGGAACAGCAGCCGCACCGGCAGGTCCAGGCTGACGGCCGCCCGCAGCCGGGCGATCACCCGGACGGCGAGCAGCGAGTGCCCGCCGAGGGCGAAGAAGTCGTCGGCCGCGCCGACCCGGTCGACCGGGAGCAGCTCGGCGAAGATCCCGGCGACCAGTTCCTCCGCGTCGGTCCGGGGTGCCTCGAACGCGACCCGGGCCTCGTCGACGATCGACGGCACCGGCAGCGCCGCCGTGTCGACCTTGCCGTGCGGGGTCAGCGGCAGCGCGGCCAGCGGCACCAGCACGCTCGGCACCAGCGGCGCGGGGAGACGCTCGACGGCGTGGGCCCGGATCTCGGCCACGGCGGCGGTGCCGGTCACGTACCCGACCAGCGTCCCGCCGAGCGCGGTGACCACGGCCTGGCCCACCTCCGGATGCCCGGTCAGCACCGCCTCGACCTCGCCCGGCTCGACCCGTACCCCGCGTATCTTGAGCTGCCGGTCGAGGCGGCCGAGGAACTCGAGTACGGGTTCGTCCCGGCGCCAGCGGGCCCGGTCGCCGGTGCGGTAGAGCCGCCCGCCGCCGTACGGGTCGGGGCGGAACCGCTCGGCGGTCAGGTCGGGCCGGCCGAGATAGCCGTCGGCGAGCCCGGCACCGGCCAGGCAGAGTTCACCGACCGCCCCCCGGGGCACGAGCCGCCCCGCCTCGTCGAGCAGGTACGCCCGGACCCCGCCGACCGGGCGCCCGATCGGTGGCCGGCGAGCGGTGTCGGCGGCCCCGAGGTCGATCGCAGTGGCGATGATCGTCGCCTCGGTCGGCCCGTACGTGTTGGTCAGCCGGATCCGGTCGCCGTGCCGGTCGCGCCAGCGGGTGACCGCCGCCGCGTCCACCTGTTCCCCGCCGAGGATCACCAGCCGCAGCGCGGCCGGCCAGTCCGGTACGAGGCCCAGCAGCTCCTGCCAGTACGCGGTCGGCAGGTCGAGTACCGTGATCGCCGGGTCGGCGGCGAGCAGTTCCGGCAGCGACTGTGCACCGTCGGGGAGCAGCACCAGGGTGCCGCCGGTGGCCAGGGTGGGCCAGATCTCCTCGGCGTGGGTGTCGAAGCTCGGCTCGGCGAACTGCACGACCCGGTCGGTGCCGGTCAGCCGGTAGGCGTCGATCATCCAGCCGACGCGTGCGGCCAGGGCGGCGCGGCCGACGAGTACCGGTTTCGGGGTACCCGTCGAGCCGGAGGTGAAGAGGACGTAGCCGGGGTCGGGCACCCGGGTCGGCGCGGTCGAGCCGGGCCGGAGACCCTCGACGGTGAGTACGGCGGCGACGGCGGCCTGCTCGACCAGCGCCGCCCGGCGCCGGGGCGGCAGTCCCGGGTCGACCGGCAGGTAGCCGGCGCCGACCCGCCAGGTCGCCAGCAGGGCGACGACCAGGTCGGGGCCGCGCGGCAGGCTCACCCCGACGAGCTGGCCGGGCCGGACCCCGGCGGCCCGCAGCGCGTCGGCCAGCTCGCCGGCACGTGCCCAGAGTTCCCGGTAGCTGACCTGGTCGGCGCCGCTGACCAGGGCGATCGCCTCGGGTGTGGTGTCGACCGCCCCGGCGATGCGGGCGAGCAGCGGCGGGCCGTCGGCGAGGACGGGGCCGGTGCCGATCCGCATCAACTCGGCCCGGGCCGCCTCGTCGACCAGCGGTAGCGCCCGGACCGGGGTGTCCGGGTCGGCCAGCACGGCGCGCAGCACGGCGCCGAACCGGTCGGCCAGCTCGTCGGCGGTGGCCGGGTCGAACAGGTCGGCGCTACAGGTGAGCAGGATGTCCATCCGGACGTCGTCGGACCGGCTGTTGATCGCCGTCGAGCTGACGAAGACGTCCATGGCGACGTCGGTGACGGTGCGCCGCGACCCCTCCCCGAACGCCTCGACGGTGAGCCCCTGGAAACCCTCGAAGCCGGTCGCCGAGACGTCCATCGTGGAGTGCAGGGTGAAGGCGGCCTGGAAGAGCGGGTTGCGGCTCGGGTCGCGCGGCAGGTCGAGGTCGGCGACGAGCTGCTCGAACGGGATCTCCTGGTGGGCGAAGGCGGCCAGGCAGGTCGCCCGGGTCCGCAGCACCAGGTCGCGCAGCGTGACGTCACCGGAGAGGTCGCCGCGGAGCACCAGCATCCGGGTGAAGTAGCCGAAGACCGACTCCGCCGCCACGTCGTCGCGGCCGGCGACCGGGGTACCGACACAGATGTCGTGTTGACCGCTGGCCTGCGCCAGGGTCAGTTGGTAGACCGTCATCAGCAGCATGAACGGGGTGCAGCGCAGGTGCCGTGCCGCCTGTTGCACCGAGGTCCACAGCTCGGCGCCGCACTCGCGGACCACCGCAACGCCCGCCGAGGTGCGTACCGCCGGGCGTGGCCGGTCCAGCGGCAGTTCGAGTACCGGTGGCCGGGCCAGCGCCGTCCGCCAGTAGCCGAGTGCCGCCTCGTCGACGGCCTGCGCGGCGCGGGCGTGGTCGAGGTAGCGCAGGCCGGGGGCGGCGGGTTCGACTCCCCGGTACGCCTCGGCGACCTGCCGGTAGAGCAGGTTCATCGACCAGCCGTCCCCGACGATGTGGTGCACGGCGGTGCAGAGCACGTGTCTGCGCGCGTCCAGGCGCAGCAGGCCGACCCGGATCAGATGCCCCTCGGCGAGGTCGAACGGGCGACCGATCAGCTCCTCGACGGCCCGCCGGGCCTCGTCCTCGCTCGACACCTCGACCAGCCGTACGGGTGTCGGCCGTGCCGCCAGCACCTCCTGGACCGGTACGCCGCCGGACTCGACGAACCGGGTCCGCAGGCTCTCGTGCCGGGCGATCACGGTGTCGAGGGCGTCGACCAACCGCTCGACGTCGAGGTCGCCCCGGAGCAGCACCGTGGTGGAGATGGTGTACGCGGGGTCGCCCGGGTCGAGCCGGTCGAGGAACCAGAGGCGCCGCTGTGCCGGGGTCAGCGGTGCCCGATCGTGTTCAGCCATGACGTGCCCGCCCCCCGTGGACCGGCTCCGGGACGGCGGGTCCCAGCAGGCGGTCCAGCAGTCGCGGCAGCTCCGGGTGCTGCCAGTCCGGGAAGACCGCCGCCGCTCCGGCCGCCCCGATCCTCTCCAGGTAACCCCGGTCCGGCACGGTGGGCATCGCCACCACCGGACTGCCGGCCGACCGGGCGGCGGTGATGCCGGTGACCGAGTCCTCGAAGACCAGTTGACTCGCCGGGGGGACACCGAGCCGTCGCGCCGTTTCCCGGTAGACGTGCGGCGCCGGCTTCAGCTTTGGTACGTCCCGCGCCGTCACCACCCGGTCGGCGCCGAAGAGCGGGAGCAGCCCCGCCCGGCGCAGGATCCGCAGCGCGGTCCCGCGTTCGGTGACGGTGCCGACGGCCATCGGGACACCCCGACCGGCCAGCCGGTGCAGGATTTCGGTCACACCGCTGCGCGGCACGATCTCGTCGACGGCACCGACCAGCGAGGAGAAGTACCGGCGCTTCGCCGCGAGCACCTCGGCCGGCGAGACCCCGGTGCCGGACAGCGCGGCGACCTCCGCCGCCAGCCGGGCGTCGGGGCCGCCGACGAAGTGCGGGAGCCGGTGCAGCGCCTCGTCCCAGCTGAGCGCGACGCCGACCTCCCGGGCGGCCCGCAGCAGGGCGTCGTGGTGGAACCGTTCCAGGTCCACCAGGGTTCCGTCGAGGTCGAAGGCGACCGCCGACGGCCGGCTGCCCGTCACCGCCGGCCGCCAGCCGGCGCGGACCCGAGGTCGGGTGGTGCCGCCGTCGCCGACCCGGGGTGGGTGAGCCGGACGACGGCCATCTCGTCGTCCTGGTAGGAGACGACGGCGGAGTAGCGGGGCGTGAGCATGCCGAGGAGATAGTCCAGGTCGTCGAGCATGCCGATCCCGTCGGCCGGGTCCCGGCGGAGCCCCTTCGACAGCACCAGCAGCGCCACCCCGGCGATGCGGAGGCTGTCCAGGATCAGCGCGGAGAGGTCGATCGGGGTGAGCATGCGCCACAGGTCGAGGTGCACCACGTAGTCGAAGGAGCCGTCCGGGTACGGCGTCCGGACGCCGAACAGGTGCGGGTTCTCCGGCCCGTACGCGACGGCGTGGTCGATGCCGGTGATCCGGCCGGCCGACGCCGCGGTGCCGACGTCGTACCCGATCCAGAGACTGCTCGCCGCGTCCGGCAGGCCGACGGCCTTGCGCACGGCGTCGCCGGTGACCCGGGCCGGGTGGTCCCGGACGAACTCCCGGCACTCCTCGTAGAACGGCAGCGTCCGGGCGACCCGGCGGTGGTTGTCCGACGGGTGGGTGAAGAACTCGACGTCGTAGTGCCGGTATTTCTCGACGAGGTACGGCAGGACCGGCTTGGTCTTCTCCCACTCGGTCGCCCAGTCCCGGAAGTGCGGGGTGTGGTAGCAGAGGGCGTCCGGGTCGTAGCGGAAGCGGCTGCTGTCCCGACCGAAGTGCCGGTAGATCCGGTAGGTGAAGTCGGTGTCCTCGTATCCCCACTGCACGAACGCCTCGTCGAAGCCACCGACCTGGAGGTAAAGCTCGCGGGGGAGCGAGAGGTTGTGCGTGAAGCCGAACATCCAGCCGGTACGCCGGTAGACGTCGAAGCCGCCGCCGGCCCGCCCCGGCAGGTCGCGGTGGTCGCCCTCCATCGGCAGCAGGTCGGCCTCGTCGGGTATCGCCTGCCGCAGCCGGGCGAACGTCCCCCAGCTCGGCTCGATCCGCCGGCCGTAGACGACCTCGACGCACGCCCCGCCGGACCGGCGCAGGTGCCGTTCCACCAGGTCCGGGGCGGCGTAGGAGTCCGCGTCCATCAGCAGCAGCAGGTCGGCCCGGGACCGGGCCACCCCGGAGTTCCGGGCCGCCGACCGCCCCCGGTTGGCGTCGTGCCGGACGTACCGCAGTCGCAGGTCGGCCTCGTGCCGGCGGACCACCGCGCGGACGTCCTGGACCGAGGCGTCGTCGACCACGATCACCTCGAACCGGTCCCGGTCGGCGGTCTGCCGGGCGAGCGACCCGAGGGTCAGGTCCAGGCAGCTGACCTGGTTGTAGGTCGGCATGATCACGGAGAGCACGTCAGGCCCCCCGGTGTGCGTGCAGGGTCGGCGTGGCGATCCCGACCAGGTCGGCCACCCGGTCGACGTCGAGGTCACCGGCGTCGAGCAGCTCGATCAGCACGAGTTCCAGCCCGGCCAGCAGCCTGCCGGCGTCGGCGGCCGGCAGGCGGCGGCTGTCGGCGAAGAGTTCGAGGACGGCGCGGGAGCGCAGCGACCTGACGTGCAGGTACAGCGTCAGCCGCTCGCTCTCCCGACCCTCCAGCTCCGAGACCACGGTGGCCGCGCTCAGCTCGCGCAGCTCGGCGACGCCGAGCGGCGCCGGAGGCGGCCCCGCGACGCCGGGTTCGGGTACCACGTTCACGGTGCTCGCCAGGTCGATGTCGACACCCCGCCGGGTCTGCACCTCCGCCAGCAACCGCGCGACGTCCCGGGGGTCGCTCTGCCCCCGCAGGTACGCCAGCGTCGAGGCCCGGTGCGCGGCGCGGAGGGTGCCGGCCAGCGAGCCGTCGTCCACCTTGATCAGTGCCGGGGCGCCCTGGTAGAAGGTCCCCACCGAGGCGGCGTCGTCCGGGGTGAACCGGTTGCCCCCGGCGAGGAAGAGCGGCACCTCCCGGGTACCGGTCCGGACGCCGATGATCGTGGCGACCGCGCCGAGCAGGACGGCGGCCGGCCCGACCCGGTGGCGTACCGAGACGGCCCGTACGGCCGCCGCCAGCGCCACCGAGTGCAGGCCGACGCCGGGGAAGAGCGGGCTCCCGCCCGGCCCCGGCGGACCGGGAAAGGCGGTCGGCGGCATGCTCTCCAGCACCCGGCGCCAGTAGGCGAGGGCGAGCTCGTTGGTCCGGCGGCCCGACGCCGACGCCTCGTAGCCGGCCCGGGCCAGCGGCTGCCAACCTGCGGCCGGCGCGGCGCGGTCGTCGCGGAGCAGGTCGAGGAACTCCCGGCGGAGCACGAAGCAGCCCCAGGAGTCGGCGGCGAGGTGGGAGAGGACGAAGACGACCTGCCGGGGGCGGCCACCGGCGGCGACGAGGCTCACCCGCAGCGGCCACTCGTCGTCGTGCCGGAACGGCTGCCGCCAGAGCCGTTCCTCGGCCTGCTCGGCGACCCGGCGTACCCGGCCGGGCTCGGTCTCGCAGATCTCCACCGGCAGGTCGCCGGCCCGGTCGCAGTGCTGCCGGGGCTCGCCGTCCGGGTCGACGGTGAACCGGGTCCGCAGCGCCTCGTGGCGGCCGACGAGGGTGTGCAGCGCGGCCAGCACCCGCTCCCGGGTGACGTCGGCCGGCAGGTGCACCCGGAACCGGATGTTGAGGTAGTGGTTGGCCGGGGCCAGCGACTCCAGGATGTCCCAGACGAAGCGCTGTCCCCAGGTCAGCTCGGCGCTGCCCCCGTCCGGCCCGGTGAACTCCAGCGTCGACCGCTCGCGGCGCGGCGCGTCGGCCGTCCCGTCGCCGGTCATGACGCCTCGGCGGTCGGGTCGGTGCCGGCACGGCGGTAGAGCAGGAACCAGTCACCGGCGCCGACGAGTTCGCGTACGTCGGGGTCGGCGATGGTGGGTTCGCGGGCCGCCAGGACGTAGCCGTGGCGAGCGAGTACCGGGGCGAAGTCCCGCCGGAGGTAGTCGTCCTCCAGGCTGAGCAGCCGGTCGCCCTCGTTCGGCACGATCAGCAGCGTGGGTACGCCGCACCGGGCCAGCAGGTCGATCCAGGCCTCGATCGCCGCGATCGGCATCTCCGAGAAGCTGTGCACGTTGACGGCCAGGTCGGGCCGCTCGGCCGCCAGCCGCTCCGCCATCTCGTCGAGGCGCAGGACCACCGCCTTCGGCTCGACCCTGCGGTGTCGCAGGTAGTGCTCGCTGAGGAAGGTCGACTCCGGGATCGCGTCGACACAGAAATAGCGCTTCAGGCCGGGAACGCTCTCCACCATCCGGTGGGCGAGGCGGCCGTACCCGGCGCCGATGTCGACGACGGTGAAGTCGGTCCTGGAGAGCAGCCCCCAGTGCCGGTCCAGGAAGTAGATCTCGTTGATCGAGTCGAGCAGGTCCCGGCTGGCCGTCGGCAGGCTCTCGAAGTCGAACGTCCAGCAGCCGAACGCGCCGTCCTCGGTGGTCCGGTCGAGCAACTTGTGCGTGTCGAGCGAGCTGACGTACCGGGCGAAGAGGAAGAACTTCAACCGGGCGTTGTCGCCGAGCTGGCGCAGCTGCCAGACGTAGGCGTTGTCGCCACGGAAGTACCGGAGGTCGAGGTCGCGCAGGCGCCGGCTCCGCCGCCAGAACCGGCCGGGCCGGAACGGCGACGCCAGCTCCCGGTAGTGCCTCCGGAGCTGCACCAGGTCCGGGTTCCGGTCGTGCAGCAGCGTGGCCAGCTCGGCCGGGAGCGGTCGGGAGTCGTCGTACCGCCCGTGGCCGGCGTGGATCCGATAGCTGGTGATCTCGGTGGAGGTCCGCGTCAGGGTCAACCCGAAGAGGCCGACGAGGTAGCGAACGGTGAGGAAGAGCCTAGAACTGACGTGGTTCACCGCGCTCGCCAACCTTCTCGCGTTCCGCCCCGGCACCGGCCGGCCCGTCGTCGGCGGCAGCGGCGCTGAATCGGCAGGCGTCGCCGCCGCGCAGCACGCGTACCGCCATGTGCCCGAGGGCGACGTGCAGGTCCTCGGTCAGGCCGTAGTCCGCCTGCCCGAAGACGACGAGCCGGTCCGCGAGTCGCGCCACCTCACCGGCGTTGCCGAGCGCCGCCAGCACGGTCATCCCGAGGTCACGGCCGACCCGGGCCGCCCGGACCAGGTTGGCCGAGTGACCGCTGACGCTCAGCAGCAGCAGTGCGTCGCGCGGCCTGCCCCAGCCGGTCAGCTGCCGGGAGAAGATCTCGTCGTAGCAGTGGTCGTTGGCGATCGCGGTGATCCGGGCGATGTTCTCGGTCAGCGCCACGACCTGGGGCGCACCGCCGAGGGTGCCCGCCGCCGCCATCAGGTCGCTGGCGATGTGGATCGCCGCCGTGCTGCTGCCGCCGTTGCCGGCCACGAAGACCCGACGACCCGAGTGCAGGGTGAGGACCAGGGTCTCCAGCAGGTCGGTCACCGAGCCGGTCTCCAGCTGGGCCAGCGCCAGCGTCAGGTCGTCGACGTACTGCTTGACCACGGTTTCGGCGCCGGTGGGTGCGGGGACCGGCCCGGCTGCCGGATCGAGCCGCTCGCCCGGGTGGACGGTCATCGGTATTCGGCGGCGGGGGAGCGCCCGAATTGCACGGACGCACCGCATTCGGTGTTGCTTTCGGATAACCGCCGGAGACCCCGATCCGGGGTGCGCGGCGCAATTATGGCCGCCGATAGTCCGACCAACGCAGGCTCCTCCTCGACACGTTGTGCGAGGACGGTGACAGACCGCAGCGCTGCGCCAGGTCGCCGTTCCCCCGTGACCCGTGTGGAAGATAACAACCATCGATGGGTACGGCAACCCCGCGATTGTGCGTCCCGGGGCCGACCTGGGCATCTTCCATCGTGCTACCAGCGACCCGTGGCGGCGGAATATCGAGATTGGACGATTCGCGCCCGCTCGGTCCCGAAATGGACCGGTGCCCGCCGTGCGGTGCGGAATGCGCCCGGAATTTGGGCGCCAACCCCGTCCCCGGACCGATCCGGAATCGCTGCCCGGCACATTCTGTCGAATGCCGGGCAACGCTCCCGCTGACCGATGGTCCGGTCGGTTCCAACTTGGTGGGATTTACGATAGGAGGACTGACCCGGCGGCCGGGTGCGGCGCTCAGACCCGGGTGATCCGGACCGCGTCGGCGACGACGTAGCCGGTGCCCGAGGTCCACCGGCTCACTCCCACCCTGTTCGCGTCTCCCGAGGGCAGCGTGAACACCCCGAGCGACACCCACCGGCCGCCGTTGGCCCGCTGGTTCACCCGTACGGTCTGGTTGCCGCTGGTGGTGGCGACGATGAACGGCGTCGAGTCGTTGTATCCGGGGTCGGCCGGATACCAGACCGCCACCGCGTAGCTGGCGGTCTCCGGGACGTTCACCCGGTACCAGGCGACGTCGCTGGACAGGACCGGGTCGGCGAACCGGTAGTCGGTGCCGAACCTGGAGCTGGAGTAGCTGGAGGTACCCCAGTTCGCGCTGGCGGTGAACCGGCCGGCCGTGCTGTTGTCGACCGTGCTGCTCCACGCCTGCGCGGTGGAGACGAAGCCGATCCCGTTCGGCACCGGTCGCTGCGCGCCGTCCGACGGGGTGTTGCGGACCGACACCGAGGTCGCTCCCGGCATCCGGGCGACCATGGTGCTGGAGCCGCCGCCGTCGAGGTTGATCGCGTCGTCGGCGCCGAGCGACTTCATGTAGTTGGCGAGTTCGACATAGGTCATCCCGACGCTGGTGCCGGAGCGCCCGTCGACGACGACCATCCACATGGTGAGGCCGTCCGCCGAGAAACCGACCGCGGTACGCGGATTGCGCGGATGCGCCACCGTGGTGGCCACCCCGTCCCGGACCAGTACGAGGTTGCCGCCGATCGCGACCTGGGTCGCGCCGGCCGCGCCGCGTGGCGAGTAGTCGACGGTGACCGTGTCGCCGACGGCGATCCCGGCCAGGGCGTCGGCACCGGCGTTCACCCCGAGCAGTACGACGGATCCGGCGGACACCTTGCCACCGGCGGTGGTGCTGACCCGGCTGACCCGGCCACCGGTTATCTCGACCTCCCGGCTCCGGGTGGCCCCGTCGAGTGCCTGACTGCGTGGCTCGTCGCCCCAGAGCGCGTTGTAGACGCCGATGCCGTCGGCGGCGATGTTCGGCGAGTTGAGGTTGGTGGCGGTGAGCTGGGCGCCGCCGGGGAGGGTGATCCGCGCGTCGAGGAAGATCTGGGCCAGGCCGCCCCGGGTGCCGGTGCCGTTGGCGTACAGCGCGGCCACGTTGTTCCAGCCGGACGCGGGGCCGTGCAGCATCGTGCCGTCGTCCAGCCCCACCCCCCGGGGTGCCCCGGTGGCGCCGATGTCGAAGAAGTCTCCGTTCACGGCGGCGACCGCGCCGACCCGGTTCGCCTGGGTGGTCAGGGTGGCGGTGGCGCCGACGGTCCCGGGGCTGAGGTATTTCGGCTTCAGGGTGGGCTCGGAGAGGTTCGCGGTGAGGACGTTGACCTGGTTCGGACCGCTGGCCGAGGCGGTGCTCAGGGAGAGGCCGGGGGCCAGTGAGGTGCTGGCGAACGTACCGATGTCGGGGTCGGCGGCGACCGCGACCGCCGGGACGGGGGTCGCCGCACCGATGCCGACGAAGGCGACCAGTGCGGCGAGCGGGACGGCGAGGGCTGATCGTCGCATGGCGTCTCCCGTGCGGGCAGGGGTGGGGACCGGAGACCGGTGGGACCGGACCGGGACGGCGCGAAACTTATTGTCATATCTTGATGCTTCGATGGCAAGAAGCGCCGCCGTCTCGGCCGGGCGGGCGAGGCATTGCTAGGCTGCCCCGGATGATCGGACCGGACGCCTACGTCGAGAACGCCGCCGCGATGTGGAGTGTGGTCGCTCTCCACACGCGTCGAGACCAGAGCTGCTTCCGCGCGGAGCTGCCCCGGGCGACCCGCCTGATCCTGCGCGCGCCGCTCTCCACCGAGGGCGTGTCGGGACTGCTCGACTCCGTGCCGCCGGCCAAGAGTGCGGTAGTGGAGGACGTCTTCGGCGGCGGTGCCGCCGAGCCGGCCGACCCGGCGGTGCGGGTCCTGCGCATGCCGGTGATGGTGCGCCCGGCGGGGACGGTCGGGACCACTTCGGACGGTGAAGCCCGGATCGTGTGCGTCTCCGATCCCGAGGAGCTGGCCGTGGCGGAGCGGACCATGGTGGAGGGCTTCCCGCTGCCGGCGTTCCTGCCGTGGCGCAGCGGAGAGGCGCTTCCCGCCGCTGTGCTGGCGGTGCCCGGCTGGAGTGTCCGACTGGCGTACCGGCGGGGCGAGCCGGCCGCCGCCACCTACACCTACGACGACGGCCGGGTGGTGGGCCTGTACTGGCTCGTCACGTCGCCCTCGCACCGCTCGGCCGGGCTGGGGCGGGCGCTGCTGACCCAGGCGATCGCGGCGCACCCGGACCGGCCGTTCACCCTGGTGGCCACCGACGCCGGGCGGCCGCTGTACGAGTCGCTCGGGTTCCGTACCGTGGCGACGGCCGGTTGGTACCTGCGGTCGCCCGTCCCGGCACCTGACCCGCACCGGTAGCCGCTGGTCCGGTCAGCCCCGGGATCCCCGGTCGAACCTGCCCGGCACGGCGTGCGCGGTGTCGGTGACGACCCCGCCTCCAGGAGCTGTTCGAGCCGGCGGAGGTTCGCGGCCATCTCCTCGGCGGGTGGCTTCCCGGCGAGCTTCAGCACCGCGTGACCCAGGTCGCCCAGCGGCGTGCTCAGCACCTCGCGGAGCCGAGCGGGTGCGGGTAACCGATGAATGAGCCGAAGTTTTGTCCGGGCGTCCGAAAGTCTGTTCAGATTGAACGAAAGCGGTTAGCCTCGCGGAAGGTTTCTACCGAGAGCCGAGGTACGCGATGGGTCGTGCGGCACCGCGTCTGCTCGCTGCCGTCCTGCTCGGCCTGCTCACCGTCCCGCTGGGAGCCGTGGCTTCCCGCCCGGCGTACGCGCACGGGCAGCTCGCCGTCTCCACCCCCGCCGACGGCGCCACCCTGAGCGCGCCCGTCGAGTCGGTGTCGCTGGCCTTCACCGAGCAACCCGCGCCGTTCGCGTACTTCACCGTGACGGCGCCGAACGGCAGCCGGGTCGACCGGCGCTGGTCGACCGGCGCCCCGATCCGGCTGGAAAAGCCGGTACGCGAGTACCAGTTGGTCAACGGCGCCTGGGAGCCTCGGCTCTTCCACGTCGGGTTCACGGTGCGGGTGCCGGTCGCGTACTGGCCGGAGCAGGGCCGGTACGTGGTGCGGTACCAGACGGTCGCCTCCGACGGGGAGGAGGTCGAGGGCGAGGTCCGGTTCGCCTACACCGGCGCAAGTACGTCCGCCCCGGCGGGTTGGCAGGCCCCGACCGACCAGCCCAGCCCGGAGCTGGTCGCGGCAGCCGGACACGGCCGCCCCACCGCCCCGGCCCCGGTACCCCCGTCGGCACCGCCGTCGGCGCCGGCCGCACCCGCGGCGGCGCCGGAGCGCGGGCCCGGTGTGTCGGTCTGGCTGGTCCCGGCCGTGCTGGTGGTCGGCGCCGTCGTGCTGATCGCCGGGGTCGCCCGCCGCCCGGCCGGTCCGGGCAGCGCGTCCCGCTCACGTGCCCCGACCGGCGGGCCGGCGCGCCGCCGGGCCGGTCCCGCC
The DNA here is from genome assembly GCF_003030385.1 of Plantactinospora sp. BB1. Classification (NCBI taxonomy): domain Bacteria; kingdom Bacillati; phylum Actinomycetota; class Actinomycetes; order Micromonosporales; family Micromonosporaceae; genus Plantactinospora; species Plantactinospora sp. BB1. The sequence goes on along the minus strand of NZ_CP028159.1, from coordinate 4,843,432 downwards.
CCGACCGCGAACCGCCGCAAGCGTCGCTAGGCGTGCGTCCCCCGAACCGCCACCGACCGTCCTGGAGAACCCCATGCCGCCCCACCCCCGGCGACACCGGTCGACGCATGCCGCCGTCGCGCTGCTCGCCCTGCTCCTGATCGGACCGACCGCCTGCGGTGACGGCGAGCCGGCCGGCACCGGCACCGTCGAGACCGTCACGGTGACCATCGCCGGAGGTACCGTCTCACCCGCACCGGGCCGGATCGAGGTGACCCGGGGCCAGACCGTCCGGATCATCACGACCAGCGACGTCGCGGACATGGTGCACGTGCACGGGTACGACCGGTCGGTGACCCTGCGACCCGGGGTCGCCGGCACCGTCGAGTTCGTGGCCGACCAGGACGGGCTCTTCGAGGTCGAGACCCACGGCCAGGACCTGCAACTGTTCCAGCTCGTCGTCAGGTAGCCGGCCGTGTGGCTCGCACACGGCGTCGGCGGGCGCCAGGATCTGCCCATCCCGTTCGGCCTCGCCCTGACCGGCGCGCTGGTCGCCCTGCTGGTCTCGTTCGTGGCGCTGGGCGCGCTCTGGCGGGAGCCCCGGCTGGGCGACGACGCCGGATCGGCACGACCGCTGCCCGCACCGGTCCAGCGGGTGCTGGCCAGCCCCGCCTGGCCGTGGCTGTGCCGGCTGGCCGGGCTGGTCGTCGCGGCGTACCTCGGGCTGGGTTTCGCCGGCCCGGACACGGCCGACAACCCGACCGCCGGGGTGGTGTACGTCCTGTTCTGGGTCGGCCTGCTGCCGCTCTCGCTGCTGTTCGGCCCGGTCTGGCGGAGCCTGAACCCGCTGCGGACCCTGCACCTGCTGGCCTGCCTGGCGCTGCGCCGGGACCCGGTACGCGGGCTGCGTGACCTCCCGTCCGGACTCGGCTACTGGCCGGCGGCGGCCGGGCTGTTCGCCTTCGTCTGGCTGGAACTGGTGGCCCCGCACCGGGTGAGCCTGCCGGTCATCGGCGGCTGGCTCGCCGGGTACGCCGTCGCGATGTTCGCCGGAGCGGTGGTCTACGGCTCCCGGTGGTTCGACCGGGGCGACGCGTTCGAGGTCTACAGTGCCCTCGTCGGCCGGCTGGCGGTGCTGGCCCGGCGCCCCGACGGGACGCTGGTCCGGCGGCACCCGCTCGACGGGATCGCCGGGCTGCGACCGGCTCCCGGCCTGGTGGCCTTCGTGGTGGTACTCCTCGGTTCCACCATGTACGACAGCCTCTCCAACGCGCCGTTCTGGGTCCGGCTCCTCCAGGCGGGCGTGGCGCCGCCACCGCTGGTCGGTACGGCCGGGCTCGCCGTGGTGGTCGCGCTGGTCCTCGCCGCCTATCTGGCGGCGACCGGGCTGGCCGCCCGGCTCGGCGGCCGGTCGGTGCGGTACTGCGCCGGGGAGCTGGCCCACTCGATCGTGCCGATCGCCGTCGGGTATCTGGTCGCCCACTACTTCACGCTCTTCGTGCTGGAGGGGCAGCGCACCCTCGCCCTGCTCAGCGATCCGCTCGGGATCGGAGCGGACTGGCTGGGCACCGGGTCGTGGTCGGTACGGGGCTTCGGCACCTCGCCGGCCGGTACGTCGGCACTCCAGGTGACTGTGATCGTTCTCGGTCACGTCTTCGGCACGGTACTCGCGCACGACCGGGCGCTACGGCTCTTCGACCGGCGTACGGCGGTCGTCGGTCAACTGCCGCTGCTGGTGCTGATGGTGCTCTACACGACGGCCGGGCTGCTGCTCCTCTTCGCCGCCTGAGCAACACCGTCCCGGCCCGCGCACCCGCCCCGGCACCGGAGGGGGAGCGAGGACGCCGGATCGTCAGCGGTCGGGGGCGTCGGCGGGGGCCATCACCCGCAGTGCGTTGGCGGCGAGCCCGATCCGGACCGGGGTGCGCCCGCGTACCTCGCCGTCGACCTCGACCGGGACCGGACGGTCGGTGCGGAGCAGGATCTCACCGGCGGTCAGGAAGGGCTCGTCGTCGAGGGTGCGGCGATGACCGGTCGCCGCGTTGCGCGCCGTCGCGCCCAACAGGTCGCGGCGGGTCGGTCCCCCCACCGGATACGCGACCAGCAGCCGGTCGTCGGCGTTCGCGTCCGCCGTGATCGGCCGGCCGGCGTGGAAGCCGCCGTTGGCCACGAAGAGCTGGTGGGTCAGGTACTCCCGGGACCGCCCGTCGGCCTGCACGGTGATCCGCATCGGACGGTGTCCGGTGAGCAGCGCCAGGGCGGTCGCCGGGTACGCCAGCCGGCCGACCACCCGCTTGAGCCGGGCCGGTACCCGGGCCATCACGTCGGCGGAGAGCCCGACGCCGACGTGGTTGGCGAACGGCATCCCGTCGGCGGTCCCGAGGTCGACGTCGATCACCTTGCCGTCGGCCAGCGTCGCGACGGCCGCGTCCAGGTCGAGCGGGATGCCGACGGTCCGGGCGAAGTTGTTGGTGGTGCCGAGCGGCAGCAGCCCGAGCGCGATGTCGCGGTGCGCGAGCAGCCGGGCGGCGGCCCCGATCGTGCCGTCCCCGCCGCCCACGGCCAGCAGGTCCGGACCCAGCCCGGCGGCGGTGGCCAGGCTGGTCTCGAGTTCACCCGGCCGGTCCGCCGGATAGGTGCCGAGCAGGGTGAAGCCGGCCGCGACCAGCCGGGTCCGGGCCTCCTCGTAGAGCCGGCGGCCCCGGCGGGAGCGGGCGTTGACCACCAGCGCCGCCCGGCGCTCCCGCCGGATGGCGGCGTCCAGCTCCTGCTTCGACCGCATGCGCCAAGACCCTATCGCCCGCCGCCGCGCCGGTCCCCGGCGGTGCGGGACCGGCGGGTCGCAGGCCGCGGGGTCACCCGGGGCGGGCGGTCAGCAGGTAGTCGTCGGTCTCCGGGCTCCACCGCAGCTCGACCGCGCCGCTGGTGGCGGCCGCCTTGCAGAACTGGAGGAAGCTGCGGTAGCCGAGCTTCTTCTCGCTGAAGTCGGGCCGGGCGCGGCGGAGCTGGTTCTTCAGCCCGGAGAGCGCCACCGAGCCGTCCGCACCGGCGAGGTCGAGGAGCACGGTACGCAGCAGCCCGAACGCCACCTCCCGGTCGCCGTGCTCGGGCAGGGACACCCCCGGGTCGCCCTTGGCCGGGCCCTCGGTCAGCTCGACCACGTTGTGCTCGGCGAGGTGCCGGAGCAGCTCCCCGAAGGCCCGGAACCCGTAGTCGGACTCGCTGAAGGTCGGGTCCTTGCGCAGCAGGGTGCGCTTGAGCGTGGAGGCGGTCACCTCTCCGCTGGAGCTGCCCTGCAACCCCGCCACGGTCTGCGCGACCACCTCGGCGAGGGTGTCGACGTCGCGTACCGACTCCTCGGTGCCCTGTGCGGGCTCGGGTACCGGCTCCGCCTGCTGGTCCGGACCGGCCTGCGGCGCCTCCGGGCCGGTCGGCCGGGTCGGTCGGCCCCGCCGGGGACGGGTCGAGGGGATGTCCACCCCCTCCAGCCGGTCGTAGTAGAGGAACTCGTCACAGGCGGGCGGCAGCAGTGCCGAGGTGGACTTCTCCACGCCGACGCCGATCACCCGCTTGTTGAGTTCGCGCAGCTTGTGCACCAGCGGGGTGAAGTCGCTGTCGCCGGTGCAGATCACGAAGGTGGAGATGTATCCGCGTTCGAAGGCGAGTTCGACGGCGTCGACCGCCATCTTGATGTCGGCGGCGTTCTTGCGGCTCGCCCCCATCCGCTGCGGGATCTCGATCAGCTCCACGTGTGACCGGGTGAGCATCCGGCGGTCCTCGTCGAAGTACGACCAGTCGGCGTACGCCCGGCGGACCACCACCCGGCCGCGCTCGGCCAGCGCGTCGGCGATCGGGCGGAAGTCGAAGGCCTGGCCCCCGAGATGGTCCCGCGCGCCGAGCGCGAGGTTCTCGTAGTCGAGGAAGAGGGCGATCCGGTCTTCTTGATCCACGTCGTTCAGCCTACGCCGGGTGGGGCGCCGCAGGCGGTGGCCCGGCCCGGCGGGTCCGACCTGCTCCGGGTTGTTGCCCGATATCGCCGGTCGGTACGCTCGCCGCGACAATTGTCGATGACCACGGGGGAGGAACAGTGCCGGAGCATGTCAGTCGCCGGGCGGCGATCGGGATGGGAGCGGCGGCGGCCGCGCTGGTGGCGACCGGACGGCCCGCTGCCGCCGCGCCGGCCACCACGGTGGCGGTCGGGCGGGCACCCGTCTCCGGGCCGGGCGTACCGGGCGGCCCACTGGGCGTGACCGGCACCGCGCAGGCGTCGATCCGGCAGGCGTACGACACGCAGAAGGCCCGGGCCGGTGGGGTGTGGCACTCGCACATCGCGATGGTCAACGCCGCCGGCACCCTGGAGACCGTGGTGGCGGACGACGCCGACCGGGTCACCCACGGCTACAGCGTGCAGAAGCTCGCGGTCGCGGTGGCGGTGATGGACAAGATCGACCGTGGTCAGCTCCGGCTCGACCAGAAGCTCGACCTGACCGCCGACATCATCCTCGGCGGCACCGGCATCTACTTCCTGCACACCGTCTGGGGCGACGACATCACGGTCGCCAACTTCCTCACCGCGATGCTGCTGGTCTCGGACAACACGGCCGTCCGGATGTGCGGCCGGGTGGTGCCGGCGTTGGAGATCAACGAGATCCTCGCCAGCAAGGGCTTCACGCACACCCGGGTCGAGCCGGTCGCCAACCCGAACCGGTTCTTCCTCGGCGTCACCACGCCCCGGGAGACCCACGACCTGCTGTGGCGACTGGCCAACAAGACCATCGTGACGCCGAGGTCCGCCGACTTCCTGCTCGGCATCCTGCGCTGGATCAACGGCTACCACGACGGGGTCCGCCGGAACATGTCCTCGGCCGAGCGCAGCCGGGTGGCCACCAAGTACGGTGCGGACTACGACGAGTTGGGTGCGGCCCGGCACGAGGCCGGCATCATGTTCGACGCGGCGGGCGCGCCGACGCTGACGTACGCGATGTTCGCCGACTCCCTCGGCGACCTGGACAACTACGGCGCGACGCACCCGGCGGTGCAGGCGCACGCGGTGCTCGGCCGGACCATGTTCGACGCGATCGCGACGGTCACCAACCGGACGGCGAAGGCCCGGCACACGGTCGACCCGTTCCGTCCGGTCAGCGGCGGCTGACCGGCGCCGATGCCCGGACCGCGGCCGGGGCGAGCGGATTCCCGGCTCGCCCCGGCCCACGGGTCGCCGGGTGGGCGCTCAGAGCGTCACCACCACCTTTCCCGGGCTGTGTCCCTCCTCCTGATAGCGGACCGCCTCGCGGATCTCGGCGAACGGATAGCGCCGGTCGACGACCGGGGTGACCCTGCCCTGCTCGATGAGCCCGGTCAGCAGCCGCAGGCACCGCTTCTTGTCCGGGCAGCGGACGGTGTCGGCGAGCGTGATCCGCTGGGACACCAGCGGGCTCGCCGCGAGCGCCGCGAAGACCCGCCCGACGGGCTGTAGCCAGCGGCCGGCCGGGCCGCCGACGACGACGAGGGTGCCGTCGCGGGTCAGCGCCCGCCGGTAGGCCGCGACGGAGCGGCTCCCCACGTTGTCCAGCAGCAGGTCGTAGCGGCGCCCGCGCCGGGTGAAGTCCTCGGCGGTGTAGTCGACGACCTCGTCCGCGCCGAGGGACCGGACCAGTTCGACGTTCCGGCCGCTGCACACGCCGGTGACGGTGGCGCCGAACGCGCGGGCGAGCTGCACGGCGAAGGTGCCGACCCCGCCCGAGGCGCCGTTGACGAGTACCTGCTGGCCGGGCTGGATCCGGCCCGCGTCGCGGAGGGCCACCAGGGCGGTGACGGCGGCCATCGGCACCGCTGCCGCCTGCTCGTACGTCAGGTTCGTCGGCTTCGGCGCCAGCAGGTCCTCCCGGACGCAGACGTACTCGCCGAAGCCGCCCTCCGGCAGCAGGGCGTAGACGTCGTCGCCGGGGCGGAACTCGGTGACGTTGCCGCCGACCGCCTCGACCTGGCCGGCCATGTCGCAGCCGGGGATGCCGATCGCCGGGGTGCGCAGTCGGGGGCCGTCCGGCATCAGGCGGGCGACCAGCGGCTCGCCCCGGATGTGGTGCCAGTCGTACGGGTTGACGGAGGTGGCCCGGACCCGGACCAGCACCTCGTCGTCGCCGGGGGTGGGGCGCTGGACCTCGGTGAGTTCCAGTGCATCGGGTGGGCCGTACGAACGCAGGACTGCCGCCTTCATCGTCGTCTCCTCGGCTCGGCTCGGCTCGGCTCGGCTCAGCTCAGCTCGGTTCGGGCTCGGCTGGATCGTGCGGGCGAGCGGTGTCCCGCGTGGAACCACCGACACCCTTACGTTGTAAGTCTTACGTCGTAAGGTACTCGTACGACGTAAGGTTGTCGAGGGTCGAGCGTCGATGGAATCTCGCGTTGCTGGTCGGCACCGTCCAGCCGGGACGGCGGGTGGGCTCAGCCGCGCTCGCGGAGCCGGTCCAGGCCGTCCAGGATCAGGTCGAGTCCGAACTCGAACTCGGCCTGGTCGTCGCACCAGCCCAGCGTCGAGTCGGGATCGTCGTGTGCGATCTCGGAGAGCATCCCGACCAGGTGCGGAAGCTGCTCGGCCAGCTCGGCCAGCCCGGCCGCCGGGTCACCGTCGCCGCCGCCGTTCGGGTCGAAGAGTTCCTGGCTGAACCCCAACGCCCGGCTGCCCAGCGCGTGCATCGCGTGGTGCGCCAGATCGTACGAGAAGCCGCCCTCGCGCAGCAGACCGAGCAGGGCGTCGTAGTAGCGCAGCACCGCCATGCTGGTGGTGGTACGCGTCTCGAAGACCCCGGGCGCCCACCGGTGCCGGAGCAGGACCTCGCGGGCGGCGAGGATGCGCTGGCGTACCGCCTTCTTCCAGCCCGCGCCCCCGGCCGGTACGTCGATCCGGTCGACGACCTCGTTGATCTCCGTCGCGATCACGTCCACGACGCCGTCGAGCACGTCTTCCTTGTTGGTCACGTGGTAGTAGAGCGACATCGCCTCGGCCCCGAGATGCTCCGCGAGACGACGCATCGTCAGCGACTCGATGCCGCCCGAGTCGGCGATGCTGACCGCGGCCCGCAGCACCCGCTCGCGACTCAACGGGATCCGGGGCTCGACGCGCTCGGCTTGGCTGGCCACCTACCTCAACTCTCCTCCGGGACGACATCGTACAAGGCAGGTCGGGGCCCGGAGCGCAGGTGGCTCGGCGGAGGCGCCCGCCCGGCCGGCGGCGTCAGTAGATCCGTCGGCCGTGCGCGTCCGGTACCCCCGACTTGCGGAGGAAGTAGGTGTTGACCTTGTCGCGCCACTCCTCGGCCGAGCGCAGCTGCTCGGCGAGCCGTTCCGTCACCCGGGCGTGCAACGCCGGGTCCACCAGCCCCGCCGTGCCGATCCGCTGCCACCGGCGCACCATCTCCACCACCTGCTCGACCCCGGCGAACCGGGTGTCGTAGACGTGCTGGATCACCGTCGACCCGGAGTGCAGCACATGCTGGTAGGGCACGTGGTGGAAGAAGAGCAGCAACTCGTCCGGGCAGGTCTCCAGGAACTCGTACCGGTCCGCCCAGGGCTGCGGGTACTGGCCGGTGAAGCCGGTCCCGGTGGCCCGGGTGCGGTCCACCCCGACGCCGTACCGGTCGGCGAAGTGGTAGGTGCCCCAGCGCGAGTACTCGTAGCCGTCCACGTCCGGGCCGTAGTGGTCGCCCGGCGCGACCATGAAGCCCACCCCGAGCGGTGCCGTGTACCGCTCGTAGGTGCGCCACGAGTCGTCCAGCAGCGCGTGCAGCGTCCCGCGCAGCAGCTCGGGATCGCCGGTCGCCGACGGCGTGAAGGTCAGCTCGATCCACTCGTCGAGTACGGCCAGCGGGTCGAGGTCGGGGGCCCAGGCGAGCCGGCCGGCGACGTAGAGGTTGGCCTGGGCGAACGGGTGGCCGGTCCAGTACCGGTCGTCGCCCACGTTGGAGACGACCACCAGGCCGCCACCCGCCGACGCCCCGCCGTCACCGGCACCGTCACCCGCCGAGCCGGCGACCACCGAGGCGACCGTCGGCCCGCCCGGACCCCAGGGCGCGAACCGCAGCACCTCGCTCCAGCACGGGCCGAGATAGCAGACGTGCCGCTGCTGCCCGGTGTACTCCTGGGTCGCCTGGAACTCCACCGCGAGCCGGGTGTTCGGCATCGCCGCCAGTACCGGGGAGACGGGCTCGCGCACCTGGAAGTCCATCGGACCGTGCTTCACCTGGAGGACCACGTTCTCCCGGAACCGGCCGTCCAGGGGCGTGAAGTGGTCGTACGCCGCCCGGGCCCGGTCGGTCGACCGGTCCCGCCAGTCCTGCCGGTGGTTGTAGACGAAGGCACGCCAGTGCACGATCCCGCCGAACGGCGCCAGCGCGTCGGCGAGCATGTTCGCGCCGTCCGCGTGACTGCGCCCGTACCTGGCCGGGCCCGGCTGCCCCTCGGAGTCCGCCTTCACCATGAAGCCGCCGAAGTCGGGAATCCGCTCGTAGACCTGCGCGGCGGCCTTGCACCACCAGGCCCGGACGTCGTCGTCGAGCGGGTCGGCCGAGGGCAGTTCGCCGAGGACGAACGGCGCGGCGAAGTTGACCGACAGATGCACCCGGATCCCGTACGGGCGGACCAGGTCGGCGATCGCGGCGACGTCGTCGAGCCGGTCGGTCAGCAGCCGGGTCGCCGTACCGTGCACGTTGACGTTGTTGACCGTCAGCGCGTTCATCCCGCAGGCGGCGAGCAGCCGCGCGTAGTCGCGTACCCGATCCGGGTCCCGGCGCGGCGCACCGTCGCGCCAGAAGATCGACCCGCCCGCGTAGCCGCGCTCGACCTGCCCCATCACCGGATGCACGTCGACGTTGTCCCAGTGGCTGACCAGGCGCAGCCGCATCGCCGGCCGGTGCCGCCGCACCGCGATGTCGGCGCCGAACGCCGCCGCACCGAGCCGGACCACGTGGAACAGGCCGTGGAGCAGCCCGGCCGGCTCGTCGGCGAGCACCACCGAGACGCCGTCCCGGCGGGCCACCGCGAAACCCTCCGGTCCGAGCCCGTCCGGCTCCGATCCGGGGCCGATCTCGGCGGCGAGCGCCGCCGCGCCGGCCGGCAGCGGCCCGGCCGTGCCGAGCGCGAACACCAGGTCGTACGGCCCGTCGTGCTCGCCGGTGCGCTGCCTCTGCTCGGCCGGCAGGTGGGTGACCGTGCCGCCGAAGCGGGCACAGGCCCCGGCCACCTCGTCGCGCACCGTGTCCACGAGCGCGCCGGTGCCACGGACCAGCGTCCGGCGCGACCCGATCGCCCGGAACGCCTCCACCGGCAACCAGGCCGGATGGGTGCGCGTGGGCTCACCGGTGCTCATCGGGTCCCTCCCGGGCATGCTGCCGGAACCGTCATCGGTCCGTCTCCGGGGGGTCCTCGCGCAGCACCAGTACCCCCTTCGGGTCCAGCCGGATCGGCTGGCCCGCCGCCACCCGGCCCCCGCCGAGCAGATCCGTACCGGCGGCGTGCGCCGTCGTCTCGACCGGCTCCGCGCCGTGGTTGAGCAGGAACCGCAGCCGCGTCCCGTCCGGGGCGACCCGCACCGTCGACTCCAGTTCCGGCAGGTCCGCGTACGGGCCGACGAGATCGTGCCGCTCCAGCACCCGACGGACCACCCAGTGCACACCGGGCTGGTCGAGGCCGGCGGCGACGTACCAGCCGTGGCCGGCACCGTAGCTGTTCCGGGTGACCGCCGGGGTACCGGCGTAGAAGTCCGCCAGGTAGCTGCCGACCACCTCCGCACCCTGCGGGATCACCAGCTCGAAGAGGAGCCGCGCCTCGACCTCCAGCTCGTCGTCCGGGCCAGCGCCGTGCAGCCGTACCGGATTGACCACCTCGGGCGGGCGGGCGTCCCACTCGTCGATCCGGATGCCCATCAGCGGCCCGAGCGGACCGGGCACGTCCATCAGGAACGCCCGGTCGTCCTCGTCGACCCGGCCGGAGAGGAAGGTGGTCAGCACCGAACCGCCGCGCTCGGCCACCGCCGCCAGCCGCTGCGCCAGGTCGCCCTTGAGCATGTGCAGCGCCGGCGCGACCACCACCGCATAGCCGGTCAGGTCCGCGGTCACCGGCACGACGTCGACGTCGACGCCGGCCTCCCAGAGCGCCCGATAGTACGCGTGCACGATCTGCTGGTAGCGCAGCAGCCGGGACGGGCCGTCGGAGATCTCCAGCGCCCACCAGCTGTCCCAGTCGAAGAGCAGGGCGACCCGGGCCGGGGTCCGGGCGCCCAGCGTCGCCGGGCCGAGCCGGTCCAGCTCCTCGCCGAGGCCGGCCACCTCCCGGAAGACCCGGGTGTCCTCTCGTCCGGCGTGCCCGATGACCGCGCCGTGGTATTTCTCGCAGGCACCCCGGGAGGCGCGCATCTGGAAGAAGAGCACCGCGTCCGCGCCGTGCGCCACCGCCTGCCAGCTCCACAGCCGCATCACCCCGGGCCGCTTGAGCGGGTTGACGTCCCGGGACGCGGTGTAGCTCGGGGTCTGCTCCATCAACCAGAACGGCTGACCGTCCTTGAGCCCGCGCATCAGGTCGTGGGCCAGCGCCATCCAGGCCGGCGAGTCGTCGTCGGGCGGGTAGTTGTCCCAGGAGGCGAAGTCGAGGTGCGGCGCCCAGCGGTGGTAGTCGATCGGCCGGTACATCCCCATGAAGTTCGTGGTGACCGGCACGTCCGGGCTCGACTCCCGGATCGCCGCCAACTCGTCCCGGAAGTTGGCCAGCATCGCGTCCGACATGAAGCGCAGGTAGTCGAGGGTGATGCCCTGGAAGGCGGTGTGGTTCGGCCCGCGCCAGTGCTCGGTCAGCGCCGACGGCGGCTCGATCTCGGCCCAGTCGGTGAAGGTGTGCGACCAGAACGTGGTGTACCAGGCGGTGTTGAGCGCGTCGAGGCTGCCGTACCGGTCGCGCAGCCAGTCCCGGAAGCCGGCCGCGCAGAGGTCGCAGTAGCAGGCGCCGCCGTACTCGTTGCCGACGTGCCAGGCGACCACGGACGGGTTGCCGGCGTACCGCCGGGCGATCCGCCGGGCGAGTTCGGTGGAGAGTCGACGGAAGACGGGGGAGCTGGGGCAGGAGTTGTGCCGCTGCCCGTACCGGTGCTTGCGCCCCTCGAAGTCCGTCCGGGTCACCTCCGGATGGGCCCGGGCCAGCCAGGCCGGGTGCGCGCCGGTGCCGGTGGCCAGGCAGATCCGCCGACCCTCGGCGGTGGCCCGCTCGACGATCCGGTCCAGCAGGCTGAAGTCGTAGACGTCCGGCGCCGGCTGGGTCAGAGCCCAGTCGAAGACGCCGAGGGTGACGGTGTCGATCCGGGCGGCGTCGAAGAGCCGGTAGTCCTCCTTCCAGACCTCCTCCGGCCACTGCTCGGGGTTGTAGTCCCCGCCGAATGCAATCTTGGGGGTGACCGGCAGGCTCACGCGGTGAACTCCTTCTCGACCTTCGCGATCAGCGGGCGGCAGTTGCGGAGCAGGGCCAGCGTCAGCACCGAACCGAGCAGCCCGAGGACCGCCTCGGAGGTGACCCAGACGACCCCGGCCATCACCACCAGCAGGCAGAGGTTGCCGAGGGTCACCCCGGGGGTGTGCCCGAGGAAGTGCATCGCCAGCCGGGCGACGTCCCGGACCCGGAAGCTGAAGAGCGACGTGATCACCAGGGCGTGCACGCCCCACAGGGTGACGCCGAGCGCGACCAGGAGCAGCGGCCCCCGCCACCAGCCGGGCACCCCGGCGGCGCCGAAGTAGCTGAGGTTGAGCGCGACGATGGTGAGCCAGGCCAGCCAGGGCACCCAGATCGCGAGTACGCCCCGGACGTTGGCCCGGTAGCCGCGCCAGAACAGGGTTGCCGGGGTCAGCTCGGTCAGGTCCGGGCGGTGGTGGCGCAGCGCGTACAGCGCGGCCGAGACGGCCGGGCCGAGCGGCAGCGCGCAGAGCGCGACCAGTGGAAGGTTGCTGACGTGCCGGTCCAGCAGGAAGAGCGGGACCAGGCCGGGCAGGGTGGTCAGCACCAGCAGCAGTTCCACCACCAGCAGGCTGTAGACCAGCGCCATGGCCCGGGAGAGCGGCCCGGTGCCGAACCGTCCGCCGGCCTCCGTGGTCTCGTTCATCCCTGCTCCCTTCCGGGCGTACCCTCCGGCGTGGTCAGGCCGAGGAGCCGGCCCTCGTCCCACCACGGCGGGGTCTCGTCGACCACCACCGTGATCTCCGCCAGGGTCACCTCGTGCCGGGCCAGGGTCAGGTCGAGTTCGACCCGGCCGGCCACCACCGGCAGGCTCCGGTGGGTACGGGCCGGTTCGGCCGCCTCGCGCAGCGCGTCCAGTTGACCGGAGCGCGGCGAGCGGGGCCGACCCATCTCCGACCAGGCCGTCCAGGCGTTGCCCGACTCCTCGTTGACCGTCGAGCGGAGCAGAAAGGCGGAACCGGTGCCCGGCGGTCCGACCGGGATGGAGAGCGCCACCCGATGCCGGTCGACCGGCGCCGCCCCGGTGACGTCCACCGGTGCCCAGGCGAGCACCGCGATCCGGCCGGCGGCATCCCGGGTCACCAGGTGGTCGTCCCCGCGCGCCAGCACCTGGTCACCGAGCCGGGCCAGGAAGGCGTACAGGTGGTAGGTGGGCTTCTTGACCTGGCGGTGGGTGAGCAGGCCGAAACCGCCGTGGAAGAACGAGGTCGGGATGCCGACCTCCTCGAACATGTCGCTGAAGGTCCAGTACGAGAAGGAGTCGACCAGGTCGCCGCCGGCCGCCAGCACCGGGGCCAAATAGGCCGCGTGGAACGCCGTGTCGTGGATCGGGTTGTCCGGCCGGTAGGAGGAGTTGAACTCGGTGATGTGCACCGGCAGCCCGGCCAGGGCGGTGTCCCGGAGCAGCTCCCTCGGCGTGCCGAACTGCTCCAGCAACCGGGACGCCGGAGCCAGCGTCTGGTGTACGCCGAACGGCACGTGCTGGGCCGGCCCGGAGGTGTAGGCGTGCTTGCTGACGAAGTCGATCGGCACGTCACGGGCGGCGACGAAGTCGGCGAAACGCGGCAGCCACTCGTCGGCGCCGGGGGAGATGGCCGGTCCACCGACCTGGAGGCCGGCGTCGACCTCCTTGACGGCGTGCGCGGTCACCTCGTAGAGGCGGTGGTAGGCGGACTCGTCGGCGCCCTGCCAGAACTGTTCGAGGTTCGGCTCGTTCCACACCTCGATCGGCCAGCGGCGCACCTCGGCGAGGCCGTACCGGTCGACCAGGTGCCCGACCGTGGCCCTGACCAGGTCGGCCCACTCCGACTCGGAGCGGGGCGGGGTGACGTTGCCCTGCCACCAGAAGACCGTCTGGTCGCCGGAGGCGAGTGCGGCGGGCATGAAGCCCAGCTCGACGAAGGGCCGGATGCCGAGTTCCAGATAGGCGTCGACCACCTGGTCGACGTAGCCGAAGTTGTGCCGGACCCGGCGCGAACCCTGGTGCTCGTAGGGCCGGTAGACGCCGACACCGTCGCTGAGCAGCCCGTGCCCGCGGATGTGCCGGAAGCCGATCTCCCGTTGGACCAGCGCGAGGGAGTCCTGGTAGTCACGGCGCAGCGCCAGTTCGAAGCGGCCCGTGCCGACGCAGGTCCGCCAGGCGTCGCTCAGCCGTCCGGTCGGCTGCTCCGGTACGGGGATGTGCATGGTGTTCCTCTGTTCCGTTTCGCGCGGGTCCCGCCCGCTCCGGTGGTGGTGCGGGCGGGGCCGCTGCGCCGACGTCCGGTCCGGTCGTGCCCGTCGCGGGGCACGACCGGACCGGAGTGGTCAGCCGTGTTCCTTCTGGTACCGGTCGTACGCCTGCTGCACCTTCTCCATGTAGGAGTCCATGTTCTTGCCCTTGAGTTCGGTCAGGTAGGCGTCCCACTGGGCGAGGTCCCGCTGCCCGAGGATGAACTGAAGGGTCGCCTGGTAGACGAAGTCCCGCAGCGGCGTCGCCCAGAGCGATATCTGCTCGCGCTCCTCGTCGGTGAACGGGAAGGGCGGCATCACCGCCCGCGGCTGCCGGGCGTTCATCACCTTCTGGAACTCCTGCTCCTCCGGGGAGAAGAAGGCCTGCACCAGTTCCGGCTTTCCGCCGTAGGCGAAGATGCCGTTGTAGAAGCCGAAGTCCTTCTGCAGGTGCTTCGGCGCCTTGGGGTTGAGCGCGATGACCCGGACGTCCGGCGACAGGGTGTACTTGCCGGAGGCGTCCTTGGTGAAGGTGGTGCCCTCCACGCCGAGACGGGCGAACTCCTGCCCGGCGTCGGAGTAGAACAGCCAGTCGATGAACTGCATCATGGCGACGAAGTTCTTGCTGTCCCGGGCCTTCTTCGAGATCATGACGCCGTTCTCCAGCCTGCCGGCCGGGTTGATCTCGCCGGCCGGGCCGATCGGCAGCGGGATCTTCGTCAGCGTCGCGTTCGGCAGGGTCTTCGCCAGGTCCGGACGGTAGTCGTTGTCCAGGGTCTGCGCGTTGCTGCTGATCACGAACGACTTGCCGTTGGCGAGCTTCTGCCGGGCGTTGTCATCGGTCTGGGTGAAGGTCTCCGGGTCGAGCAGCCCCTCCTTCACCAGCTTGTTGAGGTAGGTCAGCATGTCCCGGTACTTCTCGCTGGCGCCGGTGTAGAAGAGCTTCTTGGCGTTCGCGTCCCAGCTCACGTGCTGGAAGTTCCAGCCGGCACCCTCCAGGCCGTACGAGGCGGCGAGGATGTTCAGCAGGTTGCCGGCCGGGTTGGGCTGGCTGAACCGGTCGGAGAAGGGGAAGGTGTTCGGGTACTTCGCCTTCATCGCCTTGAGCACGGTGTAGAGCTCGTCCCAGGTCTTCGGGATCTCCAGGTTGAGTTCCTTGAGAATGTCCGTCCGGATCGCCAGCGAGTAGTCGTGCCAGGGCTTCTCGTGCAACCCGGGGAGCAGGTAGAACTTGCCGTCCGCCTGCCGCCGCTGGTTGATCTCAGGAGCCAGGTTCCACTTCTCGATCTTGTCCTTGAAGTTCGGCATCAGGTCGAGATAGTCGCTGACCGGCAGGATCGCGCCGGAGGAGACGAAGGTGTCCTCCTGGCTCGGGTAGGTCTTCGGGATGATCATCGGTGCGTCGCCGGCACCGATCAGCAGACTGCGCTTCTGCTCGTAGTCGCTCAGCGGTACGGAGACCGGTTCGAGCGTGACGTTGGTCCGCTTGTTCAGCTCGGTCCAGAACAGCCAGTCGGCCTTGTAGGGGTAGTTCGGGTGGTTGTTGTAGAGCATGGAGAACGACACCGGTTCGGTCGCCTTGAACTGCTGGTTGACACCGTATTCGGCCATCGCCCCGGCGCGGTTCTCCGAGAGGTCCTCAGCCTCGCCCTCGTCGCCACTGCCGCAGGCGACGAGCGAGAGAGTGAGCGCGCCGGCAGCGACCACCGCTGCTCGGCGCCGGGCTCGTTGGAACATCAGGCTTCCTTTCGCTGGTGGTTCGTGGGTTCGACGGCTCACTCCCGCCTGCCGGACTATCCCTTCACCGCGCCGAGCATCACGCCCGACACGAAGTACCGCTGGACGAAGGGGTAGACCAACAGGATGGGCAGGGTGGTGAGCACGATGGTCACGGCCTTGAGCGTCGCCTCGGCCTGTACCTCGTTCGCCTCGGTGACGGCGCCGACGTTCTCCGCGCCGACGGCTCCGGCGATCAGGTTGCGCAGATAGACGGTGACCGGCAGCAGGTCCTGCCGATCCATGTAGAGGAACGCGGAGAACCACGAGTTCCAGAAGGAGACGGCGTAGAAGAGGATCATCGTGGCGATCACCGCCTTCGACAGCGGCAGCACGATCCGCAGCAGGATGCCGTACGTGTTCAGCCCGTCGACGGCCGCGGCCTCCTCCAGGTCCACCGGCAGGCTCTCGAAGAACGCCTTCATGACCAGCAGGTTGAAGACGCTGATCGCGTTCGGCAGCACGATCGCCCAGATGGTGTTCGTCATGCCCAGGCTGCTGATCAGGACGTAGTTCGGGATCAGCCCGCCGTTGAAGAACATGGTGAAGACCGCGATGCCGATCAGCACGGTGCGGCCCTTGAGGTGGTGCTTGGAGAGCACGTACGCGAAACAGGTGGTCAGCACCATCGCGATGATGGTGGCGACGACGGTGTAGACCACGGTGTTCCGGTAGTTGGTCCAGAACAGCGAATCCTTCATCACCAGCGCGTACGTGTCGGTGTTGAAGCCGCGCGGCACCACGGTGACCTGGCCGGCGATGATGTACGCCTCGTCGCTCAGCGACCGGGCCACGATGTTCAGGAACGGGTAGAGCGTCACCACCACCACGCCGGTCAGCACGATGGCGTTGAACACCCGGAAGACCCGGTAGCCCCGGGTGTCCTGGATGCCGCGCCGCCGACGGGGCCGGCCGAGCCGCTCGGCGGCCCGCTCCGGGTCGGCGGCCTCGGGCGCGACGGTGCTGGAATCCACGGTCACCACAGGCTCGTCCCCACTGTGCGGCGAGAGATCGCGTTCGCGGACAGGATCAGGGCCAGCCCGATCACGGCCTCGAAGAGTCCGATCGCGGCGGCATAGCTGAAGTTGCTCGACTGGAACGCCATCCGGAACAGGTAGGTCGAGATCACGTCCGCTGTCGGGTACGTCAACGGGTTGTAGAGCAGCAGGATCTTCTCGAAGCCGACCGCCATGAAGGTACCGATGTTGAGGATGAGCAGCGTGACCATCGTCGGCCGGATGCCGGGCAGCGTGACGTGCCAGGTCTGCTTCCACCGGTTGGCGCCGTCGATCCGGGCCGCCTCGTAGAGGTTGTCGTCGATCGTGGTCAGGGCGGCGAGGTAGAGGATCGTGCCCCAGCCGACCGTCTGCCACACCTCCGAGGTGACGTAGATGGTCCGGAACCACTCCGGCCGTTGCAGGAACGGCACGGCGTCGCCACCGGTGAGCTTGACCAGCTGGTTCACCGTGCCGTCGGTGGAGAGCAGCTGCATCACCATCGCGGCGACGATCACGATCGACAGGAAGTGCGGCAGGTAGGAGACGGACTGGACGAAGCGCTTGAGCTTGCGGGTCCGGACCTCGTTGAGCAGCAGCGCCAGGATGACCGGCAGCGGGAAGCAGACCACCAGGGTCAACGTGCCCAGGATCAGGGTGTTGGTGAAGACCTCCCAGAACGTCGGGTCGGAGAGGAACATCTTCACGTAGCGCAGGCCGACCCAGTACTCGCCGAAGATGTTGCCGCCGGGCTGGAAGCGCCGGAACGCGATGATGTTGCCCAGCATCGGCAGGTATCGGAAGACCAGGAAGAAGAGCAGCGGCAGCAGCGCCAGCGAGTAGAGCTGCCAGTCCCGGCGTATCGCCTGCCGCCACGTCCGGCGGTGCTTGCGGGACCGGCGCCCGGTCGCCCCGGCGGCCGGCCGGTCGGACTCGACGGTCACGGGCGGTGGGCCCGCGGTCATGGGCGCACTCATCGGCGTACCTCCGCAACTGTGGGCGGGAGCGGGCCGGTTTCCTCGCCGGAGGCGTCGGTGCCGCGCAGTCGCGGATCGCGCCGCGGCACGGCGGTCCCCGTCGTGGCGCGGTCGGCCACGGGCAACTGGCTCTTCATGCCACCCCTTCGGGCCGACGCGCCACCGTCCGGTCGGGACGGTGAAGCTGTCAGGCCGGCGAGTCTTCGAAACTTTCGGCAATATCCGCGTTACCTGTGCGGGGCAACCTATGCGGCGTAGCGAAGATGTGTCAAGGGTGTCTGAACTGCTGGATCCGTGACCACACCGCATATCGTGCGTAGAGCGGTCCGGACGGTCAACCGGATCCCACTGCATTGTCGAACCCGGGTCCGCCCGGCCGGTGTTAGGGTTTCGCACCGAAAGTTTCGGATAGTTGCGGGAGGGTGTCGATGACGAGGTCCCGACGGATCGTCAGTACCGGTGCCGCGACGATCGCGACCATCGCCGACGAGGTCGGGGTCTCCCTGACGACCGTCTCCAAGGTCCTCAACGGCCGCTCGGACGTGGCGCCCGAAACCCGGGCCCGGGTCGAGGCCAGCCTCGAACGGCACCGGTACCGCCGCCGCGCGAAGCGCCAACCGAGCGCGGTGGAGCAGATCGACCTGGTCTTCCACGAACTCGACTCCGGCTGGGCGACGCAGATCATCCACGGTGTGCAGGCGGTGACCAACACCGCGAACGTCGGCGTGGTGCTCTCCCAGCTGGGCGGCCGGCACCGCCCCTCGGCGCAGTGGTTGGAGGGCGTGCTGCTGCGGCGGCCGCTCGGGGTGCTGCTGGTGCTCTGCCACCTCACCGAGCCGCAGCGGCAGCAGCTCGCGCGCCGGTCGATTCCGCTGGTGGTGATCGACACCGACAGTGCGACCTCGGCCTCGGTGCCGACGGTGGGCTCCAACAACTGGAACGGTGGCCTGCTCGCCACCCGGCACCTGCTGGAGCTGGGCCACCGCCGGGTCGCCTGCGTCTCCGGTCCGGAGGACGTACTGTGCAGCCGGGCCCGGGCCGCCGGATTCCGCTCGGCACACGACGAGGCCGGCATCCCGGTCGACCCCGATCTGGTCCGGTACGGCATGTTCTCCGCGCAGGCCGGCTACCAGTACGGGATGGAGCTGTTGACCCGGCCCGACCGGCCCACGGCGATCTTCGCCGGCTCCGACATGCAGGCCCTGGGCGTGCTCCGCGCCGCCCGGCAGCTCAACCTCGACGTGCCGGCGGACCTCTCGGTGATCGGTTACGACGACCTGCCGGTGGCCTCCTGGATCGGCCCGGCCCTCACCACGGTCAACCAGCCGCTGCGGGACATGGCCGGCACCGCGACGCAGATGCTGCTCGACCTGGCCCGGGGGGCGGAACTCTCGACCAGCCGGATCGACCTCGTCACCGAGCTGGTGGTCCGGGAGAGCACCGCGCCGCCCCGGCAGCGCGGCTGAGCCCCGGCCGACCTGGTCGACCGGCCGGACCCCGAACGCCGCCGTCGCGCCGCCGGCCGCCGGGTCAGACCGGCGCCGGGCCGGCGCCGGGCCGGCGGTCACCAGTCGGCGTCCTGGCACACCTTGTGCGTGGTGGGCGGCTCGATCTGCAGGGTGCAGTGGTCGATGCCGAAGCCGTCGTGCAGCCGGGCACGCGCGGCGGCGAGCACCGGGGCGAGGTCGGCGCCCGGGGCCAGGGCGAGGTGCGCGGAGGCGACGTCCATCCCGGAGGTGAGGGTCCAGACGTGCAGGTCGTGCACGCCGGTGACGCCGGGCACCCCGGTCAGGCTGGTCGCCACGGCGGCGACGTCGATGTGCGGCGGTGCCGCCTGCACCAGTACCCGGACCGCGACCCGGGCCAGTTGCCAGGTGCGGGGCAGGATGAAGAGGCCGACGGCGACCGCGACGACCAGGTCGGCGTAGCGCCAGCCGGTGGTGGCGATGACCACGGCGGCGACGATCACCCCGACCGAGCCGAGCAGGTCGCCGAGCACCTCCAGATAGGCGCCCCGGACGTTGAGGCTCTCCTTGGCGCCGGCGCGCAGCAGCAGGAACGCCACGACGTTGGCGGCGAGACCGACGACCGCGACTGCCAGCATCGGCCCGGCCCGCACCTCGGGAGGGTCGTCGAACCGGCGTACCGCCTCGACGATCACGAAGATCGCCACCCCGGAGAGGAGTACGGCGTTGGCCAGCGCGGCGAGTACCTCCAGCCGGTAGAGCCCGAAGGTGCGGTGGGCGTGCCGGGCGGCCCGGCTGGCGGCGGTGATCGCGGCCAGCGCCAGGCCGATGCCGAGCACGTCGGTGAACATGTGGCCGGCGTCGGAGAGCAGCGCCAGCGAGCCGGTCCACCAGGCCGCCCCCGCCTCCAGCAGCAGTACGGTGCCGAGGACGGCCACCGCGGCCCAGAGTGGCCTGCGATGACGCTCGCCGGCCCGCATCGCCTGGCCGCCGTGGTCGTGACCCGCGCCCATCTGCCCAGCCTCCCGCCGCCGACGCCGTCGCAGCCAACATATGCGGACATTGCAATGTGTGCAAGTTGAAACTGGATGCCGATGCCGATGCCGATGCCGATGCGGTGCCGGTGCCGGTGCCGATTCCGCTTCCCGTTCCCGTTCCGGTTCCGGTTCCGGTTCCGGTTCAGCCCAGCGGCTTCGCCCTGTTCAGCCAGGCCGCCACGTCGCGGTAGATCGGCGCGTTGGCCAGGTAGCTGAACGGGGCGGCCGGCTTCCAGGGGTAGACCTGACCGGCCCTGACCGCCGGCAGGTTCGTCCAGGTCGGGATCTTCTCGGCCTTGCCCGCCACGCTGGTCACCTCCCGGCTGTCGAAGATGATGGCGTCGGCGGGGAAGCCGCCGATCTGCTCCCAACTGATCTCCTGGAAGTACTCGCCGTGCCCGAGTCGCCGGGACGGCAGCACGAACCGCATCCCGAGGGCGGCCAGGTGCTTCAGGTCGGGGTGGGCGTTCGGGTCGGCGACGTAGAACTTCTCCGGGTCGCGGGAGATGGCGAGTACCCGCAGGCCGGGCTTTGCCGCGATCGCCGCCTTCACCTCGGCGACCGCCGCGTCGAAGTCGGCCCGGGCCGCCTTCACCGGCCCGGCCTCCGGGTCGGCGCCGAGTTGCGTGGCGAGCGCCATGAAGCCGTCGATGATCTGCGGCAGGTCGAGACCGGGCATCTTCATCCCGATCGACGGGGCGAGCGCGTCGACCTCGTCGACACTGGCCTGCGGGATGTACCAGAGGGTCTTGTCGTCGAAGGAGAGGTCGACCAGGAGTTCCGGGCGCAGTGCGGCGTACCGCTCCAGGTTGAACTCGCCCCAGGTCGATCCGACCACCTCCAGATGGTCCAGTTCGATGTTCCCGGCCTGGTAGTTGAGCTTGCCGTCGGTGGTGCCCAGCTCCCCGTACACCCCGGTCACCCGGAAGCCGGCGTCCCAGAGCGCGGCGGCGGCGCTGCTCTGCGCGACCACCCTGGTCGGCCGGCCGGCCAGCTCGACGGTCCGGCCCCGCCCGTCGGTGTAGCGGAACGGCTGGCTGCCGGCGGACGGGCCGGCGCCGGGGGAGCCGGCGTCGCCGCAGGCGGCCAGCCCGAGCAGTAGGCCGGTGGCGCCGGCGTAGCGCAGGAAGCCGCGCCGGTTCACGAGGTGCGCAGACATGTTTCTCCAGTCGTCTCGGGTGCGATGCGGTCCGGGGAGGGCGCCGTTAGGTTAGCCTGCCCTAAGACTCGCTGCGCAACCCCCTCGGCCTGGTCTTTCCGCTCGGTGACTCCGGCGACAACCGGAGTGCGAAGCCCGATGCTCGCGCGCCGACGGCCCGCGCGACCGGGGCCGGCGGGTCGGCGGGCTGGCGAACGAAGATCAAATATGCCGGGACGACGGGACGGGACGGGACGGGCGCGGCCGGCGCTGCTCAGGCGCTCTCCCGGAGGATGAGCTCGGACGGGTACGCGGTGGCCGGCGGCACCCAGGCCCGGTCGAGCACCGCCGTCGCGGCCGCCGTGGCGATCTGCTCGACCGGATGGCTCGCGGTGGTCAGGGCCGGCGCGCTCAGCGCGGCGAACGGCACGTCGTCGAAGCCGGCCACCGCGATGTCGCCCGGCACGTCGATCCCGCGCCGCCGCAGCACCGCCAGCGCCCCGAGCGCCATCGCGTCGCTGTTCGCGAAGACCGCGTCGGTGTCCGGCCAGCGCGCCAGGATCGTCAGCATCGCGGCCTGGCCGGCGGGAGCGGTGAAGTCGCCCGGCACCAGCCGGATCGGCCGCCCCGCCGCCCGCATCGCCTCCCGGTAGGCGATGACGGGACGCCGGGAGCAGGGCATCCACTCCGGGCCGGTGATCATCGCGATCCGGCGGCGTCCCGAGGCGAGCAGGTGCCCGACGATGGTACGGGCGGCCCCGCCGTTGTCGACGTCGAACGACGGTACGCTCCGGGAGCCGATCCCGATCGACACCGTCCGGCCCTGAAGCCCGGCCGGTACCGCCGCCAGAATCGGTTCGGTGGTGTTGATCATCAGTACCCCACGGACGCCACGGTCCTCCGCCAACTGTCGCAGCCGGGCGGGTGCGTGCAGCGGCAGCCACTCCAGGGAGACCCCGACCTCCCGGGGTGCACAGACCTCGGCCGCGGCCCGGACGACCCGGTCGACGTACGGGTCGTGCAGCACCGTCGGCGCCGTGCCGGCGACCGCCACCACCAGTCGTACCCCGGCGCCGGTGGCCAGGGCCCGGGCGGCCGGGTCGGGTGCGTAGCCGAGTTGCGCGGCGGCCGCGACGACCCGGTCCCGGGCGGTCGCCGAGGCGGCACCGTATCCGGCGATGACCCGGGAGGCCGTCGACCGGGAGACTCCGGCGACCCGGGCCACGTCCTCCAGGGTGGCCCGGCGCGGCGCCCGGCTAGGCATCCGGGCTCCCCGTGTCGCGCGAGCAGGGAGACGAGGGGGTGGCGACGGAACGGCCTGGCTGACGCATGAGGGAATGATGCACCCGAGACGCACCCGTCCGCGAACGGGTTGCGCCGAGGCGGACGAGCGGCGGCCCTGCGCTCCCGGGTTGCGTCGAGAGCGTTCCCAGGGGTGCGATCAATGGACCCTTCCGACCCGGACGGCGCGGCGCGGGCGCCACGGCTTCCACCCGGCGGCCACGGCTGACCGCCGGGAGGGGTGCGCAAGGGTGCACTCGGCGGCTCGCCGACGGGGGAGCCGAGGAAGCGGAGGGGTACCAGGTGAACATGTCCGCCGGCACTGTCCGGCCACCGGTCGTACCGCGGCAGGTCCTTACCGCCCGGACCGCCGTCGCCGTGGTCTTCGGGCTCAACGGGCTGGCCGTCGCCTCGTGGTTCGCCCGGGTGCCGGCGGCCCGGGACGCGCTCGGGCTCACCCCCGGACGGTTGGGCCTGCTGCTGCTGGCCCTCTCCGCGGGCGCCCTGCTCGCCCTCCCGTCCGCCGGGATCCTGGCGCAGCGGCTGGGCACCGCCCGCACGGTCGGCACCGCGACCGGGGTGGCCGCGCTCGGACTGGCACTCGCCGGGGTCGCCACCGGAAGCTGGCAGGCGATACCGGCCGTCGCGGTCGGGCTCTTCGCCCTCGGCTACGGCTCCGGCACCTGCGAGGTCGCGATGAACGTCGAGGCGGCGGCGGTCGAACGGCGACTCGGCCGTACCGTGATGCCCCGGTTCCACGCCGCCTGGAGCCTCGGCACCGTGGCCGGGGCGATCGTCGGGGCCGGCAGCGCCCGGTTCGGCGTACCGATCGGGCTGCACCTCGGGCTCGCCGCCGTGGCGATGCTCGCCGGTACGCTGCCCGCGGTCCGGCTCTTCCTGCCCGACCGCGCGACCCCGCCGTCGCGGTCGAGGAGCGGACCGACCCGGGGTACCGGCACGCTGGCCGCCTGGCGCGAGCCGCGTACCCTGCTGATCGGCCTGCTGCTGCTGGTGATGGCCTTCACCGAGGGGACCGCCAACGACTGGCTGGCACTGGCCTTCGTGGACGGCCACCGGGTGAGCGACGCGGTCGGCGCGCTCGCCTTCGGGGTCTTCGTCGCCGCGATGACGGTCGGCCGGACCGCCGGCACGATCGCGCTGGACCGCTGGGGTCGGGTACCCGTGCTGCTCGGCACCCTCGTGCTGGCCGCGTTCGGCGCCACGGTGGCGGTACTGGCCAGCCCCTGGCAGTTGGCGATGGCCGGGGTACTGCTCTGGGGTCTCGGTACCTCGCTCGGCTTCCCGCTCGGGATGAGCGCGGCGGCCGACCAGGAGGACCGGGCCGCCGCCCGGGTCAGCGTGGTGGCGGCGATCGGCTACACCGCCTTCCTGGCCGGGCCGCCGCTGGTCGGACTGCTCGGCGACCGGGTCGGCAGCCTCCGCGCCCTGCTGGTCGTGCCGCTGCTCCTGCTGCCCGCCCTCCTCCTGGTGCCGGCCACCCGCCCGCCCGCCGACGCCCGACCCGAACCTCCCGACGCCCGACCCGAACCCGTTGGCGGCCGGTCGGAACCTGCCGCGGGCCGGGCGGAACCTGCCGACGCCCGACCCGAACCCGCCGAGGGCCGGTCGGAACCCGTTGGCGGCCGGTCGGTGCCGGTCAGCTCTCCCGGAGACCCCACCGCCGGTGGAGCCGGCTGAGCGGGGCCGGCGCCCACCAGTGGCCGGGCCGGCGAGCCTCAGGGCCGGCACCAGCGGTCGTGATCAGCCGGCCCGTCCGGGCCAGCCGGGTGGCGACCGGCCGGACGGCCAGCCCGGTGGGGCTGGCCGTCCGGATCGGAGGGTGCCGACCGCCGGCCGGGTCACGGCCGGCGGCGGCACCGGGCGGGGCCGGCGCCGAGACCGTTCCCGCCAGGTGCCGGGCGGGTCCGGTCGGGCGGCGCCGGCCGCCCGCGTTCACCGGCGCGACGGCGCCGTCCCGCCCCGGACCGGCTCGGTGGCCGGCGGGGCGCCGTCGACGGCACCCGCCGCGGTGGCGGTGCTGGTGGCCGGGTCCGGCAGGTCGAGGCTGGTCCGCAGGGTGACCGGCTTGAGCAGGGCGGCGGCGATCACCCCGACCACCGCGATCGCGGCGGAGATCAGGAAGATGTGCCCGGTGGCGTCGCCGTAGGCGTCGCGCACGATGTGCACGACGACGTCCGGCAGGCCGGAGAGGTTCAGGCTGTTGCCGGCGCTGCCCGCTCCCGAGGCCGGGATCCCGGCCGCGGTCAAATCCTCGGTGATCTGCTCGGTGACCCGGCGGGCGAGCACCGCACCCAGTACGGAGACTCCGATGGTGCCGCCGAGCGAGCGGAAGAACGCCACCGAGGAACTCGCCGCGCCGATGTCCTTCAGCGGTACGGCGTTCTGCACCGCGAGGACCAGGTTCTGCATGGTCATGCCGACCCCGACCCCGACCAGCAGCATCGCCCCGCCGATGAAGACCAGGGAGGTCTGGTGGTCGATGGTGCCGAGCATCAGGAAGCCGGCGACCAGGACGACCGCCCCGATCAGGATGTACGGCTTGATCCGCCCGCTGCGGGTGATCAGCCGCCCCACCACGATCGACGAGACGAGTACCCCGACCATCATCGGGATGGTGAGCAGGCCGGCCTCGGTCGGGCTGTAGCCACGGCCGATCTGGAAGTACTGGCCGAGGAAGACGGCGCCACCGAACATCGCCATCCCGACCGCCAGGCTGGCGAGGATCGAGAGTGCGGTGGTGCCCTGCCGGACGATGTCGAGCGGCACGACCGGCTCGGCGGCGCGGGTCTCGACCAGGACGGCGAGGGCGAGCAGGACCAGGGCGGCGCCGACCATGGCACCGGTCTGCCAGGAGATCCAGCCGAACGAGCCGTCGACGAACGAGATCCAGATGAGCAGCACGCTGACCCCGGCCGCGATCAGGGTGGCGCCGAGATAGTCGATCTTCACGTTCTCCCGGCGGACCGTGACCAGGTGCAGGGTGGCCTGGAGGACGAGCAGCGCGATGATCGCGATCGGTACCCCGACGAAGAAGCACCAGCGCCAGCCGAGCCAGGAGGTGTCGACGATGAGTCCGCCGAGCAGCGGTCCGCCGACGGTGGCGAGCGCCATCACGCCGCCGAGGTAGCCGTTGTAGCGGCCGCGCTCCCGGGGCGGGATCATCGCGGCGATCACCACCTGGACGAGGGCCTGCAACCCGCCGACCCCGATGCCCTGGAAGGCGCGGGCGGCGATGAGCTGGCCGGCGTTCTGGCTCAGCCCGGCGACCACGGAGCCGAGAATGAAGATCACGATAGCGGTCTGGACCAGGGCCTTCTTGTTGAACAGGTCCGCCAGCTTGCCCCAGACCGGAGTGGTCGCGGTCGCGGTGAGCAGGGTCGCGGTCACCACCCAGGTGTACTGGTTCTGCGAGCCGTTCAGGGCGCCGATGATCTTCGGCAGCGCGGTCGAGACGACGGTGCTGCTGAGCATCGCCACGAAGAGCACCAACAGCAGGCCGCTGAGCGCCTCCAGGGTGCGCCGATGACTTATCGGCTCCGCTTCCGGCGCGGGTGCGAGGGTGGTGGGTGCGCTCATCGCGCGGCCTCCAGCTTTTCTTGAGAGTTGATCGTTCCAGGGGCCCGGTCGAGGCTGCCCTGGATGTCGGTGACGAACCGGTCGAGCGCGCCGGTCAGCGCGTCGATCTCCGCCGCGCTCCAGTCGGCGAGCGCGGCCCGGAGCAGGTCGCCGTACCAGTCGCGGGCTTCGGTCAGTGCCGTACGCCCCTCGTCGGTGAGTACGACGAAACTGGCCCGCCGGTCGGCCGGGTCGGCGCGCCGGGTCACCAGGCCCCGCGCCACCAGCGCGGCGACCGCCCGGCTGACCGTGGACGGGTCGAGCCCGGACCGGTCGGCCAGTTCCTTGGCGTGGCAGCCGGCTGCCTGGTCGGCCAGCTCGTCGATCTGCAACAGCATTCCGACCAGCCCGGACGGCACGGCCGGCCGTTCGATCGCGCGACGGTGCCGGATCAGCCGCATGGCCGACATCAGGTCCCGGAGCCGGTCACCGAGCTCGATGTGTCGAGCCATGGTGTCCACCTCGTCTCCTCGGGCGGTTGGTTGTCACATACAAGGATCGGCAGTTGCTGCGCAATGCGCAAGTTTGCTCTTTGAGAAATGAGTCACCACCCCGTAAGCTGTTCCCGATGGATGAGACGGTGGGGCGGCGGGAGCGCAAGAAGATCGCCACGCGCGAAGCACTGCACCGGGCGGCACTCCGGCTCGCCGCGGAACTGGGGCCCGACCGGGTGACCGTGGAGGCGATCGCCGACGCCGCCGACGTGTCCCGCCGGACATTCTCGAATTACTTCGCAAACAAGGAAGAAGCCCTCTTCCACGCCGATCTGCTCCGAATCCGCCGGCTGTTGGAGCTGGTGCACGCCCAGCCCGCCGACGAGGCGCCCTGGACCGCCCTCACCGGGGCCGCCGAGCAACTGGCCCGGGAGAGCGACGGCCTCGACCCGCTGTGGCTGGCCCAGCGGCGGCTGATCCGCCACCATCCGAGCCTCGCCGCGCACCAGATCGCCGCGTACGGCACCGTGGAGCAGGAGTTCATCGCCGAGATCAGCCGGCGCCTGCCCGAGGCACCCGAGACCCCGCTGCACGCCCGGGTACTCGCCGGAACGTTCCTGCACACGCTGCGCGCGGCCACCCAGTACTGGACCGACCATCCCGAGCGCCCCCTGGTCGACGTGGTGCGTACCGCCCTCGGCTACGTACTCCGATGACCGGCGGGCCGGCCCCCACCGGTCGCCGGGGCGGGCCCCGGGCCGGTGACACCCGGTCCCGGATCCAGGACGTCGCGCTCGGCCTCTTCGTCGCCGACGGCTACGACCGCACCTCCCTGCGCGAGGTGGCCGACCGGCTCGGCCTGACCAAGGCGGCGCTCTACTACCACTTCCGGGCCAAGGAAGACATCGTCGACAGCCTGATCGAGGAGCGGATCGCCGCTCTGGACGAGTTGATCGAGTGGGCGGAGCGGGAGCCGGACCCGGTACGGATGCGTCGCGAGTTCGTCCGCCGCTACGCCAGCGACCTGTACGAGACCGAACGGCAGGCGGACATCAGCCGGTTCGTCGCCCGCAACCCGACGGTCGTCAACGCGCTGCCCGGCGGCCGGCGGTTGGCCGCCCGGATGCGGCGGGCCCTGGAACTGCTCGTCGTGCCGGACGAGCCGCTGGGCGCCCAACTGCGGCGGATCCTGGCGGTCTTCTGCCTGCACGCCGGTGAGCTGTTCGACGAGGGGCTCGGCGACGAGCGGGAACGGCGGACGGCGCTGCTGGAGATCGCGCTGGAGACGATGGAGAGCGCGGACGGGGCGACGGCCCGCCGGGACCGGCAGCGGAGCCCTGCTCCGGCGGCAGCGCCCGCCCGACCGGGCACCCGGCGGACCACGACCCGGTCAGGCCGCTGACCACTGACGAGTGACCGCTGACGAGTGACCGCTGACCGCTGACGGCTGACCGCTGCCGGCGGACGGCTGATCGCTGCCGGCTCTCCGGTGCCCGGCACCGGCCGCGTGGTGAACCCGACTCCCTTGCCGGCTGTCCGGTGTCCGAGGTCGACCTCGACGTGGACCCGACTCCCTTGAACATCGGTGGTGCTTGATGTTAGGAAGAGTTGATAATTTTCGGTCCCTGTGCGGATCTGTCGAGATCCGGGTGAGAGGGTGTCGATGTCATCCCGAGGACTGCTCGCCGCGTTCACCCTGCTAGCCCTGCTGGCGCCCGGCGCAGCGCCGCCGGCCGCCGCGTCGGCCGCCGGGCGCCCGAGTACCGCCGCCGCTGTCGAGGGCCCGGTCACCGCCGAGGACGTCTACCGCTATCTGGACGACCCGGAGATGACCGGCGAGGGGCAGCAGCCGCCACACGCGATGCTCCGCCCGTACCCGGACGCCCGGACCGCCGCCGCCGACATCACCGAGCACAGTGCCCGGTCGCCCTGGATGCTGCCGCTCAACGGCGACTGGCGGCTGACCGTCGCCGAGCGGCCCGGCGAGGTACCGGCCGGCTTCCACACCGAGGACTACGACGTCTCCGGCTGGCCGACCGCCACGGTGCCGCACACCTGGCAGTCCGACTTCGTCGACCACCCGATGTTCCGCAACATCCCCGAGGAGATCTGGCCCGACGACCCGCCCCGGGTTCCCCGGGACGTCAACCCCACCGGCGCCTACGTCCGCGCGTTCGAGGTCTCCCCGTCCTGGTCCGGCCGGCGGTCCTTCCTCCGCTTCGAGGGCGTCACCAGCGGCTACTTCGTCTGGGTCAACGGCCGCTACGTCGGCTACGACCAGGGCGGCTACACCCCGGCCGAGTTCGACGTGACCGACGCGCTGCGCCCGGGCACCAACCGGGTCGCGGTGCAGGTGCACCGGTGGGGCTCGGGGGCGTACCTGGAGGACGTCGACCAGTGGCGCTACAGCGGCATCTTCCGGGACGTCTGGCTGTACGCGACCCCGCGGACCCACCTGCGCGACGCGTACGTCAGCACCGACCTGGACGACCGGTACCGGGACGCCACCCTCACCGCCCGGATCGGGCTGGCCGGCCCGGCCGACGGGTACACCGTGCGGGGCACCCTGCGCGACGCCGCCGGCCGGACGGTCAGCACGATGACCGGGCGGGACACGCTGAGCACCACCGTGCGGAACCCGGCGAAGTGGAGCGCCGACGCGCCGCACCTCTACGCGCTGGTGCTGGAGCTGCTCGACCCGGACGGCCGGGTGGTGCAGACCACCGCGCAGGCGGTCGGCTTCCGCGAGGTCGAGGTGCGCGACGCGCAACTGCTGGTCAACGGGGAACGCATCCTGATCAAGGGCACCAACCGGGCGGAGACCGACCCGGAGACCGGCCGGCACGTCAGCCGGGCGGCGCAGCGCCGCGACGTCGCGCTGATGAAGAGCCTGCACATCAACGCGGTCCGCACCTCGCACTATCCGTCGGACCCCTACCTCTACGACCTGGCGAACCGGCACGGTCTCTGGATCGCCGACGAGGTGGACATCGAGACGCACTCCCACGAGAACTGCCCGAACAACTGCCTCGCCTCCCGTCCGGAGTGGCAGGCGGCGTTCGCGGACCGGTTCCAGGCGATGGTGCACCGCGACAAGAACCACCCGAGCGTGATCATCTGGGACACCGGCAACGAGGCGGGCCTCGGCACCGCGCACTTCGCGATGGCCGAATGGGCGGACGCGAACGAGCCCACCCGGCTGCTCTACCACCAGTCGAACAGCCCGAACGGCGACGCGCCGTACGCCGACGTGTGGGGGCCGCGCTATCCGACCCCGAGCTACGTCGAGTCGATCGCCCGCACCACCACCCGGCCGGTCGTCTTCGGCGAGTACGCGCACGCCATGGGGAACAGCGTCGGCAACTTCGACCGGTTCTGGGCGCTGGCCCGGGAACATCCGTCGCTACAGGGCGGCTTCATCTGGGACTGGGCCGAGGCGAACCTGCGCCAGCCGCTGGTGTTCACCCCCGACTCGTCGCGCAACCGGATCCAGGCGTTCTTCGTCGGCAAGCCGTCCCTGGTCGACGGCAGGCGCGGCAAGGCCGTCGCACTGTCCAGCCTGGACGACTTCGTCGACGTTTTCCGCGACCCCCGGCTCGACTTCACCGGCACCGAGGTGACCCTGGACGCCTGGGTACGCCCCGGCGAGTGGGCCGGCAGTTTCCCGGTCGTCACCAAGGGCCGGGCGTACGCGCTCCAGATGCGGGACCGCGGCACCCTGGAGTTCGGGGTGACCACCGCCGCCGGCTGGGCCTCGGTCGCCGCGCCGGTGCCGGCGAACTGGTACGACGACTGGCACCGGGTCAGCGGCGTCTACGACGGCACCGCGCTGCGGCTCTACGTCGACGGCACCGAGGTCGGCAGCGCCGCCCGCTCCGGCGCCCTCGACCCGGGGCTCTACGAGGTGAACGTCGGCCGCAACGCCGCCACCCAGCAGGACGACCTGCGTACCCGGTTGGCCCGGGGGCTGGTCGACGACGTCCGGGTCTACGGCGCGGCGCTGACCGTCGACGAGTTGGCGGCCGACCCGGTGCGCCGGGCCGCGCTGGCCCTGGACTTCGACCGGGCGCAGCCGCGCGGCGAGTTCGACAGTCTCGGGATCAGCCTCTCCGGCACCGACGGGCTGGTCGGCACCGACCGCTACCTCCAGCCGGAGACCGTCGAGGTGGCCTGGGCGCACGCGCCGGTCCGGTTCGACACCGACGACGCGGCGACGGGCCGGGTCCGGGTGCACAACGAGCAGCCCGCCGCCGCGCTCGACCTCCGGCTGCGCTGGTCGCTGGTCGAGGTGGACCGGACGCTGCGGTCCGGCACCCGCCCGCTGCGGCTCGGGCCGGGCCAGACCGTCACCCTCGACCTCGGCGCCGCGCCGCCGAACCCGCAGGACCGGCAGCGCCGGCTGCGGCTGGAGGCGGTCGGCGCCGACGGTCTCCGGTACGGCTGGGACGAGTTCGCCGCCGGTGGCCGGGTGGTGCCCGGCGTACTGCCGTCGGTGCCGGGCGCCGACGCCCCCCGGTTGACCCGGGACGGTCGGACGGTGCTGGTCTCCGGCCCCGGCTGGCGGTACCGGTTCGACACCGGCAGCGGAGTCCTGCGCTCCATGACGTCGGACGGCCGGGAGCTGCTGCGTACCGGTCCGGAACTCGACGTCTACCGGCCGCCGACCAGCAACGAGACGTACGGCTGGGGCACCGCCGACCGGGAGGTCTGGCACGCGCTCGGCCTGGACCGGCTGCGGACCGAGGTGACCGGCGTGTCGTCCACCCTGGACGGCGGGGCGGCGGTCGTCGAGGTACGCAGCGTCGCCCGGGGTTCGGCGGCCTTCGAGATCGACCAGACCATGCGCTACCGGATCGACGGGCGCGGCACGATCACCCTGGAACACCGGGTCACGCCGCGCGGCTCGGGCGTCGGGCAACTGCCCTACCTGCCCCGGGTCGGCGTGCAACTGCGGGTGCCGGACTCGATGCGGAAGTTCGCCTACTACGGCCGGGGACCGCAGGAGACCTACAACGACCGGCAGCGGGGCGCCTTCACCGACGTGTGGCGCAGTACGGTCGACGAGGAGTACGTGCGCTACTCCCGGCCGCAGGCGTACGGCAACCACACCGGGGCCCGGTGGGCGTCGCTCAACGACGGCCGGCGGGGACTGCTGGTCGGCAGCGCCACCGGTGCCGATCTCGACGTCAGCGTCACCCCGTACGACGAGCTGGCCCGGGCCGAGTACGACTTCCAGCTTCCACTGGTCCGCAACGACGGCTGGGTCACCCTGCACGCCGCCGCCGGGGAGACCGGGATGGGCGAGACGCCGAACTCGGTGCTGGACGAGTACCGGGTGCCGGCGAACCGGTCGCACGAGTACACCCTGACGCTCCGGCCGCTGACCGGGCCGGAGGTCCGGGCCGGTGGCGTACCCGATTCCCGGGCGGCCGCGCCCTGCCCGCCGGACGTCGCGGTGGCGGCCGGTGCGGAGGTCCGCCCCGGCGAACCGCAGCGGGTCGCGGTCACGGTCACGGCCCGGTGCGCCGACGGCCTGCGGGACGCGGTGGTCAGGCTGGCCGCGCCGGCCGGCTGGACGGTCACCCCGGCGGCCGTGCCGCTGCCGCAGGTGCGGTTCGGCTCGCCCGAGGAGGCGGTCTTCACGGTCACCGCGCCGCCGGAGACCGACTACGGCGGCTACGAGCTGACCGCGACGGTGCAGGCGGTGGGCAACGGCTTCCCGTCGGCCGTGCAGGCCCGCACGACGGTACGCGCCCCGCTGCCGCCGGGGGACCGCTGGGTGAGTGACCTGCCGTTCCTGGTCGCCGAGAACGGTTGGGGGCCGGTGGAGCGGGACATGAGCAACGGCGAGCAGCCGGCCGGGGACGGGCAGCCGCTGCGGATCGGCGGGACGACCTACGACAAGGGGATCGGGGCGCACGCACCGTCCCGGATCGTGGTCGACCTGGCCGGCGAATGCACCGCGTTCCGGGCCGACGTCGGAGTCGACGAGGAGATGGGCGGGAGTGGCTCGGTCGCCTTCGAGGTCTGGGTCGACGGCGAGCGGCGGGCCGCGACCGGGGTCCTGACCGGTGCCGCCGGCCCCGAGCGGATCTCCGCCGACGTCACCGGCGGCCAGCGGCTGGAGTTGCGGATCACCGACGGCGGCAACGGCAACGGCGCCGACCACGGCGACTGGGCCGCCGCCCGGCTCACCTGCGCCTGACGCCGGTCAAGCTGCACTCCCCGACGCCGGTCGAGCTGCTTCTGAGGCGGGTCGACCGGCGTCGGGCGGGCGGGCACGGCGGCCGGTCGGAGACGCCGACCGGCCGCCGGCCCGGTTACGGTGCCACCGGGTACTCCGTGAGATAGACCGGTGCGCCGACCCGGGTGGTGTCGGCCGGCCCGCCGACGCCGTTGACCACGTGGTCGATGGTGCCGGCGCTGAGGTTGACGGTCATGATGTGGTGCAGCCGTACGCCCGGGGTCTCCGGCACCTCGAAGCCGTTCTCGGTGTGGATCGACGGGTTGTTCTGGTTGAAGACGTACACCCCGCCGCCGTGCAGGGTGTGCCGCCGCACCCGGTCGCCGACCTTGTAGCCGGCCCAGCCCTCGACGTCGCCGTTCATCCAGTCGGCCTGGGTCGGCGGGTCGTACGGCAGCTCGTTCTGGTAGAGGATCGTCGTGCCGTCCTCGCCGTTCCAGACGGTGTTGTAGCGCTGGAAGTGCTCGACGAAGAGGCCGGTCGCGGTGACGTGGTCGCCGTTGATGACGGCGCCGTACCGGCCGGTGTTGGTCCGCCAGCGCTCGGTGTCGCCGTTGACGCCCTCGGTGAAGCCCTCGACGCCGTGGTCACCGCGCCACACCCAGGTGTGGTCGATCAGGACGTGGTCGCTGTTCACCTCCAGGGCGATGTGTGTCCTGCCGATGTGCGGCCCGCCGACCCGGAAGTAGACGTCGGACAACGTGATCGGGTTGCCCGGGGTGCTGTGGTTGCGGCCGTGCCGGCTGCCGACCCGGAGCAGCACCGGCGACTCCCGCAGGCCGGCGTCGACGGTGACCCCGGCGACCACCACGCCGGGCACCCCGGCGACCTCCAGCGGAACGGCGCCGTTCACGGCGGTCAGGGTGGCGTGCCCGATGCCCAGCACCACCGTGTCGGGGCGGCGGACCTCGATGCTGCGGGCCACGTCGTAGACGCCGGGGGTGAGCAGCAGGTGCCGGCCGCGCGCCAACTCGCGGTTGATCACGTGTACCGGGTCGGACGGCCGGGCGACGAAGAAGTCCCGCAGCGGGATCGTCCGGCCCGGGGTCAGCCCGGCACCCCAGGTGACGCCCCGGCTCTCCCGTCGTACGGCGGGCACCCGGACCTGGTACTTCCCCTTCCCGTCCACGAAGAGGTACGGCTTCTCCCGGCTGAGCGGCGTCCGCTCCAGGGTGGTGTACGGCGGGTCGGGGAACCCGGCGTCGTCGGGTGCGCCGACCACCCCGGCGAAGACCTGGTTCCAGACCGCGTTGGACCAGCTCGCGACCTCGGTGTTGCGGGTCAGCCACTGCTGCTGGGAGCCGTTGGTGGTGGCGGGCAGCCGCGAGTCGGCGATGAAGCCGCCGCTGGCGTACTGCGGTCCGGCGGTGCAGTAGTCCATCAGCGACAGTCCGCCGCCGCCGATGTTCATCCGGCGCAGCGAGACGGCCTGGGAGACGGCCCAGAAGTTCGCCGACGCCCGACAGTCGTCCTGGCCCGTCGCGACAATGTTGATCGACAGGTTGGAGAGGGTACGCCAGAAGTTGACCAGGGCGATGCAGTTGCCGGTGCCACCGCCTTCGAGGCAGCGGTTGTAGACCTCGACCTTGCCGTTGATCAGGACGTCGGTGGGGGAGGCGCCGAGCCCGGAGATCTCGGTGTAGTAGCCGACCTTGATCTGTAGCGGCTGCTCCGGGCTGCCGTAGGTGCCGGGCTTGAAGAGGTAGGCGTACCGGTCGGTGCCCATCTCGTTGCCGACCTGCCGGGCGTGTGTCGCGTCGAGCGTCGCCTGGATCTGGCTGACCGGCATGCTCGGGTCGAAGACGGTGACGTTGCGCCCGAGGTCCTGAGTACCGGGCCGGGCCGGGCCGGTGGCGCCGGCGGGTGTGCTCGTCGCGGTGGTGGCGGTGGCCAGTACGAGGCCGAGCACGAGCGCCCGACGGAGCCGGTGCCGTGCGGGGCGCCGCCGGAGGCCGGGGGAGGGTGTCGTCATGCGGTTCGTCCGTCCTTTCCACTGGCCGGAGCAGCGGCTCCGGACGCAGCGACGGGGTGGGTCGACGGGGCACCTTCGCCGGGCGGCGGCGGAGCCCCGGACGGCTAAGAGAGCGCTCTCTCAACCGTCCGGGGACATCCACTCGCCACACCAGGAAGGTTGACATGTTTCTACCCGTTGCCCGCCCCGTACGCCATCGGACGAGCGGCGTCGTCGAGAGTCGAGGGACGTCAGGAGATTAGGGTGGCGGTCCTCGGCGCGCTCGCGGGACAGACGACGAGCAGGCAGCTCTCGACGCGTACGGCGTCGATGACCGGGCCGTAGGCGCTGGGCGTGGTACTGGTGAACCGGAGGGTGGTCGAGCCGGAAAGCACGTTGGTGAAGTACACCGTCCGGTACACGTAGCCCAGGTCGGACGGGTTCCGGCCGGTGGTGTCGAAGGTCAGGTTGCCGATCGTCTGGCCGTTGGCGGTGACCGTGCCGCTGGTGACGACGGGGCCGTTGTCGGGGTTGCCGGCCAACGCGTAGCGCACCCGGTAGGTGGTGAGCAGGGTGGTCGGCAGGGTCCGGGCGACGGCGCCCGGGCCGCTGCCGTTGAGGTCGAGGGACTGGTTGCCCTCCGCGTGCTGCCAGTCGCGGGTCAGGTCGACGGTGCCGGAGGCGACCGTCCACGGGCCCAACTGCTCGCCGGCGGCGAAGGTGGTGAAGTCGTTGAAGATGACCGGGTTCTCGAAGCCGTCGGCGAAGACGACGGCGGCGGAGGCGGGACTCGGGATCAGGACGGCCAACAGGGTGGCGACGGCCGCCGCCAGGCTGGCGCCGACCGAAGTACGACGGGCACGTGCGGAGGTACTTGCCATGCTTGTCCTTCCGACGCGGCTCTGTCCGGCCAACCGGATGCCGGAATGCCGCACCGCACCCGGTCGCCGGCAACCGAGGAATCGATATCTGTCGGTGACGCTATGGTGACGCGACCAGGCGGGACAAGGTCGTCCCTGCTCGGGAGTGCCGCCGCCATCCGACAACGGAAGGAGTATCCGCCGACCTTGACACGCCGGCCCCGATCGTCGGCGGAGCCGGTGGGCGCCGGTGCCGGGCGAGGTCGGTCGGCCGGGATGGCAGCAGAGGCGGACCTCTGCCGGCGTGGCATCCCTCCGGCTGATACTCAGCTCAGCGCAGGATCAGCACCGCCACCGTGCCGATGACCGCGTTGGCGGTCACGTGCACCAGGTACGGCACCAGGATCCCGCCGCTGCGCAGCCGGAGCACGCCCAGGGCCAGCCCCCAGGTGCCGGCCATGACCATGCCGACCGTGCCGGACGGAAAGCCGGCGTGGTGTGCGGCGCCGAACAGCACCGCCTGGAGCAGCACCGCTGCCCGGGCACCCCAGACGGTGGCGAGTTCGCTCAGCAGTACCCCTCGGAAGAGCATCTCCTCCCACACCGGGTTGACCAGCGCGAACCCCACGATCCCGAGGATGGCGAGCCAGAGCGGGAGGCGTTGCAGGTCCCGCAGGTATTCGGCCGGCTCGGGGCGTACCGCGAGCGCCCAGGCGACGAGTGCGACCCCGCCGAAGAGTACGGTGGCCAGGCCCAGCCACGGCGCCTCCGGGGTCAGCCTGCCCCGGGCCAGCCACGGCGCCGCCGGGGCCACCCCGGCCCATCGCCCGACGAGTAGCAGGCAGGCCAGCGGCAGCGCGCAGACCAGCACGGTGGTGAGCGCGGGCGGCCAGTCGGCGAGGATCCCCACCGCGAAGCAGCCGAAGAGCGGGCCGACGAAGGCGGCGGTCCGCAGCGCCGCCGGTGAACGCAGCACGGCGGCGGCCACGATCAGCGCGGCCAGCAGCACCGCGACGACCGCCGTCCGGGCCGGTGCCGCGGGATCGATCGGCAGCACGGCGCAGACACCGAGCGCGACGACGATGCCGCCGGCCAGCCCGGCCCGGTTGACCGACGACGTCGATCTCGACTGCTTCGTGCCTGAGGACATCGGCGGCTCCCGAGCGGTGCGCTGCGACGGCGGACAAATCACATTGTGCTGACCGCTCGGCATCGAGGTGGTCCCGGACCGGCGCCGACCGCCGAAATCCCACCTCCGCGCGCCACTGGCGCGCGCGTCGGAACGGCTCCACAATGCCCGGTCGTGACCCGAGCCGGTGTCGGTCGGGGTTGGTGCCGCTGGGGCACGAACGGCCCCGCAGGCACCCTCCCCGACCGACAGCGTCGGGTGGTCGACTCAGCCGACCAGGTCGAATCGTTCCCAGGGGCCGATTCCGGTCCGGTTGGCGACCAGCGGGGCGGCCCCGGCGTTCTCGGCGACCACGTACCGGTTGTTCACCGTGGCGCGCAGGCTGACGCTGCCGTCGCCGTTGCGGACCAGGTGGAAGGTCTCCCAGCCGCCGACCGCCGTCCGGTTGGCGACCAGCGGATTCGCCCCGGCGTTCTCGGCGGCGACGTACCGGCCGTTGGCGCGGGCGCGCAGCGCCACGGTGCCGGCGCCGACTTCGACGAGGTCGAACTGTTCCGCCGTACCGACGGCGGTGCGGCTGGCGATCAGCGGGGCGGTGCCGGCCGGGTCGGCGGTGACGTACCGGCCGTTGGCGTGGGCGCGCAGGCTCACCGGTCGGGCCGGATCGGGCCCCGGTCCGGGGTCGACGGCCGGGTTGAACTGGCGTACCCAGTGCCGGGTCCGGTCCAGGTAGGCCGTCTCGGCGGCGGCACCGGTCTGCCCGTACGCCCCGGAGTAGGTCAGGTAGCCGTGCCCGTCCGGCGGGTTCGCGCTGGCCGGTTCGATCGTCGAGCCCTCGTGCCACTCGTTGAACGAGGTGATCGAGACCCAGGTCGGCGGGCCGCCGTGCGCCGCGCTCAGCGCGTTGCCCCACTGCCGGTCGTACGCGGTGCCGTTCGCCCGGTCCACCGTCGGGGTGGTGTTGCCGGGCACCGCCCGGTCGTCGAGGTACCCGGGTGCCACCGAGGGGGCCCAGACCAGGCCGTTCGCCTTGCAGAAGGCGCTGGCGTCGGCCCAGCCGGGCGCGGTCGCCCCGGCGATCCCGTCGTAGGTGTACATCCCGCCGAAGTGCGCCACCTTCGTGGTGTCGGTGGTCTGGGCCAGCACGATGCTGTTCGGCCTGACCTGCTCCAGCGGGGACCAGTCGGTGATCCGCAGGCTCTCGAAGACGTAGAACGCCGACCGGTTGCCGTGCGCGGTGTCCCGGTGGAAGGCCGGGTGGCCGCCGTACCGGCTGTGGATGTAGGTGATGTCGGCGACGGTCGAGTCGGCGCTCCGCCCGGCGTACGGCTCAAGGTGCCAGGCGACCTGGAGGCCGTGCTCGGCGGCGGCGTCCAGCACCACCGGGGTCAGGTTGTCCTCGTAGGAGCCCTGCCCCCACCAGCTGTGCACCACCACCCCGACCCCGGCCCGGCTGATCCAGGCCATGTGCTGCCGCACCGCCGCCGGGTCACCGGAGTCGTACGCCCCGAGCGTCGGATAGAAGTTGGCGCCGATCTCCTGCGGCGGGGTGTGGCCGCCCTGTTGCCGGTGCCGGTAGCTGCCGGAGTGCGCCGGGTTGCCGTACCAGGAGTAGTAGAAGATGTGCACGTTGTCTGCGGTTCGCGGCGGCGCCGCTGCCGCGACCGGTTCGGCGGGGCCGGCCGGGGCGGCGGCGTTCGCCGGTACGGCCGGCGCGGCGAGCCCGGCCGCCAGCAGCAGGGTGGCGGCGGTGCTCCGCAGCCAGCGCGTTCTCGGGTGCATCAGGGGTACCTCCGTTGTCGAGCCGGGCCGGCGCGGCGCGGTCGGGGACGCCGACCGCACCGCCCGGCCCGGCGGTGCTCAGCCGTTGACGAGGGTGAACTTCTCCCAGGGGCCGATCGCCGTCCGGTTGGCGATCAGCGGTTCGGTGCCGGCGTTCTCGGCGGCGACGTACATGTTGTTCACCGTGGCCCGCAGACTGACCGTGCCGTCCGGGTTGCGGACCAGCGCGAACGTCTCCCACGCCCCGGCGGCGGCCCGGTTGGCGACCAGCGGGTTCGCCCCGGAGTTCTCGGCGCAGACGTACATTCCGGTGTTCCGGGACCGCAGCGCGACGTTGCCGCCGCCGAGGTCGACCAGGTCGAACTGTTCGGTGGCCCCGATGCTCGCCTTGTCGGCGATCAGCGGGCTGCTGCCGACGGCGCTGACGTACCGGTTGTTGGCGCTCGCCCGCAGCCCGGTCGCCGGCCCGCCGCCGGTGCCGCCGGTGGCGAAGGTGAACGAGTCGACGTCGAAGAGGTTGCCGGCGCCGCCCTTGAAGACCAGGAAGAGCGTGGTCGTCCCGGCCGGCTGGTTGGCGAGGGTGGTCGAGACGTTGCCGAAGGTGTCCCAGCTGCCGGTGTTCGGCACCGCGACGCTGCCGAGCAGGGTGCCGGTGGCCGAGCCGGCCCGGACCTCGATGGTGCCGCCGGCCCCGCCGGAGGAGACCCGCGCGGTGAACCGGGTGGCGTTGCCGAGCTGGTACGGCTGGTACGAGATCCAGTCGTTGTTGTCGATGAACCCGGCGGTCCGGCCGCCCTCGGCGGTGGCGTGCTCGGCGGTCTGCACCCCGCCGGACTGGGCGCCGAAGTGCTCACCCTGGCGGTGTCTCGGTTGCAGCGTCCGGATGCTGTGCGAGGTGAGGCCGCCGTTGTCGGTGTAGCTGGCGTCGAGGACGCCGTAGATGTTCGCGGCGGCGTCGTGCTCACCGTCGACCGGCACGTCGATGGTGCCGGAGCAGCCGGTCCTGGAGGTGATCTCGTGGGCGTGGCTGTCGTGCCCGAGGGCGTACGTGACCCGGACCCGGGCACAGTCGATCGTCCCGTCCTCCGGGTCGCTGACCGTCACCTGGTACGGCACCGTGTCGCCGAAGCTGAACAGCGCGCCGTTGCCGGGGACGGTCAGGTTCACCGTCGGCGCCGAGTTGCCGACCGTGACCACCAGGCTGGCGGTGCCGGTCAGCCCGGCCGGGTCGGTGACCCGCAGCGTCGGGGTGTACGTCCCGTTCGCCGTGTACGTCTTCGTCGGGTTCGCCGCCGTCGACGTCGTACCGTCGCCGAACGTCCAGAGGTAGCTCAGCGTCCCGCCCTCCGGATCGGAGCTGCCGGCCGAGGAGAAGTTCACGGTCAGCGGGCTCGGTCCGGAGCTGCGGTTGGCGGTGGCGACCGCGATCGGGTTGCGGTTGCCGCCGCCGATGTACTCGATCCGGTAGAGCGCCTGGTTGTTGGCGCCGGTGCCGTAGTCGAGGACGTAGAGCGCGCCGTCCGGGCCGAACGCCTGGTCCATCACCTGGGTACCCCGCCAGGGGAAGTCGGAGATCTCCCCGGGTGAGCCGTCGGCGTTCACCGCGATCGCCTTGATCCAGCGCCGGCCGTACTCACCGGCGAAGAAGCGGCCGTTCAGCGAGGCCGGGAACTTGACGCTGGAGTCGAGGTTCGGGTCGTACCGGTAGACCGGGCCGCCCATCGGCGACTCGGAGCCACCGCCGAACTCCGGCGGCGAGCCGGCGTCGCCGTACCGGATCCAGCTCGGCTTGGCGGGCGGCAGGGTGCTCAGCCCGGTGTTCCGGAACGAGTTGTTGGTCGGCCCGCCGGCACAGTTGTACTTCGCCTGGGACGGCCCGGACGGGAAGGTGTACTCGTTGTACGTCTCCGCCGTGGTGTTCGTGCCGGTGCAGTACGGCCAGCCGTAGTTGCCCGGCCCGGTGATCCGGTTGAACTCGACCTGCCCGCCCGGTCCCCGGTTCGGGTCGCCGACGCCCGCGTCCGGCCCGTAGTCGCCGAGGTAGACGATTCCGGTCGCCCTGTCGACGCTCATCCGGAACGGGTTCCGGAACCCCATCGCGTAGATCTCCGGCCGGGTTCCGGCGGTCCCCGGCGCGAACATGTTCCCGGCCGGGACGGTGTAGGTGCCATCGGCCTGCGGCTTGATCCGCAGCACCTTGCCGCGCAGGTCGTTGGTGTTGCCGGAGGAGCGCTGCGCGTCGAACTGCGGGTTCCGGTTGGTCCGCTCGTCGATCGGGGTGTACGAGTTCGACTCGAACGGGTTGGTGTCGTCCCCGGTGGACAGATAGAGGTTGCCGGCGGCGTCGAAGTCGATGTCCCCGCCGACGTGGCAGCACTGCCCCCGGTCGTTCGGCACCTGGAGCACCACCCGCTCGCTGCCCAGGTTGAGGGTGTCGTCGGCGTTCATGGTGAACCGGGAGAGCCGCAGGTGCCCCTTCCACCGCTCGAAGTCGGCGGCGGTCCCGGTGGTCGGGGCGTCCCCGGCCGGGGTGTTCAGCGGCGGCGAGTAGTAGAGGTAGACGAAGCGGTTGCTGGCGAAGTTCGGGTCGACGGCGACACCCTGCAACCCCTCCTCGTCGTGGGTGTAGACCGGGATGGTGCCGGCGACCCTGGTGTTGCCGGCCGCGTCGGTGACCCGGACGGTGCCGTTGCGGGCGGTGTGCACCACCGACCGGTTCGGCAGTACGGCCAGGGACATCGCCTCGCCGATCTCGGCGGAGCCGGTGGCGAGGGTGACCTGCTGGTAGTCGGCGGCGGGGACCGGGTCGGCCTGGGCCGCCGTCGTCGGCGACGCGGCGAGGATCGCGGCGGCGGTGGCGAGCGTCGCGGTCGCGTACGACCACGGTCGTCCTCTGCGGGGGTGCGCGGACACGGGAACCTTCCTTCTGGGCCGGGGTGTGCGCGACCGCCGCCCCGGGTCGCGGGGCGCGGCACGCGCGTGCTGGGGGAGGGAGCGGAGTAGCGGGTCAGCCGCCGTAGACGTTGAGGTCCCAGAGCGAGTAGCCCCACTGGGTGGCCCGCTGGGTACCGGTGATCCGGACGTACCGGCCGTTCGCCGAGATCGGCACGTCGTCGACGCCGCCGTCGCCGGTGCTGGTGGCGTAGACCTGGGTCCAGGTCGCGTTGTCCGGCGAGACCTGGATCTGGTACGCCCGCCCGTACGCCGTCTCCCAGTTCAGCCGCACCCGGTTCAGCGGGTACGCCGCGCCG
Source organism: Plantactinospora sp. BB1 (assembly GCF_003030385.1). Classification (NCBI taxonomy): domain Bacteria; kingdom Bacillati; phylum Actinomycetota; class Actinomycetes; order Micromonosporales; family Micromonosporaceae; genus Plantactinospora; species Plantactinospora sp. BB1. Next base: position 4,801,798 of record NZ_CP028159.1, on the reverse strand, counting down.
AGGTCGACGGTGATCGTCTGCGGGTCGCCGTACGCGCTGCCCCACCGGGTACCGGAGTTGCCGTCGACCGCGTTCGCCGCCACGTGCGGGCTGTTCGGCTCGACGCTGCTGGCGGTGGCCGACCTGCCCCGGGCCAGGTCGGTGCCGGGCGGCTGGGTCGGCCCGTCGGTCCTGATCCGGACGTTGCGGTAGTTGATGTCCAGCCCGGCGCCGTCGTTCTGGAGTCCGAGGTAGCCGTCGGCGATGTTCCGGCCGCTGGTGTAGTCGTTCACCTTGACCCCGTTGAGCCAGACCTCGACCCGCTGGCCGTGCACGCCGATCTCGTAGCTGTTCCACGAGCCGGGCGGGTTCAGCGCGGCGTCCCGGATCGCGGGGTTCGGTGCGGAGAAGCTGTAGACGCTGCCGGTGGTCCGGGACGGGTCGGCGTCGGTGGCGTCGATCTGGATCTCGTGGCCGGCGTCGACCGGCCGCCACGGGTCACCCTGCGGGTCGGGGAAGCCGACGAAGACGCCGCCGTTGTCGTCGCCCGGCATCATCCAGTCGACCTTGAGGGAGTAGTTGGCGTAGCTGCGGACCGGGAACCAGAGCAGCCCCATCCCGCCGAACGAGGTCAGCGTGCCGTCGGCCAGGGTGAAGCCGCCCGGCCCGGCCTGCCGCCACTGCGCCAGGCTGGCCTGGGTGCCGTCGAAGAGCGCGGTGTAGCCGGTCTCCGGCCGGCAGTCCGCCGAGGCGGCCCCGGCGGCGATCCGCAGGCCGCCGAGGAGCATCCGGGTGAAGAGCGGATCCGAGTACGACTCGTCGGTGTGCCCGAGGCCGGTGTACCAGGATCGTCCGCCGCCGTAGTTCTGGCACCAGGTGATCGGGTGGTCGCCGCCCATCGACCCGCCGCTGTACGACGACTCGTCGAGGCTGGCCAGCACCTTCACCCGGGACCGGGGATTGGTCCGGTAGTTGTACCACTCGTCGGTGCGGGTCCAGCTCGCCGGCAGGTGCGAGGTGGCGGCGTTGGCTCGGTCCTCGACCCGGATCGTCGCCTGCTGGGTCGCCGGGTGCGAGGCGAAGTACGCCCCGACCAGCCCGCCGTACCAGGCCCAGTCGTACTCGGTGTCGGCGGCGGCGTGCACCCCGACGTACCCACCACCGCCCGCGACGTACGCCTCGAACGCGCTCTGCTGCCCGGCGTCGAGTACGTCGCCGGTGGTGTTCAGGAAGACCACCGCCTGGTACTGGCCGAGGTTGCCGGTGTTGAAGGCCGCCGCGTCCTCGGTGGCGGTCACGGTGAAGCCGTTGGCGGTGCCGAGCTGCCGGATCGCGGCGATCCCGGGCGCGATCGCGGAGTGCCGGAAACCGGCGGTCTTGGTGAAGACCAGCACCCGGCTCAGCGGGGCGGCCTCGGCCGGTGCCGGGCTCAGCACCGTGACCGCGCCGGCCAGGGCGAGTCCGGCGGCCACGGCGGCGGCCGTCACGGCGAGAAGACGTCTGCGCATGCGAACTCCTTGCGAGGGGGTGTGTTCCGGGCGGAGGGACGGACGGGGCGTGGTCAGGGCAGGGTCCAGTTCTGCGCGGCGGTGCCGTTGCAGTCGTAGATCTGCAACTGCCGGCCGTTGCCGGGATTCGAGCCGGGGATGTCCAGGCACCGGTTGGCCTGCGGGTTGCGCAGGCTGCCGTTGGCGCCGGCCGCCCACTGCTGCGCCCCGCTGCCGTTGCAGGTCCAGAGCTGCACCGGGGTGCCGTTGGTGGTGCCGCTGGCCGCCACGTCCAGGCACCTGCCGAGGGCCCGGATCGTGCCGTCGCCGGG